>CBDDEC010000003.1:0-1043052 GCA_965226785.1 Dehalococcoidia bacterium
GTGGCCGACCCTCTAGTGCGCGACCTCGCCTCCCGAGTCGAGGTGCGCAAGGCGGAGGATGGCGTGGGCACCGTCGAGCTCGAGTTCGGGCCCAGCCGCTACCAGCTCGCCACGCCGCCTCACCTCGGCTCTCCGCGAAACCCGCTGAGCTGGCTTGATGCCGCCGAGAAGTTCCGGCGCTATACGCGCGGGGTCATCGAAGAGCAGGACGTCGTCGAGGCGGTGATCGCCTCCGTTGGCGCCCTCGATCGCGCGTCGAACCTCGATGGGTTGATGGCCCTCCTGCGACCAAGCGATCGACGAACGAAGGCGAGGCTGTCATGACGCATCATCAGACGCGTGCGCTCGCGGAGTAGATCGCCGGCGCGACCTTCGAGCACATCCCAGATGACGTGGTCGAGTGGATCAAACTGATGATCCTCGACTCGATCGGTGCGGGTGTGCTGGGCGCGAGTCTGCCGTGGTCGGCAGCCCTGCGCGCGACGATGCAAGAGGCGGAGTCGCCGGGCGACGCCTCGGTCTGAAGTACGGCGCTGCGGCTTTCCGCGCCCACGGCGGCGATGGTGAACGGAACCGCGGTCCACGGGTTCGAGCTCGACGACGTGGGGGCGGGTGGGCACAATGGCTCCGTCACGCTCACGAGCGCCCTGGCCCTCGCCGAGCATCGCCCGGTGCTTTCCGGGCGAGACCTCATCACCTCCGTCGTAGCGGGCGTCGAATCGGCCTCGAGGGGTCGGGCGCTGTGTGGGTTCCATCCCGCATACAGAGATCGGTTTCCCACGGCCCGGGCCTGACGGGAACCTTCGCCGCGGCGGCGTCTGCGTCCCGGGTGCTCGCGCTCGACACGGGACAGGTGGTCGATGCGCTCGGGCACGCGGGGCAGCAGGCGGCAAGCCTCATGTTCACGCACCACGGCGGGATGGGGAAACGCCCTCTCGCAGGTCAGGCCGCTCGCGCCGGGACGTTCGCCGCGCTCCTCGCCGCGAACGGCTGCACGAACGCGCCGAACGTGTTCGAGGCGGAGTACGGTGGCTTCCCGGCGGCGCACACCGGCAATCGAGGCCCCGATGCCTATGATCCCGCGCAGTTCAGCGCCGGGCTGGGCACCGATTTTCACTCACGTCGTGTCAACATCAAGCTCTCGGCCTGCCGCGTGCCAGTCACACGACGCTCGAGGCGATCGGCGGTCGCCTCGAGGGGGGCTGGGACGCGGTGCGGGCGCGCAACCACGCGCTCGTGCTCGAGGGCCGCGAGCTGCTGCTCGACGTGCTCGGCGCCACTTCAGCGCACGCGCCCGACCACATGCTTGGCTCAATGGCGGCGCTCCCGCTGCGCTGGCCGGAGGGCGTCACTCCCGGCGAGCGCCGCGGAGCCGACACGCTCAATGGCACGCTCTTCGACGGCTACCGGATCGAGGTGCCGGTGATGCGCTGGCCGTCCCCGCCGCGACGCCTGCTGCGTATCTCGGCGCAGCTCTACAACACGCGCGCCGACTACGAGCGTCTCGCCGCGGCGCTCAGGGAGCTAGATGAGGTGGCGGCGTAGCGTCCGTTCACGCCTCGACGGGTGCGGGCTCCTCGACACGCTCGCCCGTCATCGGGTCGCGCTCGAACGGGCCGTCGAGGCCGAGCTCGTCGGCGATCTCGCGCATCGCGGGCAGCACCTCTTCGCCCATCAGGCGCAGGCTGCGCATCGAATCCTCATGCGTCATCGAGCCTTCGCCGTCCCAGAGGATCATGGTGCCCGGGCGGAGGTACTCGAGCAGGTGCCGCAGCTTCGGGATCACGGTCTTCGGCGTGCCGCTGATGATGCTCAGCTCGTCCTTTTGCTGCTCGTAGTCGAGGGCCCGTCGCGGCGCCTGCTGCGAGGGCGGCGCGTCGTCGCCCCGGCCGCGCGACTCGGCGATGTGGCGCACGGCGGCCGTCGGCAGCAGCGCGGTGCGGTCTGTGAAGCCGGGCAGGTTCTGCAGGTGCGGCCGCGCCCGACCAGAGCTGCCCTCGATGAAGATGTTGCCCGGACCGGTGAGGTACTTGCGGCCGACCTCGTCCGCGAGCTCTTCGGTCTCGTCGACGTGGACCCTGGTCAGGTAGGCGCGGTGCTCGGGGCCGGGCTCATAGCCCTCGTCGCGCGCGACCTCGGCGTAGAACTCGAACGACTGCTTCGTCGGCTCGAGGCCCGTCGCCAGCATGACGTAGGGGTAGCGCCGCCGCGCCGCCCACTCGACGGTGTTCTTGCTGACGACGCCGGGGATCATGATGAGCGGGTGCGGCTGCTGGTAGGGCCGCGCCCACGGGTTCACGTAACGGTAGTCGTAGTGCTCGCCCTCGAAGCGAAACGGGCCCGGCTCGGTCCAGGCGCGGATGATGAAGTCATGCGCCTCCTGGAAGCGCTCCCAATTGTACGGCGGCTGCGCGTTGTGGGCGATGCTCTCGCGACCGGTGCCGCGCACGAAGCCCGGCACGAGCCGTCCCTCCGAGATCATGTCGATGATCGCCAGCTCCTCGGCGAGCCAGAGCGGGTCGTCCCAGATTGGGAGGATGTTGCCGATCAGGACGATCTTGGCGCGGTTCGTGATCCGCGCGAGGATCGCCGCCTCGGCGTTCACGACGCTGCCCATGCAGAACGGCGTGCTGTGGTGCTCGTTCAGCGCCAGCGCGTCGAACCCCACCTCCTCGGCGTAGACCTTCTCGTCGAGAAAGCGGTTGTAGAGCTGCGCCCCCAGCACCGGGTCGTACTCGTCGTTCGACTGCTCGAGATCCTCGAGCTGCCGCCCGCTGCTGCGCCCATACCACGAGGCCGAGGGATCCTGGTACGGACGTTCGGTGAAGTATCCGATCAGCATCGCGAGGCACCTCGGCGCTGCGCCTGCAGCTTGGCGCAGGCTACTGCACCGAGCTCAGCGGGGCAACCGAGACGCGCGAGCGTGACGTCGCCCGTGTTCTCGAAGTCATGTTCGGCGCCGGGCGGCACCAGCACCGCATCGCCCGCGCGGATCGGGTACTCGGTGCCATCGCACCAGAGCACGCCGGCGCGCCGTCGCGAGCTCGAGGCAGCACTGTCCTCGACGGCGCAGCCCGGCATCTTGTTGCGCGGGCTCGAGGAGGAGCCGACGGAGGTGGAGGCTGCGTAGGCAACGCGGCGGTCGTCGAGACTCTGATATGGGGGCGGAGCCCCGACGAATCTATGGGCGGGCGGGGCGGGATCCTCTGAGGGACGCAGCCCCGCGCGTAGCGCGGGACGTCAGCTCCTAACCCTCGACCACCGCCTCCACCTCGAACTCCACGAGGTGCTCCGGGAGCCTCAGCCGCGCGACCTGGACCATCGCCATCGCCGGGCGGGTGGCACGGAAGCGGGCGCCAAGGGCGGCCCCGACCTCCCCCGAGTCGCGGTCGATGGCGACGACGTAGCTGCGCACGAAGACCACGTCGGCAACCGTGGCGCCGAGGTCGGCAAGCGCAGCGACGATAATGTCGAGGGCGACCGCCGCCTGCGCGCCGGCGCCCGAGGGGATGCTGCCATCGGGGTGCGTGCCCGTGGTGCCGCTGACCCAGACGTGGTCGGCGACGCGGACCGCGCGCGAGTAGCCGGCGCGCTCCTCCCTTGGGCCGTCGCTCGAGGCGTGTTGGCGTGTCACTCGGTCGGACTCCTCCCCTCGCGCGCCTCCGCGGCGTCAGCCATGGCTCCCCCGAGAGGCACCCCGCGCCTGCTGACGCAAGTATACAGGTGGGCACAACGAACGTTCGACCGTCTAGTACACCCCGACCACCATCGCGTCGCGGTGGTTTGCGGAGTCGAACTGCGCGATCGCGATGCGGCGGCCGACGACGAGGTCGACGGCGGCGATGGCGCGCGAGACCGGGACGCCGTCGACCGTGGCGGCCAGCGAGTCGGCAAGCTGCGCGGTCACCATGTGCGAGGGGGCGTCGAACGCCATGATCGTGCCTCGGGCGAGCGTCGGTTCGGGCATGGTGGTCTCCTGGGGGATGCTCAGCGTCAGCTGCATCTCGGCGCGAGGGCCGCGCTCGCGCGTGTAGCGGAAGCGCGTGGCCGCCACGCGATAGCGCGCGGCGTCGAGGCCGAGCGCGGCGTCTGCGACCTCGACGACGTCGCCGATCTCCTGCCCGACGTTGGGGCGAGCCGTCACCCGCGCGGCCTCGGTTGCCAGCCGTGCGCGGCGCAGCTCGCTCGCCGCGCGGGCGTCGACGCGCGCCTGGCTGTCGAGCGCGTCGTCGACGATGACGGCAGTAGCCGCGCCCTCGGCGAGCGCGCCGATGTCGAACTGCTCGCCGACATCAGAGGCGCCGAACACGCGCACCGCGCCCACCGGTGGGGCCTCCGACGCGAGCTCGAGCCGCTCGATCGCATGGTCGGCGCCGAAGGCGTAGTCGGCGGCCGCCGCCGCGTCCGGCTCGAACAACAACAGGCGCGCGCCTGCGCACCTGCGCCCCGCCACCCCACCCGTCTTGTTTGATGGGTCGTTGGGCACAGAAGGGTCCACCAGTTCTTCGCGCTCGCGGCGGACCTCGTTACCTGCTTGAGCTAGTCGCGCACACGCTGATCCCGACTACATCCAGGGCGAGGAGTCGCACAAGATCATCGTGCGCGACCTCGAGGCGTTCGGCAGGATCCACCAGCGGCTTGCGGCGGCTGCTCGATGTCGCCGACTGGCCTCGACGCATCACCATCGACCTACACCCGGCTTACCGGCGAGCGTATCCGTTGGACCATCGGCGGCAAGGCACGGCACCGGACGACGCGGTATCTCAACAACTACACCGAGCAGAGCCATCGCGGGGTGAAGCAGCGCTACTACCCGATGCTCGGCTTCGGGAACTTCGAATCAGTGGCCCGCTTCTGCGCCGCGTTCGATGAGCTGCGTCAGTACTTCCGTGTCCGGCGTCGTAGTTGAGGCTCACGTCTCGCTCGGTGAGCAGCGACGGTTGTTCCTGGCACGCTGGCGCTCGCTGATCGAGGGGACGGCAGCCGCGTAGGCGATACAGCCGACGACGGCTCGCTAGCGTCGCGTGATCGGTCGTCTGAGATCTGACAGGGATGATCGGTACGACGCCCAGCCACCACTAGGCGGCGAGCGTTTACGGTGCCGGGTGGGCTCCCGGGCTCGGTCTGACCCCAGATTCTGACTGGCGCTTCGGCTGCTCTCGCTCTGATCTGTCGGCCGCGCCTCCGAGTCCATCTGGCACGCACCGGTCGGGCGAACGTGACCTCATAGGAGCCTGCCTTGGCGGCTCGTCCCTGTCCTGTCCGCCGTCCCGGCACGTGCGGCCACCCTGCACAGATTGTTCGATGAAGGGATGACGATGACCACCATGACAGATGCGACCACGCGCGTCACCGCCGGGGTCGACACGCACCGCGACCAGCACGTGGTCGCCGCGCTCGATGAGCGGGGCGGCGAGCTCGGGGTGCGGTCGTTCGCGACGACCACGGCCGGCTACCGACAGGCGCTCGCCTGGCTCCGCAGCCTTGGTCCGGTCGAGCGCATCGGCGTCGAAGGGACGGGCACCTACGGCGCTGGCCTGACCCGCTATCTGCTCGCCGAAGCGGTGGCGGTGGTGGAGGTGAATCGCCCCAACCGCCAGCTGCGACGCCGCCACGGTAAGTCCGACCCCGTCGACGCCATCGCCGCCGCTCGCGCTGCGCAGTCAGGGGAGGCCTCGGGTGAGGCGAAGACCCGCAGCGGTGCCGTGGAGGCGATCCGCGCGCTGCGCACGGCTCGCCGCTCGGCCGGGCATGCACGCACGACGGCCCTCAACCAGATGCGCGCCCTGCTCGTGAGTGGACCGGACGACCTCCGGGCCGCACTGCGGGGCAGCACTGTGTTCGAGCTGGTGACGACCGCGGCGCGGCTGCGCCCCGCCGACCCCACGACCGCCGTCGGCGCCACCAAGCTGGCCCTGCGTGAGCTGGCTCGACGGGTGCAGCGCCTCGAGACAGAGCGCCGCCGCCTCGACACCGTGCTCGAGCAGCTGGTCGCCACCACCGCACCCGCCCTGGTGGCCTGCTTCGGCGTGGGCACCGACACCGCCGGCGCTCTGCTCGTCTCCGCCGGCGACAACCCGCAACGCCTCCGCAGCGAGGCGGCATTCGCCCATCACTGCGGCGTCGCCCCGATCGACGCCTCGTCGGGGCTGACCATCCGCAAACGACTCAACCGCGGTGGCGACCGCACCGCGAATCAAGCGCTCTGGCGAATCGTCATGGTCCGCATGGTCCACGACCCCCGCACCCGCCGCTACGTCGAGCGGCGCACGCGCGAGGGCCGCTCCAAGCGCGAGATCATCCGCTCGCTCAAGCGCTACGTCGCACGGCAGCTCTATCGCCACCTCCCGCGCCCCGAATCGCTCGCTTGACAGGCGATAGGAGCATCAGTGCCGTTGAAGGTGCGGTCGGAGCGGTCGTGAACGCGGACCATCGCTGCGGCGTCGGCCGGCGTGGCGGTGCGCACGAGGACATCCCGATCGCTCATCAGCTCGACGATACGGCAGCGGTGGTATCGTCGTACGGCAGCGGAGTGACCAAACAATGACGCAGACTGCCGAGCCGGCCGCCCTCTCCACCGAGCAGGTCAACGACTACGTCCGTCGCGGTCTGGACCACCTCTGGGTGCACACCCGGCAGTACAACGAGCTCGCCCAGGATGGCGAGTTCATCGTCATCGACCACGGCGACGGCATCTACCTGACGGACATCGAGGGCCGCCGTTACATCGACGCGATGAGTGGCCTCCTGGTCGTCGCCATCGGCCACGGCCGCGAGGAGTTGGCGAACGTCGCAGCGGCGCAGATGCGACGCCTCGCTTACGCCAATCCGTTCAGTTACGCGACCCGGCCCGCGGTCGACCTCGCCAGCAAGCTGGCGGAAGTCACACCATCGAACATCTCGAAGTTCTTCTTCGTGAACACCGGATCTGAGGCGGTCGAGACCGCCATTCGCATGGCGAAGCAGTACCACTACAACCGCGGTGAGGCCGGGCGCTACAAGGTCATCTCACGCATCGGTTCGTATCACGGGACGACCGCCGGCGCGCTGTCGGTGAACGGCTCACGCGCGTTGAACCGCGCGCCCTTCGAGCCGTTGGTGCCGGGCAACATTCCCGTCCCGAACACAACGGGGCTCGGCGCGCTCAGCAACGACAAAACGGGCCTCGACGACCTCTTCTGGGCGAATTACGTCGAGGAGGTTGTGAAGTTCCACCGCGCCGAGACCATTGCAGCCTTCATTGCCGAGCCGATCTCGGCCTCGACCTCGGTCGGCTCGCATGTGCCGTCGGACGCCTACTGGCAGCGCATCCGCGAGATCTGCGACGAGCACGGCATCCTGCTCATCGCCGACGAGGTGGTCAACGGCTTCGGTCGGACGGGGGAGTGGTTCGGTATCGATCACTTCCCGATCGAGGCGGACCTGATGACCGTGGGTAAGGGGCTCTCATCGGGCTACGCGCCGATCGCCGCCGTCATGGCATCCGACCGCGTGGTCGAGGCGTTCGTCGGCGAGCGGAAGCACGCCCTCATTGGCGGCTCGACGTTCGGCGCCCACCCGGTCGCCTGCGCCGTGGCGCTGGCGAACGTCGGCATCATCGAGCGCGAGCACCTCGTCGAAAACTCAGCGCGCACGGGCGCCTACATCGGCGAGCAACTCGAGGAGTTGCAGTCGCGCCACAACGTCATCGCGGACACGCGTGGCATTGGGCTGATGCACGCGATCGACCTCAAGCGCAATCCTGAGGCCGGCGAGGAGTTCAGCGAGGACGACGACGTCGGTCGCCGCATGTCCCGGCTGATGCGCGAACATGGTCTGCTGGGGCGCGCTGGACCATCGATCCAGGTGGCGCCGCCGCTCATCATCAACCGCGAGGAGGCTGACAACCTCGTCGACGGTCTCGATCAGGTGATTGGCGACCTCGAAAGCGAGCTGGGCCTCGACTAGCGGCTAGTCTTCGCCGTCCCCGCCGGTGCTCTCGGTGACCGGCGCGGTGCTGTAGAGGTCGGCTACCTGATCGCCGCGGCGCACGTCGGCGGGCGCGAGGTTGAGCGTGATCCGGCCGGCGCTTGACCGAGCGGCCGCATCCGGCAAGCCGGCAGTCGTGAACGTGAAAGTGGATCAGTACGAACACGCCACGACGCAGATCGGAATCATCAGCGGCACCGGCGCGAGCCGCCCCGAGGAGTACTATCGGGCCTAGGCCAAGTAACGAGGCATATTGGTCAGGGAGATCCCTTGGCGCCGGGGCCTGGTCTTTGGAGGGCCGTCGGCGGTGATCCGCCGTACCAGCACCGAGCTCACCCTTCGATGAGTAGACCCGAGAAGCTCGGACGCACGCCCGATATGCTCAGGGCGTGATCATCGGCGCAGCGCGCTGCCGACCAGGCGCGCCTCAACTAGGTGTAGGGTGTGAGCCCGATCGCCCTAGGAACGGCAGCGCGCGCCCCACGACCCGCAGCGCGAGGTTGTGCGCTCGCACGTCGTGTACTCGCACGACATTTCCGCCGAGACTGACGGCCAATGTGTGGAAGGCAAGGGTCGCCTCCAGCAAGCCGGGCGCATCTTGCCGCTTCTCGTAGCCGAGCGCCTCAGCGAGAAAGCCCTTCCGTGAGGCCGAGATCAGCAGCGGGTATCCCTCGTCCGCGAGTTGCGGTAGGTCAGCGAGCATCCGGAGGTTGTCCTCGAGCGACTTGCCGAACTCGAAGCCGGGGTCGAGCCACGGCTGCGGCGCGCCGGCGGCCTCAAGCGCCGCCGCACGATCGAGGAGGAACTCGCGCACCTCGGAACCGACGTCCGCGTACGTCTGGTCGACCTCGTAATGGCGGTGCGGCCGGCCGCGCATGTGCATTACGACGCCCGGGAGCCCGAACTCCGAAGCGACTGCGATCATCTGAGGGTCGCGAAAGCCGGTGACATCGTTGATCAGATGCACGCCAGCCTCGGCGGCGGCACGGGCGACGTCCGGTGTCCACGTATCCACCGACACGGGGATGCCCTCGCGGACGAGCGCCTCGATGACCGGGGCTATGCGCTCGATCTCTTCTTGGGCATCGATTTCAAGAGCCTTCGAGGAAGTCGAGTGTGCGCCGACGTCGATGATCGCCGCACCCTGCCGGATGACCTCGCGCGCACGCTCGAGCGCCGCGTCAGGGGCGACCCGTGAGTGTGCGATCGGGGAGTCACGCGAGACATTTAGGATTGCCATGATCGCAGCCTGCTCGGTCGTGTCGATGACGTGCTCGCCGAGCTGCAAGCGCACTGGGGCCTCCCTGGTGCATGCCGATCGATACCTAGGTCAGTTTAGGGTGCCGCGCCGATTGCCCGCTTGCTGGCTTTTGGGCTTGGTAGGCGACTCTAGCAATCGTCGAGGGGTTGGTGCTGCTCGACCCCGCTTCGTATTGCAGCAGATCCAGCACCCGGAGGTCTGCCAGCGCTCGATCGATGTCCATCGGGCGCCCTCCTCCCCGGCTCTTCACCCCCGCCGGTCGAGCAGGCCGCGCTGCCTGGCCGTGGCTAGCTGGTACGACTGGGCTCGGACCCGTCTGCCCGCGCAGCCGACCCATCCTCACACCATCGCCGCGGGCTGGACTGCGAAGGCCTGGACGCGCTCGCGGAGGCGAGCACAGTTCCCTGCCTCTGGCGGCGCCGGCGCAATACTTTCGCAACTGCAATGCCGCTCGCGGTTGACACTTCTTAGACTAACCTCCTAATTTGACGCCGCGGCGCGCGAGAAGCAAAGCGCGGGAAGCAACACGGATCTCGAGGGAGGACTCATGCCACCGGTCGTGCTTGAGGACTACAAAGTGATTGACGTGGACACCCACGTCTCCGAACCAGAGGATCTCTGGACGTCCCGAGTGTCGGTCAAGAAGTGGGGTGACATGGTGCCCCACGTCGTTTCCTACGAAGAGGTGATGGAACGGGGGACTGGCTCGGGTGGCGCACGTCACGGCTACAAGCCGGGCGAGCGAGTCTGGATCTTTGCCGGGGAGCCGGCCTCGGGTGTGGCGATGGTCGCACTCACCCATCACGACCAGCCGTACCCTTCGCACCCCTTGACGCTCCAAGAGGCGACCCCCGGCGCGCACCTGCCGGAGCCGCGGCTCGCCTACATGGATGAGGAGGGGATCTACGCGCAGATCATCTACCCGAACGTCGCCGGCTTCGGCTCGGCCCGCTTCCTCAAGTTGGGGGAGCCCGAGTTGATGATCGCCTGCGTGCGCGCCTACAACGACTTCCTGGTCGAGTGGTGCAGCAGCGACGCCGATCGTCTGATTCCGCTGGCGGCGCTGCCGTTCTGGGACGTGGACCTGTGCGTCGAAGAGATGGAGCGCGTGGCGAAGAAGGGTCACCGCGGCATCGTCTGGGGCGGGCACACGGACGAGTACGGGCTGCCGCGCCTGGCGGACCCGCACTGGGAGCCGGTCTGGCAACAGGCCGAGGACCTCGAACTCGCCGTCAACTTCCACATCGAAGGCTCCTCCGCCCTGTCCTTCTGGGAGGGCTACGACGCGACCCCGGGAACTCGGCTGACGCGGGCCATCCCACCTACCATGCTGGACAACACGGGGCACATCACGGACATGATCCTGTCCGGTGTCACCCACCGCCACCCCAAGCTGAACATCGTGGCGGTCGAAAGCGGTGTCGGCTGGATCCCGTTCCTGCTCGACATGATGGATTGGAACTGGAAGGAGCAGCGCGCCTTCACGGAGCACCCGGACTGGGATCTGACGCCGAGTGAGTACTTCAAGCGGCAGTGCTACGGGTGCTTCTGGGCAGAGAAGGAGTCGGCGCGCGCGGCGATCCAGCTCTACCCGGACAACTGCCTCTTCGAGACGGACTTCCCGCACCCGCAGAGCCTGACGCCGAGCGGCGTCGAGGGCACCGGCGCCCACGCGCGCGACCACATCTCGGAGCACTTCGGCGACCTGCCAGAGGATGTGATGCGGAAGATCCTGCACGACAACGCGGCGCGTGTGTACCACCTAGCGTAGGTCGCTGAGGCAGCTCCCACGCTGCACAGCGGCAAGGGTTCTATCGGGCCCCCGGTAACAACCGGGGGCCCGGTTCGTTGTGGGCTTCCGCGACTAGCCAGCCCGTCTTCTTCCGAGTGATCGCGACGGGTCGCGCATAGCAGACGGCGGCGCGTCCTCTCGCGTGGGGGAACCACGTGGAGAGGAGACGCCGCCGTGAGTACCGATGATGCCCTCCTTCGCTTCCGGAAGCGCGCGTTCGCGCTGGCCGAGGAGCTTGGCAACGTGTGCGCCGCCCGCCTCCGCTGGGGATCCACCTCTCGACTGGCCAGCCTTCTCACCCCATCTGGAAGCCGGCCTTCGCCAGCTCCCCGGCCCCGAAGCAGAACGGGCTGCGGCGTGACCTCGGCGGGTTACCTGCGCTACTACGACGCCGACCGCGCCCGTACCGGGCGCCGGACCCGGGGACGCACCCGTGAGTCCGTCCTCGGGAAGGCGAAGATGTGGCCACTCTCGCGAGGATGTGTCGGGAGATCTCGGAACAAAGAGGACACCTTGGCGCCGGCCGGCGCGGAGCGCCGAGACAATCGCACGAAGTCGCCGATCTCGCCTCCAGCGTGCCTGTTACTCGATCGCCGGCGCGTCGAAGACCGCCCCAGCCGCGCGCAGCGCCGCGATCTCTTCGTCGCTCCGTCCGAGTTCACGGAGCACGTGCCCACTGTCCTCGCCGCGGCGCGGCACCCGCGTCGTCGTCATCGGCGTGCGCTCGAAGTGCAGAGGGTGGCCCAGCATCCTCATCGGTCCGACGTATGGATCGTCGAACACCTGCACCATGTCGTTCGCGAGCAGATGCTCGTCCTCGAACAGATCGAGCGTATGCCGGATCGGCCCGCACGCGATGGTGTGCGCGTCGAGGAACGTCAGCCACGCGGCTGTCGTCTTCGTGCGGAACAGCGCCTCGGCCTGCGCCTTCATCGCACCCAGCGCCGAGGCGAGGTCGACCTCGCTGGCCTCCGGGTCGAAGCGCGGATCGCCGAGGTCAAGGACCTCGTTGAGCCGCCGCTGCTGGTCGTTGAGGCAGGCGATGCAGATGAGACCATCCGCGGTGCGGTAGGCGCGGTAGTAGACGTGGTAACCGAACGGGCTCACTGGCGGACCGAGGTCCTGATCGGTCGGCATGCCGCCGAAGACCGTCGCCGTGACGTCCAGCACGTCGCCGTAGCTTCCGTCGCCCTCCTCGATCATCGCGCTCGCGGCAACCACTTGCGGTTCTCGCCACCCCGCATCGACACGCTCGATCGAGAGGATGCGGAGGATGTTCTGCAACATGGCGCCGTCGAGGAGTGAAGTGCTGACGCGCTGCCCCTCGCCGGTCTCGCGACGGTGGTAGAGCGCCGCGATCGCTCCGAGCGCGCCCAGGCAGACTGCGGTGACGTCCGCGATCGGCGCTGGCTGACCGAGCGGCATCGAGGGGTCGCGGGGGTCGACGGTCATGTTGCCCGAGCCGGCCTGCGCCACGAGGTCATACCCGACGCGGTGACGGTCCGGCCCCTCGAGCCCGTTCGCCGTCACCTCCACATACACGATCGAGGGATTGATCTCGCGGATGCGCTCGTAGTCGAGGCCGAGCTGGGCGGCGACTCCGAAGCGAAGGCTCTGATAGAAGATGTCCGCGCCGCGGACCAGCTCGTAGACGACCTCGCGCGCCTCTTGGCGGGTGAGGTCGAGCGAGAGGCTGCGCTTGCTGCGGTATTGGTTCATATACGCACGGTTGCGCCCGGCGCCATCGTCGGTCGACGGGCTCTCAGGCGTGGGTGGCGGTTCGATGTGGATCACATCCGCACCGAGTTCCGCGAGCAACATCGTCCCGCCGGGTCCCGCCAGCGCCTGCGTCACGTCCACCACGCGCACGCCATCGAGGATGCCTGCCATCGGACCGTCCCTCCCACGCGGCGAGCTTAGCAGGGCCGCTTCGCGGCCGGCGGCGAGCTATCATCGCGCGGCCGCCATCGAGCGGGAGGTGACCACCGTGGCCTACGAGAACATCCAGCCAACAACCGATGCGCGGATCATCACAACGGGCAGCATCAGCGTGCAGGATCGCGACGAAGCAATTCGCGCCAAGGCACCAGACGTACTGGGGCACGTCAACGCCGGGAACCCCCTCGTGATGTCCGATCCCCGGCCGGCTTGGTTCGGTTCGCCGGAAGACCCCGCGGTCCCAGCCGACGCCGTCTGGAGGTATCGCTTTGGCCTCGGCTGGCGTGGCGAGGCGGATGCGTCGGTTGGGTCGCTCATCTATCGCCCATAGCGGGCCAATGTATAGTCGTCGCGGACCCGAATGGAGGCCGCGATGACGCAGACAGCCGAGCCGGGGGCGCTAACGCGCGCGCAGATCGACGACTACGTGCGCCGCGGCCTGGACCACCTCTGGGTGCACACGCAGCAGTACAACGAACTCGCCCAGGACGGCCAGTTGCTCGTCATCGATCAGGGCGACGGTATCTACCTGACCGATACCGAGGGCCGGCGCTACATCGACGCGATATCCGGCCTCTTGGTCGTGGCGGTGGGGCACGGCCGCCAGGAGCTGGCCGACGTCGCGAGGGCCCAAATGGGCCGGCTCGGCTATGCCAGCCCCTTCGCCTACGCGACGAGGCCCGCCGTCGACCTCGCCAGCAAACTCGCCGACGTCACGCCCTCGAACATCACGAAGTTCTACTTCGTGACGAGCGGCTCCGAGGCGGTCGAGACCGCGATCCGGATGGCGAAGCAATACCACTACAACCGGGGCGAGGCCGGGCGCTACCGGGTGATCTCGCGCATCGGCTCGTACCACGGCGTCACCGCCGGCGCGCTCAGCGTTAACGGCTCGCCGGCGCTGAACCGCGCGCCGTTCGAGCCGCTCGTTCCCGGCATTGTGCCGGTGCCGAACAGCACCGGGCTCGGCAAGCTCAGCAACGACACAACTGGCCTCGATGACATGTTCTGGGCGAACTACATTGAGGAGATGGTGAAGTTCCACCGCGCCGAGACCATCGCGGCGTTCATCGCCGAGCCGATCTCCCAATCGAACGGGTCGCACATGCCGTCCGAGGGCTATTGGGAGCGCATTCGCGAGATCTGCGACGAGCACGGCATCTTGCTGATCGCCGACGAGGTGATCAACGGCTTCGGCCGCACCGGCGAGTGGTTTGGCATCGATCATTTCCCGATCGAGGCCGACCTCATGACGGTGGGAAAGGGGCTCTCCTCCGGCTACGCCCCGATCGCGGCGGTGATGGCTTCACAACGCGTCGTCGAGGGGTTCGTCGGCGAGCGGAAGCACGCGCTCGTCGGCGGCTCGACGTTCGGGGCGCACCCGGTGTCCTGCGCCGTCGCGCTCGCCAACGTCGGCATCATCGAGGGCGAGCGGCTGGTCGAGAACTCGGCGCGCACGGGCGCCTACATTGGCGAGCAGCTCGACGAGCTGAAGTCACGCCACAACGTGGTCTCCGACACGCGCGGCATCGGCCTCATGCGGGCGATCGACCTCAAACGCAACCCCGATACGGGCGAGGAGTTCACGGAGGACGACGACCTCAGCCATCGCATGCCGCGACTGATGCGCGAGCACGGCCTGCTCACTCGCGCCGGCGCGTCGATTCAGGTGGCGCCGCCGCTCGTGATCAACCGTGAAGAGGCCGACAACCTGGTAGACGGCCTCGATCAGGTGATCGGTGACCTCGAGCGGGAGCTCGGCCTCGACTAGGCGTCGGCGGTCTCCGAACTCTCAGCCGAGCCGCCGCCCACCTGAGCGGGACTCGCTGCGATCGAGGCGCTCCATGACCGAGTAGTCGACGCCGACGTGCGTCACGGCCAGGCACGCGGCCGCGGAGGCCGCGGCGCGGAAGGGGCAGCGAGTGGCAACCTTCGACGTGACGGCGCCGTGGCCCGGCCGGGTGGCCGCGATCCACGTCGCGATCGGCGACGCGGTCAACGCGGATCAGGAGATCCTCGTGATCGAGTCGATGAAGATGCTCACACCGGTGCCGTCACCGGCCGGTGGCGAGGTCGAATCGATCGCGGTCGCGATCGACCAGTTCGTCGACGAAGGAGCACTGTTGCGGCAACTGACGACATAGGTGCTGCCTCCTACGGGCTGAGCGGGATTTCGGAGGAGTATCTCGGCAAGGCACTGGAGGGCCGCCGACCGGAGTGTCCGGCCCCGACGACGCGCGAACTGGAGGTGGCCGAGGTCGTCAGCATCTCGCATCTCCTGTTTCGCGCACGCGTCCACCTCTTACACGTCGAACCGCATGCCTGCGTGAGGTCACCGCGCACGGTCATGGTGGTGTCGTTCACATCGACGTGGACGAAGGGACTCAGGCCACGACATTGATCGGCGGCAGCTGCGAGAACCACTCCGGCTTCGCGGTCTCGATGGCGGCGGCGAGGCGAAGGAGGAGGTCCTCTCGGCCGACGCCGGCATAGAGCATCGCGCCGATGGGGAGCCGGTCGCGGTCCAGGCCAGCCGGGATCGACACTGCGGGGAGGCCGGCCTCGTTGCCGGGCATCGTGTACCGGCACGCGTCGGCGAGGCGCCCTAACCACTCATCGAGCGGGTCGTCGCGCAGCAGGCTGTACGGGCCGTTGGCGGCCGGGACTCTGATGGGCGTGGTCGGACACAGCAGCGCATCCCAACCGGACAGGAAGCGGCCGAAGCTGCGGGTGACGAGATTGTTGTCCGCGTTCGCGGTGAGCAGGTCGAGGGTGGAGTAACCGCGAGCCGCATCGAAGTGGCGCCACACCATCGGCGACAGATGCTGCCGGAGCTCGGTCGGGTCGATGCCCACGAGCTCTGCGAGGGGGGTTAACAGCAGCCGCCCGCAGATCCACTGGGTGATGTAGCCACGCCACATCGCCTCCCAATCGCAGATCGACCCGTCGTCCACCTCGACGACGTCGTGACCCATCTCTTCGAGCAGGTGCCCCACCTGCTCGATACGGTCCGAGACCTGCGCATCGCAGTCGCCCTCGCGGCCCCAGCGACCGGTCGACAGCGCGATTCGCAGCCGCCCGGTCGGGAACTGGAGGGCCTCCAGATACGAGCGCTCCGGCGGTTGTGACGGGTAGAAGGCGCCGCCCGGCGGCTTGTGGTGGAGATAGTCGAGCGCGGCGGCGCTGTCGCGCACGCTACGGGTCACCACGCCCTCCGACACGATCCGCCAGGTGTACTCGTTGTGGTTGAGCGGCATTGCGATGCGGCCACGGGAGGCCTTGAGCCCCACCAGCGCGCAGTACGAGGCGGGGATTCGGGTCGAGCCGCCACCGTCGGAGGCCATGCTGATGGGGGTCACGCCTGCTGCCACCAGGGCGGCGGAGCCGCCCGACGACCCGCCCGGGGTGCGCTCCAGGTTCCAGGGATTGCGCGTCACCTTCTCCTCACCGAGATAGGCGGTGGCGGTGTCGAACGTCATTCCGAACTCGGGCGTCGTCGAGCGCCCGATCGGCACCAGCCCCGCCCGCAGGTAGTTGCGCACGAGCGGATCGGTCACGGGGGAGACGTTGCCTGCGAGCAGCGCGCTACCCGACTCCTGACGCCGCCCGGCGAGGCGCGATCCCAGGTCCTTGAGGAACATCGGCACGCCGTAGAGGCGCCCCTCCGGATCCGGGCCGTCGGCGGCGGGATCCTCGAGCACATCGTCGAAGGTCTCGAGCGCAGCGGAGAGATCTCCGTCGACCCGCGCCAGCGCCTGCGCGGCCTGGCCCACGACCTCGCGAGCCTGGAGCTGCCCGGCACGTACCAGGCCCGCAAGACTCACCGCATCGTGGCTTACCCACTCCGGCCAGCTCATCGTGCTCGAGGTCATCTTCGTTCGCTCCTGGCAGCGTCCAGCAGTGGCATCGCGTCCCCCTCCAGGCTCAGGCCACGATCCCGGCGTCACGCAGCTCCGCGATCTCCTCCTCGTCGAGCGCGAGGTCGCCGCGCAGCACCTCGTCGCAGTGCTCGCCCATCAGTGGCGCACGCTTGATCGAGACGTCACTCGCGGACATGCGAGGCGCCCAGCCGAGCAGCTTGATCTCGCCGTGCGCAGGATGGTCGAGCGTGTGCACGAAGCCACGCTCGTTCAGGTGCTGGTCGTGGAACAGGTCGTAGGTATCGAAGTTGGCGGAGCATGGGACGCCGGCCTCGCCGAGGATCTGCATCACCTCCCACTTCGTGTGCAGCAGCGTCCACTCCTGGATGATCGCGCGCAGTTCCGGCGAGTTATCGCGACGCTGCTGGTCGGTCGCGAAGCGCGGATCGTCGGCTAATTCAGGCTGGCCGATCGTTACGCACAGCGTGTCCCACATGCGTGAGGTCACGCAAATGATGTAGGCATAGTCGTTCGGACCGCCACCCTTGCAGGGATACAGGTTCGCGACGGCGACGGGGCCGTTGCCCGAGCGTTGCGCGACCGCCTCGCCCCACTCCGCCCTGTTCGCGATCTGCGTGCGCATGAAGTAGGTCATCGCCTCTTGCATGCTGATTTCGATCAACTGGCCCTCGTCCGTCCGCATCTTCTGCACGTATGCGGAGGTGATCGCCAGCGCGAGCTGCACGCCGGTCCCGGCGTCACCGGTCGTCGGTCCGGGGCGCATCGGCGAGCCCCCGGCCTCGCCGGTGACCGAGAAGGCGCCGGCCGCGGCCTGGGCGATCATGTCGTAGCACTTGTAGTCGGCGTAGGGACCGCTGGTGCCGAAGCCCTTGAGCCGGGCGTAGATGATGCTGGGGTTCACCTCGCACATCACCTCGTAGCCGATGTCCAGCTTCTCGACGACACCGGGGCCGTAGTTCTCCACGAACACGTCGTAGTGCGGCGCCATCTGCAGGAGCAGCTCGCGGCCGCGCGACTGGCTCAGGTCGAGGACGATGCTCCGCTTGTTGCTGTTCCAGTTGAGGAAGTAGGGCGAGTTGCCGTCACCGAGGCGGGTTCGGCGCCCGGGATCGCCGTAGCCGGGCGGTTCGACCTTGACGACGTCCGCCCCGAGCCAGGCCAGCGCCTGTGTACACGAGGTGCCCGCCTCGTACTGCGTCATGTCCAGGATCCGCATGCCCTCGAGTGCCGACATGTGACCTCCTCCGCCGTCCGTCCGCTCATCGCGGCTCTGCTGCGCCACGCGGGCGCGATGAGGCGCGGTGGCGATCCTAGCGCCTCGCGCGACGTGATGCACGGCCGGTCGACAGACCTGCGCAGCGGACCGGACAGGAGTGGAAGGAGTGCGACTGCTGCGGTCAGCTGCATTCGAAGTAACGGCGGCGCTCCCAGTCCGTGACAGCACCGTCGAATGACTCCTGCTCGATGCGAAAGAACCGCGCGTAGTGGTCGACAACGGCGCCGCCGAGCGCGGCGCGCGCGAATTCGCTGCGTTCGAAGCGGTCGGTGGCGTCCCGCAGCGTCGAGGGAAGCTGCGAGCCGGGATCGACCTCGCGGTAGGCGTCGCCGACCGTCGCCGCCGGCGGCTCGATCTCGTTCGGGATGCCGTCGAGGCCCGAGGCCAGCGCGGCGGCGTAGGCGAGGTACGGGTTGCAGTCTGCGCCCGCGATGCGGAGTTCAATGCGCGCCGTTGAGCCCTGACCAACCACGCGGAAGCCGACGGTGCGATTGTCGACCGCCCAGCAGAGACCGGTCGGCGCCGACGAGCCCGACGGGAACCGCTAGTACGAGTTCAGGGACGGGGCGTAACAGACCATCAGCTCGGCCGTGTGCGCGATCCAGCCGCCGAGGAACCAGCGGAACGCATCCGAGGACGGTGCGTGGCCTGCCTCGGGGGCATCTCGGGCGTCTTGTCCTCGATCGGATCACAATCACGGCACATGGGGGTCATGCCCTCCTCAAAGAACAGCCGGCAGCCTGGGCCACAGTTCGCCGAGGGGATACGGTCATCGGCGAGCGACAGCCCTCGCTACCGACGCACTCACGCGCGATCAACTCGTCCACCGCGGCGTGCCAGAGTCGGACCATCAGGCGCCCCCTGTACCTGCTGAGAGTCAGGCGATCACGCACGGCGTCCTGCATGAGGCCGAGCATGTCAGCCTTCGCCCATTCCTTCGCGATCTCTCGACCGAACTCGGCGAGCTGCTCCTCGCTGATCTCGTCGTCCACGGCGCGCCCTTGTCGCTCGGTGGCGGCCCGCATCGCGCCTTCCGCGATGGCGTTGAGGTCGCTCTCATCGCACTCGGACCCCAGTGCATCGGTGATCGAGGTACGAAGTCGCTCCTCGATCTCTCCAAACTGCCTGCCGGTGAGGTCGGTCATACGAGCACCGCCTCTCGGACAGTGACAGGTACGACGATCAGCGGCGCGCACCGTTCGCAGAAGCCGTCGTCAGTCCTGCAGGCAGGGCCGCAAACGCTCGAGACTCCTCCGTTGTCCGAACAGACGCAGACGTCCCGGAGGTGATCGCTCAGCGTGCGCTCACCGGCGCGCTTCAGCAGCTCGTAGACTCCTGTCGTGGACCATTCACCACGTTCGCGCGACCAAACACGGATCGCGCCATCAATCATTGCGTTCGCGACGGCGCGGACCAATGCATCATCCACCTGGGTCATAATGGATGTGCCTTTCGAGGCGAGGGTCGCCCTTCTTCTTGTCCGGAGGGGGCGGCCCTCAGTTCTTCTCCGCTGACTCAAGCCCCTTCAGTGCCCAGTAGAGGAGTCCGTTCGCGTCCTCTCGCACCGGGGGCTCGGTGCGCCAGCGGTAGATCGTTCTCGGTGTGACGTCGATCTTCCTTGCAAGCGCGCGCACCGAGTATCCGTGCGCCTGCATCCAAGGCTTCAACTCGATCTCGTCCGTAGCCACCTCCTTCGATCGGATGATCTGATGTCATCTGCAAGGTAGTGATCACAGATCAGGATGTCAACACGACATCCCTGCCGGCGAGGCCATCCTGCATGGTCGGCGATAGCATACGGAGTAGTCGTCAGCTGCCTCGCGGTGCTAGCGGCGAAGGGTCTACTTCGTGCCGAAGCGAAAGTCACCGAAGAGAGCATTGGCGCCGGCAGTCGGGGCGCGACTCCGGGGGATTCGAATCGCGCGAAAAGTTTCGCAGCAACGGGTTGCCGAAGCAGTGGGGCTGACCCAGGGATCGATCTTTAACTACGAGCACGGCTTCCGTGACATCCCGGTGGTGAACCTGATCGCGATCCTCGACCACTTCGACATCAGCCTTGCCGAGTTCATGGCGGGAGTCCCCCAAGTCCGCGTCCTCGATGACTCGGCTGACATCGGGATCGCAAAGAGGCTGATCGCAGACGGCCGGGCAGATCGGCGGCGTGAGTCGGCTACTGACTCTCGCGCCTAGCACTCTCGACAATCTCAGCGTAGCCAGCAGCGATGTGGCGGAGGTCGTCGCGTCTCAACCGAATCGGTGTGGGGTCACCGCTGAGGTGCTGGGCGGCCTACGTTTGGGCGCTACTCAGCTGCCCCGCTGGCCACCCAATCGTCGCGCGCAGCATCAAGCTCTGCGAGTAGCGAGTCACTAGCGTGATGCTCGGCCGCCAAGTGGGCACGTACGTTCTCGTGGTCGAACTTCACCTGGCAGGTGTCGCGTCCTACAACGCGCGCGATCTCCCCCACCGCGTCGTCGCGGTCTTCCTGGTCGCGCAGCCAGAGGCGGAAGGCCAGCATGATGCCTCCCTGCCAGATCGTAGCCCGGATTCCAACGAGAGGTGGGTGCCGGCTCTCTATTTGCGCAGCGATCCGGGTGTGGTTTGCGCCGGGTTGTAGCATCCAGGGCGCTCTGACGTTCCTTCACGGGGAGATGCACTCCTCCATACTCATCGACGGCACGCGCCCTCGTGCCGATGTGGAGACAGCACGCGGCCGCCCGGATACCGTGAGCGCGCGCAGGCACAGTCTGAACCGCCCCGGGTTTAGTGGAGACTCGGTTCATTGAGTCCCGGCACCTGCCGAGACCAGCTCACGTTCCTGGTTGCGCTCGTACTCGGCGGGTGGCAGGTAGTCGAGCGCACTATGCAACCGCCGATGGTTATACCAGTCCACCCACTCCAGCGTCGCCAGCTCGAGGTCGTCGAGTCCGCGCCACGGTCCCCGGCGGTGCACCAACTCCGCCTTGTAGAGCCCGATCACCGACTCCGCCAGCGCGTTGTCATAGGAGTCACCACGACTCCCGACCGAGGTCACGGCCCCGGCCTCGGCGAGCCGCTCGGTGTAGCGGATCGAGAGGTACTGCACCCCACGATCGCTATGATGAATCAGCCCGTCGAAGGGTCCGTTCCGCGCCCATAGCGCCTGCTCAAGGGCATCGAGCGCGAGTTCGGTCCGCAGTGAGCGCGATGCCTGCCAGCCGACGACCGAGCGCGAGTAGACGTCGATGACGAAGGCGACGTAGACGAAGCCCGACCAGCTGGGCACGTAGGTGAGGTCGGCTACCCAGAGCCGGTTGGGGGCTGGTGCGTGGAAGTCCCGCTCCACGAGGTCCGCCGGTCTGGGCGCGCTCTCGTCCGCCACGGTCGTCCGTTTGACCTTCCCACGTACCACCCCAGAGAGACTCAGCTCCCGCATCAGCCGCTCCACGGTGCAGCGCGCGACGGGGATGCCCTCGCGGTGCAGCTGGCGCCAGAGCTTGCGCGCACCGTAGACCCCGAACTGTTCGGCGTGGACGTGCTGCAGCTTCACCTTCAACGCCTCGTCACGCACCCGCCGCGCCGAGAGCGGTCGGCTCCGGGCGGCGTAGTAGCTGGACGGGGCGACCTGCAGTTCCCGGCAGATCGGCTCGACCCCGAAGCGTTCGCGGTGGGTCTCGATGAAGCGAGTCATTTCGGCAGTCGCGGGTCGAGCTCCCGCGCGAAAAAAGCCGAAGCGGCCTTGAGGATCTCGTTTGCCCGGCGCAGCTCACGGTTCTCGCGCTCGAGCTCCCGCAGCCGCGTCTGCTCCTCCGTCGTCTGCCCCGGCCGTGCGCCGCCGTCGACCTCAGCCCGTCGCACCCACTTCCGTAACGTCTCCGGCGTCATCCCGAACTTCGAGGCGATCGAGCTGATCGTTGCCCACTGCGACGAGTGGTCCCGCTCGTGCTCGAACACCATCCGGACCGCCCGCTCGCGGATCTCCGCTGGGTATCTGCCTGGTCGTGTCATCGCTCCATCCTCTCAAGGACTGGAGCCTCCAACATTCCCGTGGCGGTTCAGTCCGCCTGTTGCCCAGACTCGTCTCATGCCGACTCACCGAGCCCGCTGCGACGACTGGTAATCAGTGGCACGAGTCCTTCGGTTCGTGCACGTCGTGGAGGCTTCGACGATGGATATCTACGTAGGCAACCTGCCGTATACGGCAAGCGAGAGTGAGATCGAACAGCTGTTCGCGGAGTTCGGTGATGTCCAGCGCGTGAACGTCCCTATCGATAGCGACTCCGGCCGCCCCCGTGGCTTCGGTTTCGTTGAGATGGGCGACGACGATGCACGCAACGCCATCGCTGCACTTGACGGCACTGACTTCGGTGGACGCGATCTGCGCGTCAACGAGGCCAGGCCGCGAGGTGAGGGCGGAGGCGGAGGCGGAGGCCGAGGCGGTTACGACCGTCGCTAACTAGCGGCGCATGGCGCGGTGAACCGCGCCGATGTTTACGCCCCCTGTATATTTCCTCTCGATGAGAGAGGACAAGCACGATGGGACTGCTTGATCGCATCTTCGGCCGCTCGAAGAAGACGGAAGTCGCCGAGGCACCAGCGCCGACCAGGTGCCCACACACGATCTTGAATGCCGTGTGGGACAGCGCGGACGACGTAGGCAACGAGGAGAAGGCGTCGTCGTTCACCTGCCCGGCTTGCGACGAGAGCTTTTCGCCCGCCGAGGCTTCGGAGCTACGCGCCAGTAAGGGGTAGCGGCTTTCGCTGCAACCTCGCCTGACGGGTGGCGGCGGTTACCCGATGACCCCTCGATCTGATGACAACTCGGCCCAAAGGAGAGCCTGCATGCCCGATGTCGCCGCCGTCCTGAGGGAGGAGATCGCTCGCCTGGCCCGTAGAGAGGTCAAGCAGCAGGTCGGACCGCTGAAGAAAACCATTGCTGAGCAGCGTCGGACCATCGCCGCGCTCAGACGCCAGATCGCTGTCCTCGCACGCAGCCAGGCTTTCCTCGAGCAGCAGGAGAAGCGCCGGCTCGCCGCAGTGCCGGAGGCCAGCACCGCCAAACGCGTTCGCTTCTCGCCGAAGTGGGTGAGAGCCGACCGTGACCGTCTTGGCTTGTCGGCTGGCGACTACGGTCGCCTGGTCGGTGTCGCGGCCCAGACGATCTATAACTGGGAGAACAGTACGACGAAGCCCGGTGCGAAGGCGTTGGCTAGGTGGGCGACGGTGCGCGGGATGGGAAAGCGAGAAGCCTCGAGTCGCCTGGAGTTGCTGGCGAGTTGACCGGCCTCGCTTCCCTCGCTGCTCACCCGTCGCCACTGACTGACCCGGCCGAGGGGGAAGGCTGCTAGTTCGTGAGTGGGAGGGTGGACTCGAGGCGATCGGCGCGCACTGCTGCGACCATTGAATCGAAGCCGGCCAGCCAGCATCCGTCCGATCGCGGGCCGACAGGCGCGCGCACCGAATCATCCTTATCTCCTATGGGGTTAGAGAGACAGCGACCGGGGCGTGGACTCTGCGAGCCAGCGTCTGCGAAGGGTCAGCAGCCACTCCCGTCGGCTGACAAAGGGTCACGAGGGGGGGCATCCCAGCCCCACCAACTCCCGCACCACAGTATCGCCGCCGTCTCAAAGTCCCCGTGCTCGTTCTCGTCGGCGTGCCGACGGCTGAACGCGATGCCGGACAGCATGAGCGGGAGCGTCTCCGACAGGCCGGGCAGATCGCCGCGAGCGAGATTCCAGGAGCGGTACTCCGAATTATCGAAGGCTCGGTCATGTTCACGGGACACGTCGAGACGCGCCGCGATGCGATCGTTTCCCAGATTCAGCAGTTCACGGAGACGATCGACCGGCCCGCTCGACCAGAGGCGGAGCCCGCTCCCGGTGGCTCCCAGACGATCCTCTTCACCGACCTTGAAGCTTCGACTCCGCTGACCCAGCGCCTCGGTGACGAGGGGGCACAGGAACTACTGCGCGGCCACAACACCACGGTCCGAGCCGCCCTCGACGAGCACGGCGGCCGCGAGGTGAAGCACACCGGCGACGGCAATGCTTCCTGTCTGTCAGGTCAAACTGGACGCGGATCGATTAAAGGCACTGCACAGCGGTCGCACCGCCTTTGCCCATCGCATACTGTCCATCCAGGAGGCACATCAGACGCGGGACGAGGGGGACCACCATGGCTGCGCTGGATGGGATGAGAATCCTGGACATGACCCAATACGAGGCCGGCACCTCGTGCACGCAAGCGCTCGCGTGGCTGGGCGCGGACGTCGTCAAGATCGAGCGGCCGGTGGTGGGCGACCCGGGGCGCGGCGTCGCGCGTGGCAGAGACAACTCGCCGTACTTCATCAACTGGAACTCCAACAAGCGCAGCTTCGCCATCGACCTCCAGCGGCCGGAAGGCCGCGAGCTGCTGCTGCGCCTGTTGCCGCAGTTCGACGTCTTCGTCGAGAACTACGGTCCGGGCGTCCTCGAGAAGCTGGGGCTGACCTACGCGGAGATGAAGGCCGTCCGTCCCTCGATCATCCACGCGCGGCTCAAGGGCTTCGGCACGTCGGGGCCGTACAGCGAATACAAAAGCTACGACATGATCGCGCAGGCGGCGGGCGGCGCGTTCTCGGTGACCGGCTTCGAGGACGGTCCGCCAACGCGGCCCGGCTGCACCGTGGGTGACAGCGGTACGGGCGTGCAGCTGGCGCTCGCGATTACGGCGGCGTACGTGCAGCAACAGCGCACCGGCCAGGGCCAGCAGATCGAGATCTCGATGCAAGAGGCCGTGACGTACTTCATGCGTACGGTGCTCGCCGGGACGGAATGGGGCGCGAACGCGGCCCCGCGGCGAGGCAATCGTGCCAGCTCGCCGAACGACCTCTATCCATGCAAGCCGTTCGGACCGAACGACTACCTCTACATCGTGGTGGCGACGAGCCGCATGTGGGACACGTTCTGCGCGGTGATCGAGCGCATCGACTTCCTCGATGACACACGCTTCGCCACCGGCCCCGCGCGACTCGAGCATGCGGACGAGCTGCACGAGGAAATCTCGAAGTGGACGCGCGAACGCACGAAGCACGAAGCGATGCATGAGCTGGGGGCGGCCGGCGTACCGTCGGGCGCGACCCTCGACACTGCTGACCTGTACAACGACCCACACCTGCAGGAGCGCGGGTTCGTGAAGACGCTGCAGCACCCGACTGAGGGCGAGATCCGTCTCCTGGGCTGGCCTCCGCGGCTGTCGGAGAGCGACGTGCCCTTGCAGCCGGCGCCGCTTCTGGGGCAGCACACCGAGGAGGTCCTCGAGGAGCTAGGCGTCAGCGCCGAGGAGCGCGCGCGGCTGATCGCGGATGGGATCGTCGCCGCCGAGGCCGAGGCCACGAAAACCTCGTCCGCCAAGCGTTGACGGCAGTTTCTGACGATGCGAAGCGGCTGTGCGCGATGACCGACGGCTTATGAGTCCGTTGATCATCGGTGGGGCGTTGCGACGTCCCATTGGGTCGCTGTCCCGGTGACCTGGGTCACTGGAACAGAGTCCAGCACAACTGAACGACGATGATGTTCGCGAGGACCGTGGGCCGGATAACTGGCGAGTCAGCGCGCTGTGGCTAGGGTCGGTCGCTTCCACGTCGCTCGGGGGGGGGGGGGGGGGGGGGGGGGGGGTCTGGCGGCGGCTGGCGCGACGGCGGGTCGCTCGCGACCTGAGGTAGCCCCGTAGCGCGGCCGCCTGTTGCTCAACGAGCCCGCCGCTGGGCGCGCCGACGCTGGCACGAGAGGGCGGTGTGCGGCGATGGGTAGGATGCGGTTTCGTCATGGCACGAAGATTAGCACAGATGTTCGTTTCCTGGGGTCGACCGCGACCGGCGCGCGCACCGGAGTCAGAATCGTCTCGATCCCGATCCGCCGAGTGCGTGCGATGAAGTCTCCGCCATAGCTACGGTCGCGGTCTCGGATGAGGAACCCTGGCTGCTGACCCTAGGCGGTCGCCTCGATCATCTGCTGCCAGATCCAGGCAGCGTTCGGATGCTGCGTGACGTTCCAGTGCCGGATACGGCGCCGGCCGTGGTCGATCACGATGAGCACGTAGAGCGTGCGGAAGGCGAGCGTCTGGACCGTGAACAGGTCGGCGGCCCAGATGCTGGACGCGTGGTTGCGGAGAAACGTGCGCCACGACTGGCTCGGCGGTCGCCGCAGCGCTTGCCGGCGGTAGCGACTTACGGTGCGGGCGTTTACCTCGAAGCCAAGGGCTCGCAGCTCGCCGACGATGCGGACAGCGCCCCACCGCGGATTCTCAGTGGCGATGCGGACGATCAGCTGTCGCAGCTCTGCGTGAATCCGGGGTCGCCCGGAGCGGGGACGACTCTTCCAGCGCCAGTAGGTGCGCCAAGCCGAACGATGCCACCGCACCACCGTGTCTGGCTCCACCATCACGAGCGTGCCTCGCCAGCCAGACCAACTGCGTGCCAGCAGTGACTACAGCCGGCGGTCGTGGCGACGGAGCGCGGGGCGACGACGGCTCCTCCTGTAGACGGCGAGCAGATGCCGCAGGGCTAAGTTCTCGAGGACGAGATCTCGGCGGGCGCGGACCGAAGCGAAGAGTGCTGCGACAAGCAGACGGAGGTAGAGCACAGACGAGCCTCCCGTGGCTCGTCGATACTCACCGATGTGGCCGCTCGGTGCTGCGGATCAGGTTTTGCCACCCCACGGTGGCCCATGCCGCGAACCGACCGCGAGCTGTTGCTGGCGAAGCTCACCCTCGGTTTGGTGGCGGGCCAGGATGATCGCCATCTGCGTGTCATCTGTGAACTCACCGGGCCGCGCGGCGCCGTTACAATCGCGCTGCAGCGGCGGGGGGCGAGTTCATGGGCAGGCTCGACGACAAGGTGGTGCTGATCACCGGAGGAGCACGCGGGCAGGGGGCGGAAGAGGGGCGGCTCTTCGTACACGAGGGCGCGGCGGTTGTCCTCACTGACGTTCGCGATGAGGAGGGCGAGGCGACAGCCAACCGCATCGGGGATGCGGCGACGTTCGTGCACCACGACGTAACATCCGAGGACGAGTGGAACGATGTGGTGCAGAAGATTCTCGATCAGCACGGGCGTATCGACGCCCTCATCAATAACGCTGGCATCCTGCGGCGCATGGGCCTCCTCGATGCACCACTCGACGGGTACATGCAGGTGATCGAGGTAAACCAGGTCGGAGTCTTCCTGGGGATGAAGGCCGCAGGTGCGGCCATGCAGGAGACCGGCGGTTCGATCGTCAATATCTCGTCTGTCGCCGGCTTGCGCGGGCGCGGCTCAATCGCTTACAACGCCAGCAAGTGGGCGGTGCGCGGCATGACGAAGGTGGCGGCCCGAGAGCTGGGGCAATACGGCATCCGCGTGAACTCGATCCATCCGGGGCTGATTGACACAGAGATGGTGCGTGAGGCGGTGCGTGAGGCGGGCCTCCCGGCCGCCCGTCCCGATAGTCCGATCGCGCGGATCGGTGTCGCCGAGGACGTGGCGAACCTCGCGCTCTTCCTGGCCTCGGACGAGAGTTCGTATTGCAGCGGCGCGGAGTTCATCGTCGACGGCGGTGCTACAGCCTAGACGAGGTGGCCAGCAGCTCGGTCACGAGTCACACAGCACAGCCCACGCCGCCGCCGGTCTGCCTGCCAGTGCGGATGCGCGGTGACAAGCTCGTCCTCGGCGATCAAAGCGCCGTAGACGTGCTCTCCGAGGAACTCCTGGAGCCGGCGCAGCGCGGTTTTCGGCGTTGAGGTGGGTCGGAGCTTTTTGAGTTCTTCGAGATCGGGGCGATAGCGGGCGGCCAGTTGCTGAACCGTGAAATGGCCATCTCCGATCTCGTCCGCAAGTCGGAACACCTGCGCCGTGCCATTAATCGATCCGTGCTCAGTTTGACGTGACCAACGGAGCAGACCCCGGACTGTGCGGCGATGTCACCGGGCGACTTCGAGGCATGGACCGCCGACGCTCGCCGGCGACCAGCTCTCGTGGGACGGCAAAACCTCATGCGGCCCACCGATACTCATGATGCAAGCCTCCTAGCACCGGCTTGCTGACGACTCGCTGACTCGGCGTCCGCTGCACCGGCGAGCGTCCCTCCGGAGAGTCGAGCGACAATGCTCGATGCGGCCGCATCGCGTTGTAGTGCTGGACGTACTCACCAAGCACCCGCCGGAGATGTTGTTCGTTGACCGCGATGACATGGTCGAGACACTCGCGCCTGAGCGTGCCGATGACGCGCTCGGCGATGGCGTTGGCATTCGGCGCGTGCACCGGAGTCAGAATCGTCTCGATCCCGAGCCGTCGAGCGCGTGCTATGAAGTCTCCGCCATAGCTACGGTCGCGGTCTCGGATCAGGAACCCTGGCTGCTGACCCCAGGCGGTCGCCTCGATCATCTGCTGCCAGATCCAGGGCGCGATCGGGTGCTCCGTGACGTTCCAGTGCCGGATGCGGCGCCGGCCGTGGTCGATCACGACGAACACGGAGAGCGTGCGGAAGGCGAGCGTCTGGACCGTGAACAGATCGGCGGCCCAGATGCTGGACGCGTGGTTGCGGAGAAACGTGCGCCACGACTGGCTCGGGGGCGCCGCAGCGCTTGCCGGCGGTAGCGACTCACGGTGCGAGCGCTCACCTCGAAGCCAAGGGCACGCAGCTCGCCGACGATGCGGACGGCGCCCCACCGCGGATGCTCAGTGGCGATGCGGACGATCAGCTGTCGCAGCTCTGCGGGAATCCGGGGTCGTCCGGAGCGGCGACGACTCTTCCAGCGCCAGTAGGCGCGCCAAGCAGAACGATGCCAGCGCACCACCGTGTCCGGCTCGACCATCACGAGCGTGCCTCGCCAGCCGGACCAACCACGTGCCAGTAGTGACCAGAGTCGGCGGTCGTGGCGACGGAGCCGCGGTCGACGACGGCCCGTGGGACGGCAAAACCTCATGCGGCCCACCGATACTCATGATGCAAGCCTCCTAGCACCGGCTTGCTGACGACTCGCTGACTCGGCGTCCGCTGCACCGGCGAGCGTCCCTCCGGAGAGTCGAGCGACGATGATCGATGCGGCCGCATCGCGTTGTAGTGCTGGACGTACTCACCAAGCACCCGCCTCAGATGCCGTTCGCCTCATGCCCGCACCCCTCGAGGGGATCACCGTCCTCGACTTCACGCGTTATCAGAACGGTCCGCATGCGACCGTGATGCTCTCGGACATGGGCGCGTGCGTGATCAAGGTGGAGCGGCCGCACGAGGGGGACCCGGGCCGCTGGCTCGGCCGGCAGGAGGCGCGTACATCGGCGCGTTCCCGGACGCCGTGCTCTACGCGCCCTAGCCGCTGCCGTCGCGCTCGCCTCGAGGCCATGCGCACGCTACCGTGCGCGCGATGAACGACGCCAGCGGACAGCCGGTGATCATCGAAGTCGCACTCAACGGCGGCAAGACGCGCGAGGCGCAGCCGCACGTGCCGCTGACGCCGGGCGAGGTGGCGCGCGACGGTATCGCCTGCCTCGACGCCGGCGCCACGATCGTCCACAACCACACCGGCGACCCGGTGGTCGGCGGCAGCGGGGCGCACGATCCGGCGCCGTACGAGGAGGCGTGGCGCGCGATCCTCGCCGAGCGGCCCAACGCGATCCTCTACCCGACGACGGCCGGCGGTGGCGCCCACACCAACGTCGAGGAACGCTACGGCCACGTGCACGCGTTGGCGGCGACCGGCGTGCTCGGGATGGGCCTCGTCGACCCGGGGACGAGAAACGTGGGTGGCCTCGACGCCAACGGTCTGCCGCGCGCGGTGAACCTCACATACCAGAACACCTTCGCCGACGCGCGCTACATGTTCGACGCCTGCCGCGACCTCGGCGTCGGCGTCAGCATCTCGATCTTCGAGCCGGGCTTCCTCCGCGTGGTGCTCGCCTACCACCGCGCCGGGGCGCTGCCGCCTGGCGTGATGGTCAAGCTCTACTTCGGCTCCGGCGAGTTCTCGTTCGGGCTGCCGCCGACGGTCCCGAGCCTCGAGGCCTACCTCGCAATGCTCGAGGGCACCGATCTTCCGTGGCTCGTGTCGGCGCACGGCGGTGGCGACGTGGTCGGCTGCGGTCTCGCGCGCGCAGCGTTCGAGCGCGGTGGACACGTCCAGGTCGGGCTCGAGCCCTTCGGTGGCCCGCGCACCCCGACCAACGTCGAGCTGATCGAGGAGGCCGTGACGGTCGCCTCCGAGGTCGGACGCCCGATCGCCAGCGCCGACGAGACCGCCGCGATCCTCGGGCTGCCGAACTACCCCGTCGCCCCGACGCGGCCGTGAGGCGCGGCGTCGGCAACGGTCGCGCGCGGCCAGCGGGGAGACGGCGGTGAAGCGCCAGGAGATCCTGCTCGGCGGCCCGTTCGAGGAACGCATCGGCTTCGCGCGCCGTGCGCGTCGGACCGTTCATCGCCGTCGGCGGCACAGCGCCGATTGGTGAGGATGGGGCCACGGTTGGTGTCGGCGACCCGGCGGCGCAGGCGCGACGCTGCTACGAGATCGTGAGCACCGCCCTCGAGCGCGCCGGCGACGGCCTCGACGATGTCATCCGCACGCGTACGATGCTCACGCGCGTCCAGGACTACGCGGCGGTCGCCGAGGTGCGCAAGGCGGTTGCCCCGGCTCGCCGACGAGCATCACCTCCATGGCACAAAGCCGCGGCCTCCATCTCCTCGGTCCTTTTCAGGGAGGCGTCGGGTGACCCTGGATCATCCGGCTCTCGATCCAAGGGCAAGGTATTTGGCGATCTAGCAGGGCCCGGCTTCGCGGCGAGCCACCCTGATCGAGTGCGGCGGCTCGCGCTCTGGGACACCGTCCCGAAGATCGATGAGCTGCTGGCGGAGCCGGTGTTCGAGATGGGACGGCGGATGATCGAGGGGGATTGGACGACTTACTGGGAGGGCATGCTCAAGATGCTCGATCTACCTAGTGAGTACGCCGGTGTCAGGGCTGAGTCGATTAGCCAGGACAACTACCGGCGGATGTACGATAGCGGTGTCGGGGTGGATGTGACGCCGTTGCTGCGCTCGATCCGGTGCGAGGCGCTCGTCGTGGGCTACGCCAAAGGCAGGTACTCACCACCGAGCGCGGCCCGCGACGTTGCCGCAGACATTGAGGGTGCACGTCTCGTTCAGCTCGGCGGGTCGCCTTACGTACCCTGGTACACCGAGACGATCGATGACGTCCTCGAGGCCGTCCTTCCGTTCCTCGACGAAGGCGCATTGTCCGACCGGGCTGCACCCGGCTTCCAGACCATCCTCTTCACCGACCACGGCGGGTGCGAGGTGAAGCATACCGGCGATGGCATCATGGCCAGCGTCCCCTCGGCGGTGGCCGCAGTGACAGCGGCGCTGCAGATCCAGCGCGAGCTGGCGGGCGGCGAGGTGCGCGTGCGCGTAGGCTCAACGCCGGTGAACCGATCGCCGAGGACGATGACCTGTTCGGCCTCTCGGTGATCAAGGCGGCGCGCGTCGCCGACCGAGCCGAGCCGGGGCAGGTGCTGGTCAGCCGGGTGGTCATGGACCTCTGCGAAGGCAAGACGTTCCAGTTCTCCTCGCTCGGTGAGGTGAGCCTGAAGGGCTTCGACCAGCCGGTCGAGCTGTTCGAGATCGTGTCGGGGCGTTAGTCGAAGTTGGCGTGCGCAGTCATCGCGCCGTAACGCTTGTGCAGCTGCTCGGTGACGCGTTCCGAGAGCGGCGGTAGTTCGAGCGTCGCGACGTTCATTTCAACCTCTGCGGCGCTCTGCGCACCCATGATCAGACTCGAGGTCCCAGAAGCGGCTAGCGCGAACCGCGTCGCGACCTGTGCCAGATGCTCGTACGGCGGCTCGATCGCGAGGCCTCGGAGCTGCTCGCTCGCTCGTAACACGTAGTCGAGCTTCTGCCGATCGTAGCGGGCCCGGTGGTCGGTCTCGGCGAATACGTGACCGGGCGCGTACGCCCCGGTCAGCAGGCCACTCTCGAGGGCGGTCCGGACGATCACCCCAACGTCGCGCGCTGCCGCCTCCTCGACTGCTCGGAGGTTCTGCTGGCGGAGGATGCTGTAAATCACCTGGATCACATCGACGTGGCCGGTGGAGATGTAGGCGCTGCACAGCGCCTGCGTCTCCTCGGTCACGTTCGGACCCCTGATCGACGCCCCGATCGCGCGGATCTTGCCCTGTTCCTTGAGTCGCAGCAGCGCCTCCAGCGATGCCTCGATCAGCTCGGGCTCCTCCGCGGGATAGTGCAGGAAGTAGAGGTCGAGATAGTCCGTGCCCAGCTCACGCAGCGAGGCTTCGACATCCGTGACGATTTGGTCGATGTTCGCCGCGGTGCTGCCACCTACTGTCTTCGACGAGATCACCAGGCGGCCACGATTCCCCGATTGCCGCAAGTACTGGCCGATGAAGGTCTCAGCGCGGTTGTAGACGCGCGCCGTATCGATCAGGTTGCCACCGGCCGAGACGTACGCGTCCAGTACGGAGAACGCCTGAGATGCCGACATCTCGCCGTAACTGTTCGACGGCCCGGCGCCGGCGAGCGGCCAGGTGCCCAGGCCGAGCTCGCTCACGGCAAACCCGGTTCGACCCAGGGTGCGTTTCTCGATCGTCACCGCCGGCTTCCTCCTGTCCTGGGCGCGCGAGCCGGTACGAGGCGTGCGCTGCTACCGCTCGGGCGGGTTCAGTCGACGCAGGCGCGCAGGCTGGCGGCGGCGTGATCAAAGTGATCATGCGTCACCATCGGGACGTCCGCCTTCACCGCGGGAGTCGGTACAAGGAACCATGGCCAGTCATCCCGGTTCCTAAAGGGATCGATCACAGCGCGTGCTCCCTCGGGCGAGGTCCACGCGAACATGCAGCGCCCGTAGTAGGTCAGTGCCATCGCTCGCACTGTAGCAAACTCACGTTGCCGCCGGAATCCTACGCAAGCGGGGCACCTCCCGGTCACACCCCCTTTCCGCGGTCCCGGCGAGCTGCGCGCTCGAAGGATTATGGAGCGGCGTCGGCCACCAGCGCGGCCTCGAACGCGAGCAGGCGCTCCAGGCTCATGTCGAGGTGCAGGTGCTGGTGCAGCTCGGGCTCGTCGTCAAATATGCGCGCCAGCTTGAGCAGCAGCTCCTCCGCCCGCACGCGGTCGCGCAGGTAGTTTGCCTCGTCCCGGCGGGTCGGCAATCAGGTCGAACTCGTCCATCGACAGTATTGTCGGATGCCCACCCGACACAGCGTTGATAGTCCCAGCCAGCACCTCGATGTGAGACCCGTTCACGAACTGAGTGTCAGTGAGGCGAGTGCGCGTCACCTGGGCGCTCAGGGGGGGCGCCAGGCCCGACGTACTCGCTCACGCAGGCGTAGCACCGCATCGCCTGCGCTTGGGTCGCGCCAACATGGGCGACTTGGTAGCGGTCACGGAACAGCGTCATCGCGATCGCAAGCATTGAAAGGCTCCGGGTCTTTCCCGTCCCCCGCCCACCCATGAGCACGGCGACGGGAATCTCGCCCGAATAGATGCGCCAGAACGCCTCCATCGGGTTGGTCATGCCGTCAACTACCGAACGCCACGCAACGAGGAAGCCAAGCTGACCGAAGAATGTGTAAAGCTGACGGGGTGAACGAGGAGCTCCAGTCGCACCGGGAACGTTGAAGAGGACGCGCTCGCCGACCGCGACTTGATCATGTCACCGGCTCGTCGAAGGAGGGTATGGGAGTCTCGTGGCGGACCGCGGCGATCGCCTCCCAAGCCGCGGTCGCCTCCTCGGCTGACAGGTCTGGGGATCTGCGCTCGGCCGAGGACCCGAGCTGTTGATCGACCCGGTCAGAGGTTCTAACGGCGAAGTCGACGAGCGCTCGGGCCGCGCCAAGTCGAACCTGCTCGGATCTCGCCTCGAGCAGTGACTCGAGGGTGTGCACTCCGAGCGAAGCCGCCGCCGCGATCTTCCCGAGCGAGCGATCCAGCAGCTCTAGGCGAGCACGCTCGATCCCCATTACGAAGTCCGGGTCGCTGAGCCGACGGCGGACCGTTCGCTCCGATACGCCGGCCTTCTGACCTGCCTCCGCCTGAGTGCTCCCCGCCGCAAGCGCAGCAGTAATCACAGTATTGGCACCGGAACGGCCACGGGCGGTCATCGGCGGCCCTCGCCACTCTTTTCCCCCGTGAGGCGGTCCCTGCCTACGCTGGCAAGTTGATACAGGAAGGCCGTGTCACCGTGGTCTTCCAAGATTGCCCTGGCCACCTGCGGCGCGGCACACCTCATGAGCCACTCGCGATTCGCCGGCGATCGCTCCTCACGCAGCATCGTCCGCAGCGAGGGTGCGGTGATGGCGCTCGCACACCCGATGCGCCCGTTCCGCGGCCACCACGCCTCGCGCGATCGCTTCGAGGAGTGGTTCGATGCGCTCGAGACGATCAACCGCGATCACGCCGACACCGAGGGCGGCCCCTTCGAGCAGCTCGCGCAGCGCATCGGCATCGGCGGCAGCGACGTGCACAGCGAGCAGGCCGTGGGCCGCGCGGTCACGGCCTTCGACGGGCCGGTGACGGGCATCGAGGACCTCGTCGATCAACTGCTCGCTCGCATCACGCGCCCGCGCGACCTGCGCCCGCGCCGCCTCGCGCCCGGCCCCTCGTCTAGCTACGAGTAGCAGAGCTAGATCACCCCGCGTTCGCGCAGCCCTTCGAGGTCCGCAGCGTCGAGGCCGAGCAGACGCCCATAGAGGTCCGCGTTGTGCTCGCCGAGTTCGGGTGTGGGCAGCCGCACGCGGCCGGGGCTGGCGGGCAGCTTCCACGGGACCGTCTGGTAGATCTGGTCGACGGTCAGGTCGTACGCCGTCTCCACCCGCACGTGCGCTGCGCGCAGCGCCGCGAAGTTCTCGTCGAGGAGGATCTGCAGCGGATCCATCACCGGCGAGGCGGCGACCCCGGCCGCCTGCAGCGCCCGCGTGGCCGCACCCGCGTCCCGCTCGCGGGTCCAGCCCGCGATCGCTTCGTCGAGCGCGTCCTGGTCCTCGAGTCGGCCCTCGAGGCTGGCGAACCGCTCCTCGGCCAGCTGCGGTGCCGCTTCACCCGCGACCGCGACCAGGGCGCTCCACGCCTCATCGTCCGGCGCAACGATCGCGATCCAGCGGTCCTCGCCGGCTGCGGGGTACACGCCGTGCGGCGCGACGCCCGGATAGCGGTTGCCCTGCGTCGAGGCGACCCGGCCATTCAGCAGGAAGTCGAGGATCGGCTCTGCGATGCGCTGCATCGCTGCCTCGCCCTGCGCGAGGTCGATGTGCTGCCCGCGGCCGCTGCGGTCGCGGTACTCGAGCGCGGCGCAGATCGCGACGAACCCGTGCGCCGCCGCGGTCGGATCGAGGTCGGCCGTGTCCTCGCGCGGTCGCGGGTCATCGCGATAGCCCTGCAGGCTCTTCACGCCGTACAGCGCGCTCAGCGACGGCCCGTAGGCCAGCAGGTCGCGCCAGGGTCCCTCAGTCGCCCCGGCGGCCGAGAGCGAGGCCATGATGATGCGTGGATTCGCCTCCGCCAGCACGTCGTAGGAGAGGCCGAGGCCGGGCATGACGCGGGGAGCGAAATTCTCGATCACGATGTCGGCCGCGCCCACCAGCCGGAGGTAGAGCGCTCGTCCCTCCTCCGAGGCGAGGTCGAGTGTGATCCCGAGCTTGCCGCGGTCCCAGCCATGGAACTTGCGCGCGTCGCCCGCCTGCGCCCCGGCGGCCGTCCCCACGCTCGACTGGCCGGCCATGGCGACGCCGGAGGGGCGGTTCGGCGCGCGGATCTTGATCACCTCGGCGCCGAAATCGCCCAGCATCTGCGCCAGCAACGGCCCCGCCCACACGTGCCCGTGGTCCAGCACCCGCAACCCCGCCATCGGCAGGACGGGACCCTCCCCCTCGCCATTCGCACCGGCCGAGGCGGCTGCGTCGCCCGCCGGCGTGGCGGCTCGAGCCGCCAGCTCCACCGTGACCTCGGCGTCGTGCTCGCCGAGCCGGGGCGCGGGCCGGTCGAGGCGCCACGGTGTGGCGGTGAGCTTGTACGGCGCACCGAGCGTGCGGTAGCGGCCCGCGACCGGGTGTTCAGCGTCCATCCAGAACTCGCGCGCCACCAGGTGCTCGGCGTTCACCACCTCGTCGATGGTGTGAATCGGCTGGAAGGGGAGGCGGTGCTCGGCGAAGGTGCGCGAGAGCTCCGCCTTCGAGCGGGTGGCGAGCCAGGGGTGCCAGTGGGCGTCGATTTCCTCAGCCCACTGGAACGTGAGCCGGCGGTTCTGCAACCGCTCGTCCGCCGCCCACTCCGGGTCACCCATCAGCTCGATGAAGCGTCGCCAGTGGTCGTCGACCGGCGTGATCACTTCGAAGAAGCCGTCGGCGGCCGGCACCACCTGCCAGGGGTAGAAGCCGGGGTTATGGAACCCGTGGCGGCCGCGGCTCTGGCCACTGAACACATACGGCGCGAGCCCGCCGCCTCCCATCACCGTCGAGAGGATCTCCGCTATCGCGATCCAGGCATGCTGCCCCTCGCCTGAGATCCGCCGCGCACGCAGCGCCAAGAGCGCGGTCGCGGCCCCGTGCACGCCGCCCTGGAACTCGGCGGCGCAGTACGGCAGCCACAGCGGCTCCCGCCCCGGGTCGCCGATGAGCTGCATCAGGCCGGAGGCCGCCATCGTCACCAGCGCGGGCCCCCGCCAGTCGCGATGCGGCGTGTCGTAGCCGAAGGGCGTGATCGACACCATCACGAGGTCGCGACGGCCGCCCGCCAGCTCGTCGTACGTGAGCCCCAGCGCCTCCAGTCGCGCTGGCGCGAGGTTGTGCACCACGACGTCCGCGGCCGCGACGAGCGCGAACAGCCGCTCGCGACCCTTCGCTGTCTCGAGATCGGCCCTCACGCCTCGCTTGTTGGCGTCGAGGAAGAGGTGGAGCGCGCTCGTTTCGGCGTCCGGGCGATCGTCGCGGAAGGGGCCGTGCCGGCGCAGGCTGTCGCCTTCAGGCGGCTCGACCTTGACGACGTCCGCGCCGAGGTCGGCGAGCAGCTTGCCGGCGTAGGCCGCCGAGATGAAGTCGCCCAGCTCGACGACCCGCAGGCCCTCGAGCGCTTGATCCGCCATCGGTGTGAGCCTCCGTCCGTGCCGTTCCGGCGCGGGGACCTACGTGTCGCTGAACTGCGGCCGGCGCTTCTCGGAGAACGCGGTCGGACCTTCAACGGAATCCTGCATGCCCTGCAGGTTCTGCTCCAGCGCACGCCCGAAGGCATCGGCCTGCAGCGGGTCGAGGTAGAAGCCGCGGTAGAGCGCTTCCTTGTTGTTGCGCACCGCCCGCGGCGCCATATCCAGTGCGCGCTGCGCGTACTGCATGGCGGTGTCCATCAACTCCTCCTGCGGTACCACGCGCTGCACCCAGCCGAGCTGATGGCAGCGCTGGGCGTCGTACTGCGTGTCGCCCCAGAGCATGAGCTCGAGTGCCGACCCGAGGCCGATCTGGCGCGTCAGCGGGATCATCCAGCCGGCGCCACCCATGTTCCACCGCACCTCGGCGATGCCGACCCGGGCGTGGTCGGCCATGATGCGAATGTCGCACTGCATGGCGTACATGAATCCACCGGCGATGGCGTAGCCGTTGACCGCAGCAATCGTAGGCTTCCAGAGGTTCATGCCCTCGGCCAGCGGGACGATGTTCTTGCCCGTGCGCGGGGCGCGATAGCCGGTCGGCGCGCCGCTCTCCGCCTGTGCCTGCCGTGTCTCCGAGGCGGCGATCAAGTCGGCACCGGCGCAGAAGGCGCGGTCGCCCGCTCCGGTCAGAATCGCGACCCGCGCGGTGGGGTCGTCGCGGAACGCCGCGAAGGCGTCGTAGAGCGCCTCCCCCAGGCCGTCGCCGATGGCGTTCATGCGGTGAGGACGGTTCAGCGTGATCACGTAGATCTGTCCATCCTCGTGGCGCTCGGTCTTCACGACCGGGCCGAAGGTGGACTGCGGCGTGTCGCGGCCGTGCTGCGCCGGGTCGTACGCCTGCTGCTCTGTGTCGGCCATCGCTGCGCTCCCTGACTGCCGTCGAGGCACCCTCGACGCTCCCGCCTGACGCGCGCCATGGTAGCGACCACACGCCGACGCGACGAGGGCGGCGGATGAGCGCCGGGAAGCGCGGCGACGTCAGGCCTGGGTGCGCTCGCGCGGCGAGACGCGATCGATCCGCGGTTGCGCAACGTTCGCTGAGGCTGGATCGGCCCTACGACCGTCGAATGGGTCGAGCGCGTTGTCGAAAAGGAAAAACAATTGGATTAACACATACGCTTTGAAATCGGTCCCAAATCTGGCTACAATCCGCCCAGACGGACCACACTCCAGGTCCGAACCCGGAGGGGCATTCAATGACCGACCACAGCTATTGGACTCGACTCTCTCAACAGCGATTGAGCCGCCGAGGCGCCCTCCGGGGTGCAGCCGTCGGCGCTGCCGGTCTGGCTGGCGCCGCGCTGATCGGCTGCGGCGGACGACGACGACGACGACGACGACGACGATGACGATGACGATGGCGGTGGCGGTGGCGGTGGCGGAGCGACCGCGACGGCGACGGCGACGGGAACGACCGCGCCGACGCCGGCGGCCTTGGACTACGACCCTGACGGCACGCTGCGCGTTGCCATCCTGTCCGATCAGGGCACCATGGACCCCCAGCTGGTTGGTGGCGGGAACTACTATAACGACGATACCCACTTCGGCCAGGTGCTCGTGCAGCATCCGGTGACCAATGACTTCGTGCCCCACATGGGGACCCTCGAGTGGGTGGACAACTTCGAGGGGCTGATCGTGAAGCTCCATCCAGGCATCATCGACCACGAAGGCTTCCCGTATCTCGCTGAGGATCTGGTGTGGAGCATGCAGCGGGCCGCGGAGCGCGGCGACTACGCCGACCGCGAGGACTGGTCCAGCTCTCGCGTGGCGTTCTTCAGGAACCTCGGGGAGCCCGAGGCCGTCGATGACCTCACCGTGCGTGTCCCGGTCTTGCAGCCGGACAACACGATACCTGGCGGCGCGTTTGGGGTGGTCACCAACGTGACGAGGCGCTACATCGAGCGAGTGGGCGACGTCGAGGCAGCGACCACGCCCTCGGGATTCGGGCCGTATCGGTTCGTATCGCGCGACCCGGACACCGAGGCTCACAGCACGCGCTACGACGACTATTTCTGGGACCGCACAAACGAGTATGGACCGTGGACGCCCTGGCATAAGGAGCTGGTGCACTTCGCACGGCCGGAGCCGATCACGCGCGTGGCCGGGCTGCAGGCAGGCGAAGTCGACTACGTTCCACAACTCGACGTTGAGCTTGGCAAGTCGCTCGAGGACGATGATGACCTCACCGTCAATTTCTTCCCGCGGGGCCGGGGGCTGAACGTCCAGATGAGCACGCACCAGGAGACCCTTGTATCCGGCGAGCCCAATCCCTTCCGGGACAAGCGCGTCAGGATTGCAGCGAACCTGGCGATCGACCGGGATAACTACATCAGCACGCTCCTCCATGGCACTGAGCGCTACTCGTTCGGGTTAGGGTCGCAGTCGTTCGGCTTCCCCCTCGGGAAGATCGAGGACCTGCATTGGGGTTACGACGTCGATCGCGCCAAACAGTTGATGACGGAGGCAGGTTACGCCGACGGCTTCGACGTCGATTTCTTCCACCCCTCTGGCTTCTACGCGCAGTCCGAGGAGATCGTACTGATTGTTCAGCAAGACCTTGAGAAGATCGGGATCCGCGCCAATCTGAGAGGCTTGCCCAGGTCCGACTTCTTCACGGCCCTTCGCGACTTTTCGCCATCCGTACACGGGATGTGGCTCACTGGGGGTTCGGCATGGCCCGGGAGCATGGACGCGTACTACCCGGACGATGGATTCCTCAACCAGTCGCCGAACCCGGAGTCGCGCGTGACGGAGCTGTGGGAGAAGTCCTTGGGGATCTTTGATCAAGAGGAACTCAAGGAGATCCTGGGCGAGATATGGATCGAGCACTACACGCAGGCGACGTATCTCTTCTTGCACGAGCCGCTCCTGGCCGCTGCGTTCAACCACAAGCGCGTGCGCTGGCTGCCGGACGGCGGCGATAATCGGTACCCCCGCATCCCGGCCCCCTGGGAGTTCCAGGTGCTGAAGACCTAGTAGCCTTGAATCGCAAGTTCGCAAGCAGTGCGCCACTCGGCCCATCCGGCCTGAGTGGCGCACCGTTGGGCCACGACGTGCCGCGCGCGGCGCTGTCGAGCTGTCCGACGCGAATCGACAGGAGCCGCGTCCGATGACCGTCGGCGCATTTTCGGACGTGCGCGTGCTCGATCTCTCCGACCGCCTCTCAGGCGCCTACTGCGCGCGGCTGTTCGCCGACCTGGGCGCGGAGGTGCTGCTGCTCGAGCCGGGTGAGGGCCATGCGCTGCGTCACGAGCCCCCGTTCCTCGACGATCGTCCCGGTCCCGAGCGCTCGCTGCTGCATGCCTACGTCAACCGCAACAAGCAGTCGCGAGTCATGGCAGACGATGAGGCGGCCATCGCCGAGTGCGTCGATGCGGCAGACATCGTGGTCACGACATCGCCCCGGCCCTGGCCGTCCGCTTTGCGCACCGCCCTCGCCCGGTGGGGGGACGACACGATCCACGTCTCCGTGACCCCTTACGGCCTGGAGGGCCCGCTCGCCGCTGCGCCCGGCAACAACCTCACCGCCTGTGCCTTGAGCGGCTGGGCGGACCTGTGTGGCAATGAGGGCGAGGGGCCGCTCCAACTGCCGCCGCATCAGGTCGGCTACCTCGCGGGCGTAGCCGCGTTCGTCGGGGCCGCGGCAGCGCTGCTGCGAAGAAGTCGCACAGGCCGCGGAGCGCTCGTCGACGCGAGCGAAGTCGAGGCGCTTGCGATCATCGCTGCGCCGTGGGCGCTCGACGCTACCTACGAGGGGCCGAACGGCGTGATCTCCAGAGCGAAGGCGCTGCGACGCGACCGACCGGAAGGCCGGTACGCGGCGCTCGACGGTGAGATCGTTTTCAGTTCTGGCAGGGGGTCGGCCTTTGGCGATGCGATGAACGTGTTGGGGCTGCATGACCTTGCCGCCGACGAACGGTACGTGTCGTACGCCGGTCAGCGGCCGAATCTCGCCGAGTTTCGGCCGCGTATTGAAGAGCGCATCGCTCAGGCGTCGCGATGGCGCCTGTTCCAGGACCTCTCTCAGGTCCGCGCCACAGTGGGGGTCATTCAGGATACCGCCGATCTCCTCCAGAACGAGCAGTTCGACGCGCGGGACTATCTGGTCGCGACGAGCCTGGAAGGGCGCGCGCTCGCGATGCCCGGTGCCCCCGCACGATTGAGCGCGACCCCATGGGAGATGCGCACCCCGGCGCCGCGTCTCGACGAACATCGCGCGGCGCGGTGGTCGACGACGCACACTCGAGCGGACGCGGACGAGCGGGCGCTGGGTGACGAGGCACCACTGGCAGGGGTGCGCGTGCTCTCGCTCACGAAGGCCTGGGCGGGTCCTTTCGGCACCGAGCTGCTCGCGCTGCTCGGCGCGGACGTCGTGCAGATTGAAGCCCGTAGCAGACCCGACATTTTCCGTGTCAACCACGGTGGCTATGAAGCGGGCGCCTCAGTGACGGGGCCCGTCGCCGACTCGTCCCGGCGGCAGCGACCGTGGAACGTCGCCGGGCTCTACAACAGCGTCAACCTCAACAAGCGGGCCATCACACTGGACATGACGGACCCGCGCGGCGTCGATCTGTTCTGGCGCCTCGTGCCGCGTTTCGATGTCATTGCGGGAGGCTTGATGCCCCACGTGTTGCCGAGCTGGGGCGTGACGTACGAAACGCTGCGCGAGCGGCGGCCGGATGTCATCTTCGCCTCGCTGACCGGATACGGAGAGACCGGGCCCTACGCAACGTACTCAGCGAACGGCTCCACGATTGAGCCGATGTCCGGCCTGACGTCGTTGCACGGCTACGAGGGCGGGCCGCCACAGGCCACAGGTGGGCTCCTCCCGGACCCGGTTGGGGGCTACTACCTCGCGGCAGCGATCCTCGTGGCGCTGGACCACCGCGCTCGTACCGGCGAGGGCCAACGCGTCGACCTCTCGATGCTCGAGGCGATGGCCGCGCACCTGGGCGACGCGATCCTCGAGCGCTCAGTGGACGGGCCGGTGCGCGGTCCCGCGGGGAACCGGCATCCCCGCGTGGCGCCGCACGGGATCTACGCCGCCAGTGGCGGCGAATGGCTCGCCCTCGCTGCCGAGACCGATGCCGCCTGGCGAGCCCTCGCCGAGCACATGGGTCGTCCTGACCTGGCCGACAGTCCACGCTTCGCCGTATCGAGCGACCGCAAGCGCCACGAAGAGGAACTGGACGCGACGATCGGCGCCTGGTGTGCCGATCAGGCTGCCGACGCGACGGCCAACGCGTTGGCCGCCCTGGGAGTCAGCGCGGCGCGTGTCACCCCGTTGGACGAGGTGTACGTGGAGCCCCACGCGCAGATGACCGCACGCGGGTTCTTCGTAGACGTCGAGCATCCAGAGGCGGGCGTGCACACCCAGGCGGTCGCGCCGTGGCGCTTTGATGGGCGGCCGGTCAACGTCGCTCGACACTCGCCGACGATGGGCGAGCATAGCTTCGAGATCTTCCGCGACGAGCTGGGGCTGGATCGATCCGAGTACGAGGAGCTGGTGGCCGCCGGGATCACCGGCGACATGCCGCCTGATTGAAGCCAGCGAGCCAGAGGGCGACGCGCCCAGGACGCCGCACCGCCGCGAGCGGAAATTATCGAACGTTGCGCAGGCGGGGATCGATCGCGTCCCGCACCCAGTCTCCCGCGAGATTGCCGCTGAGTGCGACCAGCAGGATCGCCAGCCCCGGAATCACGGTCAGCCACCAGGCGATCGTGATGAAGTTGCGTCCCTCGGAGACCATCGCGCCCCAGGACGGCGTGCCGAGGCCGACGCCCAGACCGAGGAAGCTCAGCCCTGCCTCGACCAGGATCACCGACGCCACCTCGAGCGTGGCGAGGATGACGACGAGGTTCAGCACGTTGGGCACGATGTGCCGCGTGAGAATGCGAAAGTCGCTCGCGCCCATCGCGGTCGCGGCGGTCACGAAGTCACGTTCTCGCAACGACAGCGTCTCGCCGCGCACGAGACGTGCGTAGGAGGTCCACAGGAAGAGCGTGAGGAGGATCATCACGTTGCGCAGGCTCGCCCCAAACACTCCTGTGAGGAGCACGGCGAAGAGGATCGCCGGAAGCGCCAGCTGCACGTCCACCGTGCGCATGATCAGCCTGTCGACCAGACCGGCGCGCCAGCCAGCGATCACGCCGAGCGCTGTCCCGACAGTGGCCGTCAGCGGGATCACGATCGCCAACAGCAACAGCGAGACGCGAGCGCCGTAGAGCAGCCGGCTGAGGATGTCTCGCCCCAGATTGTCGGTGCCGAGGACGTGGTCCGACGATCCCCCATCGAAGAGCGGTGGCTGCAGGCGCTCAGTCAGCGCAAGCTCCCGCGGGTCGTACGGTGCAAGCAGCGGCGCGAACACACCTCCAAGCACGAATATCGACAGCAGCAACAGCGGTAACAGAATACCTATCCTTCTGCGCAGCTGGCGCCGACGCGCACCGAGCCGGGCCCAGCTGATGTCCGGCGCGCTGGGCGCTTCGCGGACGCCCTCGCCGGCGGAGGTCACAGCGTGGACACTCTGATGCGTGGGTCGATGTATCGATAGGAGAGGTCGACGGCGAGATTCCCCAGCACGATGCTCGCCGCAATGACGATGATGCAAGCCTGCGCGACCGGGTAGTCAAGCATCGCGATCGAGTTGATCGCGAGCCGCCCGATCCCCGGCCAGGCGAAGACCGTTTCGACGATTGCCGACCCTGCAATGAGCCGCCCAATCTGGAGTCCGAAGATCGTGGACACCGGGAGCAGCGCGTTACGCAACGCGTGTCGGAAGATCACGGTGCGTTCGCGCAGCCCCTTGGCCCGCGCAGTCTGGATGAAGTCGGCGCTGAGCACCTCGAGCATCGCCGAACGGGTGATGCGCGTGAGGCTGGCGGCGCCTGCGGTCCCGAGCGTGATGGTGGGCAGGATCATGTGCGTCAAATCGCCGCTGCCGCCCGTGGGCAGCCAGCCGAGCCGCACGCCGAAGAACAGGATGAGCATGAGCCCGAACCAGAAGTCGGGCGTCGCCTGACCCAACAACGCCAGCACCCGCGCGAACCCGTCTATCGGCCGTCCGCGGTACACGGCCGCTATCACTCCCGCTGAAAGCCCCAGCGCCAGAGAGAAGGCGAGGCCCGCGACAGTGAGCTGAAGCGTCTTGTTCAGCCGCTGGGTCACTTCTTGGAGAGCCGGTTGGTTGGTGCGGAAGGACGTACCGAAGTTTCCTCGCAGCAAATCGCCGAGGTACTCCACGTACTGGACGGGGATCGGGCGGTCGAGCCCGAACTGCTTTTCGAGCCGCTCGACCTCCTCGGTAGAGGTGGGGACGTCGAGCGGCAGGAGGTACTCGATCGGGTTGCCAATGACACGGCTGATGAAGAACACGAGGGTGATCACGATGAACACCGTGAACACGGATGCGACTAGCCGAAAGATCAAGAGACGGAGGAACTCCACGACCTGTCCCTGGTGCTGCGCTTGCGTCCCACAAGCGGGCAGCGCCTACGCAGGGCGGAGGCCAGCGCAGCCCGGTTGCGCGATCCTACTCTGCCGCCGCCCGGGGGACAAACGGCTCTCGAATGGGTGATCGCGTCTGGCAACCTGCACCCCCCACGGGGGTCGCCACGTGTGAGGGCGCGACGGGAGGCGCGAACCCGCCCCGATCCATCGGGGGGCTCGTCTGGCAACCCGCACCCGTCGTGTGAAGTCTGCGCGGACCGCTCGTACAATCGCTCCGTATCGCGTAAGAGCGCTGATGCATGTTGGGGAGGGTGTCGTGTCCGGACCGCTCGAGGGCATTCGCGTGCTCGAGTTCACGCAGCTGATCATGGGGCCGCAGTGCTGCCAGCTGCTGCGCGACCTGGGCGCCGACGTCATCAAGATCGAGGCACCGACCGCCGGGGATGCCGGGCGACGGTTGCCGGTCACACACGAGACCATCCGGCCGCCGGTCTTCTATGCGAACAATCGGGGCAAGCGCAGCCTCGCCCTCGACTTCTCGACCGAGGCCGGCCATGACGTCGTCCACGGGTTGATGGCCGAGGCTGATGTGCTCGTCTGCACGCTGCGCCCGGGCGCCCTCGACCGCGCCGGATTCGGCTACGAGGCGTGTCGTGAGCTGAATCCGCGGCTGGTGTACGCCGTCGGCACGACCTACGGGCCCGAGGGGCCGGACAGTACGCGTCCGGGCAACGACATGATGGCGCAGGCTGCGGGCGGCATGGTCTGGAACACCGGCGCGCCCGATGCGCCGCAGGGCGCCGGCGCGCTCGTCGCCGACACCATGGGCGGGATGACGCTGTTCGGCGGCATCGTGGCGGCGCTCTACGCGCGCGAGCGCACCGGCGAGGGCCAGCGCGTCGATGGGTCGCTGCTCGGCGGGCAGATCTGGGCGCAGTCGACCGAGCTGATGGCACACATCCTCGGGGGGCACCGGTACGAACGCGTCGGTCGTACCTACCCCTGGCTCAGCTCCGTTACGCCGATCGGCATCTACGCGACGAGCGACAACCACATCGCGCTGACCGGCCCCAGCCGCGTCTGGCCCGAGTTCTGGCGCGCCTTCGGTCGCGAGGACCTCGCCGATGACCCGGCGCAGCTCGACGGCCTCGCGCGCTTCGCCCGCAATGACGAGTTCGTCGAGGCGCTGCGTGACGCGCTCGGGCGCAGGACGACCGAGCAGGTGGTGGCGCTGCTCGAGCAGCTGGGCGCGATCTGGGCGCCGGTGCGCAGCTACGACGAAGTCGTGTCGGACCCGCAGGTGCTGGCGAGCGGCTACCTGCGCCGCATCGACCATCCGGAGTACGGCGAGATCGTGAGCATGGGCATGCCGCTCCGCTTCAGCGGAGGCGTGCCCGAGCCCGCCGACCGGGCGCCGAACCTCGGCGAAGACACCGAACTGGTCCTTAAGGAGGCGGGCTACAGCTGGACGCGAATCGACGAACTTCGTGATCATGGTGCCATCTAGCACGGGGGCGCCCGGAGGCGATGGCGCAGGTGATGATAGCGCCGCGGACGCAGCGCGGGCGTCAGCCGACCGTCCCCGCCTCGCGCAGGCGGTCGATCCTTGCGGTCTCGTATCCGAGGCCCAGCAGGATCGCCTCTGAGTCGCCATCCTCGGCCGCAGTTTTGCCCGGCGAGCCAGGCGTTTCGCTGAGCTTCGGTCCCACGCCGATGCGCAGCTCCGGGCCGTCCGAGGTTTCGCGCCATCCGACGGTGCCGCGCGCCGTGTTGTGCTCATGCTCCGCGACCTCGGCGGGGGCAAGGACGGGCGAGACGCAAACATCGTGCGGTTCGAGGGCATCGACCCACTCGTCACGTGGCCGCGATGCGAAGCGCGCGACCAGCGCCGCCCGCAGTTCGGCGTGCCGCGCCTCCTCGAACTGCGCGTCGAGGAATTGCTCGAGGTCCATGCCGCGGCAGAGGTTGGCGAAGAAGTGTGGTTCGAGGCAGGCAACGGCGATCCAGCGCTCGTCCGAGCAGCGATAGGTGTCGTAGTAGGGCACGCCACCGTTCAGCAGGTTGGTACGGTCCTCGACGGTCGTGCCGTTGGCGATCGGGTCGTGCAACACGGTTGTCAGCAACGACAACACGCCGTCGCTCATGGCCATGTCGATGTGCTGACCGCGGCCAGTGCGGTCGCGAGCAAGCAGCGCGAGGCAGATCGCGAGGCAGGTGTACAGCCCGCCTCCGGCGAAGTCCGCGATGATATTGAGCGGAATCGTCGAGCGGCCGTCCGGTCCGGCGAACAGCCCAAGCGCTCCGCCGACGGCGATGTAGTTCAGGTCGTGGCCGGGACGGTCGCGGTACGGCCCGGTCTGCCCGTAGCCGGTGAGCGAGGCGTAGACGAGCCGCGGGTTCAGCGCCGACAGCTCCTCGTACCCCACGCCGAGGCGATCGCAGACGCCAGGGCGGAAGGACTCCAGGAAGACGTCCGCCTCGGCGGCGAGCGCGCGCGCGATAGCCCGTCCTTCCTTGTGCTTGAGGTTGAGCGCGATCGAGCGCGAACCTCGATGCGTCGCTGTGCGCCGCAACGCCCCGCTCAGCCGCGCCTCGTTCCCGTCCGGTTGGCGGCGATCGGTCGACGCGCTGTCAGCCGAGGTGGCGCGCGCCCCGGGCGTGGGCCGGATTCTGACTACCTCCGCGCCGAAGTCCGCGAGGATCATCGACGCGAACGCGCCGATTCCGGATACGTCGACGACCTTGGTGCCATCGAGGGCGGTCACCATGACTGACTCCAATCGCTGGCCGGGCTCCGGCCGTTCCTTGGCCACGTTGAGCCTCCAGCCGCGGCCCGCCATGTTACAACTCGCGCAAGGCGCGCGATCTGTCAGTACGACTCCAGGCCGTCCACGACGAGGCGTTGGCGGCCTGGGCCACCGATGTCACAGATCGAGGAAGCACCCACCCCGCTTCATCGAGGGGTCTAGCCGTCAACCTGCACCCCCGCCCGGGGTCGCTACGCGTGAGGGTGGAGGCGTAGAGGCAGGTGGTAGCTGTCAGTCGGGTCCCGGAACTGCAAACTCGCCTTGGGCCGGTTCGCTTCAGATTGCGTCGCATAGCATGCCGCTGGAGGTGCCGCAGTGCTCTACGAAGTTCGCGATTATTGCTACCGCCGCGATGTGTGGGACGAGTACAAGGCATGGGTAGTCGCGGATGCCCTTCCTTACCTCAGGGCAAACCTCGACCTTGTGGGCTTCTGGCTCGACTCCGGGATCGAAACCCTGATCAGCGGAACTGACCCGGACATATCGAAACACGGCTCCGCCAACGTGCATTGGATCATCCGCTGGCAGGACAGAGAAGCGCGAGACAGGGAGTACACCCGGGTGATGCAGACCCCGGAGTGGCGCGACATCGTGAGCCGCCACCCGGATACGGATGGCTAACTGCAGAGAACCTCTCGGTTCATGGAATACCCACATCGCGCGCCTTGTTGACCACCGCCGTCGCTTGCTCAAGGTCGCAGCGCCCGCCGAAGTTGCTCGTGCCGAGTCCGACGACCGAAACCCGCAGTCCTGAGCGCCCAAGGTTTCGATACTCCACGTCTCATTCCTCTCGGACTCCGGCCCGCCAGAGCCGCATCGCCCATGCTTTACTCCGAGCACGGAGCATAGCGAGGCCGCGAGCGCAGTACCGCGCAGCCTTCCCTGCATACCCAGGGCCCAGCACCGCTGGCTTCACGAAGTGGGGACCGAGCTCGGCGGCGTGCTCTGCCGCGCGGTCGCTCGTAAGCCACGAGCAGCAGGTCGCCGTACAATCCCGCGCATGGCGCTACACACGGACGTAGACACGATGGTTGCACGACGGGACCGGCTGCTTGGCGTCGGGACTGCGCTCTTCTACCAGCACCCAGTGCATATCGTGCGGGGGGAGGGGGTGTGGCTCTACGACGCCGACGGCGACCGCTACCTCGACGTGTACAACAACGTCCCCTGTGTCGGTCACGCACACCCGCACGTCGTCGGTGCGATGCAACGCCAGGCCGCGCTGTTAAACGTCCACAGCCGCTACCTCCACGACGGCATTCTCGACTACGCCGAGCGGCTCGCCGGCCTGCACGCGCCGGCGCTGACGACCACCGTCTTCTCCTGCACAGGCACCGAGGCCAACGAGGTGGCGCTGATGATGGCGCGCGCCGCGACCAGCGGTCGAGGCATCATCACCACCGATGCCGCCTACCACGGCAACAGCGCCGAGGTGCGCAAGCTCTCGCGCCTCGGAGACCGTGCGGCGCGCGAGTTGCCCCTGGACCCTGAGGTGCGCTCGATCCCCGTCCCGCAGCGCTACCGTCCCGTCGAGGAAGGGTTGACTGATGGCGAGCTCAGCGATCGCTACGTCGCACTGCTGCGTGATGAGATCGCCGGCTTCACTCGCGAGGGGATCGCGCTGGCGGGCCTGATGCTTTGCCCGCTACTGGCGAACGAGGGGTTGCCGGACGTTCCGGTCGACTTCCTGGCGCGAGCCTCCCAGGTGGTGCGCGAGGCCGGGGGTGTGGTCATCTGTGATGAGGTACAGGCCGGGTTCGGTCGCAGTGGTCGCTGGTGGGGCTACGAGGCGCAGGGCTTCGAGCCGGACATCGTGACCATGGGCAAGCCGATGGGCGGAGGGCTTCCCCTGTCCGGCACGATCGCGAGCGCCGACCTCGTCAACGCCTTCCGGCGGGAGACACGCTACTTCAACACCTTCGCGTCCAGTCCGCTGCAAGCGGCCGTCGGGATGGCGGTCGTCGACGTGATCGAGCAGGAGGATCTGCTAACGCGCGTAGGCGCCGTCGGCGAGTACCTCCGTGGCCAGCTGCGGGGGCTGCGCGCCGAGATCGACTCGATCGGAGATGTGCGCGGGCACGGCACCTTTGTCGGCGTCGAGTGGGTGAGCGACCGTGGGGCGAAGACCCCCGATACAGCTGGGGCTGACCGGTTCGTGAACGGGATGCGGGAGCGCGGCGTGCTCATGGGGAAGGCGGGAGCGCACGGGAACGTGCTGAAGGTGCGACCGCCCCTGGTGTTTGAGCGTGAGCACGCCGAGGTGTTCCTGGAGGCGTTCCGCGAGACCGCGCGGGCAGTCGATGCCGCGGGCCCCGAGTAACGGAGAGGCGCTGCTGCCGATCGCCCGGCGGGCCCTTACGCACTGGGACCTGGAGGAGCGGGAGCTGCGCCTGATCTCGCTCAGCGAGAATGCCGTCTTCCGTCTCGACGCCTCGGACGGTGGGACCTACATCATCCGCATCCACCGCCCGGGCTACAGCTCGCTTAAGGCGCTCGAGTCAGAGCTGACCTGGACCGCGGCGCTCGGCGAGGCCGGGCTGGACGTGCCCGAGGCCGTACACACGCGTCGGGGCGAAGGTTACGCGACGGTGTCGCTGGACGATGGCTCGAGGCGTCATGTGGGGGTGGTGCGCTGGATCGAAGGCACGCTGCTCTCCGCGATCCTCGATCGGGAGGATGGCCTCGAAGCGATCGCCGGTCACTACCGGCGCCTCGGTGGGCTCGCTGCGCGCATCCACCAGCAGGCGAGCGGCTGGAACCCGTCGCCCGGCTTCGTGCGTCGGGCGTGGGACGCCGACGGGCTGATGGGCCGCGACCCGCTGTGGGGCCGCTTCTGGGAGCTCCCCCAGATCGACCGATCGACCCAGGACCTCCTCGTACGTGTCCGCGACGGTCTCCACTCAGCGCTCCGCGAGTACGGCACTGACCGGCGGATCTTCAGCCTGATCCATGCCGATCTCCACGCTGACAATGTGCTGGTCTCCGGCGAGCGGATGCATGTGATTGACTTCGACGACGCGGGCTTCGGATGGCACATGTACGAGCTGGCTATCACGCTCTTCGGCGCCCAACGCCCGGATCTCCCGACGCTCGTCGACGCCGTCGCCGGTGGCTATCGCGAGGTGCGTCCCCTGTCCGACGCTGACCTCGAACGCCTGCCGCAGTTCTTGCTGATCCGCGCGCTCGCGTTGCTCGGGTGGATGCACGGGCGGCCTGAGCTGGGCCTCGAGGCACGTATCGGTCCGCTGCTCGAGTATGCGACGGCCCGGGCCGAGGCATTCCTCTCGGGACGGCTTGAGTTCTGAGATCGTTGCCGAGGGCTGCCAAGCCTTCGTCGTCGCGCAAGTTCACCCCTGTTGAACCCGAGCAAGCAGTGCGCAGCTCCTAGCGAGCTGCGCGCGCGTGCCAACGCCGCAGAGAGCGTCGTCGTCGACCTCGCCGACTGGGCCTCCGTCGCTACGCTGGCGCTGGGGCTCCGTCAGATCTCAGACCACGGATCCTGTGGGGCGCGAATATTCCATCCGACCAGTGCTGACACCCGTTCTGACAGTGCCGATGTCGTCGGACGCGATGATCGACGGCTTATGAGTCCGTTGATCATCGAAGGGTCAGAGGGTCGCTTCAGGTACCGAGAACAAGCGGCTGACGGTGTGCGGATGAATATTGCCGCTCCACGGGCATCCTTGAAGGGACTCATGCCTCAAACACATGCAAGGTCGTCTGGAGCGGGAGAAGGGACATCTTTTGGTCAGACGTCAAGCCGCCAGCTCGTGATCGAGGGGTCTTGCCCGTGTCAATGCCCATCTCTTCGAGCATATTGATGACATCTTCGGTCGGTGCCATCCTGGTCGCACGGCCGTTGCCGCAGTAGGACAGCCGCCGATGCCACCGATTGCCCCAGAAGTTGAAGCGCGGTGCTGGATGAACCAGCCCAGTTCACTCGACTGACCCGCGGAAGTCGCACCCAGATGTCGTGACGAAGCGGTGGCAGTTCATGCGTCACCCGCTCGACAGGAACGGCTGCGAGTAGAACTCACTGCGATCATCCTTCGTCGTTCGGCATGAACGGGTTGCTCAGCAGCGACCCAAGCGAGCGTGGGAAGACCTCAAACATCTCATCCGCCGTCCAGCTGTCACCGCGAGCGAACGCTCGAGCCTCGATCACCGGCTGGGTGTAGAGACCCACCTCACGACCCCCGATCGCGAAGTCGCGACCGTTGACGTTCTGTGCTTCGTCCGATGCCAAGTAGACAATCAGCTGGCCAATTGAGTTGGGGTCCATAGCCGCCGTTTCCTCGGCGCTACCACGAGATTCACCGCGCGCCTCGGCCGCCTGGCGCGCAGTCTCCATCTCGGGCGACAGTGTGAGGCGGGTTGCCGCCCCCGGGCGGATCGCATTGCAGGTCACGCCGTATCGCCCGAGGTCACGCGCGACAGTCCGGGTGATCCCGATGATGCCCTCTTTCGCTGCCGAGTAGTTCGTCTGCCCGGCGTTCCCGAGCCCCGAGCTGGAGCTCGTATTGATGATCCGGCCCGCACGCTGCTGTCGCATGACCACGGAGGCGTGCTTGATCATGTTGAAGGTTCCCGTGAGGTGCACCGCAATTACGATGTCCCACTCTTCCTTCGTCATGTTGAACACCATGCGGTCGCGCAGGATGCCCGCGTTGTTGACGAGGATATCGAGGCCGCCAAACTCGGCGAGTGCCTGCTTGACCATCTCGGCACAGGCGTTGAAGTCGGAGACATCCGAGTAGTTCGCCACCGCGCGACCACCGCTGGCCACGATCTCTTCTACGATCTCCTGCGCCGGAGCTTGGTCGGCCCCCTCACCACCGGTCGATCCGCCGAGGTCGTTGACGACGACCGCCGCGCCTTCGGCCGCCAGCGCCAGCGCTTCGCCGCGGCCTATGCCTCGGCCCGCCCCAGTGACGATCGCGGTCTTGCCATCCAGTCGAGCTGCCATGTTCGAGCCCTCCTCCGCTGGCGCGCGCCTCGAACGCTCGGCGGGGTTGAGGCTCGGCGCGCTACTTGGCTGCCTCCCCTCTATATCATTCCCATCGTTCACGGTGCCACATTGGTTGATGACGTTCGGCAAGTGCCGTCAGCATTCTTCCGGCTGGTGGCCAGCCACGTTCATAGTGGGAGCCGACGACTTCCTCGCCGTTTAGGCGGGCCGAACCGCGCGGTGTCGAGTGCCTCCTGGCCGCGCCATCATCCACTCAGCCTCGTAGGATGCGCACCACCTTGGCAAGGTACGCGGCGAACGAGCCGCGTGAGGGGGAGCGAACCCATTGCAGCACTACCGGGTCGTCGACCTGACCGACAACGAGAGCATGATCGCGGGGATGGTCCTTGCGGACCTTGGCGCGGACGTGATCGCGGTCGAACCACCCACGGGCAGTCCGGCTCGGACGCGCGGTCCGTTCGCCGGAGACGAGCCGGGGCCGATACATCGCCGCCGTGGGCGGCCTGGGCCCGGCGCCGCAGTCGCAGCCGGGCCGGCTCTACATCGAGGTCGCGCCTGCGGATTGTTCAGCTCAGACGACGGTGGGGAGAGCTGGGAGCTGAACCGCCCGCTCTGGGGGCATCCGACGCGAGGGCTCTGGATGATGGCGGTCACGAGCCTGACCGAGAATGTCCTCGGTGGGGCCCCCGCCGGCGACGACCTGCGGATCGACCCTAGCGATCCCGACCACATGGTCGCGGTGGTGCAAAGCGCCGGGCTCTTCGAGACCAACGACGGCGGCGCCTCGTGGGAGACCCGCCAGTGCGTCGGCCGCGCCGACTCGTCTGACTCGAGCGGCAGCGCGGGCACATCACATGCAACCCTCCTCTGCATCGTCGGGTGGCGGCGACGCTAACAGGAGATCCGTGGTCTGAGTTCTGACGGAGCCTACCAGGGAGCCCGCTTGCCGATCCTTTACTCCAGCCCAGAGGGCGGTGGGCTGTGCTTCCTATCTTCCTTGCAATTGGAGGCGCCTCGAGGTCAGTCGAGCCCGAGTGTCCGCTCAGGTGAGATACGGAATACGACGCGCTGCAGCTCGTCCAGACGCTGCGAAAAGCGCTCGAGGTCGTAGTCTTCTGGCAGCGGATCGCCCTGATGCTCCCGGATAGCGATGATTGCCTCGTCGCGCGCTCGGCCCTCGAGGATTTCGGCCTCTCCGTACACGATCACCTGCCGGCGTCCGTCGGGGACGAGCAGCGACACGCGAGCCTGGCGGCGCACGTTCCAGTATTTCGCGCGGTCCTTGGTGACGGAAACGAACGCATGCTCGCCGTCGAACAGATACGTGACCAGCGAGAGCTGGGGCGAGCCGTCGCGACGGCCCGTGCCGAGCACACCCAACTCGCGCTCGGCAAGATACTCTCGTTGTTGCCGCGACGGATCGGGCATGTGCATCTCCCTACCCTGGCGCCCGCGGGCGCAGCGGGCACGGTCGATCCAGAGCAGGTGTTCGGGCCCGCCCTGCTCAATGCGCCGCACATCGACGCCTCGTGATGCCGCCGATTGTGCGAGCTAGCTGCCCGTCGGTTGCTGACCGTTTCGCCGACGTGTGGTCGGAGTCTTTGCCGGATCGGTCCGAGAATTCTATACTTCGCCGAGCCACAGGGGGACTGCACGCAGTCATTCGGGGGGAGTGTGAACCATCGCCACCAGCTCTGGCTCGGCCGTAACGCGACCTGAAGGAGACCCCCGTTCGGGACTGCGTGTTCTCGACCTCACGCGATACATCGCCGGCCCCTACTGTACGAAGCTCTTCGCCGACTATGGCAGCGATGTGATCAAGATTGAGGAGCCCCGCAGCGGGGACCCGATCCGGCACGTCGCACCTTTTTTCAATGATGTACCGGACCCGGAGGCCAGCCTCCACTTTCTCTATCTGAACACCAACAAGCGGAGCGTCACGCTTGACCTGAAGAGCGACCGCGGACAACAGCTTTTCCTCGAGCTCGCTCGTAAAGCGGACGTCGTAGTCGAGAACTTTCGACCGGGTGTGCTCGATCGCCTTGGAATCGGCTGGGAGACGCTCCAACAGGTGAACTCTCGTCTGATCCTCACTTCGATCTCAAACTTCGGGCAAACCGGTCCGTACCGCGATCTCCCCGCGAGCGAACTCGTCGAGTACGCGATGAGCGGCATGATGACGATCAGCGGCGAGAAGGAGCGTTCTCCCCTGAAGCACGGGCTGTCGCAGGCGCAGTACACCGCGGGCGCATACGCCGCGTGGAGCACCGCCGCGGTCACAGTGGCGCAAGTGCTGGGTGCGCCTGGACAGTCGGTCGACGTGTCGATCCACGAGGCGATCGCCTCGCAGCTCGTACTGAATGAGGCATACTATGCTTGGCTCGGTGGGATTCAGGGGCGCAGGTCGGCGACGGGCGGCAGGCTCGCCACGCTGACGCCCGCCAAGAACGGTTGGGTCCTGCTGCAGCCGCGACTGGGGCAGTCGTGGGACGTAATCGCGGGCTTCCTTGGCGTTCCCGAACTGAACGACGAGCAGTTCCAGACCCCGGAGGGACGGGCGATGAAGCAGGAGGCGCTGTCCGCGCTCGTCGAGGGAGCGATGAGCCACCGTGACAAGCACGAGCTGTTCAATGACGCGGCCAATCGACGAATCCTCTTCGGAGTAGCGCAGGATCCGGCGGACCTGCTGCATTGCCCGCAGCTGAGCGCGCGCGGGTACTGGGTTGACGTAGACCACCCGCGGACTGGCCCGCTGAAGTACGCCGGCTCGCCCGTGAAGATGTCTGCAACCGAGTGGCGGATTCGCCTGCCTGCGCCGCTGCTGGGCGAGCATACGGACAGCGTGCTCAGCTCTGAGCTGGGCCTGGAAGCGCGAGAGATCGCGGCGCTCAGGTCGCGCGGTGTGGTGTGAGATGACAGCGAAAGCGACGCCAACGCCCACGACTAGTCGTCCGCTGGAAGGCGTCCGGGTGCTCGACCTGAGTTCTGTGTGGGCGATGCCCTACCTCTGTGCATCGATGGCCGATCTCGGGGCAGAGGTGATCAAGATCGAGGCCCTGCAGCGTCTCGACTCAAACCGCTTCATCGCTGGCATCTTTCCAGAGCGCAATGGCGGGCGTGAACCCTGGAACGTGTCGGGGCCATTTTCGCTCGTGAACCGTGGCAAGCGCTCGATCACGCTCGACTTGAGCCGTGAGGAGGGGCGCGACACGTTCCGCGACCTGGTGCTGATCTCCGACGTCGTTGTGGAGAACTACACGCCGCGGGTGATGCGTGGGTGGAAGCTCGACTACGAGCATCTGCGCGCCCTGAAGCCGGAGATCATCATGCTGTCGAACACTGGCTATGGCCATGACAGCCCCTGGGAGAACTATCCGGTGCAGGGCACCGCGTTGGAGCCGATGACCGGCATCGCGCACTTCGCCGGCTACAGCGACGACCGTCCCTCGACGATCGGACAGTCATACCCGGACTTCGTGGCGATGTGGCACGGCCTGTTCTGCGTCATGACCGCCTTGCGTCACCGTGCTACCGCTGGCGAGGGACAGTGGATCGACCTCGGCATGTACCAAGCCAACGTCAGCTTCATTGGTGAGGCGATGCTCGATTACGTCGCGAACGGTCGGATGGGCGAGCGCATCGGCAACCGCGACCATTTCGGGAGCGTGCAGGGCTGCTACCAAACCCTCGGCGACGACTGCTGGATGGTTGTGTCGGCTCGCAGCGATGCCGAGTGGCAGTCCCTGACGATGGTGCTGGGTCCCGCTCCCTGGGGCGAGATGAAAGCCCCCGCCACCCTGATCGATGCGTACGGACGGCATGACCAGGTGGACGATGTCCTTGGGGCCTGGGCCATAAGACGGACGCGCGAGGAGGCCGTCAACGCGATGCGCCGCGCCGGGGTGCCTGCCGGACCCGTAAACGATGCCCGCGACCTGCTGCTCGATCCTCATCTTCGCGAGCGAGCGTTTTACGAGGTGGTGGACCATGCCGAGGGCACGGGCGTCGGGCGTCGGCCGCTGATCGGACGTGGATACCGGCTCAGCAGGACGCCGCCGCGTATCGATCGACCAGCTCCGCCCCTCGGTGAGGCGAACGAGTACGTGTTCAAGGAGCTGCTGGGGATGTCCGACGAGCGGTACGATCAGCTACGCGCTGATGCGATTACCGGTCGACAGGATCCGCTGGACGAGCCCGCCACAGGGAGTCCCATCGAGGACCTGCTGGGATCGGGCAGCCTGCGGATCCACGACCCCGAGTATCGTCAGCGGCTCGGCCTCGAGCACGAGGGAAGCTTGCTCGACTAACGGCCGGTCGAAAGTGGAAACTCGGCGAACCGGCACTTTCCCAGGCCGACTCCGGATCCAGCGAGGCGCCGAGCAATCTCTCAGATCCGCTAGCCGAGCGAGGGCAGCCTGAACCGATCAGGCGCTGTGTGGCGTGCCGGATCGTCGCTCAGCGCCCCGCGCGTGAGGTCGACGGGCCAGCAACGGCCCGCGCGTACCTCCTCGATCAGCCCGCGTTCATCGCGGAGGTCGCGCTCGAAGTACGTGGCGGCCTTCCCGATATCAGATGCCTGGTGCGAGTCCGTTCCCGCGGTCCCGGGCACCCTCAGCCTTGCGGCGAGCTGCTCGGAAAACCGATTCTCGTAGGGGCTGCCGTGACCATTCACCACCTCCACCGCGTCGGCCAGCCGGTACGCGGGGTTGCGTTCGGCTTGGGCCAGTCCGCTGCAGATGCCTTCGACGTCCCGCCAGTTCCAGGGTGCATACCCCCGAAACGGGTGGGCGGCAACCATCAATCCACCAGCTCGACGAACATTCGCTGCAAGCGCATCGCTCCGCCGCATCTCGTCTCGGTACTGGTGCACGCCATACACGAGGATGTGCCCGCCCTCCGTCGAGACCTCCAGCCCACCGAAGATCCGGAAACCATGGCGCTTCTCGAGTTCGCGCAGCGCCTCCGGCTCCCAGGCCCAGTCGTCCTCGGAGAGCACGATCGCATCCAGTCCGGCCTGCTTGGAGCGCTCGATGAGTTCATCAGGATGCAGAAACGAGTCGGCCGAGCCCCGGCGTGTGTGCGTATGGAGGTCAACTAGCACTGAGAGAATCCATCGCCTTTGCGTCGCGGCCGGGTCGTGGAGCGCTCGGCTCCGCTACCCCTCGCCGACGCCGGCCGGCTGCGGCGAACCGCGCAGAGCATCAAGCTGTGGGCTCGTGATCGGTTCAGACCACGGGTAGATCCCGCCCTCGTAGGCGCTCGGGCCCTCGAGGAAGTGCCGGGCCTGCTCGAAGGTCTCCACGAACGGCATGTTGGCGTCGTAGAGCTCGTCGCCGCGCGGCAGCACGCCGCCCTTCGATACGTGACCCATCGACGGGCGCCCCAGGATCTCCTCGAGCATCCACACCACGCGGATCAACTTCTCGAGGTCGACGCCCGTGTCAATGCCCATCTCTTCGAGCATATTGATGACATCTTCGGTCGGTGCCATCCCGGTCGCACGGCCGTTGCCGCAGTACGGACAGCCGCCGATGCCACCGATGGTCGTGTCGGTGTGCAGGGTGTCCGTCGAGTCCAGCACTCGGAGCGCGGCATACGTGGACGCCAAGGCGAGACCGCGTGCGTCGTGCAGGTGCAGGCTGAAGCGCGTGATCGCTGGCCAGCGTTCCTTGATCGCCTCCAGCTGGGCTTCGACCACCCACGGGCGGTTCCAGCTCATCGGGTCGCCCAGCGAGACGCGGGTCACTTTGATGCCAGCCTCATCCCACAGCGCATGCTCGCGCTCGAGGAGCTCCATGCGCCGCTCCTGGGTGAACTCGCCTACGAAGTTCGATCCCCAGGCCGCATTCATCCCGATACCAGCCTCGGTTGCACCACCTTCTGTGGCGGCCGCGACGATCGCTGGCCACCGCTCGATCTCCTGTTCCTGCGAGCGGTTGGCGTTTCGGCGGACGAACACGTCACAAACGTGACAGGAAAGGGATGGAACGCCACGGTCACCCACGGTCAAAGGGGGGCTGTACTCGCGCGCGCGCTGAATGCCGCGCTCGTTCAGCGCCAGCGCTGTGTAGGTCACACCCTCGTTAGGGTGGAATCCGCTGACGATCTCGTCGATCTTCGCCATCTGTGGCGTGTACCTCGGGCTCACGAACGAGCCAACGTTAATCGTTTTGAGACCGGTTTCCGAAAGTGCGTCGAGGAGTCGAATCTTGTCCTCAACCGAGATGTTCTCATCCTCGATTTGCATGCCCTCGCGCATGCCCTCTTCGGTGATCTCTACCGTCGCCCACTGTCTTGCCACAATCAGTTCCTCGTCTCGAGGCGCGGATGATCATGTCTGCCCGCGGCAGTCGATCTCCGAGCCTGTCTCCAATTCTTCAGCAGAAGATGGCCTTCTACGAGCGCGCGCGGCGCGATGCCCGAAGAGTCAACTCTCAGCTGGCGGGACGAACGGGTACGGAACCGGCTTCCCGTCACGTAACGGTAGCACTACGGTAGCGGTGCCAGGAGTGCTTTCCTGACCGTCATCGTTGCGCAGCCCGATCTCGCACTCCACGATGCCGTAGTCGCCGACCTGGCGCGTGTCAGTGACCCGCCCCCACGCGGTCACCGTGCTCCACACCTGGTCCATCTTTCGGAACTGGAAACTGATCTTCCAGAGCCAGCCTCCGAGGCCAACCCAGTCCTTCATCATCTGGACCATCACGTGTTGCTTCCAGGAGCCGTTCACGAGCCTCTCGGGTAGCTTCTCGTGCTCCTTCGCGAACATCTCGTCATAGTGGATGCGGTGCCAGTTCTCCATCGCCGCGCTCCACCGCATCAGGTGGACCGGACTCATCGGGCCCTTGACGAGCGGCGTGACCTCATCGCCGATGCTGACATCCTCGTATACCAGCTGCTTGCCTTCGATGCTGGTCGTCATGATTCTGCCCTCCTAGCGACGAATGGACGTGTTGATCACCCTCGAAAGTAACTCTCCGTCCTGGTTCCGATACTCTGTCTCGGTTCGGACGAACACCATGTACCCGCTACGACCGGTCCGATCAGCGACGTCTTTGTACCGGGTCGTGGCTGTGACTTGATCGCCGATCTTGGCGAGCTGGAAGAACTCCGCCTCAACGCCGCCGTTCAGCACCCGTTGGACGGGCAGGTTCATCGGGGGCAGTCCGCTACCATCTCCACCACCGATCCCGTCCCAATCTCGATCGTCCTTCAGGGCATCGAGTGGTTCCGGAGTTCCAGGCGGCCGTCGTGATGCGAAGCCGGGGTACAGCGGCGGGCACACGACCCCGCCATACTTGGTCTGCTCGGCGTACTCCTCGTCCCAGTACACAGGGTCATTGTCCATGATCGCTTGGATGAAACGCCGCACCGAGTCGGCGGAGATCGTGCCCCACATCGTGCTGGGCGGCGCTTCTGCCCCGATCAGCGCCTTCACCTCATCGGTGATGAGACTCTTTTCTTGTTCAGCCATTTCACCTACGTCCTCTTCCTCGGCGCAGCATCGGCTTTGCTGTAGCCGCCGGGATCCGTGAGAAACTTGGTGCGGCAGCCTAGGCTACAGAAGTAGTACCACTTTCCGTCGTGGAAACGTCGAGTTCCCTGCTCCGGATCCACTTCAGTAGCTCCGTGCGTTGTCGTACCTGTGCTCGCCCGAGCCTGCTCCTCGTCGATTTCTCGCCCGCACACGGGATCTTTGACCATCACTAAACTCCCCTCAGCTGTGGTTGCGCCGTCAGCCCTCCGTCTTGGCCTACCTCGTCACGAAGCAGGCTGTGCGACCGTGCTCGGAGGTGCGCCGTCCTCGGGAAGGGCCACGACGGGATCGCCGAGGCGGACGCGCCCCGGCTGATCGAGCAGAGCACGAGCGATCCTCGCGCGGTGCTCGAACGTTGTGCCCAGCCGCAGCGACCAAGAGACGACGCGTCGGTACCACAGGTGTATATCGAACTCCATCATGAAACCGATACCGCCGTGGATGATCTGCGACGAGCGCACAATTTCTTGGCACTTCTCGTTACAGAACGCCTTTGCCTGTGACACTTCGACGCTAGCCGGTCGGCCCTCGCCAAGCGCCCACAGCGCCTCGTACGTCAGCATCTGCGCCCCGTCGACCCCCACGAGCATGTCTGCGCACAGATGCTGGATCGATTGGAAAGCGCCAATCGGGCGGCCGAACGCCGTCCGGTTCTTCGCGTACTCGGTCGCCATCTCGGCATCCTTTCTCGCGGCGCCTACCATCTGCGCGCAGAGCAATGCTGTGGCCCGATCGAGCAGTTCTTGCGCGACCGGCCAGCCATCGTCAAGGGGACCGACGAGATTCTCGCGCGGCACCCTCACGTTCTCAAAGACAACCTTGCTCTGCTTGTCCTTCGCAGTGGGGATCAAGGGGATGTGCGAGACGCCCGGGCTGTCACCGTCGATTAACAACAGGGAAAGACCATCGCCGCCGCTGGCCGTCGGGGTCGTCCGACAGATAACCAGACACTTGTCGGCGATGTGGAAATTGTCGACGAACATCTTCGTGCCGTTGACTACGAAGTGGTCGCCTTCCAGGATCGCCTCGGTATGGACGACAGAGGGTGAGAGGCGCGGGTCCTCTTCCTGGAACGCCCAGGTCATGATCAAGTCACCACGAGCCACCGCAGGAAGTATTCCCTGCTTCTGCTCGTCGCTTCCGTGAAGCTCAAGCGTCAGCGCTGGAACCGAGGTGCTGTGCAGAGGGACGGGTGCGATCGCGCGACCGATTTCGTCGAGAAGTATGCCCAAGTACGTGAGTGGCAGCCCCTGACCGCCGTACGCCTCAGATAGATATATGCCGAGCCATCCCAGCTCGGCCATCTTCCGCCACAGTTCAGGCGGATATCCCAATTCATCCTGCTCCATCGCGCGGGCGAGGCTGGGGGGACTCTCAACCTCGAGGAAACTTCGGGCCGCGTCCCGAACCATCTGTTCTTCTTCGTTCAGCAGCACATCCATGAGGCGGCCCCTTTACTCAGCTCCTAGCCGCGCGGCATCCCTAGACCCCGACGGGCCACCTGGTCGCGCATCACCTGAACGCTCCCATGGTTGATGCCGGACTGGAAAGCGCCCAGCAAGTTGTGGGCGTAGAGCCCATCCTCAATAGCGCCTTCGGAACCATTGAGTAGCTGCGCATACGGACCCAGAATCTGCGCAATCGTCTCGGTGCTCTTCACGCCATGTTCGGGCGCGAAGACCTTCTCGGCGGAGCCTTCGTACGTGAAGTCCAGGCCACGCTTGACGATCGACATGCTCCGCATCGTCATCAGGCGACAGACCTGGGCCTCGATCCAGAGCTCGGCGAGCTTGTCGCGGACATCCGGATCCTGCGCCGGTGAGTAGCCGCCGAGGTCATGTTCCTTGAGCCAGTTGACGATGTCTTCGTCACGGCGCACGGACATGAGGTACCGGCTCGCGCCCACACGGTCCAGATTCAGGCCCATGGCCCCCAAGGACCAACCGTTGTTCTCCTCGCCCAGCAGGCAAGAAGCTGGCACGCGAACGTCTTCGAAGAAGGTCTCGTTCGTACGCGAATCGCCATAGGTCGTACCGCGGGGGGCCTTCGGATCATTCTGAATCGTCCACTGCGGGCGCACGGCGATCCCGGGAGAGTCCATTGGAATCAAGAAGATCGAGATTCCAGCGTGACGCTCCGAGTCCGGGTCCGTGCGGGCCATCAGATAGATGTGTGTCGCGTTCTGCGCGCCGGTCGTGTACATCTTTTGGCCGTTGATGATGTAGTCATCACCGTCGCGAATAGCTCGACACTGGAGTCCGGCGAGGTCGGCACCGGCCTGGGGCTCGGTGAACCCGAGGCAGAGCGCCACCTCGCCGTTGATCAGGCCCTTAACGAAGAACTCCCGCTGTTCTTCGGTACCGGCCGCCAGGATCGTAGGCGCCCCACTGCCGGCACCTCCCACCGCCAGTCCGGCGCGCGCGAACTCCTCCTCGATAATGTACTGCTGGATCCGTGAACCGCTCTGACCGCCGTACTCTTTGGGCCAGCTGATCGCCATCCAGCCGCGCTGCGCGATCTCGTCATAGAGTGCTTTGACTAGGGGGCTGCTACGTCGCGAGTGACCGGCGTCGAGCTCAGCGTCGATCTCAGGTGTCAGGTTCTCCGCGATGAACTCCCGGACCTTCGCACGAAGTTCCTCTTCCTCCGCGGTGTACGAGAAATCCATGACCACCTCCGACTTGCTGTTCAGCTTGGTCAGATGGTGGCCTCCGGCCACGCCGTTTGCAAGTGAGGCTCGGTAGAGAGATGCCCGGGCTAGCGTTGACCGGCAGAGGGGAGCGGGACGCGAACCCCTAAAGACCGGAATAAACAAGCACCGTCGGTGCCGCCGCGAAACCCCTGGGCGGCGGGCGGATCGGTCAGTCTGTTGTCGCAGTGTCGGCTCGCTCTCGCAGGCGCGGTGAACTCGAACTCGTATGTGTAGGCGTCTCGCCAACGCTCGCTGACGAGGGTGCCGCCGCAGACGCCGCTCAACTTGCAGGATGAGGCCGGCCGCGACGCTGCGGTCCATCGTCGTGTCGAAGGTGATGAAGCCACGGAGGGGGACCGTAGGCGAGCCGGGATTGCCACCTCCGGCTCAAAGTCGCGCACGGCGGGCACGAACACCGTCTTCCCGTCGGCCGTGCTGAAGTATGAACGCGTGGGCGCGACGGCTCGTGCCCCGGTAGTCGTTGACGCTCTCACGGCACGGTGCGGAAGCCATCGATCGGCTCGACTTGTGGCGAGCAATCCCCGAGAATCGCGGCGCGGTTCAACGAGCGAAAGGAGTCGGACCTCATGACGTATACGGTCCTCGCCAGCAACCCCGACACCAACGAGATCGGGATCGCTTCGACCACGATGACGATCAACTTCTCGAGAACGTTCCCCGTGCACCGCCATCTCGTGCCGGAGCTGAGCGACCAGGGAATCATCGTCGCGCCGATGGCGACGATCCACCCCCAGAACGGTCACAAGCTCTGCGACCTGCGAGACGCCGGCGTCAGCTGGGACGACATGGAGGGCGAGCTCGAGAAGCAGGACGAGAACTGGACCTGGCGCCAGATCGGAGCGGTTACAACAACCGGCGAGACCTGGGTGCGCACTGGCTCAGACGCCTGGAACCACGCGAGCCACATCGTCGACGACGGCTCGATCGCGATGGGCAACGCCATGGTCGGGCCGGAGCCCGTCAAGCAGATGGCCAAGGCGCTCAAAGAGAACAAAGGCGAGTCGATGGACGAACGGCTCCTGCGCGCGCTCGAGGCGGGCAAGGCCGCAGGCGGCCAGGGTCAGCCTGACCGATCCGTCCCTGAGTCGTGGGCGATGATCCAGGTCTTCAACGGCAAGCAGCCCTGGCCGGCGGTCGACGTGCGCGTCGACTTCGACGTCGATCCGGTGCCGAAGCTGCGCCGCCTCGTCAAACAGCTGAAGAAGATGGACCACGTGCTCTACACGATGTCGTACGACCCCTCCAAGACGTTGGACGTCTACCGCGTGGTCTTCGACATGTACAACGCGCAGGTGTAGCGCTCCGGCGGGCCCCAACAGCGCAGGTCCGGCCCCCCGACCAGGCGCCGGAGCTAGGGCGAGTGCGGGTACACGAGCTCGCGATCCTCGAGCAGCCCGCTGAAGAGCTCGCTGGTCGGTCCACGACCACGATCCGGGCCTCGACCCTGACGCAGACCGGCGCCGCCGGTCGTCACGCGCCCGTCTCGGCGGCCACCGGGTTCCTCAGCACGCCCACACCTTCGACCTCGACCTCGACGACGTCGCCATCGGCGAGCTGACGCGTCGTGCCCGGCGTACCGGTGAACACGAGGTCGCCGGGTTCGAGCGTCATGTGCTGCGAGATCGTGGCGATGCACTTGCGCACCGAATGCACCAGTTGGCGCGTGCTCGAGCGCTGGACCTGCTTGCCGTTGATGCGGCCGATCACGCCGATGCGCTCCGGGTCGAGGCCGGTCGTGATCCACGGTCCGACGGCGGTGAACGTGTCGCTCGACTTCGCGCGCCACCACTGCAGGTCACCCCGCTGCCAGTCGCGCGCCGAAACGTCGTTGCCGGCGGTGTACCCGAGCACGTGCGCGTCGACCTCGTCCTCAGACAGCCGCGAGGCGCGACGGCCGATCACCGCCACCACCTCCGCCTCCTCGTCGACGCGCCGTGCGCCGGCCGGGAGCACGATCGTGTCACCGTGCCCGATCAGCGAGGAGGGCGCCTTCAGGAACGCCTCGGGCTGCGCGGGCGGAGGGTTGTCGCCCGAGTGGCTCCTGTAGTTGATCCCGATCGCCACGACCTTCGTCGGCCGCGTCGGCGGCAACAGCTGCACCTGGCTCAACGTAGTGCGCTCGCCGGTCGGCTCGAGCTGGCCGAACGGGCCACCTCGCACCAGCTCGACGGTGCCGCGGCCGCTCATCACCGCCGTCGAGGCGCGTCCGTTGTGTCGTACTCGCGCGATGCGCATCGATTACCGCCCCTCGCCGCTCGTCCCGTCAGTCGTCGTGCCGTCGGCGGCATGCTACCGCCTGTGGGGGCCTGCCGTCAGGTGGGGGCTCCGGCGTCAACCGCTGGCGAACGGCTGGGTGCGTCCTCGAGCATCGCGGCCGATCATCTATCTCCCGCGGCAGTTGTAAGTGCGGAAGCTGTCCGGATGATCGAAACAGTGCCCGAATCGGGGGTGTGAGAAGCCCGTCAGCACTCACTCTGCGGTAGCGTCAGAACTCCCGCCAACGTTTCTTAGGCGCCCAGTTTCACGGCCCGACGTCCCTGAGGAGTCAATTGGGGCCAGACAGGGGCCATCTCTGCCCGAGACCGGTCTGATGGCGATGCGGCTCCTGAGCGAGCACTCGATGTGTGACACCTCTCGGGTCGTCGACGCTCCGAGCGCCGATCTCAAGCAACCGAACCGGATAGATTGATGGATGCCTTCGCAGCAATCCTCTGGGTGGGATCACTCGCGGCCTCGAGCACTTCCATCTGCCCTCGCGCGTAAGCCCCCCGGAGGGGGTGCAGGTTGCAGGCGACACGTCGATGGAAATGGGGTGGGGCCTCTCTCCCCATCTACGCTCACGAGTAGACCCCCGGTGGGGGTTCGGGCTGCTAGTTTGCCCTGCAACAGAAACGGGGTGGGGTTGGCTTGACCCGCTCGGCCGCTCTGCAGTACGCAGACCAGCCGCTGAGATTCAACGCCATCTGCCCATTGGGAACTTGGACCATCTGCTTTAAAAGCAGAAGGGTCGGGAGCGCCCTGGTCTCGACGAAGATCTCGAGCCGCGGCGCCGCCTCGAAGTTCCGGAGTATAGTGCCCGGCATGCCCGGCGCGCTGGACGGAATACGCATCGTTGAGGTCGCGCACTTAGTGCAGGGACCTCAGTGCGGCGCGCTGCTACACGACCTCGGCGCAGATCTCATCAAGATCGAGCAACCCGGCACGGGCGATCGAGGACGCCGACTTCAGATTGGCCCCGGTGACACGCGCTCGCCCTACTTCCACGCCAACAATCGCGGCAAACGGAGCCTAGGACTCGATCTCGGATCGCGCGACGGCCTCGGGATCATGTGGCGACTCGTCGCGAGTGCTGACGTACTGCTGAACGCGATTCGCCCCGGAGCCATGAACCGTCTCGGACTGACGTACGAAGCCTGTTGCGACGTGAATCCTGCCCTGGTCTACGCGACCGCGAGCACCTTTGGCCCCCGTGGGCCCCGGGCGGATGAGCCGGGCGTCGACCTGATCGCGCAGGCCTCCGGCGGACTCGCCTCGCGCACGGGCAGCCCTGAGCGTCCGACGATCGCCGGCGCCACCATCGCGGACTCTGCAGGTGCGCAGATGCTTACTTGCGCGATCCTCGCGGCGCTATTCAGCCGCGAGCGCACTGGCCGAGGGCAGCGCGTCGACACCTCGCTGTACGGATCGCAGATCTGGGCGCAGTCCAGCGAGCTCAATTACCAGCTGATGGCTGGCCGAGATTTCCCGCGGGTCGACGGTGGAATGCCGAACCTCTCGAGCGGCGGTCTCTATGGCATCTACGCCACGGCCGACGGCGCGATCGGGCTCGGCGGTGTGCCACCGGAGCGCTGGGACGCGCTCGTGGATGCGCTCGACGATCAGTCCATCGGCGATGACCCCCGATTCCAGACCGCCGAGTCGCGACGGCGGGCGAATACCGAGCTGCGCGAGGCCGTTCGGCGTCTGCTTGCCATGCGCTCGACTGCCGAGTGGACCGAGCGACTCGAGCCGATCGGCATCCGCTGTGTCCCCGTCCAGACGTACTCCGAGGTCGAGCGCGACGCCCAGGCGCACGACAACGGATACCTCCTCGAGGTCGAGCACCCCGATTGGGGGCCGCTCGTGAGCGTCGGCTCGCCAATCGAGATGAGCGAAACGCGGACGGAACCAGCGGTGCGTGCGCCGGAGCTCGGCGAGCACACCCGCGAGGTACTGCGTGAGGTCGGCTTCACCGACACTGAGATCGACGCATTCGCGGCAGCCGACGCGATCACGCTAGCCGACGCCGGCGAATAAGCCCGCCCTCCGAGTTCGGCTCGTGAAGCGACGCCTGCTGAAGGACACTATCTCGATCGCTCATCTGGCGGACGTGGAGCCGATCTGGTCGATCGTCCACCCGTTCCTTGACAACGGTGCCCGTGGCTCAGGAGAGCGGCCCGGCGGCTTCTCGACGATCCTGTTCACCGACGTAGTGTCCTCGACGGCGCTGCTCACCCAGCTCAAAGACCAGCGAATGCGCGAGGTCATTCGGGACCACGCCGCCGTCTGCGACGCGGCGATCACCGAGCACGGTAGGCGGGTCGTTAACGCAATCCCCATCCGCCCTCACGCGTAGCCACCCCGGTGGGGGTGCAGGTTGCTAGTTTGCCCTGCGACAGAAACGGGGTGGGTATACGGGTAGCGGCGCAGCGCCAGTTGCGACGCCAACGCCCCGGCCTCGTATGATGCGCGCGGCCGTCGAGGGCTGCCCCAGCGCTGCTGCCCCCTTGACGCTGCACTCAGGAGATGTGGATGACGTTCAGCGCCAGCTTCAACCCCAGCGGTGGGGCCGCGATCGTCGGGCTCGGCATGACCGAGATGACGCGTGAGTACACCTACAACGCCTCTGGGCTCGCGGCGATCGCGATCCGAAACGCCCTCGACGATGCGGGACTCGGCAAGGACGACATCGACGGGCTGCTGGTCAACGCGGGCAGGGCGAACAGCGTCTCGACCGGTCTGCAGTCGTTCCTCGGCTTCCGCAACCTCAAGCTCGTCAACCATATGAACGGCCAGGGTTCGACCGCCGGCCAGATGGTGCAGTTCGCCTCGTTGGCGATCCAGGCTGGCCTCGCGAGCCACGTCGTCTGCGTCTTCGCCGACGATCCGCTCAAGACCGGCATGACCGCAGGCGCGGCCTATGGCAGCGGCGGGCCGCCGAGGAGTGGCATGGGGAGCCTACCGCTGGCGCATGGCCTCTTCGGCGGCGCCAACACGCAGTACGCGCTCGCCGCGAGGCGTCACATGGCGCTCTACGGGACGACGCACGAACAGCTCGGTGCGGTCGCCATCAGCACCCGCGCCTGGGCGGGGATGAACCCGGCGGCGATGCAGCGTGAGCCGATGAACCTCGAGGACTATCTCAACTCGCGCTGGATCATCGAGCCGTTCCACCTCTTCGACTGCACGCTCGTCACCAACGGCGCGGTCGCGGTCGTCGTGACGGCGGCCGACCGCGCGAAGGACCTCGCCCAGCCGCCCGTGTACGTCACAGGCATGGGCCAGGGGCACCCGGGCAACCCTCGACGCGCGGGCTATGAGAACGAGGTGCACACCGGCGCCGTGCAGGCGAAGGAGACAGCGTTCGCCATGGCCGGCATCACCGTCGACGACATCGACGTGCGCGAGCTGTACGACTGCTACACGTACACCACGATGGTGACGCTCGAGGATTACGGGTTCTGCGAGAAGGGCGAGGGCGGCGCCTTCGTCGAGGACGGCAAGCTCGGCCCCGGCGGCTCGCATCCGACGAACACCGGCGGCGGCCAGCTCTCGGGCTACTACATGTGGGGCATGACGCCCGTCTCCGAGGCCGTGATCCAGGCCCGCGGCCAGGGCGGCGAGCGCCAGGTCGAGCAGCACGACACGATCCTAGTCTCGACGCAGGGCGGCATCCTCGATCACCACGCCACCCTGATCCTCAGCCCCGACGAGACGGCCGGCACGGGAGGACGACGATGACATCCGAGGCGCCGCGCAAGCCCCTCCCGCTCCCCGACGACCAATCCGCGCCGTTCTTCGAGGGCGCGCGAGAGAACCGGCTGGTGATCCAGCGCTGCCGCGACTGCGGCACCTACAACTGGCCGCATCGCGACATCTGCCAGGAGTGCCTCGCCGACGACCTCGAGTGGACCGAGGCCTCGGGCAAGGGCACGGTGCACTCGTTCGGCGTGATGCACCGCGTCTACCACCCGGCGTTCGCCCGCGACGTGCCGTACAACCTGACGGTCGTGGAGCTCGAAGAGGGCCCACGCGTCAACACGAACCTCGTCGGCATCGACAACGAGGCGATCGAGGTGGGGCTGAGTGTCGAGATCGCCTTCACCGAGGTGGACGACGGCGCCTACCTGCCGCTGTTCAAGCCGGCGTCCTGACGATGCGTGAGATCCGCCCAGTGACCGAGGATGAGCTACCGCAGTTCTATCGGCACGCAGCGCGCCAGCTCGGTCTGCCGATGAGCATGTTCGGCGGCATGAGCCCTGACTGGACGCTCGCCGCCTTCGAGGACGGTCAGATCGCGACGACCTATCGGTCACTCTCTTCACGCCCTCACGCGTAGCCACTCCGGTGGGGGTGCAGGTTGCTAGAGGTGTAGAGGGCAAACGAAGACAACCTAGGAAACCCGAAGCTGGCCGCCGCCGAGGTAGAGCGCCTCGTGGCCAGCGGCCTCGGCCAGGCGGGCCATCAGCGGGTTCAGCACCAGCGGGGCGAACACGCCTTGGTCGCGGTCGATCAGCTGGCGCAGCGATGCCGGCATAGGCGTCTCCTCGCTGTCGGCGGTTCGAGGGCCGTTCGAGGCCGGCGAAGGACCATCGTTTGCAGATCGATGGTCGACGTACTATCGTGGGCTCGCCGACCCGTTCCGGCAGGGGGACGCATGACTACAGCCACGGAGAGCGCGGCCGTCACCGAGCAGACCGTCGAGGTCGCCGGACTCGACGTGGCGCTGCGCGAGGCCGGCGAGGGCCGGCCGTTGGTGCTGTTGCATCGCTCCACCGGCTATCTCGCGTGGGGGTCGCTCGAGGATGCGCTCGCAGCTCGATTCCGCGTGATCGTGCCCGACCTGCCGGGCTTCGGGCGCTCCGAGCGGCCGGACTGGGCGCGCGACCCGCGCGACCTCGCGGTGCTGATGCAGCGTCTGATCGAGCGGCTGGACCTCGAGGGCGTCACTCTCGTGGGCCTGGGTTTTGGCGGCTTTGTCGCCGCTGAGCTGGCCGCGATCAACGAGTCGCGGCTCGGCGCGCTCGTGCTGGTCGGGGCGGCCGGTCTGAAGCCGGTCGAGGGCGAGATCCTCGACCAGATGCTGATCCCGTTCCAGGAGTACATCGACGCAGGCTTCAACGAAGAGGCCTCGTTCGAGGCGCACTACGGCGAGGATGTGGACGGGGACATCAAGGACGTCTGGGATTTCAGCCGCATCATGACAGCGCGTATCACGTGGAGCCCGTACATGTTCAGCCGCCAGCTGCCGCACCTGCTGGGTGAGGTGACGACGCCGGCGCTCGTGGTCTGGGGCGACAACGACCGCATCGTGCCTCAGACGTGCGGGCGGCAGTACGCGGAGTTGCTCGGCGATGCGCGATTCGAGACGATCGCGGCGTGCGGGCACCTCGTCGAGCTCGACCAGCCCGAGGCGCTTGCGGCCCTGATCTCGGCGACGCCGTAGCAGGAACAGACGGAGACGGGACTGACCGATGCTGATCGGACGCTTCACGGAACGGCCCTACCAGGACCCGCAATCCGGGTACTTCGGCGGCACGGGGCGGACGATCCAGGACCTCTCGATCAGCAACAGCGACTACGATCCCGTGCTCGGCTCGCAGCTCTACAACCGTTACCTCGACGAGCAGGTGGCGACGGAGGAGGTCGGGTTCGACGCCATCATGCTCAACGAGCATCACAGCACGCCCTTCTGCATGGGCGGTGTGGTGAACGTCGAGGCGGCGATCCTCGCCCGCATCACGAACAAGGTGAAGATCGTCATCAACGGCAACATCCTGCCGATCTGGGACGACCCACTGTGGCTCGCCGAGGAGCTGGCAATCATCGACATGATCTCGGAGGGCCGGCTGGTGACTGGCTGGGTGCGCGGCACCGGACGCGAGAGCGTCGCCCACAACGCGCAGCCGCCGTTCAACTGGGAGCGGTTCCAGGAGGCGCATGACTTCATCGTCAAGGCCTGGACCGAGCCGGGCCCGTTCCGATTCGAGGGCGAGCACTACGACTATCGCTACGTGAACCCGTGGGCCCGCCCCTACCAGCAGCCCCACCCGCTGATCATGATCCCTGGCGTCGTCAGCCGGAACACCGTGACGTGGGCCGCCGAGCACCGCTACCCCTACCTCATGCTTTCCACCCGACTCGAGCCGACGAAGCAGTCCTTCGACTACTACCGCGAGGTCGCCGAGGAGAACGGCTACGAGGCCGGCCCGCAGCACATCGGTTACCTGTTCAAGGTCCACGTGGACGAGACGGAGGAGCTGGCCTACGAGACGGGCAAGAAGTTCCTCGAGGGTCCCGGCAACATCTTCCTCGAGGGCAGCCGCGGCAACGCGGTGCCGGAGCTGCAAAACCTGCCCGGCCTGACCGACCGCAAGAACCTGCTGCCGACCGCGCAGCTCGGCGCCGTCGCCGCCTCGAGGGGGCGCGACGCCGACCAAGTGGCGAAGGCCAACCCCAAAGAGAAGCAGGCCAGCGACGGCGGGGCGAAGATCAAGCCGGGCGAGCGCCCGCTGCAGGCCGACTACGACGCCCAGCTCGAGAATCTCACGATCATCTCCGGCACGCCCGACACGGTGCTGCCCAAGATCCGGCACGTGCTGGAGTACCTGCGGCCCGGCACGATCTTCTTCTGGGACGGTGACGGCGCGATGACGCACGAGGACTCGATGCGGAGTCTGCGGCTGATGGGCGACGAGATCCTTCCCGCCGTGCGCGAGATGGCCGAGGAGCTGGACCTCCCGAGCCCGTTCGACATCGACCCGATGACGAACGAGCCCGTCGTCGAGCGCACGGGCCCAGCGTCCGAGGCGGTGCCCGCCGGCGACGACTAGCCCTCGGCGCGTCGCCCGCGGCCATGACTGCACCCGCTGCGATGCCCTCCGAGACCGAGGTCGCGGTGATCGGCGGCGGCCCCGGCGGCTCGACGGTCGCAACGACGCTCGCCAGGCAGGGGCGCCAGGTCCTGCTACTCGAGCGCGAGCACTTCCCGGCGACCACGTCGGCGAGTCGCTGCCGGCGACCATGCCGATCCTCGAGGAGCTGGGCGTCGCCGAGGAGGTGGCGGCCGCGGGCTTCCTCGAAAAGTGGGGCGCCTCGATGGTGTGGGGCGTCGACCACGAGCGATGGCACTGGCGCTTCGAGGAGGCGAGCCGCCAGTACCCACACTCCTACCAGGTCGTCCGCGCCGAGTTCGACCGCATCATGCTCGACAACGCCGCAGCCAGTGGCGTCGACGTACGACAGGGCGCGCGCGTCACCTCGGTCGAGCCGCGCGAGGACGCCACCTCGACGCTCCACGTGGCCACCGCCGAGGGCGAGTCGAGCGTCGAGGCGAGGTTTGTCGTCGACGCCAGCGGACAGAGCGGCCTACTGGCGCGCGCCCGCGGGCTGCGCCAGTGGGACGGGTTCTTCCGCAACCTTGCGGTCTACGCCTACTTCGCCGACGCGACGCGTCTCGACGGCGAGGAGGCGACGAACATCCTCGTCGAGGCGACGGCGGAGGGCCGGGTCTGGGTCATTCCCCTCGAGCGGCCTCCGCACGCGAGTGTCGTCAGCGTCGGCGTTGTCCTCGACGCCCAGCGCGCTGCCGCACGGCCGTGATGCGAGGATGGTAACGGAGCGGCGCCGGGTCGCCCATCGCCCGCCCATCGGCGCAGGTGCGCACCCATGAGGCCCCGCGACCGCGCGCGCCGCGCTGCTAGCATGCCGCGGCAGAGGCGCCGGGGCCACGGACCCGCCAGCCACGTACCGCACAGGGGAGAGGAACGTCCGTGTCCTGATCATCGTTCCGGGAGCCGCCCCGAGGAGCTCCCATCCTGCGGTAATGAGGCATTGACGGCTCCTCGCGACGTTCGGACCAGCGCGAATGCAGTCCGATCGTCTTGGTCGAACAAGGTCATCCCCAGCAACTAGATGCCCCGAACTGGGACCCGTCGTTGACAGCAACCGTGACAGCAACGGGGGCGAACAACGGTAGCTTCCCAAGGACGTCAGCGGACAAGAGGGACTCCAATCCGAACCTACCGGCCCTCAGCGACCGTCAGCGGACGAAAACCACCGGATCCGAAGACTGCTGCTCTATCCCCTGAGCTACCGGCGCAGCGCGCTTTCCATGATGCATTGTCGAGGGGCCGGCGGACAGTCGAGGGGTGAGCGAGGGAACTCTCCGCAGCGGTGTGTCGTCTGAATGACACGCTCATCGGAGGACTCCCATGACTGCTCGTTCTGTGGCTCACGCGCTCTTCGGCCTGCTGTCGTTGGCGGCACTGCTCACGCTCGCGCTGATGCCTCTCCGCGTCGGCGCGCAAACGCCGCCGGAACCGTCGCCTCCGCCCAGATGTCTCGACTGCTGGTGGCCGGTGCGGCCGGGCGCCACCCTCGATCGGCTCGACGCCACGATCGAGGTGCGCGATGGGGTCACGGAGACGCATTACGTGCTGCAACTGAGCAACGAGACGCGCGGGCTGGCCGAGGGGCGCATCGTCCTGCCGGTCGCGCCGAACAGCTCGGTCGTGGACCTCACCCTGGACGACGGCTCGCGCGTCCTCGAGGGGCGTGTGCTGCCGGCCGAGGACGCGCTGTCCATCTACGAAGAGATCGTGCGCCGGCTGATCGACCCGGCGCTCTTGCGCTCGCTCGGCGATGACCTCTACGAGGTGCGCGCATTCCCGGTGCCCGCCGGCGAAACGCGCAAGGTCAGTTTCACCGTGGTGACGCCGCTGATCGCGGAGGTCGACACGGCGCTGATCGACCTGCCCTGGTCGCGCATGTCGCCGCGGCCCGCGGCCGCCAGTCTGGCGGCCGACATCGACGTGCCATGGGAGCTTCGAGGCGCCGCCGCGCCGGGCTTCGCGCTGGACCTCGATCGCATCGACGATGGGCACATCGAGCTCTCGTGGGAATCGCCCGCCGGCTGGCGTGCCGACCACGATCTGCGCCTGCACCTGCAGGGCGGCGACGGCCTGCTGACCACGCGACTGTTGACCTATCGCGAGGCTACGAGCGACGGCTACTTCGCACTGTTGCTGGCGCCGACGCTCGAACTCGACCGCCGGGTCGACCGCGACCTCATCCTGGTCGTGGACACCTCTGGCTCGATGCGCGGCGAGAAGATCGCACAGGCGCGCGATGCGGCGACCTACGTCCTCCAGCGGCTCGGGCCCGGCGACCGCTTCGGCATCGTCGACTTCTCTCGCAGCGTGCGCACGTTCGACGAGTCGCTGCGCCCTGCGCGCGACGCCGCGGACGCCGTCGACTACGTCGCAGACCTCGAGGCGGCGGGCGGGACCAACATCTCCGGCGCACTCAGCCGTGCGCTCTTATTCCTCGACGGTGACCGCCCGGGCACCATCATCTTCCTGACCGACGGCCTGCCGACAGCGGGCATCACCGACCCCGATTCGATCATGCGCACCGTCGAGGGCGCTGCACCAGAACGCACGCAGCTCTTCACCTTCGGTGTCGGCTTCGATGTCGACACGGTGCTGCTCGACGAGCTGGCCAACCGGCTCGTCGGCACGAGCCACTACGTGACGCCCGAGGAACGTGTCGACAGCGAGGTGGCGCGGCTGTTCGAGCGCATCTCGACGCCCGTCCTGACCGACGTGGTGATCACGTTCGACGGCGTCCAGGTGGAAGCGGTCGCGCCGGACCAGGTGCGAGGGATCTTCGTAGACGCGCAGACGCTGGTGACCGGCCGCTACCTCGATGGCGGTGACGCCGAGATCGTCGTGCGCGGCTTGGCCGCGGACGGCGAGCGCGAGCTCGTGTTCGAGGTGACGTTCCCCGAACGCTCGCTGCTTGACCCCGCGGTAGCGCAGCTCTGGGCACAGCAGCGGATCGCCGACCTGCTGACGGAGGCGCGCATCGAGGGACCGAACGACGCGCTGATCGAGGAGATCGTGGCGATCGCGACCGACTTCGGAATCGTCACGCCTTACACCTCCTACCTCGTCGAGGAGCCGCACTTGGCACTGGCGCAGGACGCCGCCGCCGCTGCGGTGGACCAGAGCCTGCGGTTTGCACCTCGTGACGGCGCACAAGCCGTCGGCGGCGCCGGGGCCGTCGAGGCGCTGCGCCGCGGCGACCCATCCGCGCCACCGCCCGCCGCGATCCGCACCGCCGGGTCAAAGAGCTTCGTCGAGGCGGACGGTCGCTGGATCGGCACCGAATTCGACGACGCCGAGACCGTCGAGGTGACGGTCGGCTCCGAGGCGTTCGCCGACCTCGTCGCCGCTGACCCGACAGCCGCGCGCGCCGCTGCGCTCGGGCCGGAGGTCGTGTACGAGACGGCCGAGGGCTGGGTGACGATCGTCTGGCCGGAGCCGGACGGTGCGGCCGTCAGCGAGCTGCCGAACGTGACCGGCACGACCAACGACGGCACGTCGAACACCACGATGACTCAGCCGCGGACCGACGAGGAGACGTCGCCGCACTCGCCACCGATCAACACCACTGCTGGCGGCAACATCGATCGCACGCTGGTGACGGTGCTTGCCGCGGGCGCGGCGCTGTTGCTGGCCCTGATCGGTGGCTTCGCGCTGAGACGCCGGCAGCCGCTCGGCGGCTAGCCGGCCGCATGCCATCGCTCGACTGAACCTCGTACGCTCCGGCCGGCCGGCATGGACGGCCGCTCGGAGGGAGTGCACCGATGGCGTCACAGGAGGAACGGGCGGAGGCGAACCAGGCGTTCGCCGACCGCATGCGCAACGGCGTGGGCAACCTCGCCGCCCCGCCCGAGGTCCACGACGAATGGGTCGACTGGCTACAGGCCTCCGCGTTCGATGGCGTGTGGGCTCGCCCCGGCCTCGAGCTGCGCGAACGGAGCATCGCCACGATCGCGATACTGACGGCGTTGGTGCTGCCGAACGAACTCGCCTCACACGTTCGCATCGGGCTCGGCAACGGCCTCTCACGGCAGGAGATCGCCGAGGTCGTGATGCAGGTCGGTGTCTACGCGGGCGTGCCCGCCGCCGTCGAGGGATGCGGGTGGCTGACGCCATGTTCACCGACCTCGACGCCGCCGGGTAGCTTCCTCGGCGCGGCGACCGCGCTCGTCGAACGCGAGCCAGCCGAGGATGAGGCCGAACAGCACGATCGCGACGATGTCGTTGAGCAGGAAGCGCCGGTCGACGAGCAGCATCAGCGCGAGCGTTCCGACGATGTAGACGCTCATTGCGAGCCCGATATGCCACAGCCGGACGCCGCCGCCGACGCCCTCGGGCACGGGCCGCCAGCCGGCCTTGCCGCCGGCCCGCGCCTCCAGCGCGGCCAGCTCGGCCGGCCACGCTGCCTCGTTCGCCTCGTTCACCACGATCACCGGGGCGTCGGTCGCCTCGCGCAGCCGGCGCAACGCATCGAACTCGAGCCAGACCGACTCGCGCGGCGGCAGCGTCGACAACACGATCGCGTCGAACGGCCCGTCGCGCTCCTCGACACGGCGCGCGGCGGCCACCGGATCGAGCGCGCCGACCGACACTCGCTCGACGGTGATCCGGGACGTGCTCATGACGCGGGCGAAGCGGCTGGCGACGGCGGCCGCCGCCTCCGACGCCGTCTTCGGGGCACGCTTGCGCTTCGGCAGGCGATTGACGGCGGTTTGCGGCACCACGATCGAGACACGAAGAGAGCGATCGCGCTGCGCCAGCGCGGTCAGGCGGCGCATCAGCGAGGGACTCGTCGCCGTCTGGTGGGCGACGATCAACAGCCGCGTCACGGGGACTCCCCACCCGCGTTCTGCTCGCCCTCAGCCTGCGCCGATGGCGTCGAAGCGGTCAAGCGCCGCTGGCGATCCGCCGTTCGAAGATCCACTCCAGGCCATCGTGGATGTCGATCGCCTCGCCGCTGCGCTCGAACCCGAGCTTCGCCGCGACGCGGAGTGAGGCGAAGTTGTCCGGCGCGATCGAAGCGACTACGCGCTCGACACCCTGCCGCGCCGCCCACTCGATCAGCGCAGCGACCGCCTCGGCCGCGATGCCAGTGCCCCGCTGCTCCCGAGCTGTCCACCACGCGAACTCCACCGAACCCTCGCGCGGCCGCTCGTGGAACCCGATGCGCCCCACCAGCTCCCGTTCCGCGTTGAGCACGATGCGATCGATCCAACGGGCGATCGATGCGTCATCGACGATCCAGCCAAGCCGGACCCAGCGCCAGCTCTCGAACGGCGGCCGGAAGTCCGCCTCATCCTCGGCGGTCCAGGTGGCCGGATAACTGAAGCCGCCCACTTGCGCAGCCGCGGCACTCGATCGTCGCAGCGCGTCCACGAGCGCCAAGTCGAACGGCTCGAGGCGCAGGCGCGGCGTCACGATGACCTCCGCCGGGTCGATGCTGCGCGCGGCGTCGTTCCGCGCCATCAGTCGGCGGGCCGATCAGGGTCCGCCCAGCCCTCCGGCGGGTCGGGCGTCCAGTTGATCGCCAGCAGGTTGTCGCCCCGCTCGCGACGCACCGGCGCGTACACCTCTTGCTCGGCATCGCTCGCTTCGAAGTGCACGTTCGGCACACCGATTGGCGTGCCGCTGCCGCGGCAGACGAAGGTCCGCGGGTCCAGGTCGGAGCCGTACTCTTCCGCGACGGCCAGACCGACCGCCTGCTGCCACGCCGTCGGCACGCGGCCGGGCCACGGCACGTGATTGCCCTCGATCATCTCGCCCTGCCGGGAGGCGTGCCCGTAGCGCCCGCAGCCCAGCTCGCGCACGGCCCGACGCACGCTGACCTCGCTGCGCGCTGCTTCGACGAGGGCCCGCGAGAGCGCTCCGATCAGCCCTCGATGTCGGAACGCGGGCGCGGTCGCCCGCATGCCGTGGAGCGCGACCAGCTGCGGCTCGTCAAAGCCCGGCAGATCCATCCAGCGCTGGCGCCCCACGGCGAACGCCGCGGGCTCGCCCTCGTCGGTCAGGGCGAAGGCGATGCGCCCGATGTGCTCGATCGAAGCGTCGAGGTAGGCCTGGTTCGCCTGCGCGTACGCGGCGTCGAAGATCGCGGCGATCTGCGCGCGATCGTCGGCGGTCACACCGGAGGGCTCCCGGACCAACGTCCGGAAGCCCTCGATCGTCACTGTCTTCGGATCACTCACCAGCGCCGGTCCCCGGCGCTGACGCTAGCTCACCGAGTCGCGGAACGCGATCCCCTCGGCGCCGACCGCCGCCGCCTGCTCGATCGGAACGATCGGCGTGGCCGCAAACGTCAGCCACGGCAGGAACGGCGCGGCCGCGCGGGCGATCGTCTCGTGGCTGTCAGCCTCGATGATCGCCACCCCGCCGCTGCCGTCCGCGTTGCCGTAGAACCCGATGAACTCCTGCCCCGCGGGCGGTTCCCACGCGGCGAACACGGCCAACGATCGCTTCAGCGCATCTTCGGACGTGTCGGTGAACTGCCAGGTCAAGTGATACAGCGCCATCTCATCCTCCACTTCTCGAGACGGAGACCGCCTCGGCGCAAACCTCGGAGGTGATAGCAGATGCGATGGGTCGAGTCCATTACGAAGCGCCAGCAGCACCGACCGGCTGACCGCTACTGCGGCACCTCGACGGCGACCTCGTAGAGCTACGTCCCTGGCCACCACGCTGCGATCGCCTCGCCGATGGCCGTCGGGGCCCGCTCCTGGATGTAGTGGTTGCCCTGCACGGTGGCTTCCGTCTGGTTCGGGAACGATCGCGCGAGGTCGAGCACCGGGCCGCGCAGCAACGCACCTGGCTCGGCGCTGATCAGCAGCTTCGGCAGCGCGCTCGCGCCGAACCACTCGGCGTACGTCCGCACCATCGCCGCGTTGTCCTCCGGCCCGTCCGCGAAGGGCACCTCGCGAGGCCACTGCAACGTCGGCAGCCGCGACGCGCCCGCTTCGAGGTAGGGCTGGCGGTAGACCTCGAGCGCCTCGGGCGTGACGACGGGGCCGAGCACGTTCTCGATGAAGTAGTTCTCTTCGAGGACCAACTGCTCGCCCTGCTCGCCGCGCAGCAGGTCGAACATTGTGCCCTCCGCCGGCATCGTCGGGAACGGCGCGAGGAAGGCCTCCATGTAGCAAATGGCGCGCACGCGATCCTCGTGGCGGCGCGCCCACTCGAACCCGAGCGACGACCCCCAGTCGTGGATCACCAGCGTCACCCGGGCGTCCGGCAGCACCGTGTCGAACCAGGCGTCGATGTAGCGCAAGTGGTCCGCGAACCGGTACGAGCCGTCGCCGGAGGGCCCGGAGTCGCCCATGCCGATCAGGTCGGGCGCGAGGCACCGGGCCAATGGTTCGACGTGCGGGATCACGTTGCGCCAGAGGTACGACGAGGTCGGGTTGCCGTGCAGGAACACGACCGCATCCCTGCCCGCCGCCGAGGGCTGCGTGTCGATGTACGCCATCGCGCTGTCAAGCACCTCGACGCGCTGCCGCTCGTAAGAATCGGCGGCTGAAACATCCTCGGGCATGGCGCACGCTCCTCGTCATCGGGGTGCTGGGTGCACAATCGTACGCCCGCTCGTCTGTGCACTGAAACAGACCGATGCGGCAGGTTGCCCTCGTGCGAGATAATGCGGTCATGACGCATCACGGGACGGATAGCCCGCTCACCGAGCGCCAGCGTGAGATCGCGGCGCTGATCGCCGACGATCTCACGAATAGCGAGATTGCGGAGTGCCTCGACATCTCGCTGGCGACGACGAAGCACCACGTCTCCGGGATCCTCGCCCGCCTCGAACTCCCGCGCCGCGAGGCGGCGGGGGACTGGTACCAGGCCCGCTACCGCCCGGGCATCCTGCGCCGCCTCCGAGGCGTCGCCAGCGCGCCGATCGTGCTGGCCGCTGGCGCCGGACTGGCGGTCGTTGCTGCCGTCGTCGTGCTCGCGCTGGTGCTGTTTGCTCGCAGCGATACCGAGTCGCCGGCGATCGTTCTCATTGGCGGCGGCGACACGCCCGCGCCGAGCCACATCGTGGCCTACACGCTGCAGCCAGGACTCAACGTCAACGAAGCGGAGCTGTGGATCCACGACCTCGAAACGGGCGTCGACACGCAGCTCCTGGCGCTCGACGATGGATTCGAGAACATCCGCGACGTCCGATGGGACGCACCCAGCGAGACGTTCGTCTTTAGCGTTACTGCGCCGGGCGATCGCGGCGTCTACCGAATCGACCTCGATGGCAACGTCGAGGCCATCGAGGTTCCGGGCCGCGATCCGCTGCTCTTCGCGCGGTGGTCGTCTGATGGGCGGCGGCTCGCTGTCGTCACCACCGGGGAGCCCGGCACCACAGCCGTCACGGTCGTCGAGCCCGACGGGAGCGTCCGTGTGCTCGCCGACGACACCCTGTTCCATGCATGGTCACCAGACGGTGAGACGCTCTACTACCAGCGGCTCCAGGAGGCAGACGGTCACATCTGGAGATTCGGACCCGACGGCGACGCGCGATTCGCCCTCCCCACCGAGGGCCTCGGCGAGCACCAGCTCCGGGGCGTTACCTCGGACAGTGGAGTTCTGCTCTTCGAGGTGGATGAGACCGAGTCGGGCTGCACCCACACGATCGCCATCGCGCCCAACGGCGACCTCGCCTGGGTGGCGCCCGGGCAGTCCTCAAGTGCATCGCCGCGGGGAGACCGCGTCGCGATCGGGAACTGGCACCCGGTGATCGAACCGTGTGCGGCCGACCCGCTGCTCGACGCCGGACCGGTGGTCGCGCACCCCGACTGGCCGCCCTCGTCGGTCGTGGTGCTTGACGCGTCTGGAACAGTAATCACACGATTCGACTACCCGGCCGGTTCGCGCCCCGGGGGCGGAGTCGATGCCCGGTTCGGGTTCGGCAGGGTCCTCGGACCTCAATGGGATGAGAGTGGGAGTCAACTGCTGCTGCAGGGAGTGGCGGAGGACGGCGACGAAATCGTTTGGCTCGGCGACCTCGAGTCGGGCGAACTCACCGAACTTCATCGCGTTCCTCCATCTTCCGCACCCGGCCAGGCCTGGCTCGGCGTCGCCTTCGGTCCGTAGCTCCGCGCGCTATCCTTCCGCCATGCCTGACGTCGAGGTGTCCGAGGAGGCGCGTGCGCTGTTGCAGCGGGCGATGGCGCTGCATACCGCTGGCGAGATCGATGCGGCGCTGGCGACCGCCGAGGAGGCGGTCGCCGCGGAGCCCGGCTTCGGCGGGGCGCTCTCCTACCTCGGCAACACGCTGGTCACGCGCAAGCGGCGCTTCGCGGACGGGCTGGCGGCGCTCGACCGCGCGGTCAGCGCCGCGCCGGAAGACCCGGCGATCGTCTACACCGCCGGCTGGTGCCACGAGTTCGTCGCGAACGCGCTGGAGCGGCCCAAGGGCGCGCACCAGCCCGTCGCGGAGAGCGCGGCCGACCTCTACGCCTCGGCGCGCGCGCTGATGCTGCGCGCACTGGAGCTCGACCCCGACACCGGGCTGCGCGCGGACATCGAGGACATCCTCGACGTGCTTGCGGCGGCGACGGGCGAGCCCTGGAGCGACGAGGAGGTCACGCGTGCCGCGCCTCGCGCTCGATGAAGGCTTCCAGCTCCACTACGAGGTCCACGGGCCGGACCCCTCGGCGGCCACGCCGGCCGTGCTGCTGGCGCACGGCGCCGGCGGCAACGGCATGTCGTGGTGGCAGCAGGTGCCCGCCCTCGCCCAGCGCTACACGACCATCACCTTCGACCACCGCGCCTTCGGCCGCTCCCCCGATACCGGCGAGGGCCCCGGCCGCATCGCCTTCGGCGCGGACGTGCGAGCGCTCCTGAACCACCTCGGCGTCTCGCAGGTCCACTTCGTCGCGCACTCGATGGGCGGGCGCACGGCGTTCGGCCTGCTCGCGCGCGAGCCGGAACGCCTCGCCTCGATCGTCTACTCGGGCACCAACGGTGGCTGCGTCGACGACCGCTATCGGGAGCTGCGGCGGCGGCTCGAGGAGGACGGCACGATGGCTGGCTCGCTGCTGCAGCGCGCGCTCGCGCCGGGCTACCGGGAGGCGGAGCCGGCGATGCAGTATCTCTACCACCGTATTCGAGGCCTCAACCCCAGCCGTCCCAAGGATTTCCTGGCGCCGAGCCCGCGACTCGTCAACTACCGCGGCTCGACCGCCCAGCGCCTGCGCGACTGCGGCCTGCCGATCATGTGGATGATCGGCGAGCACGATCGCGTCATCCCCGCGCCGCTGATCCGCATCTCGCACGACCTCACCCCCGGCTCCCGCTACCACGAGGTCGCCGAGGCCGGTCACTCTAGCTACTTCGAGCGCCCGGACGACTTCAATACCGCCCTGCTCGACTTCCTCGACACCGCGACTGCCGCCGACAGCGCCGAAGACGCGGCGGGGGGATAGCCAGCCGATAGGCGCCGCCTCAGCCTTCGCCCGGCACCGCGCCCTACGTTCGATCCGAACCTTCGAGACCGCCCTCGGAGGCAACGGAGAGGCGCACTCGTGCGCGTCCTGCTCGTCACCGCCGTCGCCGCCCTCACCGCCATGCTGGCCGCCGCGTGCTCGTCTGGCCCGGCCACCGAGGCCCCGCCGCCGGTCGAGCCCACGCCGCTGCGCACGCCGCTCCCGACCGCGACCGTCGACGCGCGGCGCGCCGAGCGCGCCGAGGTCCTGCGTGAGCTACAGGCCGTGCCCGGCGTCGCCGAGGTCATCGCTGCCGTCGAGGCACGGGACGCCTCGACGCTCGTGGCGCAGATGTTTCGCCACCGCGGCTATTGCGGGTGGCCGACGCCCGCGCCCGGAACCGTCGTCCCACGGGAGCGCAGCCATCTGGCGAAGTCAGCGTGCTTCGAAGGCGAGGTGCGCTTCCGTGGCATTCGGGTCGAGGGCGTTGACGTCGCCGGGCTGTGGACCCCGCTGGCCGCGCGGGCGATGCTCGCCCAGGTCTTCCGCCCCGAGCACCGCTGGTCCTTCGCCGGCGTCCACGTCGAGGCGTATCAGCGTCTCTCTCCCACCTCGACGGAGGGCATCGAACCGCGCACGCGCTACGTCGTGCGGTTCGAGAGCGATCACGCCGCCCCGCTACAGCTGCCCCTCGGTGACGTCGAGGTGCGGCTCCTCACGCTCACGATCGATCTCGTGGCCGCCGACTTGCCACAGCCCGACGCCATCGTCGAACTGCGCCTCGATGAATACTCGACCGACCAGCGCGCGTGCGTCGACATCGACAGCCGCACGCCAGCCCCAGTGGTCGACATCTCGCCGATAGTGCGCTCGCGCGTCATGGCCGAGCCCGAGCTGGCGGCGGTGCTGCCGGCGCTGAGCGACCTCGACGCGCTGATCGAGGCAATGGGTCCGTTCGAGGCGCACTGCATCCACCCCCCGCTGCCGGGCAAGGAGACACCTGAGATCTGCGAACTCATCGGCGACCCGCCCGAGCGGTCGTACGAGGCGGTCTGGCTGGATCGGATCACGCTGTTCCCGATCGAGATCGCCCGCCTCAGGCGGATCCTCACACCGATGTTCGCGACCCCGCCGGCGCTCCTCGGCGCCTGGCACGCTGACGACCCGACGGAGGCGAGCCGGGAGCGTTACTACATCGCGCTCGGTGGCCCGCTCCTGGAACCATAGTGATCGCGATGATCGCTACGCCTGGTGGGACTCGTGGGACGCGATCATGCTGACGCTCGACCCGGCGTCGGAGCGCACCGTCGAAGCTCTCGCTCCGCTTACGCCGGACTGGACGCCGGCGCAGTTCGTCGAGTCGCGCACGAGGCTCCCCGATCAGGTGACCGACCTCGCCCGCTAGCATCCGAAGCCCATGTCACCGCGCGCCACCAACCTCACGATCCTCGTGCTGCTCACCGGAGCTGGTGTCAGGCGTGTGGTCGTTGCTCGTCGGGACGCCGGCGAGGGGATCGCGCCGCGCCTCGTGACGCCCCGCTAGAGCAAACTGCCGCCGAGGAACACGCCGAACAGGGCGATCAAGAACGCACCGAGTCCTGACATCGCGACGCCAGAGCTCCACCGCGTCTGTTGATGCACAGTTGCCAGGCGTTGCGCGACCACTCGCCGGCTGGCGCCAGCGACCATGACTAGCCCGAGAACGATCGGGACCAGCACTCTGCCGAGGCCGTAGGCACCGAGCAACAGCGCCCCGTACCACGGAGACGCCGCCACGACGGTCCAGCCGATCAACGCGTAGTAGGTCGGCATCGGACAGGCGATCCCCATTCCGCTGCCGAACGTGGCTCCCAGCACCAGGGCTCGACGGGCGGGAGCGTCCTCGCCCGGTAGCGCGGGCCCGCTCAAGCGGGCGAGTGCGCCTTCGAGATGCCAGAGCCCGAACTCGGTGAGCGCGTACAGGATCGCGGCCGCGCCCACCATCGAGTAGACGACGACGGCGAAGATCTTCCGCGACTCTGCGTCCCGCAGCAGTTCCCAGATGGCGTCGCCGGCGAGTCCCAGCGCGAGGCCGACCACCGCCAGCGGCAGGACTCCGCCCAGCCCGAACGCCGCGAGCGCCCGGAGCCGTCGCCTGCTGTTCGGCTCCCGCTCGACGATGGCCGGGACCGCGAATACTGCGGGGAAGCCGCAGGGAAGCACGACCATCGAGGCACCGACCGCGAACGCGATCAGCACGCCGATCGCTAGCCCGGGGCCTGTCTGAGCGGTGTCGAGGCGGTTCTGCAGGTCTGCGACGTATGCGCCGTCGACGAGGCCTGTGGTCCAGAATGCGGTCGCGAGGGCGATACCGCCGGTGAGACCGAGCGCCAACCCGAACAACGTCGACCGATCCCCGACACGCAAGCGATCGTTACCCCTCGTCGCCCTCGCTCGGCGGGAAGCCGATCGCCTCCAGCGCGGACTTGAGCTGCTCGAGTGTCACGTCGCCTGGATCAAACGCCACGCGCACGGACTTGCTGTCGAGGTCCGTGGCCTCGACGTGGGCGCCAGCTCGCTCGAGCACCTTGCCCACCGTGTTGGCGCAGCCGCTGCAGTGAATTGCCGGAAGACGAAGCGTTATCGTTTCAAGCGTCATGCGCGATCCTCCGGTCGCCGCGGAGAGGGTGCCTCTAGGTTACGCCTCCGGAAACGATGGCCGGCCGAGATCTTGGCTCACCCAGAGGAAGCGGTCGATGTCAGCGCGCGCTACCAACCTCACGATCCTCGTGCTGCTCACCGCAGAGCTGGTCTCGGGCGTGTGGTCGTTCCTTGTCGGGACGCCCGGGTGGCGGTGGGTGTTCTGGGCGCACTCGGTCGGCGGCTTCGCGCTGGCGGCGCTCGTCGTCTGGAAGTGGCGCGTCGTCGTCGCCTCGTTCGGCCGTCGAGGCTTCGGCGCGTGGGCGCTGGCGCCCGCGGTGTTCGGGCTGCTGTTCCTCGGCGCGCTCGGCAGCGGCCTCGCCTGGTCGGCGTTCGGACTGCCCAGGCTGCCCGTGCCGCTGTTCGGGCGCACGCCCGGGCTGACGCTGCACGTCATCCTCGCGCTCTTGCTGACGCCCTTCCTCGTGCAGCACCTGACTCAGCGCTGGGTCACCCCGCGCAGTGGTGACCTGATCTCACGACGCGCAGCGCTGCGTTCGTTCGCCCTGCTGGGCACCGGCGCGCTCGCTTGGCGCACGACCGAGGTCGCCTCGGACGCCCTCGACCTGCGCGGTGGAGACCGCCGGTTCACGGGATCTCGCGAGGAGGAGAGCTTCGCTGGCAATGCCCACCCAACGACGAACTGGCTGTCCGACACGCGACAGAGCGTCGATCGCACCTCGTGGCGGCTGACCGTGCGAGGCGAGGTGCGGGAGGAGCTGACGCTGTCGCTGGCCGACCTCGCGACGCTCATCCCTGGCAAGATCGAGGCGACGCTCGATTGCACCGGCGGCTGGTACACGGTGCAGCACTGGTCCGGCGTGCCGCTGGCCATCCTGCTCGAAACGGCCGGCCTGACCGAGGCGGCGTCGAGCGTTCGCGTTGCCTCCGTCACCGGCTACGACCGCCGCTTCGACGTCGACGACACGGACCGCTTGCTGCTCGCCACGCACGTCGAGGGCGCGCCGCTCAACGCCGCGCACGGCGCACCGCTCCGCCTCGTCGCCCCGAGCCACCGCGGCTACGCGTGGGTGAAGTGGATCGACACGATCGAGGTCAGCACGCGCCCCGGCTGGTGGCAGCCACCGCTGCCGCTGCAGTAGGGCGGGTGCTAGGTCGTGTACAGCCCGATCGTCCAGATGGTGGAGAGCACGAACGCCGAGACGAGCGCCCGCACCCAGCCATGGCGCAGCCACCCACGCTTGATCGGCACGGTGATGAAGAAGAGGCCGCCGATGAGCATCCCGATGCCGACGAGCGCCGCCATCCGGCGCTCCTTCCCAGCGGGCTACGCCCGCGCGCTGACCTTCGTCGCCAGCTCCACGTCGAGGTCGGTGATGCCGCCTGCGTCGTGCGTCGAGAGTTCGATGCGGACGCGGTTGTAGACGTTGAACAGCTCCGGGTGGTGGTTCATGCCTTCGGCCAGCACGCCGACCTGGGTAATGAACCCCAGCGCCTCGACGAAGTCGCCGAACTGGAACTCGCGCACGATCTTGTCGCCGTCGCGTGCCCAGCCGTCGAGGTCGCCCAGCGCCGCCTCGATCTGGTCGTCGCTCAGTCGTTCAGCCATCGTCGTCTCCCTCGCTGCGTCCGTTCACTGGATCACTGCGTGCAGTTGCGATCCTCGTTGGTACGCTAACAGCCGGGCGGCGCGTCGAGGCAGGAGCGGACGATGAGCAGCATCCTCGAGACCTTCGAAGCCATGCACGGCGGCTCGCGGCGGCTCGCCGAGCAAGCCAGCGCCGTCTTCCCCTCCGGCGTCACGCACGACGCGCGCGCCTTCGAGCCGTTCCCGATCTACGTCGACCGCGCCCAGGGGCCGCGCAAGTGGGATGTCGATGGCAACGAGTACGTCGATTACATCGGCGGGCACGGCGCGCTGCTGCTGGGCCACAACCGGCCGGAGGTGATGGACGCCGTCCGCAGCGCCCTCGAGCGGGGCACGCACTTCGGCAGCTCACACGACCTCGAAATCGCGTGGGGCGAGCAGGTGATCAAGATGGTGCCGTGTGCGGAGCGGGTGCGCTTCACCTCCTCCGGAACCGAGGCGACGATGATGGCGCTGCGACTGTCGCGCGCTTACACCGGCCGCGACCGCGTCATCAAGTTCGAAAACCACTTCCACGGCTGGCACGACCTCGTCGTCGGCCACACGCGCCAGGACGACCCGCACCCGCACTCGGTCGGGGTGCCGGAGGGCTTCTACGATGCGCTGACGATCCTGCCGGACGGCGATGTGGCAGCCCTGCAGGAGGCGCTGAGCGCCCGCGATGTCGCTGCAGTGATCATGGAGCCGACCGGCGCGCACTGGGGCTCGCATCCGATGGCGCCCGAGTTCCTGCAAGAGATCCGCCGGCTCACCAGCGAGCATGGCACGCTCATGGTCATGGACGAGGTGATCACCGGCTTCCGTGCCGCGCCGGGCGGCGCTCAGGAGCGCTGGGGCGTCATGCCCGACCTCTCCTCGCACGCCAAGATCGTCGCCGGCGGGCTGCCGGGCGGCTGCGTCGTCGGCCGTGACGACGTCATCTCCTTCCTCGAGCTGCGCGAGGGCGACCCGGAGTGGAACTCCAAGCAGCGGGTCTCGCACCAGGGCACGTTCAACGCCAATCCCGCCTCGGCGGCGGCCGGCCTGGCCGCGCTCCAGATCATCGAGGATGGCGCGCCCTGCCGGTTGGCCGACGCCTTCGGCGTGGACATCGTCGCCGCGCTCAACGCCTACTTTCGCGAGGACTCCGTCCCCGGCTCCGCCTGGGCGGTGTCGAGCATGTGGCACTTCAACCTCGGCTACGGCGCGCCCATCCCTGGGGGCACCGGGTGGGACTTCGACGAGGAGCCGCGCGGCGTGGTGGACGACCTGCTGCGGCCATTGCGCTGGGCGCTGTTCAACCACGGCGTTGACCTGATGGGCAACGGCGGCATGATCTCCGACTCGCACGGCCCGCCCGAGGTGGAGGCGACCGTCGCCGCGTTCCGCGCGGCCGTCCACGATCTGCGCGCCGAGGGTCTGCTCGCCTGAGCGACCGTTAGCCGGCGAACGAGATCCCGGATTGAGGGCCCGCCAGCCCTAGGCGCTGACTAACTTCAGCCGCCGAGGGTGACGCGTACCCCTGTTCGCGTCCCCGAATCGCTGCCATACTCACTTTTCATGCTCACATGCCTCGGCTTCGGACGGACCGCCGTCCTCCGTGCCTCAGCGACTGGACTGCTCGCCCTCGCCACGGCCCTGGCCGTGGCCATCGGTGCGTGGGCAGTAGCCGACGACCCCGGTGCGTCACCGACGAGCGCCCTCGCGGCGACCGAGCTGACGCAGCCGGCTCCGGCGGCCTCCATCGGCGGACAGGACCTCGCCGAGACCGCCAGCGGCTACATCTCCGCCACCGTGGTGGTCGAGTCCGCACCCGCGCTGGTGCTGACGCCCTTCGAACTGAACTCGGACGGGCCGCTCATGCACGCCGACCCCGGCGCCTTCTTCCGCATCAACGACGTGATCCCACCACCCGAGGTCGAAACCACGTCGCTGGCCTCGAGCTTCTGGACCGTGGCCCCACCGGCCGCCGCGGCGATCGAGGACCCGCCGGAGCAGCAGCCGGGCGACCGCGTGCGGACGACGATTTCGTTCTACTACTGCGAGCACGATCCGGACTCGATCAACCCGCCCGGCGATGGCGGTGGGTTCTGTGGCGCGATGCGCGACGGCACGATCGTCTACCCGGGCGCCGCCGCGTGCGCCTATGCCTACCTCGGGCAGCAGTTCCGCATCCTCGGCGACCCGCTGGAGCGCATCTATCGCTGTGCGGACACTGGCTCGGCGGTCGCCGGGCAGCATCGTGACATCTGGTTCCAGACCTCCGACGAGGGCTGGGACTGGCTCTGGACCACCGGCGCGGTTGCGACGATCGAGGTCCTGCCCTGAGTAACCTTCGCCGCAATCTTCTTTGTTATGTCTTAGCGGTTCCTTGGAAAACCTCGTAATTACGGGGCTTGCGTCACCTCAACTCAACATTCATCATATCCTTGTAACTTGTGAGCACAAGTGTCAAGCCTGCCGAAACGCCTTGGACGGGCCTACGTGGAGCGCAGGCACTGCCCCGTTTTTTTCCCACCACTTGACCTAGTGAGGAGCCCCGTCCATGACGAAGCAAGAGCGCTTCGAGATTCGTACCGCCGTCGGCAAGCGCATTCGCGAGTGGCGACTGAAGCGAGAGCTGTCCCAGGCTGAGGTCGCCCGCGAAGCCGGCATTACCCAGGCCTCCCTGTCGAACTACGAGAACGGTAAGCGCGACCTGCCGCTGTCGACCCTGGTCGGCGTGGCTGGCGCCCTGAACGTGTCCCTGGGCGACCTGCTCGACCTCCCCGACATGATCATCGTGCGTGACTCGCGCCTCGGCCGTGCGGTCGAGCAGCTCGTGAACCGCCCGGAGCTCCGTGTCGGCGCCGAGGCGGCCAGCTAAGCCGACCCCGACACCCAAGAGACCCCCTTGGAGCACCTCGCGAACGCGAGGTGCTCCGTTGGCGGCGCGCGCCGCGACTCCTCCCCCCGCGCCGGTAGCGTTCGTGCGCGACCGTGGCAAACCGTTGATGCTTCGTGGACGCGCTCAGGCACGACTCCGCGTACCGTGTCGGCCATCCCGGCGCTCGGAGAGCGGCCATCGGCTGCGGGTATACTGACCGCGGCAGGAGGAGATCACCTTGTCCAACGACCGACCAACCACCGTGGGAGCGCTCAAAGCCTCTGGCTTCGAGCCGGTGTCTGTGCGCGAAGAACTCCGACGCAACCTGATCGCCAAGCTCCGAAGCGGCGAGGACATCTTCCCCGGCATCGTCGGGTACGAGGAGACCGTCGTCCCGCAGCTGCAGAACGCGATCCTCTCCGGACAGGACGTCATCCTCCTCGGCGAACGCGGGCAGGCGAAGTCGCGCATCATCCGCAGCCTCACCTCGCTGCTCGACGAGTGGACGCCGCTCCTCGACGGTTGCGAGATCCCGGAGGACCCCTTCGCGCCGATCACGCCGCAGGGCCTGATGATCCTCGATGAGCAGGGCGACGACGCCGCGATCACCTGGCAGCACCGCGACGAACGCTACGGCGAGAAGCTCGCGACACCCGACATCACGATCGCCGACCTGATCGGCGAGGTGGACCCGATCAAGGTCGCCGAGGGCCGCTACCTCTCGGACGAGCTGACGATCCACTACGGCCTGATCCCGCACACGAACAAGGGCATCTTCGCGATCAACGAGCTCCCGGACCTCGCCGAGCGCATCCAGGTCGGACTGCTCAACGTGATGGAGGAGCGTGACGTCCAGATCCGCGGCCACAAGGTGCGGCTCCCGCTGGACGTGATGATCGTCGCCACCGCCAACCCGGAGGACTACACGAACCGCGGCCGCATCATCACGCCCCTCAAGGACCGCTACGGCTCGCAGATCCGGACGCACTACCCCGAGTCGATCGAGCACGAGGTCGCGATCATGGAGCAGGAGGGCACGCACTTCGCGAGCGACGACTTCACGGTCGTCGTCCCCGACTTCATGACCGAGATCGTCGCCGAGATCACGCGCCTCGCGCGGCGCTCGCCGGACGTCTCACAGCGCTCGGGCGTCTCCGTGCGCGCCTCCGTCGCCAACTACGAGGCGATGCTCGCCAACGCGATGCGGCGGGCGATCCGCCTCGGCGAGGACGACGTCGTGCCTCGCGTCTCCGATCTGCCGTTCGTCATGCCAGCACTGCAGGGCAAGGTCGAACTCGAGACCGTCGAGGAGGGCAAGGACCAGCAGATCATCGAGCGCCTGATCCAGGGCGCCGTGGTCGCCGTCTTCAACCGCACCTGCGGTGACGCCGACATGGAGTTGATCGTCGAGGCGTTCAAGACCGGGCTCTCCGTCGAGACCGGGGAGGCCATGCCCGCCACCGACTACGACCGGCTGGTGACAGACGTGCCGGGCCTCAGCGACGCCATCGGCATGCTCAGCCAGGACGAGCGCCCGGGCGTGCGCGCCTCCACGATCGAGTTCGTGCTTGAGGGGCTGCACCTGAACAAGCGCCTCAACAAGGACTCGCTCGCGGGTCCGGCGGTCTACCGAGGCTAGGAGCTGGGGAACCGAGCCGGACCGTCCGGCGCGAAGGGACACCATGGCGCTCCGCTATCGATACAGCGAGTGGGACGGCACGCAGGAAATCCCGGATCTCGACGCGTCCGAGGTGCTGGACGCGCTCTCTGACGACCTGATGAATTTCGGCGACCTGCAGCACGCGCTTCGCAACCTCATGCAGCGCGGTATGCGCTCGCCGCAGGGCGACCGCATGCAGGGGTTGCGCGATCTGCTCCAACAGTTGCGCCAGCAGCGCCGCCAGCGACTCGACCAGTTCGACCTCGGTGGCATCCTCGACGACATCCGGCAGCAGCTCGAGGAGATCCTTGAGCTCGAGCGATCGACCATCGACGACCGCATCGGCGAGCCACCAAGCGCGCCGGACGACGCCGGCCAGGCGGAACAGACGCCGCCCGGAGACGGCCAGGGTGTAGACGGCGAAGGCGACCAGGGTGGCGACGCCGAGGGCGAACCCTCCGGCGGCCAGCGCAGGCCCGGCCAACAGCAGTCACCGATGTCCGGCGCGATGCCCGGCAACATGTCGCAGGGCCCCTCCGGCGGTCAGCAGCCGGGCGACCCGTCGCAGCCCTCGCAGGGCGGCGGCGAGGCTGAGCGCGAGCTGACCGAGGAGGAGCAGTTCCAGCAGATGCTCGAGCGCATCGCGCAGCGCAAGCGCGACGCCCTGGACAAACTGCCGCCGGACCCGGCGGGCCAGATGCAGGCGCTGCAGAACTACGAATTCCTCAACCCGGAGGCGCAGCACAAGTTCCAGGAGCTGGTCGAACAGCTCCGGCAGCAGATGACCCAGTCGTTCTTCAACGACCTGGAGCAGATGGTCGAAGAGATGTCCGACGGCGACATGCAGCGCATGAAGGACATGGTCCGCGACCTCAACGAGATGCTGGCTCAGCGCATGCGTGGCGAGGAGCCTGACTTCGACGCGTTCATGCAGCAGTACGGCGACATGTTCGGCGAGAACCCGCCGCAGTCGCTCGACGAGCTGCTCGAGCAGATGCAGGCGCAGATGCAGGCCATGCAGTCGCTGATGGACTCGATGCCGTCAGACACGCGGCAGCAGTTGCAGAGCCTGATGGCCGACAAGTTCGGCGACCCGGAGCTGGAGGCGGAGCTGTCGGAGCTCGCGCAGAACCTCGACTTCCTCAACCCGAACAGCGACCAGAGCCAGTCCTACCCGTTCCGCGGCGACGAGGGCATCGACTTCGAGGCGGCGATGCGTCTCATGGACGAGATGCACAACATCGACGACCTGGAGCGCGACCTCGAGCGTGCGCAGTACACCGGCGAGCTCGAGCAGGTCGACCTCGACCAGCTGCGCGAGCTGCTCGGCGACGACGCGGTCGACACCTTCGATGAGCTGAAGCAGCTGCTCGAGGTGCTGGAGAACGCCGGCTACATCCGCAAGGACGGCGACGAGTGGGAGCTGACACCGCGCGGCACCCGCATGATCGGGCAGAACGCGCTGCAGGAGATCTACCGGCAGCTGAAGAACCAGGGCATCGGCACGCACCCGCTGCCCGAGGTCGGTCGTCACGGCGAGCGCCTGGACGACTCGAAGCCCTACGAGTTCGGCGACCCGTTCCACCTCGACATGGCCGAGACGATCATGAACGCCCTCCAACGCGAGGGGCCGGGTGCGCCGGTCAACATCGAGCCGGACGACTTCGAGATCTACCGCAGCGAGCAGGTGACCCAGACTGCGACCGTGCTGATGGTGGATCTCAGCTGGTCCATGGCCCTCCGTGGGTCATTCCAGGCGGCCAAGAAGGTCGCGTTGGCGCTGCAGAACCTGATCAAGCAGCAGTACCCGCGCGACTCGCTGTACGTGATCGGTTTCTCCGCGAAGGCTCGCGAGCTGAAGCCGCAGGACTTGCCCTTCGTCCGCTGGGACGAGTCGGTGCTCGGCACGAACATGCACCACGCGTTCATGCTCGCCGAGCAGTTGCTGGCGAAGCACCGCCTCGGGTCGAGGCAGATCCTGATGATCTCGGACGGTGAGCCGACCGCTCACCTGGAGAACGGCCGCTCGCAGTTCGCCTACCCGCCGAGCCCGGTCACGATCCGCGAAACGCTGAAGGCAGTGAAACGGGTCACCGAGGCCGACATCACGATCAACACCTTCATGCTGGACCGGAACTACTACCTCAAGGAGTTCGTGAACCAGATGGCCAAGATCAACGGCGGGCGTGTCTTCTACAGCACGCCGGACAAACTCGGCGAGTACATGCTCGTCGACTACGTGCAGCACAAGCGCCGCAAGCTGACGGCGCGCTAAGCCGCCTGGGAACAGAGCGCCGGGGGCCTTCGGCAGGGCAGCGGAGGTGGGCACGTGCGGCGTCTCGTGATCCTCGTCTCGTCGCTCGCTGCGCTGATCGCCGGCGCCGCCGCCTGGTACGACTTCGTCGAGGGCCACGACGCTCGAGGCGGCCTACATGTCGGTCACGACGATCTCCACGGTCGGGTTCAACGAGGTACGCCCGCTCGATACAAGCGGGCAGATCTTCACGATCGTCTACATCCTCACGGGCATCGGGCTGATGTTCTACGTCGCATCCGCAGTGGTCGAAACCGTGATCGTGGGCGGGCTCGCGGAGCGTCTTGGGCTGCAGCGGGCATCGCGTAGGGTGAGGCGCATGGACCACCACTTCATCATCTGTGGCTACGGCCGGGTGGGCCGCGAGGTCGTGAACGACCTGCCGGCGCGCGGCGAGTCGTACGTCATCATCGACCAGGACAACGAGAAGCTCACGACCGCCCGCGCCGAGGGCATCCCCGTCGTCCACGGCGATGCCACGGAGGAGTCAGTGCTGGTCGATGCAGGCGTCTAGCGTGCGCAGGCGCTGGTCGCGGCTGCCGACTCGGACGTGGGGAACACCTATATCGTGCTCACGGCACGGACGCTCAACGCCGATCTGTTCATCGTCGCGCGCGCCGGCAGCGACACCGCGGAGCAGCGCATGACCTCGGCGGGCGCGAACCGAGTGGTCTCGCCGTACCGCATCGACGGGCGTCGGATGGCGCTACAGGCGGCGCACCCCATGCTCGTCGACTTCGTCGACCACCTCGCCGGCGGGGGCGCACCCGACGACGACAGCCTGCTCGCCGAGTTCCTCGTCGCCGACGATCGGGTCGGCCTCGCCGGCCAAACGATCGCGGAGGCGTACGGACCGCTCCCGAACGTACACGTCCTCGGCCTCGAACATCACGACGGTCGCTTCACGATCGGGCCGAGCGGCGACACGCTCCTCGCCGAGGGCGACCGGCTCATGCTCTACGGCCAGCGCGACGCGATCGAGCAGCTCTCGGCGGCCGCGAAGAGCGATGGAGACTAGCGCCGGCTAGATCCAGACGCCGGGTTCAGCCTGCCAGAAGAACTGCAGCAGGATGCCGCCCGTGTGGCGGGGGTGGATGAACGCCTCGCGCCAGGACACGCCATCGGTCTCGCTCGCCCTGTCACCAAAAATCGGGATCTCGTGGTGCAGACAGGCGTTGATGGCGCGGTCCCAGTCACCCACCTCGACGGCGAGGTGGTGCACCGAGGGTCCCCGTCGCTCCAGGAAGCGTTCGAGGAACGACTCCGGCTTCGTCGGCTGGATGATCTCGACGCGCATCTGCTCCGTCGGCGCCTCCAGGACGCGGGTGGCGAAGTCCACCATGTCCGCGCGATCAGCCGGAGAGCGGTAGACCGTCTCGAAGCCCAGCAGCTGCTCGTACCAGTCGCCCAGGTCTTCGCGACTCGGGTGGGCGTGGGCGATGTGGTTGAAGGCGATAATGCCGAGGGTGGTCTCAGCCGTGTCCTCGAAGGGCTCGGCGTGATGCCATGTCTCTCCGCCGAAGAGCTGGAACAGGAACCCGTGGCCGCCGCGTGCGGGGTGGATGTAGGAGACGCGCTCGGGACCGTGCTCACCACGAGCCCCGCTGTCCCCCCAGGGCTCGAACCCGGTCGCGCGAATCGCCTCGTTCGCCGCATCGACATCGCGGACCTGGAAGGCGAGGTGGTGCAGCCCCGGCCCGTGCGGGCCGTCGAGGAAGCGCTGCAGGTAGGAGTCCGTGCCGGAGGGCTCGAGCACCTCGAAACCCACACCGGAGGTCCCCGGTACATCCATGTTGACCCCGATGAAGCCATCGTTGCTGTCGAACGACGGGCCGGCGGGGCGAAAGCCGAGGAACGACTTGAGGAACTCGACCTCGGCGTCGAGATCCTCGACGGCCAGGCTCAAGTGGTCGATGCGCAGGATGTCGATCATCGGGGCTCCTCGCCGGGCGGTATAGGCGTGCAGCGAGTCTACCGAAGGTGGGCCTTACGCCCAGCCGCGACCCAGATCCGCCGCGGCGCTAGCATCGAGGCATGTCGAACGAGCCCGGCACCGAACCCCGCACCGCCGCGCTGATCACCAACCCCAACGCGCGTCATGCCCCCGGCCGCGCGATCCTCGAGGCAGCCGTGCGCCCGCTCGAGGCGCGCGGCTGGCGCGTCACGATCGAGGAGACGGCCGCGGCGGGGGACGCCTCGCAGCTCGCCGTCGCCGCCTTCGAGCGTGGCGTTGAGGTGGTCGTTGCCTGCGGCGGCGACGGGACGCTCAACGAGGTGCTGAACGGCCTCGCCATGGTCGACCGAGTGGAGGGCGCGCCACCGCCGGTCGTCGCCCTCGTCCCGGCGGGCACCGCCAACGTCTGGTCGCAGGAGGCGGGCATCCCCGCCGACCCGGAAGCGGCGCTTGCACTGCTCGCGGATGGCGTACGCCGCCCCTTCGACCTCGGCGTCGCAACGATCGAGGGTGTGCCCCGTCGCTTTGCGTTGATGTGCGGCGTCGGCCTGGACGCCGCGGTCACGCGGGCCGTCGAAGAGGCGCCCGAAGCCAAGCGCCGCCTCGGACGCTTCGCCTTCGCCTGGCCCTCGCTGCGCGCGGTCTTCGGCGCCCGAGGTGTCGAGACGACGGTCACGATCAGCGGACGCTCGGAGACGGTCAGGCTCGTCCAGCTGATCGCGGGCAACACGCGCCTCTACGGCGGTCTGGCGCGGATCACCGGCGGCGCGGTCGCTGACGACGGCTACCTCGACGTGGTCAGCTTCCTCGACGAAGGTCGCGCCATCGCTCGGCCGTGGCGGCTGCTGCGCGAGACGTTCGGCGCGATACGAGGCGGCCTCGACCACCGCCGCGTGTCGGGCGTCGGCTACCGCCGTGCGTCCCTGCTCGAGGTGCGCCCCAGCGGCGAGCTGGCGGTGCAGGTGGACGGCGAGCCGATCGGCGTCTGTGGCCCCGCCGCGCCGCTCACGCTCTCGGTCGAACCGAGCGCGGTGCAGATGGTCATGCCCGCAGGCGACAACCCGCTGTTCTCGCGCTAGGTCCTAGCCCTCGATCGGCGTCAACTCGCCCGTCTCAAGGCGGTAGCGGCGAGCGCCGGGCAGCTCGCGTCCGGAGGGGCGATCAGCGTCCGGCGTGGTGATCAGCACCTGGTCGGCGCCGTGCGCCACGGCGAGGACGCGTTCGCGGCGATGCTCGTCGAGCTCGGAGAAGATGTCGTCGAGCAGCAGTACTGGCGGGTCGCCCGTGCGCTTCGTCGAGTGCGCCACCTCGGCGATGCGCAGGGCCAGCGCCGCCGTGCGCTGCTGACCTCGCGAGGCGGTCACGCCGGCGTCGCGGCCAGCGATGCGGAACTCGATGTCGTCGCGGTGGGGACCGATGCGCGTCTGGCCGCGATAGATGTCGTCGCGCCGGCCCGCCTCCAGCGCCGCGCGGAAGCGCGCCTGAAGGTCATGTTCGAAGAGCGACCGCTGCACCTCTTCCGGCACTGCCGGCCGGTAGCAGACCTCGAACGCCTCGCCCGCCGCCAGGTCGGCGTAGCGCACGGCTGCCGTCTCGCCCAGCTCGCGCAGCGTCGAGGCGCGTGCAGCGAGCAGCTCCGCCCCGCTCGACGAGAGTTCGTCGTCCCAGAAGTCGAGCTCGTCCGGCTGCCCACGCCGGTCCTGGATGCGACGCAGCAGCGAGTTGCGCTGCTGCAGCACACGCCCGTAGAGCTGGGCCGCGCGCACGTACTGAGCGTCCAGCTGCGAGATCGTGATGTCGAGGTAGCGCCGGCGGCCTGCCGGTGGGCCGTCCACCAGGCGCAGGTCGTTCGCCGCGAACATTACGACGCGCAGCACGCCGATCAGGTCCGAGGCGCGTCGCGCAACGCCGTTCACACGAAACCGTCGCGACGTGCGAGGGGTGGGCGGCGCCTCGTCGGGCGGCGCCTCCGCGACTGGCTGCGTGGCCATCACCGTGATCTCGACGCTCGCGGGGCCGTCCGCGCGTGCCAGCTCCGCGACGAAGCGCGCTGCCGGCAGTGGATCGTCGTACAACGAGGGCCAGGCGATGATGTCGCCATCCGCGCCGCCCCGGATGGTGCGCGCCGTCGCGAGGAGCGCCACCGCTTCGAGCAGGTTGGTCTTGCCCTCCGCGTTGTCACCGACGATCACATGCGCCCCCGGCTCGAGGTGCAGGTCGAGCCGCCGGAAGTTGCGGACGTTCGTCAGTTCGAGGTGGGCGAGATGCATGAGCTCCGATTATCGCATCGCTCGCCCGGCATGAGCGCTACGCCGGGGGTGCGGACCCGGCGGTCGTCGAGGCTTCGGCTGGGGGCATGGTGATCGTCGGTTCGGCCGCGGGCGCCGGGACCGACGCAGCATCGAGCTCGACGCTGAAGCGGGAGCCGCTGCCATCCGCATTCGCAGCATCGACCCAGATGCGGCCTCCCTGCAGCTCCGTGAACCGCCGGGCGATGGCCAGCCCGAGCCCGGCGCCGGGTACGTCCGCCGTGCCCTGCCGGTGCACGCGGTAGTACGCCTCGAAGATGCGCTCCCGGTCCCCCGGCTCGATCCCGGGGCCGCTGTCGGTCACCTCGATGCGGACGCGACCCTCGGACGGCACGCCGGCCCGCACGAGGATCGAGCCGCCGCGCGGCGTGTGCCGGTTCGCGTTCGAGAGCAGATTCATCACGACGTGCCGGAGGTAGTGATCGTCCGCCGAGGCGAGCAACGGGGCGGGCGGCAGATCAACAGTCAATCGCTGCTCGCGGTTCACGACCGCCGGGCGCACAACTGATATGGCCGAGGTCAGCAGCGCACCGACATCGAGCGGGCGCAGTTCCGCGCGCTCGTCGACCTCCATGCCGCGCCCCACCTCGATCAGCTCGTCCACGAGTGAGCGAAGCCGGTCCACCGCCTCTGACAGCGACTGCACGAGGTCCGCCGCACCGGGCTCGAGGTTGGCGGGGTTGAGGCTGAGGATCTCCGCGAACGCCTGGATCGAGGTCAGCGGCGTCCGGATCTCGTGGGAGATGGCTGACATGAACTCGGTACGGCGCTCCTCCTGATCCTCGAGGGCCTGCTCACGCTCGGCGCGGCGTGATCGACGATGCCCGCGAGTTGCTCCGCGAGGGCGGCCACGAGCGGGACGTCGAGAACGCTGTCGCCGGGTGCGGTCAGCATCAGCAGGCCGAGGCTCTGTCCTCCTACCGCGAGCGGCGCCGCGGCGGTGACGTCGCCAGCCCGGCGCAACCCATCGAGGGCGCGGGCCCAGGCGTGATCGAGCGGATCCTCGACAGCCACGGCGGGGTCGATGGGGCGGGGCAGGGTGAGCAACTCCGCCGAATCCTCGAAGCCCTCGGGGAAGCCGATGGCCGCCGCCAGGCGCATCTCGCCGCTGGCACTGCCGGCCAGGCCGACCGCGGCTGCGGTTGCGACCCCTGCGCGTTCGAGCGCCTCCACGGCGTCGCGCGTCGCCACCTCTATCGATCGAGGAGCGGCAAGCTCGCGTGGCAGCACAGCCAGCGCCGCCGTGCGCTGACGTGAGAGCTTGACGCGATCGATGGCGGTCCATCCGACGGCGAGCGCGACCACCCCGATCACGGCGTCAAGCAGCACGACCAGCACGGTGACGTCGCCAGCGATGTTGAGCAGCAGCAGGTGGACGGCGATGGTGACCGCTGCCAGCAGCGGTGCGTACAGACTCAACTGGCGCGCTCGGCGCTGCAGGGCTTGCTGTTCGTTCATCGCGCTCCTGTGTTCCGACCCGCCGCTGTTGTCGATGCCACCACAGTTACTCGCCGAGCGCGATGGTCACTCGACGTTCCGCCGCCGAAGTTTCGCGCACCCGCGCCGTCTGTCCCAGCTCACGCGCCAGCGCATCGGCCACCCGCTGTGGCTCCAGAGGCGCCCCGATCAACGCCCGCACGGTTGCCTGGCTGCGCGCATAGCCTTCGATCGCGACCTCGTCGACCGCGTCCACCCCGGCGATCGCTGACTGCACGCGCATCAGGCCCTGGAACCCCGAGACGGGTCCGACCGCGATCAGGAGCGACCCGAGCCCCGGCTCGAACGCGTCGGTCGACGCGCCGTTGGTCGCGCCGACGGGAGCAGCACGCGCCCCCTCGGACGGCGCACTCGCCGGCACGCCACCGATACGAGACGCGATCGCTTCGACGCGCTGCTCGAGGCGCGACAGTCGTGCGGTCAGCTCGCCGAGGTTGGCGGGTACCACCGCGCGCGCACGCTCGACCGCCTCGTCGATCGTGGCGTAGGCCTGGCGTCGAGCGTCCTCGAAGATCAGCTCGGATCGATTGCCCTCGGCGGCAGCATCGTCGGGAGCCGCGGTCGCGGCGGTCTCGGACGTCGCGCCGAGGGCCGTGAGCAGCGAGCCGAGGGCGCGGACGATCGCGTGGAGGCTCTCGCCACCGCGGCTACCGCCGCTCCCACCGCCGGACAGGCCGGTGCTGGACACGCGCTACACCGCTCCCCTGGCGCGTCGGTGGGCGCGAATTGCTCGCACGCCGGCGCTCGACTCGACTCTACTACGCCCACGCCGTGAGCCGCTCGGGACCACCTGCACTCGGCGTGGGCGTTGGTGAAACACGGTCGCAAACACGAGCGCTATGGGCCAGATATGCAAGCATCCGCGGGGCTGGAAGCCTCGTTCGCTTTCGCCCTTCGTGAATTCGTGTACACTTCGCGGCATCCAGGGCCGTCCGGTGAGGGCCACGGGCGCTCAACGACTAATCACACCACTTGGTTGGAGCTGGAGCACACATGCAGCGGTACATCATTCGGCGCGTTGTGCTGATGATCCCCACCCTGTTCGGACTGACGTTCCTCGTCTTCGTCATGGTTCGGCTCGTCCCCGGTGACATCGTCGCCTTGATCGCGGGCGACTTCGGTTCAACCAGCCCTGAGGTCCGAGCGGCGATTCTGGCCGACTTCGGTCTCGATCAGAACATTCCGAAACAGTACGTCCTGTGGTTGGGCGACCTGCTGCGCTTCGACCTCGGCACATCGCTGATCAGCGGGCGGACTGTGTCCAGCGAACTCTCCAACCGGCTGCCGGTGACGATCGAGCTCGGACTGCTGGCGCTGTTCTTCACCATCGCCGTCGGCATCCCCGTCGGCATCATCTCCGCCATTCGCCAGAACTCCGCCTCCGACTACGTCGGCCGCTCATTTGCGGTGGGCATGCTGGCAGCGCCGAACTTCTGGATCGCGCTGATTCTGATCGCGCTGGCCGGGCGCTACTTCCGCTGGGGCGTCCCCCCAGCGGTGTACGTGACCATCACTGACAACCCGATCTCCAACCTCAAGTTCATGCTGGTACCGGCTATCATTCTCGGCGCCTCTTCCGCAGGCGGCATCATGCGTTTCACGCGCACAGCGATGCTCGAGGTGCTGCGGCAGGATTACATCCGCACGGCGTGGTCCAAGGGCCTGCAGGAGCGCGTGGTCATTGTTCGGCACGCGCTCAAAAACGCCCTCATTCCGGTCGTCACCGTCATCGGCCTGGGCATCCCCGGCATCGTCGGCGGGTCCGTCATCATCGAGTCCGTGTACTCGATCCCCGGGATGGGTCGGTACTACCTCGCATCAATCCAGCAGCTCGACTTCCCCGTCGTGCAAGCGATCAACCTGGTCTCAGCGATGGTCGTCCTGTTCGGCAACTTAATCGTCGATATCTCGTACTCGTGGCTCAATCCTAGGATTAGGTACTCTTAACCATCGCAGCCGAAGCAGGACTAGAGCAACGAATACGAGAGGAGGCGGAACAGCGGTTCTACAGCCGCTGGTCTAGCTCGCTCTGGCGGTTCACGCGGATCTACCCAATGGGTGCGATCGGCGGGTTCTTTGTCGTGATGCTGCTGGCCATGACGGTCTTACCCGATTTGTTTACGCCGCTCGCAGCGCAGGATCCCCTGAAGCAGTCGATTCCTGACCGCCTGGACGGGATCAGCACCAGCAACTGGTTCGGGCGGGACGAACTCGGCCGCGACGTCTACGCCAGGTTGGTCCACGGCGCGCGTCTGTCGATCATCATCGGCTTCGGCGTCGTCATAGTGGCCCAGGGGCTCTCGATTGTGATCGGGGTGCTCTCGGGATACTACGGCGGCTGGTTCGACACCGTCTTCCAGCGCATCATCGACATCGGCATCGCCGTTCCCGGTCTCGTCTTCATCATCCTCGTCGTCCAGACGCTCCAGACGCGCCTCGATGGGGTCTGGTCCGGCCACGGTGACGAGCTGGCCATCATCATTTCGCTTGGCCTGCTCATCGCGGCTGGGGCCTCGCGCACCATCCGAGGCGTCACCCTCGCGCTTCGCGAGGAGCAGTTCGTCGAGGCGGCAACTGCGCTCGGCGCAAGTAATCAGCGCGTGATGGCGCGGCACATCGTGCCGAACCTCTTCGCGATCGTGCTCGTGAGTGCCTCGATCCTCGTCGGCAACGCCGTGCTGGTGGAGTCCTCACTGTCATTCCTCGGTTACGGCGTGCAGCCCCCGGACCCGAGCTGGGGCCGCATGCTGAACGACGCGCGCGAGTCGATGATCCGGGCGCCACACCTAGCGATCTTCCCCGGCCTCGCCATCTTCATGACCGTCTTCAGCTTCAACATGCTGGGCGACGCCCTGCGCGACAAGCTCGACCCGAGACTGCGCGGAGCCAACTAACGAGGGCGCTCGCAGCGCTCGAATCGAACTCGAAACGGGGCCTCACGGCCCCGTTTTCTTGTGCAATGAAGCCAGCGCCGGCTGCTCGGGCGATGCTGTAGAGTGCGTCGGCACACACCTCGGAAGTGACGCCCAGATGCAGATGACCGGCGGTCAGGCCCTCGCGCAGTCGCTCAAGATCGAGGGCATCGAGACTCTCTTCGCGCTGCCAGGCATCCAGCTCGACTACCTCTTCGACGGCATCTGGGAGGAACGCGATCACTTCAAAGTGCTGCACACGCGCCACGAACAGGCGACCGCCTACATGGCCGACGGCTTCGCCCGCACGACCGGTCGCATCGGCACGAGCATCGTCGTGCCCGGTCCGGGGCTGCTGAACGCCGCAGCCGGCCTCTCGACCGCGTACGCCTGCTCCTCGCCGGTGCTGATGGTGACCGGGCAGGTGAACACCGACCAGATCGGCAAGGGCGCCGGTGCCCTGCACGAGATCAACAACCAGCTCGAGACCATCTCCTCCGTCGTGAAGCAGGCCGAACGCGCGCTCACGCCCGAGGAGATCCCGGGCATGGTGCGTCGCGCCGCGAAGGCGCTGCAGACGGGCCGGCCGCGACCTGTGGAGATCGAGGTGCCGCCAGACGTGCTCGGCACCATCGGCGACGTGACCCTGCTCGAGCCCGAGAGCTGGGATCGCTCCGTCGAGCACCCGGCCGACCCCGACCGCGTCGAGGAGGCGGCACGACTCCTGGGCACAGCTGAGCGTCCGGTGATCTGCGCCGGCGGCGGCGCACTGTCCTCCGAGGCCTGGGCGGAGATCCGCGAGCTCGCCGCGATGCTCGAGGCCCCCGTGCTGATGTCCTCGAACGGACGTGGGGTTGTCAGCGACCGTGAGTACCTCGGCCAGACCGGACGCCTCGCCCAGATGGAGCTCGTCCCGAACGCCGACGCGATCCTCGTCGTCGGCTCGCGCTTCCTCATGGCCGGCAACACCGGCTTCGGCGGCCCAACACCGATCAACGGCCAGGTCGTCCAGATCGAAATCGACGACGAGGAGCTCGGCCGCAACTACCCGCCCGATGTGGGCATCCTCGCCGACGCAAAGCAGGCGGTCGGCGCGCTCCTCGAGGCGGTGCCCGCGCACAACCGCGCCCGCGAGTCACGTGAGGCGGAGCTGACGGCGCTCAAGGAGCGCAGCCGCGAGCTGTGGAACGGCGCGCCCGTGCAGTCCGGCCTCGCGACCGTGATCCGCGAAGAGCTGCCCGATGATGGCATCCTCGTCAGCGAGAGCACGCAGGTCGGCTACTGGTCGCAGGGCGGCGGGTACGAAGTCTACGAGCCTCGGACGCTGGTCACCTCGGGCTATCAGGGCACGCTCGGCTACGGCTACGCCACGGCGCTGGGGGTCCAGGTCGGCAACCCGGACAAGAAGGTCGTTTCGATCAACGGCGACGGCGGGTTCATGTACAACGTGCAGGAGCTGGCCACGCAGGTGCAGCAGCAGATCCCGCTGGTCACCATCGTCTTCAACGACAATGCCTTCGGCAACGTCCAGCGCATCCAGTCGATGCGCTACAACGGTCACGTGATGGCAACCGACCTGCACAACCCCGACATGGTGAAGATGGCCGAGGCGTTCGGCATGGCCGCGTGGCGCGCCGAGGGCCCCGACGAGCTGCGCGGCGCACTACGCGACGCGCTCGCCTCGAACGCCGCGGCGCTGATCGAGGTGCCGATGCCGCCGACGCGCGACCTGGCGGGAGGGTTCATGATGGAACCGCTGCCGCCGCGCCCGGTGCTCGATCTCTAGACGCGACGCGTCGCCAGCACCTCGACGCGCCAGCGACGAGGGCACAACCTCCGAGGAGCAGAGATGCCCGACCCACTCCGCATCGGCCTGATCGGCGCAGGTGGCAACACGCGCCTACGCCACATCCCCGGCTTCCAGGCGATCGAGGATGTCGAGGTGGTAGCCGTCTGCAACCGCTCGCTCGAATCCGGCCAGCGCGTCGCCGACGAGTTCGGCATCGCCCGCGTCACTGATGACCCGAGCGACCTCTTCGCGGCCGACGACATCGACGCGATCTCCATTGGCACCTGGCCCTATCGCCACCGGGACTACGTGATCGCCTCGCTGGAGGCTGGCAAGCACGTCCTCACCGAGGCGCGCATGGCCGCCAACGCCGACGAAGCGCGGGAGATGCTCGCGGCATCGGAGGCGCGCCCGGACCTCGTGGCACAGATCGTGCCGGCGCCGTTCGACCTCAAGTCGTGGCGCACGATTCAGCGACTGGTCTCGGACGGCTCGCTCGGTGACATCCGCGAGGCGCATGTCTCGCTGCTGAGCGGCCAGAGCCTAGCCGACCAGCCGCTGCACTGGCGCGAACGCCGCGACTACTCCGGCAACAACACGATGATGTTCGGCATCGTCGCCGAGGTGGTGAGCCGCTGGCTCGGCCCGATCTCGCGCGTCATGGCCGACGGCGCGACGTTCGTGAGCTCGAGGATTGATGCCGAGACCGGCGAGGAGCGCGCTCCGGACGTGCCCGACAGCCTGGGCGTGCTCGCCCAGCTCGAGCGCGGCGGACGGGTCGCCTACCGCGTGGGCACGACGCTGCACGCCGCGATGGGCAACGGCATCTCGATCTACGGGTCGAACGGCACCCTGCACTGGCAGATGGGCGACCGCATGCAGTTCGCGGCGCTGGGCGAGGAACTCGCCGACCTCGAACCGGACGAGGGCACGGCCGGCGAGTGGCGTGTCGAAGCCGATTTCGTCGACTCGATCCGGGATGGCGCTCCCGTCGAACTGACGAACTTCACGGACGGCGTTCACTACATGCGCGTCACCGACGCGGTCTACCGCTCCCGCACTGAGGGGCGAGCGGTCGACCTCGACGAGGTCTAGCGGAGCGCCGGTCGATGGCCTTCCCGCAACTGCCGCTCGCGCGTGAAGACGGCCTCGAGCTGATCCGCGCCCGCGCAGCGGACCTGCGCTCTGCCCTCGAGGAGCTGGCCGCCGAAGACGAGACAGCAGAGGGGCCGATGGGCTGGACGGCCTCGGATCACCTCATGCACATCGCGGTCTGGCATCGCCGGCTGCTCGGCTGGATGGCCGACGAAGCCGGCGGGCGCGAGGTCGTGCGCCCCGAGCCAGGGTTCACCTTCGACCAGATCGACGAGCTGAACGAGCGCGACTTCATCGCCAATCGTGGCACGCCTCTGGCCGAGGCGTGGCTTCAGTTCGATCAGACGTTCGAGGCCGCGATCGCCCTCGTCGAGGGGCTCAGTGACGAGCAACTCAACGAGGTCGGCCGCTACTCATGGATCGAAGAGGACGCGGTCCTCTGGTTCCCGGTCGGCGGCAACACCTTCGACCATTACGACGAGCACATCGAGATCCTCGCCAGCGGCGGAAATGGCGAGGCGGCCGGCGGCGCTGGCTGAGCCTCGAACTGTCGAGGGGATCTGGAAGCGCGCTACGCGCCCTTCCAGTCGGGCTGCCGCTTCTCCGAGAACGCCAGCGGGCCCTCCTTCGAATCGGCGGAGGCCATGTGACGCTGCAGCCACGTGTAGGAGCGCCGCATCGCCGACTCGAGCGGCAGGTCAAGGCCGGTGCGAGCCGCCTCCTTCGTACCGCGCACCGATAGCGGCGCGCACTCCAGGATCTCCGAGGCCCAGCGATTAGCGGTCTCGATGATCTGGTCCTGCGGCACGACCTCGTTGGCCAGCCCGAGCCGATACGCCTCGGCAGCGTCGATCGGCTTGGCCGTCAGCATCATGCCCATCGCGATCTTCTCGGGCAGCTGCCGCGGCAGGCGGTGCACACCACCGGCGAGCGCCGCCAGTCCGACACGAGGCTCCGGCAGGCCGAGCTGCGCGTTGTCGGAGGCGATGATGATGTCGCAGGCGAGCGCCATCTCGCAGCCGCCGCCCATGGCCCAGCCGTTGACCGCCGCGATCGTTGGCTTGTAGAGGTCGAAGCGCTCGGTGATCCCGCCGAAGCCGCCCCGGATCGGACCGCCGCCCGCGATGCGGCCGGTGCCGCCGGCCGTCGCCTTTAGATCGTTGCCGGCCGAGAAGGCACGAGCGCCCGCGCCGGTGAGGATCGCCACCCAGGCGTCATCGTCGCTCTGGAAGTCGTCCCACATGCCCGACAACTCGCTCGAGGCCAGCGGGTGGAGGGCGTTCATCACCTCCGGGCGGTTGATCGTGATCGTGACGACATGGCCTGACTTCTCGTAGAGGGCGTACTTGGGCATGGACGGCGTTCTCCTCGGGTGCGGTGCTCCTCGTTGTGCTGCTCAAAGCGGGCGCATTCTAGGCGATCGAGCGCTGCCGCCAACCGCCGATGCGATACCCTGCGGCGGTCCCGGGGGTGCATGGAGGACTGCGATGAGTCGACGTGGCCGCGCTTTCGTGTACCGCGGCGGGGACATGCGCAACGAGTTCGAACCTTCGACACTGATCCGGCGCCTGATCATCAACGCCACCGGGCTCTTTCTCGCCTCCGCGATCGTGCCGGGGATCGACATCGACGACTGGCAGGCGCTCGTCGTTGCGACCGCGATCTTCGCGATCGTGAACGTGCTGCTGAGGCCGCTGGCTTACCTCGTCTCGTTCTGCCTGATCATCCTCACGCTCGGCTTCTTCGCCCTCGTCGTGAACACGGCGCTGCTGGGGGCGACGGCGTGGGTGTCTGGCCAGCTCGGCCTCAACTTCACCATCGACGGCTTCTGGTCTGCCTTCTTCGGCGCACTGATCATCTCGCTGGTATCGGTCGCCGCCGGCATCCTCGTGCGTACGAGGCGCTACGAGATCTAGGCGGGCGGGCCGATCGGCGTTGCGCCCTTGCGCTGCATTCCCGGCCCGCGCCCCTGCCTCGAGGGCGTGCCCGGCGCCTCGACTCGGACGGCGCAAGACTTGTACTCCGGGATGCCCGAGGGCAGGTCGAGTGCGTCGTTCGTGAGCACGTTGGCGGCCTCGCCCTCGAGCTGGACGAACGGCACGAACAGCTCCCCGCGGCGCATGCGGTCGACCAGGTGCAGCCGCGCCACGATCTCGCCTCGGCGCGAGGCGAGTTGAACGTCGTCGCCTTCGGTGTAGCCCAGGCGTTCCGCGTCGTCGGGGTGCATGTCGACCGTCACCACCGGCATCGTCGCGAGCAGGCCGGGCACCTGGCGCGTCATCACGCCGGTGTGCCAGTGGTACAGCGTGCGGCCCGTGATCAGCGTGAACGGGAACCGCCGCGAGGGCAGCTCGGCCGCCGGAGGACCCTGCTCGACGGGGACGAACTTGCCCCGGCCGCGCGGGAACTCGTCCTCGAAGAGCCGCGGCGTCCCCGGGTGGCCGGCCTCGGGCACCGGCCACTGGATCCCTCCCTCGGCGTCGAGACGGTCATGTGACAGCCCGGCGATGATCGGCATCAGCGACGTCATCTCGTCGAAGATCGAGGACGCCGAGTCGTGCTCGAAGCCCTCGGCGGGACGCTCCAGGATGCGCAGCACACGCCGCGCGATCTCCTGCGTGATGTCCCAGTCGTGCCGCGACTCGCCCGGCGCGCTCACGATCGGTCGCACGAGCTGGACGCGACGTTCGCTGTTCGTGAAGGTGCCGTCCTTCTCAGCGAACGAGGTCGCAGGCAGCACCACGTCGGCGACCTGTGCGGTCTCGTGCATGAAGATGTCCTGCACGACGAGGAAGTCGAGCGACTCGAACGCCTCGCGGGCGTGCGCGAGGTAGGGGTCACTGATCAGCGGGTTCTCGCCGATCACGTAGAGGGACTTCAGACGGCCTGCGAGCATCTCCTCGATCATCGCCGTCGACTGCAGGCCCGGCTCGGGGTCGATCTCGGCGCCCCACGCCGCCGCGTACTTCGCGTTCGCTGGACCATCAAGGGGTTCGTAGCCGGGGAGGATGTTGGGCAGGCAGCCGGAGTCGCTGCAGCCCTGGACGTTGTTCTGCCCGCGCAGCGGCGAGATGCCGTTGCCGAAGCCACCGACCTGACCGCACAGCAGCGCGAGGTTGATCAGCGAGCGGGCGTTGTCCGACCCCATCGTGTGTTGCGTGACGCCCATGCCCCAGATCAGGCACGAGCCCCGAGGCTCGCCGGCCGCCGAGGGCCGGGGCCGGGCGTAGAGCCTGGCGGCGAGGCGGATGTCAGCTGCCGGGACGCCGGAGATCTCCTCCGCGAGCTCCGGCGTGACCTGTCGCACGACACGTTCCCAGGCGTCGAAGCCCTCCGTGCGGTCCGCGACGAACGTCTCGTCCCAGAGTTGCTCTTCGAGGATCACATGGGCCATGGCGTTAAAGACGGCCACGTCCGTGCCGGGCTTCGGCTGCAGGTGGACCTCGGCGACATCGCAGAGGTCGATGCGTACGGGGTTCACGACCACGAGCGCCGCCCCACGGTCCTCGACAGCCCGGCGCAGCCTCGAGGCGACGACCGGGTGGTTCTGCCCGGCGTCCGCGCCGACGACGAGCAGCGTGCCGGCGTAGTCGTAGTCCTCGTACGAGTTGCTGGTCGCGCCAGACCCGACCTGTTCCATCAGCGCCACGACCGAGGGCGCGTGACACAGCCTCGAACAATGGTCGATCGAGTTCGTGCCCATCACGGCCCGCACGAACTTCTGCGCGACGTAGCCGTCCTCGTTCGTCGCCTTCGCCGAGGCGATGCCGGCGAACGATCCGAGCGACTGGGCGAAGCGCGAAGCGACGACGTCAAGGGCCTCGTCCCAGCTCGCCGGCTGCAGCTCGCCGTCGCGACGCACCAGCGGCTGGCTCAGGCGGTCCTCGGCGTGCACGAAGTCGAGGCCGAACCGGCCCTTCACGCAGGTCATGCCCTGCGACGAGCCGTTCTCCGGGATGCCGTCGACCCAGACGATGCGGTCATCGCGGCGATGCACCGCGAGTCCGCAACCGACGCCGCAGTACGGACAGATCGTCTCCACGACCTCGGTCGGCGCATCGCGCCCGCTGGCGCGGGCCGGCTCGGCGATCGGCATCAGCGCCCCGGTCGGGCACTGGGAGACACACTGGCCGCACGAGGTGCACGTCGACTCGCCCCACAGATCCTCGAATGCCGCGCCGATGTGCGCATCGGGGCCGCGACCGTTGATCCCGATCGCGCCGATGTGCTGCGTGCGCTGGCAGGCGTCGATGCAGCGGCCGCAGAGGATGCAGTCGGCCATGTTGAGCGCGAAGAACAGGTTCGAATCGTCGCTCGGGGAGCGCGGTCGCGGCTCGTACGAGGAGACCTCGACCCCGTGCGCGACCGCCTGCTGTGCGGCCACGCCAGCACCGGCTCCATCCGCAGACATCCCGACCGTCAGATCGAGCACACCGCGACGGATGCGCTGGGCGCGCTCGGACTCGGTGAAGATCACCGCGCCGTCCTCGACGGGCGTGTGGCAGGCAGCGGCCAGTCGCGGCGCGCCTTCCACCTCGACCATGCAGGTGCGGCATGCGCCCAGGGGTCCTCGCGCGTCGGGCTTGCAGAGGTGGGGCAGTCCCGGACCCTCGAGGGGTTCAGCAGCGGACTCGTAGGATGCCTCCACCGCGTCGAGGATCATCGAACCGGCCGGGACGTCGACCGTGCGCCCGTCGACGGTGACGGTGACTGGCGGCGCGATCACGGGCATCTCGAGTGTCATCAGTTCGGCCCCTCGAACAGCTGTGGGAACGATTCAAGGGCAGAGGCGACCGGCCGTCCAGCCATCCCGCCGAGCTGACAGAGCGAAGCCTCGGTCATCACCTCGATCAGCTCGTCGATGCGCTCCCGGTTCGCACCCGGATCGTCGAGGAGTTGCAGGAGCCGCGGCGCCCCCTCGCGGCAGGGCGTGCACTCCCCGCACGACTCCTGCGCGTTGTAGCGCGCGAGGTCACGCGTGATCGCGGCGAGATCAGCATCAGGCCCCAGCACCACCGTGCCGCCGGCGCCGAGCACGCGCATCTCCAGCGCGTCATCGAACGCCTCGGGCATGACGAAGGTGCCAGAAGGCCCACCGAGCAGCAGCGCCTGCACCTGTGAGGGGTTCGCGCCGGCCATGGCCAGCACGCCCGCCCAGGTGGTCGCACCGTCGACCGGCACCTCGTACAGCCCGGGCCGGGCGAGGTCGCCCGAGAGCGGCACCAGCTTAGTCGGCGGCGGCGGATCGTCGAGGAAGGTCGTGACGGCTGCGAGCGTTTCGGCGTTGTTGATGATCGTGGGCAGCCCGAAGACGCCGACGTCGGTCGCGAACGGTGGCTTGTAGCGGGGTACCGGTCGCTCGCCCTCGATGCTGTTGAGGATGACCGATTCTTCGCCGCAGACGTAACCGCCGGCACCCGACCGAACCTCGATCGTCGCGCCCTCCGGACCGCCGAGCGCGCTGCCAGCGACGATCCCCGCCGCCGAGGCGTCGGCCAGCGCCACCTCGAGCGCGGCGCGGGCGCCGCGCGCCTGGCCGTTGATGTAGACGTAGACGCGCGTCGCGCCCGTCGCATGACAGGCGAGCAGGATGCCCTCGATCAGCCGGTGGGGGTCACCCTCCAGGAGATGGCGGTCCTTGAAGACGCCGGGCTCACCCTCCTCGGCGTTCACGACCAGGGCCTTCGTCCCCTCGTGCGCCGCCGCGAGTCGCCACTTCATCGCCACCGGGAAGTGCGCACCGCCGCGGCCGGTGAAGCCGCCGGCCTCGATCGCCTCGAAGATCGCGTCGCGCTCCATCGCCAGCGCGCGGTCGAGCGTGGCGTACGCGCCCGCGGCCAGCGCATCGCCGAGGCTGCCATCGATCCGTCCGAGGCGCGCCATCAGCCCGCCCGCGCCTTCGCCGGCGTAACCCTCCGCGTCGCACGAACCGTCGGCGCAGGCGGCCAGCTCGTCGAGCGTGCTCTCGTCGTCGAGCCGCGCGAAGCGATGCACGTGCGAACCGCGAGCGACCGTCGCCGCGGGGGCGGCCCAGCACGCACCGTCACAGGCGGCGTCGACGATCGCCAGCTGCCCTGTCAGGCGCTCCCCGATGTCCTCGGCGTACGTGCCAGCGCCGACTGCGTCACCGCAGGTGCCGCGGTGCACGAGTATGCGATCCCGCTCCGGCGCAGGGTGCGCCGCGCGCAGGGCGTCGAGGGCGGCGCTCACGCCGGCGCGTCCGCGAGCAGCTCGCCGAGGAGGCTCGCGCTCATCCGGCCGTGCAGCCGCTCGTGTTCGTCGACGACGACGGGCGCGAGCGCGCACAGGAACTGGCAGTCGGTCAGAGCGGTGCGGTCAGGCTGGTCCTCGTGCAGGGCGCGCGCACCGGCGAGGTCGCACGACACGCCGGCGCAGACCTGCCACTGCCCAGCCACCGGCGCCTGCAGGCGCAGCTCGGAGTAAGCGGTTGCGGTCGCGTAGACCTCGGACACGGGGATGCGCGTATGGGACGCGACCAGCTCGATCGCGGCGCGCGGCAACCAGCCGATCGCGTGCTGCGCCTCGTGAAAGGCCGGGAGCATCTGCTCCCGCGCACGAGGTAGCGTCGACACCGCCTCGGCCGCCGCCGCCAGCACCGTCGGATCGACGGCGCTCGCTGCGTCCTCGGACGGCGTTGGGGAGGTCTCCTGGGGCATCGCCACGCATTGTACGCGCGGTCACGGCCGGCGCTCGCCAGCGGCGGCGAGTTACGGCGAGGCGGCGCTCGCGATGGAGCTGGTCACCTCGCCCTTGTGCACCTCGATACGGTCGGGGATGCGCTCGGCCAGCTCCGGCACGTGGGAGATCACGCCGATCATGCGGTGGCCACCGGCCAGCGTCTCGAGTCCCTGTACCGCCAGGTCCAGCGACTCGGCGTCGAGCGAACCGAAGCCCTCGTCGAGGAACAGCGACTCCAGCGAGACGAGGCCGCCGCGGTTCGACAGCCCGGGCAGGTGCTCCGACAGCGAGAGCGCCAGCGCGAGGCTGGCGAGGAAGGTCTCGCCGCCCGAGAGCGTCTTCACCGAGCGGCGCTCGTCGCCGTTGAACCGATCGACGACCGCGAACTGGTCCGGCTCAGCGACGAGCTCGTAGCGCCCACTGGTGAACTCCGAGAGGTGATGCGTCGCGTCCGCGGCGAGCAGCTGCATCGCCTCCTGCTGGACGTAGGCGAGGAAGTTGGGGCCGCGCAGGTCACCCTCGAGCGCGCTCGCAAGCGCGGCGTCCGCCTGCCGCTGCTCGATCTCCGTGCTCATCCGCGCGGCGTCTTCGGTCTGTTTCGACGCCTCGGCGAGCCGCGCCGTCGTCACGGCGAGGAGGTCGCGGTTGGCGTCACGCTCCGCTTCGACGGCGTGCATCTGCTCAGCCAACGCCGTCACCGAGGGCTCACCTACCGTCTCACCATCGGCGAGCGGGCGAGCGGCCCAGCCATCAACGAACGCCGCGCGCGCCGCGGCGTGCGCCGCCTCTGCCGCCAGCAACGCCGAGCTGCGAGCCTCGACATCACGTTCGGAGCGAGCGATCGCCGCCTGCGCCATCTCGAGGCGGGCCTGCGCCGTAGCGAGATCGGTCGCGGCGCTGCCGCGCGTTGCGGTCAGGACAACGAGCTCGTCGGCGGCGGCATCCGCGGCCACGAGGGCGGCCCTCACCGCCTCAGCGTCCGCCTCCGCTTCGCCATGCTCGCTGTCGAACCGCTCGCGCGCGGCCACCAGCGACGCGCGTCCCTGCTCGACCCGCTGTTCGCCCGCCAGGACGAGCTGCCGCAGGCCGTCGAGCGCGCCAACGCTCTCCGCTACCGCCAACCGCGCCGCTTCCAGCTCCCGGTTCGCAGACGCGTAGGCGTCCAGCGCGGCATCGAGCGGCCCGACGGCGTCACCGTCTTCCTCGTGTGCGCCGTCTGCGAAGGCGATGCCCGCCGGCATCCGCGCGAGCACCAGTCCGAGCGCACGTTCGGCGGCCTCCGCGGCCTCGAGGGTGTCCGAAACCTCGCCGGCTTCGCTCAGACGCAGCGCTGCGTCTCGTTCGGCGGCGGCCATCGCCGGCTCGAGCCCGTCGGCCGTGACGCCGGCGAACCCGATCTGCTGCACGAGTTCGTTCATCTCGCGCTCCGCTTCGACGACGGTTCGCGCGGCCGTGAGCGCGTCGGCCTGGGCCGCCGCAGCCGTCTCGTGGCGCTGCTCCGAGGTGCTTTCGGCGCCACCGAGCTCACGTACGCGGTCCGCCAGAGCGTGTTCCGCGGCCGCGAGGTCGGCCGAGGCCTCGACGCCGGCCAGCTCCGCGATCGGCTGGCCGCAGACCGGACAGGGGTCGCCCGGCTGGAGCACGCTGCGGAGGTCCGCCGCCTGCTCGCGGCGTCGCATGCTCTCCAGGTCCGTGCGCTGACCGCCGACCAGCGCACGCGCCGCCTCGCGCGCCTCGTCCGCGGAGACCGCCACCGCATCCGCGGCCTGCGCCGCGTCGACTGCGCGCTCGGCGCCTGCGAGCGCTGAGGTGTGTCGCGCCGCGGCTCCGCGGTGTTGTTCAGCGAGGCCGGCCAGCTGGCGAGCGCGCTCCGTCCGCTCGGCCGCCTGCGCGACGAGGCCGTCGCCACGCTCGGCGAGGCCCCGCAGCTCCTCGCGGATCCGCGTCGCCGCTCGCTGGGCGCCCGCGGCGGCCCGTGAGAGCGCATCCACCGCCGAGGTCCGCGCGGCCTCGGCGGTCGCAGCGTCGGCCCCAGCGCGATCAGCGGTTGCGGCGGCCGCCTGCTCATCGCCGCGGGCTGCGGCGAACGCCTGCTCGGCCGACGCCAGCTCGGCCTCGGCCTCGGCGACCGCGGCCCGCGCCAGTTCGGCCCGCTCGAGGCGAACGACACGCTCGCGCAGCGCGCTGTGGTGCTCCGGGTCGTAGGCGAGCTCGGCGATCTGCTGATCGGTCGCCGCGAGGGCGGTGGTCGCCTGCGCGGATGCCCGCTCGCTCGTCTGCACATCCGCTCGCGCTGCCTCGAGGGTGCCCGTGGCGCGTTCCGTTGCTTCGCGAGCCGCTTCGGCATCACGCGCGGGCTCCGACATCTGCCTCGCCAACTCGCCCAGCGCCTGCAGCGACGTGCGCCGCGCGGTCAGCGCCGTCGAGGCCTGTTCCGCCGTTGCGCGGGTCGCCTCCAGTTGCGCGACCTCCTGGGGCGTGGCGAGCTGGAGTGCGTCGCGCTGCTCGCCGATCGTCTGCGCGTCACGCTGCGCGTCCGAGGCGCGGCGCCCCGCGAGCGCCCGTGCCGCGCTGTACACGCCGAGGCCGAGCAGGTTGCTCAGAATGTCGCGCCGCTCGCGCTGTTCGCCGCGGAGGAACGCGTCGAACGCACCCTGCGGGAGCAACACCGTGCGCGTGAACGTCGTGTAATCGAGGCCGAGGATCGCGGTGACCTCCTTCGTCACCGCCGCCGAGCGATCAGCGAGTGGGATCCAGCTGCCGTCCTCGTCGAGCTGTTCGAGCCGCGTGCCGGTCGTCGCCGGGCGACGTCGCGAGACGCGGTAGTGCCCGCCGCGCGTCGAGAACTCGAAGTGCACCCACATCGACGCCTCGCCGTGTGTCTGCAGCTGCGACGCCGCACGGCCGACGCGCGGCACCTGCCCGTAGAGCGCCCACGTGATCGCGTCGAGGAGTGACGACTTGCCGGCGCCGGTCGGGCCGGTGATGACGAAGAGGTCGCGGTCGCCGAAGTCGACCGTCGTCTCCTCCCGGAACGAGGTAAAGCCCTTCAGCGTGACGCGGATCGGCCTCACGGTGTGGCCTCCGCCTCCGACAGCACTTCCCGGAACAGGCCGCGCAGCTCGTCCGAGGGCTCCGCGCCGTGGCGGCCGCGGTAGTAGCGCGCGAAGAGATCCTCCGGCGTCAGCGTCGCGAACTCCGGCGCGGGCTCAGCGGCCGCCTCGCGCTCGTACGCCAGCCGCACGTCGACCACGTTCGGGAACGCCTCGCGCACCTGCTCGGAGAGCCCGGGCTGCGGCGCGCCGACCTCCAGGACGGCGCGGATAAAGGCATCGCCCGCGTCCTCCGCGGCCGCCATCACATCGTCGATCGTCCCGTGGAGTTCGACCAGCTCGCGCCCGGCCGTGAGCGGGATAGTGCGGTCATCGACGGGTCGCCCCGGCACCGCGTCGATGATGCGGACGCCCTTCTGCTGCCCGCGCTCGCCGAAGTCGAGTTGCAGCAGCGAACCCGAGTACGCCGTCCTCGGCGTCGCCGGGTTCGCCATCACCTGCGGCTGGTGGATGTGCCCGAGCGCGACATACTGCGCCGTCGAGGGCAGCGCCTCCGGCGAGACGCCGTACGCCTGCGTGATGTGCAGCTTGCGCTCGGACCCATCGATGTCCGCCAGCACCGCGCCATCGACGAAGAGGTGACCGGCGATGAGATTGATCGTCTCGGTCGTGAACCCGGCGTCCGAAGGCTCAGCCATGTGCGCGTAGATGCGCGCCACGGCGTCGTGGTAGTGCTTGCGTGCCTCCGGCTCGTCGGCCAGCACCTCGACGGCGTTGAGGGCGCGGCCCTCCGGCACCCACGGGATCGCCGCCACGCGCGCCACCTCGCCGCCGTGATCGAATGTGACGATGCCGCCGCGGTCACGCGGGCGCACCCGTGGCTGCACGTAGACGCCGAGCAGCTCGGAGAGCCGCCCGAGGGCTTCGAGCTTGCGCCCGCTGTCGTGGTTGCCTGCGATCAGCAGCACCTCGATGTCGCGCCCGATGAACTCGCGCAGCGCATCGAAGAGCAGGCGGTCGGACTCGGGCGATGGCGAGGTGCTGTCCCAGATGTCGCCGCAGACGAGCATCACCTGCACGTCCTCGGCGACCGCGATCTCGACCAGCTCGCCCAGCACTGCCTCGAACTCCGCCGCGCGGCTGCGGCCGCGCATCGTGCGCCCCAGATGCCAGTCCGCGGTGTGCAGGAAGCGCATCAGGCGAGCCCGACCATCAGTCGTCGAACCGATCGAGGATGTCCGCGCTCTCGACGCCGCCGGCGTCGGGCGCCGCCGCGAGGCTCGTCGGCGCGGGCGAGGCGGGCGCGGCCTCGGGCGCGACCTCGCTGGCCCGGGTCGCCCAAGAGGGGTGCGGGAACTGGACCAGCAGCGGCACCGGGATCTCCGGCTGCTGCACGATCATCGTGCCCGGCGTGAGCAGCGTGGCGCGGTCGCGCGCGGCTCCCAGGTAGCGGTACTCGCTGCGGGTCGCCTCGGCCGTGTCGAGCCTGCCGACCACGCGGAACGAGGCGTTGGCAACGATGCGTTGTTCGACCTCGGACGCCGTCTGCTGCGCCCCAATCAGGATCACGCCCAGCGAGCGACCGCGCTCGGCGATGTCGAGCAGCAGCTCCTTGATCGGGCTGCGCCCATCGCGCGGCGCGTACTTGTTGAGCTCGTCGACCATGACGAACGTCGGCGCTTGACGCCCGGCGACGCCTCGTCGCTCGCCGCGCTCCATCAGCTCGGCCAGCGTCACGCCGACGACGAAGCGCTGCGCCCGGTCGGGCAGGCGGTGCAGGTCGATCACCGTGACCTGCCGGTCGAGGGCGATCCGGTGCTCGTCCGCTGGCCCGAAGCCCGCGCCGCGGATCAGCGGCGCGACGTGCCGTTGCGCGCCACGGAGGCGTCGCAGGAACGCGCGCAGCGTCCCGCTGGCGGCGCCGCCGAAGCCCCCTGACCACGCGCCCGAGTTGCCGTCCTCGTCCGGCTCGAGCCGCGATTCGATCAGGTCGACCAGCGCGCCGAACGAGGAGACACGCTCGCCCTCGATCTCGATGTCGCCGTCCGCCAGCTCGAACGGCGTCTCGCCAGCGGCACGCGCGAGGCGCGCCGCGATGCCCTCGACGACGTCGAACAGCTGGGACGCGTCGCTCTCCGGCTCGGCGAAGAGGTAGCGCAGGTAGCGCTTCTCGCAGAACTCGTGGAGCGTCCAGTAGCAGGCGGTCACGCCCACCTGCCGCGAGCCCGTGTCGGGTAGCGGCACCTCCCCTGGTCGCGTCGGTGCGTAGAACGCGACCGAGGCGAACGGCCCCGCCGGCAGCCCGAGCCCGGCGTACGCGGCGCGATCCTCGTCGGTCAGCTTCGCGTTCGGCTGGTCGAGGAACAGCAGGTCTTCGCCCTTAACGTTGAAGATCACCGCCCGCGCGTTCGCCGCGCGCTCGCGCAGCACGCCACCCTCGAACAGCGCGTAGAGCAGGTACGTGGCGTAGGAGGTCTTCGTGGCGACGCCGGAGATGCCGCTGATGTTGAGGTGCGCGCCCGCACTTCCATCGAGGAACTGAAGGTTGCCGTAGACGGGCTGCCCGGTGCGCGCGCGGCCCAGGGGCAGCAGCTCGTTGGGGTCCATGCGGTCGAAGGAGAGCGCGGTCGCGCGCGCATCGCCGCTCGCCAGCACGACCGCGGCGCCCGGCATCGGCGGCACGTATACCTCTGGGTCCACACGCGTGACGGCGACATGCGCCGCCACGACCGGCGCGGCCGGCAGCGTCCCCTCCTCTGCCAGCGCGACGTCCGAGGTGAGCGTCACGCCCTCCTGGCGCGCCTGCACCTCGTCGACCACGCCGTAGATATCGATCGCGGCACCGTCTGGCAGCGTCGTCTGGACGTGCACCACATCGTCGAGCTGCAGGAAGCGCTCGGGGTCGACGAACACCCAGAACCCGAGCGGCGTCGAGGCCTCGCCGGGCGTGCCCAGGACCAGGCCGCGGAACTCCTCCGCGCGATCTTCGCGGTGATGGTCAGCCGTCATGTCAGCGCCTCCTCGCGTGCACTCGCCGCGACCGAGGAAGCGAGCAGCCGGGCTATGTAGCGACGGTCGCCCAGGCGGTGCGTGAGCTGGTCCTCGAGCGCGCCGACCGGCGTCAGGTTGTGCGGCGCGCGCGCGTCGCGGGCCGGCGACGACGCGAGTCGAGGCAGCAGCGCCGCCGTTTGGTCCGCCAGCTCCACCGCCGCCGCCACCGGCAGCGCCGCCGACGACTCGAGGCGCATCACGCGACCGAGCGGATGCACATGAGCGCCCAACGAGGCGGGGGCAACGAGCGCGATGAACCAGGAGTAGCGGCCCTCGTCAGTCGTGAACGCCCCCTCTGACGGTGGAATGTGGAACAGCGGAGAGCGCTCGCCGGCGTTCAGGCCGGGCAGCAGCTCCACCTCGGCGGGCGTCACGTACCACTCCTGCAGTCGCTTCACGTAGCCGACGACGCGCCGGCCGGGCGACCGCAGCGAGCGCAGCGGGCCATCGACGAGCGTGATTGCCGACTCGTCGCGCGAGATCTCCTGTGCCAGCAGCGACTCGTCGTCGAGCATGGCGCGGTTGAGCGCCGCCACCAGTTCGTTCGCCGAGGCGGCGTGCTTCACCGGCCGCGACTGGAATTGCAACGAGGCCGCGCCCGCCCGCAGCGTCCGGTCCTCGCCCGCCTCGCCGGAGTGCAGGTACCGCCGCTCGACGCGCGTCCACTCCTCGAGGATGCGCGCGCCCCGGCCGTCGCCGCCTCCGACTGCGCCCACGGCGTAGCTGCCAAACAGCCCGTGTCGCGGCCACCCGTCGAGGCCGTCCTCCATCGAATACGCCTCGACGCGCCGCACGCCGTCGACGATCCGCCAGGCGGGCAGCGCGTCGAGCGTGGGCGTCACCGGCGACCAGACCGGGCGCTCGACGGTGATGTCGACCGGCCCCGAGAGCAGCGCGCCCTCATCCGCGTCGAACTGCATCGACGTTCCGAATTCTGGTTGCCAGGGCAGTAGTCGAAGGGTCAAAACGAGGCTTCCCGGGCGGGGAGTCCGGAGTGCCGGCAGTATAGCAGCAGAACAATAGTTCGGCGCAGGCGCGCAGCGGTTGCGGCTGGGACCACGACGCATAGCAAGCCCCGTTCGCGCGACCCCGCCCCAGGGCGTATCACTCCCATCAGGTCGGTCCACCTGAAGGGTCCACGCGACGTGTCCGTCGAGGAGCAGCTCCTGCGCGCCATCCACGCGCGGTATCTCTTGTCAGCGCGCTATCAGGGGCATCTCCGCCTCCTGGCGCCGCACGCCCTCGGCCACACCGCCGAGGGCGCGCTGATGCTGCTCTCGGTCCAGGTCGGCGGCGCGAGCGGCACCGGTCTGACCGCGCCGCCGCAAGAAAACTGGCGCTGCATGAGAGTCGCCCGGCTCGAGGATCTGCAGGTGCTGGCCACCTCGTTCGTCTCCTCCGAGCGTTACGACCGAAGGCAGACCTGCATCGCCACGCTGCTGGCCGACGTGCACGGCGCGCTCCCCTTCTGACCGGCCGCGCACGCTGCCCACAGGCCGCGGCTCACCTACCCTCGACGCATGGCTGGCCACGACCCCGATCGCCCGCAGCAACTCTTCGAGGCAGAGGCCGAAGGGGGTGCCGAACGCGCGGGCTACGTCCGCCAGATGTTCGGCGAGATTTCCGGCCGCTACGACCTGATGAACACGCTGATGACCGCCGGCCGCCACCATGCCTGGCGGCGCGTCGCCGCACGCGCCCTCGTGCGGCCCGGCGATCGCATCGTCGATGTTGGCTGTGGCACCGGCGACCTCTCGTTCGCCTGCCTCGAGGCCGGCGCCTCTGCGGTCACGGGGCTCGATTTCGCGCCGGCGATGGTCGCGCGCTCGCGCCAGAAGGCCAGCGCGCGCGGCATCGAGGTAGCGGCAGCTAGCGCCTTCGGCGTCGGCGACGCGACGCAGCTACCGCTCGCGGATGCCTCGGTCGATGGCTGGTGCTCGGCGTTCGTCGTACGCAATATCCCGGAGCTCGACACGGCGCTCGCGGAGGCGCACCGCGTGCTGCGACCGGGCGGCCGGCTGGCCGTCCTCGAGATCCCGCGCATGGATCGAGGTCTGCTCCGGCCGCTCGCGCGCGTCCACTTCCAGCACGTCATCCCCCGCCTCGGCCGGCTGATCTCGGGCCACCGCAGCGCCTACACCTACCTGCCGGTCTCCGTCGACCACTTCCTCACGCCCGAGGAGTTCTCCGAAGCCCTGGACGCCGCGGACTTCGATGTCACGCTGGTGCGACGCCTGATGTTCGGTACGGTCGCGCTGCACGTGGCGGAGAAGCGCGAGGCGTAGCTACCGACACCACAACGCGCGCCCCCCGAACGCGCGAGTCGCGAGAGCGGATGGCACCGCACGGCAGCTCGGTCGGGAGCGGTGGTGCCCCGGCCGCTCCGACCGGGCGCGGTGCAGCCCGCAGGCCGCTCCGGCGGGGGCGGCGAAGCTGCTCCTCTTGGGAGCGTGGGGCCGAAGCCCCGCAACCTCCGGGGGTGGGTGGGTCTACCAAGAGATCCAGCCGCGCCGAAGGCGCGTCACTTCCTCCCACGCGCCCGCTACTCCAGCCGGTCGTCCTCCAGCGGCTCGCGCGGCACGTCCTCGCCCGCGTTCGCCATGTGCTTCGCCAGCGGGCCGAGCCCGGCCATGATCTCCGCGAACTCCGGCTCCTCGACGCCGGCCGCCCGCAAGGCGTCGCCCATGTGCTTGAGCCAGCGGCCGACCGCCTGATCGTCGATCACGAACGGGAAGTGCCGGCGACGCAGTCGAGGATGCCCGTAGCGCTCCGAGTACCGCTGCTCACCGCCGAGCCACTGCTCGAGGAACAGCAGCTGCTTCGCCCGTCCCTCGTCGAGGTCGCCCGGGAAGATCGGGCGCAGGACCGGGTCGAGTTCTACGCGGTCGTAGAAGTCCTTGACGACACGCTCCACCGTCGGGCGGCCGCCGATGCGCTCAAACAGCGCCGCCTGGCGACGCGCGCGCGTACGCGGTTGGATCGGCCGCGGCGCCGGCTGCTCGAACGGGCGGTCACTCATCGTCGCGCTCCCGCCGCGGCTCGAAGCCCTCGCAATGCTGCACCGGCAGCCGTGGGTAGCGCGCATAGGCGGCGTCGAGGTCGGAACGACCGCAACGCAAGTATTGCGGTCCGCGCGCGCTCGGCACCGCCGAGGCGAAGCGGCAGGCCCCGCAGAGCCCAGTGGCCGTCAGCGTCGGGCGTTGGGACATCGTTTGCTCTCTCGCCCTCGTCGGCTACAGTTGCCCCGCGCTGACGACATCGCGGCGACCGCATGAGTCTCGCGGTTCCGGTTCCGACCGCCTCGAACGTGACAGCGCGCACCTACGGTGAGCCCTGCGTCGACGATCATCGCACCACACTGGGAAGCGAGCGATGCGTAGATGACCAACCCGCCCGACGAAGTCCGCCCGACGATGCGCTCCCCCGACTCGGAAGACTTTCCGACCGGGCCCGACCTCGGCCAACGCCTGCCGGACATCACGCTCTCCGACCAGCACGGCAACGCCGTCAACATCGAGGAGGCGCGCGGCGAGGGACGTGCACTCGTCATGTTCCATCGCTCGGTCCGATGGTGACCGTTCTGCCGCTCGCAGCTCGTGCAGCTGCAAAAGAACCTCGAGGACTTCCAGGCCGCCGGCATCGCGATCTTCGCGATCTCGTACGACCGGGTTGAGGCGCAGGCGGCCTTCGCCGAGGAGTTCGGCATCACCTACCCGCTCCTCGCCGATCCCGACCACGCGGTGATCGAGGCGACAGGCATCCTCAATACGCTGGTGCGGCCAGAGGAGGAGGGTGTCTACGGCGTGCCCTTCCCCGGCTCCTACATGATCGGCCCCGACGGCACCGTCGAGGAGAAGCTCTTCTTCCAGCACTACCGCACGAGGCCTTCCGCCGCGACCGTTCTGCGCGATGGGTTCGGCATCGATTTCGAACTGCACAACCATCCTCGCGCGGACGTCGAGAGCGACGGCGTGCGCATCGCTGCCACGTTCGGCGGCGAGTCGATCGTGTATGCGGAGGCCTCGACGCTCTATGTCGACATCGACATCGACGAGGGACTGCACCTCTACGGCCAGCCGATCCCGGAGGGCTACATCGCCACCGCGGTGACGGTCGCGGCGCCCGAGGGCATCGTCATCGGCGAGGCTTCGTATCCGCCGACTGTGCCCTTCCATGTCGCGGACATCGACGCCGAGTTCCTGGCCTTCGAGGGCGACATCTGCATCCGCGTCCCGGTACGCGTGGAGCTCACCGAGGCCGAATCGTTCACCCTCGACGTGACAGTGAGTTACCAGGCCTGCAACGACCGCGAGTGCTATCTCCCGCAGCGGCGCGAGCTCCAACTCGTGGTTCCGATCGAGAGCCTGAACCGCCCTCCACGCCGCGACTAGCAAGCGCCAGCTTCACGCGCTGAGTGCTGGCATGAGTCCCGGAGCCTGCGTTGGTAACCCCCGAGGCCTGGCCGACAAACATCAGGGTGCTCCCTGACCGCATTCGGCCCGTCGTGGTCGCACGTACGGCCCGTGGTTTGGTAGGATAGGTGCAATGACACCGACTCCCGCGACGTTAGCGCGCGGACACAGATACCACCCGCAAATCACATCGAACCCGAATCCGAGTCCGCGAGCCGTCGTCAAGCGCCACCCCGGGGATCCAGCGTGAGCCCGCTTCGCGGCTTTCTGAGCCGTCTGGTAGGCGACGCGTCTGCTGACACTCCCACCACGACCGAGGATGCGCCCGAGCGCGCCTCGGAGGGCCAGCGCTCACGCCGTCGCGGGCGTCGAGGCGGTCGCAACCGCAACCGCAATCGCAACAACGGAGCCGGCAACGGCGACGGCGCCACCGCCGCCGCTGAACGCCGCTCCGAGGGCTCGGGTTCGAACCGCAGCTCGAAGGATCAGAACACGAACTCCACCAGCACACGCCGCCGCGGACGCCGCGGCGGTGCATCGCGATCCGGTCGCGATACCAAACAGAACCAGGATCGAACCCAGGACGGCAAGGAGCGCGATTACTCGTGGGGCCGCAAGAGCGGCAGCGACACCAAATCGCGGGAGCAGCAGCAGGAACGACGCGACCGCGCGGCACAACGCTCCGGCCGCGGCCGCCGGCGCCCCTCATCGTCACAGCTCGATGCACCGCTGCCCGAGGACATCGCCTTCCGCGCGGCCGACGAGGGTGGCGACCGCAGCATCCTGCCCGCCCGTCGACGCCCGCCACCCGGCCTGCGCGACACCAGCCGCACGATCGTCGGCGGAGCACGCTCGCTGAGCGGCTTCGCTCGTGACTCGCAGCCGCCCCCGACCGTCCCCGCCGTCGAACCCTCGACGCCTCAGCCGGGTACCGAGGAGCCGGACGCCGTCGCCCGCGAGCCCGAGGCGCGCCTCCGCACCCGCCCCGCCCCCGTTGAGGAGGGCCCGCAGGTCGAGGTATCGGCCACCGGCGACGGCGACGCCGTTGATGCAGACGCTGACGCCACAGAGACTTCCGACCGCCCTCGCCGCCGTCGCGGACGCCGAGGCGGTCGCGGCCGACGACGCAGCGAAGCGACGCCCCGAGCCGCCGACGAGACGGCCGACGACGAAACGACCGACGACGAGACGGCCGACGACGAGACGGCCGTGGATGAGACGACCGACGACGACGCGGCTGAGGACGAGGCGCTGGCCGAAGACGCGCCGGCAGACGAGCCGGTCGAGGAACCGACCAGCGACGAACCGTTCGAGGACGAGGCCGAGCCTGAGCAGGCTCCCGCCCCCGCCACGGAGGCCGAGCGGCCGTCCTCTGGCGATCTGCCGGAAGCGTTCCGCGCGCTCGGGTTGAGTGACCGCACCCTCGAAGCGCTAGCGGACTTTGGCTTCGTCGATCCCACGCCGATCCAGGAGCAGGCCATCCCGGTCCTGCTCGACAACCTCGATGTCGTCGGGCTCGCCCAGACCGGCAGCGGCAAGACCGTCGCCTTCGGCGCACCCATGGTCGAACGCCTCGACGCCTCGCGGCCAGAGGTGCAGGCGATCGTGCTCGTGCCGACCCGCGAGCTGGCACAGCAGGTGCTCGATGTCATCGACCACCTGGCCGCTCCCTACGATCTCAAGGTCGTCGGGCTGCTCGGCGGCCGCGCCCTGCAGCGAGACTTCGCCGCGCTCGACTCCGGCCCGCATGTCGTTGTCGGCACGCCGGGCCGCATCATCGACCACCTCCGCCGCGGCACGCTCAGCCTCCGCAACGTCGGCTACGCCGTCCTCGACGAGGCGGACCAGATGCTCGACATCGGCTTCCTGCCCGACATCCGCCGCATCCTGGGACGGACGCCGAAGTGCCGGCAGACCTCGCTCTTCTCCGCGACCATGCCCACCTCGATCCGCCGCCTGATCTGGCAGTTCATGGACGACCCGGAGACGGTCTCCGTCGATCCCGAACTCTCCACCGTCGAGTCGATCGAGCAGATTTACTACGAGGTCGCGCACCGCGACAAGACCCGCGGCCTGCGCGAACTCGTCAAACGTGAGCTCAAGGGCCGCACACTCGTCTTCTGCAACACCCGTCGAGGCGTCGACCGCCTCGCCGACCAGCTGCAGCACGATGGGATCGAGGTCGGTGCGCTCCACGGCGACATGGACCAGCGCCGCCGCGACCGCGTCGTCGACCACTTCCGCAAGGGCGAGCTCGACATCCTGATCGCCACCAACGTCGCCGCTCGCGGCATCGACATCCCCGAGATCACCCACGTCGTCAACTTCGACATGCCGCAGAACGTCGAGGAGTACATCCACCGCACCGGTCGCACGGCCGCGCTGGCCGCGACGGCAAGGCGATCACCTTCGTCTCCGAGTGGGACCTCGAGGGTTTTGACCCGCTGCTCGAGCAGTTCGGCGAACAGCTCACCAAGGAAACGCTCAACCTCTACGGCTAGCCGCGGGCGCGAGCGGGTACGATGCTGGGCGCAACGCTCGGGAGTCCTGTGCCTACGCTGCTCCGCCTCGGCCTGCCCATCGCCCTGGTAGCCCTCGCCCTCGCCGCCGCGTGTGGTGGCGACGATGCGCCAGAGGCGACCTCGACCGTCGTGCCGGCGCCGACGATCCCGACCGCACCGTCACAGGTGCGGGACGATGGCGCCGGTCCGACCGCGCTCGCCCTCGGGCCGCGCTACAACGAAACCACGCTTGCGTTGCTGCCCGTGGCAGAGCCCTATGGCTTGCGCGAAGTCGTCGAAGCGATCGACGCGAACGAGACGTTCGAGGTGCGTCGGTTCGTCTCCGCGGGCTCGGACCAGCCGGTGGTCGTCGGCGTCTGCTCGCCGCGCGCACCGAACGGCGTGGTCTTGCAGACCCGCCACACCAGCGGCGCTGTCGCGACCCTGTTCGTCTGGGCCTACGAAGACACGAGCGCCATCGTCGAAGACTGGTTCACGGTGCAGGGGATGTTCCGCCCGCTGCCCCCACGTCCGATCGAAGACTTCAACACGCCTGGACCGCCAACACCCCCGCCCACACCTGAGGAGGGCGAGGAGCCCGAGCCGCCCGACCAAGAGAGCCTGTGCACCACCACATCGAGGGCAACGGCCGGCATGATCGTCGCCCTCCGGCACGAGCACCTCGTCATCGTGTTGACCGAAGCGTCGCCCCACCCCGGTCCCATCTACACCAGCCCCGGCGCCAACGACGAGCTGCTCGACTTGCTGCGCAGCCTCGAGGCGGCGCCCTGAGCCGAGCGCACCTGCACCACGCCGCGTCTGGCACCACGCCGCGTCTGGCACCCCGCCGCGTCTGGCGCCCTGCCCTGCCTCCGTGGCGGGCATACTCCGCTGGCCGCGACGGCGTAGCGCAGCGACATGGCTCGTGCACATCGGCGGCAGAACCGGGAGTCATCATGACCCGCAAGCTCTCCATCGGCGTCAACTGGGCCGGCGACTTCGACATCGATTCAATCATCGAACAGGCCAAGATCGCTGACGACTCGGGCGTCTACGCCCTCAACATCGCCGAGGCGTGGGGTCCCGATGCCCTCACACTGCTCGCGGTGCTGGCCCGCGAGACGCACTCGATCCAGCTCGGCACCTCGATCATCAACATCTTCTCGCGCACGCCCGGCGCCATGGCGCAGCACTTCGCGACGCTGGACCACCTCTCGGGCGGCCGCATGTTCATCGGCCTCGGCTCGTCCGGCCCGAACGTGATCGAGCACTTCCACGGCGTGAAGTTCAACCGCCCGCTCACGCGCATGAAGGAATACGTAGACATCATCAACACGCTGCTGGCCGGCGAACCGCTCAACTACCAGGGCAAGATCTTCCAGCTGGAGCGCGGCTTCACGCTGCGCTTCAACCCGCTGCGTGACCACATCCCGATCCACATCGCCTCGATCACCCCGAAGTCGCTGCAACAGACGGCCGCCATCGCCGACGGCTGGATCCCGATCTTCCTGCCGAAGGAGCAGTGGGCCTCCCAGGTCGACACCTTCCATGGCTACGTCGATGGTGCCGGCCGCGCCCGCGACGATGTCGTCGTGCGGAACCCCAGCGGTGTCAGCGTCACGGACGACCCGGAGCGCGCCCGCATGGGCGCTGCCGGCAACGCCGCGTTCTACATCGCGCGCATGGGCGATTTCTACTACGAGCACTTCTCGCGCATGGGCTACGCCGACGAGGCGAATGCCGTCCGTCGCGCCTGGGCCGACGGCGGCTCCTCGGCTGGCGCCGAGGCGTTCCCGAAGGAGCTCGCCGAGCAGCTCGGCACCGCCGGCAGCGTCGAGGAGTGCATCGACGCCATGGAGCAGGCGGAGGACGCCGGCTTCAACTGGCATTCGGTAAACGTCGCCGAACGCGACCCGAAGAAGCGCTCCGAGGTCTACCAGCAGCTCGCTGGCTAACCTCGACGCGCCGCTCACGCCTCGAAGGCCCCGCTAGCGCGGGGCCTTCTGGCGTCCGAGGCTGGCGCATCCCTACTCGCTACGGCGGGTCCGGGATGAACCAGCGATCGTTGTCCTGCAGCAGCGCGCGGGCGTGGTTGATCTCGCCACCGTGGTAGAGGTCGTGCTGCACCATGATCGTCATTAGCCCCTCCGTGGGCGCCATCGAACCCCAGTGCGCCATGCGCGGCTGGTCGAGCTCTGCATCGTCCTCGAGCTCGTCGATCGCCGAGGTCAGATAGGCGTGCCCCTCGCGTAGCCACTCGCCCGCCGCCGTGGGTGTCGCGAGGCGTGCCCGTGGCGGCGTCGCCGGATCCTCGAGGTAGGCGAAGGAGGCGTCGCGGAACGCGTGGTTGGCGTACATGAACTTGAACATGCCGACGTGAGCAGTGAGATCCCGGATCGAGCGGTGACCGCCCTCGGGCAGCGCCTCCCACGAGGCTTCGTCGACCGATCCGAGGTTGGCCAGCAGCGAGAAATCGCCGCCGTCGAAGCCGTCGTTCATCAGCCGCAGCAGCTGGTCGATGCGTGGTCGTGGCATGGCTGCCTCCACTCCGGACCCGGAGGGCGAGGGCAGTCTAGCGCTTCGCCGGCTCCTCGATCGGCGTGTCCGAAGGCTCGGCGTCCGTCGCGTCCGCGGCCGTCTCCTCGTCGCCACCACGGCGCAGGCGGTCGCCGATAAACGACCGCGAGCGCCCGAGCGCATCGCCGAGTACCCCGCTGATGTTGCGCAGCGTCGAGGACTGTGGCGCGCGTTCGAGGCCGATGTCGCGAATCCGCTCCGCGCGTCGGCGGCGGCGCTGTTCGCCCTTGCCCTGCATCGCCTCCGCGACCGCCTGGCGCAGCGCCGGACGCAGCAGGCGCACGGCGCTCTCCGGATCGGCGTGCGCTCCTCCCGCCGGCTCCGCCACCACGGCGTCGATCACGCCGAGCTCAAGCAGGTCGCCCGCGGCGACGCCCAGCGCCTCTGCCACCTCGGCAGCGCGATCGCGGTCGCGGAAGAGGATGGCCGCCGCGCCCTCGGGCGAGGTGATCGCGTACATCGCGTTTTGCTGCATCAGGATGCGGTCGGCCACGGTCAGCGCCAGCGCGCCGCCAGAACCGCCCTCGCCGATCACCACGGCGACGCTCGGTGTCGTCAGCGCCGCCATCGAGGCGAGGCAGTCGCTGATCGAACCGGCGAGCCCGGTCGCCTCGTCTGCGATGCCATCGTGCGCACCGGGGGTGTCGACGAAGGTCACGAGCGGTAACTGCAACCGCTCGGCGAGTCGCATCAGCCGCAGCGCCTTGCGGTACCCCGCCGGGCCCGCTCGTCCGTCGTGTCGGGCGCCCTCGAGGTCGAGGTCGCCGCGCTCCTGGCCGATCACGACGACGTTCGTGTCGCCGATGCGGGCGAGGCCGCCGACAATCGCCGGGTCGTCGCTGCCCGCACGGTCCCCGCGCAGCTCGATGAAATCGTCGCTCAGCCCGTCGATGTACTCGAGCGCGCGAGGGCGTTCCGGATGCCGAGCGCGCTCGACGACGGCCCAGCCACGGTCCTGGGCGCGCACCTCGACGGCGGGCGGCAGGTCTACGGGATCGGCCGGCTCGCTCCGGGCCAACAATCGCGTGATGCGGATCAGCTGGTCGCGGAGCTGCTCACGAGGCAGCACGAGGTCGATCAGCCCCACCTCGTGCAACTCCTCCGCTGTGAGCGCCTCGCGCGATTCGTCCGCGTCGTGGACGGCGCGCACGCGCGGGCCGGCGAAGCCGACCATTGCGCCGCGCTCCGCGAGCAGCACGTCCGCCTGCGAGGCGTACGAGGCGTAGACACCGCCCGTCGTGGGGTGCGCGAGCACGGTGACGAGGGGTGATCCGGCCTCGTGCATCCGCTGCGCCGCGGCGGCCGTCTTCGCCATCTGCAGCAGCGCGACCATCCCCTCCTGCATGCGCGCGCCGCCCGAGCACGTCACGACCAGTAACGGCCAGCCGGCGTCCGCCGCCAGCTCCATCGCGTCGGCGATGCGTTCGCCCATCACGTAGCCCATCGAGCCGCCGATGAACGGGAAGTCGCTCACCGCCGCGACCACGCTGAGCCCGCCGATCACGGCGGTGCCGGTCACCACCGCCTCATCGCCACCGGAGCGCTCCCGCGCCTCGGCGAGGCGCTCCGTGTACGGGCGCGAGTCCTCGAAGCGCAGCGGGTCGGGTGTCGAGATCGCCTCGAACTGCTCGTCGAACGAGTCCGTGTCGAAGAGCAATGTGATCCACTCGCGCGCCGACAGCGGGTCGGCGGGGGCGGCTCCGGTCGCCGGATCGTGGCCGTTGGATGTCATGTCACGACTCCCTGAGCTGGGATGACGGGTGGGGTGTCGTTATGTGCTGCCTTCAGTGTACGGCGACAGCCTCCGCTCCTCGTCAGGGATCACCCGCATCGCGACACCTCGGCGGCTACGCCCCACCTTCCGAGGTAGGTGCCGGCGGCGTGGCGAGGAAGCGCCGCATGGCATCGACCGTCTGGTCGAGCTGGTCGTGGTGCAGCCAGTGGCCCGCGTCAGCAACGACCTCGGTACGGGAGTCGTCAAAGTAGTCGTCGAGGTGGTGCTCCCGAAACTCGGCGCGTTTGAAGTGCGACTCTGACCCGACCAGGTGCAGGACCGGGCACGTGACGCGCTGCCAGAACTCCGACATGTCCTCGCCTCGCACCTCGACGGGCGTACGGCCGCGGACCCAGGGGTCGAACTTCCACACGTAGCCACCATCGATGCCGTTCGTCCCCCACCGCGCGAGGTGCTCTGCCATGTCGCGCGAGAGATAGCGGTTCGCCGCCATCATCCGGTCACGCGCCGCCTCGATGGTCGGATAGACACGCGGCGTGTGCTGTTCGAACGAACGCGTGCGCGACACCCAGTCCTTGAAGCGGCCCGGGTCGAGGGGCAACGAGGGCTTCTCGTCCATGCGCGCGCCGGCGCCCTCGATCGCCACGATGCGCTCGAAGCGGTCGGGGAACGCCCCCGCCGTCAGCAGCGAGATGGCGCCACCGAACGAGTGCCCGACCACCGTCGCCCGCCCACCAACGAGGTCGATCAGCGCCACGAGGTCGAGCGCATGCTCCGGCATGCCGTAGAGGCTACCCGTCGCCCACTCGGAATCGCCGTGCCCCCGCAGATCGCAGGCGATGACGTGATAATCGTCGCGGAACGCCTCGGCGATGCGATCCCAGGCGCGAGCGTGGTCGCGACCGCCGTGCACCAGCACGAGCGGCGGGTTCGCACCGTCGCCCCACGTCCAGTAGGAGAGCCGCAGCCGCTGGCTCTGGTAGTAGTGCTGCCAGGGTTCGCCCGCCACGACCACTCCTCGCATCGCCTGCACAAGGTCTGCCTGCGCCTCGTGAGCCCTCGGACGATAGCGGCCTCGCGCTCTCCCGTCAGCGCCGCAGCATAGGCCCGGAGCGCAGATCCACGCCCGGGGCTTTACAGACGTGATTACGATCGTGTGTACGAACGCCTGACAGGCGACCGAGGGAGGACTGAAGGAGCGCACAGGTGCCCGGGGACGCCCCACTGGTGCTGGCCGCCCTGCTGGCGGTCGTAGCCGTGACCGTTGCCATTTCGTTCTGGCGCGCGGAGCAGCGCCGCGTGCGCTTCGTGCGTGAGGCTGGCGTCATGCTCGGCGGCTACTTCGCCTACTTCGCCTACTTCGCGGTGCGCGGCGCCACCGAGGGTGACTACGCCGTCGCCCTCAAGCATGCGCACTGGATCGTCGACTTCGAACGCGAGATCGGGCTCTGGATCGAGCCGAGTCTCCAGGCGCTCGTCATGGACATCGACCCGATCATCACCGCTGCGAACTGGGTCTACATCTGGGGCCACTGGCCGGTGATCGGCGCGGTCGCGCTCTGGCTCTTTTTCCGCCGCCCGGAGCATTACGCGATCTACCGCAACGCCTTCCTGCTCTCCGGCGCGGTCGGGCTGCTGCTCTTCATGACGTTCCCCGCTGCGCCGCCACGCCTCGCCGACCTCGGGTTCACCGACACGGTGGTCAACAACTCGAACTTCTACCACCTGCTGCAGCCGCCCCAGCTGACGAACCAGTACGCGGCATTCCCCAGCCTCCACTTCGGGTGGAACCTGCTGATGGGCATCGCCATCCTCGAAACCACCAGGTGGCTGCCGGCCCGCATCTTCGCCGTGGTCCTGCCGCTGGCGATGCTGGCCGCGATCGTGCTCACCGCGAACCACTACTTGATCGACGGCGCCGCGGGCGCTGCCGTCGCGCTGCTCGGGCTCCTCGTGGCGAAGTACCTGCACCAGCACCCGCTCCGGAGCCAGCTCCCCGCCCTCACCGGGGAGGGCGTCCGCGGCCACCCCGACCCCGGCGGCTCATAGCGCGTTGACGCGTCCTGACCGTGCGCTCCGTCACCGCGAATCTCCGCGTTTCGATCGGACGATCGTGATCGGCGGTCTCGCCTACGGGCATCCCGACCGAGGCGGCATGCGCTACCTGCGCGAGGTTGCGATCATCCTCGCCGGCTCAAAGCCGAGGGCAGCCAACCGACCTCTGCTTCCTTGACCCTCGCCCGACCCCTCCTTACCGTCCGCGCGTGAGTGAGCGCGGCCACAGCGACGACGACGCCAACGACCGAGGCGGCATGACCGCCGAGGAACTGGCCGCTCTCCCGGACTACGTTCAAGGGCTCCTCGACCCCGCCGCCTACCCCGCTCCGCCGGAGCGCGTGGATCTGGTGCAGACGCACATCTCCTACGTCTTCCTCGCCGGCGACGTCGTGTACAAGACGAAGAAGCCCGTCGACTTCGGCTTCGTCAACCAGGTCGCGCTGGAACGTCGCGAAGCCCACTGCCACGCCGAGGTGGAGCTGAACCGCCGTCTCGCGCCTGATGTCTACCTCGGCGTGGTGCCCGTGGTCCGGCACGACGACGAGCGCTTCGAGGTCGAGGGCGACCCTTCGACCAGCGAGATCGTGGAGTGGGCCGTGAAGATGCGGCGGCTCCCCGACGACCGCACGCTCGACCGGCTCCTCGAACGCAACCAGGAGCCGATCGACATCCTCGAGCACCTCACGGAACGCCTCGTGCGCTTCCACTCGAAGGCTGAGGTCGTCGCCAACGACCGCGAGTTCGCTGGACTGCAGGCGGAACGGGCCTGGTGGGAGCGCGAACACAGCGAAGCCGCGCCGTTCATCGGCGACACCTGGGACGCCGAGCATGAGGCGCGTATGCGCGGCTTCGTCGAGCACGTCCTCGATGCGCAGGGCTCGCTCTTCGACGAGCGCCTCGCCGCCGGCCGCGTCGTCGACGGTCACGGCGACCTCCAGACGAAGCACGTCTATGTCCTCGGGCGAGGGCCGGAAGACCTGGTGATCATCGACTGCATCGAGTTCACCGACTGGTTCCACTTCCGCTACGTCGATGTCGGCTACGACCTCGCCTTCCTCGCCATGGACCTCGAGGCGCAGGGACGTGGCGACCTCGGCGACGAGTTGTGCGGCCGCTACATCGCCGCCGCCGCCGATGAGACGCTGGGCGTGCTGCAGCCGCTCCATCGCGCCTTCCGCGCCTTCGTGCGAGGCAAGGTCGAGTCGCTCGGCGCACGCGCGCCGGAGGTACCCGCCGACCTCAGCGCCGCACTCGAGGCATCGGCGAAGCGCTACTTTGCGCTGGCCGCGGACTACCCTCGACGTGCCGTCGCGCCCTCGCTGGTCGTCATGACCGGCGTCAGCGGCACCGGCAAGTCCCTGATCGCCGCGACGTTCGCCGGACGCGCCGGCGCCGCCTTCGTCTCCTCCGACATCGTGCGCAAGGAACTGGCCCGCATCGACCCCCACCAGCCCGTCGACGACGCACTCCGAACCGGCCTCTACGCCCCCGAGATGTCGGCCCGCACGTACGAGGAGATGCGCCGCCGCGCTGCCGACCACCTCGCCGCCGGTCGCCCGGTGGTCCTGGACGCCACGCACAGCCGCGCGATCGACCGCGGAGCCGCCGCCCGCGTGGCGCTCGACGCCGGCGTTCCGTTCCTCATCGTCGAGACCCGCCTCTCCGACGACGCCGCCCTCACCCGCATCCAGCGCCGCATGCGCGACCCCTACCGCACCTCCGACGCCACACCCGAAGTCTTCCACGAGCAGGTCCGCCGCTTCGACCCCGTGACCAGCGCCGAAGGCGCATCGCTCGCCCTCGACGCCTCGATCCCCGCTGCCGACCTCGCCGCAGAGATCACCGACGCGCTGCCCTCGGCGGGCTAGCCCGCTCGACGTGCGCGAAGCGCCACGACCGATCGCCGAGACGAGCGTGGGCACATGAGGCGAGCCCGGGGCGCCCGAGACTCGGCGAGGCGCAAAGCGCCCTCGCTCCATGGGGAAGCAGGGGCGAAGCCCCCACGACCTCCGGGGGTGGGTGGGCGGGTTCCAAAGAGATCCAGCCGCGCGCAGCGGGTTCCTTGCTCCGCGCCCCCGCCACCCCTCGCCGCTGGAGCCCGCACGCGTGACGCGCTAGCCTCGCCTTGCCGCTCCGTCCGCGCGGAGACGCCCCGCCGAGGAGGCCACGATGCCCGAATCCCTCCCCGAAGACCTGATCGAACTGCGCGAACGCATCCAAGCGTTCGTCGAGGCGGTGATCCGTCCCGCCGAAGGCGGACTGCCGGATGAAGGCAGCATCCCCGAGGGCGTCCGCGGTGACATCCGTGAGCGCTCCCGCGAGCAGGGCCTGTTCGGCATGACCCAGCCACGCGACTTCGGGGGTAGCGAGGCCGGTCCGCTCGCCCTCGTCGTCGCGCGCGAGACGCTGGCCGCCGCCAACTCGCCGCTGACACGCTTCGTGTTCGGCCCCGGTCCGGGCATACTCCACGCCGCCGAGGGTGAACTGCGCGAGCGCCTCCTCGACCGCGTGCTGCGCGGCGAGGTGCAGGGCTCGTTCGCCTTCACCGAGCCGAGCGGACCCGACCGACCAGACCGCCCAACGTGGGCGAAGCGCGAGGGCGATGACCTGTTGGTGACGGGCCAGAAGGCGTACGTCACCGGCGGCGCCACGGCCGACTTCTACGCCACGCTCGTCAACGTCGACGACGACGACAGCGGGCCCGGCGGTACGGCGATGGTGATCATCGAGCAGGGCACGCCCGGCGTCAGCATCGACCGCGTGTTCACCAGCCTCGAGGGTGGCAACCACATCTCCCTCGCCTTCGACGAAGCGCGGGTGCCGATCGCCAACGTCGTCGGCAAGATCGGCGAGGGCATGCCGCGCGCCATGGGCAACATCGGCGAGGAGCGTGTCGAGTCCGCCGCGAGCGCCTGCGGCATTGCCCTCTGGACCGTCGACTTCGTCACGAACCACATCAAGGCGCCACACCGCAGCGGGGTCACCCTCGGCGAGCGCGAGGGCGTGCGCCTGCGCTACTCCGACATGCGCATCGACCTCTACGCCGCGCGCGCGATGCTCTACCGCACCGCCCGGCTGGCCGACGCCGGCGAGGACATCATCAACGAGGGCGCGGCGACCAAGGTGTTCTGCTCAGAGATGGTGGGCCGTGTCGTCGACTCGGCGGTGCAGCTCGTTGGCGGACAAGCGCTGATCAGCGACCACCCGCTGGAGCAGCTCTACCGCCGCGTGCGCTCCATGCGCCTCGCCGGGGGCGCCTCCGACCTGCTCCGCCTCAACGTCGCTCGCGGCATCCTCGAGTTCGACGCCGGGCGGCTCTAGCCGTCCCGGGCGTCGCGATGTCGCACCCGCGCCCGCCCGAGGCCGCGCTGCGCATCGTCGCGTGGAACATCCGCGCCGGGGGCGGCCGCCGTCGCGAGGGCATCCAGGCGCAGCTCCGGGCGTGGGACCCCGACCTGATCGCGCTCTCCGAGTTTCGTGGTACGGACGCCAGCCGCGCGCTCGCCGAGGCGCTGGAACACGCGGGTTGGCCACACCAGCGCACCACCGCCGCGCGGCGCACGCCCGAGGCGCGTGAGAACGCGCTGCTGGTCGCATCGCGGTGGCCGCTGCGCCGCCACTCGGTCCGCCGCATGCCTGCGAACCCGCGCCGCTGGCTGCTCACGCGCGTCGACGCGCCCGAGAACCGCGGCGGCCCGCTCACCCTCGGCACGATGCACGCCCCGAACGAGGTGACCGGCCACAAGTGGGCACTCCTCGACGCGCTGCTCGACACCGTTCGCCACTGGCGTGGCGGCGCTGGTGGTCGGCGACACCAACACCGGCCGCGCCCACTTCGACGAGGAGTCGCCGGTCTTCGGCGACCGGCACGACGAGTGGATGCACGCGATGTACCGCCGCTGGCCGGACGCCCACCGCCTCCACGCTGGCGACGAGGCGCGCGCCTACACCTGGTACTCACCCAACGGCGGCAACGGCTTCCGCCTGGACGAGGCGTTCCTGCACCCCTCGCTGGCCGCGCGCCTGCTTGCCATCCACCACGCTTGGGGAGCGGATCCGGGCGCCGACGCTCCGAGCCAGCGCCGCGAGGCGCTCAGCGACCACGCCGCGCTGATCCTCGACTGCGCCGCCGTGCCGCTGCGATAGCATGCGCGGCACACGGACGACCGAGGCCACCGGGGGGACCCGCCATCATGAACTACTGCCCGCGCTGCGCGAAGGAGCTGACAACGCGCCACGATGGCGGTCGTGACCGCCTCGCCTGCCCCGACAGCGAGGGCTGCGGGTACATTCACTTCGGCGACTTCTCGATCGGCGCCGCCGGCGTCGTCGTGCGCGACGACCGGGCGCTGCTCGTGCAGCGCGGCTGGGAGCCCTTCGCCGGCTCGTGGCAGCTCCCCGGCGGCTACGTCGAGCACGACGAGGGGATCGACGAGGCCGTCGAGCGCGAGGTCCTCGAGGAGTCCGGCGTGACCGCGACGGCGCGCGACGCAATCGCCTTCCGTCACTCGATCGGCGGCTCGATCGGTGGCCCCAGCACCAACATCTACATCGTCTTCCGCCTCGATTACGTCTCGGGAGAGCCGGCGTTCGACAACGACGAGATCACCGGCGCCGGGTTCTTCAGCCTCGACGAGATGGCGAACATGGAGGCGGTGCAGGGGCTCTCGACGTGGGCCATTAACAAGGCGCTCACCTCGCACGCCGGTGCGGGCCTGCACGCCGAATCGCAGGGCCCGGGGGCCGGGCGGCCCGGCTGGTCCCTCTTCGGCCTCCAACCGGACCCGGGCGACCTCGCCTGACACCGCCGGTGGCGACGGTACGCCCCGCTTGACCGCCCCGACGCCCGGTGCGACGCTCCTCCCAAGTACAGAGAGACCGCGGGGGTGCCCTCGGACGATCGAGGGCTGAGAGGCGTCACGGCGCCAACCCCTGGAACCTGACCACGTTCGCACGTGCGTAGGGATGCGGTAGGTCCCGTGGACACGGCCGCTCGCGGTCGTGCGTCAGACGGGATCCGCGTCCCCGGTCAGTGACCGGCGAGACGCCTCGTCGCCACCAGCCGGGGATCCCAGTTCAGGAGTCCGGTCTCGCATTGGGAAGGACGTCCCATGCGGACCCCATTCGGGCGCGTGCTGATCGCGCTCACACTGCTGGTGGCCGTCTTCGCGGTTGCCTGCGGAGACGACGACGAACCGGAGCCGAACGAGCTCACGATCCTCGCCCACGATTCGTTCAGCTTCACCGACGAGGTGATCGCGGCCTTCGAGGCGGAGCACGGCGTCACCGTGTCTGTCCTGCAAGGCGGCGACGCCAACCAGGTGCTGAACACCGCCCTGCTGACCGCCGGCAATCCCGAAGCCGACCTCATCTTCGGCATCGACAACCTCGGCTTCGTGCAGGCACGCGACGCGGACCTGCTGCGCAAGTTCGACGCCGAGCGGCGCGACGATATCCCGCAGGACATCCGTGACCAGTTCGGCGACTCGAAGCTGGTGACGCCGATCGACTTCGGCTTCGTCAACCTCAACTTCGACCGCACCCAGGGCGACCCGCCCGCGACCCTCGAGGACCTGGCGACCGAGGCGTGGCGGGACCGCGTCGTGGTCGAGGACCCGACGACCTCGTCGCCGGGCCTGCAGTTCCTGGTCACGACGATCGCGTACTTCGGCGAGGACGGCTGGCAGGACTACTGGCGGTCGCTCCGCGCCAACGGCGTGCTCGTCACCGACGGCTGGACGGACGCCTACTACACGCACTTCAGCCTCTATGGCGGAGACCGTCCGGTTGTCGTCTCCTACACGACGAGCCCGGCCGCCGAGGTGTTCTTTTCTGAGGAACCCCTCGACGAGCCGCCGACGCTGAACGTGCAACCCGCACCGCTGTTCCGCCAGGTCGAGACTGCGGCGATCCTCCAGGGTGCAGCGGCGCCGAACCTCGCCGGCGAGTTCATCGACTTCATGCTCTCCGCCGCCTTCCAGCAGCAGATCCCGGAGACGATGTTCGTCTACCCGGTGATCCCCGGCATCGCGACCCCCGACTGGTTCGACCACGCGAACGTCGAGGTCGTTGCCGCCGACCTGGAGATCGAGAGCGAAGAGCAGCTGAGCGCCTGGAAAGAGGAGTGGACCGAGATCATGCGGCGCTGACCGCCTCGGCGCGCCTCGCCTCCGGGCGTCGGCGGTTCGCCGTGAGCAGCGGCTGGGGTTGGGCAGCCCCGGCCGCGCTGCTGCTCGTCCCGTTCCTGCTCTGGCCCCTGGGCGCCATGCTCTGGCGTGGGCTCACGCCCGAAGGCGCTCTCTCCGGCGCCGTCGTCGTCGAGGTGCTCAGCGACCGCTTCTACTGGGAGCGCCTCATCTTCACGACGGCGCAAGCGGCCGCCTCGACGCTGCTCGCGCTGGCGGTTGGAATCCCGGCTGCGTACGTGCTGGCGCTGATCCGCTTCCCCGGCCGCGGTCTCGTACGCGCGCTGATCACCGTCCCGTTCGTGCTGCCCACGATCGTCGTAGCGCTGGCCTTCCAGCAGGTCGTCGGCCCCAGTGGTTGGTTCAACGATGCGCTGCGCTCGCTCGGCGCGCCCGAGGTGACCCTGAACGGCACGATCTGGGCGATCCTGCTCGCACACGTTTTCTACAACCTGTCGATCGTTGTCCGCCTCGTCTCGGGCGTCTGGGCCAACCTCGACCCGCGACGCGAGGAGGCGGCACAGCTCCTCGGCGCCGGTCGCAGGGCGACCTTCCGTCACGTCACCCTGCCGGCGCTCGCCCCCGCGATCGCCGCGGCGGCGGCACTCACGTTCACCTTCACGTTCACATCGTTCGGCGTGATCCTGCTGCTCGGCGGGGGCCGCGCCGACCTTGACACGCTCGAGGTCACGATCTTCCGCCTCGCCACGCGCCTCGTGCAGCTGCCGGAGGCGGCCGTACTCGCGATGGTGCAGCTGGCGGCGACGCTGGCCGCGCTCGTCATCTACTCGGCGCTGCAGCGGCGAGCCGCCACCCAGGTCACGCTCCGAGCGGACCGAGCGAAGCCGCTCGCGCGGACGTCGAGGGCGGAGCGGACGCTGCTCGTCGCCGTCGCGCTGGGCCTGGGCGCTCTGATCGTGACGCCGATCGCCGGGCTCGTGCACGGCGCGTTCACCGCCGGCCACGACGGCGTGACGCTGGCCAACTTCGGCGATCTGTTCGAGGACACCGGCCGCTTCTCCTATATCCCGCCGCTCGACGCCGTGCGCTGGAGCCTGACGTTCGCCGCGGGCTCCACCCTGCTGGCGGTCGTCATCGGTGGCTCCGCCGGCATGGCCGTCGCGCGCAGTCGCGGACGCCTGCTCGCCCTGCTGGACGGTGCGCTGATGCTGCCGCTCGGCATCCCGGCGATCGTGCTCGGCCTCGGCTTCCTGCTGACGTTCAACGACAGCTGGTACGACCTCCGCGGCTCGCCGTGGCTGCTGCTGATCGCCCACGCACTGATCGCCTACCCCTTCGTCCTGCGCGCCGTGCTGGCGGTCGCCCGCTCGATCGACCCGCATCTGCCCGAGGCCGCGCGGCTCCTGGGCGCCTCACCCTGGCGCGTGTTCCGCCACATCGAGCTGCCGATCCTGGCGCGTGCGCTGCTCGTCGGCGCCGTCTTCGCCTTCGTCATCTCGCTCGGCGAGTTCGGTGCGACACTGCTGCTGCGTCGACGCGAGTTCGCCACCATGCCGATCGCCATCTTCGAGGCGCTCGGCCGGCCCGGCGGCCTCGGCCAGGCGCTGGCCATGGCGACGGTGCTGATGACGGTCACCGCCGGCGCCGTCTGGAGCATCGAGCGCTTCCGCTTCCGCGAGATCGGCGAGTTCTGATGGCCACCCTCGAGGTCCGTTCGCTCGCCCGGCGCTTCGCTGCCGACAGTCTCGCGCTCGACGACGTCTCGTTCCGCGTCGAGGACGGACGCGTCGCCGCCATCCTCGGTCCCTCCGGATGCGGCAAGACCACGGCGCTGCGCGTGATCGCCGGGCTCGAGACGCCCGACGCCGGCGACGTGCTCCTCGACGACCGCTCGATCCTGGACGTGCCCCCCCACCGACGAGGCGTCGGCCTGATGTTCCAGGACCTCGCGCTCTTCCCCCACCTCGACCTGCACGACAACGTCGACTTCGGACTGCGCATGCAGCGCTGGCCGCGGGATCGCCGCGAGGCGCGCACGGCCGCCCTGCTGGAGGCGGTCGGACTCGCCGACCGCGCTCGCAGCCGCATCCACGAACTCTCCGGCGGCGAGCAGCAGCGCATTGCGCTGGCGCGCACACTCGCGCCTGAGCCGGCGGTCCTGCTCCTCGACGAACCGCTCGGCTCCCTCGACGAGGCGCTCAAGGTCTCGCTCCGCGCCGAACTCCGCCGTGTGCTCTCCGAGCAGCGTGTGACCGCCATCCTCGTCAGCCACGACCTCCACGACGCCAGCGCCATCGCCGACGACCTGATCGTGATGGAGCGCGGCCGCGTCCTCCAGGCCGGCCCGCTCGCCGAGGTGGTGTCGAGCCCCTCGAGCGCCGCCGTCGCGCGCATGGTCGGCTACCGCGCGCTCGCCCGCGGCGTGCTCCGCGACGGCACGATCGAGGTTGAGGGCGGCGCGCTCCCAGCGCCGGCCGGCCACACCCTCGCCGACGGCACGACCGTCGAGGTCTTTGCACACCCCTCGGCGCTGGCCGCGCGCCCCGTCGACGGAGCACTGGGCGGAGCACTGGGCGAAGGCTCGCTCGCAGCAACCGTGACCGGTCGCCGCGCGATCGGGCCGACCTACGAGCTCACGCTCGACCTCGACGGTGATGCGTTCGAGGCGCCGTGGGAGGGCCCGGGACCCACACCCGACCTCCGCGCTCGCGTCGCCATCGTGCCGCGCCCGGGCACACTGCGGATCTTCGAGGCATAGTCCGGCGCCTGTGGCACCTCGGACGCTCCACGCCTACGCTCGATGTGAGAGAGGGGCGGACCGATGAGGACGGGCTTGCTCGACCGCATCGTCAGGCGCGACCCAGAGGCACGGGCGCTGCGCGCACTCGCACGTGCCGTCGATCGCCTGCCCGCCCGCCGCCGTCCCGACGAGTCGCTCCAGGTCGTCGTCGACATCGCCCGCAACCTCACGAAGGCGCGCTACGCCGCGCTCTCGGTCACCGACCGCCACGATCGCGTCGAGGGGTTCATTACCGCTGGCCTCAGCGCCGAGGAGCTACGCCGCCTGCGCACACCCCCGCAGGGCCACGGCCCTCTCGGTTCGTTGCGGGAGGACGGCCGCCCGGTCCGCTACGACAACGTGCAGGATCATGCGACGGCGTTCGGTTTCCCCGGGTCGCATCCCGACATGGAGCGCCTGATCGGCGTCGCGATCTGGGTCCACGGCGAGGTCCGCGGCTCGCTCTACGCCACCGACCGCTCCGACGGCCGCCAGTTCGATGACCGCGACGAGCGCATCCTGCTCACCCTGGCCGACCACGCGGCCCTGGTCATCGAACGCGAGTGGTACTAAGCCCGCACCAACCGCGACCACACGCCGCGCGTTCTCGCGAGGGCCGCGTATCCCAGCTCCCGCGCCCACGGCCACCGATCGAGGGTCACCGCGACGGGAGCCCATGCGGTCAGGCGCAGCGCCGAGGTGACGGCGGCGCCGCCGTGCACCTCGATGCCCTCCGCCGTGAGGTAGTGCGCGCTCGCGGCCAGCTCCTCGTCGGTCAGCGCCGCCAGCCAGCGGGTGCGCGGCACCTCGTCGAACGCCACCAACTCCAGGGGTACGTGCGCGCGCACTTCGACCCAGCGCGCCGCCCAGCGGCAGAAGGCGCAGCCGCCGTCGTATACGAGCACTGCGTGCCCGGGAGGCGAGAGAGATTGCGTCGGCGGCAGCGCGCGCATGGCCAAGAGTCTACGGCCGTGCCTCGATACACTGGCTCTCGAGGATCCGCATGACTGAACGCGTGCTCGTGGCCATGTCCGGCGGCGTCGACAGCGCTGTTGCCGCCGCGCTCCTGCACCAGCAGGGCTATGACGTCGTGGGCGTGACGCTGCGGCTCTACAGCGAACCGGACGACACGGCGCTGCGCTCCGGCCGCACCTGCTGCGGCATCGAGGACATCGGCGACGCCCGCGCCGCCGCGCAGCGCATCGGCATCCCCCACTACGTGCTGAACATGGAGCGTGAGTTCGAGCGCGACGTGATCGACTACTTCGTCGACGAGTACACGAAGGGCCGGACGCCCAACCCCTGCCTCGCCTGCAACCAGCACGTCAAGTTCTCGACGCTCCTCGACCGCGCGCTGGCGATGGGTGTCGACCGCCTGGCAACGGGCCACTACGCGCGCGTCGACCCGCCCGCCGTCAGCGGCGCGCCCCACCGCCTCCACCGCGCCGTCGACGACGTGAAGGACCAGTCCTACGTGCTCTACACACTCGGTCAGGACGCGCTCGAACGCACGCTCTTCCCACTCGGCGGTCTGACGAAGGGGGAGACACGCGCCGTCGCTCGCGACCTCGGCCTGCCGCTCGCGGACAAGCCGGACTCCGTTGACATCTGCTTCGTCCCCGGCGGCGACTACCGCGAGCTGCTCCGGCTGCGCGGCGTCGAGGACCGCCCCGGCCTGATCGAATCGCCTGCGGGCAAGCCCCTGGGCGAACACCGCGGCGTCGCGCACTACACCATCGGCCAGCGCCGTGGTCTCGGCGTGGCGACGGGCGCACCGCGCTACGTGACCGGGATCGACGCCGAACGCAACATCATCGTGATCGGCGGCCGGGAGCACCTCGAACGCCGTGAGCTGCGCGCCTCCGACCCACTCTGGGTGCACGAACCCCCGATCGCCGGTGCTCGGGTGCGCGCCCGCGTGCGCTACCACGGCGCCGAAACGCCCGCACGCATCATCGAGGTGACGCCGGACGCGCTCCACCTGGAGTTCGATATCCCGGTCTCCGCCGCCTCTCCGGGGCAGGCAGTCGTGCTCTACGACGGCACGGAAGTCCTCGGCGGTGCGACCATCGAGGCGCATTAAGCGACGAAACTGGCAGCACCGCGGCGCTTCCCGCATTGTGAGCGCACGCCGCCGCGGCTACGATGTGCCGCACCGCGCAGACTGGAGGCGTTCCCCAGCATGAGCCTTGTGGCCCTCGGACACACGATCACAACCGGCAACCTGCTCGGCATCTTCCCCGACTCGTTCGCTGACTGGCGGGACTTCGTGGTCATCGTCTACGGCGCGATGGGCGTCGTGCTGATGTTGGTCTTCATCGTCGTCACCGTTCTGCTGTGGATCGCCGTGCGCCGGCTCACCAACGCCATCCGCGCGCTGATCGACGACCCGATCCGGCCGACGCTCGAGGAGGTCCAGAAGACCGCGGCGAACGTGCGCGGCACCTCCGAGTTCGTGGCCGACACCGCCGTCCACCCGCTGATCCGCTTCGTCGCCATGGCGCGCGGCATCCTCCGGGGCGTCTCCATCGTCACCGGCCTGCGCCGCCGAGGCGGCTAGGTCATGCGCCTCGGATCGTTCGCGCTCCTGACCTTCGGCGTCGCCGCCGGCTATGCCGCAGCGCGCCAGCTCCTGGCCGAGGACGGCATCCCAGAGCAGGTCCCACCCGAAGCACGAGCACGCCTCGAGGGGCATCGTGCGCGCCTGGTGCGCGCCCGTGCACGCGCCAAAGAGGCGCTCGCCGAGGCCCGAGTCGAGCGAGCAGCCGCCACCGAAGCGCTCATGCAGGAGTACCACCAGGTCACCGAGCGCGACGCCTGATCGCGGCCGCCTGCGGGCGTCCGCGGCACCCTGGAACGTCTGTCTCACGACAATGCCCGGCGCTACACTGGCTCGCGGAGAGGTGGCCGAGTGGTTGAAGGCGCCTGTCTCGAAAACAGGTATGCAGCAATGTATCGTGGGTTCGAATCCCACCCTCTCCGCCAGGACCCCGGACCGCACGAGGACGCCGCGTAGGCCCCTCGGACGGCCCACAGCCAGCTCGCCCGGCACGCGTCGGCGCCGCCGAGGATGAGCAACGCGCCTCGAGAGAGGCAGCCTCGCGGAGAGGTGCTGGAGTGGCTGATCAGGCTCGCCTGGAAAGCGGGTAACGGGTAACCCCGTTCGTGGGTTCGAATCCCACCCTCTCCGCCATCTCACAGTCGCTACGTTATGGCTCTCACGCGAAGAACGCGCCGGCCCAGCGCGTCCTTGAGGTCACTCGTGTCGCGGGTCGTCGAGGCTAGCCGACGCGGTGAGCTTGCACGACGACGCGATCCTCGTAGCTGCGAGCCTCGGGGTTGAACTGCCCGCCGCAGGTGTAGAGCGTGATCATGTCCACGCCGTCGCCGGCGTTGGCGCTCCAGATTTCGCCCCAGTTCGTGTTCGTGCCCGCGCTCACCTGGATCTTGTTGACCACCTGGTAGCGCAGCGTTCGGCCCTCGTAGTCCACCTCGATCAGGTCACCGATCTGCGCGTCCGGCAGCCGCGAGAACACGGCCTGACCGTGGAACCGCACGTCGGCGTAGCCCACGTAGGCCGAGTAGTCGACGTGCCCCGAGAAGATCGCGTTCTGCCCCCCGCCCGGCGTACCGCCAAGGCCGTCCCAGGCGCTGAGGTCGTAAAACGCGACCTCCGCCGGGCCGTTCGGGTTCGGCATCACCGCGGCGCCGTCGCCGACGCGCTTGGCTGACACCTGCGCCTCCACGCCGAAGCGCGGGATACGCAGCGTCGCGAAGGTGGCTGTCGAGGGGTATCCGAACGCCTCCACGAACACCGGGAGGCTGTTCACCTCCACGTTGACTGGCACCTCGGGCGTCGGCTCGGGCGTCTCGGTCGGTTCGGGGGTCGCGGTCTCCGTTGGCGTCGCGGTGGGGGTCGGGGTCGCGGTCGGTGTCGAAGTCGCGCGCGGCGTGGGCGTCGGTGTGGTCGTGCGCACGATGGCCGCACCGTCGTCGTCGGAGCCGCCACCGCCGCAGGCCGCCGCCAGCAGCGCGACGGCGGCCAGCGCCACCAGCACCCAGCCGAGCCTCCGAGGGCTGCTCACCGCCGAGGTCGATCGCTGTGGCGTCGTTCGCTCCGAGGAGGGTCTCGTGGCGCTCGCCTCGTGCGTGCGCCTCATGCCGCGATCCATGGCCGCTCCATCGTCTACCCGCCCGGTCCCGCCGGCCGTCCGGCGCCCCGCGACGGGGGTTCCACCTTATCGTTTCGGCGCGCTACAGCAACGTACGCCAGCCCACGCTGAGCGGCCGTCGCCGCGCGCCGCTAGAGGTGAGACGACAGAAGAAAGCGGCCGGTTCCCACCGCGAGGATGGAAACCGGCCGCCTGGACCCGCGTAGGCGGGCGTGCGCTTTGTGGCGCTCGTCTCTAGCGCGAGCGCGTGGCCACACGCGACCCGACGAGGGTCAGACCAGCCAGCGCCATGAGCGCGAGCCAGAGACCAGCCGAGGTCGTGCTACCGGCTACCGCGAACCCACCGTTGCCGGTGTCCGCAGCGCCCGGAGCGTCAGCGCCGCCGCCAGAGGCCGCGCCGGCCGTCAGCGAAATGCCGAGGTCAGCGTCGTACCCGGACGTGGCCGGAGAGCCACCCTCGGTCCACGTCGCGGTCTCCGTGACCGCAACGCCATCGAGGTAGAAGTTGATGGTGTCGCCGTCAACCGGCGCACAGGCGGCCGACGAATCGATCGGCAACAGCCAGTTGCCGCCCGCGTCGACCGTGGCGTCGCCACAGGTCACACCACCCATGCGGGCTGTCACGGTCGAACCCGAATCCTGCCCAATGCCATAAGCCGTCAACGGACCCTGCGCGTGGGCGGAGCCCAGCGTGGCTGCGAACAGCCCCACCGTGACCGCCATCACAGCGCCCAGACCGATCAGCTTGTGAACGAAGCTCCTCTAGAACCCCTCTCGAATTCGCCGGGGGGGGGGGGGGGGTAATTCCCAGCTCACCGGAGCTGTCCGCACCGTGCCTGCCAGCGGGATCGGGCCGGACTCGAGCGTGGTGGCAGATCTTGATTGAGTCGCCTCTGATGATCCAGCTCCAAGGCGCACCGCCGGCACGGCAGCGGAACGGGGAAACGCACAACAGCGCACAAGAGAAGCGGCCGGCTCCCCGTCAGGGGAACCGGCCGCTGTTGGTCGTTAGACCGGTGTCGAGGCGCTCAGCAGAGCTGTGTCACCTCGACGGTCCGCCCCGTAGACCTGACCGCAGTCAGGATCTACCGAGAGCGGGTGGCGACGCGAGCGCCGGCGACCATGGTCGCAGCGAACACGCCAAGCAGCAGCACGAGCACGGGGCTCGTTGCGCCCTGGGTCGTCGCGATGCCGGCGTTACCGGTATCGGACGGGCCAGGAGCGTCGCCGCCGCCACTGGACGAACCGATCGTCAGCGAGATGCCGACGTCTGGGTCATAACCAGAGGTTGCGGGCGTCCCACCAGGCGTCCACGTAGCGGTCTCCTCAGCGGAGTCGCCATTGTGACTGAAGCTGATGGTGTCACCCTCGGACGGGCTGCACGCCGCGGACGAATCAATCGCGAGAATCCATTCGCCGTCTGCGTTTACCGTCGTGCTGGCACAGGCGACACCACCGATCGACGCCTCAATGACGTCGCCATCGTGGTGCCCGATGCCGTATGCCGTGAAGGGGCCCTGGGCGCTCACCGCCGAGACGCTGGCGACCAAAAGCCCCAGCGTGATGGCGAGTACGGCTCCCAGGCCGCCTACCTTCCGCATGATTGACATTCAGAACTCCCTCATGTCACCCGCCGGGGCGTCCCGGCCGCCGAAGCGGCCGAAACACCCAGCGAGTTGCGAGTCAATTACGGCGCAACCGCACGAGTGGCCAGGATGGTGCCCGCAGGGACACCAGCCGCGAACGCTGCACTGAAGTCAGCATTCACGAAGGCCAGGGTCGTAACGATCGCCGTGACAGTCGAACCGCCGCCCAGCGTCGCGGTAGCCGAAGTGGCACCCGAAGCTGAGAGCGCGGTCAACAGACCGGCAACCGTGCCACCGCTGAAGACCGTGAAGGTCTGACCAGCAGCAGCCAACGGCGGCGCGAATGTGCCACCAGCGTCACCGGTCACGATGACCGTGTGAGTGCCAATCACCGTGCCCGCGAGGTTGGTGACACGAACGAGAACGCTGTTCCCGCTCTGGTCCTCAACGACAACGTTCACCGTGATCACACCAGCGCCAACGATGGCACTGAACCGCCCCGGGTTTAGTGGAGACTCGGTTCATTGAGTCCCGGCACCTGCCGAGACCAGCTCACGTTCCTGGTTGCGCTCGTACTCGGCGGGTGGCAGGTAGTCGAGCGCACTATGCAACCGCCGATGGTTATACCAGTCCACCCACTCCAGCGTCGCCAGCTCGAGGTCGTCGAGTCCGCGCCACGGTCCCCGGCGGTGCACCAACTCCGCCTTGTAGAGCCCGATCACCGACTCCGCCAGCGCGTTGTCATAGGAGTCACCACGACTCCCGACCGAGGTCACGGCCCCGGCCTCGGCGAGCCGCTCGGTGTAGCGGATCGAGAGGTACTGCACCCCACGATCGCTATGATGAATCAGCCCGTCGAAGGGTCCGTTCCGCGCCCATAGCGCCTGCTCAAGGGCATCGAGCGCGAGTTCGGTCCGCAGTGAGCGCGATGCCTGCCAGCCGACGACCGAGCGCGAGTAGACGTCGATGACGAAGGCGACGTAGACGAAGCCCGACCAGCTGGGCACGTAGGTGAGGTCGGCTACCCAGAGCCGGTTGGGGGCTGGTGCGTGGAAGTCCCGCTCCACGAGGTCCGCCGGTCTGGGCGCGCTCTCGTCCGCCACGGTCGTCCGTTTGACCTTCCCACGTACCACCCCAGAGAGACTCAGCTCCCGCATCAGCCGCTCCACGGTGCAGCGCGCGACGGGGATGCCCTCGCGGTGCAGCTGGCGCCAGAGCTTGCGCGCACCGTAGACCCCGAACTGTTCGGCGTGGACGTGCTGCAGCTTCACCTTCAACGCCTCGTCACGCACCCGCCGCGCCGAGAGCGGTCGGCTCCGGGCGGCGTAGTAGCTGGACGGGGCGACCTGCAGTTCCCGGCAGATCGGCTCGACCCCGAAGCGTTCGCGGTGGGTCTCGATGAAGCGAGTCATTTCGGCAGTCGCGGGTCGAGCTCCCGCGCGAAAAAAGCCGAAGCGGCCTTGAGGATCTCGTTCGCCCGGCGCAGCTCACGGTTCTCGCGCTCGAGCTCCCGCAGCCGCGTCTGCTCCTCCGTCGTCTGCCCCGGCCGTGCGCCGCCGTCGACCTCAGCCCGTCGCACCCACTTCCGTAACGTCTCCGGCGTCATCCCGAACTTCGAGGCGATCGAGCTGATCGTTGCCCACTGCGACGAGTGGTCCCGCTCGTGCTCGAACACCATCCGGACCGCCCGCTCGCGGATCTCCGCTGGGTATCTGCCTGGTCGTGTCATCGCTCCATCCTCTCAAGGACTGGAGCCTCCAACATTCCCGGGGCGGTTCAGCACCGACCGGCAGAGCAACGATGCCTGCACCTGTCACACCGATACCGAGACCGGCGCCAGCGAGGCAATCCACTCCGCCAGCGGTCGTGCAGTGGAAGGCCACTGCCACGGTGCCGAGGTTCGGGATCGTACCCGTAGGCGTCTGCGACACGAAGGCGATCGCAGCGATCGGGCCCACCAGCTCGATGTCTACCGCGTCGGTTGTGGCGAAGGCAGCCGGACCAGGCAGCGAGGCCTGAAGCGTCTGGAAGCCCTCAGGAGTAGCAGTCGCGCCGCTCTCGGTTACACCGATCGCACACGTGCCTGCGCCAGCTCCCGGCCCACCCGACACACAGAATGTCGTGGCAAGCACCAACGGCGAAACCGTCACGGCCGGATCGACGCGCAGTCGCGGCGATACGAACGGAACAGGGATGCCGTTGGCATCAGTCACCGACAGCGTGACCGAGGTCGCGCCTCCGGCATTGCTGATCCGCGTCAGCGAAAGAGCCGTCACCGCTACCGTCACGTCCGCCGGGATGTCGTAGAACGACACAGTCTGTGTGTTCACGAATCCCAACGCCGGGACGCTGATGGTCACGACGGCAACGCCGTAGACCGAGTCAGGGTGCAGTTCCAGGGTGGAAGCTGCAGCGATGGACGCGTAGGAACACGTGGCGTCCGAACCAGGAGTGGGTACTCCAGGAAGCGAGAGGTCACATAGCGCGGTTACGCCGGCGCCATCCGATGCGAAGTCACCGATCGACGACGATGCGAAGACGGTGATCCCCGGAATGAAGGTGCCGCCGGAGTCGGTCACAGAAACCGTAATCAGCGCTGGAGCGCCGCCCACGAGTCCTGAGATCAGATTCGGAAGCGCAGTCGTGACAACAACGCCCGAAGCAGGAAGAACCTGCGTGTAGGCGAGGCTGAGGATTCCGGCGTCGTTTACCTCGGGAGGCCCAAGGATTCCGTCGACACCGTCAACCAGCCGGATGTTCACGACAACTGCGCCGAGTCCGCCGGTCCCCGTCACGCCGATCGCGATGGTGGTGGCCGCACCGCTGGTGTCACAGCCAGTGCCAGGCGTGTCGATACAGACGAGCGCCTGACCACCACCGGAGGCGAACTGAGCCGTCCCGGCCGAGGCCGGGTCGATCGTCGCAATGATGAAGCTGGTGCCCGCAACAATATTCGCGTCGAATATGGTGATCGTCTGCGTGCCGTTCGCGGCGATCGTAAGAGGCGCGGACAGCGTTACGGTCGAACCGACAGCTTGTGCGTCCTCAGCAGGCGAGGCCACAAGAAGTGCCATCGCCACCGCGAGACTGGCGAGCAGGACCGCCCCATATCCAAGTCAATTTAGTTACCAAAACATAGTCTCCAAGACTAAGTACTCATTCTTGCTTCGCTCCCTGAGCGAATCGTGTTCGTTCCCCCTGCTGTCGTTGCCTCCCCTTGGTCTGGGAGTCGCGATTTGAGTTCGAGGCTGATGTCGCCGCTCGAGCGGGACGCCACCAACATCGCCTTCCTCGAAATCGCTCCCCAGTTGGCTCAGGTTCCCTCCATCCGAGGGCGCTCAGCCGCACGCAGGCGCGCCAGACCGCGGTCCCGGACACTAGACAGAACGTGAAAGATTTGCGCGAGTTAACGAGAAACAACCATAAAGAGAGATATTTACAGAGTTTCTTGAGACCGCCTGTTCGAGCCTATCCCCGCCTGAGGCCTTCAGAAAAGCCACTCTACCGGCCTCATAGACGGGCATGAGCCGCCCGCTCACACCCTCGAGGGGTGCACAGCGGCAAGCGAATATACACGCAGAAACACGCAGAATCAGGCGGTACGGGACGAGATTGAGACTTAGAGAGCTTTCGCAAGACCTCGACGGCGCTAGTTGGCGCCTCCGGAGATGGCAACCGGGTCAACCTCGATCAGCATCCGTGCGAGGGCGAACTCCCCCTCGTCGAAGCTGGCGATGACTTGCTCGCGGTAGGACGCCTGCTCCGCCTCCCAGGCCGAGCGGTCGTAGCCGTCGCGCCCGATCTGGGCGTACGTCGCCAGCGCGGCGTCGAGGTTGGTCCAGGCCTCGGTCAGTTCGGTGAGCCACTCCTCGGCGGTCGAATCGGCCGGGGTCGCGAGGCCATCAGCGCGGGCGATCAGGGCCTGCACCCGCAGGCGGTAGCCGTCGTAGTGCTCCGGCAGGTCGGGGCAGACGGCCGCCATGATCTATACGTCCGGGAAGCAATCGACGCCGGTGGCCAGGTCCTGGACGATATCGGGGGATGTCGTGCGCCAGTCAGTGAGCAGATCACGCCCGCTCTCCGTCCAGAAGGCGGTGATCTCGGGCACGGGCTCACGCGGCGAGGGCTCGTCGTCAAAGAGACCGCTTGAGAGCTGCCAGATGGCGATCGCGCTGATCGCGATCACGGCTACGGAGAGCGGAACCTGCCACGAGCGGCCTCGATTGCCGCCGGAGCTTCGCCGGGTGCGAGTGCGACGCTGCGACAAGGACCCATCCTCTGCGTGACTGAGAGCCTGACTGTGAGCCCGACTGGGAGACGGTCACCGGGGAGCAACATCGATGCTACCCAGCGAGGGACGCTAGGGACAACGGGGCCGGGGCACTCCGGTTGCCGCGGGATGTGGCCGGAGCGTTAACCGATGGGTCCGTGCCGCGTTGATACAGGTGAGAGGTGGGAACCTTGGCGTTCGTATCGGCGAACCCTCGGGCAACCGCTCCGGCATCGGAGCGCATAACGCGGTCAAACGCGAGCGCACCTATACTGAAGCGGCGGCCGAGAGGGAGACCCGCCGAAGATGGCCGACAACCCCGCAGCTCAATGGTCGGTCGAGGATGAACGAGCCTGCGTTGCGCAGGCCGTCGCCGGCGATGTCGAGGCCGTTGGACGCCTGTACGACGCGTATATCAAGCGCCTCTACGGGTTCTGCCTCGCCAAAGTAGGCAACGAGACCGATGCCGAAGACCTGGCGGAGGATGTCTTCGTCAAAGTCATCGGCGCGTTGGATGGCTTCGAGTGGAGGGACCTGGGCAGCCGCACCAATAATCCGTTTTCGGCGTGGGTCTTCCGCATTGCAAGGAACCACGTCACCTCGTTCTATCGCCGGTCGGCGACCCGAGGTATCGAGACGGACGTGCCGGAGTCGATCCGTGACGAGTCGCGGAGCCCCTCCGAGCAGGTGGAAATCAAGCTGACAATCGAGGAGGTCTTCCTGGTCGTGGAGCAGCTGCCAGAGGCCCAGCGCGAAGTGATCCGGCTGCGGTTTGGCGCGGGGCTGAGTGTGAGGGAGACGGCTGAAGCGCTCGACAAGCGTGAGACCAACGTCAAGGTGCTACAGCACAAAGGCGTGAAGCGATTGAGAGAGCTGTTGTTCGCACAGGAAGTCGAGCAGCGGAGATGAGAAACAAGAACGTGACTGGCATGGCTGGGCGGGCATGACAGAACGACACGACCAGGACGACTACGAAGACATGACGGAGACCGTTGAGGTCCGTCGCTTCGCCGAGAGCCTGGACACTCTCCAGGCCGGTGACCGTCTCGACATTGACCCTTCCGAGGACCCCGAGCTGAGCCAGCTGGTCGCCACCAGCGTTGCGCTCGCCGACACCATCACCGCCGCCACCGAGACCCCGCGCTTCGAGTCTTACCGTCTCCGCTCCCGTACCGCGATCCTCGGCCGGCTGCAGCCTGCGCCCGCTGAGACCACGCCTGAACCGATCTCCTTCTGGCATCGCCGTTGGATGAACTTCGCCGCACCCGTGGTGTCGGCCGCTGCCGCAGCCGCGCTGACGCTGGCCTTTGTGATCGCAACCGACGACCCCTCGCCGGTTGGCGACACCGGGACTCAAGTCCAGACCGTTCCCGCGGAGAGCGCAGCGCCCGCGGATGACGTCGAAACCATCCTGCCGCTGCCGGAAGAGCAGCTCGCCGCTGCGGCCTCGCTGGTCGAGCGGCTGGAGGCGATCCAGGCTGACCTGAACGAGTTGGAGCTGCGCAACAACAATGGCGAGCTCGTCACAGCCGACTTCCTGCGCGCGCTGACGGAGCGCCAGGCGACCGTCGCCGCCGACATCGCCAACGCCGAGCCCGGCTCGCTCGAGGACGGCCTCGTCACGACCGCGTTCAGCACGACGATCATCACCTTTGCACTGCTCGAGGGTGCTGAGACCGAAGCGTCGGCGACCGGCGCCCTCGAGGCGGCTCGGCAGCAGTCACTGCATGCCCGGCAGATCGCTGCGGACTACCTCGTGGCCACGCAGTTCACGATCACGGCAGAAACTCCTCTCGAAGAGCCCGCCGAGGCGCCGGACCAGGCCGACATGCCGATCGAGTTTGAGGGCTCCGAGAGCTTCTAGGCTCCTCGCCCGCCGGTTCCGCCCGCGCCACCGTCGTCGTCTCGCACCGTCTCCGCGTATGGCTCGCGTAGGACCGCTGCCTCTGAATTCCTCGGATCCTGCATGGTCGTACTGTCACCAAGCGGGACGCTGGCCGAGGGTGGCCACAACCGGCCTGAGTGTTAGCCTCGAAGCGCGTGAAGGTGTTCCCCGCCATGCTGAAGCGCAGACTCCTGGCCCTGCTCGCCACCCCACTGCTCGCCGCTGGCGCGATCGCGATCCTGCTCGCCGTGCGCCATCAGCAGGAGCACGAAGCTGCCGTGGCTGTGCCTCCGGTGCAGCCCGGGCCCAACGAGGGCCATGGCATGGCGACCGTCGTCAGCGATGACCACGCCGCGCTGCAATCTCGCCTCGACGGGCTCACGTTACTCCTGCGCCGCCTCGACGAGAGTTCGTCGCCCGCTACGGTGGCCGAGCTGCAGTTGCTGACCGAGGAGTTGGCTTCGACAACCGCATTGATCCGGGACGCCGCACCCTCCTCCCTGCCCGACGAACTCGCGTCGCGGTACTTCGAGACGACGCTCGACAGCCTGAAACTCCTGGATCGGATCGCCGTCGCCGAGGACGCGAACGCGTCGCTGATCTCAGCGCGGGGAATCGCAGAGTTCGGGCGCGACACCGTCGCGCGCTACCTCGTTGAAACGCAGTTCGAGCTCCACCGACAGCCCGACGAGCTGCGCCTCCGCAGCGTCAAGGACGCCTAACACCGAGCCGGGCGTCGCTACTCGTCGAAGCGCAGGAACAGCAGATCGCCTCCGTTGAGCGTGTTGAACTCGTTGACGAAGTCCGGCGCACCCGGGATGTGGCGCTCCAGCGTGCGTTCCGGGATCAGCACGCGGAAGACCGAGGTAGCGTCACGGCCGCCGGCCAGCAGGTGCATGAATCGCATCGGGAACCCATCCGGCCCCTGGTAGAACCCCACCGCCAGCCCGGCATCTTGCGGCAGGCCGAGGACCCTCGAACGGTCGGCGCCCGGCGGCAGCAGCGGCCCGAGCCCGACGGTCGTGCCGAGGAAGGCTCGACGGACACCGGCGGCCTGCCCCAGCGCCGGCACGACGGTGATCGATCTGGAGACCAACTGGTCCGTCAGTCCCTCCCGAGTCGCGTCCGGCAGCGCCTCCCGCAGCAGCGCGAGCGCTCCCGCCACGTACGGCGTCGCTGCCGAGGTGCCGGCGAACGCCCCTGCCTCGAGCGCTGTCGGCGCCAGCAGGTCTGGCTTCGACCGCAGATCGAGCGTCGGTCCGCGCGAGGAGAAGTCAGCCTCGTTCTCGGCATCGAGTGCGCCGACCGTGAGGACGAGCGGATGGTCTGCCGGCTGCGAGAGCGAGCCGGCAGCGACCGGTTGGTCGAGTGGCGTGCCGCGGTCGGGCGAGCCGACCAGCATCAGCGAGATGCGTCGCAGCTGGTCGTCTTTCGCGCGGATCACGCGCAGCGAGTAGCTGCCCGTGACCGTGGCCAGGACGCGGATCGATTCGACCGGGTCGGTGTCGCAGTTCTGGATGGTCCTGGACGCGGCAATCAGCGCGCCCGGGGGGCCGAACAGCTCGATGTCGTAGTCCGAGCACGAGCCACCGAACTCGTCATCCCAGCGCAAGGAGGCGGTGACGAGGTCGCCCGCGTCGAACTGGTGGCTCACCCGCTGGCCCGCCGGGAACTCGTGGACGAGGTCGGCGTCCGTGTCACGGAAGAACCCGCCCCAGTGCTGCTCAGCCCAGTTTCCGGCGGCGACGGCCCAGACGATCCCCGCATCGGCCGCTCCGCTGACGATACTGTTCACCTCACCCGTACCGTCGCCGGGACCGTTGTGGATGAAGCCCACGGAGAACGAAACGATGTCGATCTCTTCTGCGATCAGGAAGTCGACCGCCTCGGACAGCTCCTCCAACGTTCCGAAGTTGACGAGGTAGAGATCAGCACCGGGCGCGACCTCGTGCACGATCTCGGCGGCGCGACGACCATGATCCGTGCCCGCGCCAATGTCACCGTTCGCACGGAACGAGCGTGCGACGACGCGGTCTGGCAGCCGACCGCCGAGGGCGGCGATATAGCCGGCGAAGCCGGTGTCGAGGACGGCGACGCTGACGTTCTGACCCGTAAACCCGGCGGCATGCCAGACATCCGCGCCCAGCTGCTCAACGGTGGTCGGCTCGGCGTCCTGTGTCACGCTCCCGGGGGCGGCCGGAAGCGAGGGCGTCCGGCCCGCCTCGATCGGCGCACCATCGCGGCCTGACGCGACGCGGAGTGCCGACACGAGCGACGGCGGCGCGCCACGCACCACCGTTGGCCGGGCGTCGCGTGGCGCTTCAGGCGGTTCGGGCGCGAGCAGGAGGATGGCAGCAGCGCACGCGGCAGCGAGCGCGATCACCAGCACGGCGAGTGGCGGCAGCGGCCGCGTCGCGCGCGTTCGCGACCGGCGGGGTGGCTTGATAGCTGCGATGAGGAGGCTCCCCAGCGTGGTTGGCTGACGCGTCGTGGCTGGACCGGCGCCTTACGGCTCGCGTGTTGCGCGGAAGTGTACCCGCTCACGACGGTGGTGCAGGGCTGCTCGATGGCGCTCGGCTGCTATCGGATCGTGACACGCGATGGTCGCCTCGACGTGACCGATGGCGGCATCGACTGCCTCGAGGGCGCGCACGAACTCGTGGCACTCGTGCTCGTAGTACTTCGCCAGCTCGGTCCAGGCCGTGATCACACCGGAGCGGCCGTGCGTCGCCACCTCGATCCAGAGCGGCTCGGCCAGCGGGCGGCGGCGCGCGCGCTTGTGCAGCTGGGCCAGCCGCAGCAGAGTCTCGTCGCGCTGCGGGCCACGCGACAACCCTTCGAGGGCGCGCTCGAACTCGCGTTGTGCCTCGCCCTCGCGCCCGGCGCGCGCGAACAGACGCCCCATGCCGAGCGCCTCCGCGCCCGTCGCCTCGGTGCTTCCTCGGAGCATCGCGGCGAGGCGTCCGGTCAGCGCCGCCAGCGAGATCACGTCGACGGCGTTGTGTTCGATGATCGGCCACAGCGCGCGGGCGTCGCCGCTGCGCAAGAAGCGGAAGTACCAGGACGGCACCTGCGCGCCGGCGACCTCGTCCTCATGGCGAGCGAGGCGCATCACCTCCGCCTCGACGGTGGCGAGGCGGCAATCGGGCAGCGTGCCACGGTAGACCGTCCTCGACGCGTACAGCAGATCGACGTGGCGCAAGGCGTCGAAGCCGCCGCGCATGCGGTGCATGGTCGCGCGACCGTCGAGGAACGGAGCATCGAAGGTGCGGCCGTTGTAGGTGACGAGCACGGGGTCGGCGCCCGGCGGGTCAATGTCTTCAAGCAGCAGCTCCAGCAGCGCCGCCTCGTCCGGTGGCGAGGGGGCGAGGTACTGCGTGAGGCGCAGCAGCGGCCCGTCGAACGAGTCCTCGACGCGCGCGATGGCGACGAGGAACGCCATCGCACCGGCGCCGCCGAGGCCCGTCGTTTCGATGTCGAGGAAGAGCAACTCGTCGAGGCTGGCGTCGGCGACCGCTTCGTCACGGGCGAGCACGGTCAGCGGGTCGCCCTCGGCGTGCCGTAGCTGGTCGAGCGGCTGTTCGCCCACCGGGTCGGTGAACGGCGTCAGCACCTCGCGCACCCAGACGCGGCCGCTGTCCAGCTGGCGCAAGACGAGGTCGGGCATCGCCTCGTCGATGGCCAGCGCCGAGCTCACAGTCGGCGGCACGACTTCGCGCGCGCCGTTGGTCTCGATGCAGTGGATCAACCGGCGCAGCCGCTGCCGCGTCGCCTCCGCGCCCGATGCTGGATCGGCGGGCGCTGCACTCGAGGTGGGCGCGACCATTGCTACCCGGCCGCCGCGATCGGCGCGCCCTCAGCGGGAGCGAGAGCGGGGGCGATCGGCGTGCCGGCGGCGATAGCCGGCGTCGCCGCAGCGTCGCCGGCGAGGCAGCGGAGGGCGACCAGGCAGGCGTCCTTCACGCCGAGGCCGGGCGCGGCCGGAGGCCCGACACAACCGGGGCAACCCTCCTCGCACGGGCAGACCTCGAGCACGTCGCGCGCCATGGCCATCAGCCGCTCGGCCTGCGTGTAGAGGTGGCCACCGAAGCCGACGCCACCGGGGATCGCCTCCCAGAGAAAGATCGTGGGTTGGCCGGTGTGAGGCGACTTCACCTGCGCCGAGAGGTGCAGGTCGCGTGGGTCGCACATCAGCAGCAGCGGCGCGACGTTGCGGAGCAGCCCGCCCACGCCCTGCAGCAGGCCCTCGACGTCGCCGGACGCCGCCTCCCCGCTCGACAGCGGGTCGCTGCCGAGCTGCAGAGGGAGGGTGATCCAGAAGGTGCCGGTGTGCAGGTCGTCCTGGGGCAGCCGGATCTTGCCCCAACCGATGTTCTCGTGCGTGTGCAGCTTGATCTTCTTGAAAATCGTCGCCAGGTAGGTCACCGCCACGTCGCCATGCCCGCGCTGCGCGCCCGCGGCACGCGCGCTCGGGAGCGCCTCCGCGTCCCATTCCTCGAGGACCTTGAGGTCCACCGCGAGGTGCGCATCGGTGTAGTAGTCGACATCGACCGGTCGCACGTAGGCCTTGAGCTCCTCGAAGTCGAGTTCGTCCACGTGGTACTGACGTCCGTCGTGCGTGTAGATCGCCTGGTCGTGCACCAGCGTCATCGCGGAGGGGCGATCAACCTCGCCGATCACCCGCGGCGGCGGGCCCTGCTCGATGATCACCACGTTCTGTTCGGGCCCCTGACGCAGCGAGACCTCCTCCGCCGGATAGGCCTCGCTCGACCAGTAGGCGCGATCGCCGGCGATGTGCACGAGCCCCACCTCGTCGAGGGCGTCGAGCAGCTGCGGCGTGCGCGGCCCCAGATCGTCGTGCTCCTCCTCGACCAGCGGCAGCTCGAAGACGGCGCACTTGAGGTGGTCGGCGGCGATCAGTGGGTTGTCCGGGTTGATCAGCCCGGCCTCGACGCGGTCGCCGAAGACATACTCGGGGTGCGTCACCACGTACTGATCGAGCGCCGAGGAGCTGGCGACGAAGACGGCGAGCGAACCCTCGGCCCGCCGCCCGGCGCGGCCGAGCTGCTGCCACAGCGAGGCCACCGTGCCGGGATAACCCGCGACCACGGAGGCGTCGAGCCCGCCGATGTCGATGCCGAGTTCAAGCGCGTTCGTGGCGACGACCGTGCGCAACTCGCCGCTGCGCAACGCCGCCTCGATGGCGCGGCGCTCCTTCGGCAGGTAGCCGGAGCGGTAGCCCCGCACGGGCTCGGGCTGCCCGGGGTGACGCGGCCGACCGCCCCGGCGCTCGCGGAGGTACTGCGTCATCACCTCGACGCGCGTACGTGAGCCGGCGAAGAGGATCGACTGCACGTCGTTTGCGAGCAGCGCCGAGGAAATGTCGGTCGCGGAGTTCACCACGCCACGGCGGATGCCCAGCTGCTGGTTCACGACCGGCGGGTTGTAGAGCGCGACCACGCGCTCGCCTCGCGGTGCACCGCTCTGGTCAACGACCTCGACGGGGCGCCCGATCAACGCTTCCGCCAGCTCGCCGGGGTTGGCGATGGTCGCGGAGCAGCAGATGAACTGGGGGTCGCTGCCGTAGAAGCGGCAGACGCGCTGCAGCCGTCGCAGCACGTTCGCCACATGCGAGCCGAAGACGCCGCGATAGCTGTGCAGCTCATCGATCACGATGTAGCGCAGGTGCTCGAAGAGCCGAACCCACCGCGTGTGGTTGGGCAGGATGCCGGTGTGGAGCATGTCGGGGTTCGTGATCACCACATGCCCGGCGTTGCGCACGGCGCGGCGGGCGTTCGGCGGCGTGTCGCCGTCGTAGGTGAAGGTGCGGACGTCCACCTCGGCCTCCGTGACGAGGCCATGCAGCTCGTCCAGCTGGTCCTGCGCGAGGGCCTTCGTGGGGAAGAGATAGAGCGCGCGGGCCTCACCTTCCTCGAGGATCGCGTTGAGGACCGGCACGGTGTAGCAGAGCGTCTTGCCGCTGGCGGTCGGCGTCACGATCACCTGGTCGCGGCCGGCGAGGGCGTGCTCGATCGCCTCGGCCTGGTGGGTGTAGGGCTGCTCGACACCGCGCCGACGCAGCGCCCCGACGATGCGTTCGTCGACCGCGCCCGGCCATTCGGCCGCGTGCGCGGGCTCGGCGGGCAAGACCCGCCACTCGAGGAACCCATCGGCGAGGCGCGGATCGTCGCGCAACGCCGCGATCGCCTGCTGAAGGCTCACGGCACCGCTCCCACCCCGTCGCTGTCAGTCGCCTTCCGGGTGTGCTTTCCACCCGCCGCACGACAGAACATCTGTACCGAACAGATGTTCGGGTACGATAACAGGGGAAGTGGGCGACGTGTCAAGGAAGAGGCGGGGTGGTCGAGAGGACTGGCTCGGGCCGCGCTACACGCTATCGAATCCAAGACGGTTCGAGGAGAACGCCAACGTAGCTCCCCTCGCCCACTCGCCCGCCCTCGTGCGAGACTGCGGGCGTCGAGGGGTGAGCGGGACGAGGGATGAGATGCCGCTGTTCAGTCGCAACAAGGAGCGCAGCGCCGTTGAGGTCTGTCGCCACGCGTCGCTGACGCCGCGCTGGCGCGGGCCCGAGGTGATGGACGACGACAGTCAGGCGATGGGCTACATCTGCCATGCCTGCGGGGCTGAGTTCCCGCCATACCTGGTCCGCGACCGTCAGTTGAAGCGGCGGGGCTAACCGCAACACTGCGCCGGGTGTCGTCACCTTCAGCACCGCGAGCGGTCGCCCAGTCGGCCCACTGCGGGCGAAAGAGGACATTGCTAGCTTCGAGGGCTACACGCCCGGCAGGCTCGTTGTATATTCGCCACCAGAGGAGGTCTGAGATGGGATTGCTAGACCGTCTGTTCCGCCGTTCAAGCGAGGCGTCGCCAGCCGCGACCGAGACCGCCGCTACCTCGGTCAAGTGCCCGCACGTCACGCTCGTCGCGCGCTGGGACAGCGTCGACGACATGGGGAAAGAAGACCGGGCGAGCTCCTTCACCTGCACCGCGTGCAACGGGACCTTCACGCCAGAGGAGACGGCAGCGCTCCGCGCGGACGAGGCTGAGCGGATCCGCCGCGACCTCGCCTAGCCGACGCCGGCCCTGACCGAGCAGGCACCTATACTCGCTCGGTGGTTGACGACGCGCTGCTGAACCCACCGCCCGAGGGCGTCGAACGTCGTCCGAACGCGACCGCTTCGCGGTTGCTCATGGGCGGGCCGGTGGCGCTGGTCACGGCGACCTGGCGAGGCCGTCACAACGTCATCCCCGTGGCCTGGCACATGCCGCTCTCGAGCGATCCGCCGCTCATCGGCATCGGCATCGAGCAGTCGCGCTACTCCGCCGATCTGATCGACCACGCGCAGGCGTTCGCGATCAATCTGCCGACGCGGGAGCTGCTGCACCACGTCCACTACCTGGGCACGCTCACCGGCGAGGAGGTGGACAAGTTCGAGGCGACGCAGCTCGACACGTTCGCCTCCCAGAAGATCAACACCCCGCTGATCGAGGGCTGCGCGGCGTGGGTGGAGTGCGAGGTACAGGACGCGATCCAGCTGGGTGATCACATCCTCTTCGTCGGGCTGGTGGTCGCCGTGCAGGTGGACCCGGCCGGGTTCGACGATCGCTGGCTCGCCGGTGACGAGGGCGGTGGCGAGTTCTCCCACGTCCTTCACTTCCTGGGCGGCAACGAGTACTCGACGCTGACGCGTGTCCTCGAGGCGCGGCTACCTGCGGCCTCGGACGCGCCGGAGGCGGTCCTGCAGGAGCGCATCGACGAGGACCTCGAGCTGTCGCGGGAGGCGCAGGAGCGTCGCGCCGAACGGCTCGACGCCCTTGAGCGCGAGGTCGAGCGCGGCAACGTCGTCGACATCTCGGAGCTGGGCGACGAGGTGGCGGCGGACGTGGGCGACGAGTTCCCCGAGGTCGATCTGACGAGGGGCGCACTCCTGGACGAGCCGGACGAAGACTGAGGCGCAGCTCTGAGACGCACTTCGGCAGACGGCTAGTACGGCTCCCCGTGGCGCTGCCGCGCCGCGAGCATGATCAGCGAGACCGCCGCCAGCGCCACGGCGCCAGCAGCGCCGAGGATCAACAACGTCCGTAGACCGGTCGAGCCCTCGGCGGCCGTCGTGTCGTCGGGTGGGGGCGTCGCCTCCACGATGGGCGTCGCCTCGACGGGCGTCGGTTGCGGCGTGGGCGTCGCCTCGACGGGCGTCGGTTGCGGCGTGGGCGTGGCGGTGGGCTCGACGACGCCTGAGGAGCCGGGCAACGTCAGCTCAGGCGGGGGTGCGACGAAGAGCGGGGCGGGCGTCTCGGCGTAGCCCTCGTAGACCAGCGTGGAGAGCGCATGCACCGCCTCGTAGGCGGCGTCGATGTCCTCCTGGTGCTCGGTCAGCGCGACGAGGACGTAGTCGCCCGCGGGCGAGAAGACGATGCCGGCGTCGTGCAGGTGTCGCTCGAGCAGGCCGGTCTTGTGCGCGATCGCGATACCGTCCTCCACGCCGATGGGGATCAGGTCGTTGATCTCCTGCTGCAGCAGCAGGTCGAGCATCGCCTGGCTCGCCTCGGGCGACACGATCGAGCCCGCATAGAGCGCGCTGAAGAACTGGCCCATATCGCGTGGCGAGGTGAAGAAGATCTGCCCGAGCGACGTCTGGTCGAGGCCGAGCCATGCCGGCGCCTGGGCCACGAAGCCGACGCCGAGGAGTTCGCGCAGCGCCTCGGCTGACGGATTGTCGGAGAACGTGATCATGCGCTCGATGGCCTCGATGCGGGGCAGTTCGAGCGGCTCCGTGAGTTGCAGCGAGAGCGGGTCGTCCAGGGAGTGTCGCGGCAGCAGCTCGATCGTCTCTTCGAAGTCGAAGCCGAGCTCCTCCTGCTGGCGGTGGGCCTCCGCGAGCACGACGAGCTTGTAGAGCGAGGCGCTGCGGAAGATGCGGGTCGGTCGCACCTCGCAGGTGTCGCCGCTCTCGAGGTCGATCAGCGCGATGCCGAGGTCGACGCGGAGGCGTTCGTGCGCGTCCAGCGCCAGCTCGTCGATGCGCTGGCAGAGCGGCGCGGGGTCGTCCTCGGACGGCGGATCCTGGGCGTGCGCCGGCGGTCCCGACCATGGCGCGAGTGCGAGCGAGGCGACGAACATTGCGAGTGGGGCGAGCAGGACGAGCGACCGCCACGCTCCAGTGGAGCCCCGGCCGCTAACGGCCGAACGTGCCACGAGTCCCCCCGCCGTTGCCTCTCTGGCTGGCGTGCCCGCCCCCGAGCATGCGCTGCCGGGAGGAATGGTTCAACGCGGAGCCGCTGAGGGCGGGCAGGGCGGATCCTGAGGCAGTTGACCACCAACTCCGATGGGCCGATAGTGCGCTGTGCGCGCGGCCCGAAGTGGCTGTGCGTGTGCGGAATCCGCACAGCGGCGCGAGCCGACATTCAACCGACGGCAGTCCTCGGACGGCAGCCGGTAGGCGGACGACGACGACCCCTCGCGGGACCTCGTCCGGCCGACCTCACTTGGCGCCGTACTAGAACAGGGCTGACGACTGATCGGAGCAGGTATGGACTGGGGCGACAGCCCGGACCAGCAGGACTTCCGCGAGGAGGTCCGCGAGTTCATTCAGACGAAACTACCCCCTCGCTACCGTCCGCAGGCATCGGGCACTGACGACAGCAACGATGCAGAGGTGCTGGTCGGCGGCTGGCAGGCCGACCGCAAGTCGGACGATCCGTCACGTGTGGCGACCGCCGTCGAGTGGTCGGACGCCCTGGCCGATCGCGGCTGGATCGCACCCGCCTGGCCCGCCGAGTACGGCGGCGCAGGGCTCTCCGTGATGAAGCAGTTCATCTATAATCAGGAGATGGCCGCCGCCGAGGCGCCCGCGGTCGGGGGCATGGGCGTCTCCATGCTCGGCCCCACGCTGATCGTGCACGGCACGGAGGAGCAGAAAGAGGAGCACCTCTCGAAGATCCTCTCGGGCGACGTGGCCTGGGCGCAGGGGTACTCGGAGCCGGGCGCCGGCTCAGACCTCGCGTCGCTGCAGACGCGCGCGGTGCGCGACGGCGACGACTTCGTGATCAACGGGCAGAAGATCTGGACCTCCGGCGCACAGTTCGCCGACTGGCTGTTCGCCCTCGTGCGGACCGACGCCGAGGCGCCGAAGCACCAGGGTATCTCGTTCCTGGTGATGGACCTGAAAACGCCCGGGCTGACCGTGCGTCCGATCGTCGACATGGGCTGGAACGAGCCCTTCAACGAGACGTTCTTCGAGGACGTGCGCGTCCCCGCGCGGAACATCGTGGACGAGGAGAACCGCGGCTGGTACGTGGGCATGACGCTGCTCGATTTCGAGCGCTCCGGCATCTCCGGTGCGATCTCGTACCAGCGGACACTGGACCACCTGGTCGAGTTCGTGAACGACGAGTCGAACGCCCGTTTCCTGCGCGGCGACCTGGACACGACTCGCCTCGACGTGGCTGACTGCCGCATCGAGACCGAGGTGCTGTTCAACTTCGCGTTCCGCATCGTCTCCATTCAGAACGCCGGCCTCGTGCCCAACTACGAGGCTTCGGTGAACAAGCTCTTCGGGTCCGAGTTGCACCAGAAGCTGGCGCGCACGGGGACGAAGGCGTTCGGGCTCCACGCCAACATCTGGGATCGCAACAGCGAGCACGCGCCGATGCGCACGAGCTTCACGCGTGACTACATCGGCTCGGTCCCGCACACGATCTTCTCGGGTTCCTCCGAGATTCAGCGCAACGTGATCGCCACGCGCGGCCTGGGCTTGCCCCGCGGTTGAGCAATCGGAGCAACCGAAGAAGCATCTGAGAAGCAGCTAACCAACCTCGCGGAACGGCGGAACCGGCCGCAGAAGGAGAGAGTCATATGGACCTCGGACTGAACGAACAGCAGGAGCTGCTCAAGAACGCCGCGCGCTACTTCCTCGAGAACGAGTGCCCCGAGACGCTGGTGCGCGAGATGGAAGAGGACGAGTCCGGCTATTCGCCCGAGCTCTGGTCGAAGATGGCCGAGCAGGGCTGGCAGGGCCTGCTGGTTCCGGAGGAGCACGGCGGCGTCGGCTTTGACTTCCTGGACCTGTGCGTGCTCCTCGAGGAGTTCGGCCGAGCACTGGTGCCCGGTCCGTTCATGTCGACCGTCCTCGGCGGCGCGCTGCCACTGATGGTGGCTGGCTCCGACGAGCAGAAGGCGGAGTTCCTCCCGAGCATCGCCACGGGCGAGCTCATCTTCTCGCTGGCGCTGACCGAGCCCTCCGCTCGTTTCGACGAGGAGGGCGTCCAGACCGAGGCTTCCGTCTCCGGCAACGACGTCACCCTGAACGGCACGAAACTGTTCGTGCCGGACGCGAACGTCGCCGACTACCTCGTGGTGGCCGCGCGCTCCGACGCCGGCGTCACGCTGGCCATTGTCCCGACGGACCAGGACGGCGTCGAGGTGACGCAGCTGCAGACCATCGCGCGCGACAAGCAGTGCGAGGTCAAGCTGAACAACGCCAGCGGCCAGCTCCTGGGCGCCGAGGGCGCAGGTTGGGACCTGCTACAGCCGGTGATCCAGCACTACACCGTCGCCGAATGCGCCTACCTCGTAGGCCTCGCGCAGATGGACTTCGAGATTTCTGTGGACTACGCCAAGGAGCGCGTGCAGTTCGGTCGCCCGATCGGCTCGTTCCAGGCGATCCAGCACAAGTGCGCGGACATGGTGACGGACGTGGATGGCTCACGCTTCATCATGTACAAGGCGGCCTGGTCGCTGGCCTCCGATCAGCCGACGGAAGACACGCAAATGGCCGTCAACATGGCCAAGGCGTGGTGCTCCGAGGCGACTCGGCGCGTGGTCGCACACGGCCAGCAGATCCACGGCGGCATCGGATTCACCAAGGACTACAAGGTCCAGCTCTACTTCCGCCGCCAGAAGCGTGCGGAACTGGCGTTCGGCGACTCCGACCACCACCGCGAGCTGGTGGCGCAGCAGCTGGGCATCTAACGCCCACACGTCGAGGTCGCGCGCGGCCTCGAACGTCAGGCGAACAAACGCAACGCCGCTCCCTTCGGAGCGGCGTTGTTGTAGCCGGCAGCTCGAGGCGCCGGAACCCGGCTCACTCTAGATCACAGACCGCTAACCACCCCCTCGTGGCGTCGAGGTAAGATCGATGTGTAGCGAGGAGCGACATGAACAACGTTAAGACGGCCGTGCTCATGGTCATGATCAGCGCGCTGCTGGTCGTGGTTGGTGGGATGATCTTCGGGATCGGCGGCGTCATCATCTTCACGGGCATCGCCCTGGCGATGAACATTGGGTCCTACTGGTTCTCGGCCGACATCGTGCTGAAGAGTTCGCACGCGGTCGAGATCGAGCGTCGCGATGACCCACACCTCTTCCAGATGATCGAGGAGGTGGCGAACCGCTCCGGCATGCCGATGCCGCGCGTCTACGTCATCAACTCGCCGCAGCCGAACGCCTTCGCCACCGGTCGCAATCCGAAGCACGCGGCCGTGGCTGTCACCACGGGCATCCGTCAATTGCTGACGGATCGGGAGCTGCGAGGCGTGCTCGCGCACGAGCTGGCGCACGTCGGCAACCGCGACATCTTGACCTCCTCGATCGTCGCGACCATGGCTTCGGCGATCTCGATGATCGGGTTCATCGGGCTGTTCTTTGGTGGGCGGCGCAACATGCTGGCCAGCCTGCTGGCAATCATCGTGGCACCACTCGTCGCGGGGATGATCCAGATGGGCATCTCCCGGGCGCGCGAGTACGAGGCCGACGCGGACGGCGCACGCATGTTGGGCGACCCGGAGGGGCTGGCCTCGGCGCTGGCCAAGCTGGAGGCGGGCGCGCGGCGCGTGCCGATGGCGGTGCCGGAGTCGACGGCGCACCTCTTCATCGTCAACCCGTTCGCGGGCATCAAGACGAACCGCCTCTTCGCCACCCACCCGCCGATGGAGGACCGCATCCGCCGGCTGCGGGAGATGAACTTCTAGCCGCCCGCCAGACGCTGGTCGCCGTTAGCATCAGGGCTCCGGAAGGAGCCCTGCGTGATCCTCGCAACCGCCAACGATGCCTTCGAAGTCACGTGGGATGACCCTGCGGACGCCGGCGTTACCTGGATGTGGGACGAGATGCACTCGCCACGCCCGCTGACAGCGTTCGACCAGGACATGCGCGATGCTCTGTCGGAAGCCCGCGAAGGCCGGCTGATGGTGGTGCACGGCTACGGGTACTTCGCCGGACCGATGCCGCCCGTCCGCCTCCCCGCTCCCGACGACCGCACGTGGTCCGAGCTGTGGGAGCAGCTGTACGAGGCGCAGGCCGACGCGGGAGTGCGATCGATTCTCGAGCGGGATTACGCGAGCATGAGCGACCTCGCGATCGTGGATCTCTTTGACGAGCTCTTCGCGACCTCGGCTCGAGCGAACCAGTTCACGCACTTCGAGGGGCGGCGCCCGGAGGACGAGCTGGCCGAGTTCGCGGAGCAGCACCTCGGTGTGGACGGTCTGCGCTTCGCCGGAACGATGATGCAGGGGATGGAGAACGACACTCGCGCGGCCGGAGCGGCGCTCGATGCGCTGGGCGAGATCGCGCGGACGCACCCCGCGGTCGCCGCGGCGATCCGCGACGATCGGTTCGAGGAGATCTCTGACCTCGACGGCGGTGACGTGTTCATGGACGCGTTCGACGCGCTGATCGACCGCTACGGCTGGCGAGCGGAGTCGTGGACCGACCTGCTGACGCCGACCTGGGCCGAGGACCCCGCCGTGCCGCTGGCGCGGGTGGTGCGCTACCTCGACGAGCCGCAGCACACAGCGCAGGCGGCACACGTACGCTCCGCGGAGGTCCGCCAGCGGGCGATCGAGGATGCGCTCGCGAGGCTCACCGACGGGGAGCAGCGCGCGACGTTCGAAGCGCTCGTCGAGGAGGTGTCGTGGGTGACGCGGACCCGCGAGGGGCGCGCGCGGTTGCAGCTCATGCCAGCGGCGTTCTGCGCAAGCCGCTCAGCGAGCTGGGACGCCGCTGGGCGGCGCGCGAACTGCTGGACGATGCGAACGACGCCGTGATGCTGCACGTCGACGAGCTGCGCCGGCTGGCACAAGGCGAACTGCCCGACGCTCGGGCGCTGGTCGCCGAACGGCGCTCGCTGTTGGCGCAGCAGGAGGCGATGCACCCACCCAGGATCCTCGGCGCGCCGCCCGATGCGGCGCAGGAGGCCGACCGCGAGCGTGCCTGGGGCACGGCGGTCGCCGCGAGCGACGGGATGCTGGGCGGCACCGCGGCCAGCGGCGGCCAGGTGCGGGGTGTCGCGAGGGTGATCACCAGCCTCGCACAAGGCGACCGTCTGGCGCCCGGCGAGATCCTGGTCTGCCGGTCAACCGCGCCGCCGTGGACGCCGCTGCTGGCGGTCGCGGGCGCTGTGGTGACGAACATCGGCGGGGTGCTATCGCACTCAGCGATCGTGGCGCGGGAGTACGCGATCCCGGCGGTCGTCGGCGCGGCCGACGCGACCGAGTTGATCCCGGATGGCGCGGAAGTGACGGTCGACGGTGACGCTGGCCTGGTGACGATCCACGGGTAGGCGACGCGCTACGCCGCTCGGCGAATGTCTTTGTCGTCCCTCGTGTCCTCGAACAGTGGCGTCACCTCGGCGGCGGCTGCGCCGCGCAAGAGCAGCCAGCGGAGGCTGAGCGCGATCGCAAGGAAGGCGAGTGCCGCGACCGCGGCCGAGCCGCCCGAGGGCAGACCGACGGCGTTCGCCGCCAGGCCGACCGGCGCTCCGATGAGCATGCCGGTGAACGCGCCGCCGAGGACGATCGAGAGCACGCGCCAGACACGCCCGGCAGCCGTCGTCCCAAAGACATCGGGCTGCGGGGTGTCGTCGGCCTCCGGAGAGGCTGCCCCCGTTGGGGCCTCGCGGTCGTTGTCGACCCTGTGCATGGGAACAACCTAACCAGTACCAGTGCCGCCCGTGATCAGGGAGCACCCTAAGATCGTCGGCGGAGACGCTGCGCTCCGCAGTGCGCCCGAGCGAGGTTTGGCCAGTTTGGACGAAGCAGAGCTCAGACAGCGCATGGACCTCGAGGTTCCGGAGGGGCTGCGCGCGCATATCGCGCGGGTCGTAGAGCTGGCGGACCGCTACGCGCGCCGCTTCGACCTCGACGTCGCCCTGGTGCGGCTGATGGCTCAGGGACACGACCTGGTGCGGGCGGTTGCCGATGAGGAATTGCTGGCGCGCGCCGAGGTGCGGGCCGAACGCGGGGAGCTGACGATCACGGAACTCGATCGGGAACAGCCGGTGCTGCTGCATGGCCCGGTCGGTGCGCTGGAGCTGCGGGATCGTTTCGGCCTCGACGACCCGCGCTTCCTCCGCGCGGTGTGGTGGCACACGCCGGGGCACCCCGAGTACGGCGACGAGGCGTGGGCGATGTTCGTGGCGGACAAGGTCGACCCGCGCAAGATCGAGCGCTGGCCGGCACTGGCCGAGGTGGCGGCGCTGGCTGAGCACGACCTACGCGAGGCGGCCGCGCACTACCTCGACCTGCAGGCGGCGAAAGCCGCCGCGGAGGGCTGGACGTTGCAGCCGCAGGTCGAAATCACTCGCTCCATGCTGCCAGATCCTCGGGCACTGGGAGCGATCTAGCTCGATCCTGATCACTTCCTCCTAGCAATAGATCCCGATTCCGGCAAATCTCACATCTTCGGTGACGCTATCTCCTTGGCAGGATTAGAACATTAGTTCTACGCTCCGCAGCCCTCGGACTGGGTGAGAAGGGAGCGGTGATGGGGACGTGGCAAGGGGCGGGGACCCTCGGACATCTGGCGTTGGCGCTGAGCGGCGCGGTCAACGCCGTCTACTTCGGCGTGCGCTCGGTGACGCCGGGCGGGCCGACGCAGCTCGCGGCGGGCGTGCTGGCGTTGCTCTTTCTGGGCGTGGCGCTGCGCGGCGCGATACCGATCGTCGAGGGCATGGCGACGCTCGCGGCGCTCATCCACGCAGCGCCGCTGCTGGTCGGGACGCTGCTGGCCTCGCTGCTGCTGGCGCTGGGAGCCGGGCGATGACGGGCGATGCAAGAAGCTCCGCCCTCGGTGGGCCGCTACAGCGTGCGATCGACGCCGGTCGTTATGACCACGCGGCGCTGCGCCTGGCCGCTGGCCTGCTCGAGGCGATGGCGTCAGCGCCCGCGGCGCGCGAGCAGCTGCTCGCCCTGCTGACGCCGACCGCCCGGTCGTCCCGCCCGGGACAACGATGACGGCGGCCGTCCCCACAACGGCTCTCTCCTCAACAGGCCGAGGACCTCGGCGACGCCGCCAGCACGCTCGTCGAGGAGATTGCGACCGCCGTCTTCGGGAGCGAACGGGGACCGGACGCGAGCGACGACGCGAGTCACAACCCGGGCGAAGCGGAGGTGCGGTGATGGCTCCTCGACGCATCGACCCGGTCGTCGAAGCGCGGCTGGCGCACCTCGAGCGCGAACTGCGCGATGTGCGAGGGCGGACGGCTGGCGCTGCCATGACCGCAGCCACCTCACGAACTCGCCTCCCACGGCTCCGCCCGTACCAGGCCCGCGCGATGCGCGCGATCCTTCAGCGCATCGACGGCGCTTCCGACAGCGCACGCGGCTCGATCGTCGTCGAGGTGGCGCGCCAGGGCGGTAAGAACGAGCTCTCCGCACAGCTCGAGCTCCTGCTGCTGCTCGCCCGCTCCTCGCGCGGTGGCTCGCTGGTGAAGCGCGCGCCCACGCTCGTGCCACAGGCGCGGCTGTCGCGCGATCGGCTGCTGCAGCGAGCACGCGACGCCGGCCTCGACGCGGCTTTGCAGCGCAGCGGTGAGCACGTCCGCTGCGGCAGCGCGACGGTGCGGTTCCTCTCCGCCGAGCCCTCGGCGAACGTTCGACGCCGCGAGATCTCGGCGGGTGATCCGCGCGACTTCACCTTAACGTGAGGGTGTTTTAAACTTCGTAATTCCGACGGCATCGCTCACGGAAGGGGCCGGATGGGTCAGCGCACCATGCCCATCCACCTGCGCCTCATCGCGCGGGCACTCCCATACAAGGGTCTTCTGCTGTTCGCGATCTTCATCCTGACCGCGAGCAGCGTCCTCACGCTCGCCACGCCGTGGCTGATCGGCTACGCGATCGAGACCGGCCTGGACATCCAGGGCGTCGACGACGCGGGCGAGTCCATCGTCGGTGGCAACATGGGCACGCTGCTGTTCGCGGTCGGGCTGATCATCGCCTCGGCGGTGGCCCGAGGCGTCTTCGTGTACGTGCAGACGTACGTCAACGAGCAGATTTCACAGACGATCGCATTCGACTTCCGCAACGACATCTACGATCGCCTGCAGCGCCTCTCCTACGCCTACCACGACACGGCCGAGATCGGCCAGATCATGTCGAGGGCCACGCAAGACGTCGAGGGCGTGCGCTTCTTCGTCAGCATGGGCGTGCTGCGTTTCCTCTACATCATCGTGCTGGTGACCGCCGCCTACGGGCTGATGATCTCGACGAACGTGAAGGTCGGCCTGGTCGCCTTTGCCTTCGTCCCGCTGATCGCCATCCAGGCGTCCATCACCTCGCTGATGCTGCGACCGATCTGGATGCAGGTGCAGGACCTGCAGGGACAGATGTCAAACGTCCTGCAGGAGAACCTGACGGGCCAACGCGTGGTCAAGGCGTTCTCGCGCGACGAATTCGAGCAGCAGAAGTTCGACGAGAAGGTCGACGAGCTCTTCGACCGTTCCTACGCGACGGCCAAATTCCAGGCGTTCAACGAGCCGTTCATGATGTCCATGTGGCTGCTCTCGAGCGCGGTTGTCTTCTGGGTTGGCGTGCAGGAGGTCCAGGCCGGCAACATGAACCCCGGACAGCTCGTCACGTTCCAGCTCTACCTCACGCTGATGCAGGTGCCGGTCCGATCGATCGGCTTCATCGTCAACATGTTCGCCCGCGCGCACTCCGCCGGATCGCGCATCTTCGAGATCGTCGACGCCGAGTCCGCAGTGCAGGAGAAGCCCGACGCGGCCGAGATCCCCGAGGACGGTCCAGGCGCGGTGCGCTTCGAGAATGTCTCGTTCGGGTACGACTCGCTCTCACCCGTCCTGCACAACCTCGACATCGAAGCCCAGCCCGGACAGACCGTGGCGCTGCTGGGGCCCACCGGCTCCGGCAAGTCAACGGTCGTCAACCTGCTGCCGCGCTTCTACGACGTGACCGAGGGCGCGATCACCATCGATGGCCAGGACGTGCGTGACGTGACGCTCGATTCGCTGCGTGCTGCGATCGGCACGGTGCAGCAGGATGTCTTCCTGTTCCACGCGAGCATCCGCGACAACATCGCCTACGGTCGCCCGGATGCCACGGAGGAGCAGATCGAGGCCGCGGCGAAGGCCGCGATGATCCACGATTACATCGTGTCCCAGCCCGATGGCTATGAGACCTGGGTCGGCGAACGCGGCACGACCCTCTCCGGTGGCCAGCGGCAGCGCGTCGCAATCGCGCGCACGCTGCTGCTCGACCCGCGAGTGCTGATCTTCGACGACTCGACCGCGGCCGTGGACATGCGCACGGAGTACCTGATCCAGCAGGCGCTGCGGAACCTGATGGAAGGCCGCACGACCTTCGTGATCGCGCAGCGGCTGCGCACGGTGAAGGAGGCCGACCAGATCCTCGTCATGCGCGGCGGTGAAATCGTCGAGCGCGGGACGCACCAGGAGCTGTTGGAGCGTGGCGGCTTCTACCGTGATATCTATGACCTCGAGCTGCGCGACCAGGAGGAGGCGGCTGCCAGCATGCCCGCTGGCGACGCAGACGACGACAGTCAGGACGGAGACGCCTAGATGGCGTACTGGGGCGGCGGCGGACCGGCCGGATGGAGCGGCGGCGATGGCCGCGGCCGCGGCCGTGGCGGCGGATTCAACCGCAGCGACGGCTGGGACTACGAGGAGCTCGGCAAGGTCTACGACCCCACGCTCGTAGCCCGTCTCTTCCCGTTCATGGCGCCCTTCAAGTGGCGAATGATCGTCGCGCTGATCTCGATGATCGCCTTCTCACTCACCTCGTACCTTCAGCCGGCGATCATGGCCTGGGGGCTCGGCCGCATCGTTGACGGCGTGATTGCCGGCGAGGATGTCTCCGACGACGTCGAGACGTTCGGGATGGCCCTGGTCGTCCTGGCGCTCGCTTCGTTCGTCGCCGGGTTCGTCCAGCGACGGATGACGGGCTATGTCGGCCACGGCATCCTGCGCGGGCTGCGCAGCGACATGTTCCGCCACCTCAACAAGCTGTCACTGCGCTTCTACGACAACGAAGAGGTCGGGCGCGTGATGTCGCGCGTCACCTCGGACGTGGTCACGCTGCAGGAGTTGATGACGACCGGCTTCCTGAACGTGCTGGCCGACATCATCGGCCTGGTGATCATCGTGGTGCTGATGTTCCTCATCGACGCCCAGCTGGCGGTTGTGTCGCTGGCGGTGATCCCGGTGCTGATCATCTTCATGGCTGTCTGGCAGGGCTACGCGGCGCAGGCGTTCATCCGCGTGCGCCAGGCCATCGCCGTGGTCAACGCCAACATCAACGAGAACGTCTCCGGCGTCCGCGTGGTGCAATCGCTTGGTCGCGAGGACAAGAACCTCGAGGAGTTCAACCGCCTCAACGACGCCAACCGTGCGATGAACCTGAGCGCGGCCCGCCTGCAGGCGTCGGTCATGCCGGTCGTCGAGATCCTGTCGGCGGTGGCCTCGGCGCTGGTGCTGATCGTGATCGGGATCCGCGTCTTCAACGGCTCGCTCTCGCCGGGCGAGGCATCGACGTTCGCGCTCGCGTTCCTGCTGTACATCCAGCGGTTCTTCAACCCGGTGCGCGACATCGTGCTGCAGTACACCCAGCTGCAGCGCGCCATGGCGGGCGCTCACCGCATCTTCGAGGTGCTCGACACCGAGCCGGAGATCGTGGACGCGGAGGACGCGGTGGAGCTCCAGGACGTCGAGGGCGGCGTCGACTTCAACCACGTCAAGTTCAGCTACATCGAGGGCGTGCCGGTCTTGAAAGACTTCGACCTGCACGTCAAGCCGGGCGAGACGATCGCCCTCGTCGGCCACACGGGCGCTGGGAAGACCTCGGTCACGGCGCTGATCAACCGCTCGTACGACATCCAGGACGGCTCGATCGAGATCGACGGGATCAACCTGCTGCAGATCAAGCGCGCTTCGCTCACGCGGCGCATGAGCGTCGTGCTGCAGGAGCCGTACCTGTTCTCCGGCTCGATCGCGGACAACATTCGCTACGGGAAGCTCGACGCGAGCGACGAGGACATCGAGCGGGCGGCCACCGCAGTCGGCGCCAACGAGTTCGTCGACGACCTGCCCGCTGGCTACGAGACGATCCTGCACGAGCGCGGCCAGAACCTGAGCGTCGGCCAGCGGCAGTTGATCTCGTTCGCGCGCGCGATCATCGCCGACCCGCGGATCCTGATCCTCGACGAGGCGACGGCGAAGGTGGACACGCGCACCGAGCGCATCATCCAGGAGGCGCTCTCCACGCTGCTCCAGGGCCGCACCTCGTTCGTCATCGCCCACCGCCTGTCGACGATCCGCAGCGCCGACCGCATCGTGGTGATGGCGGACGGCGAGATCGCGGAGATCGGCGATCACGACGAGCTGATGGAGGTCGACGGCATCTACGCCGACTTCTACCGCATGACCTTCACCGGCATCGACGAGGGCGTCGCCTTCTAACGTCGGCCCGATAGCGCCCGTCCGACGGCCAATCGCGCGCACCTCAAGGATTCGCGGTAGGCTGCGTCGCCATGGCAACGAACGAGGATCCCCCGAGCGGCGCGACGCCCGACGCGGCCGAACGCGAACGGCTGCTCGCGCTGATCGACGCCGGCTCCATCGCCTACTGGACCACGCTCGGCATCACCATCGAGGAGGTCACGCTGGGCGCGGTCACGCTCCGTCTCGCCATGCGCGACGAGCTGGGCACGCGGCGGCCGGACGTGATGCACGGGGGCGCCATCGCCTCGCTGGTGGACGCAGCGGCAGGAGCCGCGACCGCCACGACACGGCGCGAGGATGACGACACGTGGACCGGCCAGGCCACGACCGACCTCAACGTCAGTTTCCTCAACGCCGCGACCGGCGACGTGCTCGCCCGCTCGCGTGTGCTGCGCGGCAGCCGCTCGCTCGTCTTCGTCGAGGTGGCCGTCGAGGATCTCGAGGGCACGCCGATCGCCGCCGGTCGCGCGACGTACACGGTGCTCCGCCACCGGTGAGCGAGGCGCACGAGGCGGCCGCGCCCGACCCTGGCGCGCTGCGTCGCGTGATGGTGATCGGCAACTCCGGCTCGGGGAAGTCGCAGTTCGGCCGCCGGCTCGCCAAGGTCCTCGACCTGCCGCTGACCGACCTCGACGACGAGCACTGGCAGACCGGGTGGGTCGAGCCGTCGGAGGAATGGTGACGCGCGCGTCAGCGCGAGCTGGCCGCCGAGGAGCGCTGGCTCATCGAGGGCAACTATGGCAGGGAGATCGACATCCGCGCGCGGCGCGCCGACCTCGTCGTGCTCTTCGACCTGCCGCGTTGGCTCTGCACGTGGCGGGTGATCGTGCGCTACTTCAAGATTCGCCTCGGCCGCCAGGTCTGGCGGCTGCCCCGGAACTGCCAGGCCGGTCCCGATTGGGAACCGGTCCGTGATTTTCCTACGTTCCTGCTCTACATCTGGCGCTTTCCGACCGGCAGCCTGCCGCGCGCCTACGATCGCCTCGCCGAGGCCGGCGTCGAGCGACTCGTCGTCTTGCGCTCCACTGGCGACACCCGCGCCCTCGACGCCTCGTTCACCGCGACGGCCGACCCGTCCGAGGTGCTCCGCGCCCACGAGGAGCCGCTTGCCGACGCGATGGCGGGCTAGCCCTCGACGAGCGCCTCCACCTCGATCTCGACGAGGTGCTCGGGGAGCATGAGGCGCGCCACCTGGACCATCGTCATGGCGGGGCGGACGGCAGCGAAGCGTGCGCCGAGGGCGGCCGCGACCTCCTCCCAGTCGCGATCGATGTTGATCAGGTAGCTGCGCGCGACGACCACGTCCTCCACGGTCGCGCCCAGTTCGTCGAGGGCGCTGGCGATCGTGTCGAGGGCGAGCGCGGCCTGGGGGCCGGCACCGCTGGGGACGCTGCCGTCAGGCCGGGTGCCGGTCGTGCCGCTCACCCAGATGCGTTCGCCGCTGCGGATGGCACGCGCGTAGCCGACGCGCTCCTCCCACGGGCCGCCGCTCGAGACGCGCTGTCGGGTCACTGGCCGGCCGCGTCGCCGACCTCGGGCGCATTGGCCTCGGCAGCGTCCGGCGCGTCAGCGTCCGGCGCGTCGGCGTCGAAGAGCGTTGGCTGCGCCGCGCCCTCGACGGTCGTGGCCTCCGAGGGCGGTTCGAGGCCGATGTGCTCGTAAGCGCCCCGCAGCAACATGCGGCCGCGCGGGGTGCGCTGGATGAAGCCGATCTTGAGCAGGTACGGCTCGTAGACGTCCATGATCGTGTCGGACTCCTCGGAGATGGCCGCGGCCAGCGTGTCGAGGCCGACCGGTCCGCCGCCGAAGCGTTGCGCCGTGATCGTGAGCAGCTCGCGGTCCATCTCGTCGAGACCGAGCTCATCGATCTGCAGCTGCTCGAGGGCCAGCCCGGCGACGGCGGCGGTGATGACACCGTCCGCGCGGACCTCGGCATAGTCGCGCACGCGGCGCAGCAGGCGGTTGGCAACGCGCGCGGTGCCGCGGGAGCGGCGCGCGATCTCGTGGATGCCGCCCGTTTCGATGCGGCAGCCGAGCACCCCGGCGGAGCGCTCCACGATCTGGCGCAGCGCCGGCTGGTCGTAGAACTCCATGCGGTAACTGGCGCCGAAGCGGTCGCGCAGCGGCTGGGAGACGAGCGCGTAGCGCGTGGTCGCGCCGATCAGGGTGAATGGCTCGAGCTTGAGCCGCACGTCGCGCGCCTTCGGCCCCTTGCCCACGATCAGGTCGACGGAGAAGTCCTCCATCGCCGGGTAGAGCACCTCCTCGACGACGTGCGAGAGGCGGTGGATCTCGTCGATGAACAGGATGTCGCCGGGGCGCAACCCGGTGAGCAGCGAGGCGAGATCGCCGGCCCGCTCGATGGCCGGGCCGGAGGTCGTGCGGATCGAGACGCCCATCTCCGATGCCATGATCATCGCGAGGGTCGTTTTGCCGAGGCCCGGTGGGCCGTGGAACAGCAGGTGGTCGAGCGGCTCGTCACGACCCTTCGCCGCCTCGATGGCGATGCGAAGCGACTCTTTGATGCGTTCCTGGCCGAAGTACTGCTCGAGGCGTGTCGGCCGCAGCGAGGACTCCTGCGCGTCCTCGGAAGTCGCGTGCGGCGAGAGCGGTCCCTCTCGCTCGTTGCTCTCGTCGGCAGCGTCGCTCATGCGCCCTCCGCGCGGCCCCCGCCTACGCGATCGGTCGAGCCGAGTATACAGATGGCGCGCAACATAGAACGAACGTTCGAGACGAGCACTAGTAGACGCCGACCACCATCGCGTCGCGATGATTGGCGTCGTCGAACTGTGCGATGGCGATGCGCCGCCCGACGACGATCTCTGCAGCGGCGATGCTGCGCGAGATCGGGACGCCGTCGACGGTGGTCGCCAGCGAGCCCGCGACCTGCGCGGTGAGGGCGTGTGAGGTGGCGTCGAACGCCACAATGGTGCCTCGAACGATCATCATGTCGCCTCCTACGGCGCGGTCAGCGTGAGCTGCATTTCGACCCGCGGGCGGCGCTCTCGTTCGAAGCGGTAGCGCAGCCCTGAAACGCGGTAGCGCCGGGCGTCGAGGCCGAGTGGTGCGTGGGTCACCTCGACGACGTCGCCGATCTCCTGCGCGAAGTTCGGTCCGGCCACGAGACGCCCGGTCTCGGTTGCGAGCACGGCGCGACGCAGCACGGTGCTGGCGCGCGCGTCGACGCGGGCCGGCGCGTCCAGGGCATCGTCGATGACGACCACGCGCGCGCCGCCGCTCCGCACGGCCGCCGCGTCGACCGCTTCCCCGACATCGGAGGCGCCGAACACGCGCACCGCACCGACCGAGGGGGTCTCCGTGACAGCCTCGAGGTCATGGATCGCGTGATCAGTGCCGTAGCTGTAGCCAGCGACCGCGTCCGGGTCCGCTTCCACGACATGCAGCTCAATGCCGCGCGAGCGCAGCACGTCCGGCACACGCTCCAAGAGCGCGCGCAGCGCCGTGCTTCCGCGCCGACCGGCGCGCACGGTGAACGCGGGCTTGATGGCGCTCAGTTCAGGGCTGACGCCGCTGGACAGCACGGCGACCCCCGCGCGCCGTGCCACATCGGTGGCGATCTGCGCCAGCGTGTCGCCGGCCGGCGCGTAGGCGAGCTGCGTCGGCGAGCGTCAACGACCGAGCACACCAAGCGGGCCGGTCGCCTCGATCTCAACGATGGAGCGACCTCGACGCCGGCTGCGCGCGATGCTGGTGATCGTGAGCCGGCCCACCTCGACCAGCTCCAGGCCGGCGCTGGTGCGATGGCCGGCCCGCACGAGCAGCTCCGCGCCGGGCGCGAGCGTCGGTGGCGCGACCCCCTCGAGGTAGCGGCCGTCGGCGTCGCTGAGCGCCAGCCGAGCGCGCTGCACCGAGTCGACCGTCGCGAAGTCCATCGTCAGAACGTCGGCGCTCACGTTCACGGCCGGCTCGCTCGGCGCGGCGCTCCACACGCCGGCGGGCGCAGCAAGGTAGCTCGCCGTGCCGCCTATAGCGATCGCGAGCCCGAACGGCGTCGTCTCATCGAGTGGCTGCGGGTCTCGCCAGCTCTGTTGCAAGACATCTAGCCCCGCCACCGTCGACGCGAGCTGCACGCGATCGCCCTGGCTCCGTTCGACGATCGAGGCCCACGGCGAACTCCCGATGGCCACCCCAGCGGCAAGGTAGGCGATGCCCGTCCCGGCGGAGGCCAGCGCGATCGGCGCCAGCGGGAACCAGACGCCAGGCGGCAGTGTCAGTCCGCTGCCGAAGAGCGCCGCCCAGACGCCGGCGTTACCGCCGTTATCGGTGCCGCTCACCAGCACCACGTAGTCCTCGGCGTCGCTTGCGACCAGGCCATCGACGGACGCCCGCGAGTGCGACCACGCCACGGGGAGGCCCCAGCCGCCGAGACCGGTGCGGGTGACCGACGAGACCACGCCGCCCACGGCGAAGAAGACGGCCGCGCTGCCATCGGCCCGCACGGCGCCGGCGACGGCCGTGATCGTCGCGGCGGCGGTGGCGACCACAGTCGCCGCGGCCCAAGTCGCTCCGCCATCGGTGCTCTCTCGCACCTCGACGCCGGTGCCCACGCTGTTGACGCTGGTCAGCAGCAGACGCTGCAAGGCAGCCGAGCAGTCGAGGCCAGCCGAGGCGGCGACCGAGCCCAACGCAGTCCATGGCGTGTAGTCGCTGCTGGCGGTGGGCGTCGCGACACGCTGTACGTGCAGCGTGCCGGCGCCGGGGTCGATGCGCGCTCGCACCAGCGCACCGTCCGAAGGCACCGCCGCCGCGGCCGGACCGTCCGGCTCGGACCCGCTGTACCAGCGCGTCCAGCGCAGCGGGACGACTCCGACATCGCGGTCGAGCAGGTCGACGCGCAGGACAGGGAGGGCGCTCGCCGCCTCTTGCGCCGCCCGCAACGTCGAGGTCAGTGGCCGCACGGTTAGCGCTGCCCTCGGGCGGTCGCGGACGTACCCGGGTAGAGCTGCTGGACCTGCATGCGGCGATCGCGGCCGTGCTTCGCCACGCCATTCGTGAACGCCTCGAGCCGCTCCTAGCCCCACGTGTGGTAGTGACGCCACACGTCGTCGCCGCCGCTGTTGATGCGGTTCGTCGCGTACGAAGCCCACTCCAGCGCTGCGTAGCCGCCCGCGCCGGTCGCCACGGGTCCTCCAGGCGCTCCGGCACGGTGCTCGTCATGGCATCGAGCTGGTGCATCGCCGTGTAGCGGATACGCACATCCTCGACGCCGCTCGGCCGGCGCTCGACCTCGAGGGTGAGCGTGTCGCCCCAGACGGAGAACGGGGCGAACAGCGGCGGATGCTCGTCGGTCGGATATTCGACGGCGTCGACGGCGACGCGGTCGGTCAGTGTCGCGATGGCAAGCTCGCGCGAGCCGGCGGTCGTCGAGACGGTCGCGACGAGCTCCCGCGGCGCTGCCAGCGAGAGCTCGCGCACGGCGCGAGCGATATGCCGGTCGAGCGTGGCGTCGGTCCACCGCTCGTCGTTCGTGTCTTCGTCATGCAGATCGACGCGCACACGGGCGCGCATCTCGCCGAGGTCCATGGCATGGCCTCTCTCTCCCGCACGTGGCGGGTGCTGCCCTCTGCAGTGGGTGCGGCGGGTCCGGTCGCCGGCCGAGCCCGGCCAGTGGTGTGCGGCCCGCCCCCCGCCGCAGGGTCCCTCGCAAGGGTCGGGCGGGACGCACCGATGACGTGCCTAGGGACGCACGCCGGTCAGCCGCGCCAGCTTGAGCTCGTTGAAGAGCGCGATGCTGACGTACCACTTGACGCGGATGCGGTGGGCATCCTTCGACTCGAGCGCGCCGATGCTCTCCACCGTCAGGCCGCCCGGGCCGCTCAGGCCGGCCACGCCGCCCTCGCCGAACTGCAGCGCGTATACCGTGGAGGTGTCCGTGCTCGTGCCCACGGTCTGGTCATCGGCGATGAAGTCGTTCACGCCGATCGGCACAGCGTCGTAGAACTGGACCATGCGACCAAACTCGTCGCGATCCTATTCGACGAGGTTCGAGCCGGCCGCCCGCGCCAGCGCGGTCAGCGACCGCCTCGTGCGGCGCGACATCAGCAACATCTCCGGCTTGCCGCCGCGCACGGTGTCGACCAGCTCATCCAACTTGTCGAGCGTGAGCGAGCCGCCGGTGACGCCCATCGACACGCTCTGCGGGACGCCGCATAGAATGTCGATGCCATCGAACGAGTTGATGTCGATGCCGAAGTCGCCATTGATGAAGGCGTCGTCGAACTTCTCCTGGACGGCACGCGCCTTCAGCTGCACCACGGCAGCTTCCAGGTCCTGCACGTTGCTGCGGGTGTTCTGCAGGTACTGGTCGACATCGGCGTCGCCACCGAGGATCGCCAGCGTCGCGGTCACCTGGGTCACCGTTTCAACGTGATATCTATTCATGACCCCCTGTGTAGAACATTTGTTCGGATCATGTCAATCCGCGCCAGGTTCGAGGCCCGCCTGACCTCGACCCAACACAGAGATGGCGCTCAGAAGCATCGAGATCATCGTCTGGAATCAAGACGAGCAGCGATGGGAGAACACACTGCCCTCCCTCAAGCGCTGTGAACTGGATGATCTGGGTGACCCGGCGCCCATCCCGATATCATCACGGACGCCATCGTGTCTGAACGCATGCAGCGTCGAATCGACCGCCTGCTGCGATGAGCTGGGGCGAGTAGACCGTCAGTTCAGCGGCGCGGCGTCGATAACCCCTCGCGTGACGCCGTAGGACACGGCCGCCGCCCTGTTGGTGGCCTTCGTCTTGGCCAGGATGCTCTTCACGTGATGAGCCACCGTATTCGGGCTGATTCCTAGACTCTCAGCGATCTCGGCGTTCGTTGCGCCCGTAGCGATCAGTTCGAGGACCTCGGTCTCGCGTCCGCTCAGGTGTGCAGTGACTCCACCCGGGCGCGCCTCGATCTCCCCAAGCAGGGGCTCGACATCGCACACCTGATTCCAGTCGAGAGCCTCCAGCAACACGACAAGCGCATGAGTCCCGCTGACTCCAATGAGCCAGCGGGTAGTTACTCCCTCGAGCGACAGAAAGCCCTCCAGCAGCCCATCGTGCCCGATCGGAAACCAGAGCTGCCGCGTGGTCCGCGTTAGCGCGGCGACATCAAAGCCCTGTGGAAGCGTGAAGTCGTCGCCGTCGTCCAGCAGCTCAAATCCGCCCTCGCTCTCGTCCAGGATCTGTTCGAGGAAGCCGGCTGAGTCCAGATCTCCACACTCGTGCATTCGGGCGCTCATCCCCAGCGCCCCAGGCTCGGTGCCCGATGGCGAGAAGTTGCACCCGTAGTGCTTGTTGCCAAAGTGGCTGAGTAGCCACTCGTCCGGAGTCACGATCGAGATAGGCACGTTGTATGGCGTCAGGTCGTAGGTCCGGGTTGGCCGCTTACCGTTGACCGACTCCACGAGGGCGAGGCTTAACCCAGACTCGGTCCCTGGAAGGTTGCGCACTCCGCCAACGACGCGGTCACCCGGCATCAGATCGATGCGGGCGCACAGGCTCGCGGCGAGCTGAACGCGGTTGCTGCCATCGGTCTGCAGCTCGAGCGATCCATCGGTGAGGCGGACGACCTGTCCGGTCGCCGGCTTCGTTGTGAATCCAGCCTTCCGGATCACTTGTGCGCTCGCATAGATCGGAACATCCGACTGCAACGCAATCGCGATGGCATCACTGGGTCGCGCGTCGATGTTCGTGGTGCCACGTGCGTCGCGGACCACGACCTCCGCGTAGTACGCATCATCGGTCACTCGCCGTACGACGACGCGCTGGATCACGCCTTCTCTTGCCTCGATTGCGTTCCGGACGAGCTCGTGCGTCAACGGTCGTGGCCACTCGACGCTACGGAGCGTCCAGTAGATCACATCGGCTTCGTGCTTCCCGATCCCAATCCAGAAATAGGTGTCGGTCTCCGTTGTCTTCAGCAGCAGAGTCCGGGCGTCCCGCCAGTCGAGCAGCGGCGCGCGAATCGACAGGACCTCCACACGCTGCATCCTCAGCCCCTTTCGGAAGTACCCATCCGGGTTGATTCTCGCGGACGCTCCCGGATCTGCCTATAGCCAGATCGGGTGGTCTGCGTCATCTCCCTCGGTACTCGCTATCATCACGCTCGCCATGAATCGAACGAAGCCTGACGCTGAGCACGTCGCGGTGGGGTGGGCGTGATGGAACTCGACGTTCGATACGCGCGGACTACCGACGGTGTGAACGTGGCTTACGCGACCGTCGGATCGGGACCGACTGTGATCTTCCCGCCGGGTTGGATTAGCCATCTCCAGCTCTTCTGGGACGGGGCGACGTACTACAGGATGTTCGGCGAGATGATCGCCGAAACGCATCGTCTCGTCCTCTACGACAACCGCGGCTGCGGTCTATCAGATAGGGACATCAAGGATGTGTCAGCCGACACGTTGATGCTCGATCTGGATGCAGTCGTGGAAGCGATCGACGCAGATCGGTTCGCGCTGTTCGCCGTCTCGTGGGCCGGCCCAATGGCGGTGCGCTACGCGGTCGAGAACCCGGAGCGTGTGACCCGCCTCGGCTTCTACGGCAGCTACCCGGCACATCGAGCAGTCGATCCGGAGATGTTGGCTGTGCTCCGAGCGAGCTGGGGCGTCGCTTCTCGCGAGTTCTACAGCCGGCTGACACCTGACGGCGATTTCACGCAGGAGATGCTGGAGGCGGGTGCGAAGAGATTGCGAGAGGCGGCGACGGCCGACGTTGGTCTCGCCTACCAGGGCATGGTGGACGATCAGCGCCCTCAACTATCAAGGGTTCGCGCACCAACCCTGGTCGTCCATCGACGCGGTGACGAGGCCGTGCCAGTCGCCGGGGGCCGCGAACTGGCCGCGGGCATCCCCGACGCTCGGTTCGTCCTGCTCGAAGGACGCAATCATGTGCCGGTCGCGTCGGACGCCTCGGAAGCTGCGAACACGATGGCCCCCATTCTGACCTTCCTTGCCGAGGACCTGCCGACCGGCTACGCGGCAGGAGGATTCGAGGAGGGCTTCCAGACCATCCTCTTCACCGACCTCGAAGCCAGCACACCGCTGACCCAGCGTCTTGGCGACGAGGGTGCGCAGGAGTTGCTCCGCGGCCACAACACCACCGTCCGGGCCGCCCTTGACGAGTATGGTGGCCGCGAGGTGAAGCACACCGGCGACGGCATCATGGCCTCGTTCCCCAGTGCCGTCTCCGCAGTCACTGCTGCATTGCAGATTCAGCGGGGGCTGGCCGGAGGCGAGGTGCGGGTTCGCGTCGGGCTGAACGCAGGGGAGCCAATCGTCGACAACGACGACCTGTTCGGCCTGAGCGTGATCAAGGCCGCACGCATCGCCGACCGCGCGGAACCGGGGACAGTGCTCGTGAGCCATGTCGTAAAGCAGCTCTGCGAGGGCAAGACGTTCGAGTTCGCCTCGCTGGGAGCGGTGAGCCTGAAGGGCCTTGATGAGGCGGTGGAGCTATTCGAGGTGCGCGGATGAGTGCACCAGGGTCCCAATCCCGCTTCGCGCACGACACAGAGAGAGCCTGTTAAGGCTCTCATCTGCGACCGATCTTGTGGGTCGGCACGTCGAGACGGTCGTCCTGCGTCCTCGTGCGCCAGCAGCGATCGAGTGCCCCGTCATGATGCAAATCGCCGTTCTAGAGCTGGCGTCGAGGGCGCGCCCGGGGGCGCAACATCCTCGTGGTGGCCGCGTCACTAGCGCGACCGCTGCCGGCACGAGTCGGCGCGCCCACGGCACCGACTCGTGCCTGATCGCCGGGCGGCCGTGTGGCGCTGGGCCAGTGGCTACCGCCGAGCGAGAGCAGCCTGCGCCGAGCGCCCGCGGCGTGGCGCCTGCTTCCACACGGCATCTCGCATCGAGGTGGCGCACTCCGCCTCGTTGGCGCAGGTGCACCCCTCGAGGTGCATCAGCAGAATCTGCATCCGCTGGATGTGCGTGGCCTGGCGCTCCAGCTCGGCATGCTTCGCCTTCGCCAGCTCTTGCCAGCGCTTCGACATCGGTGTCGGCGCGGGGAAGGACTCGAACAGCGTGCGCACCTCTGCCAGCGTGAACCCCACCGCCTGCGCCGCCGCGATCAGCGTGAGGCGGTCCAGCGCACCGCTGTCGTAGCGTCGCCGCCCGTTGACGCGCTCCAATGGCACGACCAGGCCGATGCTGTCGTAGTACCGCAACTTCGAGGTGGCCACGCCAGCGGCTGCCGCCACCTCACCAATGCCGTAGCTTCGCTCAGTCATCTCGACCGTCCCGCTTGACTTCAAGTTCACTTGAACTTGTACACCTGATCCCGAACCGGAGGCAACATCGATGCTGCTCGAGATCTTCGGCGCCGCCGCCGCCGCCCTCCTCGTCGTCACCTACGGCCTTGAGGCGCGGTCGCACTGGTACGTGCTCGGCTTCGCTGGCGCCTGCATCGGCGTCGCCCTCTATGCCGTCGCCACCGACGCCTGGCTGTTCGCGGTCCTGGAGGGCCTGTGGGCCGTGATCGCCATGCGTCGCTGGCGTCTGCGCACCGCGCTGGATTGACGAAGGGGATTCCGATGACCGAAGCCCACCTCACATGCGACCTGGAGGCTTTGAGCGCCGCCGACCGTGCCGAGCACGAGGCGCTCTCGCGGCAGCTCCACACGGCGACCCGCGACGTGACGCGGAGCGCCGAGGGCGTCACACTCGCCCTCGACGGCGGAGCGGAGGCACTGACGCTCGCCGCCCGCTGGGCCGCGCTCGAGACGCAGTGCTGCCCCTTCTGGCGCATCGAACTGACGTACGAGGCCGGCTCCACGGCCATCACGCTCAGCGGCCCCGAGGCCGCGGCCCCGATGCTCGATGAAGTCGCGGCGGGCTTCGCGGGCTGAGGCGAGACCCAACGATGCCCTAGCGCTCACGCTCGCGCAGGCCGGCCGCGATCTTTTCTTGCGACGTCAGCACGTCGTGGTTCGCTCCGCCGCGTGCCGGGGCGCCGACGGGGAAACTGGCGCCCGATGGGGCGTCGTCGTCTGTCGCCTGCAAGCGATCGCGGATGCGCGCGACGGCACTGCGGGCGGCCGCGACCGACTCGTCGAGCTCCTCGAGCGTGTCTCCGTGGACGAGGTCGGGCGGCAGCTCCGGCTCGGCGGCGAGGACGGCAGCGCGGTAGCGCGCCAGTGCGGCCTGTGTGGCTGACCGCTCGGCATCGAGCGCGGCTTCCGTCGAGGCGAGTTCGGACGCCAGCCGAGCCTGCTCCTCGTCCTCCGTCGACTCTAAATCGTCGAGTGCATCGTCGAGCGCGTCGTCGATCACATGGTCGGAGCCGGCTTCCTCCGCCTCCAGCGCGGCCGGCTCGGCCGCGGCGTCGGAGGCCAGGGGCGCGCCGTCGTCGTCGATCAGCGAGTCCTGCGCGATTGTCGTGGCGTGAGCGTCGGTCATCGTCATCTCCTCATCGATCCGTGGTTGGGTGGTGTGGGACGCTAGGTCGCGCGTTCACGATCGCCGAGACCTCGGTGGCATCCGGCGCGGCGAGCGAGCGCCCGGGGTGACGATGTCGAAGCAGCCCGACCGAGCGACCGTCGAGCGCATCGTGCGTCGCTGGCGTGCCGACGCCGAGCTCGTGCGCAGCTGGGACCTCGACGACGGATCGTCGGCCACGATGACGGCCGTCGAGGTGGCCGACGGCGGCGGCCGCGAGCGGATCGTCGTGCGGCAGGCCGTCCAGGCCTGGCACGACGCCGCGAGCGAGCACCGCGTGCTGACCCACCTCGCGGCCACCGACGTGCCCGCGCCCCGGCCGCTGCTCCTCGACGAGTCACGCGAGCTGCTGCCTGCGCCCTATCTGGTCACCCGCTACATCGAGGGCGCATGGACGGTCGACCCGCCGGACCGGGAGCGCTTCGCGCGAGGTCTCGCCGACGGTCTCGCTGCCATCCACCGCGCGCCCTTGCCGGCATTCGAGCTGCCCTCGGCGGCGACGCGCGCCGAGACCCTGCTCGGCCGCTCCGAGCGCTCGCCCGCGCGCGACACGCTCGCCGCGGCCTGGCCACCTCCGCCAGCGGAGCCGCGACTGCTCCACGGCGACTACTGGCCATGCAACGTGCTCTGGCACGAAAGCAGAATCGCGGGCGTCATCGACTGGGAGGACGCGGCCAGGGGCGACCCGCTCTCGGACCTCGCCATCTGCCGCCTCGACCTCACGCTGATCGTCGGCGCTGATGTGCGCGACGCCTTCTCGGCGCGCTACCTCGAGGCCACAGCAACCGATCCGGCGTCGCTCCCGTACTGAGACCTCGTCGCCGCGATTCACGCTGCGCCGCACCTCGACGAGTGGGCGGCGGGCTGGCTCGCGCGCGGCTATGCGCACCTCGACGCCACCGCGCTCCACCGCGACCACACGGCGTTCGTCCGCGCTGCCCTCGACGCGATCGAGCCGAGCTGACCACCGGCCGTCTTGCCTACCGTGCGACGATGGATCCCACGGCGGGCGTCGCTCGCCGGGCCTGCGCGGGTGCCTTTGGGCGCCGGCGCGGGGCCGTAGCGGCGGCCGGCGGCGTCGAGGTTTGCGCCTCGACGACCCGCATTCATCGCCAACGAAGGCCCGACTGAGGGCGCAGGCGATGGGCGGGGGCTCCGGGTGACGGCCAGCTACTCCGGGCCTCGGGCAGACCGCCCGAGGCGTAGTGGGAGGTTAGCACATGGAGCCAAACGGACAGCCCCGCGAATACAAAGTCGCGTACGTCGACTTCCGCGGGCGCATATCCAGCGACGGTGTGGAGTTCATCCGCCAGAGCGGGGAGCACCGCACCACATTCGTGTCTCGTTACCTCACGGCCCTGGGTCTTGAGGGCTGGGCGCTCGAGGCGACACATCGCCTCGGACGGCCGGACACCGGCTACTTCGTCCTCGCACGGCCCGCCGTGCAGGATGCAGCGGCCACGGAAAGCAGCAGCTAGCGGTCCGCCGCTAGCGAACCGGGAGGCCAGCGCCGCGATCTGCGGCGCGTTGGCAGCCCGGGCGAACTGACGTCACCCGCCGCCCACCGGCCGCCATGCGCGGTCGCGCCTGCCCTCAGTGTTGCGTAGTCTCGCCAACACCTCCGACGGGGTCGGAGCGACCGCAGAGAGGGCAGTCGTGAGCGCAGATGCCGGCACGCCACCATTCGAAGTGGTCTGGGACGACCCACGCGAAGAGCTGATGCCCTGGCGGCACGAACGGTGGCATATGCCGAACGTCGTCTCGCCGTTGGGGGCCGATGTCACACAGCGGCTGATCTACGGCGGCTTCAGGGAGGGCGCGGCGAACGATGGCGCCCCCTTCCGCATGACGCTGAAACGCATCAACGGCTAGGTGTACCTCGGCTTCCGTCCTCCGCTCGATCATGAGCTCGAAGTGAGCGAGGAGCTCCCGCCCGCCCCGGAGCGCATCGACCGCTGGGAGAGCGCCTGGCTGCCCGAGGTCCAGGCGATGCTCGAGCGACACGCCGCCTTCGACCGCGAGGAGGCCACCGACGACGAGCTGCTCGCCTACTTCGAGGGCCTGAGCACCGATGTCATCCGCGCGTGGGCGATCCACGGCGCGCTCAAGTTCCAGCAGCGCGAGCTCGTTGACTTCTGCCAGCAGCACCTCCGGCTCGATCAGGCGGCCAGCACGCGCCTCGTGCTGGGGTTCCTGAACAAGAGCCTGGAGGCCGACACCGCGCTCCGTGGCGTCGCCACCATCGCCGCCAGGGAGCCGGCGGTGCAGAAGGCCCTCGGGCAGACCGATGCGCTCGCCGCGCTGCGCGACACGCCCGAGGCCGGGCCGTTCCTCGACGCGCTGTACGACTACCTCGACGCGTGGGGCCGGCGCAGCGACAACTTCACGGAGATGGCGTTCCCGAGCTGGACCGAGGACCCGACGCCCGTCCTTTCCCTGGTACGCATGTATGTCGCTTCGCCCCGCGACGTCGAGGCGGGCCGCGTCCGCCTGGCTGGCGAGCGCGAGGCGGCCGTGGCCGCGGCGCGCGAGGCGATAGCGGATGACCAGCGCGAAGCGTTCGAAGCGGTGCTTGAACTCGGACAGCGTGGCGCGCAGCTCAACGAAGACCACAACTTCTGGATCGACCAGCAAACCCTGCACTGAGTGCGCCAGACGCTGATCGAGATGGGCCGCCGCCTCGCCGACCGCGGCGTAATCGGAGAGCCCAACGACATCGCCATGCTGGGCCTCGACGAGGCCCTCGAAACGCTGCGCTCCTCCGATGGCGACCTGCGTGACCTGGTCGCCGCACGGCACGCGGAAATGGAGGCGTGGGCTGCGTTGGATCCGCCACCGGCGCTGGGCGCTCCCTTCGAGGTCCCGGAGGAGCTCGAGTCGATCTTCGGCTTCGGCGACGCGACGCGCGACGCGAACCTCGAGGCGCGCACGACCATTCGCGGTCAGGCCGCCTCGCCCGGTACGCACCGCGGCACTGCGCGTGTGATCACCAGCATCGCCGAGGGCGATCGGATTACGCCCGGCGACGTGCTCGTCACTGCCACCACCTCGCCGCCGTGGACGCCGCTCTTCGGCGCAGCCTCGGCGGTGGTCACCGATGCCGGTGGCAGCCTCAGCCACGCCGCCATCGTGGCGCGCGAGTACGGCATCCCCGCGGTGGTCGGCACTTCGAACGCGACGACCCTGATCCCGGACGGCGCGACCATCGAGGTGGACGGCGGCGCGGGCGAGGCGCGGGTGATCGACACGGAGGGATAGCGCTAGCTCATCGTGTCGCGGTCCCCAGGCGGGTCACGATCACCGCCGAGAGCACGCTCCTGACCGCGGTCGCGGAGCAGCGTGCGGGGCATGGTCATCAGGAGCAGCGGCGAACGCCGCGAGAGCGCGTACATGGTTGGACCCGTCCATGTCGCCGCATCCGGTCGGCCGACGTTGGGAACCCACGCTAGCTCCACATTCACCCGTGAGGTTGATCACGCCTCGACGGGGTAGCGCTCCGCCACCTCCTCGGCGGTGAGGCCGCCCTTGTCGAGCATGACGAGCTCGTCGTAAAGGATGTGCCCCGTGTAGGCATCGTCGCCGAGGCCCGCACGTTGCGAGGCGATGACCACCGCCGCGTCGCCGATGATGTCGCCGCTCAGCCGCCAACCGCTGTAGTCCGGCTCGCCCCCGCCCGACCCGGCGCCGGAGCGGAAGAAGTGACCGCCCTCCGACCAGATCGGGAGGTGTGGCGAGAGCGCGTTGGCGGAGATGCCGTCCGCAAAGACCTCGGTCGCCAGGCCCTGCGTGAAGCGCTCGAGGGCGGCCTTCGTCGCGCCGTAGGCCGAGCCGCCGCCGGGTCGGGCGGACTCGTACGGACCGGGGCCGGGGCCGATCGCGGCGCGCGAGGAGATGTTGATGATGTGACCACCGCCCGAGGAGTTGTCGCGCGCCTCGGCGAGGTGCGGGATCGCCGCGCGGCAGACGTTGAACGGCCCGTGGACGTTGACCCGGAAGATCAGCTCCCAGTGTCGCGGCTGTAGCTCGGTGACCGCGCCGGGGATCAGCACCCCGGCGTTGTTGACGACGACATCGAGTCGCCCGAAGGCGTCGACGGTGCTGGCAACGGCGGCTTCGACCTGCGCAGCGTCCGTGACGTCGCAGTGCACCGCCAGGCCAGGCGCACCCGCCTCCTCGACGAGCGCGACGGTGTCCGCGAGCGAGCCGGGGATGCGGGAGTCGCCCGCCGCGTCCGTCCTCGCGGCCACGACCACCGAGGCGCCGGCGCCCGCCAGCGCCAGCGCGATGTCCTTGCCGAGCCCGCGGCTGGCCCCGGTGACGAGCGCCACGCGGCCGCTGAAGTCTGCGTCAACGGTCATGCCAATCCCCTCGCCCGATCGCTTGCTGCGAGCGGACGATACGTGACCGCGCGGCGACCGTCCCGTCCGCTATCATCGCGCGGCGACGCGCCGCCACGAGCGATTGCGACGCGAGAGCCACGGGGGAGCGATGACGATAACGGACGAGCCAGAAACCCTGGTCACGCAAGACATGATCGACGCGCAGGGCGTGTGGGGCCGCGAAACCACCTCCTACCCCGTTGGCGAGTCGGACATCCGCAAGTGGGCGATCGCGACCTACTGGCCGGAGCAGCCTCCGAGGATCCACTGGGACGCGGACTACGCGCGCGGCACGCGCTGGGCTGGCGTGATCGCGCCACGCGATTTCAACCCCTTCACGTGGCCGATCGACCGTCCGCGGCGCGCCTCCGCCGGTCCCGTGCCCGGGCAGGAGCCGAAGAAGGGCGAGAACATCCTCAACGGCGGGCAGCAGGACACATTCTTCGCGCCGATCCGCCCCGGCGACGTCGTCACTTCCAAGACCCGCCTCTCACACTGGAACGAACGCCAGGGACGGCACGGGCTGACGATCTTCACGTTCACCGAGACCGAGTGGCACAACCAGGACGGCGAGCTGGTGAAGCGCCGCATCTCGACCGGAGTGCGCTACTAGTCACCTCGAGGAAGCAAGGACCGAACGATGGCATACAACGTGTACTACGAGGACATCGATGTCGGGCAGGAAGTGCCGGCCTTCGAGCGTGAGACCGACTTCATGAACTGGAACCGTTACGCCGCGGTCAACGACGAGTTCGTCTACCTGCACATGGACGACGCGGTCGCCAAGGCCGCCGGGCAGGGCGAGGCCTTCGGCATGGGCAACCTGCGCTGGGCGTTTGTGATGAACGCGCTCCAGGACTGGATCGGCGACGAGGCCGAGGTCCGCGACCTGTCGATGCAGTTCCGCGAGATCAACCGCAAGCACGATCACCTGACGACACAGGCCGTCGTCACCGAGAAGACCGTCGAGGACGGTGATCACCTCGTGCATCTGGACGTGAACGTCGTCAACCAGGACGGCGTGACCGGTGCCCCGGGCCACGCGATCGTTGTGCTGCCCTCGCGTGGGTAGCCGGTACCCCGCCGAGGGGCGCTGAACCGATGGCCGACGGCGACCACATCATCGTCAAGATCTGCCTCAACGGCGGGCGCGGACGCGAGGACAATCCGCACGTCCCGTGGACGCCGCAGGAGGTCGCGGACGAGGCCGTGCGCTGCCACGAGGCGGGCGCCGCCGTCGTCCACTTCCACGGCCGGACCGAAGAGGGCGCGCCCAGCTACCAGGCGGAGTGGTACGCCGAGACCGACCGGCTGATCCGCGAACGCTGCGACCTGGTGCTCAACCACACGACCATTCGCCCGGGAAGCGTCGAGGTCAGACAGGTCCTCGACTACCTGGGCGGCACGCCCGAGCCGGTCGACATGGTGTCGCTGGTGATGGGCGATCTGCGTGGCTGGCGGAAGCTGCCCGAAGGTGGTCGCGCGAGCACCCTCATCCCCAACAGCTACGAGGACATCGCGGCGATCCTCGAGGTCTGCTACGAGCGCGGCATCGTGCCGGAGCCGACGCTGTGGGACGGCGGGATGCTGAACAACGCGATCACCCTCGTCGAGGATGGTCTGCTGCGCAGCGCCGGGTACTTCCTGATCGAGCCCAACGGCGACTGGGGCAGCGGCGCACAGCGGCTGCCCGGCTCACCCACCGACTACCTGCGCCTGGCCGCGCAGGTGCGGGAGCACTTCCCCGAGGCGATCCACATCGCCCACGGCGGTGGTCGCCACACCTTCCCCCTCGCGACGGTCGCCATCGCCACCGGCGCGCACGTGCGCGTGGGGTTCGAAGACAGCCCGACGCTGCCGGATGACCCCCAGCCCGACTCGAACGCCCGCTTCGCCGAGTGGGCCGTGCGCCTCGCACGCTCGCTTGGCCGCGAGCCGATGTCACCCGCCGAGGCGCGCCCGCTCCTTGGCCTCAACTAGACCTCGAACGTCAGGCGGGTGAGTTCCCGTATGGAGGCTTCAAGCATGCAGAGCCGCGAAGTACGACTGGTGAGCCGCCCAGAGGGACTGCCCTCGGACGACTGTTTCGAGATCGTCGAGGTCGAGCTGCCCGCGCCCGCCGCGGGCGAGGTGACGGTGCGCAACCGCTATCTGTCGGTCGATCCGTACATGCGCGGGCGCATGCGTGACGTCGAGTCCTACTCACCACCGTACGAGCTCGGCGTAGCGATGCACGGCGCGGCCGTCGGCGAGGTCGTGGCCTCCGAGGCGGAGGGCTTCGCCGCGGGCGACCTCGTCAGCAGCGGCTTCGCCTGGCGTGAGGGCTACACCGCCTCGGCCGACACGCTCGCGAAGCTGCCGGACGACGTCGACCACCCCTCGTACTACCTCGGCGTGCTCGGCATGCCCGGGCTCACCGCCTACGCCGGCACGCAGGATGTAGGGCGCATCGCCGAGGGCGAGACGTTCTTCGTCTCGGGCGCGGCCGGCGCCGTCGGCAGTACAGCCGGCCAGGTCGCTCGTGTGAACGGTTGCCGCGTCATTGGCAGTGCGGGCAGCGACGAGAAGGTAGCGTGGCTGATCGACGAACTCGGCTTCGACGCCGCGTTTAACTACCACACGAGCGACCTCGACGCCGCGCTTGCGGAGGCAGCGCCAGACGGCATCGACGTCTACTTCGACAACGTTGGCTACGACCACCTGCAGGCGGCGCTCGAGCGCATGAACCCCAACGGCCGCGTCGCCGCTTGCGGTTCGATCTCCGGGTACAACGCGACCGACCCCAGGCCCGGCCCGTCTAACCTCTCGACGATCGTCGGCAAGCGCATCACGATCCAGGGCTTCATCGTCAGCGACTACGCCGCCCGCCGGCCGCAGTTCCTGAGCGACATGGGCCGCTGGCTCGGCGAGGGCGAGGTGCAAACGCACGAGACGTTCGTCGATGGCATCGACCACGCCGTCGAGGCGTTCCGCGGCCTCTTCGACGGCTCCAACCTAGGCAAGATGGTCGTGCGGCTGGACGCCTAGCGCCGCTGCGCTTGCGGCTGGGCTTGGCGGGATCGGCGCATGACGGCGACCGAGACCTCGGCAGCAGTGACCATCCCCGGCAGCCGCGTGCTGCCAGTCAAGTCCAGCGTGCTGGACAGCGATCTCGAGGTTCAGGTGGTGCGATTGGGCGGCATGGGGCCGCCCTCGGAAGCGCTGCTACCGGCGATCTATCTGCTGGACGCGGCCGTCACCTTCCCCCTCGCCTACGGCGCGGCTTTCACTATGGCGCTCGCGCAGGAGCTGCCGGCGCACCTCCTGGTGGGCATCGGCTACCCGCCGGAGACCGGTTTGATGGAGCTGGGCGCACGGCGCATGCTCGACCTGACCCCCACCCGCGACGAGCGCTGGGAGCAGAAACAGGCGGCGACCGCTCCCATCGCGATGAAGAGCGGCGGCGCGCCGGCCTTCCTCGAGTCCCTGCGCACCGAGGTGATCCCGCTCGTCGAGGGGGAGTTCGCCGCGGACCCCGAGCAGCGTGTCCTCTACGGGCACTCGCTCGGCGGGCTGGTCACGCTCTACGCGCTGTTCGAGCATCGAGACCTGTTCCGAGGCTACGTCGCCACGAGCCCCTCACTCTGGTGGGATGACCGCTACGTCTTCCAGCGCGAAGCCGCTCACGCCGCTGCGAACGAGGACTTGAGCGCGAGCCTCTTCCTCTCGGTCGGCGCGCGCGAGTCGACACCGCGGGCGGGAGCGAACGAGGCACAGCGTGCCGCGACTGCGAAGAGCCGCATGGTCGACAACATGACGGAGCTGGCCGCCACCCTCGAGGGCCGCGCCTACCCCTCGCTGCAGCTCGAATCGCACCTCTTCAGGGATGAGACACACGTCTCGGTGATGCCGGCCTCGCTGACGCGCGGGCTGCGCTCGGTCCTCGGCGCGGGAGTGCCGACCGACTAGACCGGCACCTAGCCCTCGTCGTCGCACTGCGGCGGGAAGAAGAAGCCGACCAGCGGATCGAACTCGTCGCTGAGGTCGGCGGCGGCGTTACAGAAGACAACACCCGACGTGCCGAAGTGCAGCAGGAGCAGCGGCGTGTCTTCCGCCTCGACGGCCGCATTGATGTCGAGGGCGGTCTGTCGGTTCTCTGTGAAGTACTGCAGCAAGCGTTTGTGGTCCGCCGCCAGCTCCTCCGGCGGTGTGAGCACCTCGAGCTCCGTGATCGCGCGGTCCATGGCGGCGATGATCTCCGGCTGCAGGATCCGCAGCGAGGCGAAACGCTCCTCTGGCCCGAGCGCGGCATAGAAGGCGGTCACCCGCGGCCCGAAGTCGCGTCGGTAGCGCTCGAAGGCGGCGTACAGGTCTTCGCCGTAATCGCCATACAGCTCGCCGAGACCGGCGTCGCCGTCGCAGTTCCGGGAGCCGACGGTCACGAACTGCACGATAGCGAGGCAGAAGTTCGGAGAGATCGCAGCGAAGAACACCTGCTCCTGCAACAGCTGCAGCTCCGAAAGCAGCAGCACCGACGCGACGAGGTCATCCTCCTCCAGGGCGGCCTGCTCCTGCTGCGCTAGCTCGCCCGCGGCCTCGAGGAACTGGATGAGTAGCGCATGGTCGGGGGCGTACTCGTCAGGCGGGTCGAGGGCGTTGGCGCGCTCGAGCATGTTGGCGGCGAAGCCCGGTCGGTCGGCGGCAAGCAGCGTCTCGATCAGCCGCGAACGGATGGGCCACGTCTGGTTCAGCGTTTCGTCGATCGCGTCGTTGGAGGCCGTGACGAGCGCGCTGATCTCTGAGATCTCCAGCAGGTAGGGGTCGTTCGCGACCCCGGGCGGCAAGCCGTCATCATCATCGCCGCAGGCGGCGGCGATCAGCAGCAGCGCGAGCAGCACCACCGGCAAGCGGAGCGTCAGCAGTCGGTCCACAGGTGCTTCCCCGAACGTCCTCACGCAAGGCCGGACGCCGCGAACATACCGCGGCACGCGCAGCCTCGATGTGAGCCAGCATCCGAGGAGTGGCGGGCCTGGCTAGGCCGGTACGGCGACTGCCCCTTCGAGCGCCCAGCCGCGCACGAGGTCGGCGAACGCCTCGGGCGCCTCGAGCTCGGCGAGGTGGCCGGCGTCCGGCAACTCCGCGAGTTGCGCGCCGGGGATCGCTGCCTGCCACGCCGGGCCCAGCGCCGCCAGCACCACGCGGTCGTTCGCCGACGTGACGACGAGCGTCTCCGCCTTGATGCGGGGCAGTCGCGCCTCGACGCCAGTGTCTGGAATCGGCCACATGAACTTGGCGGTGGCCCGGAGGTCGAGCGATTCCTGGACATACGCCTCGAGGCGGTCTCGGCCCTCCATCAGCAGCGAGGCCCGGTTGTCCGGCTGCGAGAACAAGACGCCGGTGGGCGCGGCCGGGCTCTGGGCGAACGGGTCCTCGCCCGGCGCGTCGGCGTCCCAGATGCCGATCGGGTTGACCAGCACGAGCCGATCGACGCGGTCGGGATAGATCGAGGCGAACTCGGCGCCGATCCACGCCCCGACGCTGATGCCGGCGACGTGCGCGCGCGCGACGCCCAGCGCGTCGAGCAGGTCGGTGTAGTACAGCACCAGGTCGAGGTTGTTCTCGACCTCGGTCAGCTCATCCTTGGCCGGGCCCCAGCCCGGGTGGAACGCGGCGATCACATCGAACGACTCGGCGAGCCGATCGAGGGCTGGCTCCCAGCCAACGAGGCCCATCATGTGGTGCAGGTAGAGCAGCGTCGGACCGCTGCCGGCCCGGTAGTAGTGCGCGGTCAGCCCGCTCGGCTGGACCGTGATCGCTTGCAGATCTGGGTTCGCCATTAGTCGTCTCCCGCCGGCGCGGCCTCGGCGGGCGCGGCCGAGAGGTTGCCAGCCGCAATCTCGCGGCCCGGCACGGCACGCGGCGTGGCGCGGTCGTCGGCGGCGAGTGGGTTTGGCATCCAGTGGTCCTCGTACTCACTCCAGATGTCGCGCAGCTGTGGGATCACGCGCTTCGCGAACATCTCGGTGTTGTAGAGCGTCTTCTCCATCGGCATGTCGCCCATGTGGAGCAGGCTGACGATATGGCCCACCTTGAGCTTCTCGGAGAGGTCGCGGAACTGCTCCGCGACATCGTCAGGGCTGCCGGCGACGATGAAACCTCGTTCGACCAGCTCGTCCCAGCTCATGTTCATCGCCTGTGCCGAACCACCGCCGATGTTGGCGGTTTGCGAGAGCAGGCCAGCGCGGATCGTCGCCTCGGTGCGGTAGCCGGGCGCGTCGGCGAAGCCGGGGTAGACGTGGAGACAACGCTCGAAGAAGTAGCGCACGTGCGGCTCATAGAGGCGCTGGGCCTCCGCCATGTTCTCGGCGACGCAGATTTGCTGGGCGAACGCGCCCTGGTATGGGTTGAACTCCTGGCCCATCTCCTCCATGCGCCGCCAGAACCCCTGCATCAGCTGCTCGGCGCGGAGGTAGCCGGAGAACGAGAGGTAGCTGTAGTTGTAGTTGTTCTTCGCGCAGAAGTCCCAGGTCTCGATCGAGCCACCGCCCGGGATCCACACGGGCGGTCGAGGATACTGGATCGGTCGAGGCCAGATGTTCACGTAGCGCAGCTTGTGATGCTTGCCGTTCCACGCGAACACGTCGGGCTCCGCCCACGCCTTGATGATCAGGTCGTGCGCCTCCTGGTAGCGCTCGCGCAGCGTCGCCGGGTTCATCCCGACGGCGTAGTTGCCATCCATCGAGGTGCCAACGGGGAAGCCGGCGATCAGGCGGCCGCCAGAGATGACGTCGATCATCGCCATCTCCTCGGCGACGCGCGTCGGAGGGTTGTAGTAGGCGATCGACTGCCCGAGGAGGAGGATCGCCGTGTCCTTGGTACGGCGGGCCAGCGTCGACGCCATCAGCTGAGGGGACGGCATCATGCCGTAGGCGTTCTGGTGGTGCTCGTTCACGCCCACGCCGTCGAAGCCCAGCTCGGCAGCGAACTCGAGTTGGTCGAGGTAGTCGTTGTAGACCTCGTGACCACGCACGGGGTCGTAGAGCCGCGAATCCACATCAACCCAGACGCTGCGGTGCTGCTCTCGGAAGTCGTCGGGCAACTCCGGCCATGGCATCAGGTTGAACCAGTGGAACTTCATGCGACATCCCTCCGAAGGCGAGCACCCGGTACCGGCGCCCCGTTTCGCGCCGAAGATACGCGTCCACGTCCCGGGCGGCCATCGCTCGCCCCGACCGATCGTCCCAGGTGCGCTAAGGGAGAGGGATGCTACTCGCGGAAGGGCCAGAACCTCGTTGCCACGAGCCAGGCGAACGCAGCCGCGATCGCGCCGAAGGCGAGGTCGGCGACGTAGTGCTCGCCGAGGTAGACGAGCGCCAGACCCATGGCGGCTGTGTAGACGAGCGCGGCGGCTCGCGCCGCCGTGCCATAACGCCACGCCGCGAGCACGATCACGACCGTCAGCGCCAGGTGCAGCGACGGCATCGCCGCTACCTCGTTGGCGCTCACGACCGCCTCGGCGTTGTCGAACCCGGAGGCGTCCGCGGAGGCTCCCCCCACCGTCGTGCGGATGATGCGCTCGACGGGCGCGATGTCACCCTGCTCGGCGGCCAGCCAGGGAGGTGTGGTCGGCAGCACGAACGAGACTGCGAGACCGAGGTAGGCGGTGATCAGGATCGCTGCAACGAAGGCGGTGAGGGCGCCTCGGCGGTAGCGCCAGAGTGCGAGGGCCACGAGGTGCGGAGCAACGAACTAGGTCAGATACACCGCCACCAAGGTGACATCGAAGAAGCCAGTGTCGGCGACGTTGAACGCGGACTGCAACTCCACAGTCGGGATCGCGCCAAAGACCGCAGTCTCGAGATCGACGACGTACTGCGTGCGGGCGGCGATACCCTGTGTCGTCCGCGATCGTTCGCAGCTGCGCGAACGCGATGAAGCCGATGACATAGGTCGCCCACAGACCGACATCCCCTCGACGCCTCGCGAGGTAGGCGACGGCGGCGAGGCTGGCGGCGAGAGCGCCCGCCGTGACCGGCCAGGAGTGGTTCGAGCGCACGATGGCGAGCGATAGCACCAGCGCCGCGAGCGCGGCCAGACCAGCGCCGAGGATGGCGATTCGACGGGCGGCACGGGCGATGCCGGTCCACGAGGGGGCCAGCGTCTGCACACGAGCGTCCACGGCAGCCAGAATCCTCAAGATTCGGCCTCGGTTCGCTCTCAAGCTTGCAACTATCGGGCCTGCTGGGCGAATCCGGCGGATCCCTGACGCGTGATCGGCCCTTGGTTTCGCCTCGAATTGGGCCAGAGTCACACGCCGACGACGATCGCGCGACGCAACCACCAGGTTCGGCACCGACCTCGAGGGTTTTCACGCGAGGCGCACAAAAAGTCGGCCAGACATGTAGATTTGCCTCTCTGACGGCGATCTCATGAGGTATCGAGATTTCCACAGCGATCTACCCTCTCTGATACGGGTCTGCCACGCTTGATAGCACTGGTTCAACGCACAAGGAGGAGAACCCGAGTTCGAGCGACCCGGTACAGATCCGGATGAACCGAACCGCGGGGGCAATTTAGAGGAAGCCCTAACGACTTCTGATCCACTCCATGGCCGATGCAACCGACCTTTACAGAGCCCACCACTGCAGATGTCAGCGGCGGGAAAGCTTTCTCGGTAGCAAGAAGGGGGCCTTCGTGCAGAAGCTCAACAACTACCTGATGACGAAGTATGCGAAGTTCCAGGCTGAAGACGATGGCCAGGGCGTGATCGAGTACGTCCTCGTGGCTGGTGTCATTTCGATGGCGCTGTTCGTGGCTTTCCAGACAACTGGCATCGCTGGCCAGATCACGACCACCGTTGGTGGCATCGTGACGACGATGGCCGGCTAAGCCATACTTCACTCGCCGGGCTTGCCCGGCACACTCCTCCCAACCGAGGAGTTCGAGAACCGGCCTGCGCACGCAGGCCGGTTTTTCATTGCCCGTTGCGCTAGCGAGCGAACGCCACGAAGTTTACCCGCGAGACGTACTCACCGACCCCGCCGGCGTGGACGAACACCCCCGGCGCCATCCCCGCCTCGTGCCCCAACAGCGACAGCACGAGGACCAGCGGGACGAAGCCCGCCGCCGTCGCCAGCGTCGCCGTGCGCACGTCGATCACCACCGTCGCTCGTAGCGCCGCCCGACTCGCCGCCGCCCAGCCCGCCAGTGCGATCACGCCTGCGCCGAGGCTGAGCGCCGGCAGGAACACCAGCACCGCCAGCCCCCACGGCGCCGAGGCGTACGCCATCGTCCGCGCCAGGGCGCCGAACTCAACCTCGACAGCGTGCACCTGGCGCAGGTAGAGCGTCGACAGGTAGACCCACGCCGCCCACAGCGCGATCACGAACGCGGAGCCGAGCAAGACCTCGCGCAGCAGGATGCGACCGATCGACAGTCCATCGAACTCGATCACCAGCCACAACCAGCCACCGAGGGCTGCCAGCAGGGTGCTTCCCACGAGGATCACCAGCGGCACGAGCTGATCGTCGTCCGCCGCCACCTCGGTGTAGACCGACTCGTCGAAGGTGAGGACGCGCCACACCCGGTCGGTGAGGGCCGACGTGTCGAGGGAGATGCCTCCCTCGAACGGACCGCTCGGGTCGGACTCACCCGATGTTGGCTCGTCGGACATGGCACTGTTCCTCTCCGCTTGCGAACGCCGTGCACTCAGCGGCGAATATGCGAGGTCAGTGCCTCGCTGGGTGGTAAGAAGCAGGTCGAGAGCGCGAGAATCCGGAGACTCGCGGAGGTTTGCGCGTCCTAGCCGCGGATCAGTTTGATCATCATGTTTGAGACGAGCGCGATGGCCGTGCCGCCGAGCGTGATCCCGGCGAGGGCGATCGAGGTGTGATCCTGGATGGGGATCACCTGCACACCGTCGGGTGAGACCTCGATCACGGCGATCGCGCGCGAGCTGCTGCCCCCGCCGCCGCCACCCCCGCCGCCGAGGGAGACAGAGCCGCTGTCCGTTGGACGTTCGCCGCCGTTGCCGTAGCCGAAGCCCATGCCGTAGTTCACCTGCGCCACCGGTATCGCGGTGCGGTCGCCGCTCGTGACGGGTTCGCCGAAGCAGGCCGCGGCGTTCGCGCGCTCCGGGATCTGGCTGAGCTCGCGGAATCGATCCTCCTGCGTCATCGGCCGCCCCCTTAGAACCCCGTCCCGTGCCGTCTCAGTATGCGCGCAGCCGCCGTGCGATCCAAAGGATCAGCGTCGAGGCGAGCCAGAGTGCCGCGATGCGCTGCACGAGTTGGACGCGCGGCGCCGGTACATGCGGAATCGCAACGCGCTCGATCTGGCCGCCCTCCGCCAGGTCTTCGCGAACCTCAACGCTCACGGGTCGCGCCTCGCCGAGCTCGATGCGCAGCGCGTGGCGGTTGCCGAAGGCGATGCGCAGGCGGCGGCGGCGCACGATCACGGTGACGTCGCGGCGGTGGAAGCGCCCGAGTGCATGGCGATCCAGCTCCGACTCGTAGAATCCGCCCGCGGCGCTCGAGGTCACAGGTCCCGCCCCCGGTAACGCCAGAACGTCGCGAGGAGGATCAGCAGCCCACCAACGCCATAGATGGCAGCGGCCCAGAAGGCACGCCATGCGCCTGCGTCCCCGCGCATGACCTCGGCGAGGGTCCCGAGCAGTTCGAGTGGGCTCAGCCAGCCGAGTCCGAAGACCTCGGACACCAGCGCCACTGCAGCGGCCGCGACGATCACGCCGAGGACCGCGAGCGGCACGCGCTCGACGACCACAGAGAGCGCGAGGCCGGCGGTCGTGAGCAGCCAGAGCAGCGCCGCCACCACGATCAGCCCCGCCGCGACGCCCGTCGTCGAGGTGTCGGCGACGCCGTAGCGTGCGATCAGCGCGGCGGCCGGCACGGCCACGAGGGCATAGCCCAGCAGCACTGCAGCGACCCGGGCGGTTGTCTTCGCCGCGAGATAGACCTCCCGCGTCACGGCCCGGGAGAGCACCGTGTCCGCGGCCACGCGGGCCTCGGCGTTGATGGCGGCGCCGGCGATCACGGCTACGGCGGCCACCGACAGTGGCAGCAATACCCAGCCGAGGTAGGCGGCGAGTGTCTCCGACGCCAGCTCGTCCTGGGTGCTGGCGACGACCACCAGAAAGAGCGCCGGTGCAGCCAGCAGCACCAGCCAGAGGTGAATCAGTCGCGCGTGGCGCAGCGCACTGGCGTCGTAGCGCAGGATCGCGAAGTAGGCGGTCACTAGTCGTCCCCCGCCTGGGCCAGGTCATGCCGCGACTCGCGCGCCTCGACGGCCTCCTCGACATGCTCCTCCGTCTGGGAGGCGGCCCAGGCAGCGGCGCGCAGCGAGCCGTCGCGCCGGTCTGCTTCGAGCCGGTCGGGGTACGCGGCGGTCAGGTCGCGCCCGCCGGCATCGACGTGGACGAGATCGACGCCGGTGCGATCAGCGGCCTCGACGACGGCGCGTAGATACTCGGCGTGGCTGCGCGGGCCGAGACCCGTGATCGCGAACTCGACGCCATCGCGCTCGATGCGGATCGCGTCGGGCTCCTCGATCGCGGCGAGCGCGCGCTCAAACGCAGCGACATGCCCGTCCACCTCGACGCGGATAGAGGTCTGGCGGGCGAGCCCGCGCAGCTCAGCGGCCGGTCCCTGGTAGACCACGCGACCGGCGTTGAGCACCGCGATATCGCTGCATACGCGCTCGAGTTCGTCGAGGCGGCGACTGGCGACGACGATGGTGCGGTCGGGTCTTGCTAGCTCGCGAATCAGCTCGATGATCCCCTGCGCGGCGGTCGGCGCGAGACCCTCGGACGGCGCATCGAGCAGCAGGATCTCGGGGTCGCTCATCAGCGCGGCAGCGATCGCCACCCGCGTGCGTGCGGCCACGTCGAGGCGCGAGACCGGCGTGTGGACGCCCTCCGACAGCCCAACTCGCTCGGCGAGGCGCGCGAGGCGACGGCGCGCTTCGCGGCGGGAGAGCCCGGCGAGCTCGCCGCTGAACTCCAGGAAGCGCGCGACGCTGAGGTGTTCCGGGAGAGCGGCGGTGGTCGCGACGAAACCGACGCGACGCCGCAGATCGGCGCGGCGCGCGTGCATCGGCTCTCCGAGCACGAGCAAGGTGCCGTCCGAATGCTCGCGCAGGCCGACGATCGTGCGCAGCAGCGCGGTCTTGCCGGCGCCGGCGGGACCGGCGAGGCCAAACACAGCGCCTTTTTCGACCGTCAGATCGATCCCGTTGAGGACCAGCACATCCTCGGCGGTGAGGCTCGTGAGATCGGTGGCACGGACGACGTGCATCTCGGTCGTTTCTCTCGTGGGCGTGGCGTCCGGGAACGTCGCGCTCTGGTCGGCCGCGGGATGATAGCAGCGCCTTCGCCCGGTGCGCAGCCGCCAAAACGCGCCGATTGGAGGCGTAGGGACCATCTCGGTGGTTGGGGGCTGCCGCTCGACGCCCAGTCTTCCTACACTCCACGCATGCAGCGGGTGCTCATGCTCTCAGCCGATCCGGCGCAGATCGCGGTCGCCGAGGCGGCGATGCGACGCGATGGCCGCGCCTTACGCGCTGAATCCAGTGCGGAGGGCTGCCTGATCGCGGTGCGTGAGTGGCGGCCTGAGCTGCTGATCCTCGACCTCGGCGTGAGCCTCAGCGGCGGCGGCCTGGCCGCCCTGTTGCGCGACCCCGCGCTCTCCGAGTCGGTCGCGGTGATCGCGCTGGCCGAGCACGAGCAGCTGCGCGAGGTCGGCGCGATCACCGCCATCGCCGACTTCATCATGGTGCCCATCGACGAAGAGGAGCTGCGCACGCGCGTCTCGCGGGCGCTCTGGGCGCGCACCGGCGCCGACGACGGCCACCTGCTGCGCCGAGGCACGCTCGTGATCGACCTCGAGCGCTACACCGTGACGGTGGACGGCGCGGTCGTCGACCTGACATTCAAGGAGTACGAGCTGCTGCGCTTCCTGGCATCGAACCCCGGCAAGCCGTTCACGCGCGAGGCGCTGCTGAACCAGGTGTGGGGTTACGACTACTACGGCGGCTCGCGCACCGTGGACGTCCACGTGCGGCGCATCCGCGCCAAGATCGAGCGCCACGAGACGTTCCTCGAGACCGTGCGCAACGTGGGCTATCGCTTCGCGGACGAACCTCGGGGCGGCTAGCGAGTAATCGGCTAGCTGGGTGGGCTGAGGCGATAGCCGACGCGGTGGACGGTGCGGATGTAGGCCGCGCCCGCCGGGCCAAGCTTCGAGCGCAGCCGGGAGATCGTGACGGCGACGCGACGACGCGCGCGTGCCGGAACGTTGCCCCAGAGTTCCTCGGCGAGCTGGTCCGGAGCGACGACGCGCCCATCACGACGCGCCAGGGCCCACAGCGCGTGGAACTCCGTGTACGTCAGTTCCAGCGGGGCGCCGCGCAGGGTCACCGTGTAGCGGTCGCGGTCGATCGCCAGGTCGCCTACGGCTACTACTGCGTCCCCCGCGACGATGCCCGAGTCGAACGGTCGAGCGCCGTTGGGTGCTGGACCGTCCACTCCGTGCTTTCCAGTCGCAGACCGCGGCTCAGAGCGCTGCATGGCTAGATCGCAGCCTCATCAGTGTCGCCAGTGCGGATGCGAATCGCCCTGGCGACCAGTGCCACGAAGATCTTGCCGTCTCCCACCTCACCGGTGCGCGCCGCCTCGGCTAGCGCGAAGCCCGCCTGCATGAACAGCACGAGCGTGCCCGCGATCAACAACCAGACGATGTTGATCGCCGCGGTCGCGTCGGCGATCGCCCCCAGGCACCTCGTCGGCTTCCTGCGCACCTGTCACGCCAGCGCCCGCCACGAGGGCGACGAGCCCTCCGAGGTTGGCAGCCGCGGCGAAGCGGCGTGCTGGTGGTTTCGTGAATTCTGGCAATGCACGGACCCCTGGTAGCCCATGGAGATAGGAGCCAGTCTCTTGCCCGCCCATTTCGCCTCGGCGTCGCGCGGGTAAAGGCTGTGTGTCAGGCACGTTTCGCCCGCGTGAACGTGCGGTTTCGCGACCTTGATCCGATCCCGTCAATCCTTCATCCCGTTGGTTGATTATCAACCAGAAGATTAAATATCCTCCGGCGGACACCAACGACTGACGCTTAAACGGGAGCCTCCACCTGGCCGACATGCACCACCTGGTCGAGCTCGACGCCACCTCCGGAGGTGGTCTTCGCTGCGGTCTCGACGCCCGAGGGGCTCCACCGCTGGTGGGCCACGCGGCGGTCGAGGCGACGCCGAGCCCGGGGCGACGGCCTGCATGTCGGACAGCCCGACCAGGAGGTCGCCCTCGCCGGTTCCGGGTCGTAAGAGGAGACAGCGATGGCAACGATGAGACATGTGGTCGACATCAAGGCCCCCCGTGGAGAGCGTGTTCGACGCGGTTCTAGCGCCGAGGGCTTCACGCGCTGGTGGATCAAGGAGGTCGTTGGCGACTCCTCGTTGGGCGGCAGCGGCATGCACTTCGGCTCGGCGCCCAGCCCCTCCGAGTGGGCGTAACCGAGCGTGACGCCAGCACGTTCGAGATCGAGTGCCTCCAGAAACCGACGGAAGCGGAGTCGGTCGGCACCGGGCTGCGCTTCGAGGTGGGATGACGGAGACGGGGTCACAGCTCCGATTCCAGCACCTCGATTGGCGCGAGGCGACGGACTTCTTCGGATACTGCAACTTCACGTGGGGCTTCTTCTTCACGGGCCTGAAGCATCTGGCTGAGGGTCGCGAAGGTCGCCCGGCGTTCGGGCGTCTCGGCCCCAACTAACCTGTCAGATCGGGCGAAACACTGGCGAAACACCTGCGGCGCACGATCGGGGCATGAACGATCGGCCCTCGAACGACCTCGCGTCCCTGCAGCACGTCACGCAGGCGTGCCGCGACCACGATGTGAAGTTCATTCGCCTCTGGTTCACCGACGTGCTGGGCATGCTCAAGTCGGTGGCGATCACCATCGAGGAGCTGGAGCACGCGTTCAACGACGGCATCTCGTTCGATGGCGCGGCCATCGCCGGGTACGCGCGGCGCGACGAGTCGGACATGATCGCCGTCCCCGACGCGAGCACGTTCCAGTTGCTGCCCTGGCGACCGCAGGAGCAGTCGGTGGCGCGCATGTTCTGCGATATCCGCTCGCCGAACGGTGAGGCCTATCCGGGTGATCCGCGACAGGTGCTGCGGCGTGTGCTCGACGGGGCGGCGGAGCGTGGCTACACGTTCTATGTCTCGCCGGAGATCGAGTTCTTCTACTTCAAGGACGCCAACGGTACAGAGCCGATCGACCGCGGCGGTTATTTCGATCTGACGCCCCTCGACGGCGGCTCCGACCTGCGTCGGGAGACCGTGCTGACGCTCGAGGAGATGGGCATCGGCGTCGCCCTCTCGCATCACGAGGCCGCGCCGGGCCAGCAGGAGATGGACCTCCGCTACACGGACGCGCTGACCATGGCCGACGCGGTCATGACCTACCGGCTCGTGGTGAAGGAGGTGGCGATGCGACACGGGGTCTACGCCACGTTCATGCCGAAGCCGCTCGCCAGAGAGAACGGCTCAGCGATGCACCTGCAGCAATCGCTCTTCCGAGGCGAAGACAACGCGTTCCACGACCCCGCCGACGAGCTGGGGCTCTCCACCGACGCGCGGGGCTACATGGCGGGCATGCTGGAGCACGCCTCGGCGCTCTCCCTGGTCTCGAACCAGTGGGTGAACTCCTACAAGCGGATGGTCCCGGGCTACGAGGCGCCGACGCACGCCACCTGGTCGACGCGCAACCACGCGGACCTCGTGCGGGTGCCTGAGCATCGGCCGGGCGAGGCCGTCGCGACGCGCCTCGAGTACCGCGCACCCGACTCCGCCTGCAACCCGTACCTGATGTTCGCCGGCGTGCTCGCGGCCGGCCTGGAGGGCATCGGCCGCGGCACGGCGCTGCCCGCGCCGGTCGACCGCCTGGTTGGCGAGATGTCGGCTGAGGAGCGCGCCACGCGCAACGTGCAGGCACTTCCCTCGTCCCTCGGCGAGGCGATCGAGGCGTTCGCTGGCTCAGACCTGCTGCGCGCCACCTTCGGCGAACACGTCTTCGAGACGCTGCTGGAGAACAAGCGCCTGGAATGGGACGACTACCGCTCGCAGGTCACGCCCTACGAGATCGACCGCTACCTGGGCTCGCTCTAGGCTCGCTCTCACAGACGCCGTCACACCAAACAGCCCCGGTCGCACGACCGGGGCTGCTGTCGTTTCGACTGCTGCCGTGCGCGCTACCGCGAGGGGAGCGCCACCGTCGCCGTGCCCGGCGTGGTCTCGTTGCCCTCGTCGGTGCGGACGCCGACGTTGAGGTCGAGGAGGTGCTCGCCGCCCTCCTCGTACTTCTTGGTCACGGTGCCGTGCACGACGATGTCGTGGCGGGCGACGTCCATGCCGCGGTAGGAGACGTCCCAGTCTTTGACCGCCCCCTCGTCGCCACAGAACTCGTCGAGCAGGCGCCCAACGAGCATGCCCTTCAGCGCGCCGTGGACAATGATGTCGGGCAGGTTGTTGCCCTTCGCGAAATCGTCGTCGTAGTGGATCTGGTAGAAGTCGCCGGACGCGGCGGCCCACACGACGAGGCGCTGCGAAGACATCGTCTCGGTCAGCGTCAGCTCGTCGCCCTCGGTGACGTCGTCCCAGTAGGTCTGATCGGCCATCGGTTCGTTCCTCTCGGCCTGGCTAGTAGGCTTGGCTAGTAGGAGAGGCCGGTGCCGCGCGTGCGCGCGACGACCTCGCCGTCAGACTTGCGGGTGTAGACAGTCTCGGAGGTACGGATCAGCATCTGACCCATTGCGCGGCTCGGCACCAGCTCGAGGTTGGCCAGCGTGGTGATGGCCTCCAGCTCGTCGCCGGCGTAGACCTGCGCGACTGGGGCGATGCCCGTGCCGCCGTTCAGGTTGCGCTTGAACGGACTGCTGAACGCTGGACCGCGGCCGCCCGGCTGTGCGCCGGGGTTGAAGATCGGCATGCCGAGGAACCCGGGGGGCGCCGGCAGCGCGCGATGGCCCTTGGCCTTCGCGGCGTCCTCGTCGAAGTAGATCTCGCTGGTGTAGCCCACCGCGCGGGCAAAGGTGCGGATGCCCTGCGTCGTCACCTCGTAGGTGATGGCTGGGCTCGACGACCCGATCGCGGACTTCATGTCATCGGTGAGTTCGGTCAGAGCTTCGTCGGCCAACGCTGCCTCCTCGTTGCGCGCGCCGGTCAGCCTGCCGATCGAGCGGCTCGGTGCCTGCGCGCCTCGTCTGGTGCGGCCCGCAGCATAGCGCAGCTACTGCCCGGGTGGCGGCTCCCAGAGCTCGAAGCGATGGCCCTCCGGATCGATCGCCCAGCCGAAGCGACCGTACTCCGACTCCTCGACCTGTGCGTCGACTTCGACGCCCTCGCTGCGCAGCCGCACGAGCATCGCGTCGAGGTCAGCGACGCGGTAGTTGATCATCCAGTCAGCGGGCTGCTCGGCCTCGGAGCCCCCGTCGCCGAAGTACTCCGTGTCCGCATCGAAGGGCGCCCAGACGGTGTGGCCGCGGCGTTCGGGCGCCTCGTCGTGCCGCCACCAGAACCCGGTGGTGCCGGGCAGGCTCGGGATGCCCAGGTGCTGGACGTACCAGGCGCGCAGCGCCGCCGGGTCGCTCGAGCGGAAGAAGATCCCGCCGATGCCCTCGACGCGCCCGCCTGCGCCCGCGTCGGAGTCCCGGATCTCGTCTGTCATAGCGCCCCCGCGGGCGCACGGTAGCGCACCCTGCGTCACGTCGCGAGGCGAGGGCGTCGCGCCGCGATGCGGGACTACGTGAAGAGGGCGGCGGAGGCGCGGTCGGCGACGATGTACAGCGGGCCGCCGTAGATGCCGATGAATAGGACGCCAGCGAGCAGCGCGCCGGTGGAGAGATAGCCGGTCGGGGTGAGCCGCCAGCGGCCGGGCTCGGACGGCTCGTAGAGGTACATCTGCTTGATGATCTGCAGGTAGTAGTACAGCGACAGCGTCGAGGCGATCACGGCCACGACGACGAGCCAGAGGAAGCCGCCCTCGACGGCGCTCTGGAAGAGGATGTACTTCGTGAAGAACCCGGCGAGCAACGGCATCCCGGCGAGGGAGAACATCCCGGCGGTCAGGACCAGCGCGAGGTAAGGGTTCGTCTGGGCCAGGCCCTTGAAGTCGGCGATCTCCTCCTTGCCGGTCTGGTTGTAGAAGGCAATGACCGCCATGAACACGGCGAGGTTGGTCACGAGGTACCCGCCGATGTGCACCATCAGCGCCGACGCGGAGACGTCCGAGATCGTGGTGATCGCCATCAGCATGAAGCCGACCTGACCGATCGAGGAGTAGGCGAGCAGGCGTTTGATGTTGGTTTGTTGGAGCGCGATCAGGTTGCCGCCGACCATCGTCGCGACGGAGATGGCGGCGATCATCCACTGCCAGTCATCGATGGCGGGGAGCAGCGGCCCGGCGAACCACCGCATGAACAGCGCGAAGACCGCGGCCTTCGATGTCGCGGAGAGGTAGGCGGTGACCGGCAGTGGCGCGCCCTCGTAGGCGTCGGGCGTCCACATGTGGAACGGCACCGCCGAGGCCTTGAAGCCGAGGCCCGCGATGATCAGCACCAGGCCGACGACGAGGGGCAACGCGACGTCGCTGGTGCCGGCGGCCAGCGCCGTGGCGATCTCCGAGTACTGCGTCGAGCCGCTGACGCCGTAGAGCAGGCTCAGGCCGTAGAGCAGCATCGCCGAGGCGACGCCACCCAGGAGTACGTACTTCAGCGCTGCCTCGCCGGAGCGTCGGTCGTTCTTGGCCAGCGAGACGGCGACGTAGAGCGAGAACGACAGCAGCTCGATGGCGATGTACGCGGTCAGCAGGTCGCGCGCGGCCGCCATGTAGATAGCGCCGATGGTGCTGAGGAGGATCAGACCGTAGAACTCGCCGATGTGCCGCAGCTGGCGGTCGACGAACTCGTGCGAGCCGATCACGAGGACGACCGCCGTGCCGATGAAGAGCACGCGGAAGAACGTGGTGAAGTGGTCGATCTCGATCAGCCGGGCGAAGTTCTCGGACTCGCTGGTCTTGAGGTCGAGCCAGAACAGGCTGACCACACCGGCTGCCACCAGGCCGACCAGTGTCACCAGCGGCAGGACCGCGCGACCAATATTGAGCTCGCGGCGGAACGCGTCGAGGAAGAAGACGAACACCGCCGTCACCGCGAGGATGATCTCGGGCGCGAGCAGCTCGTACTGGAAGTTGAGGTCGTTGCCGACGATGTCGGTCACGCCACTGCCTCCCTCGAGGTTCCGATCGCCTCCTCGGGCGTCATAGCGTCACGCCCGGGATGTTGATCACGGTCTCGGAAATACGGTCGATCCAGGGCGAGGGCCAGAGGCCCATGAAGACGATCGAGCCGGCGAGGACGGTCGCGCCCGCGCGTTCGGTCCAGGTCATCTCGCCGACGAAGTTCCAGCGCTCGACCGGTTCGCCGAAGAAGGCCTGCGCGAACATGCGCAGCAGATAGGTCGCGGTGATCGCAGCGGTCAGCACAGCGAGCCCGCCGATGATGGGGTAGGCACGGAATGCGCCGATGAAGATGTGCAGCTCCGCTACGAACCCGGAGAGCCCCGGCAGGCCCAGCGAGGCGAGACCGGCGATCACGAAGAAGATGCTCCAGATCGGCATCTGGCGCGCCAGGCCGGAGAAGTTGGGGATCTCGCGGTCGTGGGCCTGGTCATACATCGCGCCGATCAGGAGGAAGAAGAGCGCAGTCATGAGGCCGTGCGCGAACATCTGAAGCACGGCACCCGAGAAGCCGATCGAATTGAGCGTGCCGAGGCCGACGAAGACATAGCCCATATGCGAGACGGAGGAGAAGCCGGTCATCAGCTTGAGGTCCGTCTGACGTAAGGCGGAAATCGCGCCGTAGAGGGCGGCTGTGATGCCGAGGATGATCAGCGCCGGAGCCCAGAACTCGGCGCCCTCCGGCATCATCTGGAAGCCGAGCCGGATCATGCCGAACGCGCCGACCTTCATCAGCACGCCGGCGTGCAGCATGGACACCGCGGTCGGCGCCGAGGCGTGGCCGTCCGGCGACCAGGCGTGCAGCGGGAAGAGCGCGCCCAACGTGCCAGTGCCCAGGACGATGATCGGGAAGAAGATCTTCTGGAACTCGGCGGTCTTCTCGGCCGCCATCAGCACCTCCATGTCGAAGGTGCCGGCGCCGACGTGTGTGAACAGCGCGAAGATGCCGGTGAAGATGAGGATCGATGCCGCCAGCAGCATCATCATCAGCTTCATTGCGCCGTACTCCTTGCGCGTGGAGCCCCAGACGACGATCAACAGGTACATCGGCAGCAGCGCAACCTCGTAGGCGAGGAAGAAGAAGAAGAGGTCCAACATCACGAAGGTGCCGAACACGCCGGCGACGAGGATATAGAGCAGGATGAAGAAGTCCTTCATCCGATACTGGATCTTCCAGGAGACCCACGTCCCCGCGACGATCACGATGCCGGTGAGGAGGACCATCGTGGCGGCGATGCCATCGATGCCCACCTTGAGTTGCATGCCGTTTTCGCCGAGGAACCCAACGTTCTCCATCCAGGGGATCGCCTTGACCGCCTGGAACTGCACGCCGCCCCACTCGTACTGGATGAAAACGTAGAGCGAGAGCACGAACATCGCGAGGCTGGCGAGCGCGGTGAGACCGATCTGCGCCGAGCGCTCCCGGTTCGGGATCACCATCAGCAGCAGCGCGGCGGCCAGCGGCAGCAGCGGCAGCGCGAGGAGGACGTAGCCGTCGTTCTCGGTCATCGTCGCTCCGCTCCTCGGCAGGTGTGGTTGAACTCGTAGGCCACTACGCGACTCCGAAGGCGATGAGCGTCAGCGCGAGGGCGCCGAGGGCCATGCCGAGCGCGTAGTTGGGGATGCGGCCGGTCTGCAGGAACTTGAGGCGGTAGCCGAGGTACCCGATCGACTGCGTGCCACCGTCGACGCCGGTCTCGTTGATCACGCGCTTGTCGAACCAGGCGACAATGCCGGCCAGCCCCAGAACCGCACGGTCGATCACCGCCTGGTAGAGGTCGTCGAGGTAGTAGCGGCGCACGAACAGCTGGTAGATCTCCGGCACCCAGCCGCGCGCCTGCACGGCACGTCGAGCGTCGCCCGACCAGTAGATGATGCCGATGAAGACTCCGGCGAGCGCGCCCGCCGTTGCGCCGAGGGCCAGTCCGCCCTCGATGTTGAAGGCGTGGCCAAGCTCGCCCTCGAAGACCACGGCGCCGATGCCGCCGACGAAGCCCAGCGCCTCGCCCACGCCATCGATGGCGACGAAGCCAGCGACGGCGGCGAACGCTGCGAGCAACACCAGTGGTCCGATCATGACCGGCGGCTGCTCGTGCGCGTGGTCGTAGGCGGCGCGGTTCTTCGGCTCGCCGAAGAACGTCAGCATCACAAGGCGGGTGGTGTAGATGGCGGTGAGCACGGCGGTGCCGGCGAGCAGGATGTAGGCGACGAGCGGGCCAGACGCGAGGAGGTCGGCGAGGATTTCGTCCTTCGACCAGAAGCCAGCGAAGATCGGCAGCCCGGCGAGGGCGAGCCCACCGATGATGAAGGTCACGGTCGTGATCGGCATCTTGCGCCAGAGGCCGCCCAGCTCCTCGACCTCCTGCTGCGCGGTCGCGTGGATGACCGAGCCCGAGCCAAGGAAAAGCAGGCTCTTGAAGAAGGCGTGGGTCAGGAGGTGGAACATCGCAGCCGTCAGCGCGCCAACGCCGAGGGCGACAAACATGAATCCCAGCTGCGAGATGGTCGAGTAGGCGAGCACGCGTTTGATGTCGTTGGAGACGAGGGCCATCGTCGCCCCCATCAGCGCGGTGATAAGGCCGGTGTAGAGCACCACGTCGCGGGCGACGAGGGTGATGTCGTAGATCGGCAGGAAGCGAGCGACGAGGTAGACGCCGGCCACGACCATCGTGGCGGCGTGGATCAGTGCGGAGACCGGCGTCGGGCCCTCCATCGCGTCGGGGAGCCAGACGTGGAGCGGGAACTGCGCCGATTTACCGACGGCGCCGGCGAAGACGAAGATCATCGAGATCGTGAGGTAGCGCATCCCGATTTCGCCGGCCTCGGCGGCGTGGATGATCTCCTGGATATCGAAGGTGCCAGTCGCGCGCCAGAGCAGGATGATGCCGATCAGCAGCCCGACATCACCGATGCGTGTGGTGAGGAACGCCTTCTTCGCCGCCTCGGCGGCGGTCTGGCGCTCCCAGTAGAAGCCGATCAGCAGGTACGAGGCGAGACCGACGCCCTCCCAGGCGAGGTAGAGCTGGATCAGGTTGCCGCTGATGACCAGCAGCAGCATGGCGGCGGTGAAGAACGAGAGCGCGGCGAAGTACCAGCCGTAGCGCGGCTCGCCCTTCATGTAGCCGACCGAGTAGATCATCACCATCAGCGCCACCAACGTGACGACGGCGATCATGACGACGGTGATCGAGTCGACGTACGTCGAGAACTCGATGACGAAGAAGTCGCCGGCGATGGTGATCCAGTCGAAGGAGTAGGTGTTCTCGCCGCCCGGCAGGAACTCGCCGTGGTCCCAGAAGCCCTGGAAGTCACCGATCACGAACAGCGCCAGCACAAACGAGGCGGCCATACCGAGGATGGCGAGGCCGTCGCCCTGGCGTGGCACCAGCTTGTGCAGCGGCGCGAGCACGACGAAGACGCCGAACGGGATGGCCGGAAGCAGCCAGACCTGTTCCATGCCCATCAGCGCTGCCCCACGCGCATCACCAGCGCAGCTCGTCGGCTGCGTCGACGTTGGCGGTGCGTCGCTCGCGGAAGAGCCGCAGCACGATGCCCAGCGCCAGGCCCACCTCGGCCGCGGCGACCGTGATCACGAACAGGGCGAAGATCAGCCCGCTGAACGCCTCGCCATCGAGGTAGGTCGAGAACGCGACGAAGTTGATGGCGACCCCGGCGAGCATGAGCTCCACGGAGATGAGGATGAGGATGGCGCTGCGCCGGGCCAGCACGCCGTAAAAGCCGATCGCGAACAGCACCGCGGACAGCAGCAGGAAGTCCTCGAGGGGGATCACGAGGCGTCTCCAGCCGCGGCCGGATCTTCGGTCGCTTCGGGCTCAGGCTCGTCATCACGGGCGTTGACGAACGCGCCGGTGAGCGCGATGTCGAGCAGCACGGCGACGACGATGACCGGCACGAGGAAGTCGCGGAAGAGGCGTGCGCCAAAGTCCTCGAAGGCCACGACCGTGGCGGCCGAGCTACCGAACTCGGCGTCGAGGATGGCCGCGATGAAGGTGCCGCCGATCAGCGCTCCGACCATGAACGCGAACGGTTTCTGCGCGCCGTCGGTCACGACCGGGTCGTCCTGGGCGTTCGTGAGCATCAGGCCGAAGAGCAGCAGGATCACGACGCCCCCGCCGTAGACGAGGATCTGGACGAGGGCAATGAAGTCGCTGACGAGCAGCAGGTAGACGCCGGCCACGCCGAGGAGCGTGGCGACGAGGCAGAGCGCAGCGTGCACCACGTTCGGCAGCAGTACCGCGCCGAGGGCGCCGCCGACGATGACGGAAGCGGCGAGCCAGAAGACGAACTCGGGCGCTGAGATCTGGTCGCCGATGAGCAGCGCTGACAGGACGATCAGGATCGGCGCAGCGACGATCACCGCCAGCGCGCCGCCCAGCATGATGATGCGGTCGAACTGCGAGGGCATTGGCAGGCGTTCGAGCACGAGTGTCGTATTCCCGGTTCGTCTAGCGACCGCGCTGCGGTCCACTGTCCTCGCTAGCGAAGCTCCGGGGACTCGCGTCCCGCGGAGCATCGCCCGACTGGCCCTAGGGCGCTACCCACTCGTCAATGTTGCCGCTGTGCGACTGCACGAGCAGCTGCGGCAGGTCCATGATCAGGTCCGCGCGGTCGTGCACGGACAGCTCATGACCCTGCCACGTGTTGTTCATCGCGATCGCATCGAAGTTGCAGACCTCAACGCAGATGTTGCAGCGCATGCAGCGGGCGTAGTCGATCCAGAACTTGTCGATGATCTTGCGGCGCGTGGAGTTGCCGCCCGCCGTGGTGTGGTTCGGGTTGTCCTTCATCAGGACGGTCATGCACTCGACGGGGCAGGCGCGCTCACAGGCGTGGCAACCGGTGCAGTAGGGCTCGTCGATCTCGAAGTCCCAGAGCAACAGCGGGAACGCGCGGTCGCGCTCGGGGATCGGCTTGTGCACGTCTGGGTACTCACGCGTTACGGGCCCGCGCATGAACGTGGAAAGCGTCGTCAGCATGCTCTTGGCGATGCCTCTCATGGCCGGTCCTCCCGCTCAAGGTCAGTCGTGGCGCTGCTCATCGCGGTCACGACCCGGCCTCGGCGCCCGTGCGTGCCGGGGTGCTCGTCGAGGCGCTGGCGGGACGCGGTCTCGGGCGGCTGACGCTGCGGTCGATGATCAGGAAGAGGGCGGCGACGCCCAGGATGCCGGGCGGCAGCAGGAACGCCTCGGTCGTGATCGTCACGTTGCCAATGTCGATCGTCCACTGGTAGACGAGGAACAGCCCGTTGACGAGGATCTGGACGAACGTCAGCGGCAGCAGCACCTTCCACGAGAAAGCCATCAGCTGATCGACGCGCAGACGCGGCAGCGTGGAGCGGATCCAGAAGATGACGAAGATCAGCAGCCCGGCCTTGGCGCCGACAAGGCTCAGCTGCCACCAGATGCCGTACCACTCGTCGTTGAAGCGCTCACCCAGCGGCCACGCCCAGCCGCCGAGGAAGACCGCCGAGGCGATCAGCGCCATGATGAACAGCCCCGCGTACTCGGCCAGGAAGAACATTGACCAGCGGATGCCGGAGTATTCGACGAAGGGGCCGCCCACGACCTCGGACTCACCGACCGGGATGTCGAACGGTGAGCGATTGAGTTCGGCGAGGGCGGCGATGAAGAAGATGACGAACGGCAGCGGCTGCCAGACGATCAGCGGCACGGTGTCCTGGAACGCCACGATCGTCTGCAGGTTGAGCGTACCGACGACCATCGCTGCCGCGAGCAGCGAGAGGACGAACGGCAGCTCGTACGAGATCGCCTGCGCAGCGGCGCGCATGCCGCCGAGCATGGCGTAGCGGTTGTCGGAGCCCCAGCCGGCCATGACCCAGCCGACGATGTTGACCGAGGAGATGGCGACGAAGAAGAGCAGGCCCAGCTCCAGCGCCCGGATCTCCCAGTCGAGGACGAACGGGACGACGATGAAGCCCATGAAGATCGGGATGAACACGACGTAGGGCGCCAGCTCGAACACGAACGGGTCCGCGTTCCTCGGACGCAGGTCCTCCTTGCCGACGAGCTTGACCGCGTCGGCGACGGACTGCAGCAGACCGAAGGGACCGGTGCGCGTCGGGCCGAGGCGCTGCTGGAAGCGGCCGATGATCTTGCGCTCGGCGTAGATCAGGCCCATCACCACGACGGTCATCAGGCCGACGATGATCAGCAGCCGCAGCGCCGACTCGGCCCAGACGTTCATCTCGATGCCGAAGAAGTCGCCGTTCATCGATCGACCTCGCTCAGCACAATGTCGATAGAACCGAGGATGACGATGGCGTCCGCCAGGTATTGATTGACGGTCATGTCCCGCAGCGCCTGCAGGTTGGAGAGGCAGGCGCTCCGTACCTTGAGGCGATACGGGCGGTTGCCGCCGTTCGAGACCAGGTAGATGCCGTACTCGCCGCGCGGCGCCTCGGTGCGGCAGTAGACCTCACCGACGGGCGTGCGCAGCATGCGCGGCATGCGCTCGGGGAGAAACGGGCCATCCTCGAGGCGTTCGAGGCACTGCTCGATGATGCGCAGCGACTGGTCCATCTCCTCCAGGCGGCACATGTAGCGGGCGAAGACGTCGCCGTCTTCAGCCGTAATCACATCGAACTCGACCTCGTCGTACTTGAGGTAGGGCTCGTCGCGTCGGATGTCGAGCGGAACACCCGAGGCGCGCAGCGAGGGCCCGCTCATGCCCCAGTCGATCGCGTCCTCCGGGCCGATCACGCCGACGCCGCGGGTGCGCGCCAGGAAGATCTCGTTCTGCGTCAGCAGGCCGTCGATGTCCTTGATGCCCTGCCGCGTCGAGGCCATGACCTCGTGCGTGCGCTCCACGAAGTTGTCGGGCACGTCCCAGGCGAGACCACCCGGGCGGAAGTAGGCGTACATCATGCGGTCGCCGGTGATCTCCTCAAAGAGGTCGATCAGCACCTCGCGTTCCCGCCAGCCATAGATGAACGGAGTGCCCAGGATGCCGGTGTCGACGCCAAAGGCGCCCATGAACATGAAGTGCGAGCAGAGGCGGTTGAGCTCGCAGAGGATCATCCGGATCCAGGTGGCGCGGTCCGGCACCTCGATCTCCATCAGCTCCTCCACGGCCAGCACGTAGGAGAGCTCGGCGTTGAACGCGGCGAGGTACTCCGTGCGGTCCATGAAGCCGATGCCCTGGCGATAGTCCATCGTCTCGCAGAGCTTCTCGGCGCCGCGGTGCAGGTAGCCGATGTGTGCCACGACGTCGCGCACGACCTCGCCGTCGATGGTCATGACCATGCGGAACACGCCGTGCGTCGAGGGGTGTTGCGGCCCGACGTTGAGGAGAAGGTCCTGCGTCTCGAAGCCGCGGTCGGCACTCTCGGTGTGGATCGACTCCTCGGGGAGCGGGGTGGTCGCCATCTACGCGTCCTCCGCCGGGTAGCCCATGCCCTCGCCCTGCAGCACCTCGATCTCGGCGAGCGGGTGCGACTTGCGAAGCGGGAAAGTGTCGGTCATGCCCTCTGGCATGAGCAGCGTCCGCGGATCCGGGTGGCCGTCAAAGCGCACGCCGAACATCTCCGCGGTCTCGCGCTCGAGCCAGTTGGCGGCGCGCCAGACGGTCGTCGCCGTGTCGACGACCAGCGCGTCGTTGGGCAGCCGTGTCTTCACGGTGAGGTTGTGCTTCTGCCCGATCGAGTAGAGGTGGTAGACGATCTCGATACCTTCCTCCTCGAAATCGACCGCCGTCAGCGAGCGCAGGTAGTTGAAGTCGAGCGCCTCGTCGAGCTTGAGCGCGCTGAGGCCGCGCACGACCTCAGCCGGTGGCATGCGCACGATCAGATCGGGCGCGCCGCGCTCGGGGGCGGCACTGATGCCGGAGAGCGCGCGGTCAACCTCGGCCCAGATCGTGTCCTCGAAGGTGTCTGGGGCCTCGGCCTCGGCCGGAGCGTCGCCGTTGCCGTCGGTCGTCATGCGCCCTGGGCCTTCCGCTCCTCCATGATCAGCTCCTGGAGGGCAATGAAGGAGTCGATCAACGCCTCCGGGCGCGGCGGGCAACCGGGCACATAGACATCGACCGGTACGACCTTGTCGACGCCCTGCAACACGCGGTCATAGCGGGTATAGGGGCCGCCGTTGGTGGCGCAGGCGCCCATCGAGATGACCCACTTCGGGTTCGGCATCTGCTCGTAGAGCAGCTTGACGGCGGGCGCCATCTTCTTCGTCACGGTGCCGGCCACGATCATCACGTCCGACTGCCGAGGCGACGGCCACGGCACGATGCCGAAGCGGTCGAGGTCGTAGTGCGCCATGTAGGTGGCGATCATCTCGATCGCACAGCAGGCGAGGCCGAAGGTCATCGGCCAGAGGGACGACTTGCGGGCCGCGGCCAGCACGAGGTCGGCCGGGACCTGCATCACGCCGGGCAGGACCTGCTTATAGAGCGCGGTCCCCGGGTGTGGCTCGATCGGCGTCAGGAGCGGCGCCTCGAACGGGTGCTCGCCCGGGATGATGACGGGCAGCGGTGTCTCCGGGGCCGTCACTGGGGTCGCCGGCGCGGGTGAGTCGGGCGTGGTCGTCGTCGTGGTGCTCGTGTCGCTTACCGCCACTGCAGGGCTCCCTTCTTCCATGCGTAGCCGAGGCCGAGGCCGAGGATGGCGATGAAGGCCACCATCGCCCAGTACGCCTGCGGCCCGACCCCGACGAACGAAAGCGCCCACGGGAAGATGAAGACCGCCTCGACGTCGAAGATGACGAAGAGGATGGCGTAAAGGTAGAAGCGCATCCCGATGTTGGTCGAGGCGCGGCGCAGCGGCAGCATGCCGCACTCGTACGTCGTGCCCTTCTCGCGCTCCTCGGAGAAGGGCGCGAGCAGGCGCGAGCCGATCAGTGCGGAGAGGACAAGGATGAAGCCGACGATCGTCGCGAGTAGGACCGGGAGATAGTCGCTGAAGAGCTGATCGCTTGCGCCCACCAGGCGGGTCTCCCGTTCGAGGCCGCACACGCTGCGAGTTCGCAAAACGAGTTCACAGAACGCAGTGCGGTAGCGCCAGATCCTTCGTCGGCGGGCCGAGCGTATCCCCGGCCCTAGCCAGTGTCAACGAATTGTGATCTATGGAACAGATGCCTCGATCAGGCGTCGTTTCGCGCTGGTAATGCGGGCCGGATGAGCCCTCGTCAGGCCGAGCTGGCGTCGGCCGGCGGCCGGGTGCCGCGGGCGATCAGCCAACCGCCGGTAACGACAATCGAGAGCAGGACGAGCAGCACCCCGGCCATCAGGCCGTACCACCCGACGAAGATCGCTGCGACCACGGCGAAGACGACCCCGGCAAGCGCCCCGAGACCGATCAGACGGGGCATCATCGAACGCTGCGCGATGAGCGCGCCGAAGACGACGAAGCTCAGGACGAAGAGGACCAGAGCGATGATCGAGAGCGCCTCAAGCGCGGCCGCCGCGTCACGAGCGGCGAACCAGACGTTGTCCCTGGGAATTCCACCCGCGCGCCAGATTGTGGCGTGAGCGGTGAGCTGCACGCCGTAGATCACGGCCGCAAACATCGCGATCGAGGATGCCACCAGTGCTCCCGCGCCCACCAGCGCGACCCGACCGACATGCGGACGGAAAGTGAGATAGAGGAGCACCGCCGTCGGCAGCACCGCCACCGCGAAGGCCGCCTGGAAGACCAGCCTCCAGGTAAACCCGCTCAGTCCGCGCGTGAACGCGGGGAAGTCGGACGTGAAGTAGGGCTCTTCGCCACTGAGGCCGGGGCCGAGCGCGGCGCCCAGAACCATCAGGAGCACCAGCATCAAAACACCGACACCCGTGGTCCGCTCGATCACAAACGTCGATTGCATGTCGATCCCTCCCGTTCGCAGCCGCCAGGCGATGTCGCCAGGCGCGCCGCGCAGTAGCCGGCTCGTGATGTCGCGTGCCAGCGAGGTCGTGCCCTGCCCATCGGCGGTCGCATCCGCCTCGTGCTCCCACAGGTCCGAGGCGATCAGGTCGCGTCGGCTGTCGCGTGGCGCCTCGTGCGCACCGGCGGTGTAGAACCGCGTCCAGGCGCGCGCCGTCCCCATCGAGAACCGCAACATCGCTGCACTCATGGCTGGACCGTACCGGCGCGCAGCGGCGCGACCGCAGCCGCGTCGGCCTCGCCCGCGGCGGATGCGCGCTCGCCCAGGGCGGTGATGCGGTAGAGCCGGCGTCGCGGGCGGCCCTCGTCGGCGGCCAGCTGGGGGTCCTCCCAGCGGCTTTCGACGAGCCCGCCCTCATCGAGCCGGTCGAGCGCCCGGTAGAGCGTGCCGTGCCCGGTAAGGCGCTTGGCGCCCTCGCGGTCGCGCATCAGCTTGGCGATGGCGTAGCCGTGGAACTCGTGTTCACCCGCCGAGGCGAGCTCGATCGCCGCCAGCAGCAGCGAGCGCTCGATCGGGATCAGGGTGCCGGGCTTTCGTCTCATGCATGACGTTATAAGCAGATATCTGCGCGTTGTCAAACGAAGCTCGGCGAACGGACGATGATCGCTCCGAATGGGCCCTCAATAGCGGGCTCTAACCCAGTTCGGCGAGGCTCGCCCGCAACCCCTCGAGGCGCGTCTGCGCCGTCCCGAGGTTGTCGCGTTCGCGCTGCACGACATCGGCCGGCGCGCGCGAAGTGAACTGGTCGTTGGCGAGCTTGCGCTCGACGCCGGCGACATGGCTTTCCGCCTCGTCGATCTGCTTCTCGAGACGCGCACGCTCGGCGTCGAGGTCGAACAGACCGGCCATCGGCAGCGCCACCTGCCCGATCGCGAGCACCGAGGTGACGGCGCCATCGCTCGGCGCAAGCTCGGCCGCGGAGACGATATGGAGCGGTCGCGCTCGTGCCAGCACCTCCAGCGCCGGCTGCAGCGCGATCGCCGTGTCCTCGGCGCCGGCAGCGACGATGTACGCCTCGACCCAGCGGCCGGCATCGACGTTTTTCTCGGCGCGGATGTTGCGGATGGCACGCACGAAGTCCTGCATCGCCTCCAGCGAGCGCTCCGCCTCCTCGTCGCGGTAGCCCACCGTCGCGCGGGGGTAGGGCGCGACGATCAGCGCCTCGGCGGGCGCACCGTCGAGGCCCGGGTCGGGCCGCACCGCGTTCAGGCGCTGCCAGATCTCCTCGCTCACGAATGGCATCAGCGGGTGCAGCAGGCGCAGCACCCGGTCGATCACGTGCATCAGCACCGGCAGGGGCGTGCGGTCGCCCTCGCGGATGCGCACCTTCGCCAGCTCGATGTACCAGTCGGCGAACTCGTCCCAGAAGAACTCACGCGTGAGCCGCAGCGCCTCCGAGAGGTCGTAGCGTTCGAGGAAGCGGTTGGCGTTCTCGACGACATCCTCGGCCCGGGAGACGATCCAGCGGTCCTCGATCGCCAGTCGCTCGTCGCCGGGTGGCGGCAGCGTGAGGTCGTCGCCATCCTCGACGAGGGTGAGCGCGAAGCGTGAGGCGTTCCAGAGCTTGTTCGCGAAGTTGCGCCCCGCCTCGAGCCGGTCGTCCGTCAGCCGCTGGTCGTTGCCGGGCGAGGTGCCGAAGATCAACGCGTAGCGCAGCGCGTCCGCGCCGTACTGGTCAACCGCCTCGAGCGGGTCGGCGACGTTCCCCTTCGACTTCGACATCTTCTGGCCGTCCGAGGCCCGCACGAGGCCATGGATGTACACGGTTTCGAACGGGACCTCCCCGCCCATGTTGTGGAGCCCCATCATGATCATGCGGGCCACCCAGAAGAAGATGATGTCGTAGCCGGTCTCCATCACCTGCGTGGGGTGGAAGCGCGCCAGGTCCGCCGTTTCGCGCGGCCAGCCGAGCGTCGAGTGCGGCCACAGGCCCGACGAGAACCAGGTGTCCAGCGTGTCCTCATCCTGGGTCAACGAGCCGCTGCCGCAGTGCTCGCACGTCGAGGGGTCCTCGATCGCGACGGTCAGCTCCTCGCAGTCATCGCAGTACCAGACGGGGATGCGGTGTCCCCACCAGATCTGACGCGAGATGCACCAGTCGCGGATGTTCTCCATCCAGTGCAGGTAGGTGCGCTCGAACCGGTCGGGCACGAACTTGATGCGGCCGCTGCGAACGGCCTCGATCGCCGGGTCGGCCAGCGGCTGGATGCGCACCCACCACTGCTCCGAGATCAGCGGCTCGATGATCGTGCCCGAACGCTGGCAGTGGCCGACCGGGTGCGTGTGCGGGTCGACGTGGTCGATCAGGCCGCGCGCGTCGAGGTCCTCCACGATCCGATCGCGGGCCACGAAGCGGTCGAGGCCCTCGTAGGGCTCGGCGAACTCGTTGAGCGTGCCGTCGAGGTTGAGGATGTTGATGATCTCGAGGTCGTGCCGCTCGCCGATCTCGAAGTCGACCTGGTCATGACCCGGCGTCACCTTGAGCGCGCCTGAGCCGGCCTCGATGTCGACCGCCTGGTCCGTGATGATCGGGATCGGACGGTTGTTGGTCGGCACGGCAACGCGCTTCCCGACCAGATCGCGGTAGCGGTCGTCCTCCGGGTTCACGGCCAGGGCGGTGTCGGCTGGGATCGTCTCCGGCCTCGTGGTGGCGATCGTGACGAACTCGCCCGTCTCCCCGCCATCGTCGTCCAGGACGGGGTACTTCACGTGCCAAAACGACCCGGGCTCGTCCTCGTACTCCACCTCGAGGTCGGAGATGGCGGAGGCGCAGTCGATGCACCAGTTGATCAGCCGTTCGCCGCGGAAGATCAGACCGTCGTCGTAGAGGTGCTTGAAGGTCGTGCGGACCGACAGCTCGCGATCCTCGTCCATCGTGAACGCCTCGCGGTCCCAGTCCGCGGAGGCGCCGAGCCGCCGGTGCTGCTCCGCGATGCGCGAACGCGACTTGCGGACAAAGGCCCACACGCGCTCCAGGAACTCGTCGCGTCCGAGGTCATGGCGGGTCAGGCCCTCCAGCGCCAGGTCGCGCTCGATCAGCGCGTTGACCGCGATCGCCGCATGGTCGACGCCCGGCATCCACAGCGTGTCGTCGCCGCGCATGCGGTGCCAGCGGATCAGCGCATCCTCGACCGAAACGGTCAGGGCATGGCCGACGTGGAGTTCACCGGTCAGGTTCGGCGGCGGCATGATGATCGTGAACGGGTCGGCGTCGGGCGGCGCCTCCTCGGCGGGCTTGAAGAAGTCGTTCGTCTCCCACCACGCGTAGAGCGCCTGCTCGACCGCGTGCGGGTCGTAGGCGGTCGCCATCTCGCTGGGGGCGGTCTCGCGAGTGTTCGTCATCGGGGCCTCGATCGTGGTGTCGGTGCGGTCGTTTAGATCGAAAAACCCCGCCGAGGCGGGGTGAGCGGCAGCCTTCGTCGCGGCCCTCACGTGAAGGGCCGGCGGGCCACCGCTACGGTACTACTACGCTCATTGCTTGCATCGTGCCTCGATCGTAGCTGGCATCGCGGTCATGTCGCAACGCGAGCCTCCCACCGTGGCGGGGGCCATTCGCCCGCGCCCGGCCGCTCACCTACCCTCGGACGGCTGCGCGGGCCAGCGAGGGGCGGGCGGCGCGAGCGGAAGGCAGCAACGATGCAGGTGAGTGGCATCGGCTACCCGGCGATCATCGTCGGCAACCTGCAGGAGAGCATCGAGTTCTACGAGCGACTCGGCCTGCGCGTGCTCTACTCCGAGCCCAACCGCGACGACCCCGAGTCCGCGACCGTGATGCTGGGCTCCTCGGACGACACGACCCTCCTCCTCGTCGGGCCGCTGCAGGCCGGCAGCGTCAACATCGCGGAGGCCCAGCCCGGCATCGGCTCGATGCAATACCTGGGCTTCCACGTCACGAACGAGCAGATGGACAAGATGTTCCACGTGATGTCCGAGGCCGGCGTGGCAGGCTCCGAGGTCATAGAACGCGGCTACGAACGCCTCGTCTTCCTGCAAGACCCCAACGGCGTCCTCGTGCTGCTCATCGCCTGGTCGGTCGACCCGCCCGCCGGCGTTACCCGCACCGCGCTCCTGGAGGCCGCAAACCGCCACCGCGAGGCCGCCCAGGCGCCCTACCTCGAGGCCACACACCTGCAACAGGCGGCGGTGGAGTTGGCTTAGCGATCGAGTTCCGACTCCACACGCGCGAGAAAGCCGGGCAATATTACAAGAGGCGGTCCGGTCCCCTCGCGCTCGTAGTAGATGCGGACACCGTCGTCGGGGTTGTTGCGTAGGGCATGGCGGATCTTCCGCTTGCTGCTCTTAGCTGACTGGCAATGGGACGAGGCTGCGTCCAGCAACCACCAGCTTCCCAACCCCCATATTGGCTGTGCCCTCGAAAGCCAGTGCAGTGCTGTTCAGCCATGCGTGTGCCTGCGAGCCCGAGCTGGCCATCACGAATCCGTGAAGCGGGATGTCCACATCCGGCCAGCTGAAGTCCGGACTCAGGAGCACGTCCGGAGGTGGCAACTCGAGCCCTTCGGGCAGGACGGCATATCCCCTCGCGTGCAACGAGATGTGGTCGCCGTCGTCGGTTGAAATCACCTCGTAGGCATTCATCACGCCGACGCCATCTGCTCGGAACAGCAGGTAGTCGATGCCTCGGACCCTGGCCCCAGTGAGGGCGCCCTCGACGACCTCTCCTTCGAAGTGCAAAGCGATACGTACTCCTTCGGGCACGAGTCCCACCGGGACACTCTCGGTCAACGTCGCTTCAAAGCGGTAGACCGCTTCCATCAGAACCTCGTTCTAGACTTGCGTTGGTGGCGGGTCGGTGCTGCCCGTGAGTTGGCTCGGACCGAGGACTGGTCAGAACACGGGCAACGGCAGGGTATCACAGGTGCCGTGCCGAGATGACGGACCCTTTTTGGTACGAGGATCGCGGATCCTCGATGATCCACGGGATTACGAATGATATCAGGACCCGCCGCGGAAAGAGCCTCGGGGTAGGGATTGACGATCCCGAGTCTGCGGTCCCTCGTCAGACGGTGATCACGATCTTCCCTTGAGCGTGTCCTGCCTCGAGGTAACGAATGGCCTCCGGGACTTCGCTCAGCGGGTAAGTTCTGTCCACGACTGGCTTGACATCGCCGGACTCGATGAGCTCCTTCAGTGCGATCAGATTGTCTCTCTGAGGTTCGAAGCTGACGCCGCGGAGCTTCTGCGGCACGAATCGTGCAGACAAACGCATTCTGATGAACGGAGCGATCGGTCCGAGCCAACGACCGTTCGGCCCTCCAACAATGACGTACGCTCCGCCCGGACTGAGTGCCCGCCTGAAATCGGACAATGGACGATTCGCTGCCATGTCGAGCACGAGGTCGTACCGCCCCGGTTGCACGAAGTCCTCGCGGGTGTAATCGATCACCTCGTCCGCGCCGATCGAATCGACCATTTCTACTTTCGCTGTACTGCACACGCCGGTCACGGTCGCTCCGAACGCTTTGGCAATCTGCACCGCGAACGTGCCGACGCCTCCGGACGCGCCATTGATGAGCACGGATTGTCCCGGCTGCAGTTCGCCTTCATCGCGTAGCCCATGGAGAGCTGTGAGGGCGGCAACAGGGACAGCAGCGGCCTCCTCGTACGAGAGGCCGGCCGGCCTTGGGGCGAACCGGCTCGCGTCCGCGCTCACATACTCGGCGAAGGCCCCAAAACTGGCGCCAAACACCTCATCGCCGGGTCGGAGCTGCTCGACATTCTTGCCGACTGCGACTACCTCCCCAGCGGCATCCACGCCAACTCGGTATTTCGGGCGGCGCAGCCCCAATCCGATGCGCGCCAGGTACGGCTCACCTCTCATGATGTGCCAATCGGCCGCGTTGACAGCCGCCGCACGAACCCGCACCAACACTCCGTCGTCGCCAACCTCGGGCTGATCGATGTCACGAAGCTCAAGAACGTCTGGTGCGCCGTACCGGTCCTGGACAATTGCTTTCATCGTGTCCTCCTTCTTACGAGAAGATCGCTGGGTTCGCCGGCGGCTGGCCGAGCAGCATTCCGCCTGCGTACTCCAGGTTCCGGTGGCTGGTGCCCATGTGCTGGGTCACCGCGTGGATGTCCCGGAAGCACCGTTCGAGCGGGCTCGTCTCGTAGATAGCGGTCCCGCCCGCGAGCAGTTGGAGGTCGTCGACGACGCTGGCCGCCGTCTTCGTCGCATGGGCGCCAGCGAGCACCCCGTCGATGCGTAGCTCCGTCGATGCTTTTTCGCTGGCTAGAGCGACTTCCCAGATCCGCCCTGCGACGTCGTAGTATCAGGCTCGTGCGGCTCTGAGTGCGGCGACCGCCGCACCGAAGGTGGCGTGCGTCGTGGGGCGCTGACCCAGCGTGGTTTCCGTCAGGACCGGAACCTTTGCTATCCGCAAGTTCGACGAAGGCGTCGACCGCGTGCTGGGCGATCCCCAGTGCGATCGAGCCGATCGACATCGAGCTAAGAGTGGCCGTCGGCATCCGATAGAGCGGGCCTTGAAAGCTCCCGTTCACCGGCTTCCCCGACGCTACCGCGAAGGCATTTCGCTCCGGAATAAAGAGGGCGTCCACGGCGATGTCGGAGCTTCCGGTACCGCGGAGCCCGGTGACCTTCCAGTGTCGAGAATCTTGGCGTCCTGGCGTGGGAAGCTCATGAGCCGCACATCTGGCGCGCCCGAAGGAGTCATCACGGGTTGGCCGTCGCGCATGATGATGGCCCCGCCGGCCAGCCATCTCGCATGATGACTGCCGCTGGCATATGGCCACTGCGCCGTGATCACATACCCGCCTTCGACCTGCTCGGCCGGCTCAAACGGGAATCCTGCAACGGCGACGATGCCGACCTGCTCTCCGCCGAACTGCTCGTGAAGTACCTCCTCCGAGGCTGCTGCTCCGATCATCCCGATTCCGGATGCGATCGCGACGACCCAGCCTACCGAACCATCGATTCTCGCGAGCGCTTCGAACACATGCAGGGACTTCGGCAGCGGTGTCTCGTGACCTCCGACCGCCTGAGGCAGCCACAGGTGGAAGAGGCCGGCCTCTCTCAGTCCTTCGATGACCTCGTCCGACAGATGCCGTTGCTGGTCAGCCTCGCCGGCATGCTGCTCGATCAGAGGTTTCAACCGAGCAACCGCATCAAGCGGGGAGAGGGTCGAAGAGCCTGTCATGGGGGTCTCCCGATCAATACTTGACGTCATATTGCGTCATCGTGATGTCACCATAGTGTCACGGGCACAATTGTCAAGCGCTTGGTGGAAGCACGACCCGCGCCGCGACACGTGAGCGACCGAGACTCGTCGAGGTCTACCCCCGCGGCAGTCCCAGCCCGCGCTGGGCGATGATGTTGCGCTGCACCTCGGAGGTGCCGGCGGCGATCGTGGAGCTGACCGCGCCGAGGTAGAGGCGGCTGAAGGCGCCGCCGAGCTTGGCGTAGGGCGAGCCAGGCGAGAGCTGCGCGGACTGACCGAGCAGGTGCATGCCGGTGCCGGCGATGCGCTGGGTCAGCTCCGAGCCGTAGAGCTTGGACACCGAAGCCTCGTGGTTCGGGATCACGCCCTCCGCCTGCATGTGCGGGATCCGGTAAGCGATGTTGAAGCCGACCTGCAGCTCGATCCAGCGATCCGCCAGCTCGTAGCGCGTCGCCGGCGACTGGTCGATCAGCGACGCCTCATCCTTGGCCGCGTCGACGAGGCGTTCGAGGTTGCGCTTGCCGCCCGCGTAGGCGCCGACGCCGGAGCGCTCGAAGTCGAGTGCGGTGGCGACCTGGTACCAGCCGCGGTTCTCTACGCCGACGAGGTTGTCGGCGGGGATGCGGGCGTCCTCGAAGAAGACTTCGTTGAAGTTGTGCTCGTTACTCATGTTGACGAGCGGCCGCACCTCGACGCCGGGGGTGTCCATCGGGATCACGAAGGTGGAGATGCCGCGGTGCTTGGGCGCGTCGGGGTCGGTGCGAGCGGCGAGCCAGCCCATGTTGGCGGTGTGGCCGCCGCTGGTCCAGATCTTGGAGCCGTTGAGCACGTACTCGTCGCCGTCACGCACGGCGCGCGTCTGCAGCGCCGCGAGGTCGCTGCCGGCGCCGGGCTCGGAGTAGAGGGTACACCAGATGTCCTCGCCGCTGGTGATGCGGCTGATGTAGCGCTCTTTCTGGTCGTCCGTGCCGTAGAGCATGACGGCGGGACCGACCCAGGCCACGCCCATGCCGCCGCCGCCGGGCATCGAGGCGTACGAGGTCTCCTCGTTGTAGATCATCTGCTGCATGTGGGTGGCGTCGAGGCCGCCATGCTCCTCCGGCCAGGCCATGGCGAGCCACTTGCGGTCGGCCAGCGCGCTGGTGACGGCGCGCGCGAGGTCGGAGCGCTCCGATCCGTCGACATCGCCGACGAAGCTGCGGTCGCCGTAGTCGGCGGGCAGCTGCTCATCGAGGAAGGCGCGGATTTCGTTGCGGAACGCCTCTTCCTCGGGCGAGAAGGTGAAGTCCATGGTCGGGAACCTCCTGGAGGTGCCGGATCGCGGCGCGGTCGGCTCTCGCGCGCTCGAACGAATGCAGCCCTCGACGTTGGAGTCTAGCAGCGGGGGTGGGGAGTGAGCCCGCCCCTGACGGGGCGGGCTCGAGAGCTCAGTACGACCAGTCCTCCTGAAAGAAGTGGTAGTGGTATGCATGGGCACTACCCTTCGTGCCACAGTCCGTCTCGACTACAAACAATTCGCACGTCGAGTCCGTTGGGTAGTAGCTCGGCGTCGAGTGGTTATGCGTTCCATAACTTGACGCCATATGAACGTGAGAGCCTCCAAAGGGGCAACCGGCCTTCTCGGTGGCAACGGATTTCCCCACTTTGTGGGTATCCCACAGGCCCAGATCCTTGCCGAGCACATTGAAATTGCCCGTTTTCCGGTCCGTGTGCGTGTACTTCACGTTCCCCTGAAGCAACGCATTGTTGTCGTACGTGTCAACACGTACTGCGTAGCAGGTCCCGGTCGCGTCGACGGGACGGGCGTCGACAGCACCCGCTGGAGTCGAGCTGCTAGACAGCAGGACCCAGGAACGCCACCAGACGGCGGCGTTATCAGCGTTGTCCCAGTCGAGTGCTCCGGAGCCAGACCCGCAGCCGCTCGAACCATGCCATCCGCACGTAAGGTATTTGTTCCCGCCTTCATGCACGAAGACATCGACGAACACTGTGCTCGCCTGAGCATCCGGCGCCGGCGAGGCGATCGCCGCTGCGGTCCCTAGAACCGCGGCGACGACAACGAGGATTCCGAAGCGCACTATCTGATCTCCATCTCATAAAGCGTGTCGATGAACGCGCGAACCTCAGCGCTGGTAAAACCGGTGGTTCGCACCGTCGTGAGGCCCCACGGTTCGCGGATCAGGAGCGCGGCGTCGCCGACACCTGAACCCGTGATCGGGGCGACCTCGATCGCGGGACGACCGTCGACATCCGCGCCAGCTACGCGACTCAAGGGATAGTCCGCCCTGAATCGAGGCTCGCCCTTGAACCGATACACCTGTATGTGCCCCCCTTGGAAGCCGGACACCGGGTCCGGGGGACGAACCATTCCGCCTCGACAGACGCGAGCTGGCCTCTACAAACCACCGCGATGCCACTGAGGAACTCGGCGGACAGCGGAAGATTGCTGGGAACGACCGGTAGCTCAGACGCTCGCGGATCGTCAATGTCGAAGGACTGCACATCATCAGTCCCAACGCAGAGAGTCGTCGCGTCCCGCACGTCGAGACCGGGGGCGACTCGGATCCCCGAGAGCGTCCCGTCGAAGCGCGCTAGCGCTGCGTCGTTGGCAACCGCCTGTCGGATGGCCGCCGGGTCGTTCGGCGGACCTTCAGCGGTGACGTCTGAGTCGTCTATCAGCGCCTTCGTCGCCACGAAGCTCCCAAGCGCGATCGCTATCAGCGAGATCGCAGCCAAGGAGAACCGCATCCGTACATCACTCATCATTCAACCCTCGATGGTGAGGTTCATAGACTGTCTCTTCCATGAATTCGCTCCTTCTAGCCCGCTGTCCTAGCGGGCGCTGCGTGCAGATCCGCGGCGTGCTCCGACCCTCGAGGTGGTGGGAACGTCCGAGGGTCTCGGACGAGGATGGACCCGAGCACCGGGAACCGATCTCCGCGAGGAACAGCGCGATTGGATGTCGCACCTGCCTGCCAGGCACGCTAGCCATCCCCCAGTGGCCGTTCAAGACCGACAATCGTTATGGACTACGGATCAACTACGTCGGCGTCAGGCTCAGTCCACTTCCGACCAATAGCGATCCAGGTAGGCGCCGAGACTGCCGCCGAAGAAGTCCGAGGCACCGTCCTTGTAGCCAGGACGGAGACAGCTGAGCCGCTCCGGCTCGGTCGGCGTTGTCCGCCTCGAACCTGTCGATAGAGTCACTCTCTCGGCGCGAGCACCGCCTGTGTCTGCGTGACCCGCGCGGCGAGTTTGCCGTCTTCGCGGGTGATGTCGGTGACGATGACGATGGTGGTGCGGCCGGCGTGGAGGGTGGTGGCGGTAAGCGTGAGCGCGCCGCTCAGGACCGGGCGCAGGAAATTCGTTTTCGACTCCATGGTGGTGGTGCCGTGGCCGGGTGGAAGGTGCTGGCTGGCGCAGATGGCGCAGACGCCGTCAGCGATCGCCATCAGGTAGCCGCCGTGGAGGACGCCGCCGCCGGTGCAGCGGTCCTCCGCCCAGTCGGCGTGTGCGGTGACGATGCCGTCCTCTCTCGTGATGTCACGCAGGCCGAGCGCGACGGCGAACGGCCCTGACATCGTCGCGCTCAACTGCTCGCGGCCGCTCGTGCTGTCTGCCATCGTGCGTCTCCCTGAGTGGTGTCGCCTCGACGAATCGCGGGGCGTCGAGGCGGGATGCTAGCGCCCTCGCGCGTTCGGCGTGCGTTCGGCGTGCGTTCGGCGTGCCTTCGGCGTGCGCTTGGTGTGCGCTGGGGGCGGTGAATGGCGACGCGGGGAGGACCGTCGGGCGCGCCGATGTTAGGATCCGCTCCCAAGGGCGTTTGGCGGGGGCACGGTCCGATGGCGCGAGGACCACAGGCGTTCCAGGAGATGGCCGTCTTCAGCGGCAACGCCCACCGTGGGCTGGCCGAGGCCGTCTGCCACCACCTGGAGATGCCGCTCGGCGAGGCCGATGTCTTCCAGTTCGCGAACGAAGAAGTCTTCGTCGGCTTCCTCGACAACATCCGCGAGCGTGACGTCTTCGTCATCCAGCCCGTCGTCTCGCCGGTGAACACACGGCTGATGGAGCTGTTCGTGATGATCGACGCCGCGAAGCGCGCCTCGGCGGGGCGCATCACCGCGGTCATTCCGTACTACGCCTACGGCCGCTCCGACAAGAAGGACCAGCCGCGCGTGCCGATCACGGCGCGCATGATCGCCAACTTCCTGGAGGTCTCAGGTGCGGACCGGGTGCTGACCATCGACATGCACGCGGGGCAGATCCAGGGCTTCTTCAACATCCCCGTCGACGAACTGACCGCGTTCACGCTGATCGCTGAGCATTACCGGGCGCAGAACTTCGCGAACCCGGTGATGGTCGCGCCGGACGTGGGCAACGCCAAGATGGTGCGCGGCATCGCCACCCGCCTGGACGCTGAGATCGCGATCGTTGACAAGCGCCGCACCGGCAACGACGACCGGGCGGAGGCGCTGACGATCATCGGCGACGTCGAGGGCCGCGACGCGATGGTCGTGGACGACGAGATCCTGACTGGTGGCACGATCCAGAGCTCGGTCAAGATCCTGCGCGAACGCGGCGCCGCCTCGGTGCACGTCGCTTGCGTCCACCCGGTGTTCGCCGCGAAGGCCTTCGAACGCCTCGACAACAACGACATCGATTCGCTGGTCTTCACGGACACGCTCCCCCTGGTACACGGCGAGTTCAAGCATGTCGAAACGCACGTGCTCTCGGTCGCCACACTCCTGGGCGACGCGATCCACCGCATCCACACCGGCGGCTCCGTGGGAGCGCTGTTCCTGTAGGGTCCACCCCTACCGCCGCCTCCCCGGCCACGCCGTACACTGGATACCCCACCCCGCTCGCGCGCCCGTCGAGGCGTGCGGTTCGTCCGAGTAGAGAGCGACGGCATGGTCGGGTTCTTCAAGAAGATCGTTGGCGGCGATTCGAATGAGCGCGTCCTCAAGGGGATGCGGCCGACCGTCGACGCGGTCAACGCCCTGGGCGACGAAATCGGGGCGCTGTCCGACGAGGCGCTGCGCGCCAAGACGGACGAGTTCCGCGCGCGCCTCGACGATGGGGAGTCGCTGGACGACCTGCTGCCGGAGGCGTTCGCCGTTGGGCGCGAAGCGATCGAGCGTGCGATGGGCGAGCGCGCCTACGACGTGCAGATCATGGGCGCGCTGGCGCTCCATCGAGGCTCGATCGCAGAGATGCGCACCGGCGAGGGCAAGACCCTGGTCGCAACGATCGCGATGTACCTCAACGCGCTGGAGGGGCGCGGGGTGCACGCCGTCACCGTCAACGACTACCTCGCCCGTCGCGATGCGCAGTGGTACGCGCCCGCGCTGGCGGCGCTCGGCATCACCATCGGCGTGCTCCAGAACAACAGCGCCTTCCGCTACACAGTGGAGAAGTCGGACCAGTCCTCCTTCGAGCACCTCGAGGAGGTGCCGCGCGGCGAGGCCTATCAGTGCGATGTCATCTACGGCACGAACAACGAGTTCGGGTTCGACTATCTGCGCGACAACATGGCCTCGACGCTCAGTTCGCGCGTGCAGCGCGAACGGCACTTCGCGATCATCGATGAGGCGGACTCGGTCCTGATCGACGAGGCGCGAACGCCGCTGATCATCTCCGGCGCAGCCGAGCAGGACGTCTCGATCTACCCGCGCTTCGCGCGCCTCGTGCCTTCGCTGCGCGAGGATCACCACTACACGGTCGACCTCAAGACGCGCTCGGTGGCGCTCACCGAGGATGGCGTCGATGCCCTCGAACGCGGGCTCGGCGTGGACAACATCTACTCGCTGGAGAACTTCCGGCTGACGCGCTACATGGAGGCGGCGCTGAAGGCGGAGATCGTCTACGAACGCGACCGTGACTACATCGTCAAGGACGGCGAGGTCGTGATCGTGGACGACTTCACGGGCCGCCTGATGGAAGGCCGCCGCTGGTCGGACGGTCTGCACCAGGCCGTCGAGGCGAAGGAGGGCGTCCAGATCCAGCGCGAGTCGGTCACTTACGCGACGATCACGCTGCAGAACTTCTTCCGGCTCTACGACAAGCTCTCGGGGATGACCGGTACGGCCGTGACCGAGGCCGAGGAACTCAACGAGATCTACAAGCTCGAGGTCGTGATCGTCCCAACGCACCGCTCCATCGTCCGCGAGGACAACGCCGACCTCGTCTATCGCACCCTAGACGGCAAGTGGCGGGCGGTCGTCGAGGACATCATCGAAAAGCACGAGGCCGGGCGCCCGGTCCTCGTTGGTACGGTCGCGATCGAGACCTCGGAGATGCTGGCGGACCGCCTGACGCGGCGCGGCGTGCCACACGAGGTGCTGAACGCGAAGCAGCACCAGCGCGAGGCGCAGATCATCTCGCGTGCCGGGCGGCCGGGCGCGGTCACGATCGCGACGAACATGGCGGGCCGCGGCACCGACATCAAGCTCGGCGATGGCGTGGCCGACGCCGGCGGGCTGCACGTCCTGGGCACGGAACGTCACGAGTCACGGCGCATCGACAACCAGCTGCGCGGCCGCTCCGGCCGACAAGGCGACCCGGGTTCGACGCGCTTCTTCGTATCGTTCGAGGACGAGATCCTGCGTCGCTTCGCGCCCGACTGGCTGGCCGGCATGCTGGAGAAGATCGGCATGGACGACGAGACGCCGATCGAGTCGGGGATGGTGACGCGCTCGATCGAGCAGGCTCAGCAACGGGTCGAGGCCTACAACTTCGATATCCGCAAGCACGTCGTGGAGTACGACGACGTCATGAATTCGCAGCGCGACCGCATCTACACCGACCGCGACCAGGTGCTCGCCGGCGAGGACATCAAGGAAATCATCCTCGACCTCGTTGACAGCGAGGTGGAGGTGCTGGCGCAGGAGCACCTGGACGCGCAGCCGCCCGACCCCGGTCTCTTCCGCGCGCAGCTCGAGACGATCGCGCACCTGGAACCGGACGAGCTACCCCTGGAAGAGCTGCTCGCCGACGACACCGTCGAACGTGTGATCGAGCTGCTCGACGAGCGGTATGCGGCCCTTGAGGAGGAGTCGGGCGAGGAAACACAGCGTCTGATCGAGCGGCTGGTCATGCTGCGCACGATCGACTCGCTCTGGATCGAGCATCTGACCGCGATGGACGAGATGCGGCAGGGCATCTCGCTGCGCGCCTATGGCCAGACCGACCCGCTCGTCGCCTACAAGCGCGAGGCCCGCGACATGTGGGACCAGTTCCTGGAGCGCATCCGCAACACGCTTTCACGCCAGATCTTCCACGCCCGCATGCAACCGGCGGTGGCCCGCTCGCAGCTCGAGGCGGAACGCGGACCGCAGCACGTCCAGACGAGCGGCCCGGCCGAACCCGACGGCGCCGCGCCGAGCGGGCCGGCGACCGCCGCCGCCTCAACCGCGACCGCCGTGGCCGACCCGGAGGCGCTCCCGGACAACGCCTCCCGCGCTGAACGCCGCCGCGCCGAGCGCGCCCAGAAGAAGCGGGACAAGCGCCGAGGCGCCAACGCCCGCGGTTAGCCGCGACTCGAACACAGCCCACGTCTCACTCCAGCGGGGGATCGCCGTGCAAGACCGCTCCGGCCGGCCGCCCGAGATCTGGCTCGTCTCTGGCGTCCCCGGCGCCGGCAAGACCACCGTCGCGCGGGCGCTCGCGGCGCGTCTCGATACGGCGGCGCACGTCGAGGGCGACCGCCTCGCCGAGTGGGTGGTGTCCGGGATCGTGCTCCCCGGCGATGAGCCGCGCGAGGAGTCGGAGCGGCAGATGGAGCTCTGTATCCGCAACCAGTGCTTGCTGGCCCGCAGCTACGCCGAGGCCGGGTTCACACCGGTGCTCGACTACGTCATTGCCACGCGACACGCGCTCGATGCGTACCGCGGCTACCTCGCGGGCGGTGTCCTACGCCTGGTGACGCTGGCGCCACCGCTCGAGGTGGCGCTGGAACGCGACCGTGAGCGGCCAGCGAAGACGATCGGCGACCGCTTCGCGGACCTCGATGCGCTGATGCGAGAGCAGCTCGCGGGGACCGGGCTCTGGGTCGACAACGGCGCGATGAGCGTCGAGGAGACGGTCGACGCCATCTTCGAGGGTGCAGATGCGGCGCGCCTGGTCTAACGACGCGTGGCAGTCACAGCGATCCCCGGTAGACTGTCAGATTGGGACGTCCTATCCCTGCACGACCCGGCGAGGGGACTCGATCCTTGACTGATGTCGGCACCACGACAGAGACCGCCGCCCCACCGGGGGACGACGGAGCCGGCGAGGGTGCGCCGGAGCCTCGAAGGCCGCGCGTGCGCGTGCCGCGCGAGGGTCCGCTCAACCCGGAGCAGGCGATCGAGGCCTTCCGCCGCACCGCCGGCCGGAGCGAGCCCTGGTACCCAGCGCTACTCGATGTGGTCGCGCGCTGGGTCGCCCCGGAGGAGCTCGTCGAGGGCGTGCGGCTCCGCTATCTCCTCGCAGGCGAGGCGTTCGATTGGCTGCTGCTGGCGCAGCGCCTGATCGAGACGCTCCCGGAGGACGCACTACCGGCCTTCGAGGTCGAAGAGCTGCTCGTCTTCGGCCGGCCACCCGACCACAGCACGGAGGACGACTTCGCGCAGGCGATCGGCCCCCAGAAGCACCGCGCGCACCTCAACTTCCAGTACGGCGTGATCACCGAGGAGCTGCTGCTGCTGGCCGTCGAGGAGGAGATCCACAAGGAGGGCCGCATCGTCCACGCGGGCCTCGACGTGCCGGAAGTCGCGGCCTACGAGCGCGTTTACGGCAAGGACCTCGAAGAGCTGCGGATCCTCTACCTCCAGGAGAGCGGGCAGCGCGTTCGTGACCAGATGCCGGTGTCGGGGCTTCAGCAGTTCACCTACTGGCTTTCCAAATTCCGCCTTCGGGCCAGCGACCCGGCCCGCGTCGCCAGCGACACGCGCAAGGCGCTGGCGACGATGTCCCGCCTGGAACGCTCCCGCAACCGCCTCGGCCGCCAGCGCTCGCGCGAGCGTTTCGACGCCGCCAACATCGTCGACGCGCGGCGCTAGCCAGGAAGCCAACGCACAACGACCACCGCCCCGAGGTGTGAGCCCCGGGGCGGTGGTGTGCCTGCCGTGCGCCCGAACGTGTCGAGGCGCGCTGTGTCGCTCGTCGGCGGTTAGTCCTCGTGCACCTCGATGTCGATGACGGTCGGCGTGGCCGCCTCCACCTTCGGGATGTGCACGGTGAGGACGCCGTTGCGGAGCCTGGCCGTGAGGTCGCCGTCGCTCATGTCGGCCGGGAGCTTGAAGCTGCGACGGGCGGTGCCGTAGCGGCGCTCGCGGCGGATGTACTTCGGCGTGTCGCCGTTCGTCTCCTCGCCGCCCTCCTCCGTCGCCGACTCCTCGCTGTGCTCCGCCTCGATGGTGAGCACGCCGTCGTCGACGTGCACCGTCACCTCGTCCGAGCTGTAGCCGGGAACGGAGGCCGTCACGGTCAGCTTGCCCTCGACCTCGGCGATGTCGACCGGCAGGAACGTCGGGGCGTCGACGCCCGCGCTGGGCCAGTCCCTCCATACGCCGCGTAGCGGCGAGCGGAAGAACGGGTCGTTGAAGATGCGATCGAGGCGGAAGCCCCGAACACGAGGCTCTCGCCTGGCGATGTTTGCCACTGGGTGTGCCCCTTCCCTCGAGTACGAGGTGGTGCTGTCGCCAGGTCGCCGGTCTGCTTGGTCCTGTCGGCCTGGCTGTCATCTCCCCCGTCGAACGGGGTCGTTTGCTGGCGTCTGGCGTCGCCTGCCGCGCCCGAAGGAGCGGCTGACGACGCTCGTCATGTCGCCTCGAGGGCTCGAGCGAACACCTCGAGGCTGGGAGTGCTGGCCAGGGTCCCGTCCGCCGCGGGTAGCGGGGGCGGGGGCCAGATCTCAGTAGTCCGATACTAGCTATCGCCGGGTGTTGTGTCACGATATCTTAGTCAAATCGAAGCAGATAAGCTTCACATTGCCATCGCCGATTGCTATACTACGCCCATGGCAAGGGACTTCTACGAGATCCTCGGCGTGAAGGGCGATGCCTCCGATCGGGAGATTCGCTCCGCCTATCGACGCCTCGCCCGCGAGTGGCACCCCGACGTCAATCCGGGCAACGAGGAAGCCGAGGCGGCCTTTAAGCAGATCAACCAGGCGCACGAGGTGCTGTCCGACACGGACAAGCGCCAGGCCTACGATCGCTACGGCGAGGAGTGGGAGCACGCCGAGCAGCTCGACCAGATGCGGCGCCAGGGCTTCTCCCCCGGCGGCAGCGGCTCCGGCAGCGGATTCCGCTCAGGCGGCATCGAGTTTGGCGACATCGGCGACCTCTTCGGCGGCAGTCGAGGCGGCGGTCGAGGCGGCGGTGGGATCTTCGACTCGCTGTTCCGTCGAGGCGGCGCAGGCGGCCGTGCCCGCGGCCAGGACATCGAGCACCGCGTGCGCGTGAGCCTGCAGGAGGCATTCGACGGCGCCTCGCGCACCGTTGAGGTGCGCCAGGGCGAGGAGCAGTGCCGCATCTGCAGCGGCCAGGGCGAACTGGCCGGCGCGACCTGCCACGCCTGCCGCGGCAGCGGCACCGCCACACCGCTGCGCCGCCTCCAGGTGACCATCCCCCCGGCCGTGAACAACGGCACCCGCATCCGCGTCGCCGGCCGTGGTGGCCCGGGCCCCGGCGGCGGCACGGCCGGCGATCTCTTCCTGATCGTCGAGGTGACGCCACACCCGAGCTTCGAGCGCGATGGCGATGACCTGTACGTCGATGTCGCCGTCCCGGTCGCCGATGCCGCGCTGGGCGGCGAGGTCGCGGTGCCCACGCTGAAGGGGCGCTCGCTGGCGCTGCGCGTGCCCGAAGGCACGCAGGGCGGGCGGCGCTTCCGCCTCGCTGGGCAGGGGATGCCGCGTCAGGCGGGCGGTTACGGCAACCTGTTCGCTCGTGTGCGCATCGCGCTGCCCGAGGAACTGAGCGACCGCGAGCGCCGCCTGTTCGAGGAGCTGCGGGACACCGTTGGCACCACCTCGGACGCTAGCCAGAACGGCAGCCAGGACGGCACGTCACCCAACGTCGAGGGCGCCACCGAAGGAGCCACGCGATGACCAACATTCCGCGTAACGAACCCGTGTTCCAGATCTCGGTCGTGTCGAGGATGGTCGGGCTGCACCAGCAGACGATTCGCTCGTACGAGCGCGTCGGCCTGGTCTCGCCGGCCCGCTCGCGCGGCAACACCCGTCTCTACTCGACGGCGGACGTGGAGCGCCTGCGACAGGTGATACGGCTCGTCAGCGACCTTGGCGTGAACCTCGCCGGCGTCGACGTGATCCTGCGCATGTCGCGACAGATGGAGGAGCTGCAGGGTGAGCTCGCCTCGCTCCGCGGCGAGGTCGCACAACTCCGCGACGCGACCGCGGCTACTTCGAACGCTCCGCCCGACACCGCCGCGAGGTAACGCCAGCGACCGACACTCGAACAGCGATTGACAGCGACGCCGAGGGCGCGTCGAGAGGGAGACAACCGCGATGATGCGACAGGACCGCTTCACCGAGCAGGCACAACAGGTGCTGCAGAACTCGCAGCAGCTCGTCCGCGAGTCGCGCCACGCACAGTGGGACGTCGAGCACGTGTTCCTCGCGCTCGTCACGCTGCGCGAAGGCCTGGCGCGCGAGGTGCTGCCGAAGATCGGCGTCGACGCCGACGCGCTGGCACGCGCGCTGACGGCACACCTCGAGGCCACGCCGAAGGCGAAGGAGGTCGTGCAGATCTACACGACCCCCCGCATCGTGCGCATGCTCGAATCGGCCAACGCCGAGGCGGGCCGGCTGCAGGACGAGTACGTCGGCGTTGAGCACCTCCTGATCGCGATCGCCGACGAGCGCGACGGCGAGACCGCGAAGCTCCTCGCCGAGTTCAACATCACGAAAGAGAGCATCTACCCGGCGCTGCAGCAGGTGCGCGGCAGTGCGCGTGTCGACTCGCCGACGGCGGAGTCGCGCTACGGCTCGTTGCTGCGCTACAGCCGCGACCTCACGGAGTTCGCGCGGCAGGGCCAGCTCGACCCGGTCATCGGCCGCGACGTCGAGGTGGCGCGGGTGATGCAGGTGCTGAACCGCCGCACCAAGAACAACCCCGTCCTCATCGGCGAGGCCGGCGTCGGCAAGACGGCGATCGTCGAGGGCCTGGCGCAGCGCATCGTCGATGACGATGTGCCGGAGCGTCTGCGGGAGAAGCGAGTGATGGCCCTCGACATGGGTGCGCTGCTCGCCGGTTCCAAGTTCCGGGGTGAGTTCGAGGAGCGGCTGCAGGCCGTGATGAACGAGGTGCGGGAGTCAGCGGGCGAGGTCATCGTCTTCATTGATGAGCTACACCAGGTCGTCGGCGCCGGCGGTGCCGAAGGCGCCATCGACGCGTCGAACATGATGAAGCCGGCGCTCGCCCGTGGCGAACTCCACGTCATCGGCGCGACCACCCTCGACGAGTACCGCAAGTACATCGAGGAGGACCCGGCGCTGGAGCGGCGCTTCTCGCCGGTCTACGTCGAGGAGCCGAGCCCGGACGACGCGGTCGCGATCCTGCGTGGCCTCCGCCCCCGCTACGAGGAGCATCACGGCGTGCGCATCACCGACGACGCGCTCGAGTCGGCGGTGCACCTCAGCGCGCGCTACGTCACGGAGCGCTACCTGCCCGACAAGGCGATCGACCTGATCGACGAGGCCGCGTCGCGGCACGTCATCGAGTCGGAGTCGCTGTCGCCGGAACTGCGTGACCTCAAGCACCGGCTCGACGACGCCTCGTCGCGCATCGACGCCGCGGCGGCCCGCGAGGACTTCGAGGAGGCGGCCGCCATCAAGCAGGACGTGCTCGCCGTCCAGACCGAGTACGAACAGCGCCGCAGCGACTGGCAGGAGGAGCACGGGCTGACCGAGGAGGTCCAGGAGTCCGACATCGCATCGCTGATCGCGCAGATGACGGGCATCCCCGTCGACAAGATGCTGGAGAGCGAGGCGGAGAAGCTGCTGCACATGGAGGAGGCGCTCCACGAGAGCGTGATCGGCCAGGACCGGGCGATCGAGGCGCTGAGCGACGCCATCCGGCGTGCCCGCAGCGGCCTCAAGGACCCTCGACGTCCGATCGGCAGCTTCGTCTTCATCGGCCCCACCGGCGTCGGCAAGACCTACCTGGCGAAGGCGCTGGCGGAGTACCTGTTCGACGACGCGGACGCGCTGCTTCGGCTGGACATGTCGGAGTACCAGGAGCAACACACGGTGTCGCGGCTGGTGGGCGCGCCGCCGGGGTACGTGGGCTACGACAACGCGGGCGAGCTGACCGAGGCGGTTCGACGCCGCCCCTACCAGGTGGTGCTCTTCGACGAGATTGAGAAGGCGCACCCCGATGTGTTCAACATGTTGCTACAGGTCATGGACGACGGCCGGCTGACGGACGCGCACGGGCGCACGGTCGACTTCCGCAACACGGTGATCGTGCTGACCAGTAACCTCGGCACCGGCCAGAAGCAGGGGACGATCGGCTTCACGCGCACACACAGCGAATCGGAAGCCGACTCGCAGCGCCGCACCATCGAGCAGTCGATGCAGCGGGCGTTCCGGCCCGAGTTCTTGAACCGGCTCGACGACATCATCGTCTTCGAACCGCTGACGGAGCCGGAGATCGCGCAAATCACGGACCTCGTCCTCGAAGAGGTGCGCGAGCGCCTGTCCGAGCGCGAGGTGGAGTTCACGGTCAGCGACGGCGCGCGCGATTGGCTCGCCGCCGAGGGCTACGACCCCGACTTCGGCGCTCGGCCGCTGCGGCGCCTGGTGGAACGCAAGGTTGAGAACCCGCTGGCGAAGCGCATCCTCGCCGGCGAGTTCGAGCCGGGCGACCGCGTCCGCGTGGACGTGGACGAGGGGGAGCTCACCTTCGACCGTGAAGCGGGCGTCAGACCCGCGCGCGCCGAGGAGCCGGTCGAGCAGCCGGTCGGATAGCGGCCGCTAACCGGCTGCCCGTCGTTCCGCGAAGCCGATCAGGTTGTCTTCCGGGTCGCGGAAGAAGGCGAGCCACTCCTCCGTGCCGGGGGCGCCGAACGTCCCAGCGGCGTCGGTGAAGACGATGTGCGGTTCACCCTCGATGGTGACGCCGCGCGAGCGGACGGCCTCGGTGGCCGCGTCGATGACATCGACGCGGAAGTAGAGCACCGAGTTCTCGCGCGGAGAGACGCCGTCGTCGTCGCCCTCGATCGCCGAGGAGACGTAGAGGCGCGTGCCGTCGCCGAGGTCGAAGAACGCCATGCCCGGTGGGTCGAACGTCGCGATCAGCGAGGCGCCGAGGGTGTCGCGGTAGAAGGCGACGGCCGCGTCGAGGTCCCGCACAGCCAGCAGCACCTGATGCAGCGGTCCGATGTGGAGTTCCTGGTTCGAATCGGCGGTCACGGTGGCCCTCCCGGTGGCGTCGGGTTGTCAATAGTTAGTTGTGCGTGCTAACTATATGCATCATGTCAAGCCCCGAAGGCACCCGGCTGGAGACACTCGCGCGCGAGCTCAACTCCGTGGCGATTCACCTCGTGCGGCGGTTGCGGGTCAGTGACGAGGCCCTCGGCGTCAGTTCGCCGAGGCTGTCGGCGCTCTCCGTGCTGGTCTTCGGCGGCCCCTGCACCCTGGGCGAACTGGCGGCCGCCGAGCAGGTGACGGCGCCGACGATGTCGCGCACGGTCGCGGCGCTCGAGGCGGACGGCCTCGTTGAGCGCAGCGCCCACCCCGCGGACGGACGGGCGGTGCGCCTCGACGCGACGCGACGAGGGCGGCGGCTGATGCATCGCGGCCGTGCGCTACGCGAAGAGCGGCTCGTGCGCGAGCTGGCCGGGCGCGGCGAACGCGACCTGCGCGCCCTCGAACGGGCAGCCGCGATCCTGCGCGAGCTCGAGGCGTCCGCGGACTGACTACTTGCCGCCGCCGGCGGCGGCATCGGCCATCGCGGCCGGTGGCCCGCCCTCGTGCGCGTCGGCGCGCAGCCAGAGCAGGTACATCGCACCGCTGGTGACGGCGACCGAGACGGCGCTGACGCCGAACGCCAGGCGCAGGTCGACATCGGCCACCACCCCGGCAACGGTCGCGGCGATGGCAAAGGCGATCGACTCGCCGAACGGTGCGAACGACAGCACGGTCGCGCGGATGTTCGACTCGGTGCGGTCGTTGATGTAGGCGCGCGTCGCCGGGAAGAGCGCGGCCATGGACAGGGCCACGAAGATGAACCCGCCGTAGGCGTAGAGCGTGTCGGACGCGGCCACGACGGCGACGCCGCCGACAGCCAGGACCATTGTCCAGCCGAGCTGCGCCCGGAGGCCGAGCCGCGTGCTGATCTGCTTCGTGAAGTAGCCGCCGGCGATACCGCCGAGACGCATCGGGATCAGGAGCACACCGAACCAGGCGAGCGGCACATCGTGCGAGGCAAAGAACGGCTGCAAGAGCAGGAACTGCGCGACGATCACCGTCGAGATCGTGACCTCGAAGAGGATCATGTAGCGAATCGCAGCATTGTTGCGCAGCGCGCTCACGGCGGTCGTCAGTGTCTCCACGTAGCTGATGCGGCCACCGGTGCCACTCCGGCGCGGCTCGTCCATGGGCAGCAACATCCCGAGCGCGAGGACGTAGGGGAAGAAGCCGAAGATGATCGCCGCCCGCAGGTCGATCACACCGGCGATGACGCCGCCGGCGACCCCGCCGAGGAGCGAGGCCACCCCGGCGTAGGCAGCGATGCGACCGCTGACGCTGGCGTAATCGTCGGTCTCATCGACCTCGGCGAGCGTGTCGTAGAGGAAGGCCTCACCGTTGCCGCTGCGGAAGGCGATGCCGGCTGCCCAGAAGACGTAGGAGCCGAGCAACAGCAGGAAGCCACCGGCGTAGGCAAAGGCAAGGATGCCAATGCCCTCGACGATCGCGCCGACGATGAACGTGAGCTTGCGGCCGAAGCGATCGGCGAAAGCGCCAGTCGGCATCTCGGCGATGAGCTTGATGCCCCAGAACGCGCCCTCCATCACACCGACCTGCGCCAGACTCAGGTCGCGGAAGTCGGTCAGGTAGACCACCCACACCGCGAAGAACGGCATCAGGTCCGCGAAGACGGAGTACGCCGTGAGCAGACGGACGTTGCGGCGCGCGATCGGAGCGCGGTTCTCGGCGGGCTGAGTGGTGGACACGGTCGTCACAGCCTACGCGTCCGCGGCCGCTCAGAAGTCCGCCCTTCGCCGTAGCGCAGAGCGCACCGCCTTCCGATAATGATGGCAGCCGACCCAGATCAATCACCGGAGGCCACGGTGGGCAGAAACCGACGACGACGGAGCTCACGGCGACGCCGTCGCGAGGACGAAGAGCAGCAGCCCGCGGAGCCGCAGCGCGCCGGCTGGCGCGACACGATCGAGTCGTTCGGTGGCTTCACGGTCATCGGCACGCTCGCAGCCGTGGTCGTCGCGCTGGGGTTTCTGGTCTACTTCAACCTCCCCGGCTCGGAGGATCCAAACGACGAGCCCTACGTGCCGACCGAACGCACAACGGTGTCCGGCCGCATCGACGGCAACCCCGCGGCCCCCGTCCGCATCATCGAGTTCTCCGACTTCCAGTGCCCGTTCTGCGGGCGCTTCACGACGGAGACGGCGCCGCTGATCCTCGCCGAGTTCGTCGAGGCCGGGCAGGCGTCCATCGAGTACCGGCACTTCGCGTTCCTCGGCCCGGAGTCGCTCGCCTCGGCCGCAGCGGCCGAGTGTGCGCTCGACCAGGGTCGCTTCTGGGACTACCACGACCTGCTCTTCCTCCGACAGAAGAATGAGAACCGCGGGACGTTCTCGGACGGCAACCTCAAGGGCTTCGCACGCGAGCTGGCAGACGCGTTCCCGGACTTCGACGTCGACACATTCGATCGCTGCTTCGATTCCGGCCAGAAGGAGCAGTCGGTGCTCGACCAGACCGCCGAGGCACGTGACCTGGGCATCCAGTCGACACCGTCGTTCTTCATCAACGGTCAGTTCCTGAGCGGTGCCCAGCCGATCGAGAACTTCCGCCTGGTGATCAACGCGGCGCTGGCCGAGTAGCCACCCCTGAAGGGTGGATCGAAGCGGGCCACTTCCCGCGGCGAGACGGGATCGAGGATGCGGGCGGCGCTGACCAGGCAGAACCTGCTGCTACTGCTGACGGTCGCAGGCGTCGGAATCGCCGCCTACCTCAGCTGGGTCGCGCTCGACGGCGAGAGCGAGGCGTTCTGCTCGGGCGTGGGCGACTGCCATACCGTCCAATCGTCCGAGTACTCCGAGATCGCCGGCGTCCCGATCGCGCTCCTGGGGTTGGGGATGTACATCGCCATCGCGGCGCTCGTGATCGGACGCCGCGGCGGGCCTCAGGCAGTGCGGGCGCTCCCCCTGTTGCCGATCTGGACCTTCGCCCTGGCGGCGGCCGGGATGCTCTACTCCGTCTACCTGACATACCTCGAGTTGTTCGTGATCGACGCCATCTGCATCTGGTGTGTCGGCTCCGCGGTGGTCGTGACGGCGATCGCTGTGGTCGGCGCCCCTGACTTCCTCGAGGCGCGCCGCAAGATCGCTGGCCGCTCGCAGGGCTCGACCGTATGATCGCGACGCCCCGAGGCGGCCCGAGCACGACGGAGTCAGGCATGACGAGCGAGATGGCAGAGCAGCCCACGGAGCTGGCGATCGGTTTCGAGGACCTGTTCGTGCTCTCGACTGGCGGCATGGACGCCTTCGTCCTGAACTGGAATGAAGCCGCGAATCCGCCGCCGTTCTACGTCGACGTGGGCGACCGCCGGTTCGCGCTCACCGCCAATACCTACCTCGTGAACGGCCACGGTGCGCAGCTGCCGGAGTACCTGACCACCGAGGAGGCGGAGGGCCGCCTCACCCTCCTCGTCGAGCGCGACGACCGCTACCTCGTCTACAGCCACGACCCCAACGCCCCGGACGAGGACGAATAGACCTCGGCCGAGGCGTGCACTCCGACCGTACGCGCTAGTCGTTGCTCTTTCGTTGCCCTCGCTCGTGAAGCCTGTCACAATGACCCTGCATAGAGAGCCGCCCCATGGCGAAGCTCAACCCGGACCTCTCCTCCTGGCACGATCAGCTGCGGCGTCGCCTCGACGTTTCCGATCCGATCGAGGGCGCTGCGATGCCCGCTTCGTCGGCACTCTCGCGGCGCGCGTTTATCCGACGCAGCTTCTGGACCGGTATCGGCCTGACCCTGGGCGGCGCGCTCGCCTCCGCGGTCGGCTTCCTCTATCCACGCAACGTCAGCGGGTTTGGCGGGCCGATTGCTGCCGGACACAGCGAAGACTATCCGCGCGGTGGCGACCCCCAGAACGTGCGGGCCGGCTTCTTCTGGATCGTCAACCTCGACCCCGCGGATGAGAGCGCCGGCGGCGGTGAAGGGTTGCTCGCGCTCTGGCAACGCTGCCCGCACCTCGGCTGCGCGATCCCGTGGCTGCCGCGCTTCAACTTCGAGAATCGGAGCGGCTGGTTCCGCTGCCCCTGCCACCGCTCGACTTACACGCGCGCCGGCGTACGCGTCTTCGGCCCAGCGCCCCGTTCGATGGACACGATGCTCGTCGAGGTGGATGCCGACGGCCTGATCACGGTCCAGACCGGCGAGATCGCACGCGGCGGTCCCGACAACCCGACACGCGCTCTCCTGGTCTGAACCCCGCCCCGAGGCGCCCGCTCGTGACGCGCCGCACCAGCGAGGGCTGGCCTCTCGTCTACGCTGCCTGCCAGCGACGGGCGAGGCGAGGAGGACGCCGATGTCGGTGATCACGCTGACGGGTCACCTGGGCTCCATGGGCACCATCGCCGTGCGCGTCGCGCGCGAGATGGAGTTCGACCTCGCCGATCGCGAGCTGATGATGGAGGCCGCTGCGGCCCTCGGTTGGTCGGAGGAGGACGTCGAGGCGTTCGACGAGCGCACGAGTGGCCTCGGAGGGCGGCTCACGCAGCTGCTGCGGGGGTTCATCGAGCGCGCCGGGCGCGCCAACGTCGACCCAATGATGACGTCGGTCGGCCTCGAGGTAGTCCTCGGGCGGACCTATGGCGACACGGCGGCGCCGGACATGAAGGCCGATGACGAGCGCTACATCGACACGCTGAGCGAGCTGATCATGGCCTTCGCCGAACGAGGCAACATCGTCATCGTCGGGCGTGGGGCGCAGGCCCTGCTGCGCGAACGCGAGGACACGTTGCACGTGCGCATCGCCTGCCCGCAAGAGGAGCGTATCCGCCGCATCGCCGAACGCGACGCGATGGCCCTCGATGATGCGAGCGACCGCGTGCGGGACTCCGACCGCCAGCGCGAGGCGTGGCACGCCAAGTACTTCGACATCGACTATCGCGAGCCGTACCACTACCACCTCGTCGTCAACTCCGGGCGGCTCTCGGACCCCCTCGCCTCCGAGCTGATCGTTGAGGCAGCCCGACGCCGAGAGCCACGTCCCGGCTGATCCTGGTGCGACCTTGTCGGGTGGCGTGTGTTTGGCGTCACAAGAGGGTGTCAGATACCTGACACCCGCGTTTGAACTCACCTCGTAGGTTCTGCTATCAGATCCACACGTGATCCACGTGGTATCGTGCGAATTCGCTCGTCTGCTCGCGTAGCGATAGAAATGGACGACGATCGATGCCAGTCCCCCGGCGGCAAGGGATCAGGCAAGCCGGCTTCGCGTTCGAGACACAGGCGCACTGGGTAAAGTCCCGCCGCTTCCTCAGCCAGGGAGGGACTCCGCACACGGAGCTTGCGCGACTGTCGCAGGGCGGTCAGCACCAACTGCGGCAGCGGGCAGCAGAGTAGATCATCCTGTCGACGTCAAACACAGGTCCAGCGTTGTTGGACTAGTCCGGCTCTCTGGTCGGTAGAACAAGAAGAAAATGCCGAGTCCGAACGCGACGAAGTCAGCAATCGTCGCTGGCTTCGTCTCGCTGGTCTTGATGGCGTGTGCTAACGGGACGATCAGTGACGCGCCCGGAACGCCCACTGCCACGCAGAGCGTCCCTCTGGCTCCAACATCCACAGTCGTGACCGGTCTGAACCCGGTGCTCGCACAACCGACGACACCGCTGACAAGCTTCGAGCTGTCGATTCTCCCGTTAGGCGAGCCCTTCGCGATGCGTCAAGTTGTCGAAAGTGCGATCGACTCCGGGTTCGTGGTCCGTTCGGCCAAGTTTAGCGTTGACCTGTGCGAGCTACCTGGCGTTCGGGGGACGACCTTTTTCTTCGTCCATCCGAACGAGGCTACAAGCACTGTGTTTTTGTGGAGCTACCCGAATCCCGAGGACCTGGCAACGGAGTGGGAGGTCGCCGAGGATCAGACCACAGCGAAGCCGGTCGAGAATGTCGACTGCCCCGGGTTCGTGATTCTTCGCGACGATGCGACAGCCGTGCTCGTCAACGAAAATCTCGTGCTCGTGTTTGCTGTCCGGCCTACGCCGACTGACCCACAAGCGTTCTACGACGCCAGCGCTGATGATGCCCTCGCCGCATGGTTCCGTGAGTTCACCCCGGACGCCGTCGAGCGCTAGTTACCGACCGGGCTCTCTCAGGGCGGCGGCGCAAATCTGTACCCAAACCTGCACACGGTGAACTCTTGCTTCAGAGCACTGTAAAGAAGTCGGGTTCCCGTTAGATCGCGAGCGACCTCGTGCGTCTCTTCGTAGCGGAGCTCCTGATGTCGACGGGCGGCCTGATCGTCCTGTTCGGGTGGCTTGCAGCGAGCGCCGGGCCGCTCGTCCTTCGGGTGATCGGTGTTGGTCTCGGCTTCGTGCTGATCGGCTACCTACTCGACTGGAGGAGCAGAACCCGCGCGCTGGTTGGCGTGGCGATCGCGATCAGTTGGCTGAACGTCTGGGTGGCGGTAGTCGTCGTCCCGGGGCTACTCGTCGCTGGGATCTATCGAGTAGTTCTCGACTCTCGCCACCAGGCGTCATAGTCAGGAGCAACTAAGGCCGTCGCCAGTCCGAGTGCTGGCGGCGGCCTTACTTCTTCGCCCGTGGCCGAGCTGACGGTACCTGCACGCGCCCTCCGCTCCGCGACCGCATCTACACGCTGCGTCGGAAGTTCCGCCAGGGGTTGCTCGGCACCGAGACCGCAGCCATCACGACCGGGATCGCCGGTCGAGAGCGCTGAGTATCCCGCCGCGGCGCGGAGCGTCCGGGGGCTAGCAGCCCTCGACCTCCCGCCGGCGGGCGGCGAGCGTGGCGCGCATCTCCGGGTCGGCGAGGTCACGCGTCAACATCACCGCTGCGTCTTCTCCGTTGTCCTGGTAGTACCCGCGGCGTGTCCCGACCCGCTCGAGTCCGAAACGGGCGTAGAGCGCGAGGGCGCGCTCGTTCGACGCGCGCACCTCGAGAGCGATGGTGGAGAGCTCCGCTCGCTCAGCCCGGGCGAAGACTTCGAGCAGGAGGCGGGAGCCGACGCCCCGGCCCTGCTGGTCGGGGAGCACGCCGATGGTGACGAGGTGGAGTTGCTCCGGCATGAACCAGACGCCGGCGTAGCCGATCACCTGCTCCGGGACGCCGGGCAGGACGGCGAGGAAGTAGTCGGCGAACCCGTTGCGCAGCTCGGTCTCGAACGTGCGAGCGGGCCAGGCATCCTCGAACGCCGCGCGTTCGATGCGGCGCACCGCACGGATGTCGCGTGCGGTCATCGTGCGGAAGGACAGCGCCAGCGTCGAGGGGTCGGCGGCCATGGATCGAGTGTAGACCGGCGCGGCGACGGTCGCGCTCAGAACAGCAGCAGGACGCCCAGCGCGATGATCACGGCGTAGAGCACTCGGTCGAACGAGGCCTCGGGCAGTCGCGCGTTGAGGCGCTGGCCAAACCAGAGTGCGACGAGCCCGAACGGCAGGTAGATCAGATAGCGCGCAACAATGTCGCCGGACCAGAGGCCGCTGACGCCGTGTCCGGCCCAGATCAGCACTGCTGCCGGGAAGAAATAGGCCTGCAACGTCGCGCGGAAGACTGCGGGTGGCCAGCGGTGCAGAGCCCCGTAGATGACGACGGGCGGCGCGTTGGTGTTATACGCGCCGCCGAGCAGGCCACTGGCGAAGCCGAAGGCGTACGCCCAGGCGTCATGCCGCGCCTCGAACAGTCGCGGGGCGAGCAGGTTGTAGAGACCGATCGCGATCAGCAGCACGCCGAGACCGCGCTGGACAGCGTCGGACGGCGCGCGCGTGAGCACGACGATGCCGAGCACGATGCCGGGGATCGAGCCGGCGAGGAGCCTCGCCGCGGTGCGCCAGCGCAATGCCTGCAGCCGGGTCTGCGCGAGGATGACGATCGTCGTGCCGAGGATGACGAACGCGACCAGGGCGGTCGCGTCGCGGACGCCGAGGGTGAGCGTGAGCAGCGGCATCGCGACCAGGGCCGTGCCGAAGCCGAGCGTGCCGTGCGCGAGCGTGGCGAGACAGAGGATCGCGACGATCGCAACGGTTTCCATCTGCCGACGCTAGCCGGACGCGGTGGTTCGTGCCCAGCCGATGGCTGGCGTGTCAGGCGGCGCGTGCGTCGCCTTCGGGCGCCCCGCTGGCCGCTTCGTCCGACGCCTCGCTGAGGAGGGCGATCGCCAGACGGGCGGTCATCGCGTCCTGCCCGCCGAGGTAGCGCAGTGACACGTCCGTGCCGCCGCGCCGCTCACTCGTACGGACCGCCTCCGCGCGGAACGTGAGGAGCTCGCCGTGGATCGGGATCGTGAGTTGCTGCTCGCCGACGATCTCCCGGGGCTTGGCGGATGTGATGATGTTCGCACCGCCCAGTGAGATGTCCCACACCTGGCAAGGCGCTCCGTCGAGGGTGGCTTCAAGGTCAACCGAGAGCCGCACGTGCGCGCGCCGGTTAGCCGGCAGTTCGTATCCCTGCAGCCGGTACGTGATGGTCGCGCCCAGGAGCGAGTTCATCCCAGCGAACAGGACCAGGAGGAACCCTGCGACCTCAGGGGGACGTGGCGATACGACCAGCGACAGCGCCACCACGAATGCCAGCCCATTGACTGGCAGCAGCGCCCAGAGGCCCAGCGGGGTCGGCGCGGGCTGGGCGACGAGCGCCGAGGAGCGCGGCCGGCGCCAACCTCCGACGCGATCGATGATGTTTCTCCCAGGCATCGCTCACCTCTGTTCGCGTGATCCAAAGCTCGCCGATCAGGGAGCGCTCGCACATCGGGAGAAACCCTGTGTCGGCGGTGCGAGGGCCTGGGCGCGGCACCCACACCCGGGTCCAGCTGCACGGGCGTGTAACATCCGCGACGCTGCCCATCGTCCAACGCAGGTCTGGAAGCGAGTCCGCCGGTGCCGCTCTTCCCCCTTGATGCCGTATACGCCGCCTGGCGCGATCAGATCGACACCTCCCGACAGCAGATGCAGCGCCTCAGCCCTGTGCAGCGTCGCGATGACCCGTGGGGCACCCGCGTGCGCAGCTTCTCGCCGGGCGAGCGAACCCCGGAGGGCTTCGAGCAGCTGGTGACGCTGATCGGCGCGGAGAGCTCGGTGCTCGACATTGGCGCAGGCGGCGGGCGGTTCTCGGTCCCGTTGGCCGCGGAGATTCGCCACGTGACCGCGGTCGACGGGTCGGACGGCATGACGGCCGGCCTGCGCGACCAGGCCGAGGCAATCGCCAACCTCGACGTGCTCGATCCGGATTTCTGGCCGCCGTCAGACGTGAGCACGGTGCCAACGGTCGATGTCACGTTCAACTCGCACGTCGTCTACTTCGTGGAGGACATCGGCGCCTTCCTCGACGCGATGGAGCGTCACGCGACGCGGCTGTGCGTCGTCATCGCCGGCGACCGGCCGGGCGGCGCGCCGCCACTCGGCGCGTTCGAGGCGGCTCACCAGGAGCAGCGCATCGAAGCGCCGGCCGCGCATGAGCTGATGACCGTGCTGGCGGCCCGGGGCGCGCACTATCGCGTTGAACACCTGGAGGCGAGCAACGCGCTGCCCGGTGGCGGCGACCCGTTCTCGCAGCTGCGCAGTCGGGTCGGTGTGGAGGAGGGTAGCGACGAGGAAGAGCGCCTCCGCGCCTGGTTCGATCGCGAAGCCCAGCACGACAGCGGCATGCGCAGCCTGGCGCTCATCTCATGGCCGCCGCTGGTTGAGTGACCTCTCGAGGGAAGCCCACTACGCCTTAGCCGTGGCCTTCAGGCGGCTCGACACCCTCGGGCAGTGGACCCTGGACGCTGATCGGTCGGCGATCGGGGTCCAGTAGCAGCATCTCGGACACGCCCCAGTGCTGGGGCTCGAATCCGCGCTGCACCGTGCCACCTGCCGGGGGCGTGAACGCTGTGGAGTCCTCGATCGCAACGATCGGCAGGACTTCGAGCTGCCGAGTCTCTGGTTGCTCGACGAGGAAAATGAACGGGCCGCCGTCACGATGTCGGAGCAGGGCCGGCTCCTCGAATTCGTAGCCGAGGTCGCGCCAGAACGCGACGGACTTGCCCCAGTTATGGGTTTCCACAATGAGACCTTCGATCCCATTGCTACTCACGCTCGGGCTCCTTCTCCTCATCGTTCGGCGCGGCGCCGAGGTAATCGCGCAGAGCCGCCGCCACGACCGAGGAGAGCGACTGCTCTGTATCGACGGCGTGGTGTTTCAACTCGCGGATCAGCACGACCGGAAGATAGACGTTGAACTGCTTGACCTCGGCGACCATGCTAGTATGATAGCTCACTAGCAGAGAGTGCTGCAACGTCGCTCTCGATCGGAGCCAAATCATGCCCCTCCCTGTTGGAGACCGCGGCTACCCGCATCCGGAGCTGCTCGCCGAGACCGACTGGCTGGCCAGTCGCCTGTCCGATACGACCATCCGCATCGTCGATGCTCGGGCCGACCAGGATTACGCCGCCGGGCACATTCCGGGCGCCGTCAGCCTCAGCGGGTTCTCACTGGGACAGATCGGTCCGGAGTCGGAGACACCGGACCCCGAGGGATTCGCTGCTCGGGTCGGCGCGCTGGGGATCAACGAGGGCACACCGGTCGTGGTCTACGACGGCGGCGGGCCATCGCAGCTAGCGGGGATGACCGGCTGGGCGCTCCTGTACTACGGCCATCCTGAGCTGCGCTACCTCGATGGTGGGTTGGCGAAGTGGACCGCCGAGGGATTGCCGCTCTCGACCGACGCCACGACGCATGAGCAGCGGACGTTCACACCTCGGCATGTCGAGGGCGTCTTCTGCTCGCTCGACCAGGCGAAGGCCGCGATCGATGACGATGACGTCGTGTTCTGGGACGTGCGCAGCGTCGGCGAGTTCGATGGGACCACCAAGGGCTGGAATCCTCCGCCTCGGCTCGGGCACCTGCCCGGAGCGGTCCAGCTGGACTACTCGGAGCTGTTCGATGCCGACGGAGGCACGCTGAGGCCCGCTGGCGAGCTCATGACCCTGCTCGGGGCGAAGGGGATCACGCCGGAGTCCTCGGTGGTGACCTACTGAGGCGGCGGTGCGCGCGCGGGTCTCGCGGCGCTCGTCCTGAAAGTCCTGGGTTACGACCGGGCCTCGAACTTCGCAGGATCGTTCAACGAGTGGTCTCGGCAGGCGGACACCAAGGTGGAGCGCTAAGGAGACGCCTCTCCTGCTGCATACGGCCTTGATGCTGGCGCGTAACATCCGCGGCACAGCAAGGCACGCGCACTGGCAGATGAGGAGTCGCGGGTGATCTTCCGCTTCAGCCTCTACGGCTTCCTCAAGAACCAGCGCTACTTCGAGCCGTTCCTGATCCTGGCGTTCATTCAGATGGGTCTCTCGTTCCTCGAGATCGGCCTGTTGATCGCCTTCCGGGAGCTCTGCGTCACCGTCCTCGAGATTCCATCGGGCTCGATCGCGGATCTGTACGGTCGACGTCGGGCGCTGCTGCTCTCGTTCGGCGCCTACATCGTGGGGTTCGTCACGTTCGGCTTCGCCGACCAGTTTGCCGTCCTGTTCGGAGCGATGTTCTTTATCGCTGTCGGTGACGCGTTCCGGACGGGGACACACAAGGCGATGATCTTCACATGGCTGCGCCTCGAGGGGCGCAGCGATGAGCGCACGAAGATCTATGGATTCACTCGCTCCTGGAGCAAGATCGGTTCTGCCGTGTCAGCGCTGCTCGCCGCCGCGTTCGTACTGGCGACGGACAGCTACACCCTGGTGTTCTTCCTGGCGGCCGCTCCGTACTTCGCGAACATGGTGAACATCGCCGGATATCCAGCGGCACTCGAAGGGGAGCCGGAGGCCCATCCGCGTCCGCGACAGGTGCTGGTGCACATGCGTGACTCGCTGCGCACCGCCGCCACGGTCGCCGGGCTGCGGCGGCTCCTGCTGGAATCGATGGGGTTCGAGGGTGTCTTCCACGCCGTGAAGGACTACCTGCAGCCGATCCTGCTCGCGGTCACGGTCTCCGCAGCCGCGAGCATCGTGGTCACGGACAGTCTCTCCGAGGTGCAGCAATCAGCGCTGCTGATCGGGCCGGTCTACTTCGCGCTGCACATGATGTCGAGCGCGGCCAGCCGCAACGCGCACCGCGTCGCGGACATCGCCGGCGGCGAGGACGGCGCCGCACGCCTGATGTGGGGCGCGGCCGTCGTACTCTTCGCCGTCATCGTCGGCGCCGGTCTGTTCGAAGTGCTGAGCGTCCTGGTACTGGCGTTCGTCGCGCTCTCGGTGCTCCAGGACCTCTGGCGCCCGGTGCTGATCGCACGCTTCGACGAGCACGCGAGCGAGGCGCAAGGGGCGACGACGCTGTCGATCGAGAGCCAGGCGCGCCGCTTCGCCACGATGATCCTCGCGCCGGTGATGGGTCTGGCCGTCGACGCCGCACAGGGCGGCTCCATCGGCGGGCCGTTCTGGCCGCTGGGCGTCGTCGGTCTCCTCGTAGCGATCCCCCTCTTCCTGACCGCCGCTCGAGGACACGAGCCCGCTGCGGTACAGGAGTCGGCTTAGGCCTCGTCGAGAGATCAGGATTGTCGCCTAATCCCGTCACCACCCGCACCGCCTGCTAGAACCGCCCCGCGGGCCATCAGCACGATCGCCACGACCATCGCAATGCCGAGGAGCAATCCGCCTCGGGCACTCCTCGCTCGCGATGACGCGCTTGTACGCCCCGGTCACCAAGCCGCTGCTACGAGAGGCGGCTGATACGATGGGCGCGCTTTTGGAGCGAAGCGATGCTGGCGGCTGGCAAGACCGCTGGCGGGGTAAGAGCTGACGAGCCGCGAGGCCGAGAATCGCCAGCACCCAAAGGCTCTCAGCCGGTGTAGCTCAGTGGTAGAGCGGCTGTTTCGTAAACAGCAGGTCGAGGGTTCGATCCCCCCCGCCGGCTCCATTCGACGGTCTTGACGCCGCCCCTCGGCGGCGTTTCCGTGTAGGCAGCGCGCCGGGCGCGCAGCGAGCGAGGGGTTCGTGATGAGCCGACTGGCCAACCGCATCCGCAGCGCTGGTGCCGCGCAGGGACGTTCGATCGGCTTTGGCGCCGCGGCTGCCAAAACGCCGCGCGCCATCGTCGTCGTTGCGCCCGCGCAGACCACCGCCGAGGTCACGGCCGCCATCGAGGCGGGCGCCGACGCCGTCAGCTTCGAGGGGGCGGCCAGCGACATCGCAGCAGCGGCGGAGGCCGCCGGCGACGTACCGCTGGGCGTGGTCCTCCCGGCCGCGACGGGCGATGAGGTGCAGGCGGCGGCCGATGCCGGTGCCGACTTCTTCACGTTCGACGACAGTGCCGCCAGCCCGAGCGCGCTCAGCGTCGAAGAGATCGGACGCGTGATCATCCTCGGCGCCGATGCGAGCGAAGAGACGGTGCGCCCGCTCGCAGGCGCGAGGCTCGATGCGCTGCTGGTCGAGGATGCCGCGGTGACGAACGTGCGGGCGCAGCTGGCCCTGAGGCAGATCGCCGCCTGGGCGAACGCGCCGCTCCTGGCCGCCACCGACAGCAGCGACGTCGCTCAGCTCACCGCACTGCGTGACGCTGGCGCGCCAGCGATCCTCGCACGTGGCGACCTGGCAGCCACGCTGGCCGCGGCAGACGAGGTGAAGCCACCGACGCGCACCGAAGGTTCGGCACAGCCGATCGTCCCGATGCCTGCCTCGGACGGTCACGATCACGAGGACGAGGACTTCTAGCGCGTGAATCACTGCGGTTGACGCGCTAGATCGCGTATCTCTACGATTCGGATGGCACGCATCAGCGCGCAGCACGAGGAACCCGTTTGTGGCCGAAGACGAGCCTCGTTTCCAGATCGGCGAGGTTGCCGAACGTACCGGCGTGACTCAGCGCACGCTTCGCTTCTATGAGGAGCGAGGCCTCGTTGAGCCGCCGGAGCGGAGGGACGGCGGGTTCCGGCTCTACACCGAAGACGACATCGAGCGCATCGGGTACATCAAGCGCCTGCAGGATCTGCTCGGCTTCACCCTCGCGGAGATCAAAGAGATGGTGGAGGCGGAGGACCTGCAGAAGCAGATCATCTCGACCTTCCGTCCCGACCGCGAGCTGCCGGCCCGCCAGCAGCGCGCCGAGCGCATCATCGCGGCCCTCGAAGCGCAGCTGGAGGTGGTCGAGCGCAAGATCGATCAGCTCGCCGAACTCCGCAAAGAACTCCGCGGCAAGCTGAAGCGCATGAACAAGCGTCGCGACGAGATCCTCGAGGCGATGAACGAAGGCAAGGTCACCGCCGAGTAGCCGGCACCCTCGCATGGCTGACGAAGAACTCCGCGACTACCTGCTCGAACTGCCGTCCGAGGTGTTCGAGGACCCCGAGCTGGCCGTCGCGTGGGCCCGCCGCGCTGCGGTCGCGGAGCGCTAGCCCCGCCGAGCTACGAGCCCTCGACGATCCGCTTCACGGCCTCGAGCGCGCCCGTCGGGTGCGCGTTCATGTCGCCCTGGTCGTCGATGATCGCCTGGACGACGCCCTCGCTGTCAAAGACGAAGGTCGTGCGCATGGCAACCTGCGCGCCCTCGCGACGGACGCCGAAGGTTTCGATCGTGGCGAGGTCTGGCCAGTCCGACAGCAACTGGAAGGTGATGTCGTTCTTCTCGGCGAACCCGCCCTGAGCAGCGAATGTGTCCGCGCTTACGCCCGCGACGCGGGCGTTGAGGGCCTCGAAGTCGGCGATCGCCGACTGGAAGCCCCGCATCTCCATGGTTCACCCGCCGGTGAACGCCATGGGGTAGAACGCGAGGACGGTGATCTCGCCCGCGAACGATTCGTTGGTGACCTCCTCGCGCTGGGTGTCGCGCACCGAGAAGGCCGGCATCTTCGATCCGACTTCAAGCATCCGTAAACTGGCCCTTCAAGCCGCGCGCCGAGTGCTCTCGACGGCCGCAGTTACGCGCTGCGCGCGCTAGTGATCGTCGTCGGTGGGCTCGTCTGGTCGCTGGAACTCCCAGTCGAGGTCACGCTCGCGGCGGTAGAGATAGCCCACGGCCGCCCCGCCGAACACGGCGAGCAGGCCGAGAATTGTCGCGCCGGCGACGATGAACATGTCGTCCGGGGTCGCCAGCGAACGCTCCGACGCCAGCGCCGCCGACGGCCATGCCGCGACCAGCGCCGCGGTCATCGCTCCCGCCACCACCGACCTCGCTCGTCGCATCGGAGTCCTCCGCTGCCGCGCCCTTCGGCGCAGAGCCGCAGTCTAGCGTGCGCTTCGCCAAGAGACGAGCACGCCGGCGAAGCGCGCAAACCTCGGCGGCTCTGACAACCGTCAGGGAACTGTCATCACCCCGCGCGTCAGGCCCGGCTACGATCCACGCATGTGGCGATGGTCGATCCTGGTCGTGGTGATGATCGCCACCGTGCTCGTCGCCGCCCGACCGCGCTCGGCAGACGCCCCACCACCCCTCGCGGCCACGACCGCCTCACCGACGTCGACCGTCGAGGCGACTCCGACACCGGCAGCGACGGAGGTGACACCGACCGCGACCGCCACCGCGACCCAGACCGCGACCCAGACGCCGACCCCCATCGCCACGCCCTGGGCGACGGCGACGGCTGACCCGACCTCGACGGCGGAGCCGCCCACGGTGATCGACCGTTACCTGGCCGCGGCATCAGTCCTGGAGGATGACGCGCGCGCCGCCGCCGCCGGGTTCGCGGCCATCGCCGATGGGTCGAGCTTCCTCGCACCGTTCGCCCGCATCCGTGCCGCCGAAGCCTTCGTCGCCGCGGGGCAGACCCAGCGCGCCGCGGATGCGTACGAGGCTGTGGCAGCCGACGGCTCGACGGCATCCTCGCTGCGCGTCGATGCTCGGTTCGCCGGGGCGGAGCTCTTGATCGAGCTCGACGACATCGATGGCGCGCTGACGATCCTCGGCGGTGTGCTGGTGGAGCCCGCGGCAGGCGCGAACGACCGTGCCGCCGCGCAGTGGCGGCGCGCCGAGCTGTTGCGCGACCGCGACGATGCGGCCTGGATCGACGCGGCTCGCAGCGCCCTCGTGGTCTCGCCCGGCAGTGCCGCGGCCAGCGCCGCGGCCGACGCGCTGATCGCGGTGGACGCGGACGTCAGCGAGTTCGACCTGGCGTACGCGTACTACCGCGGACGGCGCAACGCCGAATCACGCGAACTGTACGAGGGGATCATCGCCGCCGATCCGACGTCCAACGATCTGGCGATCGCTGCCTTCTACCTCGCGGCGCTCGCCGAGCGAACATCGGAGCGGACGCGCGCCCTCGAGCAGTACGCGGCGTCGATCGAGGCGTCGCCGGCCGGACCGCTGGCCGACGATTCGCGCTATTGGCGGGGACGGGTGTTGGAGGAGCTGGGCGAGCACGGACCGGCCGTCGCCGAGTTCGACCGGCTCTTGGCCGAGTACCCGAACAGCCGCTTCGTCCAGGACGGAGCCACGCGCGCAGCGGTACGATTCGGCCTCGGCGGCGACCCGGCGGGGGCGGCGCTTCGTTTCGGCGGGCTCCTCGAGGCTTGGAGCGGCACCGCTGCCGCCACTGCGGCGCACTGGCAGCAGCTCTTCATCACGCTGGCAGGCGGCGAGGAGGCTCCGGACATCCCCGCCTCGGCGCTCGATCCCTCATCGCTGGCGGCGCTCCTGGACGCCAGCGGCGCGGCGTGGCTCTCACCGCTTCCGGCCGCCTCCAGCGATGAGCGGCCGGAGGCGTGGGCCCCCGTCGCGACCGTCGCACGCGCGGAGGAGACGGACGCCTGGCTCCTCGCGCGCTTCGGGCCCGCGCCGTCGGAGCGTGTCGAGCTGGAGCGGTTGCCCCTCGTCCAACAGCTGCTCGCCGTCGAGGAGCGCGAGTTCGCCCACCTCGTCCTGCGCAGCGAACTCGACTCGCAGACCGAGCCTTACGGCCGTGTGGCCGTCGCGCGCACCGCGAGCCTGTTGGGGCTTCACGACATCGCGCTGATTGCGGCCGTCCGGGTGCTGGGGACGCTCTCGCCCCTCGAACGGCTCGACTCGCCGCGGGAGCTCGAGCGGCTCGCCTACCCGATCCCCTTCGCGCAGGAAGTCACCGCTGCGATCGGCGAATCCGATCTGCCACCGCTGCTGCTCTACGCCCTCGTGCGGCAGGAGTCCGCGTTCGAGCCGACCGCCGGCTCGCACGCCGGCGCCCTGGGGCTGACGCAGGTGATCGCTCCGACCGGGCAGGCGATCGCGGACGACCTCGGCGAGCCGTTCGAGCTCGAAGCGCTGTTCGACCCGGCCACCTCGCTGCGCTACGGCGCGCACTACCTGACGACACAGATCGACAACTTCGACGGCAACGTTCTCGCCGCTCTGGCCGGATACAACGGTGGCCCCGGGAACGCACGTTACTGGCTGACGCAGATCGAGCTGCCGGGCGCCGATGGCTTCCTCTACGCCGTCGAGTTCACGGAGACACGTCGCTACCTCGAACGCGTGCTGGAGAACTACGCCTGGTACCGCTATCTCTACCTCGACCTCGAGGTTCCGGCGCTGCCGTGGGAGGGTGTCGGGGGGTGACGGGGGCCGGCCGCGAGGAGGGTCGAAGCTGACCGCGTTCATTGCCCATCACCCGGGCCGCCGATATACTCGGCCGGTGCGTCGCTCGGCGAGCGGCGCCTTCTCTTCGTCCCACCACCGGCCCTGTCGAGGGCGCCTCGAAGGAGGGCAGCGTGCCCAAGCGGACCTGGCAGCCGAAGCGCCGGCCTCGCGCTCGAAAGCATGGATTCCGGCACCGCATGTCGACCCGGTCCGGGCGTGACATCCTGAGCCGTCGCCGCTCGCGCGGCCGGAGGCGCCTCTCCGTCTAGCAGTTTTCTGGGTGAATAACGAAGCATCAAGGAGTAAACCACCGAACACCACAGAATAGGCACGTTCTATCCCGCTTCTAGGACGACAATAGACCAATATCCACGAGCATGCGCTCACGTACCCGACACGACTTCCTACCCACACCGGACCGCCAACCACTCATGACCACAACCGACACCACGACGCTTGCATCGCCCCAGCGCCCGGCCCGCCTGAAGCGAGCGGCCGACTTCGACAGCGTGATGCGCCGCGGGCGTCGCGTGCGCGGCTCCCTGCTCCACGTGGCACACCGCCCGAACGATCTTGAGGCGTCGCGCGTGGGCTACTCCGTGAGCCGCCGCGTCGGCAACGCCGTGACGCGTAACCGGGTGAAGAGGCGCCTGCGCGAGTTGGTCGCGGATCACCACCTCATCGGCGGACGCGATGTCGTCGTGCTGGCGCAGCCGGCAGCGGCCCAGGCCTCGTTCGTCCAGCTTTCCCGGGATTTCGACGCGCAGCTGCAGCGCTCGGGCCTCGAGCACGAAACCACCGATGCGGCTCCGCCCGTCGACGGGCACGCCGAGGCCGCATCGGACGCGGCCGAGCTTGCAACCGCGGACGAATCCTCGAACGTCAGCCCAGCCGCACGCGTGGTGTTGGCGCTGATCCGGGGATACCAGCGGCTGATCTCGCCCGCGCAGCCTGCGGCATGCCGCTATGAGCCGACCTGCAGCGCCTACGGCGTGACCGCGGTCGAACGACATGGCGCGGCGCGTGGCTTCTGGCTGGCAACGAAGCGACTACTGCGCTGCCGTCCGGGTTCCGAGGGCGGCTACGACCCGGTGCCAGAGCGATGAGCGCCCGTCGCGCCGATGTGGCGGCGGCCGACACGATGTTTCACGTGAAACACGACCGCCGGGAGGCCGATCGAGGTCCTCGTGGGTTTTCGAGGCGGTTGCGTTCGAGGCGGCTTCTACCGCTGTTTGCCGCGCTCGTTGCAGTGCTGGCCATCGGTTGCGCGACGATTTCGAGCCCCGACGGCTGGGCCGGCCCGGTCGGGGACGGCGATTTGCTGATCATCCACGAGAACGACGGCCAACTGGCCGCGCTGGAGCTGAACGAGGGCTCTGCGCCGCGAGTGCTCTGGCGTTTCCCGGCCGACAGCGACGATCTCAGCTTCGACGGCATCTACGCCCAGCCCATCCTCGACGGCAACCGACTCTACGTGATTGGGTTCGAGGGCATCGTCGTCGCGCTCGACATCAGCGGCCCTCTGCCACAGCAGATCTGGGCCGCGCCACTTGAGCTCGAGGCCGACGTAGTGGCGACGCCGATTCTCTCCGGCTCGCAGTTGTATGTCGCGACCGACCGGGGCGAGGTCGTGACGGTCGATGCGGATACCGGCCTGGTGCTGAACCGTCTACCGCTCGGCGACTCCAGGATCTGGAGCAGCGGCACGCTTGAGGGGGGCACGCTCTACATCGCCAGCCTCGACGACCGATCGTTGACGGCGATCGCGCCAGGTCTGAACGCGAGCGTGCGCTGGGAACGCGAGACCGCCGGCGCTGTTCGCGCCGACCTCGCTCTGCTCGGTGAGCTGCTGCTGGTCGGCACGTTCGATGGCACGCTGCACGCCTACGACGTCGACAACGAGGGCGCCGAGCGCTGGTCGTTCGAGGGCGATGGCGGCTGGTTCTTCGCGCCGACCCTTCCCGCCGGCGACCGCGTGTACGCCGTGACGATGCGCGGCGGTGTCTACAGCCTCGATCGCAACGGCGATGAGATCTGGTCGCAGGTGCTCGCGGACTCGGAGTTCCGGGTGCAGCCGATCATCGCGAGCCAGGTGCTGATCGTCGCTGATCGCAACGGCAAGCTCTCAGGCCTCGACCTCGCGGACGGCCGGACCGTCTGGACGCAGGAGCTGGACGGCGCGCAGTTCGACGCCGCGCCGCTGATTGTCGATTCGCGGGTCATCTACGTCACGACGAAGGGCGAGATCGTCAGCGTGGACCCCTCGAACGGGGCGATCAGCCGTTTCGAGCTGGGGGGCTAGAGATGCCAATCGGCTTCGTCTGGCAGACGTTCCTCGAGACCCCGTTGATCAACCTCATGGTCGTGCTGAGTGTGGTCTCGTTCGGCTCGTACGGCATCGCGATCCTGCTGTTCACGCTGCTCAGCCGCGCACTGCTCTTCCCGTTGACGCTGCGCACGCTCAACTCGACGCGGCGGTTGCAGGAGATCCAGCCCGAAATCGAGCGCATCCGCAAGCAACACTCCGATCCTCGGCGGCAGTCCGAGGAGACGCTGAAGCTCTACCGCGAATCGGGTGTGAACCCGCTGGGGTGCCTGGGACCGCAGCTGCTCCAGTTTCCGCTCTTCATCGCGCTCTACCAGGTCATCCGCATCACGCTCGGCAACACGCCCGAAGCGGTGGGCAGTCTGTCGGGGCGTCTCTACAACGTTGATCTCATTCAGAACGCGATCCCACTGAGCACGGAGTTCCTGTTCCTCGACCTGTCGGCGAACGGGAACATCTTCCTGACAGTGGTGGTGTTCTGCTCAATGTGGCTGCAGCAGCGCATTTCGACCTCGCGCAACGCCGCTTCGTCCTCGGCGCAGCAGAAGCAGATGAACCAGATGATGCAGTGGATGATGCCGGCGATCTTCGCCTGGTTCGTCCTGGCGGTGCCGGCTGGGCTCGGGCTCTACTGGGGCGCCAGCACGGTCGTGGGCATCGTCTTGCAATGGTTCTTCGTGGGTCCTGGCGACTTCGAGTTTGCTTCGCTCGTGCCGAACCTCGTGCGAGCGCAGATCGGGCTCGACCCGTACATCCCGCCCAAGGAGCGGCGTCCAGCGCCGCGCTCCGCGGCCGCCGTTGTCGCCACAGATGACCAGCCAGCGTCCGAAGAGGACGGTACCGAGACAGAAGGAGATACCGATGCGAGTGGCGGAAACGAGCGGTCGAAGCGTCGACGAAGCCGTCGATCGCGCTCTCGATCAACTGGGTCTCAGTCGCGATCAGGTCGACATCGACGTCGTCAGCGAAGGTAAGTCCGGGTTCCTCGGACTGGGGTCCGAGGACGCGATCGTCCGCGTCACGGCCAAGGACTCCGCGCCGACCCCGGCCCAGCAGGGTCGCGGCGGCGGCGACGGGCGGCGACGCGGCCGGCGTGGTGGCCGCGGACGCGGCAGCCGAGGGCGTGACGGCGGCGGGCGTGACGGCGGCGAGCAGTCGCAGGGCGAGCGCGATGGCAACGTGCGTGACGCCAATGACGACGCCCCCGGTGCCCGCGGCGAGGTGGATGAGCCATCGAGCCCTCCCGAAGAGCGCAGCGACCGCGAGCGTGGAGAGCGCAGCGACCGCGAGCGCGGAGATCGCGGCGGTCGAGGGCGTGGCGGTCGCTCCCGCGGCGGTCGCGGTCGCGGCGGTCGCGGCGGCAACGGAGACCGCCCGCGCCGCGATGATGAGCCGGTCGAGCGCATCGTCGGCGTGTCAGCGGAGGAGCAGTTGCCGGTGCCGGGTGCGCCTGACGAGCTCCCGGAGACGCCGGACCAAGAGTCAGAGGACCACGTCGACTTCGCCGGCTCGATGCTGCGCGACGTGCTGACGTTCCTCGGGCTCACCGGAACGGAGATCGCGGCGCGCGACCCTGAGACGCCGGGCGACGGCGAGGGGCTGGTCGAGCAGGTCTTCGACATCTACGCGGATGACGACGAGACCGCCGACGAACTCGGCCTGCTGATTGGCCGGCGTGGCGAGACCATGAGCGCGCTGCAATACCTCGTGAACACCGCGGTCTCGCGCCGCACCGACAACGAAGGCCCGATCTTCGCAGTCGACATCGAGGGCTACCACCGCCGTCGCGAGCAGACGTTGGTGGAACTCGCACAGGAGGTCGCCTCGGAGGTCCGCTCGACCGGCGATGTGATCACCCTCGAGCCGATGCCTGCGGCAGAGCGACGCATCATCCACCTCACGTTGCAGGAAGAGGAAGGCGTTCGCACCGAGAGCGTCGGCAGCGGCGACCATCGGCAGGTGGAGGTGCTACCCGCCGACTGATCTCGACACACAGCGCAGCACTTCGCGAGCCGTCGCAGGCCCCATACGGGTGCCGGGCGGCTCGCCTGTTTGCACCTATCCGGCGTAGAGTGAGCCCGTAGGGCGGGGGCACTACGCGGAGCTGAGCGTGCCCGATCCCCCTGTGCCCGATCACACACCGACCGAGGCCGAGCACGACCCCGCGGCGCGGCGTGTCGTGATGATCGGCCCCGTGACCTGGGACCACATCGACGGCGAGCGCCGGCCCGGCGGGCCGGTCTCCTTCGCAGCGCGCACCGCAGAAGCCTTCGGTGTCCGGCTCCAGCTCGTGGTGCTCGCCGGGGCCGACGCCGACCTCGAGGCGCTCGACGGACACGACCTGACGATCGTCGAGGGGGCTCACACCCTCACAATGGAACACGACGTGACCGCAGGAGACCGCCGAATCAGGGTTCCCGTCACCGGAGAGCGTGTGGTTGCAGGCGACAGCGTGCCCGAAGGCTGGTACGGGTGCTCAGATCTCGTGTTGGCGCCCCTCCTGCCAGGCGAGCTCGACGCCCCGAGCATCGTCGACGCGGTCGCGGCCGACCGTCTCTGGGTGCTGGCCCAGGGCTTCCAGCGCGTCCGCGCAGACGATGGCGCGATCTCCTTCCTCGACCGACCGGCCGAGGTGCTCGACGACCTCGGCGGAGCCTCGACGAGCATCTTCTTGTCGAGCGACGAGACGGCGCTCTGGGACGAGGGGGCGCTCGAGGGCCTGGCGCGGCACAACGAACGCGTCGTACTGACGCGAGGCGTGGCGGGTGCGGAGATCTGGCGCGGCGATGACCGCCAGCCGATCGCGCCCGCACCCGGCCACCCAGTCGACACCACGGGCGCCGGGGACGTATTCGCGACCGCCTTCATGCTCGCGCTTGACGGTGCAGACACGGACGAAGCAGCGGCCGGACGCCTCGCCGCCGGGTTCGCCACCGCGGCGGTCGAGCGCCCGGGCCCGGCGTCACTCCCCCCGCGCGCCGAAATCGAGGCACGCCTGCAGGTGCAGATGAGCGACTGTGCTTCAACGCCAGCGAGGGGGCCCGCATGACCGTCGTGATCGCGCTGGCCAACCAGAAGGGCGGCGTCGGCAAGACCACCACGACAATCTCGCTGGGGGCGGCGATGGCCGCGCGTGGCTGGTCCACCCTCGTCATCGACGCCGACCCGCAGGCTAACGCCACGTCCGCCCTCGGTGAGTCGCGCGCGGACGCGACCGGGCTCTACGACGGACTGATCGACGATGCTCCGCTCGAGGCGACGATCGTCGCCGCCTCAACGGCCGGGCTCTCGCTACTGCCGGCCGCGCCGAGCCTGGCAGGCGTCGAGGTCGAACTGGTGACGCTGATGGCGCGCGAGTTCCGGTTGAAGCGTGCGCTCGCACCGCTGCGCGGCCGCTACGACACGATTCTGATCGATTGCCCGCCCTCGCTGGGCCTGCTGACGGTGAACGCGCTGGCAGCGGCCGATGAGGTGATGATCCCGGTGCAGTGCGAGTACTTCGCGCTCGAGGGTCTGACGCACCTCCTCGCCACGGTCGACCTGGTCAAGCGCAACCTCAATCCGGCGCTCACCGTGCGCGGGCTCGTGCTGACCATGTTCGACGGTCGGACCAACCTCGCGCGAGAGGTGGAGCACGAGGTGCGGACCCACTTCGCGAACACCTTCCGCACGGTGATCCCTCGGACGGTGCGACTGTCGGAGGCGCCGAGCCACGGCGAGCCGATCCAGCGCTACGACCCGGACTCCAGCGGCGCGCGGGCGTACGAGGCACTGGCCGACGAGCTGGTGGCGCAGCTGCGCCCGCCGCCCGTCGATGCGCCCGAGCCCCGTCCCACGGTTGTCACCGGTACTGACGGCGGCGAGATCGCGCCCGGGCTCACGGCAGGCCACACGAGTCACATCGCAGGCGATGGCAATGGCACGACAGGCGAAGTCGCCAGGAGCGGCACTGGCGGGGTGTACGGAGGGTCTCATGGCACGTAGATCTGGCCTCGGACGCGGCCTCGCCGCGCTCATCCCCGACCGTCCGCCGGACGACCAGCCGCAAGAGGCGCCACCAGAGCAGCCGGCCACCGCACCACCCACCGCGCCACCCGACGTGCGCATCCCGGTGACCGAGGCGGCCGTGGACCGCATCGCGCTCAACCCCTCGCAGCCCCGCACCTCGATCGACCCGCAGGCCCTCGAGGAGCTCGCCATGTCGATCCGCGAGCACGGCGTGATCCAGCCGCTGCTGGTCTCACAGATCGAGGTACCGGAGCGCGAGGGCCCCTCGTACCAGTTGATCGCAGGCGAGCGTCGCCTGCGTGCGGCCACCGCCGCGGGCCTCGAGATGGTGCCGGTGACGGTGCGCCAGACGACGCCGCAGGAGCTGCTCGAACTGGCGATCATCGAGAACGTGCAGCGGGCCGACCTCAACCCGCTGGAAGAGGCGCTGGCCTACCGGCGATTGATCGACGAGTTCGGCCTGACCCAGCGCGCGGTCGGCGAGCGCGTCGGCAAGTCCCGAGCGGCTGTGGCGAACACGTTGCGACTCGCCGACCTGCCCTCGACGCTCCGCGATTCGCTGGCGCAGGGCGAGATCAGCGAGGGCCACGCGCGCGCACTCCTGGGTCTGCCGAGCGAGGAGTCGCGCACCGCCGGGTGGAAGGAGGTGACGCGCCGCAAGCTCAACGTGCGCCAGACGGAGCAGCTGGTCCGCACCTGGATCCAGCGCGCCGAGGCCCCCGCGAACGGCGCAACCAATGGCGCGATCGACCGCGGCCCACTCGCGGTCACGCAGGGGATTGAGGGCGCGATCCAGAACGCTCTCGGTACGCGCGTCACGCTCAAGCGCGGCCGCGGCGGCGGCGGCACGCTCACGATCCACTTCTACTCGGACGAGGAGCTCGAAGGCGTCGTGGAACGCCTCGTGCCTGAAGAAGCGCTCTAGGCGGGCACCCGCTACCATCGCCAGCGGCGGCGGTCGGAGGGCTGCGGAGTGGCGATCGAGGCGCGTGTGACCGTTGCTGAGAACCTGGTGGAGCTGGGCATCGAACTGCCCTCGGCGGCTGCACCGATGGCCGTCTATCGGCCCGCGGTGCGCACCGGTGGGCTCGTCTACGTGTCCGGGCAGGTCGCCGTCCGCGACGGCGCGATCGTGCACCCGGGTCGCCTCGGCGACGGCGTCGAGGTGGAGCAGGGGCAGGAGGCCGCGCGCGTCTGCGCCATCAACGCGCTCGCGGCGGCGAACGAGTTGCTGGGCGACCTCGAGCAGGTGCGCGTGATTCGCGCGGTCGGCTATGTCGCCTCGACGCCGGAGTTCACCGACCAGCCGGCGGTCATCAATGGTGCGTCGGAGCTGCTGCGCGACGTGCTGGGCGAAGAGCGCGGCGTCGGCACGCGGCTCGCGCTGGGTGTCACCTCGCTGCCGGCCAATTCGCCCGTCGAGTTCGAGCTGATCCTGGAGACCGGCTGATGTCGCGTATCGACTTCGTCACCGGCGCACCGGAGCGCCACATGCCCCTGGTCGATGGCCTCTCCATGGTCGCCGACCGCGCCGCGACTGCCCTCGCCGGCCGCTCCACCGCCGAGACGCGGCAGGCCGCCGAAGGCGAGTGGTCGGCGATTCGCGTGCTGGCGCACATGGTGTCGTACGCGCGGCACAACAATGAGTTCATCAACGCCACGGCCTGGATGACCGGTGCGGTGCGCCAACCGTGGGACGAGGCCGCGGAGGTGGAAGCCGAGGGTTGGGACCGCCTCGACGCGGCGGCGCTCGTCGACCTGCTCCGCGCCGAACTGGCGCCGACGGTCGAACTCCTGGGCGGCACACCCGACGCCTCGTGGGGTCGCGCGGGCATCGTCCCAGCGCGCGGCCGCCGTTCGCTGCGTCAGCAGGTCGAGGGGCACCTCCGGCACCTCGAGGAGCACGTCGAACAGCTTGGAGCGCGCGTAGGCACCGAGGCCACCGCCGGCTAGCTAGCCACTGACGATGGGCAGCTCCTCGCGGGCGGCCCATTCGGCCCACGACCCGTCGTAGTTGCGCACATCGGTCCAGCCGAGGATCTCGCGCATCGCATACCAGGAGGCGGCCGAACGGATGCCGCCGCCGCAGTACGGGTAAACCGGCTTCGTGCCGTCGACGCCCGCAGCAGCAAAGAGCGCGCGCAGCTGGTCGTCAGGCAGGAACGCGCCGTCGTCGTCAACGAGCAGTTCCCAGTTGAGGTGCTGGGCGCGTGGCACGCGTCCGAGACGCGGAGCGGCGTGGGCTCCGGGCTCGCCGCGATATTCGCCGTCCGTGCGGCAGTCGAGCACGACCGAGGCGTTGTTGCCCTCGGCGATCGCCAGCACCTCGTCGGCGGTCGAGATGATCGAGGGGTCGGCCTCACCGAGGTGGCAGCTCGCCAGGCTGACGCGGGGATGGTCGAGCGTGAGCTCGAGGCCGTCGCGCTGCATCGCCTGCAGCGAGCGGCCAGCCATCGAGACCTGCGGAAAGCCGAGGTAACGCAGCAGCCAGTACCCACGCGACGGCCACATCGACTTGCCGCTGGCGACGAAGACGACGTGCCGGCCCTCGTGCACGCCGAGCCGCCCGAGCGTGGCCTCGAGCTGAGGACGCGTCGGGGCCAGGGCGCGGATACCGTCGCGGACGGTTGTGAGGTCGCCGTACCCATCGACGAAGACGGAGCCGGGCAGATGCCCCGACTCGTACTCGGAACGGTCTGCGCCGACCTGGAGGAAGGCCACTCCGCTGTCATCCACACGCGCTCGGATCCAGTCGAGGTCAACGGTGGCCATGCTGCTGCTCCTCCTCGGCGTGGTCGGCGGCGGCGGCGTTGGCTCTAGCTCGACGAGCGGCCCTGCCCTCCGCGACGACGGCGGCCACCGCGACGGCCGCGGCGACGGCGGCGGCGCTGTCCGGAACCATCGTCGCCTTCGTCCTCGGCCTTCGACTGCGGCTCGGCCGCCGAGGTGCGTCCGGCCTCGCTCAGGTCGGTCGGTGGTTCCGGCGAGCCCTCGGCGTCGCTCCGGCCGGGCCGGCGTCGGGCGACCCCGGGCGGCGAGTCAACCGGTTCGAGGACGGCAACCAGGTTGTCCTTCCGCTCGCGGTCCTCGCGACGCAGGCGCTCCTCGATCTCGTCCTCGAGTTCGGCCGGACGCACGGTCGTGCCGTACTGGCGCCGCAAGTCGTCGGCGGGGATCTCGATCACCTCACGGGTGCTGTCGAGACGGAGGCGGACGACCTGCCTGAGGGCGTCGATGTTGAGGATGCGGGCGCGACCGACGGGCGTCGATACGCGCTTGCCGACCTTCGGCAAGTCGCCGATGAGCTCACGGTAGGCGTCGATCTCGAAGGAGAGGCAGCAGAGCAGCCGGCCGCACACGCCCGAGATCTTCGAAGGGTTGGGAGGGAGGCCCTGCTCCTTCGCCATGTTGATCGAGATCGAGGGGAACTCCGTCTGCCACGTCGAGCAACAGAGCGCCCGGCCGCATTGGCCGATGCCACCGAGCACCTTCGCGCGGTCGCGGTCACCGACCTGCCGCACCTCGAGCTCGACGCCAAGCGCCTCGCTGGCGGCACGGCCCAACCAGTCGGCGTCGCTGTACTGCTCGCGCGCCGTAAACGTCAGTTCGCCGCGCTCCCCCGCCAGGTCGTAGACGATGTTCGCGACACGGACGTGGGGGTCAGTCCGGGCCGCGATGGCCTGCGCGCGGCCGACATCCTCCTTTGCGCGCCGGCGTTGCTCGTGATGCGCCTCGACATCCGCCTCCGAGGCGAGGCGGTCCACGACGCGGACGGGCCCCTCCGGCGGGTCGTTCACGACCTGGTCGGGCGTGACGACGACCCAGCCGAGGCGCTCGCCGTGCGGCGTGCGCACGACCACGTAGTCGCCAATGCCGAGGTCGAGGTCGCCCGGGCCGCAAAAGGCGATCGGACCGGCTTCTTCAAAGCGGACGCCGACAATCCCATCCATCGCTGTCCCTCGTTCCATTCGCACGCGCCCGGCGCCGCGTCGATCCTGCGGAGTGTCTCCTCAGACCGGCGTCGCAGCGGTGCGTGCCTCGTTTCCGTCCTGTGCGCCCGCGGGCGCGGCCAGCTGCGGGAGGTCGAGCATCATCACCTCCAGCGCCAGCTGTGGGTTCGTGTTCGCGAGCAGATGCTCGCGAGCGCGCCTGACGGCGGTCAGGCCGCCGGCGGCCTGTGCCGCGTCACACGCGGCCACCTCGCTGGCCAGCTCCGCCGAGGGCTCGACATCGGTGGTTGCGAGTAGCAGTGCTCGCCACCATTCGGCCCACATGTCGACGGTCGCCAACACACTGTCGCGCTCGCGCAGCCAGTTCTGCGAGAGCTGCTGCGCGTAGTCGAGGCGCTCGCCTCGGGAGGCGCGCGCCAGCCGTCGCGCGTCAGCGTCGACCGCTTCGCGCAGCACCTGCAGCGAGGGGTCGGCGAGCATAGTGACGGCCGCCCCGTAGCGCCCGCGCGCCATCGGCGCCACGCGCTCCGCCTCGAACGGTTCGGTGCCGGCCGCTTCGAGCGCGGCGACGAGTGCCGAGCGCGACATTGGTCGCAGCACGATCTCCTGGCAACGTGAGCGCACGGTCGGCAGGAGATCCTCGAGGTCGGTCGCCAGCAAGATGAGCACGACGCCGGCGGCCGGTTCTTCCAGGGTCTTCAGCAGCGCGTGGCCGGCCTCGGTCTGAAGGTCGTTTGCGCCGTCGATGACGAAGACGCGCCGTGGCGCGGCAAATGGGGCGAGGGCGGAGACGCGCTTCAGACGCCGCACCTGGCAGATACGGATGCGGGTCGAGTTGTCCGAGCTGTGGTCGTGGCTGGTCTCGTCGCATACACCACCGATGGTGATGCGCTCCACATCGGGCGCCTCGCGCACCTCGATGGCGCGACAGATGCGGCACTCGAGGCACGGCGTAGCGTCGCGCTCCTCGCGCGCCTCGCAGGCGAGCGTTTGCGCGAAACGCCGGGCGAGTGTGGCCTTGCCGACGCCCTCCGGCCCGACCAGGAGGTAGGAGTGGGCGAGCTGGGCAGAGGTGATGGCGCGCCGCAGCGCGGCCACGGCGTGGTCCTGGCCGTGGACGCCCCACTCGTTGGTGGCAGTGGTCGCGTCGACACTGGTGTCAGTCGACATCGAGTCGCATCAAATCCTCCGCGGTCTCGCGACGGCGAATCAAGCGCGCCTCGCCATCCTGCACGAGCACGACGGCGGCGCGATAGGCCAGGTTGTAGTTCGACTCCATCGCCAGCTGGTAGGCGCCGGCAGCCGGAATCGCGAGCAGCTCGCCCGCCTCGAGCCGCGGCAGCCGCGCGTCGCGCACGAGCAGGTCGCCGCTCTCGCAGTACTTGCCAGCGATCGTGACTGTCTCCTCGGGCTCAGCGAACGGCCGCTCCGCCGCGAGCACAGCGTACGAGGCGTTGTACATCGCCGGGCGAATGTTGTCGGCCATGCCGCCGTCGACGGAGACGAAGGTGCGGACACCGGGGATCTCCTTACGCGCGCCCACGGTGTAGATCGCCAGGCCAGCGCGCCCGACGATCGAACGTCCGGGCTCGAGTGTGATGTGCGGCCGGGTGAGACCTCGGGCGTCGCACTCGCGCTCCACCGCCGAGGCGATCACCTGTGCGTAGGCGGCCGGCGCGGGCGCCTGCTGCGAGCCATAGGCGACGGCGAATCCGCCGCCGGGCGAGAACTCGCTGACCTCGACGCCCAGCTCGTCGCGCAGCATCTGCGCGAAGCCGAGCGTGACCTCGATCCCCGCGTCGTAGGGCTCCAGCTCGAAGATCGGGCTGCCGAGGTGCATGTGCAACCCTCGGAAGTCGAGGTGCTCCGCGGCGACGATCGCCTGCACCGCCTCGAAGGCGGCGCCGGTCTCGATTGGCAGGCCGAACTTGCTGTCGACGATGCCGGTCGTCGTCTTCTGATGCGTGTGCGCGTCGATGCCCGGGGACACACGCAGCAACACCGGCTGTACGGCGTCCGCCGCGGCGGCGACGCCGTCGAGCAGGGCGATCTCGGTTGCCGCGTCAATGACGATGCGCCCGACGCCCGCGTCGAGGGCGATGCGCAGCTCCTCCGGCGTCTTGTTGTTGCCGTGGAAGGTCACGCCGGCCATGTCCACGTCGGCAGCGCGGAGCACCTCGATCTCGCCGGCGGTGACGGCGTCGAAGCCGAGGCCCTGCGCCGCGATCAGCCGCGCGAACGGCTGCGAGAGATAGGCCTTGGATGCGTACTGCACGGCGGAGTCCTCGTACGCCTCGCGGAACGCGGAGACGTAGGCCGCGCACTGTTCTTCGATGGTGTGCACGTCGTAGGCGTAGAGCGGCGTGCCGAACTCCTCGACGAGCGCTCGCACGTCGCAGCCGCCGACGGTCAATCGGCCAGCCTCGGAGACACCGGCTCCGATGGGCAGCACATGCGCCAGCGGCAGCGTGGCCGCGGCGGGCGTCGTCACTGGTCAACTCCGCAAAGCGGTCGATTCGTTTCCGGACCGGTCCGCTGCCAGCCGGCTGGTCGCCGGCAGCGCCTGACCTCGGTCGCGGCGCCAGTATCGCACGAGGGGGGCCGCGCCGGGCTTACGGGGCTGGCAGCTCGATCACGCTCACCCGCTCGTCACCGAAGTGCAGCAGCGAGAGACGCCGGCCTGCCACAGTCACCACCGCCACGTTGCCACCGCCTTCACGCAGCACGATCAGCGGGCCCTCGATGCCGACTGGGAGGCCGTCGGCGTTCCAGACGACCTCCGGCGTCGGCTCGGCGGTCGGCGTGGACTCCGCGCTGGGCGTCGAAGTGGGCGGCGCGGTGGCGGTGGGCGCGGGTGCAACCTCGCGTGGTGGCGTGGCTGCGGTCGGCGAGGGTTCGGCGGGCGAGGCGTTCAAGGTGCAGGCGAGCGCGAGGGTAACGAGCAACACGAGCGTTGTGAGCGGTCTGGGGAGCACGTGGGGCCCTCTTGTCGTACCTGGAGCAGTGTCCAGCATAGAACGAGAGTCTCCGCGGTTGTCGATACGGTTTCTATCGTCTGGCCATCCAGTCCAGCGACCCGGGGCTCGCAACGCATCGCGATTCTGATAGGGTGCGCGTGCGGGAGAGGGGACTCCATGCGGCTTCACTCGAATTTGATGCGGATCACGACCGCAGCCACGATTGCCTCGCTACTACTGGCGACGGTGCTGATCGCACCGCGCGAGGAGGCGCAGGCGCAGGACTACCTGACGGAGCTCGGCACAGCGCTGAGCGCCTTCGGCGGTCCGTACGCGGACTTCGCCGAGAAGGGCGAGGAGATCGTCGCGGACTTCACGGTGATCTTCGATGCGGCCTGGATGGCCGTGTGGCAGGGCGACCTGGCGGCATTCAACGACATCGCCTCGGCGCTGGGCGCGATGTCACTGCCCTCTGACGCCGACTCGACCCTGACCGCGCTGATTGCGGAGATCGCGTCCGACATACCGGGCCAGACCGAGGCGGCACAGACCGGCATGGACGACATCGCCGGCGACGGCGGCGCGTCGTTGACAGCGGCGTACACGGCGCTGGGCGCGACCGCGGCGAAGGTCGCCGAGGCGGCCGCGCTGGTGCAGTCCGCCGGTGGCACGGTTGAGCCGAGCGCGACGGGCAACGCGGGTCTCGTTGGCGAGTCGTCAACATCGACCGCGACGCTCGCGCTGTTCGCCCTGGTCGCGATCGCCCTCGTCGGCGGCGCGCGGCTGGCCACGCAGCGCATCGCCCTGGGGTCGTCGCGCAGCTAGGCGACGCCACTGAAGCGACATCGGCCGCGGGCGCGAAATGCGCCCGCGGCCTTGTCACGCCCGCTCCACTCGCGGCAGCGCTGGTATCGTCACGCTCGATGCCCGTCCGCACCCCCGCCGCCGACCTCCCGACGCTGCCTAGGCCGCTGACACCGCAGCGGCTGGGCCGCATCCGCTCGGCGCTGCTCGCGTGGTACGCCGAGGTCGGGCAGCCGTTTCCGTGGCGTACTGGGCGCGACCCGTACCTCGCGCTGGTGGCCGCGGTGGCGTCGCAACAGACGCAGATGTCGCGCGTGCTGCAGATCTACGACCGCTGGACGCAGGCGTTTCCAACGCTGGCCGCGCTGGCCTCGGCGCGCCGCTCCGAGGTGCTGCGTGTGTGGAGCCGCGCCGGATACCCGCGCCGCGCGGTAGGGCTGCACGAGACGGCGCGTATCTGCATCGACGAGCACGAGGGACGGCTACCGCGCGACGAGGCGGCGCTACTCGCGCTGCCGGGCGTGGGGCCGTTCACCGCAGCGATCGGCGCTGCTTCGGCTTCGGCGACGACGCGGTCGCCATCGACACCAACATCGTCCGGTTCGTCGGGCGTGTCGTCCTCGGCGACCTGCAGCCAGCGAAGGAGTCGCGCGCGAGCGACCTGGAGGTGGCGGCGACGCGATTGCTGCGACCGGGCACGGCCGCCGAGTGGAACCCGGCGCTCATGGAGTACGGCGCGAAGGTCTGCGTGCCTCGCCCACGCTGCGACGAGTGCGTCGTCGCGTCCCTGTGCGCGGCGCGACCACGCTTCGCGGCGGGCGAACGCGCGGAGCCAGTCCGCGCGCAGACCTCGTTCGCGGGGTCCGACCGCGAGTGGCGTGGCCGCATCATGACCGAACTGCGCGAGGCCGACGGCTCGCTGGCGCGCTCGACGCTGACCCGCCGTATGGGCACCGCCGGCGTAGACGCCTCGACGGTGCGCCGCCTGCTCGACGATCTGGTGCGCGAGGGGCTCGCGTGGCGCGCGCAGGGGCGCGTCGGGCTGGGCGAGGCGAGCTAGCGCGTGTCGAGAGCGCCCGGCGCGGAGCGTGGGTAGATCAGTCAACGTGTCATCCTCGTCGCTCCGCGGCAGGCTCGGCGTGCGCTACGCTGCCTGCCCGGACCGATCGAGGCGATGGGAGAGGCCCGATGCCACAGCGACGCGAATACGGCGCACCGCCGCAGATCAAGAGCCCGAAGCGTGACGATTACCTGGAGGCGATGAGCAAATCGGTCTTCCAGACCGGCATCTCCTGGGATGTCGTGAACAAGAAGTGGCCCGACATCGTCGAGGCCTTCCACGGCTTCGATGCCGACCGGGTGGCGAACCTCAGTCCGGACGACCTCGACGAGCTGCAGCAGGACACGAGAGTGATCCGCAACCGGCGCAAGCTGGAGGCGATCGCGAGCAACGCACAGATGGTGCTCGACCGCAGCGCCGAGCACGGCTCGTTCGGCAAGTACCTCTCGGCGCAGGGTGACTTCGACGGCCAGGTGAAGGCGCTGAAACAGGACTTCAAGTTCCTCGGCGACACCGGGTCGTACGTCTTCCTCTACGTCGTCGGCGAGGAAGTGCCGCCACACGACGAGTGGGAGGCGAGCCGACGGAAGCGGAAGCGCTAGCCGCGGCCGCCGAGCCGCATTGCACACGACGAGGAGAGTCCATGCCCCAGGTCTATGCCGACGACGCTGTCACCATCGAACTGCTGCCCGCCCTCGGGCCGATCGCCAACAACGCCTACATCCTGCGCCCAGCCGGCGGTGGCGCCGTCACGATCGTCGACCTGCCGGAGGGCGCGGAGGCGATCGTCGAGGCGGTGGCGAAGGACGCGGTGGAACGCCTCGTCGTGACTCATTCGCACTTCGACCACTGGGGCGGCTTCGACATCGTGCGGGCGGCGACGGACGCGCCGGTCTACGCCGGCGCCGAGGAGACGGGCCTCGACGACTCGCGGAGCATCCAGCCCCTCGCGCACGGGGACACGTTCGAGGTCGGCAGCGCCACGATCGAGGTGCGCCATACGCCGGGCCACACGCCCGGCTCGATCTGCCTCGTCCTCGGCGGCGCGGTGCTGACCGGCGACACGCTCTTCCCCGGCGGTCCGGGGCACTCCCGCTCGAACGAGCTGCTGCAGCAGGAGATCGCCTCGATCACCTCGCAGCTGCACCCACTGCCCGAGGCGACGGTGGTCCTCCCCGGCCACGGCGACACCACCACGATCGGCGCCTCGCGCGAGGAGTACGCCGTCTTCGCCTCGAAGGAGCACGCGGGCGACCTCCACGGCGACGTGCTCTGGCTGGAGTCGTAGCGGCTTCGACGACGCGATCGAGCTCTGCGAAGCCACAGTCGAGGTGCAAGTGTGAACGCGCGATGACGAAGCCACTCACGGCAGACGGGCGGCGCATCCTCGAGCTGGCCGGACGGGGGCTGCACGAGCGTGCGATCGCGCGCCGGGTCGGCGTCTCCGTGCACGTCGTGCGGATGCACCTGGCGGCGGCGAAGCAGCGGGCCGCGCAGGCCGGCGGGTGATCGACCCTACACGCGTGTGACGTCGCCGCGCGTATGCTGCGCCGACGCACGGCAGCTCGTGTGATGCCGATGACCTCGAGGAGAGCAACCATGACCGACGCCACCGACACGCTGAAGCAATGGGCCGCATGCGCGGTCGCCCAGGACTTCGACGGTTGGGGTGACCTGACCACCGAGGCGATGACGTACACCCACAGCAACTCGATGCACGAGACACGGGCCGACGTGCTGGCCGCCTTCAGTGCCGGCCGGCGCTACACGCGCTTCGAGTTCGAGCGCACGAACGAGGAGCGCTACGGCGACACCGCGGTCGTCACCGGGATCACCCGCGCCGCCGTCGACCGCAAGCCACCGTTGGAACTGGACCTACGGTTCACCGCCACCCTCGTCGGCGGCGAGGGCCACTGGCAGGTCGCTGCCTACCAGACGACGCCACTGCAGGAGTAGCGCCGACCGTCCTCCAATCATCAACAGGTTCCGGGTCCAGACGGGAACAACATGCCTTCGCTCGATCCTGCGCTTTTCACCACCTCGCGGCCCGGTCAATGGTCCAGCGACGGCCTGCATGGCCCTCGGCCGTACACGCTGATCGGCGCTCGCTGCTTCGGCGACCCGATCGAGGCCGGCAGCCAGGCGGGGGTGGTGCGCTACGGGTTGCCCAGCGGCGGCATCGGCGTGGAGTTCATGCAGCGCTTTGAGTACATCCACCTGCGCACGCTGCTGAGCCGCCCACCCGGCGACGACGACACCTCGCGCGCGGCGTTCGAGGCAATGGTCGCGGCGAGCCCAGAGCTGCAGTTCCGGCTGCGCACGGCTGAGGAGACGCTGGCGACGAAGCGGTGGGAGACCGACCTCAAGCACTGGGACGAGGTCGGACGCCCTTGGCTGATGGGGCGGACGCTGGCGCTGACGGACGTCGACCCCTCGACGCTCGACGACGATGGACTGGAGACGCTGCTGCGCTCGACCGTCGAGCAGTCCGAGGTCGCGATGCGGATGCACCACATTCTCAACCCCGTGAGCGGCATCCCCTCGCAACGGTTCTACGGCTTCAGCGTGCGCCACACCGGGGTCCCGTTTCCCGAGCAGATCGCGTTGATGCAGGGTGCGTCGCCGGTGTCGATCGGCGATGAACCCGAGCTGCGCGCCGTCGCGACGGCCGTCGAGGCCTCGGGCGTGGCCGACGCGCTGCTCGACGCGGAGGGCGACCCGGCGGACCAGGTCGAGCGACTGCGCACGCACGACGGCGATGTTGGCGCGGCGATGCAGACGTACCTGCGCCTCACCGGCTACCGCTCGATCGGTGGCTGGGAGCCGATGGAGCCGTTCGCCCTGGAGCAGCCGATCGGCATCGTCGCGACGATCCGCACCGCGATTGAGAGCGAGCGCCCACAGGTGGACCCGGCGTTCGTCGCGTCGATCCGCGACCAGGTGCCGGATGAGCATCGCGACGAGTGGGATGCGCTCTACGCCGACGCCCGTCGTTTCGCCCGCGTCAAAGACGAACGTGACGTCTACTGCAACATCCCGGCGTCAGGCCTCGTGCGGCGCGCGACGCTCGAGGTCGGCCACCGGCTGCACGCCGCGGGACGTGTCGACGACATCGAGCACGCGACCGAGGGCAGCGTCGAGGAGCTGGCAACGCTGCTGCGCGGGGACACAGAGGTGAAGGCGCAGGAGCTGGCGGACCGTCATCAATACCGGCTGACGTACACGATCAAGGACATCCCAGAGACGGTCGGCGAGCCGCTCGCCCCGCCGGTGTCCTGGCGCTGGCTACCCGAGCCGTGGCAGCAGCTCGCGCCTCCACCGGACGCACCGGGGAACGCTCGACAGACGGAAGCCGTCGAGGGAGGCTCGGCGACGCTGATCACCGGCACGAGGGCTCAGGGCGGCAGCTACGAAGGGCCGGCACGGATCGTGACCGGGCCCAACGAGTTCAGCAAGATTCGGCAAGGGGACGTGTTGGTGACGCCCGCGACGAATCCAGCGTTCTCCGTGATCCTGCCGCTGCTGGGCGCGATCGTGACGGACCACGGCAACCCGCTCTCGCACGCCGCGATCATCGCGCGCGAGTTCGGGCTGCCGGCCGTCGTCGGCTGCAACGACGCGACTGACCGCCTCCGTGATGGTGATCGCGTGCGCGTCGACGCCGATGCGGGCACGATCGAGGTGCTCGAAGCCGCCGCCGCCGATTGACCGGAGGTCGGGGGCCGCTACCATCCGCTGAGGCGTCGCCGGGACGGCTGCGCGGAGAGGGGACCGTGGGCGAAACGATCGAACCGCTGGCGCCGCCGAGCGTGCATGCGGTGGGCGACGGGCTGCGTCTGATCGTGACGCCGATGCCGCACGCGCGGTCGGTGGGCATCTCGGTCTACCTCGCTGCGGGCTCGCGCTTCGAACCGACGGAGGAGGAGGCGGGGCTCGCCCACTTCCTCGAGCACCTCTGTTTCAAGGGCACGCCGCGCCGACCGCATGCGATGGACGTGTCGCGCGAGATCGACGGCCTGGGCGGCACGATCAACGCCGCCACCAACCGCGAGTTCACCGTCTACTACGGCAAGGTCACCGCGGGGCGACTCGAACCGGCACTCGACCTGCTCGCCGACATGCTGCGCGAGTCGCTGTTCGTGGACAGCGAGGTCGAACGCGAACGAGGCGTGATCCTCGAGGAGTTGGCCGCCGTCGAGGACTCGCCCGGCGAGCAGTCGGGCGTCCTGCTCGACGAGCTGTTGTGGCCAGACCAGCCGCACGGGCGCGACATAGCCGGGACCGTCGCCTCGGTGACTGCGATGCCGCGCGACCGCATCTTCGACTACTACTGCCAGCAGTACGTGGCGAACGGCGCGGTCGTCTCGCTGGCGGGCGCCGTCGACGACGCCGAGGCGACGGAGGTCGTCGAGCGGCTGATGGGCACGTGGCCCGCTGGCTCGCCACGCGAGTGGGTGCGTGACAGGGGCACACAGGGTGAACGCGCGGCCGCGATCGAGAAGGAGACGGAGCAGGTCCACCTCACGATCGGCGTGCCGGCGCTCAGCATCCACGACCCCGACCGCTACGCCGCCGACCTGCTCTCGATCGTCCTCGGCGAGGGCATGTCCTCGAGGCTGTTCGCGCGTCTGCGCGAGGAGCTGGGGCTCTGCTACGACATCCACACCTACGTCGGTCACCTGCTCGACACCGGCATGTTTGGCGTGTACGCCGGCGTCGACCCGAGCCACGCCATCGAGGCGGTGCACGAGATTTCGAAGGAGCTGGCGCGCGCACGCCAACCGATCGCCGCCGAGGAGCTGCAGCGCGCGAAGGAAGTGGCCCGCTCGCGCCTCGAGCTGCGGATCGAAGACACCCGCGCGGTTTCCTCGTTGTACGGGTCGCAGTCCATCCTCGACCTGGACCTCGAACGTCCGGTGCAGCTGGCGGAGCGGACCATGGCCGTCACGATCGAAGACGTCGAGCGGGTGGCCAACCGGCTGCTGCGCGATGAGGCGATCCACCTCGCCTCGGTCGGTCCCTGCGGCGTCGCCGATCTCTCGGCCGCGCTCTCGCTCGCCTAGGCCCGGCGAGGCCCACGATGGTCGACCGCGACGCCGCGCCCGAGCGCTGGTTGCTGGTCGTCCAGCGCAGCGAGGAGCCGGGCCACTACCTGCTCGTCAGCTGGAGCGACTGGCCGCACCCCTCGCTGCCAGCGATTTCGCCGCCGCACGCCGGCGAGGGCCTCGACCACGCGGTCGAGGCGATGCTGCGTAGTTCCTTCGGTGTCGCCCTCGTGGGCTCGGCGCTGCGCAGCGAGGAGCGGTGGCCGGTGCGTATGGCGCATCCCCGCTTCGGCGGTGACGGCGTGGGCTGGCTGCGCCCGATCGCCGCCCGTGCCTCCGGCGAGCCCGTGGCCGGACCGTTGATCGATGACCTGACGACGCTCCCCGCCGCCGCCGCCGTCGAGGGCCTGAGCACAGCCGTCGAACGCGCGGTGTTCGAGGCGGGCGTGGCGCTCCTCGAAGGCTAGGGCCGGCGAGCGGACTGCCCTCGGGCCCTCCGCTCGGACGTTCAGACGCAGCACGGGCCGCCCTCGCGGGCGGCCCGTGGTCTGTTCATGGCGTGACGCTCGCGCTAGAGCATGTCCGGGTCGTACGGCGCCTCGCCCATGGCCTTGGGCTCGGGGATCTCTCCGATCGCAACCTCGGTGGTGAGCATCAGCGCGGCCACGGAGATCGCGTTCTCGACCGCCGCGCGGCTCACCTTCACCGGGTCGATGATGCCGAGGTCGAACATGTCGCCCATCGCCTCGCCGGCGGCGTCGTAGCCGATGCGCGGTGCGGCGGCGCGCACGTCCTCGACGATGACGGAGGCCTCACGACCGGCGTTCTCGACGATCTGGCGCAGGGGCGCCTCGAGCGCCTTGTACAGGATCTGGACGCCGATGCGCTCCTCGTGGCTCTCGAGCGTCTCGAGCAGCGGCTCCAGCGAGGGCTGCACGCGCAGGAAGGCGACGCCGCCGCCCGGCACCACGCCCTCCTCGACGGCGGCGCGGGTCGCGGAGAGCGCGTCCTCGACGCGGAACTTCTTCTCGCGCACCTCGATCTCAGTGGCGCCACCGGCCTTGATCACGGCGATGCCGCCGGCCAGCTTGGCCAGGCGCTCTTGCATCTTCTCGCGCTCGAAGTCCTGTGTGGTGTCCTCGATCTGCGCGCGGATCTGGCGGATGCGCGCCTGGATCGCCTCGTCCGAGCCGGCGCCCTCGATGATCGTGGTGTTGCCCTTGTCGGCGACCACGCGATGCGCACGCCCGAGGTCGGCGAGCTGCGTGTCCTCCAGCTTGCGACCCATGTCGCTCGTGACGTAGGTGCCACCGGTGAGGATGGCAATGTCCTCCAGCATGGCCTTGCGGCGGTCCCCGAAGGAGGGCGACTTGATGAAGAGCGGGTTGAGATTGCCCCGCATCTTGTTCAAGACCATGGTCTGCAGCGCTTCGCCGGCCAGGTCCTCGCAGATGACGACCAGGTTCTTTGAGACCTGCAGCACCTTCTCCACGATCGGGAGGATGTCGCCGACCTGCTCGATCTTCTGGTCGGTGACGAGGATGTAGGGGTCATCCAGGATCGACTCCTGGCGGTCGACGTTGGTCACGAAGTGGGGCGAGATGAAGCCGCGGTCGATCTGGAGGCCGTCGACGATCTCGGTCTCGTACTCCAGGGCACGACCGTCCTCGATCGTGATCACGCCGTCCTTGCCGACTTGCTCCATCACGTCCGCGATCAGGGCGCCGACCTCGGGCTCGTTGGCGGCGATGGCGGCGACAGCGGCGATCGTCTCCTTGTCCTCGACGGGGACCGCCATGTCGCGCAGCGCCTGGATGACCACGCGCACGCCCTTCTCCATGCCGCGGCGGATGTAGATCGCGTTGGCGCCCGCGGCGATGTTGCGGATGCCGTCATGGAAGATGGCCTGGGCGAGCACCGTGGCGGTCGTGGTACCGTCGCCGGCGACGTCGTTGGTGCGGATGGCGACCTGCTTCACGAGCTGGGCGCCCATGTTGTGGAAGCGGTCCTTGAGCTCGATCTCCCGAGCCACGGTGACGCCGTCCTTGGTGATCACGGCCGGGCCGTAGGACTTGTCGAGGACGACGTTGCGGCCGCGTGGGCCGAGCGTGACCTTGACGGCGTTCGCGAGGATGTCGACGCCGTGCCGCAGCTCGCGGCGGGCGTCCTCATCGAAGCGGATAGTCTTCGCGGGCATGGGTCAGCTCCTGATTCGAGCGGCTGGTCGTGCGCTCAGCCCTCGGACGGTCCGAGGGTGTTCGCCACGCGGGCGGTCGCTAGGAGTCCTCGAGCTTGGCGAGGACGTCCTGGAAGCGGATCACGATGTACTCCTCGGAGTCCACGGTGACCTCCTGGCCCGTGTACTTCTGGTAGAGCACGCGGTCGCCAGAGGCGAGTTCCATCTTCTCGACGACGCCCGAGTCGTTGAGCTTGCCGGGGCCCACGCTGATCACGTGGCCGTGCTGGGGGGCCTCCTTGGCGGAGTCGGGAATGACGAGCCCGGAGGTGGTGATTTCCTCCTGCTCGACGGGCTGCAAAATGATGTGGTCGGTCAGCGGGACAACGTTCGTCGCCAACGTCGGAGCTCCTCGAGGGTTCGCCGGACCGGCCTCATCGGCCCGTCCGGTCTTGGCTGGGTTACGCGAGGCAGAATGCTAGCACTCCCCTGCCGAGAGTGCTAGCGACAACGGCCAGCCGCGGCAGGCGGTACCTCGATGCTGCCCAGTCTACACGGTTTCGTGTAGACTGGCCGAGGGCTGGAGAGGGCGGGCACGCGGAATGAACGAGGCCGGGAGCCCACGCGGTGGCGAGGCCTGGGACGCTGAGCGCGTACGTGCGTTGCGTTCGCACCTGGGCGCCAGCCAGCAGGAGCTGGCGGAGCGGCTCGGGACCCGCCAGCAGACGGTGTCCGAGTGGGAGACCGCCCACAGCGCGCCCCGCCGCATGTCTCGCCGGCTGCTGGCGCTGGTAGCCGAGGAGGCGGGCTTCTACGACGCCCGCACGTCCGCGGATGGCGGCGCGCCGCCCGCGCGCGGAGCAGTCGAGCCAGGGGCGTCGGATCCCTCGATCGGAACTGCGTCGTCAGAGGCGCAACCGCCAGTATCGGGAGCGGGCGCCGTGTGACTGCGCCCGCCGCGGCCGGGTCCTCGGGGACCGCGACACCTCCAACCCACGAACCGCTGCGCGAGCGCGAGCTGACGGCACTGTGGCTGCTCGGCCGTGTGCCGGGCGAGGTGCTGCCCGCGGGCTGGACGTTGCTGCGGCCCGGTCGCGCCGGACGGGGCGCCGGTCCCGACATCCGCGAGGCCGCGTTCCGCCGCGCCAGTGGCGCCGTCGCCGCCGGCGACATCGAGGTGCACCTGCGGGCCAGCGACTTCTTCACACACGGGCACGCGCACGATCCGAACTACGCCAACGTGCGCCTTCACCTCGTCTGGGAGGACGACCGCCCGCTCGCTGGAGCGCCCCTCGCGCTGCCCGGGGGCGGTACCGCACCCACGGTCGAGGTGGCGCCAGCACTGCACCACGATCCGGCCCGGCTGCGCCGCCTCGTCGCTCGGGGGCCGAGCGGCGCCGAGCCATGCGCCGGCCTCGGCGTCGGCATCGGGGTCGAGGGTGTGCGCGAGGCGCTGAGTGCCGAGGGCCGGCGGCGGCTGGCGGAGCGGGTCTGGGCCGCTGCCTCGCTGGTCGAGCGCCGCGGCTGGGACGCCGCCTGGAGCGAGCTGCTGACGCGCGCCGTGCGCGCCAGTGCCGGTCGTCGTAGCGGCCGCGAGGACGCATCGACGATCGCGGCGGCGCTGACGGCCCGCCTCGCCGGAGCGGACGGCTCGTGGCTCACCACGCTGCGACAGCAGGCACTCGACGGGCGCCCCGGTGCGCTGATCGAGGCCTTGCGAGGCGACGCGCGCTCACCACTGCTGGGCCGCGCGCGCGCCGCGGAGCTCGGCTGGAACGCGGCGCTGCCGCTGCTGATGGCGGCGGCGACCGCCTATGACGATCCCGCTCTGGCGCGCGCCACGGCCACGCTCGCCGCCGTCTGGCCGGCGCCACGGCCCTACGGCCGCACGGCCGCCCTCCGCGCGCAGCTCCTCGCGGACGGATCGAGCCTCGGCGGCGGCGCGCTGACGGCACAGGGACTGCTGCACGTGCAGGACCTCTGGTGCTCGCGCGGTGGCTGCGGCGTCTGCCCGCTGTCGCGCGGACGTTCGGGAGCGATATGAGGCATTCACGCCATACCACGAGTAGCGAAAACCTACCCGTTGCGCCACTGGTCGGCCGCTCGCAAGTGTCGTCATGCCAGCTCGCTAGCGACTTCCGCCCAACGCGTCGGCGGTAGAACGGCCCATCCGATGTCCCGACTGATCCGCAGTCTGACCGCGCTCAGCGTCGCCCTGTTCGTCGTCGCCGCAGCCGTGATCGGATTCGACGCCGCACCGGCGGCGTCCGGCTTCAACCCGGGTGACCAGGGACCGTCGGAGTGTCTGTTCCAGTAAACAGGGCCACCGAGCATCGGCGCTGTCACACCGCGGTCGGCTGGTCGTTCGACCGCCGGGGCACGTCGACCTGGTCCGCCGGCAATACCTGCGGCTAGCGCACGCGGCTGCGACGCGGGATCGGGTCGATGTCGAGCGGCGTCTCGGCGGGGACCGCCGCGTCGAGGTGACGGTAGGCGGCCGCGCCGATCATGGCGGCGTTGTCGGTGCAGAGCGCGGGCGGCGGGATGTGGACCGGCACCGGCGAGCGCTCGCGGACCCGCTCGCGGATGCGACCGTTGGCGGCGACACCCCCGGCGAGGAGCAGCGAGGCGACGCCTTCGCGCTCCGCGACACGGGCCGCCTTCTTTGAGAGCACATCGGCGACGGATTCCTCGAAGGCCCACGCGATCTCCGCAGCCGGCGGCGGGGCCTCCTGCTGCGTCACGTGCAGCACCGCCGTCTTGAGGCCACTGAACGAGAAGTCGTCGCTGCCACTGAGCCAGGCGCGGGGAAGGCGCAGCGTGCGCGCCTGGGCGGTCGCGGCCAACGCTGAGAGCGGGGGGCCGCCCGGGTAGCCGAGGCCGAGCAGGCGCGCGACCTTGTCGAACGCCTCGCCGGCGGCGTCGTCACGCGTCCCGCCGAGGCGTTCAAACCGGCCGAGCCCGGGCATCAGCAACAGCTCCGTGTGCCCGCCGGAGACGACGAGGGCCAGCGCCGGCAGTTCTGGCTCCTCCTCCAGCAGCCAGCAGGCGCTGACATGGCCCTCGATGTGGTCGACCGGGATCAACGGCAGTCCGCGGGCGTAGGCCAGACCACGCGCGCCGTTGAGCCCGACGAGCAGGGCGCCGGGCAGCCCCGGCCCAGCGGTGGCGGCGATGGCGTCGAGGTCGTCCCAGCCGCACTCCGCCTGGTCCAGGGCCTGACGCACGACGGGCAGCAGCGCGCGCAGATGCTCGCGCGCGGCGACCTCCGGCACGATGCCGCCGGTGGCGGCGTGCAGCTCCTGCTGTGAGGCAACGACCGAGGAGCGCATGCGCCGTCCGTCGGCCACGACGGCGGCCGCGGTCTCGTCGCAGGACGTCTCGATCGCCAGGATGTTCACGCGGTCCAGCCTAGGACGACGCCCCCTCCGGCGCGAGGGAGCTGGCGGCGGCCGGCTCCTGGTCCGGATCGAAGGACACGATCGAGAGGCCCGTCAGCAGGTAGAGCCGCGCGCCATCCTCGCTGAGGGCGACGCCACGCAGGTCGAAGAACTCCGGGTGCCGGAACTGGCGCAGGAAGGCGCCCGTCTGGTCGGCCACCACGACACGCCGGTTGCCGGCGTCCACGATGTAGAGCACCCCGCGCCCGTCGTCCCGCAAGACCTCGCCCGGAGACGCCAGTGGCACGTCGAGGCCGCTCAGCAGCGCTGGCGTCTCCACGCCGCGCACGAACCGCCGCAGCGTTGAACCATCGAGAACGTAGACATCGCCCGTGACCGCCAGCCCGCTCGCGTCGCCGAGGTCGGCCGTGCCCAGCAGGCCATCGCGCTCGGAGTCGTAGCCCCCGCCACCGGGGAGGTAGCGCCAGACCTCGCCGGCGTCGCCGTCGAGGATGTAGAGGTTGCCGAGATAGGAGGTCAACGCGTCGGCCGCGCCGAGTTCCGAAGCGTCGCGCAGCGGCAGCGCGAATGGCACGTCCGCGCCACGCGGCAGCGAGAAGAGGTTCTGTGCGTCATCGAGGATCAGCAGCCGGTCACCGGTGTCGTCCCAGGTCATGACGACCGGGGCGCGGGCGGCGACGCCGCCATAGAGCGCATCGGCCACGTAGACCTCGTCGGCGCGGCGCGTGTTGTCCGGATCGATGCGGAAGACGCGGCCGAGGTCGTTCTCGAGGAGCCACAGTGATCCACCGCCGGCGACCAGTGCAGCCGCGCGCACCGGCGCGGTCAGCACACCGGCGAAGGTGAAGCGCGTCGCCAGCGGCTCGACCGCGACGACGGCGTTGAGGCGGTCGAGTTCCTGCTGGGCCGCGCCGGCGATTGTGTCGACGAGCGCCGGGTCAGCGTCGAGGGAGCGCGCCTGCTCGACGAAGGTCAGTGCCTGGGCGAGGGACGCGCGGCGTTCACCGGGGTCCTCGGCGGTGAACGCCTCCTGCACCGCCAGTTCGGCGGCCGCGATCGCCTCCGCGATGGCGGCGTCGCGGTCCTCGGAGACGAGGCTCGGACCAACCACCCAGATCAGCAGCGCCACGATCACCACGCCGAGGCCGATCGCACCGACCAGGGGCCACGGCACCCGCGGTCGCGCCGGTGACGCCCGGTCGCTGACGCTGGGCCGTCGCAGCGAGGGCAGCTGCCGCCGCGGACCGAACCAGCGCTCGGCCAGGCTCGGCGTCTCGACCGGCAGCGCGCTCGACGTATCGATCACAGGTGATGGCCGCGCGCGGACGAGGCTGGGGTCGGTCTCGATCGGCGGCGCGACCTGCTCCTCCGCCAGGTCGAGGTCGGCGATGAGCGCCGCGGTGACGTCGTTGGCGTCGCGGGTCAGGCGGAAGAGCTCCGCCAGCGCGCGCTCCGGACCGCTCGTCGTTACCTGGAAAAGCGTGTCGCGGTCGACGTATCCCTCGACGTTGCTCGAGAGCACCAGGATCTGCTCGCGTGGGAGCTGCACCGTCGAGAACAGCGGCTCGATCGGCTCGCTGCCGCCCAGGGGCGAGGCGGCCGGCAGCTCTTCGGTGCTGAGGCGGCGCGAGCCCTCCAGCGTCGCCACGTAGACGAGCGCGGGGCCGACCTGCGCGATCGTGGCCTCGCCATCGCGCACGGCCACGCAGGTGGCGCCGACCGACACCTGGTGCTCGCGCAGCGAGCGCCGGTTCCACTCGGCGAGGTTGCTGTGCGCCTGCTGCATCGAGCGCAGCAGGCCGCCGGTCAGCGACAGCGATTCTCTGCCGAACAGCGTCGCGATCGCCTCGGCGACTTCGCTGCAGAACTCGGCGGAGCGCGCGTCCGAAGGCTCGCAGAGCACGACCAGGCGGACCGATTCGTCCTCGCGGACCCGCTCGCGGTCGATCAGCCCCGGGCCGTCCTCGACGACCTCGCCGTCGACGATGGCGTAGCGACCGACCCAGACGGACACCTAGAGCGCCCTCGCCGGCGCGCTTCGCGATCCCGACGCCGGGGCGTCGAGGCGTGCGCGGGCCGTCTGCTCGCCAGCGTGCAACTGCGCGCTCCCGCTACCCCGCCACGGCCAGAGGAGATTGCGGACCCGGCGCGATCATATCGCCGCGGCCGGAGAAGCGTCGATGCGCGGCCGGCCGGGTAGGATCAGCGCATGACCTCGAAGCCAGACGATCCTCGCCAGCTGCGCGCGCTGGCCGACGTGACGGTGCAGCGCGCCGCTGAGGATCTGGGGGCGCAGCTCGCGGCCCTGGTGCGACAGGTGCAGCCGTTCCCGCCGTTTCCCGGCGCGGTGTTCGCATACGGCATCGAGGTGGAGCCGCCGGCACATTCGTCGCTCGGCTGCGTGATCGTCGGCGATGACGGCGCGCTGTACGAACTGCAACTCGGCCTCGATCATGAAGCGATCGCCAGCGGCGCCGACTCGCTAACCCAGCGGCACGAGGAGCTCGTGAAGCTCGAACTGCCTCCGCGCGAGTTCATCGCGTACGCCCACGGCGCGATCGAGGCGCTCACCGCCTACCTGGAGGGACACACGAGCGAGGAGTAGGGCGCGCTCGGGCGATGCGGTTCAACCGGCGTGGTAGTCGCTGGAGCGGCCGCCGGACTTGGCGACGAGTTCGATGTCGCCGATGCGCATCCCGCGCTCGACGGCCTTGCACATGTCGTAGACCGTCAGCGCCGCGACGCTGACCGCCGTCAGCGCCTCCATCTCTACCCCCGTGCGGCTGGTGACGCGGACCGTCGCCTCGATCTCGATCGTCGAGGCGTCGTGGTCGGGAGCTAGCTTCACCTCGACGCCGCTGATGGGGAGCGGGTGGCAGAGCGGGATCAGCTCGTGCGTCCGCTTCGCCGCCATGATCGCGGCGAGGCGGGCCGTGGCGAGCACATCGCCTTTCGGCAGCGAGCCCTCGACGACCAGTGCCAGCGTCGAGGGTTGCAGATGGATGCGACCGCGAGCGGTCGCCTCGCGGCGGGTGACGTCCTTGTCGGAGACATCGACCATGCGCGCATGACCGGCCTCGTCGAGGTGGCTGAGGCCGCCTGGCTGCTCGTCAGGTTCGTGGGTCGGGTCGGCCGTCATCGCGTGTTCGCTACCCGCCGATGTAGGACATCTCGACGCGCGGGAGATCAGCCGTCGCGTCGGAACGGAGCTCCGAGTAGCGGTCCTCGCGGTCGCTCCAAACGCCGGTAATGCGCTCTCGGATCGCCTCGTCGCTGGCGTCGCCGCGGACCAGCGCGCGCAGGTCGGTACCGGCCGTGGCGAACAGGCAGGTGTAGAGCGAACCTTCGGCGGAGAGCCGGGCGCGCGTGCACGTGCCGCAGAACGGCCGCGTCACAGAGGTGATGAACCCGACCTCGCCCGCTCCGTCGCGGTAGCGGTAGCGGCGCGCGACCTCGCCCTCGTAGTTCGGCTCGACCGGATCGAGCGGGAAGCGCGCGTCGATGGTCGAGACCAGTTCCGTCGAGGGGATGACCTCGTCGAGCTGCCAGCCGTTCGTCGTGCCCACGTCCATGAACTCGATGAACCGCACGATGTGCTCGGTCCCACGGAAATGGTCCGCCAGATCGAGCAGCGTCGTGTCGTTCACGCCCCGGCGTACGACAGCGTTGACCTTGATCTGCTCGAACCCGGCCGCGACCGCTGCGTCGATACCCTCGAGGACGAGCGCCACGGGGAAGTTCATGTCGTTCATCTCGCGGAACGTCGCGTCGTCCAGCGAGTCCAGGCTGACGGTGATGCGATCGAGGCCTGCGGCTCGCAAATCCTCGGCCTGCGCCGCCAGCAGGGTCGCGTTGGTCGTCAGCGTGAGCTCGAGGTCATCGATCTCCTTGAGCATCGCCACGAGCTTCGAGAGCTCGGCGCGGAGCAACGGCTCGCCGCCGGTGAGCCGCACCTTGCGTGCGCCGAGGCCAGCGAAGATGCGAGCGAGGCGCGTGATCTCCTCGAAGGTCAGGATCTCGTCGCGCGGGAGGAACGCAAAGTCGGGACCGAAGATCTCCTTCGGCATGCAGTACTGACAGCGGAAGTTGCAGCGGTCGGTGACGGAGATGCGGAGGTCGTGCAGCGGGCGGCCGAAGCGGTCATGCGCCGCCGCCACGCCACCCTCGAGGGTGTCCGTGTCGATGTGCGAGCCGTGCTGCCCGTCGTGCGTCATCGTCCCCGCCTGCTCGCCGGCGCGACCCCTCTAGGTCACACCGAGCGCATCTATCATCGCACGCAGCGCCCGCGCGCGATGGCTGTCCGCCTGCTTCTCCTCGCCGAGCTCCGCGAGCGTGCGCCCGTCCGGCAGTTCGAACACGGGGTCGTAGCCAAAGCCGTCGTCACCCCGCGGCGTCTCTGTGATGCGCCCTTCGAGGACGCCCTCGCGCGTGATCGTGGCGCCACCCGGCTGCGCCACGGCGATGATCGAACGGAAGCGCGCCCCCCGCCGGCCGCGCGGCACGCCGTCGAGGGCGCGCAGCAGCTTCGCGTTGCGCTCGCGGTCGTGCGCGATGCCGGGCCCGCCGTAGAACGCCGAGTCGACGCCGGGCGCGCCGCCAAGCGCATCCACCTCGAGGCCGGAGTCGTCGGCCAACGACGGCAGGCCGGAGGCGGCGGCGTAGGCGACCGCCTTCGCGACCGCGTTCCCGAGGTAGCTGCGACCGGACTCGAGCACCTCGGGTGGTGCGATCTGGCGGTCGGCGGCCGTGACAGCCGTCCAGCCCGCCGCGGCGAGGATCGCCGAGAGCTCTCGCACCTTTCCGGCGTTGCCGGTGGCGAGCAGCAGTACCCGGCGGCGGGTCACGCGATCGGCGTCCAGCGGTCGACGAGGGCTGCGGCCGGCGGCGGCGCTTCGACGGGCTCGCTGGGGGCATCGGCGGCCCGCTGCGCCTGCAGCGTCTCGGCGATCACGGCGGCGCGGGCGCGGGCGTCGTCGAACGCGGCGTCCGCAAAGAGATCGCGCGGACCCTCGATCGTCGCGTCGACCTGGACACCGGCGGCGATCACTGGCGCAGCCGCGAGATCACGCGCCCGCGGCGCGCCGATGGCGGTGGGCACCAGCGGGCCGAGGCGTCCCGTGGCGCCGATCGAGCCGGCCATCAGCGGCGTCGCGAATGGCTCAAGCACGTCGCCGAGCGTCGGGAACTCGCCTTGGCAGCGCACGATCGCGAGCGACGTGTCGCCGGCGATCGAGGTGCCGAGCATCTGCTCGCTTGATTCGGTGGCCAGCGAGGCGGCCAGTACGCCGGTGCCGCCGCTGACGATGCGCTTCAGCACGTAGCGCTCGCTCTCGTCCAGGTGCGCCAGCAGCGCATAGGCCTCCGCGGGCGTCTGGAAGACTGCCTTGCGCCGCTCCCGCAGGTCGTGAACCTCGAAGACAAAGCCCGCCTGCATCGCCGCCGAGCGCACGAGGCCGGAGGTGTTCAGGGGGTCGGCGAAGGCGCGGTAGAGCGCCGCGTTGAGGCTGCCGACGCTCGCGCCGGGGGCCAGCAGCACCACCACCGACTCCGCCTCGCGTGGTTCGAACGTCAGCTCGGCGACCGCGGGGCCGGCGGCGCCCAGCAGCCCGTCGGAGGGCAGAGCATCGGCCAGCAGGTCGCGCGCGGCCAGGTGCAGACCGCGCTCGCGGGCAGCGTCGCCACCGGCACGGAACGCCTCCCAGAGCTGCCGGTGCACGTCCGGGTCGTCCTCGCCCCCGCCGTGCCGCACCATGACCGCGACGACGCCGCTGCTGGCGAAGACGCGCGTGGCGTCGAGGGTGGTCCCGGCGAGCGCGTCCTCGACGGCGGCCAGCACCTCGGCAGGGACCTCGCCCTCGCCCGCGATCGCGCCGAGGCCGGCTGTGGCGACGGTGAGCGTGGCAGACATCTCAGTCGCCCGCGAGGGCGTCCTCGATCTCGGCGATGATCGGCTCTGGGCCGATGAACAACGGCGTGCGCTCGTGAACGGACATGGGCGCACGATCGAGCAACCGCTCGCTCCCGGAGCTGACGACAGCGTTCGCCTGGGCGCACACAAAGGCGAGCGGCCCCGCCTCGTACAGCGCGCGCAGCTTGCCGCCCGGGTTCTTCTCGTCGGCGGGGTAGAGAAAGACGCCGCCGCGTACGAGGTTGCGGTGGAAGTCGGACACGAGCGATCCGACGTAGCGGGCCGAGCGGCCGCGCTTCGCGACCTCGAGGGCGGCCAGCACGCCGGGCGACCAGCGGCCGACATAACCCTCGTTGGCGCTGTAGTACTCGGGGTCGGCGGGCATCGTCAGGCCGCTTGCCGTTTGGCGGTAAGCGCCGCCTGTGGGGTCGAGGGTGTAGCTCGTCACCGAACCGGGCGTCGCGAGTAGAAGCAACACGCTGGGGCCGTAGAGCACGTAGCCAGCGGCGACCATCTCCGACGCGGGACGGAGGAAGGCGTCGACCCCCTGAGCGTCACTGGTGGCCGGGTAGATCCCGAAGATCGTCCCGATCGTGATGTCGACATTGGCGTTCGATGAGCCGTCGATCGGGTCGAGCACGGCGAGGTAGCGGTCGTCCGAGGCTTCCCCGCCGTAGAACTCCGGCTCCTCCAGCTCCTCGCAGGCCATGCCGGCGACGCTCCCGGCTGCCGCGAACTCGGCCGAAAAGCGCTCGGTCGCGAGCACGTCGAGGGCGATCTGCACCTCGCCGTGGACGTTCTCATCGCCGCCCGCCTCGCGCTGGTCGAGCAGGGCGCCCGTGCGAACGAGCGCAGCGATCTGCGTCGAAGCGCGTGCCAGCGCGGCCAGCGTGCTCGCGAGGCCGGGCGAGTCGATACCGTCGACCGGGCCGTCAAAGCCCTCGACCTGGGTCACGCAGATCCGCTCCGTCCTGGCGCGAGCCGTTCGGTACGTGCGCGCGGCCGGGCCCTGGTTGCAGGTGACCCGGCTGGCCCTCGGTGCCAGAAGCAGTGTGCCGGCTACGCCGGGCCCCATGCTATCGATCGGCGGAGCGGCGGGTCAATCGAGGCGTGTACGCGTGGTCAGAGCACGTTCGCGCGGAGCCCCGCGGCGATGCGGATGCGCTGCGTCAGCGAGGCCGCGACCTCCTGAGCCAGCGCACGCGTAGCCGCCTGGACATCCCACTCGATGTCGCCTGACTCGGCCAGGAAGCGCCGCAGCAGCGGCAACATCTCCCGCGCGCGCTCCTCGGCGTGGGCGCCGTGCAGCGCGCGGGTGCCCTGCAGCCGCCGCGCGCCCGCGCGGCCGCCCAGGGCGTCTCCCCAGTCGCGCACGACGACGCCACAACCGGCCTCGAACAGCGCGGCGCCCAGAGGCGTCGCGACCGCCGGGACCCCCGCCCCCAGCCCGCGCGCCGTCATCCTTCGGCCGGGCGAGTCGTACTCGAGGAGCAGGTGACCACCGGGTGGGACCAGGCTGCCGAGCTGCTGGACGATCCGACGGTCGATCTCCGCCGGAACTTCGATCACCGTGCCCGCACTCATCTGTAGCTGGTGTTCGTAGTGCGTCACCTCGACCCAGCCGAGCGTGTCGCCGACCGGGTGCTGCCCGTAGAGCAGCGGGACGAGCGAGCGTCCATGCTCGGCGGCATCGAGCCAGAGGCGGAAGCGACGGTGCCCTGCCGGCGTGCGCTCGCCGACCTCCACGTGGATCGAGACTTCCTCGCCCACGGCGGCGCCATCGATGGGCGCCATGGGCTGCCCGTCGACCTCGTGCGCCAGCGTCCAGATGTGCTCCTCAGCCACAGTCCTACCCCTCGGCCTCGACGCTACCACGCCGATAGGCGCGCGCGCCGCTAGCATGGCGGCCGTGACTGCCACCCCCGAGGCCGACCTCCGCCGCTACATGGCCGCCGTGCAGGCGCTCCTGGAGCGTGGCGGCTACGAGCGCTCGGGCCGCTCGGAGGAGGCAAAGCGCTGGAGCCTCGACCACATCCGCTCATACCTCGACGCGACGGGATCGCCCGAGGTACGCGCCACGGTTCACATCGCGGGCACGAAGGGCAAGGGCTCGACGGCCACGATGGTCGAGTCGATCCTGCGCCACGCCGGCGCCCACACGCTGCTCGAGACGTCCCCCGACCTGCACCGCGCCCGCGAGCGGATCGCCATCGATGGCGAGCCCATCGGCGAGGCTGCGTTCGCGGCCCTCGCCGAGCGCCTGCTGGCGGACAAGGGAAGCGAGGGCTGGTCCTACTTCGAGCTGTTGACCATGATGGGCTGGCTCGCCGCCGCCGAGGCGGGCTGCGACTGGCAGGTGCTCGAGGTCGGCCTCGGTGGCAGGCTCGACACCACCAACGCGGTACGCGCGAAGGCCGTCGCCGTCGTCACGCCCATCGACCTCGAGCACACCGCGATCCTCGGCGAGACGATCGCAGAGATCGCGGGCGAAAAAGCGGCGATCGTCGAGGGTGCTACGCACGCGGTCGCCGCACCGATGCGCGCCTCGGCGCTCGATGTCGTGCGCGCGGCCGCCGAGACGGCGGGAGTGGCACTGCACGAGGTGGCGGAGGAGACAGCGCTGCGCGCCCGCCCGAGGGCCCTCGAGGGCCAGTCGCTCGACCTGCAGACGCCACTGCGGACCTACCGGCAACTGAAGGTGCCGTTGATCGGGCCCCACCAGGCCGAGAATGCAGCGGCAGCCGTCCTTGCGGCCGAGCTGGCATGGCAGACGCAGGGCGCAGAGCTGCCGGAAGCGGCGGTCCGCGAGGGCCTCGAACGGGTGAGGCTGCACGGGCGGCTCGAGGTCGTGCGGCAGCAGCCGCTCGTGATCGTCGATGGCGCGCACACACCGCTGGCGGTGCGACGCATCCGCGAGGCGATGGCGCAACTCGCCCTGCCGCGTCACCGCATCACCGTCCTCGGCGTGCTCGACGGCAAGAACCTCGAGGGCCTCGCTGCAGCACTCGTCGACGAGGGTGACGAGGTGATCGTGGCCGCGCCGAGGAACCAGCGAGCGGCCGAGGCGCGAGACGTGGCTCGGGCGCTGCGGGAGCGTGGCGCGCTGGCGCAGCTCGCGGCGGACATCCCGACGGCGGTCGAACGAGCGATCGAGCAGGTCGGTGAGCGTGGGCTGGTCCTCGTCACCGGCTCGCTCACCACCGTAGCGGAGGCGCGGGCAGCGCTGCTGGGTGTGACCGACGACACTGAGCTCGGCGCACGTTAACGGCGATTCGTCGCCCGCAGGCGCTAAGATTGACCGGGAACGACCCAGCACGCGCCAGCGCTCTAGCGGGGGAAGGGGCGGACGGATGGCGGCGGGCCAACGTCGACGTGTCGTGATCACCGGCCAGGGCGTGATCACGCCCATGGGGAACTCCGTCGAGGAGTTCTGGGCCAACGCCGTCGCCGGCAAGTCGGGCATCGGCCCGCTCACGCAGATCGACCCCACTGGTTATCCGTGTCGCATCGCGGGCCAGGTCGAAGACTTCGAGCCCATGGATTACATGGACCGCAAGGTCAGCCGCCGCATGGCGCGCTTCTCGCAGTTCGCCGTCGCCTGCGCTCGCCAGGCCATCGACGACGCCGACCTCGACTCCGAGTCCGTCGACCGCGAACGCTTCGGGGTGCTGATCGGCAACGGCGGCGGTGGGCTGCCGCTGACCGAGAACGCCGTCCACGTCATGGACCGTCGAGGCGGCATGAAGGTCGACCCGCTCTTCCTCGCGAAGATGCTGCCGAACATGGCCGCCGCCAACGTCACCATCCAGCTCGGCGCGCTCGGCTACACGAACACCGTCTCGATTGCCTGCGCCGCCGGCACGCAGGCAATCGGCGACGCGGTGGAGGTGATTCGCCGCGGCGCGGCCGACGTGATGCTCGCCGGTGGCACCGAGGCCGGCATCTCCGAGATCGGGCTGGCCGGCTTCTCCTCGATGCGGGCGCTCGCTTCGAGTCACAACGACGACCCGGCGAAGGCGTCTCGCCCGTTCGACCGCGACCGCGACGGCTTCGCGCCGTCCGAGGGCGCGGGCCTGCTGCTCATCGAGGAGCTCGAGCACGCGCTCGCGCGGGGCGCGCGGCCGTACGTCGAGGTGCTCGGCTACGGCGTCTCGGCGGACGCGGCCTACCTGGTCGCGCCGTCCGACGACGGCGCCGGCGCGGCGCGGGCCATGGCCGCGGCCCTGGACGATGCGGATGTAACGCCCGAGGAGATCGACTACATCTCGGCGCACGCAACGGCGACCGAGGTGGGTGACGTGGCTGAAACACAGGCGATCAAAACGGTGTTTGGCGAGCGCGCCTACCACACGCCGATCTCAGCGATGAAGTCGCAGATCGGCCACCTGCTGGGCGGTTCCGGCGGTGTCGAAACCGTGGCGGCCGTGCAGACGATCCGCACCGGTGAGATCGCGCCAACCGCGAACCTGGAGCACCCGGGCGAAGACTGCGACCTCGACTACGTCCCGATCGAGTCGCGTCGGGCCGATGTGCGGACGGTGCTCAAGAACTCGTTCGGCTTCGGCGGGCAGAACGCCGTCCTCGTGCTGCGTGCGTTCGAGGGCTAGCGGGAGCGCGGTGAACCTCCGCACCGAACATTGAGACCGAACATTGAGAAGGCCCGGCGTCTGCCGGGCCTTCGTCGTGGGTCACGCCGCCAGCGCGCTGGCGGCTGCGGGTCGGTCAGGCGCTCGCGCCGACCGGCACCATGCCATCGAGCATCACCTCGAGTGCCATTGTATGAGCGCACTCCTGGTGGTGATCAAAGAAGTCGCAGTTGCAGCGCCAGCCGTCGTCGTTCAGTCGGACCTCGTGGTCGCTGTTGTTGCCGCGCACCGTCACGCTGAGAGTGCTAAAGCGGAACCGGTCGTGCTCCTCCGCGTAGCGGTGCGCCTTCTCGATCTTGCCGATCATGCCCGAGTTCATTTCCCCTCCTGGCTCTTCTGCGACCTCAGCCGGCGGTGGCGGAACGTCACAGAAACAACAAACGCCACGGCATGCCGCGGCGCGTTCTCAGGATTGCCCGATGAGGTCAATCATGCTGGAAACTCCAGTCCTGTATCCCTCCTCCGCACCATAGGGATCGGCGTCGAGGATCGTCAAACCCGGCCTAAGGCGACCGCCGGGGGTACCGAGCCAGCACCTCGTACCGGGCGTTCCGCCCGAGGTGCGATCGCACCAGCGCGACCTCGCGCGCCACGAATGGAACGCTCGCCGGCGTCTCGGTCGCGGCGACCGCGTCGCTGATCGCGCGTCGCTGGCTCGACGTGGCCTGCCGCGCGACGCGGGCGAAGGTCACATGCGGACGCAGCGGCCGGTCGTGACCTTCGCCCGGCCGCCACCACCGCGCGCTCAACCGCGTCGTGGAGCGAGGCGAGGCGATCGAGGTCGCCAGCCAGGCCGAACCACAGCACCGTGGGCCGGCTGCGGCCGCCGAACTGGCCCACGCCCGCCAGCTCGAGTGGCACCCGGACGCTCGCCACCTCTTGCGCGAGCTGGTCGCGCAGGTCTGGTAGCACCGCCTCGTCGACGTCGCCGAGAAACCGCAGGGTGAGGTGGAGACGCTCGGTCGCGGTAAAGCGCAGCCGGGCGTCGTCGCCCAGCGCGGCTACGAGATGCTCGCCGATCCGCCGCGCCTCCTCGCGCCAGGCGTCGGGCAGCTCGATCGCGACGAAGAGGCGCACGACGCTAGAGGCCCAGCAGCCGCGCCGCGTTGCCACCGAGGACAGCGTCGCGATCGGCCGGGGACGCCTCGGCGAGCGCCGCCCGTGCCTCCTCCAGGTCGCGCGACTGCTCGCGCAGCGGGAAGTCAGAACCCCAGGCGATAGCGCTGGCGCCGACCAGATCGAGCGCGACGCGGAAGACCGAGGCGTCGTAGAGGTAGGCCGAGATGGCAGTATCGAAGATCAGGCGCCCATCGTCGATCGCCGCGCGCACCTCGGGCATCAGGCCGTAGAACGGGAAGCCGCCGCCCCAATGGGCAGCGATCACCGGGGCCGACGCGTCATCGCTTTCGCGCGACTCAACGAGGCGCCACAGTTCGCCCGGGGTGAGCCCGCCGGACTTGCCGGGATAGGCGTGGCCGACCTCCTCCGAGCAATGCACCAACAGTGGCGTGCCCGCACCGCCGAGGACCGTGGGGTCCGTTTCGCGCACCTCGCCGATACCGGCTGCGCCGTCTGGAGCCGCGAGGCTGGGGACGAACGGCAGGATGCGGCCGGGGTGTGCGGCCGCGGCGTCCAGGAGGTAGGCCGTGTGCTCCTCGGCGAGCGCGCTCGACGACCACCAGAACCCGGCCGCGACCGAGGCATCGACGGTCGCAGCGTCCATCGAGCGGAGCAGGTCCTCGGCGGTAGCCATCCGCGCCCGCGGGTCGGCGTAGAGCTCCGCGAAGCTCGCCTCGATCGAGGCGAGCTCCGCGCGCCGCTCGATCATCGCCGCCGGGAAGATGTGCGTGTGGATGTCGACGATCATGCCGCTGATCGTAACGGCGACGGCCCTCGACAGCCGTGCGGCGGTGCGGCCGCGGCCGTGGCGTGGCAAGATGCGAACGACGACGCACCGGAGGTGGCCATGGTCGAGCGCAGGCAGTTCCCGCGGCAGTTCGACGATGAGTCGAAAGCAGCCTCGCGCAACGGCGACGCATCGACGCTCGCCGAGGAGCCGGCCGAGCCCGAGGAGGCGCCCGCGGACCTCCCGGAGGAGCTGCCGGAGAGCGCCATCCCGAACACCGTCGAGGAGCCGCCCGCGGAAGCGGAGCTGCCTCCCGGTCTCGCCGCCGCCGTGCGCGATGCCGAGACGCCACCGCCCACCGCCGAGGAGCGACGCCGCAGCGGCGACCCGCCGCCGGCGCCGGACCTCGACGAACTGCCGCGCCGCCTTGAGGCGTTGCTCTTCGTCGCCGATCATCCTGTGGACGAGGCGACTCTCTCGCAGGCGCTCTCAGTCGAGCGCCGGCAGCTGCGAGCCGCGCTCGACCGCCTCGGCGCTGCCCTGCGCGACGAGCGACGGGGCACGCGCCTGCAGCAAGGCCCCGATGGCATCCAGCTGGTCAGCGACCCCGATGCCGCCGAGTACATCGAGTACTTCCTCGGCCTGGAGGCTTCGCGCAAGCTGTCGAACGCCTCGCTGGAGACGCTGGCGATCGTCGCCTACCGGCAGCCGGTCACGCGCGGCGGCATCGACGCCGTACGAGGCGTCAACAGCGACGGCGCGGTAGCGACCCTCCGTGCGCGTGGGTTGATCCATGAGACGGGCCGCGCTCCAACACCAGGCCGGCCGCGCCTGTTCGGCACTACGCAGCGTTTCCTCGAGCACTTCGGCCTGGAACGCGCCTCGGATCTTCCGCCGCTACCCGACGATGTCGACCTGCCGCCCCACGAGATCGGCGAGCAACTCGGCCTCGACGACACGGAGGTCGCAGCGCTGCTCGCGGCGGAAGCGGCCGCCGAAGAGACGCCAGCGGATGCGGAGGCTGAGATCACGGGCGAGATCGATGTACTTGCAGAGACGGCCGCCGCGCTGGCCGAAGAAGCCCCGGACGAGGCTGGCGAAGCCGAGCATGAGCCCTCCGGGGCCGTGTAAACGCGAGAGCGACCGGGATCGCGGAGGTCGCGAATGGCGGCGATCGTCCTACTCGTCACGCTCCATCTCTTTGACCCCAGCAGCCTGAAGCAGAAGCGCGGCGTCGTGCGCCCACTCGTCGAGCGGCTGCGCCGACAGCTCTCGGTCAGCGTCGCCGAGGTCGGAATGCACGACGAGCTGCGCCGCTCGCAGATCGGCCTGGCGCTCGTCGCGCCCGATCTCGTGGCGGCCCGCCGGCTCCTCGAGGATGCGAAACGCGCGATCGACGACCAGCTGATCGGCCGCGGTGAGGTGATGGACGCGACGGTCGAGGAGCTGACGCTCGAGAGCGAGCTGCGCTAGCGGCCGGAGCGGTCTCGTGGTCGGGTGGTGGACGCAAAGAGGGCGCCCTACGGGGGAGGGCGCCCTCTTGAATCGTCGTTCGGACCCTCCCGGAGGGAACCGCGGGGCTCGAACGGACGGACTAACGGCGGCGAGGCCGGTGCGGGGTGCTTGGCCTCGCCGGGTGGCCGATTTAGAGCGGCTGCTCTAGATCGGGATGCTGAAGTTGGTGGCGACGGTCGCGCGGTACTGCTCACGCAGATCGCGCTGCGACTCCGCGAAGGTGGGGACGTTCTGACGCCCGCTCCGGACAATCGCGCTGTAGTAGTGACGGACGCTCATCAGTGGTTCCTTCCTGTGCAACCGAAGGCTCTCCCCTCGACCGCTCAGCTAGTTGTGACGTTCTGCACAAACTCGACATTAGGAGTATCGGCAGTGCGGTCCCTAGTGGCAAGTGAATGTGAGAACTTTCACGTTAAGTTTGTGCTAAACGCGTTATTCGTTCTCGTAACACTCTCGTGATGCCTGGGCGGCCGAATCGACGATACCCGGGTGGGGCATACCTGCCCTGCCTCGAGTTCGTGACTAGAGTAACAAAGACGAGTTACCTTGTCAACATTATCGAGAATGTTGTGAAGAGCCCGCCGAGCGCTTCGCTCCGGCGTCAGGGCCGCCACCTCAAGGGTGTGCAGAGCAGGTCGTAAGGCAGCGCGCCGTCGATGCGTGCGGGGACCAGGTCGCCCGTCGCGTGCACGCCCTTGAGCAGCGCCAGGCCATCCACCTCGGGCGCGTCGCGCCAGGTGCGGCCCACCGAGATCGGCTCGCCATCCATCGTCTCGGTCGGCTCGAGCGATTCGACGAGAACATCGAACTCGCGGCCGATCTGGTCCCGCTGGTGCTCCAGCGAGATCCCCTGCGCCAGCTCCATCAGCCGCCCGAAGCGCTCGTCCTTGACCGCCTCGGGCACCTGACCGGCCTCAGCGGCGGCCGGCGTCCCTGACTGGGGCGAGTACGTGAAGGCGCCGAGGCGCTCGAAGCGCTGCTCCGCGACGAAGTCGAGGAGCTCCTCGAACTCAGCCTCGGTCTCGCCGGGGTAGCCAACGATGAACGTCGTGCGCATGACGCCGTCCGGCATGGCGGTACGCACGCGCTCGATGCTGCGCCGCGTGATGCGCAGCGGCGGCCGCTGCATGCGACGCAGCACGGCGTCCGATCCGTGCTGGAGTGGCATGTCGAGGTAGGGCACGACGTTCGGCAGCGCCGCGATCGTCTCCGCGAGGCGCTCCGTGACGCGCCCGGGATAGGCGTACATCAAGCGGATCCACGGCACCTCCGGCACGGCTTCCGCGAGCGCCTCGAGCAGCGTCGCCAGTCCCTCCGGGTCGCCGTCGTCCTCGCCGTAGGCGGTGGAGTCCTGCGCGACGAGCACCAGCTCCTTTGCGCCGGCGGCGGCGTGCAGACGCGCCTCGGCAACCAGCTGGCGCACTGGCGATGACTGCATGCCCCCCTTGATTGTCGGGATGATGCAGAAGGTGCAGGGCCGGTCGCAGCCGTCCGAGATCTTGAGGTAGGCGCTGGGTGCGCCGAGGTTCATCGGATCGGGCTGCGGGATGTCGAAGTGCTCGTCGGCCGGACCGAGCGCGGAGGCGACGGCGTCCCACTGCTCCGCACCGAAAGTCGCATCGACCGCCGGCACGGCATCGCGCACGCGGTCGGCTGCGATCTGTGTGAGGCAACCGACGACATAGAGCTGCTGGTCCTCGCGACGTGCGTCGTCGAGCGCCTGCACCGTCTCGATCGACTGCTCGATCGCGTCGTCGATGAAGCCACAGGTGTTGACGAGCAGCAGGTCCGCCTCGTCGGGGTCGAGCACGCCCACGTGCCGCCCGGCACGCAGCGCCTGCTCCAGGCGCATGGAGTCAACGCTGTTCTTCGCGCACCCGAGCGTGACGAGGTGGTACTTCACCCCGACAGGCTAGACGGCCATGGTTCTGGCGTCACCGAACTTCCAACCGTCTCCGGGGCGCTACGGCGAGCCTTCGCCGGCCTGCGAGCCGTTCGAGACGAAGATCGTGACGATCGTGGTGTCCTCGAGCCCGGTGCCGGCGTCCGGGCTCTGGCGGAAGACTTCGCCGGACGGCACCTCGTCGTTGAAGTTCCCGAGGACGAGCCAGCGCACGCCGCGTGCGTCGAGATGCTCGATCACCGTCGAGCGGGCGACGCCGACGAAGTCGGGCACGATGCCGTCTGCGGTCTCAGGTACGACGGTGGCGCCGGCGTCGGCCGTGGTCGCGCCGTCGCCGGCAGGCGCACTGGCCGCCGGCGTGGCGGCCGAGTCGCCGCCGCCGCCCGGCAAGTCGATGCCGCTTCCGCCACCGAGGAGCGCACCGGCCGCGAGCACAAGCACGACGAGCGCGAGCCCAGCGCCAATGATCGCCAGCAGCGGACGGTTGATCTCGAGCATCGTGGAGGGCCTGCGGCGGAGGCCGGGCAGCGGCTCGAGCCCGCTCGGCGGCTGGAGCGTCTCGCTCATCTCGGCCACGGCCGCCTCCGGGTCGAGCCCCAGGAAGCGGGTGTACGAGCGCATGAAGCCACGGGCATAAACCGGCGCGGGGAGGACGTCGTAGTGCTCCTCCTCGAGGGCATGGAGGTAGAGGCTGTTGACGCGGATCGCGTTCTCAACGTCCTCCAAGGACTGGCCCAGCGTGACGCGACGATCACGCAAGCGTTGGCCGATGCCCGGGAGCGGCTCTCGGATAGGCGTCGTCCGAGCGGCGTCTTCACCCTGGTCAGAGGGGGGATCCTGTGCCGGCATGACCATCGACTCAGACCCGGATCGGGTCGACGCCGGGGAAGTGGACGAGAGACTTGAGCCCATCCATTTCCAGGCGCGCTCGATACGCTTCCGGAGCTCGCTCGATGTCATAGCGATTCGTCACCAACTCCCCGATGTGCGGGACCGTGCGCAGCAGCGCGAGGGCCCTCCGGTACTGGTCGGTGGTGGCATTCTGTGAGCCAGTCAGGACCACCTCCCCATAGTGCACAAAGTTGGGGTCGAAGGGGATCGGCTCGCCGTCGCGCGGGAAGCCTGCGAAGAGATTGACGATGCCCTGCGGGCGCGCCAGCTGGATCGCGTCGGGCACGAGGTCGGCAATGCCGACGGAGACGATCACCGCGTCCGCCCCGTAGCCGTCCGTGGCGTCCAGGACGTTGCCGCGGATGTCGTCGCGCCCCGGGTCGAGCACGAGGTCGGCGCCCCAGCGCTCGGCCACGGCGCGACGCAGGCCTTCCGGTTCGCTCACGATGATCGGCCCGGCGCCCAGCGCTCGGCCCATCAGCAGGTGCAGCAGGCCCATCGGTCCGGCGCCGATGATGACCATCGCGGTGCCGGCCTCGACACGGCAGAGTTCGAGTGAAGCGAGCACGCAGGCTGCGGGCTCCGTGATCGCGGCGATGTCGAGGCTCAGGTCGTCCGGCACCCGCAGCACGTGGCCGTTCGTCACCAGCTCCTCCGGCACGAGCAAGTGCTCGGCGAAGCCGCCATCGAGGTCGTAACCGAGTGTTCGCCGGCTGATGCAGCGGTTGCGACGCCCGATGATGCAGAAGCGGCAAAAGCCACACGACAGGATCGGGCAGAGTACGACGCGCTCACCCTCGTGAACGGCCGTCACCCCGTCGCCGACCTCGTCGATGACGCCAGCGATTTCGTGGCCGGGGATGACGCCCGGCTCGGCGTGCTTCTCACCGCGGTAGACACGGACATCAGAGGCGCAGAGTGAGGTCGCGGCGACGCTCAGCCGGATCTCGCCCGGCGCGACTTCGGGCGTCGGCCGGTCCTCGACCGTCACCAGACCGGGACGATGAAAAACGGTGGCGCGCATCAGCGGTCCCCTACAGACGACGATGCCGAACGTTCGAGGATCCGGTGTCCCGACCTGCCGCCGCTGACAGGCGCGCCGCGATCCGCCGGCAGCGTACCGCAGCCGAGCACCCCGCGGATCGCGCAGGACGACGGCCGAGCCTGCCTCGGCGGTTCGGGAGGACGCTGGTGGTGTTGCTAGCCGGCCTGCGAGGCCTTGAGTCCTCGCACGAGGCGGGACTTGCGCCGGGCAGCGTTGTTGGGGTGGATCACACCTCGGCGGGCGGCGCGATCGAGGGCAGACTGGGCGGCGCGGACGAGCTCTGCTGCGTCGTCGTCGCCGTGCTCGATGGCCAGGCGGGCGTCGCGGACGGCGCTGGTCGCGCGTGTGCGCACCGGGCGATTGCGATCCGCGCGGCGGGTGTTCTGCCGGATGCGCTTGCGCGCCTGGACGGTGTGGGCCATCGAGGTCGCCCCTCCTTGAGGCGGACAGAGATCGTAGCGCCGCGCATGAGGTGCGTCTATGCGTGTCGTCCGGCCCGCCGCCTCCTCTTCGGGGCTGTGCATTGACCCGATAGGTGGGCGCGGCCAATGATGCGTTATGGCCGACTCCGAGCCACGCCCGCCGGTCGAAGACGGGCCTCCGTCCGAGGAGGCTTCCGCCCCCGCCAACTCCCCGGACCGGCCACATCGAGCGCTCGGCCGCTTCCTGGCAGATGGCATCGGCGGCAGCTGGGTCGCGCGCTGGCAGACACGGTCGCTGGCCGGCGCGGCGGGCATCGTCGCGTTGGGCTTTATCGGCTCGAGGTTGCTTGGCCTCGTGCGCTCGGTCGCGATCGCGGACGCCTTCGGCACGGACCCGGAGCTGTCGGCCTACTGGGTCGCGTTTCGGCTACCCGACCTTGTCTTCCAGGTGCTGGCCGGCGCGACGCTGTCGGCGGCGTTCATCCCCGTGTTCAGCCGTGTGGCGGTGCGGCAGGGCGAAGAGGGGGCGTGGCGGCTCGCCTCGAGCGTGCTCAACCTCGTCTCGATCGCGACCGTCGTCCTCGCCGGACTGGCATTCCTGCTCGCACCCTGGATCGTGCCGCTGCTCGCCCCGGGCCTCGGCGAAGAGACCGGGCGCGAGGCGGAGCTGCAGGCGCAGGCGGTCGAGTTGACGCGCTTCATGATGCTGTCGCCGCTGTTCTTCGGCATCAGCGGCATGCTGACGGGCATCCTCAACGCGCGCCAGCACTTCGTCGCGCCGGCGGTGGCGCCCATCATCTACAACCTCTCGATCATCCTCAGCGCCGTCTTCCTGGCCGACCGCTGGGGCGTGCACGGCCTCGCCTGGGGCGTCGTGATCGGCTCGCTCGGGCACCTGTTGGTGCAGGTGCCGGCGCTCGCCGCGGCCGGCATGCGCTGGAAGCCGTCGTTCGAGTTCGCCTCGGAGGCGGTGCGCGATGTGTTGCGACTGATGGGACCGAGGGTGATCGGGCTGGCGGCGACCCAGATCAACTTCATCGTCGTCATTTTCTTCGCCTCGTTCATCTCGGACGAAGCGATCAGCGCCATGAACTACGCCTTCCTGATGATGATGCTCCCGGTCGGCGTCGTCGGCATGGCCATCTCGACAGCCGTGTTCCCGACGTTGTCGCAGCAGGCCGCGGCGTCCGAATTCGATGCGCTACGGCACTCCACGGCGCGGGCGCTGCGCACGATCCTGTTCCTCGCGATCCCGGCGTCCGTCGGCCTGCTCGTGCTGGCCGAACCGAGCGTGCGGCTGCTCTTCGAACGGGGGGCCTTCGGCGAGGCCTCAACGGACATCGTGGTCGGCGCGCTCATGCTGTATGCGATCGGCATCTTCGGCCACGCCGGGATCGAGATCCTGAGTCGAGGCTTCTACGCCCTCTCTGACACCCGCACGCCTGTGATCGTCGCCGTCTCCGCGGTGGTGCTGAACATCGTCCTCAGCGCCGCCCTCGTGTCTCCGTTTGGCATCGAGGGGTTGGCGCTGGCCGCATCACTCACCGCGGGCATCGAGTTCTTCGTGCTCGTGCGTTTGCTGCAGACCCGGCTCGGTGGCTGGGACGAGATCGGCTTGCGCCTGCCGGTCACCCGCACGGTGCTCGCGGCCGCGGTGATGGTCGAGGTGATCGTGATCGTCCGCCTGCTCCTGGGCGAGTGGGGCGTCGAGGGCGCCACGTTCCTCGAGTCGCTGGCGTTGTTGGTGATCGCAGGCGGCCTCGGCGGGCTCAGCTACATCGGGGTGTCGTTCGTGATGAATCGCGCCGAGGTGATGGCGGTGACCGGGCGCGGTTAGGCGTTCGCGGACGCGGTATACTGGGCATGCCCCCAACCTCTACAAGGGAGCGAGTCGAGCGGACGCACGTGCGTCCGCGCTGTCGCGTGTGCGGACGACAAGGGGCGCCGATCGAGCAGATCGAGGAGTAACCATGGCTTTCACCGACCGCGAACTGACCTGTCGAGACTGCGGCAGCAGCTTCGTCTTCAGCGCCGGCGAGCAGGAATTCTACGCGGGCAAGGGCCTGCAGCACGACCCCGTGCGCTGCCCCTCGTGCCGCGCCCAGCGCAAGCTGATGCGCCCCGAGGACCGTGACGATTCACCGAACTACGGCGTCTACGTCTCGTGGGGCGGCCGCACGCCGCGGCAACTGCACGTCGCCACCTGCGCCCAGTGCGCGCAGACGACCGAGGTGCCGTTCGTCCCGCGCGGCGACCGGCCGGTGTACTGCAGCAACTGCTACAACGACGTGCGCTCGAAGCAGGAGGCACAGGAAACCGCCGAGGCAGAAGCCGCCGCAGCCCGCGTCGCCTTCGCCTCCGGTCGCCCCGACGTGGAGCTCGAGGGTGAGGGGCCGAGCGAGGCCGACGCGGAGGCCGCGGCCGCGGTCGCTGCCGTGGAGCTCGAGGGTGAGAGCCCGAGCGAGGCCGACGCGGAGGCCGCGGCCGCGGTCGCTGCCGTGAAGCTCGAGGGTGAGAGCCCGAGCGAGGTCGACGCGGAGACCGCGGCCACGGTCGCTGCCGTGGCGGAGTTCGTAGGCGAGGTCGTGAAGGACGACGACGCGGACAAGACTTAGCCGCGCGCCCTCGAGGGGGTGGCATGAGCAAGGCTGACATCACACCGGAGCTGGTCGCCGGCCTGATCGCTGCCCAGTTCCCTCAATGGGCGGACCTTCCGATCAGACCCGTCGAGGTGGACGGGCACGACAACACGACCTTCCACCTGGGCGACACGATGTCCGTGCGGCTTCCCAGCTCGGCCTCCTACGCGCCACAGGTGGAGAAGGAGCAGCGCTGGCTCCCGGCGCTGGCGGCTCAGCTTCCGCTGCCGATCCCGCAGCCGCTCGCGCAGGGAGAGCCCACGGCCGAGTACCGGCTGCCCTGGTCGGTGTACCGCTGGCTGGATGGCAAACCTGCCACCCGCCAGCGCGTGGCGAACCTCGAAGACCTCGCCAGCGACCTCGCCGCGTTTCTGTCGGCGCTCTACCGCCTCGACGCTAGCGGCGGGCCGCGACCCGGCTTTCACAACTTCTTCCGCGGCGGCGACGTCGCGACGTACGAGCGCGAGACCCTCGACGCCCTCGACATCCTCGCAGGCGATGTCGACAGCGACGCGGCGCGGGACGTCTGGGCCGCAGCGAGAGCGGAGCGCTGGGAGGGCGACGCGGTCTGGATCCATGGCGACGTCTTCCACAGCAATCTGCTGGTCGACACCGGCGGCCGGCTCTGCGCGGTGATCGACTTCGGTTGCGCCGCCGTCGGCGATCCGGCCTGCGACCTCACCTTCGCGTGGACGTTCCTCGCCGGCGACAGCCGCGAGGCGTTCCGCTCCGGGCTCGCCCTCGACGACGGCACGTGGGCACGCGCCCGCGGCTGGGCGCTCTGGAAGGCCGCGATCATGCTCGCCGGCTTCTCAGACGGAAACCCGCGCGAGCAGGCCTACCACCGAGGCGTGATCGCAGAAGTGCTGGCGGAGCACGCCGCGCTGAGCTAGGCGACGGCGCTGCCCGAGCACTTGCCAACCCCAGAGCGAGCATCCACACTCGATGGTGACGCCGGGCGGTTTGCCGAGGGGTGCGCCGCCGTCAGAACGAATGGCTGAGACGGAGACGAGTAGCCCTGCGGCCTCGATGGCGGGAACGCCTCGACGGACCGCTCAGCGAACCCGGGACGGTGCGAGCCGGGTGCGTGCCACGCGGGGTGAACATCCCTCCCGAGCTGCCGACCGAACGGCGATGAGCCACGCAGGTTCCATCGTCGAGTAGGCCCGGCCGGAGCGCCCACCGTTACCAGGGGCAGCACGATCGGCATGACCTGCCGTCTTCGGACAGGCGTCGAAACAGGTCGAGATGCCCGCCGTGCGGAAGTGGCGCGACGCACACGACTCGGTCGGGTGCGCAGCGCAAAGCGGGTGGTACCGCGGGCAACAGCCCGTCCCGGTGGGGGCGGGCGTTTTTGTGCCCGAGCCCCATGGCGGGGCCGGCGGACCGACCGGGAGACGGAGCAGCATCATGTCAATCTTCGAGTCGGTGCCGGCGCGCGTGTCGTTCCCCGAGCAGGAGCAGGGCATCCTCGACTTCTGGAAGCGAGAGCGCATCTTCGAGCGCTCGGTCGAAGAGCGACCGGCCGACCGGCTGTTCTCGTTCTACGAGGGCCCGCCGACGGCCAACGGCAGCCCGGGCATCCACCACGTGCTGGCACGCGTCTTCAAGGACCTGATCCCGCGTTACCAGACGATGCGCGGCTACCGCGTGCCTCGCAAGGGCGGCTGGGACACCCATGGGCTGCCGGTAGAGCTCGAGGTCGAGCGGGAGCTCGGCCTGACCTCGAAGCCGGACATCGAGGCGTACGGCGTCGAGGCGTTCAACGCGAAGTGCCGCGAGTCGGTGTTCCGCTACGTCAACGAGTGGGAGCGCCTGACCGACCGCATCGGCTTCTGGATCGACATGGATGACGCCTACGTCACGTACTCGAAGGAGTACGTGGAGACCGGCTGGTGGATCTTCAAGCGGCTCTGGGACAACGGCCTCGTCTTCCGCGACTTCCGCGTGACGCCACACTGTCCGCGATGTGAGACGAGCCTCTCAAGCCACGAGATCGCACAAGGCTACCAGGAGGACACGCCCGACCCCGGTGTGACGCTGCGCTTCCGCCTGCGCGAGGACGCGGGCGCCCGCGAAGGCCTGCGCGCCGAGGATGGCGTCCCCACCTCGCTGCTGGCCTGGACGACGACGCCGTGGACGCTCTCCGGTAACACGGCGCTGGCCGTGCTGCCCGATGGCGACTATGCGCTCGTCGAGCTTGACGACCGTGATGGCAACCGCGAGCGGGTGATCCTCGCGGGCGAGCTCGTTGCGTCGATGATCGACGCGGAGCACGAGGTGCTGGGCACGGTGCCGGGCACGGCGCTGATCGGTCTCACATACGAGCCGCTGTTCGACGCCACCTCGTGGGAGGGCGTGGAGCCACTGCGCTTCGTCGAAGGGCGCACGCAAGCGCCCAAGGCGAACGAGCCGCTCCCTGAGCGCCGGATCCTCGGCTCCGCCGCGGTCACGACGGGGGAAGGCACCGGCGTGCTGCACGTCGCCCCAGCCTTCGGCGACGAGGACTTCGCGATGGGCCGCGAGGAGGGGCTGATGTTCCTCCAGCCGGTCAACCTCGACGGCACCATGGTCGGCGGGCCGGGGGACGGCGTGTTCGCCAAGGAGGCGGACACGATGATCATGCGCGACCTCGACGAGCGCGGGCTTCTCTTCAAGTCAGAGGGCATCCGCCACACCTACCCCTTCTGCTGGCGCTGCGACACGCCGGTGCTCTACTACGCCAAGCCCTCCTGGTACATCCGCACCACGGCCGTGCAGGACCGCCTCGTCCAGAACAACCAGGAGATCCGCTGGGTGCCGGAGCACACCCGGGACGGCCGCTTCGGCGGCTGGCTCGACGGCAACGTCGACTGGGCGGTCTCGCGTGAGCGCTACTGGGGCACGCCGCTGCCACTCTGGGTCTGCGAGCTCTGTGGCGACGTGACCTGCATCGGCTCGTACGAGGAGCTCCTCGAACGGGCGCGCCCGGGCACTACGGACCAGCTCTACCACGACGATGGCGAGCTCGACCCGCATCGGCCGTACGTCGACGCCGTCGAGCTGGGCTGCGAGCACTGCGGTGGCACGAAGCGACGCACGCCGGAAGTGGCCGACGCCTGGTTCGACTCGGGGGCGATGCCGTACGCGCAGTGGCACTATCCGTTCGAGAACAGTGAGACGTTCGATTTACGCTTCCCCGCGGACTTCATCTGCGAGGGCGTCGACCAGACGCGCGGCTGGTTCTACACGCTCCACGCCCTGGCGACCCTGCTCAACCGCACCGAGGACGTGCCGGAGGGCATCGCCTTCCGCAACGTAATCTCCCACGGCCACATCCTCGACGACGAGGGGCGCAAGATGTCGAAGTCGCTCGGCAACGTGGTCGATCCCTTCGAGGTGCTCGACCACCTGGGAGCGGACGCGACGCGCTGGTACATGTACACGGCCTCGCCAGCGGGCAACTCACGGCGCTTCTCCGAGCAACTGGTCGCCGAATCATCGCGCCGCTTCATCTCGACGCTGTGGAACACGTACTCGTTCTTCGTGACCTACGCGAACATCGCCGAGTTCGATGCCTCGGCGGCCGCGCCGAGCGACGACGAGCGCAGCGATCTCGATCGCTGGATCCGGTCAGAGTTGCACCAGACGGTCCGGCGCGTGACCAACGGTCTCGAAGCGTTCGAGCCGACCGAGGGTGCGCGCCCAATCGAAGCGTTCGTGGAGCAATTGTCGAACTGGTACGTGCGCCGGAACCGTCGGCGTTTCTGGCGCGCCGGCGACGATGCCGACGCGCAGGTGGCGCTGGCGACACTCTACGAGTGCCTCGCCACCGTCACGCGCCTGCTCGCTCCGTTCACGCCGTTCCTCGCTGAGTCAATGTACCAGAACCTGGTCGCCGGCCGGGTCGACGGGGCGCCGGATTCGGTGCACCTCGACGACTGGCCCGAGGTCGATGCGGGAGCGATCGACGAGCAGTTGTCGACGGACGTGGCCCTCGTGCGTCGCATGGTCTCGCTCGGCCGCGGCGCGCGGTCGAAGGCGCAGGCACGCGTGCGCCAGCCCCTCGCGACGGTCGTGCTGGTCCCGCGCTCCGCGGAGGAGCGCACCACGCTCCAAGCGCTCGCCGACCAGGTCGCGGATGAGCTGAACGTGCAGGCGGTCGAGGTGCTCGAGGATGCGGGCGATCGTCTGCGGTACACGGTGAAGCCCAACCTGCCGGTGCTCGGGCCTCGGCTCGGTCGCGAGCTAGGCGCGGTGCGCGGCGCGATCGAGGCGGCGGACGCCGCGGCGGTCGCGAGCGCGATGCGCAGCGGTGCGGCGATCCCGATCGAGAGCCACGAACTGACGGCCGCCGACCTCCTCGTCGAGGTCGAGGCGTCCGAGGGTTGGTCGGCCGCCGAGGAGTCAGGCTACGCCGCGATCGTCGACCTCCGCCTCACCCCGGAGCTGGAACGCGAAGGCCAGGCGCGCGAAATCGTGCGGCACCTCCAGGAGCTGCGCCGCGAAGTCGGCCTGGACGTCTCCGATCGCATCAACGTCGGCTGGCAGCAATCGGGAGACGGCGACGCCTCGGCGGTGTTCGCCGAGCACGGCGAGTACATCGCGGGTGAAGTGCTCGCGCTCGAGCTCTCCGAAGGCGTGCTCGAGGGAGCGCGCACGGAGGTGTCGCTCGATGGTGCGCCGGTGATGCTGTCGCTGGTGAAGGCGTAGCCGGCGGTCGAAGTCAGCCGTTGCGGCGGCGGCGCTGGAGGCCGTTGGATGAAGCGCCCTCGGAGATGGGCGCAGCCAACGCGAGGCCACGCACCAGGTTCCAGAGTGAGCGCTTCCAGTCGCCCTCGCCCTCGCCCTCGTAGCCGTGGCGCGGCTCCTGGCGCAGTACGTGGCCGGTCTCGGCCGCGACCTCGGCGCCGAAGATGAAGACGTTGGCGCTGAGGTAGACCCAGAACAGCAGCACAATCGCCGCGCCCAGTGTGCCGTAGAGCGAGAAGTCGTTGATGCTCGAGAGGTAGATGCCGAAGGCCCACTTCAGCCCCTCGAACCCAACGGCCGCCACGATCGCCCCGGGCACGGCGTGCTGCGGCTCCACCTCCTCGTTCGGCACGAGCCAGTAGAGGAAGAGGAACGTGAAGAACGAGAGGCCCAGGGAGATGGCGACCGCACCCAGGCCGAAGATCAGCGAGCCGGAGAGAAAGTCGAGCCGGCCGATCGTCGCGGTCTGAACGAACTGCCAGCTCGCGGTCGCGTACAGGCTGGCGACGAAGAGGATGCCGACCACCGCCAGGACCAGGTAGTCGACGAGCTTCGCCTGCAGCAACGGCCGCCCACGCTCGACGCGGTACGCCGCCTCGAGGGCGTTACGGATCGAGGCGGAGAGGGCGCTCGCGGTCCAGAGCAGGCCGATCAGTGCGACGACGGTGAGCGCCGCGCCGCCGTCGGCGAGATTGTTGAGCTGCTCCTCGAGCTCCATGTTCGTGATCGGCAGTGTGTCGATGAGACCGTTGAGCACATCCTGCTTCACGCCCTCGTTGCGCAGCACGATTCCGAAGATGGAGACCGTGACAACGATGATCGGCACCAGCGAGAGCAAGGCGAAGTAGGAGACGCCCGCCGCGAGCTGGGTGCCACGGTCCTCGGAGAAGCTGACGAGTGAGCGCGAGGTGACGATACGCACCGTGCGCCAGAACGGGCGCGTAGGCGGTGCGACGTCGCTACTCGCGGTCATGCTGCGCCCCGATTGCTCCTCGCGTTGCCGCCAATCATGCTAGACGTGAGCCCCAGCAAGCGCGACGCCTGTGCCTCGGACGCCAGGCCCGCGCACGGATACGACAGAGACGCCTGTGACTGGCCAGCGCCTGACGCCGCAGCGGATGAAACACCGACGCATCGTCGTCAAGGTCGGCTCGAACGTGCTCACCGCTGGCACGGACCGCCTCGACGTCGCAGCCATGGCGCACATCGCCGAACAGATCGCCGAGCTGCGCGGGCATGGCGCCGAGGTCATCCTCGTCACCTCCGGCTCCATTGCCGCCGGTCGCCACCGCCTGGGAGGCAACGGGAACGGAGAACGGCTGGCCCGCGACGTGCAGCGCCGGCAGGTGTTGGCGGCGGTCGGGCAGAGCCGCGTGCTGGCGCTCTGGGACGAGCTGTTCGAGGCGCACGACATCGTGATCGCCCAGGCGCTGTTGACCCGCATCGACCTCGCGGAACGCCTCGGCTATCTCAACGCGCGGAACGTGTTGCTGGCGATGCTGGGCCTCGGCGTGGTGCCGGTGGTCAACGAGAACGACGTGGTCTCCGTCGAGGAGATCAGCGACTCGGTGATCGGCGACAACGACAACCTCTCGGCGCTCGTCGCCAACCTCGTCGACGCGGACCTGCTGTTGCTGCTCACCGACACCGCCGGGTTGTACAGCGCCGACCCCGCGCACGACCCAGACGCCGAGCTGATCGAGACCGTCGAGGCGATCGATGCGTCGATTGTCGCTGCCGCTGCCGGCACGCCGGGCCGCCACGGCACCGGCGGCATGTCGACGAAGGTCGAGGCAGCGCGCATCGCCACGCTGTCCGGCACGCACGTCGTGATCGCAGACGGCGCTGCGCGTGACGTGGTGCTGCGGGCCGCGGCCGACGAGACGGTCGGCACGCACTTTCTCCCGTCCGGCGACCGCACCGAGAGCCGCCGGCGCTACCTGCTGTCCGGCCTGCCCGTCCGCGGCCGCATCGTCGTCGACGCGGGCGCCGCGCGGGCGCTGCGGCAGCGTGGCACCTCGCTGCTCCCGGCGGGCGTGACCGGCTGCAGCGGCCGCTTCGAGCGTGGCGACGTGGTCCAGGTCGTGACGGACGACGGTGAAGCCGTTGCCAGCGGGATGACGAACTACGGCGCTGACGAGGTCCAGCGCATCCTGGGCAAGCACTCCGACCAGATCGCCGGCGTCCTCGGTTACGAGTTCGGCGAAGAGATCGTCCACCGCAACAACCTCGCGCTGACCGAGGGCTAGCATGCCGTCGCACCCGCGGCGCCCATTGCTCATCGTCGTCAACGGACCGCCCGCTGCGGGTAAGACGGCGCTCGCCGAACACCTCGAACATGCGCTGCGCCTGCCCCATTTCGCCAAGGACCGGTTCAAGGAGACGCTCTACGAACTAGATGAGGGCGAGGACTGGCGCGCGCAGCTCGCGAACCGCGAGTTCAACCGACGGCTCGGGGCCGTCTCGATCCGGCTGATGTTCGAGGCTGCGGAGACCGTCCTCACCGCAGGCGAGTCGGTGATCATCGAGGCCAACCTGCTGCCCGACCTTGCTGGGCCGGACCTCGCAGCGATCGAGGAGCGCACCGGCTGCCGCCTGCTGCAGGTGTTCGTGACCGCCGAGGCGGAGACGCTGATCGAGCGCTTCGTGACGCGCCAGCAGAGCGATGAACGGCACCTCGGTCACCGCCTCCAGGCAGTGGAGACGGACAACCTCGCCGGCCGCCTGCCCTGGCCGCCGCTCGCCATCGACGACACGCTCGAGGTCGACACGACCGACCTCGACGGCCTCGACTACGCCCCACTGCTGCGCCAGATCCGCGCGCGGCTCGCGGCCGGGTGAATGCCGACGCGCCACCACAAGCCGTCCCTGCGGTACGATCCTTCGCCTGATGACTACCACGATCGCCTCCCACGCCACCTCCGAGGCTGCGCAGAAGGCCGCGCTGGCGCGCGCCGCTGGCAAGCGCATGTCTGCGGTGGGCACCGAGCAGAAGAACGAGGCCCTCGAGCGCCTCGCCGATGCCCTGATCGCGGACACGTCGCGGATCCTCGAGGTGAATGAGCCCGAGGTCGCGCGCGGTGAGGCCAAGGGCCTGCGTGGCTCCTTCATCGAGCGCATGACGCTCAGCGAGGCGCGCCTCGAGGGCATGGCCGACGATGTGCGGTCGGTGGCGGCGCTGCCCGACCCGATCGGGCAGATCTCCGACATGACCACGCGGCCGAACGGCTTGCGCATCGGCAAGATCAGCGTGCCGCTCGGTGTGATCGGTGCGGTCTACGAGTCGCGGCCCAACGTGACGGTGGACTTCGCCTCGATCACGCTCAAGTCGAGCAACGGCGTCGTGCTGCGCTCCGGATCGGATGCGCACGAGAGCTCGAGCCTGCTGGCTTCGATCGCGCAGCGGGAGGCGACCGCCGCAGGCCTCCCGGCGGACCTCATCCAGTTCATCGACTCGACCGACCGTGACGAAGTCGGCTTCATGCTCGCCTCGCACGATTCGATCGACCTCATGATCCCGCGCGGCGGCTCCGAGCTGATCCGACGCGTCCGCGACGAGGCAACGATGCCCGTCGTCGCGGGCGGCATCGGCGTCTGTCACACCTACGTGGACGCCTCGGCCGACGCGGCGATGGCGCGCGACATTGCGGTGAACGCCAAGACGGCGCGGCCGTCGGTTTGCAACGCCATGGACACCCTGCTCGTACACGCGGCGGCCGCCGAGGGTGCACTGCCCCTCATCGCCGAGGCGCTGCATGACGCTGGTGTGACACTGCACGCGGACGAGCGCACCGCGGCGATGCTCGGTGTGCCCGCCGTGCCCGTCGAAGAGGACGAGGATTACGATCGCGAGTGGCTGTCGCTCGACTGCTCGGTCCGCGTGGTCGGCTCGATCGACGAGGCGTTGGAGCACATCGAGGAGCACGGCAGCGGCCACTCCGAGTGCATCGTCAGCGAGTCCTACCCGGAAACGCAGCGCTTCCTGCGCGAAGTCGACGCCGCGGCCGTCTTCGTGAACGCTTCGACCTACTTCAACGACGGTGGGCAGTTCGGCCTCGGCGTCGAGGTCGGCGTCTCGACGCAGAAGATGCACGCGCGCGGTCCGATGGGCCTGCGCGAGCTGACCTCGTACAAGTGGATGGTGCTCGGCGACGGACACACACGGCCGGCCGGTTAGGTGGCCACGCGCGAGGACGGCGACACGCCTGCCGGCGGTTCTCGCTGGCGCTTCGAGCGCGAGTCGCGCACGCCGCACTCTGAGCAGTGGACGATCGAGACCGCCGAGTTCGCGGTCGGGCGCGTCGACCTGCATTTCACTTCCTCGCGCACATTCGGCACCATCGCGCTCCACAGCTCGGTCGACGAAGCCTCGATCGAGGAGTTGATCGCCGAGGTGGACGAGCGCCTCGTGCTCACCGCCGATCCGGAGCGCGACGACTTCGTGGTCACGGTCTGGCGCGGCGAGTCATACGGGACGTTCTCTGAGGATCCCTCCGAGGCCGCCGCCGATCCGGCGACGGAGGTCGACGAGGAGTGAGCCCTCGACGCCACGAGCTCGACCCGACGCGCGTCGAGGTGGTGTCGTTCGACCTCGACGGGACGCTGATCGACGCGGCGGCCGGGTGGCGTGTCGGCTTCGAGGCCGCTTTCGCCCAGCTCGTGGAACGCCAGCCCCCGCTCGCGGACCTCGGCGACCCACTTGCGGTGCACGACGGGCCGTTCGTCGACTACATGAACGAGGCGCACCAGGCCGGCGGCGGCCGCGAGTGGGACACGGCGTTCGTGCGTGATGCGTTCCGCCAGCTCCTGGCACGCCACGGCGCGCGCGACGACGCGTTCGCGGACGAGGTGTTCGAGGCGTACGAGCAGACCTGGCCGCGCTCCGTTGCGATCTACGAAGAGACGCTGCCGACGCTCGACGCGCTACGCGGGCGTACGAGGATCGTGATGATCTCGAACGGCCTCACGCAGTACCAGTGGCCCAAGATCGACCGCTTCGACCTGCGCCCCTACTTCGATCGCATCGTGATCTCGGAGGAGGCCGGGGTGGTGAAGCCGGAGGCCGCGATCTTCGCAGCAGCGATCGAGGGGTTCGATGTCGCGCCGGAGGCGGCGATCCACGTCGGCGACTCGCACTCGGCCGATGTCGTCGGCGCGCGGGCGGCCGGTTGGTTGGCCGCATGGATCCGGCGCGGCGATGGACACGCGGCCGTCGAGGCGGGCCAGGACGCCGCACACAACGCCGACCTCGAGGTCACGTCGCTCCTCGAAGTCGCCGATTGGCTCGCGGGTGGTGGCTAGCGCTCCCGCGCCGAGCGCGAGAGGTAGAGCATCGCGAGCAGGCCGATCGCGGTCGGGACCCAGAGGGTCACGGCGCGGGTGACCAGCGCAGCGGCGGTAGCGGTGCCGCGGACCACGCCGTCGATCAATGTGTTGGCCAGCGTCACAAGGCCGCCTTCGGCGACACCGAGCCCACCGGGCGTGAGCAAGAGTCCGCCCGCCAGCGTCGCGACCGGCCAGACGAACGCCGCCTGGAAGAGCGTCGTCGAGGTCGCTTCGATACCGAGGCCGTGCAAGACGAGCCAGTACGCGCCCACTTCCGCGACCCACGAGACGAACGAGATCACGGTCGCCAGCGCCAGCGGCCGCCACGTCAGCAACACGTCCGATGCACCGGCGAACTCCTCGGCGTGTGGCGCCAGGCGCCGCAACAGCGGGATGCGCTCGATGATCCTCGCGACGCGGCGCGCCAGCCGCGGGCTGCGCAGGATCGCGAGCAACCCGAGCGCCAGCAACGCGGAAGCGGCGACCACCGGCAGGGCGGTGCGGTATACGAGCAGCCCCGACGCGGCAAGGACGACGAGGCCGAGCAGATCCGTGACGCGCTCGGCCAGCACGATCGGCGCGGTGCGGGCAGCAGGCGCGCCACCCGCGCGCGCGACGTAGTAGGACTTCACCCACTCGCCCACCCGCCCCGGCGTCACCTGCATGGCCACCCCAGCGGCGTAGATCGTGGCCGAACGGGGGACGGGCAGCAGCTCGCCCGGCTCGCTCACCAGCGCGAGGTAATAGTGCCAGCGCACCCCCCGGATAGCGTGCGCGGCCAACGCCAGCACGAGCGCGGGCAACACCCAGCTCTCGTCGAGGTCGCGCAGAGCGTCGGCGACATCGCCTGCGTCGGCGTAGAGGGTGATCGCCACCGAGACGACGGCGGCGAGGACCACCGTCAGGACCACGCCTCGGCGGATCGCCGCGCGCGAGGGTGCACCGAGCGCCGAGGACTCGTCGGGAGCGGTCGGCGGACGGCGCGGTGGGATCGGGGGAGTCGGTTGGTCGCTCACGCGACCGCGCGGGCTAGCCGCTCGTCCGGGCGATCAGCCGGCGCGCGGCGTCCGCCACACCGTCAGCCGTCAGGCCCATGATCTCGAGGACGCCGCTCCAGGTGCCCGACTCGCCGTAGCGGTTGTCGACGCCGACGAACTCCATGGGCACCGGCTGGCGAGTCGCCAGGGCCTGCGCACACATCGCGCCGAGGCCGGAGTGGATGAGGTGCTCCTCCGCGACGACAATGCGGCCGGTCTCGCGCGCCGCTGCCTCGAGGGCGTCGACGTCGAGCGGCCTGATCGTCGCCATGTTCAGCACGCGTGCCTCGATGCCCTCGGCGGCCAGCCGTTCGGCGGCAGCGAGAGAGCGTCCGACCATCAGCCCGCAGGCGACGATGGTGAGGTCGCCGCCATCGCGGAGCATGTCGGCCCGACCGAGCTGAAAGCGCGAGCCGTCCTGGTAGACGACCGGGATCTTCGGGCGACCGGTGCGGATGTAGAACGGCCCGTCCTGCTCGATCGCAGCGCGGACGACGGCCTCCGACTCGACGACGTCAGCCGGGACACAGACGGTGAAGTTGACCAGCGAAGAGAAGATCGCCAGGTCCTCGATCGACTGGGCCGAGGCGCCATCCTCGCCCGTGGAAACGCCGCCGTGGCTGGCGACGACCTTGACGTTGAGCTTGGGCTGGGCGACCGACATGCGCAGCTGGTCGAAGGCGTGCTCGGCGAAGACGGCGAAGGTCGTGGCGAAGACGGTGTGGCCCATCGTCGCCATCCCCGCCGCTGCCGAGATCATGTTCTGCTCGGCGACACCGAAGCTGAAGAACCGCTCCGGGTACTCGTCGCGGAACAGCCGCGCCGAGGTCGACTTGCCGAGGTCGGCGTCGACGACCACGATGTCCACGCCACTTCGACGGGCGTCGATCAGCGTCGGGCCCAGGGCCTCGCGGGTCGCGGCGTCAGGCAACGTGGCGGTGGTCATCAGTCGGCCAACTCTTGCATCGCCTGCTCGTACTGCTCGTCGGAAGGTGGCGCGCCGTGGAACGCGGGGTTGTTCTCCATAAACGAGACCCCGCGCCCCTTCACCGTGTCGAAGATGACGCACGCGGGCTGACCCTGGACGTCGCGCGCCCACGCCAGCGCCTCCTCGACCTCCTCGAGGTCGTGGCCGTCGAGGCCCCGCCGTACGGCCCAGCCGAACGCCTCGTACTTCTCATCGAGAGGTTCGCTGACCATGGTCTTGTTCGTGAAGTCGTCGTTCTGGATGCCGTTACGGTCGATGATCGCAATCAGGCCGTCGATGTCGTGGTGCGCGGCGGCCATCGCCGCTTCCCAGACCTGGCCTTCGTTCTGCTCGCCGTCGCCCATCAAGACGTAGACGCGGTTGTCCAGGTTCTGCAGGCGCATGGCCAGCCGAACGCCGAGGCCAAACGAAAGGCCCATCCCCAGCGACCCTGCGGAGTTCTCGACGCCGGGCGGGGTGCCCAGAACGGAGTGCCCCTGCAGGCGCGAGCCGGCGCGCCGGAACGTGCTGAGCTCTTCGACGGGGAGGTAACCCTGCTCGGCCAGGATCGCGTACTGACCGGGGGTGCAGTGGCCCTTGCTCATGATGAAGCGGTCGCGGTCGGGCCAGTCGGGACGCTCGGGGTCGTGCTTGAGGATGCGGCCGTACAGCACCGCGAGGATGTCCGTCGAAGACATCGAGCCGCCGATATGGCCCGACTTCGCCTCATAAACCATGGTGACGATATGACGACGCATGCGACGCGTCAGCGCCAGGAGGTCAGTCTCCACGTCAGTGACCATCGATTGACCCGCCCTGCACTCGGCTCCAGCGCCGATGGCGCGAGTATAGAGACGGCGCGACCGTTCGGTCTAATCAGCCCTTCTCGAACGCCGCAGAGATCCGGACCCGGCCGCCCGCGATGACCCTCGACGTGTCGTCAGGCGCAGGAAGAGTGCCCGCAGATCGGGCACAGGCGGCAGCCCTCGCCGAAGACGAGGGGGCCGCCGCAGTCGGGGCAGCGCGGACCGAACTGTCGCGCTCGCCGCAGCCGCCCGGTGGCTCGCCCGCCGCCCGCTGGTGGCGCGGCGACCGGCGAGGCAGCGACGGGCGGGGAGATCGAGGTGAACGCGACCGTCGTCTCTGTTCGTTCCAGCAGTTCCGTCGTCGTCACGAGAACGCTCCCCGCCATGGCCCTCGACCCCTCGCCCGCACGTGCTGGCGACCGTTCGAGGTCGGACCAGAACACGTGTTCTATCGCCGCTGGCGCATAGTAGAACAGACGTTCTGATCTGTCAAACGCCTCCCGCACCCGCGCGGAAGGCCCAGCGCCGCTACGATCTCCGCGCATGGCTGACCCACGACTGGGCCGGCACGGAGGTCTTCGTTGGGCTCGCTGATCCGTCTCTTCCTGATCGCGACGGTGCTAGTGGTGGCCTACTTCGTGGTGTTCCGTCCGCGGCAGCTGCGTCAGCTTGGCAAGCAGTTGCGCACCGTTGGCTACGCCTACGTCGCGGCGATCCTGATCAGTGCCGTGCTCCACCTCGCCTTCGGCTGGGGCGACTAGTGACCGGCGGACCCCCTTCGCGCGCTGCGGTCCGCCGCGTGCTCGTCTGCCCGCAGGAGTTCAAGGGTTCGCTCACCGCGGCCGAGGCCGCCTCTGCGCTGGCGCGTGGCGTCCGGCTTGCGCTCCCCGCCGTCGAGGTGGTCGAGCTGCCGATGGCCGACGGCGGGCCGGGCACCGTGACGATCGTCGGTGGCGCGACCGGCGCCGAGCTCCGGAGCGTCGAGGTCCCCGGCCCGCTCGACGCACCTACCAAGGCCACGTACGCGTTCGAACCCACCTCGCTGGTGGCGACGATCGAGGCCTCGGCCGCCGCAGGGCTACTCCTCGTCACCCCGGCCGACCGCCAGCCGTTACGCGCCAGCACGCGAGGCGTGGGCGAGCTGATCGCCGCTGCGATCGCGGACGGCGCGCTTGAGGTCATCCTCGGCGTGGGCGGCACGGGCACGAACGATGGCGGCGCCGGGGCGGCGCAGGCCCTTGGCCTGCGTTTGCTCGACGCCAACGGCGACGAGCTATCGCCGGGCCCGCTGCACCTGATCCGCCTCGACCGCATCGAAACTGGCGACGCACCGGGCGGCCTCGCCGACGCGCGGGTGCGCATCGCCGTCGACGTGACGAACCCGCTGCTCGGCGACGAAGGCGCGACCGCTGTCTACGGTCCGCAGAAGGGCGTCACCGACTGGCAGGCCCCGGCCCTCGAGGCGTCCCTGGCTCACTTCGCCGAGATCGTCGAGCGCGACCTGGGGATCGACGTGCGTAAGCTCGAGGGCGCCGGCGCCGGCGGCGGTCTCCCCGCGGGAGTCTTAGCGGCGGCGCGCGCAGCCGGCGGCAGCTGTGACCTCGAGTCGGGCGCGGCACTGGTCGCCGAGCGCGTCGCTCTACCGGCCGCCATCGAAGCGGCCGACCTCGTCCTCACCGGCGAGGGGTCGCTGGACGCCCAGAGCGCCTACGGCAAGTCGACGGCCTATGTCGCCTCGCTGGCCGCGGCTGCCGGCAAGCGCTGCCTCATCGTCGCTGGCGCCGTCGAGGGCGTTCCGGCGAACATCGAGGCCGCGCTCGCGCTCACGGACCTTGCACGCGACCTCGACGACTCGCACGCGCGCGCGGCGGAGCTGGCCACGGAGGCGGCGGAGCGGTTGGTCGGCAGCACCTAGCGCCGGCGCAACAGCCCCGCCGCGAGGCGGGGCTGAGCTGTGCTCGAAGCGTCGAGGTGGCTACGCGTTGATGTACTGCGCAAGGGCCTCGTTGGCGCGGCCGTCTTCGAAGCGGTCGCCGAAGCCGGCGACGCGGACGCGTTGCACGTACTCCTTGACCTGCCGCTGGCGCACCGCCATCAGCATCGCGTCGCCCTCGTTGATCGAGGAGGCGTCAGCCCCGCCGCCGAGCAGGATCGCGATCGCGGAGTTGGAGGTGGTGCCGCGCACCGCCGGGTTCTGCTCCGCGGCAGCGGTCAGCCCGAGCTCGATCTCATCGAGGTACGTGTGAATCTCCTCGGCGCGGTCCGGATCGGCCTGGGCGAGGTACTGCAGGTGCATCACGCCGAAGGCGACGTGGCGCGACTCGTCCGAGGCGGCCAGGCGGTAGATCGCCTTCTCCGCGTCGTTGTACGCCATCAACTCGCCCATGCGGAACAGCGACAGCACGGAGCCTTCGCCAGAGATGTGCAGCCGAGCCGACATCTCCGTGAAGTCGCGAGCCGAGTCGATCACACCGCCACCGCCGCGAGGCGTGTTCACGCCACCCAGCAGCCTGCCGCCATTGGCGAAGGCGCGCTTGCGGAAGACATCCATGTGGCGCGCCTCGTCCATGATCTGCGTGATCAGGTACATGCGCGGCTCGTAGTAGTCGGGCGAAATCTCGGAGATCCACTTGCCCGGCACGTCACCGGCGACGAACTCGACCTCGGTCAGGAAGGTGGCGAGCTGGCACTGGGCGCGCTCGATCTCGTCCGGCAGCTCCTCGAGGGTCTCCCAGGGCACGTCGGCCGCCGAGGACCACTGGCGCTGGACGGCCTCTTCGTAGAGCTGGGACCCGTTCTTCAGCCAGATGTCGGACTTGGTGCGGACAGAGTAGTTGCCCACACGCGGCGCTGCCGGGCGCTCGACCGCGCCTCGCGGCCGGCCCGTCAGGTTGTTCGTCCAGTCGGGCGTCTGCGCGAACGGGCCGCGGTCGACGTCCTGGAGCAGCAGTCCGCCCGCCTCCTCGTGCGCCTCGAGGGCGTCGCCGAAGGTCTCGCGCTTCTGCATCCAGTCGAGCTGGTAGCCATGCTCGCGCCCGTACTCGAGCAGCGCGTCGAAGGCGCCCGCCGCCAGCTCGGCGACGTCAACTGCCTCGGCGGCCTGCTCCTGGTCGGGGCGGGTCTCGATGGCCATGCGGTGGTCCTTGTTTGTCCTGCGACGCCTCACAGGCGCGCGCGAGGGTAGCGCCTCGAACTTGGGGCGACGGTACAACATGCGCCCAGGGGAGTAGCCCGCACGCCGTATGCCGAGGCAGTCGATCACGCCTGATCAGGGCACTGTCACGCTTCGGATCGCGTCCATGATCTCGATCGTAAACGCTGGCCCGAGACTCTCCTGCCCGAACCGAGGAGGGACGGCGACAACGATGTTCGAGACTCGGACGCTAATCACCGGCTCTACAGCGGTGGTCTGCACACCAGTGTTCGGGGTCGGGACCGTACTGACATTGGACCCAGCGCAACTCTCGCCCGCGCGCGGAACGTGGTCGCCGTTGTCCGAGATGGTCCATTGGTGTTCAAGCTCATCCGCACTCGGGTAAACGAGGACATCGACGACTCTCGAGGCCCCGTCCGGATTCGTGACCTTGAGCGCACTCGGGATAGTGACACCGCAGTTCACCCATGTGTGGGCAATCCCGCTCACCTCCCAACCGCGGGCTTGGAGAGCGTTCACCACGTCAGCGAGACCTAACGGGTTGCCCGCAGGCAGGACAAGCCCGAGTCCAATCAGATCGCGGAGCGATTCAACGCCCTGCGGGTAAACCGCTCCTGGCTGATGCGAGGACGGGAGATTCAACCCCCCGCTCGAGATGGGCGGCGCCGCGGTCAAGGTCGGCCTCGGAACCACCGTTGGTGTCGTCGCTCCGGTTGTCTGGTCGGACGGGTTACAAGCTACCGCGAGCAGAATCAGGGCAGCGCCGAGAGCAGGCGCGACGCGGAGGCAACGGATGACACTAAACGTCAAAGCACGTCGTCTGCACGAGGCAGATCACGTCCCACACACCGAAGATGGGGTCGCTCCAGACGTGATGATGAAAGCGCGTCGTCTGGAATGGGAACCCCAAACAGTCCTGTTGGATCGTAAAGAACACATTGTAGGATCCACCGTAGGTGAGGATCGGATCGGAGGTCCCGTGTGGGGCGCTTGTCCCGCTTGAATGCGAGGCACCCACATCAACTGGCCTGGCGGTCAGCGGAAGTACTGCTAGCGCCAGCAGTACACCAAGCAGCACCGCTCTCGTCACCCGGACCCGATAAGATTCACTCTCCTCACCTTCCTTGTATGAACCGACTTCAGCTGATCTAGATCGGTCCTCCTCGTCTGTCAACGGTTCCACTTGCCGATCCCACGCATATCTCTCGTTCCTGACACAATTCCGCTCGTTCTCAGCAGCAAACGGTCGCTCGCCCAGACCGACCTGCCTCCAGAGGCGACGAGGCGCTAGGCTCCGCGAGCAGCACCGCGAGGCGACGGCGAGGAGCCAGCCATGGATTTCGACCTCAACGACGAGCACGAGCTGATCCGCCAGACGGCGCGACGCCTCGCGAAAGACGTGATCGCCCCGCGCGCCGCCGAGGTCGATGCCACCTCCGAGTACCCGGATGACTATTTCGAGGCGTTCAAGGCGGCGGACCTGCTCGGCATCACGTTGCCGACCGAGGTCGGTGGCGCGGACGCAGGCACGATGGCGCTGACGTTGGCCGTCGAGGAGGTGGCGAAGTACGACTGCTCTGCCAGGCTGATGCTGCTGCTCTCCAGCCTTTCGACGCACACCGTGAAGTTCTTCGGCACAGACGAGCAGAAGCAGTCCTACATCGGTCCGGTCGCTAGAGGCGAGAAGAAGGCGGCGTTCTGCCTGACCGAGCCGGACGCGGGCTCGGATGTCGCCAACCTGAAGACACGGGCCATTCGCGATGGCGACGAGTACGTGATCAGCGGGCAGAAGTGCTACATCTCGGGCGGCCCGATCGCCGACCAGCTGGTCGTCTTCGCCAAGACCGAGCCCGACAACGTGCGCAGCCTCAGCGCCTTCCTCGTCGATATCTCGATGCCGGGGTTCGAGGTGACCTCGATCGACCGCAAGATGGGCGTGCGCGGCGTGCCGACGGGTGTGCTGACGTTCGACGAGGTACGCGTACCGGCCGACCACATCGTCGGCGGCGAGGAGGGCCTCGGCATGCGCGGTCCGCTGACGACGCTGAACTCGCTGCGCCCGGTCGTCGGCGCCCGTGGTGTGGGCCTCGCCGAGGGCGCGATGACCTACGCGCTCGACTTCGCGCGCGCGCGACGGGCCTTCGGCGGTCCGCTCACCGATCTGCAGGCGATCCAGATGAAATTCGCCGATATGGCGATCGACATCGAGGCGGCGCGACTGCTCGTCTACCAGGGCTCCTGGCTCGTCGACCAGGGTCGCTACGGTCCCGGCGAGAGCCACATGCTGTCGGTGGCGAAGGCGTTCGCGACCGAGGCGGCCAACCGCGTGGCGTCCGAGGCGTTGCAGATCCTCGGTGGGCAGGGCTACATGATGGACCACCCGCTGGAGCGCCATTACCGCGACGCCCGGCAGCTGATGATCGTCGAGGGCACCTCGGAGATTCAGCGCGTGGTGATCGCTCGCGCACTCCTCGACCGCAACCTCGTCTACCCCTAGTCGGAGGATTCCACCGGCGTGGGCGTGGCCCCCGCTGTGACCGCCAGCAGTTCGGCGTTGGTGCGCGCGCCCTCGGCGAAGGCTGCTGCCTGATCTGCGGCGGCCTGGGCCGCGAGGAAGGCGTCGAAGGCGGCACCCTGGCTGGCGCCGCTGTTCTGCGAGAGCAGCTCCGCCTCGTCGGCCGCGGCGCGAGAGCGGGCGGCCGCCCCTTCCGCACGAGCGGCAGCCTCGGCCGCCACCTCGGCGACGGCTGTCGAATCGGCCTCTTGCGCGGCCGCGGCCGCCTCGGCCAGCGCGCTCTCAGCGTCACCCTGCAGCACGAGCGCCCACGCCGCCGGCGGGTCGATCGGCCGTCGCGAGGCCTCTACCCAGACGTTCCATGCCTCCTTCGGGACGAGGTTCCGGTCGCGCAGACCGATGCTGGCGATCAGGTCTTGCGGCGGCAGCGTGGCGAACGTCAGGTCATCGACCACGAACCAGATGAGCTGCTCCGAGCGCATGCGATCGGCATCGACGAGCAAGCGTTCGAGGAATCGCCGCTGCTCCGGTGGCGTCGAGCCGTTCAGGCCGTCGCGGCCCGGCGTCGAGGCGTAGCCCACCGCCAGCCAGATCACCGGTAGCCCGCTGTGGTCGCGGATCTGGTCGTAGTAGCGCGGCGGCACTTTGCGCGCGACCGAGAAGGCGAACGAGGGGAAAGTCGTGATCGCCAGAGTGTCGAGTCGCCCGTCGAAATGCTCGAGGAGATCCCAGCGGGGTGGGTGCGAGAGCTGCCAGGGGATCACGCCGAGGAGCTCCTCGTACTGGAACGAGACTGAGACGGCGACGTCCGGGGCGACCTCGCGCAGTTCGTCGTAGACGTCAGCGTAGACCTCGACGAACGCCTCGTACGCGGCGGAATCCACCTCGAACGTCGAGTTCACCTCGTTGGCCAGCACGAGGTGCGCGGGTTCGACGTTGCGGGCGAGGAACAGCGCCTCGGCGCGGAAGGCGGCGGCGATCTCGTCATCGCTGAAGGTGGCGTCCGCCATGCCCTCCGGCGGCGCGTTGAGCGAACCGCGGTCGGCGGGGTCGAACGGATCGAGGACGACGACGAGATCCAGCCCGCGCTCTTGCGCCGCGTCGCGGTCAGCGAGGATCTGGTCGCGGTAGCCGTCGGAGACGGCCGCGCCCGGCAGGAACTCCTCCCATGCTGGCACACGCTGCAGCAAGAGCGTCTCCCCGAACGCGGCGGTCAGGTCGAACGTTTCGAGGTAGGCCTCGTCGGTCAGCTCGCGGGGTGTGGCAGAGAAGCCCATCTGGAAGCCGCGGGGCGGACCCTCGACCACTCGTGCAGCGATGGCCGACTGGCCCGGCGAAGCCTCCTCGCCACGACAGGCGATGAGCAGGGCGGCAGCGAGCAGCGCCAGCAGCAGCGCCGCGCCGAGGCGGCGGGCGCGACGATCCGAGGCGGCCGGTGCGGGCTGCTGGCGTCGGGGCATCGATCGATTGTGCTGATGCCACGTCGTCAGGGTCAACGCACGGGGTCCCCCGTCGCCGAGCCGCTCGACCGGCCGGTTCGCGTAGCCGGAGTATCCTCTGCCTGTGGACAGTGCATACGAGGTCGATCGCGAAGCCCTGATCGAAGCGATCGGCTCACAGGATCACCTCATCTTCCGCTTCACGATCGTGCAGCAGCGGCTCCTCGTCGACTTCCGCTCCAACGAGCACACCGGCCCCGGCGTGCACCTCCTGCCTCCCGTGCGCTCGATGCGGGAGCGGGTCGCCTCGATCGCCAAGGCGCGGCCCGACTTCCCGCGCCCGGAGCAGATCTACGTCGTCGGCTGGCCCCTCCGCGTGGCCGCGCTCGAACGCCTGGACGTGCTGCAGCCGATGCGCGACCGGCTCGCTGACCTCGGCGCGGAGGACCAGGTGGAACGCCTTGACCGCGCCTACCGGGACCTGCTCGAGGACGAGCGACAGGAGCTGCACCGCGCGGTGACCGGCGAGGGCTATCGCACGATCTGGCCGACGCAGCCCGACTCAGAAGCGAACGGCTGACCACCGACCGATGCAACCCGCACGCTTCGAACGCCTCGTGCATGCCGCCGTCCGGGGCCTGCCGGCGGAGTTCGCACGCTACCTCGACAACGTGCAGGTGATCGTGCGTCCGTTCCCCACAGGCGAGGATCTCGACGAGGGCGGCATCGATCCTGAAAGCGGAGAGGCGGATCAGGGGCTATTCGGCCTCTACATCGGCATCCCGCTGGTCGACCGCGCGGACTACCACATGGTTCTGCCCGACCGCATCGTCATCTACCAGGGACCCCTCGAAGGGGCCTTCCGCGACGAGGAGCTCGAGCACGAGATCCAGGTCACGGTCGTCCACGAGATCGCGCACCACTTCGGCATCGACGATGACCGCTTGCACGAACTCGGGCTCGGCTGAGCGCGCTCGGGTGCCCATGCGCCGGTGCTGACGTAGACTCCCGCGGATGATCAGCGAGGCCTTCGTGATCGGCATCGACGATACCGACACCGCCGAGTCCGGCGGCACGGGCGGCCTCGTGCGGCGGCTGGCAGCGCAGGCGCGCGCCGAGGGCGCGGGCGAGCCTGAAGGCGTGACGCGACACGCACTCTGGGTCAGCGAGAAGGTGAGCGCCACCAGGCACAACCACTGCTACGCCCTGGTGCTGCGCAGCGACCGCTCAGTGCTGGACGTCGAGGACTTCGTCGTCGATTTCGTGCGCGCCGAGGCGGAGCGCGACGCCGACCCGGGGATCGCGATCCTCGGCCGCCACGCCGACATGCCGCATGTGCTCGCCTTTGGCCGGCGCAGCCAGCAAGAGCTGATGCGCCTGGACTGGGCGCAGACGTTCTCGACCGAGGCCAACGTCTCGCTGCGCGCGCTTGGCCGTGACCGCCAGGGCTCGATCGGCGCACTCGCTGCCGCGGGATTGCGCGCCGGCGGCGGCGACGGCTACTTCATCGACCTCGACGGGCAGCGGGAACTCGAGGGCCGCGTCACCGCCGGCCAGATCCGCGAGCGCACGCCGATCGAACACGTGCTCAACGAGGACGGCGAGGAACTCGACCGCGACGACCCCGTCGAGACGTTCGACTGGGTGCGGCCACACCTCGAGGAGGGCCAGCCCGTCCTCCACGCCACACGCTCGACCGAGGAGCGCAAGCTCTGGCTCCTCGACCACCGCCGTCCGGCCGACGCCAGCGACGACGACTGAGCTGGCTCCGCGATCATGCCTGCTAACGCCCCAGCAGCGCCTCGAACACCATGATCGTCGCCGCCTCCTCGAGGGCGGTCGTGTCGCGAAGCGCGAGCCACGGGTCGTCCGCGCGCACGAAGCTGCCGTGGTTGCGCACCACCACCGTCGAGGACGCGCCGAACGCCAAGGCGATCGCCTCCGGGTCGTCGTTGGCGGATTCGTCGAGCACAGGCACCGGCGCCTCGAACAGCAGCCGGCCCTCGAAGTTGGTCGGGACGATGCCGTCGCGGTCGCCGGCGAGGATCGTCGTGTAGATGCCGTGCGCGTGGACGACCGCTCCGGCGTCGAGATGCGCGCGGTAGATCGCGAGGTGGATGTCGGTGTTCGAGGAGGGCGCCAGTGCGCCTTCGACCACCGCGCCTTCGCCATCGACGGTCACCAGGTCGGGCCGCGCGAGGCGGCCGAGCATCGTCCCGGTACCCGAGATGAGCGCCCCGCTGCCCTCCCGCAGCGAGAGGTTGCCACCGTGTGAGGTGACGAGCCCGGCGGTCCAGAGGTCGCGCCCGACCTGCGTCAGTGCCGCAGGGCCCTCGAGGGTTGGCATCGCGTCTTCCTCTCGGATGGCCGCTCTAGAAGCCGCCGCCGTTGACGGTCATCACCTGGTTCGTCACGTAGGAGCCGGACTCGCTGACGAAGTAGACGACGGCCGCGGCGATGTCCTCGGGCTGGCAGACGCGGCCGAACGGTGAGCCCTCGTCGAGCTCGCGCATGTCGCTGATGCCCCGCGTGGCACGGGCGAGCCGGAAGCCCATCTCCGTTTCGACGAGGCCCGGTCGCACGACGTTGGCGTGGATGTTGTGCTGCCGCTCCTCCTTCGCGACCGTGTACGCGATCGCCTCCTGCGCCGACTTCGCCATGTTGTACGGCGAGCCGTTGCCGCTGAGCGATCCGGCGGCCGTCGAGGAGATCATGACAACGTCACCTCGGTCGAGTTCGCGCATCTGCGACAGCAGGAGGCTCGTCATGTAGAACGAGCCAAAGGCGTGCGTGCGCACGACGCGCTCCATCTCGGCGGGGTCCGTGTCGACGATGCTCTGACCGCGCGAGGCGATCCCGCCGTTGTTAACGAGAATGCCGACATCGCCGAACGCAGCGACCGCCGCCGTGGTCATGCGCTGGCAGTCCTCGTAGCTCGAGACATCGCCCTGCACCGTCGCCGCCTGCACGCCGAGGGCCCGCAGCTCCTCGGCGGTCGCGGCCGCCGCCTCCTCGTCGCGCCGATAGCTGAGGACGACGTTCGCCCCCGCCTCGGCCAGGGCCCGCGCGATGCCGCGGCCGATGCCGCGGCCCCCGCCGGTGATCAGTGCGTTCCGTCCATTGAGGTCAGCCATGGGTCGTTCCGTTCTTCTCTCGCTGTCGGACAAAGGCGCGGCTAGAACCCGCCGCCGCTAACGGTGATGCGCTGGTTCGTCACGTACGAGCCGTCGGGCCCGACGAGGAAGGCAACCGCCGAGGCGATCTCCTCCGGCCGGCAGACGTGGTCGAACGGCATGCGACCGTCGAGGTCGCGGATGTCCTCGACGCCTTGCGTGAACTCGACCAATGCGAAGCCCATGTCGGTGTCGACCAGGCCGGGCGCAACGATGTTGACGTGGATGCCGTGGCGGCGCTCCTCCTGCGCCAGCGTGTGAGCCACCGCCTCCATCGCCGACTTCGCCGCCGAGTACGTCCCGCCGGTCGGGCCGAAGCCCTGCGCCGCCGTCGAGGAGATCATCACGACGTCACCGCGGTCGAGCTCGCGCATCTGCGGGACGAGCAACTGGCAGAGGTGCCACGGCCCGAAGGCGTGCGTCGACATCAGCCACTCGAAGTCCTCGGGCTTCGTGTCGGCGACCAGGGGCCGCCCGACCGCCGTGGCGCCGACGCCGGCGTTGTTGACAAGGATGTCGACGTGGCCGAAGTCGGCGAGCACCTGCTCGGTCAACGCCTCGCACGCCTCGCGGCTGGAGATGTCCGCTGCGTAGGTCTCACAGCGGCGGCCCTCCGCGCGGACCAGCTCCGCCGCCTCGGCGGCCGCCTCGGCGTTCGAGGCGTAGTTGATAGCGACATCGGCGCCATCCTGCGCCAGCCGCACGCTGATCGCGCGGCCGATGCCCCGGCTGCCGCCGGTCACCAACGCTACCCGTCCGTCCAGTCCACCCATGGCGGTCTCCACTTCTCACGCAACGTGCGTTGTCTCGAACACGGGCTTGAGGTCCATGGTCCGCCCCCGTCTTCGGGCGGCGCCATCCTACGCGCGCCCGCCGCGGCGGGTCGAACCGCGAACGTGGTGCGCGCCTCGCTACGGCCCGAACGCCACCTCGACGGTCGTCTCGAAGGCGATGCTGCCGTCGCGAGGGCTCTCCGCCCAGACGTGGATCGACCCCGCGTCGAAGCGTGGCGCGTCCTCCGTCGGCATCGTGATCGCGAACTCCCCGGCGAAGAGCCCGATCTCGGGCTGCGCCACCGTCGTCGGCAACCGCGAGAGGATCGATCCGTCGCCGTCGAGGATATCCACGACCAGGCTCGCCTCGAACGCTCCCGCCGACCATCCACTGACCACGATCGCGCCCGCGAGGGACTCGCCCGGCAGCGGCATCTCGACGCAAACGAACGGCTCTTCGACAACATCGCCGACCGACAGCCCGCCGAAGCCTCGCGCGTCGCAGTCGGAGACGGCGGGCGTCGGCGTCGCGGTCGGCGTCGGCGTGGCGGTCGGCGTCGCGTCGTCGTCACCGCTACCGCACGCGGCAAGCAGCGCTAGCGCGAGGATCATGAACGTGGCGGTGGCCGTTCGCATGTCCGACTCCTGGCGACGAACCTTCCCACCGGTACCATCGACAGTCGAGAGACCGGGGTGGACCGATGACCGACGCCGAGGCGAGAGCGTCGTCGATCGAGGGGATTGGCTTGTTCGCGCTGCGAGACTTCGTCGAGGGCGAGACGATCCTCGTGCGGAGCGAGCGTGAGGTGACCGACGCCAGGCCGCTCGGTCCCCGGTGAGGGCGACGAGCACTGCGACTACCTCGACGGGGGGCGCACGGTCTACCTCGGCGTGCCGGAGCGGCACCTCAACCACAATTGCGAGGCGAACGCGTACGTCCGCGAGCGCGCCGACAGACGGCACGAGATCGCGGCGCGGCGCGCGATCACGGCCGGCGAGGAGATCACGAACGACTACTCGATGAACTCGAGTGGCGAGGGGACTTGGCCCTGTCGCTGCGGCGCCGCGAGCTGCCGGGGCGAGATCGACATCGACTTCTTCGCGCTGCCCGTCGACTTCCAGCGTGAGCAGCTGCCGCTGCTGATGGATTGGTTCAAACGAGAGCGCTCGGCCGAGATCGAGGCCGTTTCGAGGAGCTTATGACCTCTGGATGGTGGATAAGTCATCGGGAGGGAAGTGCAAAAGTCCCTCGGAGCGAGCGGCTGCTTAGCGGACGTCGTCAACCACCGAGCGTAGTTGCGAGAGTAGTTGGCTTATGAATCGCCGCTGGCGAGTCCGAACTTCGTCTGCCTGCGACGCCACATTCACCGCAGCGAGGTGGTCGCCCGACAGTGATGCCGCCCACCTTGCCCTCTGTGGAGCCGACCAATAGACCCGTACTACCCGCATCTGTAAAAAGCGGGCGAGGTCGTCCCGCTCGATCTCTCCCTTCGCAACACCGAGAGCGATGTCGGTCAACTCACGGTCCGTCGCGAGCAGGGCAGCTCTGTTGATGACCAGGAAAGTCTCCATTGCGGCGGCGGCCAGTCGCTTATTGCCATCCGCGTAAGGATGGTTTCGGTTCAAGTGAAAGTGGAGGACCGCTGCCTTCTCTTGAAGCGTGCGGTGATAATGCCACCTGGGCTGGCCCAGTGAAGACGATAGCAACGCCTCACCCTGATCGCCGCGCAACTGGAACGCGGACGTATCAGGGAAGAGTCTTCGGGTGAGAGCCTCTACGATGAGCCGGATGTCCGCCTCGTCAAGGTAGTGGAGCCGTGCCAACCACCTTAGCCTAGTGCTTTTCGAGTTCTCGCAATGCCTTCTCGCGACGGTCAACGACGTCCCGAGCGGCCTTCTCGACGCGAGCCTTCTGGGCTGGAGCCTTCCTGCCGCTTTTGCCCTTCGGAGCGACCTGAGGAGGTAGAGGGGCCATTACACAGTCCTTTTCCCTGCTGGCGCACAATACAGCATGTGCCGTTGTGCCTACCATCTGAGCCTAGAACCAGTATCGGCAAGCGCCAGTGAGGGAACCTACCTATTCCGTACATTGTTGGAACGGAGTTGGGTCGAGAAAGGTTACGCCACCTTCCGCGACACCTCGCGTACCCGCTCGACTTCGCCGCGCTCGGCCCTGACCGCCGCCGCCGCCTGCATCGTCACCAGCCCCATCAGAGCGTGCAGCCGGACCTTGCGGAGCCCTCGGCGACAGTGCGAGTCCAGTGCCCTGTGTTGCTTGAGCCTGGAGAACGCGCGCTCGACGGACTGGCGGGTGCCGTAGAGATTCGCCCAGTCCTTCGTCCGACGAGGGATCAGCGAGAAGCGCCGCAGATTCTCCTGCGGGTCGATCTCGACCTCGGTGTCGCAGTACAGGACGCCCTGCCTACCCTTGAGCTGGCAGCCGCCAGTCGGACATCGATAGCTGAGCTTGCCGTCCGTGTAACCGAGGAACGTCATGGGCTGACCACCGAGGCACAGGGGCGTGCCGTCCTCGTCTGCGATGTCGTCAGTGTGGCCGCGGCGGAGCTTTCTGATCTTGATCACCGCCACAGCGTTCATCTCGTTGACCACGAACTCGTTCGTGTGCCCTGCGTCCGCCGTGACGTAGGCGGGTCGGAGCCAGGGGTGTAAGCCGCGCGCCTTTTCTAGCACCGGGCGGAACTGCGTTACGTCGTGGTCGCTAGCCGTCGTGAAGGTCGCAGCGATCGGCAGCTCGTATCGCGCGTCCACAGCAAGGTGAAGCTTGTAGCCGAACCACCACTGCTTCTTCCCACCCTTCCCTTGCTTGCCTGTCCACGACGCCTCGGGGTCGGAGACGACGGGCTTGTCGGGGTTCGACCACGAGCTGACGGTCGAGGCGTCAACCGCGATGCCCTTCCCAAAGTCAGGCAGCAGATCGCGCAGCCGGTCGGTGAGTTTCGCCAGCGTCAGCTCAACGAGATCCGTATGGTGAGAGAGCCGGGAGACGAACCGATTGAACGTCCACCTCGACGGCAGCCCGTCGAAGCCGCAGACCTCGCGGAGCGCATCGTCGTCCTGCAACCGGCGCACCAGGGCGTTGGTGGTGGTCAGCCCGAGGATGTATGCCGCCACGTGAGCGCGCCAGAGCGCCCGGAGCGACCATCCCGGACGCCCGGTCCAGCGGTACGCGGCGAGGCGACCAAGCAGTCGCTCGTCGTCGATGACTTTGAAGATCTCGGACAGCTCGTCCGACAATGGGGAGACCGCACGACGTTGCCGCGTCGCGTGTATACTGTTTGAAGCCGACACGGGAGATAACCCTCCGGTGGTTTGGTAGGCGCCGTCAGGAGTTGCCGCTCCGGGCGGTGCCGAACAAGGAATGGTGGACTAGGGGGGAATCGAACCCCCGCGGGTTACTTGAATAGGGTTCCCCGGGGCACCAGCCTCCTAGCCCGTCACTTCGACAGGGCCGAGCCGCAGTTCACGGACCACGTGGGCGGCTCGGCCTTTCTCTATGCGTCGATGGCCATAGGCTCCCCCTCGTACATCGTGTCCCTGAACTCACCGGGGCCAACTCTGTCGAACCTGCTCGACTGGCGAAGAACTCCGTATGCGCTGCCGTAGGCGAGCTTTTGCTCTGCGTACCGGCCCGTGTCGAACAGGGCGTGGCTCAGGTCAGCAATACGGACGAGGCCGTTGTTCTCCGAGGCGATTGCAATAGCCCTCGCCGTCGGGCCTAGTACCTCCTCGTAAGCCTCCTCGTCGTCGGCAGTCTCTTCCTCGCCCTCCTGTGAGCGCTGGTCCAGCTCCGCGATCAGGTCCGCCCCTCGCGGGTCCTGCCTGATCAGCGTATCCAGCGCCTGAAGGCGCTCGTGAAGAGCGCGCACCCGTAGCGTCAGCCGCCCGCGCTCATCCTGAACGCGGGAGAACTCGCGGCGCGCACGGGACAGATCCGCCAGCAGGGTCTTAGTGAGGTCACCGTCTAACGTCATGCAGAACATGATAACAAGGTTGAGGTCTAGGTCAACCCCCTCTAGGCAGGCATCCAGATCATGCTCAGGCGGGGTGGCGAGCCCGGCTTGCCAAAGGCCTCCCGTCATCGTCGAACCTCCTCGGAAAGGGAGTTATGCACTTCCCTCATCGGAAAGTTCGTTGACAACCGGAATCTCGTTGCCTACGGTTGTCTTTCTGCGCCCGATTCAGGTACAATTCCACTTGCGTGGCGCGGTCGACAACCTAGGAACCTTTCTACACCCACCCCGGCAGCAGTGACTTTGCCCGAAAGGCGAAGCCGTGTGGCTGCTCGGGGGCTTCTGCATGTCAGCTGCATGCATCGAAGCGGACGGGCTAGTAGCCAGGGTTCGTTCAATCACGACTGTTGCCGCATCGACCGTTGTTCGCCCGGGGTGTGAGCCCTTGGCGGCGTCGGATCGGCCGGGCCGCGCAGGATGTTAGCGAAAGATCTTGGGGAGGGTCTGTTGACCACTGACCGCCGCATCGTCCAGTCATATCGTCGCAATCCCAGGTTGAAGAAGCAGTTTGGTACTTCCAAGCATGTGATGGAGATGCCCAATCTCATCGACATGCCGAAGCGGTCGTACGAGCGCTTCCTGCGTGAGCACCTGCGGGACCTGTTCGACGAGATTTCGCCGATCGAGGACTTCACCGGGGGCCGCATGGAACTGCGGTTCACGGACTACCGCTTCGAGGAGCCGAAGTACAACGAGACCGAGTGCCGCGACCGCGAGCGCACGTTCGCCGCGCCCCTGCGCGTCGGCGTCGAGCTGCTCGTGAAGGAGACCGGCGAGGTCAAGGAGCAAGAGCTGTTCATGGGCGACATGCCCATGATGACCGAGAACGGCACGTTCATCGTCAACGGCGCCGAGCGGGTCGTCGTTTCGCAGCTCGTGCGCTCGCCGGGCGCCTACTTCACCGCCACGACCGACCCGGCGACCGGCCGCCGCCTGTGCCAGGCGAAACTGATCCCGAACCGCGGCGCCTGGCTCGAGTTCGAGACCAACGCGAAGGACCTCGTCTCGGTCAAGGTCGACCGCAAGCGCCGCATCCCCGTCACCGTTCTGCTGCGCGCCATCGACCTTGAGGAAGGCGTGCCGAACGAGGAGCTGGGCTCCGACGAGCGCGTGCGCGCGATGCTCGCCGACATCGACACTGACGACGACCACAGCTACCTCGAGGCGACGCTGGCGAAGGACCCGACGGAGAACCAGACGGAGGCGCTCGAGGAGTTCTACCGTCGACTGCGCCCCGGCGACCCCCCGACTGAGGAGAACGCCCGAGCGCTGCTCGAGACGCTGTTCTTCACCGAGCGGCGCTACGACCTGGGCCGGGTCGGGCGCTACAAGCTGAACAAGCGCCTGGCGCTGGTGGACGCTCCGGAGGAGCAGACCCTGCGTCGCGCCGACCTGCTCGCGATCGTGCGCCGCATCTGGGACATCAACCACGGCCGCGGCACGCCTGACGACATCGACCACCTCGGCAACCGCCGCGTGCGTTCCGTCGGCGAGCTGATGCAGAACCAGTTCCGGATCGGCCTGCTGCGCATGGAGCGCGTGGTGCGCGAGCGCATGACGATCACCGACCCGGACGAGGCGACACCCTCGGCGTTGGTCAACATCCGGCCCGTCGTGGCGTCTATGAAAGAGTTCTTCGGCGGGTCACAGCTGTCCCAGTTCATGGACCAGGTGAACCCGCTGTCGGAGATCACGCACAAGCGGAAGCTCAGCGCCCTTGGTCCCGGTGGTCTCTCGCGAGACCGCGCGGGGTTCGACGTGCGCGACGTGCACCACAGCCACTACGGGCGCATCTGTCCGATCGAGACCCCGGAGGGTCCAAACATCGGCCTGATCGGCGCGCTGGCGACGTACGGGGTCGTCAACGACTTCGGCTTCATCGAGACGCCGTACCGCCCGATCACACACGAGATCCCGAAGCGCAACAACCGGCAGCTCGTGAACCGAATCATTCGCGAGGAGGTCAAGAGCCCGACCGGCAAGATCCTCGGTCGCGTGGGCGACATGATTGACGAGGACCAGGCGCGCACTCTGGCCGACGCCAAGGAAGATGACATCCCGGTCCTCCCCCACGCGAGCGACGAGGTCGTGTACCTCGACGCGCACGAGGAGGAGAACTTCCGGATCGCCCAGGCGAACACGGAGATCGACGATCACTTCAACATCCTCGACGAGCGGGTCGAGGTGCGATACGGCGACCGCCACGTGCGTGTCAACACGACCGAGATCGACTACATCGACGTCTCCCCGCGACAGATCGTCTCGGTGGCGGCAGCGATGATCCCGTTCCTCGAGCATGACGACGCGAACCGGGCGCTCATGGGCGCGAACATGCAGAAGCAGGCCGTGCCGCTGGTGCGCCCGGAGGCGCCGCTGGTCGGCACCGGGATCGAAATGCAGGCCGCAGCCGACTCCGGTCAGGTGACCGCCGCGGAAGAGGACGGCGAGGTCACCTCCGTCAACGCGGAGTTCCTGACCGTGCGCTACCAGTCCGGCCGCACGGAGCGGTATCCGCTGCTGCGGTTCGTCCGTTCCAACCAGGGCACCTGCATCAACCAGCGCGCGATCGTGAGCACAGGCGACCGCTTCAAGGCGGACGACCCGCTGGTCGATTCCTCGAGCACGCAGGACGGCGAGCTGGCGTTGGGCCAGTCCGTCCTGGTCTCGTTCATGTCCTGGGAGGGCCTGAACTTCGAGGACGCCATCGTGCTGTCCGAGTCGGTCGTGCGTGACGACAAGTTCACCTCGATCCACATCGAGAAGTACGAGGTCGAAGCGCGCGACACGAAGCTGGGCCCGGAGGAGATCACGCGCGACATTCCCAACGTCGGCGAGGAAGCCCTGCGCGACCTCGACGAGGAGGGGATCATCCGTATCGGCGCGGAGGTCCGGGATGGCGACATCCTGGCCGGCAAGATCACGCCGAAGGGCGAGACCGAGCTGACACCGGAGGAGAAGCTGCTGCGCGCGATCTTCGGTGAGAAGGCGCGCGAGGTGAAGGACACGAGCCTGCGCGTGCCGCACGGTGAGCGCGGCAAGGTGATCGATGTCAAGGTGTTCCGTCGTGAGAACGACGACGAGCTCCCGGCCGACGTGAACATGATGGTTCGCGTCTCGATCGCGCAGAAGCGCAAGATCACTGAAGGCGACAAGATGGCCGGCCGCCACGGCAACAAGGGCGTGGTCTCCCGCATCATGCCGTCCGAGGACATGCCCTACCTGGCTGACGGTCGCGCGGTGGAGATCATCCTCAACCCGATCGGTGTGCCGTCCCGTATGAACGTCGGTCAGGTGTTGGAAACGCACCTCGGCTGGGCCGCCTCGACGCTCGGGTGGCGTGCCGTGACGCCGGTCTTCGACGGCGCCAGCGACGACGACATCGAGGACGCGCTCGGCCGCGCCTGGATCGCGATCCAGGCGGGCGCCGTAGAGACCGAGAAGGCACTGACGGCCAGCAACGAGGACGTCGGCACGCGCGTTGATGTCGAGGCCATGGAGTCGTACCTGACTGAAGCCGGGTTCGAGCCGGACGAGGTACTGAGCCTCGGCGCCGCGGGGACCGCACGGCGGGCCGCACTGGTGCTCTGGATGGAGGGCCTCGGCGAACGCAACGTGCGCCGGCTGAAGGACGAGAACTTTGAGGAGCGCGTCCGCGAGGTCGCGGCCCGCACGAACACGGCGCCCCCGATCTGGGGCAAGCAGACGATCTATGACGGTCGTACGGGCGAGCCCTTCGACCAGCCCGTGACCGTCGGCTACATCTACATGCTGAAGCTGATCCACCTCGTGGACGACAAGATCCACGCCCGGTCGACCGGCCCGTACTCGCTAATCACGCAGCAGCCGCTGGGTGGCAAGGCGCAGTTTGGTGGCCAGCGCTTCGGCGAGATGGAGGTGTGGGCTCTGGAGGCATACGGCGCCGCCCACATCCTGCAGGAGATGCTGACGGTGAAGTCCGACGATGTCGTCGGGCGCGTCAAGACGTACGAAGCCATCGTCAAGGGCGAGAACACGATGGAACCCGGCGTGCCGGAGTCCTTCAAGGTCCTCGTCAAGGAACTCCAGGCGCTCGGACTGAGCGTGGAAATCTTGAACGACGCGGAGGAAGAGGTCGAGTTCGGCGACGAGTACGCCGAGCAGGTGATTCCGCGGCTTGGTATCAATCTCTCCGGTCGTGAGCAGGAGGACGCACGTGCTTGAGGTCAACGATTTCAATGCGATCCGTCTGTCGCTGGCATCGGCAGCGCAGATTCGGTCCTGGTCCTACGGCGAAGTCACCAAGCCGGAGACGATCAACTATCGAACCTTGAAGCCAGAGAAGGACGGGCTCTTCTGCGAGAAGATCTTCGGCCCGCAGAAGGACTTCGAGTGCCACTGCGGCAAGTACAAGCGCGTCCGCTACAAGGGCATCGTCTGCGACAAGTGCGGCGTCGAGGTGGCGCGCTCCAAGGTGCGCCGCGAGCGCATGGGGCACATCAGCCTGGCCGCACCGGTCACGCACATCTGGTTCGCCAAGGGCGTGCCGAGCCGCCTCGGGCTGCTGCTCGACGTGGCGCCGCGCACCCTCGAGCGCGTGATCTACTTCGCGCAGTACGCCGTCACCGAGGTGAACGACGAGGCGCGCGGGCACGCGCTGGAGCTGCTCCAGATCGAAATGGACGAGGAGGTCTCGCGCCGTGAGGGCGAGACCGGCGAGCGGATCATCGTGCGCGAGGAGTCGCTCAAGCTCGAGGTCGAGGAGATCGAGAAGCAGCGTGACGCTGCCCTCGCAGCCGCCGACGAGGAGCTGCAGGAGCTGATCAACACGATCGCCGCCGAAGTGAAGGAATTCGGGGCCGACCTCAAGGGCCGCAAGGACGAGAAGCTGCGGGGCAAGCTCAGCTTCCGCAAGCAGACGCTCGCCGGCCGTGGCGACGTGATCGGCGTCGACACGACGAAGGCGCTGACCGAGGCTTCGAAGGCGGAGGTCGCCCTGGCCGAGGAGCTGATCGCCGGCAAGAAGGCCGATTCACAAATGCTCGCCGAGTCCGCGTCGCAGCAGAAGCGCGACGCGGCCTTCACCGAGCTGGAGCCGCTGCGCGCCCGCGAAGCGGAAATCCGCGACGAAGTGAAGGATGAGTACGCCCCGATCGTCAAGTGGCTCGAGAAGCTGCGTGACCCGATCGAGGCGGACGCGCTGACGATCCTCACCGAGAACGAGCACCGCGAATACGAGGAACGCTTCGGCCTGGTCTTCAAGGCCGGCATGGGCGCGGAAGCCATTCTGTCGATCCTCGTGCGGATGGACCTTGAAACGCTGCGCGAGAAGCTGCACGGGGAGATCGAGTCGGCCAGCGGTCAGCGCCGCAAGAAGGCGACGAAGCGCATGCGCGTCGTGGAGGCGCTGCGCAAGTCCGGCAACCGCCCGGACTGGATGATCGTTACGGAGCTGCCGGTGCTGCCGCCCGACCTGCGCCCGATGGTGCAGTTGGAGGGTGGCCGCTTCGCGACCTCCGACCTCAACGACCTCTACCGCCGCGTGATCAACCGCAACAACCGACTGAAGCGCCTGCTCAACCTGGGCGCGCCGGAGATCATCATCCGCAACGAGAAGCGGATGCTGCAGGAGGCCGTGGATTCGCTGATCGACAACGGCCGGCGCGGCCGCGCCGTCTCCGGGTCGGGCAACCACAAGCTGAAGTCGCTCTCTGACCTGCTGAAGGGCAAGCAGGGGCGCTTCCGTCAGAACCTGCTGGGCAAGCGCGTCGACTACTCCGGCCGCTCCGTGATCATCGTGGGGCCGAAGCTGCGGCTCCACCAGTGCGGGCTGCCGAAGAAGATGGCGCTCGAGCTGTTCAAGCCGTTCGTCATGCACGCGCTCGTGCGGACCGGACTGGCGCACAACATCAAGAGCGCCAAGCGCATCGTCGAGCGTGCGCAGCCAGAGGTCTGGGACGTCCTCGAGGAGGTCATCCAGGACCGCCCGGTGCTGCTCAACCGCGCACCAACGCTGCACCGACTCGGCATCCAGGCGTTCGAGCCGATCCTCGTCGAGGGCTCGGCCATCCAGCTGCACCCGCTCGTCTGCTTCGCGTACAACGCGGACTTCGACGGCGACCAGATGGCCGTCCACGTGCCGCTCTCCCATGAGGCGGTCGCCGAGGCGCGCCAGGTGTTGCTCTCGACCAAGAACCTGCTCTCGCCCTCGGACGGTGAGCCGGTCGTCGCGCCCACCCTCGACATGGTGCTGGGCTGCTACTACATGACCTACCGCGACGCGGACGCTCCCGCCGAGGAGCCGGAGGCGCCCGCCTACGGTTCGGCGAACGACGTCCGGGTCGCCTACCAGCTGGGTCACGTGCGCCTGCACGACGCGATCCGGCTGCGCATCGACGGTTCGCTGATCACGACGACGATCGGCCGGGTGCTGTTCAACGAGGTGGTTCCGGAACAGCTCACGTTCCAGAACCACACCATGGACAAACGCGCGCTGCGCGAACTGGTCACTGATGTACACCGCGAATGCGGTGCCGACGAGACAGTCCACTTCGTCGACGCGGTCAAGGACATCGGCTTCCGCTACGCGACCCAGTCGGGTCTCACGATCGCGATCTCCGACATCACGGTGCCGAAGGTGAAGCCGAAGCTGATGGCTGAGGCCGACCGGCGCATCGACGAGATGGAAGAGCAGTACCAGATGGGGCTGGTCACCGACGACGAGAAGTACCAGGCGGCCATCAACATCTGGACCGAGACCACTAACGAGATGCAGGACGCCCTCTACGATTCGCTGGAGCCGACAGGCTCACTGGCGATGATGAGCAACTCCGGTGCGAAGGGAAACATCGCGCAGATCCGCCAGATGGGCGCGATCCGCGGCCTGATGTCCGACCCGACCGGCCGCATCATCGACCTGCCGATCCGCTCGAGCTTCCGGGAGGGGCTGTCAGTCCTCGAATACTTCATCTCAACGCACGGCGCGCGCAAGGGTCTGGCCGACACCGCGCTGCGCACGGCGGACTCGGGCTACCTCACGCGCCGCATGATCGATGTCGCACAGGACGTCGTCGTGCAGCCGGGGTCCTGCGTCGAGGACGGCGCGCCGATCCCCGGCATGCACCTCCGTACCCGCGCCGAGGCCGGCCTGCTGGCCTCGCTCGAGGAGCGCCTCAACGGCCGCTGGGCGGCCGAGTCTGTGGCCCACCCCGAGACCGGGGAGGTCTTGGTCGGGGCGGACGAGGAGATCACATCCGAGATCGCGCACGCGATCGTCGAATCTGGTCTCGAGGAGGTGCGCGTCCGCTCGGCGCTCACTTGCGAGACGAAGCGTGGCATCTGCCAACTCTGCTATGGCCGCTCGCTGGCCACCGACCAGCTGGTCGAGGAGGGCGTGGCCATTGGCATCATCGCCGCTCAGTCGATCGGTGAGCCGGGCACCCAGCTGACGATGCGCACGTTCCACACTGGTGGTGTGGCCGGACTCGACATCACCTCCGGGCTCCCGCGCGTGGAGGAGATCTTCGAGGCCCGCGTGCCGAAGGGGCAGGCGGTCATCTCCGAGATCGACGGCGTCGTGACGGTCAGCCGCGACGGCGACACCCGCATGATCAACGTCACCTCCACCGACACGAGCATCGAGGAGTACGAGCTGCCCGAAGGCTTCGATCCGCTGGTCGAGGATGGCGCCGAGGTCGGCGCCGATCACGTGCTGGCGGCCATGCCGGAGGACAAGGCGGAGGAGTCGGATGTCCCGGCCGTACCGCTGACGACCTCGATCGCCGGCAAGCTGACATACATCAAGGATGGCCGCAAGAAGCGCCCGAAGAGCTTCAAGGTCACGGCCGTCGAGGCCGACATCCGCGAGTACCAGATCGCGGCCGCGGCCCGCATCCGCGTCGAGAGTGGTGAATTCGTCCGCCTGGGTGAGCAGCTCACAGAGGGCTCGCTCAACCCGCAGGACGTACTCGCGATCATGGGCCCGGAGACAGTGCAGCTCTACCTCGTCGACGAGGTGCAGCGCGTCTACCGCTCGCAGGGTGTGAACATCAACGACCGGCACATCGAGGTGATCGTGCGGCAGATGATGCGCAAGATACGCATCGACGAGCCGGGCGACACCGACCTGTTGCCGGAGGAGCTGATGGACCGCCATGAGTTCGAGGAGCTGCTCATTGAGCTCGCGGCTGATAAGAAGAAGCAGCTGCCGGTGGCATCGCCCGTCCTGCTCGGCGTCACCAAGGCGTCGCTGTCGACCGACTCGTTCCTCGCAGCGGCCTCCTTCCAGGAGACGACCCGCGTCCTGACGGAAGCGGCCATTTCCGGGAAGACCGACCGCCTGCGCGGACTGAAGGAGAACGTGATCATCGGCAAGCTGATCCCGGCTCGCGCCAAGATCACCGTCGAACGGCCCACGCCGATCGCGGAGATCGCGATGCCGGAGTCGCTGCTGCTCCCGTTCATCTTCGACTTCGAGCGGCAGGAAGCGCTCCTCGGCGAAGAGTCATCGGTCTACGCCCCCGGCGAGGAAATCACAGCCGAGCTGGCCGGCGCCACACCCTTCGTGGCGGAGCCCGACTAGCCTCGACGCAACGATCGAGCGACAACGAAGCGCCCCGGACGCCCGGGGCGCTTCTCTTTGCTCGCGGTAGCACAGGGTTCGGGGCAAGCCGCTCCCGTGGACTCAGCGGGCCAAGGCCCGCTACGGGTAGATTCCGCGCAGGTCGACCGCCTCGCCGACGCGTTCGATGCCGAGGCGCTGTGCGGCGCCACGGAAGGAGAGCCCGGCTTCGGGATCGTGCTCCTGGCGCTGGCGGACACTGCGATAGGCCTCCGACATAATCTGGCGCAGCTCCTGGTTGACGCGCGCCTCGCTCCAGCGAATGAACTGGCGCGCCTGCACCCATTCGAAGTACGACACAGTCACACCGCCGGCGTTGGCGAGAATGTCGGGAAGAACTGTCACTCCGCGCTCATCGAGGATCAGGTCGCCCTCCGGCGTGGTCGGGCCGTTCGCGCCCTCGATCACCAGGCCGGCGCGCACACGATCGGCGTTGTCGGCGGTGATCACGCCGTTGATCGCGGCCGGCACGAGGATGTCGACATCCGCCTCCAAGATGTCTCCCGGATCGATCACCCCAACGTCATTGCCGGGCAACTGAGACCACGAGGTCAACGTGCCGCCATCCTCGACGTGGGCGAACGCAGCCGCCGCGTTGATGCCCTCCGGGTGGTGGAGCGCGATGTCCTCGTCGGAGACGTACTGCACGTGGACCCCGGCGCGCTGGAGCAGCTTCGCGCCGATCCCGCCGACGTTGCCGAAGCCCTGCACGGAGGCGGTGCGCCCGGCCAGGCCGCCATCGGCACTCAGATGCTCCTCAAGGATGTTGACGATGCCTCGTCCGGTGGCCTCGTAGCGCCCCTCGGAGCCGCCGATCGAGACAGGCTTGCCAGTGACGACGCCCGGAACCGTGTACCCGAGCGACATCGAGTAGGTGTCCATCATCCAGGCCATCGTCTGCGGATTCGTCCCCATGTCCGGCGCGGGAATGTCCTTCTCCGGCCCGATGATCGGCACGAGCTCGGAGGTGAAGCGGCGCGTGAGTCTCTGGAGCTCATCCGTCGAGTGCTCCGTCGGATTGATGATGACGCCGCCCTTGGCGCCGCCGAACGGCACGCCGACGACGGCGCACTTCCACGTCATCCACATCGACAACGCCTTGACCTCCTCCAGGGTGACGTGGCTGTCGTAGCGAATGCCACCCTTCGTCGGACCGCGCGCGGCGTCGTGGATCACGCGATAACCCTCGAAGATGCGGAACGAGCCATCGTCCATCTGGACCGGGAACTCGGTCTGGAAGACGGTCTTGAAGGAAGTCAGGTACTCACGCCGGTCGTCGCCGAGCCCGATCGCATCTGCGGCGGTGTCGAATTGCTTGAGCGCGCTTTGCAGTGCCTGGTCCATGCCTACCCCTCGGCTGTGCTCTTCCGCACCTCGAGGATCATCGCGCACCCGCGCGCCAAAGACGAGCGATGCGACGCCCCGGGCGATCGCCTAGTCGTCGCCGGTACCGGTCGCCTGCTCGACCGCGGCAAGAGCGCCGCGAATGACGGCGCGCTGGCCCTTGCCCAGGATCGGTGCGATCTCGCGGGCGGCACGAGCGTAGAGCGCCAGCGACGCGCGCGCCTGCTCCGCGCTCGGTGAGTCGGCCAGGCCGAGCGCGACATCCTGATCTCGCGCCCACTCCTCGCCCAGCTCATCCGCGACGAGGTCCCAGAGCACGTTCTCAGACTGCCACAGCAACCCCCGACGCAGCGCGACTAGGTGGGCGAGCTGGAGTGCGAGCACGCCACGGTTGACCGCGGACATGCGCTGTTGCTCGTAGACGATGCCGGCGACGACCTTGTAGACCTCCTCGGCGAGCCCGACCAGACCATCCGCGACGTAAGCGTCCACGGCCTCGGCGACCGTATTCCACGACCAGCGCTGGGACTCCTCGATCAGCCCGGCGGCGATACCGTCCGGGTCGTACAGCGCAGTCGCCGCACGCCACGCGGGCACTGCAGCGCCAAGCTGCGAGGGGTCGCGGAAGCTCGCTCGCACCTCGTCGGTGGTGCGCCAGTTGATGACGAACATGCGGTCGCCGTGCTGCTCGACGCGGTGTGGCGGACCCTGGTTCAGCTCGGCGGCGATCGGCGTGAGGTCGACGTCCGAGTATTCGGTCGCGCCGCCGGTTGAGAAGCTGCCCCGCAGCACGACCGCCATCGCACCGTCCTGCGCCAGGGCCGCTGCCCGCTCTGCGATCAACCGTTCGAGGGGTGTGACCACCTGGTGGTGTTCGCTAGACCACGTTCAGCGCGGCGGCGAGGCGCTCGCGCTGCTGCATCAAGCGCTCGCGCTGGGTCGTGTCGCCGTCGGTCTTCATCTGCACGAGCTCCGCGATCTTGTGGCGGCAATCCCCGTCGAGCGTCTGCATGCCGCAGACGTTGCAAGGGTCGCGCTTGCAATCGAGGGTGATCTCTTCGTTCAGCGTCTTCATCCACTCGCCGCGCAGGTAGCTCGGCTCCGTGCCGCTATGGATGTGCGACCAGGGCAGCGTCTCCCAGAGGTCGCGCATGCGGAACGCATAGAAGGCCGGGTCGACGGAGTGCTCATCGAAGGCCGCTTGCCAGATCGCCCAGTCGTGGTGCTCTGACCAGGAGTCGAACTTGGCGCCGTTGCGCCAGGCGGTCTCAATCACATCGGCGACGCGGCGGTCACCGCGCGACAGGACCGCCTCGAGCAGGGACTTCTCGGGCTCTTCCCAGGTGAACTGCACACCGGCGCGCTTGCAGCCCTCGCGCAGGATGCGGTGGCGGCGACGCAGCGTGTCAGCGTCGGCCTGGCCGATCCACTGGTACGGCGTGTGCGCCTTCGGGATGAAGTTGCTGGTCGACACGCGCACGCGGGCACGTCCGCCGATGTGGCGGCGACCAATCGCCTTCACCTCGCGGGCAATGCGCACGATCTCCTCGATGTCCTCGTCGGTCTCGGTGGGCTGGCCGACCATGAAGTACATCTTGATCGAGGTCCAGCCGCCGCTGAACGCGTTCTCGGCCGCGCCCAGGATGTCCGACTCGGTGACCAACTTGTTGATCGTGTTCCGCAAGCGCTGCGACCCCGCCTCGGGCGCCAGGGTGAGCGTGTGCTTCTTGCCACGCGCCACCGCGTCCGCCACCTCGACGCTGAACGAATCGACGCGCGTCGAGGGGATGCTGATCTTGAGCCCGCGGTCGCCATAGCGGTCCATCAGCGCATGCACCATCGGCGCGATCTCGCGGTGATCCGTGGTCGACAGCGACATCAGCGACAACTCGTCGTAGCCGGTGGCGTCGAGAAGTTCACCGGCCGCCTCCACCACCTCCTCGACGGAGCGTTCGCGCGTGGGGCGGTAGATCATGCCCGCCTGGCAGAAGCGGCAACCCTGCGTGCAGCCACGCTGGATCTCGATCGTCGCGCGATCGTGGACCACCTCCATGAACGGCACGATCGGCCTCGTGATCGGCGGCTCCAGGACCTCCACGACCCGCCTCGTGAGGAGACCGGGCGCAGCGTCGACGGCCGGCGTCACCGCCTCGATCGTGCCGTCCTCGCGGTAGGCGACGTCGTAGAGCGACGGCACGTAGACACCCTCGACGCGGGCGAGCCGGAGATGCAGATCGCGCCGCGAGCCGCCCTCGCGCTTCCACGCGACGACGACGTCGGCGATGTCCCTGATCAACTGCTCGCCCTCGCCCAGCGCGAAGGCGTCGATGAACGGAGCGAGCGGCTCCGGCTCGAGCGCGCCGGATCCGCCGGCGATCACTACCGTGTCGCCGTCACCGCGGTCGGCGGTCCGCACGGGAATGCCGCCGAGGTCGAGCATGTTGAGGACGTTCGTGTAGCAGGCCTCGTACTGCAAGGTGATGCCGAGCAGGTCGAACTCGTGGAGCGCGTGCCGGGTTTCGAGTGAGCGCAGCGGCTCCCCGTGCTCACGCAGCAGCGCCTCGAGGTCCGTCCAGGGACTGAATGCGCGCTCGGCCAGGGTGTCCTCGCGCAGGTTCAGGATGTCGTACAGGATCATCAGTCCGAGGTTCGACATGCCCAGGTCGTAGAGGTCGGGGTAGGCCAGCGCCACCCGAAGGTCGTGCGCGTCCCAGTCCTTGACGATCGAGTTGAGTTCGCCGCCTGTGTAGCGCGACGGCTTCGTGACCTGCGCGATCAGCTCGTCGTAGCGCGTCCCCTCGGTGCAAGGAGCGCTCGTGGTTGCTGGCGGGAGTGGAGTGGCGGTGGTCATTGCGTCCTCGTGCGGCTCCTGGCAGCGACTGTGCCGCCCCAATGTTCCTGCCGCGCTGCCGATTCAGAGTGAGATCGAGGTTAGTCGCGAGGTCAGCGCTGGACAATACCGCTCCGAGGCGGACGGCGGCACAGCCTACGATAACGGCATGACCTACGACGCCGATCGCATCCGCGGCTGGTATGCCGATTTCGATGAGCGCGAGTGGCAGCGCCTCGAGGCGACGTTGCTCGGCCGCATCAAGTACGCGATCCATCGGCATGTGCTCCTCGAAGCGGTCGCACCCGGGATGCGCGTCGTCGATGTGGGCTGCGGCCCGGGCCGCTTCGCGATCGATCTGATCGAGGCAGGCGCAGACGTCACGCTCGTCGACATCTCGCCGCAAATGCTCGAGCAGGCCCGCCACCATCTCGGCGAGGCCGGCGTCGAGGCCGCGGCGTTCGTCGAAGCCGATGTGCGCGACCTCGCGGCGTTCGAAGATGCCTCCTTTGACCTCGTCGTCTGCTACGGCGGCGCTATCTCCTACTGCTACGACGAACACCAGCGCGCACTCGACGAGCTGGGGCGCATCGCGACACCGGAAGCGAGCGTGCTGGTCAGCGTCATGACGCTCGTGGGGATGATGCGGCTGCTCGCCAGCCTCGACACCGCGAGCTTCCTCGAGGGCTGGTCGGACCACATACCGGAGGTCGATTGGCACGCCGACGGCGTCGCGCTCACGAAAGACTCGCCGGAGTGGCACCTGCCGCTCGCGCTGTTCACGCCCGACGGGCTCAGCGCAGCCCTGGACAGTGCGGGGTGCGACCTCGATCGCGTCGCCGTGGCCAACCCGATCACCATGCTCGGCCAGGACCTCGAACAGATCAGCGCCTCGCCCGAGGCCTCGCAGCGGCTGATCGAACTCGAGGTCGCGCTCAGCGGGCGGCCGGGGCTGCGCGATAGCGGCGAGCACCTGATCGCGCTCGCAAGGAAACGGCCATGAGCACCGGCGTCACGCCCGAGGGCGAGACCGTCGCCATCCTCCTGGCAGCCGGATCGTCCGAGCGCATGGGCGCGACCGACAAGCTCTGGAGCGACCTCGATGGATCGCCGGTGATCGCATACTCGATCCGCCGCCTCGCCTCGACGCCCGCGGTCGATCGGCTCGTCATCGTCGCGCCGGCCGAACGGCACGCCGAGTTGGCCGCGCTCGCGCCGCCCGAAGTCGCCGTGGCCTGCGTCGAAGGCGGCACGCGACGCCAGGACTCCGTCGCGGCCGGTATCGCGGCGACCGCCGACGCGGCGTGGTACCTGGTCCACGACGGCGCGCGACCGCTCGCCTCAGCGGCGCTCGTGACGCGTGTCCTCGACGCCGCGCGCGAGCACGGCGCCGCCGTGCCCGGCGCTGCCGTCACCGACACAATCAAACGTATCGACGCTGACGGTCAGGTCGTAGCGACTCTCGACCGCGCCTCGCTACGGGCGATCCAGACACCGCAGGCGTTCGCCGGTGCGCTCCTCCGCCGCGCGCACGAAACGATCGGCGACGATGTCACGGACGATGCGGCGATGGTCGAAGCCCTGGGCGAGGCGATCGTCGTGGTCGAAGGCGACCGGGCTAACCTCAAGCTGACTGCGCCCGCCGACTTGGGGGTGGCGCGAGCGCTGCTGGCCGCGCTTCAGGCGGAAGGGAGCGGCTCCTGATGCGCATCGGACAGGGCTACGACATCCACCCCTTCCGCGCCGAAGGCGAGAGCGATGCCGAGCTCCGCCTCGGCGGCGTCACGATCGAGGGCGCACCGCAGCTACGAGGCCACAGCGACGGTGACGCGCTGATCCACGCGGTGATCGACGCGATCCTGGGTGCGGCGGGCGCGGGCGATATCGGCCAGCACTTCCCACCGGGCGCAGAGGACACCGCCGAGATCGACAGCCGTGAGCTGCTCCAGCGTGCGTTCCGCCTGGTCGCCGCGCGCGGCTACCGCATCGTCAACCTCGACACCACGGTGATCGCCGAGCGCCCACGCATCGCCGAGCACATCCCGGCGATGCGTGAGGTCATCGCGCGTACGCTCGACCTCGAACCGGGCGCGGTCAACGTCAAGGCCACGACCGCAGAGGGCCTGGGCGCCATCGGCGCCGGCGATGCGATCGCCGCACTCGCCGTCGCGCTCGTGGAGGATGACGCCTAGTGCGTCCCTCCCGCTCTCGCCCCGTTCCCGGCCGCTCATCCCGTAACATGCCCCTCATCCCGTAACATGGATGGCATGCCGACACTGCACACCCCACCGCGGCGACGCACGCCCCTCGAAGACGCAGGCGACTCCGCGCTCCGCGTCTGCCGCCGTTGCACCTGTCCCACGGGGCGCTGACCCCCTCGGTCAAGAGGCCCCCACCCCCAACCGACGATCACGACAGACGCCAGAACCGACCCTGCCGAGGGCGGTCGTAGAGACGGAACCAGTCATGGGCTGGCTGACACGCATTCGCGAAGACATCTCGGCCGCTCAGGAGCGCGACCCCGCCGCGCGCGGGACGTTCGAGGTGCTCCTGACGTACCCAGGTGTGCACGCGCTGATCATTCACCGCTTCACGCACCGGCTGGACCGCCTCGGCGTCCCGATGCTGCCGCGACTGATCTCGCACCTCAACCGCATGTTCACTGGCATCGAGATCCACCCGAGCGCGCAGATCGGGCACTGCCTCTTCATCGACCATGGCATGGGCATCGTGATCGGCGAGACCACGATCATCGGGGACCACTGCCACATCATGCAGGGGGTGACCCTGGGCGGGACCTCGACGCGGCACGAGAAGCGACACCCGACGCTCGAGGATCATGTGCTCGTCGGCGCCGGCGCGAAGATCATCGGCGCCGTCACGATCGGTCGCGCCTCGAAGATCGGCGCCGGCTCCGTCGTCGTGTCCAGCGTGCCGCCGAACGCCACGGTGGTGGGCGTCCCCGGCCACGTCATCGCCTTCACGAACGAGGACAACGACACCGTCGAGCGTCTGCCCGACCCGGAGTGGGACCGCATCGACGAGCTCGAACGCCGCGTGCAGGCCCTCGAGCGGGCCACCGCCGAAGGCTCGTTCGTCGAGGAGGGTCCGGAGCCGCCGGCTCCCGCACGCTTCCCGCGCAGTGCGCCCGCGGACGACGAGCCCACACGAGGAGACGAGGAGCGACGCACCTCGTGAGGCTGCTGAACACGCTGACGGGGGACCTGGACGAGCTGACCCCCACCGACGGACACGTCGGTATCTACGTCTGCGGCGTCACGCCGTACGACTCCGCCCATGTGGGCCACGCGATGTCTCTGATCGTGTACGACGTGCTCGTGCGGTACCTGCGCTGGACCGGCAACCCCGCCGGCGGCTACGACGTGACCTGGGTCTCCAACTACACCGACGTGGACGACAAGCTGATCGAACGCGGCGCAGAGCTGGGCCGCGACCCGATCGAGCTCGCTGCGGCCAACATCGACGCCTGGGAGCGGGAGCAGGACGCGCTCGGACTGCTGAGCCCGGACGTGCGGCCGCGTGTGACACTGGAGATCGACAACATCATCGCGACGATCGAGCAGATCATCGAGCACGGCTACGCGTATCCCACGGCCGACGGCGACGTCTACTTCCGCGTGCGCGCCAAAGAGGACTACGGGAAGCTGGCCCACCGCAAGATCGAGGATCTGCGCAGCGGCACACGCTTCGAGCCGGGCGAAGGGAAGGAGTTCCCGCTGGACTTCGCGCTGTGGAAGGCGCACAAGCCGGGCGAGCCCTCGTGGCCCTCGCCCTGGGGCGAGGGGCGACCCGGCTGGCACATCGAATGCTCCGCCATGGCCCAGCGCTACCTCGGCGAGGCGTTCGACATCCACGGCGGCGGGACCGACCTCGTCTTCCCGCACCACGAGAACGAGATCGCCCAGGCGGAGGCAGCCGCGCCCCCCGACGCGACCGAGGCGTTCGCACGGCTCTGGGTGCACAACGGGATGATCCAGCGCAACCACGAGAAGATGTCGAAGTCGACCGGAAACGTGGTCACCGTCGAGGACGCCCTCGAGCGCTGGGGGCCCGACGCGATCCGGCTGTTCGTGCTGAACAGCCAGTATCGCTCGGTCAACAACCTCACCGACGAGGCGATGGACGCCGCCTCCGCCGGTGTCGAGCGACTGCGCAACGCCTTGCTGCCACCGCCCGAGACGAGCGCCGACACGCACGACTTCCGCGCCGCGGTCGCCATCGACTTCGCGAACGACTTTGTCGAGTCGATGGAGGACGACCTCTCGACGCCTCGCGCGTTGGCTGGGCTGTTCGGTTACGCGCGAGCGATCAACAGTGAACGCGGCCAGTCGACCGGCGCGTCGATCGAGGCTGCGCAGGGGCGCTTCCGCGAGCTGGCTGGCGTGCTCGGGCTGCGTCTGGACGAGCCAGCGTCGGACGCCGCGGGGCTCCTCGATGCCGCTGCCATCTCGAAGCTCGCGTCGGAGCTCGAGGTCGCATGCAGCGGCAAGGATGTCGACCACACCATCGAGGCGCTGATCGAACGTCGCGAGGCGGCGCGATCGGCACGCGACTTCGCCCTCTCGGACCGCATCCGGGACGACCTCGCAGCCCTCGGCATCGTCCTACAGGACACGGCGGAGGGGACGCGTTGGAGCGCACAGCGCTGAGCCCTCGCGGTGCGACGGAGGCGGGCGTCACGCGTTGCTCATGGCCAAATCGCGGACCTATACTGGATCGGTCGCGCTCCGCGGTGACGGAGGGCGGCGTTTCTCTGCGGCGACTCGCCAACGGTGTGTCCGCCGGGCCGTCAGCTGGCCTGAAGCAGGCGACAGCCTGACCGAAGGCACTAGTCTGGTAGCAAGCCCGAGTGGCGCAATGGCAGCGCAGCCGATTTGTAATCGGCAGGTTAGTGGGTTCGAATCCCCTCTCGGGCTCCATTCCCGAAGCACGGACGGGGCGGGCGGCGAAGCCAGAGGCGCAAGCCGGACGGCCAGAGCCAGTGCTCCGCGGCGTCCGAGAGAGGTCCGACGGCCGCTGCCGCTGGTCGCGACGCGACAGAGAGCAACCGATGCGAACGCACGGGTGGGAGAGTGGTTAATTCCAGCGGACTGTAAATCCGCCGCCTAACGGCTACGCAGGTTCGAATCCTGCCCCGTGCACCAGAACAACCGCCTCCCCGGTCCGACCATCGAGGAGCACGGGCCCTGATAGCTCAGTGGTAGAGCGCGTTCTTGGTAAGAACGAGGTCATGAGTTCAAGTCTCATTCAGGGCTCCACCACCAGGCACGGAGACACAGAGCGTCGGCGACGGCCGGCGCTGAAACAGACCAGGCGGAAGAGCCCAGACGGAAGAGCACAGAAGCCCAAACCGAGTGATAATTAGCAGGCGAGCATCGTCTGCAGAAGATGAGCCAGACGGCGTCCCGCGCACAGATGCGAGGCGCTGAGGACAGAGGAGACGAGTTAATGTCGAAGGGTGTCTTCGAGCGCACCAAGCCGCACGCCAACGTCGGCACCATTGGTCACGTCGACCATGGGAAGACGACCCTGACCGCAGCGATCACGAAGGTGCAATCGCTGAAGGGATTGGCTGACTTCAGCGCATTCGATTCGATCGACAACGCGCCGGAGGAGAAAGAGCGCGGGATCACGATCGCGATCGCGCACGTCGAGTATGAGACTGAGAACCGGCACTACGCACACGTCGATTGCCCCGGTCACGCCGACTACATCAAGAACATGATCACCGGCGCAGCCCAGATGGACGGCGCGATCCTCGTGGTCGCCGCGCCCGACGGCCCGATGCCGCAGACCCGCGAGCACCTGCTCCTCGCGCGCCAGGTCGAGGTGCCCTCGATGGTGGTCTACCTGAACAAGGTCGACCTCATGGACGACGAGGAGCTGCTCGAGCTGGTCGAGCTGGAGATGCGTGAGCTACTTGACGAGTACGGCTTCGACGGCGACAACACGCCGATCATCCGTGGCGCCGCGCTCGCAGCGCTCGAGTCCGAGTCGGAGGACCCGACGGACGAGGTCTACACCTCCATCAACGAGCTCTTGGAGGCGGTGGACAGCTACATCCCGCAGCCGGAGCGCGCGGTCGACCAGCCGTTCCTGATGGCCGTCGAGGACGTCTTCGGCATCAAGGGCCGTGGCACCGTCGTCACCGGGCGCATCGAGCGTGGCACGATCAAGGTCGGCTCGGAGGTTGAGATCGTCGGCCTCAAGGAGACGGAGACCACGACCGTCACCGGTGTTGAGATGTTCAACAAGTCCCTCTCATCCGGCGAGGCCGGCGACAACATCGGCGCGCTCGTCCGCGGCGTGGAGCGAGGCGACGTCGAGCGCGGCCAGGTCCTGGCGGCGCCCGGGTCGATCACCCCGCACACCAAGTTCAAGGGTGAGGTCTACGTGCTGAACAAGGAGGAGGGCGGCCGTCACACGCCGTTCTTCACCGGCTACCGCCCGCAGTTCTACGTCCGCACCACGGACGTGACCGGCACGGCCATGCTGCCGGACGGCACGGAGATGGTGATGCCCGGCGACAACATCACGATGGAGATCGAGTTGATCGCCCCGATCGCGATCGAGTCCGGCCTGCGCTTCGCCATCCGCGAGGGTGGCCGCACCGTGGGCTCCGGCGTCGTCACCGAGATCCTCGAGTAGCGTCGAGGATCGTGGCACGCCGCTGCAGCGGCGTAGAGCAAAGCGTTCGTGAAAGGAGAGTCCGATGGCTAAGGGAGATCGCGACGCGATCACGCTGGCCTGCACGGAGTGCCAGTCACGGACGTACCATACGAAGAAGAACAAGCGGAACGATCCGGACCGGATCGAGCTGCGCAAGTTCTGCCCGCGTTGCCGTGCCCACCAGCCGCATCGAGAGACGCGCTAACGCACAGCGTTACGCAGATTCGATGTCGCCGGCGGCGCGAACAGGCGCGGCCGGCCGGCAGCACACCCTCGGGAGGGGTAGATGGGCCGCGAAGCGCGACGAGCGCAGGCACGAGCTGAGCGACGGCAGCGACGGCAGCGTCAGCAGTCGCCGCGTAACCGTGCCCAACAGGCCGGGCTCAGTGGCGCCCAGACGCCCGAGGCCGCGCGCGGCGGCGGCGGCTCGATCTTCAAACCTCGCTGGGCCACCGACATCATCAACGAACTGCGCCGCGTCACGTGGCCCAGCCGTGGCGAGGTCGGCTACCTGACGGTCGTGGTGATCATCGTCTCGCTGGTGATCGGGGCGTTTCTCGGAACGGCCGACGTGGGCTTCGGCTGGTTCATCGAGAACACCATCCTGAACAACTAGCAGCGGACGACGGAGCTATCCGCCGTCAGTAAGGAGCCGAGGTCATGACCGACGACGTCACCAACGACGCGACGGGCCTCGACGCGCCCGAGACCGACGCGCCGGACGCTGAGGCGGCGCTCGCCGATCTCGATGACGGCCGCGCCTGGTACATCGTGCAGACCTATTCCGGCTACGAGAACAAGGTGAAGACCAACCTTGACCAGCGCGTGAAGACGATGGACATGGAGGGCGCCATCTTCCAGGTCGTCGTCCCCACCGAGGACGAGATCGAGATCAAGGACGGCCAGCGCAAGACCGTCTCCAAGAAGCTCTTCCCCGGCTACGTCTTCGTCCAGATGCACATGGGCGACGACTCCTGGTATGTCGTGCGCAACACGCCCGGCGTCACCGGTTTCGCCGGCGCCTCCGTCGATGAGCGCGCCAAGCCGACGCCGCTGGCGGACGCCGAGGTGGACCAGATCCTGCGCCAGATGAAGACCGCGCAGCCGCGCATCAACGTCGGGTTCGCCATCGGCGAGTCGGTGCTGGTCACCGACGGACCGTTCTCCGACATGATCGGCACCGTCGACAACATCGACCTCGACAAGGGCCGCGTGCGCGTCATGGTGTCGATGTTCGGGCGGGAGACCCCGGTCGAGCTCGACTTCCTGCAGGTCGAAAAGCAGTAGACGAACCGGCCTCGATGGCCGGCGTATGTACCTCTGCGTGACGCCACCGCGGCGTGAGCGGAGAGGGCGCCTCGAGGCGGGTGCGCCCGACCTCGACGCGAGGAGGTGACGGATGGCTAAGAAAGTCCGCACCGTGCTCAAACTTCAGATCCCCGCCGGGCAGGCGAACCCTGCGCCGCCGGTGGGAACCGCTCTGGGGCCGCACGGCATCAACATCATGGACTTCTGCAAGGCATACAACGAGCAGACCAGGGCCCAGGCCGGGCAGATCATCCCGGCCGTGGTCACGATCTACGAAAACCGGTCGTTCAGCTTCATCACGAAGACACCGCCGGCTTCGGACCTGCTGCGCAAGGCGGCGGGTGTCGACAAGGGCGCCTCACACCAGCTCCAGGAGGTCGCCGGTCAGGTGTCGAGGGCGCAGGTCCGGCAGATCGCCGAGATCAAGCTCATCGACCTGAACACCACCGACATCGAGCAGGCCATGCTCATCGTCGAAGGCACCGCGCGCTCAATGGGGATCGAGGTGCAGGGATGAGCAAGCTCGGCAAGCGCACCCGCGAGGCACGCGAGAACGTCGACCGCATGAAGCAATATGCGGTGAGCGAGGCGATCGCGCTCGTCAAGCAAAACGCGACCGCCAAGTTCGACGAGACCGTGGAGCTGCACCTCAAGACCGGCCTCGACGGCCGCCACGCTGACCAGACGGTCCGTGGCTCCGTGATCCTGCCGCACGGCGTCGGCAAGGAGGTGCGCGTCGCAGTCTTCGCCGAAGGCGAGGCAGCGACCGCAGCGATCGAGGCCGGTGCCGACGAGGTCGGCAGTGACGACTTGATCGAGCGCGTCCAGGGTGGGTTCACTGACTTCGATGTCGCCCTCGCGCAGCGGGAGCTGATGGGCAAGGTCGGTGGCCTCGGCCGCGTGCTCGGCCCTCGAGGGCTCATGCCCAACCCTCGCAACAACACCGTGCTGGCCGCGGAGGACATCAGCCGCGGGGTGAACGAGGCGAAAGCGGGCCGTGTCGACTTCCGGCTGGACCGCTCGAACGTCATTCACGTCACCGTCGGCAAGGCCTCGTTCACCGCAGAGCAACTGACGGACAACCTGTCGGCGCTCTACGGCGAGATCAGCAAGGCGCGCCCCAGCGGGGCCAAGGGCCAGATGATCCGCGGAGCGACCCTGGCCTCGACCATGGGCCCGGGCGTGCAGGTCGACGTGGCGACGCTCAACGCCGAGGCAGGGGTCTAGCGCAGAGAGCGACGCCGGCCTCGGAAGCTGGACCGCAGCGTGCGAGGCCGTCACACTGGAACGACGCCAGAGACCGCAGGTCGCCGGTACCTCAGAGCGCCCCACGGGGGCATCCGAGGTACCGGCGAGAATGGCCGAGGCCGGCCGCCTGCACAGGCGAGGGATCGAACGCCTCCCGCGGCCGTCTGGTCATGTGGTCGCGCCCTCACTCTGGCCATGAGGGCGCTGTTTCGTGCCCGGGAGGATACCGAATGCCGACGCCCCGCAAGGAGCAGCTGGTCGCCGAACTGACCGAGCTCCTGCAGCAGGCCGAGATCGCCATTGCCACCTCCGTCACCAGCGTGCCGGTCGACGAGCAGATCGCGCTGCGCCGTAGACTCCTCGCGGAGGGCGCGCACCTGCGCGTCGTCAAGAACACGCTGCTGCGCCTCGCCGCCACCAACGCCAAAGCCGAGGTGTTTGCCGAGCTGGCGGACGGCCCCACCGCCCTGGTGGTTGGCTTTGACGAGCCGGTCGGCGCCGCACGCGGCCTCGCCAAGTACATCGCCGACACACCTGGCACGCCGATGGAGATCCGCAACGCCGTCGTCAACGGCGAGCTGGTGGACGCGGCGTACGTCAAGGATCTGGCCACCGTGCCACCGCGCGACGAGCTGCTGGCGCGGATCGCCGGCGGCCTCGTCGCCAAGGTCCGCGAGCTGATGATGCTCCTCGACGCCACCACCCGCGACTTCGTCGGGCTCGTGGAGGCACGAGCGGCACAGCTCGAGGAGCATGGCGAGAGCGCCGCTCCAGAGGCGTCCGCCGACGCGACACCCGAGGCGGAAGAAACGACCGAGGAGCCGGCGGCGGACGACACGACCGGGGAGACTGCGGCGGAAGACACGCCCGAGGAGCCTGCGGCAGAAGAGTCCTCGGACGAGGCGGCGGCGGCCGACGAGACTTCTGACGCCCCCGCCGAGGAGACCGACGAGCCTTCGGAAGCGCCCGCTGAGGAGGCGCCCGCCGAACAGGCGACCGATGAGGAGTCAACGGAGACCGAAGCACCGGCCGAGACTGAGAGCGACGACGAGGCGAAAGCGGACGACGCCGGATAGGCGTCAACAACCGAGATTGAACTGCCCCCGGGCAGGTGCCGTCAGCGGGCGGCTGGGTGGAGGAGCCACATGACCAAGGTAGAAGAAACCCTCGACATCATTAAGGGCATGACGATTCTCGAGCTGCGCGACCTCAACAGCGCGATCGAGGAGGAGTTCGGCGTGACCGCCGCGGCGCCGGTCGCGATGGCCATGGCCGCCGGGGCCGATGGTGGCGCAGCCGCCGTGGAGGAGCAGACCGAGTTCACGGTCGTGCTCCAGGACTTCGGCGCCAACAAGATCAACGTCATCAAGGCCGTCCGCGAGCTCACCACGCTGGGCCTGAAGGACGCCAAGGACCTGGTCGAGGCTGCGCCCAAGCCGATCAAAGAGGACGTGGACAAGGACGAGGCGGAGGCCGCCAAGACCAAGCTCGAGGAGGCCGGCGCCACCGTCGAGGTCCAGTAGCCAGCACCCGCGGCGGCGCATCGGGCGGTCCCTTCGTTGTCCGCTCCGCCCGTTGGGCCGACATCGCAACGAGCGAGGGCGTCACGCGACGCCCTCGCTCCATTTCTCTCGCACGCGGGACGCCCCGGATCCACGTCCGTGGTGAGCGTGCGACGCAGCCAGGGTTGGGGGTGATAACCTCACCGGCGTGCAGTGCTACGCGTGTGAGCTTGATGCCACCCAGGAGTGCCCACGCTGCGGAGCGTTGTACTGCGACGACCATGGCGAGGCGCTCTGTGACCGCTGCCAGGACCCTGCGCTCGCCCTACCCTCCTACCAGATCTACCGCGGCTCCATCCTCGCGCTGCTGATCGGCTCCGTCTTCGCCGTCTGGCTGCTCGTACTGCCGCCCGCCGGCGCCGACCGCGATGCGCCGCCCGCGCCCCTGGCCGGGTTCACACCGCCCACCCCCACGCCCACCGTCGAGGTCACCACGACGCCGACGCCAACGCCCCTGGCCACCTCGACGCCCACCCCGACGCCGACGGCCACACCAACGCCCAACGCCACGCCGGCGGCGACGCCCGAGGCCACGTTCGAGACCTACATCGTCGAGAGCGGCGACTCGCTCTTCCTGATCGCCGAGCAGTTCCTGCCCCCGGGTCGCGGTCTCTCAGAGTTCACGGACGAGATCGCGGAGGTCAATGACATCCCTGACCCCACGCAGATCTTTGTGGGCCAGGAGCTCGAGATCCCGACGCAATGACCAGCCGTTCCCAGTCGGAAGAGGAGTACCGGCGGCTCCAGCGCGAGCAAGACGATCTGCTCGAAGAGAACCTCGGTCAGCGCGCAGGCCTCTACCGGCGCGCCGCCATCTTCACGCCGCTCGCCGTCGCCTCCCTCTTCGCCTTTGTGTTCGCGTTCAACTCGCTCATCGCCGGAAATATCGGCGCGGTGCTCGGCAGTGCCGTGCTCGGCGTCATCGCGTTCGCGCTGAGCTTCGAAGCAGTGGCGGCCCTTCGCGACCTGCGCGCGACGCCCATCCGTTCCGCGGGGCCGACCGAGCGCGTCTGGGTCAAGTCGAAGTTCCTGGTCTTCGGGCGCACTGGGTATCTCCTGCTCAACGGACGGGTGTTTGAGATCAGAGTCGACACGTCCATGCTCATCGAGGCGGGTCAGCCCGTCACGATCGAGCATTGGCCACACACGAACCTCGTCGTCACGTTGCATCGTGGCGCCGAGGGTTCGAGCGCGGACTGACGCCCCCGCGGTGACCACAGACCCGGCCCCGAACCATCCGATGTACGCCGCGCCCGAGGAGCACGCGCCCTACCGCGTTCGCGTCGCGGAGATGCCGGACGAGGAGCGTCCGCGCGAACGCCTGTCCCGACTCGGCCCAAGCGCGCTGACTACGGCGGAGTTGCTCGCGATCCTCCTGCGCACCGGCACCGCTCGCGAGGACGTGTTGCAGGTCGCCTCGCGGCTGCTGCAGGAACGCTCCGGGCTGCGTGGTCTCGCCTCGACCACCCTCGCCACGCTGTCAGAGTCGCACGGCATGGGACCGGCGAAGGCAGCGACGATCGGCGCAGCCTTCGAGCTGGGCCGGCGCATGGCGATGGAGGGCGAGGTGTTGCGGCCGACGGTGGGCAGCCCCTCGGACATCGTAAAGTTGCTGCAGCCCGAGATGGAGCTGCTCGAGCAGGAGGAGTTACGCGTCCTCGTGCTCGACACACGCAACCATGTACTCACGCAGGCCACCGTCTACCGCGGCTCCGCGAACACCGCCGGCGGCCGCGTCGCGGAGATGTTCCGCGAGGTGATCCGGCAGAACGGCACGGCCATCGCGCTCGCCCACAACCACCCGAGCGGCGACCCGGCGCCGAGCCGCAGCGACATCGAGTTCACCTCGGCGGTCGTCGAGGCGGGGGCGCTGCTCGACGTGCGCGTCCTGGATCACGTCGTGATCGGCCACGGGCGCTATGTCTCCATGCGTGAGCGTCAGCTCGGATTCACCGACTAACCGCCAGCGTTCCGCACGGGAGCGGGTACGATGGTTGCTGCGGGCGGGGTAGATCGACTCGGGCACATGCACTGGATCGACCTGCTGATCGTGGGCGTCGTGGCGTGGTTCACGTTCCGCGCATTCGCGAACGGCCTGATCTGGGAGATCTCCTCCCTGCTGTCCGTGGTGCTCGGCGTCGTGCTCGCCGGGGTGTTCTACCGCGACCTCGCAGAGAGCATCGAATTCCTGATCGAGAGCGATACCTGGCGCAACATCGCCTCGTTCGTCGCCATCTTCGCCGGAATCGTTGTCCTCGGGCAGCTGATCTCCCTCGCAGCTCGACGCGTGGCGGCGTTGCTGCTGCTCGGCCCGTTCGACCATCTCGGCGGAGCCGCCTTCGGGTTTGTCAAAGGGCTGATCGTGATCCAGGTGGCGTTGTTCCTCGTCGCGGTATACCCGCCGTCCGATGAGATCGCCACCGCCGTCGACGAGTCAGAAATCGCACCGCTCTTCCTCAACGACGCGCCCATCGCGGAGGTTGCGCTGCCCGGCGAGTTCGACAATGCGCTGGCGCAGCTGCAGGAGTGGCGGCGGCGCGTCAACCTGGAAGGCGTCGAACTACCCGGCGAGGAGCCCGTAGAGGGCAGTTAGCGGCCTCAACGCGCACCCGCGGCCTCACGATGCCCACAACTGAATCAGCTACACTCGCCCGGCAGAGCTGAGGTGTGGATGACGACGGCCGTCCAGCGCCGCGCGTTGGTGCTGAATCAGAACTACGAACCGCTCAACGTCTGCTCTGTCAGGCGCGCATTCGTGCTGGTCTTTCACGGTAAGGCGGAGCTGCTCGAGCGCGGCCCTGACCCGATCCGCGCCGCCGAACTACGCGAGTACGAGACACCCTCGGTGATCCGCCTCAACCACTACGTGAAGCGCCCGCTGCCAAGACCTCGCCTCACCCGTCGCGAGGTGTTTGCGCGCGACCGCCAGCGCTGCCAGTACTGCGGCCGTCGCGGCGGCGACCTGACGCTCGATCACGTACTGCCGAAGCATCGCGGCGGGGCTCACGACTGGGCCAACCTGGTCGCCGCCTGCCGCAGCTGCAACCACCGCAAAGGCGGCCGCACGCCGAAGGAGGCGAAGATGCGCCTGCTGACCCACCCGGCGACCCCGATCGCGAGCGCGGCTGACCTGTTCGCGCGCTACCTCGATCGCTACAACGAGTGGAGCCCGTTCCTGATGGGCTGGATGCGCCGCCGCCGCCCGGCAGCCGTCGCCAGCGAGGGCGTAGCGGCGGGCTGAGCGCGCGCACCGTCCGGAGCGGCCGCTATCCCAGCTCGCCGGAGCGACGGTCCTCGATCAGGGCGTAGTTCATCAGGCTCAGCTCATCGCGCGCCGCGACCAGGCTCTGCAGGCAGCCGCCGGGCGTCGCCCAGCCCGTCTGTCGCACCACCTGCAGCACGCCCTCGCCGTTCTCCGCGACGGCAGGGATGCGCTCCACCGTCTGGTTGCGCAGCGACTCCCACAGGTCGGCCGGATGGTCGACGGCAAAGCGGGCGTACTGCAGCGATGCGAAGGCGTTCCCCGGGGTGCCGACATCGTTCCAGGAGTCCTCGGCGTCGCGCAGCAGCTCCTTGTAGCCGGCGTGGCGCTGCTCCACCTCCCACGATGTCTCGAGCCCGTACTGCTCGAGCTGCATCTCGGCCTCCGGCGCCAGTACCAACTCGCGCAGAGCGGTACGGATCAGCGCGCCACCTTCGGGGTCCGGCCGAGCGCTGCGACGCACGGCCGGATAGCGATCGATGCGCTGACGCACGTGTTGGAGCGCGACGCCGAAGACGTGCGGGAGCGCGTGCGTCGGCACGCCATTGTGCAGCGATATCACCACGCCGTCGGCACGCCACGACACGTTCGAGAACGAGCCGCCCTCGAAGGCATCGACGCTGAGTTCGCGTTCCGCCTCAATGCGCACTCGACTCGCCAGCTCCTCGTACAGCGCGTCGAGCGTCGTGCCGATGTCCTTGCCGATCACCTTCATCGAGGCTCCTCGCCCTGCAGTTCGCGCCCGGGGGCCTGCTGCTTGCATCCGCGCATCTGGATCATCAATCGAACAACGGCTGGCAAGTGACGCAGTAGTTGGTCTCGCTGCCACTCCGCACCTGCGCTTTGATCTCGGAACCGCAGCGCGGACAGGCCTCGCCGGCCTGGCGATGCACCTTGAGGTGCTGCCGCCACTCCTCCTTCTTGCCAAGACCCTCGCCCTGGACCGTCTCGTCCACGATCTGGATCGACTCCTCCATGACGGTGTGGATCGCGTCGAACAGCCGCTCGCGGTCCTCGTCCTCGAAGGTTGAGCCCTTGCGATGCGGATGGAGCTGTGCCTCCCACAGGATCTCGTCGGAGTAGGCGTTGCCGATGCCCGCGAGGAACTCCTGGTTCGTCAGCGTGTTCTTGATCTGGCCGCGGCGTTTCCGCGCGCGTTCGACGAAGTCGTCACGTTCGATGGCGAGCGCGTCCGGTCCGAGCTTCGCGATCTGCGGCACCGCGTCGATGCCGTCGCCGGGCACCAGGTACCAGCGACCCATACGCCGCATGTCGGAGTACCGCAGCTCATGGTCGTCGTCGAAGCCAATCACCACGCCGAGGCGGCCCGGCTTCTTCGCGTCGGCCTCCACCCAGTGGAAACGCCCGGTGAGCATCGGGTTGATCACCAGCAGCCGGCCATCGTCGACGAAAAACAGGAGGAACTTGCCGAGGCGGTGGATCTCGCCGAACTGGTGGCCTTCGAGCGTCTCGAGTTCGGCCGCGCCGGAGCGGATCAGCCACGGGATCGGCGCATCCGTCGAGGTCACGGTGAGGCCTTTCAGCCGGGGCATCAGGTAGTGACGGATGGCTTCGAGGTCCGGTATCTCGGGCATCGGTCCCTGCTTCGCGATTGCTTGCGCGCCGTGGCTCAGGCCTCGGCGGTCCAACGAGGATACGACCCCAGGACGCGGAACCAAGAGGTGACTTCGCGCGCCGCCCGAAGGGCGTCCGCGACACCCTGGTCGGTGCGATGACCCTGTACGTCGACCATGAACACATACGTCCCGAGCTGCTCACGCGTGGGGCGCGATTCGATGTGCGTTAGGTTCACCTTGCGCGACGAAAACAGCTCGAGGACCTCGACGAGCGAGCCGGAGCGGTCATGCTCAGTAGTGAAGGCGAGCGACGTTTTGTCGTCGCCGGTCGATCCATGGTCCTCGGCGCCGAGGACGAGGAAGCGCGTCACGTTGTGCGGCACGTCGCCGATGTCGTCCGCGTAGACCTCGCCGCCGTAAAAATCGGCGGCGATCGGCGGGCCGACGCCGAGCGCGCCCACTTCAGCGATCGCCGCCTCGATGCCGGCGGTCGTGGAGAGCGCTGCCACGTGCTCGGCGTCCGGAGCGAGCGTACGGAGGTGCTCGCGGCACTGAGCGAGGGCCTGCGGGTGTGAGTAGACGCGCTCGGCGACGCGGGGGTCGATACCCGGTGCGCCGACCAGGACGTGCCGAATCGGCAGCACCAGCTCGGCGTTGATCATGAGATCGAGGTCGGAGCGCATCAGCTGATCGAGCGTCTCGCGGACGGCGCCGTCGATCGCGTTCTCTGCGGCGACCATCGCCAGGTCCGCCGCCCCCGCCTCGACCTCGCGAACTGCCGCCGCCACGTTTGCGACCGGGAGCAGCTCCGCTGCGGGGTCGAAGCGGACGGCCGCCGCCTCGGTGTTCGTCGCGCGGGGGCCGAGGTGGGCGATGCGCTGCGGGCTCACCCGCGATCGCCTCCGCCAGCGGCGCTACTGGCGCCGCGGGCCGCCCGTGTGGGATCGCCGGTCGGGGTGCCGGTCACCAGCTCCTGCATCAGCACCTCTGTGCCCTCGGGCAGCACCGCGATCACCTCGTCGCCGGCCTCGAGGACCGTTGAGGAGTCGGGCACCCGCGCGGTGCCGTCCTCGCTGACGACGAGCGAGATCAGCGAGCCGGGCGGCATATCCACCTCGTCCAGGGTCTTCCCCGCCGCCGGCGCGCCTTCCTGCAGGTGCAGGTCGACGATGCGCATGCCGGCGGCATGCAGGTTCATCAGCGGCACGACCGTGTGCTCCGGCAACTCCGTCTCGATCTGCGACATGATCGCGGACGAGGCGGAGACGGTGCTGTCGATGCCCAGGCGGGTGAACAGCTCATGGTTCCGCGGATCGTTGACCCGCGCGATCGTGCGGTCGACGTCGAACCAGTGCTTGGCCACCTGGCAGGCGACGAGGTTCGCGCCATCGTCGGCGGTGACGGCGATCAACAGGTCGCAGCGCCGCGCGCCGACCGACTCCAGGAACGAAATCTCGCAGCCATCGCCCAGCGCGATCATCTCGCCCAGCTCATCACGCAGCTCGCGGGCCCTCGACTCGGAACGCTCGACGATCGTGACCTCGTGGTCAGGCAGCGCCTGCAATTCGAGGGCGAGGCCGTACCCGACGATGCCCCCGCCGACGACGATGATGTACACGTCAGGCCTCGGCGTCCGCGGCGGCGGCGCTGCCGTTGTCACCCGCCGAGGAACCTTCCGCCGATTCGAAGATGGCCTCGAGTGCCAGCTCGGCGCCGAAGGTCGTGGGACTGTAGGTGCGGAGCCCCAGGCGTTCGAAGAGTTCGGCGCGCAGCGGGTCTTTCACCCTCGACACGGCGTGACGCACGCCGTAGATCTCCTTCGCCTTCTGCGAGGCGAGCAGGGTGCGGTTGTCGCCGCCGGTGAGCGCGATGAAGACGTCGGCGTCGCCGATCCCGGCACGATCGAGGATGCGATCGTCCACACCCGAGCCCTCGATGTGCTCGCCCGAGTAGTCGTCCGGTAGATAGCGGTCGAAGGCGTACGCGTTCGTATCGAGGATCGTGACGTCGTGGCCGTCGCGGTCGAGGCGAGTGGCGACGCTGGCGCCGACGCGCCCGCAGCCCATGATCACGACGTGCATCGTGCCCGCCCCTCTACCCGCCGGCGGCCATCAACCGCCGGCCGAGGCGCCGCGACCGTTCGTCGCGTCACGCTCCTCGGTCGGATAGCGCAGCAGCCAGACCTGCGCCGGCGAGTGTTCTATCACGTACTGAGGAAACCGGCCCAGCTCGAAGCGCCCGTAGGGGCGATGGTAGTCCAGCCCCACCACGATCGCATCCACGCCTCGATCGACCGCCTCGTCGACGACGGCGTGCCCCGCCTGACGCGCCTGCAGCAGGTCAGCGGCGACGGTGACCTTGTGCTCCTGCCCGACGGCTTCGGCCCGCTCGAGGATGCGCTCGCCGCGCAGTGCCGCGTCCGGCATGTCCGACTCGAGCGGCAGCGAGCGCGGAACCTCGATCACGTGCAGGGCGTTGACGCGCGCCTTGGTCTGGCGCGCGAGATCGCAGACCACGGCGAGCGCACTGTAGGCGGCCTCGGTGCCGTCGACGGGGACGAGGAACGACTCGACGTCTTTGAGCGGATCGACGGCCATGGCGGCCCCCTCCGGCGCGCTACTGGCGCGCCATGCCCAGCCGCACAGCGGCATTGGTGAGCAGGACGACGCCCAGCGCCGAGCCGAGGCTCACCGGATCGTCCGCGACGAAGAGCGCGAGGCTCAACGCGACCACCCCGACGATCGCCGAGATGATGGCCACGATGATGTTGCGGTTCATCGCTGCGTCCGATCACGGAACGACGCCCGCATATGCGGGCGTCGTACTGAGCCACGCTACGCCGAGGAGTTGCGCTAAATCAAGCGATCTCGCCTCGGTCGTCACGCGCGAACGTGATGCGGCGGCGCATCCGCAGCGCGATGAACCCGAGCACGAGCGCGAGAGGCAGCAGCCACCAGCTGTAGACCACTGCCACCAGCAAGACGGTCGCGACCGCTTCGAGCGAGTTGAGCGACGCCTGCCACGCCTCGCCGGCGGCTGCCAGCGGACCGGAACCACCGGAGGTCGCGACCACGGCGGGCACGGGCGACAGCGACACGCTGATCGTGGCGAGATCGGTCAGGTCCTCGAGGACGCGCATGCGGCCTTCGAGCCGGTCGATCTGCAATCGCACGCCGTCGATTCGGTCCTGCACCTGCAGGATTTCGGAGATACCGCGCGCCTCGCCCAGCAGCTCCAGGTAGCGCACCTCGACGGCCCGCAGGTTGGATAGCTGGGCTTCGATGTCGGTGAACTCCTCGGTCACGTCCTGTGCACTCGTGCTGATCGATGTGACCTCGACTGCCAGCGCGCGCAGCTTCGTCATCACCTCGCCGAACGCGCCGGCGGGGATGCGAAGCGTCAGTTGCGCGCTGCGCTCCTCGTCGTGACCGAAGAACGAGGAGCTTCCGACGAACCCACCGGCCGTGAGGGCGATCGCCTCGACCTCGTCGAAGGAGCCCGCGACCGAGTCCACCTCGAGGGCGACCGAGGCGCTGCGGATGATCTGGCGGCCCAGTAAATCAATGTTCGCGAAGTCTCCGCCGCCAAAGCTCTCTCCGGCGTTGGCCGCGCTCGGCGCGACCGCGGCGAACAGCCCATCGTCGAACTTCACGTCGGCGCTCTCCTCGGACGGGAAGCCGAGGGCGGATGCGCCGCCCGCCGAGTCCTGCGTGTCCCGGTCGTCATCGCCCCCGCCGCCGCATGCGGTGGCCACGACCGCCAGCGCGAGCAGCAGCGCGACCATCGCTGGCCAGCTCCGCAGGCGGGTGATCGTGCGGTAGGTGCGTCGTTCGGTTCCGCGCGTCCCGCTCTCAGTCCTGCGAACAGCCATCGTCATCCTCCTCGACCGCTCGCCCGACCTCGGGCGCTGCGATGCGAGTCAGACGATCGCCGAGGACACGGGGTTCCCGGATGGACCGCCGATGACATAAGACCTTCGTCAGAGGATCGATTCGGAAGGCTCGAGAGCCCGGAACGGCGGGCTAGTGCAGCTGTTCGATCCAGGCGTCGACCTCGCGGCCGCGGAACTGCATGAAGCCGACTGTGCCGAGCTGCGTGTTGAGGTTGCGCGGGAAGGTCGGCGAGCCCGAGTTGACGATCAGCACGTCCTCCCAGGTGTTGACCACCGGCACGTGCGTGTCGCCCGCCACCACAATGTCGACCGGCCCGCCGAAGTGGCGGTCCATGCGCTCCTGGAGGGTGGCCGTGCGCGCGTAGGGACGGTCGGGGAAGTCGTGCGTCATGCCGACCTTGAGCCCGTTGACGTGCAGCAGCTGGTTGTACGGCAGCCGCTCGTCATCCGGCGCGATCATGCGCCCGCTCGACCCATCGTCGCCGTTCCCGCAGACGCCGAGGACCGGCGCGATCTCCTCAAGCCAGTCGAGCACGACAATGTCGTGCATGTCGCCACCATGGAGGATCAGATCGACCCCGCGGAAGGCCGCGTAAACCTCGTCGAAGAGCGTCGCCCGCGCCTCCGGAATGTGCGTATCGGAGACCAGGCCGAACAGCAGATCGCCGCTGAACTCGTGCTCATCGAGCCAGCGGCGGTCCGGGATCGTGCCGAACGGGCGTTGCGTCATGCGTCGAGCCTACCAAGTCGAGGGCGCGATTGGCCCTGTAGCGACGCGTGTGGACCCGTCGAGGCAGCCGCGCTAACCGCGTACAATGGCGGTACGAAGCGGTAATTCAAGGCCTCGCGCGGGGTTACTCGACGTAACTCGCGGCGGCGTCGCAGGAGCATTATGACGAGCGAACCGAGCACGAACGGCAGCGGAGCACAGAACGGCGCGACCGGCGAGACCGGTACGTGGACCGCGAAGGCCGGCCTGGCGCAGATGCTCAAGGGCGGCGTCATCATGGACGTCACCAAGGCCAGCGAAGCCAAGATTGCGGAGGAGGCCGGCGCCGTTGCTGTCATGGCCCTGGAGCGCGTGCCGTCCGATATCCGCGCGGCCGGTGGCGTGGCGCGGATGAGCCCGGTCGAAACGATCGAGGAGATCCAGCAGACCGTCACGGTCCCGGTGATGGCCAAGGCCCGCATCGGCCACTTCGTCGAGGCGCAGGTGCTGCAGGCGCTCGGCGTCGACTACGTCGACGAGTCGGAGGTGCTGACACCGGCCGACGAGGTCAACCACATCGAAAAGCACCGGTTCACCGTGCCCTTCGTCTGCGGCTGCCGCGACCTGGGTGAGGCGCTGCGGCGCATCGCGGAGGGCGCCGCGATGATCCGCACCAAGGGCGAGGCCGGCACCGGCGACATCGTCGAGGCTGTGCGCCACATGCGCGCCCTCTGGGGCGGCATCCGGCGCCTCCAGAACATGCCCGACGATGAGCTGGCCACCGCCGCCAAGGACCTGCAGGCGCCGCTGGCGCTCGTGCAGGAAGTGAAGCGCCTGGGCAAGTTGCCGGTCGTCAACTTCTCCGCCGGTGGCGTGGCTACGCCGGCCGACGCGGCGCTGATGATGCAGCTCGGGGCGGAGGGCGTCTTCGTCGGATCGGGCATCTTCAAGTCAGAGGAGCCGGAGGAGACCGCGGCCGCGATCGTCAAGGCGGTCACGCACTTCAACGACGCCTCCGTCATCGCCGAGGCCTCACGCGGGCTCAAGGAGCCGATGCGCGGCCAGGCGGTCTCGTCGATGGAGCCAGCGGAACTGCTGGCCGGACGCGGCAACTGAGCCGCTGACCGCACTCCGGAGCGGAAGTCGGGGCATCCGATGACCTCCTCGAACGCGAGCCTCCATGTCGGCGTCCTCGCGCTGCAAGGCGACTTCGCCGAGCACCTCGACGTGCTCGCGTCGCTCGGCGTCGAGGCCAGCGAGGTGCGCACCCTCGAACAGCTCGAGCGCATCGACGCGCTGATCATCCCCGGCGGCGAGAGCACGACGATCGCGCGCCTGCTGCTGATCTTCGACCTCATGGAGCCGCTCCGCGCCGCCATCGAAGGTGGGCTGCCGGTCTGGGGCACCTGCGCCGGCGCCATCATGCTGGCCAACGACGTACCCGGCCTCGACCGGCCGCCGATCGGCGTGATGGACATCAGCATCGAGCGCAACGCGTTCGGCCGTCAGGTGGACTCGTTCAACCTTGAACTCGTAATCGCTGGCATCGAGGGTCCGCCAGTCCTCGGCGTATTCATCCGCGCGCCGGTGATCGCCACCACCGGCGAGGGTGTCGAGGTGCTCTCGACGCTCCCGGACGGCCGCATCGTGGCGGTCCGTCAGAACCACATGCTAGCGACGGCCTTTCACCCGGAGCTGACCGGCGACACGCGGCTCCACCAGCTGTTCCTCGAACTGGCCGCCGACGCGACCCGCGTCGCCGCGATGGAGGCCGAGGCGGCGGGAGGCAAGTAGTGCCCGACGCGCACGCCCCCCGCGCCACCGACCTGGTCGCGCTCGTCACGTTCGACGGACAGGTGCGCGAGAACCTGGCCGTCACCCGCGAACACCTGGGCCTCGGCGATAGCCACGAACAGCGACCGCCTCGACCGCTCTCCGCGGCCATCGAGCAGTGGCTGCACCTCGGCCGGCGCACGTGGGTCAGCATCGAGGGCCGCGAGGTGCGCGGCATCGCTACCGCTCGCGAGCTGGGCGATGCCAGCGCCTGGGAGATCGACGCGTTGATCGACGCGGGCGACGAGCATGTGCAACCGGGCGACGCCCCCGCGGATGTCAGCGCTGAGGCGCCGGTGCTGGTCGATCTGCTCTCACGCGCCGCCTCCGCAGCCGTCGAGGCGGGAGTCACCCGCGTACTGCTGCGCACTCCCTCGACGATTGCTGCCGGCGAGCGGTACGCGCTGGCTTCCGTGCCGCCGTGCCGCAGCAGCTCTGGGGCTGCAACCACCTCGAACCGGGCGCGGCACACCCCGGCGTCAGCGTGCGTGCGGCGTCCGAGGCAGACGACCACGCCGCAGTTCCAGCTCTACATGCGCTCCGTCCGGGCTGAGACGCGGGCGCTGATGGCGATGACGTTCGGCGAATGGGCCTCGCTGCAGAGCCGCCGCTGGCTGGGGAGGCAGGGCATCGCGCTCGCCGCCGAGTGCGAAGGGCGCGTGATCGGCCATCTGCGATGCGCCCCGGCGAGCGGCCAGCTCGAACTCCTCGTCGACCCCGACCAGGCGGAGGCGGCTACCGACGCCCTGCTCGACGCAGCGACCGAGGCGATCGACGCGGAGCGCATGATCTCGCTATGCGAGACAGATGCGCCGCAAGCGTGCATCCTCGAACGGCGGGGAATGCGCGCGCAACAGGAGTACATGCTGCTCGCCCGCCGCACCACGACGCCCGTGGCGGAGGCTGCGGCCGTGCCAGTGAACGCGAGGCTCGCTTGACCGCCGATGAGGCCCAACCGGAGCCGATCAACGCCCACCGCGAGCAGGACGAGGAGGTCGCGCTGCTGACCGCAGCGTTGCCGGCGCGTGTCGTCACCGCGCTGGACGCCCTCGCGCGCCCGGGGCTGATCGAAGTCGTGCTCGACCTCGGCCGCGTGCCAACGGCGCGCTACACATCCAACGAGCAGCCGCTCGACACCGCCGAGGTGACGGAGCAGGAGATCGAGCACGTCGTCGCCCAGATCTCCGAATTCGGCGAGGACAACCGCGCCGGCGTGCCGCGCACGCTGCACCGCATCTCCGCCATTCGCAACCGCCGAGGCCGCATCGTCGGTCTGACCTGCCGCGTCGGCCGCAGCGTCTCGGGCTCCTCGTCGGTCATCCGCGACCTCGTCGAGTCGGGGCGCAGCATCCTGCTGCTGGGCCGCCCCGGCGTCGGCAAGACCACGATGCTGCGCGACGTGGCGAGGACGCTGGCGGACGACCTCGATCGTCGCGTCGTCGTGGTCGACACCTCGAACGAGATCGGCGGTGACGGTGACATCCCGCACCGCGGCATCGGTCGCGCACGGCGTATGCAGGTGCAGCGCCCGGAGCTGCAGCACGAGGTGATGATCGAGGCGGTCGAGAACCACACGCCCGAGGTGATCGTGATCGATGAGATCGGGACCAGCCTCGAGGCGGACGCCTCCCGCACCATCGCCGAACGGGGCGTGCAGCTGATCGGCACCGCGCACGGCACCGCGCTGGCCAACCTCATGCAAAACCCGACGCTCTCCGACCTGATCGGCGGCATCGAATCGGTCACCCTCGGCGACGAGGAGGCGCGTCGTCGCGGCACGCAGAAGACGATCCTCGAGCGTCGCAACCCGCCCACCTTCGACTCGCTCGTCGAGATCCAATCGTTCACCGCGGTCGCCGTCCACGAGGACGTCGCGAAGACGGTCGACGCGCTGCTGCGCGGCTTCGACGCCGAGGCAGAGCTGCGCCGCGTGGACGCCTCCGGTGAGGTGGAGAGCGTCGAACGCCAGCCGCTTCGCGCCGAGCCCAGCGAGACGATCTCCGCCCGACCGATCGAGGACGAGCGGAGCCCGATCCCCGTCGCCCCGGGCGGGACCGAGCGGCGCATCCTGCCCTTTGGCATTAGCCGCAGCCGCCTCGAGGATGCGATCCAGGACACCCGGTCGGCGGCCGTGGTCGTCGACGAGCTGGCGGACGCCGACGCGGTGATCACCCTGCGGCCCTACTACCGCCGCCGCGCCGGCCCGCTGCGCGACGCCGAGGAGCGCGGCATTCCGATCTACGTCCTGCGCAACAACACGAGCGAGCAGATGGAGCGCCAGCTGATGTCGCTCCGCGACGGCGACGCCGCCGACCCGACAACCACCGCGCTCAAGGAGGTCGAAGACGCCGTCGCTACGGTCTCCTTCGAGGGCGTGCAGAGCATCGAGCTGCGCCCACAGAACTCCTACATCCGCCGTCTGCAGCACGAACTCGCCACCCGCCATGGCCTGCACACCATCTCCAAAGGCCGCGAGCCCTACCGCCGCGTCTCCGTGATCGGCGACGGCGGGCCGCCCAACCGCGACCTCCCCTGGGGCGACAACGGCGGCCGCAACGCCCCCCGACCCAGCCGGCGACGGCGTCGGTGAGCACATCGGGATCAGGGGGCGGCCTCTTCGTCACGCTCGAGGGCGGTGAAGGCTGCGGCAAGTCGACGCAGATCGAAGCCCTCGAACGCCTCGCCGGGCGCGACGACAGCCCGTTCGCGAAAGTAGTGACCTGCCGCGAGCCGGGCGGCACCGCCATCGGCGAGGGCGTGCGCGCTCTGCTCTTCGACCGCGACAAGAGCGCGACCGACCCCTCGCCGACAGCGGAGCTGCTGCTCTTTGCGGCCGCCCGCGCGCAGCTCGTCGCCGAGGTGATCCAGCCCGCCCTCGACGACGGCGCGCTGGTGATCTGCGACCGCTATGCCGATTCCACGACCGCCTACCAGGCGTACGGCCGCGGCCTCGACCGCGGGCTGGTCGACGCGGTGAACGCCGCCGCCACGGGCGGCCTCACGCCGGCACTGACCGTGCTGCTCGACCTCGACCCGAAGGCGGGCCTGGGGCGGTCCGGGCGTCGCGACGCCGACGCCGGCACGAACGTGGACTACCTCCAACGCGAGGAGCTCGCCTTCCACCGTCGCGTGCGTGTCGGCTACCTCGAGCTCGCCGCCGCCTCCCCCGATCGCTGGCTCACCCTCGACGCCACGCACCCGCCGATGCAGATCACCCACGCGATCTGGGAGCGGGTGCAGAGTCTGAGCTGACACGACATTTGACCCGCGGCGTATCGTGCGATCTGCCCTCCGAGGAAGGGCTGTTGGCCGTCAAGCCGACCCCTCCGACAAGGGGCTTTTCTTGGCCCGTAGGGCAGCTGGCTCCACCAAACAGGCCCCGCTTGCGCGGGGCCTGCCGTGTGTCTGGCGAGACGCTCGAGGCTAGCTCGGGCGTTCGAAGATGCTGGCGATGCCCTGGCCGCCTCCGATGCAGAGCGAGACGAGGCCGTAGCGGCCGCCGCTGCGCTCCAGCTCGTACATCGTCTTGACGACGAGCACGGTGCCGGTCGCGCCGACCGGGTGGCCGAGGGCGATCGCGCCGCCGTTGGGGTTCGTCTTGTCCTGCGGCAGGTTGAGGGCGGTGGAGCAGGCCGCGGCGACCGAGGCGAAGGCCTCGTTCAGCTCAATCAGGTCCATCTCGTCGACGGACATCTGCGCCTTCTCCATCACGTTCTCGACCGCCGGGATCGGGCCGGAGCCCATGATCGCCGGGTCGACGCCGGACTCGGCGCGGGCGACCAGCCGCAGCTTCGGCGTCAGGCCCAGCTCCTGCGCCTTCTCGGCGGACATCATCACCACCGCCGCGGCGCCGTCGTTGATGCCGGAGGCGTTGCCGGCGGTGACGCTACCGTCCTGCTTGAAGGCGGCGCGTAGCTTGCCGAGCACCTCCATCGAGGTGGCGCGCGGGTGCTCGTCCTGCTCAAACGTCACCGTGTCGCGGCCCTTGCGGACCTCGATCGGGGTGATCTGGTCGGCGAAGCGACCAGCCTCGATCGCCTCGGCGGCGCGCTCCTGAGAGCGCAGCGCGTACTCGTCCTGCACCTCGCGCGAGACCTCGTAGCGCTCCGCCAGGTTCTCGGCGGTGATCCCCATCGGGTAATCCTCGAACGGGTCGGTCACGAGGTCCTGTGTGCCGTCCTCGAGCACGCCATCACCGAAGCGGTAGCCGTAGCGGCCCTTGCGCACGTAGTACGGCATCAGGCTCATGTTCTCTGCGCCGCCCGCGACGATGATTTCCGCGTCGCCCGTCTCGATCCAGCGCGCGGCGGTGTTGATCGCCTCCAGGCCGGAGCCGCAGATGCGGTTCACGGTGTACGCGGGGGTGCCGATCGGCATCCCGGCCTTCACCGCGGCGTGACGGGCGATGTAGCCGTCCTCGGCGACCTGCCCGACGCAGCCCAGGATCACCTGGTCGACCAGCTCCGGCTCGATGCCGGCGCGAACCACTGCTTCCTTGATCACATGCGCGCCCAGGTCGCTGGCCGGTGTCTCGCTGAGCGAGCCCCCGAACCCACCGATCGCGGTGCGGCAGCCGCTGACAATCACGACGTCCATGAGTCCCCTTCTCTCGCCCCGCCCGGGGTCGTCAAGACCTCGCTGGACCGGCGCCCAGCGGCGGCGCCAGTGTACCGCGCCGACTAGCTTGTCGCCTCGGAGGCGATCCGGCCGGCTCCCCCTCGATCGCTGGCAAATTGCTGGCAGATCGGGCCGCACCTAGACTCGATCGCAAGGTGGGGAACATGGCCGAGCGAACGATCACCGTGACCGTCCCAACAACGTCCGCGAACCTTGGACCGGGGTTCGACACGCTTGGCGTCGCGCTCGACTGGCGCGCCCGGTTCACGTTCGAGGAAACCGAAGGCGGGGGCGGCACCAGCGACGGCATCGCCGAGATGGCCGGCAGCGCCGCGCGCAGCCTGCTCGACGAGGCGGGTGTCGAGGCGCCGCAGTTCATCGTCACGTTCGAGGGCGACATGCCCATCGGCCGTGGGCTGGGCATGTCGGCATCGGCCCGAGCGGCGGGGCTCCTCGCCGCGTCACAGCTCCTCGATACGCCCCTTACTGCGGAGGAGCTGATCCCGGCGGCGGTGCGGCTCGAAGGCCACGCCGACAACATCGTCCCTGCGCTTCTGGGCGGACTGCGCATCTGCGTCGAGCGGGACGGCGAGATCGTGCAAACGACGCTGCCACTGCCGGACGAGCTGCGACTGGCGCTGCTGACACCCGAGTTCTCGATGCCGACCAACGAGTCGCGCAAGCGCCTGCCCGACCGCCTGACGCGGAACCAGACGGTGCACAACGTCAGCCGAGCGGCGATGCTCGTCGCCGCCATCCAGCGCCGCGAGTGGGACCTCCTGGGCGTCGCCACCGAGGACGTGATCCACCAGCCGGCCCGCTCGACGTTGTTCCCCGCGATGTACCCCCTCTTCCAGGCCGCGCTCGACGCAGGCGCCCACGGCGTCTACCTCTCGGGCGGCGGCTCGACCATCGCCGCGTTCGTGACCGTGCGCGCGGACGGCGTCGCCGCGGCCATGCGCGAGGTCGCGGCTGCGCACCACCTTGAGGCGGCGAGCCGCGTCGTCGCCTTCACCGACGAGGGCGTCCGCATCGAGGACGGCGCCTGATGGCGCTCGTCGTGCAGAAGTACGGCGGCACCTCGGTGGCCACGGCCGAGCGCATCCGCACGATCGCCGCCCGCATCGCCGAACGCGAGCGCGCCGGTGACCGCATCGTGGCGGCGGTGTCCGCCATGGGCTCCACCACGGATCAGCTCTACGAGCTCGCCTCCGAGGTGACACACGACCCGCATCCGCGCGAGATGGATGTGCTGCTCTCGACGGGAGAGGTCGTCTCCTCGACGCTGCTGTCGATGGCGCTGCACGACCTCGAACAGGACGCCGTGAGCCTCACCGGCGGTCAGGCGGGCATCCAGACCGATGGCGTCTACGGCCGCGCCCGCATCGCCGGTATCGACACCAAGCGGATCGAACGCGAACTCGAGGCCGGGCGCGTCGTCATTGTCGCCGGCTTCCAGGGCATTTCGGAGGACTTCGACATCACGACGCTCGGGCGCGGCGCCAGCGACCTCACCGCCGTCGCGCTCGCCGCCGCCCTCGAGGCGGACCGCTGCGAGATCTACACGGACGTGGCGGGCATCTACACGGCAGACCCGCGGATCTGCCCGGCTGCGCGCCCGCTGCGCGACATTGGCTACGAGGAGATGCTGGAGCTGGCGACCACCGGCGCACGCGTGCTGCAGTCACGCGCCGTCGAGATCGCGGAGCTCTACGGCGTCGAACTACTGGTCCGCAGCAGCTTCGACCCGGACGCAGCCGGCACGATCATCCGGCAGGAGACCACCATGGAGCAGGGCAACAAGGTTCGAGGCATCACACACCAGGACCACATCGCGAAGGTCACCGTCCGGGGGGTCCCTGACCGCCCGGGCATCGCCGCGCACCTCTTCGAGCCGCTCGCCGAGCGAGGCGTCTCGGTCGACACGATCGTCCAGAACGCGAGCGTCGAGAACCTGACGGACCTCACGTTTACGGTCGCCCCGGGCGACCTCGATGGCGCGCTGGCGGTCGTCGGCGACATCCAGAGCGAGATCGGCGCAGCGGACGTAGTCTCCTCGCCCGACCTTGGCACGGTCTCGATCGTGGGCACCGGGATGGCGAGCGCGCCCGGCTACGCCGCCCGCATGTTCCGCACGCTGTTCGAGCACGAGATCAACATCGACATGATCAGCACCAGCGACATTCGCATCACCTGCGTCGTCGAAGCGGACCAGGTCGGCGACGCGGTGCGAGCGCTCCACACCGCATTCGCCCTCGACCGCGAGGACTAGCGGCCGCCGAGCGCCTCTGGCGTCGCGCCAGCACCGACGCGCCTTGACAGGCGGGAGTCATCGGACCAAGATTGGCGGTCCGGGGAACACCCGTTCGCGTATTTGCGTACGCAGCTAAACAGAAGGCGCAAAAAGCCCCCATGTTCGCGCATCTGCACACGCACACGGAGTACTCACTCCTCGACGGTCTGTCGAAGATCCCTGACCTCGTGGCGCGAGCGAGCGAGATGGGGCAACAGGCGCTCGCGATCACCGACCACGGCGCGCTGCACGGCGCGATCGAGTTCTACGAGGAGGCCACAGCCGCCGGCGTGAAGCCCATCATCGGCATCGAAGCCTATGTGGCGCCGGGCAGTCGCTTCGAGAAGGACCCACGGCAACGCTGGCCGTATCACCTCACGCTGCTCGCCCAGAACGAGGTCGGCTACCGCAATCTGCTGAAGCTCAGCACTCAGGCCCACCTCGAAGGCTTCTATTACCGCCCGAGGATGGACCGCGAGCTACTCGAGGCGCACTCGGAGGGGCTGATCGCCCTCAGCGGCTGCCCGTCCGGCGAACTGATGACGGCGCTGCGCGAGGACGACGAGGACCGCGCCGAGGGCGTCCTCGGGTGGTTCTCCGACGTGTTCAAGGACCGCTACTACGTCGAGTTGATGTCGCACGGTATCGAGGAGTTCGACCCGCTCTACCCGCGGCTGATCGACCTGGCGAAGCGCTTCGACCTGCCAACGGTGCTGACCAACGACTCGCACTACACCGACGCGCCGCAGCACCGGGCGCACGAAGTGCTGCTGTGCATCGGCAGCAACAGCACCATCCACGACGAGGGCCGCTTCCGCCTCAACGGCGACACGTTCTACCTGCGCTCCGAGGCGGAGATGCGCACGCTGTTCCCGGAGGTGCCGGAGGCGGCGGACAACACCTGGCGCATCGCCGAGCAGACCGACATCAAACTCTCCTTCGAGCAGGCGGCGCTACCTGACCCCGGTGTCCCCGGCGGCATGACTGCTCGCGAGTACCTGCGGGACCTCTGCGAGCAAGGCGTCCGCCGCCGCTACCCGCACGCGACCGAGGAGCACTGGGAGCGCCTGCGCTACGAGTTGAGCGTCGTCGAGCAGACCGGGTTCGACGAGTACATGCTGATCGTCGCCGACCTCGCGCGGTTCGCGCGCGAGCAGCAGATCCCGATGGGCGTACGAGGCTCCGCCGCCGCCTCGATCGTGCTCTACGCGCTGGACGTCACGGACATCGAGCCACTGCAGCACAACCTCGTCTTCGAGCGCTTCCTCAACCCGGAGCGCATCGGCATGCCGGATGTGGACTTCGACTTCGCCGACGACCGCCGCGAGGAAGTCATTCGCTACGCCGCCGAGAAGTATGGCCGCGACCGCGTCGCGCAGATCTGCACCTTCGGGACGCTCGGCGCCAAGGCCGCCATTCGCGACACCGGGCGCGCCCTCGGGATGGACTTCGGCGCGGCCGACCGCATTGCGCGCATGGTGCCGGACCAGCTCAATATCGCCCTCGTAGACGCGCTCCAGCAATCGCCGGAGCTGCGCAACGCCTACGACGAGGAGACGCAGGTGCGCGAGCTGGTCGACACCGCGCGCCAGCTCGAGGGCGTGTCGCGGCACTCCTCGACGCATGCCGCCGGCGTCGTGATCACGCGCGAACCGCTCGTCAATGTCGTCCCGCTCCAGCGACCGACGCGCAAGGATGCCGACGAGAACTCGCTGCCCACGACGCAGTACGCCATGGCCGAGATCGAGAAGTTGAAGCTCCTGAAGGTCGACTTCCTCGGCCTGACGAACCTCACGATCCTCGGGCGTGCCGTCGACATGATTCGCGAGCATCGTGGCGACGAGATCGACCTCACCGCGCTCCCCGACGGCGACGAGGCGACGGCGGAACTCCTGGGCGCGGGCGAGACGTTCGGCGTGTTCCAGCTGGAGTCATCTGGCATGCGCCGCTATGTGATGGAGCTGAAGCCGCAGAACATCAGCGAGCTGTCGGCGATGGTCGCGCTGTTCCGGCCGGGCCCGATGGAGCACATTCCGACGTTCATCGACGCCAAGCACGGTCGCGTCGCGCCCGCCTACCTGCACGAAGACCTCGCCGACATCCTTGACGAGACGTACGGCGTGATCACTTACCAGGACCAGGTCCTCCACATCGCGCGGCGGTTCGCCGGCTACACGCTCGGCCAGGCCGAGGTGATGCGGAAGGCCATGGGCAAGAAGATCCAGTCGATGATGCTGGAGGAGCGCGAGCGCTTCCTCGACAGCGTGGAGGCCACCGGCTACGCCCGCAGCCTGGCGGAGCGCTTGTTCGACCTGATCGAACCGTTCGCTGGCTACGCCTTCAACAAGGCGCACGCGGTCTGCTACGGCACTATCGCGTACCAGACCGCCTACCTGAAGGCGCACTACCCCGCCGAATACATGGCGGCGGTGCTGAGCGCCTCGGGCGGTTCGCAGGACCGCATCGCCGCCGCCATCGCCGAATGCACGCGTCTTGGCGTCGAAGTGCTCCCACCGGACGTCAACCACTCACGCTCGAACTTCGCACTCGGCCCAGCACCGAACGGCGGCGACGAGGTCATCCGTTTTGGTCTGTCGCAGATCAAGAACGTCGGCGCTGGTGGCATCGAAGGCCTGATCGCAGAGCGCGAGGAGAACGGGCCGTTCAAGACCATCGAGGACTTCGCCCGGCGCATCAACCCTCGCGACCTCAACCGCCGCGTCATCGAATCTCTCGCGCGCGCTGGCGCCCTCGACGGGCTCGGCGATCGAGGCACGATCTACCACGGCACCGATCGCATCCTGCGGCTCGCACAGGTGGAGTTGAAGCTCCGCGAGACCGGCCAGACCTCGATGTTCGACCTGTTCGGTACAGAGGTGGACACGCCCCTCCCGGCGCTGGAACTCCAAGCGGTCGATGTGCCCGAGGCGCAGCTGCTCGCGTGGGAGAAAGAGGTGCTCGGCACCTACGTCTCCGCTCACCCCTTCCGCACGGCTGCCAAACACCTCGACGGCTTCGTCACGAACCACGCCGCCGACATCACGACCGACCTCGATGGTACCGAGGTCGTGGTCGCAGGCATCGTGCAGGGCACGCGCTCGCTGATGACGCGCCAGGGCAAGCCGTTCGCGGCCGTCATCCTCGAGGATCTGAGTGGCCCGATCGAGCTCACGATCTGGCCCAACGGTTACGAGCGACTTCAACCGCTGCTGGTCGAGGGCAATGTCCTGCTCGCACACGTCAACGTACGCTCGAAAAACGAGCGGCTGACCGCCGCCGTCGAGGAGCTCTGGCCCTACGACGCGGAGCGCGGCGAGCTGATCAACTTCGACCCGGCACGCTTCGCCGGCCAGCGCAACGCAACGAACACTCGTGCGCGGACGACACGTGCGCCTTCGAACGGACGTCCGCAGCAGTGGAGGCCGGAGCGAGGGCCGCCACCCGAGCCACCCTCGGGGCCGCCGGGCACGAGGTTGCGCCCGGTACCGACCGCGGAGGAGAGACGAGCCCATCAGGAGAGCGAGGCCAGCCCCATGGACCAACCCGTCATCACCGGCCCGCGACGCCTCCTGATCCGCATGGAAGAGACCACCGATCAGGGCGCCGACCGCCGCCGCCTGTCCAAGATCTGTGCGGCGCTCAAGGCCTACCCCGGTGAGCTGCCCGTGGAGCTGCAGGTCTTCTGCGGCGACGAACTGCGCGGTCGCCTCGAACTGCGCGAGCAACCGGTCGAGGCCACGGCGCTCCCAGAACTTCTGGGCGAACTCAACCTGCTCCTCGGCGTGCTCGGCTCTGCCGCCGAGGCCGGAGACGTGACCGTCACGGAGACCCAGGCCCCGATTGCCGTCAGCGTCTAACGGCGTCGCGTAAGCCCCTCGCTTCGGTACACTGGAAGCTCTGGTCCCACCATGACCGGACCTCCAGATCGGGCGGCCACATGGCGCAAAACGCGATCGAGCCAGGGGAATCGGCGTCTCGACTGCACGAGACGTTGGATGCCATCCGCGCACAGATCGGTCAAGTGATCGTCGGTCAGCACGACCTGATCGACCGCCTCCTCGTTGCGCTGCTCACCAACAACCACGCACTGATCGAAGGCGTCCCGGGCCTTGCGAAGACCCTGACGGTGTCTACCCTCGCTCAGACCTTGAATTGCGAGTTTTCGCGCGTTCAGTTCACGCCAGACCTGCTCCCCGCCGACATCACCGGCACGCTCGTCTTCAGCCCGCAAGAGACCGAGTTCCACGTCCGTCGTGGCCCGATCTTCGCGAACGTCGTCCTGGCCGACGAGATCAACCGCGCGCCAGCGAAGGTGCAGTCCGCGCTCCTCGAGGCGATGCAGGAACGCCAGGTGTCGATCGGCGGCGACACGTTGGCGCTGCCCGATCCGTTCCTCGTGCTGGCGACGCAGAACCCGATCGAGCAGGAGGGCACCTATCCGTTGCCGGAGGCGCAGCTCGACCGCTTCATGCTGAAGATTCTGGTGACCTATCCGGACGGTACAGACGAGCGAACCATCCTCGCGCAGGCGCTCAGCGGCGACCCGCCCGAGGTGGAGGCGGTCGTCGATCATCGTCAGATCGAGGAGCTGCGCACCGCGGTCAAGGCCGTGGACGTCAACGAGCGGATCCGCGAGTACGTCGTGCGCCTGATCGAAGCGAGTCGCGAGCCGGCGGCGTTCGGCCTGCCTGACCTCACGCCACTGATCGAGTTCGGCGCGTCGCCTCGTGCGGCAGTCTTCCTGGCGCGGGCGGCACAGGCCTACGCCTTCATCCGCGGCCGCGACTACGTCGTCCCAGAGGATGTGAAAGAGCTCGCACCCGATGTCCTGCGCCACCGCCTGATCCCGACGTACGAGGCGGAGGCGCAGTCCGTCTCCAGCGAGCAGCTCGTCACGCGCCTCCTCGACGGCGTCGGGCTGCCCTAGCCCGGCCGGCGGCGCAGCGTGGTCACACCAGCAAGCGATGCGGCCCGGACCATCGAGGTCCTCGACGCGGCGCAGCAAGGCGTCATCAGCCCCGAGCTGCTGGCACGCGTGCGGCGCATCGAGATCCGTACTCGCCGCCTGGCCAGCGCGCTGATCGCCGGCGACTATCGCTCGGTCTTTCGCGGCACCGGCATCGAGTTCGCGGACGCGCGTGAGTACATCGCGGGTGACGACATACGTCTGATCGACTGGAACGTCACGGCCCGCATGGGCGTCCCATGGGTGAAGGAATTCGTCGAGGAGCGGGAGCTCACCGTGGTTTGCGCCGTCGATCGATCCGCCTCACAGCTCGTCGGCACTTCGGGCCTCGGCAAGCTCGGCGCCGCTGCCGAGCTGACCGCACTGCTCGGCTTCGCCGCGGCGCAGAACCACGATCGCGCCGGCCTGCTGACGTTCAGCGACACCATCGAGGAGTTCGTCCCGCCGCGGCGCGGTCAGCGCCACGTGCTGCGGCTCGTCCGAGACGTGCTCGCGGCCGAGGAGTCGCCACGCCCCAAGAGCCGTACCGACATCGGCGGCGCTGCCGATTACCTGGCGCGGGTGCTGCGCCGCCGCGCGGTCGTGTTCCTCATCTCCGACTTCTTCGACGAGGACTACGAGCCCGGCCTCCAGACCCTGGCGCGGCGGCATGAGGTGATTGCGCTTCCACTCGTGGACTCACTCGACGAGGCACTGCCGAACGTCGGGCTCGTCGAGCTGTTCGACGCGGAGCGAGGCGGACACGTGCTCGTCGATACGAGCGACCGTACGACGCGTGAGCGATACGCCGAGGCCGCGCGCGCGCGAGCCGAGCGTCGCCACTTCGCGCTTGCCTCGACGGGCGTCGACGAGGTCGAGATCCGACTCGATGAGGACCTCGTCGATCCGCTGGCTGCCTACTTCCGCAGACGCGCGAGCCAGCGCTGATGCGCGCCACCCTGCTCCTCGCTGTCGCCGCGCTGACCTTCGCTGCGAGCGCCCTTGTGGGGCTCGCCGCTCCGACCACGCTCGCACAGCAACCGCCGGAGGCGGAGGTGTCGCCACTGGGCATCACGGTCGAGCTTTCGCTGGCGGTTCGCCTCGGGGAGCGGACAGACCTTGTGATCGCGGTCCGACATCCGATCGACGTGCAGGTCGACGCACGCGCGCCCCTGCGCGGGGAGGCGGTCGAGCTGGTCGCCGAAGACGACCCGCGGACGCTGGTCCTCGAAGATGTCGCGTTCACCACCTTCACGTTCACCTTCGCCGCGTTCGACCTCGGCGTGCACACGCTCGAACCAATCGAGGTGACGTGGCTGCGCGCGGACGGCACGACCGGCGGCCAGCTGGTGACGCCGCCGCCGATCGAGGTGCTCCCGATCCGCGACGCCTCAGACGTCACGCTGCGGCCGTTGAAGCCGCAGGCCACGATCGAAGGTGGTCCGGCCGGGTGGATTCGCCCGGCCACGATCGCTGGCCTCGCTGGGGCGGCGGGCCTCGTCGCGGCGCTGGGCGCCACCTGGCTCTGGCGTCGCCGCGGCCGCGAAACACAGGCGCCCGTCTTCATCCCCGACACCAGCGCTGAGATGACCGCGCGGCAGCGGCTCGACATCGCCTCGGCGATCGGACCGCGGAGTACGGCCCCGGACTACCAGGCCTACTACGGCGAGCTCGCGGCGGTCGTTCGCGACTACCTCACCGGCCGCTTCGACTTCAACGCGGCGGCGCTGACCACGACCGAGCTCGAGGAGCGCATGACCGCGGAGGGCATCGGACGCTGGCAGGCGCGTCTCGTCTCAGGCCTCCTCGATCGCTGCGATGCCGCTGTGTTCGCGCGCCAGTACCCCGAACCCACCTCCGCGGACCACGACCTAACGGTGGCCTTCGAGATCATCGAACTCTCGCGACCGCGCACCCAGACCGCCGCCGCGGTCGAAGAGGATGAGGCGGTGCCCGTGTGAACTTCGCGACGCCGCTGCTGCTCTGGCTCCTCGTGCCCCTCGGCGCACTGGCGCTGCTGCGCGTCTTCTGGCGCGGCGGCAGCCCTCGCCTCGCGACGGCCGACCTAGCCACCGTCGAGGCTTCGGCGCGGCCGACCTGGCGCCTGCGCACCCGCTGGCTACCCGCGGCGCTGCGCTGGCTCGCGATCGCGATCCTCGTCGTCGCCTTCGCGCGACCACGCGAGGGGACGGCGGTCGCCCTCATCCCGCAGGAGGGCATCGACGTGGTCGCAGTGGTCGATGTCTCCAGCTCAATGTCGAGCATCCTCCCCCTTGGGCGCACCACGACCCCGGGCGGGCGCATCACGCGCCTGGGCGCGGCGAAACAGGTGCTCGCCGAGTTCGTGCGCGGCCTCGAGGGCGACCGCGTCGGCCTCGTCGCGTTCCAATCCTCAGCACTGACGCTGTCGCCGCTGACGCACGACTACACCGCACTGCAGAGACGCCTCACCGGCCTCAACAGTGGCTTGCTCCCGGACGGCACCGCCATCGGACTCGGCATCGCCGAGGGAACAACACTGCTCATCGATTCGCCGGCGCGGAGTCGCGTCGTGGTACTCCTCACCGACGGCCGCAACAACCGGGGCCAGATCACCCCCGCGACCGCGGCGCAGACCGCGGAAGCACTCGGCGTCACGCTCTACACGATCGGATTCGTCGGCGGGGTCAGTGATCAGTTCGACACGTCAGTCGCGGACGCTCGCCAACTCAGCGCGCTCGCCGAGCAGACCGGCGGCCAATACTTCGACGCGCGAACGCAGGACGACCTGCTCGAGGCGTACCGCACCATCAGCGAGCTCGAACGGTCGCAAATTGGCGAGAGAGTGTTCACCTCCTTCAACGAGTTCGCACCCTGGCTGATCGGCTTCGCTCTGTTCCTGCTGGTCATCGAGGCAGCGCTGCGCGCCGCGATCTGGAGGCGCTACCCGTGAGCCTCGATCGCTTCGACTTGACCCAGCCGCTCGGGCTGCTGGCGCTGCTGGCGCTGGTCCCGCTCGTGCTCGCCTGGCGCTGGGCCGCGCTGCGCCGGCAGCGCGCCGACGAGGTGTACGGCGGTGCGAGCCAGCTGCGCACCGGCAGCGGAGCGAGCTGGCGTCGCATCTCGATGGTGCTGACGGTCGCCGCCATCGTGCTGCTGGCGATCGCCGTGGCGCGGCCGCGCTGGGGCGAGGCGTCCACCGCCGTCGAGCGCCGTGGGGTCGATGTCGCGATCGCGCTCGATGTCTCAGGTTCGATGCTGGCCACCGATGTCGCACCAACTCGTGCCGAGGCCGCTGCGGCCGGACTCCGCGAGCTGCTGACACACCTCCGCGGCGACCGCGTCTCGCTCTCGATCTTCGCCGGGAGTGCCTTCGAGCGGTCGCCGCTGACGCTCGACCTCGAAGCCGTATCGCAACTCGTCACGCGTGCGCAGGGGGAACAACCGCTGGTGCGACCGGGCTCCGACCTGGGCCTGGCGATCGAGCAGGCGCTCGCATCGCTCACCGTCCCGGACGCTGCGGATACCCAGATCATCCTGCTGATCTCCGACGGCGAGGACCTCCGCGACCGGCTTGAGGTCGCGGTCAAGACCGCCGCGGACCGGGGGATACGCATCGACGTCGTGCCCGTCGGCACCGGCGCTGAGGTCACCCTCGACGATGGTCAGATCAGCCGGGCCGACAGCGCGAGGCTCGCTGCGATCGCCAGCCGCACGGGCGGCGAGGTGCGCGAGCTCGACCGCATCGCCGGGCTCGCCGTCGGGTACCGGCAGCTGGCGCTGACGCTCTTCGAAGCGACCAGCGAGGATGCGCCGGCCGAGCGCTTCCAGTGGTTCCTCGGCGCCGCGCTGGCGCTCCTCATCGTGCGCACGCTGATGCCGCGCGCCGGCGAACACCAGCCACTGCGCATCGGCCGCCTGCCGTTGGGTACGCGCGACCGGCTGGCCAGCACGCGTCACGGGCTCGCGGCGGGCGGCCTGCTCGCAGCGCTGCTCATCGCCGGCTGCACGGGCACCTCGACCTTCGAGCATGTCGAGGAGGGTAACGCGGCGTTCGCCGCCGGTGACTTCGACAGTGCGCAAGTAGCGTACACGAACGCCGGCGAGCAGGACCCGGAGAGCGCCGCCATCCAGTACAACCGCGCGAACGCACTACACGAACTGCGCCGCTTCGAGGAGGCGAAGACCGTCTACGCAGAGGCGCTGCCACTGGCCATGGAGACCATACTCGCGAACCGGCTCCGCTACGGCGCCGCCAGCACGGAGTTCCGGCGCGACGCGCTAGAGGAGGCGCGCGACGGCTTCATCGCTGTGCTGCGTAACGATCCCGACGATCTGGACGCCGCGGCGAACCTCGAGCTGGTGCTGATCCGCCTGAACCCGCCGCCCGACCCTCCGCCGCCGCCGCCCGCCGATGCCGATGGCGAGGACGGTGACCTGGCAGGCGATGCGCCGCCCGGCGACGGCACCCAGCAGCCCAGCGGCCAGCCGGGGCAGGGTAGCGGCCAGCCCGGCGACGATGGATCCGGTAGCGGACCGAACGCCGGTGGAACGCCATCGGCTGCGGGCGGGTCCTCGCCCTCGGACGGCCCGCCGGTGGGTGGCGGGTTCCGCACGATCGAGGAAGCGCTGGAAGCACTGCGCGAGGCGCAGGCGGCCTTCGGCGAAGAGATCTCGCGCGAGGAGGCGCTACTGTTGCTGGAGCTGGCAGCCGAGGTGAACGCGCTGCGCCCGCTGCGGGGCGACTTGCTAAGCGGGCCGGTGGCTCGGTAGCTCGTTCCGCACGTTGGTGAACGGGATAAAGCGCCGCACAGCCATGCGCCACAGCCGGGCGCGCACCCGCCGGTAGGAGTTCTCGAGCACGTCGACATCGTGCTCCGTCTCCTCGTGATCCTCGGCGTAGCGCTCCAGCGTGTAGGACTCACCGAGGCGGCGCAGCGCGGTCGGTTCGCCGAGCAGCTGCGTCAGGTCGGCCATCGCCTCGTTCGGCGTGCGCGTCGTTGGAATGTCGATCCCGGCGAGCGAGGACAGGCGCATCATCTTCGACCAGCGACTCGCGGCAGCGGTCATGTTGCGGAACTGATACAGCCAGTAGAACCGCACGCCCAGCACCACCACGACGACCAACGTGCCGATGATGACGACGAAGCTCAGGAACTGTACGAGCGCGGCCCCGGCTGCGCCGATGAGACCGTCGTCGCTCCCCGCCTCGTCGCCCAGCAGATCAAACGCGCCTCCCGCCAGTTCAAGCTCGAGGATGTCCTGGAAGAGCAGCTCCTCGAGTTCCGCGCTCAGCAAGTTGGAGCTCTGCAGCGCCGCGAGTCTGGCTCGCAGGTCGGCGTCGTCGCCGGGCCGCGCGACCACGCTGCGACCCGGCGCCGGGGTAGGGTTGAATTCGATCCAGCCGAGGCCGGGGAAGTAGACCTCGGTCCACGCGAACGCAGACTCCTCGGTCAGGATGTACTCCTTGGTATCGGGGTCGATGTTCGCCTCGTCCAGCACGAACCCAACCGCGATCCGAGTCGGGATGCCCTGCGTACGCAGGAGGACGGCCATCGTGCTCGCGAAGTGGTCGAAGTAGCCCGCCTTCTCCGTAAACAAGAAGTGCTCCGTGGCGTCAGCACCCGGCGGCGGACCTTCTACGCCGAGGCTGTACGGGAACGTCGTGCGCAGGTAGTTCTCGACGCGCGTTGCCGACTCGTACGCCGAGGCGGAGTCTGCGGTCAGTGTGTTGCCGAGGTCGAAGACGATCGCCGGAAGCGAGTCTGGCAACGCCAGGTAATTGTCGCGAATCTCGATCGGATAGTCGTTCCCGGAGGCCACCAGCGTCGCGATGGAGGCGGCCGAGCGCGAGCCAACGCTCGCGTAGCTGTCACCGATCGACAGCCGCGTGTCAGGCACGAGGGCCAGCGGGTTCCGGTCCGCGTCCAGGACGACCTGCGAATCCACGTCGGTAGCCAGGGCGTCGCCCGGTGTCAGGAGCCGGCGGTCCGGCCCGTCACCGACCACCGCGATGCCGACGGTAATCGGCTCGCGGAACTCGGCAACGGTCGCCGCGTTGCCGAACGTCGCCGCCTCGACAGAGGTCGACAACTCGGCGACAGCATCGGCGCTGGAGACCTTCCAACCGTTGCCCAGGTACTCGTCGTAGGTCGCACCACGGAGGTAGCCGTCCTCCTCCGCGGTCACGCGGTAGAGCTCAGCCTCGCTGAGCCGGATGCCACCTCGCAGCGGCATCGAGCCGCCGAACGTGTGCACGGGTCGGTTCTCCTTCGACCCAATCCCGATGAACAGCTGGCCCAGGCTGTCGATGCGGTCGTTCACCGGCTGGAAGACGCGGTCCCAGGTGTTGGCGACCGGCCCCCAGTTGTTCGCGGTCGGCACGATCCACGCACCGATGATCAGGATGATCCCGACCCACGCCGAGACGAAGAGCACCTCCAGGGACATGAGCTCCGGAGCCGCCACGTGATCCTCGCTCCACCGCGCCTCGGAGCGCTGGAAGTGCATCCGGGTGATCAACAGCGCGCCGGCGAAGAGGAAGAAGACGAACGAGAACGAGGGCTCGCCCGGCAGGTACGAAATGTTCGTCAGCAGCACGAAGCCGCCCGGCACCAGCGCGATCCAAGCGTTACGCCAGCGCACGACCGACCACGTCGAGACGAACGACACGCTGAAGACGACCAACACGAGGATGACAACGAACGGCAACTCGTCAGTCGATACGCCGCCCTCGCCCGCGCCGAGGGAAATCAGTTCGCCGCCAAAGTCGCGCAGCCGGGCCCAGAACTCCGACCAGCGGGCGCCCACACCCGTACCCAGCAGCGGATCGGCGAGCCGCATCGTGTGCATGACCAGCGCCGTCGTGACCGCCACGCCGATCGCCAGCCCGCCGAGCCCCACATAGCGGCCGCTCCAGCGCGTGTGTGTCAGCACCCACGCGCCGATGAGCGCGAACATCGAGGCGACCAGCAACGACGGCATCTCGTCGACCCAGTTGGTGCTCTCGAGCGAACTGACCACGGGGAATTGAACGAGGACGATCAACCCGAAGGTGATCCACTCCTCGAGCGAACGCACGTAGGCCGGGAGCCGGAAGCGCGCCGGCTCGGGCTCCGGTCGCTCCCCGGGGACAGAGGTCGTGTTGAACAGCTCCTCGAAGGTCGAACTCGCCATCGACGTCCGCCTTACTGTCCCGCTGCCGCGGCCGCGCCGGCATCGGCGCCTGACGTGAGCACACGTTCGAGGTCATCTTGCTGCTTAACGGTGTAGGCATAGATGCCGCCGGAGGCGAGCGTCGAGTAGACGCCGAGCGGGCTCTCGCCGGCGCCGAACGTGTCCGCCTCAAGCAGCACGGCCGCCACCTTCACACCCCGACTGCCGAAGGACATCAACGTCAGCGCCCAGTCCTCGAGGGCGCTCGCGGTCACCACGACCACGGTCGTGTGACGCCCGAAGCGGCGCGACTCTTCCATCAGCAGGCTCGTCAGCGGCACATCTCCGACCGCCCGTGCCAGCGCCAGCGATTCGAGGATGCGCGTGTAGTGGTTCTGCCCCCGGTCGGGCTCGTCGATACGCAGATCGTCCCCAAACGAGATCATCCCCACGGAGCGATGGGCGTTGGTGAAGTAGCGAGCGATCGAGGCGGCGATCGAGACCGCTACCTCCTCCGTCGAGTCTTCGCCTTCGCCCACGTGCTGGCTGCGCTCCAAGTCGAGCACGATCCAAATGTCCGAGGCCGGGTCTAGCTCGAATTGCTTGATCATGATGTCGCCGGTCCGCGCCGTCGCCGGCCAGTGGATGCGGTTGAAGGAGTCACCCGGCGCGTACTCGCGCACGCCCGAGACGTTCGGAGTGATGTTGTGCGTGCGACGCCTGATGCGGCCCTCGCCGGGAAGGTTGGCCGCCGGGAGGTAGAAGTTCGGCAGCTCAGGCGCGTTCGGATACACCAGGACGGTCGTGATGTCGCCGAACTCGCGCGTGAAGCGGAAGAAGCCGAAGGGGTCGGTCGCCGTCACGCGCACCGGGCCGATCTCGTAGAGCCCCCGCAGCCGCGTGGCGGTGCGGTAGGTCCAGGCGGTAACGCCCCGCGCGCCGAGGGTGAACACGCGCTTCGAGCTGTGCCCTGGGATCGACGCCGGATCCTCGACTTCGAGCCACACCTTGGGCAGCCACGACCGCGAACGGACCACGACGCGGCCCTCCAACGGTTGGCCCTGCGTCACGCGCTGCGTCGTGCGCTGTACGTCCACCTCGAGGCCGTTGGCCATCGAGCGCGTCCAGAAGTAGAGCAGCGGGAAAGCGAAGAGCACCACGTAGGAGAGACGGAACAGCAGCCAGAAGCCGGTCGCAAAGCCGAGGAACGCGCAGAGCAGCGCCGCGACCACCGCCACCAGGATGTTCTGGTGACGCCCCGACCAGGTGCTGAAAGCGAGGAGTGTATCCACCCTCGACGGCCTCTCCTTGCGTGCGGCTAAGTGCCGCCGCGGGCGCGCACGCCCGGTACCGGCACGCGTTCGATGCAATCGTCGACGATCTGCCCGGCGTCGATCTCGCGGACGCGAGCGCCCGGCGCCACGATCACGCGGTGGCCGAGCGTCGGGTAGGCGAGCACCTTGACGTCGTCAGGCTGGATGAAGTCGCGCCCGTCGAGCATCGCCAGCGCCTGCGCGGCGCGCATCAGCGCCAGGGAACCTCGGGGCGACGCGCCGAGGTAGGCGGACTCATGCTCGCGCGTCGCATTCACCAGGCTGACGATGTACTGCTTGATCAGCGGGTCGACGTACGTTCGCGACACCGCCCCCTGCAGCTCGATGACCTCCTCGGCGGAAGTGATCGCCGGCAGATCATCGATGGGATGCGTCGTCTGCTGCGCATCCATGATCAGGACCTCGTCCGTCGGGGACGGGTAGCCCATGTGAATGCGCAGCAGGAAACGGTCGAGCTGCGCCTCGGGGAGCGGGAACGTGCCCTCGTACTCAATCGGGTTCTGCGTTGCCATGATCATCGACGGACGCGGGAGAGGGCGAGTGACACCGTCGACGGTGACCGTGCGCTCCTCCATCGCCTCCAGCAGCGCGGACTGGGTCTTCGGCGTCGCGCGGTTCACCTCATCCGCGAGCACGACCTGGGTCATGATCGGCCCGGGCCGGAACACGAACTCGTTGTTCGACTGCTGGTAGACGGAGACACCGGTGACGTCCGTCGGCAGCAAGTCCGGCGTGAACTGGATGCGCGAAAAATCGCATCCCGTCGACCGCGCGAGGGCGCGCGCCAGCATGGTCTTACCCGTGCCCGGCACGTCTTCGATCAGTAGATGGCCCCGGCAGAGCAAGGTGATCAGCGCCAGTCGCGCCTCGTGAGTCTTGCCAATGATGACTTTCTCGACGTTGTCGAGGATGCGCGTGCTTATGGCGTTGGCGTCGTCCAAGGAGCCCTCCCCAGCAGTTTCGTTCGGCACCGCCGCCGACTGGCCCTCGTGATCGCAACCCCTGTGGGACCAAGGCCACGGACACGGAGCGCGGGTCTTCAGCGTGGTGGTGTAGGTACGCCCGGCAAGCGATCTTGCGGGCGGCGATGCCGCGAGTATACCGGATCGAGGCCGGAGGTTCGGGGTCGAGCGCTACCATCCGGCTATCTGCTGCACTACGCTCGGCCGCGCCACCACAGCGAGCGAGGTGCCCCCTGAGCAGTCCGTTCCCGGGCGCGCCTCAGCGCCCGCCTCCCGACTATGCCTCGTTACGCGTTCGCCTCGCGGTCGTGTTGCTCGCGGTCGTCATCCTCGTCGGCGCGGCCGCGATCGGCGCCTCGCTGCGCGACGAGGACGATGCCGGCCTGATCGTAACCGCCTCCAGCCCATCGCCCACCGTCGAGGCCTCGACCAGCACGCCAACGGCCACGCCCACGACGCCCACGCCCACACCAACCGCCACGCCGACGCCGACCTCAACGCCCACGCCCGAGCCGACGCGTGCGCCCGCCTCGGTTGAGCTGCAGCCGTCAGAAGTGGGGCGGGGCGAGACGTTGCTCATCACGGTGCAGGCCGCGGGCGCCACCTCCGGCGCGATCGCCCTCCGTGGGGAGCTCTTCCCTCTCGTCGCCGACGGCGACGCGCTGTTCGCCGTCATCGGGATACCACTCGACGCCACTCTCGGCCGCGTCGAGGTCACAGCGACCACGCTCGACGCCAGCGGCGCTCAGCTCGATCGGCTCCTCGCAACGTTCGAGGTCGTCGAGGTGGAGCGGCCGATCGACTTCCTGACGCTGACCGAGGAGGAGGCGTCCGTGCTGACGCCGGAGGCAGCGATCGAAGAGCGTCAATTGCGCGCCGAACAGTTTGCCGAGTTCGACCGCGACCGCCGCTGGAGCGGGGTGTTCCGCCTACCCGCCCAGGGCATCCTGACCACCCAGTTCGGCTCGGGCCGCTCCACGAACGGTGGTCTCGTGGGCAACTTCCACACCGGCACTGACATCGCAGCCGCCCGCGGCACGGTGATCACCGCGCCGGCGGCCGGTCGTGTCGCCTGGGTCGGCGCGATGCCGATCCGCGGCAACAGCGTCATCCTCGACCACGGCGCGGGCGTGCTCACCGGCTACCACCACCTCGACGAGACCAACGTCGAGGCCGGGCAGAGCATCGAGGCCGGTGTGGTGCTTGGGCTGATGGGCTCGACTGGGCTCTCGACCGGCCCCCACCTCCACTGGGAGATGACGATCTACGGCGTCAACGTCGACGCGATGACCTGGACCACCGTCGACTTCACGCCAGTGACCGAGGCGGCGGCCAGCGCGACCTCAGACGGCGGACCCTAGCTGCTCGCGGTGGCCTCGAGGGCGTAGGCGAGCGCGACGATCGCCGCCGTCTCGACACGCAGCGATTGCGGACCAAGCGTGACGAGCCGCGCGCCCTGTTCACGCCAGGCGACGCGCTCCTCGTCACTCCACCCGCCCTCCGGCCCGATCGCGATGCCGATGCGGTGCGGGGTTGCGCCCTCACCGCGGTCGGCAAGCGCCTCCGCGATCGTGGGCAGCGGGTCGTCGGTCAGATCCGCCACCAACATCAGGTCGATCCCGTCGAGGGCATCCTCGACGGTCGGCACGACGGCGCGGCGGCATTGCTCGGCAGCCGCGACGGCGATGCGTTCCCAGCGTGCGATCCGTCCGTCGCCAGGGCGTAGCACCGCGTGCATCGCCTCGAGGGGTACGAACGCCGCTACGCCGAGCTCGGTCGCCTTCTCAATGATCCAGTCGCCGCGCTGAGCACGCGGGAAGGCGCAGCAGAGCACGATGTCGACTGGCGCCTCGGGCGGCGGTTCGACCGTGTCGAGGAGCGCCAGCGTCACCTCGCCGCCACTGATGGCAGCGACCCGCGCCTCGCGCTCGCGGCCGCGGCCGTCGAACACGCGCAGCTGGTCGCCGGTCTGCACGCGCATCACCCGCGCCAGCCGGTGCCCGGCATCACCGTCGAGGACCGCCGTCGCACCCTCGAATCGCTCGGGGTCCAGGTAGCGGCGGATCACGGACGCACCCCCATCAGCACGCACCAACCCTCCTCCGTCGCCTCGTCCCGCAACTCGAGGCCAGCGGCGACGGCCGCCGCCGCGACCTCATCGCGGTCACGCGCGAGGAACCCGCCGAGTATGACGCGCCCGCCCGGCGCAAGCAGCGCCGCCATCGGACCTGCGAGCTCGACAGCGACCGCCGAGGAGATGTTGGCGACGATCACGTCGAACGGCGCACGCTGGCGAGCGACATCGACGCTGCCGACGAGCAAGTCGAGGCAAGGGCCCACGCCGTTAGCCTCCACGTTCTGCCGTGCGATCCCGACCGCATGCTCGTCGATGTCGCAGCCCAGCACCGCGCGTGCGCCGAGTTTCGCCGCAGCGATGGCCAGAACGCCCGATCCGCAGCCCACGTCGAGCACGGCTCCACCCCCGACCTGCGCCCGCTCGACCGAGGCCAGGCACAGTCGCGTCGTTGCGTGCTGGCCGGTGCCGAACGCGGCGCCGGGATCGAGCGTGATCACCACCCGCTCCGACGAGGGCGGCTCCAGCCAGCTCGGGCACAGCAGTAACCGCTCACCGACCTCGATTGGCACGTAGAACCGCCGCCACTCCTCGACCCAGTCGACCGGCGTCACCACCATCCAGCGCAGGCGACGCAGCGTCGCCCGCAACGGCAGCGCTGCCAGCCGCCGGCGCACATCTCGGCGCGTCGACGCATCGACGGGTGCCGGGAAGAACGCTCGCAACACCGTTGGCTGATCGAGCAGGTCGTAGGCGAAGTCGGCATCGTCGCGCGGGCGGATCGAGGGCTCCTCGACGACGCCGCCCGGGGCCATCGAGGTGAGTGCGTCGGCGACGAGGTCGGCGTCCGCCACATCGACGCGCGTGGTCAACTCGACCCAGCTCTCACTCGGTTCTGGTTCGTTCACGGTGATCGGTCGCCTGCGGAACCGCTAGCCGGAAAACGCGCCGCGAAGCCTGTCGAACAGCGAATCGCTGCCGTGTGGGACCTCGGGGGTGCCGAGCGAGGTCGCGAGCTGCTGCATCAGCTCCTGCTGCTCATCGCTGAGCTTCGTCGGCGTCACGACAAAGGTGCGTACGAGGAGATCGCCCCGCCCGCCGCCACGGACGTGGGGCACGCCATAGCCGTCGAGCGAGAGCACGGTGCCGTGCTGCGTCCCGGCCTTCACGTTGATTTCGATCTCTTCGCCGTCAATCGTCGGGATCTCGACCCGTGTGCCGAGCGCAGCCTGCGCGACGTTCAGCGGTAGGTCGAACACCAGGTCATCGTTGATGCGCTCGAAGCGCTGGTCGGGCTTTACATCGATCTCCACGTAGAGATTGCCGGAGGGGCCGCCTCGGAGGCCCGCATCGCCCTCGCCCGCCACGCGGATCTGCGCGCCGGAGTCCACACCGGCCGGGATCTTGATCGTGCGGCGCACCTTCGCGCGCCTGATCCCGCGCCCGTTGCACGTCTCGCACGCGTCCGTCACGACCGAACCAACGCCGCGGCAGCTCGTGCAGGTGGCGACGTTGACGAACTGTCCGAAGAGCGACTGCTGCACCCGGCGCAGCTCGCCGGAGCCCTTACAGTCGGGACACTCGCCTCGTGCGCCGCCGTCTCGCTGGCCGGTGGCGTTGCAGTCGGGGCAGGACTCCGTGCGCTGGAAGCTCAAGCGCTTCTCGGTGCCGAAGACCGCCTCCTCGAAGTCGAGCATGGTCGACATCTGAATGTCGGCCCCACGTTGGGCGGTCGCGCGTCGCGAGGCGGTGCCGCGGAAGAAGGCGTCGAAGATGTCGCCGAACCCACCAAAGTTCTCGTGGCCCGCGAAACCCTGGCCGTTGCCGTTGACGCCCGCCATGCCAAAGCGGTCGTAGCGCGAGCGCTTCTCGGGGTCGGACAGCACCTCGTAGGCGGCGTTGACCTCCTTGAAGCGCCCCTCCGCGTCCTCGGCGTCGTTGCGGTCGGGGTGGAACTCCATGGCACGCTGACGGAAGGCACGCTTCACCTCCTCGTCAGAGGCGCCGCGCTCGATCCCGAGAACGTTGTAGAGGTCGCGTTCGGTAGTCATCGACGATCCATTGTACCCGGGTGCCCGGTCTCGTTCCGTCCGAGGGCCTTGCGAGCCCTAGCTCGCCGGTGCGAGCAGCAGGCTGCGCATCGAGTCGAACATATCCTCGGTCACGCCGATCTGGCGCAGATAGCCCAGCGGACCGCCGTATTCGCGCTCGACGCCGTCGAGGAAGCCGCCGATCGCGTCGGCCGGCACACCCATCAGGCGGCTGAACCTCGCACGATCCTCGTCCGAGAGCGGCCCTCGCTGCGCCTCGATCAGCGGCTCGACGAACGCCAGTTGCCGCGCCACATCGTCGTTCGTCAGCGCGTAGTCCGCCTCGATCGTCGCGCGGTCAACGCCGAGGACGGCGAGCGTCAGCGCCGTCGTGACACCGGTGCGATCCTTGCCCGCCGTGCAGTGCACCAGCACGGGGTAGCTCGCCGGATCCGCGATCAGTTCGAACACACGCAGCCACAGCGCCGAGTCGAAGCTGAGGTAGTTCAAGTAGCGCTCGCCGGAGATGCCGGGGCCGATCCGATCGTCGAGGATCTGTGTGCCGTCTGCGGGGATGACGGAGATCCACTCGCGGCGCGCGCCGAGACCCTCGAGCGGTCCCGGGCCCTGGTCCTCGAGTTCGTCGACACGGCGTAGATCGATCTGCGTCTGCACCGACAGCTCGCGCGCCCTCGCGAGGTCCGCCTCGGTCATACGGTCCTGGCGAGCGGCCCGATAGTAGCGGGACCAGTTCACGGCACGACCATCGAGGCCGATGTAGCCGCCGATGTCGCGGAAGTTGAAACAACCGGCGAAGTCGATGTGGCGGTCGGATAACTTCGGGGTCACGCCTGGTCCTCGTTCCCGTCTTCGAGCAGCAGCTCGACGATGCGGTCCATGGTTTCGTCGCTGACGCCGTGGCTGCGCAGGTAGCTGCGAGCGTCGCCGTGCTGCTCAACCAGCGCCTCCAGCATCTCCACCATCGCCGGGGGCGATACGCCAAGGGCAGGGTTGCGCTCCTCGTCCGCGCCGATCGTGCCCCGCGCGCGCATACGCTCGACGAGCAGGTCCATATGCAGCTGGCTCTCGCCGTAGTCTTCCACGATCACCTCGTGGTCCACACCCAGCACATCGAGGATCAGCGCGGCGAAGACGCCTGTCCGATCCTTGCCCGTGACGCAGTGGAAGACCGCCGGGTAGGCACTCTCGGTCGCGAGGAGTTCCGCCGCCCGCGCCCACGACGGGCCCGAATGCTCCAACATCGTGACGTAGTTGGGACGCCACTCGCCGCGCTCCCGCGCCTCATACTTTGACCGCGCGTTGCCCATCGGCAAATGGTGCCGCGTCGCCGGTGGATCGGCGAGGCGCCCGAGCCCTCGAGGGTGGTCCGACTCAACGTCGCTGCGGAAGTCGATGACGGTGCGGAGGCCGAGCAGCTCACGCGCCCGCGCTGCCTCCTCGTCGGTCATCCGCTGGTGCTCCGCGGAGCGGTAGAGCGTCCGCCAGCGGACGGTCCGCCCGTCAGCGCCGGCGTAGCCACCCATGTCGCGCAGGTTGAACACCTGCTCGAAGTCGATGTGACGCTCGTTCACCATCGAGTCACGGCTCCTCGCCACTGTCCTCGCTCACTGGGCCGGTCGAGGACTAGACCTCGCGGAACTCGCCCTCGATCGTGCTGTCCTCGCCGGAGGCGTCGCCGGCCGCGGCGCCTTCCGCTTCGCCCGCAGCCTCGGCGCCCTCAGCCTCAGCACCTGCAGCCTCGGCGGCCGCGCCGTAGACGGCCTGACCAATTTCCTGCATTGCTGTGGAGAGCTCGTCGACCTTGGTCTGCAGCTCCTCGACGTCGTCGGAGTCGAGGACGGCGCGCACCTCGGCGACCTTCGCCTCGACCGCCGTCTTCTGCTCCTCCTGGATCTGCTCGGCGTTGTCGGCCAGCAGCTTCTCAGCAGCGAAGGCAAGCGACTCGGCGGAGTTGCGCAGCTCGACCGAGCGGCGCTTCTCCGCGTCCTCGGAGGCGTGTGCCTCCGCCTCCTTCATCAGGCGCTCCACCTCCTCGTCGGAGAGACCGGACGAGGCCTGAATCGTGACGTGCTGCTCTTTGTTCGTCGCCTTGTCCTTCGCCGACACCTTCACGATGCCGTTCGCGTCGATGTCGAACGAGACCTCGATCTGCGGCACCGCCCGCGGCGCCGGGAGGATGCCGTCGAGGAGGAAGCGAGCGAGCGAGTTGTTGTCCCCCGCCATGGAGCGCTCGCCCTGCATCACATGGATCTCGACCTGCGACTGATTGTCGGCGGCGGTCGTGAACGTCTGTGAGGCGCTGGTCGGGATCGTCGTATTGCGCTCGATCAGCGATGTCATGACGCCGCCCAGCGTCTCGATCCCCAGCGCCAGCGGCGTGACGTCGAGGAGCAGCACGTCGCTGACCTCGCCCTTGAGCACGCCCGCCTGGATCGCGGCGCCGATCGCCACCACCTCGTCGGGGTTGACGCCCCGGTGCGGCTCCTTGCCGAAAAGCTCCTCGACCTTCTGCTGCACCAGCGGCATGCGCGTCATGCCGCCGACCAGCACGACCTCGTCGATCTGCGAGGCGTTGAGGCCGGCGTCCTTGAGCGCCTGCTTCGCCGGCTCGAGCGAACGCTCGACGAGGTCGCCGACGAGCTGCTCGAGCTGCGCGCGGCTCATGTTCATCACCATGTGCTTCGGCCCGGAGGCATCCGCAGTGATGAAGGGCAGGTTGATCTCGGTCGTCTGCGCGGAAGAGAGCTCAATCTTGGCCTTCTCCGCCGCCTCCTTGAGGCGCTGCTGCGCCGTCCGGTCCTGCGCGAGGTCGACGCCCTGGTCCTTCTTAAACTCGGCAACCAGATGCCCGATGATCACCTCATCGAAGTCGTCACCGCCGAGGAACGTGTCGCCGTTGGTGGCCTTGACCTGGAACGTGCCTTCGCCAATCTCGAGGATCGAGACGTCGAAGGTGCCACCACCCAGGTCGTAGACGACGATCACCTCGTCGTCTTTCTTGTCGAGCCCGTAGGCGAGCGACGCTGCGGTCGGCTCGTTGATGATGCGCAGCACCTCGAGGCCGGCGATGCGGCCAGCATCCCGTGTGGCCTGGCGCTGGGCGTCGTTGAAGTAGGCCGGGACAGTGATCACGGCCTCGTTGACCGGCTCGCCCAGATAGGCCTCTGCGTCCGCTTTTAGCTTCTGGAGGACCATCGCGCTGATCTCCGGCGCAGAATAGTCCTGACCGGCCATCTGCACGCCGGCGTCGCCATTGTCGCGCCGGATGATCGCGAACCCCGCAACCTCACGCATCTTCGCAACCTCGGCGTCCTCGAAGCGACGACCCATGAGGCGTTTCACCGAGTAGACGGTGTTCTCCGGGTTGGTCACCGCCTGCCGCTTGGCGATCGTGCCGACGAGGCGCTCGCCATCCTTCGCAGTCGCGACGACCGAGGGCGTCGTGCGACCACCCTCGGCGTTAGGCACGACCTGCGGCTCGCCCGCCTCCATCACGGCGACGCACGAGTTCGTCGTACCGAGGTCGATGCCGATTACCTTTGCCATCTCATCTGTCCTTCACCGGCCTCGCGGACCGTCAAACCTGTGCGGGTGATCAGCGCTGAGCGCTGTCTCGCTGTCGTCTCGCTACTGTTCGTCTGGTGATTCGTCTGCTTCTTCGTTCGGGGTGACCTCAGAGCCATCGCCGACCATCACCCGGGCTGGTCGGATGACACGGCTGCCGAGCACGTAGCCACGCTCGACGCGGTGGATGACGCGACCCTCTGGGCCGGCGACGTAGCCCATCGCCTCGTGGACATTGGGGTCGAACGCCTCGCCTTCGGCGGCGACCTCCGTCACCCCGGCCGCTTCGAGCACGGCGTTGAACTTCTGCTGGACCAGCCGCACGCCCTCCATCCACGGGTGATCCGCCAGATCCTCGTCGGCCGACTCGATCGCGCGATTGAGGTCATCGAGAATGGGCAGGAAGTTCAGCAACACGGAGGCGAGCGTGTAGCCCGCGAACTCCTGACGCTCCTCCCCGGAGCGCCGTTGCAGGTTCTGGTAGTCAGCCAGCGCCCGAGCGTGCGCCAGCTGCGCCGCCTCGAGCTGCGCCTGCAGTTCCTCAACGCTCGGCGGCGCCTCGGATGGGTCCGCCGAGCCGTCCTCGCGCTCGGGCGCGGCCGGCCCGCCGGCGGTCTCGTCGTTCGTCATCGCTTCTCCCGTAGGTCGCTTCGTTCGTGGCGTCGCAACAGCGCGCGGCTCGTCTCTCAGTCGTTCGTTCGGTGTACGGGCGGCTAGGCCGACTGCACCTCGTGCAGCAGCTGGCCCATCAGCTGCGCGACGTAACGGACGCGCGGCACCGTGCGCCGGTAGTCCATACGCATGGGTCCGAGGACCGCCACATGCCCGGCGGCGCCCTCGCTCTCTCCATAGCCGGAGACGATGACCGACCAGCCAGCCATGGCGTGGTCGCCCAGCTCCTGGCCGATCAGCACCCGCGTGGCCCCGACGTTGACGCCGGCGGTCGTCTCGATCAGCCCGCGTACGCGGTAAGCGTCGAGGTGCTCCACGGCGTCGAGCATGCGATCGGCGTCGGAGAACTCAGGCTGGTTCAGCACCAGCCGCACGCCGTCGACGTACGTCTCTTCGGCGATCCGGTGCTCGTCGATCATGTCGGCGATCGCGACCCCGATACGCTGGTCCTCTTCGTCGTCGAGTCCCGCCACCGTCTCGCGAATGCTGTCCGCGCCGGCGTCAGCGAGGCGCGCGTTCAGACGCGCGGCCCGCTCGGCGAGTCGCGCCTGCGACTCGGGGAGCTCAAGCGTGATGATGCGCTGCACGACGCGGCCATCATCGAGGACCGCGACGACCAGAGCGCTCTCGCCGCCGAGCTCGACCAGCTGCGCGTGCTTGAGCGATGTCGTCACGCTGCGCGGTCGCGTCACCACCGCGACGTTGCTCACATGCGTCGCCAGGATCGTCGCGGCGAGGCTCAGCCACTCGTCGAGGCCGCCCAGAACCTGGTGCAGCTGGTGCTCGATGGTGCGCTGCTCGTCCGACCCGATCGGCTCCTCCGCCATCAACGCCTCGACGTAGTGCCGGTAGCCGAGGTGCGAGGGAATGCGCCCGGCGGACGTGTAGGGATGCGTGACGTAGCCGTCTTCCTCGAGGCGTGCCAGTTCGTTGCGAATGGTCGCGCTGGAGACGCCGAGCTGATGCTGGCTGACCAGCACACGCGAACTCACCGGTTCAGCCGTTTGGACGTAGTGGTCTACGACCATCTGCAGAATAGATTCGCGGCGTTCGGTTAATACCACGGCGCCCCGCCGGAACTCCTCGTAGGACTGCCAGTTCTTGCGATTAGCAGTCTCAACCAGAGAGTGCTAACAGCAAGATTGTATGCCGTCCGGGCCCAGCGGGTCAACGTCCAGCGGGCGTCTCAAGGCCGCTCCGCAGCAGCCCGTGGGCCGCCGCCTATAATCGAGGAGCGGCACCGGCAACCGCGATGCCCTCCATCGGACATCCGGTCGTCTCCCGTTGCGACAGTGAGTCTGGAGCACCCTACGACCTCGAGAGCGACCCCGGGCGATTCTTCCTATGCCAGCGAGGCCAGGCTCGCCCGACGTGCACGCACCGATCGTTCCGCCTTCTCCGAGCTCTACGAGGCGCACGCGGCGCGGGTCTATCGCTATCTGCTCGCCCGCACCTCCAGTCCGGCTGAGGCGGAGGAACTGGCCTCACGTGTGTTCCTCAACGCCCTGACCCGCCTCGATCAATACAGCGGACGCGGAAGCTTCCAGGCGTGGCTGATGACCATCGCCCGCAACCTGCTGTTCAACTGGTATCGCGACCGCGGCCGGCGGCCACCGACCGAGGACCTCGACGCCGCGCTCGCACTCGCCGCTGACGTGCCCGGGCCCGAGGCCAGTCTCGAGCGCAACGAACGCATCGCGCGCGTGCGAGCAGCCGTCAGCGGGCTCAGCGCCGACCGCCAGCACTTGATCTCGCTGAAGTATGTGGACGGACTCCCCAACGCCGAGATCGGACGTATCATGGGGCGCAGCGAGGGGGCCGTGAAGGCGCTGCATCACCGCACACTGCGCGAACTGCAGGAGCGGCTGGGCGACCCCGAAGCCGTCGCGACCTGACCGCGCCCACCCTGCCGATGGCGGGCACAGCGGAGGACCACACCATCAACAACGGAGCGCCGCGCGCCGGCACCTACGCAGCCCGCATCTCTGGCGTCGGCCACTACCTGCCGTCGCGCATCCTCACCAACGCCGATCTGGAACAGATGGTCGACACCACCGACGACTGGATCGTCGAGCGCTCCGGCATCCGCGAGCGCCACATTGCAGCCGACGACGAGTCCGCCAGCACGATGGGCACCGAGGCCGCGCGCATGGCACTCGCCAGCGCCGACCTCCAGGGTTCCGACATCGACCTCGTACTCGCGGGCACCTGCACGCCAGACGGGCTCTTCCCGGCCGTCGCGACGCTGATCCAGAACGAGATCGGCGCCAACCACGCCGGCGCGTTCGACGTGAACGCCGCCTGCACCGGCTTCCTCACCGCCCTTGGCACGGCCGGTCAGTTCATCGCCACCGGCGCTGCCGAGCGCGCACTCGTGGTCGGCACCGAGACCCTCTCCCGCATCGTCGACTGGACCGACCGCGGCACCTGCGTGCTGTTCGGCGACGGCGCCGGCGCGGTCGTCCTCGAGCGCGCCGCGGAGGGCGAGCCGGGCGGCATCGAGGCGCTGGTGCTCGGCTCGGACGGCGGCCAGGCCAACCTCCTCTACTCGCATGGGCCCTGCACGCCACCAAGCGTGATGAACGGCCTCGAACACGAAGCGAAGATCGTGATGGACGGACGCGCCGTCTTCCGCAACGCGGTGAACGCCCTCACCGACGCGGCCCGCTCGGCGCTCGCCGAAGCCGGCCTCACCGTGGACGACATCGCGCTCTGCGTCCCTCATCAGGCCAACCTCCGCATCCTCTCGGCCATGGCCAAGAACCTGAACTTCCCGATGGACCGTGTGTTCATCAACCTCGACAAGTACGGCAACACCTCGAGCGCCACGATCCCGATCGCGCTCTCCGAGGCCGCCGCCGCCGGGCGCATGCAACCGGGCGACCACGTGCTCTTCGCCGCCTTCGGCGGCGGCCTGTCGTGGGGCGCGATGGTCTTCGAGTGGACCGGTGTGCGCGTGACCGCGGCGGCCCACGCCGACGCGACTGCTGCCGCCTCTGCCTCCTGACGCCCCGATGACCTCCGACGCCGCCTCCGAGGGCGCGACCGACCGCCGCGTCGTCATCACCTCGCTCGGCGTGTTGCACAGCCTGGGACACACCAGCGGCGAGATCTGGGATGCCATGGCCGAGGGCCGCTCCGGCGTCGGCCCGATCACCCGTTTCGACGCATCCGGCTTCGCGACCACCATCGCGAGCGAGATCGATCTCGAGCGCGACGATAGATTCCGGCCCGAGTATTGGGACGCCCTCGACCGTCGCTCGCAGTTCGCCGTCAGCGCCGCGCTCACCGCCGTGCAGCGAGCCGGCCTCAGCTTCACCCCCCAAAACCGCGCCCAGGTCGCCGTGGTGCTGGCCTCGGAGCGTCCCGCGGAGGAGCTGCTGGTCGAGGGCGCACGGTACCTCGACGCCGGAGACGTGGCCGCAGCCGCCGAGGCACTGGCGCCGCACGCCAGGCCGCACGCGCCTTCCGAGCGTGTCGCCGCCATGCTCGGCACGACCGGCCCGGTGCTACAGCTCGAGAACCGCTCCGCCGGCGGTCTCAACGCAATCGTCGAAGCCGCGGCAATGATCCGCCGTGGCGACGCGCTGATCGCGCTGGCCGGTGGCACGGAAGCGCCGATCACTCCGCTCACCCTCGCCGCCTTCCAGGGCACCGGCGCGCTCTCAACCCGGAACGACGACCCCGGCGCCGCCTCGCGCCCCCTCGACACGTCGCGCGACGGTTTCGTGCTCGCCGAGGGCGCGGCCATCTTCGCGCTGGAAGCGCTCGAGGTGGCTGTGGCGCGCGGTGCGACGATCCTCGCGGAGATCGAGGGCCACGGCGCGACGTTCTCACCGGGCGAGGGTGGCCAGCCCGGCGCCGATCCGGCGCAGATTGGTCAGGCGATCCAGCTGGCGCTGGTCAACTCCGGGCGCATTCAGTCAGAGGTCGACGTATTGATGCTCCACGCTGCGGGCACGCGCGACGGCGATGTGCAGGAAGCAGTGGGCGTGCGTCGCATCTTCGGCAGCGCAACGCGGCACCACATGTACACGCCAGCACTGAAGTCACACCTCGGCCACGCGCTCGGAGCCAGCGGACCGCTGGCGCTGGCGCTGCTGCTCGAGGCCATTCACCGCCAGGAGATCCCGGGCACGCGCAACCTCGACGAGGAGGACACCGACGTCGACCTCGACGCCAATCCGGGTGATCCGCGAGCGGACGCCGTGCTCGTGGCGATGGTCAACGCCACCGGGTGGGCGCACAACGCCTGCATCGCGCTCTGCGCGCCACGTGCGATGCGCGAAATCCCGGAGTTCGAGGCGTCCGAGGTGCTGGCAATCCCAACGCGAGACATCCCCTAACGGGACACTCGCCGAACCGTCAGCTTCTTCGACGAACGGTCGCTGGTCGCTCGACTACTCGTCGGTGAAGCCCGCCTTCACGCGGCCGGCAATCTCGTCGCTCCACGGCACCTCCGGGTGCACCTCGGCGGCGTGCTCCTTGACCGTCTGGACCAGCTCGTCGGCGTCCTCGGAGGTGGCTGTCCACTCGCAGTCGAGTCCGTGCGTCGTGCACTGGTGCTTCTTTGCCATGATCGATCCCTCTCGCACTTCCGGTCGGTGGAACTCGCACGGTAACCGAAAGGGGACGCCTCCGGGGTCTCCTTGACGCGGATTCGCTATCGCCTATCAGGGCCTCTCGATAGGATGGAAGCACCCCTTCGAAGGCCCCCTGGCGGGCCTGCGAGATGCACGAGCTGTCTGGGAAACACCTGAATGGACTTCACCTGGTTGGGGCACACCGCGTTGCGCGTCCGGACGCGCAACGCGGCCATCGTCATGGACCCCACGGATCGCTCCGGGGGCGACATGGGCCGCCCGGATGCGCATGTCGTCACCGTCTCTCACGAGCACCCTCAGCACGCCTTCGTGGAGGGCATCAAGAACTTCAACCGCGGCGACGTGATGGTCCTCAACGGCCCCGGCGAGTACGAGATCCTGGGCGTCCAGATCGAGGCCGTTGACGCGCGCGTCGCACCCGCCGGCGAGACGAACGGCGTGACGCCTGAGCCGCCATCCCCGGCTCGCATCTTCGCCTTCGCCGCCGAGGAGATGACGTTCGCCCACCTCGGTGGCCTCACCGCCGCACCCACGGGCGAGCTGGCAGAACTCCTCGCCGGCCGTGACATCGTGATCGTCCCGATCGAGTGCGAAGAGGGGCTCGAGCCTGCCGCCGCGGCGGCGATCGTGCGCGGCTTAGAGCCGAAGATCGTGATCCCAGTGGGCTACAAACCCACGAAGCAAGGCACCCCCGCCGCGCTCAAGACGTTCATCGACGAGCTGGGCGTCGCCTCCGAGGATCCCGTCTCACGCGCCACGATCCAACGCCGAAACCTCGGCGACACGATGCGTGTGGTGCTGCTGGAGTCGCGGGGCTAGCGCTCGAAACCTTACGGCAGGAAGAACATCGGGTTCTGGGGCACGCCCCAGCGGTTGAGCTCGAAGTGCAGGTGCGGCCCGGTCGAACGACCCGTGCTGCCGCTTCTTCCGATCAGCTGGCCGGCTTCGACCCACTCGCCCTTCCCGGCAATACGGACCGAGAGGTGCGCGTACCGCGTGTCGTAGCCCTCGCCGTGGTCGATGATGATGTTCAGGCCGTAGGAGAAGTTGTTCCCGCCGGAGAACGCGACGATCCCCGCCCTCGACGCGTAGATCGGCGTACTGCCCTGTACGCCGATGTCGATCCCGAGCGGGTGCCTCCAGTCGAAGTCCGAGGTAATGACGCCGAAGGTTGGCCACTGCCAGCCCGTCGGGTCGCCACTCGGTCCGATCGGTCGGAACGTCGGGGGCGCCGGCCGCGACCCGCCGACGATCAGGAGCTGTGCGCCTTCGTTGAGATCGTTGGGGTCGCTGAGACCGTTCGGCGCGAAGCCAATCACGTCATCCACGTCCGCGCCGTACAGCGTCACGATGTCGTGCAGCGTGTCGCCGACGCGCACGTCGTAGAGGATGCCCTCGAGGCTGGGGATCTGCAGCACCTCGCCGATCTGGAGCGAACCGGGGTCGGACGTGACGTCGGCGTTGTTCCACTGCACGTAGTCGACGCCGATGCCGTGAAGCGCGCCGATCGAGGAGAGCGTGTCGCCCGCCGCGACCGTGTACTCAAAGAACAGCGTGGTTCGCGACGGATTAGTCTCCGTCAGCGAGAACCCTAAGTCTGCCGTGGCCGCCGCCAGCTGCTCGGCCAATGCCGAGGTCGTCTCGAACGTGGTGTCCGCGGCAGCGACGATCGCCTCCTCCGTGACCTCGGGGGCGTAGAGCGTCAGGGGGACGGGGGCGGCCGCGATCTCGTCTGGCACCTCAAGCGGTGCGCTGGCGGCAAGACCGGGGAGCGAGAGCTGGCTGGAAGCGAGGGCCGGGGTGGCGTCGGGACCGGGGACGGGGACCGGGAAGCGACCAAGCACCACGACGGAGAGCAAGAGCGCGCTGAGCACACCCAGCGACAGCATCGGCCGCAGGCGCTGAGCGCGGGCCGGAGCGTCGACGTGCTGCGCGCGAACTAGCGCACGGCTCCGTCCTCGGCGCTTCCGAGTGGAGATCGTCCCTTTGATGCCCTGAGACCTCTCGCCGTCGCCGACCGCCACGCCCCCGCGGAATACGCGACGTCGGTCAGCGTCCACCCGCCCAATGCTCTGCCACCGCCAACAGGCCGGTGCCGCCCCATGCTAGCAAAGGCCGCCGTCACCTTCGACCGGTTACAGCGAAGCAATCCTTAAGTCTTGGACAGAATGACGGACGTTTTGGAAGCACCGGATGCCTAATGGCCCGATGTGCGAGAGCACCGCCGTAGAGGGGGCTAGATGACGTTCGTCTTCAGCGTCCCCAGGAACTCCGCGTTTTTCTCGGTACGCGAGAGGCGATCGATCACTCGTTCGGCGGCGTCGCCGGTGTCCTCTTCCATCATGGCGGCCATGCGACGGAGCAGCCACACCTGGCGCAACTCCTCCTCGTCGAAGAGCAGATCCTCGCGTCGCGTCGAGGACGCCAGGACGTCGATCGCCGGGTAGACGCGCTTCTCCGCCAGGCGGCGTGTCAGGCGCAGCTCCATGTTCCCGGTGCCCTTGAACTCCTCGAAGATCAGGTCGTCGAGGCGCGATCCGGTCTCGACCAGGCAGGTCGCGATGATCGTGAGCGAACCGCCCTCCTCCGCCTTGCGCGCCGCGCCGAAGAAACGCTTGGGCGGGTAGAGTGCGATCGGGTCCATACCACCGGATAGCGTGCGACCAGAGGTCGGCATCGCGGTGTTGTAGGCGCGTGCGAGACGCGTCAGGGAGTCCATCAGGATCACCACATCCACGCCACCCTCGACGAGTCGCTTGGCCCGCTCGAGAGCGACCTCGGCCACACGCGTGTGGTCCTCGACCGGCTCGTCGAACGTCGAGGCGATGACCTCGCCGCGGACGGAGCGCCGCATGTCGGTCACTTCCTCCGGCCGCTCGCCAATGAGCAGCACCATGAGGTGGGTCTCGGGGTGGTTCTGGATAATGCCGTGCGCGATCGACTGCAGCAGCATCGTCTTGCCAGCCTTCGGCGGCGAGACGATGAGGCCACGCTGACCGCGGCCGATGGGCGCAAAGAGGTCGATCACCCGCTGGCTGACCTCGTCGGGCTGGGTCTCCAGGCGCAGCATGCTGATCGGGAAGATCGCCGTCAGGTTTTCGAAGTCCGGGCGCCGCTTGGCCTCCTCTGGGTCCATCCCATTGACAGCGTCGACGCGCAGCAGACCGTAGTACTTCTCCGATTGCTTGGGCTGCCGCACCTGACCCGTGACGTAGTCTCCGGAACGCAGACCAAAGCGGCGAATCTGCGACTGCGACACGTAGACGTCGCTCGAGCCTGGGAGCAGGCGCTCGCCGCGCAGGAAGCCGAACCCATCGTCGACGACCGTCAGGACACCGCCCGAAAAGATCGTGCCATTGCGCTCGGCCTGGGCCTGGAGGATGCGGAAGATGAGCTCGGTGTGAGGGAGGGCGGCCGCGTCGTCGAGTCCGTACTCTGTGCCGCCCAGTTCGATCAGCTCCTCGCGCGACTGGTGCTCGAGGTCGCCGATATTGACCGTCGGGACATTCGGATCGATCTCGGGCATCGGCTCCAGCGAGGGGTCAGCCTGCGGTGCTCGCCCGTTTCCTCCGCCCCCGCTGCTTCCGCGGCCTCGACGGCCGGAGCGCCGTCGTCGTGTGGGGGTATCGCCGGACGAACGTCCGCGCGTAGAGACATCAGCCATAGGTAAACCGTGCCAATATGTGTGTGCCCGTTGCGCCCCGCTGAGGGAACGCACGACTCCTGGCCGTTTGCTGTGCCGGAGATCAATTGAGGCCCGTCGGAGACCCCGACGGCTACTCCATGCTACCGAACCGCCGCCACCTCGACAAGGCCCGAGGCGTCACGATGCGTGATCTCCGCGGGGTACACCCCTAGGGGTTCACCCGCAATTCTCAAGGCTCGCGCGCAGCGCGGGCCTCTGCTCGCACCTGCCGGCGCTAGACCGGCGTGTACTTCTGCGAGTCTGCAAGGAACGCTGCGATCCCTGCATCTGTGAGCGGATGCTCGATCATACGGAACAGTACCGCCGGCGGAATGGTCGCCACATGCGACCCCGCCAGCGCCGCTTCCGTCACGTCGCGAGGCCCGCGAATGCTCGCTGCCAGCACCTGCGTCGGCAGGTTGAACTGGTCGAAGATGCGCACCGACTCGCGCACCACATCGATGCCATCATGCCCGTTGTCGTTCAGTCGTCCGATGAACGGCGACACGAACGTCGCGCCCGCGCGCGCCGCCAGCAGCGCCTGGTTCGCCGAGAAGATGAGCGTCGTGTTGACCTTGATGCCTTCCGAGCTGACCTGCCGGATCGCCTGCAGGCCAACCTCGCTCATCGCGATCTTCACGACCACGTTCGGGTGCCACTCCGCGATGCGGCGACACTCCTCGACAAGCGGCTCGTACTCCAGCGAGATGCTCTCCGCCGAAATCGGTCCGTCTACGACCTCGGCGATCTCGAGCACCCGGTCGCGGTACTCGACACCCTCCTTCGCCAGCAGCGACGGATTCGTCGTCACCCCGTCGACCACGCCGAGGGCTGCGCCACGACGGATGTCGTCGATGTTCGCGGTGTCCAGGAAGATGCGCATCGTTGTCTCCTCGGCATCCTGCCTCGCGAGGCAGGTTCAGAACGGCTTGAAGACGGGGAGCCAGACCATCACGGGGATCGAAGCTGCGACCAGCGTACCGAAGACCAGGGGGACGTTGTCTGCCAGGGCGCTGCGCAGCTCCTCGCTGACCTCGCCAGTCTTCCGCGACTGCAACGAGAGATAGTGTACCCGCCGCAGGCCAATGCCCATCAGCGGTACGAAAATGAAGACGTTCAGCGCGAGCACGATCTGCAGCGCCAGCAGCCAGCCCGTGGCGATCACGTTGATGTCCGCGTTCGCCGCCCAGGCGTAGCCCGTCACGGCCACCGCGATCAGTCCCGGCAGCAGGAACAGGCTCTCGTTCCGCTGCGCGTCGCTCAGCAGCAGCGTCCGCTCGTCGAGGTCGGACCGGCGCCACGCCTTCCAGATCGGCACCACGGTGTTCCCGACGCCCACTGTCAAATAGAGGATCGCGAGGATGTGCAGGAACCGCAGGAGCGTCACGCCCCGGCGCCTCCCTCTCCGCCGCCGTCACCAAGCGCCTCGCCGCTGACCACCTCGACGGCGCCCTCGACGGCAGCGGTCCGATCCGAAGCGTGCTCCGTCGCGTGCTGGACCGCAGCGCCGACGAAGGCGCGGAACAGCGGGTTGGGGCGATTGGGCCGGCTCGTGAACTCGGGGTGGAACTGCGCACCGACCATCCACGGGTGGTCCGCCACCTCGACGATCTCAACCAGGCCGCTGGCCACGTCACGGCCCGCCACGACCAGACCGTGCTGCTCCAGTTGCGGCAGCAGCGCGCTGTTCACCTCGTAGCGGTGGCGATGGCGTTCGCGCACGACCTCCGCCTCGTCGTAGGCAGCCGCCGCCTTCGTGTCGGCGACCAGCGCGCAGTCGTACCCGCCGAGACGCATCGTGCCGCCCATGTCGACGACCTGTTGCTGTTCCGAGAGCAGGGAAATCACCGGGAACGGCGTCTTCGGGTCGGCCTCGGTCGTGTTCGCCTCGACCATCCCGGCCACGTTGCGTGCGAATTCCACGACGAGCATCTGCAGCCCGAGGCAGTCACCCAGGTAGGGGATGCGCTGCTCGCGTGCGTACCGCACGGCTTCCACCTTGCCCTCGAGGCCGCGATCGCCGAACCCCGGGCAGAGGAGGATGCCGTCGACATCGCCGATCACGTCCTCGGGCGCTCGGCTCTCCAGATCCTCGGAGTGCACCCAGTGAATGTCGATCTCGGCCGAGTGCTCCACGCCGGCGTGCACCAGTGCCTCTTTGATCGACAGGTAGGCGTCGTGTAGCTCGACGTACTTGCCGACCACAGCCACACGCGCGGAGCGCTCCGGATGGTGCAGACGCTCGACGAACGCGCGCCAGCGTTCGAGGTCGGGCTCCGCCTCGCCGAGCGTGTCACGCCCCAGCGACTCGCGACCCTCCTCCTGCTCGATCGGCTCGCCGATGCCGAGCCGCGTGGCGACGATCTGGCCCATGCCGCTCGCTTCCAGCACCAGCGGCACGTCGTAGATGGAGTCGGTCGTGCGCAGCGCGATCACCGCCTCGCGATCGACGTTGCAGAAGAGTGCGATCTTCTCGCGCAGGTCCGTGCCGACGTCATGGTCGGAGCGCGCCACGATCACGTGCGGCTGGATCCCGAACGAACGTAACTCGCGCACCGAGTGCTGCGTCGGCTTGGTCTTCAGCTCTTTCGTCGCGCCGATGTATGGCAGCAGGGTGACGTGGATCGACAACGCCTCGCCGGGGCTGGCGTAGAGGATCTGGCTGATCGCCTCCAGGAACGGCTGGCTTTCGATGTCGCCGACGGTACCGCCGACCTCGACGACCACGATGTCGGCGTCCATCGCCTGCCCCGCCGCGCGGATGCGGCTCTTGATCTCGTTGGTGACATGCGGAATCGCCTGGATCGTGCCGCCCAGGTAGTCACCCCGGCGCTCTTTGCGGATCACCTCCTCGTAGATCTGCCCGCTGCTCGAGGAGTTCGCGCGCGTCAGGTCTTCGTCGAGGAAGCGCTCATAGTGCCCGAGGTCGAGGTCGGTCTCGGCGCCGTCATCGGTGACGAACACCTCGCCGTGCTGATACGGCGACATCGTGCCGGGATCGACGTTGATGTAAGGGTCGAGTTTGAGGATGGAGACGGAGAGTCCGCGGGCCTTGAGGATCCGCCCCAGCGAGGCGGTGACGATGCCCTTCCCCACACTGGAGACGACACCGCCCGTCACGAAAATGTACCTGGCCATCCATCCGCCGAACGTCAGGGAGCCCCGGTTTGTCCGATTCTACGCGAGCCCGTTCAGGCCGTCGAATCTGGGGGGCGATCGGTCACTCGAAGTAGCTGAACCGCCGGTCGATGAACGAGAGCGAGTCCATCTTGCTGGAACCGCCGCAGCACACGCGGGAGTCTTTGCCGATCCACTCAAGCAGGCGCAAATCCCTCGTCTCCCTCCAGCAATGGCCGGCCCGGCAGGGCGTCCAGGCGGTCTCTCGTCTTCTCGTATGCGGCGAGGGTCCAACCGTCCTCGAGGGCCTTGCGTTGCGCCCCGGCGGTGGTGTCGGCGGCGTAGCGGGTCCAGCCTGAGCTCGTGTGGAAGTACTGCGTGACGTACTCGTCGGCGTCGAGCGCGGCGAGACGAGCGGCGAACGCCTCTACGTCGTCGATGGGGAGCATCGGGCTGATCGCCACGCCGATACGGATGCCGGCGGCGGCCAGCTCCTCGAGCGCTGCGAACCGTCGTGCGATCGATGCGCAGTGCGGCTCGTAGCGGAGACGCATCGCCTCCGAGTCAGTGCCAACCGTGAAGCTCACGCGGAGCCGCTCGAAGCGACGCAGCAGGTCGATGTCGCGCGTCACGATCGGGCTGCGCGTCTGCACGGTCATCCGAGGCTGCACGCCCGCCTCGAGGATCGCCTCCAGGATCGAGCGCGTGAGCCCAAGCTTCGACTCGATGGGCTGATAGGGATCAGTGACGCTGGACATGTACACGGCGTCGCCATCGACGAGCTTCCCCCGCTCGCACGCCCGCCGCACCAGCGCAGCCGCGTTGCGCTTCACCCGCACCCAGCGCCCCCACGCCTCGCGACGGTCGTCGGAGGGCGCGAAGAAGCGGGCGTAGCAGTAGTCGCAACCAAAGCCGCAGCCGCTGTACGGATTCAGGGTGTAGTTGTAGCGCTTGATGAAGCCAGACGCCTTGGTCAGGATCGAGCGCGCGTCGCTGTACTCGACCTCGGCTGGGCCGAGCTGGCTTGGGAGCAGCACGGGGGACAAGTCGAACATTTGTTCGGTATACGCGACCGTCCCGCCGATCGCAAGAACCGCCCGGCGCTAGCGGCAAGAATTGCCCGCTTCGCCTCGAACGGCTCGGTCCGGAAGCCTAGCTGCCGAGGCGCGCGCCGATGTCCACGATCGCGTCTGGATCGCCTTCTGTCGGGTGGTAGACCTCGAGTTCGATGCGGTCGGTGACTTCGCCCGCGGCGCGTGCTGCCGCCTGGAGCGCCACTTGCAGGTCGTGGATCTGGCCCGTCGAGCCCTCGTGATGAACGAAGGCGTAGCGGCCGCCGGGGATCTCGACGAACTCGAAACCCTCGGCCTCAGACGGCGCATCCGCCGAGGCCTCGGCCGGAACGCCCGCGAAATAGCGCAGCGAACCATCGGCTTCGGGGCGTACGTAGGCGATGGCCGACACCGCGGCGTCAGAGCTGGCGAGCCAGCCCTCATGGAAACCCCTGCCGCAGCGGTGCCAGAGCTCACCGATCTGAGCGAGCGTCCCGCCCACACCAAGCATCCGCCTGGCCTCGACGTCGCGAATCTCAAAATCCATCACGTCCCCCTCGCCAGCGGACCCATCGCGGCTCATGACGCCTGAATGACTACATGCCTGTCAAGCGCACCGGTCAACGGCGATGAGCTCACACGTCAGGTCCGATTCACCATCCTCTCAGCGGGCGCGGTGAGCTACCAACCGCTGCCAGGAGCGCTCCGCTGACTAGCGCGCTCTTCGTCACGCCCGTGAGCTTGCGCGGGGCTCACCGCAAGACGCCCCCCGTCCTTGAGAACGGGGGGCGTTGCAATTTCGATCGCGTGCGCGACCTCGAGCGCTCGTTAGACGCCCAGCGCCTCCGCCACATCGGCCAGGCCGAGCGACTCGAGCTTCTCGCGCGACGGCGTGCTGGTCTCGCGGTCCCAGCCCGCCTCGTCGAACCACTCGTTGCGCATCGTCTCCAGGTCGATCGTGAACCCGGCGTGCGGGCCCTCCTCCTGCGGCGGGCTGCCGAGGATGCGGCCGTTGACCTCGCGGTTGCCCGGGTTGTTGCCGTGCTTCACCGCGAAGGCCATACGCAGGTTGGCGATGCGTTCGCCGACCGTGTCCAGCTCCTCGAAGGTGGTGTCCCACCCGGTCACGAGGTTGATCCACTCAGGGATGCGTTCGGTCGGGCTCATCGTGTAGATGAAGTAGCACATGCCTGCGGAGTTCATGACGTGTGCCTGCTCGTGCGCCGACTTGTGGATCGGGCCACGGCCGGTGAACTGCTTCTTGTCGTCCGGCTCGCTCGGCATGGTCGGGAAGCGCGAGGCCTTCCCGGGCGACCAGATCGTGTGCCGCGCCGGTGTCGGGTCGAGCGCATAGCTGGCCGCGAAGCCGATGTCGAGCTTCGGGTCGTGCATCGGCGGCTCCTCGCCGTCGATCGCGGTCAGGAACGGCTTCGCCTCATCGCCGATCTTGGCGGCGGCAATGGTCGTGCCGTCTGCGAGCAGCTCGCCCAGGCCCTCGCTGCGGCGGCCGATGGCGTGCAGGGCGTCGAGCACGCCCGAGGCGTTGCCCCACGTCAGCTCGATGCCGTCGGTGTCCTCCTTCGTGAGGAGGCCCTTCTCGTAGCACTCGATGGCGAACGAGATGGTGGCACCCGTCGAGATGGTGTCGAGGCCGTACTGGTTGCACCAGTGGTTGATGGCGATCATCGCATCGGTGTCGTTGACGCCGTTCATCACGCCGAAGGCACCCATCGTCTCGTACTCGGGGCGGTGGGTGTGGTGCGGGTACGCGAACTCACCCTTGTCGCTGCCGTCCACCGACTCGGCGCCACAGGCCACCGGGCAGTGCCAGCAGGCGTACTTCTTATCCATCGACTCGTTGATGACGGGGCCGCTCATGCCAGACATGTCCATCGTGTCGACGAGGTCGACCACGCCCACGCCGCCCCAGTTGAGGACGGGCGCGTCGCCGTTGATGGCGGAGTTCGCCGTGATGCCCGTGGTGCCGAAGGTGGTGAAGAACTGCTTGGCGCCCTGGTTGAAGCCCTGGAGGCTCGACTTGACGGTCTGGATGACTTCCTTGTTCTGGGCCATGATCTTGAGCGTGGGCTTGACGACGATGGCCTTGAGCATCTTCGAGCCCATCACCGCGCCAACGCCTGAGCGAGCGGCGAGACGACCGCGCTCATTGGCGATGCCGGACATGATGCTCAGGTTTTCGCCGGCGGGACCGATCAGCGCGACGCTGACCTTCTTGCCCAGGTCCTCCTTCATCTGGTCCTCGACATCAATCGCCAGGCCGCCCCAGTACTCGGAGGCGTCGCGCAGCTCGACCGTGTCGTCGTCGATGTAGAGATAGACGGGCTTGTCGGACTGCCCGCTGAAGAGCAGGCCGTCGTAGCCGACGAACTTGAGGTTCGGGCCGAAGTCGCCACCGCAGTTGGCATCGCCCCAGCCACCGTTCTTCGGTGACTTCGCGACCACCTGGAAGCGCTGGCCGAACAGGGGCGTGCCGGTGAGGAGACCCGGGAAGAAGCCGAGGATGTTGTCCGGACCCAGCGGGTCCGCGTCGGCCGGGATGCGGTCGAACAGCAGCCGCGACCCCAGGCCGTATCCGCCGAGCAGCGCGCGGTACATCGACTCTGGGATCTCCTCCGGATCGATCTCGCCGGTGGTGAGATTGACGTTCAGGATCTTGCCGTTAAAGGCGACATCGGACACGAGAGGTTCCTCCCAGAGCGTGGTCGGTGGGTCAGGTCCTGTTGCCGGGCCGCTCCTGCGACCCTAGGCTGTCACGATTGTCCGACCGAACGCGCGCCCGGGACTACCGTCCGCGGAGTTCACGGTCAGGGGGATCACCCGTGCCAGACCAGCCGAAAATTACCACACTCGCCAACGGACTGCGCGTCATCGTGACTTCTATCCCGACGGCGCAGTCGGCTGCGGTGGCGGTCTTCGTCGGGGTCGGCTCGCGCGACGAGACGCCGCGCACCAACGGCCTCTCCCACTACATCGAGCACATGCTGTTTAAGGGCACGGAACGCCGCCCGACCGCGGCGGACATCTCGGAGGCGATCGAGGGCGCCGGCGGTGGCCTCAACGCCTACACGACCAAGGAACTGACCTGCTACTGGAACAACCTCCCGTTCGAGCGTGCCGAGACGGGCATCGAGGTACTGGCGGACATGCTGCAGCACTCCGCCCTCGACGCGGGGGAGCTCGACCGCGAGCGCACCGTGGTGCAGCAGGAGATCCGCCGCGCGCACGACAGCCCGGGCAGCTTCGTCGGCGAGCTGCTCTCGCGGGCCTCCTACGGTGACCAGCCGGTGGGCTGGCCGATCGCCGGCACGATCGACACCGTCGAGGGCGTCCAGCGCGACGACCTGGTCGAACACATCGACGCCTTCTACTCCGCATCGAACATGGTGCTCTCGGTCAGCGGCAACGTCACAGCGGACGAGGTGATCGCCACCGCGGAGCGGGAGTTCGACGCGCTGCCGGCCACTGAGATCGGACGGCGCGACAGCGCCGATCAGGCACGACCGGAGCAGTACATCCACCTCGACGAGCGGGACATCGAGCAGACCAACCTGGCGCTGTCGATGCGCGGGATCGGGCGCGACGACCCCGACCGCTATGCGCTCGACATCATGGTGACCGCGCTCGGACGCGGCATGTCGTCGCGACTCTTCAAGGAGGTGCGCGAGCGTCGAGGGCTCGCCTACTCCGTCTCCGCTAGCTCGGCCCGCTTCCGCGACATCGGCACGCTGTCCGTCAGCGCCGGCGTGACGCGTGAGCACCAGGAGGAGGCGATCGAGGTGATCCTGGCCGAGTTGATGCGCCTCACTCAGGAAGCGATGCCCGATCACGAACTGGTGCGCACGAAGGACTACGCCATCGGCACCTTCCGCCTCAGCCTCGAGACGCCCATGGCCCTGGGCCAGCGGCGGGGCAGCCAGTTGCTGATGGACGGCGAGCTGGAGCCGCCCGACGTGACCGTCGAACGACTCCGCGCGGTCACAACCGACGACATCACGCGGGTTGCCCAGCGGTTGATCGGTCCTCGTCAGTTCTCACTGGCCGTCGTCGGCCCCTCGGCGAGCGAGGGCGAGCTCGACGCGATCCTGCACAACTAAGACGCTCGAGGGCTCGCCGAAGACGAGGAACGGGGCTCCTCGCGGAGCCCCGTTCGTTCGACTGTCGCCCGGACTACGCGCCTGAAGGCCGTCCCGCCGATTCCCATCCGTCGGCGCCGCCGCGTGCGTCGCCCCAGGTCTCGAACCCATGAGGGTTCCCCAGATCGTCCATCGCGAACGTCGCTCGCGCTATGTCCGATGAGTTGATCGACTGGACCAGCACGCCCGGCTCCGTCTCGATGACGAAGGCGATCGTGCTGGGAGCGCTCCACCAGTAGCGAGCGCTGACCACACCCTCGGCCCCCCGATATTGCCGGCACAGGTCCAATGCTGCGACGCCGAACTCACCTCGGTCGGCGCGATCACGCCTGGTGACATGCGAGACGCTAAGTGGCATTGCTGTCTCCCTTACTACTCCCCTGCCCACGAGTCGGCGGCCGTTGTATCACATCTGCGATGCCTCACGCAGCGTCTCCACGCCCGGTCTGGCGACCCACCTCCGAGGGCTGCGACGATGGAACGCGGAGGACGCATGGACCCCCTCGACGTACTGCGCTCGCTCGACATCACGCCCCGCGGCGAGGCGAAGGCGCTGCCACCGGGCGTGAACTGTGACGCCTGGCGCGTCGAAACCAACCGCGGCGTCATGGTCGTGCGCATCGAGCGCGCCGATCGCGCGGACGCCGAGGCCGACGCGCCGCGCTTCAAGGCCCAGGCGGGCATCCTCGAACGGCTCGCTGGCGTGCGGCCGGCGCTCCCGCTGCCGACGCCGATCGCGACGGGCGACGAGGGTGGCCGCGCATGGAGCGTCGACACCGCCATCCCTGGCCGCGACCACCGCCCGGGCGATGCGCCGACCGCGGCGGTTGCCCGCGAGCTCGGCCGTCTCCTCGCCGCGCTGCACGCGCTGCCCGTCGAGGGCTTCGGCATGCTCGAGGATCGACGCGACGTGCTGCGCGGCAGTGCAGACGACTTCGCCGCGGGCGTGCTCACCCGGTATGCCGAGGCGTGGCCCTACTCGGGGCAGCCGCTGGTCGCGCATCCAATCGCGCGCATCGCACCGCAGCTCATCGGCGCGCTCGGCGACCTGCGGGACCAGCTGGAGCGCTACGCCGAGGCGTCAACGATCGCGGTATTGCACGGCGACCTCCACGGCGGCCATGTCTTCGCCGCGCAGGACGAAGAAGCGCTGGCGGGCGTGATCGACTTCAACAGCTCCTGGGCGGGGCCGCCCGCCTTCGACCTCGCCAGCGTCGCGCTCAACCTCGGCTGGCCCACCCTCGATGACGTGCTGGCGAGCTACGAGCCGAACGCCGTCCTGCGGGACGTGCGTCGCGCCGAGGCGGAGCAGCTGGCGGTCGTGGTTGCCCTGCACCGCGTGTCGCGCGCGGTCCGCGCACGCAACGACCCGGCGCGCTGGGTCGAGTTCCTCGAGGCGCTGCTCCCGCGCGCTACCCGCCGAGGTGACGCCTGATCCCTCGCCGCGGCTAGACTGCGCGCCATGCCGTTCATCGAGGGGTCTGAGGACTCAGGCATCCGCATCCGCTATGACGAGCGCGGCCCGGCCGACGGTCAGCCGCTCGTGCTGGCGCACGGCTTCGGGGTCTCGCTCGAGATGTGGATGCCGCAGATGCAGGCGCTGTCGCAGGACTTCCGCCTCATCACCTGGGACGCCCGAGGGCACGGCGGCACCTATGCGCCGGAGGACGTCGATTCCTACGACATGCCGGGCCTGGCCTCGGACCTGCGCTTGTTGCTGGAGGGCCTGGGCGCCACTGACCGGGCTGTCATCGCCGGCATGTCCTTCGGCGGGATGATCGCGTTGCAATACGCGCACGACCATCCCGACGACGTGGCAGCCCTCGTGCTCTCCGACACGACCACGCGAGGCTCGGACGAGCCCTCGGGCAGCCGCGGCGACGGCGGGATGTCCGGCGGCGACCCGGGCGTCGCGGGCGGGATGCACGCGATGCGCACGCGGCCCGACCTGACTCCGGCGCTCCCCGACCTCGACATCCCAGCGCTCGTGATCGTCGGTGAGCAGGACGACATGATCCTCGGCGGCCTGTCGAGGCTGATCGACGGCCTGCCACGCCGTCGCGTCGTCCGGCTCGCCGGCTGCGTCCACGGCACGTCTGGCCAGCGCCCCGGCGACTGGAACGCGTCGGTGCTCGCCTTCCTCGCCGACGTCGCCGAGGACGCCCCCCTCGGCGAGGACGTGATCATCTAGCCGCTGGCGATACACATCTCGACCGCAACGGCGGCGGCGCGCAAGATAGCGCGGCGCACGCCCCAGGGAGCACGAGCGAGGACCGATGCTGGCACTGCGAAGCATTCTGCTGATCGACGCGCGTGACGAGGCGCGCCTGCGCGCGGCGCGAACCAGCGCGGCCGATGCCATCGCGATCGACCTCGCCGCCCCACACCTCGCCTCCGACCATCCCGAGGCGCGCCGGCTGGCTCGCCGGCACCTCGCGGCGATCGCCAAGAGTGGGCGGCCCGTGTACGTGCGCGTCTCCGACACACGCTCAGGCGAACTCGACGACGACCTCGACGCGATCGTGAGCGCGTCCGTCGCCGCCATCATCCTCACCGCCGCCGAGGTCCCGCAGGACGCGCGCGATGTCGATGTGGCGATCAGACGATTCGAGATGGAGCGCGCGTTAACGCCCGGCGGCATCCTCGTCCTTCCAGAGATCGACTCGGCCGAGGGCGTGCTGGCCTTGCCGAGCATCCTCGGTGCGATCGACCGCGCCGCGGGCGTACTACTCACGCTCGACGGGCTGCAGCAGGACATGCGCCTCGGCGACCGCGCGGACGCCATCTACGATCACGCGATGGCGGACGTGGCGATGGCAGCGCACATGGCGCGCATCCCCTGGGCGCTCGCCGGCGGCGACGCCTCGATGGCGCACGACTACGGGGCCGACGGCGTGGTCATCGCGAGCGAAGCCGAGGCGCAAGGCGTCAATTCGCTGTTCACACCCGACCCCGCCGAGGTCGCAACCGCGCGGGTCACCCTCGACGCCTGGCAGCGCCTGCTCGCCAACGGCCAGCTTTCCGCTGAGGCGGACGGCCGCCTCGTCGATCGCCGCGCAGCCAGGCGCGCTCGCGCCCTGGTCGAACTCGCGGACGCCATCGACCGCCGCGCCCGCGTGCGTTAGCGCGGCTCGCTCAATCCTCCAGTCGGTCGAGCGAAACGACGACGAAGTTCACGCCGTCGGGGTCGGGGGCCATCCTCACGTCGACGCGATCGCCCTGGGATAGGTCTTCGAGGGCGACACTCAGGTCGGAGCCGGGTACGATTCGCGCTGTGCCGACGCCTCCACCGTCATCGGAGATCTCGATCTCGCCGTTGGCGGCCGACTCGAACGTCTGGAGGCCGCCGAGCGGGCCGAACCAGACCAGCACCGCCGGCGCACGGTCGGTCCGCACCTGGTAGCGCGCGTCCTCGCCTACGAGGTCGATGCTGACGCGGAAGCCGGGGACGATCGCCTGTGTGCAGAACAGGCCCGGGCGCGCGATACCGAGACAACCGTTCGGCCAATCGACTGCCTCGACGCTGCGAACGCTGAGTTCCGCTGGTGGGACATCGAGCCAGCTCGCTAGCCCGGCGAGCGCGGCGTCACGGACGGCAGCGGCCGGATCCGACACGAGTAGATCCGTCCAGAGGAGAATCGGCGCGCCGCCCTGAGGCGCCGAAACAATGGCGATGCCAACCGCCGGACCCTCGTGCAGCTCGGTCAGCTCGAACTGGCTGCCGGGGACCAGGCGGGCCTCGATTGTGCCGCCGTCGTCGGTGCTGAACCGCGCGACACTCGAGGACGCGTTGATGAACCGCACGAGGATCTGCGTCTCGGGCTCCCACCGCAGCATCTCCGCCGGTAGGTCCGTGCGGATGCGGTACTCGGCGCTGCCGATGGTGATCGTGACGCGGAAACCCACGACGAGCGCCTGGTCGCAGGCCTCGCCGCCATGCGAGAGGCCGAGGCAGCCGTCGGGCCAGGTCTCACGCGCTGCCGTTGACGAGATCACCGGCCCCGCCAGCGGGCCGAGCCAGCCGTCGAGGGCAGTGCGCGCGGCCTCGAGCGCCCGTTCCTCGGGTGGGTCGGGGGTCGGCGTGATGTCTGGTGTCGGGGTCGCAGTGGGCGTGGGCGTCGCGGTCGCAGTCGGCGTGGGCTCGGGCGACGGAGTCGCGTCGTCGCCGCTGCAGGCGGCGCTCAGCAACGCGGCCGAGACGGCAACGAGCAGGGCGGTCACCAGCTTCGAGCGCATCGCGCAACTCCTCGGCGGCTCCTCGGGATCGTGAACGAGGGAGACGGTATGATCCGGGCGGCGCAGGGGCGCCTCCCCGTTGAACATCGCAGTGACGGTAAGACGGACAGACCCCACCGGGAGTTCCCATGCCTGCAGTCGTGGTGATCGGCGGCCAGTGGGGCGACGAGGGCAAGGGTCGCGTCGTCGACTTCCACTCGCGCTACTGCTCCGTGATCGCCCGCTACTCGGCAGGCACGAACGCGGGCCACACGATCGTCAACGAGCGGGGGAAGTTCCAGCTCCACCTCGTGCCCGCCGGCATCTTCCGCGAGGGCAAGACCTGCGTGATCGGCCACGGCGTCGTGATCGACCCGGACAAGCTGTTCGAGGAGATCGCGATGCTGTCCGAGCGCGGCGTGGACACGAGCCGGCTGCTCATCTCCGACCGCGCGCACCTGATCATGCCCTGGCACCCGATCATCGATCTCGCCGACGAGGAGATGCGCGGCGAACACGCGATCGGCACGACCGGCACCGGCACCGGCCCCGCCTTCCACGACAAGGTGCGCCGCAACGGCATCCGCGTCGCGGACATCCTCGACCGCAACGTCTTCGCGCGCCGGCTCGACGAGCTGCTCGGGTACCAGAACCGCGCCATTACCGAGCTGTACGGCAAACCGGCGCTGCAGATCGATGACATCTTCGAGCGCTACCTCGACTTCGGGAACAAGCTCCGTCCCTACGTCGCCGACACCATCTCGGCCGTCCAGGAGGCCCACGTCCGAGGGGAGCACATCCTGCTCGAAGGCGCGCAGGGGTCGCTGCTCGACCTCGACACTGGCACCTACCCGTACGTCACCTCGTCCGTCCCCGCCTCGGTGGCTGCAGGCGCGGCGATCGGCATCGGGCTCGGCCCGACGGCGATCGAGCGCGTGGTCGGCGTGTTCAAGGCGTACCAGACGCGCGTCGGCAACGGGCCGATGCCGACAGAGCTGTTCGACGAGGACGGCGTCTCCCTCCGCGAAGGCGGTGGCGGTGTCCCCGGCACCGAGGAATACGGCACGACGACCGGCCGCCCGCGACGCACCGGGTGGTTCGACGGCGTGCTCGCGCGCTACACCTCGCGGCTCAACGGCGTCACCTCGGTCGCCCTGACACGCCTCGACAGCCTCGCGGCGTTCGAGCGGGTGAAGATCTGCGTCGCCTACGAGCTGGACGATGAGCGCATCACGACGCTGCCGTCGACCCTGGAGGACGCGCAGCGCGCGACGCCGGTCTACGAGGAACTCCCGGGCTGGCAGCAAGACGTGTCGCACGTGCGCACACTGGGCGACCTGCCGACCGAGGCGCGCCAGTTCGTGCGCCGCATCGAACAGATCGTGGAGGCGCAGATCGACATGATCTCGGTCGGTCCGGAACGCAACCAGGCGATCGTGACGCGCGACATCTTCGGCGCGTCGCTGTCGTAGCAGGGCAAGCGAAGGACACACGCCGGAGAGGCGAAGCATGGACACCATCTCGCTGATCATTCACGTCACCGCCGCGGCAGCGCTGGTCGGGCCGCAGGTGCTGCTGTTCCTGGCCGTCGTGCCCTCGACGTGGCTGATCGAGGACGAGCGCCTGCGGCGCAACGTGACGAGTGTGGTCGCGGCGCGCTTCGGGATGATCTCGGGCGTCGCGATCGTGGCGCTGCTGGCAACCGGGCTCTACCAGTTCTACCAGCTCGTCCCGGACATCATCCAGGACGACATCAACGAGTTCCGCTGGGGCCCGCTCTTCGTGGTGAAGATGACGCTGTTCACGATGCTGATCGTCCTCATCGCCGTCCACACGCTGGTCTTCGCACGTCGGATCCAACGCTGGAGCGACGCGGTCATCGCCGACCCGGACGACGAGGAAGCCGTGTGGCGCCTGGACCAGCAGCGCCGCCGGTCGTTCCTGATCTCACTCGCGATGATCCTCGTCTCGCTCACGACGTTGGCCCTTGGCGTGATGTTGGGGCACCACGAGTACTCCTATGTCCCCACCTAGCCCCTCCCAAACTGACGCGCCGCGCTGACGATGCGCACGCTGCCCGACCTGCTCCGTGCGCCTTCCGGCCGGCCACTCGACGTGGTGTTCGCCGGCATCAACCCGGGCGAGCGCTCGGCGCAGCGTGGCCACTACTACGCACACCCCGGCAACGTGTTCTGGCGCGCCCTCGAGGCTTCGCCGCTCGCCTCCTCAACCCGGACCGAGGGCGGGCTAACCTTCGAGGATGATCGCGCGCTGCCCGACCGCCTCGGCATCGGCTTCACCGATGTCGTAAAGCGGGTGGTGACCGACTCGACGGACGTGTCCACGGCGGAGCTGAGCGCCGCCGCGCCGCACTTCCGCCGGCGCATCGCCTACGCCAGCCCGCGCTGCGTCTGCTTCACAAGCACGCGCGCGTTCGGAGCGCTGTTCCCGGGCGCCTGGCGCGCCCGTGGCTGGGGTGTGCAAGGCGTCGCGCTCGAGGGCGCAGCGGTCTGGGTCATGCCCTCGACCTCGGGACGCGCTGCCGCCTACCGCAGCGAGGTCACGCGCGTCCTCGAGGAGCTCGCCGCGAGCCTCGGACGACGGGCACAGCCACCGCTGGAGGGCGTGGCGTGAGCTTCCGCCGCGAGGATCAGTTTGTCCCCGGCGAGGAGGAACGCTTCCGCCCGGACGACGGCTGCCCGCTGTTTAGCGAGCGGCTGGAGGATCATCTCGTCGCCTTCACGCGTGGCGAGCTGCCGAACCGCGGCCGCTTCTGCGGCCACTGCTACACGCCGCTGGCCGGCGACTCGAAGCGCTGCCCGCACTGCGGCGAGGAGACATCGGCGCGCCCGCCCACCGACCGCGTACCCGACGCGATCGTCGAGGTGCTGCGCCGCCAGCGAAGCACGGAGGCACGCTGGGTCAACGGCTTCGCCTACCTCGGCCTGCTGATCGCGGTGGTCGGCGGGATCTCGCTGGTGCTGGTCATCCCGTTCTTCAAGGACAACCTGATCTGGGCCACGATCTTCTACGGCCTGATCCTCTTGATCGGCGGCCGCAGCCTCGCGGGCGTCCTCGGCGGGTACTACGGCGACCGCATCGGCTACGAACGCGCCCGCACCGCCACCCGCGCGGCGTGGGACGACTGGCTCGCAACGCGAGACGAACCGAGCAACGTTCGCGAGGAACGCTCGAGCTAGACGCTCGCGGTCACCGGCAGGTCGATCTGCGCGACCTCAAGGACGGCGCGGACCGTGGCGCGGGCTGCCTCAGTCGCCGGGAGCAGCGGGAGTCGCGGCTCACCGACGGCGAAGCCGACCTCGTTCAGCGCGAACTTCAGCGGCGTCGGGTTGGACTCGCAGAAGAGCGCGTCGACCAGCGGCGTCAGCGCGTGGTGGATGCCGGCCGCCGTGTCGTTCGAGCCGGCCACGCACGCCGAGATCATCTCGCGGATCTGCGTGCCGACGAGGTGGGCCGCCACCGAGACCACGCCGTGGCCGCCCAGCGCCAGCACCGGCAGTGTGTCAGCGTCGTTGCCGGACCAAACCTGGAAGCCCTCTGGCGCGTTGTCGATGATGACGTCGATCTGCGCGAGGTCGCCGCTAGCCTCCTTGATGCCGCAGATGCGCGGGTGCTGCGCCAGCTCCAGTGTGGTCTCCGCGGTCATGTTGAGCGAAGTCCGCCCGGGAATGTTGTAGAGCATCCCCGGCAGCGACGTGGCATCAGCGATGGCCGTGAAGTGCGCGACCAGGCCCGCCTGCGTCGGCTTGTTGTAGGCCGGTACGGTCATCAGCACGGCGTCGAGACCGAGCCGTTCCGCCTCCTGGGAGAGCGCGATCGAGTGTGCGGTGTCGTTGTTCGTCGCACCGGCGATCACAGCGACGTTCGCGCCGACCGCCTCGTTGATGGTGCGCCAGACCTCGACGGTCTCATCGTCCGACAGCGTCGCGCCCTCGCCGGTGGATCCGGTGGCGACGATGCTCTCCGTGCCGGAGGCGACGAGCGCGCGCGCCAGTTCGGCAGTCGTCTCCAGGTCGACCGCACCATCGGCGCGGAAGGGGGTGATCATTGCGGTGCAGAGTCGCCCGATGGCGGCCCGGTTGGTGTCAGTCATCTGGTCCTCCGCTCCGGCCGGGTGGAGCGTGCGTGCTATCGGCGGCGGGGGTCGAGGCGCCGCATGCCTCGCTTCGCCGGTCGAGCCCTCGAGGGCGCACGAAGCGCCCGATCGAGGATTCGAGTCCCTACAGTTTGCCTCGTCGGATCAAGTCCTCGGCGATTTGAATCGCATTGGTCGCTGCGCCCTTACGCAGATTGTCCGTCACGCACCAGAATACGGCTCCGTGCTCGACCGACGGATCGATGCGCAGGCGCGACACGAACGTGGCGTCTTCGCCCTCCGCCTGGATCGGCGTCGAGTAGGTATTGCTGGCCGGATCGTCCATCAGTTCGACGCCCGCCTGCGCCTCCAGCGCCTCGCGCAGCTGCGCCAGCGGGGCCTCCGAGGCGAATTCGACGTGCACCGCCTCCGCATGGCCCACGAACGTCGGCACACGCACACAGGTCGAGGCGAACCGCAGATCCTCGAGGTGGAGGATCTTGCGCGTCTCGTTGCGCATCTTCACCTCCTCCTTCGTGAACCCGTCCTCGGTGAAGTCATCGACGTGCGGGAGCACGTTGAGGGCGATCTGCTGCGGGTAGACCTCGGCGGGCGGCGGGTTCTCGCCGCGCCCGAGCGCGTGCAGCTGGTCGGAGAGCTCGTCGACCGCGGCGCTGCCGGTGCCCGACACGGCCTGGTACGTCGAGGCCACGACACGGGCGAGCGGCGCCACCTGGCGCATCGCGTGCAGCGCCATCACCAGCGGCGTCGTGGTGCAGTTCGGGATCGAGATGATGCCCTCGTGCCACTCGACGTCGTCGCCATTGATCTCGGGCACGACGAGCGGGACGTTGGGCTCCATGCGAAACGCCGAGCCATCATCGATCATCAGCGCGCCGCGCTCGCGCAGCCATGGCCCCCAGTGCCTTGAGGCCTCCGCGGTGGCGGAGCAGAACACGAGGTCCGCGCCGGCGAGGGTCTCTTCGGACGTCACCTCGGCGACATAGCTGCGGCCCTGGAACTGCATGACCTTCCCGGCCGAACGCTCCGTGGCGAGCAGCTTCAGCTCACCGATCGGAAAATCACGCTCCTCGGCGACGCGGAGGAAGACCTCCCCGACGGCGCCCGTGGCTCCAATGACGGCGACATTCAACGACACAGCACGTGCTCCGCACTCGATCGAAACTGGACAATCGATGATACGCACGCCCTCGGCGCGCGGCGAGGGGGCCAATCGCGCGGCGGCTAGTCCCCCAGCCCCACGAGGGCGGCGAGGCCAACCACCAGCTCGCTGCGCTGCATCACCTCGCGGACGGCGAGGAGGACGCCCGGCATGAAGCTGTCGCGGCCGGTCGAGTCGTGGCGGAGCGTCAGCGTCTGCCCGAGGCCGCCGAACAGGATCTGCTGGTGGGCGACGAGGCCGGGAAGCCGCACGGAATGCAGCGGGACACCGCCCAGGTGTGCGCCACGGCCACCCTCGATCGTTTCGCTCTCCGGGACGTTCATCTCGAAGTCGGAGCCGCGGGCCTCGCGCATGAGGCGAGCCGTCTCGACAGCGGTGCCGCTCGGGGCGTCGACTTTGCCGTCGTGGTGCATCTCGATCACCTCGGCGGCGTCGAAGTAGCGCGCAGCGATCGTCGCGAGGTGCATCTGCACAACGGCGCCGATCGCGAAGTTGGCGGCCACGACGGCGCCACGACCGGCCTCGGCGCTGCCGGCACGCAGGCGCTCGACGGTGCTGTCCTCGACGCCCGAGGTGCCGATCACCGGCCGCACGCTGTGCGCCAGGCAGGCCTCGACGAGCGCCGGCACGGCCGCTGCGTTCGTGAAGTCGACGATGACATCGGGGTTGGTTGATTCGAAGAGGGCGGCCGCGTCTCCGGACAGCGGGTAGCTGACCCCACTGGCCGCCTCGAGCGTATCGCTGCCGGCGCCTGCTGGTTCGAGCACGCCGACCGGCTCGATGTCGTCGGTGGCCTCGAGGGTGGCAAGCACGAGCGTGCCCATCGACCCGGTGCCGCTGACCGCTGCTCGGATCATGGGGTCACCTCGATCGGCTGCTCGATCGGTTGCTCGAGAGGTTGATAGACGGAGACGCCGCCGGGGCTATCCTCGGCGGCGTCTCTGTGTGTGTTCCAGTGCACCGCTTGCTGCGTCCGCGGCTCGGACACAGCGTGGTGACTACCAGCGGCGTCCACCGCCGCCGCGCGAGGAGCGCTCCCGCGAGCCGCCGCGGCCGCTGTCGCCACCGCCGCCGTCGCTGCTGCCGCCGCTGCTGCCACCGTCGCTGCTACCGCTGCTGCTGCCGCCACGGTCACTGCTGCCGCTGCTGCCGCTGCTACCGCTGTCACGGCTGCTACCGCCGCTGTCGCGACCGCCGTAGCCACCGCGGCTGCCGCCATCGCGACCACCGTCTCGGCCGCGACCGCCGCCACCGCCGCCGCCGTTGCGACCACCACGGCCACCGTCACGACCACCGCCGCCACGACCGCCACGGCCACCGTCACGACCGCCGCCGTCACGACCGCCGCCGCCGCTGCGAACCTCGCGGTCGCCGCCGCCGGAGCGCGCGCCCTCGGCGCTGGCCGTCTCGTCGTCGCTCATGCCGACCGAACCGTCGCCCTCGGTGCCGCGCATACTGAGGTTGACGCGACCAAGGTTGTCGATCTCGATCACGCGCACCGTGACCGAGTCGCCGATGTCGACGACATCCTCGACGCGGTCCACACGCCCCTCGGCCAGCTCGGAGATGTGCACCATCCCGTCCTTGCCCGGAAGGATCTCGACGAAGGCGCCGAAGGACATGATGCGAGAGACGGGGCCGGTGTAGACCTCGCCGATCTCGATCTCCTTCGTCAGGCCCTCGATGTGGGCGACGGCCTGCGTCACGGAGTCAGCCTCCGTGCCGCCGACGTAAATCGTGCCGTCCTCCTCGACGTCGATGGTGGCGCCGGTCTCCTCGATGATGCCGTTTATCACGCGGCCGCCTGGGCCGATCACAGCACCGATCTTCTCGGGGTTGATCTTGATGATCGTGATCTTCGGCGCGTAGCGACCGACCTCCTCGCGAGGCTCGTCGATCGCCGCCTGCATCACCTCGAGGATCTCCAGCCGCGCCGTGCGGGCGCGGTCGAACACCTCGGTCATGAACGAATCGGGCAGCTGCGGCAACTTGATGTCGAGCTGCACCGCCGTCACGCCCTTCTCGGTGCCGGCGACCTTGAAGTCCATGTCGCCGAAGGCATCTTCGATGCCCGCGATGTCGGTGAGGATCTTGTATTCACTGGCGTCCGCGTTCGTGACGAGGCCCATCGCGATGCCCGCGACCGGCGCCGAAATCGGCACACCCGCGTCCATCAGCGCCAGCGTCGAACCGCAGATGCTCCCCTGCGAGGTCGAGCCGTTCGAGCTCAGCGCGTCCGACACGATACGGATCGTGTACGGGAACGCGTCGAGGTCCGGCAGCACCGCCGCCAGGGCCTTCTCGCCCAGCATCCCATGGCCGATCTCGCGTCGCCCGGGCCCGCGCAGGAAGCGCGCCTCCCCGACCGAGAACGGCGGGAAGTTGTAGTGGTGCATGAAGCGCTTCCACTCGGTCGGGTTGATGTCGTCCAGACGCTGCCGGTCGCGGATCGCGCCCAGCGTCACCACCGAGAGGATCTGCGTCTCGCCGCGCTCGAAGAGACCGCTGCCGTGGACGCGGGGGAGGATGCCCACCTGCGACCCCAGCTGGCGAATCTGGTCCGGCTCACGGCCGTCGGCGCGCTTGTTCTCCTCGAGGAGTCGCGCGCGCACGAGACGCTTCAGCGCGTTGTCGATCTCAGAGCGGACGCCGCGAGCTTCGAACAGCGGCTCCCCCTCGTCGTCGACCAGCTCGGCCGACGCCCGCAGTGCGAGGTTGTCGATGCCGCGGAAGCCTTCGCCCTGGATCGCCTCGAAGGCCTCGTCGCCGAGGTCCGCCAGGAACTGCTCGCAGGCAGCCACGAGGTCAGAGTCCGGGCCGTCCGACGGCACGTACTCGAGCTTCTCGGCGCCCAGCGCCTCGATCACTTCGCGCTGCAGCGAGTTGAGCTCACGGCAGATGCCCTCCGCGTAGGCGAGCGCGTCGATCAGCTCGTCCTCCGGGATCTCCTTCGCACCGGCCTCGATCATCACGATCGAGTCATCGGTGGCCGCGACCGTCAGGTCGAGGTCGGACTCGGCGCGCTGCGAGTACGTCGGGAAGGCGATCAGCTCGCCGTCGATGCGGCCGACGTTGACCGACGACACCGGGCCCTCGAAGGGGAGGGGGGACATGTTGATGACCGTCGAGGCGCCGGTGGTGGCCAGCGAGTCGGCGGGGTGCTCACGGTCGGACGAGAGCACGGTGCAAACGACCTGCACCTCCCGCTTGTAGCCCTTCGGGAAGAGCGGGCGGATCGGGCGGTCGGTCATGCGGGCGGCCAGCGTGGCATCGGTGCCGGGCCGGCCCTCGCGGCGGAAGAACGAGCCGGGGATCTTCCCGATCGCGTACATCCGCTCTTCGAAGTCGATGGTGAGCGGGAAAAAGTCGATTCCCGTTCGGGGCTCGCCGTCGCAGACCGTCACGAGCAGGACCGTGTCGCCGTAGCGCATGGTCACCGCCGCGAGGGCGTTGGGGGCGAGGGTGCCAGCCGAGATCTCGTAGGTTTCGCCTTCGATCTCACGGCTGAAGGTATGTGTCTGACCTGCTGTCACAGTGTCTCCATCTCTGGAGAGCCGCAGCCTGCGCCCTGGGGGCGACGGGGTACGGGATCTCCTTCTGGGTGGTCCGCAGCGCGGACGCACGGATGCGTTTCGGCTGAGCCGCGTTCTGAGGATCCTCGAGGTCCGTACGACGGCCACGCTCCGATCGGAGCGAGCCACGAAGCAGGGCTGCGCTAGCGGCGCAGCCCCAGGGCCTCGATCAGCTCGTGGTAGCGATCGACGTCGGTGCGGCTGAGATACCGCAACTGTCGACGGCGCTGGCCGACGAGCTTGAGCAGCCCTCGCCGGGTGGCGAAGTCGTGCTTGTGCTCTCTGAGGTGATCGGTGAGACGTACGATGCGATCAGTCAGCAGCGCGACCTGGACCTCGGGCGAACCCGTGTCTCCGTCGTGCTGCTTGAACTGCTCGATGATCTCGTGCTTGCGTTCAGCGGTTTGCATCAAGTGCGTATCGGTTCCGGTTTGCTTTCCCCATACAACTCAATACCACGCTCTCCGGGCGAGCCGCATCATTCTCGGCGGCTGGCCGGTCGGGTCCTGCGATGTACCTGTAGAGGCGTCGATGGATCCGTGGCGTGGGTTCCCGGCAAATCACTTGCGTCCGCCAGGTGAATCCAAGCTAGCATAGGCCCAGATCGCGGGCAATGAGCCGGCGAAGCCCCGCCAGCAAGCCACCTGACACCAGTCTGACCTCGATCGAGGGCCCCACCATGCCGTCGACCTCGACCGCCCGCGTCACCGTCATCACGGACGCCGATGCGAGCGTCCCGCGCGACCTCGCAGAGGCCGCCGGGCTCGTCGTCGCGCCCCCCGATGCGCCGCTGCTCGAGGAGCTCGAAACGCTACCACAGCTCACACTCGAGGCTGGTGTGCAGGACGCCGCTCCGCTGCTCGAGGCCGCACGCGCGGCCGCCGGTGACGACGGCGCAGCGGTGTACCTCCCGCTCGGTGACGGCTACGGCTCGCCGGAGGGCATCGGGGCCGCGCTCGCTCCGCTCGGCGTCGAGGTGCTGCCGCCGGGCGGCGCGCTCATGGCCGGCGGCTGGAGCGCCCTCGCAGCGGCGCGCGTGGCCAGCGAGGGCGCATCGATCGAGAAGGTGCGTGCCGCCGCCGCCAACGCCGCCGAACGCGCCGACAGCGTGCTGTTGCTGGAGTATCCGGAGCTGGCTGGCGTCACTGGCGGATCGCCGATGGCCGTGCGCTGGCGCGCGGTCGTACGACCGCGCGGCGAGAAGCTGTCGCTCGTCGCTGGCTACGACGAGCGCCCGCAGGCGATCGGCGCGCTCCTCGACGCCGCGCTCGAGGCCTGCGGAGGACGCGATGAGCTGCGCCTGGCGGTCCATCACGCCTCGGCGGCCGCGCCCGCGGAGGCACTCGTGCGCTGGGCCGAACGCGAACTGTCGCCAGCCGAACTGGTGCTCGCGCCGATCACGCGCCACGCCGCGACACGCTTCGGCCCGAGGATGCTCGGACTGGCGTGGACCTCGGCGTAACGAAGGCGGGAGGCGATGCTCTGCGGTGTTAGTTACCGCGCCGCCTCCTCGAGCGCCGGCTCGGGGCCGGCGCGGGCGCCAAAGAAGCGACGCACGGAGGGGTATCCGACGTTCTGCATCCAGAGCGCGATAGCGAAGCCCGCGAGCGCGGCCACCACGCCCGTCACGCCGTCGAAGATGTAGTGGTTCGCGGTCGCCACGACGGCGACGGTCTGCAAAACGGCCGTTACCACTGACGCCAGCCGTAGCAGCCAGTTCCCCGTCGCGAGGAAGACGGCGATCACCAGCAGCAGCGCCCAGCCCACATGCAGCGACGGCACGGCGGCGAACGGGTTCACGAACGGCTTCGTCGACTGCGCCTGGTAGGCGAGGTCGGAGAACTGCTCGAGGGTGTCGACGAACCCCCACTCCGGCAGGAACCGCGGTGGCGCCACCGGGAACGACCAGTAGAGGACGAGCGCGATTCCGCCCGAGATCAGCAGCGAGTCGCGGAGCAACGTGTAGTGGTTGCGGCTGCGCCAGAACAGCAGCAACCCGACCGCGATGATCAGCGGGAAGTCGAGCCAGAAGTACACGAAGTTGAAGAGGCGGACGAGAATCTCCGACTCGAGCGCCCAGCGATTGATCTCCGGCTCAATGAACAAGCCGATCGACGATTGCATCTCGATGATCCACCGCGCGTTCGCGAGCGCGTCACCGGTGCGATCGACGACGCTACCGCGGACGAGGAAGTAAGCCAGGAAGCTGAGCGCCACGAGACCGATCTCGACGAGGTCGAACCAGACGAGGCCCGTCCGGTCAGGCGCGGTCACGCCGTGCAGGTACCGGTAGATCCGCTGCCGCATGCACCTGCTCCAACCCGATCCCCACCGCCGACCGATGATAGCAACGCCCGCACCCTGCGCCGGTCCGTCCGTCCTCGATCGGCAGCGATGCGGCACGTATGCTCGGCGCGCGCGAGGCACGAAGCAGACGGGGGAGCCGCTATGAACATCAGCGTCGTCACGGGCAGCCTGACCGACCAGCGCGCCGACACCTACGTCGTGCAGGTCGCCGAGGGCACGCGACGCCTCAGCGGCCACGCCGCCGAGGTCGATGGCGCAGTGCGCGGCACCATCTCGGCGATGCTCTCGGCCGGGCAGATCACCGGCAAGTCAGGCGAGGTCACCGTCATCCCCTCGCCCGGTCGCCGGCCGCGCGCCGACCGCGTGGTCGTGGTCGGCATCGGCAAGCGCGACTCCGTCAACGTCGAGGGCATCCGCACCCGCGTCGGTAACGCCTCGCGGCGGCTGCGCGACCTCAACGCCGGCACGCTCGCGATCTCGACGCAGCTCCCCGCGTCACTCGTTGACCCGACGGAGGTCGGCCAGGCGATCGCGGAGGGCCTGATCCTCGGCCTCTACCGCTTCGACCGGCACCACACGAAGGCGGCCGACCGGCCGACGCACAAGCTCGGTGACGTCACGCTCGTCCAGCCCGCGCAGCGTCGCGCCAATGCGATCGGGCGCGGCGTCGAGGTGGGCACGGCGATCGCGGAGGCGACGTGCCTCGCCCGCGACCTCGAGAACGAACCCGCGAACCTGATGACGCCGACGATCGTGGCGCAGCGCGCACAGCAGATCGCGACCGAGGGCGGCCTCGAGTGCCGCATCATCGAGCGCGCCGAGGCGGAGCGCCTCGGGATGGGCTCCTACCTCTCCGTCTCGAACGGATCCGTCCAGCCGCCGAAGTTCATCGTCCTCACCTACCGCGGCACCAGGAGTCGCAACTTCCTCGGGCTGGTCGGCAAGGGCATCACGTTTGACTCCGGCGGCATCTCGCTGAAGCCGGGCGCGGGGATGGAGTCGATGAAGGCCGACATGTCCGGCGCCGCCACCGTGCTGGCGACGATGCAGGCGATCGGGACCCTCAAGCCCTCCGTCAATGTCATGAGCATCACGCCCTGTACCGAGAACATGCCCAGCGGCTCCGCCACCAAGCCCGGCGATGTCGTCTACGCGATGGACGGCCAGTCGATCGAGGTCATCAACACTGACGCCGAGGGCCGCCTGGTGCTCGCCGACGGCATCGCCTTCGCCAGGTCTGAGGGCTGCAACGCCATCATCGACGTGGCGACGCTGACGGGCGCGATGAGCGTGGCGCTCGGCAACGTGCGCACCGGCGTCTTCGCCAACAACGACCGGCTCTGGGGCGAGCTCGAACGCGCCTCGGGCGTTACGGGCGAAAAGCTCTGGCGCATGCCGCTCGACGCGGAGTACACGCGGCAGATCAAGTCCGATGTCGCCGACCTGAAGAACACCGGCGGCCGTGGCGCTGGTTCGATCACCGCGGCGAAGTTCCTCCAGTCGTTCGCGGGCGATACGCCATGGGCGCACATGGACATCGCCGGCACGATGAGCGTCGGCGGCAACCGCGGGGTGCTCGTGAAGGGCATGAGCGGCATCCCGGTGCGCACCCTGGTGCAACTGGTGCGCAGCCGCTCGCGCAACTAGCCCGCGAGGGCTCGAAGGCCGAAGGAGGTTCGCCATGACCCTGCGCCGCCTCGTCTTCCCGCTGCAGCGCCGCCCGGAGCTGTCGCGAGAGGAGTTCCAGCGCTACTGGCGCGAGGACCATGCGCCGCTGGTCCGCAGCCACGCACGCACGCTGGGGATCCAGCGCTATGTGCAGGTGCACACCGACCTCGACGCCGAAACGGATCCCGGCCGCGCCGCGCGCAACGGGGCGCCACCGCACGACGGCGTCGCCGAACTCTGGATCGACACCGACCTGGCCGCGGGCACGATCGAGGAACGCCGCGCAGCCGCCGCCGAGCTGCTCGAGGACGAGGCGAAGTTCATCGACCTCGAGGCTTCGCCGTTCTTCTACGGCACCGAGCGCACCATCGTGGACGAGCTCGGCTGGACCGATGCTGAAGCGGACCCCGTTTAAGCTGGCACCATGAGCGACCAAATCATCCAGGTCGGCGGCGTCATCTTCTGGACCGAGCGCGCCCGCTTCACGGCGATGCGCGACTTCTACGTCGAGACGATCGGCCTCACACCCCGCTCGGATCGCGACGGCTTCGTCAACTTCTCCTGGGGCGAGGGCGCTGCAGAGTTTCGACTCACGATTTCCGTGCACACCGACGTCCGGGGCTCGACCACGGAACCGCTGCGTCAGATGCTGAACCTGACCGTCGAGGACATCCACGCTTCTCACGCGCGGCTGGCTGGCCTCGGAGTCACCTTCTCGCGCCCACCGGACCAGGAGTCATGGGGCGGCTGGGTCGCAACCTTCTCCGACCCGGACGGCAACACGGTGCAGCTGCTGAAGCCATAGCCGCGCCGCCAACGCAGCAGGGGGCCTCGTGCGTATCGGCATCGACTTCGACGGCACCTTCGCCGACGTCGTGCAGGGAAAGATCGCCCTGGCGCGTGAGCTGTTCGCGATCGAGCTCCCACCTGACCGCACCTGGCCCGCCGAGGCCGCCTCGGTGATCGGCGAGGAGCGGTATGCACTCCTGGAGGGCGTGCTCTACGGCACAAGCCGCACCAGCGAGATCCCGCCGGTGGACGGGTCCGTCGAAGTGTCGCGCCGCCTCGCCGAGCACCACGAGCTGATCGTCCTCACCGCCCGCACCGACAAGGAGCGCGGTCCCGCCGAGGCCTGGATCGAGCGTCACGCGGTGCCGATCACCCGCTTCATCCACACCAACCGCGCACCGAAGCCCCCCGTCTGCGCCGAGCTGGGCATCGACATCCTGCTCGACGACTGGGAGCACAGCTTCGTCGACATGCGCGAGGAGACCGTTTCGGTGCTCCTCGACCAGCCGCACAACCAGCGACCGGTCGAACCACACATCACCCGCGTCGCCAACTGGCACGCGTTCGAAGCACTGGTGGGGGAGCTTGCGGGGCGTGGCTAACCACCGCCCACACAGAATTAGCGGCCAGACGACGATCACGCCGCCGTTGCGTAGCCTGCGCTACCCGCAGCCGCCGCGAGCAGGATCGCGACGCCGAGTACGTCGGAGAGCGACACGGTCGAGGGATCCTCGGACGCTAGTCGAGCAGCGCCGCGGCGCGGTCGAGCACGCGCATTGCGACGTCATACTTCGACATCAGCGGTAGGTCCTCGCGACCCCCCGTGTCGTCGAGGATGGTGACGCGGTTGGTGTCGACGGCGAAGCCGGCGTCGGAGGCTGTGACATCGTTGGCGACGATCAGGCGCGCGCCCTTGGCCTGTAGCTTCTGTGCGGCGTTGTTGATCAGGTCGTCGGTTTCGGCGGCGAAGGCGACCTTGAGCGCCGGCGAGTCGAGGCTGGCAATGATATCGGCGTTCTCTTTGAGCTCGATGGTGAGTCGGTCGCCCTCGCGGTCGCCTCGTTTGATCTTGCGCTCGGCAGCATCGACCGGGCTGTAATCGGCGACCGCGCCCGCCATCAGCACAAGCTCCGCGCCACCGTCGGCCGGATCGCACGCCGAAGCGAGCGCCGCTTCCATCTCCGCATGCGATGTCGCCGCGATCAGTTCAACGCCGACCGGCGTCGGGCGATCGACGGTCGAGATCAACAGCACACGCGCGCCGCGGTCCCGCGCCGCCTCCGCGAGCGCATAGCCCTGCTTGCCGGAGGAGTGGTTCGACAGATAGCGGACGGGGTCGATCGCCTCGCGGGTGCCGCCGGCGGTAACGGCCACGGTGCGCCCGGCGAGGTCGCCACGCTCGCGCCCGAGACGCCAACGCATCGCTTCGGCAATCTCGGCGGGCTCGACCAGGCGACCGGAGCCGACACGGCCGGAGGCGAGCCGGCCCTCGGTCGGGCCGATGAACTCGACGCCACGCGCCAGCAGCGTCTGGTGGTTGGCCTGCACGGCCGCGTGCTCCCACATCTGCGCGTCCATCGCCGGCGCCACCAGCAACGGTGCCTGGGTCGCAATCGCCGTCAGCGACACGAAGTCGTCGGCGATGCCGTGGGCGAGGCGCCCGAGGGTGCTCGCGGTGGCAGGCGCGATCAGCATGAGGTCAGCGCGACGCGCCAGCTCGACGTGGGCCTCGCCGAACTCCCCGTGTGGGCGGAACATCTCGACGTAGGGCTCGCGCTGCGTGAGTGCGCGGAAGGTGAGCGGCCGGATGAACTCGGTTGCCGCGGGAGTCATCGCCACATCGACGATCGCGCCGGACTGGACCAAGCGGCTGGCCACCTCGACTGCCTTGTAGCAGGCGATCGAGCCCGTCACGCCGAGCACAATCTGCCGCCCGCTGAGCGGGCCGCCTGGGGTCGGGGCGGTGGTCATTCGTTTACCTCGTAGACCAGGCGCAGACCGTCGAGGTTGAGGTCGTTCTCGATCGCGTCGAAGCACCCCGCCTCTGACGCCACCATGTCGGCGTAGCCGCCAGTGGCCACGACAGTGGCATCTTCGCCGACCTCCTCGCGGAAGCGCCGCACCATGCCGCGCACCATCTCGACGTAGCCGAAGAAGATGCCGGCCTGCAGCGAGTGGACCGTATTGCGCCCGATCGCGGTTTCCGGCTGCTCGAGGCGCACGCGCTGCAACATCGCCCCACGGTCAAAGAGCGCCTGTGAGGCGATGCCGATGCCCGGCGCGATCGCACCGCCGAGGTAATCGCCCTCCCTCGACAGCGCGTCGAAGACGAGCGCGGTCCCGAGGTCGACGATGATCAGCGGCGGGTCGTAGCGATCGAGGGCGGCCACCGCGTGAAGGATGCGGTCCGGGCCGACCTCGCGTGGGTTGTCGTAGAGCACGCGCACGCCGGTCTTGACGCCAGGGCCGACCACGAGCGCCTCGCACCCGAAGTAGTCGAGGCAGACCTGCTGGAACGTGCCGATCAGCGGCGGCACGGTGCAGGAGAGGATCGCGGCGTCGATGCTGTCGGGCTCGATGCCGCGACTCTGCACCAGACCACTGAGGAGGACGCCGTACTCGTCCGGCAGGTTCTCCTGGTCGGTAGCGATGCGGAAGGTCGCGGCCAGCTCGTCGCCATCGAAGACGCCGATGGCGACGGACGTGTTCCCGATGTCGATCGCCAGCAGGCGACGCGAGTCGCGGTCGGACTGTGTCAAGGGACGGCCCCGTCCTGATACGCCCCCGGCGGACCGGTGTGCGTTCCTGGGTGCACGTGCGAAGTGAGAGGGAGTATAGCCGCCGCGGGGTAGGTGAGGGACGGCAGACGCGGTCGTGGTCCGCCTGCTCGGGGTCCGAGGTCACCCCCGAGTGCCCGCCTTTGGGCTCATGATCGAGGGTGGAGAAATTGTTTTTCCGGGAATTCTCGTCGAGTCCACATAAGTTGCTTGATCCGCTAGAAACGGCGGTGCTACATTCCGCACCCGGTTGGCTGATTTCCGCCACTTGCGGTTCGGCGGACAGACAGCAGCCACCATTGCGGTAGAAAACCCGCCTGAGGCTCGCGGGGCGTTGAGTTTGCTTCTTCTGCGACCAGTTATCGACAGATGTGCAACGTCTGTGGACAGTTGCTTGCGTGACTGTGTGTCATCTCGGGTCACTTTCGTGGATATCCAGCCTCACAGGCAAGACGGCGGCCGAAGTAACACGGCATCGATAGCGGGGAAGCGGGGTCCCAGCGCATGCAGTCTGACCCTGGCCAACTCTGGCAAGCGGCGCTGAAGGATCTCGCGCAGCAGGTCAGCCGCGCCAACTTCGACACCTTCCTCGACGGCACCGAGGGTCTGCGCCTGAACGAAGACGTGCTCAGCGTCGGCACCCGTTCGGAGTTCGTGACCGAGTGGCTGCAGCAGCGCTTGTTGCCTTCGGTCCTGCGTAGCGTGACGGACCTCGCCGGACGGGAGATCCGGGTCGAGTTCGAGCCCCTGCGCAACTGGGTTGACGCCGCCACACCGGCGGCGCTGCAGCCGACTGGCGACACGATGCTGGCGCCCAGCCAGCGGCAGGCCACCCCTCGACCGCGCCTGCGCGAGCGCTACAGCTTCGACAACTTCATCGTCGGCCCTGGCAACCGCCTGGCCTTCGCTGCCGCCGAGGGCATCGCGCAGACGCCGGGCCAGCTCTACAACCCGCTCTTCCTCTACGGCGCCGCCGGCCTCGGCAAAACGCACCTGCTGCACGCCGTCGGCCACAGTCTCGTCAGCCGCAAGGTCGATGTCGTGCTGATCAGCGCCGAGGCGTTCACGAACCAGCTGATCACCGCGATCCAGCAGCGCACCATGGACGAGTTCCGCGCGCGCTACCGCTCGGCCGAGACCCTGCTCATGGACGACATCCAGTTCATCGCCGGTAAAGAGCAGACGCAGGAGGAGTTTTTCTACACCTTCAACGAGCTCTACGAGGCCGGCCACCAGATCGTAATCACCTCCGACAAGAGCCCGTCGCACATCCAGCACCTCGAAGAGCGCCTGCGCACCCGCTTCGAGTGGGGCATGATCGCGGACCTGCAGGCGCCGGACATCGAGACCCGGATCGCGATCCTGCGGCACAAGGCCATTGAACAGCACGTCACAATCTCCGACGACGTCCTCCAGGTGATCGCTACGCGCTTCACGAACAATATTCGCGAACTGGAGGGCTCGCTGACCCGGGTGCTCGCTTACTCGCGCCTGACGAACGAACCGCTGACGCCGGAGCTCGTGCACTCGGCGCTCGCCTCGCTCGAGCCAAACGAGCCGAGGCTGCCGCCCACGCCCGATCTGATCGTGCAGATGATCTGCCGGTACTACGAACTCGAGCGCGACGCACTGATCTCGAAGAGTCGAGAGAAGCGCTTGGCCTACCCACGCCAGGTCGCGATGTACCTCATGCGCGAGCTGGCGCTGCGATCGCTCGTCGAGATCGGCCAGACCCTCGGCGGTCGCGACCATTCGACGGTCCACCACGGGGCCCGCAAGATCGAACGCTCACTCACGGTTGATCCTGAGACGAAGCGAGACGTGGCGAATCTGCGTGAGATGATCGAGAAGTCGCGCCGCGTCGCCTGAGCCGTCCGACTGTGTGCAGCATTACCAAGAAGTAACCTCGGCTTGCGGTCTGCGCTTCGTGCTTATGCGCATGCTCACTTCTTTCGAATCCGCTGGCGGTCCGCTGTGGGTATCAGTGTGGTGATGTGGATAATCGGAGTGACCCCAGCGCCACTCCGCAGTGGCGTCCTCCTGGGTGCTGGTACTTGCCAACACTACTGAGCAGTTCTAGCCGGCGGAGTCACGCTCAAAACGACCACTGTGGATTGGACAACCGTCGCGTTCGTAGGCTCAGCACCCCCATTCGCGGCACTTATCCCCAGCATCAACGCCTCTACTACTACTACGATCCTCGCTAGGCTGATCACGCGATCCCGGTTGTGCTGTGCATAGCGAGCAGGCTCAGCACTTGAATAAAGCGGCCATCTCATGATCGATTCAGTGGAACTCGAAGTCGTCGCGGGGAGTGGGGGCAACGGTGCCGTTTCGTTTCGCCGTGAGAAATTCGTGCCTCGAGGTGGTCCCGACGGGGGAGACGGTGGCCGCGGTGGCGATGTGGTGATCGTGGCTGATGCTCGCAAGACCACGCTCTCCGACTTCCGGGACCGTCGGGTCCGCGCCGCCGAGGACGGCAGCAAAGGTGGTCCCAGCCAGATGCGTGGAGCGTCCGGCGCCGACTTGGTGATGCACGTGCCGGTGGGCGCCGTGGTCTGGGAACTCGAGCAGGACGCCAACGTCGAAGACGATGGGACCGGAGACGCCGAAACGGCGTGGCGGCAGACCTTGCTCGCCGACCTCGATGAGGTCGATGCCCAGATCATCGTCGCGAGAGGCGGCCGTTCTGGCCGGGGCAACAAGCGCTTCGCTACATCCACGCGCCAGGCCCCGAGCTTCGCGCAGGCGGGCGGCGAGGGTGATCGGCGGCGGTTGTGGATCGAACTGAAGCTCGTCGCAGACGTGGGCCTCGTCGGGTTGCCGAACGCAGGCAAGTCAACGCTGTTGCGCGCCTGGAGCCGCGCCCACCCGAAGGTTGCCGCTTACCCCTTCACCACACTCGAGCCGGAGCTCGGCGTGGTCACTCTCGGATACGACTCGTTCGTCGCGGCGGACATGCCCGGGTTGATCGAGGGTGCGGCAGCTGGTGTCGGCCTCGGTCACGAATTCCTGCGGCATATCGAGCGCACAGCCGTCCTCGTGCACGTGCTCGACATGACCCGCGATGATCCACTGGCTGACCGGGAGCGCATCGACCAGGAGCTGCGCGAGTTCGGCCACGGCCTGAGCGAGAAGCCACAGCTGCTTGCGCTCAACAAGATCGACGATCCCGACGCCCGTGCCCACGTCGAACTCCTCGAGGAGCAGCTCGGCACCCTCGAGGCGCCCTGGATCGCGATCTCCGCGGCCGGAGGCGGGGGAACGCGGGAGCTGGCGCAGCGGGCACATCAGATGCTCGTGCAGTGGCGCGAGGAGGAGGCAGCGCGGGAAGCTGAGCGCGTCCCCGTGCTGCGACCGCGGCCGCAACAGCGGCGCTTCGACGTGGCGCGCGGCGACGACGGCACGGTCGTGATCCGCGGGGTGACGCCCGAGTGGCTCGCGAGCACACTCGACCTGACGGAGGAAGAACCGCGCCACGAGCTGTTCCGGCGGTTGCGACGGATGGGTGTCACCCGGGCGGTCGAGCGGCTGGGTGTCAAAGCTGGTGATCGGGTCCGCGTCGGTGCCGTCAGCGTGCGCTGGGAGCTATGACCGAAGCGGCGTCGGACGCGCCCCAGAGCCGACACCGACGGCTGGGCCTGCTCGGCGGCACGTTCGACCCGCCGCACCGGGCGCACCTCGTCCTGGCCGCCGCCGCGCGAGACGCGCTCGACCTCGATCGCGTGATCGTGGTGCCCGCCGGTGATCCGTGGCGCAAGTCCGATCGCGACGTGACCAGCGCCGAGGTGCGTCTCGCATTGACGCGCATCGCCTTTGAGGATCTGCCGTGGGCCGAGGTCAGCTCGATCGAGGTGCGCCGCGAGGGGCCGTCATACACGGCGGAGACGCTGCTGTCCCTACAGGCCGACGGCGCACACGCCGACGCTGACTGGTGGTTCATCCTCGGCCAGGACGCACTCGTCGACCTGCCGCACTGGCACGAGCCGGAGCGCATCGTCGCCCTCGCGCGTCTGGCCGTCGCAACGCGTGGCGACCTCGAGGCGGCGGAGATCGAGGCCGTCGAGGCCGTCCCGGCGCTGCGCGGGCGTATCGACGAAGTGCCGTTCGAGCCGCTCGAGGTCTCAGCCACTGGAATCCGTGAGCAGCTCGCCGCTGGCGCTTCGTCGCCCGACCTCCCCGACCGGGTGCGCGCCGTGATCGACGAGTTAGAGCTCTACAGCGAGGGCAGTTAGAGCCTTACGCGGTGCGGACCGCCTCGGACGGGTCGAAGCCCTCGGGCGGTCGTCCGATCAGGATCGAGGCGCGCGGGATCGGCGGCAGGAAGAACGGGCGCAGGTCGGCGTAGCGCACGAACGGGAACCCGGCGCGCTCGGCGAAACCTCGCAGCGTCTGGCTCGAGCGCAGCCGCGGTGCAGCGACGCCCGTCGAGATCGCGCGCGCGTTCCAGGCGTCGATGCGAGCGTTGCCGGTGGGGCCGAACTCCCAGACGACGGCAAGCCCTCCCACCTCGAGCACGCGCAGCAGTTCGACGAAGAGCGCGTTTAGCTCCGCGTCGTCGAGGTGCTTGGCCACATAGCTGCAGATTGCGAGCGTGAATGTGTCCGCGGCGAACGGCAGCGCCAGGGCGCTGCCCTGCACGAGCGGCCGCTCCGCGTGGCCCTGGTCGCGAGCCGCCAGCCGCAGCATCGCCCGCGAGCCGTCGAGGCCGATCGGCGCGGTGGCCGGCTGGAGCTGCTCGTCGATCGCTCCCAGCAGCGCACCGCGGCCGCAGCCGATGTCGAGGATCCGCGCCCCCTCGTCGAGCTGCAGCTCTTCGTGCAGTCGCATCCCCGGACCGTTGACGAGCGGCAGCGCCTGCGGGCCGCTCAACCAGCGGAAGCCGATCGAGCTGAGCGAGCGGTGCCCGATCCAGTTCTCGAATTCGCGCATGCGCGCTGCGGCGTTACTCGATGCCTCGAACATGCCGTCGATGGTGTCAGCGCGCCGGTCGAGATTCAACGGGAGCCGCTGTCTGCCTGGCGGCGGTAACATCGCGCGGCGCGAGGAGGCGATGTCCGTGTCCGAGGCGATGGCGGAGCTTGAGGCCGATCTGCTGGAGTTCGTCGAGGCGCAGCGAGAGCGGCTCCACGTCCCGGGAGTGGCCGTCGGTGTGATCCGCGGCGACGAGGAGTGGTATCGAGGCTTCGGTGTCACGAACGCCGATGCTCCGTCGCCGGTCGACGAAGCAACCCTGTTCCAGATCGGCTCCAACACTAAGACCTACGTCGCGACGGCGATCATGCGGGAGGTCGAAGCCGGTCGGGCTGACCTCGACGCCCCGCTCCGCGAGTACCTCCCCACCTTCGAGCTGGCCGAGGAGGGTATCGCAGCGCGTGTGACAGTGCGGCACCTGCTGACGCATACGGGTGGCTGGGACGGCGACTGGCTGCTGGTGCATCCGCAGGGCGGCCGCAACGATGACGCGCTCGCTCGGTCGGTCGAAGCGATGCCGCAGGTGCCCATGCAGACGCAGCCGGGTTCGCTCTTCCACTACAACAACACCGGTTTCAGCCTCGCCGGTCGAATGCTCGAAGTCGTGCGCGATCAGCCGTTCGAGGAGGCGATGCGTGAGCTGCTGTTCACGCCGATCGGCCTCGGGCACTCCGTCTTCTTCGCGGACGAGGCGATCACCTACCGGGCCGTGGCCGGCCACATCGTGCGCGACGGAACGGCCGAGGTGGCGTCGCTGTGGGAGCTGCCCCGCTGTTCGTTCCCTGCGGGCGCTATCGCCTGCGACATCCGCGATCTGCTGCGCTGGGGTCGGTTCCAGCTCGACCGCGACCTCACCGCCGACGGTGAGCGGATCCTGACGGAGGCCTCCGTCGATGCATTGCACAGCCCGCAGGTCGACATCGGCGACGGCGCAGAGGCGGTGGGACTCTCCTGGATGCTCGGCCACGTCGACGGTGCGCGCACCGTGTCGCACTCCCGCGGTACGAACGGCCAGGTCTCGCTCCACACGGTCTACCCGGAACACGGCGCGGCGATCGGTATCGTCACCAACGCGAACACGGGCGGCGAACTAGCGCGCGACGTCATGCGCTTCCTCGAACGGCGGCTGCTCGGCCTCGAGTACCGCGCCCCCGAGCCGATCGATGCCGGCGACGCGCTCGAGGACTACGTCGGGATCTATGAGCGCGAGATGGTGCGGCTCGAGCTGACCCGCGACGGCGATCACCTGCTGGCGGAAGGCACCTCGCTGACGCGTCCGGAGGACTGGGAAGCCGCGCCGACTGCACCACCGGTCGCAGTCGGCCTGCTCGAGGATCGCGACGCGTTCATCGTCCTCGAGGGCGGCAACTCCGGCGGCCGCGGCCGCTTTATCCGCGACGCAGAGGGCGCGATCGAATGGCTGCGCTGGGGTGGGCGGCTGCACCGGCGGCAGTGACCGCGCCGGCCCGTCCTCGGTGGTAGCGTGGCCGCATGGACGCTGCTGGCACCCCGCTCACCGCATCGTTCCGCAGCGAGCTCCGCGCCGTCGTAGAGGAGGCGATGGCGCGCCTGCATGTGCCCGGCGCTGCGGTCGGCATCGTCGACCTGGCTGACGGGCGTGACGCCGAGGTGGTCGAGACGTTCGGGGTGACCAGCATTGACCATCCGCTGGAGGTCACCGAGCAGACGCTGTTCCAGATCGGTTCAACGACGAAGACGTTCACCGCCACGCTCGCGATGCAGGACGTCGACGCTGGCCGGCTGGACCTCGACGCGCCGGTGCACATCTACCTCCACGAGTTTTGGCTCTCCAGGGACGAGTGGGCGCCGGAGGTGAGGGTCCGCGACCTGCTCACGCACACCGGCGGCTTCGACGGCGACTGGTTCCTGATGAACCCACTCGGCGAGGGCCAGCGGCTGGCGCGCGTGGTCGGCTGGATGGCGCAGGTGCCGGCGCTGACGCCGCCGGGCGAGTACTTCTCCTACTCGAACGCCGGGTTCGCGATCGCCGGGCGGCTCGTCGAGGTGTTCGCGGGTATCTCCTCGAGCTACGAGGGCCTGGTCATGGAGCGGCTCTTCGAGCCCCTGGGGATGGGCAACTCCGTCGCCGAGCCGATCCAGATCCTGGGGCACCGTTATGCGGTGGGACACAACGTGATCGAGACCGCCGCGGGCGAGGCGATCGTCAAGGTGGCCCGCCCGTACCACCTCGAACGTGGCGCGGTGGCGCACGGCGGCATCATCTCCGATGTGCGCGACCAGCTGCGCTGGGCCCGGTTTCACCTCGGCGACGGGACTGCCCCGGACGGCACCCGACTGCTGGACGAACAGACGCTGCGGCGCATGCAACAGCGCCGCGTGGAGGCAGGCAGCACCTGCGACGCCGTGGGCTACTCATGGCTGATCGAGGACTACGAGGACGCCGCGGGCGCGACCATCGAGACGATCCGCCACGGCGGCGAGACGCACGGTCAGATGTCGGCGTTCCGCATCGTGCCCGACCGCCGCTTCGCTCTCACGGTGCTGACGAACGCCTCGAGCGGCGGGCAGTTGCACGACGAGGTCGTCGCCTGGGTGCTCGCTCGCAGCCTCGGCCTGCGCCGGCCGGAGCCGCCGGTGATCGCCATGGACGACCTCGGTTCGTTCGAGGGTCGCTTCGGCGGCACGCTGAAGGATGTGACGCTGCGCGTCCACGATGGCGTGCTCCACGCCGAGGTCAGCCGCCACCGCCGCCCCGGACGCCCCCAGCCGCCAGCGCTCGCCCCGATGCCCCTCGGCTTCGTCGACGAGCGCACCGTCATCGCCCTCGACGGGCCGCAGCGAGGCATGCGCGGCGACCTCATGCACGACATCGAAGGCGCGCACTCCTGGCTGCGCTGGGACGGGCGGATGATGCCGCGGGTGGAGTGAGCGTGTCGGCCCCTAGAACGGCCCGCGGAGCACGCCCTGGTCGGGGCGTTCGGCGCGCTGATCGTGGCCGCCGAGGTCGAAGCTGATGCGCACCTGTGCGTCCTTGGACGCGCCCCACTCGCACATCGCGGCCAGCTCGCGTAGTCGCGGCGTCAGGTGTTCGTCGCCCGCGACCAGCGGCTCGAGTGACGTCGATGGGTGTTCCCACGCCTGCGCGACCGTGTTGGCGCACTCGGCGAGGTCGGCTGCCGGCTGCCACGCCCGTTCGAGCTCGAAGCGGTCCGAGTCGTTCTCGGCGTTGCGGTCGGCGTAGCGCAACAGCGGCCGCAGGTCGATCTGCTGGTGGCGCAACGTTTGCGCCGCCTGTGCCAGCTCGTGGTTACCGCCGAACTCGGCACTGAAGGCCCACGAAGCGAAGAAGAGCACGATCGTCGGATCGTCGAGGAATTCGAGCGGGCAGGCTTCGGTCGTATCGAACTCCACGAAGAAGCGTTGGCCGACCTCGCTCGCCATGTCAGGCGTTCGGCGCGGGCGCGCTGCGTTCGAGCAGCATCACGTCCCAGATGCGGCCCACCCGCTCGTCCGCGAGCGTGAAGCCGCGCTGCGCCGCCTCGTCCAGGAGCGCCGAACGAGGGTGAATGAAGGCGCGGAACTCGCTTCGGCGGAGGCGCAGGAAGAGGTTCGCCACGCGCATCACGCTGCGGAACAGCACGTTGTCGCGAGGCATGGCGAGCACAACGCGCTGGCTGGCGTGGTCGCAGGCCGCGCCGATCAACGCGGGCATGTCCGGGTAACAGCACACGACCTTGTTCATGACCACGGCGTCCGCGACCGGCAGGTCGCCGTTCATCGTGACGAAGTCACCGATGCGTCGGTCCGCGCGGTCTCCGAGTTCTGTCTCCGCGAGCAACTCGGAGGCAACGTGCTCGTACTCGGCTGAGAGTTCGACGCTGACGGTGCGGCCGGCGCCCGCTTTCAGCAGCTCGAGCTGGATCGCACCGATGCCGCCACCGACCTCGAGGACGGTCGAGCCCTCCAGGGGGTGCCGGCTGAGGAACGAGAAGATCTGCTTCGACTGGGCGTCGAGGCCACGCTTGCGGTAGCCTCGGGCGTCACGGCGGGCGCGGTTTTCGTTGAACATGTCGGCGTACGCGCCGTGGCAACAATCGCTCATCGTGTGCCCACGGTACGCCGAGCACGCAAACTGGCGGCTGGGCCCTTAGACGCCGGCCGCGGCGCTAGACATCAAGCGTGGCGTTGAGGGCGTTCGCGACGATGAAGTTGCGGCGCGGTGGAACGTCGTCGCCCATTAGCGTCGTGAACATCTTGTCCGCTTCCTCGGCGTCATGTACCTCGGCCCGCAGCAGGATCCGGTGCTCAGGGTCCATCGTGGAGTCCCAGAGCTGCTCGGCGTTCATCTCGCCCAGGCCCTTGTAACGCTGCAACGTGATGCGGGCGTCTGGGTTCGCTTCGAACCAGGCCTCGCGCTGGTCCTCGGTGTTGATCCACGTGGTGCTCTTCCCGCGTGTGATCGAGTAGAGCGGGGGCTGCGCGATGTAGAGGTAGCCGCCCTCGATCAGCTGCGGCATGTAGCGGTAGAAGAAGGTGAGCAGCAGCGTGCGGATGTGCGCGCCGTCCACATCGGCGTCGGTCATGATCACGACCTTGTGGTAGCGCAGCTTGGTGGGGTCGTAGTCGTCGCCAAAGCCGGTACCGAGCGCGGTGATCAAGTTCCTGATCTGCTCATTCTCGAGCATCTTGTCGAGGCGCGCCTTTTCCACGTTGAGGATCTTGCCGCGCAGGCCGAGCACCGCCTGCGTGCGCCGATCGCGCGCCATCTTGGCGGAGCCGCCAGCTGACTCGCCCTCGACGATGTAGATCTCGGCGAACTCCGGATTGTTCTCGGAGCAGTCGGCGAGCTTCCCGGGCAGGTTGGAGCCGTCGAGGAAGCCCTTGCGCTGTACGAGGTCACGCGCCTTGCGGGCCGCCTCACGGGCGCGCTGGGCCGTGAGCGCCTTGTCCAACACGCGACGAGCAATCGATGGGTTCTCCTCGAGCGCCTGTGCCAGGTGCTGGCCGACGACGGACTCGACGATGCCCTTCACCTCGGGATTGCCGAGGCGGGTCTTCGTCTGGCCCTCGAACTGCGGTTCCGCGATCTTGACCGAAATCACGGCGGCGAGCCCCTCGCGGACGTCGTCGCCGCTGAGGTTGGAGTCGTTGTCTTTCAGCACCTTCGCCTTGCGCGCATGCTCGTTGAGCACGCGCGTGAGGGCGGTCCGGAACCCGGTGAGGTGGCTGCCGCCATCGATCGTGTTGATGCAGTTGGCGAAGGAGTAGACGTGCTCGCCGAAGGAAGCGTTGTACTGCAATGCCACCTCGACGAGCGTGTCGTCGCGCTCCTCGTGCACGTAGATCGGGTCGGCGTGCAGCGGCCCGCGCGTGCGCGTCAGGTGACGCACGAACGCCTCCACGCCGGAGTCGAAGAAGAACGAGCGCTCCCTGCCATCGACCCCGGAGTCGTTGTCGCGGAGGTCGACGAACTTGATGAAGACGCCCTTGGTCAGATAGGCCATCTCGCGGAAGCGGTTGGCGAGCATGTCGAAGTCGTAGTCGAGCATCTCGAAGGTCTGGTCCGAGGGCAGCCAGCGGATGATCGAGCCGGTGCGGTCGGTCTTGCCCCCGCGGCGCTTCTTGAGCGAGCCGATCGGCTCGCCATGCTCGTAGCGTTGGTCGTAGGTGGCCCCATCGATGTGCACTTCGACGGTGAGTTCGGCCGACAGCGCGTTGACCACCGAGGCGCCGACGCCGTGGAGGCCGCCCGAGACCTTGTACCCGCCACCGCCGAACTTGCCGCCCGCGTGCAGCGTCGTGAAGACGGTCTCGACGGCGGAGACACCGGTCTTCTCGTGATTCTCGACCGGGATGCCGCGGCCGTTGTCGTCCACCTTGACGTGACCATCGGCCTCGATCGTGATCTCGATACGGTCGCAGTAGCCGGCCATCGCCTCGTCGATCGCGTTGTCGACGATCTCGTAGATGAGGTGGTGCAGCCCGCGCTGGTCGGTCGAGCCGATGTACATGCCGGGTCGGCGGCGCACGGCCTCGAGGCCTTCGAGCACCTGGATGTCGGCGGCGGTGTAGTCGCCGTTGCCGCTGTTGCCGCCATTCGCCGTGCGACGGCCGTTGCCGCTCTTCGCCTTCGCGCTGCCCTTCTGGGCAGCGGCGCGCTTCTTGCTGGCCGTTATCTTGCCGGACGGCACCTTGCCGGTTGCAGTCGCCCCGCCGGAGGCCGCCTTCGACGCGCCACGCTGCTTGCCGGTACTCTTGGTCGTACGACGGGACGGGGTCATCGGGCCTCGTTTTCGACCGGTCGATGAGAAGGCAATCGCCGCGATCCAGGGCTCCTCGGACGGTGCGCAGAGAGGGCGATATGCCCGTCCAACGTGACCGGCCGCGGGCGGTTCGCAGCGCGCTCCATTGACCGATGCTGACCGAGTTCGAGGAGTGCGGGGAACGATTGCTCGGTCACCCACGTATGATACCAGAAAGCCGCGTCGAACGGGCGTTTCCCGGGCCGCTCTGAGTGCCCCACCGTTCCGAAAACACGCACCGAGGTCGGTATCCGGCGGCACCGCGACCGCGGTCAGGGTTCAGCGACTGAGAGGTATCTACACGCCGTGACAACGCCCTCCGAACAGCCACCGATCGAACTTCGCCCGATCGGCGTCGTACGGGACGCTCCGGACGACCTCGAACGGGTCGACTGGAGCGATGTCGAGAGCACGATCGAGCTCATCGGGGAGGCCGCCGCGGCCGCCGATCAGCTCACCCTGGAGCTTGAGGAGTACACGCATCTGATCGTCCTCGGCTGGCTCGATCGTTACCCGGATGAGCTGCGCCATCGCCGCACGGCGTACCCGGGCGGGGACACTTCGTTGCCGCTGCAAGGCACGCTCGCCCTGCGTGGCGCGCGACCCAACCCGATCAGCTTCACGGTGGTCGAGCTACTCGAGATCGACGGCGATGAGATCGACGTGCGCGGACTCGACCTCGTCGCGGGGACACCGATCCTCGACGTCAAGCCGTACATCGCCTTCTACGACTCGTTCCACGACGCGCAGATGCCCGAGTGGGCCGAGGGCGAGCCGATCGAGGACGAGCTGTGAGCACGAGGCGGGCGTCGCGTGCTTCAGGCGGCCGGCTGCAGCCAGGCCCGACCGGCCTCGAGGCCGACCCGAGCGAGCTGCGCAATCCGCCGGACGCCGGCGAGCTCGACGCGATCTTCGGCGCGCTGGTCGAGGCACATGGCCCGCAGCAGTGGTGGCCCACCGCCAGCGAGGATGGCGAGCGGGCGCGCCTGGAGATCTGCCTCGGCGCGATCCTGACGCAGAACACCGCCTGGAAGGCCGCCGCGAGCGCCCTCGATCGGCTGCGTGCGGTTGATGCGCTCGACTGCGACGTCATCCTCGACCTTGCCGCAGGACGTGCTGGCCGACCTCGTCCGGCCGTCCGGGCACTACAACGTGAAGGCGCGCAAGCTGCGCTCGTTCGCGGAGACAGTCGTCGAGGAGCATGACGGCTCGCTCGACTCGCTGCTCGCCGGCACCACGGACGAGGTGCGCGAGCGGCTGCTGGCGATCTGGGGGATCGGTCCGGAGACGGCCGATGCCATGACGCTCTACGCCGCCCGCCTGCCGACGTTCGTGATCGACGCCTACGCCTATCGTCTCTTTGAACGCCTCGGGCGTCCCCTCGGGCCTCGACGCTACGATGTCTACCGAGAGTTCCTGCTGGCGGCCGTGGGACCAGACGTGCACCGGCTCAACGAGTGGCACGCGCTGATCGTGCGGCACGGTCAGGAGACCTGCCGCCGCACGCGCCCCCGTTGCGAAGAATGCGTGCTGCTCGACCGCTGTGAGTTTGGTCAGATCGAGGTAGGCGAGGCAGCTGGCGAGAGGCTCGCCTGATCGACGGCCCGCTGACCCTGGCGGGGTGGGTGGCGGTCGGTGTCGCTATTGGCGCCGCGCTCGGGGCGCTGAACGGCGACATGCGCGGCGGCGTGGCGCTCGGCGCCGTGTTCGGCGTCGGATTGGGACTGGCGGCTCAGCTGCGCGGGCGCAGGTAGGCAGAAGGAGCGGTTCGCGATGTTTGCACCACGCACCGGCACCGGCTTCCTCTTCGCCACCTTCTGGGGCGTGATCACCTTCGTTGTCTTCAACCCGAGCACGAACGACGCGGTCGCGATGGTGCTGGCGATGGTGGTCTCGATCGTGGCCGACCTCTTCATCCGCTGGCGCAGCGCTCGCCGCCTCCGCCGCGAGGCGCAGCGCCGCGACGATGCCGTGCGCGACGCCGACGCTGACTTCTGGCAAGATCGGCGCTAGCCCTCGACAGACAGTCGCGGGCCGGGCCGCCGGCACTCGAACGCTCCCAAGCAACTCGGATACTCCTCGATGGAACTCGGCATCATTGGGCTCGCTCGCAGCGGCAAGACGTCGCTGTTCAACGCGGTGACGCGCGGCAGCGCGCAGATCGGCGAGTATTCGAGCGGGCGCGAGCCAAATATCGGCGTCGTCCACGTGCCTGATGAACGCGTCGACGCCATGTCCGCGATCTTCCAACCGAAGCGCACCATCTACGCAGAGATCCGCTGGGTCGACTTCCCCGTCGCCGGATTCGGCGTCGAGGGCCCCGGCGCGCAGTTCCTGGCGCAGCTCTCAGAGCTCGACGCACTCGTGCACGTGGTGCGGGCGTTCGAGGATCCCTCCGTCGCCCACGATCAGGGCAGCGTCGATCAGGCGCGTGACCTCGAAGCGCTCGACCTCGAGCTGACGTTCGCCGACCTGGCGCTGATCGAGCGCCGGATCTCACGGCTGGAGGCGGAGATGCGCGCCGTCCGCGCCGGTGAGCGCGTCGAGATGGACCGCCAGCACGCGATGATGGAACGAATGCAGACACACCTCGAGGGCGGAACGGGGCTGCGCTCGATGACGTTCAGCGAGGTGGAGGCGCGCGAGTTGCGCAACTACCGGTTCGTGACGCTGCTGCCGACGCTGATCGTCGTCAACATCGGCGAAGAGCAGCTCGCCGATGCCGAGTCGATCGAGCAGGACTTCGCTGGCCGCTACGGCGGCGAAGCGATCGAGGTGGCGGCGCTGAGCGCGAAGCTCGAGGCCGAGCTGGCGCAGATGGAGCCGGACGAGGCCGCGGAGTTCCGCGCCGAGCTCGGCCTGCCACCCGACTCCCCGCTGGACCGCACGATCCATGCGGCGTACCGATTGCTCGGCCTGCACTCGTTCTTGACCGTCGGTGACGATGAGTGCCGAGCCTGGCCCGTGCGGGTCGGCGCTACCGCGCAGGAGGCCGCCGGGAAGATCCACAGCGACCTCGAGCGCGGGTTTATCCGCGCAGAGGTGGCCGGCTGGACCGACCTCGTCGAGGCGGGGTCGCTCCCGGCGCTCAAGCGAGCCGGTAAGCTCCGCACCGAGGGCAAGTCGTACATCGTGCAGGATGGCGACGTGCTGAACATCCTCTTTAACGTTTGACCGGCCGAGGAGCGCGCTCATGGATGCTGCCGACCGCGCCTTGATCCTCGAGGCGATGGAGTCTGCCCTCGACGGCGGACCGCCCGTGGTGGTTGCCACCGTGACTGAGGCGGGCGTGGCCGGCCTGCTGGAGCTCGGCGCGAAACTCCTCGTGCGCGGCGACGGGCGCACCGAGGGCACGCTCGGACAGGCCGAGGTGGATACGGCTGTCTCCGATGCCGGCGTCAGCGCGATGAACGCCTTCCCGCGTGTCGATGTGCAGACGCTCTACGTCAGCGCGGAAGGTGCGGTCGCCGACCGCCGCCACCTCGCCGGCGAGGGGGATGCGCAGGTGATGCTGCAGCTGTTCGAGAGCCCGGCGCGGCTGATCGTGGTCGGTGGCGGTCACATCGGACTCGCGCTCGCGCAGTTCGGCGAGCTGCTCGGTTTCCGCCTCACCGTCCTCGACGACCGCGAGGAGTTCGGCAACCGGGAGCGCTTCCCGATGGCAGAGGAGGTCGTCGCCGGCGAGCTCGGGCCGGCGCTCGACGCACTCGACCTCGACGCCACGTGCCACGTGGTGCTCGTCTCGCGCGGGCACCGGCAGGACGAGGAGGCGCTGCGACACTCTGTCGGGCGTGGCGCGGCCTTCGTCGGCATGATCGGCAGCCGCCGCCGCGTAGCGACGGTGCTCGCGCACCTGCTGGACGAAGGGTTCGCCCGCGAAGACATCGAGGCGGTGAGCACACCGATTGGGATCGATATCGGCGCGGAGACGCCCGAGGAGATCGCGCTGTCGATCCTGGCCGAGATCGTGATGCGTCGTCGCGGCGGTGGCGGCGAGCTGATGGTCGCGCGTCGGGCACCGCTCGACTGACGCAGGATCGCGTTCGGCCTGCAACCACGCGGTAGTCGCCGGACTGACCCCGACATAACAGCGCTTCCCTCAGTGTGCTAACTTCCGAAGCAGAGCGGCGGCGTCGCCCGTGGATCGCGGCAGCGGTCCAGCCATTGTCGATGGAGCCTCGTGCACCCTCGACGGACGCCAGGGCAGCGCACAGCGGCAGGCCGTAGAGGCCACTCGCGCGTCGCCCCGTCCGCATCGTCGAGCGATCGGCGGTAGGGACGAGGTTGCGTGCGGATCGTGGGGCTCGGCGGACAGAACTGCCGCCAGCCGTGAGCTACCGGCTGCGACGGTCTCACGGGGCGGCCGCGACGCACAGCCAGTTCCCTCTGGGGCGTGAGGGCCGAGTTTATCTCGGCCCTCACGCTATCTGCCAGACGGCGGCCGCCCTTGTATGCAGATACGCCGCACGCTCCCCGCCGGATTCGTGCCGCCCGCTATACTGCATCCATGTCCGCAGAATTGATCCGAGAGATTCGCGACGCCGAGGCACGTGGCGAGCCGCGCGTGCTGGCCACCGTGGCGACCACGCGTGGCTCGACCCCTCGTAAGGCCGGGGCCAACATGCTGTTGCGACCCGACGGCACGTTTACCGGCACGATCGGGGGCGGCTGCGGCGAAGCCGAGGTCTGGCAGGAGGCGATGGAGACGATGGCCGACGGCGAGCCGCGGACGGTGCTTGTCGATCTGACCGAGCCGATCGACGGCGAAGACAAGATTTGCGGCGGCGTCATGGAAGTCTTCGTCGAGCGCATCACTGGCTAGCTCGCCCCGCCGCCTCCGTCACCCGCAGGCAACCCTCAGGCGATAGCAGCGTCTATAGACACTGACAGGGCGCCTGCATAGAGTCGGCGTTGACGTGCGCGTCAGGTCAACGTTGCGCGCCTCGAGGCCTCCGGAAGCTCACGCCAGACGCCCCGCGCAGCCGCGGGGGACTCAGGAGGGGGACAGCGTGGACAGCGCGGCTCGCTGGTTCCTCGCCGGCATCATCGTCTCGCTGGTCAACACCGCGCTCGTCATCGCCTTCATCGGCATCCCCGGCATCACCGACGACAACGACTCTGGCGATCCGGTGATCGTGACCGAGACTGAGGTCGTTGAGGTTGAGGTGCCCATCACCTACATCCTCGTCGTCGACGAGGACGGGAACATCGTGCGTGAAGAGGTGCGCGTCGGGCGGCCGGGCGATCAAGGCGCGCCGTCCACCACCCGGCCGACGCCCATGGCGACGCCCGACCTCGACGAGCTGACGTTCCAGGAGCCGCGCTTCGCCTCCGTCTTCAACCCGCTGCAGGTAGCAGCCAGCAACGGCCTCTCGGTGGTCGCGACCGGCGCGTTCGGTCTGACCGCCGTCGACCTCAACGGCGACTCGCTGCCGGTGCCTCTGACGGGGCTGAAGAACACCGGCAGTTCGGCGGCCATCGACATCGACATCGAATTCGACGGCACGTTCGTCGTGCTGCTGCGTGACAGCGACCGTGAATGGCGCATCGTCAAGAAGGCGCCCGGAGCGGTGTTCTGGGACGTGGTCGCCTCATCCGACTCGCTCCAGTTCCCGGCGACCGTGAACGCGCTGACCGTGTCAGTGACGGGCCAGCTCTACCTCTCCGCCTCCGCCCCGGGCGGGCTGTACCAGCTCGACCCGGAGCTCGGCACGTTCACCGCCCTCGTCTCGGGGCGCGTCGTCGAGGGTCTCGACGCCGGTGTGATCGGGATGCGGGTGGCGTACGCCGCACCCTCCTCGCTGGCGCGTGACGCTGATAGCCAGGTCGGCCTCGTTGAGGACGATGTCGCGGCGGCGTTCGAGACCAGTTATGGGCGCTGCACCGGCCCGGTGGCGCTCTCGGTGCCATCCTCGCCGACGGACGTGGCGTTCGCGCCCGACGATCGCCTGCTGGTCGTTGACGGCGACAACCACACCGTCTGGTTGCAGCAGCGTGGCGGTGAGGGCGTGCGCCTCTTCGGTCGCTCCGACTGCGCCGCTGGCAGTGACGATTCGAGCCTGCGAGCGCCCTCGGCGGTGGCGATCGACAGCGATCGCAACGTCTTCATTACCGACCGGGGCAACAACCGATTGATCATTCTGCCGGCCGCCAGCGAGGACACTCCATAGGGCGCGATGACGCCGGCGATGACCCCGACGACGTAGCCGAAGATCCGGCCCCGCGGGCATCCGTAGCGCCTCGATGGACGTACCAACAAGGCGGCGTCACGGGCGGATCTGCGCTACGATGATCGTCCGCGTTTCGGGCGTTCGCTCGACGCGTCGGAGGGACGCCGGAAGGGACGAATCCGTGTTTGGAACCCTGGGGTGGCAGGAACTCCTGATCATCCTCGTGATCCTCGCTCTCCTGTTCGGAGCATCTCGCGTCGCTGACCTCGGCGGTGCGCTCGGTCGCGGCATCCGCGAGTTCCGCACCGAGGCTCGCGCCGAAGACGAGGACGAAGAGTCCTCGGACGGCGCCGCTGCTTCCAGCAGCGACTCCTCCGGCTCGGACGAGAAAGACAGTTCGGGCGGCGGCTGAGCGTTCGTCCGCCCATCCAACTCAGATCAGGTTCAAGGACAGGCGCCATCGGGCGCCTGTTTCGATCCGGGAGCGCACGCCTCCCCGGGCTCGGGCCGCAGCTCACCCAGCAAGGAGCGCCGTGACCTCGATCGGCGCGATCGTCTTCGACCTCTGGGGCACGCTCATGACCGAGCGACGCGATGTCTTCCGCGAGCGCGCGCGCCTGCGCTTCGATGGCGTGCGCCCCGTCCTCGACCGGTACGACATCGAAGTGGACCTCGAGACGTTTACGCGCACGCACCTCGAGTCGAACCGCATCATCGGCGAAATGCAGAACGCCGGGCGCGACATCACCGCCGAAGAGCGCGCGCGCCACGTCGTCTACCAGTTTGCCCCCCACGCCGCTGACCGCCTCGACGACCGCGACGTCGAGACCTTCGTACAAGCGTATTCCGGAGCGGTCGTGGCGACGCCACCCGTGCTGCTCGAGGGCGCGTCCGAGGCGCTCGATGAGGCGCGCAGCCGGGGCCTGGGCGTCGGGCTGATCTCGAACACCGGCGTCTCGGCGGGCCGTCACCTGCGCGAGGTGTTCGAGGCGGCGGGGATCCTCGATCGGTTCGATTCGCTGATCTTCAGCGACGAGCACGGCCACGCGAAACCGCATCGCGAGCTGTTCGACCGCGCCGCGGGCGAACTGGGCGTCGAGGCGCGCGCGGCCGTCTTCGTCGGCGACACGCCGCGCTTCGACATCGGTCCGCCGCGCCGCTATGGCTGGTGGGTCGTGCAGGTGGGAGATCGCGATGACGGCGACCCGCCGGCGCATCGCCGCGTCGAGGGCGTCGCCGATGTCTTCACGGCGCTCGGAGATCTAGGCTGACTCGCTGCTGCGGTATGCTGCCGCGCGTTCGCCCGTCCTTTGCCTGGCGGCGCGCCCGAGGAGGAGTCGCTTGGAGATCACGCCGGGACTGCACCAGCTGAAGACGCCGATGGTCGGTCCGGCGCTGCCCTATGTCATGCCGTATGCATTCATCGGCAGCGAGGGCGTCTCGCTCTTCGACGCCGGCTTCGGCACAGCCGCAGCGATCGAGGCGATGACGAAGGAGCTGGCGACCCTCGGCTTCGAGCCGAAGGACATCCGCCGCCTCTTCATCTCGCACGCGCACCCGGACCACATCGGCATGGCCTCGTGGGTGAAGGAGCAGTCGCCCGAGGCCGAAGTGCTGATGCTCGAACGTGAGTGGCAGTGGATCCAGGATCGCTGGCTCGACAACGCGGCGTGGACGAAGCTCTCCGACCAGTGGCTCGTCGCCCACGGCGTCCCCGCGGAGGAGATCGAGGCGGCGCATCGCGAAGGCGCGCTCTCGCCGATCTCGCCGCCGGTGAAGCCGGGCGATGCGGACGACGGCGGGGCGAAGCCGGAGCGGCCCTCGGGCGGTGGCGGGCGCAGCCCGTTCGCGGCGATCGAGCCGGACATCATGTTGCAGGACGGCGAGGTCGTCGAGTTCGACGACTGGCGGCTGCGCGCCGTCTGGACGCCGGGGCACACGCCCGGCCACATGTGCATGTACGAGCCGAATCGCCGGCTGATGTTCACGGGCGACCACGTCCTGCCATACATCTCGCCCAACGTCTCACTGCACGCCGACCAGGAGGGATCGAGCCCCCTCGAGGACTTCCGCGCGTCGCTGGAGAAAGTCGGCGCCTTCGATGTCGAGCGCGCCCTGCCGGCGCACGAGTTCACGATCCCCGACCTGCGCGCGCGCTGCGACGTGCTGTTGCACCACCACGACGACCGCCTCGAGGAGGTGCGCGACGCCATCGGCGACGGCGAAGCGTCGGGCCGCGAGGTCTCACAGCGCGTGCTCTGGAACACCGGGCCGTTCGACGACTTCAACATCTTCATGAAGCGCTCCGCTGTCGGCGAAACGCTGGCGCACCTTCAACTCCTCGAGGGCATCGGCCGCGTCGAACGCGTCGAGGAGGGCGATCGCGTGGTCTGGCGACAGGCCTGAGCAACGGGCGCTGCGCGTCGCCTCGGCGCGGTGCGACAATCGAGGCATGAGCCCCGCAGCGCACCCCAACCGACGATGAGCCTACGCACGCGCGCCGCCGTGCTGGCCGGCCGCGCCGCAGGCACGGCAGCGCGTCGCCTCGGCCGCGGCGGCGGCACCGCCCTGCCCGGCCTGATCGCGGGCGGGATCGCGCCGGACATCCTGTCGAGGTTGGGGCGCGAGCCGGGTCATGGCGCGGTCATGATCACCGGCACCAACGGCAAGACCACCACGACCCACCTCGTCAGCTCGATCGCTCGCGCCGCGGGGCTGGAGCCGCTGACCAACGGCGCCGGGTCGAATCTCGAACGAGGGCTCGTCGCTGCGTACGTCGACGAGAGCACACCGGGCGGCGGTCTCGCTCGCGCCTCGAATCGCCTCGCCGTGCTCGAAGTCGACGAGGCGGTGCTCCCGCACGCCGCGCCCCAGGTCGCGCCACGGGTGATCACGTTCCTCAATCTCTTCCGCGACCAGCTCGATCGCTACGGCGAGGTGCATGCCATCGCCGCCCGTTGGCACGCACTGCTCGCGGGGCGCGACTGGCCCTCCATCGCCGTGAACGCCGACGACCCCGCGGTGGCGCAGCTCGCCGAGCATGCGCCGGCGATCACCTTTGGCATCGACGCGCCCGAAGTGCTCGCCACGGGCGATGCGTCGAACGTGCTCGATCACGCCTCGGACGCCCACTTCTGCTCATGCGGCGGACGGATCGTGTACGACGCCATCGCCTTCGGGCACCTCGGTCACTGGCGCTGTGACAGCTGCTCTCGGCGCCGACCTCGACCGACCGTTGGCGCCACCCGCGTCGCGCTCCACGAGAGCGGCAGCGACGTCACCATCGAGATCACGGGCGACGCGATCGAAGTCTCGCTCAGCTTCGCCGGGCTGTACAGCGTGTACAACGCGCTGGCCGCGGCCGCGACGGCGCATGCGGCGGGCCTGCCCGCCCCGGCGATCGCCGAGGGACTGGCCGCTGCCGCGCCCGCCTTCGGACGCCAGGAGCGCCTGATGATCGAGTTGCCGGACGGCCCGCGCGAGGCGCGGCTGCTGCTGGCGAAGAACCCGACCGGGCTGAACGAGGTGCTGCGGCTCCTGGTCGCCTCGAGCCAGCGGCCCACGGCGCTGCTGATCCTCAACGACGGCATCCAGGACGGACAGGATGTCTCCTGGATCTACGATGCGGACCTCGAGGTGCTCGCAGAACGCCCGCCCGTCCTGCTCTGCGCGGGCGACCGGGCGCACGACCTCGCGCAGCGCTGCGTGATCGCAGGCGTCCCGCCGGCTGGCGTCGAACCTGACATCGCGACCGCCCTCGACCAGGCGCTGGCGATGACCCCGGCGGGTGGCCGGCTGGAGGTGGTGCCGACCTACACCGCGATGCTCGAGGTCCGTGAGCTGATCGCACGCCTGGCCGGCGCGCGACGCTACTGGGAGCGCCCCGCATGAGCGCCGCAGCGACGGATCGAACCATTCGCGTGGTGACGCTCTACGAGGACGTGATGAACGTCTATGCCGACCGCGGCAACCGGCTGGCGCTCGCCGCGCGTGCAGCCGAGCACGGCGTGGCCATCGAGGTATCGCCGGTGAGCCTCGGCGATCCGGCGCCGGAGGCGGCGGACCTGGTGCTGATCGGCGGCGGGCAGGACGCCGAGCAGCACCGCATCGCCGGCGACCTGGCCGCGCGGTCCTCGGCGCTCCACGCCTGGGTTGACGACGACGTGGCGATGCTCGCGGTCTGTGGCGGCTTCCAGCTCTTCGGCCACTGGTACCGCGACGCTCGGGGCGAGACGATCGAGGGCGTCGGCCTCTTCGATGTCACCACGGTCGCGCCGCCCTCAGGCGCGGCACATCGCTGGTCCCGCGCCATCGGTGACGTGCTCGCCACCGCCACGGTGGAGGGCGTCGGCGAGGTGGTCGGGTTCGAGAACCACGCGGGCCGCACATACCTCGGGCCCGCCGCACGCCCGTTCGCGAGCGTCGAGTTCGGCCATGGCAACAACGGCGACGACGGCAGCGAGGGGGCGATCTATCGCGCAGCCATCGGCACCTACCTGCACGGCTCGCTGCTGCCGAAGAACCCGGCGCTGCTCGACCACCTCCTCGACGCCGCGCTCCGGCATCGCTACGGCCCGCCCGACGGCGAGTCACATCTCGATGCGTTGCCTGCGCCGTGGGCGGATCGCGCACACGAGGAAGCGGCCGCCGTGGCCAGGCGGCGTGCGCCGCGCTTCGTCGGTGCGCACTGACCGCTCCCGGGCCCGATGAGCTTTCCGGCGGTGCTTGCTACGCTGGCTGCGGCGGGCAGGGCACGGATGGAGCGCCGATGATCCAGCGCATGCCTGCGCGCCTTCGCGCCGCCCGCCCGCTGCTGCTCCTCGCGATGCTGGCGGCGACACTGCTCGCCGCAGGCTGCCTCGGCGGCGACGATGACGACGTCGATGTCACGGTTAACGGGACGCCGCTGACGATCGCCACCGTCGACAGCACCGCCGTGCCGACACCCACGCCGACGCTCACGCCCGTCGACCCGCCTCCGCTCACCAGCGACCTCGATCCCGGCAACCTCGCAGGCTTCACCTTCCCGATCGCCGGTGGCTGCCTGCCGTCGCGGGATGCCGTGCTGCCGAACGCTCCACGCGTCTACCGCAATGGCGTGCACGAGGGCGTCGACCTGTACAACGGGGACGTCTGCACCTCGATCACTCGCGGGCTCGAGGTCATGTCGATGTACGACGGGGTTGTGGTGCGCGCCGACCACGACTACGTCGACATCACGCCGCAACAAGTGACCGACCTTGCGGCGAAGACCGCAGAGCAGGGGTTCACCGACCCCGAGACGCTGAACATCTATCGCGGCCGCCAGGTCTGGGTCGACCACGGCAACGGCATCGCCACGCGCTACGCGCACCTCGAGGGGGTCGCGGACGGCATCGAGGTGGGCGTGCGGGTCGAGGCGGGCGAGGTGATCGCGTACATCGGCGAGTCGGGGACGCCGGAGTCGGTGACCGACCCGGGCACCGAGGTGCATCTGCACGCCGAAGTCCGGATCGGCGAGTCGTTCCTGGGCGCCGACCAGCCGCCCGCGGAGGTGCGTGGGCTCTACCTCCATCTGTTCAATGGCGACGGTGAGCAGAGCGGCGGATAGCCCTCGATCGCGACGCGCGCAGGGCGTGACCGGCGTCTCTGTCTCGCAGATCGGTCCGCGCGTACGATGACCGACAGCACCGCAACCTTCGAGGATTGAGGCCGCGACGTGACACCGCTGTCGATCACCATCGGCTGGGAGCCCGATATCACCGAGATCGCCGGGCTGCTGATCACGTGGCACGGGCTGTTCACGGCGGTCGCGATCCTCGTTGGTGTGCAGCTGACGATGCGCATGGCGCGCCGCACCGGCTACGACGAGGACGACGCCTACACGCTGGCGTTGATCGCCGTACCCGCGGGCATCATCGGAGCGCGGGCGCTCTACGTGATCGAGAACATCGACACCATCGACAGCCTCCGCGACGCGATCGCCATCACCGAGGGCGGCATCTCGATCTGGGGCGCCATCCTCGGCGGCGTGCTCGGGCCGGTACTGTTCTCCCTCTGGCGCGGGTGGCGGATCGCACTGCCGCTCGACATCGCTGCGGTGGGCCTCATCCTCGGACAGGCGATCGGCCGCCTGGGCGACCTCGTCAACGGCGAGCACCTGGCGCGTGCGACCGATTGGCCGTGGGGCGTCACGTACAGCCACCCCAACTCCCCGGCGTTTGCACACTCGCTGCAGGTCGGTCCGCACCACCCGGCGACGACCTATGAACTTCTCGGCGATCTCGTGATCTTCGGTGTGCTGGCGTACCTCTTTTTCGGCCCCTTTGCGCGCCGTCGCGGGCTGGTCTTCCTCAGCTACCTCATCAGCTACTCGGTGATGCGCTTCTTCCTGACCTACTCACGCATCGACTCCGCGGAGACGCTGGGCGGCCTGCTACGTGTGCCGCAGCTCGTCTCCCTGGTCGTCGTGCTGGCAGCGATTCCGGTGCTGATCTGGCTCCTGCGCCGGCCGCCGATCGATGACGGAGCTGACCTCGCGGAGGGCCGTGCCGTGCCCTCCGGCGCTGGCTGACGCGATGGCTGCGACGCCCGTCGAGGTCACGCTCTACATGCGCCCGGGCTGCCACCTCTGCGACGTGGCGAAGCACCAGCTCTACGCCCTCGGCATGACGCACCCGCTCCGCGTGATCGAGGTGAACATCGAGGACGACGACGAGCTGGTGAAGCGCTACGACATCCAGATCCCGGCGATCGCTGTCGCCGGCGAGGACGTCACCCACGCCCCGATCGACCTCGATGCGGTGCGCCAGGCGGTAATGCTGGCGCGTCGAGGCGGGAGTTAGGCCTCGGATTCGTTGACATATCGCAGGAGCGCGGGCTAGCCTCGATCGCACTCGCGTCGCGATGCGGCGCGGTTCATCCAGAGCGGTGGAGGGCTCGGCCCTGCGAAGCCGCGGCAACCGACCGGCCTCGCGTCGCCAGCGATCGAGGTGGAGACGGTGCCAATTCCGACTCGGCGGCCCAAACCTAGTGGCTCCGGGAGAGATGAACGGAAGGCGACCTGAGATGACCCACCTCGGACATCCGACTTCTGCTGCTCGCATGCGCTCGATGGGTATGCCCTAGCCCGGACCTCGGGCCCTGGCCACGCGCGCCCGGGACTCGACGACCGGGCGTTTCTGCACCCCGCACCGACTCACCAATAGCATCGGCGCCACCCCGCGAGGGCCCGCGCCACCAACAAGGACCACCCCTATGACGTTCAGTCACGCACTGCGCTGTCGTGAGTGCGAACGTGAGTACCCGCTGGCACCGGTGTTCTCCTGCGAGTTCTGTTTCGGACCGCTCGAGGTCGCCTATGACTACGACGGCATCCGCGAGTCGATGACCCGTGACGCGATCGAGGCCGGCCCGGAGACGCTCTGGCGCTACGCGGACCTCCTTCCCGCCGACCCGGCGTTCAAGGTCGACATCGGCACCGGCTACACGCCGCTGATCCGCGCCGATCGCCTGGCCAAGGCGGTGGGGCTCGACACGCTCTGGCTCAAGAACGACACGGTGAACCCCACCTGGTCGTTCAAGGACCGTGTCGTCAGCATCGCTATCGCCAAGGCACGCGAGTTCGGGTTCGAGGCGATGGCCTGCGCCTCGACGGGCAACCTCGCCAACTCGGTGGCGGCGCACTCCGCAGCGGCGGGCATGGACTGCTTCGTCTTCATCCCGAACGACCTCGAGCAGGGCAAGGTCGTTGGCAGTGCGATCTACTCGCCGACGCTCGTCATGGTCGAGGGTTCGTACGACGACGTGAACCGCCTCTGCACGGAGCTGTCGGCCGAGCGCCCGTGGGCGTTCGTCAACATCAACGTCCGCCCGTACTACTCCGAGGGCTCGCGCACGATCGGCTTCGAGGTGGCGGAGCAGCTCGGCTGGCGCGCGCCTGACCACATCGTGGTGCCGCTCGCCTCGGGCTCGATGTACACGAAGATCTGGAAGGGCCTGCAGGAGTTCGCCAAACTCGGTCTGATCGAGCAGCCCTCGACGCGCATGTCGGGCGGACAGGCGACGGGCTGTTCGCCGATCGCGACGGCCTACAAGGAAGAGACGTTCAACTTCGTCCCGCAGAAGCCGAACACGATCGCCCGCTCGCTGGCAATCGGGAACCCGGCGGACGGGTACTACGCGTTGAAGCAGATGGAGGAAACCGGCGGCGGCGCCGAGATGGCGACCGACCCGGAGATCGTCGACGGCATCAAGCTGCTTGCCGAGACCGAGGGCATCTTCGCCGAGACGGCGGGCGGCGTGACCGTGGCCTGCCTGCAGAAGTTCGTCGAGAGCGGCTTCATCCGACGCGACGAAGAGACCGTCGCCATCATCTCCGGCGGTGGCCTGAAGACCGTCGAGGCCGTCCAGGACGAGGTGGTCGAGCCGCTCCGCGTGCCGGCCGCCGTCGATGCATTCAACGAGGCGCTGTCGGCTCGCGACGCTGTCGGCGACACTGTCAGCAAGACGGTGCCCGTTGGGGCAGGAAGCTAACCATGACCTCCAAGCACGTGCGCTTCACGTTTGAGCCAGACATGATCAAAGACCCGGTGATCTACCAGCTCGGTCACGAGTTCCAGGTCGTCACCAACATCCGCATGGCCGATGTCACGCTCTCGGTCGGCTGGGTGGTCCTGGAGCTCGAAGGCGACGCCGACGAGATCGACCGCAGCCTCGAGTGGGCCCGCGGCAAGGGCGTGCGGGTGGATGAGGCCACGCTGGGCGACGTCGTCGAGGGCGGATAGCCCTCCGCGGCGAGCCGGAGTGACGAGGAACCCGACGCCCCCACGAGGCGGCGCATGACAGAGGAGCAACCAATGGCGGTGACCGTGAAGATCCCCACGCCGCTGCGAACGCTGACGAACAACGATGACAGCTGCGAGATCGATGCGTCCAACCTCGGCGATGTGGTGACGGCGCTCGAGGCGACGTATCCCGGGATGCAGGAGCGGCTCCTCGACGAAGGCGGCGAGATTCGCCGCTTCGTCAACATCTTCGTCAACGGCGAGGATGTGCGGTTCCTCAACGGCCTGACCACGACGCTCGATACGGGCGACGAGGTCTCGATCGTCCCCGCCGTCGCCGGAGGGTAGCGCTCCGCTCCACACCGCGCGCCACGAGGCGCAGTGAGGACCACCGTGGTCGAGATCCGGCGGATCCGCGAGGATGAGTTCGAGGCGTTCCTGCGCGCGGGCACGCTCGCGTTCAGCGCCGCGGCGCCCACGCCCGAGGAACGTGACCGCTTTCGCCCGGCGTTCGAGGTCGACCGCACGGCCGCCGCGTTCGACGGCGCCTCGATCGTCGGTACCTCCGCCTTTTACACGTTCCAGCTCACGCTCCCCGGCGCTGGGCTGCTGCCGGCGGGCGGCTTGAGCTGGGTCTCGGTGCTGCCAACCCATCGCCGTCAAGGCGTGCTCACGGAGATGATGCGCGCGCACTTTCAGGACTGCCGCGACCGCGGAGAAGCCGCCTCGATCCTCTACGCCTCAGAGAGCCTGATCTACCGGCGCTTCGGTTACGAGGTCGCTGCGCCGCACGAGCACTGGCACATCGAGCGCGCGTACGCGCGCTTCGCGCACACGCTCGAAACGCCTGGCCGCCTCTGCCTCGTCGAGCGGGGAGAAGCGGTGCTGCGTCTGCCCGCGCTCTACGACCGCGTGCGTCGCACCTACCCGGGCATGACCGACGTGTCGGCGGAGATCTGGGCCGGCAACTCCGAGTTCATGCCGCCCGACACCGCCGAGAAGCCCTCGAAGCGGCTGTACGTGCTCTACGAGCAGGACGGTGTGGACGAGGGCTTCGCCACCTACGACGTGACGGACTGGCAGATGGAGCCCGAATTCGTTCAGGGCCAGCGCCAGATGAATGTGCATCTCGCCATTGCCACGAGCGGCGAAGCGCACTTCGCCATCTGGCAGTACCTGTTCAATGTCGACCTCGTCACGCGCATCGACTGCTACAACCGCGCGCCGGACGATCCGCTGTACTGGATGCTCGAAGACCCGCGTCGCCTCGTGCGCCGCACGGACGACGGGTTGTGGCTGCGGCTGCTCGACATCCCCGCGGCGCTCTCCGCGCGCAGCTACGCCGCCGAGGGCGACCTGACCTTCGAGGTCCATGACGCGACGTGCGATTGGGTCGGCGGCCGCTACCGCCTCGAGACCGCTAGCGACGGCGCGAGCTGTACACCGACCGAGGGCGATCCCGACCTCGTGCTCGACGCTTCCACGCTGTCAGGCGCGTACCTCGGAGGCCCCGGTCTCGGCACGCTCGCTCACGCCGGTCGGGTCGAGGAACGGCGGGAGGGTGCACTGGCGCTCGCCGACCGCATGTTCCGTGGTGAGCGCGCTCCCTGGAACGCGTTCTTCTTCTAGGGCTCACGCAGGCCGCCACTTGCATACCGGCGCCCACTCGCTGTTACAATGTCGAGTGAATTGGTCGTGAATGTCACGAACCTCCGCAGCGCCCGCAGCCAGCGGGCGCGCCGTGGGTCTGGCGCGACTTCGAGGTAGCAACGATGCTGCTCAGCACCAAGGGCGATTACGGCGTCCGCGCCATGATCGATCTCGCGGAACACGAGGGCGAGGGGCCGGTGCAACGCGCTGACATTGCTCGCCGCCGCCAGATCCCCGAGTCGTACCTTGACCACCTGCTGGCGCAGCTGCGCCGCGATGGCTTCATTCGCAGCACGCGAGGTCCCAGCGGTGGGCACGAGTTGGCGATGTCGCCGGACGACATCTGCCTGCTGCACGTGCTCGAATCCCTCGAGGGCTCGCTGGCGCCGATCCAGTGCGTCGGCGACGAGGTGCTGGAAGAGGACACACTCTGCGGACAGCAGTGGGTGTGGCAGGACGTCTATGGCTACATGCGGGAACGGCTGGCGAACGTCTCGCTCGCCGAACTCGTGCAGCACGAACATGAGCATGCGCGTCAGCGAGACGTGGCGCTGAACTACAACATCTAGCGCCGAACGACGAACGGGACGAGCCGGTCGCGGGAACGGACCGGCGCCAGTGCAGGCGGAACGATCGAAGTGAGCGACGCACCCGAACGGTCAGTGACCGCGAAGCCCCTGATCGCGGACTCCGTCCTCGATCTGATCGGCGCGACGCCGCTCGTGCGGCTCAACCGCGTCGTCCCTGACGGCGCGGCCGAGGTGCTCGGCAAGTTCGAAGTGTTCAACCCGGCCGGCTCCGTGAAGGACCGCATCGCACTCTCCATGGTCGAGGCGGCCGAGGCCTCCGGGCAGCTCAGCGATGGCGACGCCCTCGTCGAGCCCACGTCAGGCAACACCGGGATCGGCCTCGCGGCCGTCTGCGCCGCGAAGGGCTACCGCCTGATCCTGACGATGCCGGAGGACTACAGTCTCGAACGCCGCCGGCTACTCGAGCGCTTCGGCGTCGAGCTCGTCTTGACGCCCGCGATCGAAGGGATGACCGGCGCCGTCCACGCCGCGCAGGAGCTCGTCGAGCGCGAAGGCTACCACATGCTCCAGCAGTTCGAGAACCCGGCGAACCCGGAGGCGCATCGTCTCCGCACCGGCCCGGAAATCGTCGAGGCCACCGGCGGTCAGCTCGATGCCTTCGTCGCCGGCGTTGGCACCGGCGGTACCATCACCGGCGTCGGCGAGGTGCTGCGTGACACAGGGATCGCGGCGCGCATCGTGGCGGTCGAGCCGGAGCGAGCGCCGATCCTGCAGGGCGGGCGCGCCGGTCTACATGGCATCCAGGGCATTGGAGCCTCGTTTATCCCGGGCGTCCTCAACCGCGATATCTACGACGAGGTGATGAGCGTCTCCGATGAGGATGCCTACGCCATGACCATGCGATTGACGCGCGAGGAGGGGCTGCTCGTCGGCGTCTCCGCCGGCGCGAACGTCTGGGCCTCGATCGAGGTGGCCAAGCAGATCGGCGAGGGTGGCCGTGTCGTCACCATGTTGTGCGACACGGGCGAGCGGTATCTGAGCGTGGCACTATGACCGACGCGACGCCGCGAAGCGAGGTGAGCCGCTGATGCCTGTGAGCGTTTACATCCCGACGCCGTTTCGGCGACTCACCGCCAACCGCGAGTACGTGGAGGCGGAGGGCGCCAACGTCGCGCAGGTCCTCGACGCGCTCGAGGCGGCCTATCCGGGCCTCGGCGACCTGGTCTTCGACGCCGATCACCAGGTGCCGACGCACATCAATATCTATCTGAACAACCAGGAGATTCACGACCTCGACGGCACGGAGACGGCCGTCAAGGACGGCGACCAGTTAGCAGTGATCCCGGCGCTCGCAGGCGGAGCGGCCGAGGGAGCGGAGGACGAAGCCATGGCTGAGAGCGCGGAGAACGGCGCGAACCCGGCGTCGACGGCGCTGACCCCCGACGAGGTCATGCGGTACTCGCGGCACATCATCATGCCGCAGGTCGGACCGCAGGGTCAGCGCAAGCTGCGGAACGCGAAGGTGCTGGTCGTCGGCGCGGGTGGCCTCGGCGGCCCGGTGGCGATCTACCTGGCGCTGGCCGGCGTCGGCACGATCGGCATCGTCGAGTTCGACATCGTCGACCTCTCCAACCTGCAGCGGCAGGTCCTGCACCAGACACCGGACATAGACCGGCCGAAGCTCGAATCGGCGGTCGAAACCCTCGCCGCCTACAACCCGCACGTCGAGGTGATCGAGCACCCGATGCCAATCACGTCTGACAACGCGATGGACATCATCCCGGACTACGACATCATCGTGAACGGCGCGGACAACTTCGCCACTCGCTACCTCGTGAACGACGCCGCCTACCTCGCTGGCAAGACGCTGGTCGACGGCGCGATCCTGCTCTTCGATGGGCAGGCCACCGTCTACAAGCCGGGCATGGGCTGCTACCGCTGCCTCTACCCCGACCCGCCGCTGCCGGGGCTCGTCCCCTCGTGCGCCGAAGCTGGCGTACTTGGCGCCATCACCGGCATCGTCGGCTCGATCCAGGCGACCGAGGTGTTCAAGCAGATCTTGGACATCGGCGAGCCGCTGGTGAACCGCCTGCTGCTGATCGATGCGCTGAGCATGGAGTTCCGCACGATGAAGCTGCGACGCGACCCGTCGTGCCCGCTCTGCGGCGACAACCCGACGGTGACCGAGCTGATCGACTACGACGCGTTCTGCGGCTCCCCACCCCTCGAGGTGCCGGAGCCGGCGGCTGCGACGGCGGGAGACGACTAGCCGGAAAGAGCAGGCGAAACAAATGACTGACGTTCGACAACAAGTTCGAGAACGAGCGAGCGACGCCCACGCTGACAGCGGGGCAACGACGAAGGGACCGGCCAGCATGTCCGTCACCGTTCAGGTCACCTCGGTCATCCAGAAGGCCGTCAACGGCCAGAGGGCGATCGAGGCTGAGGGCGCGAGCATCGGCGAGCTGATCGCGAACATCGACGAGGCGTACCCCGGCTTCGCCGGGCAGGTGAGCAACGGCAACGGCGAGTTGCACCGCTTCGTCAACATCTACCTCAACGACGAGGACATTCGGTTTCTCGGCGGCAAGGACACCGAGATCAGCGACGGCGACGTGATCTCCATCCTCCCCGCCCTTGCGGGCGGCTAGCCCCGCCGACGCTCGCGGGGGACCGACGCCGGAGGGCGCGCGTGCTGTACGAAAGCCTGCTCGACCTCGTTGGTGACACCCCGCTTGTCGAGGTGTCGCAGCTGTCGCCCAACCCAGACGTGCGGCTCTACGCCAAGCTCGAGGGCGAGAACCCCACTGGTTCAGTCAAGGACCGCATCGCCAAGTTCATGATCGAGGAGGCCGAAGCCTCCGGCGCGTTGACGCCGGGGCAGACGATCTGCGAGCCCACCTCCGGCAACACCGGCATCGCGCTCGCTGCCATCGCCGCGATCCGCGGCTACGGCATGAAGGCGGTCATGCCCGACGCCGTCTCGCCAGAGCGCATCGAGCTGCTCGAAGCGTTTGGGGCCGAGATCATCTACTCGCCGGGCGACCTCGGCACGAACGGCTCCGTGGCGATGGCGCAGGAGCTGCGTGCTGAGCACCCGGAGTGGTTCTTCCCCTTCCAGTACGAGAACGCCGCCAACCCGCGCGCCCACTACGAGACGACCGGGCCCGAGATCATCGCCGACCTGCCGGACCTCGACGCGTTCGTCGCCGGGCTCGGCACGGGCGGCACGCTCACCGGCGTCGGCCGCCGGCTCAAGGAGCACAACGCCCAGGTGCGCATCATCGCCGCTGCGCCCCACCCTGGCGACATGGTGCAGGGCCTGCGTTCCCTCGAGGAGGGGTACATCCCGCCGGTCTTCGACGAATCGGTGCTCGACGGCCGCATCGTCGTCGACTCGCAGACCTCGTTCCAGGTGACGCGCGACCTCACGCTGCAGGCCGGCATCTTCGCCGGCATCTCCGCCGGCGCCGCCGTCCGCGCCGCCCAGCGCGCCGCCGAGCGCATGGAGCGAGGCAAGATCGTCGTGCTCCTGGCCGACGGCGGCTGGAAGTACCTCTCGAGCGGCCTCTGGACCCGCGACTACGCCGAGATCGAGGAAGACGTCGCCACCAAACTCTGGTGGTAGCCTACTGTCGAGGTCTCGGAGCCGCCGCGGCGGCCACAGCGCGCAAGACCCAGCCAGCCGACCAGAGAGCCTGTTCGAACCTGTAGCGGCGAGGACGGCTAACGGCGGAAGCACCATCGAGGGTAGACCGGCAGCCCCGGACTTCAGTCCGGGGCTGCTGTGCGCCGAGGGTCGTTTCGGGACGTGACCGCGGCTCCAGTCGAGGCACCACAGAAAGAGTAGAGTCCACGGGCGAATTCACGTCGGGGTGGTACGCCTCGGGCGTTTGCAAGGGGGATACAGATGGCAGACAAGCTTGTCTCGCTCGACTGGGTCGCCGAACACGGAGGCGATGACCACGTCGTGCTCGTCGAGGTCGATGTCGACACCGACGCCTACGGCGAGGGCCACATCGAGGGCGCCGTCGGCTGGAACTGGACGACCCAGCTCCAGGACCAGACGCGCCGCGACATCCTGACCAGGGGAGGCATCGAGGAGCTGCTCGGCGGCTCCGGCATCGACAACGACACTCATGTCGTGCTTTATGGCGACAACAACAACTGGTTCGCCGCGTACGCGCTGTGGATGCTCGAACTGTACGGCCATGACAACGTCTCGCTGATGGACGGTGGGCGCGTGAAGTGGCTCGCCGAGGACCGCGCAACCACGACCGACGCGCCCTCGGTTAGCGCGACCTCGTACACCGCCAGCGAGGCCGACGCGGCCCTGCGCGCGGTGCGCGAGGAGGTGCTGACGGCTGTCGAGAGCGCCTCGACGCAGCTCGTCGACGTGCGCAGCCCGGCCGAGTTCAATGGCGAGATCATCGCGCCGCCGGGCATGGCGGAGACAGCGCAGCGCGCTGGCCACATCCCCGGGGCGAAGAACATCCCGTGGGCGACGGCGGCGAACGAGGACGGGACGTTCAAGTCGGAGTCGGAGCTGCGCGACATCTACAGCGGCGCCGGCATCGATGGGGACACCGACACGATCGCCTACTGCCGCATCGGCGAGCGCTCCTCGCACACCTGGTTCGCGCTGAAGCACATCCTCGGCATCGCGAACGTCAAGAACTACGACGGCTCGTGGACTGAGTACGGCTCGCTGATCAACGTGCCGATCGAGAAATAACGGCGCGACGATGACGACGCAACCCTCGGGCGCGCTGCAGCAACGCCTGTTGCGGCGCGCCCTGGCGGCGAACGACGCCGCCCGCCTGCACCTGCGCTTCCGCGCCGAAGTGGTCGACCGCTACCGCGAGCTCGCCAGCGCGGAGGTGATGCGCACGCGCACCGTCGGCCGCATCGCCGTCATCGGCCGCTGGTCCCTCGACGTGGGGATCGTCGAGGGACCAGCGGCGAGGCCGCGGTGCACGTCGCCTTCGCTGACCTCGTGGCGCGGCTGCCGGAGGAGGAGCGCGACCACTGGATCGCGCATGCGCTCGACTGGCCCGCCTCGACGAACTTCCTGACGATGTCGCTGGCCGGTGGCGCCGCCTGCCTCGATGATGGCGACAACTATCCCCTGGGATTGAGCGCCGTGGGAGTGAGCACCCGCTGACGCCCTGCTGACGTTCGAGGAGCCGCCGTGCCGCGCATCCCGCAGCAGCTGATCGACGACATGATCGCGCACGCGCGCGAGGAGGGCGTGCGCGCCCTGCAGGCCGCGCCTGACGACGACGACGTGCTGCCGAACGAGGTCTGCGGAATGGTTCACGCAGGGGGGATCCTGCTCGCGGTGAGTGCGAACGGCCGCGAGTTCTACGCCTCAGACGGCGTTCCGACCGCGGTTCATCGCGTGGAGAACGGGGCGGCCAGCCCCTACCGCTACGAGATGGCGCCGCTGCGAATGATGCAGCTCGAGCAGCAGCGCGATGACACGGGCGAGACGCTGTTCGCGATCTACCACTCGCACGTCGCCTCGGCGGCCTACCCCTCGCAGACGGACGTGCGCATGGCGTTCTTCCCGCCGGGCGAAGTCGAGCGCGAGCCGATGTACCCCGACACGTTCTACATCGTGATCTCGATGGCCGACGAGTCCGCCCCCGACGTCCGTGCCTACCGCATCCGCCAGGGCGGCACAGTCGAAGAGGAGCCGATCGAGGTCAGTTGACCCCTCAAGGTTCGAACTAGGCGGCTTTCGAATGTACTAATACTTTCGATCTCCCCGGAACTCTCGCTAAATCTCGGAATAGCGCGATTGCTCGTGGCCCTCAACGCTCATAGTTTCCGTTGGCGCTCCCGGTCCTCAACATTGCGACGGGGCGGCGCGGGTCCAATGAGGGGGTCCACCGTGGTCAATCGTCGCTCGTCGAGATTCACGTTCCGGTTATCGGGCGAGGGTGGGCCAATCGCCATCGTTGTGACGCTAGCGATGGTCGCGACGCTCGTGTTCGTGCTGGCTAGTTCCTCGCTGCCATCCGCGCGGGCGAACGGCGACGACGATGACGTGGATGCGGAGCAGGTTACCGTGAGGAAGGTGATCGTTCCCGCGGACGACCCAGGGCGCTTCGACCTGTTCGTCAACGGCCAGCCGATTTTCGAGAGCGCGGCTGACGGCAACAGCGGGACAGTGAACGGTCTTGATTTCGACGAAAAGGTCACCGTGCGCGAAAGCCTCGGCAATGAGTCACCAGCGGGGCTCACGCTTGGTGACTATGAGTCCTCGATCCTTTGTACGCAGGGCAGCACGACGCTCTTCGATGGGCCGGGTACCTCGGCAACGTTTGGCGTGAGCGACGAGAAGCCGATAGCCCCGGTCGACTGCACGATCACGAACACGCGGATCGTGGAGCCGGAGGAGCTGGAGGAGCCGCTCCCGGCGGACAAGGACGGCGACGGGCTCTCCGACGCACTAGAGGCTCGACTCGGAACTGATCCCTGCAATCCGGACACGGACGGCGACGGCCGGAGCGACTCTGATGAGCTCTTCATCGACCAGACGAATCCACGCGATCCGCTGAACCTGGAGCCACCCGTCGCTCCCGGCTGTCCCGCCCCCGGTCAGTTCGCTCCGATGCCGACACAGGACCGGCAGCTGGCGCTCTTCGGGGGCGGGCCGATCCGGCAGTTCCAGGGGTTGCTCGATGACCTCGGGTACGAGTCAGCCTCGTTCTCGCTGCAGAACGGGGTGTTCGTGACACTGCCGGCTGATCCGACCAGTCCCGGCATGTTCACGTTCTTTACCGCATTCGATGACTTCGATGGCACTGGACTGGGTCGGGATTCAGACTTCGACCCATTCCTCGACCGCGAGGTTCCGTGCACGCCGACGCTCCTCGACACGGCGCTGATCTTCACCGACGGCTTCGAATCCGGTAACACCTCCGCCTGGTCGAGCCTCGGACCGTAGCTTCGTCTTGCAGCGCGAGAGCGGCGCGGCCCTGGACGTACGTCCGGGGCCGTTGCGCGTCGGCGGTCGTACGATCGAGGCATGAGCGACACGTCGAGGTTTGCTGAGCCCTCGCCCGAGCCGATCGAGATCGGGGGGCGCACGTTCGTGTGGGGCGAGCGGACGTACGTCATGGGCGTCGTCAACGCCACGCCTGACTCGTTCTCGGGCGACGGCGTGCTCGACGCGTCGCGTGCCGCCGACCAGGCACTGGCGATGGTCGAGGCGGGGGCGGACCTGATCGATGTCGGCGCCGAGTCGACGCGGCCGGACCACGACCCGCTGGGTGCGCACGACGAGTGGGAGCGCCTCGAACCAGTGCTGGCGGCGGTGCGGCACCGCATCGACGCGCCGATCTCCGTCGACACCTCGAAGGCGATCGTGGCGGAGCGGGCATTCCACGCAGGCGCCGATGCGCTGAACGATGTTCTCGGACTGCGCGGCGACGACCACATCGCCGGCATCCTGGCGCGGTACGGCAAGCCCGCGGTCGTCATGCACAACCAGCGCAACCGCGAGTTCGGTGGCGATGTGATCAGCGACGTCTGTGCGGGCCTCGGGCGGTCGCTGGCCATCGCCGAAGAGGCGGGCGTCCCGCGTGAGCGACTGATCGTCGACCCGGGGTTCGGGTTTGGTTGGGGGCCGGTGCAGAACCTCGAGATGCTGCGCCGCCTCGGCGAGTTGCGGCGCCTCGGACGCCCGGTGCTGCTCGGGACTTCGAGGAAGTCGACGATCGGCTACGTGATCGACCGTCCGCCGCAAGAGCGGGTCTGGGGGACGGCAGCGACGGTCGCGCTGGCGATCGAGCAGGGCGTGGACATGGTGCGGGTGCACGACGTCGACGAGATGGTGCAGGTCGCCCGCGTCAGCGACGCGGTCGTCCGCGGCCTTGGCGAGACCTAGCGGCGTGGCATCGCGCTCATCGAGGCGGGTGTACCTCTCGCTCGGTTCGAACCTCGGCGACCCGGTGGAGCAACTGCGCTCTGCGCTCGACGGCCTGCGCGCGGGCGGGGTGGCGATCGACGCAGTGTCGCCGATCTACGAGACGGCGGCGTGGGGCGTGGAGGACCAGCCCGACTTCGCCAACATCGCCGCGAGCGGTGAGACGGACCTCGACGCTCGCGACATCCTCAGGCTCGCGAAGCGCATCGAGGCGGGGGCGGGCCGGGACTTCGCTGCGCCGCGCTGGTCGGCGCGCCCGCTCGACATCGACATCGCGTTGATCGAGGGCGAGGTCGTCCGCGGCGAGGAGCTGACGGTGCCACACCTGATGCTCCACGAGCGCGCGTTCGTGCTGGTGCCGCTGGCGGAGATCGCGCGCTCGGCGGTGCATCCGGGCCTCGGCGTTAGCGTGAAAGCGCTGCGTCGCGCGTTGCCTCGCCGCGAACTCGATGGCGTGCGTCGTCTCGCGGGTGTCGACGAGCGCTGGTATGAACTGCGTCGGCGGCGCAGCTAACTGACGGTCTCGGGCGGGGGCGCGCCCTCGGTCTCCTCGACGGGGTAGTCGGCGGGGTCATCCCAGTTGGTCGTGGCCATCGTGTAGCCGACCCAGAAGGCGAGGCCGGAGATCGCGGCGAGGCCACCGAAGACCGGCAGCGCGATCGCGGCGTAGCTACGGCGGGACGCGCCGACGAGGAACAGCAGCACCTGGGCCACGGCGACGCCCATCATCAGCTGGCCGATCTGGCGCGAACGCTCCTGGGTCATCCTTCGCTGCCCTCCTGTGCCGCTGCTTCGAGCTCGCGGCGGAGGTCGGGCGGCAGCAGGTTCGGTATGCTCTCGCTGATCGGGTAGGTCTCGTCGCAGGCGGCGCAGTGCAGCGACCCCTCGAGGATCTCGCCATCGTCTTCCTCCACGATGTTGAGCGTGAGCGCGCCCTTGCAGACGGGGCAGACGAGGATGTCCATCAGGTCTCGGCGCATTGGGTCCCGCCTTGCGGCGCACGGTCGTCGTGTGGACGCACAGGATAGGTTCCGCCTGCTCTCGCGGGCAATCGCGCATAGACTCGGAAGCCGGCGCGCCGCGGAGCGGCAGGGGTGGCTGGGATGACCGAACCGGCGGGTGAGGCGACCTCGACGCGACGCATCGCCATGCGACGCAGCTACGCGCTGATCTCAGACGAAGCGATCGAGGTGAAGCAGGCGCGCGCCGGGCTCGTGGTGCCGTTGGTGCAGGCGCTGCTGGCCGGCGGAGCGGTGTGGCTGATCGCGACGTACCTCGACCGGCTGCCGATATGGGTGCTGCTCGTACTGCTGCTCGTGACGCTGTTCATGGGCCCGGCGGCGATTCTCGGGCTCGTCTACAACCTCGTTGGCGCGAGCTTCCTGATGGAGCGGGCGAAGAAATCGGCGCGCTGGCAACAGGGCTTCCTCGGGCTCGGCATCGGCACGCACGAACTCGTCCCGTTCTGGCGCATCGCGCAGATCGAAGTGAGCGGCGACTTCGAGGAGGAGCTGGGCAGCGGCGATCTGCAGGAGGTGGTGTCCTGGAGCGTGCGGCTCGTGAAAGACAACGACCGTTCGTTCGACATCGCCGAGGTCGCTGCGGCACGTCCGATGGCGGACGAGGCGCTGGAGCGCGCGAACGAACTCGCCTCGGCGCTGGCCGCGATGGCCGGCACGGAGGCGGTCCTCGGCGCGCTGCCCGCGTGGGCGCTCGAGGACTACGCCGACGCTGACGCGGCGGCTGATGGAGACGAGGCCGAGCCGCCGGTTGCGCGGCGGCGCTATCGTCGAGTCGACGAGGCGGGGGGAGAGGCGTCCGAGTGAGCGAGACAAACGGACCAGCGGCAGACCTCGAGGACGCGCTGCGCCTGATGCGCGACGCGCGAACGATCGCCGTCGTGGGCGCGTCGAGCAACCCTCGACGCCCGTCGAACGACGTCTCGCGCTACCTGATCGACGCAGGCTACACGGTGTACTTCGTCAACCCGAACGAAGAGACGATCTTCGACCAGCCGGTCTACGACCGCGTCGAGGACCTCCCCGAGCCGGTCGACATCGTGGACATCTTCCGCCGTTCGGAGCACGTCCCGCCGGTCGTCGACGACGCGATCGCCGCAGGCGCCTCGGCGGTGTGGATGCAGCTCGCGATCACTCACGACGAGGCGGCAGCCAGGGCGCGCGCCGCGGGCCTGCAGGTAGTGATGGACCGCTGCACCAAGATCGAGCACCAACGACTGCACACCCTCGGCGTGAGGGCGGTGGTGGACGAGGGTAAATAGCGGTGCAGTCGTCGCCGGGGACAGCGCTCCCCCCCCCCCCCCCTCCCCCCCCGGTGGTACACTTGGTTCTCCAGTCCTCGGGTGAGCGATCGCGGGGAGACCACACTGGATAGCCTGCGCGAGAAGTGCGGCGTCTTCGGCGTTTTCGCCCCCGGCGAGAATGTCGCCAACCTGACCTTTTTCGGTCTGCATGCCTTGCAGCATCGTGGACAAGAGTCCGCGGGCATCGCGACGACTGATGGCAAGCGCATCCATCTCTACGCGGAGATGGGCCTGGTGACGCAGGTCTTCACCGAAGAGGCGCTCTCCACGCTCCCGGGCCGCGCGGCGATCGGGCACACCCGCTACTCCACGACCGGGTCGAGTGTGCAGCGCAATGCACAGCCGTTCGTGGTCCGAGGCGTGCACGGCGAACTGGCCATCTCGCACAACGGCAACGTCGTCAACGCGGACGTGCTGCGCGCTGACCTCGAGGAACAGGACATCCGCTTCGAAACTTCGACGGACACCGAGGTGCTCGGCCAGATCCTTGTCAGCGGTGCGGGTGAGACGATCGAGAATCGCTTCGAGGAACTGATGCGCCGCGCGAACGGCGCCTACTCGATCACGGTGCTGACCCCGGACGCCGTGTACGCGGCCCGCGACCCGCTGGGCATTCGGCCGCTCTGCATCGGGCGGCTCAACAACTCTGAAGAGGTTGGGTCCGGCTGGATCGCCGCCTCCGAGAGCTGCGCGCTGTCGCACCTGGACGCGGAGTTCGTGCGCGAGCTGGAGCCCGGCGAGCTGGTGCGCCTCGACGCTGAGGGCATGACCTCGAGCTTCCCGATCGGCGAGCCGCTGGAGGTGCATCCGGAAGGGCGCGAGGCGCTGTGCCTCTTCGAGTCGATCTACTTCGCGCGGCCCGACAGCTACCTCGGTGGCGAGTTGCTGCAGCCCATGCGCATGCGCATGGGCGCCAACGTCGCGCGCGAGCACCCGGTCGAAGCCGACATCGTGATCGGCGTACCGGACTCGGCGACTGCGGCGGCCATCGGCTACGCGCAGGAGGCGGGGCTGCCCTATGCCGAGGGGCTGATCAAGAACCGCTACGTGGGGCGAACCTTCATCGAGCCGGACCAGCGACTGCGCGACCAGGGGGTGCAGCTCAAGTTCAACGCGCTACGCGAGGTCCTTGAGGGGAAGCGTGTGGTGGTCGTCGACGACTCGATTGTGCGCGGCACCACGACGCCGCCGATCGTGCAGATGATCCGCGACGCCGGCGCAGCCGAGGTGCACATGCGCATCACCTCGCCACCGATCCAGCATCCCTGCTTCTACGGCGTCGACATGGCGACGCGCGGGGAACTGATCGCGGCGCAGCGCACCACCGAGGAAATCCTCGAACACATCGGCGCCGATTCGCTGGGGTATCTGAGCGTGGAGGGCACCATCGCCGCCACGAACCTCGGCGCGAACCGGCACTGCACGGCCTGCTTCACCGGGGACTACCCCGGCGAGGTGCCGTTGCAGTTCGACAAGTTCGCGCTCGAGACGGAGGACGCGCTCGACCGCCACGGCGTCCCCGTTCGCCCGCACTCCTGATCGGCGGCATCGAGGCAGCGCGGATGCATGACCCGGCGCAGACGCCATGACCCAGCCGATATGACGCAACCGCCTGACCCGGTCACCTACGCCGGCGCCGGCGTCGATGTCGACGCGTACGAGGCGACGATCCCTCGCATCGCCGCCATCGCGCGCGCGGCGTCGCGGCCCGAGGTGATCACGGACGTTGGGGGCTTCGCCGGGCTGTTCCGCCTCGGTCAGTACGAGGAGCCGGTGCTGGTGGCGGCGACCGACGGCGTGGGGACGAAGGTGCTGATCCACGCTGCGCGCGACCGCTACGAAGACGCGGGGCGCGATGTCGTGATCAACAACGTCAACGACCTGGCCTGCATGGGCGCAGAGCCGCTGTTCTTCCTCGACTATCTCGCCACGGCCGACCTCGGCCCGGAGGCGCGTGTGCGCGTCCTCGAGGGCATCGGCGCGGCCTGCCGCGAGCACGGGATGGCGCTGCTCGGCGGCGAGACGGCTGAGATGCCGGACATGTACCGCCCCGGCGACTTCGACCTGGCGGGGTTTGTCGTCGGCGTCGTGGAGCGCGCCGAGCTGATCGATCCGGCGGCCGTCGAGGCCGGTGACGTGCTGATCGCGCTGCCCTCGAACGGACTGATGACCAACGGCTACTCGCTCGTGCGCGAGGTGTGGGCGATCGGCAAAGGCCTGGGCGATGACCACGACCGCGAGCTGCTCGAGACGACCTACGAGGAGCTGGGCGGCACGCTTGGCGATGCGCTGGGCGCGGTCCACCCCTCCTTCGTCGGCGCGGTGCTGGCGGCGCGCACGAGCGCGGAGGGTGGGCTGCACGGCATAGCGCACATCACCGGCGGTGGCTTGCCGGGCAACCTGCCGCGCATCCTTGGCGAGACGCTGGCGGCGGAGCTGGACGCATCGGGCTGGACGCCGCCGCCGATCTTCGAACTGATCGCGCGCCAGGGTGGGGTCGAGGAGATCGAGATGTGGCGAGCGTTCAACATGGGCGTCGGCATGGTGCTGGCCGTAGACGCCGCGAGCGCCGAGGCTTGCCTCGCGGCGGTCCAGGGGTCTTGGCGCCTCGGCGAAGTGGTCGAGCGCGGCGACGGGCCGGTGCTGCGCGGGATCCCCACGGCAGACTGACGGACCGACAGAGCGAGCGGGGAGGGGCAGGGATGCGAGCGATCCTCGCTGTCTACGATAAGCGTGGCGTGGCCGAGTTCGGCCGCGGCCTGCATGACCTCGGCTGGGAGCTCGTGGCGACCGGCGGCACAGCACGGGCGCTGCGCGAGGCCGAGCTGCCGGTGACGGAGGTCGCGGACCTGACCGGCAGCCCGGAGATGCTGGGCGGCCGCGTCAAGACGCTGCACCCGAAGGTCCATGGCGGCCTGCTCTACCGCCGAGGACTCGCCGAGGACGAGGCGGAGGTCGAGCGTTACAACATCCCGGCGATCGACCTCGTTGCCTGCAACCTCTATCCCTTCGTCGAGACCGTGACCAGCGGAGACCCCACGCTCGCCGATGCCCTCGAGGAGATCGACATCGGCGGGCCAACGATGATCCGTGCCGCGGCGAAGAACCACCCCTCGGTCGTGCCGCTGATCGACCCGGGTGACTACGACGCGATCCTCGAGGCGCTGCGCTCGGCCGACGGGTCGGCGGACGGTGTCGACGCCGGGACGCGGCGCGAGCTGGCGGCGAAGGCGTTCCAGCATGTCGCGCATTACGACACGGCGATCGCCGAGTACCTGCGCGGGGAGTCCGACCCGCTGCCCGAGCAACTGACACTGGCGATGAGCCGTGTCGAGGTGATGCGCTACGGCGAGAACCCGCACCAGCAGGGCGCGTTCTACCGCCTCGATTCGGTGCGCCAGCCGGTGGAGGGCATCTGCGCCTTCGAGCAGCACCACGGACTCGGGATGTCGTACGTCAACTTTCTCGACGCCGACGCCGCGTTCAACCTCGTCTGCGATGTCGACGAGCCGGCGGTCGCGATCATCAAGCACACGAACCCGGCCTGCTTCGCGGTGGGCGGCGCGGATGCGCCGCTGACGCCGCTGTACGAGCGGGCGCTGGCCGAGGGTGACTATCTCTCGGCGTACGGCGGCATCGTCGCGGTCAACCGGCCGCTCGACTTCGACCTGGCAGACGCCCTGCGTCAGGTGCGGAACCCGGAGTCCGGCGTGCGCATGCGCTACGACATCGTGATCGCGCCGAGCTACACCGAGGATGGCCTCGCACACCTCAAGAAGAAGTCGAAGGATCTGCGCATCCTCGAGGCGACGACCGGCGACCCGCACCGCGAGCGTGTCGAGGCGCGCGGCATCCGCGGCGCGATGCTGCTGCAGACGGCCGACGTGTCGGAGGACGTGGCGTTCGAGGTGACGAGCGACCGCGAGCCTTCGGCGGCGGAGCTGGCGGATCTGCGGCTGGCCTGGTTGGTGTGCAAGCACGTGAAGTCGAACGGGGTCGTCTTCGTGAAGGATGGCGTGCTGATCGGCATGGGCGCCGGCCAGCCGAACCGCGTCGGCAGCGCCCGCCTCTGTCAGCAGCAGGCGGGCGAACGCGCACAGGGCGCCGTGGCCGCGACTGATGCGCTCATCCCGTTCCCGGACACGGTCGAGGTCTGTGCGGAGGCCGGCTGCACCGTCATCGCGCATACGGGCGGCTCGATTCGCGACGGGGACTCGATCGAGGCCGCGAACCGCCTTGGCGTGTCGCTGGTCGCGACCGGCGTCCGCCACTTTCGGCATTAGCCGCCGCCGGTAGGGACCCCGCCATGGCCAGCGTCGACATCGTCATCCCCTGCTACAACGAGGAGCACGTGCTCGCCGACAGCGTCGAGCGTGTGCTGGCGTTCTGCGACGAGCACCCGGAGCACGAGTGGCGCATCGTCGTCGCCGACAATGCCTCGACGGACCGCACGCTCGAGGTGGCGCGAGCGCTCGAGGCGCAGCACCCCGGCCGCGTGGCCGCGCTCTCGGTGCCGGTCAAGGGCCGCGGGATTGCGCTGCGCACCGCCTGGCTCACCTCGCCGGCCGATGTCGCCTGCTACATGGACGTCGACCTTTCGACCGACCTCGCACACTTGCCGGCGCTAGTGGATCCGATCGCGGCGGGCGAGGCGGACGTCAGCTACGGCTCGCGACTGGCCGAGGGGTCGCAGACCGAGCGCGGCTGGCGGCGCGAGCTGATCTCGCGCACGTACGTCTTCATCCTCAACCACATCGGGCGGCTCAAGGTCAGCGACGCGCAGTGTGGGTTCAAGGGCATCTCGACCGAGGTGGCGCGCAGCGTCGTCCCGCTGGTTCGCGACAACGCGTGGTTCTTCGACTCCGAACTCTTGCTGATCGCGCAGGAAAACGGCTATCGCCTGCGCGAGGTGCCGGTGCGATGGACGGACGACCCCGACTCGCGCGTCGCGATCGTGAGCACCGCGATCAAGGACCTGCGTGGCATCTGGCGGCTGCGACGCGGCGGCGTGCCGCGGGTCTCAGCGTCGAGCGACGTCGAAGGTACCTCGGGTGCATCGGGCGGAGAGCCTCGGGCGGACGCCTAGAGCGCATCACGCGCGACATGCAGGGGCGGGCGTTTCCTTGACCCTAAACAGCGCCGCTGGCTACATTCGGCGCGGTCCCGTTTGCTGAGCGGGATAGCCGGTGCCACGGGTGCAGTGCACTATTGATCCGGTATCGACACGAAGGACTCCGGAGGTCGCGCTGCGACCGTCCTGGAAGGATTCCAGATGCTCGGTCAGGGCGAAGGCTTGGAGCTCCTCGGCGTCTTCATCACCATCCTGGGCTCGTTGGCTGTGCTTGCCTTACTCGGCAAGTGGTGGGAGGCCTGATCGATGGCGACAGGTGAGCGCCCGGAACGCCGAACCGTCGGCGACCGGCTCTACGACGCGATCTTCAGCAACCGCGTCTGGCGTTCGATCTTCCGTTCGGGATATCCCAGCACGCCCCGCAACCAGATGCTGGCCGTGGCGACCAACGTCTTCCTGCACCTGCACCCGACGCGCATCCACCGCACGCACGTCAAGATCACGCACACGTGGTGCCTGGGTGGACTGTCGTTCTTCCTGTTCTTGGGCCTGACGATCACCGGCGTGCTGCTGATGTTCTACTACGTGCCTTCGGTCGACCGGGCGTACGAGGACATCCTGGCGCTGGAGACGGACGTGCGGTTCGGCCAGCTGATGCGCAACCTGCATCGCTGGATGGCGCACGGCATGGTGCTGACCGTGCTGCTGCACATGATGCGTGTCTTCTACACCGGCGCGTACAAGCCGCCACGCGAATTCAACTGGGTGGTCGGCGTGGTGCTGCTCGTGCTGACGCTGCTGCTCTCTTTCACCGGCTATCTGCTGCCGTGGGACCAGCTGGCGATCTGGGCCATCACCGTGGGCACCAACATGGTCGGCTCCGCGCCGATCCTCGGCGAGCCTAACCGCTTCGTCCTCGTCGGTGGCTTCCAGGTCGGGCAGGCAGCGTTGATTCGCTTCTACACACTCCACGTCATCGGCCTGCCGCTGCTGGCCGCCGTCTTCATGACCGTGCACTTCTGGCGCATCCGCCGTGACGGCGGACTCGCCCGGCCGCTGTAGGGCCAAGGGGTACTGATGGCAGTCGCGAACCCGGCGCAGGAGCAACCCGTCTCACAGGCGGTCCGCGCGCGCCAGACCCGCGCCCGCGAGGAAGAGCTGCTCGTCTGGCCCGACCTCGTTTTCATCGAGTTCATTGCGGCGGTGGTCTTCACGATTTCGCTGACGGTGCTCTCCGTGCTGATCGACTCGATCCTGCTCGACAAGGCCAACCCCGCCGTCACGCCCAACCCCTCGAAGGCGCCGTGGTACTTCCTGAACCTGCAGGAGCTGTTGCTGCACATGCACCCCGCACTGGCGGGCGTGATTGTGCCGACGGTGGCCCTGGTCGCGCTGGGGGCGATCCCGTACTTCGACCGCGAGCTCAAGGGTCAGGGCGAGTGGTTTGCCACGCCTCGGGCGTGGATGAACACGATCGTCGGCGCGGTCGTCGGCGCCGTGGGCACGGTCGGGCTGATCTTCTACGACGCCGGCAAGCACGTGCAGCTGTACGAGATCATTCGCAACCCCGGGACCGATCGGAACCTGTCTGACGGCACGCTCAATCCGGACTTCGTCGAGTGGCCGGAGCGCCTGAACTGGCTGCGCAATCTGCGCGCCATCCAGAACGAGATCAACTGGCCGAGCGAGCTGGAGACGGTGCCGCTGGGCTTGAAGGTGCTGCGTACGGATCTGCTCGGGCTGCCAAAGGTGGACCTGGACGTCAACATTCCGGCCATGATTGTGGAGCAGATCATCCCGGTGACGATGATGATCGGCCTGCCGATCCTGTTGGCCGCGGCGGCATGGCGCGTCGGGCTGGCGAAGACCAAACGCGACCATATGCTGATCCAGTTCTCCGGATTCATCTCCGTTTTCGTGACACTCACGATCGTGGGCGTGTACTTCCGCGGGGCGGGACTCGAGCTCATTCCGTACACGATTTTCGTCCACGAATAGAAACGGCGGGACCGCCCGCCAGCCGAACGGCCTGTGCCGTGACGCAAGGAGCAACCAGTGACGAACGAGACCACCACCGAGGTCGAGGCCCCCGAAGAGGCTGGTGCGACCCCGGAGGTTTCGGCGACGGACGCCTGGCGCGAGGCGCTGACGACGCGCAAGACGCAGGTCGCCGCGCCGGAGGCAGTCACGGCCGCTCAGGTCTCGCCGATCGATCGCGACCTGAGCCGTCGCCGCTTCATCCAGGCCTCGTTCTGGACCGGCCTCGGCGTCACGCTGCTCGGTTCAGTCGGCCTGTTCCTCGACTTCTTCTACCCGCGCAACGTGCTCGGCTTTGGCGGTCCGGTGGCGGCGGGCAAAGTGGCGGATTACCCGGTCGGCGGCGACCCGAAGCCGAACCTGGCTGGCCAGTTCTGGCTGGCGAACCTCGACCCCGCGGATCCCCGAGACGGCGGATCGGGCGGTGGATCGGGTCTGATCGCTCTCTGGCGCAAATGCCCACACCTTGGCTGCACGGTGCCGTGGAAGAACAATGCGGCGGCGCCCGCTGGGTTCAGCGGACCGAACTGGTTCCAGTGCCCCTGCCACGGCTCGACGTACACGATGGCGGGGGTGCGGGTCTTCGGCCCGGCGCCGCGCTCCATGGACTCGATGAAGGTCGAGGTCGATGGCAACGGCAATATCACCGTTCAGACCGGGGAGATCACTTCCGGCGGTCCGGACAACCCTGACCGGGCGATGACGCCCGAGGAGCTGATGGCCTAACGGCCCCCACCGAACGCTGAGCGAGGGGTAGACAGAGACGCATGAACACCAGCAAGCAGGTCAACGCCATGATCGGGCTGCTGTTCCTGTCGTTCGTCGTCTACGGCGCGTACATCGCGTGGGAGCCGACGCGCTCCTCGGACGCCGAGGACAACCAGGCCGAGCTCTTCGCCGACCGCGGTGCGGCCATCTTTGTAAACAACTGCCGCGGCTGTCATGGCATGGAGGGCGAGGGCCACATCGCTCCGCAACTGCAGACCAGCGCCTTCCTGATCCTCCGCGAAGGCAATGAGTTTGGCCTCGCCGCCACGCCTGACGGTGAGGCGGATGGCATTCGTGGCTTCCTCCACAACACCATCAGCTGTGGTCGCACCGGCTCGTTCATGCCCGTCTGGTCGCAAGCACAGGGCGGCCCGCTGTCCCGCATCCAGGTCGACTACGTCGTCGAGCTGATCACCGCCGGCCGCTGGGACATCGTCGAGGAGTTCGCGCTCGAGCACGACCTCGAAACGAACGAGCTCGCGCCGAAGGCCGGCATTTTCTCCAGCCTCATCGCTGGCGCGATCACCGTGGACGACGCGGTCGCCGAGTTCGAAGGCTTCGGCGCGTCGGATCTCGCTGCCGAGAGAGGTATCCTCGACCGTCTTGCGTCGAAGGAGTTGACGATCACCACGGCGCTCGAAGCATTCGACGCAGTCGGTTTGAAGGAGGCAGCGCTCGCTTTCGGCCGAGGAACCTTCGGGCGCCTCGAGGGCGGCGTCATCGGTGCCGACCAGGCGACCGCGGAGTATGTTGCAACCGGCATCGCCGACGGCGGCATCTACTTGGCGCACGAGCAGCACTTGCTGTCGGACGAGCAGGTGGACGAGATCTTCGCGGCGCAGGCACTGGTTGGCTCGGCCGAGGTGCCGAGCCTTGCGATCACGACCTCGAACTGTGGCCAGTACAACGCCGCCACGCTGACCGAGTTCCGTGAGCGCGACCCGCTGGTGGCTACACCGCCGCCGAGCGACGGCACGGCGGAGCCCACGTCCACCGGTACGCCGGATGACGGTGGCGGGGCGCATCCCTCGGAGCTGGCGATCGTCAACGACCTGCCGGTGCGCGACTTCTTCGCCACCACGTGCGCGGTCTGCCACGGTCAGGAGCGTGAGGGTGGCATTGGCCTGCCGCTGACGCGTGACCAGCTGACCGAGCCCGACGACTTCTACATCGACACGATTACGAACGGGCGTGGCGCGATCATGCCGGCCTGGGGCCAGCATGGGCTCGACCCCGATGAGATCTCTTCGATGGTGACCTGGCTCAAGAACACCGATCCGTAGGCGTCCGAGTGGCTCGGGGCGCTAGACGCTATGCGCGCACCACTTCACAATCGCTGAGCCACGAACCACGGAGCATCCAGCGAGATCGCTTCCGGCGAGGGGATCACCGGCCGAATGCCGGTTGCATGAGGGGTAATCATGGCCGTCGAAACGGGAAAGCGGTACCGATGCCCGGACTGCCAGGCCGAGTTCATCGTGACTCGCGGCGCCGATGAGGGGGAGTTGCGCTGCGGCACCACCCCGCTCGAGCAGCTGTAGGGAGCCGCACGATGGCAGTGGCACTTGGTAAGCGCTACAAGGACGAGCTCACCGGCATCGAGGTGCTCTGCATCAAGCCGGGTGAGTGCGACCTCAACGTGGACGCTCGTGGGATGGAAGAGCTGCAGCCGAAGGTGCTGCCCTCGGCGGACTAGTCCAGCCACGAGGTAACCAGAAACTGCTCGTGATCGTCGATTGACGGGTGCGCGGGTCGTTGCCTACGATCGATCACTGCGGATGCGCCGAACGGATGCGCCGCAGATAACACCAGAGAGCCTCGGAGGACATGTGTCAGAAGTCGTGGTTGGTGAGTCGGAGTCGCTGGAGGCGGCGCTGCGGCGCTTCACGAAGCGTGTGCAGGCAGATGGCATTCTGACTGACGCTCGTCGGCACGAGTATTACGAGAAGCCTTCCGAGCGCCGCAAGAAGAAGGAAGCCGCGCGCCGTCGCAAGCTGCGCAAGGCGATGGCGCGTCAGCGCCAGACTCGGCCCTTCTAGCGCCCAGCGGAGCATTCGAGATCGACACCCCGGGCCTGTGCCCGGGGTTTGTCGTCGGTGGACGCTTCGACCTGTCGAGACGCTGAGGTATCTTGGAGCCCACGCGGGGCTGGAACGGGAACGCACACCATGTCAGACGTCACGTCCGGCGTCGCCGAGGAGATTCGCGACGGCGTGAAGCAGGCGATGCGTGACCGCGACACGGACCGTCGCGATGCGCTGCGGCTTCTCGTCGCCGCCATCGACAACGCCCGGATCGAGGCTCAGCACCAGCTCGACGATGACGAGGTGATCGGTGTGCTACAGAAGGAGGCGAAGCAGCGCCGCGACTCGATAGAGGAGTACGGCAAGGCCGGCCGCGACGACCTTGTCGCGGGCGAACAGATCGAGCTCGACATCATCAACTCCTTCCTCCCCGCCGGGCTCGCCGCCGACGAACTCGCGGCCCTGGTCGAGGAGACGATCGCGGAGGTGGGCGCGGCCGGGCCGGACGACCTGGGCAAGGTCATGGGGCCGCTGATGGGCAAGATCGCCGGGCGCGCCGATGGCCGCGAAGCCAACGCGCTCGTGCGAGAGCGGCTGGCGGGCTAGCCCACGAGGGGCTCCGATGCGCAATCGTGCCGCTTCCGCCGCCGTTGCCACCGCCGAGGGGAGCCGCGGCGCGGTCTTGATCGGCGTCTTCGTTGCGATCGCGCTGTTCGCGATCCTGTTCCCCTGGTTCCCCGGTGGCCTGGACCTCTCCGCCGGGTCCTCCGTCAACCGCACCATCGTGGCCCCGCGTTCTACCACCTACGAGTCCGCGGTGCTGACCGAGCAGCTGCGGCTGGCAGCCGCCGAAGCCGTACCCGACGTGCGCGTGCAGGACACGGAGGTGCGCGGAGCCCAGCTCGATGAACTCAATCGGCTCTTGCTCGAAATCGATGACACCCGCGTCAACTTCGGGCTCTCCGCCTCGGCGCGCGAGTCGCAGATCCGGCGCGTTCGCGTACCCGAGCTGACGGAAGACGCGGCTGCGACATTTGCCACGGTCACCGACCTCGAGTGGGAGGCATTCGCCGAGGAGGCGCGAACCGCTCTCGGTACGACGCTCGCCGACCCGCAGGGTATCGACGAAGAGAACCTGGAGGAGGCGCAGCTGCGGGCGGTCGGCGCGCTGTCGCCGCTGCTCTCGCCCGCACAGCGGGACGCCCTCGCCGAGCTGATCACGCCGCTCGTACGTCCTACCCTCACGATCGACGATGCCGCCACGGAGCAACTGCGCGAGAACGCGCGGCGGCAGGTGGCGCCCGTGTCACGCAGCTTCGCCACCGGATCGATCATCGTCTCCGACGGCGACATCCTCAGCGATGCCGATGTCGAGGCGCTCGCAGCGCTCGATATCTGGACCGGCGGCGTCGACATCGACTCGGTGATCGCGACGATCGTCGTTTCGATCCTCGCGGGCGTGGCGATCGGCGGCTACGTCAGCATCATGCGGCCGGAGACGCTGGGCAGCGCGCGCCGGATGCTGCTGTTTGCGCTGCTGCTGCTGGTCCCGGTGGCCGCCGCGAAGTTTTCGTATCCGCTGATCTTCCCCGACCTCGAACGCCACTTCCTCGCGCACGCGCTGCCCATCGTCGCGGGACCGATGGCGGCGGCCGTGCTGCTCGAGGTCTCGGTGGCGGTGCTGATCGCGATGGTCCTGACCGGCCTCGTCACGTTTATCGCTGTCTACCTGCCCTCGATCGAGGCGGCCGGCGACGCCGGACAACTGGAGCTGGCTCGGGTCGCGCTGGCCACCGCGGCCGGATCGCTGGCTGGCATCTTCGTGGTGGTGCGGGCGGACCGGCTGCAGCGCTACCTCGTTGCTGGTCTCGTCGCGGCCGCGGCGGTCGGTGCGGCGGTGCTCGCGGTCTGGCTGGTCGACGCAGACCGCCGGGCGGTCGACCTCGTGTGGATCGCCAGCGCGACCGTGGTCGGCGGGGTGATGGCGGCGCTGGTCACCGTTGGTACGTTTGTCCTGCTGAGCCGGCCCTTTGGCATCATCACTCGCCTCGAGCTGATGGAGCTGGCACAGCTCAACCACCCGCTGCTGCGCCGTCTGCAGGACGAGGCGCCGGGCACGTTCCAGCACTCGATCCTCGTCGGCAACCTTGGTGAGCGCGCGGCGGATCGCATCGGCGCCGACCCGCTGCTCGTGCGCGTCGGCGCGTACTACCACGACATCGGCAAGCTGGTGTCGCCGCAGTTCTTCGCCGAGAACCTGGCTGGCGAAGAGAGCCCGCATGACGGGCTCGACCCGCTGCAGAGCACGCGCGTCATCTTCCAGCACGTCACCGGCGGCGAGGAGATGGCGCGCCACGAAGGCCTGCCGGAGGCGATCGTGCGCTTCATCCCGGAGCACCATGGGACCCGCACCGCCTCGTTCTTCTACCGCCGCGCGGCGGCGGCCGATCCCGACATCGACCCGGCGCTGTTCCGCTACCCCGGACCGAAGCCGCGCACGCGAGAGACGGCGCTCGTCATGATCGCCGACGCGTCCGAGGCGACCGTTCGCGCCTCGAACGATCGCAGCGCTGAGCGTATCCGCGAGATCATCGACGCGACGATCCGGGAGCGCATCGACGAGGGCCAGTTCGACGACTGTGACATCTCGATGCGCGACCTGGGCGTGGTGGCGCAGTCCTACGCGCAGGCGCTGGCGGCCGTGTACCACCCGCGCGTGGAGTACCCCGAGCCCACCGATCGCGAGCTGCGCGAGCGCGAGGTCGCTCCGTTACCGCCGCGCGACGCCTCTGGGCAGCTACAACCCACCGAAGCGGCCCCGCCGTCCGCGGTACCGCCTGCCACGCCGACGTCGGCGCCGGTCTCGACCGGCGCGTCACCGCCGGGGCCGGGCGCCGACGACGAGCTCGTACCTCCGGCGCCGTCGTCGCGTCCGACGTCCGAGACGCCGGCTCGCGAGCTCGGCGAGGACGACGCCTGAGCCGGGGCCCTGGCCGACGCAGCGTTCGAGGCTAAGTGGACGCGTCTCTATACTCGGGGCCTCCCCCGTGGACTTGCGAGGAGCGGCCATGCGCGCGGCGGTGGTGGTCTTTCCCGGCACCTGGAGCGACGGCGACTGCATCTGGGCCCTGGAGGGCCTCGGCGTAGAGACGCGGCGCGTCTGGCACCGCGAGGAGCACCTCGAGCCGGACGAGCTGGTGGTGCTGCCCGGGGGCTTCTCCTACGGCGACTACCTGCGCTGCGGCGCGATCGCGCGCTTCTCTCCGATCATGGCGGCCGTGGAGCGTCACGCCGAGGCTGGCGGGCTGACCATCGGCATCTGCAACGGCTTCCAGATCCTCTGCGAGGCGGGACTGCTCCCCGGCGTCCTGATGCGCAACGACTCGCTGCAGTTCCGCTGCGAAGACGCGTGGCTCGTCCCCTCGAACGCCATGTCGCCGTGGACGCGCGACCTCGAGGCCGAGCGGGGCTACCTCGTCCCTGTCTCGCACGGGGAGGGGCGCTACGTCGCCGACGACGCCACGCTCGACCTGCTCGAGGACAGCGACCGCGTCGCCTTCCGCTACGCCACGCCGGAGGGCGAGCTGACCGCCGAGGCGAACCCGAACGGCTCTGCGCGCGGCATCGCCGGCATCCTCAACGAACGTGGCAACGTGCTCGGCATGATGCCGCACCCCGAACGCGCCTGTGAGTCGCTGCTCGGCAATGACGACGGCAACGCGATCTGGCGCTCAGCGCTCGGCCTCGTCACGGCGAGCTGACTCGAGCCTTCGACCTCAGGCGTGCCGAATGTCGGTGTGCGCGGCGATCTCCGAGTCAAGCGTCGCCAGGTCGTCCGTGTCGAGGTCGTGGATGTTGGCCACCCCCGTCGCGCGCGCCAGCAGGAGCAGCTCATCGCGCATGGCGCCCAGCGTGCGCAGCCCTCGGTCGGTCGACAGCTCGATGTCGAAGCGTGCCTCGAGGTCGGCGCGCTGCGTGGCGATGCCGACCGGGCAGTTGCCGGTGTGGCAGGCGAGGTACTGCTGACAGCCGATCGCGATCATCGAGGCGGTAGCGAGCGCCACGGCGCTGGCGCCCATGGCGAGCGCCTTCGCGATGTCGCCCGCGGTGCGGAAGTTGCCGGTCGCGACGATATCGAGGTCGCTCACGCCATGCTGGTCGAGATGCCGGCGGGCCCGATGCAGGGCGTACTGGATCGGGATCGTGAGATTGTCCTTGAGCACGTTGGGCGCGGCCCCTGTGCCACCGCCGCGGCCGTCGATCGTGACGAAATCCACACCGATGGCCATCGCGACGTCGAGGTCCTCCTCCACCCGACCGGCGGCGAACTTGACGCCCACGGGGGCCCCATTCAGATGCTCGCGGATCTCCTCGACGCGTGCCTTCAGGTCGTCCGTCGAGTCGATGTCGGTGAAGCGGGCGGGTGAGTGCGCTGCCTGGCCGGGCGCGAGGCCGCGCACCTCGGCGATCTCCGGGGTCACCTTATCGGCCGGAAGCAGCCCGCCGGAGCCGGCCTTCGCGGACTGGCCGATCTTGATCTCGACGGCGTTGGCTCGTGCGATGTGCTCGTCGTCCCATCCGAAGTAGCCGCTCGCCATCTCGAAGATGTAGCGATCGCCGGCAGCGGTTCGCTCGGCCTCGAGCATGCCGCCTTCGCCGCTGCCGATGGCGGTGCCCAGCTCGCGGGCGGTGCGCGCGAGTGCCTGCTTGGCGCTCGCGGAGAGCGCCCCGAACGACATGTGCGAGACGAAGAACGGCAGATCGAGCTGGAGCGGTCGTTCCGCGCGGCGACCGATCGTCGTCGCCAGCGATACCGGTTCATCGGCCAGGAGCGGGCGGCGCGCGAGCTGACCGGGCAGCAGCAGAATGTCGGTCCAGCGCGGCTCGAGTGGCAGTTCGGTGCCCATCGCGCTGACCGGTGGGGTGCCGCCACGCAGGGCCTGCAGGTAGCCGTAGTGGTCGATGCCTGCATCCTTTGGTCGCGCCCAGCGTTCGAGGTAACCCTCGTCGTGGGCCGTCGGCAGCTTTGGCACCTCGTCGGCGTCGACCTGGATTTCGCCACGGTGGACGCGCACGGGGTAGACGGCGATGCGTTCGCTGGTGTCAAACCGGGAGATGCCGGAGTGGAGGTCGTAGTCGTAGCCGTGTAGCGGGCAAATAATGTTGTCGCCCTGTACCGAGCCGTCGCCGAGCTGTCCGCCACGATGTGGGCAGCGGTTGTCGACGACGTGTGGCAGGTCGGCCTGCGTGCAACGGACGAGCGCGAGGTCGCGCTCGTTGACACGCACCGTGACCGGCCGGTCCGGCGGCAGATCTGTCACCTCGAGGACGGTCACCCAGTTCGTCATACGCGCACCCCCGCATGCCTGTGTTCTTCGCACGATACGACGCGAGCGCCCCTGCGGACGCAGCGGCGATCACACGCGGGGCCGGTGCTACGCTGACGCCTCGACGTTCCAACGCTCCCCGGCGGAGGTTCCGCGCTGCTGTGACCGTCGACGACCACACCCTCGACATGGTGGCGATGTCGCGCGATGAGTACGCGCGGCTGCTCGACATGCTCGACCGCGAGCCGACCGAGGTCGAACTCGGCATGGTCGGTGCGCTCTGGTCAGAGCACTGCGGTTACAAGCACTCCCGTCCCTTGTTCCACCACTTCCCGACCGAGGGTGAGCATGTGCTCACCCAGGTCGGCGAGGAGAACGCGGGGGCGATCGACCTCGGCGATGGCTGGTGCGCCGTCTTCAAGATGGAGTCGCACAACCACCCCTCGGCGCTCGAGCCGTACGAGGGCGCGGCGACCGGCGTGGGCGGCATCCTGCGTGACATCTTTGCGATGGGGATGCGGCCAGTAGCGTTGCTCGACTCGCTGCGGTTTGGACCGCTCGACGATCCGCACAACCGCCATCTCTTCGCGGGCGTCGTCGCCGGCATCGGCGGCTACGGCAACTGCATCGGCGTTCCCACGGTGGGCGGCGAGGTGCAGATGGACCCGTCGTATTCGGGCAACCCGCTGGTCAACGCGATGGCGGTCGGGGTCGGCCGGAGCGAGCACCTGCTTTCTGCCAGCGCCGCGGGCCCCGGCAACCCGCTGGTCCTGGTCGGCGCGGACACCGGTCGCGACGGCCTCCACGGCGCCACCTTCGCCTCGGTCGAACTCGACGAGCACTCGGGTGAGCGCCGTCCGGCCGTGCAGGTCGGCAACCCGTTCCTCGAGAAGCTGCTGATGGAGGCCTGCATCGAGCTGGCCGAGACGCATGGCGACTGGATCGAGGGCCTGCAAGACCTCGGCGCGGCCGGTCTCACCTCGAGCGCTGTTGAGGCCGCAGACCGCGCGGGCACCGGCATCGATATCGACATCTCGCGCGTGCCACGTCGCGAGCAGGGGATGACGCCCTACGAAGTGATGCTGTCCGAGTCGCAGGAACGCATGCTCGTGATCCCGAAGCGGGGACACCTCGAGGATGTGCTCGCGTTGTTCCGGCGCTGGGAGCTGCACGCCGATGTGATCGGTGAGGTCACCGACGATGGCCTGGCGACGGTCCGCGACGGCGAGGACATTGTCGCGCGCCTGCCCGTCACAGTGATGACGACGCCGCCGCAGTACCCGCCGGAGGCGGAGCGGCCAGCGAGCCTGGACCGACTGCAGGCGGAGCCGCTCGATCGCTTTCCGGATGTCCAGGACGCGAGCGCGACGCTGTTGGAGCTGCTCGGCTCGGAGAACCTCGCGAGCCGCCGCTGGATCTTCCGGCAGTACGACCACCAGGTGCTGAACAACACCGTCGTTCGCCCCGGCGGCGACGCCGCCGTCTTGCGGCTGAAGGGCAGCCCTCGCGGATTCGCCGTGGCGACCGACGGCAACGGGCGCCTGGTCGCCCTCGAACCGCGGATCGGTGGCCAGATCGCTGTCGCCGAGGCCGCGCGCAATGTCGTCGCGACCGGCGCACGGCCGGTGGCGCTGACCGACTGCCTCAACTTCGGCAACCCGGAGAAGCCGGAGGTCGCCTACCAGCTCGAACAGTCGATCATCGGTCTCTCTGAGGCCAGCCGCGCGCTCGGAACGCCTGTCATCTCCGGCAACGCCTCGCTCTACAACGAGACCCCCCACGGCCAGATCCACCCCACGCCCACGATCGGCATGCTCGGCGTCCTCGACGACGTGACCCACCACCTCACGGTCAACCCGCCCGCAGGCAGCATCGCGGTACTGCTCGGCGCCGAGGTTGCGCAGGGACCGGATGCCCTCGCCGGTAGCGAGTACCTCGCTGTGGTGCACGGCACGTTCGCCGGCCGGCCCGCGATCGACCTCGACCTCGAGGTGCGCCTCCAGAACCTCGTGCTCGACACGCACGCAGACGGCCTGCTCGCCGCCGCCCACGATGTCGCCGACGGCGGCCTCGCCGTGGCGCTGTCGGAGATGTGCATCGCCGGCGAGGTCGGCGTCGACGCCGGCGCGGTCGACGCGGGCGGCCGCCTCGACGCCGCGCTGTTCGGCGAAACGCAGTCGCGCTTCATTGTCGCGGTCGCAGATGAAGCCTCGGCGGAACGCCTCCACGCCGCCGCCGCGGCGGCGGATGTGCCCGCGACCACCCTCGGACGGTTCGAGGGCGCCCGCATCCGCCTCGGCCCGATCGACCTGGCACTGGCGGACGCCGCCGCGCGCCACGACGCCGGGCTCGGCGAGGCGCTGGCGGGGGAGGTCGGGGTTTAGGACCGGCCGCTTCGTATCAGAACAAATGTTTGACACACTGCGAACACTTGTTCTATCCTCGGTCGGAAACCGCTGCGAAGGGCGCCGAAGGTGTCGGGTCGCGATTGCTCCTAGCAAGGGGGCGTGGGTACGCTGTCTCGGTTCGCCGGAGTCTTGGTGGCAACACCGGGGCTGCGGTTGTGAACGGAGCGGCCGAGGTTATGGACCGGTTTGGGGACCGCTCCGTGACACCCTGTGGAACGCTCTTTCGATAAGTAGCAATTGATGGCGCGGCGCCGGCCCATAGTAGCGGCAGTCCCGGCTCCGACACGCCTGAAGGGTCATTCTGACGTGAAGGTCGTGTTCCTGGAGACCGTTGAGGGTTCGGGCCTCATGGGCGAAGTCAAGGACGTCGCCCGTGGGTATGCTCGAAATTATCTGTTGCCACGCGGCCTAGCCGCACCGGCAACACCGGACGTCCTCAAGCGAGCGGATGAACTCCGCGCGACTGAGGAGGAACGGCAACGGACCCAGGACGAGCACGCTCAAGAGCTGGTCGGCAAGCTCGAGAGCGAACCGCTCGTGATGGCAGTTCGCGTCGGAGAGCAGGGACGGCTGTACGGTTCCGTCACGAATGTTGACATCGCCGAGAAGGCTGGGGAGATTCTCGGCGAGGAACTGGACAGGCGTCGCATCCTGCTGCCGGAGGCGATCCGGAACGTCGGGGTGTACACCGTGGGCATCTGGCTGTCACGTAATGTGCAGCCAGAGGTCCAGATCGTTGTGGTGGACGCGGAGGCGCCGGAAGGCGTAGATGCGGCCGCCGAGGCATTGCTCAACCCTCCGGCTCCGCCGGAGATCGAGCCCATGCCAGTGGAAGCCAGCGCAGCAGACGAGGCGCAAGCCTCGGACGATGCGGAGGGCGCCGCCGACGATGACGCTTCGCCGGAAGGTGAAGCGGACGCGGTGGACACCATCGACGCCGCGGAGGAGGCATCCTCCGAGGCACCGGATGCCGCTGGCGCGTCGGAGCCGGGCATTTCTGACTCTGCATCGGGGGCCGACACCGGGTCCGCGGACGAAGCCGACAAGGAGCCCAGCTCCTAGCGGCCGCTCCGCCGCCCACCGGTCACCCGTCTCGGGTGGGGTGAGGTGGCCGGCATGGTCCTCGACGATCGTCCCGCGCAACTTCCCGAACCCCGGCGGCAACCCTCGGGTCTCCCGCCGCACGATGTCGCCGCCGAAGAGGCGGTAGTCGCAGCGCTGCTGCTCGACGATGACGCGTACGCGCGCGTGCTGCCGATCGTCAAACCCGGCGATTTCTTCCGCGAGCAAAACGCGTGGACGTACGAGGCCTGCCTGGCCCTGGGTGAGCGCGCGGAGCCGATCACGATCCCGACCGTAGCGCACGAACTCGAGCGGGCGGGCCACATCGACCAGGTCGGCGGCATGGCCGCGCTCGTCGAGATCGCGGGCAGGTACTTCACCGCCGTGGGCGTGGAGGCACACGCGCGCATCATCGCCCGCGACGCGCTCTACCGACGCCTGATCGAGGCGGCCGGCCGCATCGCCCAGCGGGCATACGAGGGCGGTCCGGACGTCGGCCATGTCCTGAGCGATGCGGAGCAACTGCTGATCAGCATCCGCAGCGCCGAGTCGGCGGGCGACTTCCGCCGCTTGCGCGAGCTGCTCGACGAGTTTCTCGAGGCGCCGGACGAGGATGAAGACGGCGAGCTGGCGACGACGGTGCGCACGGGCTTCATGGACCTCGACGAGTTGCTCGTCGGCGGGATGAAACGTGGCGACCTGTGCATCCTGGCATCGCGCACCGGTGTCGGTAAGAGTTCGCTGCTGCTCAACTTCGCTCGCAACGCCGCCATCGGTCAGCACGCCACGATTGCGCTCTTCTCGCTCGAAATGGGCGGCGAGCAGCTAGCGCAGCGGCTGCTGTCGGCCGAGTCACGAGTACAAGTGGCCCGCCTGCGCCTGGGGCGGCACGGCGAGGCGGAAGAGAATCGCGTGATGCACGCCCACGGCGTGCTCGGCGGTACCGCCATCTTCATCGACGACTCGGCGATGCTCTCTGTGCCCGAGATTCGCTCCAAGTGCCGGCGGCTGCAGGCCGAACACGGCCTCGATCTCGTCGTCGTCGATTACCTGCAGCTGCTGCAGGCCTCTGGCCGATCGGACACGCGCACGGCGGAGATCAGCCAGATCTCGCGAGGGCTCAAGGAGCTGGCGCGCGAGCTGAGCGTGCCAGTCCTCGCGGCCGCGCAGCTGTCCCGTGCGGTCGAGTCGCGGCAGCCGCACATCCCGATGCTCTCCGACCTCCGCGAGTCGGGTTCGATCGAGCAGGACGCCGACGTGGTGATGTTCATCTACCGCGAGGATGTCTACACGACGCCAGAGGAGTGGCAGGAGCAGCATCCAGAGGCTCCGGGCAACGCGCATCCCGAGGGTCTGGCGCAGATCATCGTGGCCAAGCACCGCAATGGACCGACCGGCTCGGTCACCGTGCGCTGGGTCAAAGAGATCGCGTCCTTCCAGGACCTGCTGCTGCGCCCGCCCGACCCCTATGTCGACCCCGCCCGGCTGAACTAATGAGCAGCGAAGCACGCGCCGAACATTCCGCGGAGCGCGCGGCCACGCGGGTGCATCCACCCTTCGAGGGCTTCCGCACCGGGGCGCCGGCGGTGACGCTGCCGGCGCAGTTCTTCGCTGACCTGCTGCCGCAGATCGACGACTCGGCGGAGCTGCGCGTCACGTTGGTGGCGCTGTTCGCGATCCAGCGCCGCAGGGGTGCCCTGCGCGCGGTGCGGCGCAGCGAACTTGCCGCCGAACCGGCGCTGCTCGGCGCGCTTGAGTGGCACGGCGGTGGCGCCGCGATCGAGACCGCGCTCGCGGCGGCGGTCGCTCGCGGCGGGCTGCTGGCCTGCGACCTCGAGGACGGCGATGCGCTGATCTTCGTCAACAACGCGGCCGGCCGGCGTCAACTGGAGCGCGTGCAGAGCGGTGCGACCGAGGTGCCACGCGGCGCGGTGGCTGCGGGGCCACCGCGTGCGGCGGCATCGCGTCCGGTGACCGTCTACGAACAGGAGATCGGCGCGTTGACACCGGCGGTCAGTGCGTCGCTGGCGGAGGCGGAAGAGCGCTTCCCGGCAGACTGGATCGTCGAGGCGATTCACGAGGCGGCGTTGGCGAACGCTCGCTCGTGGCGCTATGCTGCGGCAATTCTCGAACGGTGGCAAACGGAGGGACGGGACGATGCAGCCCCTGGGCAAGATCCTGGGTCGGCAGCAGCAGACGACGCCTACGAGCGCGTCGTCCGACGCTCCTACGACGGACACGACTGACCCCGCGGTCGCGGGTGTTCCGCTCGAGGCGAAAGCGCCGTCGGGCGTCTGCCCGATCTGCCTCGGCGCGCGCTTCGTGCGCGTCACGACCGACCCCGACGATGCGCAGTTCGGCCAGCCCGAGCCGTGCGAGTGCGTGAGCAAGGAGGAGACGCACGACCGCCGGCATCGGCTACTCGCCTACTCGCGCCTGGGGGCGCTCGAGCGCATGACGTTCGACACGCTGGTGCGCCGCGGCCGCTCCGCCGATGGCTCAGCGCAGGCGCGCTACGAGCAGGCGGTCGGCGCGGCTGAGCGCTTCGCGACGCCGCCCGGGGGTGAGACGAACGAGGGCTGGCTCGTGATCACCGGCGACCATGGCACCGGCAAAACCCACCTCGCTGCGGCGATCATGAATCGCGTGATCGAGCGCGGCGAGCCCGCGCTGCTGCTCGCCGTCGCGGACCTGCTCGACCACCTGCGCGCCTCCTACAGCGACGATGCCGAGGTCTCCTACGACACGCTGATCGAGCAGGTGCGGACGGCGCCGCTGCTCGTCCTCGACGATCTCGATGCGTATGTGGAGACGGCCTGGGCGCGCGAGAAGTTCATGCAGATCGTGACCTACCGCTTCCATGCGCTGTTGCCGACGGTCTTCACGGTTTCGCGCCCACTCACAGAGATCGACGACCGGCTCGCGTCGAGGTTGGCCGACCCCTCGGTCTCGCAAGTGATCTCGCTCGGCGGTGAGACCTTGCCGCGCTATTTCCACGTTGGCGCGATGACCCGCGAGCGGCTCGAGGACTTCACGTTTGAGGACTTCCATCCCGAGGGTCAGGGCCTGCGCGGCGAGGCGAGGCGCAACCTCGAGGGTGCGTTCCGCCTGACGCGTGAGTGGGCGCTGCAGCCGGATGGCTGGCTGTTGCTCCTCGGCGGCAACGGTTGCGGCAAGACGCACCTCGCCGCGGCGATCGCGCGCGACCGCATCGAGTCCGGCGACACGGTGGCCGTGGTCAACGTGCCGGATCTGCTCGACGAGCTGCGCGCCTCGTTCGCACCAGACTCGAACCAGAGCTACGACCGGCTGTTCGGGCGGCTGCTCGACGTGGAGCTGCTGGTACTCGATGACCTCGGAGCGCAGCAATCGAGCCCATGGGCGGAGGAGAAGCTGTACCAGCTGCTCAACCATCGGCACCTGTCGCGCTCGCACACGGTGGTGACCGCCAACATGAAGGTCGGCGACTTCGAGCCGCGGATTCGCTCACGCCTCGCCGACCTCCAAGTCTCGACGGTCTACGAGATCCTCGCGCCAGACTACCGCACCGGCGGCGCACCGCAGTAGCGCACCGGCCACCGCTCGAGGAGCGCGCGATGCCGGCTTCGCGCCCGTCCGTCCGCGTCGTTCAGGTCTTGATGTGGGAGGATTTCTAGGGAGCGTCCCCGGGGAGGAAGGACGCGCTGCGCGCGGCTGATCTCTCTTGGAGCCCGCCCGCCCACCCCCGGAGGTCGTGGGGCTCGCCCCACACCCCGGAGCGAGGGCGCTGCGCGTCTCGCCGACGGATCGAGCGCGGGCGCTCGCCGCAGCCTCGACGTTAGTCCTGGAGCAAACCGCGTTCGGCGAGGTGCGTGACGGACGTGGTGCAACTGTCGAACATCTCGCCCCTGGGGAGTTCGGAGGCGGCGAACCAGCCGAATTCGGACATCTCTGCGGTCGGTACCGGGTCGCCAGCGGCCTCGCCGTGGTAGGCGACCTCGATGTGGCTGCTGCCGGTGTAGACCGAGATCAGCCCCGTGATCTCGCCCTCGAGGGTCGTTTCCTCGAGGAGTTCGCGACGCGCGGTGTCCTCGATCGACTCGCCGAGTTCGCCGTAGCCGGCGGGGCCGGCCCACAGGCCGAAGCCCGGGCGGTTGGCGTGCGCGCGGCGGCCGAGGAGTACGCGGCCGTCGCGGATCACCAGCAGGCTCGCGCCGACGGCGGGGTTCTCCCAGTGCGGCGTCGCGCAGGCGGTGCAGAGGCCGTGGCCCTCCTCCTCGTCACCGGCGGTGCGGAGTTCGCCACCGCAGCGGCGACAGTGCGCGGGGACCGCGAGCGGATCGATCGCGGTCTCGAAGCGGCGCTCGTGCGGGTGGGCGGCGGGCGATTCGAAGCCCTCCTCGATCAGCGCGCGCAGTGCGGCTGTCGTCGAGTGGAAGGCGATGCGGTCCCACGGGATCTCGTCGGGTGCGAACCAGGCGACTTGCGACACTTCCTCGAGGGCCCGCGCCTCGCCGTCGGCCTCGCCCCGGAAGGCGACGACGACGCGGCCGGCGTCGACCATCGAGAAGGGGCGGCCGACGATGCCGGTGATCGTGGCGTCGAGGCCGACCTCCTCGCTCGTCTCGCGGCGGGCGGCGTCCTCGATCGCCTCGCCTGACTCGACGAAGCCACCGGGGAACGCCCAGTAACCGCGTCGAGGCATGATCGAGCGTCGGGTGAGCAGCACGCGGCCGTCGCGCACGACGAGGATGCCGGCGACGGGGGTCGGGTTCTCGAAATCCGTGTGGCCACAGGCCGGACAGCGGGCGTGGGGTAGCGAGGGGTCAAAGAGCCTCGAACGCTCGCCGCAGTTCGAGCAGTGACCGGCCGTGCGAGGCGGCATCGAGCGTCGGGCTAACCGGTCGGCGAAGGGCGCGGTTTGACTCCCTCCTGCCAGTGCGCACCGTCCGGGCCGTACTCCTTCTTCCAGACCGGCACCGTCTCCTTGATGCGATCGACGGCGCGCAGGGCCGCTGCGAAGGCGTCCTGGCGATGCGCGGCGGAGACAGCGACGAGCAGCGAGATTTCGCCGACCTCGAGGCTGCCGATGCGGTGGTGGGCCGCGAGGTCGTGCACCTCGCGATCGGCGAACTCGGCGAGGATCTCGTCGCGGACTGCCGCGAGCTGGCGCTCAGCCATCGAGGTGTAGGCCTCGTACTCGAGCCGCTCGACGGTGCGGCCCTCGTGGTGGTTGCGCACGACACCCTCGAACACGACTGCGGCGCCCGAGGCATCGGTCATCACGCGGTCGCGCAGTGCGCGCGGCCGCAGTTCCTCGGTCGTGACCAGGCAGTGAGGCGTCTCGTTGGCCGCGGACGGTGCGCCGCCGGCGATCGGTGGGATCAGCGCCACCTCGTCGCCGTCGCTCAGTTCGGAGCCGGGCTCGAGGATGTACTCCTCGTTGACGGCGATGGCGACGCCGCTGAGGTAGGGGAGGAGCTTCGGCTGCGACTCCTCGAGGCGCTTGCGCAGGTCCTCGACGTTGATCACCTCGGCGTCGAACACCTCGGTGATGTCGCCGCCGACGATGTCGCGCAGCCCGGCGAAGAGCTTGACGGTGACCTGCACGCCCGCCTCCCGCAGCAGTGTCGTGTCGTTCGGGTGATCTTCAGTATAGGTCGCACGCTCACTCGATCAGGCCTCGGTCAGTCGAGTGTGCGCAGCTCCGGCTGCCAGATGGCGGTGGCGAACACCCCTGCGATGATGACGATGCCGGCGGCGGCGTAGACGGGTTCGAGCCCGATCTCCTGTGCGATCAGGCCGATGCCGAGTCCGGCGACCTGCATCAGCCCGCCGGAGAGCAGCAGCAGGCCGGTCACCCGGCCCAGTACGCGATTGGGCACGCGGCGCTGGATGATGGCGGTGCCGACGGTCTGCACCATCGAGTGGCCGAAGCCGGCGATGCCGTTGAACAGGAACGCCGGCGCGATGTGGCGGCTGAGGCTGAAGCCGAGCACTGCGACGCCGAGCGCCATCGCAGCGCCGAGGTAGGTCATGCCCATGCGCTGGTAGTTGCCTCGGCTGGCGAGCCAGACCGCGCCAGCGATCCCGCCAAGGGCCCAGAACATCATCATCACGCCCCAGCCAACGGCGTCCAGGGAGAGGATGTCCTCGACCCACGCGGCGATCAGCATGCCCATCACGCTGAGACCGACCGCGGTGGCGCCCCAGTTGAGCAGGATCGTCCAGCGCACCGTCGCGTCGTTGCGCATGACCGCGAGGCCTCCTCGCAGGTTGGCGAGCATCGACTCACCCCCGGCGTCCGGGTCGGCCGCGCCGGCCCTCGTGCGCAGCGCGAAGGCGGCCGCGATGGTCACCACGTGGCCACTGGTGGCGATCAGGTAGGTCCAGCCGAAGCCCAGGTACTCGATCATCAGCCCGGCCAGGACGGCGGCGGGCAGCAGCGCGATCGATTGAGCGAACTGCCAGATCGTGATCGACGAGGTCAAGAGGTGCGGCGGGACGACATCACGAATCATCGCCGTCCTCGTTGGCTGGTCCTGGCCGTTGATCAGCCCGAACGAGGCGAAGAGCACGAACATCACGGCGAGCCACGGACTTTCGCCCGCCTCGACCTCCGGCCGGAACAGCAGCAGCGCGACGCCCAGGGCCATGGCGATGGCGATGAAGTGATTGACGATGAGCGTGGCGCGACGCGGGAAACGATCCGCGATGGCGCCGCCGAAGAGGACGAACGAGAGGAAGGTGACGCCGCGGATCGCACCGAGGGCGCCCAGCAGCACGACCCGCTGATCCTCGGGCGCGGCGGTGTTCACGTACCAGGCCTGAGTGATGAAGAAGACGGGCCCGCGGAAGCCCGTGGCGATCTGGGTCGCCAGGAGCAGCCTGAAGTCGCGAATGCGCAGCGATGCGAACACGGAGTCGTCGCCCCTCGTGGGGACACGTGGCTCCTCCACGCTGGCCGTGCGTGCCGGGTCGGAGGTTGCGGGCATGGCGCGCATGCTATCTGATGCGCCGATGCCCACCGCGACCGATCACCCCGCGACTCTAGGGCGCCGGTCCGAGGGACGCTCGAGCAGGTCTTACCGGAGAGCGAGATCCTGGCGCACGTCGATCTCGGCTACGGATCGGTCGAGGTGTGAGAGGCGGCAAACTGATCTCGCGATCGTCCACGCGGACCCACTTCCGTAACGGACAATCTCGCAGTGGGGTACACCGCTATAACGGGGATCTCAGTGACTTCCCGCCATAACTATCACCTCTGGCTCTCGATTTACTCGATTTTACTCTTACCTACAGGCGTATACTGCGTCCTTCTTGCGGGAACATTGAAATAACAGATCTAATCGCTTGCAGGAGTTGACCCGCGGGTCGTAGGTAGTCTTCCGCCATGACGCTGCCCCAGCCAATACGACGCCTGCGTCCATTGTCAGCAGGCGTGGTGGTGGTGGTACTCGTCATCATAATCATCACATTCATGGCGCTCGCCGCGATTGAGTTTGGCGGCGATGGCGGCAACTACCCTCGCGTTCATGCAGACGGAAGTCTTGAGTACGAAGACGGCACCATCATCCTCGATGGTGTCTTCTTCTTCCCAGGCGGTGTTCAGCTATGTCCGGACGGGAGCTGGTACGCCCCCAGGTGTCAACGCCGGCTTCGGCGGGTTGCCGACATCTGTTGTGCGGCGAGATCATCCCTGCGAGCTGAAAGGACCATGACGATCGCCCGTTCGCCGGCAGTGGCCATGAGGCAGGCGCGCGCCTCCAAGCCAGCTTCGAGAGAAGCTGATCTGACGACTGGCCCCGGCCCTCTCAGGGAGGCCGCTCAGAAGTTCGGCATCGGCTGTCGGATGTTCAACAGCACGCACATTCTGTTTACCAAGTGGCAGGGCGGGCTCATCTGACCACTCCCGCCGCCAGCAGCCCGATGCCGAGGTCACCCCCCCCCGTGTCAAGAACGCCGATGCCCACCGCGACCGATCACCCCGCGCGCCCTGGGCGTGCGCACGCCCTGCGCCAGTTGCTGGACGCCGCCGTCGACGCGCTGCTGCCCCAGCGTTGCCTGGTCTGCGGCCGCTTCGGGGCGGCGCTGCACGCGCACTGCGTACCAACCCTGCAGCGCGCGGAGCCGCCGAGGTGCGAACGCTGCTGGCAACCGAGCCGAGCGACGTGGTGCGAGGCCTGCACCGAGGACGGCAGCGATGCCCCGGCGTTCTCCGGGCTGCGCGCGCCGTTCCAGTTCGAGGGCGATGTCCGTCGCGCGATCCTCGAGGCGAAGTTTCGCGGTGTGACGGCGCTGCTCGAGCCGCTGGCGATCGAGGCAGCGGCGATGCTGCCGCGGGCGTGGCGCGTTGACCTGGTCGCGCCGGTGCCGCTGCACCGACGCCGCCAGCGCCGTCGAGGCTTCAACCAGGCGGAGATCGCGGCCGAACACGTTGCGCGCGCCCTCGGCCTGCCGCTCGTCGAGGCGCTCCGTCGCGTTGCCGACCGCGACCCGCAGGCGCAGCTCACCGCGGACGAGCGGTCGCGCAACCTCGACGGTGCGTTCGCCGTGGGGCGAACCTCGGTAGTGGCGGGCCGGCGCGTCCTGCTGGTCGATGACGTCACGACGACCGGCGCTACGCTGTCCGTGGCGGCGCGCACACTGCGCGACGCCGGCGCGGAGGCCGTCTACGGGCTCGCCCTCGCGCGCGGGGACTAGGGGCACCCGTGGCGAGCCAGGCGGCAGCACTCGACCTCGTCGTCACGCTCGGGGGCGTCGAGGGCGGCGAGCTCGAGACGCTGATGCGTCGTGCCCTGGAGGCGACAGCGCTCGACACGCTCGAACGTGCCCTCGCCGGCGGCCGTGTCGAACGGGCCTGGCTGGTCACCGACGCCGAGCCGACGCTGCCGGTCCCCGCCGGTGCACGCGTTCAGCTCGACGATGGGGCCTTCCACTTCGGCGAACATCTCGCGCACCTCGTCGAGGCGGAAGGCATTGAGCGCCTGCTCTACATCGGAGCGGGCGCCGGACCGCTCCTGACCGCCCAGGACCTTGCGGCCTTCGACGTTCCCTCGGTCGGTTGCGTGGCCAACAACGCCTACTCGGCCGACGGGTTCGCGTTGACGCCTGCCTCGGCGCTGGCGCGGCTTGACCCCGCGCCGCGGTCGGACAACGAGGTGCCGCGACGGCTGCGCGACGAAGCGGGCGTCGAGGTGCTGGAGCTGGAGCGCACGATCGCGACGCAGTTCAACCTCGACGCTCCAGTCGACCTCGCCGCGCTGGCGCTCGTTGGCGCGGGCGGTCCACGACTTCGGCGCTACCTCGCCGACGCGGCGCTCGACACCGAGCGTCTGGCCGCGGCGGCTCGCATGTTCAGCGATCGGAGCGCCGAGGTGCTGGTCGCGGGTCGCGTCAGCGCGCGTACCTGGCGCTACCTCGAACGGGACACGCCCGTGCGTGTGCGCATGCTGTCCGAGGAGCGCGGGATGGTGTCGGCCGGCACGGAGGCGGACGGGTCGGCGCGTTCGCTGCTGGGGCAGCTGATCGAGGCGGTCGGACCGGAGCGCGCCTTCGGCGATCTGCTGCCGGAACTCTGCGATGCTGCGTTCATCGACATCCGGCCCGCGCTCGTCCAGCTCGGCATCCGCGCGACCCGAGCCGATCGCTACGCCGCCGACCTCGGACGCCCCGAGCTGATCGAGGACGCTCGCCTGCGCGCGATCGTCGACGCGGCGATCGCCGCGCCCGTGCCGGTCATCCTCGGCGGGCACTCGCTGGTGACCGGCGGCCTGATGCTGCTCAACCAGTGGGCGTGGGACGAGCACGATCGTTCGCGCGGGCTCGACCCCGACCCTTCGAGGCGGGGCCGCGACGGTGGTTGAGGGCGGGTAGCGGGGGGGCGCGATAGCATGGGCCATCGAGCCCTGTGACACCTCGGACTTCCGCCCGAGCCGCCATCGAGGAACCCACATGACGACGACATCGCACGCCGCGGCGCTGGCCGAGGTGGACCCTGAGATCAAGGCGATCATCGAGCGCGAAGAGCAGCGCCAGAGCAGCGTGCTCGAGATGATCCCGTCCGAGAACTACGCGAGCCGGGCCGTGATCGAGGCGGTCGGTTCGGTGCTCACGAACAAGTACGCGGAGGGCTACCCGGGCGCACGCTACTACCACGGCAACGACGTGGTGGATGAGGCCGAGAACCTCGCGCGCGACCGCGCGAAGGCGCTCTTTGGCGTCGATCACGCCAACGTGCAGCCCCACTCCGGGACGCAGGCGAACATGGCGACGTACCTCGGCGTGTTGAAGCCGGGCGACGTCGTGATGGGGATGCAGCTCGACGCGGGCGGACACCTCACGCACGGGCACCCGGTCAATGCGAGCGGCAAGCTCTACGACTTCGTCGCCTACGGCGTCGACCGCGAGAGTCACATCATCGACTACGACGGCATGGAGGCGCTCGCGAAGGAGCATCGCCCGAAGATCATCGTCGTCGGCGCGACGGCCTACCCGCGTGTGATCGACTTCGAACGCGCACGTGCCATCGCCGACGAAGTGGAGGCGACGCTCGTTGCCGACATGGCGCACATCGCCGGGCTCGTAGCGGGCGGTGCGCACCCCTCGCCCGTGGGCCACGCGCAGGTGATCACGAGCTCGACGCACAAGACGCTGCGCGGCCCCCGAGGCGGGATAATCCTCTGCGACGACAAGTACCGCCGCCGCATCGATCGCGGCGTGTTCCCCGGCTCGCAGGGCGGGCCGATGATGCACGTGATCGCTGCCAAGGCGGTGATGTTCAAGGAGGCGGCGACCGAGGAGTTCAGCGCGCACGCGCACCAGATCGTCGCCAACGCACGGGCGCTGGCCGCCACGCTGAATGACGCCGGCATGCGCCTGATCAGCGGTGGTACCGACAACCACCTCGTGCTGCTCGACGTCACGCCGATCGGCATCAACGGCCTGCAGGCGGCGGATGCCCTCGAGGCGGCAGGGATCGTGGTCAACTTCAACTCGATCCCGTTCGACGAGCTGCCGCCACGGCAGGGCAGCGGGATTCGTTTTGGCACGCCCGCGATCACCTCGCGCGGCATGGGCGAGGCGGAGATGCAGCGCATTGGCACCCTGATGGCGGAGGTCGTGCAGGCGCACGAGGACGCGGCGAAGCACGCCGCGGTGCGCGCCGAGGTCGAGGAGCTGTGCGCGCGCTTCCCAGCGCCGGGTCTGCCCACGGACTAGCGCCTGACCGCTGCCCCTGCGGTATCATCCGCGCGATGGCGCGCCACGCCGAATAGGCGAACAGCGCAGCCAGCGAACTCGGCCGGGCGAGAGCCGACCTCGGTCGTGCGAATGGAGACTCACACATGGACTGGAACGACTCTGAGGATCAGGCCGGGTTCCGCACCGAGGTGAAAGCGTTCCTCGAAGAGGCGGTCCCGGATCGTTACAAATCGGATGAGCTGGGCTTCGGCTCCGGGTTCGCCTGGGGCAACGACCGCAAGTCTGACGACCCAGTGGCGGTAGCGGCCGCCGCCGAGTGGGCGAGCGCTCTGGGCGGCAAGGGCTGGATCGCTCCGCAGTGGCCGACCGAGTACGGCGGCGCCGGGCTGTCCCCCATGGAGCAGTTCATCTTCAACATGGAGATGACGGAGGCCAACGCGCCGAACGTTGGTGGTTCCGGCGTCTCGATGCTCGGGCCGATGCTGATGGTGCACGGGACCGACGAGCAGAAGGCCGAGCACATCCCGAAAATCCTGTCTGGCGAGGTGGCCTGGGCGCAGGGTTACTCCGAGCCGGGCTCGGGTTCCGACCTCGCCTCGCTGCAGACGCGGGCGATCCGCGACGGTGACGACTACGTGATCAACGGGCAAAAGATCTGGACCTCCGGCGCACACGTGGCCGACTGGTTCTTCGTTCTCGTGCGGACCGACCCGGACGCGCCGAAGCACCGTGGCATCTCGTTCGTCCTGATGGATGGCGAGACGCCGGGGCTGTCGGTCCGCCCGCTGGTAAACATGGCCTGGTCGCACGTTTTCAACGAGACGTTCTTCGAGGACGTGCGCGTCCCGGTCTCCAACCGTGTCGGCGAGGAGAACCGCGGCTGGTACGTCGGCATGACGCTGCTCGACTACGAGCGGTCGAACATTACCGGCGCCGTCTCCGCACGCCGCACCATCGACCGGCTGGTGACGCACGCGAACGGCGACGGCAAGGAGAAGTCTCGGCTCGAGGAGCTGGGCACGATCCGCCATGAGATCGCCGACCGCTACATCGAGACCGAGGTCATGTACAACTTCTCGTTCCGCATCATCTCGATGCAGGACAAGGGACTGATCCCGAACTACGAGGCCTCGACCTCCAAGCTGTTTAACTCGGAGCTGTCGCAGCGTCTGTCCAACACGGGCGTCAAGACGTTTGGGCTGCACAGCAACATCTGGGACGAGGACGATGAGCGCGCGCCGCTGAAGGCGAGCTTCATCCAGTCGTACGTCGGCAGCGTCTCCTCGACGATCGCCGCCGGCACCTCGGAGATCCAGCGCAACATCATCGCCACACGCGGGCTGGGGCTGCCTCGCGGCTAGCCTCGCCTCGAACGGCCGCAAGCGCACCGCCCCGCTCGCGAGAGCGGGGCGATGTTGTGTCAGCGGCGTGTCGCGGCGCCCCTCGACGCTGGCCGGGTGCGCCCCCATACTCGTTGAGCCCCGCGCAGGCGGGCGCGCAAACCAACACCGCTCGATCGGGGCGAGCAGGCCGCCCGGCCGGACTCGCCTCCGAAGACCGAGGTCAGCGGAGGCACCGTGAACGAATACGAGCTGATGGCCGTGCTGCATCCGCGTCTGACCGCGGATGAGACCGATGGCGCGATCGAGTTCCTGCGCGAGCAGGTCACCTCGAACGGTGGCGAGGTCATCGAGGTGGACAACTGGGGACGGCGGCGTCTCGCCTACCCGGTCGATGCGAACTTCGAAGGCACCTACATCTTGACGACGCTGAAACTCCCGTCCGAGGGGACGCGACCCTTCGAGGCGCAACTGGTGCTGTCGGAGGATGTGATACGGCACCTGCTGATTCGTGGCATCATTCCCTACGAGGGTGAGGATCCTCGTAAGGCTCAGGTGAGGCCGGGCGGCCCCACGGATGCCCCACCCCCAGCGCCCGCCGAGAGTGCGGAGGCCGCCGACGCCCCCGCGGAGGCTGGCGAGGAGACTGCGGCGGCGGCAGCCACAGCAGTCGAGGAGGCTTCGGACAGTTCGCCCGCTGAGGCTCCCACAGCCGAGGCGGAGCCCGCCGATGACGACGCGGAGGCTGAGGCCGAAGCAGACGAGGTAGCGACCGAAGGTGACGCGGAGGCTGAAGCAGACGCTGAGGTTGAGGCTGAGGCAAAGCCAGACGCCGACGCTGACGCTGAAGCTGAGGCGAAGCCAGACGCCGACGCTGACGCTGAGGCAAAGCCAGACGCCGACGCTGAGCAGCCGGCCGCCGAGTGAGAACGGACTACTCCTCCCCGGTCCTGAAGGGCTAGGGCATCAAGATGCTGAACAAATGCATGATCATCGGGAACCTGGGCGCCGACCCGGAGATGCGGTACACCGCCAACGGCAACGCGGTGACCACATTCCGCGTCGCGACCTCCAGGAGCTACAACTCCGCTGAGGGTGAGCGGCGTGAGGAGACCGAGTGGTTCTCCATCGTGACCTGGAACCGACTGGCCGAGACGTGTGCGCAGTACCTGACCAAGGGCCGACAGGTCTACGTCGACGGACGCATGCAGACGCGGTCATGGGAGGGCCAGGACGGCCAGAAGCGCTACCGCACCGAGCTGATCGCTGAGACCGTCAAATTCCTGGGCAACCGCAACGACCCACCGGCCGGCGACTTCGCGCCGAGCATGGCCGTGGGGGCGGACGCCGAGGGCGACATCGACCCGGACGACCTGCCCTTCTGAGCCGTAGAGCCCTACGGCGCAGAGCCGAGCAATCGAGGACTGAACGATGACGAGTGAACCCCAGCCGCCCGCGAGCGATGACCGCCCTCGCGACGATCGCGGCGGCCGTGACGACCGGCGCGATGATCGCGGTGGCCGCGACGACCGTCGAGGCGGCCGTGGTGGTGGTGGTGGCGGCGGCGGATTCCGACGCCCTCGGGGCTGCGAGTTCTGCCGCCGGCATGTCGATGTCGTGGACTACAAGGACATCGACCTGCTGAAGCGCTACGTCACCGATCGCGGGAAGATGGACGCTCGCCGCAAGGTCGGCACCTGCGCGAAGCATCAGCGCGTGGTCGCCCAGGCCGTCAAGCGGGCGCGCCACCTCGCCCTGCTCCCCTACACCGCCGAGCACGTGCGTGTGTCCGGCATCAACATGGGGCGTCGCTAGGGGCCTCGGGCGCAGGCCCACCCTCGAACGACGGCCGCTGCCCACCGGGAGGGACCACCGCCGTTGGCCGGGGACCGCCGAACCAGCGAGAGGCAATCGCGCCGGGATCGTGAAGCCTCCGAGGAACGCCAGCAACGTCTGATCTACCTCGGTGCCGTGGGCGTGCTCGCGGTCGTCGCGCTGGTGGTCGCGTTCGGCATCTTCTGGACACGCTACCTACCACCGCGGGCGCACATCCTGACGATCGAGGACCAGAGTTACAACGCCTCCGCCGTCGCGGACCGCGGCAAGTTCCTCATCACCTTCGAAGGCCAGGATGACCTCCTGGGCAACGTCGCGTCCGCTGCCATCGACGTCTTGATTTTCGAGGAGACATTGCGCCTGCGAGGACCCGCGCTGGTCGGGCCCGTGACGCAACCGCAGATCGATGCGCAGGTGCAGGAGCTGCTGGGATTCGAGCCGCTAGCCTCGACGATCACGCCGATCCCCGGAGCGGACGACGCCCCGGACGACGGCGATGACGCCGACCCGCCCGCCGGCGACGGCACGGACGACGCCTCCGCTGGTGACGGCGACACCGAGCCCGAGCCGGAGGTCATGCCGACGCCTCTCGACGACCTGTTCGCCCCGCCCGCCGCGGCGCCGCGGTCGCTCAGCGAGAGCGAGCAGGACGACTTTGCCGTCGCCCTCGCGGCCGTGCTCTCGGCGACCGGACTCAGCCGCGGGGACTTCGAGGACATCGCCGAGGCGCGTGTGGTGCGCCTGCTGCTGAACCGCCATTTCGACGAGCAACTGGGACCGAACGGGGAACAGCTGAGGCTCCAGCGGTTCGTCGTCTCCAACCCGGCCGAGGCGGAAGAACTGCGGCAGCGCGTCCTCGATGGCGAGCCGTTCGGGGACCTCGTGCTCGAGGCGGACGCTGACTCCGCGGCCAACGTTGGGCTTGACTCCGAACCCGGCGACCTCGGCTGGTTCCCACGCGACCTGATCCCCGACGAGATCGCCGACGCGCTGGTCGGTGTCGAGGCGGGCAACGTGAGCGAGGTCGTCGATCGCAGCCTCACGTTCGAGGTTTACTTCGTCACGGAGATCGACCCCGCGCGCGTCTGGGATGACGCCGCGCGGCAGCTCCTCGTCCGCGACCTGGTGCGGGAGTGGGAGGAAGTCCAGAGCGACCTGCTCGCCATTGAGATCGGCCTCTCCGACGGTGAGGAGGTCTGGATCATCGAACGTGTGGTATCCCACGTAGCAGGACTGGTGGGCGCGCCCATCGGAGGTCAGTGATGCCGGCGCCAGCAATGTCCGAGCACGCTTCAACCGGTGCCGACGAGGTCGGAGGCTGGCGTGCCTGAAACGATCGGCGTATCGCTCCTCGGCGCGGGCAACGTTGGCGGCGGCGTTGCGTCGGCGCTGGAGCGAGGCGGCGAGCGCTACGCTGGCCGCGTCGGCCGCCCGCTCGAGTTGCGCCGGGCCCTCGTACGCGACGCCTCGCGGTCGCGGCCCGGCCTCGCGGACGAGCAGCTCACGACCAACGTCGAGGACATCCTCACCGACGAGGGCACGCAGATCGTGATCGAGCTGATGGGCGGCGAAGACCCGGCCCATCGGTACATCGAGGACGCACTGCGCACCGGCCGCCACGTGGTCACCGCCAACAAGGAGGTCATGGCCAAACACGGCTCGGAGCTCCTCGCGGTCGCGGCCGAGCACGGCGTGCGGTTGCTCTACGAAGCCTCGGTCGGGGGCGGCATCCCGATCATCTCGCCGCTCTCACGCGATCTTCTGGCCAACGACATCACCGCGGTCACGGCCATCATCAACGGCACGACCAACTTCATGCTGACGGCGATGGCGCAGGAAGGTGCGGAGTACGAGGACATCCTGGCGGAGGCCCAGCGCCTCGGTTACGCCGAGCCCGACCCGACGGCAGACGTCGAGGGTATCGACGCGGCGTTCAAGATCGCGATCCTGTGCGGCCTCGCTTTTCGGGGTGGCCGTGCAGCCGGGCGAGGTGAATCGCCTCGGTATCACGAAGCTGACCGCGCGTGATTTCGCCTACGCCGACGAGCTGGGCTACACGATCAAGCTGCTCGCCACGGCTCAGCTGATCGACGGCGAGGTCGTCGCCAGCGTGCAACCGACCTTGGTCGCGCATGGGGAGCCACTGGCCAAGGTCGATGGCGTGCTCAACGCCGTGCAGATCGAAGGCGACCTGGTCGGACGCGTGGTCTTCGAGGGCCCCGGCGCCGGCGCCGGCCCGACGGCCAGCGCGGTGCTCGCGGACGTTCTCGACATCGCTCGCGACCTGGTCGCCGGCCGCGTGGCCTCGGCTGCACCGGAACTGCGTCGCGTGCGCGTGCGTCCGTCCGAGGAGCAGCACGCGCGCTACTACGTGCGGCTCACGGTCGCCGATTCAGCCGGGCGTGCTCGCAGGGATTGCCGGGGCGCTCGGCTCGAACGACGTCAGCATCGCCTCCGTCCATCCAGTTCGAGGCGGACGCGGCCGCGGGCACAGCCGAGCTCGTACTGACCACGCACCGGGCGGCGGACGGCGCCCTGCAGTCGGCGATTGATGCGATGCTGAGCCTCGATGGCAGCATCCGCGAAGTGAGCAACGTGCTGCAGATGGCGGGGACGGAGGGGCGCAATGGCGAACGGTGACGCTCGCCGGCCCACCACCGAGCATGAAGAGGCGCCCCCGACCTGGAATCGGCGACGAGCTGCGGCGCGCCTTCGAGACGATCGGCCAGATGCAGCGCGAGATCGAACAGCTTCGCGCCGGCATCTCCCATGCAGTCCGAGCGGGTGCTGACCCTCGGCGATGCCGTGCAAACCGTAGAGGGCCGGACGCAGCGCCACGAGAGTGGCCAGGAGTCGGCGCGCGAGCTGCAGCATGAGATCACGCAGCTCGAGGGGCAGCTCGAAGCGGAGTCCGCCCTGCGTCGAGACCTCAGTGAGCATGTGGGACGCAGCGAGGGCCGCGAGAACGAGCTGCGCCACGCGCTCGAAGTCATTTCGCAACGCCTCGACGACTTCGAGGGGGCGCAGGCGTCAGTCAACGAACAGCAGCGCCGCATCTCGAGCCAGCAGGCCGAGCGGGCCCAGTCGGACTCCACGATCACCGGCCGCCTGGAGGATGTCGAACAACATGTCGGCGCGCGCGAGGATCGCCGCGACCTGTCCGGGGAGTCGATGGTCCGCCTGGAGGCCGAGGTGCTCTCGCTCCGAGGCACCGTCGACGCGCTCGAACAGCGCCTCTCGGCGATGCATCTCGACCAGCGCCGGCTCGACGAGGAGTTGGCGCAGGTGCGCTCGATTCGTGATCGCGAAGACCAGCTGCTCGACCTGTTGGAGCAACACCGCGCGGGGCGTGCCCAGGTCGAGACACGGATGAGCGAAGTCGAGGAGCAGCTCGCCGACCAGGCGCAGCGCACCTCGGACGCGCACGAGGAGCGGTCGCTGCTCCAGCGTGAGCAGAGCGGCCACGAGGAGCGTCTCCGCTCGCTGGGCGAGCGCGTCGAGGCGCAGCGCTTGGCGATGGTCGAGCACCTGCGTCGCGAACTGCGCGCCGCCGAGGAGAGCGGCAAGCGCCGCGTCGAGGATGTCGAGCGGGAACTACGCGTGGCCCGGGGCCTGATGCTGCGATTGACGGAGGAGAGCGCCGAGGCCTCCGCGTTGGAGGGACAGCCCCTCTAGGGGCCGGCCATGTCAGCGCACCCCAGTCGTTTCATCCTCGAACGCTACCGTGACCGGCTCCCCGTCACCGACGACACGCCACTGGTCACGCTCGGCGAGGGCGGCACGCCGCTCGTGCGGTCGCGCGTCCTCGAGGGTGAGCTCCGCATTGGCGCGCTGTACTTCAAGCTCGAGTCGACCAACCCGACCGGGTCGTTCAAGGACCGCGGCATGGTCCTTGCAGTGGCGAAGGCCGTCGAGGCGGGGGCCGACTCGGTGATCTGCGCCTCGACGGGCAACACCTCCGCATCCGCCTCGGCCTACGCCGCACGGCATGGGCTGCGCGCCTATGTGGTGGTGCCCGCAGGGGCGATCGCCTCCGGCAAGCTCGCGCAGGCGGTCGCGCATGGAGGTGAGATCGTCGCCCTCGACGGTTCGTTCGACGAGGCGCTGCAGATCGTGCGCGACCTCGCCGAGCGCCACCCGGTCGCGCTCGTCAACTCGGTGAACCCCCACCGCATCGAGGGCCAGAAGACCGCCGCCTTTGAGATCATCGACGAGCTCGGGGATGCGCCAGACGTCACCTGCATCCCGGTCGGCAACGCCGGCAACATCACCGCCTACTGGCGCGGCTACGACGAGTATTACCACCTCGAGCGGGCGAGCCGACGTCCCCAGATGTGGGGCTTCCAGGCGTCCGGCGCGGCGCCGCTGGTGAGCGGTGAACGGGTGCCGGACCCGGAAACCGTGGCCACCGCGATCCGGATCGGCAACCCGGCAAACTGGGCCGGCGCCATCGAGGCTAGCGACGCCTCGGGCGGCAGCATCACCGCCGTCACCGACGACGAGATCGTCGACACCTACCGCCGTCTCGCGGCGGACGAGGGCGTGTTCTGTGAGCCGGCGTCGGCTGCCTCGGTAGCGGGCCTGCGCCGCAAGGTGGCGGACGGGGCGGATCTGAGCGAGCAGACCGTGGTGTGCGTCATCACGGGCTCCGGGCTGAAAGACCCCGACATCGCGATGACGATCCCCGGCGCGCGCCACGATGTGGCCGCGGACATCGAGGCGGTGGAGTCAGCCCTCGGCTGGTCCTGACGGGTTGGCGGGCAAGCGCACGCCTTCGAACGTAGCGATGGTCACCGGTCGCCCCGAACGTGCGTGCTAGCATCGATTACACATCATTCCATGCACCCGCCAGCCCCCCGAGCGAGGGCTGCCAAGGGAGCCACCCGTGGCCATCGTTACTTCAGCGGCCGACGTCAACGAGGCGCCAGCCGAGGTACTGACACCGAATCCGACGCTCCTCGCAGCCCTGCGCACGATGATCCGCGAGATCGGCGACGACCCCGACCGCGAGGGCCTCATCGACACGCCCGAACGCATCGCCCGCATGTACGGCGAGCTGTTCGAGGGTCTGCACATGGATCCCGCGCAGGTGCTGGCCGTGGGGTTCGAAGAGGGCCACGACGAGATGGTGATCCTCAAGGACATTCCCTTCTACTCGATGTGTGAGCACCACTTCCTGCCCTTCCATGGCATCGCTCACGTCGGCTACCTGCCGGACGGACGCATCGTTGGCCTTTCCAAGCTGGCGCGGGCCGTCGAGATCTTCGCGCGGCGTCCGCAGGTACAGGAGCGGCTGTCGTCCCAGATCGCCGATTGCGTCGAGACGGTGCTGCAGGCCAAGGGCGTCGGCGTCGTCGTCCAGGCGGAACACCTCTGCATGACGGCCCGGGGCGTGCGCAAGCCCGGCTCGAAGATGGTGACCTCCGCCATGCGCGGCAAGTTCCGCGACGACGACAGGACCCGCCAGGAGTTCCTGCAGCTGATCCAGCGGGCCGGCGTCTAACCTCCAGCGATAGCGAGCGCATGACCACGGTCACACCTGACTCCCCCATCGCCGAGCATCGCCTGCCCTCGCGCGTGGCGATGCTGTCGCTGCACACCTCGCCGTTGGCACAGCTCGGCGGGCGCGACACCGGCGGTATGAACGTCTACGTGCGTGAGGTCGCCGCCGAGCTCGGTGAGCTCGGCATCGCCGTTGATGTCTTCACCCGCCGCTCCGACCCTGACACGCCCCGCGTCGAGGAGTTCGCTCCCGGTGCGCGCCTGATCCAGATCGACGCGGGCCCGCCTCGACGGATCGAGAAAGAGGAGATGATCGGCCTCACCCGGCAGTTCGCGGAGGGCGTGATGACCTTCTGCGACGTCGAGGAGCTGACCTACGACCTGATCCACTCGCACTATTGGCTCTCGGCCGAGGCGGGGGAACCGATCGCCGATCGCTGGGGCGTGCCCCACGTCGCGATGTTCCACACGCTGGGCGATGTGAAGCTCCGAGCCCGCGCGTCCGAGGAGGAGCCGGAGGAACGCCTCGAGTCGGAGCGACGGATCGTGCACCGGCTCGACCGCATCGTGGCGGCGACGCGCCACGAACAGCAGCTGCTGCGCCAGATCTACCGCGTCCCGGCCGAACGCATCACGGTCATTCCGCTGGGTGTCAACCTGGACCGCTTCGCGCCCGGCGACCGCGCGACGGCGCGCGAGACGCTTGGCATCGGGGAAGAAGAGCGCATCCTGCTGGCGATCGGCCGCATCCAGCCGCTCAAAGGCCTCGACATCTTGATCCGCTCGCTGGCGGAGGTGACCGACCGCAAGGACATCTCGCTCTGGATCATCGGCGGCGATGATCGCGCCGAGGACGAGATCGCCCGCCTACGGGCCCTCGCCGAGGAGGTTGGTGTGGCCTCGATGGTGCGCTTCGTCGGGCCGGTCGAGCACGAGGCGCTGCCGGACTACTACAACGCGGCGGACATCGTCGTCATGCCCTCGTTCTACGAGTCGTTTGGGCTCGTCGCCGTGGAGGCGATGGCCTCGGGCGTCCCGGTCGTGGCCTCGAGGGTGGGCGGGCTGAGCTCAACGGTCTCCGACGGGCGCACGGGGTACCTCATCCCCTGGCGCTGCCCCGAACCGTTCGCCGAGAAGATCGAGCTGCTGCTGCGCAACGAGCAGCTGCGCTCCTCGCTGGGCTCGGCCGCCGTTGATCGCATGCAGATGTACTCCTGGCCCGAGATCTCGCGGCAGCTCTGCGCGCTCTACGAGGACCTGACGAGCGGCGAGCATCCCGTCGGTGCGGCCCGTGCAGCCGCTGCCGCGCGGGGTGTGTAGACTCTCGCCTCAATGGTCACACCAACTGCGAATGACCCGGACACCGATCTGATCGAGGAACTGGGGGCCAAGGGCCCTCGGCGCGCCATGGTCGTCATGGCCCACCCCGACGACTGCGAATTCTCCTGCGGTGGCACCGTCGCGCGGCTCTGTCGCGAGGGCTGGGACGTCACCATCGTCGTCACCACGTCCGGCAACAAGGGCACGAAGGACCCGAAGGTCACCGGCCAGCAACTGGCCGGCGAGCGCGAGGTGGAGCAGCGCAACGCCGCGAAGATCCTCGGCGCCGGCGATGTAGTGTTCTTCGGCTTCCCCGACGGCTACATCGTCGACGACGAGGAGCTGCGCGGTCTGATCGTGCGCCAGCTGCGGCTGCACCGCCCTGAGTTGGTGATCACCTGGGACGGCTTCCGCCCCGGCTTCAACCATCGCGACCACCGCAACACCGGTCGCGCCACGTACGACGCCATCTACCCCGCCGCCGACGACCACCTCTACTACCCGTATGACAAAGAGGAAGGCCTGGAGCCCCACCGCCCCGCCGCGATCCTCCTCGCCGGTACCGACCAGCCCGACTACCACGTCGACATCGAGAAGGTGCTGCGCACGAAGATCCGCGCCATTCTCGCCCACACCTCGCAAATGGGCGGCCGCAACGAAGACGACATGCTCCGCATCTGGCGCGAGCGCGCGCGAGCCAATCGCGACCCGGACGAGCAGGACGACGGTCGCGACCCCGTCTTCCGCGAGTCGTTCCGCAAGGTGCTGATGCGTCGCTAGCGGACCCGCCCTCGACGCCGCGCCGCCAGCGCGACGGCCGCGGCCAGACCCAACGCCAGCACCACGCTCGCCACGACCGAGGCAACGACGTTGCGCGTGGCGATGGTGGCGTCGGTGCGCGGTTGGGTGCGACGGCGGGAGTGGGCTCGGGGGACGTAGGACCGTCGGAGTCGTCGACGCCGCTGATTCGGTCCGCCTAGGCTGACCACAGGCGCGAGACCTGAACATGTGCGTCAGGCACACTTCGCCCGCGACACGCAGGGTGACGGAGCCCCGGAATGGGACGCTGGCGACCGTGTGTCTTCCAGGTTGACGAATTTGATCTCGGTAACCTCGGCAGTCCCCTCTTGACCCGCGGCCGGCGAGGCGACGAGGAGCGCCAGGAGGGGCATGGCGAGCGCGATGGCGAGGCATGCGAGGGGGCGTGACACGACGGTGCTTCCTAGCTGCCCGCGAGCGTCCGTTCTTCGACCATAAGAGGGGCCTTGTGGTTCCCGCGTTTGACCGCGGCGAGTCGGCCTCTGGGGCGCGTTGACACTGCCTGTAGTGGGCCTCACACTCGTAGTTCGCGCCTATGAAATGGCGTGTTCAACGCGGTACGGTCGTGTGGCCGGCACGCGGTGAGGACCGGCGGTCAACGTGGGTGGGGAACCGCTCCGACCGTGTCGCGGCTCGCTGCACAGCCATCCGGCCGTTTGTCGCGCCTTGAGAACGTTGGAGAGAGCGGAGCGAGTCGGGGATGCCGACCATCAACCAGCTGGTCCGCAAGGGCCGGAAGCCCCCTCGCAAGAAGGCGAAAGCGCCCGCGCTGCGCTTCCGCTTCAACACGCTCAAGAACCGCATGGCGCGTGAGCCGCAGGGCTCGCCGCAGAAGCGTGGCGTTTGCACCCAGGTGCGCACGGTCACGCCGAAGAAGCCGAACTCGGCGCTGCGCAAGGTGGCCCGTGTGCGCCTCAGCAACGGCATCGAGGTGACGGCCTACATCCCGGGCGAAGGGCACACGCTGCAGGAGCACTCGGTGGTGCTCATTCGCGGCGGGCGTGTCCGCGACCTGCCGGGCGTGCGCTACCACATCATTCGTGGGGCGCTGGACTCGCAGGGTGTCGAGGGCCGGCAGCGTAGCCGCTCCAAGTACGGCACACGGAAGAACTGACGTAGCAGAGAAGCAGCACACGAGACCGAGCAAGGACGCTGCGCGCTGCCAGCGCGCGCCGACCCCTCCACCGGAACCCAACTGACCAGCCGAAGCGATAGAACGATGCGACGTAACCGAGCCATCCCGCGCCCCGTGGACCCAGACCCGCGCTTTCAGTCGCGTGTCGTGACCAAGTTCATCAACAGCCTGATGATGGATGGGAAGAAGAGCACCGCGGAGCGCATCGTCTATTCCGCGCTCGAACAGGCAGAGGAGACGGCAGGCCGCGCGGGCATCGATGTCTTCGAGCAGGCCGTGCGCAACGTCACCCCCGTGATCGAGGTCAAGCCGCGCCGCGTCGGTGGTGCGACGTACCAGGTACCGGTGGACATTCGTAGCGAGCGCCGTCAGGCGCTCGCTCTGCGCTGGCTGCTAACCGCGGCCCGCTCTCGCGCCGGGCGTTCGATGGCCGAGAAGCTGTCGGCCGAACTCCTGGACGCGGCGAACAACGGCGGCAGCGCCGTGCGTCGCAAGGAGGAAGTGCACCGCATGGCCGAGGCCAATCGCGCGTTTGTGCACTACCGCTGGTAGAGCAGTACCCGATCGCCCTCGCCCACCAGCGAGGGCCTTCTTACGGAGTAGGAGTCTACGGAACTAGAGTCCGACGGAATCAAGAGTTCAGGCGAAAGGCGAAGAGCAAGGACCAGGAAGCGTGAGTCATGAGCGATGCCTCGTACGGTAGCCCTCGACAACGTTCGCAACATCGGCATCATTGCCCACATCGACGCGGGTAAGACCACCGTGTCCGAGCGCATCCTGTTCTACACCGGCCGCACCCACAAGATCGGCGAGACCCACGAGGGCACGGCGGTCATGGACTTCATGGAGCAGGAGCGCGAGCGCGGCATCACCATCACCTCGGCGGCCACCACCGCGGAGTGGGATGGCCACATCATCAACATCATCGACACGCCCGGCCACGTCGACTTCACCGTCGAGGTGGAGCGGTCACTGCGCGTCCTCGACGGCGGGGTCGTCGTCTTCGACGGCGTGGCGGGCGTCGAGCCGCAGTCCGAGACCGTCTGGCGTCAGGCCGATAAGTACTCCGTGCCGCGCATCTGCTTCGTCAACAAAATGGACCGCATGGGCGCCGACTTCCAGATGACTGTCCAATCAATCCGGGACCGCCTCGCAGCGATCCCGGTGCCGGTTCAGATCCCGATCGGCGCGGAGGACGCTTTCGATGGCGTGATCGACCTGGTGAAGATGCGTGAAGTGCACTTCGCCGGTGATCGCGGCGTCGAGGTCAGCCACGCGGCGATCCGTCCCGAGCTGCAAGAGACCGCCCAGGCGGCGCGTGACCTGATGATCGAGCGCGTGGCCGAGAATGACGACCAACTCATGGTGTCGTTCCTCGAAGGTCACGAGATCGACGAGACGGAGCTTGTGAAGGCGATCCGTCGCGCCACGATCAGCACGGCGATCTCGCCGGTGCTGTGTGGCTCGGCTCTGCGCGACCGGGGCGTTCAGCCGTTGCTTGACGCGGTGATCAGCTATCTGCCGTCACCCCTCGACGTACCGCCCGTGAGCGCGCAGAGCATGGACGACCCGGAGCGTTACGAAGATCGGCCGCCGGACGACAGCGGTCCGCTGACGGCGCTGGCCTTCAAGGTCGTGACCGACCCGTTCGTCGGCCGTCTCGTCTTCTTCCGTGTCTACGCCGGCGTCGTGCGCTCGGGTGACCAGGTGCGCAACACCACGCGGCAGGGTCGCGAACGCTTCGGGCGCATCATGAAGATGCACGCCGACTCGCGTGAAGAGGTCGACGCGGTGTATGCAGGCGACATCGCTGCCGCGATCGGGCTCAAGGACACCTTCACCGGCGACACCCTGACCGACCGCGATCATCAGGTCTTGCTGGAGAACATCACGTTCCCCGAGCCTGTCGTCTCGGTCGCCGTCGAGCCCAAGACGCGCGAGGACCAGACGAAGATGGGCGACGCGATCCAGAAGCTGATCGAAGAGGACCCCACCTTCCGCGTCCGCCACGACGAGGAGACAGGCCAGACGATTATCTCCGGCATGGGCGAGCTGCACCTCGAGGTCATCGTGGACCGCATGAAGCGCGAGTTCAGTGTCGAGGCGAACACAGGTCGCCCGCAGGTGTCGTATCGCGAGACGGTGACGCGCACGGCCAGGGCCGAAGGTCGCTTCGTGCGCCAGACCGGCGGTCGTGGCCAGTTCGGCGTCTGTGTACTGGAGATCGAGCCGCGTAAGCCGGGCGAGGGCTTCCACTTCAACGACAAGACCGTCGGTGGCTCGATCCCGCGGGAGTACATCCCGGCCGTCCGCCGGGGTGTGGAGGGCGCGCTGCAGAACGGCATTCGCGCCGGCTACCCCGTCGTGGACGTCGGCGTCACACTCATCGACGGCTCGTATCACGACGTTGACTCGTCGGAGATGGCGTTCGAGACTGCGGGTTCGATGGGCATGAAGGAGGCGCTGGCGAAGGCCGGTTCCGTGCTCCTTGAGCCGATCATGAAGCTCGAGGTCGTCACGCCGGAGGACTACTTCGGCGAGGTGCTGGGCGACATCAACAGCCGCCGCGGCCACGTGCTCGGGTCGGATTCACGCGGAAACACGCGCGTGATTCGTGCGACCATCCCGCTGGCTGAGACGTTCGGCTACTCGACCGATCTGCGGTCGGTGACGCAAGGCCGGGCGACCTCCTCGATCGAGTTCGATCACTATGAGCGCGTGCCAGCCAGCCTGGCGGACACGCTTCAACAGCGCGCGTCGTAACGGCGCGTCGAGGCAAAGACGACAGGCGAGAGAGAAACAGGAGACACGGTGGCGGACCAGCGAATACGGATCAGGCTCAAGGCCTTCGATCACCGCGTGCTCGACGCGTCTGCCAAGCAGATCGTGGAGTCGGCGGAGCGCACGGGCGCCCAGGTGGCCGGCCCGGTGCCGCTGCCCACGCGTATACGGCGCTACACGGTGATCCGCTCGCCATTCATCGACAAGGACTCACGCGACCAGTTCGAGACGCGCACTCACAAGCGCCTGATCGACATCATCGAGCCGACCTCGAGGACGGTCGAAACGCTGATGCGGCTGCAGTTGCCGTCCGGCGTCGACATCGAGATCAAGCTCTAGCGCGGCGACGAAAGACGAGAGGGACAGGTACGGGACGATGACAACGGGGATGATCGGTCGCAAGGTCGGGATGATGACCCTCTACGACGGCGCAGGGATTGCCCGCGGCGTGACGGTTGTCGAGCTCGGCCCGAACCCGGTCACGCAGGTGCGTACGGAGGACCGCGACGGCTACCTGGCCGTGCAGGTCGGGTTCGAGGGCCAGCGCAAGCGCCTCACCCAGCCCGAGCGTGGTCACCTCCAGGCCGCCGGCGTCGCCGACCGCCCGCTCTCCGAGCTCCACGAGTTCCGCGTGGACAGCGTCGAGGGGTACAGCCTGGGCCAGGTGATCACCGTCGACCAGTTCGAGCCCGGCAGCTATGTCGACGTCACCGGAACCTCGAAGGGTCGCGGGTTCGCTGGCGTGGTCCGCCGTTGGAACTTCAAGGGCGGTCCCAAGACTCACGGCCAGTCCGACCGCTGGCGCGCCCCCGGTTCGATCGGCGCCGGCACGACGCCCGGCCGCGTCTGGAAGGGCCAGAAGATGGGCGGCCACATGGGTAACGTCACCTCGACGGTGCGGAACCTGCTGGTGGTGGCCATCGACCCCTCGAGGCACTTGATCTTCGTGGAGGGCTCCGTGCCCGGCGCTCGCAATGGCGTGGTCGTGATCCAGCCCGGCTTTCGCGCACCGCTGGCCGACTTCGCCGCGGCTGAGGTAGCGCCGGCCGAGGTCTCGGTCATCGAGGAGCCTGCTGTCGAGGAACCGCCCGAGAATGCAGAGCTCGAAGAGCCGGCTGCCGAGGACGAGGCCGCAGAGCCCGAAGACGAGGCCGCAGCGGACAGCGACGCAGCAGAGGACGCGCCAGAGGACGAGCCAGAGGCCGACGAGCCAGAGGATGAGACCGACGACGCCGCGGCCGAGGATGCTGAGCAGAGCGACGACGCTGACGAGACCTCGGAAGCTGATGACGACGCCACTGACGACGAGAGCGACACCGACGACGCGACGGACCACGCGACAGACGACGACGCTGAAGAGCGGGACGAGTAGCGATGCAACTCCCAGTGATCGACAGCACGGGCGCCGCGCTCGACCCGATCGAGGTGGACGAGACCGTGTTCGGCATCGAGCCGAACGAGGGTGTCGTGCACCAGACGTTGGTCGCGCAGCTGGCGGCGCGCCGCGCCGGGTCCGCAGCGACACTGACGCGCGGTCAGGTGCGCGGCTCGACGCGCAAGCTGCGACGTCAAAAGGGCCTCGGCATGGCGCGCGTCGGCTCCAACCGCTCGCCGCTACGCCGCGGCGGTGGCGTCGTCTTCGGGCCGAGCCCGCGCTCGTACGCACAGCGCCTGCCGAAGCGCATGCGCCGGCTCGCGCTGCGTTCCGTCCTTTCCGCGCGGGCGGCCGAGGAGCGCCTGACCGTGATCGACGCGCTCGAGGTCGAGACACCCTCGACGAAGCAGCTCGTGGCGCTCTTCGAAGCGACCGAGCTGGGGGAGAACACCCTGATCGTGCCCGCAGAAGCGGACCGCAACCTGATGCTCTCGCTGCGCAACATCTCGGGCGCGAGCACCTTGCCGGCGGACACACTGAACGTCGCTGACATCCTGGCGCACCATCGGCTGCTGTTGACGGTCGACGCCCTGCGCCGGGTCGAGGAGCTCTGGGGCGGCGACCGCGCTTCGGGCCGTCCGCGCTCTGCAGCTGAGACGGGAGCCTAGCGATGCCCAAGCAGCTCCACGTCTACGAGATCCTGCGTCGCCCGGTCGTGACCGAGAAGAGCACGGCGCTGGCGGCTGAAGGCAAGTACGTGTTCGAGGTCGCGACGCGCTCGAACAAGCCACAGATCCGCGAGGCGGTCCAGACGGCGTTCGATGTCACCGTGACCGCAGTCAACACAACGATGGTGCGAGGCCGGCGCGCCCGCAATCGTTACGGACGGCGCACCGGCAAGGCCGAGCGCTGGAAGAAGGCGATCGTGACGCTGGCGGCCGGCGACCAGATCGAATTCTTCGAGGGGGTTTAGGGACGAACCATGCCGATTCGTAACTTCAAGCCCACTTCGCCCGGCCGGCGCAACTCCTCGGGGTTCACCTTCGAGGAGATTACGAAGAAGAAGCCGGAGAAGCGGCTGCTGCGGTCGAAGAAGAAGAGCGCTGGCCGCAGCCGCGGTCGGATCTCCGTACGCCACCGTGGCGGCGGCGCGAAGCGGCGCATCCGTGAGATCGACTTCAAGCGTGACAAGATCGGCGTGCCCGGCCGCGTGGCGGCGATCGAGTACGACCCGGGCCGCAGCGCCCGCATCGCGCTGATCTTCTACCTCGACGGCGACAAGCGGTACATCGTGGCGCCGCAGGGGCTCGAGGTGGACGACACCGTGGTCTCCTCGGACGAGGCGCCGATCGCGCCCGGCAATGCGCTGCCGCTGAGCCGCATCCCGACGGGCACGACGGTGCACAACGTGGAGATGCAGCCGGGCCGCGGCGGCCAGCTGGCGCGCTCCGCTGGCAGTGGCATCCAGCTGATGGCACGTGACGCGGGCTACGCGCTGCTGCGCATGCCCTCGGGCGAGATGCGCCAGGTCCTGGAGGGCTGCCGCGCGACGATCGGCGCTGTCGGCAACCCGGAACATTCGCAGGTCAAGCTCGGCAAGGCCGGACGGACGCGGCATCGCCGGCGTCGCCCGCAGGTGCGTGGCTCGGTGATGAACCCGAACGACCACCCGCATGGCGGTGGCGAGGGCAAGGCGCCGATCGGCATGCCGGGGCCGAAGACGCCGTGGGGGAAGCCCGCCCTCGGCTATCGAACGCGGCGCAACAAGCGCACCGGCAAGTACATCGTGCGACGCCGCGGGCGCGGACGGAGGTAGGCGATGTCTCGATCGACGAAAAAGGGCCCCTACGTCCACCCGAAACTGTTGAAGAAGGTGATGGCGCAGCAGGGCACCGAGCGCAAAGAAGTGATTCGCACCTGGTCGCGCTCCAGCACGATCATGCCGGAGATGGTGGGCCTGACGATTGCCGTCTACGACGGCCGCCGCCACATCCCCGTCTTCTGCACAGAGAACATGGTTGGGCACAAGTTGGGCGAGTTCTCCTTCACCCGGACCTTCCGCGGCCACCGCGGCCGGTCCGAGAACACATCGAGGACCGTGTAACGATGGAGGTACGCGCGTACGCCACCGACCAGCCGGTCTCGCCTCGCAAGGTGCGGCTCGTGCTGGACACTATCCGGGGCATGCCAGTGCACGAGGCACTGTCGACGCTCGAGGTGCTCCCGCAGCCCTCGGCGCGGATCGTGTGGAAGGTCGTGCGTTCTGCCGCCGCCAACGCGGAGAACAACTTTGACCTCAATCCGGACGCGCTGGTGGTGAAGAAAGCAGTCGCCGGCGACGCGCGCACGCTGAAGCGATACAAGGCTCGGTCGCGCGGCCGTGTGGCGCCGATCCTGCGGCGCTACAGCCACATCGAGATCATCGTCGAAGGCGAGGAGGGGTTCTAATGGGTCGCAAAGTACACCCCTACGGGTTCCGGGTCGGCGTCACGCGCGACTGGCTGTCGAAGTGGTTCGCCGAGGGCAACTACGCAGACCTCGCGCTGGAAGACCAGCGGCTGCGCACGCTGATCCAACAGACGCTGCCGGACGCCGGTGTCTCGCAGGTGTTGATCGACCGCAACGCTAACCAGATCACGCTCACGGTGAAGACGGCGAAGCCGGGCATCGTGATCGGCCGCGGCGGCGCGAACGCGGAGATGCTCCGCGGGTTGCTGCAGGGCGCGACCGAACGGCGGATCCGCCTCAACATCGAGGAGATTCGGGTCCCGGAGCTTGACGCCTACCTGGTCGCTCGCTCGGTCGCTGACCAGCTGGAGCGCCGCGTCGCCTTCCGGCGCGCGATGAAGCAGGGCGTGCAGCGCACGATGCAGCGCGGAGCGCTGGGCTGTCGCGTTCGCATCGCGGGCCGCCTCGGCGGCGCCGAGATGTCCCGCGCGGAGCACGAGATGCAGGGGCGCGTGCCGCTACACACGCTGCGCGCCGAGATCGACTACGGCGCCGCGGAGGCGCGCACGACGTTCGGCATCGTTGGCGTGAAGGCCTGGATCTACAAGGGCGACGTGACGCGCGAGACCAACCCGATGTTCCAGTTCGCGGTGGAGGCGGAGTAGACCCATGTTGATGCCTCGTCGCACCAAGTACCGGAAGCAGTTCCGAGGCAAGCGCCGCGGGGCCGCCCAGCGTGGCAGCACCGTGGCCTTTGGTGACTTCGCGCTGCAGGCGCAGACCACTGGCTGGGTCGACTCGCGGCAGATCGAGGCCGCACGTCGCGCCATCACCGGTTCACTGCGACGTGGCGGCAAGCTCTGGATCCGCGTGTTCCCCGACAAGCCGGTGTCGAAGAAGCCCGTCGAGGTGCGCATGGGCAAAGGCAAGGGTGCGACCGACCGTTGGGTGGCGGTCGTCAAGCGCGGCCGCGTGATATTCGAACTGGCCGGGGTCCCGGAGGACGCGGCTCGAGAGGCGTTCCGTCGCGCACACCACAAGCTGCCGGTGAAGACCAAGGTGATCACCCGCGAGGAGACGTTCTAGTGCCGTCGCCAGAGACCGTCGAGCTCCGTGGCCGCACGGACGTTCAGCTCCGGGAGGACCTAGACGAGGCTCATCAGGCGCTGTTCAACCTGCGGTTCCAGGGCGCCACGCGTCAGCTGGCCGACAACTCACAGGTCAGCAAGGCACGCCGCCGCATCGCGCGCATCCACACGCTGGTGCGCGAGCGCGGCATCCTGGCCGAGCTCGACGCTGAGCTGACGGCCGAGGATGTGGCCGTCGAGGCCGACGCTGAGGCGGAGACCGAAGACATCGAAGAGTCGGTGGCCATCGACGAGGCGACCGAGGCGACCGAGGACGAGACAGACGAGAGCGAAGACGAGACCGACGAGAGCGAAGACGAGACCGACGAGGCGACCGACGAGACTGAAAGCAAAGACGCAGACGAGAGCGAAGAGACAGACGAGACCGAGGACGGCAGCGATGACACCTCGGATGAGGCCGACGATGACGCGGCCGAGGACGAGGAGCGCGAGGACTAGCGATGGTTGAGGAACAGCGCGTGAACCGCAAGGCGCGCGTCGGGACAGTGGTCTCCGACGTGAACGAGCAGACGATCATCGTTCTGGTCGAGCGCGCCTCGCGCCATCGTCTCTACAAGAAGGTGATCCGCCAGACCAAGAAGTACCACGTCCACGATCCGGAGAACTCCGCCACCATCGGGGACATCGTGCGTATCGAGGAGGGCCGACCCGTCTCCAAGAAGAAGCGCTGGCATCTGCTCGAGGTGCTGACCGAGCGCGCCGTGGCCGACGTCGCGCCGGAAGCGCTCGACGAGGAACTCGTCGACGAGGTCCAGCGTTCCGCCGCACGCGCCGCCGCCGAGGAGGCGGAGGCTGCTGGCGAGGGCGAGACCGGCGAGGGCGACGCAGCCAGCGCAGAGGCCACCGATGAGACGTCGGTCGCCGAAGCCTCGACGGACGAGGCTGAGTCGGACGAGGCTGAGCCCGACGAGAGCGAAGCAGACGAGAGCGCAGAGGCAGCGTCTGATGACGAGGCCGGCGAAACGCCCGAGGAGGAGCGCGCAGAGTGATTCAGCAGGAATCGCGCGTCAAGGTCGCCGACAACTCCGGCGCACGGGAGATCCTGTGCATCCGAGTCCTCGGCGGCACGCGCCGCCGCTATGCGCGGGTGGGCGACATGATCGTGGCCTCCGTCAAGGAGGCGCAGCCGAACAGCGCCGTGCGCAAGGGCGAGGTCGTGCGCGCTGTGGTCGTGCGTACCAAGCAGCCGGTGCAACGCGCCGATGGCTCCATGATCCGCTTCGACGAGAACGCCGCCGTGCTGTTGGAGGACGACGACGGCAACCCTCGGGGGACGCGCATCTTCGGGCCGGTGGCTCGCGAGCTGCGCGACCGGCGTTACATGCGCATCATCTCGCTCGCCCCGGAGGTGCTGTGATGGCATCCAAGATCAAGCGCGACGACACGGTGCAGGTGATGACCGGCCGCGACCGCGGGCGGCGTGGCGAGGTGCGGCAGGTGCTGCGCAAGCCAGAGCGCGCGATCGTGACCGGTGTGAACATGGTGCGCAAGCACCGGCGCTCCACCGACCCGGCGCAGCCTTCGCAGATCCTCGACATCGAGGCGGCGATTCACCTCAGCAACCTGCGTTTGGTCTGCACGGCCTGCGACAACGCCGTACGTGTCGGTTTCCGCATCCTGGAGGACGGCCGCAAGGTCCGCATCTGCAAGCAATGCGACGAGGCGATTGACTGATGACGACTGAACAGACATACGTGCCCCGCGTGCGGCAGCGTTACCTCGACGAGGTCGGGCCGCAGCTGGCGTCCGAGTTCGGGCATGACAACCGCATGCAGTGGCCGACGTTGTCGAAGATCGCCGTGAACATCGGTCTCGGCGAGGCGATCGACAACGCGAACGCGATGGACGCTGCGACGAACGACCTGATGGCTCTGACGGGCCAGCGGCCGTACGTGCGCCGCGCTCGCGCCGCCATCTCCAACTTCAAGCTTCGCGAAGGCGTCCCGATCGGCCTCGCGCTGACGCTGCGCGGCAGCCGCATGTGGGACTTCTTCGACCGCCTGGTCAACGCCGCGCTCCCGCGCGTGCGCGACTTCCGGGGCGTGCCCGACCGGGCGTTCGACGGACACGGCAACTACGCGCTCGGGCTGACCGAGCAGCTGATGTTTCCGGAGCTCGTGTTCGACAACATCGACCGGGTGCGCGGGATGCAGGTCAACATCGTGACGACAGCGCGAACGGACGAGGAGGGCAAGCGACTGCTCGAACTCCTCGGTATGCCGTTCCAGCGAAGGCAGGGGCGAGATGGCGCGTAAGTCGCAGATCGCCAAGGCGAACCGGGAGCCCAAGTTCTCCTCGCGGCAGAAGAACCGCTGCCCGGTCGTGTGGTGCAAGCGGCCGTGCGGGCGAGCACGGGCGTTTATCCGACAGTTCGGCATGTGCCGGATCTGTTTCCGCAAGCTAGCGAACGAGGGCAAGTTGCCCGGCGTACGAAAGGCCTCGTGGTAGCGCGCACCCGGGAGGGGAGCGCGGTCACGCAGGAAGGCAGGCCACTTCGATGAGTATGTCCGACCCACTGGCAGACATGTTCACGCGACTCCGCAACGCGGCGTCGGCGCGGCACGACGACGTGCGGATCCCGGCGTCGAAGGTGAAGCGTGCGGTCGCTGACGTCCTTAAAGAGGAGGGCTTCGTCAATGCGATCGCCGAGGAGAGCGAGGGGCCCCGCAGCTACCTGAAGCTCGGCCTGATGTACGACGAGGACCGGCATGCCGTGATCTCCGGCATCCGTCGTGTCTCGCGCCCGGGGCTACGGGTCTACGCGAGCAAGCGCGAGATCCCGCGCGTGTTCGGCGGACTCGGCATTGCGATCATGAGCACATCACAGGGCGTCATGTCGGGCCGCGAGGCCTGGCGACGCAAGATCGGCGGCGAGGTGCTCTGCTACGTCTGGTAGCAGGGAACCCGCGAGCGACATGCGAGGAGAGTTGAAGAGATGTCACGCGTAGGCAAGCAGCCCATCGCCATTCCGGACGGCGTTACCGTGTCGTTCGGTGATGGCGTGTGCTCCGTGACGGGGCCCAAGGGCGAGCTCTCCGAGGCAATCCGGGCCGAGGTGCGTGTCTCCATCGCCGACGGCGAGGTCGTGGTGACGCGCCCGAACGACCAGCCGCAGGTGCGTGCGCTGCACGGTCTGAGCCGCGCCCTGATCCAGAACATGGTCGTCGGCGTGACGGACGGGTTCCGCAAGTCGCTGGAGCTGCGGGGCACCGGTTACCGCGCCCAGATGCAGGGCTCGGCGCTCGTGCTGAGCGTCGGCTTCTCACACCAGGTGGAGATGCAGCCGATCGACGGCGCGTCGTTCGACTGCGAGACACTGACGCTGGTTCACGTGGACGGCATCAGCAAGCAGGTGGTCGGCCAGCAGGCCGCACTGGTGCGGCGGGTGCGCCCGCCCGAGCCGTATCACGGCAAGGGCATCCGCTACGTGGGCGAGTTCGTACGGCAGAAGGCCGGGAAGGCAAAGGCCTGACAATGGCTGCGACGAAGCAGACTGCACGCGCCGCGCGGCAGCGCCGGCATACCCGGGTGCGTCGCAAGATCGCCGGCACCGCCGAGCGGCCGCGCCTCGCCGTGTTCCGTTCCAACCAGCACATCTACGCGCAGGTCATCGACGACCAGGCCGGCAATACGCTGCTTGCCGCCTCGGACGTCGAGGAGGCCGTGCGCACCCAGGGTGGGACGAAGACGGAAGTTGCTACTCGGGTCGGCGAGCTGCTGGGACAGCGGGCCTCGGCGGCGGGCATCGATGAGGTTGTGTTCGACCGCGGCGGCTTCCGCTTCGCGGGCCGCGTGCGTGCGTTCGCCGAGGCGGCGCGCAAGGAAGGGCTGGCGTTCTGATGGTGCAGCCAGGCAATCGCGATAACCGCGGCGGAGGCTGGTCGCGGCCGCGGCCGCGACCAGAACCGCCGAGGCCGCGGGCGGCGCGGCGAAGACGATGACGGCCCCGAGCTGATCGAGAAGGTCGTCTTCATCAACCGTGTGGCGAAGGTCGTCAAAGGCGGACGCCGCTTCTCGTTCACCGCAATCGTCGTCGTCGGCGATGGCAACGGCCGCGTCGGCTTCGGCATGGGCCGGGCCAACGAGGTTCCCGAGGCCATCCGCAAGGGCGGCGTGATCGCGCGCCGATCGATGTTCAAGGTGTCGATGCGCCAGGGCACGATCGCTCACGATCTGATCGCCGAGTACAAGGCGTCGAAGGTGGTCATGCGTTCAGCGGCCCCCGGCACCGGCCTGATCGCCGGTGGCGCAGTGCGCGCCGTCATGGAGGCGGCCGGCATCACTGACGTGCTGACGAAGTCTCTCGGTTCCAACAACCCGGTCAATGTGGTGCGCGCAACCCTCGAGGGGTTGCGTCGGCTGCAGGACCCGGCTCAGGCGCGTGCACGCCGCCTGGCCCGGGTGTCGTCGTAAGGTAGATCGAGGATGGCCGAAAAGCTCCGGATCACTTGGACGAAGTCCGCCATCGGCTATGCCGCTGACCAGAAGCGCACGATTCGTGCGCTGGGGCTCCGCAAGCTGAACCAGAGCGTCGAACAGAACGACCAGCCGAGCATCCGGGGCATGATCCACAAGGTCAGGCACCTGGTGACCGTCGAGGAGGTCCAGTAGTGGACCAGCACACCCTGCGCCCACCCCGCGGCGCCAAGCGCGCTCGTAAACGCATCGGCCGCGGCGTCGGTTCGGGCACCGGCACCTACGCCGGCCGCGGCCTCAAGGGGCAGAAGTCTCGCGGCAAGGTCCGCATCGGCTTCGAGGGTGGTCAGGTCCCGATGGTGCGGCGGCTGCCGCGCCTGCGTGGCTTCAACAACTACACACGCCTCGAGTTCCAGGCCGTGAACCTCGACGACTTGAACGACCGCTTCGAGGCGGGCGCGACGGTCGATGGCGCGGCGCTGGTGGCGGCCCGTTTGATTGATGACGCCGAGCAGCTCTTCAAGATCCTCGGTCGCGGCGAACTGGGGCACGCGCTCACCGTGCGCGCACCACGTCTCTCCGCCTCCGCCAAGGCCGCGATCGAGGCCGCCGGCGGGAGCTACGAGGAGCTGGCGCCGGCGGAGAAGAAGGTACGCAACCGCATCCACCGTCGCGAGGCCGCCGAGGCCGCCTCCGGTGGCGGCGCGAGCGACGACGGCGCGGCGGATGCCGACGCCGACGAGAGCAGCGGGGACGGAAAGGAGTAGCCGGTGGCAGTCGCCTCTACGACTTCCGCAGGACCTGCACGTCCACGCCTACTGCAGGCGGTCATTGACGCATTCCAGCAGCCCGACGTCCGCGGCAAGATCCTGTTCACGCTGGCCATGCTGCTGGTGTTCAGGTTCGTCGCACACGTCCCGGTGCCGGGCGTCCAGTCGGACACGCTGCAGTCGGTCTTCGACAGCAACGCCGTCCTCGGCTTCCTCAACCTCTTCTCGGGCGGAGCGCTCGAAAACCTCTCCGTGGCTGCGCTGGGCGTCTACCCGTACATCACGGCGACGATCGTCATGCAGCTGGCGACGCCGCTGATCCCGCGCCTCTCGGCGCTCCAGCAGGAGGGCGAGGCAGGGCGCAACCGGCTGCAGATCTACACACACTGGCTCACGGTGCCGCTGGCGGCGCTCCAGGGCTACGCGCAGTTGCTGTTGATCCAGCAGTTCGGCGGCATCAGCGATATCGGCTTCACGGGCGGCAACGCCCTGCCGACGATCGCCACCATCATCTCCCTGATCGCCGGCACCATGTTCCTCGTCTGGCTCGGTGAGCTGATCTCGGAGCGCGGCATCGGCAACGGCATCTCGCTGATCATCCTCGGCGGGATCGTGGCCGGCGTGCCGGCGCTGCTCTATCGAGGCGCGCTGTCTGGCACTGGCCAGGCGCTCGGCTCGCTGGTACTCCTCGGGGCCCTCGCCGTCGCCATCGTCGCGCTGGTTGTCCTGTTCCAGGAGGCGCAGCGACGCATCCCTGTTCAGTATGCGCGGTCTACCTTCCGCGGTGGCCGCATGTATCGGCAACAGGGTCAGTCGTTCATCCCGCTGCGCGTCAACAGCGCGGGTATGATCCCGCTCATCTTCGCCACCTCGATCATGATCTTCCCGCCCGTGTTCGCCCAGTTCGTGGCGCAGACCTCCGACACCGGCTGGATCGCGAACGTCGGGCAGTGGATGGAGACGGCCTTCTCGCCGACCGGGTTGCTCTACTGGAGCGGCATCTTCCTGCTGGTAGTGATGTTCACGTTCTTCTACACGATGATCACGTTCACCCAGCAGAACCTCGCGGAGAACCTACAGCGGCAAGGTGGGTTCATCCCGGGCATCAGACCGGGGCGGCCCACGCAGGAGTACATCACGAGGGTGCTCGTCCGCATCACGTGGGGCGGTGCGCTGTTCCTCGGCTTTGTCGCGATCATGCCGTTCTTTGCGACCGCGCTCACGGATACGCAGGCGCTGCAGATCAGCGCCGCCGGCCTGCTCATCGTCGTCTCGGTCGTGCTGGATACGATGCGGCAGATCGAGGCGCAGATGATGATGCGCAACTACGAGGGGTTCATCTCCTGATGCGTCTCATCCTCCTCGGACTGCCGGGCGTCGGTAAGGGCACACAGGCACGCGTCCTCGCGGAGCGGGAGTCGCTGCTGCACATTTCGACCGGCGACATGTTCCGCGACGCCGCTGCTGAGGGCACGAAGCTCGGCCTCGAGGCGCAGGAGTTCATGACGAAGGGCGACCTCGTCCCGGACGAGCTCACCATCGGCATGCTGCTCGAGCGCATCGAGAAGCCCGACGCGTCCGCCGGCCTGATGCTCGACGGCTTCCCTCGTACCATCCGGCAGGCAGAAGCGCTCGATCGCGCCCTCCATGACCGCGGCGAGCGGATCGACGCCGTGCTCTACATCCAGGTGCCCGAGGCGGAGTTGATCGAGCGGCTGACTGGTCGCTGGTCCTGCCCCAACTGCGGCGCCATCTACCACAACCAGACGAACCCACCGCGGGCGGCCGAGGTCTGCGACGAATGTGGCGAGGGGCTGACGCAGCGGGAGGACGATCGTCCCGACACGGTGCGAGCACGCCTCGACGCGAACCGCGAGTGGACCGAGGCGCTGGCTGTGTACTACCGGGCGCAAGGCAAGCTGCATGACATCGACGGAACGGGCGATCCCGGTGACATCACCGAGCGCCTGCTGGGGGCCCTGGGACGGGTCGCCGGTGCGGCGTAGAGGCGTACAATAGAATGTCTGTCGAGCTGAAATCGGCCTCCGAGTTGGATGCGATGCGGCAGTCGGGCCGGATCAATGCAGAGATCCGCGCGCTGCTGCTGGATGCCATCAAGCCGGGTGTGACCGGACTTGAGCTCGACGCGCTGGCGCACCGTGCCATCGAGGAGCGCGGGGCGACGGCGACGTTTGCGGGATACGCTCCGGGCGGCAAGCCGCCCTATCCGGGTGTGATCTGTTTTTCGGTCAACGAAGAACTCGTGCACGGCATCCCGACTGATCGGGCCTTGCAGGAGGGGGACATCGTCAGCATCGACCTCGGTGTGACCTACCAGGGCTTCGTCTCCGACGCCGCGTTCACTGCGGCGGTCGGCGACGTCAGCGCGGAGGCGCAGGATCTGATCCGCGTGACGCGCGAGGCGCTGTGGGAGGGCATCGACCAGGCCCGCGTCGGTCACCGCCTGGGCGACATCTCGCACGCGATCGGCAAACACGCCAGCGGTTACGGCGTCGTCGAGGGTTACGGCGGGCACGGTGTGGGCCGGGAGATGCACCAGGAGCCGCACATCCCGAATACGGGGCGGCCAGGCACCGGTCACCAGCTGCGCGCCGGGATGGTGCTGGCGCTGGAGCCGATGTTCGCGCTGGGGCATCCAGCGACCGAGGAAGACGTGGAGGATGAGTGGACGGTGGTCATGAGCGACGGCGCACTGTCCGCGCATTGGGAAGAGACAGTCGCGATCACAGAGCAGGGACCAGAGGTCCTCACGCGCATCGACTGATGCGCAAAGGAGTCTGATGGCGCGACAACGTCGACAGCGCAAGGCGAGAGAGCCGAAGCAGAAGAAGAAAGAGGTCATTGAGGTCGAGGGCGTGATCAAGGAGGCCCTGCCGAACGCGATGTTCGATGTCGAACTCGCGAACGAGCACCACGTGCTGGCAGGGATCTCGGGTCGGATGCGCATGAACTACATCCGCATCCTCCTCGGCGACCGGGTACTGGTGGAGCTGAGCCCGTACGACCTCAGCCGCGGGCGGATCACCTACCGCTTCCGGTAGCAGCCGCAGCCGGAAGCGAACGAGGAACGGGCGAGGACGAGAAGCGAGTCACGATGAAGGTTCAGGCGTCAGTCAAGAAGCGCTGCGACAAGTGCCAGATCATTCGCCGCCACGGCAAGGTGCGCGTGATCTGCGAGAACAAGCGTCACAAGCAGCGGCAGGGTTAGGTAGAAGCGCATGGCGCGTATCGCAGGGGTCGACATCCCTCGGGACAAGCAGGTGATGTTCGCGCTGCCGTACATCTACGGGGTCGGACGGCCGACCGCGCAGAAGATCTGCGACCAGACGGGGATCGACCGGACGACGATGGTTCGCGATCTGACCGACGAGGAAGTCGTGCGTCTGCGCGGTGTCGTGGAGGGCGAGCACGTCGTCGAGGGTGACCTGCGTCGTGAGGTGCGTCAGAACGTACAGCGCCTGATCGAGATCAACTCGTACCGCGGCCAGCGCCACCGGCGCGGCCTCCCGGTGCGGGGCCAGCGCACGAAGACCAACGCTCGCACGCGCCGCGGCGCCAAGCGCACCGTGGCCGGCAAGCGCCGGGCAGTGAAGTAACAGAAACAGAGCGAAGTAGCGAGAGCGACGGGCGAGCCCTCGAGGTTCGCCGGAGGACAGAGGCAGCATGGGTCGATCACGTCGAGGTCGTCGTCGCGAGCGCAAGAATGTGCCGCGCGGGAAGGCGTTCGTGAAGAGCACCTTCAACAACACCATCATCACGGTCACGGACCCGAACGGGAACGTGCTCGCGTGGGGCAGCGGCGGCACGGCCGGGTTCACCGGTTCGCGCAAGAGCACGCCCTACGCCGCACAGCTGGCCGGCGAGGCCACGGCTGAGCGCGCAATGGAGAACGGTGTACGCGAGCTCGAGATTTACGTGAAAGGCCCGGGTCCTGGCCGAGAGGCCGCGATCCGGGCGCTGGCTGGGGCCGGGATCCGTGTCTCGGCGATTCGCGACGTGACGCCCATCCCGCACAACGGCTGCCGCGCGCGGCGCCGACCGCGGAACTGACGGAGGACGACCGGGATATGGCCCGATACACCGGACCGAAGTGCCGCAAGTGCCGCCGCTACGGCGTCTCGCTGTGCGGCAAGGCGAAGTGCGCGATCATCCGCCGGCAGCAGCCGCCGGGGCCGCGCGCCATGCGCCGCCGCAAGATCTCCGACCGCGGTTTGCAGCTGATCGAGAAACAGAAGGTCCGCTACCACTACGGCCTGATGGAGAAGCAGTTCCGCCGCTACTACCAGAATGCCACCCGGCGCTCCGGCGTTGCCGGCGACAACCTGATGCAGTCGCTCGAAGAGCGCCTCGACAGCATCGTGTACCGGCTCGGGTTCGGCGCGACCAGGAACCAGGCACGGCAACTGGTCACGCACGGTCACATCGCCGTTGATGGCAGGAAGCTCGACATCCCGAGCGCCCGCGTCCGCATCGGCCAGGAGATCGCGCTCTCCGACCGGGGGAACCGCTCCAATTACAAGGACATCCTGTCCGAAGAAATTAAAGGTCGGGAGATACCGGCCTGGCTCGAGATCGACCGTGAGGCGATCAAGGGTCGCATGTTGCAGCCGCCGGGTCCGGGCGACTGGGACGGAATCTTCAACCCGAACGCAGTGATTGAGTACTACTCGCGCTAACCGCGCGGTAAAGCGAGATGGCTCGTCGGCCCCAGTCCTCACCAGAGGGCGGGGGGCGAGCGACGAGGAAGGTGTCACTTGGCAGACTTGCTGCTACCCGAATTGGAAACAGAGACCGAAGAGGAGGACTACGCGCGCGTAGTCGCCGAACCGCTGGAGACGGGCTTTGCTACGACTCTGGGCAATGCCCTGCGTCGCGTGTTGCTCTCCTCGCTCTCGGGCGCTGCGATCACATCCGTCCGCATCGAGGGCGTCGAGCACGAGTTCTCGACCGTCCCCGGCATGCAGGAGGACGTGACCGAGTTGCTGCTGAACCTCAAGGAGGTGCGCTTGCGCGCCTTCTCCGACCGCCCGGCGCGCCTCTTCCTCGAGGTCACCGGGCCCGGCGAGGTGACGGCGGGGCAGATTCAGTCGACCGCCGACTACGAGGTGGTCAACCCAGACCTGCACCTGGCGACGCTCGACTCGAAGGACTCCTCGCTCGCCCTCGACCTCAACGTCGAGACCGGCCGCGGTTACCTGCCGGCCACCGTGAGCGAGGGCCTGCCGATCGGGGTGATCCCGGTCGACGCGCTCTTCACCCCGGTGCGCCGCGTCAATTACGACGTGTCGAACACGCGCGTCGGTCAGGACACCAACTTCGACCGGCTCGAACTCGAGGTCTGGACTGACGGCACGGTCGCCGGACCGGCGGCCGTTTCGCAGGCCGCTGAGTTGCTGCGCGAGCAGCTCACGCGCTTCCAGCAGCTCGAACGCTCGGAGATCATCGACGACACGCCGATCTCGGAAGCGCCCGCGCCGTTCGAGGGCTATGACATGCCGATCGAGCCGCTCGACCTCTCCGTCCGTGCCTACAACTGCCTGAAGCGCAGCGGCCTGATGACGGTTGGGGCGGTCCTCGAGAAGTCCGAGGAAGAGTTGCTGGCGCTCCGTAACTTCGGCGAGAAGTCGTACCACGAGCTGCGCGACAAGCTGGTCGCCAGCGGGTTCGACGCGCCTCGTACAGAGTCGCGGCGCGGCGATGTGTCGGCAGCGGCGCCGGTGGCCGTCGCCGACGAGGCCCCCGCTGCCGAGCCGGATGCGGCCGCGACTGCCGATGGCGATGGCGAGGAGGCCGAGGTCGGCGCGCTGGGTGCGGCGCTGATGGAGGCACTGAAGGAGGCCGGCCGGGGCGACGAGTAGTCGTCGCTGTCGTGCACACTCGAGGAGCGAAGCGATGCGACATCGAAAATCCGGCCGCCGGTTCGACATGCCGACGTCCCAGCGCATGTCGATGTTCCGCAACCTGACGACCGTCGTGCTCCGCGAGGGTCATGTCGAGACGACCGAGGCCCGAGCCAAAGAGACGCGACGCTTTGTCGATCGCATGATCACACTCGGCAAGCGCGGCACGCTCCACGCGCGACGGCAGGCGCTGGCGTTCATCTACGACCGCGACGTCGTGCAGCAGGTCTTCGACGAGCTGGCGCCGGAGTACGCGGAGCGGCCCGGCGGTTACACCCGCGTCGTCAAGCTCGGCGCGCGCAAGGGCGACGCCTCGAAGATGGCGCGCCTGGAACTGGTCTAGCAGCGATCTGAACGGCAGCGATGCGGCAGGTCGATGAACCGTCGAATCGCATTGAGACTGGAGTACGACGGGACTGACTTCGCGGGATCGCAGGCGCAGCCAGACCAGCGCACCGTCCAGGGGACGCTGGAGGCAACCCTCGAATCCGTGACCGGCGAGCGGCGTCGCATCGAGTTTGCGAGCCGCACGGACGCCGGGGTGCATGCAACGGGACAGGTGGCTGCGCTGGACACGCAGCGCGAGTACGGCGCAGCCACCTGTCGCGCTGCGCTCAGCCATTTCCTCCCGGAGGACGTGGCCGTGCAGGCGGCAGCGGAGGTTGGCCAGCACTTCGACCCGCGGCGAGATGCCGTGGCGAGGCGCTATCGATACGAGATCGAAGACCAGCGCGAGCGCTCGCCGTTGCGGCGGCACCGCGCCTGGCAACGACGGCGGGAGCTCGACACGGCGGCGATGGCCGCAGCGGTCGAGCGGTTGCCGCGGGAGTTAACGGACTGGGCGGCCTTTGCCGCCTCGGTCGCGAAGGGGTATCCCACGGAGCGGACGCTGTTGGACGTCACCGTCCGGCGCTGCGGGCCGCATTGCATTGCGGTGGAGGTGGAGGCAGACGGCTTCCTCCAGCACCAGGTGCGACGCATGATGGGAGCCTTGGTCGAGGTTGGTGAGGGCGTTCAGACGCCTGCCGACTACGCGGCACTGGTGGACGGAGCGCCCGGATCGGCCGGGCCCACCGCGCCGCCGCAGGGACTGACGCTGGTCGCCGTGCGTTATGCACCGGGGACCGTCGATTGGGACGAGGAATGACGACGAAGACGTACCGGCTGAGCGCCCACGATGTCGATGACGGCTGGCACGTCCTCGATGCGACTGACCGTCCGCTGGGTCGACTGGCCTCCGAGGCGGCGCGGCTGCTCCTCGGCAAGCACAAGCCGACATACGAGCCGCACCTGGTCATGGGCGACCATGTGGTCGTGGTCAACGCCGATCGCGTGGCGCTGACTGGTCGCAAGGCCGAGCAGAAGGTGTACTACCGCCACACCGGCTACCCCGGCGGGATCCGCGAGCGCTCCTTCCAGGAGCAGATGGACCGCGACGCCACGCGCGTAATCGAGCGCGCCGTGCGCGGCATGCTCCCGCACAACGTTCGCGGTCGGGCGCTGCTGCGCCGGCTCAAGGTCTACGTCGGTCCGGAGCATCCGCACGAGGCGCAGATCAACGCGGGCACGGGCGAACGCGCCCGCAAGCGCGCGCTGCAAGAGGCCGCAGCAGCTGAAGCGGCGCCCGCCGTCGAGGTCGCCGCGCCCGTCGAGGAGGAGACGCCGACGACACCCGAGGCTGTCGAGGAGACGGTCGCCGAGGTCGCCGACGTTGCGGAGGCGGTCGAGACCGCCGCTGAGGTCGTCGAGGAGACCACGGCCGACGCCGGTGGACGCCTCGACGGTGCGCTCAGCAAGTACCGCCGCGCCGAGCTCGACGTCGAGGCGGAGCGACTCGGGATCGAGATCGAGTCCGGCTGGAACAAGCCGGACGTCATCGACGCGATCAAGGCATACTACGAGTCGAACCCAGTAGAGGCTGAGTAGATGACCACAGAACAGCGATATCACTACGGTCTCGGCCGGCGGAAGTCGGCCGTGGCGCGTGTCCGCCTCTACCCCGGCAACGGCGCCGTCATCATCAACGGCAAGCCGGCCGAGGAGGTCATCACCCGCGCGTCGCAGCGCCAGGACATGCTGACTCCCTTGACCGTCACTGACTCTGCGAACGCCTTCAATGTGCAGGCAGTCGTGAAGGGCGGCGGGATCACCGGTTGGACGGGTGCGGTCCGACTCGGCATCGCGCGCGCCCTCGTCGCTTCGGACGAGAACAACCGCCGCCTGCTGCGCAACCATGGCCTGCTCACGCGCGACCCGCGGGTCAAGGAGCGCAAGAAGCCCGGCCTCAAGCGCGCTCGCAAGGCGCCGCAGTACACCAAGCGCTAGCGCCGCGCGCCTCGCGCGCCAGAGCCAGACATTCCGCTGACCTCTCGTAGAGCCAGCCGCGCGAGGGGTCAGCTGGCGTTCAGGCGTGCCTTCAGGGCGTCCAGCGTCGGCGTCGGCGTCGGGTCCACGCCGTTCAGCACGGCGAGGTAGAGCGAGACCCAGCTGCCGAGCGTGCAAGCCTGCATCACCGCCTCGAGCGGCGTATCGCCGCCGACGATGGTCTGGTGGTGGACGACCCCTGCGCTCGCCAGCACCTCCGACGTCAACCCGACCCGTATCGCGTTTCGCCGGTGGACCGACGGTGCGTCGAGGAAGATCACGCAGAGCTGCGCCAGCGCGCCGGGGGGCGCCGCCATGCCTTCGACCTGGTTGTGACTGAGCTCGGGCAGCGCCAGCGGGAACGCCCACTGCTTCGCGTTCTCGTTGATGTCGGTGACCCAGCGCCGCGCGGCTACCTCCAGGAAGTCCGAGCCGATGATGATCGGCAGCCGGCCGGCGAGTTCGGCGGCGATGCGTTTCGCCTCGTTCGCCGCGAGCGGCACGTCCGGCGCGTAGCGCACCGCGCAGCGTTCGAGTGCGTCGAGCGTACGCTCGGTCTCACCTGCGGCGAGCTCGAGCGCGCCGAGGCGCGTGAGTAGCGCCAGCGGTGCGAACACGCCGTAGCCGAGCGCGGTGCGGGGCGGTCCGGGCCACTCGTAGCTGAAGACCGGGACGCCCCGCTCCTGAGCGATCGCGGCAAGCGGGCCGCCGGTCGTGATGGCGAGGTTGTGCCCCGGCGCGTCGAGGGCGGTCGAAAACGCCTCGAGCGTCTCCTCCGTGCCACCGGAGAACGAGCAAGCGATCACGAGCGATCGCTCGCTCGTGGCAGGCGCCACGTAGTTGCGCACGATGCGAATCGGTACTGCTGGTGTGTGATTCGCGATGGTGGCGATGACATCGCCGCCGATGGCGGAGCCGCCCATGCCGAGCAGCACCACGTCGCTCGGTTGCGCGAAGTCCTCGGGTAGCGCGAACTCGGAGGCGAGCGCCCAGGCCGCCCGTGCCTGCGCGGGCAGCTCGGCGAGGTGGTCGCGCATCGTGGCGATCGGTGTGGCATCGTACGTCGCTGCGTCGTCGAGGGTTCGCGTCGCCTCGGTCAGATCGCTCACAGCTCAGCGCTCACAACTCGACGCCCGCGATCTGCTGGCCCGCGACGAGCGCCTGCTCGACCAGGGCGGCGCTGGGCATCTCGGCGTAGATGCGCAGCAGCGGTTCGGTGCCGGAGAAGCGCAGCGCGAGCCACCAGCCATCCTCGAGGTTGAACCTGAAGCCGTCGATCGTGTCCTGCGAGACGACCTTGAGCCCTGCCACCTCACCTGGCTCAGCGCCGGCGACACGCTCGAGAATGGCGTCTCGCTCGTCACTGCGAACCGTGATGTCGACGCGACCGTACTCGTGCTGTCCGACCTTCTCGACGACCTCGCTCAGTAGCTCCGCAGGTCGCTTCCCGGTCTTCGCGATGTAATCGAGCATCATTAGCCCGGCCAGCACACCGTCGCGCTCCGGGATGTGTCCCCGGAACGCGGAACCGCCGGACTCCTCACCGGCGATCATGGCGTCGCTCTCCATCATCTTCGGTCCCAGGAACCGGAAGCCGACCGGCGTCTCATAGACATCGCAGTCGTAGAGGTCGCCGAGGCGGTCGATCATCCTCGTCATGGTCACCGAGCGCACGATCGGACCACGCTCGCCGCGGACCTCGAGGAAGTAGTACACGAGCAGCGCGAACGTCTGGTGCTGCGTGATGAAACGCCCGTTCTGGTCGGCCAGCCCGAAGCGGTCACCGTCGCCGTCGGTCGAGATGCCGATGTCGTAGCCGCCCTTCGCCAGCAGTTCGAGCTGCTCTCGCAGGTTCGGCGCGATCGGCTCGGGTGCCCGGATGCCGGGAAACGACGGGTTGCGGTGACCGTGAATCTCGTTGACGCGCGTCGCGCCTTCGCCGAGGGCCTCGGCGAGGTACCCCTGCGCCGAGCCGTACATCGAATCGACGAGGACGTTGAGCCCCGCCTCGTGGATCGCCTCGATGTCCACGAACTCGCGGATCTGCTTGATGTAGGCGGCGCGAGCGTCGAACCGCTCCACGAGGCCCTGCGCCTCGGCGTTGCCGAGCGGCATGTGTTCGACACGATCGCCGGTGAGGACGCTCGGAATCGCCTGCTCGATCTCGGCGGTCACCTCGGGCGGTGCGGAGCCGCCGTAGTGCGGCTTCAGCTTGTAGCCGTTCCACCGCGCCGGGTTGTGCGAGGCCGTGATCATCACTCCCGCGCCCGCCTCGCGGCCGATCACCGCCGACGACAGCGCCGGAGTCGGCACGAACGAGGAGCTGAGCGCGACCTTGATGTCGTTGGCCGCCATCACTTCGGCGACGGCGCCGGCGAAGGCACCGGAGAGGAAGCGCGTGTCGTAGCCGATAACGATGCCGCTCGAGGCGCGGTCCTGGCGCTTGAGGTACTGCGCGGTGGCCTGCGCGACGGCGCGCACGTTCTCGAAGGTGAAGTCGTCGGCAATGATGCCGCGCCATCCGTCGGTGCCGAAGCGAATCTCCGTCGGCATCAGGCGGGAGTCCTCTCAGTGGGTGGGGCGATGGTAGTACCCGTGAGCACCTCGTTGGGCGCGATCTCGGCATCGTGCGCCACCACGACATCGGTGAGGCGGGCGTTGACGCCCACCCGTGCCCCCGAGGCCACGATGCAGCGTTCGAGGCTGACGCCGGGCTCGATGATGGCGCCCGGCCAGACGACACTCGATGCCACGCGAGCGCCCGACCCCACCGTCGCACCCGCGCCCACGACCGCCGGGCCCTCGATCGTGGCATCGGCAGCCACGTTGGCCGCCGGGTCGATCACGCGGCCGCCGGTCGCCGGTTCGGTGCTTGCGGCCAGCTCGAGGTTCGCGGCCAGCAGCAGCTCGGCGTCGCCCACGTCCCGCCAGTAGGCGCCGCCATCGTCGAATCCAAAGATCGATCGATCGGCCTCGGCCATCTCCGGGAAGAGCGCCCGTTCGACCATGTGGAAGTGGTCGAATGGCAGCTCCGGCAGCAGGCTCGGCTCGAACAGCCAGACGCCTGCATTGATCAGCCGCGAGGGCGCCTCCTCGGGCGCCGGTTTCTCGACGAAGCGGTGGATCTGTCCGTCGTCGCCGATGTCGACGACGCCAAACGGCGAGAGATCTTCTACCTCGTGCAGCAGGATCGAGAGCTCGGCGCCGCGCTCGATGTGCGCGTCGCGCATGGCGGTCAGGTTCGCGTCGGTGATGACGTCGCCGTTGCAGACGAAGAAGCGCTCGACCCAGCCCGCGGCCGCCTGTCCGATCGCGCCGCCGGAGCCGAGCGGCTCATCCTCGTAGCGGTAGTCGATCGAGAGGCCGAGGGCGCGGCCATCGCCGAAGGCGTCACGAATCGCCTCGTTGCGTTCCATCAGCGCGAGCGTGACGCGATCGACACTGTGCACGCGGAGGCGCAGCAGGAGGTGCTCCAGCAGCGGTCGGTTGACGACCGGGACGAGTTGCTTCGGCGTACGCAAGGTGAGAGGGCGCAGTCTCGTGCCCTCGCCCCCCACGAGGACGATCGCCTGCATCGAGGGATCGTACCGGGCGCGATCGGTCACGTCCAAGCCGTCGCCGGCATCCGATCGGGCGCATGAGCCGTTGACGACAATGACGGTCCCCTGAACGCATGCTAGGCGGTGAGATCCGAGATCCGATCGATCGCTGGCGCTACAGGCCCGCTGCCGTCTTCAGCTCGTCCACCATGTCGAGGCGCTCCCACGGCAGCTCGAGGTCGGGGCGGCCGAAGTGGCCGTAGGCCGCCGTCTGCTCGTAGATCGGGCGCAGCAGGTCGAAGCGGTCGATGATCGCCGCGGGCCGCAGGTCGAAGTGCTTCTCGATCAGGAGACCCAGCTCGCTCTCATCGATCGTCGCCGTCCCGAATGCCTCGAATCCAATCGAGGTGGGATGCGCCACGCCAATGGCATAGGACACCTGGAGTTCGAAGCGGTCGGCGAGGCCCGCGGCCACGATGTTCTTCGCGGCATGGCGCGCGGCGTAGGCCCCGGAGCGGTCCACTTTCGAGGGGTCTTTTCCGCTGAAGGCGCCGCCGCCGTGACGGGCGATGCCGCCGTAGGTGTCGACGATGATCTTGCGTCCGGTGAGCCCGGCGTCGCCCAGCGGCCCACCCGTGACGAAGCGCCCGGTCGGGTTCACGAGGACACGAGTATCGTCGTCGATCAGTCCTTCGGGGCACGTCGGCAGCACGAGGTGCTCTTCGAGGTCGGCCTGGATCTGCTCTTGCTCAACCTCGGCCGCGTGCTGGGTCGAGACCACGATCGTGTCGATGCGGCGCGGCACGCCGTAGGCGTACTCGACAGTGACCTGCGACTTGCCGTCCGGTCGGAGGTAGGGGAGGGTGCCATCCTTCCGCAGCCCGCTGAGGGCGCGCGTCAGATCGTGCGCGAGCGAGATCGTGAGCGGCATGTACTCATCGGTCTCGTTGCAGGCGAAGCCGATCATCATGCCCTGGTCGCCCGCGCCGGCGAGGTCGTACGGCTCCGCCTCGCCCGCCGTCTCGCGCGCTTCGAGCGCGCGATCCACGCCGCGCGCGATGTCCGGCGATTGCTCGGCGACCGAGGTCAGCACCCCGCAGGTCTCTGCGTCGAAGCCCATTTCGGAACCGGTGTAGCCCACGCGTCGCACGACGCCTCGCACGATCGACTCAATGTCGACATAGGCCTCCGTCGAGATCTCGCCGAAGACCCAGATCGTGCCCGTCGTGGTCGCCGTCTCGCACGCCACGCGCGAGTGGGCGTCCTGCGTGAGCAGGGCGTCGAGGACGGCATCGGAGATCTGATCGCAGAGCTTGTCCGGGTGGCCCTCGGTCACAGATTCGCTGGTCAACCGCAGCGCTGGCGCTGCCATGAACGAGGTCGTCATGCGTCCTCCGACGTTCCGCTCGGGCGAGCAGGTGTGTGGCGTCAGCGCCGCCGTTAGGTGCCGATGTCCCAGGAGTTGAGGTAGCGCTCCTGCTCCTCTGTGAGCGTGTCGATGTCGATGCCCATCGCCTCGAGCTTGAGGCGCGCGATCTCATCGTCGATGTCGCGTGGCACGTCGTAGACCTCCGGCGCGAGGTTCGCGTGCTCGTTCACGATGTACTCAGAGCAAAGCGCCTGGTTGGCGAACGACATGTCCATCACGGACGCCGGATGCCCTTCGGCAGCACTGAGGTTCACGAGCCGGCCCTCGGCCAGCAGGACGATCTGGCGACCATCCTCGAGCGTGTGCTCCTCGACGAACGGACGGAGCTGGCGCTTGCCCTCGGTCATTCCCTCGAGCGCCGCGAGGTTGATTTCGGCGTCGAAGTGGCCCGAGTTGGCGACGATCGCGCCCGACTTCATCACGTCGAACGCGGGTTGGTCGATGACGTTGATGTCGCCGGTCACCGTCACGAACAGATCGCCCTCGACGGCCGCCCGGGCGATGGGCATGACGCGGAAGCCCTCCATCGTCGCCTCGAGGGCGCGCAGCGGGTCGACCTCCGTCACGATCACCTGGGCGCCGAGGCCGCGCGCGCGCATCGCGAGGCCCTTGCCACACCAACCGTAGCCACAGACGACGAACGTCTTGCCGGCGATCAGCAGGTTCGTGGCGCGGATGATGCCGTCCAGCGTTGACTGCCCGGTGCCGTAGCGGTTGTCGAAGAAGTGCTTGGTGTTCGCCTCGTTCACCGCCACGATCGGGTAGGCGAGCTTGCCCTCCGCTGCGAGCGCGCGGAGCCGGATCACGCCGGTGGTCGTCTCCTCGGTCCCGCCGATCACGCCGTCCAGGAGAGCGCCGCCCTCCTGGTGGAGCAACGCTACGACGTCAGCCCCGTCGTCCATCGTCAGCTGCGGACCGTGGGCCGCCGCCTCGTTCATGTGTTCGTAGAACGTCTCGGTGCTTTCGCCCTTGATGGCGTAGGTGGCGATGCCGTACTCGTCTGTGAGCGCGGCCGCCACATCGTCCTGCGTCGAGAGGGGGTTCGAGGCGGCGAGGCGGATGTCTGCACCACCGTCGCGGAGAGCCAGCATCAGGTTCGCGGTCTCGCTGGTGACGTGCAGGCACGCCGTCACGCGCAATCCTTCGAGGGGGCGCTCCTCCGCGAAACGCTCGCGGATCTGGCGGATCACCGGCATCTCGCGCGCGGCCCACTCGATGCGCCGGATGCCGTCACGCGCGAGCGCCGGATCGGCGACGTGGCCAGCTGATGTCGCGGTCATCGGGTTCCTTCGGTACCGAGGAAGGATAGCGGCTGCACCGCTAGCGATCCGGGTCGATTACCTCCACGCCGGGCGTCCCGCTGCGTCGACGCGCGGCCCAGCGCCGCGCCGCCGGAGCGAACCCGAGGAGGTCGCGCCGGCGCAGTCGCGCCTCGATCACCGGCGCGCCTTCCCGGTAGCCGAGCCGCGTGTAGGCGACGACCGCCGGCGTGTTGTCCGGGTCAACCGTCAGGACCACATGCGGGCTCCCGCGATCGAGGAGTTCGCGGGTCACCGCGGACGTCACCGCGGAGGCCAGGCCGCGCCCGCGTGCGCGGCGGTGCGTGAAGACGTTGCCGACGACGGCGATCCCCTGATTGGGCGAGACGACGTGTGTCCCGGCCACCGCGACCAGTTCGTCTGCGTCGAAGATGCCGTAGTAGATGGCGCGTTCGATCGTGTCGAACGAATAGTTGTTCGGTCCACCGTCGGTCGCATAGAGCGCGTTGATCCGGTTGGCGTCGGCGCCCCGCAGGCGACGAGCCGGTCCGGGCCGAGGGGTGAACTCTGCCGCGGTGACCTCCATGCGCCGCATCACGAGGGCGCTCGAGACGTGGTGGTAGCGGTCGAGCGCAGCCCGATGCTCGGGCGCAGCGGTCGAGAGGTAGCTCTGCCGCGGGCCAGGGTGCAGTGCCAGCAGCGCCCCCAGCGCCGATGGATCGCCTGCGACGACGGTCGTCGGTCCCAGCGCTCGTGCGTGCATCACGATCGCCGAGCCCTCGTCGCCGCGTGCCTCCCAGAAGCGGGCTAGCGGGAACAGCTCGTACTCGAGGTGCCGGAGCGCATACGCGCCGAAGCCACGGTCGTCGGCGAAGGCCGCTTCGATGTCGCTCAGCCGCCGCAACTCGCGCACCTCGAAGTAGGAACCACTCGTATCGCCCTCGGCGGCCCGCGGGAGCGTCTTCGTCACGCCTCGGCTCCCTCTGTGCGCGGCCAGTAGCGATCGACGATGACGCCCAGTCGTTCGCGTGTGGCCGGCGGAACGATCGCCGGATCCGTCACCAGCGCGCTGCCCAGCGCTCCCTCGCAGAGGCACCGCCGCGGCGTGTCCGCGACCGAGTGGATCACGCTGCCGACTACGGCGCGACCGGCCTCCGCGTTGTGCATCAGGTTGGAGAGCACGAGTTCGGCGCTGACATCCTCCTCGGTCTCGTGCCAGACGTCGTAATCCGTGACGAAGGTGATCGAGCCGTAGCAAAGCTCCGCCTCGCGGGCGAGCCTGGCTTCGGGCAGCGCGGTCATGCCGACCACGGCCGCGTCCCATGAACGGTGGAGTTCAGATTCGGCACGCGTCGAGAAGGCGGGGCCGTTGATGACGACCATCGTGCCCCCTCGATGCGTGGTCACGCCGGCGCCCTCGCTGGCGACCGCGAGGGCGGCCTGCAGGTCGTGGCAGAACGGGTCGGCAAGGGAGATGTGCGCCACCGCCCCGTCGCCGAAGAACGTTGCCGGCCGTCCGCTCGTGCGATCGATCAGTTGGTGGGGCACGACGGCATGACGCGGCTCGTAACCCGCCTGCAGCGAACCCACTGCGGACACCGCCAGCAGTCGTTCCGCGCCGAGGAGCTTGAGCGCGTAGATGTTCGCCCTGGACGGCAGCTCCGCCGGCAGGACGTGGTGGCCGATGCCGTGGCGTGCGATGAAGGCGACGCGCTGCCCGTGCAGCGTCCCCAGCGTGAGCGGCGACGAAGGCGCGCCATAGGGCGTGTCCACCTCGATCTGCTCGACGGCCTCTAGGCCCGGCATCTCGTAGAAGCCGGAGCCGCCGATCACGCCGAAGCCGACGCGAGGAAGGTTCGTCGAAGACGCTGCCACGTGGTCTCCCGCCCCTCCTAGATCCTCGCCGGTTCGTCACCGAACGGCAACGCTTGGCTCACGCCTGGCTAGAGTCGCGGCCTGCCCGCGAGGACCGTGCCGATCGAGGTCTCGTACGGCGGCTCGAGGACCCCTCGCTCGGTAATGATCGCACTCACGAGGCTGGCTGGTGTGACATCGAAGGCCGGGTTGTGCACCGTGGTCCCTTCCGGCGCGAGCACGATCCCGCCAGCGTCCAACACCTCTTCGGCCGGGCGCTCCTCGATCTCGATGGCTTCGCCCGAGGCAGCGTTCGGGTCGATCGTGCTCGCCGGCGCCGCGACGTAGAACGGCACGCTGAAGTGACGTGCGGCGACCGCTGCGCTCAGTGTGCCGATCTTGTTTGCGGTGTCGCCGTTGGCCGCGATCCGGTCCGCGCCAACGATGACAGCGCCCACACCGCCCGAGGCGAGCAACGACGCGGCCGCGCCATCAACGATCAACTCGAAGGGGACGCCATGCCGCAGCAGCTCCCAGGTCGTCAGACGCGCGCCTTGCAATCGTGGACGCGTCTCGTCGACGTAGACGCGCTGCAGACCCCCCGCCCGGTGGGCCTCGATCACGACGCCGAGTGCTGTGCCCAGGCCGCCCGTCGTCAGCGGACCCGTGTTGCAGTGCGTCAGCACCGCCTCCGCGCCGTCGAGGAGCGCCGCACCCGCCTCGGCGATCCACCAGTCGGCTTCGCGCTGCTCCTCGTGGATCTTTGTCGCCTCCTCGACGGCGCCGGCGCGCGCTGAGCCATCGCCCTCGATCGAGGCGATCCGCGCCGTCATGCGGCTCAGCGCCCATTCGAGGTTGACGGCCGTAGGGCGCGTCGCGCCCAGCAGCTCGGCGGCGCGTTCGACAGCGTGCAGCACCGAGCCGTCAGGACCGTCGGGCGCCAGACGCGCCGCCAGCGCGAGGCCGTAGGCGGCGGTGATGCCGATCGCCGGCGCGCCGCGTACGCGCATCGTGCGGATCGACTCCGCGACCTCCTCGACGCTGCGTAGCTCGATGTAGCGCTCTTCTTGCGGCAGCAGCGTCTGGTCGAGGAGGCGGATGTGGTCGCCTTCGTAAGCGATCGGGACGTACGGCGCGTCACTCATATATCGGTTCCTGACGCCGGCTCAGTACGTCGTCAGCACGGCGATCGGATACCCCTCGAGGGCGGCGCGACCGCCGAGGTCGCCCAGCTCGATCACGAACGCGGCGCCGGCTACCGTGCCGCCGCAGGAATCGATCAGTCGCGCCGAGGCGGCAGCGGTGCCGCCGGTGGCCAGCAGATCGTCGATGATCGCCACGCGGTGGCCCTCGACGCCGGGGTCGTGGTGCATCTCCAGGCTGTCCTCGCCGTACTCGAGCGCGTAGGAGACCGAGGCGGATTCGGCCGGGAGCTTGCCCGGCTTGCGCACCGGCACGAACGGAACCCTGAGGCGCTCAGCCACCGGCACGCCGAAGATGAAGCCACGCGCCTCGATGCCGACGATCAACGTCGCTCCGAACTCGCGCGCCCTCGATGCCAGCTCGTCGTTGACCAGGCGCAGCGCCTCCGCGTTGTACAGCAGCGGCGTGATGTCGCGGAAGAGGATGCCCGGCTCCGGGAAGTCGGGGATGTCGCGGATCAGCGAGCGCAGCTGGGCCTCGTCGAGCATGCCCGGATGCTCCGCGCCCCGGCGTATCGCCGTCAACCTCCGGCGGGTGCGTTGACCCGCGATCTGGCGCGCTCCTAGCATCTGGTGCGTGACTGACACCGATTCGACCGCCGCGGGCGACGGCCCTGAGACGAGAGGCGATCCCTTCGAGGCGATCGCCCCGTTCTACGACCTCGACGTCCACGAGCACGACGACGACCTGCCGTTCTACCGTCAGATCGCGGAGATGCACGGCGGGAACATCCTCGAGCTCGGCTGTGGCACCGGGCGGGTCGCGATCGACCTCACCGAGGTGGGCGCGAGCGTCACCGGCCTCGACATCTCCGCCGCCATGCTCGAACGTGCGCGACTGTGCTCGGTGGCCGCAGATGTAGAGGTTGAGTGGATCGAAGGCGATCTACTGACGTTCGACCTGGATCGCCAGTTCGATGTAGTCCTGCTGCCGCTCGGCACGATCCAGCACCTCACCTCGGCGTCGCAGATCGCCTCGGCGATCGAGCGTGCCACCGCGCACCTCGCCCCACACGGCGCGCTGGTCGTGGACATCGAGGCTCCACACGCGGATGACTACAATCCGGGGCCGCTACCCCTGATCGAGCATTGGACGCGCCCCTGGCCGGAGGGCGGCGGCCAGGTGACGAAGCTCGTCGCCGTCGACGTCGCACCGTCCGAGGCGCTTCGTTACGTGACCTGGCATTTCGATGTGCAACCCGCCGAGGGGCCGCTGACACGCGTGACCTCGCAGTTCACGTTGCGCACGACCACACTCGGCGAGCTCGAGCTGGCAGGTCGGTTGGCTGGCATCGAGGTCGTAGCTGCGTATGGTGACTACGAGTTCGGCCCGTTCGAGGACGGTGACCCGCGGCTGGTGGTGGTGTTGCAGCACCCGGAGCGCGCGGACGGGGACGAGGGCGCAACAGCATGACCGTGATCGCGATCGACGCCATGGGTGGCGACGATGCTCCCGGCCCGCAGGTCGAAGGCGGGATCGAGGCCGCAACACGCGGCATCGAGATCGTCCTCGTCGGCGACTCGGAGGTGCTCGGCGCGGAGCTGAATCGCCTCGGCGGTTCGCCCAGCGGGCTCCGTATCGTGCATGCGCCTGACGTGATCGAGATGGACGACAAGGCGGTCTCCGGGGTCAGGCGTCGTCGCGACTCCTCGATCATGGTCTCGATGGATCTGCTCAAGCGCGGCGAGGCATCAGCGCTGGTCGCTGTCGGCAACACCGGCGCGGCGCTCGCCTCGGCGTTGGTGGTGCTGGGCCGCATCAAAGGCGTCGAACGCCCCGCGTTGAGCGCCGTACTGCCGACGCGAGGCGGTCCGGCGCTGGTCCTGGACGTGGGCGCGAACGCCGATGCCCGCTCGTCGCACCTCGTGCAGTTCGCGCACCTTGGCACCGCCTACATGCGATCGGTCTACGGCATTGCCGAGCCGAGCGTCGGCCTGCTCTCGATCGGCGAGGAGGAGTCGAAGGGCTCGGCGCTGATCCGTGAAACGCACGCCGCGCTGACCACCGAACATGACCTCAACTTCCACGGCAACGTCGAGAGCAGCGACATCGTCCTCGGCACGACACACGTCGTGGTGACCGATGGGTTCACCGGCAACGTCGTGCTCAAGCTCCTCGAGGGTACGATCAGCCTCATGTTCGAAGAGCTGCGCGGCGCAGCCGAGGCGTCATTGCTATCGCGGATCGGCGGACTCCTGCTGCGCTCAAAGCTCGGCGAGGTTCGCGACCGTTTCGACTACCGGCAGTACGGCGCCGTCCCCATGCTGGGCGTGGACGGCGCGGTCTTCATCGGCCACGGCCGCAGCGACGCCCATGCAGTCGCCAACGCCTCGGCGACCGCCGCCGAGGCGATCGATCGAGGCATGCTCGACGCGGTGACGCACGCGATCGAGAAGCGCGACTAGAGACAGTTGGGATGGGTTCAGGCGGCGGGCTAGTCCTCGACGGGGATCGGCGCCTGCGCGCCGGCTTGGTCGTCAGCCACCCCGGCGCTGCCGGCACTCGGTGCGAAGCGCCACCACAGGCGCATCGCCTCGCGGAGCGCTTCGACCTGGGCCTGGCCGTCCGCGCCCTCGACGCACGTCGCCAGGTGGGAGTCGAGGACGACGGCGCCGACCGTGTCGATGCTCGAGCGGACAGCCATCAGCTGCGTGACCACATCCTCGCAGGCGCGATCCTCCTCCAGCATGCGGGTGATGCCGCGAATCTGACCCTCGATCCGCCGCAGGCGGGCGGTCAGTTTCTCGGTGTCGGGTGGGCTCGAGTCGGTGCTGGCGCCAGTGGTCATCGTGCAGTCCTTGGTGCCGGTCCTCGGAGCTTGCACTACGGCAGGGCTGCCGTAGTGTGGAAGAGCCAGCGGCTTGACATACCCCCGTGGGGTATATAGAATACTACCGACGCCGGAAACGGATGTCAATCCGCCGCAGTAGCAGCGGGCGCGGGGACCGCCTCACTCATCCTTCCACGGATGCACGAGCAACCTGCATTACAGACGGAGGAAGCGCCGCCCAGCATGCTGGGAACGCCTCCTCGACAAGCGAAACCCCTGAGGGTGCTCGCGCGGACACGCCGCATTTGGACGGCGCACCGCAAGCGGGTACCGCTCCCGGAAGGAATGTCATGGCTCACCCGACCGACACCTCAGACGCGACCTTCGAGGCCGATGTCCTGCAGAGCGACGTGCCCGTGCTGGTCGACTTCTGGGCGCCCTGGTGCGGCCCCTGCCGCATGGTTGCGCCGGTCGTCGAAGAGCTCTCTGAGGACTACGACGGCAAGGTCAAGTTCGTGAAGCTCAACACCGACGAAAACCCGATGGTGGCGGGCAACTATGGCATCCGCTCCATCCCCACGCTGTTGATCTTCCGCGGCGGCGAGGCTGTCGACCAGGTCGTCGGCTTCCGCCCGAAGAGCGACCTCTCGAAGCACCTCGACGAGGTGCTCACGACCGCCTAACGGCTCACGGCTGGGCGAACCGGTCCGAGACCAGACAGGGGCTGCCACCGGCAGCCCCTGTTCATCGCCCGACGTGGGGCGCTCGGGATGGCTAGAGCGGAATGATTCGCGCCTCGTCACCACCGATCGCGCGCGTGCCTTTGGCGATGGTGCGGCCCTGCTTCTCCTCCAGCCGCCCGAGCGCGCGGCCGAGGTCCGGGTTGGGGTCTGAGCGGTCCCCGTAGGCCTCACGCCCTTCGTGGTCCTCTGGGAGATATTCAGTGATGGGAAGACCTTCCTCATCGCAGAACAGCAGTCAGTGGCAGTACTTCCACCGCTGCATCTCCTCGCAGGGGCAGATCCAGACCTTTTTCTCGATCTCCTCCTGCTTGTCCTCGAAGAACATGCAGGGGCAGAGCGGCCGTCCGACCTCGTCGATGTTCTTGGCGAGGCCGATCACCAGGAAGTCGGTGATCTCGCGCTGGGGGTGCAGGAACGAGCCGGACTTGCGAGCGAACTTCTCGACGAACTTCTCCATCTTGGCGATGTTGGCGGCCGAGGCTTGTTCGCGATCCGACTCCGTCGGTTGCTCGATGGTCAATCCGCATCCCTGCCATGCGCGAGCGCTGCCGTCTGAGGTCCCCCGTGCAGCGTCGCCACAGTCTCCGCCGTCGCGGCACATCGAGGCAAGCCCCGCCCCCACGGGGGCGCATCACAGACCGTGTACCGTCGAGGTGACAGGATGACGTCGATGACCACCCCAGAGCTCGTTCCCCTCGACATCGCCATCGTCGGCGGCGGCCCGACGGGGCTGACCGCCGGCCTCTACGCTGCCCGCGCGCGCCGTCGCACGGCGATGTTCGAGGGCGGCGTGCTGGGCGGTCAGATCGCGAACAGCGACCTGGTCGAGAACTACCCGGGGTTCCCCGACGGCGTGAACGGCTTTGACCTGGTGCTTGCCATGCAGCAGCAGGCCGAGCGCTTCGGCATGGAGACCGTCTACGAACGTGTCGTGCGGGTCGAGCGCGAGCCTGACCGCGTCGACGGCGCGACGCCCGCCTATCTCCTCGAGACCGAGAGCGGCGTGCTCTACCGTGCGCGGTCACTGATCGTGACCTCGGGCGCGCAGCACAACCAGCTCGGCGTGCCGGGCGAGCTGGAGCTGATCGGCCGCGGCGTCTCCTTCTGCGCCACGTGTGACGCGGCGTTCTTCGAGGATCAGGAAGTCGTCGTGGTCGGCGGCGGCGATGCGGCCCTCGACGAGGCGTTGTTCACCACGCGTTACGCCTCCAAGGTGTATATCGTTCATCGCCGCGACGAGCTACGCGCCTCCAAGGTGCTGCAGGAACGCGCCTTCGCCCACAAGAAGATCGAGTTCGTCTGGGACACCGTGATCGAGGAGATCCGGGCGTCCGAGGCGACCGAGCCGAACGCCGGCGTCCATTCGGTCTGTCTGCGCAACGTGAAGACGGACGAGCGGCGCGAGTTGCCGATCTCCGCGGTCTTCATCTTCATCGGCCAGACGCCGAACTCACACTTCCTCGAGGGCATCGTGCCCCTCGACGCCGGTGGTCATGCCTACGTGAACCTCTGGATGGAGACCGAGCTGCCGGGCCTCTACGTGGCGGGCGACGTACGCGTGGACGCCGCGAAGCAGGTGGTCTCCGCCGCCGGCGACGGCGCGACCGCCGCCATTCGCGCCGACCACTACATCACCGACGCGTTCCCCGACTAGCCGCGTGCACCCTCGCCGCTGAGTCCTGCCGTGAGCACGTCCAGCATCCGGTCGAAGCTCTCCTCGACGTCGATCGCCATGCCGAACGCGCCCGCCGCCTCGAGGCTGATGAAGCCGTGCACCGCGCTGCGCTGGACGCGGACCGCATGCAGCGCAGCGTCGCCGGCGAGGCCCATGCTGGCCATCGCCTCGAGGAAGACCGCCAGCATGCGCTCGCCGGCGGCGAGCAGTTCTGCGTCGTCGCCCGGCAGGTGGACCGAGGGTTGCGCCGCCGCGTAGAGACCGGGGTGCGCGGCGGCAACGGCGCGCTGCGCACGACAGAGCGCCCCGAGGCGTCGCGCGCCCTCGGCGCCGGCCATCGCCTCCTGGCCCGCCTCCGTCAGCAGGGCGAGCCCGCGCAGGTGCAGCGCGCGCCGGATGCCACCGACGCCTTCGACATGGTTGTAGAGCGACGGTGACCGCACGCCGAGCGCACTGGCTACCGCATGCAAGGTCAGCGCGTCGTACCCCTCGCCGTCGACGATCGCCTCGGCGGCGTCGACCACACGGTCGGTCGTCAGGCCGGCACGAGGGCTCACGCGCGCGCCTCGACGCCTGACTCGACGCGTGCCTTGAGCGCGGTGTTCATCGCTTCGAAGCCCTCGCGGGTCTTGCCGCCGATGACCCACATCATCGGGCTCGCCAGCAGGCCGCTGAACTGCTCGCCGTGCGTCAGGCGTGTCTGCCCATCCTCGGTCGGCTCGATCAGAAAGTAGTGCTCGCCGTCGACGAGCTTGAGGAAGGCTGCGCGGGTGCGACCGACCCAGCGGAACTCGCGGCCCACGTCGTTGACCAGCACTTCCGGGTGGAACTGCATCCCGCGGCCACCGGGCAGTTCGAGCGCGATGTCGATGTCGTTGCCGACGCTCGTGTCGCCTTGGAGGGCGCGCACGAAGGGATTCCACTCCGGGTAGCGATCGAAGTCGGAGAGGACGTCCCAGACGGCCTCGGGCGTTCCGTCGATGGCGATGCTGGTCTTGATGGCAGGCATGGTCGGGCTCCTCGAAACTAATTCGTTAGCTTGAGAGTGAAACTAACTGGGTTAGTTTTGTCTGTCAACCCCCTCGTACAATCGCGCGACACCGCGACGAGGCTGAGGGAGGGTGCCGTGGCCGGACCGCTCGAGGGCATCCGCGTGCTCGAATTCACGCAACTGATCATGGGGCCGCAATGCTGCCAGCTGCTGCGCGACCTGGGCGCCGACGTGATCAAGATCGAGGCGCCGATGGCGCCCGACACCGGGCGTCGCCTGCCCGTAACGCACGAGATCATGCGCCCCCCGGTCTTCTACGCGAACAATCGAGGTAAGCGCAGCCTCGCGATCGACTTCTCGACGAAGGCTGGCCACGAGGTCGTCCGCGGGCTCATCGCCGAGGCCGACGTCCTGGTCTGCACGCTGCGCCCGGGCGCGCTCGATCGTGCCGGGTTCGGCTACGAGGCGTGCCGTGAGCTGAACCCGCGGCTGGTCTACGCCGTCGGCACGACCTACGGGCCCGAGGGGCCGGACAGCACGCGCCCGGGCAACGACATGATGGCGCAGGCGGCGGGCGGCATGGTCTGGAACACCGGCGCGCCCGATGCGCCACAGGGCGCCGGCGCGCTCGTCGCCGACACCATGGGCGGCATGACGCTCTTCGGCGGCATCGTGGCGGCGCTCTACGCGCGCGAGCGCACCGGCGAGGGCCAGCGCGTCGATGGGTCGCTGCTCGGCGGGCAGATCTGGGCGCAGTCGACCGAGCTGATGGCGCACAGCCTCGGCGGGCACCAGTACGACCGCATCGGCCGCACGTACCCCTGGCTCAGCACGGTCACCCCGATCGGCATCTACGCCACCAGCGATGGGCACATCGCCCTCACCGGCCCGACCCGAGTCTGGACGGACTTCTGGCGCGCCCTCGGTCGCGAGGACCTCGCGAAGGACCCCGCGCAGCTCGATGGCCTCGCCCGCTTCGCTCGCAACGACGAGTTCGTCCAGGCGCTGCGCGACGGCATCGTCCGCAAGACCACCGCCGAGATGGTCGCGATCCTCGAGGAGCTGGGCGCCGTCTGGGCGCCGGTGCGCAGTTACGACGAGGTGGTCGATGACCCGCAGGTGCTCGCCAGCGGCTACCTCCGCCACATCGACCACCCCGAGTACGGCGAGATCGTGACGATGGGCCTGCCGCTGCGCTTCTCCGGTGGCGTACCGGAACCCGCCGATGTCGCGCCGGATCTCGGCCAGGACACGGAGTTGGTGCTTGAGGAGGTCGGCTACAGTTGGGAGCGTATTACGGAGCTTCGTGAGCAAGGAGCCACTCGCCTCCCGCCGCCCGGTCTATGATCGACTCAGAACGGACGGGAACGCCGATGGCGAACGCACCTGACCTCGAGACAATGCTGGAAGCCCTGCCGGCGGAGATGCAGGTGCGCATGCGAGAGCGCATGGCGGGCCTCGACGAGGCCGGGCGCGAGCGGATGCGTGGGCGCATGGCCGCCGCGTACGGCGCGATGGATGACCACACGCGGACGCAGATGCTCAAGCACGTCGGCCTCATGCGCGAGATCCAGAACGGCGCGCCGGAGGTCGGCGAGGCCGCGTACGACTTCGACCTGCGGCGGCTCGAGAACGAGGAGCGCGTCAAGCTCTCCGACTCGAAGGGGCGGCCCGTCGGGCTGATCTTCGGCAGCTACACCTGACCGCCGTTCAGGTTCCAGGCCGGGCGCCTGGAGGAGCTCTACCAGCAGTACCGCGACCGTGTCGACTTCTACGTCGTCTATATCCAGGAGGCGCATCCCTCCGACGAGTGGCAGGTCGACGTCAACGAGGAGCAGGACGTTGTCTTCGAGCAGCCCAGTACGTTCGAGGAACGCGAGGCGGTCGCTCAGGCCTGTTCCCTGGGCCTCGACGTCACGATCCCGATGCTGATCGACCAGATGGACGACGTCACCAACCGTGCGTACGGCGCGGTCCCAGACCGTCTCTTCCTGGTCGACGGCGATGGCCGCATCGCCTTCAAGGGCGAGCCAGGGCCGATGGGGTTCCGCCCGGACGATCTGGCAGCGGCCATCGAGCAGACGCTCGGCGAGGGCATCCCGGCGACCTAGCGTCACGGCCCTGGCACCGTACCGAGGGTCTTCCCCTAGTGGTTCGGCCTGATTCGTGCGGCCCGAGCCGGTCTTAGCCTGATCCCCTGCCTCGATCGCCCAAGGGGGGCGAAGGCTGTCGCGACGGGGGGCCTGCATATGGTGGCGCATCTGCGGCTGGTCACGCCGCCGCCGGCGAACGAAACCGACGCCGCGTCGTTCTACCCAACAAGCAGTCCTTCCACCCCGGCCGGACCGCCACGGTCCGAGGAGGGTCAGATCAAGATGCGTGCTGAAATCCTCGACGAAACAGGGAACGTCCGTGCGCGCGGTGTGGCCGAGATCATCCCCGGTTCGCGCATCGGCTTCTTGGGCTGGCGCGGCTTCGTGCGCCTGGACGGGCCGTGCCGTGCCCTGACACCGGGGCGCTACACGCTGCGCACCGCCACCGGCGAGTACAGCGTGATGGTGCGAAGGATCATCAGTGGTGGCTGGGCGAGCCAGGGCCTGACCGTCCCGCTCGTCGGCATGTTCGAGGCTCCGCCGCCCGCCAACGATCCGATGGCTGCGTAACGCTTAGCCCCGGTCGGCGACGAACTCGTACTGATCGAAGTCCAGGACCGCCTCATACCCGATCGCCTGGTAGATCCTGTTGGACGTGGGATTCGACAGGTCCGTGTACAGGCACACCCACTGCCGGCCCTCGTCGAGAAGCCACTGCGCCCCCTCCGCCACCAGAGCACTCGCGTAGCCGTGTGCGCGGTCCTCGGGCGGCGTGTACACCGGCCCGACGCGCATTCCGCCGGCGGTACGACCGCCGTAGCCCGTGACCGAGACGAGACGCCCCTCGACCTCCCACACCCACATCCCGGTGACGTCCGGCGGACCGTCGAGGCGGAGGTCAAACCCCGGGTTCATATCTGGCGGCTCGTCGTTGGCCTGCGCCTCCCGGTCGAACTCCTCGAGCCACCGCACGACGACGGCGCGGTCGCGCTCCTCGATCGGTCGCAGCGAACCCTCGACGGTGGCTGGCGGCACGACCGAGGTCAGCCGGTAGAGGCGCTGCGCCACCCTCAGGCGACCACTCTCGCCGGTCAGTTCGCGCCACACCTCGACGAAGCGAGCCGCCTCGGCCGCGGGGCCGAGCACACCGGGCGTGCGCGATGCCTCAAGGACATCGCGCACGATCAGCTCGATCGCTCCGTCGGCGTCGGCCAGCGAGACGATCACGTTCTGCGGCGGCGTCCGCAGCGATGCGGCCACGATAGCGTCGCCGTCACGCACGAGGGCGAACCACGGCGTCTCGTCCCCGTACGCGCGACCGCCCGCGACGGTGCCGGCGATCCCGAGCATCAGCGCATGCTCGACCTCGCGCGCTGACAGCCACGATCCCGCGGCGGCGAGGAACGAAGAGGCGTCGTCGATCCGTTCGAGCGTGAGTGCCATCGCCTCCACCGCGCTAGCTGACGGCGGCGCGCTCCTTCGCATACACCTCGGCGCGGTCGGTGAGCACCTCGGCGAGGGTGTCGACGAGCAGATCGATCTCGTCGCGTTCGATCACGAAGGGCGGAGCGATGATCAGCTGCGCGCCGGCGTTCTCGTCGTCGCGCCAGTTGCCCTGGTAGTGGAGCACGTTGCGCCGGTAGAGCTCGCGCTGAATGTCGTTGCCGACGTCCATCGCCGCGGGGAAGCGCTCGCCCGTCTCCTGGTTCGCCACCACCTCGATGCCGCGCAACAGGCCCATGCCCCGGATGTCGCCGACGATCGGCACCTCGCGCAGCCCTTCGAGGCGTGTCGCAAGGTACTCGCCCAGCTCGGCCGTGCGGGCGATCAGGTTCTCGTCCTCGACGACCTTCTGCACCGCGATGCCGATGGCGCACGAGACCGGGTGGGCCGAGTAGGTGAACAGCGTGTTGAACGGCAGGTTCTGCTCATCGAACGCAGCCACCAGCTCGTCGGCGGCGATGAACCCGGCCAGCGGTGCATAGCCCGAGGCGACGCCCTTCGCGAAGACGATCACATCCGGGCGTACATCCCAGTGCTGCACCGCAAACGGCAGCCCGGTGCGCCCAAAGCCCGTCACCACCTCGTCGACGATCAACAGCACGTCGTACTTCGTGCAGATCTCGCGGATGCGGCGGAAGTAGTCGGCCGAGGGCGGCGGCACCACGCCCGCCGCAGCGGCCACGATCGGCTCGGCGATGAACGCCGCGACGGTCTCCGGCCCCTCGGCGAGGATGCGCGTCTCCAGGTCGTCTGCGCAGGCGAGGCCGCAGTCGGGGTAGGTCTGGTCGAATGGGCAGTGATAGCAGTTGCAGTCCGCCACGTGTTCCGTCGGCTGCAACAACGGGAGGAACGGCTCGCGACGGGACGGGAAGTGCCCAATCGAGAGCGTGAAGATCGTGTTGCCGTGGTACGAATTGCGCCGTCCGAGGACCTTGTAGCGACTCTCGCGGCCCAGCACTTGCTGCGCCTGGATCGCGAACTTCGATGCCGCCTCGACGGCCTCGGAGCCGCCGGAGCCGAACCAGACGCGGTTCAGCCCTTCGGGCGCCAGCGCCTCGATGCGTCGCGAGAGTTCGACGCGCGACTCGTTCGCGTAACCGGGCATCAGGTAGCCCACCTCGCGCAGCTGCTTCGCGGCCGCTTCGGCGGGCTCGGGGCGGCCGTGACCGATGTTGACCACCATTGGACCGCCCGAGGCGTCCATGTAGCGCTCGCCGTCGGCATCGATGAGCCAGATGCCCTCGCCGCGCGCCCAGACCTTGCCACCCTTGCGATGGAAGCTGTGCGCGGCGACCTCTTCGCGATCGAGCGTCATGGTGCGGCTCCTCACTCTCCTACGAGCCTACCGCGACTTACCGCCCTTTGAACTCGGGCTGCCGCTTCTCGGCGAAGGCGCGCGGACCCTCCTGCGCGTCCTCGGTCACGCGGAGACGCGAGGAGATCGCCTCCTCGAGGCGCAGGCCGTCGCCGAGGGGCATGTACTGCGCCCGCACGGAGAGCTCCTTGATCGCCCGCACGGCCAGCGGCGCCATCGAGGCCAGCTCGCGCGCCCGCTCCATCGCCGTGTCCAGCACCTCGTCGTGCGGCACCACCTCGTTGATCAGGCCGAAGTGCGCCGCGCGCTCAGCGCTGAGCCTGCGGCCGAGCAGCAGCACCTCCATCGCGATCGGGTAGGGCAGCTGCCGGATCGTGCGCTGCGTGCCGCCGTTGCCCGGCAGGATGCCGCGCTTCACCTCGGACAGATCGAACATGGCGTGTTCCGAGGCGATGCGGATGTCTGTGGCGAGCAGCAGCGTCATGCCGCCGGCCAGGCAGAGGCCGTTGATCGCCGCGACGACGGGCTTCCAGACCTCAAGGCCGCGGTTGAGGATCTGGTCGCTCTGCGTCTGCCAGAACGAGTACGCCTCCGGTGTCTGCGGGATTGTTTGCTTGAGGTCGGCGCCCGCCGAGAACACCTGGCGCTCGGGCGGCCGCGACGGCTGCGGCGCGCCGGTGACGACGGCGACCCAGATGTCCGGATTGTCACGCACCTCGACCCAGCTCTCCGAGAGCTGGCGATACATCTCGGGCGTCATCGCGTTCAGCGCCTCCGGCCGGTTGATCGTGATCGTCGCGATGTGGTCTGCGACCTCGAAGTCGATCGTCATCGTCGCGTGCTCCCCTCGAGGGCTCGGCTGGAGCCGGCCTGGCGTTGGGCGCACATCGTAGTGGCGCGACAGGAAGGCTCGCCATCACGTATGTAGAAGGTGCAGCTGTCGTCTGGAGGGCGTGTGGCCACAACATCGGTCGAGGTGCCGCGCGACCTCGTCCTGCGTCAAACCGTGCGAGACGCGGCGATCGTCGGCGTTGCTGGTCTGATCGCTGGCGTGATCGTCGGCGGGCTGGGCGGACGCATCGTGATGCGCATCGCGGCGATCGCCGCACCCTCGAGGGTCAACGGCATCTTCACCGAGAACGGCAACGTGATCGGAGACATCACGATCGGCGGAACGATCGCGCTCGTGATCTTCGTCGGCATGCTCGGTGGGGTGTTTGGCGCCATCGCCTACGTGATCATCGAGCCGTGGATCGGCTGGGCGCGGCGCCTCAGGCCGCTCGCCTTCGGTCTGGCGCTCATGGCCGTCGCGGGACACATGGTGATCGTGCCCCACAACTTCGACTTCGCGATCCTCCGTAACGAGCCGTTGAACGTCACGATGTTCCTGGCGTTGTTCCCGATCTTCGGGCTCACGATCGCTGGGATCCGCCATCTCCTCGATGCCCGCTTCCCGAGGATCGAAGACATCGAGGAATATGACGCGTCGCGGTACATCGTGCCCGTGGCGATCGGGGCGATGCTCATCCCCATCCTCATGATCCAGTACTTCAGCGAGGAGAGCTGCGGCTGTAAGCCGGCGCCCGTGCTGGGCTCGCTTGTCGTGCTGACCGCCCTCGCGACACTCGCGACCTGGGCGATCGTGGCGTTCGAGCGCGTGTCGGATCGCTGGTCGCTGCCGGTGCGGATCGTCGGACACGCCGCACTCGCGGGCGCGGTCGTCGTCGGCGCGCTGCGCCTCACTTCGGACGCGCGCGAACTCCTCTAGCGGTCCGCGAACTCCTGCACCACCTCGATCGCGAGGCCGAGCGGCCGGCCGACCGCCTCGACGAGCTGCTCGGCCGTCGGCGGATCCTCGCCGGCGTCGAGGCGCGCCCGGACCCAGTCGCGCATCGCAGCGCGTAGCTGGTCGCGCCGTTCTTCCTCCGCCTCGTCGATCGGCTGCTGGAAGTTGATGCGATTGCCCGCCGCGTCCGCGATGACGACCGAGGGGATGTCATACGGCGGCTGGACCGACACAGCGACGGCGTCGGAGCCTCGAGCGTTCCACTCATCCACCAGCGCCTGCAGATCGTCGACGAAGACGGTGAGTTGCGAGCCGGTTGCCACCGCATCCGCCTCGTTCAGCATCAGCGAGACGCTATCGCGGGAGAGCGAGACGATCGCAGGCGCCTCGGGCGCGGCTCGCCACTCCCAGTCGAGGTTGAAGCCGAGCCAGTCGACGTAATGCGCCACGCTCGCGGCGTAGGAGTCGATGCCAAAGACCGAGTAACTTCCGGTCAGCTTCGCCTGCGTCATCGCGCTAGCCTCCGCTGCGGACCCCAAGCATGTCGCGCGCCATGACGATGCGCTGGACCTCGGACGGGCCTTCGCCGATGCGGCGGATGCGTAGCTCGCGGTACCAGCGTTCGAGCGGCAGGTCCTTCGACATGCCGAGCCCGCCGAAGATCTGCATGCAGCGATCGACGACGCGGCCAGCGCCTTCCGAACAGACGAGTTTGGCCAGCGACGACTCGAAGCGGAACGGCTGGCCTCGTTCGGCCTTGTCGGCAGCGTCCAGGCAGGCCCAGCGTCCGGTGCGCAGGTCGATCTCGTTGTCGACGAGCATCCACTGGATCGCCTGGCGGTTCGCCAGCGGCTGACCGAACGTCTCGCGCTGCTTCGCCCAGTCGATCGCCATCTCGTGTGCGTACTGCGCCACGCCGAGGCACGCGGCCGAGTAGGGGATGCGGTTCGCGGCGAGCTGCTCGTTCGCCAGCGAGAAGCCACCGCCCTCCTCGCCGAGGATGTTCGCGTGCGGCACCCGCATGTCGGTGAACGAGAGCTCGGTCGTGTAGTGGGCGCGCAGCACCTGCACCAGACGCTCGACGCGGAAGCCTGGCGTGTCGGTGTCGATCAGGAAGGCGGTGATGCCCTGCCGCCCCTTCTCAGGGTCCGTGCGCACGTAGACGATGCCGAAGTCAGCGGTGTCCGCGCCCGAGTTCCAGAGCTTGCTGCCGTTGATCACCCAGTCGTCGCCGTCGCGAACGCCGCGTGTCTGGATCGCCCTCGCCGGGTCCGACCCGCCCGAGGGCTCACTGAGCCCGAAGAACGCCCGCTTCTCGCCGCGGATCATCGGGTAGAGGTACCGCTCCTTCTGCTCGTCGTCGGCGAAGAAGAGCTGCCCGGGCGGGCCCGAGCCGAAGACGCCGTAGGCGGGTGCGTAGAGGCCGGCGCGGTGCTGCGATAGCTCTTCGGCGACCAGCGTGCGCGTCACGGTGTCGACGCCGGGACCGCCATACTCTTCCGGGAGGTCCATCTGGTACAGGCCCATCTCCTTGACCATGGCGACGAGGCGTTCGCGCTCCTCGTCCGGCAGCGAGTAGGCGTCGGGGTCGAGGTCGTCTTCGAGCGGTCGGATCTCCTCGCGGATGAAGCGCCGGACGTTGGCGACGATGAGCTGCTGTGCGTCGCTGAGTTGCAGGTCCATCAGGCCGGCTCCGTTCCCGCTTCGTCGGTCTGCCAGTGGTAACGCCCGAGCGGCGGCATGGGCTCCGGGTCCTCGAGATTCCCGGCCGGCAGCCGGCCGTGGTCCTCGCGGAACCGTGAGAGGCACTCCACCCATCGGCTGTAGTACATGTGGTTCACTTCGAAGCGGTAGTAGCGCACGCGACCGGCCAGCGAGGGCAGCGTCACGCCCATCCTCGGGTGCGACCAGTTCTCGTTGGCGAGGCGTTCCGGCGGGGCGAAGTGGCGAAACAGCTCGCCGCGTAGACCGAACGGCGAGCGCCCGCCGGCCTTGCCGATGTAGAGCGTGCGGTGGTCCGCATCGGCCAGCTCGTAGACACCCATCGCGCCCGGCAGCCGCCGGTAGTCGAGCGCGTCGTCCCACGCCGTCCACGGTTTCTTGATGCGCACCGCTACGCGCCTCCCGCCGAGGCGTCGACTGGCACGAAGAACAGCGCCGCGCGATCCTCGGCGATCGGTTCGATGCGAGGCCGCACGCGATCACCGATCGCCACCGGCGCCTCGAGTTCGATCATCGGGCCGAGGAGCCGCGGCCCCTCGTCGAGCTGCACCGTGGCGACGGTGTAGGGCAGGAACGGCTGGAACGCCGGGTGATAGGGCTGGTGCACGACGATGAACGTGTGGATCGTACCCTCGCCGCTGACCGTCACCCATTCGAGGTCCGTCGCGCCGCACTTGTAGCAAAACGATTCAGCCGGGTGCTGGTAGGCAGCGCAGGCGTTGCAATGCTGCAATCGCACCTCGCCGGCCGTGAGGCCGTCCCAGTACGGCGCGTTCAGCTCCGTCGGCTCGGGCGCGAGCACCGCAAAGGCGGCGAACCGCTCCTCGATCGGTGCGCGCGTGCCGCTGGTCATGACGGCGAGCCGTTCGAAGAGGCCGTATGGCCGTCGTTCGAGAGGATCATCGCGGCGTGGGTCGTCATGATGCCGCCCTGCTGGCTGACGAGCCCGACCTCGGCGTTGGCCACCTGGCGCTCGCCGCCCTCGCCCCGGAGCTGCCTCACCGCTTCGACGACCAGTTGCGTGCCCGGCATCCCGGTCTCGCTGAGGAGCCCGCCCGAGGTGTTGCACGGCAGTTCGCCACCGATCTGCGTGCGGTGCTCCTCGTAGAACGAACCGCCCTCGCCTTTGTCGACGAAGCCATAGTCCTCGAGCGTCACCAGCGGGACGATCGTGAAGCAGTCGTAGATCTCGCAGAAGTCGATGTCGGACGGGCTCATCTCTGCCGACTCGAAGGCCATCGCGCCCGCCACCTTCGCGCCGCTCGTGGCCATGTCCGGGCGACGATAGAAGTCCCACGAGGGGTGCCCCTGCCCGATCCCTTCGACGAACACCGGCGCTTTGGCCAGATCGCGCGCCCGCGACTCGGTGGTGACGATGTAGGCCGCACCGCCATCGGACACCGGGCAGCAGTCGAGCAGGTGGAACGGCTCCGCCACCCAGCGTGAGCTCATGTATTCGTCGAGGGTGAACGTGTCCTGGAACACCGCGTTCGGGTTCTTGCTCGCATGGTCCCGATGTGTCATCGCGACGTTCGCCAGCTGTTCGTGCGTGGTGCCGTACTCGTACATGTGCCGGCGCGCGATCATCGCGTAGCTCGAGGGTGCGCCGAACAGTCCGGCCAGCGCGTCGTCACCCCGGGGGCGGGCGTAGGTGGAGCGAGAGCCGGTCCGCGGGTTGTCGCCGTACGAGATCGCGATGACCTCCGCCTGGCCCAGCTCGATGGCGCTGATGGCGTACTGGATCAGCCCGATGTTGCTCGCGCCGGCCTGGTCGAGCGTGCCGGTCACCTTCGGCTGCACGCGCAGCGCCTCGGCGACGCGTGGCGCGAAGAGCATCGGGAACGTCGAGGTCGGCGCCTTCGTGAGCACGCCGTCGAGGTCATCGGTTGTGAGCCCGGCGTCGTCGAGCGCGGCGCGGATCGCGAGCACGTTGTGAGCGATCTGCGAGATGCCCGGGTTCTTTCCGTAGGCCGTGTTGCCCACGCCCACGATGCAGTAGCGCTGCCTGAGGCTTTTCATACCGCCGCCTGTTCGCTCGTTCCGCTCTTATACTCCGCCCCGACGAGCCACGGCTAGCCGGGAGTGACAATGACCGCTGACCCAGCGCCCGAGGACAGCGCCGCAGAGGTGCGTGGGGTCCTCGACGGGGTGCGCATCCTCGACCTGGCGCAGGGCAGCTTCGGTTACGCCGGGCGCTTGCTCGCCGGGCTCGGCGCCGACGTGATCAAGGTCGAGCCGCCTGCCGGCGATCCGCTGCGCGGCTGGCCACCGTTCCCGAACGACGAGCCCGGGATCGAGGTCAGCGCACGCCACCTCCATCTCGACGCTGCCAAGCGCGGCCTGGTGATTGACCTCGACAGTGCCGAGGGGCAGGTGTTGCTGCGTTCGCTGGTCGCCGAGAGCGATGCGCTGATCGAGAGCTTCGAGCCGGGTTACCTGGCCGCGCGAGGACTCGACTACGACGCGCTGCTCGAGCTTCGCCCGGATCTCGTCATGGTCTCGGTCACGCACTTCGGACAGGACGGGCCGTACGCGGGCTACCGTGGCACGGAGATCGTCGATGTCGCGCTCGGCGGCTACCTGCGGCTCTGCGGCGACCCCGACCGCGAGCCAGTGAAGCCGTACGACGATCTCGTGACACAGCACGCCGCCCTGCACGCCGCGGCGGCGCTGATGGTCGGGCTGACGCACCGGGACCTCACGGCCTCGGACGGCGCGCCCGGCGAGGGCGACTGGTTCGATGTCTCGGCGCAAGACGCGGCGCTCTTCCTGATCGGCGGGCCGACGCAGACCTACGCCTTCGATGGGCGCGTCGCGACGAGGAACGGCACGCGTCTGCTGTTCACGAATCCGGTCTACGCTTACCCCTCGACGCTGCGTCCCTGCCGCGACGGCTGGGTGCACGCGCACAGCAACAACCGCAGGATGGACTTGCTGGTCGCGCTGATGCCCGACGTCGGCATCGAGCAGCTCCTCGACTTGCCGATGGGCAACGCCGACGCGATGGACCGCTGGCTCGCGCGCTATGACCGCGTCGAGGTAGTCGAGCAGGCGCAGGCATTGCGCCTGCCGTTCACCGAGGTGCTGACGCCCGAGGAGATCCTCGACGATCCGCATCTTGAGGCGCGCGAGTTCCTCGTCGAGGTGGACCACCCTGTCGCTCCGACAATGCGTCAGCCGGGTCCGCCGGCACGGCTCAGCGCCACCCCGTGGCGGACGGGTGTCGCGCCGCTCCTGGGGCAGCACACCGACGAGATCCTCGGCGACCTGCTCGAACTCGACACGGCCGCCATCGCGGAGCTACGCGATGCGGGGGTCGTGGCGTGAGCGGCGGCCTGCCCCTCGCAGGCATTCGCGTGCTCGAGTTGACGACCGCCGTCGCCGGTCCCGTGGCCGGCGCGGTGCTCGGCGACATGGGCGCCGATGTGATCAAGGTCGAGTGACCTCGCGGCCGCACGGCCGCGCACACGGCGGCCCCGCCGCCGAGGCCCGGCGCGCCCGACCTCCCCTACAACCGCTCGGTGTTCTTCAACGAGCTGCATCGCAGCAAGCGTCTGCTCGCCCTCGATCTGACGAGCGAGGCGGGACATGCGCTCGCGCTCCAGCTCGTAGCGAAGGTGGACGTGGTGATCGAGAACTTCTCGCCGCCCGTCCTCGGACGCCTCGGGCTCGATTTCGACGCGCTGCGAGGCGTGCGCAAGGACATCATCCTCGTGTCGATGCCGGGCCTCGGGAAGACGGGGCCGTACGCGATGCGTGGCTCCTACGGACCGGGCATCGACGCGATGAGCGGCCTCTCGCACCTCACCGGCTACGCTGATCGAGGGCCGGGCAAGCCCGCGCAGTTCTACTGCGACCAGAACGCCGGCCTGACCGCTGCCCTTGCCACGATGGCGGCGCTGCACCACCGTCGCCTCCACGGCGAGAGCCAGTACATCGAGCTCGCGATGCTCGAGGGCGAGCTGCAGTTGATCGCGCCGGCGTTGATGGACGTGACGATGAACGGCCGTTCACCCTCGCGGAACGGCAACCGACACGATTGGCATGCGCCGCAGGGCGTCTACCGCTGCGCCGGCGAGGACCGCTGGGTCGCCATCTCCGTGCAGTCGGATGCGGAGTGGCGCGTTTTCGCAGCCGCCATCGAGCGTGAGGACCTCGCCTCAGACATTCGCTACGTCTCCGCGGACGGCCGGCGCGCGGACCACGACCTCCTCGACGAGGCGATCGAGACCTGGACGACGGAGCGGACGCCACACGAGGTGCAAACGGTGCTTCAGGCAGCGGGCATCGCTGCCGGCGCGCTGCTTGATATCGCCGAGGTGCACGACGACCCGCAGCTCGCGCATCGTGGGTCACTGGTGACGGTGGATCACCCGGAGATGGGGGCGTTTCCCCACACGCGCACGGCGTGGCGCTCGCGGCGCGGACATGACGGCGTGGCCTCGGCGGCGCCGACCTATGCAGACGGCAACCAATATGCGCTGGGTGAACTTCTCGGCCTCGACGCTGGCGCGATCGAGGACCTCGAGGCGCAGGGGGTGATCACAAAGGAGCCCCGCAGTTGACCGCGGGGCTCGTTCGGTTGCCGTCGGATCGCGTCAGCTACTGATCGCGGGCCCGGGCCTCATTGACGCGCAGCGAGCGCCCACCGAAGTCGGTGCCATCGAGCGCGGCAATCGCATTTCGTGCATCGCCATCGCTCATCTCGACAAAGCCGAAGCCGCGCGCGCGGCCGGTCTCGCGGCCGGTCGGCAGCGAGCACCGGAGCACCTCGCCGTGTTGCGCGAACAGCTCCTCGATCTCGCTGGTCTCGGCCGAGTACGGCAGGTTGCCTATGTAGATATCCAGGGTCGTAACCTCCACGACGCGCACGAACTCGCTGGCTCGTGCCACTGATGTACCAGTCGTCGCGGCGGGCTCGGTGAGTCGGCAGAGACGAGTCTGGGCCACAGGCGAAGACTGTCTGAGCGCGGTCAGCGTACACCGTGGCCGGTCACAGACTGCCGACGACTGGCACACTCACTATGCTGCAATACCAGCTCGTCTCGGGACCAAGAGCCCGAGCTTTCGAAGGAGCGCTATCATCGCTGACCTCGTCGCGTTCTACGCTAGCAACGACCTCGGATCCGACCCCACGGTGCTCCGCGACTACGCGCAGGCCGTCGAGGGCGCCGGCTACGCTCGCATGGCGATGGGTGAACATGTGCTCGGCGCCGATCCGAACCGGCCGGGCGGCTGGGCCGGGCCTTACACCCACGAGACCGAGTGGCAGGAGCCGTTTCCGACGTTCGGCTACCTCGCTGCGGTGACCGAACGCATCGAGTTGATGACCGGCATCTTGATCCTGCCGCAGCGCCAGACCGCGCTCGTCGCCAAGCAAGCGGCGCAGCTTGATGTGCTCCTCGGCGGCCGTCTGGTCCTCGGCGTCGGGACGGGCTGGAACCCCGTCGAGTATCACGCGCTCGGTCAGGACTTCCACACGCGTGGCCGCCGCATGGAGGAGCAGATCGGCCTGCTCAGGCAGCTCTGGAGCGACCCGGTCGTCACGTTCGAGGGTCGCTGGGACCAGGTGGACCAGGCGGGCATCAAGCCGCTGCCGCCGCGCGGCGACATCCCGATCTGGATGGGTGGCGGCGACCCGCGCGCTGTGGCGCGCGCCGGCCGCATCGGCGACGGCTGGTTCCCGCTCGGACTGGAGCGCGCCCGCCTGGAAGCCGGCATCGAGATCATGCGCGCCGCTGCCGAGGAGGCCGGGCGCGACCCCACGCAGCTCGGTCTGCAGTGCTCAGTGATGGCCAGCGGCGACACCGCGCGCGAGGTCGAGGTCGCGCGCGGCCTTGAGGAACTGGGCGCGACCCACATCAGCTACTTCACAGCGCGAAACGCCGTCGGCGAAGACGGCGCGAGCCTGCAGGACCACCTCGGCGCGCTCACGTCGTTCGCCGAGGCGATGCAGGCGTAGCGCCGGGAAGGGCGATTCCTACTCCTAGAGTGAAGGATGGCTCCTGGAGTCTGACTCCTAGGGTCTAGAGTCCCGTGCGCTTCCAGTAGAGGGTCTTCTGCGCGTCGGTGGCCCACGACGACCGCACCTTGATGCCGACCTGCTTCGAGGCCTCGCGCAGGCGGCGCTTGATCACGGCCGGGTTGTCGTCCGACTCAAGGTCGATGCGTCCCGCGTCGCCGCCCTCGATCGCTTTCACGAACTGCACGCGCGCCGCGGCCGCATCCTTGCCTCGACCGACATGCACTTCGTCGGGGTTGAGTGTTCGAAACTTCGGCATAGTGGCTGCCCTCCACTTCGCCTCGATTGATAGCACGGATCCGCGGGAACGGGGAGAGCATCGAGAGCACCGAAGCTGCTGAAGTCTTACGGTTCCCGTGCAATTCACAGGTCTGCGGCGAGACCTGAGACGGTCTCCACTGAGCCACACGCGCACGACTCAAGCGAAGCAGAATGCGCCGCCCTCGGCGCCGGATCATCGGCTCGTATCCTCGACACTCATGCGACAGATGCCCGCGCTCTCGTGGCATCTGGGCTCACAGCCGGCTGGTGACTCCCACGATCGCCGCGACCAGTCCCTCTGGGTATTGTTCCTGGATGAAGTGACCGCCGTCCTCAAACTCGAGGTGCGGCTGGCCGGCGGCCCCGGGCACGTGGCGCTGGAACAGCCGATCCGCCCAGCCCAGGACGGCATCCTCCTTGCCATAGGCAGTCAGCAACGGTTTCTCCCAGCGCTCGAGCACGCGCCAGGCCGCGCTCATCATCGCGCGCGCCTCGCCCCCCTCGCCGAGAGCCCGAATCAGCGAGGGGAAGATCAACGCCGAGGCCTGGTAGCTCGGGTCTGGGAACGGTGCGTCGTAGGCGGCCGCCTCCTCCGCGCTGAGCGGCGTCCCGGTGAACTGCTCCACGCTACGACTGAGCATCTGGCCGCAATGCAGCTCCTCCGCCGCCGCCGAAAACTGCTGCCAGCGCTGGAACCGCTCCGGGTCCCGCGCCACGGCCTCGGACTCCGAGCGCGCCTCTGCCATGCGTTCCGGGTGGTCGGGGTCAGGCAGCCCGCCGTTCGCGAGCACGATCGCATCGAAGCGGTCGTGCTCGAGTGTGACGACCTTGAGACCGATCAAGCTGCCCCAGTCCTGCCCGAAGAACACGCCGCGCCGGACATCGGCGTGCTGCACCAACGCCTGCAACCAGCGGACGTGCCGAGGGTAGGAGTAGTCGTTCTTCTCGGTCGGCTTATCCGATCGCCCCATTCCGACCAGGTCGGGCACGACCACCCGCAGCCCTGCTTCGACGAGCCCGGGGATCATCTTGCGGTAGAGGTACCCCCACGTTGGCTCGCCGTGGACCAGGAGCACCGGGCGAGCGTCCGCCGGTCCTTCGTCCACCCACGCCATCCGCAGGGTCCCGCCGTCCTCGTCGTCGACGTCGACATAGTGAGGCTCGTAGGGGAACTCCGGCAGCCCGACGAACCGATCCTCCGGCGTCCGTAGCACATCCATCGCTCACCCCCAGCTCACTCGCTCTGTACCGCGCCGCATGGTACCTCGACAGAAGCAAGCGCAGGCTGGCGATCCACCGTAGAATCGCGCGCTGGGAGTGGATGGTGTCCGGTGGTGCCCGCGGTCTTCAAAACCGTTGTGGGGCTGCGTCGCAGTCTTGGGTGGGTTCGACTCCCACGCACTCCCGCCAAGGTTTCACACTGAGAATCGCCCGCCACGCGGGCGTTTCTCCTTTCAAGCCCGCGGGCACCACCGGACACCATCCCCTCGGGGAGGCGCTTGGATGGGGCTCCGCGAACTGCGGTGAAACTGCGGTGGGCTGTAGTCCTCCTCGCCGGAGCAGCTTGCTTGTGGTGACGACAATAGCAAGCAAGCGTCATCAGGTGACGGCTATCGGCCCCTAAGAGCCGGGTCGGGACACGCGTCAGGCCCCAGCTAGAATGGCGGCTCGGTGCCTGAGCCCGTCAGCGCGAGTGTCACTGTGGTCCGCCCGCCGCCAACCCTCGTGGAAGAGCTGATGATGCAATCAGCCTCGTTGTCTCCAATACGCAGCATGCCGCGAAGGGCGTTGAGGAAGATTGTGGGGACACGCGGGGCGCTCATACTGCCCTGCCACGAGACAATCCCGTGCGCGTTCGCGGTGCTGGTGGCGCTGAGCTGGAGCTGAAGCTCCTGCTCGTCCACGATGAGCGTCGCTGGCCCTTGATAGCTAGCCATCTAGCCTCCGCCAGTTCGAGGGAGATGGTTCCACTGTAGCGCCGTCCACGTTCGCATCGAGGTTGTGGGGGTAGCCATGTCTGATGCCGAGTTGAAGACCAACGTGGTTTATGAGGTCTGGTCTGGACCTGAGGGCTCACTGCTCTGTGTAGTCGAGACATTCGATGGTCTCGCCGTCGGGGTCTACCGCACGGTGCCGGCCTTCGTCCGCAGCGTCGAAAAGAGCCAACTACTTTCAGCGTTTGAGTACAACCGGGCTCCAATGGCAATCAGCGCCGCGGAGCGAATGAGGATGCTGGACTCAGAGAGCGAGTTTGGTCAGTTCGAACTGCAGGAATCCATCGAGGGCACCGCTCAGTGGGAGGCGTTCTGGTCATCAAGGTCTGCGCCACACGTGAACCGCCCCGGGTTTAGTGGAGACTCGGTTCATTGAGTCCCGGCACCTGCCGAGACCAGCTCACGTTCCTGGTTGCGCTCGTACTCGGCGGGTGGCAGGTAGTCGAGCGCACTATGCAACCGCCGATGGTTATACCAGTCCACCCACTCCAGCGTCGCCAGCTCGAGGTCGTCGAGTCCGCGCCACGGTCCCCGGCGGTGCACCAACTCCGCCTTGTAGAGCCCGATCACCGACTCCGCCAGCGCGTTGTCATAGGAGTCACCACGACTCCCGACCGAGGTCACGGCCCCGGCCTCGACGAGCCGCTCGGTGTAGCGGATCGAGAGGTACTGCACCCCACGATCGCTATGATGAATCAGCCCGTCGAAGGGTCCGTTCCGCGCCCATAGCGCCTGCTCAAGGGCATCGAGCGCGAGTTCGGTCCGCAGTGAGCGCGATGCCTGCCAGCCGACGACCGAGCGCGAGTAGACGTCGATGACGAAGGCGACGTAGACGAAGCCCGACCAGCTGGGCACGTAGGTGAGGTCGGCTACCCAGAGCCGGTTGGGGGCTGGTGCGTGGAAGTCCCGCTCCACGAGGTCCGCCGGTCTGGGCGCGCTCTCGTCCGCCACGGTCGTCCGTTTGACCTTCCCACGTACCACCCCAGAGAGACTCAGCTCCCGCATCAGCCGCTCCACGGTGCAGCGCGCGACGGGGATGCCCTCGCGGTGCAGCTGGCGCCAGAGCTTGCGCGCACCGTAGACCCCGAACTATTCATGCACGGTCTCGCGATCGTTGTTGAGGCGTCCGTTCAGCCCACGGCGACTCCAGTTCGCGTCCAGGAACTGCCACGACGCGACGCTGGGTCTCGGCGCCGACTTCGGCGCGCCCGTCGTCTTCTTGAAGCGGTAGCACGCCGCTCGCCGCCACCGCGGTCGTCGCCGTCGCGCTGGCCGCCGCGAGCCTCGTCACCATTGAGCTCCAGCGGCGCGACCTCACCTCGAACGTCGAGAACGCTACGCGGCTCCGCGCCGACGACGTCGCCGCGCTCCTCGAGGGCGGGGCCCTTCCCTCGACCCTATCGGTGCGGCGCGCCGACGAAGCGTTCATCCAGATCCTGGACCCACAGGGCAGGGTCGTCGCAGCTAGCGCGAACGTCTCGTCGCTGCCACCGCTCGCCGCGACGAGGTCGGCGGGCGAGATCGATGTCCAGCGCCTCGACGCCCTCGAGCCCATCGACGACGATCCGTTCGTTCTCGTCTCGCGAGCGGCAGTGGCGGCTGACGGAGTCCACACGGTGATCGTCGGAGCCAGCCTCGAGGACGTCGGCAGTTCCTCGGCGGCGCTTCGTGGCGCGCTGCTGTTCGCCTGGCCACCGCTGCTGATGCTCGTCGCCGCCGTGACCTGGCTCGTGACCGGTCGCGCGTTGCAGCCCGTCGAGCGCATCCGGTCGGACGTAGCGGCGATCCAGAGCGGCGATCTGTCGCGACGGATCGAGGAGCCGTCCAGCCGCGACGAAATCGGTCGCCTGGCGCGCACTATGAACGCCATGCTCGACCGCCTCGAGGGCGCGCAGCTTCGCCAGGACCGCTTCGTCGCCGATGCCTCGCACGAGTTGAAGAGCCCGATCGCCGCGATTCGAGCGCAGCTCGAGGTCGAGGCGGCGCAGGGCCGCGACGTTGAGCCCGGCTCAGCGCTGAGCGCGGCGCTTGACGAACTCGACCGCATGGAGTCACTGGTGCTCGACCTGCTCGCGCTGCAACACGCGATGGAGCGCAACGAGGACCTCGTCCCGCTCGACCTCGACGACGTCGTCCTGGCCGAGGTAGAGCGACTCCGGCCGCGATCGTCCGTCTCGTTCGACGTCGCCGCCGTATCTGGTGCGCAGGTCCTCGGCTCGCGGCGCTTGCTGGCGAGGGCTGTCGCCAACCTGCTCGAGAACGCGCAGCGCCATGCCGAGTCCACAGTCACAGTCGCCCTCGCGGAGCGCGACGACCTGGCGACCCTCACGGTCAGCGACGATGGCCCCGGCATCCCCAATCAAGAGGCGGATCGAGTGTTTGAGCGCTTCCAACGCCTCGACGACGCCCGCGGTCGTGACGACGGCGGCACCGGCCTCGGCCTCGCGATCGTCCGCCAAACGATCGAACGCCACGGCGGACGCGGGATTCGGGCTCGGGTAAGGTCGGCTTGGTCACGAACACGAAGAACATCGAGCCGATCGCCGCGAGGATGGCGAGCATGGTGAAGCCGATCTCATAAGAGCCCGTGGTGTCATACGAGATGCCCGCGATCACCGGGCCTGCGATCATGCCGCCCATCATGACGAGCGACGAAAAGCCCATGATCGCGCCGAAGGATTGCCGCCCGAAGTAGTCGGCGCGTATCGCCTGGATGAGAGGACCGCGTGTCCCCATGGCGAGGCCGTTAATGAGAACGAATCCGATGATCATCCATACGCTTGTGGCGTAGGCGAGCAGGAGGAGCGCGACGGCGTGCCCGAAGAGCGCGACGACGATCGTCACGCGTTTGTTGATACGGTCACCAAGGAAGCCACCGATGAACGTCTGGCCGACGACCATCGAGATCGTCATCAGCATGATCAAACTGGCGGCATCGCCGAGCGAGTAGCCGAGCTCCTCGACATGCGCGACGAAATGCACCATGACAGCGCCGATCACGAGCAGCGAAGCGCCGTGGCCGAGCGAAATAAACCAGAACGCGCGCGTGCGTAGCGCCTGGCGAGCAGTGAAGCCGACCTCAGGTGGCGCTTCATCTGCGGAAGCAGCGACGCCGTCGGGCCGCATCCCGTAGTCCTCCGGGCGGTGCCGGACGAGCATGGCGAGTGGAAGGCCGAAGGCGAGGGCGAACAGCCCCGAGGCCGTAGCCATCCCGCGCCATCCGAGGGTTTCGAGTAGTGCAACCACGCCGGGCTGGATCAGGCCGCCCGCCGCAAAGCCCATCGAGACGAGGGCGATCGCCAGCGCGCGCCGATGGTTGAACCAGTGGACGACCGCGACCGTGACCGGTAGGAACGAGCCGAGCGAGGAGCCGAGGGCGATCAAGAGGAACGCAGCGTAGAATGTCCCAATCGAGTTGACCTGACTGAACGCGAAAAAGCCGGCGGCGAAGATGACGATCCCGATCATCATCACCTTGCGCGGGCCGAAGCGGTCAATCGCCCAGCCTTCGACGGGGCCGAGCAGGCCGCTCTCCACGCGCTGCAACGCGAACGCGAGAGCGAACGTTGTGCGGCTCCAGCCGAAGTCATCTTCGAGCAGGACGACGTAGGCGCCGAAGGCGTGGAAGACGAGCCCGCCGTAGATGGTGTTGACGAGGAAGCCCGACGCGACGATCCACCAGCCGTAGAAGACGCGCGGGCCCGTCTCGGCCGCGTTCCTTGGTGTGGCTCGGAGATCTGTCATGTGCGAGTCGGATTCCTACTCGCCCGTGAACCTAGAGGTAGATGGCCACTCCGGTCCACCCCGCGATCAGGGTGTGTGCCGCCACCCGTCACCAGCGCTCAACATCGCCTTAGACGCCCGGAGCATGTGCTCGTGGCGCCGCGCGGGCAACCCTCGCGGGCGTCGTCGCAATGCCGTTGTCGGTGATGCTCGCGGTATCTCGCAAAAGTGGCGCGTTCGCGTGCGATCAGTCCGCGCTCTCGGCGGTCCAGAGCAGCGTGCCGGGCCAGAACTGGCTCCACGCGAACCAGAACGCCTGGTGGCTCACGAGCTCGCGCCCACCGGCGTCGAAGGCGCGGAGACCGCCGCCTTCGAGGGCCAGCGTTACGTCCTCGAGCTCGACGCTGCCGCCGCCGAGCAGCGCCAAGCGCGCGGCCGCTACCTCGAAGGCCACGCGCGCGCCGCTCGCTGCCTCGACGCCGAGCACGAGCTCCTGCACGCCGAGGCGTGGGTCGACTTCGCCGATCGGGAAGATTGGCCCACGGGCGTCGCGACTCCCCAGCGGGTTCGGCGAGTAGGTGCGTCCGATCCCGCCGTCGCTCGCCACGATCGTGGTCTCCGGGTGTGCCGCCTTCCACTCGCTCCAGCTGCTGCGCACCACGCTCACCTGAGGCAGCGCCGCACCTACCTCGCGGAGCGGGCCTGACACTGCCCGCCCGCTGAGCATGTCGAAGTAGGAGTCCGACTGGAGATCGAGGATCACCTTGTTCGAGCGGAAGAGCAGACCGGAGGTGCGCAGCTCGAACGGGGCGAACCCTGGGGGCGGCTCGTCCACCAGGAACGCCTGCGCCGATCCGCAGAGGGTGCAGTAAGGCATCGCCACGCGCCGGCCGCCGAGGGTGTCTATGACGAGTTCGTGCACCTCCATCATGCGCAGCGGGTAGGCGCGCGCCTCGCCGTTCACGACGAGCCCAAAGATGGTGTCGTCGTCCGGGTACCAGTCGCCCCCGGCCGCATCCGTGACCGCGGGGTCGACCAGGGCGGGGATGCAGCCATCGCACTCCTCGCCCGCGGCCGCCTCGAGGGCGCTGCGGCCGTCCATCAGGACGCCGCCCCACGTGATGTAGCGGTGGTCCACGGCGGCGGCCTCGTCCTCGAAGAACGGGCGCCAGCGTTCGTCGAACGTCAGGAACGCGCGCTGCTTCCACGTGACGTAGCCCGGCGGCGCCGGGATGTCCCACGCGATCAGCTGGTCCGACGAGGTGAGCCACCAGGGTGACTCGAACTCCACCCCGGTGAGGGCGGCGAGTGCCCCCCAGATCGCGGCTCGTCCCGTGCCACCGGAGACGAAGCGCAAGGTGTCGACCAGCACCCACGCCGCGCGTGGGTCGCGGACTGACCGATGCGCTCGAGGATGTCGGACGGCGACTCTTCCACCTCGCCCCGCTGGCCGAAGATCGCGCCCATGAGCGCGTCGAGGTCGCGCGCGAGGTCCTCGGAGACTGGGCCGGTCGGGGTCGCTGGCGCGGGCGGCGGGGTGGCTGGCGCCTCCGGGGTTGCGGACGCGGTGGCCGGCGTGGGCGTAGCCGCCGAGGTCGGAGGGAGAGTCGGCGATGCAGTGGCGGCGACGGCCGTGCCCGCCTCGGACGGTCCGTCTGCGGGCGTCGTGTTGCCACCGCTGCACGCCGCCGCGAGCAGCGCCGCCACCACCGCAGCGCCCCAGATGCGGCGATCGGCCAACTGCGCCCCCCACGCGGATCCAAGCCTAATCGGGTCGCGGCGCATATGGTCGCGCATACTTACCGTCGCGCTAGCGCTCGGAGACCGCCTGACCGACGGCCGAGAGCGTCGCGGCCCCGATGAGTGCGACCAAAGCCGGAGCCTCGTTGACCGGGGCCGAACTTGCTTGCACTCCCCTGCTGGTAGCTCTCACCCGGCGAGGCTCAAGCGCGGACTGCCTACCAGGTGTCCAGGAACGTCCGCCGGCCTCTCCGCAGGGGCTCGGACTCGGGGACGGAGAGCAGGCCATCGACGATCCAGCGTCGGGTTTCAGCGGGGTCGATCACGTCATCGACACCGAACACCGAACCGGCATTGAGCGCGCTACTGCGCTCGTATGCAGACTCGACCATCTCGTCGTACGCGGCCGCGCGCTCGTCGATGTCTTCGATCTGGGCAAGCGCGTCTCGATTAGAAAGCAGGACGCCGGACTCCAGGTTCATGCCGCCGAACTCGCCATCTGGCCAGGTCACCGTGAAGATCGGAGCGCGACCGCTACCCGTCATCACCGCGATCGAACCAAGCGCATAGCCCTTCCGCAGGATCACGCTGAAGCGAGGGCTCTCGAGATTGGCGCCGGTGACGAAGAGGCGGCTGCAATGCCGAACGAGGCCCGTCTTCTCGACCTCGGGTCCGACCATCATTCCCGGTGTGTCGACGAGGGTGATGATCGGAATGTTGTACGCGTCGCAGAGCTGCCAGAAGCGCGCGACCTTGTCGGATCCGGGGCTGTCGATCGCGCCTCCGATGTAGGCGTTGTTATTGGCGGTCAGCCCGAAGGGATGACCCTCGATGCGAATGAACGCCGTGATCATGCTGATCCCGAACTCGGGTCGTAGCTCCAGCACCGAGTCCTGATCGGCGAGGTCCCTGATCAGCTCGCGAATATCGAAGCTGCGATGGCGGTTCTCCGGGATGATGTGGCGGAGCAGTCGTTGGTCCGCGCACTCCCATTGGTCGATCGACCCCTGGAAGTAGGAGAGGCACTTCTTCGACGCCGCGATCGCCTCGTCGTGGTCCTTGACAAGGATGTCGACGGTGCCAGCGGGTACCGTGTCGGAGGTGGGGCCAACCTCTTCCGGGAGGAACACCCCCATGCCGCCGCCCTCGATGGTTGACGGTCCGCCCATCGCGATCAGCGAGTCCTCGGTCGCGATGATGATGTCGGTGAGGCCCAGGATCGAGGCGTTGCCGGCATAGCACCACCCGGCAGTGACGCCGATCATCGGTACCGTGCCGCTGAGCTGAGCCATCATCTCGAACGTGCGCACCGACGGGTGACCGCGACCGGCCGGGCCGTCGTCCGGGTTGCCGACCGGGCCGCCCCCAGAACGGCCGCCAGCTCCCTCCGCGTGGAAGATCACCGGCAGTGAGAGATCGTTGGCCAGTTCCACCATGCGGTCGGTCTTGTCATGGCCACGCATCCCCTGCGTGCCGGCGAGGACTGTGTCGTCGTAGGAGATGAAGACGGTCCGCGCTCGCTTCTTGTCGAAGAGGTCGCCGTTGACCGACCCGATGCCGGCCACCAGGCCGTCGGCGGGGGTCTTGCGGATCAGGTCCTCGAGGGAGAGTCCTGCCCTCGGGCCGGAGATGGTCAGCGGTCCGTACTCGACCCAGCTGCCCGGGTCGATCAATTGCGTGACGTTCTCCCGAACGGTGCGACGATCTCGGCTGTGGCGACGTTCGACAGCGTCCGGACGGTTTTTGTCGAGGCCGAACTCTCGCCGGTCGAACAACGCCTGCAGACTGGGGCGGACGTAGTCGAGGTCGACCGTGCGCTCCTCCTGCTCGATCGCCTCGCCGACGTCCATGACCTCGACGAATGCCACGGGATGTCCTTCGTACACCGTCTCGCCAACCGCGACGGTCAGCTGTCTGATCACGCCACCGACCTGTGCGGTGACCTCGTGTTCCATCTTCAGCGCGCTCATCACCATCAGGAGCTGGCCTTCACGGACCACGTCACCCTCGTCGACGAGGATCTCAGAGACCGTGGCCTGCAACGGCGCCGGAACGGCTTCGGTATTCGGGGGACCCACCACCGGCAGCGGCGTCTCGCCCATTCGAGTCGGCGCTCCCTCGCGAAAGAAATCGAGCGAGGCGAGCGGGTCCTTGCGGTTGATCGCCGCTCCGGCCTGGCTCGCCGAGTCACGGTCGTCTTCGATGGCATCGTCGGCAGCTGTCAACTGCTCCATGTTGTGGTCGAGCCAGGCTGTATACACGTCCTGCGCCAGGAAGTCATCGTGCTGCAGCACCTTGCTCAGAAACGGAAGATTGGTCTCGAGGCCTCTGATTTCGAACTCGTCGAGCGCCCGAGCCAAGCGCCGGCACGCCGCGGCGAAGTCGTCCGAGGTGGAGTGGACGATCACCTTCGCCAGCAGCGAATCGAAGCTCGGGTTGGTGCTGTAGCCAGGGACGGCGTAGGTGTCGACGCGGACGCCGGGGCCTGAGGGCACCTGGAACATCGTCAGCTGCCCACCGGACGGACGAATCGAACCGTCCGGCTGCATCTGCTCCGTGTTCACCCGCGCCTGAATCGAGAAGCCGCGAGCCGGTGGGACGGACGCCTGCTCGAGGCCCAGGTCTGTGAGCGTCTCGCCCCGGCTCAGCCGAAGCTGTGTCACCACGAGGTCGACGCCGGTGACCTCCTCGGTCACGGTGTGCTCGACCTGTAGGCGGGGATTGGCTTCGATGAACACGAACCGGTCCTTGGCTGTCGTGTCCACCAGGAACTCGAATGTCCCCAGGCTCCGGTACGAGACGGCCTCAGCCATCCGCACGGCCGCCGCGGAGATGGCGTCCCGGAGTCCACTGCTCAAGCTGGGACTGGGGGCGATCTCAACGACCTTCTGATGCCTGCGCTGGATGCTGCACTCGCGTTCACCCAGATGACTGACAGCGCCGCTTCCGTCGCCGATCACCTGCACTTCGACGTGCCTCACTCGCTGGAGATATTGCTCGACGTACACAGCGCCGTCGCCGAACGCTGCCTTCGCCTCCGACTGGCAGCGTGCATGGGCGCTGGCCGCCTCATCGACGCTGTCGACGACCCTCATCCCGCGCCCACCGCCCCCGAAGATCGCCTTGATCACCATCGCGGCGCCGTCTCCGAGCTCCTCGAGGAACGCTCGGGCTTCGTCCGCCGTCACCGGGCCTGGGCTCCCGGGCAGCACCGCGACCTCGTGCTCCTGAGCCAGCCCTCGAGCGCGCGACTTGTCGCCCAGCAGCTCCAGCGTGTCGACGGAGGGACCGACAAAGACGATGTCTTCCTCCGCACAGCGGCGCGCGAACTCGGCGCTCTCCGCCAGGAAGCCGTAGCCCGGGTGGATCGCATCGCAGCCAGCGGCTTTCGCGATCGCGAGCGCCTGCTCGATATCGAGGTAGGCGCTCGTGTCCCTGCCCGTCAGCGCATGCGCTTCGTCGGCCCTGCTGACGTGGGGCGAGTCGGCGTCACCTTCGGAGAACACGGCGACGGTCATGAGGCCGAGCTCCTCAGCCGCGCGCATGATCCGGATCGCGATTTCGCCGCGATTGGCAATCAGAAGTTTGTTCAAATCCATCGGGCTTGGTCCTCACTCGGTCGCGCTCGAGGTCGTTGATGCAGCAGGCGGCCCGGTCTCCGGCGGGGCGGTTAGTCGTCGACGTGGAGCGGCGGGAACTCGGGCGGGCGGCGCTCCACGAAGGAGGAGATTCCCTCCTTGAAGTCAGGCCAGTGGACGCTGTGCTGGACCAACTGGCCCATGTCTTCCATTGCAGGACCGAGCGTCAGCATCAGGTGCTGATAGACCATCCGCTTCATGTGCATCAGCGACGTTGGTGAGGCGGTCTCCACCAGGCCTCGGACGTAGGCGCGTGTCTGCGGCAACAGCTCTTCGGCGGGGAACACCTTCGACGCGAGACCGAGCGCGACGGCTTCCTCGCCGCGTACCTTGCGTCCGCTCCAAAGGAACTCCAATGCACGCTCGGGCCCCATGAGCTGCGGCAGTAGCCAGCTCGTCCCAGCCTCAGCGGTGAGTCCCCGTTGCGCGAACGCTGCCACAAACGAGGCGTCTTCTGACGCAAAACGAAGGTCGCAGAATAGAGCCATCGCCAGGCCGACGCCGGCACACGGGCCGTTGACCGCCGCGATGATTGGCTTGCGCACCGTTAGGAAGTAAGCGAAGGTGCCTCGCTCGAAGTCGGAACCCATCTCCGGATCGCCGGCCTGGAGCGGCTCGAGCCCGGTGTCCTGATTCATCACCGAAATGTCGCCAGCATCTTCGATGTCTCCGAGCATCCCCATGTCCGCGCCGGCGCAGAATCCGCGTCCAGCACCGGTGAGGATGATCGCGACCACGTCCGGGTCCTCCTCAGCCGTCGCCAACGCGTGCCGGATTTCCTGCAGCGTTCGGTCGGTGAACGCGTTGAGCTTCTCTGGTCGGTTCAAGGTCAACGTGGCTATGCGCTCGTCCACGTCGTAGAGAATCTCTTCGTACATTCGGTCCCCCCATTGCTGTCCGGAATCCTACGCCTCGGAGCCGAGGGACCGACGCCTGCTGCCTGCCGTCCCGCCCGATTCCAGTTACGAGCTGTCAGACAAGACGGAAGCGAACGCCGCAGACCATGACCTCGTGGTCTTCGGTGAGGCAGCCGCGCGCCTCCGCCTCGCGCAATACGCGCGCGGCGTCGACCACGTCGACATCGAGCCCACCGAGGCCGACGCCGCGGCCATCCGAGGCTTCGACGAACCGTATCGTGGCGTCATCGAGCGCGATGGTGATCTGGCCATCCGGGCTCGCCTCGACGGGGCGATCGAGGACCTCGCTCCAGCGCGCCCCCAGGGCGACCGGATCATTCGACTGCACCTCGGCGGCAGTGATCGCGCGGGTCACATCCAGTCGCCGATGTGCGATCCAGTTCTCACCCGCCGGCCACCACGGCCCCGCCGGATCCTCGTCGCTCTCGTCCTGCCGCAACTCCACGATCGCACCTGGCACGTCTCGAGGGTGCAGCTGAATCCCACGACCGTCGTCGTACACCGGCCGCATCCCTAGGCTCGTCACCCGATCGCGAGCTCCGTCGACGTCATCGCATTGAGTGATCACCATGTAGCCACCGTCGCCACCACGACGGTCCAGGTGACGGCCAGCGGCGGTGCCGCCCTCGATCGGGGCGACGACTTCGAGGAAGCTGTTCCCGACGGGCAGCATCACGTTCTGGACGCCGAAGCCCTTCAGTTCTGGCGAGCGACTGCTGACCTCCAGTCCCAAGATTGCGGTGAGGTCACTCTCGACTTCTTCCAGGTCGCGGGCGACGAGGCAAATCTGGCGCATCCTCAGCATCTATGGACTCCCATCCCGAGAGGGCCGGCGTGCCGGGCGATCCTATACCGGGCAGTCGGCCGTCTGCGCTTAGGCCCGAAGGGGCGCATCCGAGCAGGCAGCGCCGTCGCCGGAGGTCGTACGGGCCGGTAGGATCGGCGCGATGAAACACGCGCCCCGAGAACCTGAGGAGGGCCGGCATGCTGGCCGAGTTCGCCAATATAGCGATCGCAGTCAACGACATCGATGCCGCGATCAAGCGTTACGAGAGTGCATTCGGCTGGAGTCTCGAGCGTGAGGTCAGTACGCAAGAGTCACTGCGCATCAAGACCGCGATCCTGAGCGCCGATGGCCTCATGATCGAGCTGATCTCGCCGTTGCCGGGAGAGGAGGTGCTCCGCCGCTTCCTCGACACGCGCGGCGAGGGGTTCTATCGCGTGGCCTTCCGGACCGAGCATTGCGACGAGGTGCTGAGCCGCCTCGACGACCACGGCGTTCGACATGTCGACTTGGCCGCTGACGGAGGACAGCGCGTGGTCTTTACCGCGCCGAAGTCCGCGCACGGTCTCCTCGTCGAGTACGTCGAGGCCGTCGAGGACTGAGGCTCCGTGCTGACGCTGGCCAAGTATGATTCTGATCGTGATGTACGCGTCGGACCCCGGCCCAAACCCTCTCACGGCCGGGGTCCCGTGCGTCACGCGTCCCAGCGAACAGACCACGCCCCGCACCGGTTCGTCGAAGCCCTTCAACTCCACCTCGCCGCTGTATGCGCGACTACAGCCAGACCTGTGGAACGAGTACGCGCTGTTCTCAGGCACTCGATTGAGCGCCGAAGCCGCCCGGTCTGGACTCACGGGCGCTTGCCTCTATGATGCTCGTTATCGCGGGCTGAGCCTACGCTCGGGTGTCTTAAATGGCCACACGCACCGTCACGCTGCTCTTCTGCGACCTCGTCGCATCGACGGAGCTCCTGGCCCGCATCGGCGTGCGACAGTGTGTGCCTTGTCGATTAACCCAGCCCGGCAAGCGAGCCACGGCGGCGAGGCGTAGGAGATGAGGCGCCTCGGCGAGTGGGTCTACGACCACCGCTGGCGAGTGGTCGTCGCTGCGCTACTGCTCGCGCTCGCTTCGCTGCCCACGGCCGCGCGGGTATTCGATGTCGCAAAGCAGGGCGGTTTCGAGGACCCGTCGAGCGAAGCCGCCCAAGTCGAGGAGTTCCTAACAAAGCAAGGCCTAGGCTTCGCCGGCATCGATGATCTCTTTCTGATCGTCACCTCGCCCGAAGAGCCGCTTGTGGCCGTACCGGTGGCGAAAGAGATCGACAGGCTCGCCTCCGTCGGTCTCGCCGACCCGCTCGTGAGCCGGGTGGTCTACCGCAACGAAGATCTCAGGCCGACCGGTATCGACTCCGACGATGCCACTTCCACGGTGATCTCGATGACGCTGCTCGGCAGTGACGACGAGAAGCGCACTCACTACGAAGAGGTCCTCGAACCGCAGCTGAGGTCCGAAACACTTGACGTGATCCACGGTGGGCTCACGCCGGGCAACGTGGAGCTGACGGAGACGGTGGTACGAGATCTGCGACGTGCCGAGTTGATCGCCTTGCCCTTGACCCTCCTGGCTCTGTGGCTCCTGTTCGGCGGTATCGTGCCTGCGCTCCTGCCGATTGTGACAGCGGTCCTCTCGCTGCTCCTCGCGTGGGGTGCGATCGGCATCCTCGGCAGGTACGTCAACATCTCGGTTCTGGCGCTCACGCCGATGTCGATGCTGGCACTGGGTGTCGCGGTCGACTACTCCCTCTTCGTCGTGATGCGGTATCGCGAGGAGATGAGTCACCAATCCGAGAACATCCGCGGCGCGATGGGCGTCACCTCAGGGACAGCTGGGCGGGCCGTCCTGGTGTCTGGGGTCACCACAGCGATCAGCCTGGCCTCGCTGCTGATGTTTAACGAGATGTTCCTGCGCTCGGTCGCGATCGGCGCATTCCTGGCCGTCGGCATCGGAGTGCTCGTCGCCACGACGGTACTGCCGGCACTGATCGCCATTTTGGGCCAGTCCGCGCGCGAACCGGCACGCGCGTTCACCGTCAGCAGTGGGCCTCGGTGGCTCCTCAGGCAAGCTGGACTCCGCTTCGACGATTTTGCTAGGCAGCCACGCGAGCAAACAGAAGAGGGGTTCTGGTTCCGCGTGTCGCGGCTCGGCGCGCGGTGGCCGCTGCCGCTCGTCACGCTGGTTGTACTCGTTCTGCTACTCGCGGGAACGCCCTTCCTACGCATCAACCTCGCGCTACCCGACGAGAGAGGCCTCCCCAGCCACTTCGAGGCAAGAGTCGCTCTCGACCGGCTGGAGTCCGAGTTCAGCGACCTCGAGCGTGACACGGTCGATGTCCTCATCGAGTTCGACACGGACCTAGCTCGCGATCGTTACCGGGACGTTGCGGCGTTCGTAGCTGCCGCGGAGGCGGTCCCCGGCATCACGGGAAGCGACGGACTCACGCAGCGACACACCTTTGAGGAGGTGAACTGGCAGCAGTTGCCAGTCAGCGAGCGCGATGACTTTCTCATCCTGAACGTCGAGGGCGTCGTGAACCGCTTCGTCGAAGGGAACGCGATCGTTACCCGTCTCGAACTCGCCGCACCCTCGCGATCGGCGGAGGCCCTCGACGTCATCGACGAGCTCCGTTCGGTGCCGGGAATCGAAGGTGCCTCAGTGCGCCTCGGTGGCGCCTCGGCGGCCCTGCTCGATGGGCGCGCTTCGCTCCGCGCGCGCATCCCGTATGTGGTCGCCTTCATCGTGGCTGTCACGCTGCTCGCACTGTTCCTCGAGTTTCGTTCGATCATGATCCCGATCAAGGCCGTCTTCCTGAACGCGGTCTCGATCTCGGCCGCCCTCGGCGCGCTGGTCTGGGTGTTCCAGGATGGCCACCTCGAGCAGATCCTCCGTTTCGAGGAGACCGGGTCGATCACTACCGTTGCCCCTGTCCTGATCTTCGCGATCGTGTTCGGCCTGTCGATGGATTACGAGATCTTCCTGCTCTCCCGCATCCGCGAGGAGTACGAGAACAACGGTGGGGACACGGAACAGGCAGTAGCGCAGGGTCTGCAGCGCACGGGCCGGATGATCACCGGCGCCGCGCTCTTGATCGTCCTCGTCGTCGGCGCGTTTGCGACTTCTGAGGTCGTGCTCATGAAGCAGATTGGCTTCGGTCTTGCGGTCGCCATCCTGCTCGACGCGACGGTGGTGAGGGCCCTGCTCGTACCCGCGAGCATGCACCTCATGGGCCGTGCGAACTGGTGGGCACCACGGTGGCTGCTCCCGAGACGTCTTCCCCCGGAATCGGATCGCTGACACGTCGATGATGATGTTCACATACTCAACAGCAGCCACTGGTTAGGCTCGCGCTACCTGGCGACGGATCAGCGGAGGACACGATGGCGATCTCGACGGTTACTGTTTCTCGCTACCTCGGTGCGGGTGGCGAGGAAATCGGGCTCGAGCTAGCGGAGCGTCTGGGTTTCGACTACATGGACGATCAGATCATCACTCGGGTCGCCGAACGGGCGAACGTGACACCTGAGCTCGCCGCAGAGGTGGAGCAGCGACAGTCTCTGATCGCGAGGATCCTCGATGCCCTGCCTGCTGGCGCGATCGCCTACGGGGAACAGGCGTACGAGCTCCCGCGACGGTCTGAGCTCGAGGATGTGATCCGCGACGTCGTGCGTGAGACCGGCCAACGTGGAGGAGTCGTACTCGTAGGCGCGGCGCACGCGTTGGGCGCGAGTGCGGGCGTGCTGCGGATTCTCGTGACCGCCACCGAGGAGCACCAGGTCCTCCGGCTCGTCAGCAGCGGGCTGTCCGAGGATGATGCACGCGGCGCGGTAAACGGCGCGGACGGTGCGCGCGCGGACTACCTGAATCGCATGTACGGCGTGACCGAGGCGCCCGATCAGTACGACCTCTGCATCAACACCGATCACCTTGAGCCCGCAGCTGCTGCCGAAATCGCGCTCGCGTTCGCGGAGAGCTACAGCTAGCCCTGCTCATGCACACGACTGGCAAGACGACCGTCATGAGCGTCCTATCGTCATCGCGTGACTTGGTACGACTCGAGTGTCTCCCGGGTTATCTCGAGACAACCCGCACTTCGACAGGGGACTCGCTGCTAAGGTCATCGCCGCCCTCGCTGGAGCGTCCCCTGTCGACGGGCGCTCGCCAGGAGTGCCGAATTGTAGCGTTCTCCTGAACAGGCAGGCATCGACCGAAGGGCACGTAGCTATGAGGGAACAGACGATCCTCGAGCAGTTTCTTGACCAGCGCAACGAAGCGGCGCGCGAGCTAATCCAGGAGGCGGCCGTGCTCGTCGACGTCGCGGGCGGCGAGCGCATTCTCACACGTGGCCAATTCCCCGGGCGGCTGATCCTGATCGCCTCCGGGCTATTCCGGGCCGAGTTGTACGACCGACACGGCAAACCCATCGAGCTAGCGACCTTCGAACCGGGCGCGTTGGTCGGCGAAATGTCGTTCCTTTCGGGTGAGGCGGTTGCCAACGATGTGGTCGCCGAGACCGATGGGCGCGTCTGGTACATCGAACAGGCGGCTCTGACCGCTGCCGCCGAGGTGGACGACAACGTGATCCGCGATCTGGCGATGCTACTAGCGTCGCGCGTGCGCGCCACGAACCAGCGATTGCGCCAGTCGCGGGTGGGGCGGGTCGCGTACCTGCAGGCGCGTCCGCGCGCGGTGGAGATGGGCGTGGCGTACCGCGTCGCCTTGGCGGCAGCGTCGCAGAACCGCGCGCCGGTGCTGCTGGTCGATCTTGCCCAGCCCGACCCACCGCCGCTGCCCGATGGCCAGGTGTTCGACGGCCTCGCTGCCCTGCCAAGCGATCGCACAGCGATCCGGGAGCTTGAGCAGTTCGCCGCAGCGGCTGGGCCGACGGTGGCCCACCTCTCCACGCGCGGCGAGGCCATCTCCGTCGAAGCGCTGGCCGTGCTCATCCGCCAGCTGCGCCGCCGGTTCTCGACGATCATCGTGCTCTCCGACCCTGAGGACCGACGCATGGAGACGCTCGCTGACGACACCGATGTGACGCTCAAGCTGATCCTCGAGGGGGAGGCGGTGACAGCGAGTGACCGCTGTATCGTCCTCGTCGAATCGTCCAAGACGCCGTGGCAGCGCGACGTCAAAGCAGCCGAGCGAGCGCATGGATGCACCGTCAGCGCGATCGTCACGGGTCCGACCTCGGACTACCGTCCCGAGCGGTTTCGTGAGGCGCTGGGCAGCGCGGCCCAGGCGGAGGTCGACCGAGTCGCACGGATCGTGATCGGACGGACGGTGGGGCTCGCCCTCGGTGCCGGGGGAGCGAAGGGATACGCGCACATCGGCGCTGCAGCCGCGCTCGAGGAGATGGGCGTGCCCTTCGATTTCATCGCCGGCGCTAGCGTCGCCGCGCCGCTAGCCGGCGCGATCTCCGAGGATCTGTCGTACGAGGTGATGCGCCAGGCGATGGACACGATCTTGAACAAGGCCGCCAGTCTGACCCTGCCGTACCGCTCGCTGCTCTCGACCCGCGGCCTCGAGAGTGGGCTCCGTGAGTTCACCGGGGACAAGACGTTCGAGGACGCGCGCATCCCACTCGCAATCATTGCCTGCGACATCGAGCGGCGCGAGACCGTGACCTTCACCGAGGGCCGCGTCCACGAGCCGATGCTGGCGAGCGCGGCGATCCCGATTCTCTTCCCGCCGGTCGTGATCAATGGCCGGCCGCTGGTTGACGGCGGAGTACTTCAGCCAATCCCAATCCGCCAGGTCGCCGAATTGGGCGCGGACATCGTGATCGCGGTCAAGCTGAACGATCCGGTCGAGGATGTGGGCGCACGTCGCGCCGAACGGTTCCGAATCCCGACTCTGCCGGTGATTAGGACCGTGCTTCGCACGATTGAAGCACAGCAGTGGCAGATCTTCAGCGAGGGTGCCACGCAGGCGGACATCACGGTGGAACCTAGTTTCGAGGGTCCGACCGGGCTCAGCGACTGGTCTCGCGGCCCATATTTCACTCAATGTGGCGCCGACGCCGTGGAGGCGGTGCGCGAGCAGATCGAGATGCAGCTGCCTTGGGTGCGACCGGACTAGTTTTCCCCGGCCCACCGGAACGCCACCCAGACTCCAGCGCTCACCTCGTTGAGATCAGCGCCGGCTTTGGGGTCTGGCCTCTGCACCCTCGAACTCCTCCCACGCGGCAGCCCGCCGCGGGCTGACTGGGGTGGGTGCCGCTGCACAGGTGGCGCGACGCACGGCAAGCGAAGTGTCGGAGGTCAGCGCCCGGCAGTGATTCCTTCGAATCGTAGCGGCTTATGTGAACATGTTCATGGCGGGGGTCGTCTAAAGTAGGCGACTCTCCGTACGTCGCCGGAGGCGTGCCTGACGACCACCTGGAAGCTTGTGCGCGCGTTGAGGCAGTGTGAACGAAGCATGAGCAAAGCGAGGTTTGATATGGCCGCACCCGTGCGACGCCGCGTAGTCATCACTGGCCTTGGAGTTATCAGCCCGCTCGGGAATACGCTCAACGAGTTCTGGGCCAACTCAGTGGCCGGCCGTTCTGGCATCGCCCCGATCACACGCTTCGATCTAACTGGCTACCCCTGCAGGATCGGTGGCGAAGTCCGCGATTTCGATCCGACGCTCTTCATGGATCGCAAGGCGGCCCGCCGCATGGCGCGTTTCTCCCACTTCGCTGTGGCTGCTGCACGACAGGCCTGGACGCACGCAGGCCTACCGGAAGAGCTCGGCGATCCGCGGCGCGTCGGTGTCATCATTGGCAACGGCGGCGGCGGCCTCGACCAGACTGACATCGCAGTTGAGACACGCATCAGCAAGGGGCACAGCAAGGTCGACCCGCTTTGGTACGCGAAAGCGCTACCGAACATGGCTGCCGCCAACGTAACGATGCAGCTGGGCGCGCAAGGCTACGTCAACACCGTCTCCACCGCATGTGCCTCAGGGACGCAGGCGATCGGTGACGCGCTCGAGGTCATCCGTCGCGGTACTGCTGACGTGATGATCGCCGGTGGGACCGAGTCTGCGCTCAGTCTCACCGGTATCGCAGGGTTTGCCTCGATGCGTGCTCTGACCACCCACCAGTACGACGATCCCGCTCGCGCATCACGACCATTCGATCGCGATCGTGACGGTTTCGCGCCTGCCGAGGGTGCCGGCATCCTGGTTATTGAATCGCTAGATCATGCACGTGCACGCGGCGCGCAGCCCCTCGCCGAGCTGCTTGGTTACGGCGTCGCAGCCGACGCCTCCCATCTGGTTGCGCCCGCCGAGGAAGGGATCGGAGCCAAGCACGCTATGGTCGCCGCTCTGGCCGATGCTTGCGTCGCCCCCGAGGAAGTCGACTACATCTCCGCCCACGCCACCGCGACGCCGGTCAGAGACATTGCCGAGACGCAGGCGATCAAGGCGGCACTGGGCTCTCACGCCTATCGAGTACCGATCTCAGCGATGAAGTCGCAGACCGGACACCTGCTCGGCGGATCGGGGGGCATCGAGACCGTGGCGGCCGTGCAAACGATCGCTAGCGGAGAGATCACGCCGACAGTGAACCTCGAACACCCTGGAGATGGCTGCGATCTCGACTATGTAGCACAGCAGTCGCGCCGGCTGCCGGTACGTACCGTGCTGAAGAATTCGTTCGCGTTTGGTGGAATGAACGCGTCGATCGTGCTCCAGAGATTCGACAACTAGCCCTTGCAAGCTACTGCTGGTCCTTGCGTCGCGTGATTCTGCATGCTGGCCGCGTGGCGTGGGCGGCACCCGATACCGCAAATACCTTCGCAAATCACGTCCGAACTGCCGGAGCACCGTTCCTTCTGCGTAGCAGCTCGCGTACGACGTCTGAGCAGAACACGTGCCATCTTGGAGTGCTTAGGCCCCCTCACCGGACCGCCGTGAGAGAAATCTGGTAGCCACCGGTCGCCAACGTGCTCTCGACCGATACGTAAACGCGCGATGTCCAGTCGGCGCGCCAAACGATGGGTGCGGCTCGGTTCCCTCGCGGTCAGCGGGCGGCGGGGCAGCCGCGGGCTCGCTCGGAAGCACAAGCCGCAGACGAACGTTTGTCAGCGACTCGAGCGAAACGGAGGTCGTATAGGTAACGCCTTCCACCACATCGAAGCGGAACCAATTCTTCTCGTTCGTTTCGTAGATCCGAGCATCGGCGGTGGCGCCAGCCCGCTCACTCTCGTTCGAGGACGACCTGGAGCTCGAGCACCGCGCTGTCCTCGAGGGAGAGCACGGCGAGGATGGTGGGGCGCTCGATGCCGAAGTCGGCGAAGAGAATCTCGGCGGCGATTGTCGCCGCCGAGAAGCTTTGGACGCGCGGTCCGCCACTCGGCCGAGCCGTGGGAGTGGTGTCGCTGGGCCTGGCGGTCACCGTGCTGTTCGTGCCGGAGATCGCCCCCGGGGTCACCGGGACCGCCGTGGGATCGATGGGCTAGACCGCGAGGCACGGCCGTGACGCCCGTCGGTATTCCGTTCCCGTCGAAACCGGCGCGCAGGCAGAGCGCTGGGTGACCGTTGTAGTTCGTCAGGGAGAAGAACGGATCGTCAGATTCACGGCTCGCCCCGAGGATGGCGTCCAATCGTGCGCTCTCGAAGAGGTCGTGCACTTCGAGCATCCCGCGCCGCCGCAGGCGCTGCGCCTGAGTCCGCACGATCATCGAAGACGCGTGGAGTGAGATCGAGCACGTAATCGGATACAAGCCGGGTAAGTTCACGACCTTTGCAGCCGATATAGTGCGGACCGCTGGGGGTCGCCGATGGCGTCATCGTTCAACTTCATGCAGCTCGCGGACACGCAGTTTGGCCAGTTCGCTGCCCTCAGCGGGATGACAGACGCGCAGTGGGAGCAGCGCGCCGAGACCTTCGCGCTGATTCTCCCCGAGGGCTACTCCCTACCCAGGGCGCAGCCCGGCATCACCGGCCTCGAGCCAGAGCGAGAGCGCTACGCGGCCGCCGTGGCTGCTGCCAACACGCTGCGCCCAGCCTTCGTGGTGGTGTGCGGCGACCTCGTCCATCACGCGGACTCTGCGGAGCAGCACGAGACGTTCCGAGAGGTGGGCGGGCAGCTAGACGACGACGTGCCGCTCTACCTCGTGCCCGGCAATCATGACCTCGCTCTCGATGCCTCGGCACCGACGCCCGACCTGCTGTCGGAGTACCGCACCCGCCACGGCGCCGACTACTACGCGTTCGAGCATGGCGGGACGCTGTTCCTCGCACTCAACAGCGAGACGTTTCACCGCCCCGTGCATGCGCCGGAGGAGGCGGACCGGCAGTTCCAGTTCGTAGAGGACGAACTCGCCTCCGAGCGTGCCCGGAACGCCCAGCACATCGTCGCTTTCATGCACACGCCATTGTTCTGGCGTGACCTGGGCGAGACTCAGCCGGGCGCAGTTGCCAGAGAGAATCGACTACTGCTACTCGATCTTTTTAGACGCCACAACGTGGACGCAGTCTTCGCCGGTCACTTTCATCAGAATCGCTACGCCTCGGATGGCGATATGCAGATGGTGGTCTCAGGTGCGGTCGGACTACCCATGGTCGGCGAGTCAGGCTATCGAATCGTTGAGGTCTCCGACGCGAGCATCTCGCACGAGTTCCGCCCGTTCGAGGGTGGCTTGGCGACGCCCTGACTCCGGGCTCGAACACGAAGCGCTTGAACACGAAGCAATAGAAAAACCCCGCCTCGCGACGGGGTGACGTGAGCACCTCTGGTGAGCGATGGAGCTAGAACGCCATCCCGCCGCACCCCATGCCGTCGTGCGCAACCTCGTGCGCTGCGTCGTATGACGCTGCGCTGTCGCCGGCTACGGCGGCCCCACCGCCGAGCGGCAGCAATCCGAGCGCGAGTGCCATCGCGAGTACGAGCACTCCGCGCAGCAGATTGCGCACGAACCGTGGCATCCGAGGTCTCAGGATTCGAAGCAAGTTCGTCCCCGTTCATCACGCACGCTATCAGTGGGCGATCGGCGAGTCAACAAACCGACGGCCCGGCTACCTCCCCTGCGCGGGCGGACCCCGCGCCAGGAGGAGCAGCGCCCCGACCGAGGCGACCACCGCACCCAGCAGACCGAGCAGGAGATCGAGCAACGTATCTTCGTACGCCGTGGCCAACTCCGACGAATTGCGAATGAAGGCGAAGTACTCCGCCAGCTCCCAGAGCACCGCCGTGGTCGCGCCGAAGCCGATGACTAGCGCCATCGCAGTCCAGGGTGCCGCGCGCACTCGCACGAGGAACAGCGCGGCCGCGCCGCTGAGCAACGCCCAGTTCACGAAGTGATTGGCATCGTCCCACCACCAGATCGAGTCGTAGAGGTCGAAGGCGTTTCCAAGCACGTCGATCAGGAAGGGAGCGACCAGCAGATTGTCGATCGCAGCGGGATACGGCCGGTGTCCGCCCGCAAGCGACCAGCCGATCGGGACCACCAATGTCGCCAGCGGATAGGTCAGCAGCCGCCACCCGAACGCCTTGTCCTCGAATTGCTGTGCGCCGCTGAAGGCGCCGAATGCGAGCACGCCAACCAGGAGCAGCTTCAGCCCGAGAGTGAACACCAGCGTTTGCCGAGCGCTCACAGTTCGCGGTCCATGTGGATGTCCTCGGGCTCGAGCCGGTAGAGCTCCGGATCGACTGACGAGGCCAGCGTGAAGCCGGCGCCCTGGTAGAAGCTGACCGTGTTCTGCGAAGGCGTCGCGGAGACGTAGAGGCGGCGCGCGCCCAGTTCCTTCGCGCGAGCGGACACGAGGCGAACCAGCGCACGTCCGATGCCGCGACCACGGTGCGCGTCGCCAACATGCAGGAAGTACAGATCGAGCGCGTCCACGTCCGACCCCAGCGGTCGGCCGTCTAGGACGGCGATGCCGACCAGACGCCCCTCGTCGAAGGCGCCCCACCCGGCGCCTCCGCGAGACAGGCAGGCGCGCATGCGCTGCTGGCTCGCCTCGAGCTCGCCCGGTGGGAAGCCTCCAACACGCTTGAAATGAGGCTCCAACGCCAGCTCTCCTCGATGGAGCCGGTAGACGTAGTCGATCGTCTCCGTGCGGTCGATCTCGTCGGCGCGCTCGATCTCGGCGGCCTCGAGGGCCCGAAATTCAACCAAGGGATCTGCGTTCGTCACCGGCGAACCTTAGGCCTTCTGTATTGGCCACTGCTCGGCTCGATGACCAACACGCGCCGTCCGGAAGCTCGGGTGTCAGTCGAGGCCGAGGCGTGCGATCTGGTCGTCCGGCGCCTCCACCTCGAGCAGCGCCTCGCGCAGCAGGTCCGCCGCCTCCGCCTCGGCGCGCTCGCCTACGCGGTTCTCGGCCTCCGTGGGGTCTTCGCTCAGGCGATACAGGTGGCTGCCGGTGAAGTCGCCGACGGCCCAATAGGGCAGCAGGTCGCCCTGCTGGAAGGGCTGGCGAATGACTGGGATCTTCGAGCCGGGCATGCGGTCGAGCCATGCGCGGTCATCGGGCGGCGGCAGTTGCAGGTTGCGAGCCATGCCCGGCATTGTCGACCAGCGGTTCGACCACATGGAGAGCGGCGCGTTGTCGCCCTCGGGCGCTCGCGCGTACTTGAACTCATCGAAGATCAGATGCACCTCGCGGCCCCAGATCCCGCAGAGGGCGTAGTCCCGCGTCGAGTCAACTTCGCCGCGGAGTAGCGGGAGCAGCGAGCGACCATGTGTGCGGTGCTCCACCTCGACGCCGAAGAGGTCGAGCAGCGTGGCGTGGAGGTCGACGCTGGTCGTGAGCGCATCGCTCGTGCCGGGCTCGACGCCGGGCCACGAGATGAAGAGCGGGATGTGCCCGAGGGGTTCGAACACGGGCGAGCGAGGCTTGCCCCAGATGTCCTTCTCGCCCAGGTAGTGCCCGTGATCCGTGCAGAGGATGACCGCCGTGTCCTCCCACAGGTCGTGGCGGTCGAGGGCGCTCAGCATGCCCGAGCCACTCGTCGATCATCGTCAGCTTCGCGCCGTACGCCGAGCGCAGCTGGTGCGCCTCGCGCTCGTTGAGGACGCCTTGCTGCAGCGCGCCCACGATGTAGGGCGGCCAGATCAGGTGCGGGCCCTCCCAGTCGGGGTCGTACATCGAGGCGTACGGCTCAGGCGTGTCGAAGGGCTCGTGCGGATCGAACTCGTCGACGAAGAGGAAGAACTGGTCGTGCTCCGGCGCGTGGCGGTCGAGCCAGTCGGCGGCTGCAGCCATCGTGCGCGGGCCGGGGAAGTCGTCCTCACCCTGGAAGTAGGTCTTCGAGACGTCGTAGTGGCGGGTCACGGAGTTGTCGCGGCCGGGTGCACCCGCCTCGGGCGCTCCCAGCCAGCTCGGGTCGGGCCGCGTCTTCCACGGGTCCGATTCACCGCCGCGCTCGTACTCCCAGGCGTTGAAGTCGGAGTGGTAGTTCTCGCCGCCGACCTCGAAGAGGTGCGGGTGGTCGGAGACGAGCATCGTCGTGACACCGGCCTCGCGCAGCTGCACCGTCAACGGTGTCTCCCACAGCTCGATCGAGCCCCACGGACGCCAGAGGAAGTCGAGTGCGCCGCAGAGGATGTCGTGCCGCGCCGGCATGCAGGGCAGCGACCCCGCGTAGTGCCGGTTGAAGCGCAACGAGCGCGCGGCGAGCCGATCGAGGTTCGGCGTCTCGAACTCCGTGCCGCCATAAGCGCCGAGCATGTGGCGATTGAGGCTGTCGAGGAGAATGACGACCGCGTTCTTCGGACCAGTGGCCTGCGATGCTGCTTCCTCTGGGTTCGCCGAGGTGGTCATCACGTCTCCGCGTTCTCTGCGGCGCACGACCGCAGCTGCTCCGAGGCCACGCGCGGCGATGGTATCGCAGTGGGGGCCCGCGCCACGGCGTCGACACCGCATAGACTCTGGCGCGGAGCGGGGGGCGAAGCGTGGACCAGACGAGGGGCATGCTCACACGCGAGGAGCTGGCGGCTCGCGTCGAGCGGGGCGAGGGGGAGACCGTGCTCGTCGCCTTCCCGGACCTCTACGGCCGGCTGCTGGGCAAGCGCCTCGACGCCGAGTTCTTCCTCGACGAGGTCGCGGACGGTGGGACGCATGCCTGCGACTACCTGCTCACCGTCGACATGGAGATGGAACCGGTCGCCGGCTACGCCTTCGCGGGCTGGGAGCGCGGCTACGGCGACGTTCACCTCGTGCCCGACCTGACGACGCTGCGCAGCGCGAGCTGGCTCGACCGCACGGCGCTCGTCATCGCCGATGTCCACAACCCTTCGCACGAAGCCACGGACCTCGCGCCGAGGACAATGTTGCGCCGCCAGGTCGAACGTGCCCTCGAGGCCGGATTCGCCGTCGAGGCTGGCTCGGAGCTCGAGTACTACCTCTTCCAGACCAGCTACGCGGAGGCTGCGGCAAACGGCTACGCCAACCTCGAACCGGCCGGGTGGTACCTCGAGGACTACCACACGCTGTTGGCCACGCGTGACGAGACGTTCAACGCCGCCGCCCGTCGCCATCTGCGCGACTCGGGCGTGCCCGTCGAGGGCTCGAAGGGCGAGTGGGGCATCGGGCAGCATGAGCTCAACGTCCGTCACGCCGAGGTGCTGGAGATGGCGGACCGGCACGCCATCTCCAAGCACTGCTTGAAGGACGTCGCGGCCGGGCTCGACCTGAGCGTCAGCTTCATGGCCAAGGTCGACGCCGATCGGGCCGGCTCTGGGTGCCACCTCAACCTCAGCCTCTGGCAGGGTGGCGCCAATGCCTTCGCCCGTCTCGAGGGCGCGCCGGCCGGGGCAGCCTCGCTGCCGGACGCGTTTCGCTGGTTCCTCGGCGGCTGGATCGCGCATGCGGCGGAACTGATGGTCTGCTTCGCGCCCACGGTGAACTCGTACAAGCGCTACCGCGCTGGCTCGTGGGCGCCGACCGGGCTGTCCTGGGCCGTCGACAACCGCACCGCCGGGTTCCGCGCGATCGGCGAAGGCGATGCGACCCGCATCGAGTTCCGCGTCCCCGGCGCCGACTGCAACCCGTACGTCGCCTACGCAGCCGCGCTCGCGGCGGGCCTCGATGGCATCGCGAACCAGACCGAGCCGCCGCCGGTGTTCGAGGGCGACGCCTACGTGGCCGCCGAGGGCGAATCGCTGCCCTCGACGCTCAGCGAGGCCACCGATCGCTTCGAGCAGAGCGCCTTCGCGCGCGCCGCCTTCGGCAGCGAGGTCGTCGAGCACTACACGCGCTTCTTCCGCGTGGAGCAGGAGGCGTTCGAGCAGGCGGTCACCGACTGGGAGCGGCGCCGCTACTTCGAACGCATTTAGCCGGCCATGGGGGGTGACAGCATGTTGCGCTTGAGACAGATCGCACTGGTCGCTCGCGACCTCGACGCCGTCGAGCAGGACCTGCGGGCGATCCTCGGACTGGAAGTCTGCTACCGCGACCCGGGTGTCGGCCGCTTCGGGCTGCACAACTTCCTGATGCCGATCGGCAACAGCTTCCTGGAGGTGGTCGCGCCGACCGAGGAGGGGACGGCTGGTGGACGCTACCTCGACCGTCGAGGCGGCGACGGCGGGTACATGGTGATCATGCAGACGGACGACGTGCCAACGGCGCGTGACCGCGTGCTCGGTCTCGGCGTGCGGCTCGTCGGCGACTCGGGCGCTGGCCCGAACGCCGGGATCCAGCTGCACCCGAAGGATCTGCCCGCCGCGATCGCGGAGCTGCGGCAAAACGAGGACGACGAGGATCCGGCGGGACCCTGGCGGCCGGCCGGTCCCGACTGGCAGGCCGCGCAGCGCCTCGACGTGACGCGTCGGCTGAGCGCCGCCGAGCTGCAAAGCGACGACCCCTCCGCGCTCGCAGCGCGCTGGAGCGATGTACTCGGACGCCCCGCCGAGGCAACCTCCAGCGGCCCCGAAATCGCCCTCGACGACGCGGCGCTGCGCTTCGTCGAGGGCAGCGATGGCCGAGGCGAAGGCCTCGGCGGGCTCGACATCGAGGCTGCAGACGCGGAGCACATCGTCCGCGAAGCGGAGGCACGGGGCTGTCGGACGGGCGACCGCTCGCTGCTGATCTGCGGGACCAGGTTCAACTTAGTCTAGGCTCCACCCGTTGTGTGAACTTGTTCACACAAGTCGATCTCGACGTCACCACCCAACTTAGTCGGGACGCTACCTTGTAGGCCGCGCGCCGAGGGGCGCGCGCAGCGGCAGCTGGGGAGCGGATGCAGTCAGAAGAGACGAGCGAGGCGGCCATCCTCGAGGTACTCGACGAGTACCTGGCGCAGCCTGACGAGGCCGCCACGCGCGACGCGTGGATCGACGACGCGGACACGCTCGCCCTGGGCACGGCTGCCGACGAGATCACGGCGGGCGTGGACGACATCTGGGAGCACGCCGAGCGCGTACGCGCCGAACCGGCCACGTTCTCCCTCGGACGGCGCTGGGTCCGTATCTCCACCCACGATGATGTCGCCTGGCTGGCCGCGGGGTTGCGCCTTGACTGGACGGACGGTGAGGGCGCGCACGAGGAGGCACTGCGCATGACAGCGGTGCTGGTCTGCGATGGAGGTCGCTGGCGGTTCGCGCAAACGCATCTCTCTGTGCCGGACGCTCGAGTCTCGCCGGGCCACACCTTCCCCAGCACGGTGGAAACGATTGCACGCTCGGTCGCCGCACAGCGACCGGAGGTGGTGTGGGAGCCGGCGCGCGAGGGTCCGGTCACCCTCCTCTTCTGCGACATCGAGAACTCCGCGGCGCTCAATGAGCAGCTCGGAGACGAGGCATGGGTGTCGCTCCTGGAACGTCACGATCGCGCCGTGCGCCGGCTCGTGGGTGAGCACCGCGGCATCGAGGTCAAACACCTCGGCGACGGGTTCATGCTGGCCTTCTCCGAGCCCGATGACGCTCTGCGCTGCGCCGTGGCGATGCAACAGGACCTGCACGAAGTGCATGCTCCGGACGGTCCTCATCTGCGTCACCGCATCGGGATGCACACGGGCGAGCCCATCCGGGCCGCTGGCGACTTCTTCGGGCGCGACGTGGTGCTCGCTTCCCGCATCGCCTCGGCGGCGGTCGGTGACGAGATCCTCATCTCGGCAGCGGTGGCTGATGGCCTCACGGACCTCGAGGGGATCGAGTTAACGGAGCGCGAGCCGATGCAGCTCAAAGGCCTGGCCGGCGAGCACGTGACGTACGCGGTGGGCTGGCAATGATGCGACCCGCGGTGGACCCGACGTGCGGTGACCGCCCAGAGGAGGGACGCTGATGACCTCGCAACCCGTCGAGGTGATCCTGCTGAAGCAGCTGGCCACCTACCTGGCCGTACCGGTGTGGGTCATGGACGCCGACGGCAATCTGCTGTTCTACAACGAGGCAGCCGAGCCCCTGATCGGGCGCGCGTGGGAGGACCAGCGAGGCCCCATCGTCGCGTCCGACCTGGCCGAGTTGTTCGCCACGACGAGTGAGGATGGCGAGCCCATCGCCAGCGAGGACCTGCCGGTTTCGATTGCCCTCAGCCGACGTCAGCCTGCCCACGGCCGGCTTCGCTTCGAGGCGTTCGATGGCCTGTCGCACCTGATCGACCTGACGGCCATCCCGATCAGCGGCCAGGGCGAGCGCCACCTCGGCGCGGTCGTCGTGTTCTGGGAAGTCCACCCCTGATGCGCGTCAAGCTCTGGGGCGCGCGCGGCTCGATCAGCAGCGCCGGCCACTCCACGGTGCGATTTGGCGGTGAAACCTCCTCCGCCGAGGTGCGCGACGACAACAACGCTCTGCTGGTGCTCGACGCGGGCTCCGGCATCCGCGGTCTCGGCACCGAGATCCTCGGCCAGGTCGATCGCGTCGATGTGCTGCTGACCCACCTCCACATGGACCACATCGTGGGGCTGGGGTTCTTCCCTCAGCTGCACGATGAGAACGTCGAAGTCCACATCTGGGGACCGCGTTCGATTTCCGCCCCGCTCGAGCGACGGCTCACGCGCTACCTGTCGCCACCGCTGTTCCCGGTCGTCCTGCGGGACCTCGAGGACCACGTCCACGTGCACGAGCTCTCCGCCGAGACGACCCAGATCGGGCCGTTCCGCGTGGAGTCCGACTACGTCATGCACCCCCAGACGACGCTCGGATTCCGGATCACGGCCGACGGACGATCGCTCGCGTACCTGTCAGACCATGAGCCAGCCCTGGGAGGACTCGAGGTGCCGGCGGACCCGACCTGGGTGTCCGGTTACGGTCTGGCGAAGGACGTTGACCTGCTGCTGCATGACGCCCAGTACCTCGCCGACGAATACCCGCAGTACGTCGGCTGGGGACACAGCACCATCGATCAGACGGTCGCGTTCGCGGAGCTTGCCGGCGTCCGCAAGCTCTGCACGATCCACCACGACCCCGGCCACCCCGATGAGGTCCTGGAGGCCGAGGCGGACCGCATCCGGGCGGAGCACCACCCCTTCGAGTTCTTCACCGGCTCCGAGGGCGAGGTCTACGAGGTCTAGAGGCGCTCTCGAAGGCTCCAGTGCCACCGCCGTTGCCAGCCTGTCCGATGAGACAGGAGCGCGGCCCCCCGACCGGGCTAGCATGGTGTGGGGAGGGACCGCCATGGCCGACCCGGAGCGCCCGGCGCTCACGACCGAGCGACAGATCGAAGCGCTGCAGCGCGTCTCCGGCGCGATCGCTGAGAGCAGCGACCTGCCCTCGCTGATGGCGACCGCGCTCGAGGAGGTCTGCGACCTGCTGGGGCTGCACAGCGGCTGGGTCTACCTCCTCGACGAGGACACGGAGGAGCCGACGCTGCTGACGAGCCAGCGGCTGCCGCCGATCTCGGCCAGCGAGCCGGAGCGCTGGGCCGGGCTCTGCTGGTGCCTCGAGTCGTTGATCGAACAGAACCCGGAAGGCGCTGCCAACGTCGGTGTCCTGCGTTGCAGCCGGCTCTTTGCCGTCAATCGCGAGAACCCGGACCAGCTCACCCACCATGCGAGCATCCCGCTCTACGCCGCCGGCCGGCGCATGGGCATCATGAACGTCGCCCGGTCCGACTGGCAGACACTGTCCGACGATGAGCTCTCGCTGCTGACCACGATCGGGAGCCAGCTCGGCATGGCCGTCGACCGGTTGCGGCTCCTGGGCGAGACGGCCGAACGCGCCACGCGTGACGAGCGCGAGCGCCTGGCGCGCGACCTCCACGATGGTGTCTTGCAGCGCCTCACCGGCATCGCGCTGCAGCTCGAGACGGCCGACATCCTGATCGACGACGACCCGGACGCCGCCCGCAGCTCGGTTGGGCGCGCCCTTGAGATGGCGCGCGAAAGTGTCGTCGAGGCACGAGCCGCGATCGCCGACCTCGGCGCGCCGGCGCTGCAACGCCACCAGCTGGCCGAGGCGGTGCGACGCCTCGGCGAGGAGTTCGAGGCGGAGCACGGCATCAGCGTCACGCTGGAGGTCGAGCCGCTCGATCGCCGGGGCGGGGCGGCGATCGAGCACGGGCTCTACAGCGTCGTGCAGGAGGGCCTGCACAACGTCGTGAAACACTCGGCTGCCACGAACGTGAGCGTGCGGCTCCGTGATCGCGGCGGCGAACGCATCAGCCTGATCGTCGAGGACGATGGGCGGGGGTTCGACCGTGCGCGCGCCTCCAGTTCGCCGCACGGCTACGGGCTCTACAGCATGCGCAAGCGCGTCCAGCTGATGGGTGGCCACTTCCGCCTGCGCACGGCGCCCGGCGAGGGCACCAGGGTCGAGGTCAGCGTCAGCTATGAGGGCGCCGTATGAGGGTCAGCTCGTGACGACCCGCTCCCGTGCCACGACCATCGTCGTCGCCGACGACCATCCCGTCGTCCGCGACGGGCTCGTCGGCATCCTGCAGACGCAGCCGGATTTCAGCATCGTCGACACCGCCGCTACCTCGACGGAGGCCGTCGAGGTCTGCGCCTCGGCGCGGCCGGACGTGGCGATCATCGACCTTGAGCTGCCGCCGGCGGACGGGGTGACCGCGATCGAGCACATCCGCCGCGACACGCCCGGCACGCGCTGCCTGGTCTTCACCGCGTTTGCCACCGACGACCGCATCTTCAGCGCCGTACGTGCGGGCGCTCGCGGCTACGTGTTGAAGGGGGCACCCAGCGAGCGCCTCTTCGAGGCGATCCGCACCGTCGCCACGGGTGGCGTCGATCTGCCGCCCGAGGTCAGCGACCGAGTCGCCGCCGGCCTCGACGACGTACGAAGACTGACCGAGCGGCAGGTCGAAGTCCTTCGCGAGCTGGCGGCCGGCCGAACGAACCGCGAGATCGCGCAACGGCTCGGCATCGCCGAACGCACGGTCAAGTTCCACCTCAGCGAGCTCTTTACGCGCCTCGACGTCACGAACCGCACCGCGGCCGTCGCGGAAGCGATCGAGCGAGGGGTGATCCGCCGGGTGTAGCCGGACCATCATCGGCCCGACTACCGTAAGTTGACACTTACCGTTAGCTTGTGCTGTCATACGCAGATGAACGACGCCATCCAGGCGCTGGCCGAGCCTCGACGGCGGGAGATCCTCGCCCTGGTGCGCGACCGCGAGCTGCCCGTCGGGGAGATCGCGGCGCAGTTCGAGGTGACGCGGCCGGCGATCTCGCAGCACCTGAGGGTGCTGAGGGAGGCGGGCCTCGTGACCGACCGCCGCGAGGGTACCCGCCGCTACTTCCGCGCGGCACCGGAGGGCCTGTCCGAGCTGCGCGCCTATATCGAGGGCTTCTGGGACGGCCGCCTCGAGGCGCTCAAGGAGGCTGCCGAGGCGGAGCAGCGGCAACAGCAACGAGGACGCGGCGAGGGGCGAAAGCAGCCATGACCAACGATCCGGTGACAGCGGCCGAGGCGACGGGCGTCGATGCGGTCGTACGCGAGATCCAGATCGAGGCGAGCCCGGAGACGGTCTGGGAGTTCTTCGTCGACCCCGAGAAGATCGTGCGCTGGCAGGGCGTCGCCACCGAAATCGATCTGCGGCCGGGAGGCCGCCGCTGGCTCGACATGCACGGTGGACGCGATGTCGCCGACGGCGTGCACACGGTGATTGATCCACCCCGCCACATTGGCTTCACCTGGGGCTGGGCGGGCGACGAGGACTTGCCACCCGGCTCCTCGACGGTGGACGTCTACCTGACGCCCCAGGGCACCGGCACGCTCGTCCGTCTGGAGCACAGCGGCCTCCCGACCGCCGAGCAGGTGGAGAAGCACGGCGAGGGCTGGACCTACTACCTCGGTCGCCTCGCGGTGGCCGCGATCGGTGGCGACCCGGGCGACGACGCCTTCGCCACGCCGCCAGACGAGTAGCACACGTCGCAAGCATCGTCGGATAGCATCGTGGCCGCAGCGGACTCGGCACCGCCGAGGTCTTTGAAGGGGGAACTGATGGCGAACAATGTTGTGCACTTCGAGATCAACGGCCCTGACCAGGGCCTGCTCCAGCGCTTCTACAGCGATGCGTTCGACTGGACGGTCAACGCCGACAACCCGATGGACTACGGCCTCGTGCAGCACGACGAGTCGAGCCCCGGCATCGGCGGCGGCATCGACGAGGGCTCGGGCGTCACCGTCTACATCGAGGTCGCCGACCCCGCCGCGGCGCTTGAGCGGGTGAAGGAACTGGGCGGCACGGTCGTCGAGGAGATCACGTCGAACCCGATGGTCACCATGGCCAAGTTCGCTGACCCCGCCGGCAACGTGATCGGCATCGTCAAGTCCGACGGCTAACCCAAGGTCGATCGGCGGATCGATCTATCCTCGCTCTGCCCTGACGGGCGGGCGGGGAGGCCTTGATGACGAACGAGCAGATGGAACCGCCGGTCGCACCGCACCTCGTGGTCAGCGACGGACGCGCGGCGATCGAGTTTTACGGGCGCGCCTTCGGAGCGGAGCTGGTCGGCGAGCCGACCGCGCCCGACGACGGAACGCGCGTCCTGCACGCGTCGCTCACGTTGAACGGCGGCATGGTCCACCTGAGCGACGACTTCCCGGACATCAACGAGGGCCAGGCGCGCGAACCGCACGCGCTCGGTGACACGCCGGTCACCATCGCCTTGACCCTGGCCGACCCGGACGCCCTCTGGGCGCGCGCTGTCGAGGCCGGTGCCGACCGTGGCGTTGCCGCTCGAAGACCAGTTCTGGGGTTCGCGCTACGGCGTCCTCGTCGATCCGTTCGGCCACCGTTGGTCGCTGGCCACACCGGTTGCGAGCAGCGAGTAGCCGTTACTCCTCGAACACCGCGGGCGCGGCAGGCGTCCGGTTCACGCGCAGCTGCAGCACGTCCGGCCGCGCGTAGTGTCCTGCGATGTCGCCGAACGACTTGCGGGAGCGGACGGCGTCCAGCGAGACCGTCGAGGTGATGATCGTCTCCTCGCCGCCGGGTGCTTCTGCGATCACGTTGCCCTGTGGCCCGATGATCTGGCTCTGCGGCTCCAGGTGCGGCGCCGGCAGCTCTCGGAACGCCTCGGGCACATCGGCCTCGCGACCGACGCCGCCCACCGAGATGACGTACGCGCCCGCCTGGAAGGCGAAGGCGCGCGACAGGAGCGAGGCCTGCGAGCCGCGGGTGTCGGGCCAGGCCGCGACGTGCACCTGTGTCCCCTGCGCGACCAGTGCGTAGCCGGGGAGCATCATCTGGTGCTCCCAGCAGTTGAGGCCGGAGAGCCGGCCATAGGGCCGCTCGTAGGTGACGAGTGACGCGCCGTCGCCCTCCGCCCACACGCGACGCTCGGCATCGGTCGGCTTCAGCTTGCGGTGCCGGCCGAGGATCTCGCCCTGGTTCGAGATGAACAGCAGCGTGCAGTAGACCGTGCCGCTGGTGTGCGGATCGAGCTCGACGATGCCAATCGCCACGTCTGTGTCCGCCTCGGCGGCCGCCGCGCAGAGAGCGTCAGTTTCGGGGCCGCCGATCTCGACGGCCTGGTCGATGTACTGCTCGCGCGCGCGTGCGACGTCCGGGTGGTCGCGGCGCGCCCAGTAGGGATAGCCCGGCAGCCAGGTCTCACCGAACGCTGCGAGGTCGGCGCCCAGCGCGCCCGCCTCGGCGATCAAGCGCACCGCCTTCTCGGTCGATCCGGCGCGGTCGTGATAGCAGGGCGCCGCCTGCACGGCGGCCAGGGTGAACTCAGGGCTCGTGGTCATGCGGAGGCTCCATTCCGCGCACAGGATAGGACAGGGCACCTGCCACGTCGCTAGAACGCCCTCGATGCCACCCGTCGTACGGAGAGCGGGACGACGAGGAGCAGCGCCAGGCAGATCGCCGCAGCCAGGGCGACCGGGCGTCGGTAGTCCTGGCCGAGCTCGTCCTGACTCCCGATGACGATGCTGGCGACGAACAACGCGAGCACGACGACCACCCCCGAGGCGACGAACGCCGCCAGCGTACCGACGAGCAGGCGCTCCCGTTGCGTGTGCCTCGGCAGGGCCGCGGAGGCGATCAGCAGCGGCGCTGTGAGCGCGAGCCAGGCCGCCGGCAGCAGCATCACCTGCCAGGCATCGTCGCTGGCGTCGGCCGGCGTCAGCGACGACTGGAGGACGACGGCGAGCACCAGCATCAGCAGCGCGTAGCCGGCCAGCATCGTGCGCGGCACATCCCCGTCACCGATCAGCCAGGCCCGCGCACGACTCGAGCGACCCGCGAAGTAGAACGCCACGGCCGCGACGTAGAACGGGATCAGCGGGCGGACGAACATCACGAAGCCGGCGCCGGCGAGGATCAGCCAAAAGGGCAGACGGCGTCGCCAGCGCGGCTCGCCGCGCGCGTCCCGGTCGCGCAGGTACTTGTCGAACACCAGGCCGCCTGTTCTCCGCGCGCCGAGGTTAGGCGGCCTGCGCTCCGCTGTGCGTTAGTCGTCGCCTGCAGGGGGTGCTTCGAGAGCAATGCTGCGGGTCGGACGCTCCCGCGGGCGGGTGCGCGACACCTCGACGGGCAACCCGTCGACAAGGTCAATCGTGCGGCCGCGCTGTGCCGGCACGCGCTCGCCGGGCAGCACGTGGCCCGTCAGGTTCAGCGGGTCGACGGCGCTGATCGAGGTGCGCTGACCGTTCCTGGGTTCGCGGCGGACGCGCCGCAGGAGTTCCACCGCTTCCGGCAGCGCGTACTGCTCGCCGACCACGCCGGCGACGAAGCGCCCGCCGCGAATCGTGCCGCGTGCCTCGAAGCGTCGCAGCGCCCGCAAGATGAAGCGCCACGGCATTGTCAGGCTCTCGCCGCGCATAAGGTCGCGGAAGACGACGCCGTAGCGCTCGAGCAGGATCATCGCGACGGCCTCGGCGAGGTCGTCTTCGTCGACGTCATCGGTGCCGGGTGTTGCCTCGGGGGTGACGAGCGCCGACCAGCGGCCCGGCGGCCCACCGCCCAGGAACAGCCCGTGCGCATAGGCGGAGGCGCGGCGCGCTCGACGCCAACGCTCACGGCGGCCGCCGGCTCCACCCTTGCGGCCGCCTGCGATCTCACGAAGGCCCTGGAAGCCGTCGGACGTGACCCAGCCGCCGCCGATCAGCTCGCGCAGCCCCTGCTCGACATCGGTGGCGAGCCGTCGCGTGGACGTGACCAGCTCGTCGAAGAACAACGCACCGCGTGACTGCAGCGTCGCGAGCACCTCCGCGGCGGCGCCGGTCGACGGCGCAGCGCCGGCCTCGACCCCCCATCCGCGGCCGATGCCGCGTGTGGCGGACAGCAGCGTGCCGAGGTCCTGCCGCAGGGCGAGCGTCACCGGCGTCGCGCGCGTGGCGGCGGTCGTTGTTGCCGTCGCCACGCCTGCCTCGTTCACGCGCGGGCGTCGAGGTGTTAGCCGCGCCCAGGTCGCTTCGCCGGCGAGGCAGAGTTCGTCGAGCCAGCTCGACTGGTAGTCGGGCAGCCGCGCAGCGAGTAACTCTGACTCCCACGCGCCGGCCGGCGCCTCGAAGCCCTGCAGTTTCGTGAGCGCCTGTCGCAATCCGCCGCGTCCCTCCAGCCGCCCCGCCGACTCGTCGCCGTCGAGGCCGTGCCAGCGCAGCAAGAAGCGCATGTAGTCCTGCTTCGCGACCGGGTCGATCTCGCGACGCAGCCGGTCGAGCGTGTAGCGGTGAATGCGGGCGAGCAGCCGCCGGTCGCAGAACTCGTCGCTGTCGGTCGAGAGTGTGCGGAACTGGCCGCGCAGCACGAAGCCGCTCGCCTCAAGCATGGTCAGCCCGCGTTCGACGTCCTTCGCCGGGAGACCGCAGCGCTCGGCCAGCTCCTCCGCCGTGACAGCGGGCGTCACCTCCGCGTGCCCGCGTAGCAGCAGTCCGCGCGCCGCTTCGCGGTGTTCGATCTCGCGCATGACGCCGGCGGGGAGGTCGAGGAAGGGGATCACCTCCTCGCCGAAGAGCTCGGCCGCGACCTTCAGTTGCTCGCTGGTCACCCAGATGCGCCGATCGCCAACGGTCAGCGCCACGGCCCGGCGCTGGGCAACGAGGTCGAGCAGCCACTCCTCCCACTCCTCGACGACGCTGGCATCGATCGCCACGAGGCCGAGCAGTGCGTCGTGCGCCTCGTCCGCGTCCCGCGGCTCCGGCCATGCCTCGTCGGCCACGCGCTCGATCGCGTCCATGTCGAGCGCGCCGAGGTCCTGCGCGGACTCGGGCAGCCCACGGCGCAGTGTCACGGCACGGGTGCGGCGCTCCTCCAACGGTGCATCGTCAAGGAACGTGTAGGGCTTGCCGCTGACGATCTCGTGCGCCATCGGTGAGGCCTCGATCGTGTCGCGGGCGTGGAAGCGCACCTCGCCCGCCTCGACGCGCTCGAGCAGGCCGGTCAGGCCCTCGAGGTCCATCGCCTCGTAGAGGCAGTCGCGCATGGTCTGCTGCATCAGCGGATGCTCGGGCAGGGTCATCGGGCCGGTGACGTTCTCCTGGCAGCCGACCTGCTCGGGGAACACCGCCGCCATCAGGTCGTCGGCGCGCATGCGCTGGATGAACGGCGGGACGCGCTTGCCACCGCGCTGACGCTGCACGGCCAGCGCACGCGTCGTGTTCCAGCGCCAGCGCGTCGGGAACAGCGGTACGTAGAAGACGGACTGCTCGACCGACTCATAGACGTTGCGAGGGCTCACCCAGTCGAACGCCTCTTCGAGCGGCCAGGAGTGCTGGGGACCGGAGGAGAGCAGGATCGCGTCGTCGTTCGCCGCCGCCTGCAACTCGAAGTCGAACGCGACGCAGAAGCGCTTGCGCAGTGCCAGCCCCCAGGCGCGGTTGATGCGCTGCCCGAAGGGCGCATGCACGACCAACTGCATCCCGCCTGACTCGTCGAAGAAGCGCTCGAACACGACATCGGTGTCCGAGGCAACGATGCCCATCCCCTCCTGTTGCGCTCGCAGGTAGTCGTAGATCTGCTGCGCGCCCAGTTCGGGCAGAGCGCACTCACGTCGCAGCCAGGCGTGTGTGCCCTCGCGGTCGTCGAGGCCCCCCACGACATCGCGGCGGAGCCGGCCCACCTCCTCCGACAGCTCGACAGTGCGTCCCGGCGCCTCGCCGAGCCAGAACGGGATCGTTGGCGGTGCGCCGTGGGCGTCGGACACGCGGACGGTCGACTGCTCGACGCGCTGGATGCGCCACGAGGTCGAGCCGAGCAGGAAAATGTCGCCGGCCATGCTCTCGATCGCGAAGTCCTCGTTGACGTTGCCGACGACGGTGCCCTCCGGCTCCGCGATCACGCGGTAGTCGCCCATCTCCGGGATCGTTCCGCCGTTCGTGAGCGCGGTGATGCGCGAGGCGCGGCGGGCGCGGACAACGCCGTTGACGCGGTCGAGGTGCACCAGCGGCTTCGAGCGCCCGGCGCCATCGCCGATGCCCACTGCCTCCATCTCCACCACCTCATCGAACGCCTCGCGCGTGAGGTCGCGGAACGGCGTTGCCTGCCGCACCAGATCGAACAGGTCGTCGAGCGGCCAGTCCTGGCAGGCGGCCTCGGCCACGACGTGCTGCGCGACGACATCGATCGGTCCGACCGGCACCTTGATGCGATCGAGACGCCCCTCGCGGGTGGCCCGCACGAGGGCGGCGCACTCGACCAGCTCGTCGCGCGTCAACGGGAACAGCCGGCCTTCCGGTCGCAGCCCGAGCGCGTGTCCGGAGCGCCCGATGCGCTGCAGGAACGTCGCGATGCTCCGCGCCGAGCCGAGCTGGCAGACGAGGTCGATCGACCCGATGTCGATGCCGAGCTCCAGCGAGGCGGTGGCAACGAGCGCGCGCAGCTCGCCCGATTTCAACCGCCGCTCGACCCGCTCCCGCCGCTCGCGGGAGAGGCTACCGTGGTGCGACGCGACCCAGTCCTCGCCGAGGCGTTCCCCAAGCTGGTGGGCCACGCGCTCGCTCAGGGCCCGCGTGTTGACGAAGATCAGCGTCGTGTGGTGTTGCCGCACCAGCTCCGCCATGCGGTCGTAGATCTCGCCCATCTGCTCCTTCGGCGCGACTGCTTCGAGGTCGCTGGGCGGCAGCTCGATGTGCAGTTCGAGGTCACGCTGGTGTCCGAGGTCGACGATCGTGCAGGGCCGGTCGCCGCCGTCGCGATCGACGCCGACGAGGAAGCGCGCAATGTCCTCGATCGGTCGTTGCGTGGCGGAGAGGCCGATGCGTGCGGGCCGCGGATGGCCCGCCGTGGTGATCACGTGGTCGAGGCGGGCGAGGGTGATCGCCAGGTGCGAGCCGCGACGGTCCCGGGCGACCGCGTGGATCTCGTCGACGATGACCGTTCGCACCGTCTCCAGGATCTTGCGCGAACGCTCGGCGGTCGCCAACAGGTAGAGCGACTCCGGCGTCGTGATCACAATGTGCCGAGGACGGCGCACCATCGCCTGCCGTTCGGACTGCGACGTGTCGCCGGTGCGCAAGCCGACTGTGATCGGCGGCAGCGGGGTGCCCAGCTCCTCGGCGATCGCCTGGATGCCGGCGAGCGGCTCCTCGAGGTTGCGTTCGATGTCGTTGCCGAGCGCCTTCAACGGCGAGACGTAGACGATCGAGGTCTCGTCCGGCAGCACCTCACCCGGCGGCAGCACCGCGGCACGTTCAACGAGGTCGTTGACGCCGACCATGAACGCGGCCAGCGTCTTGCCCGACCCGGTCGGCGCTGCCAGCAGTGTGTCTTGCCCGCTTCGGATCGCCGGCCAGCCCGCCGCCTGAGCGTCCGTCGGCGCCTCAAAGGTGCGCTCGAACCAGGTGCGAACGGCCGGGTGGAAGCCCGCGAGCACGCCCGCCGTCAGCCCACCAGCGTCGTCGCCGTTCGTCATCGCTCTCCCCGCCTCGGACGGCCCTCCGACGCCGCGGCGCGCGACCGCCGAGGTGCGAACATCCGTGCGAGTACAGGATACCGCGCGCCGCGCGCCTCGTACGGGCGCTCGTCTCCGAGCGTGGCGCTGTGCTAGAACCTCGGACGAACCATGCGCAGTGACTGGGGACGCGATGCCACTCGATCCGGTAGCGAGGGAAGCGATGGAGCAGCAGGCGGCCGCTGGCGGCCCGCCCCTCGGCACGATCCCGGCGTCGATCATTCGTGACGCGATGAAGAACGGTCCGCAACCGCCGGAGGGGCCGCCGTGCCACCGCATCGAGGACATGGAGGTCGCCGGGCCGGAGGGCCCGATCCCGGTGCGCATCTACTGGCCAAGTGACGCCGAGGGCCTGCCGATCACCGTCGGCTATCACGGCGGCGGCTGGGTGATCGGCGACATCCCGATGTTCGATCGCACGTGCCGCGAGTTCTGCACGATGGCGGAGACGATCGTGATCAACGTCGACTACCGTCTCGCCCCCGAGCACCCGTACCCGGCGGCGGCCGACGACGCTTACGCCGCGTACGTGTGGGCCGCGCAGAACGGCGAGCGCCTCGGTGGCGACCCCTCGAGGATCGCGGTCGCCGGCTGGAGCGCCGGCGGCAACCTCGCCGCGGTCGTCGCCCAGATGGCACGCGATCGTGGCTCGGCGGGCGGGCTCGTGCACCAGCTGCTGGTCTGCCCGGTCACCGACCACGTGCGGACGCAGTCTTCGTACGAGGAGAACGGCGAATACGTCCTCACCCCCACGGCGATGGCGTGGTTCTGGGACTCGTACGTGCCCGACGAGTCGATGCGTTCGCAGCCCTACGCCTCGCCGGCCTATGCCGAGAGCCTCGAGGGCCTGCCTTCGGCGCACGTCATCACCGGCCAGTACGACCCGCTGCGTGACGAGGGGATGGAGTACGCCGCCAAGCTCGAGGCAGCAGGCGTCCCCGTCGTCGCGAAGGCGTATGAGGGCCAGATCCACACCTTCTTCACCAGCACCGACATGTACGATGTCGGCGTCGAGGCCGTCGCAGATGCCGTAGCGGGATTGCGTCAGGCGTTCGGCACCGCGTAGCGCACGCCTCGGCGCGTCGCTCGGCACGAAGGGACCACCATGAAGCTCGAGATGTTCCACCTGCACCCGTACCGCGACCTGCCCGAGGACTTCCCGGAGCAGCACCGCAGCGTCTGGGTCGACGTATCGAGCGAGCTCTTCGACCCGGCCAAGGCCCACCAGATGTACAACGACACGCTCGATGAGCTGGAGTATGCCGGCAGCATGGGCTTCGACGGCATCTGCGTGAACGAGCATCACCAGAACGCGTACGGCTACATGCCGTCACCGAACATCATGGCCGCGTCGCTCGCGCGCCGGACCTCGGACGTCGCGATCATCGTCATGGGCAACTCGATCGCCCTCTACGACCCGCCGACGCGCGTCGCGGAGGAGATGGCGATGCTCGACTGCATCAGCGGCGGGCGCATGGTCTCCGGCTTCCCCACCGGCACCTCGATGGACACGAACTACGCCTATGGGTCGAACCCGGCGACGCTGCGCGACAAGTACGCGGAGGCGGCGGACCTGATCGTGAAGGCGTGGACCGAGCCGGAGATGTTCACGTGGGACGGCCGCTTCTTCCAGCTGCGCTACGTCAACATCTGGCCGCGCCCGATCCAGCAGCCGCACCCGCCGATCTGGGTGCCGGGCGCCGGGTCGATCGAAACCTGGGACTGGTGCCTCGAGAAGGACTTCAACTACGCCTACCTCTCCTACTCCGGCTTCATCCGCGGCAAGCAGGTGATGGACGGCTTCTGGGCCAAGGCCGACGAGAAGGGCATCGAGCGGAACCCGTATCAGGCCGGCTTCCTGCAGCTCGTCGTGACGGCCGACTCCGAGCAGGAGTGCGAGGAGAAGTTCGGACCGCATGCGGAGTACTTCTACAACAAGATGCTCCACGTCTACCCCGGCTACGGCGACGCGCCGGGCTATCGCACCCTGGACACGATCCGCGCCGGCCTGCTGGCGCAGACCGGGTCCTTCGGCGATCGTCCGCCGGCGGCGACGTGGAAGAACCTCAACGAGGACGGCAACATCGTCTCCGGCACGCCGGAGCAGGTAACCGAGAAGCTCGAGGCGGTGGCCAAGGACTTCAACGTCGGCCACCTGATGATGCTCTGTCAGATCGGCTCGATGCCGCACGACCTGGCAATGGAGAACATCAAGCGCGTCGCTACTGAGGTGGTGCCCAACCTGCGCCACATCCACTCCGAGTACGAGGACCGCTGGTGGCCGCAGATGCTGCAGCCGCGCGTCCAACAGCAGCCCATGTTCGCGCCCGAGACCGCCGTCGCCGGCGACTAGACCTCGAGCGCTGAGACAATAGTCGGCCAACCGAGGCGGGGAGTGACGATGACCAAGTCGCAGATCGCGGTGGCCAACGGCCGCTTCAACATCGAGGTACGTGAGGAGGGCAGCGGCGACCCGCTGGTCTTCCTGCATGGCATCTCCGGGCTCGACTGGAGCACCGTCCTGGATGAGCTGGCGAAGACGCATCGCGTGATCGCGCCGCGCCACCCGGGCTTTGGCGACGAGAGCCAGACCGAACTCGACGACCTCAGCGACCTCGTCTACGCCTACCTCGACGTGCTCGACGTGCTCGACGTGCTCGACGTGCTCGACGTGCTCGACGTGCTCGACGTGCTCGACGTGCTCGACGCGCTCGACCTCGACGGCGTGCCGCTCGTCGGCCACTCGCTGGGCGGCATGATCGCGGCCGAGTTGGCGGCGACGCAGCCGTCGAGGTTCTCGCGGCTCGTCCTGCTCGCGCCGATGGGTCTCTGGGACGGCGATCGACCGATCTTCGACTTCTTCGCCTGCACGCCGAAGGAGATGGCGATGGCTTTCTTCGTCGACCCGGAAGGCGCTGCGGCGCAGAGCGCCGGTGAGGCCGGCCTGGCGCGCATGGCGCAGACCGAGATCGGCACGAGCGAACACAACTCGCTGGTCGAGATCTACGTGGAGCGTGCAAAGACCCTCGCCACGGCGGCCAAGTACCTCTGGCCGATCCCGAACCGCCGCCTCGACAAGCGCATCCACCGCATCTCGACGCCGACGCGGCTGGTGTGGGGCTCGCAGGACCACGTCGTCCCCACCTCGTACGCCGACGACTTTGCGAACGCCATCAGCGACGCCGAGATCCGCATGATCGAGAACGCTGGCCGCGAGCTGATGCTCGAGCAGCCAGAGTCAGTCGCCGCGGCCATCGAGGAGTTCGTCGCCTAGTTGCCGCCGTGGCAGCGCGCGCCGAGACTGACGCTATGTTCGACTGGATCCCCTTCGCCGCCGGCATTCTCATCCTCGCCTGGGCGTTCTTCGCTGGCCTCAGCGCGTTCCGCGGTGGCCTGCACGCGGGCCTCCACGAGGTCGCGCCGCCGCACGCAGCGGCTCCAGACGAGTGCGCGACGATCGAGGAGACGCGTTCGCCCATGGCGAGGTTCCGCGTCGTGCAAGCGCTGCAGTTCGCGGTTGCCGGCGCCGTCGGCCTGGCCGGGCTCTGGCTGCTGATCCAGACCGTCGACTAGCTCGACCGGGCTCCACGCGTGCTCTACGGTGCCGCGAGGGAGGGTGCCATGGCCTCTGTGCGGTACATCGTGAACAACGTGGACGAAGCGATCGACTTCTACGTCGAACACCTCGGTTTCGAGCTCAAGCAGTCGTTTGGACCGCCGTTCGCGCAGGTGGGACGTGACGACCTCGACCTCTGGCTCGCCGGGCCCGAGTCCTCGGCGGCACGCCCGATGCCGGACGGCGCGGAGCCTACGCCGGGCGGCTGGAACCGCCTCGTGATCCAGGTCGACGACATCGCCGCGACCGTCGAGGGGCTCCGCAAAGACGGTGCGACGTTCCGGAACGACATCGTGACCGGCCCCGGCGGTCAGCAGATCCTGGTCGAAGACCCCTCCGGCAACTGCGTCGAGATCTTCCAGCCGGACGCGGGCTAAGATCGAGGTATGACAAACATCGTTGACTCGCTCGCCATCAACACCGCACTCCACCTCAACGAGGCGACGCTCGCCGCCGCGTTCGCCGACCTCGACGCGCCGCCCGCCGAACGCGGCGGGCTCGACCACCTCGTCGTACGCGGCGAGGACGACTCACACCGCGTCGTCGAAGCGATCACGCTCTCGCCCGAGCGCGGCATCCACGAGGACCGTTGGGCCGCCGGTGATCGTGAGGACGCGCAGGTCGCGATGATGGAGACCGCGGCGGCCTCGCTCTTCGCCAACGGGCAGCCGCTGGCGCTGTTCGGCGACAACCTCTTCGTCGCCCTCGACCTCTCCGCTGCGAACACACCTGTCGGCGCTCGTATCCGCGTCGGCAGCGCGGTGCTCGAGAGGTATCCGTGTACCCGCACACCGCCTGCGGAACCTTCCGTGAGCGCTTCGGCGTGGACGCTGCGCGCTTCTCCGGCCGCGCGCCTGAACGCCAGTTGCGCGGGCTGTTCCTCAACGTCGTCGCGGCCGGCAGCGCCGCTCCCGGCGACACCGTCGAGGTCGTTTCGCGGCCCTAGCTCCGCCTCTGCAGGCAACTCGGACGCTTCCCGACCGCGTGATACGCTCCGCCGCGGCCCGCCACCTCGGCGGGTGCGCTGCGCGAGTGAGGGAGGCGACATGGGCGACACGGTGTTGTACGAGCGCGAAGGCCACATCGCGACGATCACCTACAACCGACCGGAGGCGCTGAACGCGATCAACGCTGAGTTGCGCGCGGACCTCAACGCCGCGTGGGCGGAGTTTCGCGAGGACGAAGAGGCGTGGGTCGGCATCGTCACCGGCGCCGGCCGTGCCTTCAGCGCCGGAGCGGACCTCAAGGACCAGGGCGGGCAGCAGTCCGGGACGTTCTGGGAGGTGCCCAGCTTCACCTCGCTCGAGAGCGGGCTGGAGATCTGGAAGCCCACCATCGCCGCCGTCAACGGTTACGCCCTCGGCTTCGCGCTGACGCTCGTCGCCGCCTGCGACTTCGTGATTGCCAGCGACCGCGCCGAGTTCGGCTTCCCCGAGGTGCGCATCGGCGTCCCTACGATCCAGGGCGCGGTGCGCATGCCCAAGAAGGTCGGCTGGCAGAACGCGATGGAACTGCTCCTGATCGGCGAGCGCGTCGACGCGGAGCGGGCGAAGGAGATGGGGCTCGTCTGGAAGGTCGTCGAACACGACAGCCTCCTTGACGAAGCGAACGCCCTCGCCGAACGGCTGCTGCTTTCGGCGCCGCTCGCCGTGCGCGCAACCAAGGAGGTCGCCCACCGCGGCCAGGAGCTGCCGTTCGACCAGGCGATCCGCTTCGGCGAAACGATGCGCCGTGTCGCCCGCGGCACGAACGACGCCAAGGAGGGCCCGGGCGCGTTCCGCGAGAAGCGGCAGGCGAAGTGGACGGGGAGTTAGCCCTCGGACGTTAGCCGCCCGGCTAAACCCTGACGTGCGCTGGAAGTTTGCTTGTAGGGTCGCCTAGAATCGGGCGACATCGCTGGCGGCTGAGAGCCGAGGCCGTCGCGGGCAGATTGGACACCCGACACCATGGTCGATTTCGCTGACAGCCCCGAGCAGGCCGAGTTCCGCAAGGAGGTCGAGGCGTTCTTCGAGGAACGCTTCCCGGAGGGGCTGCGCATCAGCTCGTCCGAGGACCCGCGCGCCCAGTTCGAGCGCGCCCAGGGGCCCGAACGCAGCGAAGCGACGAAGGAGTGGCGCGGCGCGTTGGTCGAGAAGGGCTGGATCGCCCCGGCCTGGCCGCAGCAGTACGGCGGCGCGGACCTCTCGCCGATGGAGCAGTTCATCCTCAACGAGACCGTCGCCGAGTCCGGCGCCCCGAGGATGGGCGTGCCTGATGTCGGTTCGACGATCATGGTGCACGGCAGCGAGGAGCAGAAAGCGGAGTTCCTGCCGCCGATGGTGCGCGGTGAGACGCGCTGGTGCCAGGGCTACTCAGAGCCAGGCTCCGGTTCCGACCTCGCCTCGCTGCAGACGCGCGCGATTCGTGATGGCGACGACTTCGTCATCAACGGCCAGAAGATCTGGACCTCCGGCGCCCACCTCGCCAACATGATCTTCGCGCTTGTGCGCACCGACCCGGAGGCGCCGAAGCACCGCGGCATCACCTACCTGCTGGCCTCGATGGAGAGCCCGGGGATCGAGGTGCGGCCGCTGGTCCAGATGTCCGACGCGCGAGGCTTCAACGAGGTGTTCTTCGAGGACGTGCGCGTCCCGGTCAAGAACGCCGTCGGCGAGATCAATCGCGGCTGGTACGTCGGCGCGACGCACCTCGACTTCGAGCGCTCCTCGATCGGCAACGCCGTAGGGCAGCAGCGCATGCTCGATGGGCTGCTGCCCTACCTGCAGGCCGAGCGCGACTCAGAGAGCGGTCGATCGAGGCTGAACCAGCCGGGCGCTCCACGCACGGAGTTCGCCGACCGCTACATCGAGACCGCCGTTGCGAAGACCCTGTCGCAGCGCGTGATCTCGATGCAGTCGCGCGGGCTGATCCCGAACTACGAGGCGTCGATGACCAAGGTCTTCTCGACCGAGTTCAACCAGCGCATCGCCCGTACGGCAACGAAGCTGCTGGGCAAGTACGGCGATCTGCGCGACCGCGACAGTGACCACACACCGATGCGTGGGCGCTGGGCGACGATGTACCTCTCGACCGTCTCCTCGACGATCGCGGGCGGCACGTCAGAGATTCAGCGCAACGTGATCGCCACGCGCGGGCTCGGGCTGCCGCGCGGCTAGTCCCTCGAGGTTTGCAGACACGAACAGGCCCGGCATCCGCCGGGCCTGTTTTCGATCTGGCCGATCGGCCAAGGGCTACGTGCGCGTGCCCTTGAACGTGCCAGAGCCGAACGAGCCGAACTGTACGGTGCCGCCGATGTCGTCGCCTTCGACCTTGCCGGCGAAGTCGATCTTCATCTCGCCCATCTGCCCGTTCACGGTGGCGCTCCAGGCGACGTCCTCGCCTTCGACCGTGCCACCCTCGAAGGGCTGGTTGCCCTGCGGGCCGTCGAAACTGCCGCTCAGGGAGCCGCCGTCGGAGGTCAGGATGAGCTTGCCAGGGCGGTCGCCCATTGGCGTGCCGAGTGTGATGTCGTATGTGCCGTCTACGGCCATGGGTGTCCCCTACTGCTTCTGCGGAGTGCGCTATCCGCCGCACCCGCAGGGCACGCTACCAGATGCGCTGCGAGTCAGACAGTGCGTCGAGGCGTGCTGAACGTTCGAGGATCGGAGACGATAGATCGCGATGCCTCAACGTCTCTTTGCAGCCCTCGCCGCTCCGCTGTTGCTGGCCGCCGCTTGCGGCGGCTCCAGTACGCCAGACGCGACGCCGACCGCGACGGTCACGCCCTCGGCGACCGTCGAGGCGACGCCGACGCTGGTCGAGCAACTCGACGAGATTGAGGCGCGGGTACGTGAGATCCGCGGGCTCGAGAGTGGCGACGGGTTCGAGGTGCGCTTCACCAGCGAGAGTGGGCTCGCGGATGCGCTCGGCTCGATTCAAGGCCCCGATCCCGCCGCTGGGAGCCTGGTCACAGCGCTCGGCCTGGGCGATGCCCAGGTGCTGAACGGCCTCGCGGGACCGGAATCGGGAGCGTTCGTGAGCGCCCCGGCCACGATCTTCGTGGTCGGTTCCCCGGCGGACGGGCTCGACGAGAACGAGATCTCCATCTATGTGCACGAATACGTGCACTTCCTCCAGTCGGCCACCTTCGAGCGCCCGGCGCTTGGGCCGGGTGACATCGACGGCGAGTTTGCCCAGACTGCGTTGCGCGAGGGTGACGCGGTCACCACCGAGCGCGCGTACCAGCGGCGCTATCTTGAGACGGTGCGACCGGAGCTCGAGCAGTCCTTCGGCACCACGATGTCGGAGCGTTTCGATGCATCGCTCACGCTCTTCGTCTACGGCGGTGGCCCGGCCTTCGTCGAGGCGGTCGGCGGCGCCGGTTCGGCGGTCGTCGACGGGCTGTTCGAAGGCTCACTCACTACCGAGCAGGTGATTCATCCTGAGAAGCTCGCCGCCGGCGAGGTGGGGCGGGTAGTCGACGAGGACGCGCTGTTGCGAGAGCTTGGACTCGACCCCTCGACGGTGATCGACCGAGCGGTGATGGGCGAGTTCTTCTACCTCGGATGGCTGAGCGCGATGGGAAGCGGCACCGCGTTCTCGGGCGCTACCGGGTGGAACGGTGACCTCGCTGTCGTGGTCGCCGAGGAGGATGGATTCGTCTTCGCGTTCCGCATCGAGTGGGACGCTCCAGCCTCGGATGCGGCCGAGTTCGACATTGCGGTGCGGTCCGGCCTCGACGTGGCACCCCCACGGAGCGAAACGCAGCCCACCTTCCTTAGGATGTCGCCGGGGCAGTACGACGCCTGGCAGGGTCCTGGCGGCGTGATCGGCGTCGGCACGACGGGCGGCCAGACCACGATGATCATCGCGCCGAGCCGGGCCCGCATGGAACAGCTGCTGGCCACTGTGCTCGGACCCTAGCTCGCCTCCTCGGCGGAGAGGATCGCCTCGAGGGTGTACTCGTAGTACGTGATCGCCTCGCTGAGGCTGAAGTCCTGGCGCACGTAGTTGATGCTCGGCGCGCCCGCGAGGACGGACTCGCGCGTCAGGTTCGCGCCGAGCGCTGGCCAGCGCATGACGGCGGGGATGTCGTGGCCGGGGCGCAGCTCGATGCGGGCGTCGAGGAGTTTCGGGTGGAGGTCGAGCAGCCGCAGGTAGGCCTCGACGCACTTGTGGACCACGTCCGTGGCTCGCGCCTCGCCGATCAGCTCATTGGCCCTCGACAGCAGGGCGCGCAGGTCCTCGTCCACGATCTCCGCCGGCCGGGCCACGGGTGACCCCCTCCCCTGCGGCATCGACAGGGTGTTGCGCGGGCGGCGAGCGTGTCAAGACCGCTCAGCGGTCCCGGGCGAGGTACTCGTCGAACCAGTCGAGCAACAGTTGCCGCACCTCGGCGCGGCGCTGGCGCAGCGAGTGCGTCGCGCCGTCGAGGAGCTCCAGTCGCCTCGGCTCCCCCGCCATCTCGTGCAGCAGCTCGGAGCACTGCGGCGAGAGTCGGATGTCTTCGCGCCCGTGGATCAACAGGAGCGGTGTCGGCGCGAGCTGCGGTGTGCGTTGCGCGCCGGCGGTCTGCGTCGCCAGCGTGGCTACCGCGGCCACGGCTGGCGCGCGGATGCCCGCCTCGATCACCACCGCGCCGCCGAAGGAGTGGCCCACGAGGCCGATGCGACGCGCCCCGCGCTCCTCGAGCGCCCCGATGCCATGCAGCAGATCGTACACGGCCTCCTCGACATCGTTCGGGAACTGGTGAATCCGGAAGTCGAGCCGCAGCGAGGTGATACCGCGCTCCGCGAAGTCCTCGACGAGCGTCGGGTAGAGCCCCTCCGCCGGTCCCTCGAACCCACCGTCGGCGCCGCCGACCATCGCCACCGCGCCGGTCGCGCCTTCGACGGCGTCGAGCAGTACTGGGATCGGCCCGCGCGCCGAAGAGAGGTCGAGTTGCTCGGTCATCGCTGCATGCGGTGCTAGAGGCCGAAGCGGTCGCGGCCCTCGACCATGCCGGGATGGTCGAGACGGAAGTTGTCGCCATCAACATCGGCCAGGGCGGCGAGGTGCCCGGCCAGCAGCTGCGCTGGCACGATCTCCACGAGCGGCGCCAGCTGCTCGCCGACATCGGTCACCGGCAGCCACGCGCTCGCCTCGGGCCCCTCGACGGGCGCGATCCAGGCGACGTGGCAGCCCAGGAGCTGCGCCCAGCTGGCGGCATCGTGCGAGCGTTCGAGGACCGCGCCCGGTCCCGCGAAGACCAGGCACGCCTCGTCGTCGCGGACCTGTACTTGCGGTCCGTGCAGGAACTGCTCGACCGCGTGCGCTCGCACCGCGTAGCGCGCCGCCTCCGCCACCTTGATCGCGACCTCGTGCGCGCTCACCTCGTGCGGTCCTCCGCCGAGCGCGATCAGTGAGCGCCGGCCGTGCCAGGTGCGCGCGAGGTCGGCCACGCGGTCCTCGAGCTCGAGCGCGTCGGACATGGCAGGCGCCACCGCGGCGAGGTCGCCCACGGCGCCGGACTGGACAGCGTCGGCGATGCGCGCCGTCATCAGCATCGCGGCCGTGTGCGACACGGTGAACATCGCCGAGGTCTCGCGCGGCACCGTGCGGATCACCACCGTCGACTCGCCCATGTCGCCGGCCGTCAGCTCCGACTCCGTACTCGTCAGCAGGACTGTCGGCACGCCGCGGTCGCGCAGCCAGCCGAGGGCGTCCTTCGAGAAGCGCTTGGCGCCGCTGTGCGTGTAGACGATCGCGGCGTCGTTCGGCCCGAGGTCCGGTGGGTAGAGCGCGAAGTCCGCCGAGGACCAGACCGCGGTGTCGACCCCAGCCGCCCGCAGCATCCAGCCGCCGGCTGAGGCGGCGTTCCACGAAGTCCCGATCCCGACCGTGACCACGCGCCGCGCGTCCGCGACCACGTCCGCCGCATCCTCGACCGGTTCGGGCGCCGACAGCACGCGGTCAAGCTCCGCGGGCTGGCTGCGAATCTGCGCGTAGAGCCGATAGTCACTGATGCTGCGCGTCACGCCTCCCCCTCCTCCTGCCGACCGAGGCGATACCAGGCCTCGGACGGTGCGTCCGTCGGTCCGTCCTGCTGGCCGATCAGCAGCCAGCACTGGCCTCGATGCTCCGCGCCATGCAACGCCAGGTGCAAGAGCACCTCGTCGACGCGCTGCTCGAAGCGCCGGCCCTCGCTGTTCTGCGACTCGAAGCGGGCACGCAGGGCCCGCTCGTTGATCCGATCAAGGATGTCCGTGATGTGGGCTTGGGCACTGCCGCTCAGCGCCGTGATCTCCTCGACGCTGCGCGCCCCCCACTCGAGGTCCGCGTGCGGCTGGCTGCCGTCGATGCGCGAGGACCAGTTCTCGATCGCGGCGAAGATGTGCCAGGCGATCGCGCGCAGCTCGTCGCTCGGCGCCTCGACCTGGTTGAGCGCGAGGACCATGCCGTCGTTCGACCAGCGGTCGAAGGCGAAGAGCTGTCGCGCCGCATCGAGCGAGTACATGCCTGGCCCCCTCTGCCGCCGCCCCCAGCCGCCGCCCCTGCGGCAGTCTACCCAGCTAAGGGCGAGGACGTGCATAATCGTCCGGAGCCGCTGACCTCGGAGGGATCGATGAGCGAGCTGCCGCTGCCACTTGATGGCGTGCGCGTCTGTGACTTCTCGTGGATCGTCGCTGGCCCACAGGCCACGCGCATCGTCGCCGACCTCGGCGCAGACGTGATCAAGGTCGAGAACGAGTCTTACCTCGACTCGATGCGTCTCGGCCTCCAGACCAACCCGTCAGAGCCCTCCTACAACGGCAGCGGCTTCCACTCGAACTTCAACCGCAACAAGCGCGGCATCACCGCCAACATCCACCATCCGAGGGGTCGCGAGGCCGTCGAGCGCCTGTTGGCCGAGTCCGATGCGGTGATCGAGAACTTCAGTGCCGGCGCGTTCGCTCGTATGGGCTTCAGCTGGGAGCGGCTCCAGGAGATCAACCCTCGCCTCGTTTACGTCTCGCTTTCCGGCTTCGGCCACACCGGGCGCGACGAGAGCTACGTGACGTGGGGACCGACGGCGCAGGCGGTCTCGGGCGCGACTCAGATGTCCGGGATGCCCGACCGGCCGCCCGCCGGCTGGGGCTACTCCTACCTCGACCACACCGCCGGCTTCTACGGCGCGATCGCCATCCTGATGGGCCTGCACCACCGCGACCGCACGGGCGAGGGTCAGCATGTCGACATGGCGCAGATCGAAACGGGGATGGTCCTGACCGGCGTGCCCGTCCTCGACGCGCAGGTCAACGGGCACGACTACGTTCGCGCCGGCAACCGCTCCCGCTACCCCGCCATTGCGCCGCACGGCGTCTACCGCTGCGCCGAGGACCATCGCGCCTCGCCCGAGATGTCCGACCACGAAGTGACCGACGACAACTGGCTCGCCATCGTCGCCGAGAGCGAGGAGCAGTGGAGGGCGCTCTGCGAAGTCCTCGACACGCCCGCGCTCGCCACCGACGACCGCTTCGCCTCGAACGAGGCGCGTCTGGCGCACCAGGACGCCCTCGACGCCGCAATCACGGAGCGCACGAGGCAGCGCGACGCGTTCGACCTGATGTACGCGCTGCAGGCGGCGGGCGTGCCCGCTGGCGCCTGTCAGCGCTACGACGACAAGCTCGACCGCGACCCACAGCATGCGGCGCGCGGGTTCTACCGCACCGCGCCGCACGAGGTGCTCGGCGAGCACCACTACGAGGGCTACCCGGTGACGTTCTCCGACGCGCGCTGGCGCATGGACCACGGCGCGCCGCTCGTTGGCGAGCACACCGCCGAGGTGCTGATGGACCTGCTCGGGTTCACCTCGGAAGAGCTGGCCGAGATGATCGGCGAGGCCGCCGTATGACCGCGAGCGAGACGCCGGAGGTCACGCCGCCCCCGCCGATCGATGGCCCCGGACCCCTCGAGGGCCTCCGCGCCGTCGAGGTTGGCGACTTCGGCGAGGTGGCCGGCAAACTCCTCGCCGATGCAGGCGTCGAGGTCGTGCGCGTCGAGCCTCGCACAGGCGCCCGGAGCCGCCACAGCGGACCGTTCGTTGGCGACGAGCCGGGCGTCGATCGCAGCCTCTCCTTCGCGGCGCGCAACACTTCCAAGCGCAGCGTCACGCTGGACCTCGCGACCGAAGCGGGCGCGGACCTGTTCCGTCGCCTCGTGGGCCGCGCCGACATCGTCATCGACAGCGCTGGTGTCGATGTCCTCGCTGGGCTCGGCGTGGGGTACGACTCGTTCGAGGATGCGCCGGGCCTGCTCTGGTGCTCGCTCACGCCGTTCGGGCTGACCGGCCCCTGGCGCGGTTGGCCCTGGCTCGACCTCGTCAGCCTGGCCCTCGGCGGACCGATGATGAGCACCGGCTACGACGACCACGACGTGCCGCCGATCCGTGCTGACGGCGAGCATTCGGTCGCCATCAGCAACGAGTACGCCGTCACAGGCATCCTCGCAGCGCTGCACATGCGCGGCGGCGATGGCCCCGCCGCGGGGCGCGGGCAGCTGCTCGATGTCTCCGCCCACGAGGCGATCAGTGCCACGACCGAGGGCTCGTTCCCCAACTGGGAGTACCTGCGCCGCATCGTCGGTCGCCAGACCGGCCGCCACGCGGCCGCCATCATGACCGCCCCCTGGCAGTACCAGTGCGCCGACGGCGAGTACATCCTGCTGATGGGCGGCGGCATCCCGCGCGACCAGCGCATCCTCGCCGCCCTGCTGGCGTGGATGGACGAGCACGACGCCGCCGAGGACCTGCACGATCCGCAATACGTGGAGGTGCTCTACCGCGACCCCACGCTGCGGCCAGAGGCGCGCCGGCACGTAGCCGAGGTGATCGGCCGCTTCGTTCAGCAGCTGCCGGCCGAGGAGGTCTACCGTCGCGGCCAGTCGCTGCACCTCCCCTGGGGTCGCGTGCGGCGGCCTGAACAAAACCTCGACGACCCGCACTGGACCGAGCGCGGCTTCTGGTGGGAGGGCGAGGTGCCCGGCCACGACGAGCCGGTGCGCTACCCCGGCGCCCCCTATCGCTTCACGAAGAGCCCCGTGCGCATGCGCCGCCGCCCACCGCTCCTCGGCGAGCACAACACCGAGGTCTTTGCGGGCGAGCTAGGCCTGACGACGGAAGAGCTGACCGCGCTCGCGCGTGAGGACGTGATCTAGGGCGGCCCGAGGCCCTCCGCCGCTCGATCCGGGACCTTGTGGTCACGCGTTCAGCAGCACCAGGCCCAGCACCATGAGCGCCACGCCACCGAAGACCAGACCGCCGGTCAGGCGCAGGTCCAACGGCTCGTCGCGGCGGCGCGACAGCATCCACACCACGTCCCCCGCGAGGAACAACAACAGCCCAATGAGGAATGCCGCGAGCGCCATGGCCGCAGCCTAGCCGCTAGCTGTCAAGGCCGGGCATCCCGCCTTTCGTGTTGTCGATCAGGCCGATGATGTTCCCGTCCGGGTCGTTGATGGTCACAAGCTTTCCCGGCGGGATGTCGAACGGCTCCTCGTTGAACTCGAAGCCCTCGGCAGTGCGTTCCGCGTAGGCGGCGTCGACGTCCTCGACCTCGAACCAGACGCCGGAGCCGCCGCGCCCAGTGCCGGGCGCCGACGGCGCGAGGATGACGTACCCCGGCCCCTGCTCGAAACGGAAGTACGGCCCCTCGTACGGCGTCGCCTCCACGCCAAGGAAGCGCGTATACCAATCCGCCGACGCCTGTGGGTCGGCGCAGAACTGCACAATCGTCTCGAGCCGCCGCGCCTGCATCGTGGACCTTTCATCTCTTGGTCGTGGGGTCGTGATAAGCGTAAGTCAAGGCTTACGCATAAGCAACCAACCGAGGCGTACGATCGACGCCCCACCACCGCTCTCCGCCCTCTCGGCGGGTAGAAAGCAACGATCTACATGGCATGGATACGGGCGCATGCCCGCAACCTCGCTGCGCTGGCGCTCGTCGTTGGTGTGGTCGCGATCGTTGGGTTAGCGCTGCTCGGATCGGACGAGGGCGCTCGCGACGAGCCCGACCGGCGGGTCGCCCGCAGCGACGCCGCGTCGTCGCCGGTCAACACGCTCGACACGCCGCGCGTTGCAGCCGCTTTCACTGCCGTTCGGATCCCCGCCGTCCGCGCCGGGCTCGCGCAAGGCCGCGCGCCGTGGCCCGCTGGGCGCGAGGTGTGGACCTCGACGCGCTACCTCGGCGAGCGCGTGACGGCCGAGCAGGTCATCGCGCTGGTGATCGAGGCGATGGCCGATCGTGACGACATCGCGTTCGGCGAGCCGTTCGCCGAGGGCGCATCGATCGTGGTCGCGATCGACGGCGACGACGCCATCGTCGGTCCCTACGAGGGCTCGATCACCATCGGCCCCGCCGATCGGTTCGGCGCATCGCTCGCCGCCGAACTCCGCATGACGTTCGAGGAGCGCTCAGTCGCCACTAGATAGGCACCACATAGCCCCACCCATCGCCCGCGGCGTGCATAATCGCCGAGGTTGTGCGCAGCGAGTGGAGCAGGGGGGGGGGGGGGGGCGTGATGGCGAACCTCGAGGGCAAAGTGGCGTTGGTGACCGGCGCTGGATCCGGCATCGGGCGGGCGATGTCGATTCGGCTCGCCGAGGATGGCGCGGCGGTGATGTGCGCCGACATCGACGAGGAGTCGGCGCAGGACACGGCGGCACAGGTCTCGGAGCGCGGTGGCAATGCTGCGGCGATGCTCCTCGACGTGTCGCAGGAGGCGGCGGTGATCGAGGCGCTCGACCGCACCGAGTCGGAACTCGGCGGGCTCGACTCGATCCTCAACAACGCCGGCGTCGGCGGTGGGTTCGGCTGGGACCAGACGCTCTCGGTCAACCTCAGCGGCGTCTACTACGGCCTCTTCCACGGCGCGCACCGGCTGGCGCAGCGCGGCGGAGGCGCGATCGTCAACACGGCCTCCGTGGCGGGCCTCGTCGGGCTCGTCGGCGCACAGCCGGTGGTGACCGATCCCGACACCCCACCGCCCGAGGGCGCAGGCGCGTATGTGGCGGCGAAGCACGGCGTGGTCGGGCTGACCAAGCAGTTCGCCATCAGCTACGGCGCGCGCAACGTGCGCGTGAACGCCATCTCGCCCGGTTACATCGAGACGCCGATGACCGCCGACATCCGCGAGATCCCCGAGGGGAAGCGCTTCCTCGAGTCGCTGCATCCGCTGGGCCGGCTCGGGCAGCCGGAGGAGATTGCGTCGGCCGCATCGTTCCTCGTCTCGGACGACGCTTCGTTCATCACCGGTGTCGCGCTCGCCGTCGACGGCGGCTACACCGCCCGCTAGCGGCCCGCCGAGAGTGCCCCAACCGCTCGAGGACCTCGTCGTCGTCGACGCCTCGCAGGGCGTCGCCGGCGGCTACGCCGGCCGGCTGCTGGCGGACCTCGGCGCGCGCATCGTCAAGGTCGAGCCGCCCCAGGGCGATGCGCTGCGCCGGCTCGGCCCCTTCCCGCAGGATGAGCCCCACGCCGAACGAAGCAGTGAGCGCGGCGGCCTGCACCTCGCCCTCAACGCCGGCAAGGAGAGCGTCGTCGCGGACCTCGAGGGTGCGCCCGGCCGTGCGAGGCTACGCGAGCTGCTCGGCGGCGCCGACATCTTCCTCGAGTCGTCAGGACCGACCGGCCTCGTCGCGCAGGGGCTGGCCTACGACGACATCGCGAACGACCATCCCGCGCTCGTCTACGCCTCGCAGTCGCCGTTCGGCCTCGACGGTCGCTACGCAGAGCGGCTGAGCAGCGAGATCGTCGACTACGCGATGGGCGGCTTCATGTACTTCAGCGGCGCGCCCGAGGGCCATCCGCTGCTCGTGCCAGGGTGGCAGGGCGAGCTGCACGCCGGGATGCAGCTGGCGACCGGCGCGCTGCTCGGCGCCTGGCATGCGCGACGCACGGGCATCGGCCAGCACGTCGACGTCTCGACGTTCGAGTCCATGCTCAACGCGCATTGCTGGCTCACGACCTCCTGGACGCACGAAGGCGAGGTGCAGTCGCGGTTGCCGAGCACGATCACGCCCTGCGCGGACGGCCAGGTCTTCTGGTTCCCGCGCCCCGACGCGCAGCTGTTCACGCACATCGACCGGCTCGACTTCCTCGACGATCCAAGGTTCCAGACGATCGCCGGCTTCCGCGAGGCGTTGCCCGAGCTGCGCGCGGCCTTCGCCGAGTGGGCGCGGGACAAGACGAAGGCCGAGATCTACCACGGCGCGCAGGAGATGCGGATCGCCCTCACCCCGGTCAACACCACCGAGGACCTCGCGGTCAGCGAGCAGCTCGCCGAACGCGGCTTCTGGCGCACGATCGACCACGACGACGAGGCCCTCGGCGAGCTCGACCTGCCCGGACCGCCCTGGCGCTTCTCGGACGCCGAGGCCGGTCCCACCGGCCGCGCGCCTCGTCTCGGCGAGCACGACAGCCTGCGCCTCGACCCACGTCCACCGCGCGAGCCGAGCGCAGATGCGCCAGCGCTACCCCTCGAGGGCATCCGGGTCCTCGAGGTCACGGCGAACTGGGCGGGGCCGCTGACGGGGCGGCACCTGGGCGACATGGGCGCGGACGTGATCAAGATCGAAGCGCCTGAGCGCACCGCGACTCGCGGCGCACATCCCGCGGGCGGTCAGCTCTGGAACACCGGCTACAACCGCGCCGGCTACTTCAACCTGCTCAATCGCAACAAGCGTGACCTCGTCATCGACCTGCGCAGTGAGGAGGGGCGAGCGGTCTTCCTCGACCTGCTCGACACCGCGGACGTAGTGCTCGAGAACAACAGTGCGCGGGTCTTCCCCAACCTCGGGCTCCCGTATCAGGTGCTCATGGAGCGCAACCCGCGGATCGTGATGTGCTCGATGTCGGGCATGGGCGCGAGCGGGCCGGAGATGCACTACCTCGCCTACGGCTCGAACATCGAGGCGTCGAGCGGCCTCGTCTCGCAGCTCGGGTACGGCGACGGCCGCCTCTTCAGCACCGGTACGTTCTATGCCGACCCGATCTGTGGCGCACACGGCACGATCGGCATCCTCGGCGCGCTCTTCCAGCGCGAACGCAGCGGCCGCGGCCAGTTCATCGACATGGCGCTGCAAGAGTCAGGCATCGTCTTCCAGGTCGAAGCGATCATGGATCGTCAGCTCAACGACCGCGTCGCCGGCCCGATGAACAACCGGTCGAGGCGGCTCGCACCCCAGGGCGCCTACCCCTCGCTGGGCGTGGACTGCTGGCTGGCGCTCGCCGTCGAGAGCGACGCGCAGTGGGCGGCGCTCTGCTCGCTCATCGATCGCGCCGAACTGCTCGACCGCTTCGCCGACCTCGACGCTCGCCTGGCGGGCCACGACGAGATCGATCTCGCGATCGCCGAGTGGTCGCGCGTGCTCGACCACAACGAGGCGACACGCCTGCTGCAGGCGGCAGGCATTCCCTCGGGCCCGGTGCTCGCCAACTGGGAGATCGTCAGCGACCCCCACCTCTTCGACCGCGGCTATTTCGTCGACGTGGTGCACCCGGAGGTGGGCCACCACCGCTGGGACGGATACCCCTGGCGGCTTTCGAAGACCCCCGGCCGTATCCGCCTCGCTGCCCCACTCTTCGGCGAACACAACGACGAGGCCCTGCGCGAAGCCGGCCGCACCGACGCCGAAATCGCCGCGCTCCGCGCCGCGGGCGTGGTCGCTGACGCGCCGAACATCACCCCGGGGTTGCGGGGATAGCTGGGTCGGCCTACCGCTGGTCACCCCAGCGGTTCCAGTGCGCGACCTCCTCGACGGGCTTGCGGCGCGGTTGTGACCACTTGCCGCGCGCGGGGTAGCCGAGGGGGATGAGAGCCATCGTGCTGGCGTCCTCGGGGATGCCGAGCAGTTCGTTCACTTCGTCCTCGTGGCCGAGGTAGAGCGTCGTGAGCGTGGCGCCGATGCCGTGTGCGCGGGCGGCGAGCATCAGGTTCTGCACGGCGCCGTAGATCGAGGATCCGGCGCGCGCGTTCGGGCGGCTCGCTGCGCCCAGGAGGACCGGCATGATCCAGACCGGCGCCTCTTCCAGGTGGTTAGCGAGGTGCTCGGCCGAGAGGTAGTTGGTCCGACCGAGGCCCTGGCCGCTCTCGTCGGCCATCACGTCGTCCTTGCGCACGCCGTAGGCGCGCTCCCAGCCCTCGCGGTACCAGCCGGCAATCTTCGACTTCACCTCGGCGTCGGTGATCACGAGCCAGCCCCAGCCCTGCGAGTTGCCGCCACTGGGACCGCGGATCGCGGCGTCGAGGATGTCGTGGATCACGTCGTCGGGAATCGGGTCGGGCTTCAGGTAACGCATCGCGCGTGTGGAGTGGATGGCGTCGTAGAGGCTGATCTCGGGGCGGTCGACCATGCGGGCGGTTCCTCTCAACTCGTGCGCGACGCCGGTGATCGAGGCGGCGCGCCGGTGCTCTCGTCGTCGTTCCAACCCTGGGCGTTGCGCAGGCGCACGCCCGAGGCATGCAGCGTCGTCTCCCAGACATCGCGCAACGGTAACAGCGAAGGCAGTAGCCGCAGCTCGACGTTCGCCGCCTCGAGTGCGCCAACCAGATCGCCGACGGGCTCGACGCTCAGCGGCTCCAGCGTCTCACGGCTGATCGGCATCCACGTGTCCGGCGTCGGAGCCGCGAAGCTCTGGGCTGGCAGCTCGTAGCGAAAGAGTTGCGTCGAGTGCATCGCGTCGAGCCAGCACGTCTCGATATGCGCCAGCATGCGCGCGTCCGAGTGGTGGAAGAACCGCTCGATGTCCTCGGCGGTGGAGCTCGGCGTCGACCACAGCAGGATCCGAGGGCACTGCCGGGGGAAGTAATAGAGCGGGCTGTGCTCCTCGTCGATCGCCCACACGCCCGGCGCGACATCGTCGCGATGCTCCGGGGTGTGCGGCACGAAGACCTCGATCGACGGGTCCTCGGAGTAGTGGAACAGCCGCACGATGCCCCCGGAATGTGCGAGGCGGGCCTAGTCGCCGCTCGCGAACGTCTCCAACTGCTGTGCGTGATCCGCCCAGTGCACCGCCGCGAACCGGAACCGGCCCCCGAGGTCATTGGAGGCCTCGAGGCCGTAGTAGTTGTAGTACTGCTCGGAGCCCGGCGGCAGCTGCGTCTCGGTCGCGAGCACGTCCGCGTCCCACGCGTCGACGAACGCCGTCATGAGCGCTGCGCGCTGGTCGAGGTACTCCAGCGCGGCTGCTGGGGTCTCGAGCGATGAGAATTCCTTGGCTCTCCCGAGGTCCCGATCCATTTCCGGATCCTCGACGGTCTCACCCAGCAGTGTTCGCAGCCCGCGCTCGACCATCTCGTCGATGGAAAGCGCATGCTCGACCACTTGGCGTGGCGACCATGCGTCGCCCGTGCGGCCGTTGGCCCAGGGCTTTGCCGGATCTTCCTCGGGCTCCAGGCCCGGCTCGTCCCAGCGGGTGCTGACGCCCTCGATGGCCGCGCGGAACGAATCGCGGGCGGCTGCGACCTGTGACCTGACGTCTGTGTCCGGCATCGCTGGTTCCATTCTCGGGGGGATCGGCTGATCCGACCCGCAGCAGCTTACGCGACTCGCCGGCGCACAGAACCCCGGCCTCGCGACCGGGGTTCCGGTGGTGTCGTCGCCTCGAGGGGCGCGCTACTGGTTCGTCAGGATCAGCGTCGAGGTCAGCGAGAACATGCCGCCCGGGGCGTGCACGATGCCGACTTCCACGCCGTCGACCTGTGCGTCCGCCTCGCCGCGAAGCTGCCGCACCGACTCCTGGATCGCGAACATGCCGTACATGCCGGTGTGCGTGTACGAGAGGCCGCCACCGTTGGTGTTGAGCGGGAATTCCCCGCCCGGCGCGGTGCGCATCTCCTCGAAGAACGGCCCGGACTCACCCGGCCCGACGAACCCGAGGCCCTCGAGGGCGTACATCGGCGTGTGGCTGAAGGCGTCGTAGAACATGGCGTGGTCGATGTCGCTGCGACTGACGCCAGCCATCTCGAACGCGTCCTTGCCCGACACATGCGCGCCCGTCCACTCGGTGAAGTCCCGCATCTGGCTGACGTTCGTGTGCGCCACGGACTCGCCGCGGCCCAGCACGTAGACCGGCTTCTTCGGGAAGTCCTTCGCGCGCTCTTCCGAGACGAGGACCAGCGCGCCGCCGCCGTCGGTGACGAGGCAGCAGTTGAGGAGGTGGAGCGGCCAGGCGATCATGCGCGACGCCAGCACGTCCTCGACGGTGATCGGATCGCGCATCATCGCGCGCGAGTTCTGTTCCGCCCAGCGCCGCGTCGCCACGGAGACCGACGCGAGCTGCTCCTCGGTCGTACCGTACTTCGCCATGTGTGCGGCGATCGGGATCGAGAACGTGGTCGGCGGGCCGGCCGGTCCGTACGGGGCCTCGAACTGGCCGCCGGGCGTCGAAGCGCCGCTCCCGAAGCCGCCAACGCCGACGCGCGAGCGGCCGGACTCACCGTGCGTGATCAGCACGACGTCCGCATAACCGTTGGCGATCGCGGCCACGGCGTGGCCGACGTGCAGCAGGAACGACCCGCCGCCAGCCGAGGTGCCGTCTGCCCAACGCGGGATGATGCCCAGGTACTCGGAGACCTGCGCCACGGACGGACCCGCTGTCGCCAGGCCGTCCACGTCGTCCAGCGTCAGTCCGCAGTCATCGAGGGCGTTGAACGCCGCCTCGGCGTGCAGCTGCAGCATCGAGCTGTTGGGCAGCTTGCCGATCTCGTTCGTCTCGGAGGCGCCGACGATGGCCACCTTGTGCCGGAGATCCTTCAGTTCACCCATGGGAGTGCCTCCTCGGCGCTTAAGCCAGTTGGAAGTGTGGCAACGTCACGTCGTCGTTCACGTCGGTGTAGACGATCTCGACCGCGGCGCCGACCGGCAGCTGCTCGGGGGTGGCGTCGTCAATGCCGATGATGTTGGTCATCAGCCGAGCGCCGTTGTCGAGCTCGACGACGGCGATGATGTACGGGCCGTCCTCGGTGAACGCCGGGTGACCGCGGTGCGCGATCACGTACGTCGCCAGCGACCCTTGCCCGGTCGCGGTCCGCCACTCGACGTTGCGCGAATGACAGCCCTCGCGAGGGCAGAACGGGCGCGGGTAGAGGTAGGAACGGTCGCAGTCATTGCAATGCTGGACGCGCAGTTCGTGGCGCTTCATCCCGTCCCAGAACTCCTGGGTGTCGGGCGTCGCCTGGGGCAGCGGCTTGGGGATATCGGGCATGCACGGCTCCTCGAAAGCTCGACCGCAATCCTGGACCAGGGCTGCGAGACTGACCGTTGTCAGGTGCCACGCGCCGCGGTAGCCGCGCCACCGTCAGGGTCGACGGTCAGGCGTCGGATCGCGCTGGTGGCGCGGGCCGCGCGAAGAGTAGCACCGGCTCGGGCTGTGCGCCCTCGTACATCGGCGGCGCGATCGAGGTGAAGAAGACCGGCGTCGGTGTCGGGTCCGCCTCGAAGCGGCTGCGTCCAGTCTGCAGGAGCACGACGAGCACCGATCCGAGGATGGCGATCAGCATCAGCCAGAGCGCGAGACGGCGCACGAACGGTCCGAGCCTGCGGTGAGGAGGCGGTTCCCAGTCGGAGTAGCCCGCTTCCTCGGTCAGGTCCCAGTCGAGATCGCCCTCGGTCGATTCAACCCAGCGGTCGTCGTCGCTCATGCCGGCTCACGTTCCGCGTTCGAGCACACAACTGACGCGCGCCTGGCAGTTCAGTGCGCCTGTGTGCTCCCCGCGATCATCGCCCTCGGCGATGGCCACGTCGACCACCGCCAGCCGCCCGACGCGCAGCACCGTGGCCTCGGCGACCGTGTGCTCCGACCGCGCCGACGAGATGTAGGAGATCGAGAGGTCCTGCGTGCGAGCCACTCGACCGCCCTCGCCGAGGACGCTGCGCAGCGCGACATGCGCCGCCAGCTCGGCGAGGCTGGCCAGCACACCGCCGTTGATCGAATCGCGGACACCAGCCACGTTGACCTCGGTTCGATGCAACAAGAGGCGTGCCCGACCCTCATCGAGCGTCACCAACTCGATAGAGAGCGCCGTGAGAAAGGGTTGCTGCCCCCACCAGCGCGAGATCGCCGCGCGCCTGTGCTCTATGGCCGACGCTTCCACGCCGAACGCCGGCTCGTCGCTCATCGAGGCGTCTGCTGCCGGATCGCGTACGTGCCGCGACCGCGCGCGACCACACTGCCATCCTCGTCGTTCGCTACCACCTCGACGATCGTCATCGACGCGTTCCGCTCGAGGACTTCGCCGCGCACTGAGACCTCGCCGCGTGGCAGTGCGACGTAGGTCAGGTTCATCTCGGCCGTGCCGTTCATCTCCTCGCGCCGGTGGTCGATGGCGCTGCTCACCGCCGACACGAGAGCCAGGTCGGCCGCCGTGGTTACCACGAACGAGGAGACGGCGCCCGCCGCCCCGCCGTCGATCCCGGCCTCGGAGGCCGGGACGCACCTGACGCGGTAGACGGCGACGCCGTCACGCACCGAATCGACCTCGATGCCCAGCTCCGCATGGAGGCGGGGGATACCGCTCTGGGGTCGTTCTTCTGCCATGGATCTCCTCGCCCGGCGTTCCGACGGATAGCATGCGCGGACAGACTGGCAGCGGCCAGCGTGACGACGAAGGGAGGCGACGGTGGGAGTTCTCGTACAGCGTGAGTTCGTGGTCGACCGTGACGACCGGCGGGAATTCGAGCGCGCGAGCAGGTTGGGCGTATGGCCCGGTCAGCATTACCACGGTGCGCTCATGGTCGCGTACGGCACGTGGGCCTTCGGCGGGCCGAGCGACTGCGTCATCACCAACTCCGTCTACACCTCCTTCGACCACTGGACCGCCACGCGCGCCTGGGGCGAGTTCACCACCAACCCGGAGCGCGCCGCCGAGACGGAGCACCTGCGCGACATCCGCGCTGGGCGCCCGAGGCTGATCGAACACTCTCGCGCGCGCATCATCGAGTACGACGACGAGGTCTCCGAGCCGCAACCGCGCTGGCGCGAGCTCGGCGAGCCCACCCTCGAACCGGCCGCCACCTTCGGCCGCCAGTCCGTGGTCTCAGAGCTCAGCTACGACCTCGAGGACGGCGCGCAGGCGCGGTTCCTGGAGCTGTCGCGCGAGCAGATCTGGCCCTGGCTCGAGGCGCAGGGCGGACGGCTGCTGATCTACGGTCGCGACCCCCTGGGCGCCGCAAACTCGGTGATCACGCTCTTCGCGTTCCGCTCCATCGAGGCCTGGCATCACGTTTCACGGCCCAACGCCGACCAGCAGCCGCCCGCCGATGTCGTGGCCGCGTGGGAGGAGCGCCACCGGCTGGTGCGCGACCAGACCGGCCGCATCCTGATGGTCCAGACCGACTTCGGCACGCCGGCCTAGCCGTGACCGACGCCACACCGCCGCCCGAGCCGCCGCCACCGCTCGAGGACCTTGAGGCGATCGAAGGGCTGGCCGTGGAGCTCGCCCGCGCCGCCGGTGAGCAGGCGACCGCGGCGCTCGGCAGCGGATTTGACGTCGAGTACAAGAGCGAGCAGGAGAGCGAGGAGCAGGCGGGCGGGCGCGCTCGACGGCGCAAACGCGAAGGTGCGCCCCACGATCCCGTCTCCGAGATCGATCGCGCGGTCGAGGCCCTGATCCGCGAGCGCGTCGGCGAGCGCTTCTCCTCGCACGCCATCATCGGCGAGGAGGTCGATGTTCACCCCGAGGCAGACGCCGCGGTGGTGTGGGTGGTCGACCCGATCGACGGCACGACCAATTTCGTCAACGGCTTCCCGCTGTTCGCGGTCTCGATCGGCGTGCTGCACCAGGGCCTGCCCATCGCCGGAGCCGTCTGGGTCGGCGCGACGCACCGTCTGACGTCGGGCGTCTACCATGCCCGCGAGGGCAGTCCACTCCATCTCGATGGTGAGCCGGTCGACCGCGACACCACCGCGGCGGGTGCGCGGCGTCGCCTCGCCGCCGCGCCGGGCGGTGCTTCGGGCGGCACGCGCGAGTGGGACCACCGCGTCACCGGCTCCATCGCCCTCGAGGCGGCCTACGTCGCCGCCGGCATCTTCACCTCCGCGGTGTTTGGCGGACCCCGCATCTGGGACATCGCCGGTGGTGCAGCCCTCGCCCGCGCCGCCGGCCTCGAGGCGTGGACGCGAGACGCCCGTGGCCAGTGGCTCCCCTTCGAGCGCTTCGAGACCCCCGACCAACCGATCCGCAGCCGTGACGATCCCGAACGCGACGCCACGCTCCGCGACTGGCGTCGCACGGTCGTCCTCGGCACGCCCGAGGCCACCCGCCTCATCCGTGAACGCCGCCCGCCACCAAGCACCCTCGCACGCTGGTGGCGTCGACTCCGCCGCACAGTGGGGTTGGGGCGCTAGCTCACACCAGCGGCCAGGGGACGCAGCGCCAGGGGTACATCTCTGGGAGGACCGGGTGCGCGACGAATTCGTCGATGCGTTCGGCCAACGCTTCCACCTCGCCCACGTCGAGGCAGGATCGGAGTGTCTCGGCGGCGGCGTCGCCGTCGAGGAGACACTCGCGCGCGCGGCGCAGGTCGGTGACCCAGTCGTCGCCGGCCTCGCTGCCGGCGTAGTCCCAGACCACCGTCCGCAGCTTCGCGTGGCGGTGGAAACAGAGGCCGTTGTCGATGCACCACAGCGCGCCGTCCGGGTCGAGCAGGACGTGCCCGCCCTTGCGGTCCGCGTTGTTGGCGACGAGGTCGAACACCGCGATCTGCGCCAGCCGCTCGTCGTACTCGTCGGTCTCGCGCAACACGAAGTAGTGCTCGCGCGGCTCGTGGTCAATGAGCAACTGCAACGACCCGATGCCGTGCGGGCCATCGACCTCGACGGTCGGCGGTACAAGGTCCCAGCCGAGCAGCTGCGAGAGGGCGAACGCGCCGATCTCGCGCTGGTAGAGCGTGCCCATCGGGAAGTCGTGCAGCGGGCGCTCGCCCGTCTCCGGCTTGTAGACGCCGAGGCCGCGCCCCGCCTCGGCGTGATCGAGTTCCGTGATGAAGACGTAGTTCGAGGAGTCGTAGACGAGTCTCAGGTCCGACAGCTCGGCATCGCGGAGCGCCTCGACGACGCCGGGGGTGTCGGGGCGCCACGGATTCCGTGTCGCGGCTACGGTCGCCTCGCTGCTGTCGCGCGTCGTCATGCCTCGATTGTACCGGCGGCGGCACCCGTCCGAGGCGGCGCCTTCACGCCTGCACCACCTCGCGGTCGTGGATGCCGAGGCCGACACGCATGGCGCAGGTATGCATCATCATCGTCGCGAGCGCCGGCAGCGTGCCGTCGACGATCGCGCGCGCCGCCTCGACCTCGTCTGGCGCGACGCCGGCGGCGTTGAGCGCGTCTGAGGTGAGGTCCAGCGGCTCCGCGAGGAAGCGCGCGCCGGCGCGAGCGTAGTAGTAGAGGGCGCGCCCGCGGCGGCGGAAGTCGGGGTAGGCCGAGAGGTGCTGCAGCTCCTCCCACGCCGGCGCCAGGTAGCGTGGCCACCGCGCGACGGCCCGGTACAGATCCGGCGCGTCCGATAGCCCGAGCATCTCTGCGACTTCGGGCAGCGGCGCCGTCTCAGGCGGCGCGAGTTCGACCACTGTGTCCAGATGCGCCCCGTCGCGTTCGCTCCACGCCCGCTCCTCGACGCGCCCCTGGCCGCCGACACGCCCGCGCTGAAAACCCTCGGCGATCGCCGAGGTCAGCAGCAGCAGTTGCGGGTGCAGCCAGTGGAACACGTCGAGGACGGCGACCAGCTCCTCGAGGTCGGTGGTGGCCAGCCCGCCCTCGATCAGAGCCTGCTGGCTGAACTGTGGCTCGTAGACCTCCTCGACGGCGTCGAGCGCCATGTCGGCCATGTACAGCGCGCTGCCCAGGAATTCCGCGGTATCCACCGACGTCGCTAGTTGCTCCCATAGGTAGGCCAGCAGCGTGGGCGCGACCTCGAGGTCACGCAGCAGCGACGGGACTAACGGCGTTCGAAGCGCCGAGGCGATCGCGGCTGCGGATCGGTCGGCGTCGTCGGATAGGCCCATTCGTAGCGGCTCCGTTAGTAGATTTCGGCAGAATTTCTCAGCGACGAGTCGCTATCCTCGCGGTACCGCCAGCCCATCCAAGAGGACACGCATGTCAGAGAACTTCTGTTCAGCGATCCATCAGAGCGTAACGACTTTCGTCGAGACCCCGCGCGGGCGCGAGCTGGCGCAGCGCGGCCGTCGAGGCGAGTTGCAGCCCGGAGAGTTCTTCACTGCCGCCTGTGTGGACGCGAAGGTGCCGGTGCTCGACCACCTCGCGCAGTCGTTCGAGATGCTTCCCGACAACCTTGAGCAGGCGTATTTGCAGGCGTGGGCGCTGGCTGAGCAATCGGCGCGGGGTTTCGACCTCGACTGGCGGCTCGACGACACGCGTATCGCCGCGGGCGTCGAGGTGCGCTATCGCCTCGAGCTCGAAGCGGACTGCGTGCGGTTCGTCGTTGACGCGATCGCTGAAACCTCTATCACCGCCTGAACCCCGGCCCGTTCGAGGCCATTCCAACGGACGGGTGATTCGCCAGCGTGTCAGACGCCTCTCCTTCGGCATGGCGTGTATGGCGGCTCGCGCTCGCCAGCAGCCTGGTGCTCACGATCGCCGCGGTCGCCTTCGCCGTTGCGCCGTCGTCGACCAGCTCGCAGTCGATCGAGCTCGTCGGCGACTTCCCGGCTTCAACGGCTTCATGGGGCGTCGTGTCCAACGCCACGACGGCCTCGGAAGGCGCCGCGCTTGCGTGTGACGGCCAACAGCGCCGCGCAGTTCGGCGTCTGTTCCGGCCTGCTTGGCGGCATCGAGGGCGGGTGGAGCGTCGGCACGTCGGCGAGCATCGACGCTGGCGAGAACATCCCGGCCATCTCAACGTCACTGTCGTTCCTCGATCGCAACGGAGCTGTGCTCCTCTCGACCGAGGGAGGTGGACTCGCCCCGGCTGGCACGGCGTTCATCCGGTTCTGTATCCAGGCGAGCACGCTCAGCGCTGGGGCCGTCTTCATCGTGCAGACCGCGATGATCTCTGCGGTCGCGCCGGCAACCGCTACCGCCACCTCGACCGCGACGACGACGGCCACGACGACGGCGACAGTGACCGCCACGGCAACGTCCACTGGAACGTCTACCCCGATCGCTACCTCGACGCCGCCCGCGACGGCCACGGCCACGGCGGCGCCTCCTCCCCCGAGCGTCCGGCCGCCTGCCGAGGGCTTACGCAACCCGGGGTTCGAGCTCGGCGGTGGCGGCACGCCGATGCACTGGGACATCCGCCGAGGCTCCGCCACCGCCTCGACCGTGGCGGGCGCATCCGGCCGCGCGGCCGTGATCAGCAGCGGCAGCTCGACCTCCTGGATCGAGCAGCTGATCCCAGCCCAGGCGGGAGCCTGGTACGAGGCGACGGCGCGGCTTGCACCCCTCGACGCCGTCAGCGCTGGCTGGGTCCGGATCGCCTGGTACGCCACCGCTGATGGCAGCGGCGGCCAGACCTCGACAGAGGACTCGCCGAACGTCGAGGGCAGTGGCGACGTGTGGGTGACAGTGTCGACCGGCGCGGTGCAGGCGCCGGAGGGCACGCGCAGCGCCCGCGTGCGCATTCTCGCGCGGCCCGGCGACGGGCAGGCGCGGCTCGGCGCGGACGACGTGACGTTCGACGAGACCACCGCGCCCGTGCCGGCCTCCAGCACACCGATGTCGACGGTGACACCGACGGCGACTCCGACGCAGGGCGCCGCCGCCACACCCACCGCGACACCTCCACTGCCCACCACGCCAACGGCTCGACCGACCGCGGCGTCCTCGACACAGGTTGCCGAGGCGACGCCGGGCGGACCGATCGAGCGGGTGCGGATCACCGAGGTGCTCGCCGACCCGGCCGCGCCGGGGAACGATGCGCCCTTCGAGTGGGTGGAACTCACGAACTACGGCGACGAGACGGTCTGACTGATCGGCGTCGCGCTCGAGGATGCGTCCGGGCGCACAGATATCGAGGCGCACCTCGAACTGCTCGAGGTGTTGGTCGTGGCGGCAGCCGAGGCGCAGGTCGGCGACGCCGGGCAGGTGCTGCGTGTCGAACGCATTGGCAACGGCCTGCGCAACGATGGCGACGTGTTGCGCCTCGTCGGCGTCGACGGCGAGACGATCGACGAGGCGAGTTGGGGCGATAGCGTCGGTGCGGAGCAGCGCCTGGGCGTCGGTCAGAGCCTCGAGCGCTGGTTCGATCGCAGTGGCGCAGTCCTCGGCGCTCGAGTCGCGGACACGCCCACGCCGGGCCAACGCACCGCGCCACCGCCAGTCTCCACGCCAGGCATGGACGCCACGCCCGATGCGGACCGGACGGCGGCGCCCGTCGCCTCGTCGACGGCTGAGCCAGTCTTGACCGCGACGCCACCGTCGCCACCGGCCTCGACGGTCGGAGCGAGCGACACGAACGTCGCGGTCTACCTCGTGCTGTTCACGATCGCGGGGATCGCGCTCGGCGGGGTCGGGGTCTACCGAGCGATGCAGGTCCTGCAGGACCGACGTCGAGACTGAGCGCCAGTCCGCGGCTAGGCGATCGGGACGTTGTCGATGCCTGCGCCGCGCTCACGGTGGGCGCGCTCAACGATCGCGAGCACCTCGTCCGCAGTGTCCACGACCTCGAACAGCATGCGGTCCTCACCGCCGATCAGGTTCCGCTCGACGAGGACGCGATCGATCCAGTCGGTGAGGCCGCCCCAGTATTCGCGTCCGACGAGGATCATCGGGAAGCGCTCGACCTTGCCCGTCTGGATCAGCGTCACCGTTTCGAAGAACTCATCGAGCGTGCCGTACCCGCCGGGGAACAGCACGAATGCCGTCGCGTACTTCACGAGCATGACCTTGCGCACGAAGAAGTAACGGAAGTCGAGCGACAGGGTCTGGTACGGGTTCCCCACCTCGTCGGTCGGGAGCTTGATCGCCAGGCCAGCGGAGGCAGCGCCCGCTTCGAGGGCGCCGCGGTTCGCGCCCTCCATGGCGCCGGGGCCGCCGCCGGTCACGACCGAGAAGCCGGCCTCGCCGAGGCGGCGGCCTACCTCGCGCGCCAGCACGTAGTCGTCCGAGCCCTCCTGGCTGCGTGCCGAGCCGTAGATGGTCACTGCGGGGCGGAGCTGGGCGAGCACGTCGAAGCCCATCACGAACTCCGACATGATGCGGAACATGCGCCAGGCCTCGTGCGGCTCGTCGATACGGTTCATGGGCACCTCGGCTGTCGCTGTACGCCGCCGACGTTACGGCGGCCCGGACACTACAATCGTAGGGAATGGGGCATCAGATGCCGCACACCGTACTCTTGGCTGAACCTCGAGGCTTCTGCGCGGGCGTCGTGCGGGCGATCGACGTGCTGGAACAAGTCCTCGATCGCGAAGACGGACCGGTCTACGCGTTCCACGAGATCGTGCACAACCGAAGCGTCGTCGACAGCTTCCGCGCGCGCGGCGCCATCTTCATCGACGAGATCGATGAGGTGCCGGAGGGCTCGCGCATCGTCTTCTCCGCCCACGGCGTCTCGCCGGCCGTCGTCCAGGCTGCAGAGCGGCGTCAGCTGCGCATCATCGACGCCACATGTCCGCTCGTGACCAAGGTCCACCTGGAGGCGCGCAAGGCCGCGCGCGATGGGTTTGAAGTGCTCCTCGTCGGGCACGAAGGGCATGACGAGGTCGAGGGGACGAAGGGCGAGGCGCCAGGACAGACGCGCGTGGTCGACACGCCCGAGGACGTGGCCACCGTGCCCTCCGGCGACCTGCCGGTCTTCGTCGTCACGCAGACGACACTCTCTGTCGACGACACGGCAGACACCATCGCCGCGATCCGCGAGCGCTACCCGACCGCCGAGGTGCGCAACGACATCTGCTACGCCACGACCAACCGGCAGGCCGCTGTGCGCCAGATCGCGGAACGCGCTGATGTCGTGATCGTCGTTGGCTCCGCTAACTCCTCGAACTCCGTGCGCCTGCGGGAGGTGGCGGCAGCCACGGGCACGCCCGCCTACCGCGTTGACGGCATCGAGGAGGTCGACCCGACCTGGTACGAGGGCGTGGAGGTGGTCGGCCTCAGCGCCGGCGCTTCTGTTCCCGACAGCCTGCTCGAACCGATCATCGCCGACCTCCGCGACCGAGGCGTCACCACCGTCGAGCCGGTGATCGTGGCCACAGAGACGGTCGAGTTCCGCATGCCCGAGGAACTTGAGCCCTAGCGTGGCGCGTGCCCCTCTGCGCGTCCGATCGACGCGCGCCTAGCCATCCTCATCTGGCGACAGAATCTTGTAGCCGACGTGTCTCACCGTTTGGATCACGTTTGGCGCGCCGGCGAGGCGGAGCTTGCGACGCAGCCGCGAGAGCTGCGCTTCCACGAAGTTCCGCGATCGCACCTCCTCGAGGCTCCACACGGCGCGCGCGAGTTCTTCGATCGACACGGCGCGTCCGCGATGCCGCAACAGGAACTCGAGGATGGCGAACTGGCGTCGCGAGAGGCGCAGGGGGCGCGAGTGGACGTAGGCGCTGCTGGCAGCCGGCCGGAGCGTGACACCGGCCGGACCCTCCAGTTCCTGACTGGGCCCAGGCAACACGATCAAGGCGAGCGCGGCGGTGACGAATACGCGCGCCACCTCGATGTCCACTGGGCGGAAGAGCTTCGATACGACATTGAGGCCCGGCGGGACCACGCGCGCATCGCCTGCATCGATCCCGACGATGGGGATCCCGCCGAGCAGCACCGCCGTCTCCACTGGGCGCACCATTGCCAGGTCCAGGATGGCCACGTCGATGAGGCTCACCTGCGCCGATGCGAGCTGCAGCGGCGACGTCGCGAGTTGAACGCTGTGCTCGTCCGCCTCGAGCATTGCCGCGAGAGCAATCCTGAACGAAGCGTCGGCCTCTGCCAGCAGGATGCGTGCCATCGCGCCTCGCGGCCCTCCCGAGCGTCGAGGTCGCGAGCTGCGTGGCTGCCTCGACCATAGCGCTTAGGCGAGCGTACGGAGTGACGGACCGCGATCCGGCGGCCGTGTCAGGAATGGCGTCAGGTTTCCGTCAGGTTCCTGTCAGGAACGAGGATCAGCCGCGGTCGAGGCTGTGCTCGGCCACGAAGTCGAGTAGCAGCTCGCGGAACCGCTCCGGCGCCTGACGATAGACGGCGTGGCCGGCATCCTGCACGACCTCAAGCTGGGCGTTCGGGATCTGGCGGCTGATGATCACGGACCCGCCAGCTCCGGCGACCGTGTCGGCGCCGCCGCCGATCACCAGGGCGGGGCAACTGATGCGATGCAACTCAGGCGTCAGCGGGTGCTCGCGCAGGCTGGCGGTCGCGCGCGACTGTGCCACGAATGAATCGACGTGCTCGGGTGGCACCTGGCGCTGCGGACTGGCCTCGCTGGTGACGGTGGCGTGGCCGGCGAATGCCGGCGCAAAATCGCGGTTCACCGCCTCCGCGCCGATGCGTGCGATTTCGCCTCGGGCATACCAGTTCTCGCTGGCCGCGACATTCACCTCGCTCGAGGTGGAGTCGAGCACGATGGCTGTGCAGCGCTCCGGGTAGTCGAGGGCGAAGCGCTGCACGAGCACGCCGCCCCACGACACGCCCATCACGATGGCGCGCTCGATGTCGAGGTGGTCGAGCGGCCCCTCGAGGTCGGCGGCGTAACGGGGCAGCGAGTACTTGGCCGCCGCGCTGGACCGCCCCAGGCCACGGTTGTCCCAGGAAACCGTACGAAAGTACTCGGCGTACCAGTCCATGTCGTCGCGCTCGAAGCCCTCGCCGGAGCCACCCAGGCCGTGGCAGTAGACGAAGGCAGGGCCCGACCCGCGCTCCTCGTAGTGGATCGTCGCCTCGTTGAGTTCGCACGTGGGCATGTCGCCCCGCTTTCCGTTGCAGCGACGCGTCGCGCGTCGACACCGGATCTATAGCGGATCGATGGTGCCCGGCAAGCGCGGTGAGCCATACGCTGGAACGATGGAGCCGCTGATCGATGATCTTGCCGGCGTCCGCCGCCAGATGCGGTGGGCGTCAGTGGCCGCCGTGGCGCTGCTGGTCGCGACGATCCTCCTCTTCACGCTCAGCCCCGGTGGCTCTCTAACCTCTGGCTCGCGCGTCATCGACGAGATCGCGGAGGTGTACGGGACGCGGCAGCAGGCCAGCTGGCTGCTCCACGCGGGGCTCTTTGGACTCTTCGGCGTGTCGCTGTCCCTATGGTTCGCCAGTTCCTCGACCTCCCGCGGGGCGCCGAGGCGGGCGCTCGGGATGCTGGTGCTCGCGGTCTGGATCTTCGCCGCCGCCACGGAGCTCGCGCAGGGGGGCGTCGACGGGCGCGAGGCGAGCCTCGGCGACTGGGTCGCCGACATGGTCGGTGTGCTCGCCGGACTGCTGCTCGCACCGATCGTGCTGCGGCCGGTCGTCGAGCGCCTGATCCGCTAGCGCCCGGATCAGCCGTCGAGGGCGTCCGCGTAGACGCGCATCCCGTAGTCGTTGTACTGCCGGTCCGGCCCCAGCGATGAGCGCGCGGCGATGCGCGAGACCTTGATGCGATGCCGCCACGATCCTCCGCGCGAAGCACGGCGCACGCCGTCGGCCGGACCTCGAGGCTCGTCACCAGCCTCCAGGGCGTAGGCGTCGGTGGCGTACCAGTCGCTGCACCACTCGTGGACGTTGTCGGCCATGTGGTACAGGCCGTAGCCGTTGGGCGGGCTCGTGCCGATGGGGTGGGGCCGGTCGCCGCCCTGCGATCCGAAGGCGTGCACGCCGCTGTCCCACGGCTCGTCGCCCCAGGGGTAGCGGGAGCCCTCGACATTCCCGCGAGCGGCGAACTCCCGCTCGGCCTCGGTCGGCAGGCGACAGCCGCGCCCGAGCACCGTGGAGAGCCACTCGCAGTAGGCCAGGGCGTCGAACCAGCTGATCCCAATCGCCGGAGCCGTCGGCTCGCTGAACCGCTCGTCGTCCCAGAACCGCGTCGGCGGGTGGCCCGTCGCCTCGAGGAACTGCGCGAACTCGAGGTTCGTGACGGGAGTGAGTGCCGCGGCGAACGACCTCACGTTGACCGTGCGAAGCGGCTGCTCGTCCTTGCGCACGATCGAACCCATCTCGAAGGCTCCCCCGGCGATCTCGACCAGGACCGCGGCGGCTGCGCCTTCGGACATGAGACGTATGATCCGAGGGCCCCGTAGCATATTAGACATCCTACCTGTCTGATTCAGGATCATTGGCCGATTGATCCCCCGTGCACAAGCGCTATCATTCCATGGCGGATCAGTCGCCATCTGCTAGTGACGCAGTGCGTACAAACCAGCGAGGGCGATGAACAGGGGTGTCTCGTGCCGATGGAGATTCCTGAGGTCGTCATTGAGCGGCTTCCTCAGTACTACCGCCTCGTCAGCCGTCTGGAGGCGGAAGGGCGCTCGGTCGTCTCCTCCCAGGACCTGGGCGAGGATCTGGGTGTCACGCCTGCGCAGTTGCGCAAGGACCTCTCCTACTTCGGGAAGTTCGGGAAGCAGGGTCGAGGCTACTCCGTGCCTCGGCTGGCCGAGGAACTCCGCAAGATCCTCGGCCTCGACCGTCGCTGGACCATGGTCGTTGTCGGCGTCGGTCGGCTCGGCCACGCCATCTCCTCCTACCCGCGCTTCTCCGACCAGGGGTTCGACATCATCGGCGCGTACGACAGCGACCCGGCGGCTGTCGGTACGCAGGTGGGCGACGTCATGGTGCGCGATGTGACGAGCCTGGACGCGGACCTGCGGACCCAGCCCGCGGACATCGGCATCGTGACCGTACCCGCCGAGGCTGCCCAATCGGTCGTCGACCGCCTCGTGCGCGCGGGCGTACACGCGATCCTTAACTACGCGCCGACGCGTGTGCAGGTACCGGACGGCGTGGAGCTGAAGCAGATCAACCCGGTGCTCTTCCTGCAGAGCATGACCTACCACCTGAAGCAATCGGTCGAGCGTCGCGAGCAGCGCGATGGGGATGGCGCCACGGGGCCGTAGCCTCTTCGAAGGCCCGAACCAGCCACGAGGGGACGCCTAGCGCGTCCCTTCGCCGATCAGGGACTCCTCCTCGGTCGGCATCGCGCGCGCCACCACCTCGATGTAGTCGAGCGCGGCGCCAGCGCCGCGGGCGACGCAGTGCAGCGGCTCGTCCGCCACGTGCACCGGGACCCCCGTCTCGTGCAGGATCAGCTCGTCGAGGTGGTGCAACAGCGCGCCTCCCCCGGTCAGCACGATCCCACGGTCGATCACGTCGGAGGCCAGCTCGGGCGGCGTTTGCTCCAGCACGTGTCGCACCGTCTGCACGATCGTAGCCAGCTGCTCCTGGATCGCGTTCGTGACCTCTGACGACTCGAGCGTGATCGTGCGTGGCAGGCCGCTGATCTGGTCGCGGCCGCGGACGCCGGCGGTCAGTTCTTCGTCGAGGGGCAGCGCGGAGCCGATCGAGACCTTGACCTCCTCGGCCGTGCGTTCGCCGACGACGAGGTTGTGACGCCGGCGGATGTACTCGGCGATCGCCTCGTCGAGACGGTCACCGGCAATCCGCACCGACTCGCTGACGACCACCCCGAACATCGAGATCACGGCCGCCTCGGTGCGACCGCCGCCGACGTCGACGACCATGTGTCCGCGTGGCGATCCGACCGGGATCTCGGCGCCGATGGCGGCCGCGAGCGGCTCCGGGATCAGGTGCGCGGGACGGCGTGCGCCCGCAGCCTCGGCAGCGTCGCGCACGGCGCGCTGCTCGACGCTGGTCACGCCGACCGGGACGCAGATCATCACCTCCGGCCGCACGATGCTGAACCGGCCCAGCACGCGCCCGATGAAGTAGCGCAGCATGGCCTCGGTGATCAAGTAATCGGCGATCACGCCGTCGCGCATCGGCCGGATCACCTGGATGCTGCCGGGATGCCGGCCGATCATCGCTCTCGCGTCGTTACCGACGGCCACCACAGTGTTGTCGCGCTCGGTGATGGCGACGACGGCGGGCTCGTCGAGGACAATGCCGCGGCCGCGCTCGTAGACGAGCACGTTGGCGGTCCCGAGGTCGATCCCAATGCGCTTGTTGAACACGCTTGCCTCGTGCGGCGATGCCGGCGAAACCGCTGTGCCCACCCACTCGTCGCCGCATGACGAGCGGTGTACGGAGACGCCTCGGAGGCTGCATTGGGCGACCGAGGCGGTGTGCAGCGAGGGTAGCCGGTTGGTGACAGCGCTGCACGGTCGCGCTCAGCAGCGCTCGATGTCCGCGCCGAGCGTCGTCAGCGTGGGGCAGAGGTCAGCGTAGCCACGGTCGAGGTGATGGATGTCAGCGACGACCGTCTCGCCGTCCGCAGCCAACCCGGCGAGGACGACCGCAGCGCCGGCACGGATGTCCAGGGCTCGCACCATCGTGCCTCGCAGCGGTGTGGGCCCCTCGATGATGACCGACGGGCCGCCGACGGTGATGCGAGCGCCCATCTTCCGCAGCTCGCCGACGTAGAGCGTGCGGTTGTCGTACACCCGCTCATGAATCAGAGACACGCCCTCCGCCTGGGTCAGCACAGCCGCCATCGGCGCGTGCAGGTCGGTCGCGAAACCGGGATACGGCACTGCCTGCAGTTGCACCGCGTTCAACGGCGGATCGGCAGCGGCACGAAGACCACCGCTCGATGGCGCCTCGACGGTCGCGCCAACCTCGTTGAGCTTCGCGATCAGGCTGTCGAGCTGCTGCGGCAGCGCGTTCGTGATCGTGACGTCGCCCCCGGTGGCCACACCGGCGAGCAGGTAGGTTCCGGCGACGAGGCGGTCTGCCTCCACCTCGAAGTCCACGCCGTGCAGCCGCGACACACCCTCGATGTTGAGCGTTGAGGTGCCGAGGCCGTCGATGCGCGCGCCCATCTCGTTCAGCATGCGGCAGACCATCGCCACCTCTGGCTCAGCGGCGGCGTTGACGATCGCTGTGGTCCCCTGGGCGAGCACGGCAGCGAGGACCACGTTCACTGTGCCGAGGACGCTCGGGTAGTCGAAGAAGATGCGAGCGCCCCGCAGCTGCGCGCTCCGCGCGGACCAGTTCGCGCCCTCGCGGTCGATGGTGGCGCCGAGAGCCTGGAACCCCGCGAGGTGCACGTCGAGCGGTCGCGCGCCGATGACATCGCCACCGGGCGGCGGGCACTTCGCCTCGCCCATGCGTCCCAGCAGCGGCCCCATCACCAGGAACGACGCCCGCAGTGCCAGCACCTTCTCGGCGGGCGGCTCGGTGCTCGTCAGCTCGGCCGCGCGGATGGCCACGCGATCGCCGTCGATCTCCACCTCGGCGCCCAACGCGCGACAGATGTCGGCCATCTCGCCGATGTCGGCAATGGCAGGCACATGGCGCAGGGTCACCTCGTCCGAGGTGAGGAGCGCCGCGGCCACGGCGTAGAGCGCGCCGTTCTTGGAGCCGGGGACGGCGACGGCGCCCCGCAGCGGGCGGCCACCGTGGATCACGAACTGCTCGGCCATGCTGCTCCCGACGCCGTCCCGCCGCTCTCAGCATAGCCGCGCTTGCGGCTAGTACGCCTCGCTCTGGCCGAAGATGCGTCGAGGGTTCCCGACCGTCATCATCGTCAGTGCGTCCTCGGACACGCCGCGCTCGCGCAGCATGGGGAGGATGTCCAGCGGAATGTGGGTCATGCGCCAGTTCGGCAGGCGTTCCGCCTTCAGCTCATGCGGGATGCCCGCCACGAGCGCGCAGGCGTCGTGCGCGAGCGTGATGCGCTCCGCATAGCCTCGCTCGACCAGCTCGGCGACCCGGTCGGCGCGCTGCTCGCTCGTCCGCGGGAACGGCAGGCCGATGCGGTCCATGCCGCAATAGGCGCCGCTATCGAGGATCTCCAGCTGGTAGTCAATGTCCTCCGCGTCGTCGGAGTGGCCGATCACCACCCGCCCGAGGTCGACACCTTCCTCCTGGAAGACGCGGATCTGGTCGAGCCCGGTGCGGTTGGCGGGCTGCGTGTGCGTGCAGATGGGGGCGCCGGTCTCACGGTGCACCTGGGCGGAGGCGCGCAGGATCATCTCGTTCGTCTCGTGCATCTCCGGCTCGGTCGCACACTTGATGACGCCCGCGCGAACCCCCGTGTCGCCGATGCCCTCGGTGATGTCGCGCAGCATCATGTCGTGAAGCGCAGCAGGGCGGGAGGGGGCCGAGGCGCCCGGGAACGGGTGCTGGTAGTAGAAGCCGGTGGCCACAATGATCTGCATCCCCGACCGCTCCGCAGCTTCGCGGATGTACGCGGCGTCACGCCCGAGGTCGATGGGGGTGAGGTCGACGATCGTCTTCACACCGGCCGCCTGCGCCTCGTCGAGCCGCTCGACCGCGAACGCCAGTTCCGACTCGCGGTCGAAGGCGTCGGGGTACTGCATGCGGTAGTTCCACGACATCACGAGCACGTGCTCGTGCATGAGGGTGAAGCCGAGGTCTTCGCTGTCGATGGGCCCGGTGGCGCTCTGGATCGTCGACATCTGTGGTCCTCTCAGGTCCGCTCGCTGTCCGCTGGTTCTACGTCGGGTCGGGCTTCTTGGCCAGCCCTTGCCGGGGCGCGAGAAAAGTCTGAGGAATTTCCGCACCCTCGTGTAACAAATTCACCTCTTACGGCGCCTTCGCGTCCATCGCCGATCACGACGCCCGAATGATCCGATAGCGCTTCGACAGCCGTTCGAGGGAACTGCGCCGCACTCGAGGCCGTCTACTGATCAGGATCGGCGCGTACGTCGAGGTGTTTGGGCCCGCGGCGAGCGTTCCGGTCACCATCGATTCGCGGCATCAAGTTGCCCGCTCGTTGTCGCGAGCACGGAAACGCCCCGCTACCCCGCGGGGCGTTTCTGCGTGCCAGATGTCGGGAGCGACGCTGCGGCTAGGCGGTCCTCGACGGCACGCCCGTGCCGGCGCGGCGACGCCTGACGTTGAGCCGCATCAGGGCGCGGCGCAGCGCGAGCTGGGCGCGCAGGAGGTCGAGCGCGCCCTCGGTGACCTCGACGTCGCGGCCCTCGAGGCGCGCCTGGGCGCGGTTCACGGCGGCCTGAGCGCGCTCCTCGTCGATGTCGTCGACCGGTTCGGCGGCGTCCGCCAGGACGGTGACCTCGTTCGCGGTGATCTGGAAGAAGCCGCCATGCGCGGCGATCGAGATCACGGCCTCCGGTGTGTGGACGATCATCTCGCCGATGTCGAGGCTGGCCATCAGCGCCGCGTGGCTGGGTAGCACGGTGATCTGACCCTCGGTCGTGGGCACGACGATCTTCGTCACATCGTCCCGTTCCAGGACGCTGCGTTCAGCGGTGACGATGCTTAGCTTCAGCGGCATGCAGTCTCCCGGTCGGACCGGCACCCGCGGGTGCGGCCCTTAGTCCGCAGCATCGGCGGCCATCTGTTCGGCCTTGGCGACGGCGCCCTCGATCGAGCCGACCATGTAGAAGGCCTGCTCCGGCAGCTCGTCGTGCTTGCCCTCGAGGATCTCCTTGAAGCCGCGCACGGTATCGGTCAGCGAAACGTACTCGCCGGGTGTGCCGGTGAACTGCTCCGCGACGAACATCGGCTGCGAGAGGAAGCGCTGGATGCGGCGCGCGCGTGCGACCGTCAGCTTGTCGCCCTCCGACAGTTCCTCGATGCCTAGGATGGCGATGATGTCCTGCAGGTCCTTGTAGCGCTGCAGTGTTTGCAGCACGCCCTGCGCCACGTCGTAGTGCTCCTGCCCGACCATCGCCGGGTCCAGGATGCGGCTGTTCGAGGTGAGCGGGTTGACCGCCGGGAACAGCCCCTGCTCGACCAGCGCGCGGTCGAGAGCGACCTGTGCATCGAGGTGGCCGAACGTCGTCGCCACGCCGGGGTCGGTGTAGTCGTCCGCGGGCACGTAGATCGCTTGGAACGAGGTGATCGAACCCTTGGCCGTCGAGGTGATCCGCTCTTCGAGCTCGCCAACCTCGGTCGCCAGTGTTGGCTGGTAGCCCACAGCCGAGGGCATGCGGCCCAGTAGCGCCGATACTTCCATGCCGGCAAGCGTGTAGCGATAGATGTTGTCGACGAAGAGCAGCACGTCACGCTCCTCGATATCGCGGAAGTACTCGGCCATGGTCAGGCCGGTCAGCGCGATCCGCAGCCGCGTGCCGGGGGGCTCGTTCATCTGACCGTAGACCAGCGCCGTCTTGTCGAGGACGCCGTACTCCTCCATCTCGTGCCAGAGGTCGTTGCCCTCGCGCGAGCGCTCGCCCACGCCGGCGAAAACGGAGAGTCCACCGTGCTCGGCGGCGAGGTTCCGGATCAGCTCGGTGTTGGTGACGGTCTTGCCCGTGCCCGCGCCGCCGAAGAGTCCGACTTTGCCGCCACGGGGCAGCGGGGTCAGCAGGTCGATCACCTTGACGCCGGTCTCCAGCAGCGAGGTCTCGGTCTCCTGCTCTGCGTAGCTCGGTGGTGAGCGGTGGATCGGCCAGCGCTCGACGTCGTCCGGGATCGGCTCGCCCGGGTCGATCGGCTCACCGATGACGTTGAAGATGCGCCCCAGCGTCGAGGGGCCGACGGGCACCGAGATCGGTGCGCCGGTGTCCTCGACGGCCGCGCCGCGCGCGAGTCCGTCCGTGGAGTCGAGCGCCAGGCAGCGCACCCAGTTGTTGCCGAGGTGCAGCTGCACCTCGGCCACGATCGTGCCGTCGCTCGTCGTGACGTTCACCGCGTTGAAGATCTCGGGCAGGTCGCCCGAGGGGAATTCAACGTCAATGACCGTGCCGATGACCTGTCGAACGCTGCCGCTTGCCATCTGCTTCTCCTCAGTGTCCGTCCGCTGCGTCCTCTGAACGCCTCGGGCGTGTCGGGCTGACTCAGCCCGCTGTCTTACGTCGCTGCCTGTTCCAGTGCAGCCGTGCCACCCACGATGTCGAGCAGCTCGCTGGTGATCGCTTCCTGTCGCGCCTTGTTGTAGGTGAGGGTCAGGTCCGCGACCATGTCGCCCGCTGCGTCGGTTGCCTGCCGCATAGCCACCATGCGCGCCGACTGCTCGGACGCTTGTGCCTCCAAGATCGCCTCGAAGATCTGCATCTCCACGTAGCGCGGAAGCAGGGTCTCGAGCAGCGCCTCCGGCGAGGGCTCGAAGATGAAGTCCGTCGGCAGCGCGTCCGCCTCGTCCGGCGCCGTGATCGGCAGGATCTGCCGGATCGTCGGCCGTTGCACGGCGGCGTTCACGAACTGCTGGTAGCCGATGTAGACCTCGTCGATCTCGCCACGGGTGTAGTCGTCGATGATGATGCGCGCGATCGGGAGGATCTGCGATATGTCGGGGAAGTCGCCAATGTCGTCGAACTCGGCGAGCTGCGGGAACCCCGCGCGGCGGAAGAACTCGCGCCCCTTGCGCCCCACCGGCAGCACCGACACGCGGTCGACCTCGGGCTGCCGCTCGAGGGCCAGCGCGGCGCCCGCGCGGTTCATGTTGGAGTTGAGTCCGCCGGCCAGGCCACGATCAGCGGTGATGTGCACGAAGGCGAAGTGCACTACCTCGCGCTGCTGGAGCAGCGGCGGCATCTGGTCTTCATCGATGCTCCCTGCGGAGCCGGAGAGGTGTGTCAGCACCCCGCGCATTCGCTCGGCGTAGGGTCGCGCCGCCAGCGCGCGCTCCTGGGCGCGCCGCATCTTCGACGCGGCGACCAGCTCCATGGCGCGTGTGACCTTGGCCGTGTTCTCCACCGACCGAATACGGTCGCGGATGGCTCGTACCGTGCCGCCGCCTGCCATCGATGCCTCCTGTGTCTCCTACGTCGCCTCGAGGTGCGTCCTCGAGGTTGCGCTAGTAGGCGACCGTCGCCTTGAAGTCGAGGATCGCCTGCCGCAACGCGGCGTCGGTGTCCTCGCTGAAGTCTCCCGTGTTGTCGATCTCGTCGAGGATCGGCCGGTGCGACGCTGCCATGTACTCGTGGAACGCTGGCTCGAAGTCACCGAGCTTGTCCGTCGGCACGTCGTCCAGCAGGCCCCTGACGCCTGCGTACAGGATCGTGACCTGCTTCGACAGCTCGAGCGGTGCGAACTGCGGCTGCTTGAGCAGCTCCGTCAGCTTCTCGCCTCGGACGAGCTGCTGTCGCGTGGCGGCGTCCAGGTCGTCCGTGCCGAACTGAGCGAACGCTTGCAGCTCGCGGTACTGCGAAAGGTCGAGGCGGAGCGTGCCCGCCACCTTCTTCATCGCCCGCGTCTGCGCGTCGCCGCCCACCCGAGACACGGAGATGCCGGGGTCGGTCGCGGGGCGCTGACCGGAGTTGAAGAGGTCCAGCTCCAAGAAGATCTGGCCGTCGGTAATGGAGATGACGTTCGTCGGGATGTACGCCGACACGTCGCCCGCCTGCGTCTCGATGATCGGCAGCGCCGTCACCGATCCGCCGCCAAGCGCCTCGGTCACGCGCGCGGAGCGTTCGAGAAGCCGCGAGTGGAGGTAGAAGACGTCGCCGGGGTATGCCTCCCGGCCCGGTGGGCGGCGCAGCAGCAGCGACAGCTCGCGGTAGGCCCAGGCGTGCTTCGACAGGTCGTCATAGATGATCAGCACGTCACGGCCGTTCGCCATGAAGTACTCGGACATCGCAGCCCCCGCGTACGGAGCCAGGTACTGCAGAGCCGCCGACTCGGCAGCGGAGGCGGAGACGACGATGGTGTGCTCCATCGAGCCGTGCTCCTGCAGGGCCGCGACCGTCTGCGCGACCTTCGCGTCCTTCTGCCCTACGGCAACGTAGATGCAGATCACGCCGCCGCCGCGCTGGTTGATAATCGCGTCGACCGCGATCGCGCTCTTGCCGATCGAGCGGTCGCCGATGATCAGCTCGCGCTGCCCTCGACCGAGGGGAATCATGGCGTCGATCGCCTTGACGCCGGTCTGCAGCGGCTCGTCGACGTGGACGCGGTCGACGACACCTGGCGCGACACGCTCCACGGGGTACACCGTGTCGCTGGCGATCGGGCCCTTTTCGTCGATCGGGTCGCCGAGCGCGTTCACCACGCGGCCAATCAGCGCGTCGCCGACCGGAACGGAGGCGACCTGGCCGGTCGTCCGCACCTCGGCGCCCTCCTTCACCTTGGAGTACTCGCCCAGGATGATGACGCCGACGGTCTCTTCCTCGAGGTTGAGCGCGAGCCCTCGCACGGGCCGGCCAGCCTTGTCCGTGACATCGAACTCGACGAGCTCGGAGGCCACGCATTCGCCGAGGCCGTGGATGCGGGCGATGCCGTCACCGGCTTCGATCACCGTCCCCACGTTGGTCTGCTCGGCGCCACTGTCGAAGCCCTCGATCTGCTCTCGCAGGATGGAGGCAATTTCTTCGGCTCGTACCATCGTTGGTTCCTCGCTCACCACCGTCGTACGGCGGTACTCGTTTTCGTTCGGCCTAGAGCGACGCGCGCTCCAGGTGTGATCGCAGTGCGCGGAGGCGTCCGCGCGTCGATCCGTCCAGTAGCTGGTCCCCGACGCGGATCACGAGCCCGCCAACGAGCTCGCCATCGACGCCGGTCTCCAGCTCCACCGTCTTGCCGGTTTGAGACGCCAGTTGCTCTCGGATCGAGGCCACGCGCGCCTCGCCCAGCTCGACCGCGCTCGTCACCGTGGCACGCACGATGCCGCGCTCCTCGTCGAGCAGTTCGCGGAAGAACGAAGCGATCGAGGGCCCCAGGGCCATCCGGTTCTTACGACGCAGCAGGCGGAACAGGTTGAGCTGTTTGGCCCCGACGTTCGGCAGCACGCGGCGGACAATGGCCTGGAAGTCGGCATCCGTCATGCCGTCCGCCTGCAACGCCTCGGTGTGACTGCTCTGCGCGGTGAGCGCGTCGAGCACCTCCGCGGCGTCGAGCCAGGCGTCGAAGTCGCCATCGGCCCGCGCGATGTCGATCATCGCGAGGGCGTAGCGTCGACCGGCGACATTTCTTGCTGCCATGCGTCAGTTGTTACCGTTCTGTCCGAAGCTGCTGTCGACGAGCACGTCGTCGATCAGGCGCTGGTGGGCATCGCGGTCGAGCGACTGCCCGAGGACACGCTCAGCGGCGGTGATCGTGAGGTCCGCGAACTCGGTGCGCAGCGCCTGGATCGCCTGGTCGCGCTCCGACTGGATCGAGGCCTGTGCATCGGTCCGGATGCGCTCCGCAGCGGTCCGCGCCTGGTCCTCGAGTTCGGTCCGCAGCTGGGACGCCGACTCCTGCGCTCCCGCGAGCAATCGCTGTGCTTCAGCGCGCGCCTCGGCGAGCACCTGCTGCGACTGCTGTTCGGACGCTTCGGCCTGGGAGGCGGCCTCCTCGGACTTGACGAGGCCCTCCTCGATGCGCCGCTTGCGCTCGTCGAGCATGTTCATGATCGGCTTGAACAGGAACAGCCGCAGGACAATCAGCAGGATCGCGAAGTTGAGTAGCTGCGCCACCAGGCCGGGCAGGTTGAAGCCCAGCGCTGAGATGCCGCCGGACTCCTCGGCCGCCATCGCCGAGGCGGGCAGCGCCGCCACCAGCAGACCAACCGCCAGCGCGGCCAGTCGTGCCCGGGCGGAGCGCCGGGTCCACAGCTTCTGCGAAGACTTCGTCATCTTCGGCTCCATTCACGCCCGCCGTGCGCCCCTCCACGGGGGTGCGACGGGACGTCTGGGCTCGCGCCTAGAAGACGAAGCCGATCAGGATCGCTGTCACCAGCGCGTAGATGCCGATGGCTTCGGCGAACGCGATGGCGAGGATCATGTTGGTCTGGATCGCGCCGGCGGCCTCGGGGTTGCGCCCCAGAGCCTCCATCGCCTTCCCACCCAGGAAGCCAATGCCGAGTCCCGGGCCAAAGGCGCCCAGGCCCATGGCCAGGCCTGCGGCCAGGAACTTCGCCGAGTTCTCGGTCGAGACGTTGTCTGCCGCCTCCTGCGCGCCGGCCACGCCGGTCGCCGCCAGGAACGCCAGACCGGCCAGGACGACGACGAAGATCGCGCGCCGGGTCATCGCTACTGTCATGTTCGATTTCCTCCCTGGGTGCACCGCGGTCGACCGGTCCTCGGACGACGGGTGCGCTCAGTGTTTGCTTACTCCATCAACACACCCCCGCCGCCGGCCGAGGCCCGCGAGGGGGGTGGCTTATGCAATTAATGTGCCTCCGCCACCTCGTGGTCATCGCCGTGTTGCGATACCGCTGACAGGGCGAAGACGAGCGTCAGGATGGCGAAGACGAAGGCCTGGATCAGTCCGACGAAGAGTTCGAGCGCGTAGAAGATGTCCGCGAGCACGAACGGCACGAGGAACGTCATCATCAGCAGCAGCACCTCGCCGGCGAAGATGTTGCCGAAGAGACGGAAGGTGAACGAGATGATGCGGGAGAGCTCCGAAACGAACTCGAGCAACCCGACGAAGATGTCGATCACCCCCATCGGACCTCTGCGCAGTGCGCCGAAGGCGAAGAACTTCCCGAGGTAGCTCACGCCCAGCGTGCTGAGGCCCCAGAACTCCACGAAGATGAAGGAGAAGATGGCGATCGCGAGCGGCGCGTTGGTGTCGGTCATCACCGACCGGAAGTACGGCGCGATGATGCCGCTGAACTCGGTGACCTCGCCCTCTTCGGCGGCGGAGGTCGAGGCTTCGGCGCTAGCGCCTGGCGCCACGCTGACCAGCGCCACGCCGGAGCCGTCAGCCAGGGTCGAGGCGTGGTCGTCCTCGGCCGCCTCGTCCTCGGCGCCATGAGCCTCGAGGGGCAGGCGCTCGCCATCGATGATCTGGTAGGGCTCGTCGCCGTTGCCGATGTCGACCTGGTCGGGCTTGAACGGGATGTACGCGAACGTGCCGATCAGCGGCCATTCGACCTGCTTGAGGACCGCCTGCTTGTCGCCGACGGCGGGCTCGGTGCGGCCGATCACGTTGTTGATCGGCAGCAGGCCGGCGTAATTGGAGATGAGGATGAAGAAGAAGATCGTGCCGATCAGTGGGAAGAAGCGGCGGCCGTTCTTCTCGCCAGCGATGCCGACGACGATGTCGTAGAGCGCTACGACCGCGGCCTCGACCGCGCCGCTGAAGCCGGAGGGGACGACGCTGACGCCGCGTCCGGCGACGACCGCGACGATGACCAGCAGTGCGACGATGAACCAGGACGTGAACATCGTGTTCGTGACGTCCAGCGGGCCCCAATGGAAGACGGTTTCGGGTGCGACGATAATCGCGGGTGACGCGCCACCGACGAAGAAGAAGCCAACGAGGCCGAGCGCTACGACGAGGATGGCGACGATAGCCAACCGCATGCGCGCTTCCCTTCCAGGCACTCGCTCCGGCGTTAGTCCTTGTCGGTCGGGTTGGTGCGCTCGATGAACTGCATCAACTGCCGATAGGCGCCGTAAAACCCCGCCGCGAGGCCCAACACCAGGAAGATCAGGGTCAGCACGGGTTCCGAGTCAAACCGCAGGTCGAGGAAGTGCCCGACGAGGGTCAACCCGACGATCGTGGTGGCCAGGTAGCTCCCGATGCCCAGCAATCCGAATGCTGGCGAGTTCCACATCGGCCTGCGCCCTCCGGGTCTCCGTTGGGTTCTGAGGCCGCTCGGAAACTATCACGGCCATTTCTACCGGGCAAGCATTTGTGAGGGCGCGCACGAACGCCCGAGAACCCTCGTCAGCGCTGGCTTCTCTGGGTAGGCCGCGGAGCGAGGATCTGCCCCACGACCGCGCCCGCGACCTCAGTCCTTGGCCGGCTCGTCTCCCGAGCCGAGGTCATCGAGGTCGAGCCCCGAAACGAACTCATGAAACGCCGAGAGCTTCTCGAGCTCCTCCGCGGAGGCGGCCGCCGGCGCGTCGCGCCCGGCCTCACTCTCGTCCAGGGGTTCGCCGTCATCGGAGAGCGTCTGGCCGGCGCGCTCAAGCACCTCCGGCGCCGCGTAGAGCGGCACGCCCGCACGCACAGCGAGGGCGATCGCATCCGAGGGCCGTGAGTCGATCTCGACGGTCCGTCCGTCCTGCTCGACCTGAATGCGGGCGAAGAACGTGTCGTCCTGGAGGTCGTTGATGACGACCGCTTTCACGTCGCCGCCCAACTCCAAGATCATGTTGAGCATGAGGTCATGCGTCAGCGGCCGCGCCACCGAGACATCTTGCAGCCGCAGCGTGATGGCGTCCGCGAGATCGGGGCCAATCCAGATCACCAGGTAGCGCTCGCTGTCCTTCTCGCGAAGGATCACGACGCGACGGAGGTTGCGGAGACCGACCCGAATCGAGTCGATGATTACCTCGTGCATGCCGTCAACAGGTCCGGCCACAGTCGCCTCTCGCCTGCCCACCACCATGGGATCTGTCATTCGAGTCTAGGTTCGTGCGTGAGGGAAGGTCAACGTTTTCCAGCGCCGCCGTCATCGTCGAGGTCTGAACCAGCGCTGTCAGGTCCGCCGTAGAGGGCGCGCTCGATCGCCGGGTCGACCTCCGGACCGCGCTCGATCAGGGTTTTCAGGCGTCGGCGCAGGGTCGCGCGGTCCATGAGGACGCGGCGACCACAGGTGCGGCAGCGCATGCCGATGTCCGCGCCCACGCGGTCGACATCCCACTCCGTGCCACCGCAGGGATGCTTACGCCGCAGTTCGAGCGCGTCGCCGACTCGCAGGTCGAGGACCATGGCGCGTCATTCCGCCTCGGCCGCCGAGGCGGCAGCTCGGGCGCTGTCACGCGCCGCGTTGATGGCGAGGCGCAGCGCCTCCGCGCTATCGCGCGCCGCGTCGGCCCAGGCGAGCAGGTCGCCGCCCGCCTCGTGCTCCGCGCCCGCGTAGATCACGCCCCGCGACGCGTTGATGAGGATGCCGTGCTGCCGCGCGTCGAGGCCCGCCATCACTGCCGCCTCGAGGTCCGCGGTCTGCGCGCCGACGCCGGGCATCAGCAACGGCAGGTTCAGTGCGAGCTCGCGGATGGCGGCCGCCTCGGCGGGGTAGGTCGCGCCCACCACCAGGCCCACGTTGCCGCGTGTATTCCACTCGGTCGCGAGCCGCGCGACATGCTCGTACAGCGGCCGGCCGTCGTCGCCGACCGGCAGGTCCTGGAGGTCGCGCGCGCCCGGGTTCGAGGTGCGGCAGAGCACGAACGAGTGCCGGTCCTCGCGCTCGAGGAACGGTTCGAGCGCGTCACCGCCGAGGTACGGGTTGACCACGACGGCGTCGACGTTGAGCCCGTCGAAGACGGCCTGCGCGTACGCCTCGGCGGTATTGCCGATGTCGCCGCGCTTGGCGTCGAGGAGCACCGGGATGTCGTCGGGCACCGCTGCGACCAGCTCGCGCAGCATCGGCAGGCCCTCGTCGATATCCGGCTCGAAGAAAGCGATGTTCGGCTTGTAGCAGCAGGCGATGTCCGCCGTCGCCTCGACGATGGTGTGCAGGAAGTCGCGGGTTGGGATGCCGCTGGGGATGCGCGAGCGGTCGGGGTCGAGGCCGACGCAGAGCAACGAGTCGTTGCGCTCGCTGGCGCCCGCGAACTTGGCCGCGAAGCGGCTCCTGGTCGCCACGGCTGGCGGCTCGCTCGTCTCAGTTGTCATCGGGCACAGCTCCCGGGGGAGGCTCGGTCAGGCGGCGACGCGTTCGACCCGGATCGGCGGTAGATCGGCCTGAGCGCCGCGTAATCGGGAGAGAACGCGCTCGAAGGCTGCCGCATCACCCGAAGGATAGCAGACCACCTCGCCGACCCCGGCAGACGCATCTTCCGCCTCGCCCAGCACGTGCACGACCCGGCGTGCCACCGGCTCGGCGGCGTCGAGGGCGCTCACACCCTCGGGCAGGAGCCGTGCGAGCAGCGGGCGCAAGAAGCCGTAGTGCGTGCAGCCCAGCGCCACCACATCGACGCCGGCGCGGAGCGGCGCTTCGAGCGCCTCGCGCAGCATCGTCTCGACCTCTCCGCCATCGATCGCGCCCGCCTCGACGAGGTCCGCGAGGCCGGGCATGGCGAGTGCGAACACCTCGACGTCGGCCGCGTAGTCGGCCGCGAGGCGCGCGAGGCGTTCGCCAGCGACGGTGCCCGGCGTCGCCAGCACAGCCACGCGTCTCGAGCGGCTTCGCTCCGCGGCCGGCTTCAGCGGCGGCTCCATGCCGACGATCGGCACCGATTGCTCCGCGCGCAGGCGCTCCAGGGCCGCAGACGAGGCCGTGTTGCAGGCGACGACCACGACCGACACGCCATGGGCGACCAGCTCCGCAGTGATCGTGGACGAGCGCTCGGCGACGATCTCCGAGGTTTGGTCGCCGTAGGGGAAGTGCGCCGTGTCGGCGACATAACGGATCGTGAGGTCCGGGCGCAGCCGGTGCAGCGCAGTGGCGACTGTGAGGCCGCCGACCCCGGAGTCGAAGATGCCGACGGCCGTCACGCCTCGTCCTCCGCTGCCCCGCCGCTCCATGCTAGCGCAGGCTAGACTCGCCCGATGCCGGTCACCGAGGTCGATGTGGCGCTCACGCCTGCGTCTGTGACGCCGGCGGGGCGCACCTGCCTCGTCGTCGACGTGCTGCGCGCCACCTCGGTGATGGCCGTCCTCTTCGGCCGAGGGCTCGATGCGCTCTACCCCGCGCCCAGCACCGCCGAGGCCCGTGCCACGCACCAGGCGCTGGCGGGCAGAGGTGATCGCGCGCTCCTGATCGGCGAGGAGAACGCGCTCCCACCCGAGGGCTTCGACTACGGCAACTCGCCCTCTGAGTTCGCCTCCCTCGGGGCGCTGCCCTCGATCGCGGTGGCGGCGACGACGAATGGGACACCCGCGCTGCTGGCCTGCGCTACGGCGGAGCTGACGATGCCGGCGGCGCCGCTCAACGCCGCCGCCGCGGTCGCGCACGCTCAGGCGGCCGGGCATGCGGTGACGGTCGTCTGCGCCGGCCTGCGAGGTGAACCGGCCGAAGACGACATACTGGCGGCCGGGCTGCTCGTGGAGCGGCTCGTGCGCGCGGGGGCGCGGCCGGGCGACGAGGCTGCGGCCGCCCTCGAGCGCTACGAGGCCGTGCGCGACGATCTCGCGGGCGCGTTTCGCGCCGCCGAGCACGGGCAGATCCTTATTGATCGTGGATTCGAGCGCGACCTCGAGTTCTGCGCCACCCCCGACCGCTACGACGTGGCCGCCGCCCTGGACACCTCCGGCGCGCGGCCGGTCATCCGTCCGCTCGCACCGCTCGAGGGTTGAGGGCCGGCGCGCTAGAAGTTCGTGCGCTGCGTGGGGTCCGGGTTCTCCGGCCGTCGAGCGCCGCGGCGAGCCATGTTGATCCGGAACTGGAAGTCCTCGGCCTCGCTCAGCACCGCCGCGCCCTGTAGTCGATTACGTGTCTCCTCCGTGGCAGGGTTCGCCGTCTCCCAGGCGAGGAGCGCGTCCGCGAGCGGGCGCAGCTCGTCATCGTCAGGGAAGTGCCTCCCATAGCGCGCACGGTCGAACTCTGCGCCGATGCGCTCGAACAGCGGCTCGTCGAAGGAGCGGCTCGCGAGTGTGGCAAACTCGAGTGGCGTCTCACCCTCCAGGCGCCGCATGCCGCGTTCGGTGGAGCCGTACTCGGCACGCGCGAACAGTCGGTAGATGGCATGACGCCGCAGCCAGGCACGGTCGTCCGAGGGCGCGCCACCGCGCCGCAGCAGGTTACGCAGCAGCGAACCGACTCCCGTCGGCGTGCCGTCCATGTGCTCCCGGTCCTCCTCGTACTCCCCGCCGTCGTCGTCGCGACGACGCACGATGCGACGTGCGATGACATAGAACGCTACGAGCAGCGCGACCAGACCCAGGAGCTGGACCAGCGGCCGGAACCAGCCGGGAATGCTGAACAGCGGGTCGTCTTCCTGAGCCATCTCATCCACCTCCTGCTCACCCAGCGGGCCGCCCTGCAGCCCGTCGAACAGGCCACCGATGCCCTCGGGCAGGAGGAAGCGCAGGATCGGCTCGACGATCCAGAAGATCGGCGTGAGGATGATCAACAGCAACACTTCGAGGATCGCGCCAAGCACGCTGCCGACCGTCGCCAGGACGGACTGCACGTCGAGGAGCGCCAGCAGGCCGAGTACCGAGCCGACCGCGAGCAGCGTGAGGCCGGTCACCACCATCGACACGACCCACGGCGTGGTCTTGCGCACGCCGTCGACGCCGAACGTGGCGCGCGCCGCTTGCGCCGCGGCCATCGTCATCACACCGAGGACGAAGTATGGGATCGCCGCAATCGTGGTCGACTCGATGCCCTCGAGTCGTGCAAATATGACCGCCCCGATCATCGCCAGGAACCCGAAGGTGAACGAGCGGAGCACCGCGTTGAGACTGACCGTGCCACGCCCGATGTACATGAACCGCAGCCAGCAGCCGAAGACGCCGACGACAGTGGCGGTCAACGCTGCCCCGTGCGCACGCAGGAGCTGCGGGTCCGCGACGAAGCCCTCGACATCGAACGAGCCGGAGAAGTAGCGTCCCGGCTCGTCAACGAAGCTCGCGAGGCCGGAGCTGTCCCAGAACGCGATGTCGCCGGCTAGTGCGAAGTGCAGCAGCACGTTCAGCGAGAGGATCGAGGCGATCACGATGACCAGGCCGCTGAACGCGCCGGTGATGCGCGCACGGCTGAGCAGGCGGACCAGCAGGAAGCCACCGAGCGCCGCCAGCACGAAGACGAGGTACGGCGGTCCAGACTGCACACCCTCCCGCGAAGCCTCGAGCATGATCGCGGCGCTCTCGGCTGCCTCACGTTGCGTCCCGATTTCCGTGCTCGTGAGCTGCAGCGTCGCGTCGAGCAGGTCCTCGATGAACGTGCGCTCGGCGCTGGTGGCCAGCACGCCGACGACGACGAACCAGACCAGCGTCTCCGTGACGATCTGGAACGCTTCGAGGATCGGCTGCTGCCAGCGTCGCGCGCCGAGCTCACGCTGCGCGTCGTCGGGGTCGTCAAGGCGCACGGTGGTCGCGACGTTGCTCATACCGGCAGCTCCGCGGGCGTGCGCTGCCGCTCCGCTCGACGCCAGCCACCGTCGTCGACGGCCACGATGCCATCGGCGGCGGCTTCCGCTTCGAGCGGCTCCATTACCGGCGCCACTTCCGACACTGGGATGCCGCCGAGGTCGACCTCCCAGGGCGGCTCGCTCGTCTTGACGACGTGCACGTAGTGTCCGCGTTGGCGCAGCCGCCGCACCGAGGCGGCGAGCTCCGGGCCGAGCAGCGCCGCGACGAGCACGACGGTCGCGCCCGCCGGCAGCGCTTGCCCTTCGCGTGGCGCCTCGAGCTCACGGGACATGCTCGAGGTGGTGAATGAGGTGACGGTGGCAAGCGCCTCCAGGATGCGATTGAGCTGATCGGTCCGGCTGCCGGCGCCGATGCGGATCGGGCGGTCGGCATCCGGGAAGGAGCCGTTGGCGATCAGCCCAACGGCGTAACCCGCCTCGACCGCGGCCCGCGCGAGGGATGCCGCCACGCTGATGCCGCGCTCCAGCAGGACTGGGTCGGAGCCCTGCCAGGTCTGGCCGAAGGTCGGAATGTTGAGCGCGACGATCACAGAGAACGCGCGTGACGGCTCGTAGAGTCGCGATTGCAGCCGCTGGGCGCGCGCGGTCGACTTCCAGTCGATCCGTCGCAGCGGATCGCCGGGCTGGTAGTCCCGCACCCCGACCACCCTCGAGGGGTCTTCGTAGATCGGGTTGCCACCGCGGCGGTCGCCAAACGGATGCTCGCTCTCCAGACCCAGGTCGGGCAGCGGATAGGTGCGCGGGTAGACGACGATGCCGTCGGTGGGGCGTCCATGCTCTTCCTCGACCTCGTACAGCCCGAAGAGGTCGCCCGATTTCAGCTTCGTCGGCCCCACGCGGTAGTACCCGCGCGAGATCGCTCGCAGCGAGATCGGCCAGGTCAGCCGGTCGTTCGAACCGAGCGAAGTCGAACGCAGCAGCGATCGCGCGCCGGGCGCCGTCGAGGCCTGCGTCTTGCTGTCCACCTCCATGCCGCGCGGCAGCTGTTCGCGGACCTCGAGCCATGGCACCGGCAAGATCTTGCGGTTCTCGATCGTCAGCCGGATGTCGACGCTCTCGCCCACGAACAGCCGGTGCTCGCTCAGTGTGCGCGTGTAGAAGACATCCTCGAGCGAGAGGCGCGACCACAGTCGCGCGATGCCGCCGGTGCCGAGGATGAGCGCGCCGAGGGCGAGTAGCGCCACGGACGAGGCGGCGAGGCCGAAGAAGATCAGCAGTCCGGCGACCAGGACCCAGGCTTCCGTGATGACCGCTCGCATCGAGCGCCCTCGATCCGTTCGCTAGCCGGCGGCGTCCGCCACCGGCACAGGGATCGAGCTCAGGATCTCGTCGAGCACATCGTCGGCCGTGCGGCCGCGCAGCTGAGTGTTCGAGGAGAGGAGCAAGCGGTGCCCCAGCACCGGATGCGCGACGCGTTTGACGTCGTCCGGCCGCACATAGTCACGCCCGTCGATGGCGGCGTACGCGCGGGCGGTGCGGAACAGCGCGAGCGAGGCACGCGGGCTGGCGCCCAGGTCGAATGCATCGTTGCTGCGCGTCGCGCGGCAGATCGACACCGCGTAGCGAACAACGTCGTCCTCGACGTGGATGTGTGGGAGCTGCTCGGAGAGGCTGGATAGCTCGTCCGCGGTGACGACCGGCTCGAGCGACTCGATCGGCGAGGCGCCCTCGAAGCGCCGCAGCACCTCGAACTCGCCCTCTTCGTCCGGGTAGCCCACCTTGAGGCGGAGCGAGAAGCGGTCGAGCTGGGCCTCGGGCAGGGGGAACGTCCCTTCGAGTTCGATCGGGTTCTGGGTGGCCAGCACGACGAAGGGCTCAGGCAGCTGGCGCGTCTCGCCCTCGATGCTGACCGTTCGCTCCTCCATCGCTTCGAGCAGGGCCGACTGCGTTCGCGGGGTCGCGCGGTTGATTTCGTCGGCGAGCACGATGTTCGACAGGATCGGGCCGGGACGGAACTCGAACTCGCCGCTCTTCTGCGAGTAGTAGTTGATGCCGAGCACGTCCGAAGGCATCAGGTCCGGCGTGAACTGGATGCGCGAGAAGTCCGCGCCGATCGAGCGCGCGAACGACCGCGCCATCATCGTCTTGCCGGTGCCCGGCACATCCTCGAGCAGGACATGTCCGCGCGAGAGCAGCGCGACGAGGACGAGCGTGACCGCGTCGTCCGCCCCAACGATGATCCGTCCGACGTTCTCGCGGATGCGCTGAGCCACGTCATGAATACGCTCGGCGGCGGCCGCCCGATCCCCGGTGTCGGTGTTCTGCAAACGTCTCCCCAGTCCGCGTGAATGACGAGGATATCAGAGCCAGGGCTTGACCTCGGCGGGTAATCATTCCGGTCGGCGACGCTCTGGGAGCGCGTTGAAGCTAGCGGACGATGGACGGAACCGCGAGCAGCTCCGCTTCCGTCCACGGCGGCGGTCGCCCGAACGCGTCGATGAAGATCTGCCGCCAGGTGCCATCCTCGATCAGTTCGGTCAGCACCACGTCGATCTCGCCGCAACGAATATGGCGAAGGTGGAGCGTCGGCCAGGGCGCCGTAGCCCGCAGTCGTCCGCTCACGCATGATGGCCGCACTTACGGAGTCGAGGAGCAGGATGGCCAGCGAGGCGAACGAGAGCCGCGCGCCTGCCGAGACGGGCAGCAGCGGCGATGGTGATATGGGCGACCCCGCCGCGCAACTGCACGCGCTCCGCGCGGCGCTGCTCGAAGCCATCGAGGAGTTGCCCGAGACGCGGCTCTACCGCGCCACAGACCGCCTTGGCTGGACGCTGAAGCACGAGCTGTCCTCGCTGGCCGCGGCCGACGAGGAGCTGGCGCACGTCCTCGACCTCCTGCGTTCCGGCGAGGCGGCCGCGGAGCTGCAACTGCGGCGCTTCCGTGGCGAGCGCATGTGGGCGGCGCAAGAACTGCGCCTGGCGCCGCTGCGCCAGCACCTCGCGGCCACGGGGGAGCAGGCCGTCGCTGCCGTTCGGGCGCACGCCGAAGCGTTTGTCGACGCACCGCTGCGCATCGCCGGGAGAGAGCTGGACACCGCCGGCGAGTACCTGCGATCACACCTCGAGGCCGCCCGTAGCGGTCTGCAGCGCGTCCGCGAGGCGATGAAGTAGGCCTCCTGCGGTGCTGGCAGGCCTCGACGCCACGGGCGCTCTGATAGGCTGACGGCGCACTATGGACGCCCGGCCAGGGCCGGTGCTGGTGCCGGGAGGAGCGACACCGTCGCCATGACGACGAACGAGCAGACGGACGCCATTCGCAACCGTCTCGACATTCCACGACAGACCGTCCCGAAGCGCGATCCCGTTGAGCGGATCGAGCACTTCGAGGAGACGTATCTGAGCATGGACCTCGACGCTGCGATCGTCGAGGCGGCGCGCTGCATCGACTGCCCTTCCGCCCCCTGCATGGACGCCTGCCCGGTCCGTAACGACATCCCGGCGGCGCTCAAGCTGCTGGAGGACGGCGACATCCTTGCCGGCGCGGACAAGTTCCGCGAGACGAGCACACTGCCGGAGATGTGCGGCCGGCTGTGCCCGCAGGAGTCGCTGTGCGAGGGCGCATGCGTCGTCGCCTTCGCGATCCGTCCGGACGGCAGCAAGCAGCCACCGGTGGCGATCGGCCGCCTCGAATCGTTCATCACCGACTCGCAACGGGAGCAGCTGGGCGGCTACCCCGCGCAAACCGTCGCGCCCTCGTCCGGCCGCAGCATCGCCCTCATCGGCAGCGGCCCAGCTGGCCTGACGGTCGCCGAGGAGCTTCAACTGCGCGGCCACCAGTGCACGATCTACGACCTCTGGCCCGAGCCGGGCGGAGTCCTGCGCTACGGCATCCCCAACTTCAAGATGAACAAGGCTCTGCTCGAAGAGAAGCTGGCGGCGCTGCGCGCACTCGGCATCGCCTTCGTCAACAACACCAGGGTCGGCACTGACGTCACCCTCCAGGAGCTGCACGAGCGGGACGGCTTCGATGTGATCTTCGTCGGCACCGGTGCTGGTGTCGGCAACGAGCTGCGCACCGAGGGCGAGGAGCTCCAGAACGTCTACCAGGCGACCGACTTCCTCGTCCGCGGCAACCTCGAGGAGCACGAGCTCCCCGAGGATCAGCGCGGATTGCCGCACATTGGTACTGACGTCGTCGTCGTCGGAGGCGGGGACACCTCGATGGACTGCGTACGCACCGCGATTCGCCTGGGTGCCGAGCGCGTGACCTGTGTCTACCGCCGCACCGAGAAGGAGATGCTCGGCCGCGCGGAGGAGCGCGTCCACGCCCGCGAAGAGGGCGTCGAGTTCGCGTATCTCACGACCCCGACGCGCTTCCTCGGCGACGACGAGGACCGTGTGGCTGCAGTCGAGTTGGTGCGCATGGAGCTGGGCGAGCCGGACGAGTCCGGTCGTCGCCGTCCCGTACCGATCGAGGGCTGTGAGTACAGCGTGCCGGCGACCGCCGTGGTGGTCGCGGTCGGATACAACGCAGACGCGGAGTTCGCCGAGGATGCCCCGATCGAGACCGACAGCTGGGCGCTGGTGAAGGTCGATGAGCGCACCGGGCAGACAAACATCCCGTACATCTTCGCCGGCGGGGACGTCGTCAATGGCGCCGACCTGGTCGTCACCGCAATCGCCGACGGCAAGCGCGCGGCCACCTGGCTGCACACCTACCTGACGAACCTCGACGCGTTCGACGGGCAGAGCTAGAACGGACGAGCCGAGGCCCAAGGAGGACCACGATGACCTCGACGGATACGAACGGGGCCACGACCCTCGACTACGACGCCGGCGATGCGGCTGGCCCAGATGGGCCACAGCGTCCTCCTCGTCGATCGCGACGAGTTCCCGAGCGACTGCATCTCCACGCACTTCATCCACCCTCGCGGGGTCGACCGCCTGGAAGGCTGGGGGCTGCTGCAGCGCGTGCTGGACACGAATGCGCCACCGATCCTGAACCAGGGGGGCCTCGTGGACGGTTCGTTCCAGCAGACGCCTTTCGGCAAGAAGGAGGACGGCAGCGACATCATCGGCCTCTGCCCGCGGCGCATCGTGCTCGACAAGATCCTCGTCGACGCGGCGGTCGAGGCCGGCGCGACGTTCCTGGGCGGCACCTCCGTGCAGGACGTGGTGCGCGACGAGACCGGTGCCGTCGCGGGTGTGATCGGACGTCACCAGGGCGAGCCCTTCGAGGCGACCGCGCGCATGGTGATTGGCGCGGACGGCATCCACTCGCGCATCGCACGCCTTGTCGACGCGGAGGCGTACGAGCGTGTCGACACCCTGCTCTTCGCCTACTACACGTACTACAGCGGCATCGTCGGAGCGGGCATCGAGGTCTACCTGGGCGACGGCGGCGGCGTGCTCATGTTTAGCACCAACGATGACCAGGTCTGCATTGGCGGCGGCGTCGCCATCGAGCGGTTCGAGGACTTCCGCCAGGACATCGAAGGCAACTTCACCGCGATGCTCGAAGGGGCCTCCACGGAACTGGCAGAGCGAGTGGCCAACGCCACACGCGAGGGCGAGTTCCAGGGGATGGCCGACCTGCCGCACTTCAAGCTGCCGGCTGGTGGCCCCGGCTGGCTCCTGGTCGGCGACGCTGGCTATCACGTCGATCCGATCCTCGGTTTCGGCATCTCGAACGCGTGGGACCACCTCGAGTTCGCTGCCGACGCGGCGCACGCCGTCCTCAGCGGCGCGGCCACCGACGAGGAAGCCGCAGCCCGATACCAGGAGCAGCGCGACGAGGTGCTGCAGCCGTTCTGGGAGGCCAACCTCGAGTTCTCGCGTGGCGGCCACGTCTGGCGCGGCCGCGGCCGAGCCTGCCCACTAGCCAGCAACGACCGCTGGTACACTCGCGCCCGTCGCGAGGCGTCGCGGGACGCTGACGCTCGACGAGGGAGGCCAGCTCTTGCGCGCGGAGATCATCTCGATCGGCACCGAGATCCTGCTCGGCGAGATCGTGGACACCAACGCCGCGCATATCGCGGCCGCGCTACCGGAGTACGGCATTGACCTGCTCTATGTGACGCAGACCGGGGACAACCCGGAGCGTCTCCACGGCGTCTTTGAACAGGCGTGGAACCGCTCCGACCTCATCTTCTGCACAGGCGGTCTCGGTCCGACCGAGGATGACATCACGCGCGAGACCATCGGCCGTGTCCTGGGCGAGGAGCTGTTCATGGACGAGGCGCTGGCGGACGTCGTCCGCTCGTTCTTCTCGCGCCGCAGCTACGCCATGCCGGAGCGCAACATGAAGCAGGCGATGCTGATCGCCTCCGCCCGAGGCATCGACAACCCTCGAGGTACCGCCCCCGGCTGGTGGGTCGAGCGCGACGGCAAGACGATCGTCGTGATGCCCGGCCCGCCGCAGGAGATGACGCGGATGTGGGAGCACGAGGTCGCGCCGGAGCTGGAGCGCCGCGCTGACTCGATCCTCGTCTCGCGGACGCTCAAGACGACCGGCATCGGCGAGGGCACCGTCGACGAGATGCTCTCGCCTCTACTCTCCGGCACCAACCCCTCGGTCGGTATCTACGCGCGGCGTGACGGCGTCCACGCCCGCATCGCCGCCAAGGCCGCGACGCGCGAGGAGGCCTGGGTCCTCATCCGCCCGGTCGAAGAGGAGGCGCGGCTGATCCTCGGCCCCTCGATCTGGGGCGTCGACGACGACACGCTCGAAGGCGCGGTCGGGAGCATGCTGGAGGAGCAGGGTCTGACCCTCGGCGTGATGGAATCGGCGACGGGTGGCGCTCTGGCGGACGCGATCACCAATGTCGACGGTTCGTCCCAGTACTTCAAAGGCGCGTTGATCACCTACGCGACCGAGCAGAAGATCCAGCACGGCGTTCCCGCCGAGATCCCGGCGAGGCATGGTGTGATCTCACGCGAAACCGCGGAGGCGATGGCCGTCGCTGCGCGCGACACGCTGCACACCGACCTCGCCATCGGGATCACCGGCATCGCGGGTGGCGAGGAGGTTGAAGGCCAGCCGCCCGGGACGATGCACATCGCCCTCGCCGACGCGAGCGGCGTCGACTACACGTTCATGCAGTATTACCAGGGCCGCGACGCCGCCAAGCGCCGCGCCGTCCTGACGGCGCTCAGCCACCTGCGCCGCTATCTCATGGCCCGCGCCGCGGGTTAGTGTCTCCGGGTGTAGAATGGCCTCGCGCTGTGCCTCGAAGTGTCGCCCTGATCTTCGCCTTCGCCCTGCTGGCCGCCGCTGCCTGCGGTGGTGGTGGCGACGATGCGCCTTCCGGCGTGACCACGGCCGTGCCCACGCCCGAGGCCACATCGAACGCCGAGGCGACGCCAACGGCGCAGCCGGCCACGACGGTGACGCCGGAGCCGGCTGACACACCGGGCGGAGCGCCGTCGTCGAACACGCCGCCGACGCCGCTGGGTCGCCAGCTGGCCGCCGTGGGCGGTGAGGACCCGGGGCTCGTCACCGACCTGTTCGAGAACCTCGCACCGCGCTGCCAGCAGTCGCCCGAGGAAGTCGCGGAGCTGCTGGAACGGGGCTGGACGGCCCTGCGCGAGACCTATGACGTCGCCCTCCCCATCTCCTCGATGATCGCGCGCATCCTGATCGAGCTGCCCGCGGGATCGAGCCGCGAGAACTGCGAGACGCTGGTCACGGCGGTGATCATCCAGGTCGTTGGGCGGTAGCGCCCCTGCGGGCGGATCGCTGCGCTAGCATGCGCCGCGCGACACCAGTGCTCAGTGCGAATGGAAGAGCCATGAAGTTCGGCGCGTTCATGTTCCCCACCGACTACTCGATCGGCCCGGTCGAGTTGGCCAGGGAGGTCGAGGCGCGCGGGTTCGAGTCGTTGTGGTTCCCCGAGCACACACACATCCCGACGAACCGCGAGTCGCCATACCCCGGCGGCGGCGAGCTGCCGCAGGAGTACTCGCACACCCTCGACCCGTTCGTGGCGCTGGGCGCAGCGGCCGCGGTGACCGAGCGGATCAAACTTGGCACCGGCATCAGCCTGGTCGTTGAGCGCGACCCGATCGTGCTCGCCAAGGAGGTCGCCACGCTCGACCAGATCTCGAACGGCCGCGTGCTGCTCGGCATCGGCGGCGGCTGGAACCGCGAAGAGATGGCGAACCACGGCACCGACCCGACGCGCCGCTGGAAGCTGATGCGCGAGCGCATCGAAGCGATGAAGGCGATCTGGACGCAGGACGAAGCGGAGTACCACGGCGAGTTCGTCGACTTCGATCCGATCTGGTCGTGGCCGAAGCCGGTGCAGCAACCGCACCCGCCGATCATCCTCGGCAACGCGGGCGAGGGCGCGGTCCGCCGCGTCGTGCGCTACGCGGACGAGTGGATGCCGATCGGCGGGCGCGTCAACATGGCGGAACGCCTCGACGACCTGCGCGCGCAGACCGCCGCGGCCGGGCGTGACCCGATCCCAGTCACCAACTTCGGCACCGCTCCCAACCGCGAGGCGATCGAGGAGCTGGTCGACCTCGGCATCCACCGCGCGGTGCTGCGCGTGCCGCCGGCGCCGGCCGACGTGGTGATCCCCTTGCTCGACCGGCAGGCGGAGTTGATCGAGGCGTTCAGCTGACCTCCGCGTGGTGACCACGCGCGAGCGGCGTAGGATGTGCGCCGAAGTCGCGCCCACCGCGCTGAATCGAGCCAGCGTGCCCCGACGCACCATCATTGCAGCGCTCGCTGCCCTCGCGCTGTCGCTCGCCGCGTGCGGTGGCGGCGGCGACCAGACGCCGGCCCCAACGGTCGAGGCGACCTCGACACCGACCGAGGCGCCGACCGCCTCCTCACCGACGACCGGCGAGTTCGCGCGTTCAGACGATCCGGTCAGCCTCGCGCCGCTCGCGCAGGATGTGTCGCCGACGACTGCCGCGCCAGGTCTGGCGCTGGTGGACATTGTGAACAGCGGCGTGATCACGTTGACTGCACCCCCGTCCGCACCACTGCCGATCGACTTCCGCGCCGGTGGTCTCCTCACGCGCAACGGCGAGGAGTATCCGCTGCTCGACATCGATCAGGGCGAGGTGGCGCGCGCGAGAGCCTATGGGCCCCAGGTCGGGACCAGCCCGTTTGCGCCCGGCGTCAGCCTCGAGGACTTCGACATCGGCTCGACGCTCGAGTATTTCGTCTCACGTCGGTTCAGCGACGACGGTCTGAACCGCCCCGGGTTTAGTGGAGACTCGGTTCATTGAGTCCCGGCACCTGCCGAGACCAGCTCACGTTCCTGGTTGCGCTCGTACTCGGCGGGTGGCAGGTAGTCGAGCGCACTATGCAACCGCCGATGGTTATACCAGTCCACCCACTCCAGCGTCGCCAGCTCGAGGTCGTCGAGTCCGCGCCACGGTCCCCGGCGGTGCACCAACTCCGCCTTGTAGAGCCCGATCACCGACTCCGCCAGCGCGTTGTCATAGGAGTCACCACGACTCCCGACCGAGGTCACGGCCCCGGCCTCGGCGAGCCGCTCGGTGTAGCGGATCGAGAGGTACTGCACCCCACGATCGCTATGATGAATCAGCCCGTCGAAGGGTCCGTTCCGCGCCCATAGCGCCTGCTCAAGGGCATCGAGCGCGAGTTCGGTCCGCAGTGAGCGCGATGCCTGCCAGCCGACGACCGAGCGCGAGTAGACGTCGATGACGAAGGCGACGTAGACGAAGCCCGACCAGCTGGGCACGTAGGTGAGGTCGGCTACCCAGAGCCGGTTGGGGGCTGGTGCGTGGAAGTCCCGCTCCACGAGGTCCGCCGGTCTGGGCGCGCTCTCGTCCGCCACGGTCGTCCGTTTGACCTTCCCACGTACCACCCCAGAGAGACTCAGCTCCCGCATCAGCCGCTCCACGGTGCAGCGCGCGACGGGGATGCCCTCGCGGTGCAGCTGGCGCCAGAGCTTGCGCGCACCGTAGACCCCGAACTGTTCGGCGTGGACGTGCTGCAGCTTCACCTTCAACGCCTCGTCACGCACCCGCCGCGCCGAGAGCGGTCGGCTCCGGGCGGCGTAGTAGCTGGACGGGGCGACCTGCAGTTCCCGGCAGATCGGCTCGACCCCGAAGCGTTCGCGGTGGGTCTTGATGAAGCGAGTCATTTCGGCAGTCGCGGGTCGAGCTCCCGCGCGAAAAAAGCCGAAGCGGCCTTGAGGATCTCGTTCGCCCGGCGCAGCTCACGGTTCTCGCGCTCGAGCTCCCGCAGCCGCGTCTGCTCCTCCGTCGTCTGCCCCGGCCGTGCGCCGCCGTCGACCTCAGCCCGTCGCACCCACTTCCGTAACGTCTCCGGCGTCATCCCGAACTTCGAGGCGATCGAGCTGATCGTTGCCCACTGCGACGAGTGGTCCCGCTCGTGCTCGAACACCATCCGGACCGCCCGCTCGCGGATCTCCGCTGGGTATCTGCCTGGTCGTGTCATCGCTCCATCCTCTCAAGGACTGGAGCCTCCAACATTCCCGGGGCGGTTCAGTCGCAGCTACGACCTGATCCTCGTGCGCGTCGAGGACGATCAGCGGGCGGTGGTCCTGGAGGGCCAGACACCCTGCGACTGCGGCGCGCTTCCACCCGGGCGCTGGTCAGCCAGTGGTCGGTTCTTCTTCGAGGCGGGCGCCGATCGCATGACCGTCGTCGACGCGATCGACGCTGGCGTGCTCGATCTGCCGGCCGAGCGGGCGTTCGCTGGGGTGAGAGGCGCTACCGCCGTCTGGTCGCCCGTCGCCGACGAGTTGCTGCTCGTCGGACCCGCAGGCCTGTCGATCTTCGACGCTGCCAGCGGAGCGCTGACGCCCATCACCGGCTCGGCGACGCGGTTCATGTTCACAGCGGATGGCGCGAACATCGTGGTTACGGACGCGGAGGACGACCCGACGACGCGGATCTTCCGCCGCGTCAGCCTCCAGGAGACGCGGAGCCACGGCGGCGCGCTGGAAGACGCCGTCGCCGTCAGCAATCGCGTGCTGGTGGCGCTGAGCGACGCCCCCGGTTGCGACGGCATCTGGGTCACTGACGGCGTATTCCGGACCGTCTGCTTCGAATCGGCGCGCGACGTAGCGCTCGCCAGCGACGCTCAGGTTGCGCTGCTCTACGCGCGACAGACGAACGTCGGCGGTCGCATCCTCATCGAGTGGGTCGTCGAGACGTTCGAGGCGGCCAGCCAACTGCGCGCCACCGTGCTGGTCTGGCCGGTGGAGGCGACCGATCCCACCTCCGACGACGGCATCTTCATGCTCTGGCGAGACGACGGTCAGGTGCTCGCGCTCTACTGGCCCGCGGGCCGAGCCGAATAGTCTCCTATTGGCCCTCTGATCCCTGGCTATCAACTGCCTGATCGGTCAGCGAGAGCACGGGTCGGGGCTAGCATGGAGTGGCCGCTCCCACGTAGCTAGAACGGGTCCACCTCATGCGGTCCCTCCTCGCAGGCATGCTCCTGCTCGTGCTGGCGGCGGGTTGTACGTCAGGTGACACAACCTTGACGACGCCGGTGCCCGAAGATACGACGCCCGTGGTCACGGCAACTTCGATCCCAACGCCGACGCCACCGCCCCTCGAACGGTTGTCGCCTCTCGATGAGCCCATCGTCGCTGAGACGGCTCCTACCGGCCTCATCATCTGGACAGCCGATGTGGGTGCCGCCGCCAGGCTGACGGGCGACGATGTGCCGCGCCCGATTCGATTCGACGGCGACGCGCTCATCTCGCGTGTCGGTGATGACGTCGTTCGTCTCAATGGCGCTGGCGAGACAACCGAGCTGATCCCCGCCATCGCTGTCACGCCGGGCACACATCCTCAAGCACCGGGCCTGCGGGACGAGGACTTCGACCTGAGCCCTGACCTCCGATACCGCATCGAGCGCGTCACGCGTCCCCCGGCGCCGGGCCAGTTTGTGAGCCCGAACCTCTACGATCTCGTACTAGTCGACCTCGAAACCGGCGACCGCACTACCGTCATTCGGGACCAGGCCCGCTGCCAGTGCGATCGCTTCCCGTTGGGCGCGTGGTCTGGCGACGGTCGCTACATCGACCTGGGTTCCGACCGGACCGTGCTCGTGGACCCTGAGGCGATCGAGGCATCGATCGTGCCCGGTGCTCCGAACGCCTTCTGGTCGATCCGTGACGAGCTGATCGTCGTGAGCGAGCACGGGGTCAGCATCGACCATGCGCTCCTCCTCGACCGGCCCGGGGATGTCATCCACAGCGCGGATGGCGTCTTCCTCGGTATCAGCTTCGGCAGCCGCCTTGACGATGACACCGGGTTCACGATCTACAAGCGCCGCGGCCTCGAGCCGGTCCTCGTGCTGTCGGGGCGCATCGACGAACTCGCTTCGGACGGGACGAACCTCGTCGCGACGCTGCGCGACTTCGAGGGCTGCGCCTTCGGCATCACGCTCGTCGGGACAGCAGGCGGTGGCTGCCGCGCTGTCTCCGGACGGGAGCAGGCTCGCCCTGCACTTCCAGAAGGTCGATCCAGGCGGCCAGTCCGGCGAGCGCATGGTCGTGGACCGAATTGAGACGTACGACCTCAGCACGGGCAGGCGTGCGACCGCCTTCGTGGGCCCGCGCAGCTCGGACGCCCGATCGGGCGCGCAGATTTTTACCCTCTGGTCGGGCGACGGCAGTCGGCTAGTTATCTACTGGCCATGGGTGTTCGGCGTCTAGAGCACGTCGAGGGCGCGCGTCTCCTCGACGGCAGCCCAGTTGCGGAGCGCGAGCGCGCGGAGCAACGGTGCCCCATGCTCCACGATGTCGCGCGCGACGCGACCGAGCGGGCCATCGGCGCGGCTCAGGTCCTCGGCGGTGTGCAGTTCGGCAGCCCAGCCGACCGGGCTGAACAGCGCGACGATCAGGCCGAGGCGGTAGTCGTCCCACAGGCGATCAACGCCATAGCCCTCGACGCCCCCGGTAGCGAGTCCGCCCAGGTAGCGCGTGAGTAGATCGCGTTCGTGCTCGCGACGCAACGCGGGCTCGAGGCTCTGGCCGAGGAAGTACGCGAGGTCGCAGGCGCCGGCGTTCCAGGCGACGCCCTGCCAGTCGATCACGACGAAGTCGCGCTTGTCTGCCGAGGGGAAGAGCAGGTTGTCGGGCCGCACGTCGCCGTGGACCAGCGTCTGCGGCGCGGACCGCAGCCGGAGCGAGGCAGCGGCCACCAGCTCGTGGAGCCGCGGCACCAGTTCGAGCAGTCCGGCGGGGACTGGCGGATCCCCTGCGGCGTAGCGCGCGAGGTCCCGCGCGCCGACGCGCGTGAAGCTCGCGAGCGACTCCGCTGCCGCCTCGGCGTCGGTCGCGAGCCACGAAGGTGGATCGCGTCGCCAGAACGCGGCGTGAAGCGTAGCGAGGGCGTCGACCACCGCTTCGGCGAGGTCGAGCGACGCGCCGTCCTCCTGCCGCACCGCGCTGGCGTCGTCGCCGAGATCCTCGAGCAGCGTAGCGGCGAGCTGGTCGGCTTCGCTGACGGCGCCACCGAGGTAGCGCGGCGTCGTCAGCGGGACGTGGCCGGCCAGGTCATGGTAGAAGCGCCACTCGCGCACATAGCCGGCCCACCACGAGCGCTGCATCTCGGGCGCCGCCGGGAGCTTGGCGATGACCGACGCCGGTCCAGCCTCGGGCGGCTCGTATGCGACCCGCAGGCGCAAGAGCTGGGCCACGTACCCGGATCCCACGCCGATGCGTTCGGTCTGGACGTTCGCGACGCGCGAGGAGGCGTCGAGCGCGCCGCCGCTGCGCAGCGCGACTGTCAGCCACGCAGGTGTGACCTCCTCAGCGGACTGAGGCACCGATTGCGGCGTCCCGGGACCGATCGTCATGGCTCGTGAGGATACGCCGCCACGCGCTGCCCTCCGCCGCGCGGCCGGGTACGCTCGGCGGGTGAGCGACACCGACCGCATCGTCCTCGGCGACAACAACGTCTACCCGCTGCGGCTCGCCGACGGCGGCATGCTGCTGATCGATGCCGGTCTCGACTACCGGACGAGCGCTGGCGAGACCAGCTGGGACGCCCTCGTCGACCGCGCCGAAGCCCTCGGCTTCGTGCCGTCCGAGGTCAGCGCGGTGGTCGTGACGCACGCACACATCGACCACGCGGGGCTCGCGCCACACTGGGCGGAGCTCGGTGCGCGCATCTTCGCGGGCGCGGACGATCGGCGCGCCGTCGCGGCGGGCGCGGCGGCGAACGATGCGCAGCGCACGCTCCGGATCGACGAGCTGCGGCGTCATGGCTGCCCCGAGGCCATCCTCACCCCGCTCGCTGCGGCGCGTGGGCGACGGGGCCTCGCCTGGTCGCCCTGTCCCGCCGGCGCGCTCGAACCAGCCGAGGGCGTCCGCTTCGAGCTCGCGGATGGCAGCGAGCTGAAGGTGCTGCCGGCGCCAGGCCACACGCCCGGCAACGTCGTCGCCTGGAACGAGCAGCGACGCCAGCTCTACACCGGCGACACACTCCTTCCGACGACCATCCCGACGCCCGGCCTGCACTTCGCCGATGCCCTCGAAGGGGGATCGACCACGGAGCGCTGGCCCTCGCTGCCGCCCTTCCTCGCCTCGGTCGCGGCCCTGGCAGAGCTGCCGGTCGGACGCATCCTCCCTGGCCACGGCGCTCCGGTCGACGATGCGCGCTCACTCTTCGAGCGCTTCTCCGAGCACCACGACCGCCGCGCCCGTCGCATCGTCGCGGCCCTGGACGGGGGCGCGACCACGGCGTTCGAGGTGGCGTGGACGCTGTTCCGCCGGCTGCCGGACATGCGTATCGGACAGGCGATGACGGAAGTGATCGGGCACCTGGACGTGCTCGCCGCGGCCGAACGGGCCTTGGTCGTCGATCGCGAGCCGTGGCGCTACGAGCTGACCGAGGTGGGCAAGGCGTGAGCACCGATCTCTTCGTCACGCTCGTCTTCGTCGTGCTGTCGCTGCTGGTGGCCTGGCTCGGCCTTGGCATGCGGCGCTCGCCGACGGCGGCGTCAATAACGGTTCGCAACCGGTACACGGAGTCGGACCGCCGGGTCTGGACCGACGCCTCGCGCTACCTCGGCACCGCACTGATTCGCCTCGGGGTCGGCTCCGCGGCGCTGGCCCTGGCGCTGCATGGTCTGTCCGCGCCGCGGGGCGGGCAGCTGTCGGAACAGCTCGTCTTCGCCGTCGATGGCGTCGTGGTGCTCGTCGGACTGATGGTGCTGCTGGTCCTGCACTGGCTCTATGCGCGAGAGCGCTGGCACTTCTACCGCATGACCGAGCGTGCCGATGAGGCTTGGCCCGCTGTAGATCCTGCGGCTGAAGATCATGCGGCCGAGGAGCCCTCCGTCGAGGACTAGCGAATGCCCCGCCTGCGACCCTGCCGATCGGGCCGAGCCGCTTCGTACTCGTGCACACTCGCACGAATCTCGGACGGCGTAGGCTGAGCCTCGCAAGGTGCATGTCAGGGCGGCGAGGTCCGTTTGGGTCTCGTTCGCTCCAGGGCCGACTACTCGGAAAGGGGGAGACTGGGTGTCTATCCAGCCTTCCATGCCCCCTCTGGGGCTCCCCGGAACGCCGACCGGCTGAGATCGGAGCAGACCCTTGAAGCAGACAGTGGGCTCCCGATAAGCGAGCGCCCGGCTCAGGCCGAGCGACTCGCATCCCACGTCGGGAGCTAGCCCACACCAGGCACAGGCAGGAACGAGGCCCTTCGGGGCCTCGTTCTCGTTGGTCTTCGCCGGGGTCGGAGGCTAGTCGGCCGCCAGGTGCCGGTAGAGGGTCGGCAGACGCCGCGGCAGCGACTCGATCTCGTCCACCACCTCATAGCCGATGTCGTCGCACATCTGCTTGAGGTAGTCGTGGCCCTCCTTGTCGACGGTGATCAGGAACGGCGTGATCGAATCGCGCTTCGCCTCGACGAGCGCCTGCTTTGTGTCGTGGACCGCGTATTCCTTTTCGGTGCGGTCGCGCCCGTAGCCATGGTCCTGCGGGCGACCGTCGGAGACGAGGATCAAGATCTTCACCTTCGCGTCGTAGTTCTTGAGCTTGGTGACCGTGTGCCGGATCGCCGGCCCCATCCGCGTGGAGCGGATCGGTTCGATCTTGGCGATGCGCCTACGCACTTTTTCGTTGAACGTCTCGTCCAGGTCTTTGATCGTGTGGAACTCGACGTTGTCACGGCCGTACCCGGAGAAGCCGTAGATGCCGTACACATCGCCGATCGCCTCGAGTGCCTCGACGATCAGCACCGTCGACTCTTTCTCGAGGTCGATGATGCGCTTTGGCGGCTCGATCGCTTGCCGCGCTCGGCGCTGGGCGAGCCACTGGAAGTACTTCCGCGGGTCGCCGTCGAAATCCTCTTCCTCGTCGTCGTACTTCTGGCGCTGCTTCTCGATCTCCTCGTCAGTCGACGCTGACATGTCGAGGAGGAAGGCCACCGCGACGTCGCGCTCGATCTTGTTGCGGCGCGTGTAGATGCGTGCGAGCGGGCCGACGCCCGCTTTTTTGTCGACGTGGAACTCGATCGCCTGGTCGAGGTCGATCTCATTGCCATCCTCGAGGCGCTTGATCTTGCGGAAGGATTCCGGCCGCATTAGCTCAAACTGGCGGCGGGTCTCCATCACGAGGCCGTGGTAGCGGCGCAGCGTCTCCTCGTAGAAGTCCTCGTCGCCCTCGGACGCGACCCGTTCGCCGACGCGCGTCCAGCGTGGCCGGTAGTCACCGGCGCGGAAGTCCCACTCGTCGTAGTAGGTCCAATCGATCTCGACCTCGAGCTCGGAGTCATCGCCTTCACCGCTGCCCGGCTGGTCCTCGGCGCTCTCGTCGTCCTGCTGGCCGTCGCCAGCAGGCGTGCCGGCGTCCTTCTCGATGTTGTCGAGGAACATGCCGAGGCTGGCGTCGAGGTCGCCTTCGGCCCACTCGCTGATCGTGATTTCGACGGAGTTTTCCAGCAGCTCCATCAGCTGCTCCTTGGTCAGCGGCGAGCTGACGGCGTCCTCGCCGCCCTCCTGCTGCAGCTTGAGCTTGGTCATCAGCTGCACCAGTTCGGGCTTGAAGTCGCCACGGAACTCCGGCTGCGGCGGGTTCTCGAACGCCATCTCCTCGCTATTCGGCAGCATCGAGGGGTCGGCGTCGCCGCCGCCGGGCATCCCCGGCTCGACCGAGATCATGTCCTCGGTCGGCTCCTCGAACTTGCCGTCAGCGAGGCCTTCCGCGACGTTCGGGATGGAGATGGCGATGTCATAGATCGCAGACGCTACTTCGGCAGCGTCCTGCACGGTGGCGGCCGGTTCCTCGACGAGCTTGAGGGCGCCCAGCGAGTCCGTCATCTCGCGCGCCAGCGACGCCGGCCAGCGGATGGTGTCGGGCCGTCCGAGGGAGGCGCGCAGCAGGTTCTCGACAAAGGCCTGACGCAGCCCCATCTGCTCGATCGGCGGACGGCGCTCGGCTTCGTGCGACTGCAGGCGCTGCAGCCAGCCACTGATGCCTTTGTACTCGCGGGACACCGTCGCATCGACGCGCGTGTCCTCGGCGACGGTGAACAGGCCGGAGATCAGCGGCCGGTCATCGAAGATGTTGAAGTAACGCTGCATGTCTGTGACTGGACCGGCGCTGCCGCCCTCCGCGGTTTCGGCTGGCGCAGGCCGCGCGGCCTCGCGTGTGGCCGCCGAGGCGGTGGCGTGAGTGCCGTCGAGGTCGAACGCGTAGCGAAATGATCCGAACTCCATGCGACCGGCCTGGTGCGTGGCAAAGACCTTGAACACCTGGAAGTTGGAACTCTGGTCTTCGAAGGTCTCAACGAACGGCGGCAGGTAGATCGAGGAACCCTCGGTCGTGGCGCTGGTCTCGGTGACCCAGCCGATGTTGCGGTCGACGAGCTGCTCCGAAGACTGCACGGACACCTCTTCGCCCGAGAGCGCCTTCGCATACATGCGCAACAGCGAATTGACCGAACTCAGCTCGATGCGCGCAGAGAGCTGGGCGAGCATGTCTTCCGCACGCGTCGACTCCAGCCGGAAGTAAGCCTCGGCGCCTTCCGCGTTGTGCTCGACCAGCAGGATGTCGACACCGGTTTGCGACCAGCTGGACATCTGCTCCGGGGTCAGCCGGCTACGCACGAATGGCGCGGTCTTCAGGTACTCCATCGCTGCCGTCGGGCTGCCCGGCGCGAGCCGCGAGGCGAAGCCGATCAGGTCCTCGTGGACCTCCGGCTCGACCTCGCTCAGCGCCTGCGCGGCGTCGGCGAACAGCGGGAAGCCCTGTCGCCCGACCTCGGTCGTGACGCGGGCGGCCAGATCGAGGAAGGAGGCGCGCTGCTCCGGCGCGATCGCTTCGAGGAGCTTCGGCCCGCGCTCGAAGTAGAGTCGCGTGTCGGCCCAAGACGCGCGCGTCACCGCCCGCGCGAAGACCAAGAACGGCTCGCGGTCGGCGGCGGCCAGCTTCGAGAAGATCGGCCCCGAGCCTTCGAGGCAGGTCGTGGCGAGTTCGTATGAGCGCTCCGTCAGCTGATCGACGATGTCGACCAGGCGACCGACCGAGGACAGCGGCAGCGAGCCCAGGAGCGCGGGGCTGCTCTGGAAGTACAGGGCCGCCAGGGCGATCGACTTCCAGTTGCCGCGGCAGAGCCGGTCGCCCTGCTGCGACCACTCCTCGAGGTCATCCGGGTCCAGCGCACCCAGCACCTCCGGCGTGGCCTTGATGAAGGCGGCCGACATCAGCGAGGAGCGCGAGGCCAGTTCCGTTGCGAGGCTGAGCCAATTCTGCAGGCCCGCGGCGCCGAGGCGCGGCAGGACTCGTGGACTGGCGCGGAAGTATTCTGCGGCCGCTTCCCAGGAACGCAGACTGTGGTTGGCGAGCGCCACGCCTTCGGCCGCCCAGCTCTCGAGCTGTGCGTCGTCGAGCTGGTCTGCGAGGGCGGTCGCGCCCTGGGCGAAGTCGTCCGGCAGCGATGCGCCGAAGCCGCGCAGTTGCTCATCGTAGCGTCTGGTCAGCTCCTCGACGTTGCCCATAAGACTCCCGGCGCCCTGGGGTCGGTGCTGGTGAGACGACCGGCCGGCGGGTGGTTACTCGAAGATCGAGGTGACAACCTCTTCGATCGAACGCTGGACCTCGGAATCGTCGGTCAGGGCCCACACGATGGCCGTCTGGCAAGCACGACGCGGCGTGACCCCGCCCGCGATCAGCTTACCCGCGTAGACCAGCAGGCGGGTCGACACGCCCTCGGCGAGGCCGTGCTCCTTGAGGTTCCGCACCTTTTCGGCCAGCTTCGCCAGTTCCTGTGCAATGTCGGCCTCGACGCCCGACTCGCGGACGATGATCTGGGCTTCCAGGTCGCGCGGTGGGTAGTCGAACTCGATGGCGATGAACCGCTGTCGCGTCGAGTGCTTGAGATCCTTCAGCGCCGACTGATAGCCGGGGTTGTAGGACATGACGAGCAGGAACCCGTCCGCGGCCTCCAGCAGTTCGCCGCGCTTGTCTACGGGTAGCAGTCGTCGGTAGTCGGTCAGCGGGTGGATGAGGACGGTCGTGTCCTTGCGCGCCTCGACGATCTCGTCGAGGTAGCAGATCGCTCCAGCCTTCACCGCGCGCGCGATCGGCCCGTCGATCCAGCGGGTGTCGTCGCCCTCGAGGAGGTATCGGCCGACGAGGTCGGAGGCGGTCAGGTCCTCGTGACAGGCGACGGTGATCAGCGGGACGCCTTCCTCGTTCGTGTCGGAGCCCTCCTTGTTGTGGAGACGCCAGGACATGTACTCGACGAAGCGGGTCTTGCCGGAGCCAGTCGGGCCCTTGAGCAGCACCGGCACCTGGTCGGCATACGCCGTCTCGAAGAGCTGGACCTCGTCGCTGATCGGCAGGTAGAAGGGCTCCTCCGTGAGACGGAAGTCTTCGACCTGCAGTTGCTTGAAGCCGGGAGCGTGTTGTGTCGCAGTCGTCAAGCTGTTCCCACCAATGCTGTCAGGCTCGGGCGACCGGCTGGGAGTCGAGCCCGCAAGGGAGCATTGTCACGCAGTGGCCTGCTACTTGCGAGCCGCTCCTGCCGGGATTCGCTTCTGTAGCGCCCTCCACTGGCGTTCGATCCGCTTCTCGAACTTCTCGAAGTCGTCCGAGTTGTCGATCTTCACGTCGGAGCGCTCCGCGCGGTCCTTGTTGGTCATTTGCGCGTCGATGCGCGCCAGGGCCTGCTCTTTCGTCAGGCCGTTGCGCGTCTGGAGGCGTGCGATGGCGACCTTGAGCTTTGTACTGATCGTCCACACCTCATCGCAGAGATCCTCCCATGCCGCCTCGAACAGGACCGCCGCCTCAAGGACCATGATGGCCTCGGGGTCGCGCGCCCTCGCCTCGGCAATGTCCTCGATCGCCATGCGCCGGATCTCCGGCCAGGAGATCGCGGTCAGCCTGTCCATCTCTTCCGGCGCGCCGAAGACTTTGCCACCGAGCACGCGGCGGTCGATCTGGCCTTCCGGCGTGACGATGTCGTGGCCGAAGGCGTTGACCACCTTCTCGAACCCCTGTGTGCCCGGCTCGTAGACCCGGTGGCCGAGCTTGTCAGCGTCGATGATGATGGCGCCGTGCGTTTGCAGTAGCTGGGAGGCGGTCGACTTGCCCGAGGCGATGCCGCCGGTGAGACCGATGACGGTCATACTCGCTCCTTGTTGAGGGATGTTGTGACCGAGGTGAGGTCGATTCCCGCGCCCGCCGCCCCGTTCTGGCAGCAGCTGCAACGTCGAGGTTCTCCGGATGGCACTCGCTGGTCCATATCGTCTCGGCGGATGCCCGCATCTAGGCGCCGCCGCTGAGTGCCGGTCGCCCGTTCGATACCCATGTGGGGTATCGCTCAGGCCCTCGGACCGAGGCCCCCCGCCTCGGAAAACGATTGTAAAAGATCGCACGATCACGCGCAATCGAGGTTTCGCCAGTATTTGGGACTGAGCGCCCTTGAGCGGCCGGGAACGCCGCTGGTGGGCCGCGGAGATGACGTTCCGACGTGAGAAAGGCCGGGAAGGCTCTGCACCCACCCGGCCTCATGATTCCTACTGCTCAGCGGGCGCTGTTCGCGGCCGAGTTGCGGTCGACGCTCCGGCCTTAGTCCAGAGCGTTCACGGCGTCGATCAGTGCAGGAACCACGGCCTTGTAGTCGCCCACGATGCCGAACTGTGCGGCCTCGAAGATATTGGCCTCCGGGTCGCGATTGATCGCCACGATCGTCTTCGAACCGGAGCAGCCCGCCATGTGCTGGCTGGCGCCGGAGATGGCGATCGCGATGTAGAGGTCCGGGGTGACAACCTTGCCCGTCAGCCCCACCTGCTGGCTCGGCGGGTACCACTCGAGGTCGCAGGCAGCGCGGGAGGCACCAACGGCTGCCTTGTCGGTCCCGATCGCTGCGGCGAGCGCCTCGACGATCTCGAAGCCCTCCGGGCCGCCGAGGCCGCGGCCACCGGAGACGACGACGGAGGCGTCAGTGAGCTGGAGGCCCTCCGCCTCGATCGCCTGGCGTCCGGTGATCGAGGTGCGGGAGTCGCCCGCCGCCGGCAGCTCGACGGTCTCGCCGCCGCCGCCGGTCGAGGTGGGGTCCATCGACTTCGCGCGCACGGTGGCGATGGCCGGCGAGGTGGCGAAGGAGAACTCAGCGAGCGCGTTGCCGCCGTAGCACGATCGCGTCGCGACGATCGAGCCTCCGTTGTCGGCGACGGACACGCAGTCCATGGCCGCGGCACTGTTCGTGCGATAGGCCAATCGCGGTCCGAGCTCGCGCCCGACGACGGACTGTGCCATCAGCACAACGTCGGCGTCACACTGCTCGACCGCCGCCTCGACGGCGGCAAGCCACTGGTCGCCCCGGAACTCGTCGTAGCCGGCGTCCGAGGAGACATAGGCGGTGCTGGCGCCGCCGGCGTGGGCCAGTGCCGCCGCGCTGCCGGCGGTCGAGCCAAGCAGGGTCACGCTCACGCTGCCGCCATCGGCCAGACCCTGCGCCCCACCGATGAGCTCCAGTGTTGTCGAGGTGGGAGCGTCGCCGTCGAGCTCACCCACGACCAGGATGTTGTGTGCCATCGTTCGTTCCTTCTTGTGCGCTCCGGCGCGTGTCTCGGTGGGCGACGGGCTAGAGCACCTTCTCCTCGCGGAGGCGCGCTGCGAGCTGCTGTGCCTGCGCCTCCGGCGTGTCGCCGTCCATCAGCTCGACGTTGCCCTCGCGCTCGGGGATGAACAGCCGCTCGAGCTTGAGTCGCGAGCCGGCAGCGCCGACCGTCGAGGGGTCGAGCTCCAGGTCGGCCGCAGACCACATCGTCACGGTCTTCTTCGCGGCCTGCATGATCTGCGGGAGCTTCGGGTAGCGGGGCTCGCCCAACTCGTTGGATACGGTCACGACCGCCGGCAGCGCCTGCGCGACGGTTTCGTAGCCGTCCGCGAGCACGCGCTGGACGGACATCGTGCCGTCCTCCAGGCTCACCTCCTTGGCGATGATCGAGCAGGGCCAGCCGAGGCCCTCGGCGATCAGCAGGCCGACCTGGCCCACGTCCCAGTCGGCCGCCTGGCGGCCGCAGAACACGGCATCGACATCGCCCAGCTTGTTGATGGCCGCGGTCAGGACCGTGGCCGTCGTGTGCGAGTCGCCGCCCTCGAACGCTGCATCTTCGAGCAAGACGCCCTCGTCGGCGCCCATCGCGAGCACCTGCTTGATGGCGGCGGCCGCCGACTCGGCGCCCATCGAGATCACGGTGATGCGGGTGTCGTCGCCCGGGGACTCCTTGATCTGGAGTGCCGCCTCGGCCGCGATCCCGTCGAACTGACTGAGGACCGGGGCGATGCCCTGTGCTGGGACGACCTCGTTGGCGCCGGGGTCAATCTTGAACGCCGAGGGTGGCGTTTCGGGGTCGGGAATCTGCTTCGCGCAGACCACGAAGTGCATACTCATCCTCCATACCGGGGTCCCGAAGTGGAGTGCCGGAGCCCCGCCGCGGCGCGTGGTCGGGTCGCTGGTGACCGCCCGCCGGTTGACTATCTTGTGCGCTCGCGCCGTTAGCGTCTCGTGACGAACGGCTCACTCCGCCTCCACGGCCGGACCGGCTACCGAGGCGGCGTCGTCGCCCTCCGGGCCGAACACCGAGCGTTCCAGCAGCTCCGCGATGTCGAAGGGACGCATGCGACCCTCCTCTTCGGGCTGCACGGCCGGAACACCGTCCTCGAACATCTGGATGCAGAACGGGCAGTTGGAGATCACCTGGCTGGCGCCAGTGGCGACTGCCTCTTCCGCCCGCACGTGGTTCACACGTCGCTCGCCGATCTCTTCCTGCCACATGTTGCCGCCGCCCGCGCCGCAGCAGAGGCCGTTGCTCATGTTGCGCCGCATCTCGACCAGGTCCGCGCCCGGCACCATCTCGATCAGCTGGCGCGGCGCGTCGTACTGGCCGTTCATCCGCCCGAGGTAGCACGAGTCGTGGTAGGCGACCTCGGTGTTCGCGCCGTTTGCCGCCACGCTGTGCGTGGGCTTGAGCGCCCCATCCTTGACGGCGGAGTTTAGGAACTCGGTGTGGTGGAGGACCTCGAAGTGGCCCTCGAACTGCGGGTACTCGTTCTTGAACGTGTTGAAGCAGTGCGGGCAGTTCGTGATCACGCGCTGCACGTTCTTGCTCTTGAAGGTCTCGATCAGCTGCTCCGCGAGGATCGTGTAGAGGTACTCGTTGCCCAGGCGGCGCGCCGGGTCGCCGTTGCAAGTCTCCTCCTGCCCCAGCACCCCGAACGACGTCCCCGATTCGCGGATCAGGCGGAACACGGCCTTCGTGATCGGCAGGTTGCGCTCGACGAGTGAGCCGGAGCAGCCCACCCAGTAGAGATACTCCTGCGTGCCATCGAAGATCGGCACGTCGCCGAGCCCGTCCATCCACGTTGTCCGCTCGAGCGCGGTACCGCGCCAGGGGTGGCCCCGCGTCTCGAGGTTCTCGAGCGCCTGCTGCGCCGTCGAGGGGATGCGCGCCTCGTTCATCACCAGGAAGCGGCGCATGTCCACGATCGTGGGGACGTGCTCGATCATGACCGGGCACTCCTGCACGCAGGCGCCGCAAGTGCGACAGGCCCAGAGCGTCTCGTCCTTGATCACGTCGCCAACCATCGCCACCTCGGCGACGGCACGGCCATCGCCGCCCTCGTGCATCACGCGCTGGATATCCGGACCGACATCCGCGAGGTGGGCCTTGAGGTCCTGGATCAGGTGCATCGGTGACAGCGGTTGGCCGGCGATGTTGGCCGGGCAGACCTCGGTGCAACGCCCGCAGCGGACGCACGCGTCGAGTTCGAACAACTGTTTCCAGGTGAAGTCCTGGATATGGCCCACGCCGAAGACTTCGAGCTCCTCGAAGTTCCCGATCGGCTCCAGGCGGCCCGGGGAATCGGTGCGCAGCAGGAAGGCGTTCACCGGCGCGAAGATCAGGTGGTCGAGCCGCGTGAACACGATCAGCCCGAGCCAACCGAAGGCGAGCGAAATGTGCGTCCACCAGCCCCACGTGTGGAGCGACAGCACCTGTCCGTCCGTGAAGTCGAAGATCTCGATGAACTGAGCGATCCCGTACGAGACGAACGAGAACGGCGCCCAGTCCTCGGCGACGTCGACGTTCAACTCCGTCACGTTGATGCGTGCGCTCTCGACGAGGAACCCGGAGACCAGCACCAGCCCCAGGCCCCAGATGATCGCGTGATCCTCGAGGCGCTCGTCCCAGCGGATGCGGTGGAAGTCGGAGAAGTAGCGGCGATAGAGGGCCATGCCCACGCCGATCAGGCCGATCAGGCCAAAGAGGTCGCCATAGAACGAGAAGAACAGGTAGTAGTCGCCGTTGAGGAACTCGAGCGCCGTGTCGTCCTCGATCGCCACCTGGGCCGTCACGAGCGTGAGCACCACGATCGAGGAGAGGATGCACCAGTGCATGATGCCGGCGTAGCGGTCGCGCCGGACCTTGTCCTGTGCGAGGCCGAGGCGCGCCGTGTTGCGCAAGCGCTGCGGCAGGTCGCGCAGCAGGCCCGGCGTCGGTTGGCCGATCATCCAGAGGCTGGCGTGGCGCACCATGCCGTAGACGAGCAGCCCGACGAGTGCGGCCATGAACAGGTAGACCGCCCACGGCTGCGCCACGTTGAAGAACGACTCGCGTCCCGCGATCTCGGCGCGCGCGGCGCTGGCACTGCCGAACAGCCCGACCCCGGCGATGCCGACGGCCGGTGTCCACCACGCGCCGAGGAGCCTCGACGCTCCGCTGGCGCTGTTCGTCGAGGTCAGCGCGATGGGATCGGATACAGCGGCGGCGGGCGCAGGCGCTTCGCGAGTGTCAGGCGTCTGCGACATCAACGCTCCGCATCTCTCACCGCCCGCGCACGCTCCCGCATGCACGCAGCGGTGTGCTCGAACAGTCGCCTAGCCGGCGGCTGCCGCGCCGAACTGCTCACGCAGATCGGTCTTCAGAATCTTGCCCAGATGGTTACGCGGCAGCTCGTCGGTCCAGGCGTAGTACGCCGGCGCCTTGTACGAGGCGAGGCGCGATTTCACGTAGTCGGTGAGGTCATCCTCGCTCGCCTGCACGTCCTCGGCTGCGACCATCACGGCCTTGACGACCTCGCCCCACTCGTTGTCCGGCACGCCGATCACCGCCGCCTCCGCGACGGCCGGATGATCCTCCAGGACCTGCTCGATCTCCGCGGGCGCGATGTTCTCGCCGCCGCGGATGATCATGTCCTTGATGCGCCCGGTGATGAACAGGTAGCCGTCCTCGTCCAGGTGCCCGACATCGCCGGTGTGCAGCCAGCCCTCCGCCAGCGCCTCGGTCGTGTCGTCCTCGCGCTTGTGGTAGCCCTTCATCACGCGGTCGCCGCGGATGCAGATCTCGCCGTCCTCGCCGGACGACAGGATGCGGCCGTCGGGCGCGCGGATGCCGATGTCCACGTCGGGCATCGGGCGGCCTACGGAGCGCAGCCGGTGCAGCTTCGTCTCGTCTTCCTCCGGCGTGCCGTCGAGGCGGTGGTCGTCCGGCCCCAGGAACGTCATCGAGCCGGTGGCCTCGGTCTGACCGTAGGCGTTCATCAGCCCGACGTTCTGGGCGTGCGGACCAAAGACGTCCACGGCATGGCGCACCACCTCGTACGGCATCGGCGCGGCGCCGTAGGTGATGAGCTCGAGCTTCGAGAGGTCGCGACGCTCGATGCCGTCGGTCTCCTGGATGCGCTTCAGCATCGTCGGCACGACGAAGGCGTGGGTCACGCCGCGCTGCTCGACGAGGTCGAGCCAGCCGTCTGGATCGAACGCGGGCATGATCGCCAGCTGACGGCCGGAGAAGATGGCGCTCATCATCGTGGTCGCTCCGGCGATGTGATAGAAGCCGACGCTCACGGCCACGACCTGCTGGTCTGAGACCGGGTCGGCTGGCCCCTGTGTGTTCACGACCAGCGCCGTCAGCGCGCGGTACGAGAGCACGACGCCCTTGGGCAACGATGTGGTGCCGGAGGTGAAGATGATCAGCGTCGCATCGTCGTCGTCGATCTCGACAAAGACCGGGATGTCCTCGCCGCGGGCCCGCAGGCCCTCGACGCTCTCGTTGCCATCGTGCTCAAAGCCGATCGTGCAGACGTGCTGCAGGCTCGGCAGGTCGCTGGCGATGCCCTCGAAGAGCGACCAGTAACGCTCGGAGACGAAGAGCACGCTGATGTCGGCGGAGTCGACCATGTACTGCAGCTCTTCCGGCTTCGCGCGGAAGTTGAGCGGCACGTACGTGGCGCCGAGGGAGGCGGCGGCGTAATACAGCTCGACCATGTCGGTCGAGTTGACGGCCATCACGCCCACGTTCTGCCCGCGGCTGACACCAAGCGACTGGAGCGACTGCGCGAGGCGGTTCACCCGCGACTGCAACTCCAGGTACGTGATCTCGTGACCAGCCTCGGAGAGGGCGATGCGATCAGGGACGATCGCGGCGCTGATCGTCAGGAATTCGGCCGTGTTCATGCGGTCTCCATCGTGAGCCGCGCCATCATAGGCAATGGGTTTCTACCACGCCAGACGGCCGCCGAGGCGCCGCCAGCACCCCGATCGAGGCCGCACCGGCGTCGCTTAGCGTTGACCGAGCGGATGGTTGATCAGCTCGACTCTGACGTGCAGTTTTCCGTCCGCGTTCGGCACGAACGTGACCTGTGGTGTTCGTAACGGCTCGCTCGTGCCGCTGATCGCGTTCCCCTCAACCGACCACACCGCGCCGCTGCAGGGGTCCTCGAAGGCGCCGGGGAGCGAGCCCGGGTTGCGCGCCAGGCCGCGGCGGTCGCCGGGCAGCCAGCGCACGCTGCAGCCGCTCGACTCGACGCGCCCGTCCAGGGCGCGAACGATGCCGTTGTCGAGGCCGTAGATGTAGAGGTCAATCTCGGGAAAGGCATTCACTTGCCGGATCTCGAAGTCCTCGATCGGCCCGGCGTCGTAATGCACCACCGTGATGTCGGGGTTGGCGAAGAAGATGCCCCAGAGCACGGTCGCCACTCCGACGGCCGAGACGATCAGCAGCATGGCCGGGCCGGTACCTCCCGGTAGATGCCAGCGGGGCAGCCGTTCGAAGAGTTGCCTCACGCCGCTATGCGACCGACGCCGCGAGGCGGCGCTCCAGCGTCAGGCCGTCCTGGAGGTTCAGGTCGATGCCTTCCACGACCGCCCGCTTCGTCGCGGCGATCGCCGCCGCATCGTACGAGGCCAATCGCAGCGCCAGCTCGCGCACGGTCCGCTCGAGGTCGTCGTTCGGCACCACACGGTGCACGAGGCCGCGCTCGAACGCCTCGGCGGCGGTCAATGGATCGCCGGTCGTGGCCAGCCGCAACGCTTCGCTGCGCGCGACGTGGCGCGGCAGCGTCTGCGTCCCGCCGGCCGAGGGCAGGTAGCCGAGCGAGACCTCGGGCAGGCCGAACCGCGCGTCTTCGGCGGCGATGCGGAGGTCGCAGTAGAGCGACATCTCGAGCCCGGCGCCGAAAGCGAAGCCGTGCAGCGAGGCGATCAGCGGCATGCGCAGGCCCGACATCGTCGCCCAGAGGTCCCGCTGCAGTCGCGCGTCGCGTGACTCGATGAGCGACGGCGAGGTCCCGAACTCGAGGATGTCCGCGCCCGCCGAGAACGCGCGGTCGCCCGCGCCTCGCAGCACCACGACCCGCACGGTCGGGTCGTCGCGCACGAGCGTGAGCATGTTCCAGAGGTCGTCGCGCATCCCGAGGTGCACGGCGTTCAACCGCTCCGGCCGGTTGAGCGTCAGCCAGACGATGTCGTCCTCGCGGTCATAGAGCACGAAGGGATCCGCCATGTTGACCTCGCGAGCCTCCCCGGTGACGCGCCTGCTGGCGCTAGGTCGCCCAGTCGGGCTTCTTGATCGGGCTCACCTCGGTGCGGTCGTGCTGACGCTGGAGCGCGGCGTTCACCTTCTCGGTGAGGATCGCGATCGCGGGCGAGCCGGCCTTCATGTCATCGGAGCGCCAGCGGCGGACGGCCGCGCGGTCGCTGCGATCGAGCTTGAGCGCGAACAGCTCATCGACGATCGCGCCGAACATCTCGTGGACTTCTTCGGTGTCGAATTCGACCTTCATCGGAACCTCCTCGGATCCTCGCGCCGGCGGCTAAACGCGCCGCGTCGCGGTGGAGAGCTTGACCTTGCCGGCGCGGCGCATCATGCGCGTCGTCCGCTCGTCGATGTGGTTGCCGAGCGCGGTGTTGACCACCTCGGCCAGCTCATCGAGGCCCATCGTTTCGAGATCGTGGTCGTTGCGCCAGGCGCGGATCAGCTTCCGCGTCGCGCTCGACAGTTCGACGTGGTCGAGGACCTGCGCGGTGACCAGTGCGGTCACCGCTTGGACCTCTTCGGTGGTGAGGATGACGTTCACATTGGGCTCCCCTCGGTTGCCGCCCGCGATCGTCGCGCGTGACGGCCCTGATGACAATCCCGCGCGACCCCCTCCGAGGTACGCCGCGCCGTAGCTTGCCGGATGCGTTCACTCGTTGATGAAGGTCGGCGGCTCCTTCGCCGCAAAGGCGCGCACGCCCTCCGCGCGGTCCGAGGTGCTCTGTAGCAGGATGCTCAGATCGAGTTCGTAACGCAGTGCCTGTTGCAGGCCCATCTCCGATCCGCGGTGGATCGCCTCCTTGACCATCCTCGTCGCAATTGGGCCCCGTGTCGCGATCTGGTCCGCGATTGCGCGCGCCGTAGCGTCGACGCGGGCGTCCTCGACGACGGCCGAGACGAGGCCGATGCGTCGCGCCTCCTCCGCGCCGATGACCTCGCCGGTCAGCAGCAACCGCAGCGCGTGCGCGCGCCCGATCGCGCGTGGGAGTCGCTGCGTGCCGCCGCCGAGCGGCACCGTGCCGAGCGCCGCGTCCGGCATCGCGAAGGTGGCGCTCTCGCTGGCGACGCGGATGTCGGTGGCGAGCGCCAACTCGAGTCCGGCCGAATGCGCCTCGCCGCTGATCGCGATCACCGCCGGCTGCGGCACCGCGGCCAGCGCGTCGAAGCCGGCGCCGAGGGGCGACGCACCGGGCGTCCGCTCCTCGGCGAGCGCCGAGGTCGACCAGCCGCCCCCGAGTGCGCCATTGCTCGTGATCACCAGGGCCCGCACCGTCGAAGTCTCCCCGGCCACGGAGGCGCAGGCGTCTGCCAGCGCCTCGATGAAGCCCCGGTCGTAGCCCTCGGCGGGCGGATCGAGCGTCAGCGTCGCGACATGGCCGTCGGTGGCGAGGGCAGTGTGCGGCATCGATGGCACCTCCTCGCGAGGCTACGGGCCGCCGATCGAGGGCGTCAACGAACGCTCCACGTGGCGCGCGGCGGCTGGACGGCAGCGGGGCACGCTGCGAGCATGCGCCGCGCACGCGAGGAGGGCCCCGCTGGACCTCGATTTGACCGGCCGGTCAGTGCTCGTTACCGGCGCCAGCCGCGGTATCGGTCGTGCCATCGCGGAGGCGTTCGCCGCCGAGGGCGCCGACGTCACGATCTGCGCCCGCGGCGCGGAAGCGCTGCACGCGACCGCGGAGGCGATCGCCGCCGACAGCGGTCGGCAGGTCGTTCCCGTCGCGCTCGACGTCACGGATGCCGCCGCCTGCGAAGCCCTGATCGCGAGCCACCTCGAGACGTTCGGTGGCCTCGACGTGCTGGTGAACAACGCTGGCGCGACGATCCGCGAGGGCGACAGCGACGAGCGGTGGCGGGCCTCGTTCGAGCTGAACGTGCTCGCCGCGGTGCGCCTGGCGGAGCTGGCGAAGGCGCATCTGGCCGCCTCGCCGTTGGGCTCGATCGTCAACGTCTCCTCGATCTTCGGCCGCGAGTCGGGCGGTCCGCCACAGTACAACGCGACGAAGGCCGCGCAGATCGCCATGTCGAAGGCGTTCGCTCTCGACTGGGCTGCGGAGGGCATCCGCGTCAACAACGTCGCCCCCGGCTCGGTCGCCTTCGAGGGCGGATCGTGGGGCCAGCGGCTGGTCGACGACCCGGACGGCATGGCCGCGTTCATCGAGCAGAACATCGCCGGCGGCCGCTTCGGTCGGCCGGAGGAGGTGGCGAACGTCGTCACCTTCCTTGCCTCGTCCCGAGCCTCCTGGATCCTCGGCGCGACGGTGAATGTAGACGGTGGCCAGTCACGCTCTAACATCTAGGGCGCATCCAACGCCGGGAACGGCCGAGTCGAGGGAGCAACGACGGCATGCGATTCAAGCGCGCAGACCTGGTGGGCATCCTCTTCGCCACGCTGGCGCCGGTCGGCGCTATGGTGCTCTTCCTCGCCTCGTTCGAGACGTGGGGCCACCACGGCACGCCGCTCCTCGGCTTCATGGCCGGCAACCTGGCGGTGGCCGTGGGGCTGATGGCCGCGTTCACGCGTTTCATCAAGAACTGGGATGTCGTCATCGGCGGCGCGGTGCTGCTCGGCCTGCTCGTGGGCGCGATCATCCTCATGCAGCGCACCGGTAACGACGGTATGGCGGCCGCAACGCTCCTCAAGTGGGCCGCAGTCATCGACTTCCTCGTCCTCAACCTCGCCATTGGCTGGCAGGTGCTCAACCACGGGCTGATGCCCCTCGTCTACCGGCGCGACGAACGCCTCGCCGCCGAGGCCGACGAGTAGTCGGCCGCCCCCGCCGCGCATGATTCCGATCCGCGATGCCGCGCTCGAGTTGGTCGCCAGCTGGATGGGCGAGCGCTACTTCCGCACCTTCCGCGTCGCCCGGGACGGCGCATCGATCGAGGGCTTCGATGCGCTGATCACCCAGCGCGAGCGACGCATCGGCGTCACCGTCGGGCTGCTCTGGGACGATCACTCGCAGGCCCTCGACGGCGCAGACGAGCTCGCGGGCCTGATGGCGACCGAGGTGATGGAGGACGGCGCCATCGCCGGTGCCGGGTATGCGATCTGGGTGCCGCCGGGCGCACAGTTCCCGCGCGAGGAGCCCGCCTGGTCGCGGTTCCGGGTGCTGCTCGCCGGCGGCCTCGCCGGCCTGTCCCCGGGTGACCGTCGCGAGGTGCGCCTGCCGGTCACGCTCAAGCTCGCCAAACTGCAGGCCGAAGGTCAGTACGTCTCCGTCACCGGGCCGCTCGCCACGCAGTGGACGACCATCTCCGAGGGCGTGAACGGCGCGTATCACCTCGACGCCCGCGCGCTGCACCGCCTCTCGAGCGAGCAGGCCGAGATCGACATCGTGATCTCGAGGGTGCGCGACCGTGCCTCGCTGTTGAACGCCGAGGAGGTGACGGATGTCTCGGTCCACGACTACTGGACCGTCTCCCGTCTCCCCGAGCCGGCCGCCGCGGGCGTCACGGTGATCGGAGCAGCGCCCGCCTTCGACCCGACCGATGGCGTAGTGACCCGCCGCCAGCTCCGCCGCGAGGTCAAGCGCGCGGTCGAGCAGCGCACCGCCGGCGACGCCGACCTCTCGGCGCTGATCATGGTGGCGCCCCTCGCCCACCTCGAGGAGGAGTTGCTCACGGCGGCGGTGCGCGGCATGAACCCCGCAACATACGGCCCGCTCGACCTGATCGTGCTCGTCGCAGACGGCGCCGTGCGGCAGATCCTGCAGCCGCGGACGCTGCCCTGGGAGACCGCGCCGACCGCCTGATCGCCACCTGCGGGGCTCCTCATAACGCGTCGCATTGGGTCGGGAGACGCAACGGCGTAGAATGGTTGTGCTGCGCGGGGCAGCAACATTCCGAGGGCGGGAGTCACGAATGGCACCGGCAGACCACCAGCTACCGCGGCGAGGCATCTTGCAGATTCGGCAGGCAGAGGTCGAGGACGGACGCGCCATCCGCGCTCTCGTCACCATGGCCCTGCTCGGCGCCGGGTTCGACCCGCCGTCGGTGGAGCTGGATCCCGACCTCGAGGACCTCATCTACTACGCCGAGCCCGGCCGCGGCGCCTGGGTCGCCGTCGAGGACGACACGGTCGTCGGCTTCGCCGCTGTCGACCGCGGGCAGCCAGAGGGCGACACCAAGGTCGCTTCCCTGCGGCGGCTGGTCGGCGAAGGCCTGTCCGACCTCGCACGCACCGCCGGCGCGTTCGCGCGTGGTCGCGGTGCGGCACGGGTCGAAGCGATTGCCGCGCCAGACACGGAGCGCGCACGACAGGCGCTCGAGTCGGCTGGGTTCGTCTCCAGTGGTGACGACGACAGCCTGCTCTACCGCCGCGAGCTCTAGTCGACGCCGACTCGCTCCAGTCAGTCAGCCAGTCAGTCCGGCCGATCCGGGAACGACCACGTGACCTGGTCTGTCTCCTCGCGGTTCGGGGCGATCAGACGGCGCTCATCTTTGGGTGGATGCACCACATAGGTGCCCGATGCTTTGTCGTGCCAGGCCTGCGCCCGGCCGTCGAACGCCGCCCAGAAGTAGGCGATCAGGATCGGCGTGAGCAGCGAGACGAGCATCCTCGACAGCCCGGTTCCGAAGCCCGGCGCTGACCCGTCGGCCTGCACGATACGCAGCCCCAGCGCCCGCTTGCCGGGTGACCGGCCGAGGACGTTGAACAGCAACAGGTAGCCATACAGCGCCAGCACCACGACGGACTGCGAGCGCTCCTGGATCCGCGCTTCGTCGATGTCCGGGTCGAGCCCAATGATCGAAATCGCCGCCGTCGATCCCAGGAGGATCACCAAGATCACACCGTCGAGCAGCGTTGCCGAGAGGCGACGTCCGAACGTCGCAACGGGTGCGCCGGCGATGCGGGGCCGCACCGGCGGCGGCAGCGTGAGCGTCGGGTCGTAGGCGCGCGGCTGCGGGCGTGCTTCCTCGACGCCCTGTTCAACGCGCAGCTCGTGTCGTGGCCCGAGCGTGCCGTCTCCCCGCCAGTGTGGACCGGGCGTACCGAGCTCCTCGGGACCGCGCGTCGTCATGGCGTTACCGTACCGCCCCGAGGGCACACCCGACCGTCGACGCTACGCGTGGTTCGCGATCGAGCCGTCGACGGTGAGCACCTCGGACGCTACGAACGCGGCCTCGTCCGAGGCGAGGTAGACCACCGTGCCCTGCAGGTCCGACGGTTGCCCGAGCCGGCGCATGGGGATGTACCGCTCGAGGACGGCGTGCAGCGCCTCGTCGTTCTGCGGCCCCGCGACGTCGTCGTAGAAGCCGATTCCCATCGCGTTCACCGTGACGCCCTGCCGTCCCCACTCGATGCCGAGCGAGCGGGCGAAGCCGAGGATCGCGCCTTGCGAGGCGCCGAACAGTGCGCAGTTAGGCACGCCGCGGTCCTCGAGGATCGAGACCAGCACGATCACCCGGCCCTTACCGCGTTCGAGCATGCGCCGGCCGACGCTCTGCGTGGCCACGAACGTCGAGGTGGCGTTGCGCGACAGTTCCTGCTCCCACGCGGCAAGGTCGACGTCGACCACCGGCTGGATGTTCGCCTCGTGCGCACCGTTGACCAGGATCTCGATGGGCCCGATGTCGCTCTCGAGCGAGGCCACGGCATCCTCGACGGCGGCAGGGTTCGTCAGGTCGAGGCGGACCGCCCGCCCTTCGCCGGAGCCAGTCGACCAGCACTCGTTGACGATGCTGTTCGCCTCGGTCTCCTCGCCGGAATCATCGTGCAGGGTCGTCACGGAGACGGTCGCGCCCGCCTCGGCGAGCGCCACGGCGAGGGCGCGCTGCAGCGGCCCGGTGGCCGCGGTGACGAGTGCGTGCTTGCCCGAGAGATCGAAGTAGGTCATCGCGCTAACCCTCCACCGAGGGCACCATGCCCGCGGGCGTGACGCCGGCCGCGATGGCGCCGCCATCGATCAGCACGGTCTCGCCGGTCATGTACTCGGACGCATCGGAGCAGAGGTAGACGGCCAGCGGGCCGATCTCGTTCATCCACCCGACGCGACCCATCGGCTGCTTCTCGCCGAGCTGGTTCCGGATCGCTTCGTCATCGGTGTGCGGGAAGAGGCCCGGGGCGATGCAGGTACAGCGGATGTTGTCGCGCGCGTAGGTCATCGCCAGCGCCTTCGTCAGCTGGATCACGCCGCCTTTGGCGATCGAGTACATGAAGTTGTTGCGCCCGCCGCGGAAGCCCCAGCCGGACGTGATGTTGATGATCCGGCCGCCGCCCGAGTCGAGGAAGTGCGGCACGATCGCGCGAGAGCAGTAGAACGCCGAGTAGAGGTTGCTCTCGATCCCCGAGTGCCAGTCCTCGTCCGTCAGCTCCGGGAGCGTCTTGCCGCGCCCGCTGCCACCGAGGCCCGCGTTGTTGATCAGAATGTCGATGCGACCCATCTCGCTGATGGCGCGCTCCACCATCTCGTTGACTACGCCCGAGTCGGTGACGTCAGTGCCCGCCAGGCCGAGGTAGCGGCGGCCCTTGGCCTCGATCATCGCGCCGGTCTCCTCGATCGGCTCGGGGCGACGCCCGGCGCCGACCACATCGGCGCCATGTTCAGCCAGGGCCAGCGCCATCTCGCGGCCGAGGCCGCTGCCGGCGCCGGTGATCAGCGCCGTCTGTCCCGTCAGGTCGAATCGTTCGAGGACACCCATCGGCCTCGCCCTTCTCGCTCTCCGTGCTTGTGCTTCGCGTTGGTCTCCGCTAGCGCCGGGGCCCCTGTTCCCAGGCCTCGTCCTGCCACTGGCGGCGCTGCTCCGCATTAGCAAAGCGGCCGTCGCGCCAGGCCAGCGCCTCCTTCAGCCCCTGCTCGCGGTTGCGCGTGCGCCAGTCGTCCATCCCCGGCGAGGTGTGCATTCGCGCGTCCATCTCCGACGCCAGCCGCTGCATCGTGCGCGCGCCCATGAGCTCCAGCGCCAGGTTCACGGAGCGCTTGTTCCCCGACAGGAAATCGGGATGCACCATGGCCAGGCGGTCCGCCAGCTCCTCGACCGTCTCCTCCAGGTCTTCGCCCGGCACGGACTTCCAGACCAGGCCGATGCGCTCCGCGGTCGTGCCGTCGATGAACTCACCGCTGAGCAGCATGTACTTCGCCCACTGCGGGCCGACAAGGTACGTCCACATGTGCGCCGGTGGCCCACCCATCGCGCGCACCGGGGGGAACCCGATCTGCGTGTCCGCGGCCGCCACGACGATGTCGCAGAGCAGAACGAGGTCCGTCCCGCCGGCGACGCAGTAGCCGTGGATCTGACCGATCACCGGCTTGTGCATGTCGAAGATCGTCATGCGGTCGTGCTGCGCCTGCTCCATCCGCCACGTGTCGTCGTCGAAGGCCTGGCTGCGGCGGTAGACCTCGGCGTACTGGTCGCGCTCGGCGGCCGTCTCACCCTCCAGGCGGCGGTCAGGCGTCAGGTCATAGCCTGCAGAGAACGCGCGGCCGGCGCCGCGCAGGATCACGCAATGGACGCGATCGTCCTCGTCGGCGTCGACCAGCGCCTGCCGCAGCTCCGATTGGAGCTGGCGCGAGAGCGCGTTCAGCTTCTCGGGTCGGTTGAGCGTGATGCGAGCGCGTCCGCGCTCCTTCTCCACGATGATCGTCTCGTAGTCGGTCATGTCGTCCCGCCTGTCCTTGCCCCGGTACCTCGCCCCGGACGTCCGAGGCGGCGCTCGCTGCTCGACGTTCCTAGAGGTGCTGCGTCAGTCCCCCGTCGACCGGGATGATCTGCCCGGTGACGTAGCGCGTCGCGCTCTCGCTCGAGAGGTAGACGGCCAGCGGCCCCACCTCCTCGGCGCGGCCCTGCCGCCGCAGCATCGTGAACCGCACGGCTCGCTGTGCCTCCTCGTCCTCGGGGTCGATGCGGTCGTCCATCCAGTCCATCCACCCGAGCGCGATGCCGTTGACCATGATGTTCTCGCGCGACAGCTCCTGCGAAGCCGCCCGCACGAGGTTCGTCGCTGCGCCCTGAGCCGCCGCGTAGGCGCTCGTGTTCGGCAGCCCGCGCTCGCCGAGCACGCCGGTGATGATCACGATGCGCCCACCTCGTTCGGGCGTGCGGCGGAACTCACCGGCGGCCGACCGAACGGCGAAGAAGTGCGAGCTGAAGTTGAGTTGCAGGACGCGCGCGAGCTCCGTGTCGGAAATCGACTCGATCGGCTTGGCGAGGAACGCGTCCGGCGCGGAGCAGACGATGTCGAGGCCGCCCAGTTCCTTCGCGATCTGACGCATCGTGACCTGCACGTTCTTGCCCAGCGTCACGTCCATCACGTACTCGTGACAGACGCGACCCATCGCCTCGATCTCCGCCTTCAGGGCGCGCGCCTGCATGACGCTCTCGTCCGCCTGCAGCACGGCGATCGCGACGTCCGCGCCCGCCTCGGCGTAGGCCTTCGCCGCCGCCGCGCCGGCCGGGTTCTCGACGCCGATGACCAGCGCTTTGCGGTCCGAGAGGTCGTAGTGGGATGCCTTGGGCACGGTGCCTCCTACCCGTCGAGTTCGTGGCTGGGAACGAAGTTGATGGGCCCGAGTCCGCCGGCCAGTCCGCCGCCGTCGATGATGAATTCCTGGCCCGTGATATAGCTCGACGCGTCCGAGGCGAGGAAGACCGCGAGCGGTCCGAGCTCCCACCACTCGCCCAGACGTTGCACCGGCATGAACGTGCCGCGCTGCTCGCGGAAGGCCCGCTCCTGCTCGTTCTGCGGCGGCCCCTGCGACACGAAGCCCGGCACGATCACGTTCGCGCGGATGCCGTGCCCGGCCAACATCGTCGCCTCGCTCTTGGTCAGCGAGAGCACGCCGCCCTTCGCTGTCGGGTAGGCGAAACCTCGGTTGCCGCGCATTGCGGTACCGGACGAGGTGTTGACGATGACGCCACCGGTGCCCTGCTCGATCATCTGCGCGGACGCTGCGCGGCCGCTGTAGAACGTTGACTTCAGGTTGACGGCCAGCACCTCCTCGAAGGCCCAGTCCGGGTACTCCCAGAACTCGGCGTCCGTGCCGCCGCCGATGCCGGCGTTGGCGAACATGCCGTCGAGCTGGCCGAACGCCTCGACGGTCTTGGCGACGAGGGCGTTCACCTGCTCCGAGTCGGTGACGTCGGTCGGGATCCCCACCGCCTCGCCACCGGCAGCCTCGATCTCCTCGACGACCGACTGCACCTGCGACTCCGTGCGCGAGGCGATGGCAATGCGTGCGCCGGCCTCGGCCATCGCGAGCGACATCGCCCGTCCGAGGCCACGGCCACCGCCGGTCACGATGATCGACTTGCCGTCGAGTTCCAGGGTCTCGAGCACGTCGGCTCCTATCCATGAACACGTTCCGAGAGCGGAGTGCGCGCGCGGATTCCGGGGCCTCGCGAGAGACGATGGACGGTCGCCGGAGGCGCCGGCGCTAGAACGCGCCGAACGCCACAGCGCCGAGGATCGCGAGACCGAGCGCGATTCTATACCAGACGAACAGCCGCAGCGTCTGAGACTCGAGGAACGCGAGCAGGCCGCGGATCACGAACGCGCCCACCACCGCTGCCGTCACCGCACCGACCAGCAGCGGACCCCAGCTCACGTCCTCGGACCCGCCGATCGCGTCGCTGAGCTGGAGGACGCCAGCGCCGAGGACGACCGGCGCCGATAGCAGGAAGGAGAAGCGTGCGGCGGAGACACGTCCGAAGCCGAGCACCCGGCCCATGCCAATGGTGGCGCCAGACCGCGACACGCCGGGGATCAGTGCTACCGCCTGCGCGCAGCCAATGGCCAGCGAGCGGCCCAGCGTCATGTCGGTGATGCGCCCGATCGTGGCGCCCCAGCGGTCGACGAGCCAGATCACGATCCCGCCGACGATCAACGCGACGCCCACCACCTCCGGCTCGCGCAAGCTGCGGTCGATGCGGTCCGCGAACAGGAGGCCGACGATCACCGCAGGCACCGTCCCGAGCGCGATCATGAGTCCCAGCCTCGAGGGCCACGCCCACTCGGCGATCTCCCAGCGATGGCGCGCGATGTCGCGGACACCGGAGACGATGATCTCGGTCCAGTCGCGCCAGAAGTAGACGATCACGGCCACCATCGTGCCCAGGTGCAGACCGACGTCGAACGTCAGCGACGAGACGTCGTCACCGATGATCTCGGGCGCGACGACCAGATGCCCGGATGACGAGATGGGCAGGAACTCGGTGATCGCCTGCACCACGCCGAGAAGGATCGCCTTCAGGTAGTCGTCCACGCCTCGATGCTACGGGCTCACCTCGCTGGCCGCCCGCGGGCGAAGTTCGCGCGGACCACAGCGACGCTGCTCGCTACCATCGGGTCATGACCGCCGCCCGTCCGCGCGAGATGGCCGCCTGGCTGCAGGAGTACTTCCCCCCGATCGAGCCCGCCGGGTGGAATTTCGGCGGCGCGACCTGCTGGGTCGCGTTCATGATGACGCGCGAGGCCGAACACAATCCGCCGTTCTACTGGCTCGGTCGCGCCCTCGATGTCGTCGCCGCTCACGGGGCGTTCGACGCGTTCCGCGACCGCCTCGAGGCCGCGCATGGCGCCCGTGCTTGCGCAGGCGGCACCGCCGAGGATCAGCGCGTGCAGGACGTGCTGAGCGAGGCCTGCGCCTACGCCTGGACCGTGGCGCACCTCGGCGAACCGCAGCTCCAGGACGGGACGCACGGGCTGCTGCTGGCCGTCGAGGCGCATTCCACGACCGTCGCGGTCCGGCGGCTCTGGCCCGTCCAACGCATGGACCAGCTATTGGAGCTCGTCGGCCAGTACACCGGCGAAGCGATGGCCGACTTACCCACGGAAGGCGGGCGCATCCTCTACGTCGACGCCTTCCACGAGCAGGGCTACGCGCACAGCGTGGGCTACCACCTCGACCTCACCGAACCCGTGGAGGACGTGCTCAAACACGTCGCTGCGGAGGCGCACCTCGGCTACGTGCTCACGCGCCCGTTCCAGTGGGGCAACCCGGTGGCGAGCTGGTACTAGCTGTCCGCCGGCAACGTCGTGCGGTCCAGCGGCGCATCCCAGCCCTCGCGCCAGACCCATTGCTCGTTCGTCGGCGACTGGCCCGGGACGCCCAGGCCGAACCAGCGCGTCGTGAGCGCGCTCTCGACGAGGAACTCGAAGAGCCAGTCCACGTCGCGAATCACGTGGCCGGCCGCCTCGCGAGCTGCCGCCCATGAGGCTTCGTCGTCTGCAGGGATTCGGCGCGCGCGGCCCGTCAGGTTGAACTCGAACTCGTCGTAGTCCTCCGCTTCGAGCGGCGGCGGCAGCGCGTGCAGCGCATAGCGCCCGTCGTTCGCGAGATCGAAGCGTTTCGGCGAGCGGTCGCCGACCGCGACCATGAGATGCCCGTCCGAGGTGAAGACGGGCGAGACGGGATGCAACCGCGGCGCGCCGTCGCGACGCACGGTGGCCAAATAGGCGATGCCGATGCCGAGGCGCTCCCGCCCTCGTTCGGCCATCTCGGGTACTCGATCGGCGAACTCACTCCATGGCAGCATCGGCAACCCCCGTCCGCTGGTGTGACAGGCCAACGCTACTAAATTCGCGCGACGCGAAGAAGCGGGCTGTTTGCGCAGCCCGCTTCCGGATGGTCGTGGCGGTGACGCTAGCGGTTGCTGCCGCCTGCGCGTCCGGTGCCGCTGTTGCCACGACCCGTAGTCGCGTCTGCGTCAAGGTCGTCGTTCTCCGAGGACTCATCCTCGGCGTCATCGCCCTCCTCGGGGTCATCGCCCTCGGCGTTGCCGCCTTCGTCTTCGGGCCCCTTGACTCCGTTCAGTCCTCCGCCAATGACCGTGACGCTGCTGACGGTGCACTCAGGGCCGAGCTGGACATGGAGGTGGCTGTCGCCGTCCTTGTCCGCAGCGGCGCCTCCGCCGTCATCGCCCCCAGCGCCGCTCTCGACTGAGCAGACGCCCTGGACGATCACCCCGCGGCCGGCGTGTGCGGCCAGGGCGAGACGTTCGAGGATCGGGTCTGGCTCCTCGCCGTCGTCTTCGCCCTCCGCGTCCTCGTCGTCCGCGGACTGCTCTGGTGCGACCGCAACGTCTGCTGTCACCTCACCCGCGCTGCGTATGGCGAGGAGGGTGCTTCCCAGCGCCGGGCCGCCGATGCTCGAGGCAGCACCGTTGTCGCCGTTCCTGCCGGTGCCGCTCCCGTTGTCGCCGTTATTGCCGTTCCCACCGGTGTTGCCGTTGTTCCCGCTGTTGCCAGGTCCATCCGACGGCTCGGCGTCGAGGGGCTCATCACCCTCATCCTCCCCGCCGTCGTCGTCCTCGCCCTCGTCGGAGCTCTGGTCGTTGCCCCTGCCCTCGGGCGGGCCGGCGCCCTCCGGCCGACCGCTGTCGTCGGGCGAGCCAGGGTTCTCAGACCGACCTGAGTCTTCGGGCGGGCCGGCGTCCTCTGGCCGACCTGCGTCTTCGAGCGGGCCGGTGTCCTCTGGCCGGCCCCGGTCCTCGTTGTTCGCCTCCCCTCTGCCCGGGACGTTGATGCGAGTGCTGTCGTTCAGGGTCAGCGTGACCACTTCGCTCACGCCGTTGGCCGTTGCCACCTCCACATCGATCGTGCCGCCCACAGGGTCGACGGCGATCAGTGCGCCGCGGATGTTGAAACTGCCGTCGTCGTGGATCACGGAGTGCAGACCGCCCGGCACGAGATCCGACTCCGCTGCCGCGTTCTGGACCGAGGACTGCTCGGGCAGGTCGTCGCGATCTGCGAAGCGGTCCTCCGGTTTCTCTTCGCCCTCGGCGTCACCTCCGCCGTCCGCGGTCGCCGAGTCGTCTTCGTCGTCCGCGCCCGTCGATCCGACGAGTGGGTCATCGTCGCTATCCGAGCCGGCGAGGCCGACGGTCTCCGCGATGCTGTCGACAACGCCCGTGTCGACGATGCCAGCAGTGTCAGCGGCAACAGCGCCGCCCAGGAGGAGACCTGCACCGACAACGGCCACCACCGCCTTGTGCGCGGCGGCCGCACCCAGGATCGTCGCCCAGGCGGTGCCCCCGCCGGCAGCGCCCAGGAACCAGCGGCGCCAGTGATGGCCACCAGCCGCTCCGGCCTCGCGGTTCGCAATCTCCTCGAACAACCGGCCGCGCGCCCGGGCGACGGCGGTCAGGTCGGGCGCGGGTATGTTGGCGGCTCGCTCGAACAGCGACGCCAGTTCGGGGTCGAGTGCTTCGTCGGCGGCGTCATCGCCACGGTCGCCCAGTGGGAACCTCAGCATCGTCACTACTCTCTTAGACCGTAGTCGGCGCGGAACGCCTTCGCGGCTCGCAACAGGAGCGCGCGAAAAGAGCCGTGCGAGCGGCCCATCGCCGCCGCTGACTCCTGGCCCGACAGCCCGAGCAGGTACCGGTACTCGAGGGCCTGGCGGTAGTCGGACTGCAACCGACTGAGCACGTCATTCACCTCGACGGTCAGGTACTCGTCCCGGATCGAGCCCGGTTCCTGTGCTCTCAGATCGCCGCTCGCACGGCGGGAGCGGTAGTGCATCCGCAGCCGGTTGCGGGCGATCGCGAACAGCCAGGCGCCGAACGGTCGATTGCGCCAGCGAAATCCTCCGATGCCTTTGAGCGCATCGAGGAACGTTTCCGATGTCAGGTCCTCCGCTGTCTCGGCGGATTCGACGCGGCTGCGGAAGAAGCGGTAGAGCCGTGGATGGTGCTCATCGAAGAGTTCACGCCACGCTTCGCTACTGCCGTCCCGGGCAGCCTCGACACGCTCCCGGTTTGCAGGGAGAGTCCCATCGGCCACTGACAATCCGTTCATCGAGAGTGGTAATGCGCGCTCTGCTTCACTTGTTACGTTTATCGACGATTTTCAGACAAACATCAGCATGCGATCACGCCTACGGCCGCCATCTTCCGCAGACTTACCGAGGTTCTCCCAGGTTCGGTGTCAGATCCCCGTTGCAGTTCCGTTCGCCGCCTCGTCTCACCTCGCGTGCGGTGATGTGTCAGACTCTCGCGAGGCAGCGGACGATGGCATGATGAGCGCGGAGGAGGCGGCGATCGCCGGGCGGTTCGACGGGCAGGTGGCGGTGGTGACGGGCGCGGCGGGCGGCATCGGGCGCGCGGCCGCGCAGCGGTTCGCCGCCGATGGCGCCAAGCTCGTCCTCGTCGACCTCGCAGGGACCGACCTGGCCGAGAGCGCCGCCGCAGTGGAGCGCGCCGGCGGCGAGGCGTTGAGCGTCGAGGCCGATGTCACGCGCGCTGGCGATGTCAGGGCGTACGTCGAGGCCTCGACCGAGCGCTTCGGGCGCATCGATCACTTCTTCAACAACGCCGGTATCCTCGGCCCCGTCGCGACGCTCCTCGACTACCCGGAGGACGCGTTCGACCAGGTGCTCGCCGTCAACGTGAAGGGCGTCTGGTTGGGGCTGCGCGAGGTGGGCGCGGTGATGCGCGAGCAGGGCAGTGGGGCGATCGTCAACACCGCCTCGATCGCCGGGCTGCAGGGCACGCCGACGCTGTTCGCCTACGGCGCGAGCAAGCACGCGGTGGTGGGCATGACGAAGTCAGCGGCGATCGAGCTCGGGCCGAGCGTGCGCGTGAACGCCGTCTGCCCGGCGGTGATCGACACGCCGATGGGCGACGAGCTGGCTCGCGGCATCAACCCCGACCACCCGGACGGCGTGCGCGAGATGTTCAATGCCGACACGCCGCTGGCGCGCCTCGGCACCGCCGACGAGATCGCGGGCCTCGTGACCTACCTCTGCTCAGACGACGCCAGCTTCATCACCGGCGGCATCTACCCGATCGACGGCGGCACCCGCGCGCGCTAGCCGACAGAGGGCACTTCGCGCCGATCAACGATCCGAGATCCCGAGAAGGGCACATCCATACTGATTGATCGCCGCTGGTTCAGTCCGCGAGCGGCTCTACGTCCACCCAGCGGCGGAAGCCGCGGTCGTCGCGTTCGAGGCGGCCCACGCCGGGGTACGCGCCGTGGCAGAACATGACAAGCGCCTTCCCCTCGATGCACTCGTCGACGAGTTTGCGCTTCGTCTCCATCGACACCAGCGGCAGCGTGTCGAGCCCGCTCACCCAGGCGGTGCGCTCGAGCTGCACCTGGTGTTGCACCAGGTCGCCGATATAGACACCCCACTCGCCGCCGGAGCGCACGACGACGGTGCTGTGACCGTCCGTGTGGCCGGGCGCGGGCACCAGCCGCACCTCGTCGGTGATGGCGTGCTCGTCGTCCGCCAGCTCGAGCTGGCCCTCGATTGGCACGATGTTGCGTTCGAGGTAGGTCACGCGCGTGCGCTCGTTCGGGTGCGTGCCGTCGTGCCACTCGCGGGCGCTGATCACGTAGCGCGCGTTCGGGAAGGTCGGCACCAGCTGCTCCTGCTCGTCACCCCCCTCGCGGTGACGCGTCCCCGCCACCAGCGAGGTGTTCCAGCCGCAGTGGTCGGAGTGCAGGTGCGTGTTGACGACGACGTCGATGTCCTCGGGCGTCACGCCGAGGCCGGCCAGGCCGTCCATCAGCGTGCCCTCGGCGGCGGGGCTGGCGCTGTCGCGGTCGCCCGGCTTCCCGCCGATGCCGGACTCGATCAGGATCGTCTGCCCCTGCGAACGGAGCAGTAGGCAGTTGAGGCCCAGGTTCATGCGATAGCGATCGTCGAGCGGCGGGATCTGCCGCTCCCACATCACCCGCGGGACCACTCCGAAGATGGCGCCGGCGTCGTAGTAGTTGATGCCGTCGTTGACGACCGCGAACTCGACGCTGCCGATCGCAAAGCGTGCGCCCGAATCGTTCTGCATTGGGCCTCCCCGGACGTTCCCGTATCCGCGCCGCCGAGGCTACTCGAAGCGTGGGTGGCCCGCGCAGTCAGTCGCCGAGGTAGGTCGCAACCCGCGTCGGGTCGATGCGGAAGACCACGATGTTCGGCCGCTCGCCCCGATAGCCTTCGGCGAACGGTGGCCCCTCGTCGGGGCCGTAGTAGGCGAGCGCCAGCTCGCTCACGAGTTCAAAGAGATCGCGCTCCGTGTCCTCGACAGCCACGCCATCGACGATGACCGAGCGATAGGGCAGCTCGCGGTCGTCGACGCAGAGCGAGACGCGCGGATCGCGCTCGATGTTGCGCCACTTCAGCGTGCGCCGCGAGGTGAAGAGGTAGGCCGCGTCCTTGCCCGAGGGCCCGGGCGCCCACTGGTACCAGATCGGCGCGATTCGAGGCGCACCGTCACGCCCGAGCGTGGCGATGGTCGCGACCAGCGGGCGTTCGAGGAAGCTTCGGGCGTCGTTGCTGATCTCGGGCAAGGTTGACCTCCTCGGTGTGCCACCGCGGCGCGACTCGGCTTCCGGATGATGCCGCGCCGTGGCGGCGCGCGATAGCGGCAGGGCGTTGAGTGAACGAGTTCACACAACGACTCTTGACACGACATCAGGGTGATGTCATAGTGACGTCACTGAGACACCAAGAGCCGCCGGGAAGCCCCGACGAGGAACGCGAGCAGAGACCATGACCAGCCGCTTTCACATCAACATCCTCGCGAACACCCGCCGCAGCAGCGGGCTCCCGACGCACCGCGAGTCGCTCCGCGACGCGCGTGAGGCACTCAACGCGCAGTGGCCGCAGATTCGCTAGCGACGCCGCCACCTCGCACGTCGAGGCGCTCGCACAGCGCGCTCCGGGCACCGAGAAGGGGCAATATGAGCTTCAGTAGATTGATCCAGGACTACATCGAGAACCTCGACGGCGCCGAGGGCCTCGGCGTCCTCGATGACGACGACGACGACTTCGACGATGACTTCGACGACGACGGCCGTCGTTCGCGACGCCACGGCCAGGGCCACCGCTCCCACCGTCGCGGTCGCCGAAGCCGCGGCCGCCGAGACCGCAGCCGCAGCGGGCAGAGCTCGGGCAGAGATGTCCTGCGCTTGCTCGTCATGGCCGCAGTGGCATTCACCCTGATCCGCCGCCTGAGCCGCAGCCGCCGATCGAAGCGCGGCGGAGAAGGCAGAGCTGCCAGAGAAGGCGGAGACCGCGAGCGGGGACGGAGCCGAGGTCGCAGCCGCCGCCGCGAGTACGCATAGGCCTCGACCAGACACAGACAGCAACGCCCGCGCCAACCGGCGCGGGCGTCTTTCGTTGCGATCTCCGTTGGCTAGCCCTCGACGTGCTCCCAGACGTATCCAGTCTCGACCTGGCGGAGCCGGCCCAGCGTCAACACCGGGAAGTGCCCGCCCGTGACGAGGGCGTCGTGTTCGACGGCCAGCGCGGAGAGCCGGCCGCGCGAGTGGGTCGACTGCGCCGGGTCGATATCAACGGCTGGGATCCAGTCGTGGTGCTCGAAGTGCTTCGGGTGGTGCGCCGCATCGCCCGTGATCACGAGGTGCTCCCCCTGCGAGGCGAGCAACAGCGAGGTGTGTCCCGGCGTGTGACCGGGCGTCGGCACGGTCGTCAGGCCCCGGCTGATCTTGTACTCGCCATCGAACGTCGCCACCCGGCCGGCGTCGAGGAGCGGTTGGATCGCCCCCTGCGCCAGCGCTGCGGCCTCCGGGTCCGCGCTCTCGTCGTGCAGCCAGTAGTCGAGCTCCGGTCGCGAGACGTAGGTCACCGCGTTTGGGAATACCGGCTCACCGTCGCGGATGTTGCCGCCGCAGTGGTCGAAGTGCAGGTGCGTGTGCACGATGTTGCGAATCTCCTCGGCCGCCACGCCCAGCTCCGCCAGCCGCTGGACCAGCTCGCCGCCGCCGAGCACGCCCGATGCTGCGCCCGCCTCGCCGAGGCCCGTGTCGACGAGCACGTTCGTGCGCTCGTCGCGCAGCAGGAACGTGCCGAAGTTGAACGGCTGCGGCTCGTCGGGATCGCTGATCCCGAGCGCCGCGGTCCACTCCGCGGCCTCGACGCCGTTGAAGAACCCGCCCAGGACGCGCTCCGGCGCCCCGTCCGAGAGCGCCGCCACTTCCACGTTGCCGACCGTGAAGGTGGCGCTGAGCCGGCGGTCGCTGTCGGTCATCGCGGCCATCTTTCCACGCTCCGAGGGCGTCATGAGCGCCCTCGCCGGCGCGAGCATACCGCTTGCCGCTCGATCCGAGCCGCCCCTATGCTCAACCGACCCATCCGTCCGCCACGGTCCGGGCCCGGCGCGCCCGGCGACTGAGTGATGACTCGGTGGCTAAGGGAGCTGCACATGCCCACGCCGACCGCCTTCTTCGAGGGGAAGTATGTCCCCATCGAGGAAGCGAACATCAACGTGATGACCCACGCGTTCCTCTACGGCACTGCGGTATTCGAGGGCATCCGCGGCAACTGGAACGAGCAGGAGCAGCAGCTCTACCTCTTCCGCGTGCGCGAACACATCGAGCGCATCCGCCAGAGCGCCAAGATCATGCGCATGGAGCTGCACTACTCTGACGACGAGATCGTCGAGATGTGCGCCGAGGTCGCCAAGCGCTCCGGCTACACCGAAGACATGTACATCCGCCCCATCGTCTACAAGTCCACTCACGAGATTGGGCCGCGCATGCACAATCTCGACGACGAGTTCTTGCTCTTCACGACCGACTTTGGCGCCTACCTGGAGCTCGACGCCGGCATCCGCTGCGTGACCAGCAGCTGGCGTCGCGTCGACGACACGATGATCCCGGCACGCGCCAAGGTGAACGGGCTCTACGTCAACAACGCCATGGCGAAGACCGAGGCTGCGCAAGCGGGCGCCGACGAAGCGATCATGCTCAACAGCGACGGGCACGTCTCGGAGGGCTCAGGCGAGAACATCGTGATCCTCCGCAACGGCACGCTGATCACACCGCCGCCGCAGGACAACGTCCTCGAGGGCATCACGCTCGAGACGGCCTTGGAGCTGGCGCAGCGCGAACTCGACCTGCCGCTGGAGCGTCGCTCGATCGACCGTTCGGAGCTGTACATCGCCGACGAGGTGTTCATGACCGGCACCGCGGCGCACGTCACGCCGGTCATCGAGATCGACCACGTGGCCATCGGTGACGGCCAGCCGGGCGCAGTCTCGAAGCAGATCCAGGAGCGCTACTTCCAGATGATCACCGGCCAGCTACCGGAGTACAGCCACTACCTGACACCCATCTTCGAAAGCGCGAAGGTAGGCGCCGGCTCCTCGTAGCGGCGGAAAGCCGGTCGCGCCAGCGGCGCGCACAAGGGGCCGCACAGCGTTAGCACCTCCCCCGGCGAGGACGGTCCGTGTTCTACCAGCCCTCACGCGCGCTCGGATTGTTGGTTGGCACGTTGCTGCTCGCGTGGGCGCTGGCGATCTCCGTCCTGCTGCTGAACTGGGCCTTCGCCTCCGAACTCGGCCTTGAGGCGTGGGCGGCCTACGTCGGAGCCACCGTTGCCGCTGGCTTCGCGGCGCTGATCGGCTACTGGGTGTACGGCCTCGCCACGCTCACCTACGCCGTCGACCGCAACGGGCTGGTCATCACCTGGGCTGCCACGAGGCAGATCATCCCCCTCGACGCCATCGAACGGCTCGTCCCGGGAACCGCCGTCGGCGTCCCCGGCGTCCGAGGCGTCTCCTGGCTCGGCTATCACGTCGGACGGGCCGACATCGACCGTGTCGGCGAGGTGCTCTTCTACTCGACCCATCAGCGGCCGGAAGAGGTGCTCTATGTGATGACCAGCGAGCGCAACTACGCCATCTCCGTGGACGACCCGGCCGGCTTCGCGCGCGAGATCCAGGTGCGCCAGGAACTGGGCCCCACGGCCGAGGTCTTGCACCACGTCGAGCGTGACGCCGCCTCGTTCGAGGCGCTCTGGACCGACCACCTCGCACAGACGCTGGTCGCACTCTGCATCGTCACCGGCCTCGCCATCTGGGCCGTGCTCGCGGCGCGCTACCCGGACCTGCCCGCGCAGCTGGAGCTCACGTTCCCGCCGCTCGACCGACCGCTGGTCTTTGAAACGATCCCCAAGACGCAGCTCCTCGACATCCCGCGCGTGGCCACCACGCTGCTCGTGGTCAACCTCGCCCTCGGCTGGCTGCTCCACGCCTGGGAACGCACCGCCGGATACGTCATGTGGGCAGCCGCCGCCGCGCTCAACCTCGGCTTCCTGGCAGCACTCCTCGTCGCGATCGAGGGGGCGTAGGCTCGATCCTTCCTCAACACTCAAGCGCTCAACGACTCGCTGCGATGTCCGAGAGACTGATCGGGACGGCCATCCTCTTGGTCCTTCTCGCTGCCGGGGCGTGCGGGGCTGGGGCAAGCGATCGGAGTCAGCTCGTGCCTGTCGCGCGCGATGTCTCCACGCTGGATGGTCCCGAGGCGCTTGAGCATCCCGAAGGTCTTGACCTGGCGGAACTGTTGCGCCAGTCCGGGCGGGCAACCCGATCGGCGTCAGCGATTACAGCGGTCGAGGTCTACGAGTCGCGCGATCAGCGGTCGACCTGGACCATCCGACGAGCACGGTCGGGCGGCGAGTGGGAGCTCGTGCGAGCGACTCGCGATGGGGAGCACGATCCTGGTGCGGAAGCACCATCGGCGAGGCCTCGCTACTTCGCTCGTCAAGAGAATCTCCACGGCCGCGAGCCGGTCACCGACATCAGGCTCGTCGGCGAGGACACGGTCGATGGGATCCCGGTGTGGGTGATCTGGTACCAGTTGCGAATCATCCCGATCGATGAGGATCCAGTCCGGTACCGCACGGAGTGGATCGAGAAGAGCTCGCTGCTCCTGCTCCGTCAGGTCCAGCACTTCCGCGATCCGAACCTGGCTACGTGGGAGTGGACGTTCGATCTCTTCTACCCCGACTAGCGCGCTTAGCACCCCTAACCCCCGCCGCGCGTAACCTCGTCCGCATGCACGCGGATGTCGTTGTGGTCGGGGCCGGGCCTGCCGGGAGTACGGCGGCGCGTGAGTTGGCGGCGCGGGGCGTCGAGGTGGTGATGCTCGACCGCGCGCGCTTTCCGCGCGATAAGCCCTGCGGCGGAGCGGTCACGATTCGCTGCGCCGGGCGGCTCCCGTTTTCGCTCGATCCGGTCGTCGAGGATGTGATCCACACCGCCCGTGTGCGCTACCGCGATGGGCGCGATGTGGCGCGCGAGGCCGGCCGGCCGATCACCTACATGACCCAGCGCTGCCGCCTCGACGCCTTTCTCGCGGAGCAGGCGCGGGCAGCGGGCGCGGACTTCCGCGACGGGCAGCGCGTGACCGGCGTGCGGCAGTTGCCGGACGCGACGTACGAGGTGGACGCGGGCGGCGAGATCTATGCGACCCGTGTCGTGATCGGCGCGGACGGCGCGAACGGCGTCGTCGGGACGGCGCTCGGCTATGAGCACGCCGCCGAAAGCGCCGTGGCCCTGGAGGGCAACATCCCGATGCCGGGTGGCCCGCCCGAGGAGTGGCGGCACGCGGTCGCGCTCAACTTCGGCTACCTGCCGGGCGGCTACGGCTGGGTGTTCCCGAAGGGCGATCACGTCAACGTCGGCGTCGGTGGCTGGAAGGGCGTGGTCGGGACGATGCTGCGGCCCGCCCTCGAGCGGCTGTGCCGTGTCTACGGGCTCGACCCGGACGCGCTCGAGCAGCTGCGCGGCCACCACCTGCCGATGCAACGTCGAGGCATGGTGATGGCCGCCTCCGGCTCCGCCGTGATCGGCGATGCGGGCGGCCTCGTCGATCCGCTGTCGGGCGAGGGCATCTTCGCCGCCATCGTCAGCGGCCAGGCGGTCGCTCCGGCGGTCGAGAGCTACCTCGGCGGGCGCGCCAGTTCGCTCGCGCCCTACCAGCACGCCATCGGCGAGGAGCTGCTGCCCGATCTCGTCGCGTCGTCGAGGCTGACTGAGCTATTCCACGTCTGGCCCCGGCCCTTCGTCTGGGCGCTGCAGCGCAGCGACCGCGTGTGGGAGCGCGCCTGCCGGCTGCTCGCGGACGATGCGACCTACGAGGATCTGGTCGGGGCGACCGGCCCGGTCGCGCGCACGCTCGGTCCGCTCGCCTCGCTGGCGAGCCGCTTCAACCACCGACGGCACGCGAGGCGCTGAGGTGGCGCGCGTCGCGACCCGACCGCTGGCGCCGCTCGCTCTCCTCGTCATCGCCCTGCTCGCTGCCTGCGTCGAGGCCGACCTGACACCGACGCCCGAGCCCACCTCGACGGCGCAGCCGGTGCTGACACCGGTTTCAACACCGCGCCCGACCTCGACGCCGAGCGCGCTGGAGGGGGCCGACCTCGACACGTTGCTGCGCACGGCCGTCTGCTGGCACGATGACGCCACGATCGCCGCCTCTTGGCTCCCGCCCGACGCCCAGGTCGTCGACGCCATTGGTGCGATGGCGCGCAGCGGCGACCCGCGGCTGGTCGCGCCCCTCGTCGACATGCTCTGGCTCGAGGTGGGCTGGGAGCGGTGGGTGCGCGACGCGCTGACGCAGCTCACCGGCGAGCGGCTGACCTCGGCGGTGGATTGGAGCGACTGGGTCGCCGTGAACGCGCCGCCGCTGCCGGATGGCTACGTCGAGTGGAAGGGTCGTCTGCTCGCTCTGATCGACCCGCTCTATCCGCAGCTCCTCGCCAGCCTCGAGCCCGCCGAACTCGACCCTGATGCTGACGCGCCAACGTCCAGGCCGGTCCGACCCGAGGAGGTGCTGTGGTCGTTTGTCGGCCCCGACGACGTGCCGCCGTTGGCCCAGCCCGACGCCGTGCACCGCCTCGAACAGCGTTACCTCGACGACTCCGACCTCGTGACGGGCGTGTTGATCAATGGCGTAGCGCGCGCCTACCCCGATCGCGTGTTGGCCTGGCACACGATCGTGGCGGACGAGGTCAATGATGTGCCGCTGCTGGTCGTGCGCTGCCTCGCCTGCGGCGGGGTCGCGGTGTTCGACATCGAGGCCTCGGACGGCACGGTGCACGAGTTCGGGACGACCGGGCTGACCTATCACGGTCGCCCGCTGCTCTTCGATCGAGCGACGAATAGCCTCTGGGACCCCGTCTCCGGCGCGGCCATCGCTGGGCCTCTCGCCGAGGCAGAAGTCAGCTTGATCCCGAGGCCGATGGTCTACGCGAGCTGGGGCGAGTGGTCTGCGCGCTACCCGAACACGAGCACGCTCACCCTCGAAACGGGCTATGTGCGGGACTACGCCAGCGAAGCGGTGCCGGTGCTGGAGCTGACCGCGCTCCAGACCACCGTGCCGCCGCGACCCGAACCGCCGCAAGATGCGCCGCCGCTGCGACCCGACGCGCCCGTGCTCGGCCTGACGATCGAGGGCCAGACACGCGCCTACCCGATCGCGGACCTCGTCGCCGAACGCATCGTGCACGACGATCTCGGCGGGCTCGAGATCGTCTTCTTCGCCCTCGGCGCTGGCCTCGCCGTTTCGGTGTTCGACGCGACCGACGTCACGTTCGACACGCTGGACGGCGGCGACCGCGCAGCCCTGGAGGTCACGGACAGCGATGGCGTGCGCTGGTTCATGGATGACGAGCTGCTGATCAACGTCCGCAACTCGCGCGAGCGGGGTGTGCTCTCCGCCCGCATCGCCGCCTGGGACGCCTGGCTCGACGCCTTCCCCGGCACCGAAGTGTGGACTCGCTAACCACCACGAATGCAGTAGACTGCGCGACGCGTTCGGCCCGGCAGATGTCGGCGGTCCAGCCGTCCGCGATTCACGAACGCGGAGCAAAGGACCAACCATGCCCAAGTTTCTGATCCAGGCGAGCTACAGCGCGGAAGGCCTCGCCGGAGCGATGTCCGAGGGCTTCGGGGCCCGCATGGACAGCGTGACATCGATGATCGAGGCTGGCGGATCGACCGTCGAGTCGATCTACTTCGCCTACGGCGACGCCGATATCATCGCCATCGTCGATGGCACCGAGGAAGCGGCCATCGCTTTTTCCTTAGCGGTGAACGCGGTTGGCACCGTTGGTCTCACGACCACGCCGCTGATCTCGGTCGAGCAGATGGACGCCGCGCGCGCCCAGCTGCCGGACTACCGCCCGCCCGGGGAGTAGCGCCTGCTACGCCCTAGCAAGCCAGCGATCTCGGGCCAGCCGGCGCTGCTGGCGTCTGACTGGCCCGAGATTCGTCGAGCACGCGGGTCGTAACCGCCACCGCCGGGAGCGATGTGGCACGCGGACAGCTGCATCCGCGAGCGCGAGCGCGCAAGTCGCGAGGCGGAGTCTGCGGCGACCGATAGCACTAGAGTCGAAATTCGCGCACCGCCCATGCAGTTAGACCATGAAGACTTCTCGCCCCTGACCTCGCCTTGAGTGCGGCGACGTGCTTTCGCACGGTCGATTCGGCGAGCACCAGCAAACCCGCTACTTCGACTTCGGAGTATCCGTGGACCAGTAGCTCCAGGACTTCCTGCTGCCGATCCGTGAGCGACGTTCGATGGTCCGCCATGAGGCTACCGTAGCGATCGAACGGCATCAGATCACCAAGAACTTGCTCTTCGGGATAACGAACGCGTATTTCTGACTGTTTTCGGTCGGATCCGCCCGTATACTTCGCGATTCAAGGTGAGGACTCTCGTTGAGTGGAGCGTTCTTCATTCGGCGAGAGGAAGAGATCGTGAAGAGATACGCGGGCGCGGGCCTCTTGGTCTTTGTGATGATGCTCGGGGTCGTCTTGGCTGCCGGGACCTCGGAGCCAGAGGATGCGACCGCCGCGGAGACGTCGGCTGTGACGCATTTCGACCTCGAACCGTCTACGGACAACGGCTCGGGAGCGGCGTACTGCGGAACTTCAGACCCAAACCCGAGTCTGTACTACGGCGGTGGGTGGTGGGGCGGCTGGTACGAGGATCACTTCTTTGAGAAGTGGGCGCGAGACCACTACCATGACTGGTACTTCCCCGATCCCTTCACTTACTTCGCATACGCGTGGTGCGCTACCGAGTTCGGACCGGCGCTCTAGCCCGGCTCAGAACTCGCCGACGGAGATAGGGCCGCGACAGATGCTTCGTTGCATTCGGGCATTTGCCTTCGCGGTTCCACTCTGCGTTCTCGCCCTCGCTGCCGGCTGCAACAGCGATGCAGAAACGGCTGAGCAACCAGCCACCGAGGATGATCGCCCGGGCGCGCCGGCGATCCCGACGGCTGCCCTCCAGGCGCCGCCGGTGTTCGCGCAGGGCGGGCCGCAGTCGAGTAATCCGGCACCGCGTAGCTCCTTCACCTTCCCCGAGATTGGCGCCTTTGAAGGTGAGAGCGACTTCCGAGATGTCCTCCCGATCGGCCGCCCGCTCTCGCCACGAGACTACATTGAGGCGATCGAGGAGGAAGGCTTCAATACATCGTTTCAGGGGCAAACAGTCAACCTCTGTCGATTTGGCGGGCCACAGGCCGTGACTCTTGACGTCGTTGACGACCAGCTCCTCGGCACTCGGGTGATGATCTGGGCCTACCAGGCTCCCGAGGACGTGGGAATCGACTGGGAGGCCGGCGTCACTGCCGCAGATCCGATCGTCCTCTTAGATCGCGCCTGTCATTCCGCATCGGTGCTGGCCGACCAGCTGCCAGAGCGAACGTGGGTCGTCGAGAACCTCGTGGTCTGGATTCGAGACGATCCTCCCGACGGCCATAGCAACGAGCTACTCGAAATTCTCTGGACCCTCGCAGTCGACCCGCTCGCATCGAACAAGGACTAGGACCACCCCTAGTTGACGGTGCGCGACCGTCGTGCCGATACTGATGGCACGATGCAGAGTGCAACTAACTCGTTGCTGTCGATGCAGGCCGCCGTTCGCCGCGGGCTGCTGCTGCTCGTCCTCGTACTTCGCTAGGCGCGACGCCGCTCGTTAGAGCCGCGTCGCCCGGGCCCGCGTGTCGGGCCGAACCGCACCCCAGCGCGGGGCGTCGGGCCGCTTCGCGTCTGGGCCACTCGCGTTTGCCTGCCGCGCCTGAGACGATCGAGGGCGCTCGCAGACTCGACCCAGCCCGAGCCCCGGCAGGGCTCCCCAACGTTGCTGCCGGCCGACGAGATGGATCCGACCATGGCCGATTCGACCAATAGCGCCGATGGCGCAGCCGCCGACGGGCAGGAGCTGATCGGCGCGGAGATCGTGCTCGAAAGCCTGAAGCGCCTCGGCGTCGATGTCGTCTTCGGCTACCCCGGTGGCGTCGTGCTGCCGCTCTACGACACCTGGCCGCGCTACCCAGAGGTGAAGCACATCCTCGTGCGGCACGAGCAAGGTGGCGGGCACGCCGCCGATGGCTATGCGCGCGCGACCGGCAAGCTCGGTGTGGCGCTGGCCACGTCTGGCCCCGGCGCCACCAACCTGGTCACGCCGATCACCAACGCCATGATGGACAGCGTCCCCACGCTGTTCATCACGGGCAACGTCGCCCGCGAGCTGCTCGGCCGGGACGGCTTCCAGGAGGCCGACATCACCGGCATCACGATGCCGACGGTGAAGCACAACTACCTGGTGATGCGCGCCGAGGACATCGCCTACACCTTCGCGGAGGCGAAGCACATCGCGACCACGGGCCGGCCCGGCCCGGTGCACATCGACATCCCGAAGGATGTGTTCATCGAGACGGCGACGTTCGAGTGGCCCGACGCGGTGGTGCTTCGTGGGTACAAGCCCGCCTCGAAAGGCAACGCTCGGCAGGTGCGGCGCGCCGCCGAGCTGATCGACAAGGCGGAGCGCCCGATCATTTTCGCCGGCCACGGCGTGATCCTCGGCGATGCGTCTGAGGAGCTGCGGACCTTTGCCGAGAAGAGCGGCACGCCGGTGCTGAACACACTGCTCGGCCTCGGTTCGATCCGGCCCGATCACGTGCTCTCGTACGGGATGATGGGGATGCACGGCTCCTACTGGGCGAACCAGGCCGCCTCCAACGCCGACGTCATCATCGGCATCGGCATGCGCATGGACGACCGCGCCCTCGGGCGGTTTAAGGACCTGAACCCGGACGCCAAGGTCATCCACATCGACATTGACCCGGGCGAGCACAACAAGAACATCGTGGCCACGGTGCCGATCGTCGGCGACGTGAAGTACGTGCTGCCGCAGCTGACCGAGGTCGTAGAGCAGCGCTCCCGTCTCGACTGGCTGCACTGGATCGACGAGCTGCGCGAAGAGCACAAGGATTCGATGTCGGTGCCCGAGGAGGGCCTGACGCCGCAGTTCGTGTGCTCGCGCATCGCCGACGCGATCGGCGACGAGTCGGTGATAGTGACCGGGGTCGGCCAGCACCAGATGTGGGCGGCGCAGTTCATGAACATCGCGCGGCCGCACCAGTTCGTCACTTCGGGCGGTCTCGGAACGATGGGGTTCGAGGTGCCAGCCGCCATGGGCGCACAGGTCGGCTGCCCTGACCGCCGGGTGTGGAGCATCTGCGGCGACGGTGGCTTCCAGATGACGTTCCAGGAAATCGCGACGATGGTCGACGAGCAGCTGCCCGTGAAGCTCGCGATCATGAACAACGGCTTCCTCGGCATGGTTCGCCAGTGGCAGGAGCTGATCTACGACGACAACTACGTCTCCGTGCACCTCAGCCAGCCAGACTTCGTGAAGATCGCGGAGGCCTACGGCATCCTCGGCATCCGCGTCACAAACATCGAACAGGTCGACGCGGCGATCGAAGAGGCGAACGCCTACGACGGCCCGGTGATCATCGACTTCCGCGTCACCGCCGAGGAGAACGTGTGGCCGATGGTGCCCGCGGGCGCGTCGCTGGCCGAGACCGTCGAGACCGAGGCGGAGATCCGCACGCTGCTGGGCAAGCCGGCAGCGGAACCCGCGCCCGCGCCGACTCCCGCCGGCGGCGAGGCCCGCCGGGCCGAAGCATCCGACGAGGAGGCCGCGAGATGAAGCAAACAGTCGCTGCGCTGGTCGAAGACCGGCCGGGAGTGCTCAATCGCATCGCGTCGCTGTTCCGGCGGCGCGGCTTCAACATCGACTCGCTCGCCGTTGGTCCCACGGAGGAGCCGGGCATCTCGCGCATGACGATCGTCGTCGACGGCGACGATGGCATTGTCGAGCAGGTCGAGAAGCAGCTCTACAAGCTGATCGACGTGGTCAAGGTGACCGACCTGACGTCGGAGGACACGGTGGTGCGCGAGCTGGCGTTGATCAAGGTGAACTGCCGTCCCGAGCAGCGCCGGGAGGTGCTCGACCTGATCGGAATCTTCCGGGCGCAGGCGGTTGATGTCTCGCCGACGAGCATCATCATCCAGTTCGTGGCCGGTACCGACACCCTCGAGGCGTTGCTCGAGAACCTGCGGCCGTACGGCATACGCGAACTTGTGCGCACCGGCCAGGTCGCGATCGTGCGTGGGTCGAAGACGAGCGCGGTCAACGTCTCGGAGACGGCCGCCGCCGCGCGCTTCCACCAGGACTCCGGCCGCCGACCCGAGGGCGAGCTGCCGTACGTATCTAAGTAGGGCCGGTCGAACCGTCCTCGAGGGTGGCTAGCAACGGAGAGGGTCCGACCGTGACACGCGCAGAGGCGTGGCTGACGGGCGTCGGCGCGGTGCTGGCGCTGGTGCCCGCCGCAGTGTTCGGCGCCGTGCTCTGGAGCGAGGGGGATCGGGGTGCGGCGGCCGGGTTCGTTCCGCTTGCCGTGACCCCGACGATACTGGCGCTGGGCGCACTGGCGCTCCCTGACCGGCGAGCCGCGAGGGCAGCACTGACGCTGTCCGCGGCACTCCTACTGCTGCCGATCAGCCTGCTGACCTACTTCCTCGCGGCACCCGCGCTGGCGACCATGATCACAGCGACGGTACTCGTCTGGCGGGAGCCGGGTAACCAGGGCGGCCTTCAGTGGCCAATGGCAGTGGTCATCCCGGTCGTGAGCATCTTCTGGCTCGCCGCGGGTGCCATCTACCTCGGCGACGGCACACGCGCTGGCTGCGGACAGGGAGACATATCGCAGGGCATCACCGTTCTCCCTGGCGTGGAGGCCTGCACCGACAGCATCGAGATCCTTGGTCTGGCGGCCATGCTGGCGCTGCTCGCGATCCCGGCATTGCTCGTCCTGTACCTCGTGCGCACGACCGAACGACAGCTGGACCCGTCATGACACGCGCCGAGGCATGGCTGACTGGCATCGGCGCCGTGCTGGCCTTGGTGCCGGGCGCAGCGTTACTAGCCTTCGTGGCGATTGCTCCGGACGCGCGCACTGCCGCATCGTATCTCGCGACGCTAGCGCTGACGGGACCAGCATTGCTCGTGCTGGCAGCGCTCGCTCGGCCGACCCAGAGGGCGTTCCGGCTCTCCTTAACGCTCACCTCGGCGATCGCCCTGTTCTTCTCTGTCGTAGTCACGTCCGTCGTAGTAGCGCTCCCTGCAGGCGTAGTGGTCTCGTGCGCGGCATATGTCACGGCTCGACGACTGCGCGCCGAGGAGGTCAACATGCTCTGGCCAAGCCTCTCGATAGCCATCGTGGCACCGCCACTGTGGATCGCTGCCGGACTGGTGTTACTTGAGGCGTCACGCTGCAACTTCGACGACCCCGGCTACGACGCGTTCGTCCCCGGGGCGGCGCCGATGTGTGGGCTATATACCGGCGGCGAGATCGTCGCGGTCGCTTCAATGGTAGTGATTCCGATCGCCTGCCTCGCCTACCTTTGGCGCAGCCCACAACCAACCACGCAGCTATAGTTACGCCCGCAAAGTTACCGACCAACGAAGGAGCCCCAGCCGTGCCAGCGAAGGTCTACTACGACGCTGATGCCGACCTCGATATCCTCGCCGACCGCAAGGTCGGTGTCATCGGGTTCGGGTCGCAGGGCCACGCCCACGCCCTCAACCTTCACGATTCGGGCGTCGAGGTCTCCGTCGGGCTCTACGAGGGCTCGTCGTCGTGGGAGAAGGTGCAGGCGTCGGGCCTGCAGGTCGGCGTCGTCTCGGACGTGGCGCGCGACTCTGACGTGATCATGATCCTGGTCCCCGACCAGGTGCAGCGGCAGGTCTACGAGGACCACATCCAGCCGCACATGACCGCTGGCAAGACACTGATGTTCGCGCACGGCTTCAACGTCCATTTCGGCCAGATCGCGGCGCCCGAGGGCGTGGATGTCTCCATGATCGCGCCGAAGGGGCCGGGCCACCTCGTGCGGCGTGTCTACGAGGAGGGCGGCGGCGTGCCGGCGCTGGTCGCCATCGAGCAGGACGCGACGGAGTCGGCGCTGCAGACCGCGCTCGCCTATGGCAAGGGCATCGGCGCCGGGCGGGCGGGCATCCTCGAGACCACCTTCCTCGAGGAGACGGAGACGGATCTCTTCGGCGAGCAAGTGATCCTCGTCGGTGGGGTCATGGAAATGGCGAAGATCGCCTTCGAGACGCTCGTCGAGGCGGGGTACCAGCCGGAGTCGGCTTACTTCGAGACGTTCCACGAGATCAAGCTGATCGTCGACCTGATGTACGAAGGTGGGCTGGAGTACATGCTGTACTCCGTCAGCGAGACCGCCGAGTACGGCGGCTACACGCGCGGTCCCCGCATCGCAGACGCCGACATGAAGGCGCGCATGAAGGAGATCCTCGAGGAGATTCGGAGCGGCAAGTTCGCCTCCGAGTGGATCGCCGAGAACCAGGCCGGCCAGCCGCACTTCCGCGCCCTCCGTCGCCACACGGCAGAGCACCCGATCGAACAGATCGGCGCGGAAATGCGCAAGATGATGGCCTGGCTCTCGCACGACGATTAGGCGGACGATCCTGCACGGATCGACCCCGCGGGAGTAAGCTGCACAGCATGAACGCTCGAGTTCACGCCACATTGACCTCGACGACGCTTTCGGCGTCGTCAGTGTCGGTGTGCGCGCTGCCGCTGCTCGACCTCGACCTCGGCCTGCTGCTTTTGCGGCCCTCCGCCGCCTGCTGATCGCGGGCGGAGGGGAGGGCCCGACGCCGGCAACAGCACGACTCACAGCACGATCAGGACCACAGCCATGAGTGACCCCGAAAAGGTCTACATCTTCGACACGACGCTGCGCGACGGCGAGCAGTCCGCGGGCCTCGGCTTCACGATCGAGGAGAAGCTCGAGATCGCCCGCCAGCTCGCGCGCATGAACGTCGACATCATCGAGGCCGGTTTCCCGGCCACCTCACCGGGCGACCGTGAGGCGATCGCGCTCATTACCCGGGAGCTGAAGGGGCGCACGATCGCTGCGCTAGCACGCGCGGTCGCGGACGACATCGACCACGCCTACGAGTCTGTGCGGGCGGCCGATGACCCTCGCATCCACGTCTTCATCTCCGCGAGCGATATCCACCTCGCGCACCAGCTGCACAAGAATCGCGAGGACGTGATCGAAATGGCGAGGGCGGGCGTGGCGCGCGCCAAGGGTTACGTCTCCAACGTCGAGTTTTCGCCGATGGACGCCACGCGCTCCGATCGCGAGTTCATCTACCAGATCTGCGAGGCCGCGATCGCGGAGGGTGCGACCACGATCAACATCCCGGACACGGTCGGCTACGCCATTCCCGAGGAGTACACGGACCTGATCCGAGGCATCCGCGAGCACGTGCCGAACATCGACGAGGCGCGCATCTCCGTGCACTGCCAGAACGACCTCGGTATGGCCACGGCGAACTCGCTGGCGGGCATCCTCGGCGGCGCGCGGCAGGTCGAGGGCACGATCAACGGCATCGGCGAGCGCGCCGGGAACGCCTCGCTCGAGGAGGTGATCATGTCGATCGCCACTCGGCCGGACTTCATGCACGTCACGACCGACATCGCGACGAAGGAGCTCTACCCGGCGTCGAAACTGGTCGAGCGCATCTCCGGCATGGTGGTGCAGCCGCACAAGGCGATCATCGGGCAGAACGCGTTCCGCCACTCTTCCGGCATCCACCAGGACGGCGTCCTCAAGATGCGCGAGACGTACGAGATCATGGACCCGAGCGAGATCGGCATCCCCTCCGGCTCCTCGATCGTGCTGACGAAGGTGTCGGGCACGCACGGGGTGCGCTCACGCCTCGGCGAGCTCGGTATCGAACCGACCGACGAGGAGTTCGAGCGCATCTTCGAGGCGTTCAAGGAGGTCGCCGACCGCAAGAAGGAGGTCGACGACCGCGACCTGACTGCGATCGTCAGCGAGCAGACCCAGTACAAGATCGAAGACGCGTGGAGGCTCGACCTCGTGCAGGTGTCGACCAGCGACCACGGCACGCCGACGGCGACCGTGCGGCTGGTTGGACCTGACGATGTCTCGCACGAGGACGCAGCCATCGGCACTGGGCCGGTCGACGCGATCTACCGGGCGATCAACCGGGTCACCGGCGTCGACTACAAGCTCACGGAGTTCGCCGTGAAGGCGGTGACCGAGGGCATCGACGCGCAGGGCGAGGTCTCGATCCGGATCGAAACGGACGGGGCGGCCTACCAGGGCCGCGCCTCTGACACGGACATCCTGGTCGCCTCGGCGCGCGCCTACCTGTACGCGGCCAACCGCGCGCTGGCAACGGCGGCACGAGCAGACGCCGCGACGAGCTGAGAGCGACCGGCGCGCCGCACGGTCGGCGCGCGAGAGGGGCCTACGTTGGCACACGAGCACACGAACGGCGACACCGCTGGCGAGGCCGAGAGCGCGTCGCGCCCTCGCACGCTCTCGGAGAAGATCTGGGAGCAGCACGTCGTCGACAGCCCATTGCAGGAGACGGCGCGCCGTGAGGCCCTCGCCGAGGGCGGCATCGAGGATGACGATCTCCTCGGCACCCGGCAGGACCTGCTCTACATCGACATGCACCTCGTGCACGAGGTGACGTCGCCGCAGGCCTTCGAAGGTCTGCGCCTGGCCGGGCGGCAGGTGCGGCGACCCGACCTCACCCTCAGCACGGTGGACCACAACGTGCCGACGATCGGCCGCGAGCAGCCCAACCCGGACCCGCTCTCGGCCCGGCAGATCGAGGTGATGCAGAACAACGCGAAGGACTTTGGCGTCGAGCTGTTCGACATCTTCGACATTCGCCAGGGCATCGTGCACATCATTGGGCCGGAGCAGGGCTACACCCAGCCGGGCATGACCATCGTCTGCGGCGACAGCCACACCTCGACGCACGGCGCGTTCGGCGCGCTCGCGTTCGGCATCGGCACGTCCGAGGTGGAGCACGTGCTGGCGACGCAGACGCTGCGCCAGGAACGCCCGCGCACGATGTCAGTCGAAGTCACGGGCGAGCTGGCGCCAGGCGTGACGGCGAAGGACGTGATCCTCGCGATCATCAACGAGATCGGCGTCCACGGCGGCATCGGCCACGTCATCGAGTACCGCGGCGAGGTGATCCGCAACCTCTCGATGGAGGGGCGGATGACGGTCTGCAACATGTCGATCGAAGCGGGCGCACGCGCCGGCCTCGTTGCTCCGGATGAGACCACGTTCGAGTACATGCAGGGCCGTCCCCACGCGCCGCAGGGCGAGGAGTGGGAGCGCGCCCTGGAACGCTGGCGCGCCCTGCCAACGGACGAGGGCGCAACGTTCGACCGCGAGGTCGTGCTCGACGGCGCGGCGATTCAGCCGTTCGTCACGTGGGGCACCAACCCAGCACAGAGCGTCACCGTCGACGGCCGGGTCCCCGACCCGGACGAGGCGCCCGTCGAACAACGCGAGTCGATCGAGCGCGCGCTCGCCTACATGAACCTCGAGGCTGGCACCCTGATTCGCGACATCGCCGTCGACCGCGTCTTCGTCGGGTCGTGCACGAATGGACGCATCGAGGATCTGCGCGCCGCGGCGAAGATCATCGACGGCCAGCACGTGGCCGAGAGCGTGAGCGCGATGGTGGTGCCCGGCTCCGGGCTCGTGAAGCAACAGGCGGAGGCCGAGGGGCTCGACGCGATCTTCACGGCAGCCGGGTTCGAATGGCGCGACGCGGGCTGTTCGATGTGCCTGGGGATGAACCCCGACATTCTGCTCCCCGGCGAACGCAGCGCCTCAACCTCCAACCGCAACTTCGAGGGGCGGCAGGGCCCCGGCGGCCGCACGCACCTCGTCAGCCCCGAGATGGCCGCCGCGGCGGCGATCGCCGGCCACTTCGTCGACGTCAGGGAGGTGATGGCATGAAGGCTGTAACCACGGTGCAGGGCAAGGCGATCCCGATCGATCGCGCCAACGTCGACACGGACCAGATCATCCCGGCCAAGCACCTCAAGCGCATCGAGCGCACCGGCTACGGCCCGATGGCCTTCGAGGCCTGGCGGGACGACCCGGACTTCGTCGTCAACAACCCGGCCTACGAGGGCGCGAAGGTGATGATCACGCGCCAGAACTTCGGCTCCGGCTCCAGCCGCGAACACGCCGTCTGGGCCCTCGAGGGTCTCGGCATCGAGGCGCTGGTTGGTGTGAGCTTTGCCGACATCTTCAAGAACAACTGCTTCCAGGGCGGCATGCTCACCATCGAGTTGCCGGAGGAGGACATCAACTACCTGATGGCGCGCGCGGAGGAGCTGCCGAACGCCGAGGTGATCGTCGACCTGCCATCGCAGACCGTGCGCACGGCCGACGGATCCTGGCAGCGCTCCTTCGAGATCGACCCGTTCCGCAAGTACCGCCTCCAGCGCGGCCTCGACGACATCGCCATGACGCTGGAATACGCCGCGGACATCAAGACGTTCGAGGCCGAGCGGGACGACGCCGCCATGCCCAGCACGACGCGATAGTTCGGAGAGCGCTCGTCGCTGATCGCCTTCGGTTCAGCCCTGACCTCGAGGCCGCAATCAAGACGGCGCTGCCCGGCGCTCAGCTCAACGCCGCCACGCATCTCGGCGAAGGCTGGTACGCGATCGCCTTCCGCGTCCCAGACGCCGAGGGCGATTGGGCCCTCCGCCTGCCGCATGAGCAGGGCCTCCGCCAGGCGACAGGCCACCTCCAATCCGAGGCGGGTCTGCTGCCGCTGCTCGAAGCCAGCGGCTTGCCGACACCCCGAGCCGCGCGTGCGATTCACGGCGCCCATGGCCGACTGCTGGCAGTGGCGCATCGGCTCGTCGAGGGCGAGCGGGCCGAGCGGCGGCGCATCGGCGGGGGAGCCCGCCGGGCGCACTTCGCGAACGACGTCGGGCGTTTCCTCGCACGTCTGCACGCGATCGAGGTCGACGCGGCTCGCGGGGCGGGCGCGCCCGAACTCGACCTCTGGCCCGACCGCTACCGACCGATGATCGAAGACTGCCTGCCGTTGCTCCCGCTACGCACGCGAGCGTGGCTCACCTCGACTGCCGCCGCCTTCGTCGCCGCCGGTGGCACGTCGACCGCGCCTCGGAGGCTCGTGCATGGCGACATCTCGCCGCAGCACCTGCGCGTCGACGAGGACGGCGTCCTCAGTGGTGTGATCGACTTCGGCGACGCGATGATCGCCGACCCGGCGATCGACCTCGCGGGCGTGCTCTGGGGCTACGGCTGGCCGCTCGCCGAGCAGGTACTCGCCGCCTACGTCGAGTCTGGCGCAACCCTCGACGACGACGCCCGGCGGCGCATGCGCTTCTACGTCGACACTGTCCCGCTGTTCCTCGTGCGCTACGGCGATGCCGTCGACAGCACGGGCGACACGCTCCGCGCGGGCGTGCGGCAGCTCGCCGGGAAGGCAGCGGCTGCGACGCGCAGATCGCAGCAAGAGACGGCGCTACGCTAGCGCACCGACCGAGGCGCCACGAGCGCCATCGACGGAGCGAGAGGGACAGACATGGCGACGTTCGACATCCTCGTCCTGCCGGGCGACGGCATCGGGCCCGAGGTCACCGCCGAGGGCGTACGCGTCCTCGAGGCGGTCGGGCGTCGCTTCGAGCACGTCTTCAACCTGACCGAGGACATCGTCGGCGGCGCATGCATCGACGCGCATGGCGTCGCCCTGCGCCCGGAGACGCTTGAGGCCGCGCGTGCCTCGGACGCCCTGCTGTTCGGAGCAGTCGGCGGGCCCAAGTGGGACGACCCCACGGCGAAAGTGCGGCCCGAGCAGGGTCTGCTCGCGCTGCGCTCCGAACTCGACCTCTGGGCCAACCTGCGCCCGGTGAAGGTGGAGCCGGCGCTGCTGCACGCTTCCTCGATCAAGGCCGACATCCTCGAGGGCGCCGACATGCTCGTGATCCGCGAACTGACCAGCGGCATCTACTTCGGCAAGCCGCAGGAGCGCCGCACCGTCGAGGCGGGGCGCGCCGCTGTCGACACCATGTACTACGACGAGGTGCAGATCGCGCGGATCGCGCACCTCGGCTTCCGCTTCGCGCAGCAACGTCGAGGCAAGCTCACCAGCGTCGACAAGGCGAACGTCCTGGAGTCGTCGCGCCTCTGGCGCGAAGTCGTGGTCGAGGTGTCGGAGGAGTACCCGGACGTCGAACTTGAACACGTGCTCGTCGATGCGATGACGATGCACCTGATCCGACGCCCGCGCGACTTCGATGTGGTGATCGCCGGCAACATGTTCGGCGACATCGTCACGGACGAGGCGTCGATGCTGACCGGCTCCATGGGCATGCTGCCCTCGGCGTCGCTCTCCGACGTCGACGAAAGCGGCCTCGGCCTCGGCATGTACGAGCCGATCCACGGCTCAGCGCCCGACATCGCCGGCACCGGCGTCGCGAACCCCCTCGCCATGGTGCTCTGTACCGCGATGCTGCTGCGCCATTCCTGTGGCCTCGAAGCGGAGGCCCAGGCCGTCGAGCAGGCGGTCGCCGAGGTGGTCGAGGCCGGCCTGCGCACGCCCGACCTCGCCTCGGAGGGCGACGAGACGCTCGGCACCGTGGCGATGGCCGACGCGGTCCTCGAACGGCTGGGCGGCTAAACGCCGGCCGCGAACTCCATGGTCCGCGCCGCCGAGCGTTCGAGCTCGTCCCAGCGGTGCGTGAGCGCGTTGTACGCCTGCGCGTCGAGGCCGATGCGCACGAGGTAGCAGCGAAACCGCTCCTCAAACGCTGGCACATCGAGGCCGATCGTCGCGTGGTGCGCTCCCGCCTCGGCCGCGAGGTCGATGCCTCCGAGGTCGCGGAACCAGGGGAGCCAGAACGCGATGTGGGCGAGGTCATACAGGAAGTCGCCGTAGATGGCGTTCCCCCAGTCGACGACCGCCGAGACCTCTGCGTCGTCGACCAGCAGGTTCGATGCGACGAGGTCGGTATGAACGACGTGCCGCACCTCTGGGCAGGCGTCTACGAGGCGCTCGAGCGCTGCGTACCCGGCCTCGAACGCCCCCTCCGCGCCGGGGCGCGACGCCAGCAGCGCGCGCCAGCCGCCGGTCCGCGACCCAGGATCGTCGTTCGCGACATCGAGGAGGTAGTCGCGCCAGCTTGCGAACGGAGCAACGCCGTCGGGACGCCACGGTCCGAAGCCCTCGCCCGGCAGCTCGATCTCGCGCAGTGCATCGAGTGCGCCGAACGTCGAGGGCAGGGCGGCACGGAAGCCCGCGCGGCCGAGCGTTTCGAGGAACCGCCCGTGTGCCCGTGCGGAGATCGCGTAGGCGCCGCCGAGGGCCTCGCCGACCTCGATCAGTGCGGGGACGGGCAGCTCGCGTGTGGCGAAGCCGGCTGCCACGCGGTCCTTCTCGTAGTCCTCGCGGTGCTCGCCGAAACGAATGACGAGTTCGCGGCCGTTGGCGGTGAAGCCGTAGGCCCTCGACCATTCGCCGCGGCCGATCTCGACGGGCGTCGACGCATCGTCGAACCGTTGCCGAATGAACGACGCGATGGCAACCGCATCGGGCGCAGCCACCTCACTCACCGGCGTCAATCGGTGGGTCAGGGTAGTCGCCGGCCAGGATCGGCGGCAGCCACGTCGCCAGCGCACGAGGTGACACCGTCTCGTCGGTCCCGACGATCTCCTCGAAGGTCCACCAGCGCAGATCGTCCATGATCAACATCTCGTCGGGATAGAGCGTGAGGTCGGGCGCATCCTCGTCGAGTCGCGCGACATAAAACCGTTCACGCGTCGCGATCCACTCGTCACGCAGCGTCCAGTGCCGGAGGTGTTTGCGAGTCCAAACGCACGGGCTCAGCTCAACGACTTCGAGGTTCAGCTCCTCGCGCAACTCGCGTCGTGCGGCCTCGCGGTGCGTCTCGCCGACCTCGACGCCGCCGCCCGGGGTGATCCAGAGCGGGGCAGGGTCGTCGGGATCGACGATTGCGCGGAGCAGCAGCAGGCGATCTGACGCGTCGAGGAGCAGCACGCGCGCGGCGGGGCGATCGATCGCATTCTCCACGGAGCGTCCGGAGCCGGTGGATGCAGCGCTGCGCAGCGGGGGTTCTTCGCGCGTCATGCCTTCATGCTGGGCCGCCCATAGCGTGGGGGAAAGCCCCGATTGAGGGTGTCGGAAGCCACCCGTACACTGATCACACTGTGAATGACACGATGATCCGCACAACGACCACTCGATCGGCGGTGACAGCCGTCCGGCTCGCAGGGCACACGCCCGCGACGCCGGCGGCGTCCGTGATTCGCAGCTGAGGCGCGCCTGCCGGCGGGGCGAGGGGTGATACACCCTCGCACGGCGGACGCGACACCCACATCGCCACGGCAGGATGACGACGCTGGCTCCGCGAGCCGGCACCCCGGCGGCAGTCGGGGCGAACGGACCGGCTCCCCATGACCACGGCCAGCGACCTACAGCTCTACGACACGACCCTCCGAGACGGCCTCGGGATGGAGGGGCTCAGCCTCTCCCTCGAAGACAAGCTGCTCATCCTCGCGAAGCTTGACAGCATCGGCGTGCATTACATCGAGGGCGGCTACCCCGGTTCCAACCCGAAGGACGCCGAGTTCTTTCAGCGCGCCCTCGAGGTACCCCTCGAGCACGCGAAGCTCGTCGCCTTTGGCGCGACGCGCCGCGCCGGCGGCGATGCCGCGACCGACGAGACGATCCAGGCCGTCCTCGACGCCGGCACGCCGGTGATCACGCTGGTCGGCAAGGCCTCGGCGGAGCAGGTTCGCGAGGTGATCGAGACGTCCGAGGAGGAGAACCTCGAGATGATCCGCGACTCGATCGCCTACCTCGTCGGCCACGACCGGGAGGTGGTGTTCGACGCGGAGCACTTCTTCGACGGTTTCCGTGACGATCGCGCTTACTCACTCTCCACGGTGACCACCGCCGCCCGCGCCGGCGCCACCACCGTCGCGCTCTGCGACACCAACGGCGGCACGATGCCGCGCGAGATCATCGCGGGCGTCGAGGCGGCGCTCGCTGCCCTGGAGGGCACCGGCTGTAGCGTCGGCATCCATGTGCACAACGACACGGACATGGCGGTCGCCAACACGATCCTCGCCGTCGAGGCGGGCGCGACGCAGGTGCAGGCCTGCCTCAACGGCTGGGGCGAGCGGACGGGCAACGCCAACATCATCAGCGTGATCGCCAACCTCCAGCTCAAGCTGGGCTACGAGCTGGTGAGCGAGGAGCAGCTGCGCCGTCTGACCGAGGCGTCCCACTACGCCTCGGAGCTGGCGAATCTGATCCCCGACGCGCAGCAGCCATACGTGGGCACTGGGGCGTTCGCGCACAAGGCCGGTCTACACGTCGCGGCGATCACGAAGTCGCCCGGGTCCTACACCCACGTCGACCCGCTGGCCGTCGGCAACATCGAGCGCGTGCTCGTCTCTGAGCTGGCGGGCCGCCGCAACATCACCGAGAAGCTGCGCGAGCAGGGCGTGGACCTGGAGCTGACCGATGAACAGGCTCGGCGCGTCCTTCAGCGCGTCAAGGAGCGTGAGGCGCTGGGTTCGCAGTTCGAATCGGCCGAGGCGTCATTCGAGCTGCTCGTGCGGCGTCAGCTCGATGGGTACGAGGCGCCGTTCGACATGGAAGACTTCCTGATCGTCGAACGCCGCCGCCACACGCGGAACGGCGACGAGAACGAGATGCAAGGCGAGGCGGTGGTGAAGGTGCGCGTGGGCGACCATCTGAGCCACGTCGCCGGCGACGGCAACGGCCCGGTGTCAGCGCTCGACGCGGCGGTGCGACGCGCCCTCGAGGAGGTCTTCCCGGGGATCGCGGCGGTGCACCTGATCGACTACAAGGTGCGCATCATCAACTCCGCCGCCGGCGCAGACGCCGCGGTGCGAGTGCTCATCGAGTCCTCGGACGGCCTGCACCTCTGGCGCACCGTTGGCGCCTCGACGGACGTCATCGAGGCGTCCTGGCTCGCTCTGCAGGATTCCTACGAGTACTGGATCACGCGCTGGGGCTCGATCGAGGCGTAGCCGCTAGCCGCGCGCGGGCGCTCACTGCGGCGTCAGCTCCAGGGGCGTGAGGCGCTGGAGCAACGGACGGATCTGCTCGGGCACGTCCTCGAGGTCGATCCGACCGCTTCGCAGACCCTCGATCAGCCCGCGCAGGCGCTCGGGGTCGATGTCCAGGCCCTGGAAGTTCGTCCCGGTGAGACCTTCGGGACGGTCCACTTCCAGTGTCACGAGCGCGTCGCCCCGCACCAGGTCTAGCTCGTAGGTCGAACTGGGTTCGACCGCCGCGATCGCCTCGCGGAGCTCGCCGATGTTGGCCACGGCGTGCCCGTCGACCGAGCGGATCACATCGCCATGCTCGACGCCCGCGGCGTCAGCGGCACTGCCGGGCGTCACTTCGATCACCGCGAGCTCGTTGTCGACGCTCACGCCGAGGAGCGGCCGCGGATCGATGCGGAACTCGAACCGGTCGAGGTCGGGCGTCGGCGCTTGCTCACGCAGGCGCTCGAGCAGCGGCGCCAGCTCGGTGCCGCCATTGCGCTCGCGGTCCTCGAGGAGGCGGCGCAGCTGCTCGCCGAGCTCGCTCAGCTCACCGAACTCCGCTCGGTCGCCGTCCTCGCTACCATCGCGATCACCGAAGAGGTCGCGTAGCGAGTCGAAACTGCCCCGCTCGAAATCGAGGTCCTCCGCCTCGAAGCCGAGTAGCGGGAGCAGTTGCAGAAGTGCCAACCCCAGCTCGTCGAAGTTCAGCTCCCCGAAATTCAGAGCGCCGTCCTCGAACGCCGCGATGTCATCCTCGTCCAGGCCGAGGGCTTCGAGGTCGAGTTCCAGGCGGAGCTTCGAGCCATCGCGCTCGATCGAGATCAGCTGGGTCTCGTCGCCGTCGTCGTCATCGAAGGCCTGGACGATGAGCGCGCCGATGCCGGCGATGGCGATCACGCCGATCACGGCGGCGGCGATCCAGGGAGCGAGACGTTCACGGGGCATGTCGTGTTCTCCTCATGTCCGCCCGCGCCACGTCACGCGACGCGTGGCGGCGGGCCTTCGAGTGGGAGTCGTGCGATGAAGACGGTGCCGGTGTCCTTGCTGGACTCGACGTCGACCTCGCCGCCGTGCGCCTGCACCAGTTCGCGCACGATCGAGAGCCCGAGGCCCCGGTGCCGGCCGGTGCGCGCGGGGTCGGCCTGGTAGAAGCGGTCGAATACGTGGGCAAGATCCTCGGTCGGAATCGGGGGACCGCCGTTGTGTACCTCGACGGTCAGGGCGTCGCCGTCGACGTAGCTGCGCACCAGCACGCGCTCGTCGGTGAACCGGATCGCATTGTCGATGAGGTTGGCGAACACCTGCTCGAGCCGGCGTCCGTCCGCACGCAGCGGCGCACCGTCGAGGGCCGTTGCGACCTCGACGCCGGCCTCGCCCGCCTGGTAGCGGAAGCGCTGCACGGTCGCCTCGATCACGTCGTCCACGTCCAGCTCCTCGAGGCTGAGCGCGAGCGTGCCGGATTCGATTTCGGAGAGGTAGAGCAGGTCGTCCAGCAGAAACTGGATGCGCTCCGCCTCCTCCGTGATCACGGCCGCGGCCTGCTGCGGATCCTCGGCGACGCCGTCGAGGAGCGCTTGCGAGAAGCCACGGATCGAGGTGAGCGGGGTCTTCAGCTCGTGCGACACGTCTGCCAGCAGATCCCGCGTCGCGCGGTTGCTGCGCGTGACCTGCGCCGACATCTCGTTGAACGCGCCTGCGAGCGTTCCCACCTCGTCGCTGCCGCTGACCTCGATGCGCTGGTCGAGCTCACCGCGAGCCATCGCCTCCGACGCCCGCGTCATCGCGCGCAGCGGGTAGACGATGCGGGAGGAGAGCAGGATGGCAAACAGAACGGCCAGCGCGCCGGCGCCGAGCCCGGCGAGCCCGAGGCGCGGCAGCAGCTGCTCCCATGCCTGCGAGACATCGCTGGCGGGAGCGATCACCGCGACAATCTTTTGTGGCTGTGGGGGCAGGCTCGTGGAGACGTAGACGAGCCAGTCGTTCCCCGCGATCTGGACCTCCTGCGAGAACACCGAGAACTCCATGCCGCCGAAGCCTCGCCGTCGCTGTGCCGGGGAGATGTCCAGATACTCGTGATACAGGCGGTCCTGGTCGGTATCGAGCCAGATGGTGCTGTCTTCGGGGTTGATCATGAGGATGCGCTCGGAGTACTGGCTCGCCAGTGCGTCACGAATCGACGCGCGGTCGTGGCCATCGCTGTAGAGCGCGAGTGCCGTGTCGGTGGCTGGCTGCACGTAGCTGCTGATGCGCTGTTCCGCTGCGCGCGCCTGCTGGTCGCGCAGCAGCAACACTGCCGAGGAGGCGGCGAGGAACAGTGTGATCAGGATGATCAGCGCGAATCCGGCCAGGAGACGGGAGCGGAAGCTACGCAGCATCGGCGGCCGGTACGAGCTTGTAGCCGACGCCCCATACCGTCTCGATCTTCGGTTGCGCCGCCTTCAGCTTGTCGCGCAGCCAGGCCACGTGGACATCGATGGTGCGTGCGTCGCCGTAGAAGTCTTCGCCCCAGACCATTGAGAGCAGCCGCTCACGGTCGAGCGCGACGTTCGGGTGGCGCATGAACGCCTCGAGCAAGTCGAACTCGCGCTGGCGGAGCTTGACGCGATCCCCGGCGACGATGACATCGCGGCTGGAGGGGTCGAGCGTCAGATCCTCGATCGTCACGGGCTCCGGTTCGCCGCTCTCCCTGGCCTTGCGGTCCCACTCGCGGCGGCGCAGCGTCGCCTTGACGCGCGCGACCACTTCGCGAGGGTTGAACGGCTTCGTGATGTAGTCGTCGGCGCCCATCTCGAGCCCAAGGATCTTGTCGATGTCCTCGGAGCGGGCCGTGAGCATCAGCACCGGCACCTCGGACTCCTTGCGGATCTCCGTGCACACTTCGTAGCCGCCGATCTCCGGCATCATCAGGTCGAGCAACACGAGGTCCGGCGAGTCGGCGCGGAAGCGTTCGAGCGCCTCGCGGCCGTCGCGCGCCGTCACCACCTCGTAGCCCTCCTCGTGGAGGTACATGCGAAGCAGCTTGATGATGTTCTGCTCATCGTCGGCGACGAGGATGGTCTGGGGCATGGCTACCAGCCTGTCGGGCGTTCCTACCCCGGCGCTGCTCAGCGTGCTGCGCCGGGAGGAGAAGCGGAACGGGGCCGGCCCGTGCGCCGTCCGATCGAGACCGGAGACGCCCACCGTGACTCGCAACCGCTCCCACCACTTGTTTCGTTCGCGAAACACGTTGGCCGGGCGCGGCCCCTTCCTTGGGATCTATCTTGCCGCGCAGCCGTTCGCGAGCCGCTATTCAAGTGTAAACAGTCTGTGATCAGCCGCGCTCGCCGGTCGAAGCACTTACTGCACCGTTGGGCGCCAGCGGTGCCGGGCCTGGGGGCTGGGTCGAGTCAGGGTCAGCGGCTCAGGACGAGCGCTGCACGGGCTCCTCGGGGGTCTGAGGGCTCTCATCCGTCGTCGGCTGGTCGTGCGAAGTCGAGTGGTCATTGTCGTTGTCGTCTGACGGATCGGACGACACCCGGTCGCGCAGCACCAGCTCCTCGCGGAGCACCTGCACCGAGCGCGGCGCATCGATCCCGATCTTCACGCGCTCGCCGTCGACCGCGAGGATGCGCACGATGACGTTGCCGGAAAACACGATGCCCTGGTCAGTCTTGCGGGTGAGAATCAGCATGATGGGGTCCCTCCGGTGATGACGGTTCTGGAGTGGGCGCTACGCGGCGCAGCCGTGCTGGCGGCGCTCGATGCCCTGGCGCAGGCGGGTCAGCGCCCGGGCGTGGAGCTGGCAGACTCGCGACTCGGAGATGCCAAGGACGCTCGCGACGTTCCGCATCGTCATCTCCTCCTCGTAGTAGAGGGAGAGAATGAGCTGCTCGCGCTCCGGCAATTGGCGGATCGCTGAAGCCAGGTCCCCGACCAGCTCGGTCTGCTCGAGGCGCTCGTCGGCCACCTCGGCATCCGGGTCGGCGACGCCGTAGGCGCCGGGCTCGGAGTCCTCCTCGCCGCCGATGTGCATTGAGTCCAGCGAGATCGTGACCCACGAGGCGTTCACGAGATGCTTGCGGTAGGTCGCAACGTCGAGATCCAACGCCTCGGCGACTTCCTCGTCGGTGGGCGTGCGGCCCAGGTCGTTCGTGAGCTGCTGCGTGGCCGCCTCGGACGACTTGGCGCGCTGACGCACCGAGCGCGGCAGCCGATCCAGTGAGCGCAGCGCGTCGATGATGGCGCCGCGGATGCGGGCGATGGCATAGGTCTCGAACTTGACGCCCTTGTTGTGGTCGAACCGCTCGACCGCCTCGATCAGACCGATGTTGCCGAACGCGAGTACGTCCTCATAGTCGAGAATGGCGGGCAGGGAGAGGGCGAGGCGGCCCATCACGTACTTCACCAATGGCGAGTACTGGATGATCAACTGCTCTCTGATCTTGGAATCGCGCCGCTTCGCGTAGGTCGCCCAGAGGCGAGTGTTCGCTGCCTGGCGCTCCTCGGCGGCCGTTTGCTTGGCTGTCGCCTTGGGTGCTGCCTGACGCGATGACGCGCGCTGCTGCTTCTTCGCCGATGCCGTCTGTTGCTTCGCCACGCGCTCGCATCCTCGCCACGCGGGCCGCCCTCTGCGGTCCTGTGCGTCCATACTGGTGGCGAATGTGTAGTGAAGGCATCAGGATTTCCCCTCGTTTCGCAATAGATAGACCCTGAGAGAGCGTTATGGAGCTGTTTTGGGAGGGAGATGAGGCCAGCCCGGTGTAAATCCGGCCTCGAATTGTCCCTCGATCGCCGAGCGCCCGGTGAGACGGCGATATCCGGTGCCTTACGCCCCAGGATGCCGAAGTCAGCTGCGTCGCTGGCTGATGGCCTCGTCAATCGTGCTGCGAAGCTGAGCGATCGTGAAAGGTTTGGGTAGGAATCCGTCCGCGCCCGCCTCCATGACCTCTCGTTCCTGCAGCGAGGCGTTGTATGCGGACATGACGATCATGGGCAGCCCCTGCGCGTCCGCTCGCGCGCGCAACTGCCGTACGAGGCTCAGGCCGTCCAGTAGTGGCATGCGGATGTCGAACAGCGCGGCGTCGAACGCTCGACCGCCGCCTTCCGCCCCCTCGATGGCTGCCAGCACGTCGTCGCTGTCGGCGCAGAGCACTGGTTCGAAGCCCTGGGTCCTCAGCGCCATCGCGACCATCGTGCGCACGCCCTCCTCGTCGTCAGCGACGAGGACCAGCGATTGCGCGGCTGCCGCGTCCACCACCGCTATCTCGCGGGCCCCTCGAGGGCCACGAGGCCGCGCCGAATGGCGTAGCGGATCAGGTCGGTGCGGTTCTTCGCGTTGAGTTTCGTCATGATGTGAGCGCGGTGCGCCTCGACCGTCTTGACGGAGATCACCAGCTCATCGGCGATGCCCCGGTTCGATTGGCCCTCCGCGATCAGTTGCAACACCTCACGCTACCGATTGGTCAGCAGGTCGTAGCCGGTGCGGCCCTCCGCCTGCTTGGCTTGCAGCAGCACCTCGTTGACAGGCAGCTCTTCCGAGACGGTGCTGCTGAAGTAGATGTTGCCGCGGTGCACGGACTGGATCGCGAGCACCAGCTCCTGCACGTCCGAGTTCTTCATGACGTAGCCAGAGGCCCCGGCCCGCAGCGATTGGAGGACCCGCTCGTCCTCGAGGTATGCGGTCAGCATCAGCACGCGCGTCGAGGACAGGCGCTTCGTAATCTGGCGTGTCGCGTCGATGCCGTTGAGGCCGGGCATGACGCCGTCCATGAGCACGACATCGGGGAGGAGTTCCTCGGCCGCCTGGACCGCCTCGCGGCCGTTCTCGGCCTCGCCGACGATCTCGACGCCGTCCTGCGCGGAGAGCAGCGCTGTCAGCGCCTGGCGCAGCAGCGCATGGTCGTCGACGACGAGGATGCGGATCGCCGGCTCACCGCCACCCGATCGCCCGCGCGTGATCGCGGCCGGTCGAGGGTTGCGGGTGATGGGAATGTCTTCGGACTGGTCCGGCTGGTCCTGGCTCGAACTACGGCCGATCGGTGCAGTCATGCTTCCATGCTCCGTGCTCCCCGCCGCCAAACGATCCTATGCGCATGCGCGATGCAGGCGCCAGAGTGTTTCAGGCGGTCGCGTCCTTGCGATCTGGTTCTTGAGCAGCTTCGTCCTGGCTAGCCGGCCGTTGCCTCGCGATAGTAGGCCCGCGTCGAGGTCAGCTCCTGAAAATCGTCGAAGCGCTTCGTGCCGTCCGGCGTCCCCGGGAACTCACGCTCCTCGCCGCAGTGCTTGCAGCGTCCGGGCACGTGGTTCTCGGCCGGCTCGCTGAGCACCCAGTGGTGGGCGCACGGTTTGGCAGCGCGCGAAGATGCGGGCTTGCGGGCGGGTTCGGTGGTCATGTCTGCCGTCCCTGGCTCCTCCGATGGGGATGAGAGGGAGGCTAGGGAGCGCGAATCGGCGGGGCATCAGGGTTTACCCGCACGCTGACGTGTGCAGACCCTGATCTCGAGTCGGGCGAGAGCAATCGGGCGCTACGACTGTCGGACACGCGGCAGCGGGACCGCGCTGTGAAGCGCGATCCCGACGACGCTGATCAGATCGATGGGATTAGAGGCGAAGTTTCCCGTGAGAGGGCTGGCGACGGCGCTGCTTGCCAGCAGCGAGGCGCTCTTCCTCCTCGAGGTCCTTCGGGTCGCATCGCTCGTTCTCGTGGACGTATCCACAGGCGACGCAAGTACCGAACTTCCCGTACCAATCGTCCTCGATGATCATGAGACCACGACAGCGGGGGCACCGCTTTGGTGGGGCGCTGACCAGCATGGCAGCACTCCTCTGGCTGAATCCGCTTCCGGCTACCCGCCGGTGGGCCTGACCCCACTGCCTCCGAGGTTAGCTGTCGGGTTCGGGTCGAATCAGGTTCTGACCCGCTCTGCGTCCGCATGCTCTGTTGACGGTTCGCGTGAGCACGCTCTTCGAAGAGTTCACCCCAGTAAGTTGGTTCCCCCGGTCGGTGGCTACGCCGGCTAATATCCGCTCGCAACCTTCGATTAGGCAGTCGCCTGGCCACGAAACCCCGTCGACGTCTCGTGGTCCAAACCATCACAAACGCGGTAATTCGTGATTGTGACAACAAGAGCATACGGATCTGGAAACGCTTGTCAAGCGCAAGTGCCGCCTGTCACAGGCAAATTTAGTCAAGCGGTGAAGTTTTCGACAGCCTTGCGACCATTTTCCGCTCTCCGAGCTGTCCACACCATCTCAGTCGACAGCTCGTCGAAGGGCGCGCCTTCGAAATCGCCAGCGAGCGAAACCACCTCGAATCCCGCTAGTTCGAGCAGGTGCTGCATCTCGTAGCGGTAGACCCAGCGCAGGCTGAACTCGTACTTCTGCCGCTGCCCGTCGCGGTCGAGGAACGACACGGCCGATCGCACGACCTGGGCCGCGGGCTCGTAGTGATGCTGATCCTCGATCGTGGGATCGGTTGCACGCGCCTGCCAGTCGTCACCGCGGCGGAGCCAGTCCGCGATAATCGTGATATTCGGGTTGAACACGTTGAGGATCAGGCGACCGCCGGGCCGCAGCGCTCGATGGCAGGCCGCAAGCGTGGCTCGCTGGTCCTCTGTCGTCAGGTTGTGGAGGAACGTGCGGAACGGGATCGTGACCAGGTCGACGGCCGTTGGGACCTCGAAGTCCTGCATCCGCGCCTCGATGGTCGTGAGTCGCGCCTCAACCCCTGCCGCCACGGCCTTCTCGCGGCAGATCGCGAGCATGTCGGGCGAGAGATCGACGCCGATGACCTCGACGCCGGCCTGCACCGCCGGGATCGCGATGCGACCGGTGCCGATGCCGACCTCGACGGCGGGACCGTCGGCCTCGAGGTAGCGCGCAACGTAGTAGGCGATGTCGCCGCGGACGCCAACAGTGACATCGTCGTAGTGCACCGCATAGGTCGTATAGAACTCGTCGAGGATCGCCATCGCTCGCCCGTTCGCGCCCGTGGGCCGTCGCTCGCTGGAGCGGATCGCCGCCCACTGCTACCGTGACCGTAGTCACGACGCAGTGACTGGGGAAGCCGGTGTGATTCCGGCGCTGTCCCGCAACTGTATTCCGGCCAGCCTCGCGCGGTCGCCGGAGAGCCAGAGCACCAGCCTGCGTCACGTTCCGAAACCTGCGAGGACAGGCGTCGGCGCTCCGGGCAAGCTTTCGAGGTTTCCCGGCTCGTCCAACCAAGCCTGCCCCCTCGCACGGAGGGGGCTCTTCGTGCCCCCTTGAGTGCTGGGAGGTACGAGATCATGGCACTTCATCTAGTCAGAGTGATCTTCAGACAAAACTTGTCGCGGTGGTTACCGCTGGTGCTGCTTGCCACGCTGCTGATCGCCGCCGCATGCGGCGATGACGACGACGCGAGCTCCGAGGCGACGAACCCTCCTGTCCCCACGGCCACCGTCGCTGCGACGGAGTCGCCGGAGCCAACATCCGAGGCGACCCCGACGCCGATCACGTTCGTCGACCCCTCCGGCGTCGAGGTCACGCTGGCGGCGCCGCCGGAGCGGATCGCATCGTTCTCGCCGGCCGCGACGGAGATCCTGTTCGCGATCGGCGTCGGCGACGCTGTGGTGGCGGTCGATGCGTTCTCGAACTTCCCCGCGGCGACCGCCGATCTGCCGATGCTGAGCGCCTTTCCCGAACTGAACGTGGAGGCGCTGCTCGTCCACGATCCGCAGCTCGTTATTCTCACCGCCGGCAACGAGGGCGAGGCGGAGCAACTGCGCGGGCTCGACATCGCCGTCGTGTTCCTCGACGGTGCGACCACCATCGACGGCATCTACGGGCACATCCGCATCCTCGGGCAGGCCACCGCGCGCAACGACGAGGCCGAGGCAGTCGTTGCTGGCATCGCTTCGCGTATCGCAGAACTGGTGGCGGCGCTGGCCGACATCGATCAGGGTCCGACCGTCTTCTACGAGCTCGATCCATCGCTGTTCACCGTCGGTCCGGGCAGCTTCATCCACGACATGCTGACCATCCTCAAGGTCCAGAACATCGCTGCCGACGCTGCGTCGCCGTTCCCGCTGATCACGGCAGAGGCGATCCTCGACGCCAACCCGGAGGTCGTGATCCTCGCCGATGCGCAGTTTGGCGAGACGGCGGAGGCGGTATCGAGCCGGCCCGGCTGGGATGCCATCTCCGCGGTGCAGAACGGCCGGGTGCTCGAGATCGAGGACGCAGACATCGTGAGCCGCCCCGGCCCGCGCGTCGCCGAAGCGCTCGCGGTCCTCGCCCGGCTGCTCTACCCGGACGTAGAGATCCCGTGACCGGGCGCTGATGACGACCAGGTCGCAGGCAGCAGCGGCCGCACAGTCGGCTCTGCCCGAGTGGGCGGCAGCGCGTCGCAACGGCGCACGGCTCCTCGTCGGTGGCGTCTTGCTGCTGCTGGCGACCATGGTCTTCGCGCTGACACAGGGCTACGCGAGCATTCCCGCGCACACGGCGCTGTTCATCCTGCTCAACCGCCTCCCATTCGTCGAGATCGAGACCGACGCACCCCTGACCTGGGACCGTATCGTCATCGACGTACGCCTGCCGAGGATCGTCGCGGCGGGGCTCGTGGGGGCGGCGCTCGGCCATTCGGGCGCGGCCTACCAGGGCGTGTTTCGCAACCCGCTGGTCGAGTCCTCGCTGCTCGGCGTCGCGGCCGGGGCCGCCCTGGGCGCCTCGATCGCCATCGTCTCCCCGCTGCCGGTGGACGCCTACGGGTTCGGTTGGGTGCCGCTGTTCGCCTTCGCCGGCGGGATGATCGCGGTCACCGTCGTCTACCTGATCGCCCGCGTCGGACGGGCCGTCAGCAATGCCACGCTGATCCTCGCCGGCGTGGCGCTCTCCGCCATGCTCTCCGCCGGTACCTCGTTCCTGCTCCTCACGAGCGGCGAGCGGGCGCGCGGCATCTTCACGTTCCTCTTCGGCGGGTTCAACACCGCGAGCTGGGAGCGCATCACCATCGCTCTGCCCTATCTGCTCGTCGGTTTCGTGCTGATCACGATCTACACGCGCGCCCTCAACGTGCTCGCACTCGACGAGGAGCAGGCGTCACAACTGGGCGTCAACGTGGGACGCACGAAGTTGATCGTGCTCGCCGCCGCCTCGCTGATGGCCGCCACCTCGGTCGCTATCGCCGGCATCATCGGCTTCGTCGGCCTGATCGTGCCTCACGTCGCGCGCATGCTGCTCGGCGCGGACCACAGGCGGCTGCTGCCCGCCTCCGCGCTGCTCGGGGCCAGCTTTCTGATCCTGGCAGACCTGCTGGCACGCACGGCGCGCGCGCCGGACGAGGTGCCGGTCGGCATCGTGACCGCGATCGCCGGCGGGCCGTTCTTTCTCTGGCTCCTGCGCACGCGCCGCGTCGATGGGCTGAGGTGACGCCATGACAAACGCCACGCGCTCCCGGCTCGGCACGCCGCTCCTCGAGGTGCACGGGCTCGTGGTCGAGCTCGGCGGGGCGGCGATCCTCCGCGGCGTGGACATCGAGGTCGCGGCCGGGGAGGTCGTGGGCCTCGTCGGGCCGAACGGCGCGGGCAAGAGCACGCTGCTGCGCGCCGTCTCCGGCGTGCTGCGCTTCGCAGCAGGTTCGGTCGCCCTCGACGGCGAGCCGATCGACGGACGTTCGCGCGGCGAGTTGGCGCGTTCGCTGGCGGTGGTGCAGCAGCTGCCGGAGGCGCCAGACACGATGCAGGTGGCCGACCTGGTGCTGCTCGGTCGCTACCCACACCTCGGCCTGCTCGGTCGCGAGTCCGGCGCCGATTACCTGGCGGCGGACCGCGCCATGTCGCGCGCCGGCTGTCTCGAGCTGGCGACGAGGCCGCTCGAGACGCTGTCGGGCGGCGAGCGGCGGCGCGCCTTCATCGCCCGCGCGCTCGCCCAGGAGACGCCGCTGCTGCTCCTCGACGAGCCGACGGCGAACCTCGACGCCTCCGCGCAGGCCGAGGTGATGGGCGTACTGCGGGAGCTGGCCGCGGGCGGCGCCGGCGTGCTCGTCGTCGTCCACGATCTGACGCTCGCCGCGGCGTTCTGCGACCGGCTGGTGCTGCTCCACCTGGGCGAAGTCGTGGCGGAGGGCGGACCGGCCGAGGTCATTACCTCGGAGCTGGTGCGCCGCACCTACGGCCCGCACGTCGCGGTGATCGAGGACCCGCGCAACGGTGCGCCGGTGGTGGTGCCGAGCCCGCCGTCGGCGCATGCTGAGGGCGCATCGCCGGAGGTGCGCGATGACTGAGCCGACGCCGTCGGAGGCGCCCGAGCCCACGACCCCCGGGCCCGTCACAGACCGCCTCGTCGATGGCGAGGTTGAGCAGTGGGCGGGCAAATGGGAGGGGCTCTTCCCGAAGAAGCACCCGCTGGTGCTGCTCTACACGGGCGACGGCAAGGGCAAGACCAGCTCGGCCCTCGGCGTCACGATGCGGGCCTGGGGACGCGGCTGGAAGATCATCTGGTTGCAGTTCATCAAGGCCACGACTTCGCACTACGGCGAGACCGAGGCGGCCAAACGCATGGGCATCGAGATGATCTCGCTCGGCGACGGTTTCACCTGGCTTTCCGAGAACATCGAGAAGGACATCGCCCTCGCGAAGGAGGCGTGGCAACTGGCGCGCGAGAAGATCGCGTCCGAGGACTACGACCTCGTCGTTCTGGACGAGATTACCTACCCGATCTCGTACGGCTGGCTCGACGTGGACGAGGTGCTGGCGACACTGGCCGAGCGCCCGCCCAACGTCGACATCATCCTGACCGGCCGCGACGCCCATGAGCGCCTGGTCGAGTTCGCCGACCTTGTGACCGACATGCGCGAGGTGAAGCACCCCTACCAGCAGGGCATCAAGGCGCAGCCCGGCATCGACTACTGATGCCATGAGCGCGGAGACAGCGGCCGACACCATGGCGCGCACCGTCGAGGCGATTCGCGGACTCGACGGCGGCGTGGCGGCTGCCGCCGCGGCGGCGGAGCGTCAGGGCCAGCTGACGAAGCCGCCGGGCTCACTCGGGCAGCTCGAGGCGCTCGCCATCCGCATCGCCCGCATCACCGGCCGCGATCGCCCACGCCTCGACCAGCGGCTGATCGTCGTCGCGGCGGCGGATCACGGCGTGACGGCGCAGGGCGTCTCGGCCTACCCCGCCGAGGTGACGCGGCAGATGGTCGCCAACTTCCTGCGTGGTGGCGCTGCCATCAACGTGCTCGCGGATCACGCGGAAGCGCGCGTGCGCGTCGTCGACGCAGGCGTCGGTGGCGACCCGATCGAGGATCCGGAGCTGCTGCGCCTCGGCCTGTCCGCGGGGACTGACGACATCACGCAAGGCCCCGCGATGTCGCGGATCCACGCGGAGCAGGCGATGGCCGCGGGGATCGAGCTGTTCGAGGACGAGCGGGCAGGCGATGGCGTGGACATCGTGGGTGTGGGCGAGATGGGCATCGGCAACTCGACCGCCGCCGCGGCGCTGATCGCCGCCGCGACCGGTCGCCCCCCGCGCAGCGTCACCGGTCGCGGCACGGGCGTCGACGATGCGCGCTTCGAGGCGAAGGTCGAGGCCGTCACGCGCGCTCTCGAGGTCAATACGCCCGATCCCGCCGACGGGGTCGGTCTGCTCGCCTCGGTCGGTGGGTTCGAGATCGGCGTGCTCGCCGGCGTCTACCTCGGTGCGGCGGCTCATCGCGTGCCCGCGGTCGTCGACGGCGTGATCTCTGGCGCGGCCGCCCTGGTGGCGAACGCGATCGAGCCGCGGGTCGTCGAGGCTCTGATCGCGGGCCATCGCTCGGTCGAACCGGGACACCACGCGACGCTCGAGGAGCTGGGGCTCGAACCGATCCTCGACCTGGGCCTCCGCCTTGGCGAGGGCTCGGGCGCGGCGCTCGCGATCACCGTCTGCGTCGCCGCCTGCCGGCTGCTGGACGAGATGGCGACGTTTGAAGAGGCGCAAGTGTCTGACTCCGCGGACGTGGTAGCGCCGGAGTAGCCGGGAGTAGTAGCGCCCTCGGCGTTGCGGCAAGCGCGACCTACACTGCGGACATGGCCGACGAGGCAACGCGCCCCACTATCACCGGAACGTTGAGTGGATCGCTGGTGGCGCTCGAGTTCCTGACGCCCTGGCGACTGCGGCGCGTGCAGACCTACAGCGATCAGACGTTCGCGGAGGCGCTGGGCTGGTACCCGGCGATCGGGCTGCTGATCGGCCTCGCGCTGATGCTCCTCGACCGCTACATCCTCTCTGAGCTGTGGACGTCCCTGCCCGCCGCGGCGTTGCTCGTCGCGCTGCTGGCGCTCGCCTCCGGTGGATTGCACCTCGACGGCGTCGCCGACACGGCTGACGGCCTGGCGCTGCAGGGCGACCGCGCAGAGCGGCTCACCGTGATGAGCGAGGGCAATACGGGCCCCGCCGGCGTGATGGCGCTGCTGCTCGTCCTGTTGATCGAGTTCGCCGCGATCTCGTCGCTGCATGAGGAAGTGCGCAGTGCGGCGCTGTTGCTCGGCCCCGCGCTCGGCCGTTGGGCCGTGGTGCCGATGGCGCTCGCGTTCCGGCCCGCGCGCCCGGCCGGCCTGGGCCATGCGATCCACCAGGGGCTCTGGCCGATCGCGGTCCCACTGGCGACGCTGATCGGCGCCGTCGCTGCGTTCGCACTCTTCGGCCCCGGCGGCCTGGTCCTCGTACTGCTCGCCGCTGCTGGGGCGATCGCCGTCGGCGCGCTGGCCGCGCGCATGCTGGACGGCGTCACCGGCGATATCTACGGCGCGGGCATCGAGGTGGCGACGGTCGTCGTCTGGCTCGCGATCGGGGCGGCGTTTGAGCAGGACTGGCTCACCGCGACCATCCTGACCTGACCGATGGGCGACATCTTCTTCGTCACCGGCGGCGCCCGCAGCGGCAAAAGCCGCTTCGCGGAACGTCTCGCCGCCCAGACGGGCGCGCCCGTCACCTACCTCGCCACGCTCGAACCACGCGACGAGGAGATGGTGGAGCGCATCGCGCGCCACCGCGCCGACCGCCCCGGCGACTGGACCACCGTCGAGGAGCCAACCGACCTCGGACGCGCATTCGCCGAGATCGACGGCGACGCGACGGTGCTGCTCGACTGCCTCTCGTTGTGGGTATCGAATCGGCTGCTGCAGCTCGGCGACGAACCGACGGTTGCCGCCACGAACGGTCTCGAGGCGACGCTGATCGCGGAGCTTGAGGCGTTGCTCGTGGCTGCGGATCAACGCGACGGCGCGCTGATCCTCGTTACGAACGAGGTCGGCTCCTCGGTGGTGCCGCCAACGGTGCTCGGACGCGCCTACCGTGATCTCCTCGGCCGCATCAACCAGCGCTCTGCGGTCGCCGCATCGAGGGCGTGGCTGACGGTCGCGGGCCGTGCGATGGAGCTTCCCGCGGCCGAGCCGACGTAGCTTCAACGCAGACGACCCCGCCGTAAGGCGGGGTCGTGGGTTCGAACCGTCGGGGATGCTCCTACTGCTGCCAGGGTTGCAGCGTGGCCTGCAGGGTTAACTCCCTGCCGTCGCGGTTGACGACCACCGGGACCGTGTCGCCGGCCTCATTGGCGTCGATCGCGGTCACCAAGTCTACGAGCGACCTGATCTCGTGACCATCGATCTCGATGATGACGTCGCCGCCGAGGATGCCGGCCGCCGCCGCGCCACCGCTCACGCTGGCCACGAGCACGCCGCGCGTGACCTTGAGGTCCAGCCGCGCCGCGTCGACGGCATCGATCTCGTCGCCCAGCACGCCGAGCTGCGGATGGACGATCGGCTCGTCAGCGATCAGCTGCGGCAGCGAGCGGACAACGGTGTTCGAAGGAATCGCGAATGCGAGGCCGTCGAAGTCGCCGTCCGTGGTGTTGATCGAAACGTTGATGCCGATCACCTCGCCGTCGAGATTGAACAGCGGTCCGCCGGAGTTGCCGGGGTTAATTGCAGCGTCCGTCTGCAGCAGGTTGGGGTTCGCACGGAAGGGCGAGCTGTTCTCGCTGCGCCGCCCCTTCGCCGAAATGATGCCCGCAGTCACCGTGAAGTCCTGGTCGAATGGGCTGCCGATGGCGAACACGACCTCGCCGATCCGCACTGCGCCGGAGTCGCCGAACGTCGCCGGTATGAGGCTGCCCGGGTCGACGTCGATCTTGAGAATCGCGAGATCGTCTGCGCGATCGCTGCCCAGCACGGTGGCGATCGCCGCGGTGCCGTCGTAGAGGTTCACCTGGATCGGTCCGATGGCGGCGTTGACCACGTGCCAGTTGGTGAGGATGTGCCCGTTCTTGTCGATGACCACGCCGGATCCACCGCCGGTCAGTGTGACGCCGTTCGGGGCGAGCAGATCAATGTCGACCACGGAGGGCGCACTCGCCTCGATCACCGCCGGCAGGTCGGCCGCGAGCACGGCGGCGCTGCCGTTCACGGTGGGCGTGGCCTCGGAGGTTTGCGAGGGGCTCACGGTGGCGGCGACGGGTAGCTCCGCGGTCGCCGTGGGGCTCGGCGTCGCCGCCGGATCGTCGTCGTCAACGATGCTGAGGGTGAGGAAACTGCCGACCAACAGGCTCACCAGAACGGTCCCGCCAAGGATGATGGCCTGCATCCAGGGTTGCTTCGGCATCAATGCCTGCTCCTGTGCTGTGCGTCGGGTGGTCGCTCAGACCATCCTCGGACGTGGCAGTGAAGGACGGACGGCAGGTTCGTAAACGAACTGCTAACGCGTGGGTTCCCGCACGCGCTAGCAGGACGGTCCGGACACAGGTAGGGCCGCCCCGAAGACGGCCCCCGCCGCGAATCTCTGGCTGATCCGAGTATAGGCGTGACCCGGGTCGTGACGCCCGAACAACCGTCGCTAGCGCCCCTGGAACTCCGGCGCGCGTTTCTCGCGGAAGGCGGCCGGGCCCTCCTTCGAGTCGCTGGTCGACTGCACGATGGTCATGGCTGCCTGCGCCTGCTCGAGGCCCTCCATGAAGTCCTGGTCGAGCCCGCGATAGACGAGGCGCTTGGCCAGCTGCATGGCGATTGGCGGACCGGCCGCGAGCTGGAGCGCGTACTCGCGCGTCTCGGCCATCAGATCCTCGTGCGGCACGACGCGTGAGACGTAGCCCATGTCGAGGGCCGCCTGGGCGTCGAAGAGATCGCCGCTCCAGATCAGCTCGAGCGCCTTCTGCGTCCCGACGATCCTCGGCAGCAGCCAGGCGCCGCCGTCGCCGGGCACGAGGCCGACGTTGACGTACGACATGCCGAAACGCGCACCATCGCTGGCGATGCGGATGTCGGCCATCGATGCCATGTCCATGCCCGCACCCACGGCCGCGCCGTTGATGGCGGCGATGTACGGCTTGTCGAGGTATTCGAGGGCGTGCGCGACGCGGTGCACGGTGTAGCGCAGCGAGTTGCGCCGCTCGCCGGCGTTGAGCTCCTGCCGCAGCACGTCGCCCGCCTCGCCGCCGGCCTTGAGGTCGGCGCCGGCGCAGAAGGCGCGGCCCGCGCCGGTGACCACGACGACGCGCACGTCCGGGTCGTCCTGCGCGCCCCGCAGCGCGTCCGCCCAGTCGGCGAGCAGCGTGTCGCCGAAGGTGTTCATCCGCTCCGGACGGTTCAGCGTGATCGTTCCGATGCGGTCCTCGACGTCGTACATGATCGACTGGTAGCTCATCGCGGCCTCATTCTCGTGATCACTGCGCGTGGATCGGGCGTGAGCATACACGCGAGCATGCGTGGCGGGCCCGCTGCGGCGCCTCTACCAGGGGCGCGAGTGGCCGCAGCCCCGCGCCCGCGCTAGCGTCGAGGGCCATGCTCAGTGCACGCTCCCCGGTCCGCGTGACGCCGCGCCTCGCGTCGTTCACCGCGTTGCTCCTCGCCGCGGTGCTGATGCTCGCCTGCGAGCAGACCGCCGAGCTGATCCCGGGCGATGGCACGACCCCGCTGCCGACTGCCACCCTCGATGCCACCCCGACCCCCTCGCTGACCCCGGCGCCGGTGCCGACCTTCGCCGCCACACCCCGCCCGGCGGTGGCGAACGAAGTGCTGGCGCCGTCGGTGGTGATGGTGCAGAGCGTCGCCGGCGACGAGGTCGTGCGACGCGGCAGCGGCGTAGTCGTCGACACAACGGCGCGTCTCGTGCTGACCGCATTCTCGCTGGTGAACCCGGTCTCGCCCGACGCCTCTTCGGCGTACGACACGATCGAGGTGGGCATGAACCCGGGGCCGGGCCTCGAGCCCGTGCCGATGTTCCTCGCTGAGATCGTCGTCGCGGACTCCACCGTCGATGTCGCCGTGCTACGCGTCGTCTCACTGCTCGACGGCGGCCCCATCGATGGCGCGTTCGTGTTGCCGAACGTGTCACGTGGAGACGGGCTTGTCGTGGCCGGCGAAGCGGTACGGATCTTTGCCCACACGGGGCCGCCGGAGGATCCGGGGACGCTCCTCACCGTCACGTCGGCGACGGTGACCGGGCTGCACGGCGAGATCGGACGGCCCAATCGCACACGCCTCAAGACCGACGCGGTGCTACCGCTCACGGCACTCGGTGGCCCCGCCTTCGATGCCGCCGGCGAGCTGGTCGGGCTCACGACCGCCGATCGGTATCTCGAGGGGGGTTCATTGTTCGAGCTGCGACCGCTCGACCTGGCGAACCCGCTGGTGCGCCGGGCCCAGCAGAACCCCTCGCGACGCCACGTCGCCGTGCCCGAGCGCGGCAGCGCTACGGGCGGTGCGCCGCCCGAGGGCGCGACCGTGCCCTGGGTCAGTGCTCCCCGTTTCGCTGCCGGTAGCTCGCCGACCGCCGCCGACGCGGACCTCTTCGACTACGGGCAGCTGTTCCCCATGGGCTTGCTGGCGCTGCACTACGAGTTCACGGCCATCGGTGTCGAACCGGGGACGCTCGTCGAGGATCGTGGTACCTCGATGGCGAGCTGCAGGACCCGATCTCCTCGACGTACGTCTGGGAGCGCGGCGCAGCCGCGTTGGTGGTCGACGGGTTCGAGGCGGTGACGGCCACCGGCCTCGCCGAGGGGACCTGGCGGCTGGAAATCGTCCTCGACGGCGTCGTGGTGTCCGCCGCCGAGATACAAGTACTGGCCGGCGAGGTGCCGACGCCGGGCACCGAGGTAGCGGTCGGCGGTTTCGAATTCGCCTCAGGCGTCGACGCATCGCAAGCGCCGACCGGGATCGCCGTGGCTGAGGCGGAGGCGCTCCTCGCCTTCTTCGACTACGAGGGCATGACGGACATCACCGCGATCCGCTGGCTCGTGTTCCACCGCGGGCAATTGCTGTTCCAGTCGCCGGACGTGCCCTGGCTCGGCGGCGAGTCGGGGCGCTGGTGGGTGGGCTACCGACCGGACGAACCACTTGAGGCCGGGCAGTGGCAGTTCGAAGTGCACGTCGGCAGCGAGATCTACGCCTCGCCAACCATCGTGCTGCGCTAGCCCGACCTCGAGGTCAGCAGCGCCTGCAGTTGGTCTCGCGTGATGTTGGCGCCCGAGAGCACGAGGACGACGCGCCGCCCCTGGAGCCGATCCCGCGCCGCCAGCGCGGCGGCCAGGCTTGAGGCTCCGGCCGGTTCGACGAGGAGATGCTGCTCCTCGAGCAGCGTGACGACGGCGTCTTCGATCGCTGCGTCATCGACGAGCAGGAACTCGTCGAGCGACTCCCACATCATGCGCTGCGGCAGCTCGAACGCGACGGCGGTCGCCAGCCCCTCGGCGATCGTGTCGTTCGCGCGTTCGAGGAACTCGCGGGCGCGGAATGAGTCATGCGCCGCTGACGCCGCGCTCGACTGCACGCCCCAGATCTCAGCGGGGTGTCCGAGCCCGTCGCGGACCGTCAGCCAGCCGCAGACCCCGGAATCGCCACCCACCGGCACGATCGCCACATCCACGTCCGGCCGTTGGCGTTCGAGTACCTCGAGGGCCGCTACCCCGCAGCCGGCGATCAGCGCTGGCTCGTTCGCGGAGTCTACGTAGCGTGCGCCCAGGTCGCTCGCTGCCGCCTCGCAAGCCACGCGAGCGTCGTCGAAGCGTTCACCGGTTAGCGTCACCTCGGCGCCCAGGCGCTCGATCGAGCGTAGCTTGTCGGGGTTCGACCCCACCGGCGCGAAGATGCGCGCCGGCGCGTCGAAGAGCCGGGCGGCGTAGGCGATCGACTGGCCGTGATTGCCGGTCGAGGCGGTGAGGAGCCCGCTCGCCCGCACCTCGGACTCCAGTTGCGCGACGAGGTTGATGCCGCCGCGCAGCTTGAACACGCCGACCGGGTTCGCGAACTCGAGCTTCAGCAGCACCTCGGCGCCGACGAGCTGGGAGAGACCCGGCGAGGCGACGAGTGGCGTCGGCAGCGACAGTTGCGGCGTGATGCGCTCCTCGGCGGCGCGCACGTCGTCGAGGGTGGGCGGGTCGATCGTCGATGGCTCGGCAGTCACAGCGTCCTCGGCAGTCACGGCGTCACTGTAGCGAGCGAACGAACGCTGGCGACTACTCGATGTCGCCGTTTTCGTAGAGTTCGTCCACGAACGAGCCGTCCCAGGCCGCCGCGATGTCGACCACGGCCTCGGGCTCAATCACGCCGTACTCCTTCAGCACGCCGGCCAGCGCCTCCCATTGCGCCGTGGTGGCGCGGCCGATGCCGTCCGCGCGCTGCGCGTTGGCGAGGTCGGTCTCGAGCAGGAAGCGCTGGTGCGCCGGGTCGGCCCCCTCCGCATACGTCAACGTCACCTCGATCGCCTCGTCGATGTGGTCCTCGATGTACGCGACCGCGCGCAGCGTCGCGCGCAGGAAGCGCTCGACGAGCTCGGGGTCGTCGTCGACGAGACCGGCGTTCACCGTGTATGCGACGCCGAGGGTCGGCACCCCATAGTCGTGCGGGTCGATCACGTTGATCTCGATGCCGGCGTTGCGGATCGTGTCCGGCTCGTTGCTGAGGAAGACCGGGAACACCTCCACCGCGCCCTCGATGAAGATGCGCGCGTCGAAGCCCACCGCCTGGAGGTTCACGTCGTCAACGGTGAGGCCCGCCGTTGCGAGGAGCGCATGTAGCTCCGGCGGCACGACACCCGCCTTGAAACCGACGCTGCGGCCGGCGAAGTCCTCGGGCCCGTCGATGCCGGACTCGACGGTCGCGACGAAGCCCTGATCGCCGCGCTGGCCGAACAGGGCCACCGCCTGCACGGGGTTACCGTCGACATTGCGCCGCAGCGCCTGCGCCGCGGTGCCGGTCGTGAACTCGATCTCGTTGGCGAGCAGCAGGCGAACGTGCTCTTCCTGCCCCGCCGAGTGCTGGATCGAGACCGCGAGGCCCTCGTCGGCGAAGAAGCCCTGCTCGTCGGCGACGTAAACCGCGACGAAGGGCAGGTTGGCCTGGGCGCGGAAGCCGGCCATGAACGTGATCGACCGCAGCTCGTCGTCGTCATCACCGCCGCACGCGGTCCAGATGAGGGCAACGGCGATCGCTGCGAGGAAGATATAGCGCCACGTACGCGGCACGCGTGGAAGTGAAGACATACGGATACACCCGGTTCACCGTGCGTGTATCCGCACTTTGGGTGCGGGCGCTACACGCGCTTGCTGGATCCTCGGCTGTGTATCCGCACCGTGAGTGCGGGCGCTACACGCCTGTCACAGACTCGTGCCAGAACAGCACGCGCCGCTCAATGTAGGAGACGACCCCGGTGAGCACCACCCCGATCGCGGCCAACACGAACACCGCCGCGAACAGCGCCGGCGAGTCCAGATCACCGTTCGCGATCAGGATCAGCTGGCCCATGCCGGAGGTTCCAGAGAGGAACTCCGCCACGACCGCGCCGATCAGCGCGAGCGGCACGGAGATGCGGAGCGCGGCGAACACGTAAGGCAACGACGAGGGCAGGCGCAGCCGCCAGAACACCTGCGACCGGGAGGCGTTGAGCGAGCGCATGAACTCGTGCGCGGTCGGGTCGATCGCCCGCAACCCGATGATCGCGTTGACCAACATCGGGAAGAACGTGATCAGCGCCGCGATCAGCATCTTCGGCAGCACTCCGAAGCCGAACCAGATCGTGAACAGCGGCGCCACGGCCACGATCGGTGTCACCTTGATCATCACCGCCGGCGGATAGAGCGCTCGTTCGATGGCCTTCGAATGCGCCATCAGCACCGCCAGGCCGAAGGCCACCGCACTCGCGATCACCAGCCCGCCGGCCGCCGCGTAGAGCGTCGTCTGGCCGGCCTCGAGGTAGCGCGAGGGGTCGTCACGAAAGGCGTCGAGGACGGCGCTCGGCGCCGGCAGCAGGTACTCGCGAATGTCGCGGGCGCGGACCCACGTCTCCCAGACCACCAGCAGCAGCGCCGCGAACACGACCGGCGCCCCGCCGAGGATCAACGCCCGGCGCGCCACGTCCATCAGCGACGTGCGCGGCGCGAGTGGCTCGTCGCGCCGTCCGTCCGCCAGGCCCTCGACGGTGCTCATGCGCCGCCACCGGAGGAGGCGCGCAGCGCCCGGCGCAGCTCATCTACCAGCGCGTTGAACCGCGGCGTGGCCTCAAGTGCCTCGCTGCGCGGCCGCGGCAGGTCGATGGCGATGTCTGCCACGACGCGGCCGGGGCGGCCGCTCATGACCACGACGCGATCGGCCAGCAAGACGGCTTCGCGCACGGCGTGGGTCACGAACAGCACGGAAGAACGCTCACGCTCCCAGATCTCGAGCAGCTCCAGCCGCAGCTCCTCCCTCGACAGCTCGTCGAGGGCGCCGAAGGGCTCGTCCATGAGCAGCAGGCGCGGCCCGTGCGCCAGCGCTCGCGCCAACGCCACGCGCTGGCGCATGCCGCCGGAGAGCTGTGAGGGGTAGTAGCGCGCGAAGCGCGCGATGCCGACACGTTCGAGTAGTGCCGATACGTCTGCTTCGGCGTCGGTGAGGTGCAGCGTCAGGCGTACGTTGTCCTCCACGGTCAACCAGGGCAACAGACCGGCGTCCTGCGTGACGAGGCCGATCGCGCCGCTGGCGCGCGCCGCGTCGCCCGTCCCGCCCAGTACCTCGATGGCGCCACGGGTGGGCTCCAGCAGGCCGCCTGCGGCGCGCAGCAGCGTGGTCTTGCCGCAGCCTGACGGGCCAACCAGCGCGACGAATTCGCCGACACCGACCGTCAGATCGACCCCGTCGAGGGCTCGCAGCCGCTCCCCGGGCGATCCGAGCGCGCCGAACAGTCCGCCTCGGGCGGCGCTTTCGTACTCGTGCATCACCCCGCGCGCGTCGAGGGCGGGCGCAGCGATCGCCTCGGGCGCGGCGCTGGCTGTTGTGGTCATCGGTCCCCCGGGCGACCATAGGCGCCGCCGCTGCAGCAGCCGCGAACTGCGCCAATTCGACCTCGCATGTTACGCCCCGTCGCGGGCGGCAAGGAGCGCCGAGATGAGTCACCGCATCGCCCTCGTGGGCGGCACCGGCCCGGAGGGCCGCGGACTGGCGACCCGCTTCGCGATCGCCGGGCACGAGGTGCGCATCGGCAGCCGCAACGCCGAGCGTGGCGAGGAGATCGCGACCGACCTCGCCGCCAGCCTTGGACGAGACAACATTACCGGCGGCGACAACGCCACCGTGGTTGCGGCCGCGGACCTCGTGGTCGTGGTGGTGCCCTACGAAGCGCATCGCCCCACCCTCGAGTCGCTGCGCAACGAGATCGGCTCGAAGATCGTGGTTGATGCGGTCGTACCCGTGCGCTTCGAGCGCGGCCCGCGCCCCGTCGAGGTACCGGCCGGCTCAGCGACCGAAGAGGCGAAGGAGCTGTTACCGGACGCGACCGTGATCGGCGCGTTTCACAACTGCGCCGCCGAGGTGTTGATGGACCCGAATGTGCCGGTCGACGCCGACGTGCTCGTCACCGGCCCGAACGGCGAGGCGAAGGACACCGTGATGGCGCTGGCCAACGAGATCGACGGTGTCCGCGCCGTCGATGCTGGACCGCTCCGCTTCTCCCGCTTCGTCGAGGACATCACGATCCTCCTGATCGGCATCAACGATCGCTACAAAACGCACAGCGGCATCAAGATCAACGGCCTGAATGGCCATGGAGGTGCGTCATGACCACTCGCTCCGACGCCGGCGCCATTCCAGACGTTCGCGTGATCGGCCTGCGGGGCATCCCGATGGTCGAGGAGGGCGATGACCTCGCCGGCCAGATCATCGACGCCGCCTCAACGCAGGGCACCCCCATCGAGGACGGCGACCTGATCGTGGTCACGCAGCGCGTCGTCTCGAAGGCCGAGGGACAGGTGGTACCCCTCGACACGTTCGAGCCGAGTCCGTTCGCAGCCGCGTACGCGGAACGCTTTGACAAGGACCCCCGGGTCGTCGAGGCGGTGTTGCGCGAATCCTCCAGGGTGATCCGGCAGGTCGGCGGCGTCCTGATCACGGAGACGCACCATGGCTTCAAGTGCGCCAATGCGGGCGTCGACGCCTCGAACGTCGGCGGCGAGGACCTGATCTCACTGCTCCCGGTCGACCCCGACGCGTCCTGCCGGGCTCTGCGCGACGCGGTGCGCGAACGTCTCGGCATCGAGACGGCCGTGGTCATGACCGACACCTTCGGCCGGCCCTGGCGGCACGGCCAGACCAACGTCGCGATCGGCGTCGCGGGTCTGCTGCCGATGCGCAGCTACGTGGGCGAAGAGGACCTCGACGGCGTGGAGCTGCGCGTCACTGAGATCTGCGTCGCCGACGAGGTAGCGGGCGCCGCGGAGCTGGTCATGGGCAAGGTCGACGCTATCCCCGTCGCCCTGGTCCGGGGCTACGACTACGACCGTGGCGAGGGCTCATCGGCCGAAATCGTGCGTGAATCGGAGCTCGACCTCTTCCCCTAGCGAAGTCGATCCGTCGCATCGTTCCGCGCGGCGCGCTTCGCACGTCGCTACGCCTCGGCGGCGGCGACGGCCTCGGGCGGCGGCAACCAGGTGCGAGCGCGCCACTGCGCATGCGCCGCGGGCGGTCCGATGCGCGAGCCGGGGACCGCCGCCAGCTCGTCGAGCATCGCCGCCACCTGGGACAGCGTGCCACCGATCATGTTGACCGCCGCGGGCCGCCCGATCGGCGCCTCGCCGCCCTCGGGCAGGGCATTGTGCAGGCGGTGGACCATCCAATCGACGAGCAGCATCTGTTCGCGCGGTGTGCGGGCCTGCGGCAGCCGCTCGAGGTACTCCGCGAACCAGGGCCCGGCGTTCCCGGCCAGCAGCTGCTTACGCCGGAAGCTGCGCCGGTAGCCGAGCCAGGTCGTCTCCCACCCGCAGTGCGCGCAGCGGAGCACCTCGGACGCCTCGTAGTGGTGGGGCAGCTCGTTGCGGCACTCGAGGCAGGTGGCCACGCCCTCGCGCCACGCACGCGTGGCGTCGAGGATGCTCTGGCAACGGGCGTAGAAGCCGTACGCCACCTCGTCGATCAGCTCCTCGTCGACGATGCCTCCGGCGTCCTGCTCGTAGAGGCGGCGGATGGTCGAACGGCGCACCCCGCGACGCCCATTCGATCGGGCGTGCTCGGGTCTGCGAATCAGTCATGTGATGATCGTAGCCCCCCAAGGGGCGCGGCCGTAGGCTCGATCGATGCGCGAACCGACCGACGTCAGCGCCTCGACCGTCGAGGTCGAGATGGAACGCAACATGCGGATCCTGCCCTGGTGGTGGGTCCTCCGTTGGCTGTGGCTGGGCGAGGCGATCTGGGTCATTTACCTCCTCGAGGAGCGCGGGCTGACGATCGGCCAGGTGCTCGCCTTCGAGGCGGCGTTCGGTGTGACGATCCTGCTCGCGGAGGTGCCGACGGGGATCGTCGCCGACCGTTACAGCCGGCGGCTCAGCCTGATGCTCGCCGGCTCGATCACCGTCATCGGCTTCCTCACCTTCGGGCTCGCGACCACGCTCCCGATCCTGCTGCTGGCGTACATCGCGTTCGGCATCGGCGAAGCATTCTCCTCCGGCGCCGACTCGGCCGTGCTGTTCGAATCGATGAAAGCGCTGAAGCGGGACCACGAGTTCTCCAGCCGGATCGGCGTCCTCAACGGCGCGCTGACGGCGATGATCGCCGGCTCGACGCTGGTCGGCGCTGTGATCGTGATCTGGCTGCCGCTGAACGCACCCTTCCTCATCAGCGCCGCCCTGACCCTGCCCGCCGTCGTACTGCTGCTCTGGGTGCGCGAACCACCGAGGAGCGATGAGCGCTCCTCGTTCGTGACCACCGGGCGTCTGGCGCTGTCCCGCATCCTGCACACGCGTTCGATGTGGTCGTTCATCCTGGTCTGGGTCAGCGGAGGCGTGACGATTTCGATGATGGGCGTGACGCTGCCGATCATCCTCTTCCGCACCCACGACGCCGAGATCTGGCTGATCGGTGTCTTCGTCGCCAGCCAGTTGCTGGTGTCGTCGGTCGGTTCACTCCTCGCCGCTCCGCTGGTGAGCCGGTTCGGGCTGCGTCGCGTGGTGGTCGTGATGGCGGTGGGCGGACCGCTGTCGCTGCTGGCCGGTGCGACCGGCTCGATCTGGTGGATCCCGGTCTTCATGCTGCCCTCAGTCTCGTTCAACGTTTTGTTCGTTCACGCCATCGACTTCCTCTCGCGACGCGTCACCGACAGTCAACGGGCGACGACGGTCTCGCTGGCGTCGATGGCGGCCAACGTGGGCTTCATCGCCGTGGCGCTCACCCTCGGACCGATCGCCGACAGCCAGGGGGTGGAGACGGCGCTGGTCATCGCCGCGATCGTGTTCTCCGCGCTGGCAGCGATCGCGCTGGCGCTCTGGCTCACGAGCGGCGACACGGACCCCGAGCCCGTGCAGCGCCCGGACGCTGCCGGCGCGCAGAGGCCTGCGCCCGCGGACGAAGCAACGGCCGTCGAGGTCGCGCGCTAGGATCGAGGCGAGGTCGAGCGATGAGCGAACCCGAACGCACCGAAGATGAGACGGCGAGTGAGCCGGGAGACGAGGTCTCCGCGCGCGAGCTCCTGAGTTCCGCGCTGGTCGACGATGAGGATCCGCGCTTCCCCCGCTGGCTGCCGCTGCCGGGCCTCGCGGGCGCCTTCGGCTGGGCCGCGTATGACTGGGCGGCGGCAGACGGCGCCTTCTTCGCGACGCTGCTCTGGCCGGGCATCGCCATTCTCGCGCTGGTCACGTTGGCGGCGTGGTTCGGCTGGCAGCTCGACATCGACTAGGCGGACTGGACAACCGCGTCCGGCCTGCGCACCATCAGCTCGGCGTCCCCAGCCGCCTTGACCGCCGCGACATCGACCGAAAGCCGAGGCTGGGCACATGCTGCACGTCTTCTACGGCCCGGACGAGTTTCGCGCCTCCGAGGCGCTGGCCGATCTGCGGGCGAGCCTCGACGTCGACGACATGCTCGCCACGAGCACCAGCGAGCTCACCGGCCGAGGTCTGCGGCCCGCGGAGCTGGTGCAGCACGCCATGGCGCCGCCGTTCATGGGTGACGCACGCCTGGTGATCGTTGACGGGCTGCTGGCCGCTCTCGGCGGCCGTCGCGGGATCGTCGACGAGTGGCAACCGCTGCTGGATGCGCTGCCGTTGATGCCATCGCAGAACACCGTGGTGTTACGCGAGCGACCGCCGCGCACTGACGACCGCCGCAACGTCGTGGGCCGATCGCCGCTGCTGGCGGCGCTCAAAGACGTCGACGGCGTCGAGGTCTCGGAGTTCCCGCTGCTGCGGGTGTACGGCGGGCGTGGCCGTCCCAGTCCCGTCGCGGTCTGGCTGCGCGAGCGCGCGGACCGCCTCGGTGTGCCGATCGAGGAGGCGGCGCTGCAACGGCTCGTGGACCTCGTGGGCGCGGATCTGCGCATGCTGGCCAGCGAACTCGACAAGCTCCGCACCTACGCCGGCGAGCGCGCGATCGCAGCCGCGGATGTCGATGAGCTGACGCCCGAGGCCCGCGAGCAGAGCATCTTCGACGTCGTTGACGCCGTGGTCGAAGGCCGCGCCCCCGCCGCGCTGCGGACACTCGACCGCATGCTCACCAGCGGCAGCGAGCCCCCACTGCGCATCCAGGCGATGATCGCCCGCCAGGTGCGCCATCTGGTGCGCGCCACCGAACTGCTGGCCGCCGGCGCGTCCGAGGACGAGGTCGGCGCAGCCTGTGGCGTCCGCGGCTTCCCCGCCACGAAGCTCACACGCCAGGCGCGCGCCGCGAGCAGCACCCAGGCGGAGGCGGCGCTGCGCGCCATCGAAGCGAGCGACACGAAAGTCAAGACGGGCGAGCTGCCGGAGCGCCTCGCGCTCGAGTTGCTGATCGTCGACCTCGCGCGTGGCTTCGGCGGAGCGGCGGCGGCCAGGCGCTGATGGCGCGCTCCGGCGGCCGCTAGTCGCGGTCGACCGCGATCGGGTTGAAGCAAGCCAGCAGATGCCCCGGATCGTCCTCGCACGGCTCGAGCACCGGCGGCGGCTCCAGGCGGCAGGTCGAGGTCGCCTTGTAGCAGCGCTCGAGGAACGGACACTCCTGGCCGAATTCGCGCAGGTCGGGCGGCTGGCCGCGCATCGAGACGAGGGACCATGCTCGCCGACCAGTTTGGGCAGGCTCTCGAGCAACCCGTGCGTGTAGGGATGACGCGGCTGGCGGAACATCGTGCGCACGTCCGAGGTCTCGACGATCGCACCGGCGTACATTAGCGCCACGCGGTCGGCGAGCCGAGTCACCACATCGAAGTCGTGCGTGATCAGCCGGATCGCCACGCCCCGCTCGTCGCGCAGCGCCTCGATCCGGGCGAGCGTCTCCATGCGCATCGCCGGATCGAGGTTCGCCGTGGGCTTGTCCGCAATGATGATGGCTGGCTTGAGCGCCGCGGCGAGGGTGATCATCACACGCTGCGCCATGCCCCCAGAGAGCTGTCCCGGGTAGAGCTTGGCCACGCGCGCACCGTCGGGCAGCACCTCATCCGGGAGCTCGATCGATGTCCGCATCGCATCGGTGTCCCCCGACTCGCGATGGGCCCGGATCAGCTCGGAGACCTGGTCGCCGACCGTCAGGGTCGGGGTCAGCGCCGACTGGGCATCCCGGAAGATCATCGCGATCTCGTTGCCGCGAATCTCTCGCAGGCCTCGATCGGCATGTCCACGATCGACCGGCCCAGGTACTCGATCGTTCCGGCCACCGTGGCGTTGAACGGCAGCAGCCCGAGGAGGGCATGCGCCACGATGCTCATCCCTGACGCCGACTCGCCGACCAGCGCCAGGACCTCGCTTGGATAGAGGTCGAGCGAGACGTCACGCACCGCCGGCAACTCCGTCTCGTCGACCGAGTAGGAGCATCGAGGTGGCGCACACTAATCATCGGATCGCGTCCGACGATCGTCATGAGGTTCCCGCCCGTCACGCGATCAGGGTAGTGGCCGCCTCGGCGGGCGCAGCCAGCGGGCGGTCGTTACTGGCGACAGAGTCTCGGCGGACCGATCGAGGGGGCGGTCGAGGCCTAGAGGTTGCGGATCGCCGTCACGACACGTCCCTGGATATCGACGTTGCTGGCGTTCGTATAAATCGGATCCATCGTCGCGTTCGCGGGCTGGAGGCGGACCCGCTCTCCCTCCATGTAGAAGCGCTTGAGGGTGGTCTCCTCCTCCTCGCGCAGCCAGACGGCCACCATGTCGCCGTCGTCGCAGGAGTGCGTCGCCTCAAGCACCACGATGTCGCCGTCGTTGATCAGCGCGTCGATCATGGAGGTGCCCTCGACCCGCAGGGCGAAGAGGCGGTCACGACCGCCGGCCTGCTCGGCCGTCAGCTCGACGAACTCGTCGGCGCTGGAGAGCGTCTCGGGCAGCACCGGGATCGGTGCGCCGGCCGCGATCTTGCCCAGCAGCGGCACGCTGACCGAGCGTCCGCGCCGCGCGCCCTGGCCGTTCAGCAGCTCGATGGCGCGCGAGACCTCGCGGTCGCGGCGGATGTAGCCGCGCTCCTCGAGCCGTTTCAGGTTGTAGTCAACCACCGAGGTCGAGGAGATGTCGCAGCCATGGAGGATGTCTCGGATCGAAGGCGGATAGTCGCGCTCGGCGATGAACTCCCCGAGGAAGTCCAGGATCCGCTGCTGCTTCGTTGACAGGTCGTCAGTCATGGCTGCTTCCCTCGATGGGCGCTTGCCCGCGCGTCCGTTGGTCTGCCTGCTCTGCCTGGTCGCTGTGTCACGGCTGACGGCGTCCCGACCAGGAGCAATGCTCCGGATATCCACAACACACCCGATCGACCGATCGACCGATCGAGGGCGGAGACCGAGTGCGGTCCCTCGCCTCGCCGCGTTAGCGTCTGACAGGAAACTGCACAATCGGTCACAGTGTGGATAGGTCTGTGGACACCGCCTTCGGTATGCACATATGTTCTGTTCCGAACAACCGTAGTCCCACCCCGGCGCCCTCGTCAACCACGCGCATCGCCCGCGACCCCGCTCACAGCCCCTCGTCGCTGCACGCGCTACGATCGCCGCTCGTGTGCGCCCGGCACCGCTTCGCGGTGGGGTCAGGCGGCGCGGTCGGGCACGGAGAGAGAGAGAGAGAGAGGGAGCGCGATGGCGGCGGGCCTCGAGGATCTGTTTGGCGACCAGCGCCCGGGCGAGCCCAACGAGGAGCTGGGCGAGCGCAAGCGCGCCCTCGTCGTCGCCGCCCATCCGGACGACGCCGACTTCGGCGCCGCCGGCACCGCCTGCCTGCTGGCGCAGGCCGGCTGGACCGTCCGCTACGTCGTGGTCACCGACGGCTCCAAGGGCAGCGACGACGAGGCGTTCACGCCCGACCGCCTCGTCACCACCCGCGCACAGGAGCAGCGCGCCGCCGCCGACCTGCTCGGCGTGCAGGAGGTTGAGTTCCTCGGCTTCACCGACGGGGAACTCGTGCACTCCCGAGAGCTGCTGGGCGCCATCACCCGCCAGATCCGCGAGTTCCAGCCCTTCGCCGTGTACACGCACGACCCGGAGCCCGTGATCATCGGCAACGCCTTCGTCAATCACGGCGACCACCGCGTCACCGGCCTCGCCACCGTCGATGCGGTCTACCCGACGGCCCGCGACCGTCTCAACTTCCCCGAGCAGCTCGAGGACGGGCTGGCCCCGCACAAGGTGCGCGAGCTCTACCTCTGGGGCTCCAACGAGCCCAACTTCGACGCCGACATCAGCGACGTGATCGAGCGCAAGATCGACGCACTGCTCGCCCACCCCTCGCAGTTCCCCGTGGAGGATGAGGACTTCCAGCAGCAGATGCGCGTCAACTGGCGTGGCGACGACGGGCGCTACGTCGAGGCCTTCCGGCGCGTCATCATGTTCATCTAGCGGCTGGGGAGATCTCGCGCGCCATGCCTCTGCCCGACCCAGCCAGCCACTGCCCCGCCTGCGGCGCCTCCTTCGCCGCCGACGCGCCGGCCTCGGCGCGCACCTGCGAGGCGTGCGAGCGCGTCTGGTACCGCGACCCGAAGGTGGCCACGGGCGTGGTCGTGGAGCACGAGGGTCGCATCCTCCTGGTCCGCCGCAACCACGAGCCCATGCTCGGCCGCTGGGCCTTCCCCTCCGGCTACGTCGACGCCGGCGAAGTCGTCGAGGACGCCGCCGCGCGCGAGGTGCGCGAGGAGACGCACGTCGAGGTCGCGCTCGACCGCCTGCTCGGCGTCTGGAGCCACCCGGGCGACCCGGTTGTCTTCATCGCCTACGCCGGCCACCTCGTCCGCGGCGAGGCCGTCGCCGGGCCCGAAGCGTTCGAGGTGGGGTGGTTCGACCCGGACGCGCTGCCCGACCTCCCCTTCCCCCACGACGACGAGGTGATCGCCGCCTGGCGGCGCGGATAGAACACGCCACGGCGGCGGATCCTCGACTGGCCGCATCCGGTTTTCGGACCGCCAGCCCGCCCCCGCGCACCTTCGCATCGCTGACGCCATGCGGCCGCTGCATCGGATCGTGCTGAGACTTGTCAGGAAGTAGTCAGGATCCTTCGGAGCCGTTGAGGATCGTTCAGAATGGCTCTTGCGGATCAGTAACGGCTTCGGTATCGTCTCAGCGCTCGGTATCTCCCGGGATCGATACCACACTTCTGAGAGGGGTGGGCCTCCGTGCATACCGGGTCCAAGCTTCCATGGCTGGCTGCTGTGATTGCTGTAGTCATTGGGGCGGCTGCGCTTCTGCCAGATGACTCTGCCGATGCTCACTCGGCCGGGTTTCTCTGGGATACGAACCTAACGATGAAGGTCGATCACATCAGCGGTGGCTTCTGGGATGGAGCAGTGCTGAGTGCAGTCATCGACTACAACACGAAAGTCCCCAGCGCGACTCTGGGGTTGTCGCTGTGCTCTGGCTGCCACAACGTGGGTGTGTACAAGGCGAATCTTGGTACCGGCGTTCCTGCTGGGCGGGCACTACCGCGAGACGCCGGGTCACTCTGCTACAACTACCCGGGCTTTGGCTATACAGGCAACTGCGGCACCTCTGGATCGGCGCGCGCCGACTCCGGCCGCGTCAACTTCAACAACAACTCCTTCATTACGCCGTTGCTCAGTAGCACGTCCCAAGGCTTCATTATTCGTCACGAATTGGGGCATCACGGCGGGTTCGACCACGTCTCTTGCTCGACGAACTCGGTCATGAAGGCTGGCGGCTGTTCCGGCTCGTTCCCGAGCTCTCTCCAGTCGCATGACCAGACTGAGATTGCAACTCACTACTAGAAAGCCACACAACTGTGAAGAAGTCATTGACTTTCCATCGCTCCCTCGTGGTCGCCGTCCTGACGATCTCCGTCGTGGGCAGCATGATCAGCTTTGCGACGTTTCGTTCCTCTCCGGACGCTGACGTCCAGGTTGACGGTCTAGCTCACTTCCCGAGACCAAGCAGCGTGCGCGAGCTGCTGCTGACCTCGAATCTCGTAGTAGTCGGGACTGTGCTTGAACGAACCGACGAGACGTTCGAGCTCCCGTACAACGCGGCGGAAATCCGCGCAACGCTTCGACCAGGGGACCCACCGATCGAGCCGTTCCCTTTTACGTATTACAGCTTCCAAGTCGATCAGGTCGTCCATGATGAGGTCGGCGTAGAAAACGTGATCGAACTGCGTCTCGCTGGCCACGAGGTCGACGGCCGCTTGCTCAGCATCATGGACGCGCCGGCGGTGGGTGACCGTCTCCTCATGGTGCTCGGAAATAATCCAGACGGCTCGTTCGGGCCAATTACCGCGTTTCACAGCTTCACCCTCGACGGCCCCGAGGCTCGATACGTCTCAGGTGAATCCGGGTCTCGGGTTCTGGGCTTCACGAACGCGCGGGCACCCCAGGCGTTCATCGCGCAGATCAGAGCCGAACTGAACCGCCGCGGGCCAAGTCCGGTCGAGTTCGATCGCAACAATCTGGTTCCGCGGCCGATAGCGCCGGCGCGCTAACGACGGATCACCGCTGGATTTCGGCAGCAGAACCACTGGCTTGTGGCTTTGAAGGGCGGTCGGCAGCACGTCGGCCGCCCTTGACTTCCTGAGATCGTTCTTCAGAAGAGTGAAGATCAGTCCTCGCGCACCGAGCTCCACGGATGTCGCACTGGGCACGTCTTCTCTACTGGTCTGCGGAGGGGGTGCGGGGGATACTTCCCCGCTTAAGTCCTGGGCGGGCGGGTGGGAACGGTCGCGGTTCGACTTCGGCCGACGGCGCCTGGCCCGCGGCCACTGGCGCCGTGGGCAGATCGCGTGTAGAAATCCATGGCGCGACCGGCGCGCAGACGCGCGCGACCGAAGGGACCTCACATGGAAGTCACAATGGTGCTCACCGAGCGCTGCGAACACCAGGACGACATCCGCGCCGTCCTCAAGGAGGCCATTGCCGAGGCCGGCCTGGGCGACCTCGAGGTGCAGGAGACGCAGATCCGCGCCGACGAGGAGGCGATCGAGGCGAAGTGCATCGGCTCGCCGACGATCCGCGTCGATGGCCTCGATGTCGAGTACCAGGAGCGGGAGCCCGATGAGCGGTCCTCCGGCTGCCGCTACTTCAACACGACGGCCGGCTGGAAGCCGGTCCCGGAAAAGGGCATGATCGCACGTGCGCTGGAGCGCGCGAAGGAACGCGACGCGGGCGAGTAGCCCGCCGCGCCCGGGAAGATCACGGCCATGCCCGACCGACCATCCGAACGCAACGACCCCGACCCGCCCGAGGAGCAACCGCCCGCGGATGAGCCCGAGGATGTCGAGCGCACGTCGCCCGAACCGTCAGCGCCCGAGCCGTCGCCGCCCGAGCCGTCAGCGCCTGAGCCCCCCTCGCTCGGCGCCAGTCTGCGCCGCCTCGCGCAGGCCGCTGGTGAGGCCGCCGACGCCGGGATCCAGGAGGCGTCGCGCCAGGCCCAGCGGGCCGCCGAGGCCGCGCGTCCCGAGGCGGAGCGGCTCGCGAAGCAGGCGAAGTCCGCCCTCGACGCCGCGCGGCCGCACGCGGAGCGCGCCGCCAGCCAGGCGCGCGACTACGTCGTCGAGCACGAGGACGAGTTGAAGCGCGCCGCCGGTCGTGGCGCGCGCATCGCCGCCGACGCGGCGACCCCGCGCGTCCTGCGCCCCGCCGTCCGCGCCGCCGAGGACGAGCTGCGTAAGCCGAAGCCCACCGACGAGGACACGGTGAGCGACGAAGACGACGAATCCGAAGGCGCCTCCGACGAGGCGCCCAGGAGCGACGGGTAACACCGGTACTCCGACGCTCTACTCGCGCGTCGCCGTCGAATCGGCTGGATCGTCGAGGACGAGACCGGCGGCGCGGGCGCTGCGGCGATAGCTCTCGCCGCGGACCAGCGCGGCGGCGACCAGCATCAGCACGGCCGTCCCCAGGAAACCGGCGGCGTAGAGCGCGAAGGGCAGGCCGTAGCTGCCAGTCGCGTCGAACAGCACCGCGCCGGCCAGCGGACCGACGAACTGCCCGCCGAAGGCGATCAGCGCCACCGTGCCGCTGACGGCGCCGAAGTGGCGCACGCCCAGGGTGCGCGTGACCAACAGCGGCTCCAGCATCGGCGCGAACGCACCGCCCACGCCCCAGAGCAGAATGAACCCGGCGATGCCGGGCGTGTCCGTCGAGGCCATCAGCAGGAACAGCGCGGCTGCCTGCGACAGCGAGACGAGGACGGCGAGCCGGTAGACCCGCTCCACCCTCGACAGCCCGAGGCCCAGCGGGACACGGAGGACGGTCCGCACCAGCGCCGCGAGGGCGATGATCACCGCGCCGGTCTGCACTTCGCGGCTCTCGAAGAAGTCGACGCCCAGCGTCGTCACTGCGCCCTGTCCGAGGAAGAACAGCATCAGCCCGCCCGACATCGCCCAGAACACGCCGCTACGGAGCGCCGAGGCGACGTCGAAGCCCCATTCTGGCGCATCGTCGCTCGCGGGCGCCTCGTCCGAGGCGCGGACCGGCCTCAAACCCACCTCGCGCGGGTGGTCCGCAACGACGAGGATCGCGGCGAAGCCATAGGCGACGAGCATCGCGCCGGCGCTGACGAGCACGGCCACGTGCCAGTCCCAGCGGCCCTCGATCCAGTCCATCGCTGGCAGGAACGCCGCGCCGCCGAGGCCGAAGCCGGTAGTGATCACGCCCAGCGCCGCCTGCCGCCGGCGGCCCTCGAACCAGCGGGTGATCACCCAGTTGAACGGGATCGGCATGATCAGCGTTCGCGCCGCGCCGGCCGCGCCCCACCCGAGGTAGAGCTGCCACAGGTTCGTCGCCTGCGAGGCCCCCGCATATGCCAGCGGGGCGATGATGGCGCCGGCGATCAGCACCCGGCGCGCGCCTCGACGGTCGATGTAGCGACCGGTCAGCGGGCCCAGCAACGAGAACAACGCATTGCCGACCATGAACGCGCCGACCACCGGCCCACGATTGACGTCGAACTCCTCGGAGATCGCCGGGATGTAGACGGCGACGGCCCAGAACGAAGCGCCGGCCGCGACCATGTTGCCCAGGATCGCGACGGCGACGATGACCCACCCGTAGTGGAATGGCAGGCGGTCCAATCGGGACGCCAGAGGCGAGCGCATCCGCCACCCTTCGTTCGTCGGTGCCATGCATCTACGATGTCGGCCCGCGCCCAAGGGCGGTGCGGCAGCCGAGGAGCCACGCCATGCAAGTATCCGTGTCGCTGCAGCGATACGCTATCGAGGACTGGGGGGAGACCCTCGAGTTCGCACTGATGGCTGAGCGACTCGGCGTCGACTCGCTCTGGAGCGCCGAGGCGTGGGCGCACGACGGCGCGACTCCGCTCGCCTGGTTGATGGCGCAGACTGAGCGGCTCCGCTTCGGCACCGGCATCCTGCAGGTGGGTACGCGCTCCGCGGCGCTCGTGGCGATGACCGCGATGACGCTCGACGCGATGTCGGGCGGGCGCTTCATCCTCGGCCTGGGCACTAGCGGACCGCAGGTCATCGAGGGCTGGCACGGCGTGCCGTTCCGCAAGCCGATTAAGCACACGCGCGAGCTGATCGAGATCTGTCGCCGCGTCTTTAACGGCGAGACGCTCGCCTACGACGGCGAGTTCTACCAGCTCCCGCTGGACGCCGAACATGGCGGCACGGGCGAGGGGAAGGCGCTCCGCACGGGCGCGCCCGCGACGCCGAACCTGCCGATCTACGTCGCCTCGCTCGGTCCGGCCAATCTGCGCATGACCGGCGAGCTGGCGGACGGCTGGCTCGGCGGCTCGTTCATCCCGGAGACGGCCGAGGTCTTCCTCGAGCCGATGCGCGCGGGCGCCGAGGCGGCGGGTCGCAGCCTCGACGACATCGACCTCGCCGTCGGCGGTGCAGTCTGGTTCACGGACGACCCGGAGCGCGCAGCGGAGACGCTGCGTCCCGGCCTCGCCTTCAGCCTCGGGGCCATGGGGTCACACCGCAACAACTTCTACAACGACGCCTACTCGCGGCAGGGCTGGGCCGACGAGGCGAAGGAGATCCAGCGCCTCTGGCTCGACGGACGCCGCGACGAGGCGCGCGCCGCCGTGCCGGTCGAAATGCTGCTGAAGACCCACCTCATCGGCGACGAACAGGCAGTCATGGACCGCTTGCGGATCTACCGCGACGCCGGTATCAACACGTTCCGCGTCGGCCCGCACGGCGATTCGCTCCGCGAACGCGGTGACACCATCGAGCGGTTCATGGACCTCGTGCGGCAGCTCGACGCGGAGGGCTAGGCGCGGCCGCTACCGCTCACTCCAGAAACCCCGGAGGGGACCGGAGGCGTCATCCAGGATCCCTGCAAAGCCGTCCGCCGACTCTGGAACCGCGTTCCCGCCGTGACCAGCCGAGGTCACTGCCAGGTCATGCTCCATGGGCGGAGGGTTAGGCGCGCTGGAGGTTATCCCTCGCGGCCGAGGCGGAGGCCGAGCACGTCGGCCAGTTCGAGGAGGGTCGGCACGCCTGTTTCGGCCGAGAGGCGACCGGCCTCAAGGCCGTTGGCGATCTCTTCGAGGACCCGGATCGCGGTGGGCGTGTCGAGGTCGTCGTCCAGTGCGTTCGAGAACGCGTTGCGGTAGGCCTGCACGCGTAACGGGTCGCCGGGGCCTCCGCGAGCCTCGGAGGCCGCCCGGAGCTTCGCCGAGGTCTGCTCCCAGGCGTCCAGGTCGGCCTCCACGAAGTCTCGATCTTCGCGGTAATGCGTGCCGAGCAGCATCAGCCGGATGGCGTCCGGCGTGTGTCCTTGCGCCAGCAGGTCACTGACCTTGACGAGGTTGCCGAGCGACTTCGACATCTTGACGCCATCGAGGTTCATCGTGCCGTTGTGCACCCAGTACTGCACGTAAGGGCCGACGCCCGTCGCACACTCCGACTGCACGATCTCCGAGTCGTGGTGCGGGTATTTCAGGTCGCGCCCGCCGCCATGGATGTCAATGCGATCGCCGAGGCTGGTGCGACCCATCGCTGAGCACTCGATGTGCCAGCCGGGCCGGCCCGGTCCCCACGGCGACTCGAACGTCGCGCCCTCGGCGGTCGAGGGCTGCCAGATCAGGAAGTCGAGCGCGTCCTGCTTCAGGTGGTCGGGCTCGTCCGGCATCATGTCGGTGCGCGGAGCCGTGCGCAGCTCCTCGACGGTCATCCCGGCGAGCGCGCCGAACGCCGGCGTCTTCGAGATGTCGAAGAAGACGTAGTGGTCGACCTCATAGGCGAATCCGCCGTCGATCAGGGCGGAGACCATCGAGATGATTTCGTCCATCGTCCCGGAGACGCGTGGGAAGTCGTCCGGCCGGAGCACGTTGAGGGCGTCCATCTCCTCGAGGTAAATCGCGTGGTTGCGGTTCGTCAGCTCCTCGATCGAGACACCCAGTTCGCCCGACTTGCGGACCATGTCGTCGTCGATGTCGGTGATGTTCTGGATGTGCCGGACGGTGTTCCCCGTGTGCTCCAGCCAGCGCCGCAGCATGTCGTGGACGACGTAGGTGAGAGCGTGTCCCAGGTGTCCCACGTCGTAGGGCGTGACGCCGCAGACGTAGAGCCGAACCACGCGGTCCTCCAGGGGGCGGAAGAGCTCCTGCTCCCCGGTGAGGCTGTTGTGGAGGTGGAGGTTGTCGTGGGGACGAGGCTCCAGCAGGGCAGACTCCCGCAGCGTTCGCGCCCGGGGGCGCATGCATTCGTACAGTGCGAGGCGGGATCGTAGCACGCGGTCGCGGCGAGCTCCGTGCGCTTCGGGCCGACCCGCTACTACACTGCCGCGCATGCCCCAACTCGAAGTTGCGCATGGAGACCCGCTCCTGCGGATCGACCCCTGGACCGCCCTCGCCGATGGCCGCGGGCAACTGATGCGCGTTCTCGACGACCTCGACGAGACCGGCGCCAGCCTCCCGCTCGACCTGCCCGAGGACGCGCGCGGCGCTCGCTGGCTGGTCGGCGATCTCGTCACCCACCTCGCCTCGTGGGACGAGCTGATCGCCTCGACGCTGCACGCGGTCGCCCAGGGCGCGACCGGCCCCGAGGTCACGGCGCAGCCCGATCACGAGTGGGCGGCGTGGAACGCCCACCGCGTCGCCGAGGGCCGTTCGACCCAGCTTGCGGAGCGCCTCGAGCGTCTCGATCTGGCACGCCGGGAGCTACTCCGGGCAGGCTCGGTCCTCGACGACGAACCCTTCGACATGCCGGTCGCCACCGCCTGGGGTGTCGAGGAGTCGCCGCGCGGCATGCTGATCGTGCAGGCGATGCACGACGGCATGCACGCCGAAGCGATCGCCATCGCGCTCGGTCTCGAGACGCCCTCGCCAACGCTCTAACGCCGCAGTCGATCATGCTCAGCCTGACGGCGGCCGCGGCAGGGCGGTAGCATGCCGCGGACGGCAGCGACACATCCGTAACGACGCGACGTGACCAACCCAGCGGCCCCACCATCAGAACGGACGAACGATGCGCATTGCACGGGTACGGCACAACGGACGCACCTCGACGGCCCTGATCAGCGGCCGTGGCAGCGTGGAGCTCGTGCGCGGCGGTCCCTTTGGAAAACTGGAGCCGACCGGAGAGCGCACCATCCTCTCGAGGGTGGATCTGCTGCCGCCGACACAGCCGACGAAGATCGTGGCCATTGGCGTGAACTACAAGAGCCACGCCGGTGAGCGCACGCCGCCCGCACAGCCCGAGGCCTTCCTCAAGGCGCCCTCCTCGCTGATCGGCCAGGGCGACACCATCGTTCTCCCGTCAGGCGCAAAGAAGGTCGATGAGGAGGCGGAGGTCGTCGCCGTGATCGGCAGACGCGCCTCGGGCCTGACCGAGGGCGAGGTCGATGCGCATGTCCTTGGCTACACCGCCGGGAATGACGTCTCGGCGCGCGATTGGCAGCAGGGTGACCTGCAGTGGTGGCGCGCGAAATCCAGCGATACGTTCACTGCGGTCGGTCCCTGGATCACGACTGGCCTCGACCCGGAGCGCATCGGCGTGATCGGTCGCGTCAACGGGAAGCAAGTCCAGCGGTCGAGCACGCGCCAGCTCGTGCACTCGATCCGCAAGTGCATCGCCACGATCTCGCAGCACATGACCCTCGAGCCGGGCGACCTCGTGTTCACCGGAACACCCGGCACCACGCGGCAGCTCGCCGATGGCGATGTCGTCGAGGTGGAGGTCGAGGGTGTCGGTGTGTTGCGGAATCCAGTGGCGGCCGAGCCGACGGCGTGACCAGCGGCGGCGCCGGACGCCTGCGGGTCGCGCTGCTGCAGTTGCCCGCCTTCGACCTCGTCGACCACGATCTCGCGTGGGCGGAGCTGCTCCGTCGCATCGACGAGGCGGGCGAGCGGACGCCTGACCTAATCGTAGCGCCCGAGGCGTCCTACCCCGCCTACTATCTTCGCTCGCGCCAGCACTACGACGAGACCGACCTGCTGCCCGACGACGAGGTGCTCGCCACCCTCGCCGAGCGCGCAGCGCGCTACCGCAGCCATCTCGCCGTCGGCCTCGTACTCCACGCCGGGCGTCGAGGCGACAGCGCGGCGCTGGAGAACGTGGTCGTCGTGTTCGGTCCGGAGGGCGAGGAGCGCACGCGCTATGCGAAGCGCTTCCTCTGGCACTTCGACCGCCGGTGGTTCACCCCCGGCGACGATCCGCCGCTGGTTGAGCTGCGATCCGACGAGGCCGCGGAAGGCGCAGTGGTGGCCGGGCTCCTGATCTGCGCGGATGGCCGGCTGCCGGAGCTGGCGCGCGCGGCGGGCGAGGCGAAGGCGCGCCTGCTGATCGAGCCCACCGCCTGGGTCTCCTCCGGACGCGACGCCGGAACGCTCAACAACCCGCAAGCCGAGTACCTGATGCGCGCGCGGGCGATCGAGCAGGGCGCCTGGGTCCTGGCCGCCGACAAGGTTGGCGTCGAGGCGGGTTCGATCGTCTACGCCGGCCGCTCCGGGATCATCGACCCCAGCGGCGAGTGGGTGATTCAGGCGCCCAGCGATCGGCCGGGGATGATCCTGCACACGATCGATCTCGACGCCGCGCCGGGGCCCGCCGTCACCTGGCAGCCCGCGATCGGCGACGCGTACCTCGAGGCCGGGCCGTCGAGGGTGAGCGAGCTGGCTCGCGAGCCGCTGATCGTGGAGGACGCGGCGGCACGCGTCGCCGCCGTCGCGCTCGACGCCTCTCCTTCCACCGTGGAGCTGATGGAGCTGGCGCGCGAGCTGGTCCTGGTCGCTGCGCAGCAGGACTCGGCGCTCGCACTGCTGCCCGACCTCGCTGGCATGGAGCCCGGCGCGCCGACTCAGGAGGAGCTGCTGCCCCTGCTGCAATCGCTGGTCAGCGAGGCGAACATCCTCGTCGGTGTCACCCTCGCGGAGCGGACCAACGACGCGACGTACAAAACGCTCTACCTCCTCGACCGCGGTGAGGTGATCGCCGCGCATCGGCAGACACACCTCACCGCTGAGGAGCACGAGGCGGGCTATGCCGCCGGCGATCGGCCGCCGCCCGTGATCGAGACGATGGTCGGGCACGTCGGACTGCTCGCCGCGAGCGAAGGACTGGTACCGGAGCTGGCCGGCGTGCTGAAGCGTCAGGGTGCAGAGCTGTTGCTCTGGAGCAGCAGCGAGCGTATCCCCGCGCCGCTGGCGCTGTTCGCCCGCACGCGAGCGCTGGAGCAGCGCTGCTACGTCCTCGCGGCGAGCGGGAGCGGCGCCAGCGGTGGCGCCGTCATCGCGGCTCCTGGCGGCGCCGTCCTCGGCGAGGCACTCGAGGGTGAGGCGATGGCCGTCAGCGCCGACATCAACCGCGCGTTCGCGCGCTGGAACGACATGGCTCCGGGGACCAGCGCAATCCGGGATCATGAGCGCGGCGCCTGGGCAGGCCGCTAGCGGCGGCCTGCGACGAGCGGCGCTAGTCCCAGAGGCTGCGGCGGCCCTCGCAGTGGCGGCAGAGCAGCAGCGTCACTTTGCGGGGCGGATTCTGCACCCGTTCGAGGACCTGGCGAGGCCGCAGGTGCGCATTGCAGAAGAGCAGCGAGCAACGCTGGCAGGTGTGCTGCATCCGCTCCCCGCACCCGGGGTGCCCGCAGATGGCGGTCTGATTGAAGACGCTCATGCGCTCCACGTACTCGTTGTGGTCCTCGATGTCCCTGACCTTGGCTCGGCAGGACCTGCGCGAGCACACCTCGAGGAAGTCATCACCGAAGGTGCCGTGCTCGTCGCAGAACGGCTCGCCGCAGTAGACACAGCGGCCAGCCGCCTCCCGGCCGCAGGCGCTGCGGAGGAACCCGCCGCCCGTCGTGCAGGCGCTGCCCGCGATCACCACTCTCGCCGCCCGTCCGTTCAGGCCACTTGTTTACTCAGGCCAATGTCTGGTGTTCGACTATTCTGCCAGACCGCGCACGCCGAAGCGGTGAGCTAGGCTCCGCACTCGGTGGCCTCATCTTCACCCTCTTCGCCAGCCGCATCCTCGGAGGACTCGACCACGCGTAGGTGCTCCGACCGCGGCTGTTCGTCGCCGACCGCCGCCTCGAGGTCGCCCCGTTCGAGGATCCGGCGAGCGATCGCCTCCGGATCGGGGCGGTACTCGCCGGACGCGATCCGTTCGCGCAGCTCGCTCACGGACGGGTCCTCGTCCTCGCGCTCGCCGTCATTGTGAGCTGTCGGCTCCGGACCACAGCGATCCCCATGTTCGGCGGTCGGTACGGCGTCCGGTTCGGTGGGAGACTCGTCGTGCGACGCGTCGGGCCTCGGGTGTTCCATGGTGGCCTCAGACGTTCCGCTCAGGGGCGCGCCGCGCGCACCGCTCAGTTGCTCGGTCCCGAGCGTACGCTCTGCAGTTCCAGGAAGACGGCCGTCAGGGTCTCGTCGGGCGCGAAGGCGTCGATGGTGGCACGCACGCTGGTCGACCCCTCGGCATCCTCGAACAGCAGCACCGTGGCGAAGCCAAAGGCGCGGTCATCGGTCACGGACCAGCCCTCGGCGTCGATCACATCGCGCAGCGCCGTGCTGACGTCGGCGTTCGACTCGGTCGTGACGAGCGACAGCTGGTAGACCGAACCTGCCGCCTCCTGTTGCCAGGAGAAGTCGAGGAGCACGGTGCCCGGGATCGCCAGGAACGGCGCAGGGAAGCTGGCCGGCAGCTCGCGCCCCTGTGGGAGCGCGAAGATCAGCTCCGGCGCACTGAACGGCGGGCGGACCTCGAGGATGTAGGTCACCGTCGATGTCGCCTCAGCGCCTTCGCCCAGGGCTCGCGTGACCGCGGCGACTTCGACGAGCGTCGCGACCGGCGTACCCGCGATCGAGACGATGCGGTCAGTTGGCTGTAGGCCGGAGTCGCTGGCCGTTCCGGGGTCGAGCCGGATGATCACGATGCCCTCGCTGCGCTCCTCCAGTTCCGCCTCGAGCAGTGGCGCCGGCGCGCCCATCTCCAGCTCGAACGTCTGCTCGACACCCTCGCGCATCACGACGACGTCAAAGGTGCCTTCTGCTGGCAGCGGCTGCACGACCGCGGTGCCATCGATGTCGCCCGAGACGGTGCTCTGGAAGCGCACGACGCCGATCGAGTCGTTGGCCTGACCGCCCACCACCTGCCACGGCGTCTGGTCCAGCTGGTGGTCCAACTCCGCGGCCACCGTGAAGTCGGCCTTCGGCACGTCGTAGATCAGCCAGATCAGGTTGATGCCGTTCGGACGCCGGATCAGGAACGAACCGACCAGCTCGCCCTCCGGGTGCACCGGCAACGAAATCAGGTCCGCCGGATCTGTGTCGTCGGTCATGCCGGGGTTGAGCAGCTGCGCCAGCCGAGGCGGCAGCGCACCCTCGTACGTCTCGACCGACGCGCGCGCGTCCTCGCCGACCCGAATCCAGCGATCCGCGAGGTCGTTCGCGCCGCCAGTGTCATCGTCGCCGCCGCCGAAACAGGCCGCAGCGAGCACAGCGGCCAACATCACCGTGGCGAGGAGGGTCGCGCGCAGACCGCGCGGGCGGCGACGGCGCATGGGGAGACCTTTCACAGCGGTGGGTGCCCCACCAGCGTAGCAGCGGCGGCATGGCCGGCTGCTTGCCGAGTACGCCGCGAGGGGTCGTGAGATGGGGTGGGTGAGGGGATTTGAACCCCCGCTCTCCAGGGCCACAACCTGGCGCCTTAGACCGCTAGGCGACACCCACCACCGCCGGTCGCAACCGGACGGCGATCGTACCAGCGGGCGTCGCTACGCGGCGTCTGCCCGGGCGCTCAGGGCCGTCAGTGCTGGGCCAGGCGCCGGTATCCGCCGCGGTAGAAGAGGAGCGGCTCCGTGTCGGCGCCGTCGAGGCTGACGGAGGCGGCCTCGCCGATCACGATCGTGTGGTCGCCGCCGTCATAGCGCCCGGTGATGCGGCACTCGGCGCTCGCGACGATGCCCTCGAGGATCGGTGAGCCGAGGGGGCCTGCATGATACGGCAGCCCGCCGAGAGGCTCTTCCGGGCCGCCATGGCTGGCGAACAGATTGGAGATGTCCTCCTGGTCAGACCCCAGCACGTTCATGGCGAACACCTCGGCGCGATCGAAGTGCTCGTAGATCGACGCATCCTTCTGGACGCAGACTAGCAACAGCGGCGGGTCGAGCGAGAGCGATGAGACGGCGTTCGCCGTCATGCCACGCAGGTCACCGTCGTTGTTGATCGTGACTACCGTGACCCCGGTGGCGAAGTGCCCCAGCACGTCGCGAAACCGCCGGCTGTTGAACTCAGTCTCGTCAGGCATCGGCCCCCCCGCGCGTCGGCGGAACGCTCCGCTGGCGGCGGCATCGTATCGGACGGTCATCGTCCCGGCGACCCGACCTATACTCGGCGCCGGACTTCCAGAGCAGGCCGCGCGCGCGGCCGGGGCGGAGCACCCGCGTGCCAGTCACCACGGCGAACGGCATCGACCTCAACTACGAGCTGACCGGCGAGGGCGAACACACGATCGCCTGGACGCATGGCATCGGCAGCTCGCTGGAGTACTGGCGCGACGACCTGCAGCATTTCCTGGAGTTTCGCCATCTCACCTACGACGTGCGAAGCATGGGCCAGTCGGAACGGGTCGAGGGTCCGGTCTCGCTCGAGCTGTGGGCGGCGGACCTGGCGGCACTCCTCGGCGCGCTCGAGATCCCGCAGGCGATCATCGCCGGATCCTCAATGGGTGGCGCGATCACGCAGCGCGTCGGCATCGACTTCCCGGAACTGACGGAAGGCCTGTTGATCCTCTCGACCTCCAGCCGCGTCGGGCCGGCCGCCGAGGAGAACTGGATGAAGCGCGCCGACGAGACCGAGCGCACCGATCCCTGTCTGGCCGCAGCACAGCGCGCCGTCGCCGCCTACAACATGGACGAGGAGCTGGCCGCCATCCGCGTGCCCGCCCTCGTGCTCTGCGGTGACCACGACCGGACGACCCCGCCCGGCGGCTCCGTGATCATCTCGCGCTGTATCCCCGGCGCCGAGCTCGAGATCTACGAGGGCGTGGCCCACGCCCCGTTCCACGAGGAACCTCGATCGGTTGAGCGCGCGCGCGAGTGGCTCGCGCAGTTTCTCTAGGCTGCTCCGGATCGCACCCGCCGCCGCGGGCGGGGTGCCGTCGTTGGTACAATCGACAGACCCCACCGTCCGTAGTCGATCGCACGAGCGAGGTTCTGCATGCGTTGTCCACGCGACGAGACTGACCTGATCGAGGAGCGCGTCCACGGCATCGAGGTGGACCACTGCCCCGTCTGCAACGGTCGCTGGCTCGACCATCACCAACTCGACGACCTGGAGGCCACGCGCGCCGCGCACGACGATCATCGCAGCGGCATGATCCAGTACGCAGAGCGCGAATCCGAGCTCAATTGCCCGGTCTGCGGGAAGCAGATGGTGGCGTTCAACTACCGCGCCTACAACGTCGAGCTCGACAGCTGCGAGGATGAGCATGGGTTCTGGCTCGACGCCGGCGAAGAGGGTCGCGTGCGCGACATCATCGACGAACGCGTGAAAGGCCTGGGCCGAGCCGTCAAAGCCGAGGCCGCGTGGGATGACTTCCTCGACGGCGTCGGTGGCGGCATGTGGGACACCGTCCGCGGCTTCTTCGGCGGCCGCCGCAAGCGCTAGCGGGCTCACCGCTCACCCGCCCTGGCGTCGAGGTGGCACACTCGATGCATGGCCACGCCACCACCGCCGGCTGGACCGGACGACGACGCCACCGTCGACGACGCTGCTGACCTCGAGGAGCAGCGGCGCGAGCTGATCGCGCGCTACCTCGACGACCCGACCGGTGACGTCAGCGCGCTCGTCGATGCGGTCGCTGGGCTGCACCCGGCCGAGCTGGCCTCGATGTTGACGCGCCTGTCCGACGAGGACCGCGCGGCGCTGCTGGCCGTGATCGACCACGTCGCGATCGCTGCGGCCATGGACTTCGTCGAGCCGCACTTCCGCGGCGACCTGCTGCAGGATGCACCGACGACGGTCGTGACGGCCACCCTGCTCGTTGTCGGTGACGACGTCGCGACCGACATCGTGCAGGAGCTCGCGGCGCCCGCAGCCGCAGCGGCGCTGGACGCGCTGCCGGCGCAGCGACGCGACGCGATCGAGGCGCTGCTCGACCACCCCGAGGACACCGCCGGCGGCCGCATGACCGGCCAGCTGATCACCGTTCCGCCGGAGCTGTCAGTGGCCGGCACCCTCGATGCCCTGCGCAGCGCGAGCCCGGACCAGGAGCAACCGTTCTACCTCTACGTCACCGACGAGCACCGCCACCTCGAGGGTGTGCTGCGGCTGCGAGCGCTGATCGCCAGCGAGCCGGAGCGGCCCGTCGGCGAGCTGATGGACACCGAACTGGTGACGGTGCGAGCGGATGTCGACCAGGAGGAAGCGGCGCGGCTGCTGAAGCAGTACAAGCTGCTCGCCCTCCCAGTCGTTGATGAGCACGGCCATGTGATCGGCACCGTCACCGCCGACGACCTGCTCGACGTCCTCGAGGACGAGGCGACCGAGGACATGTTCCGCATGGTCGGCGTGAGCGAGGAGGAGGACCTGCGCGGGGTCTTCCGCTCTGTGCGCTACCGCTTGCCGTGGTTGCTCGTGAACGTGGTGGCGCTGCTGGGCGCCGCCTGGGTCGTCACGCGCTTCGAGGACACGCTGACCCGCGTCGCCATCGTCGCGGCCTTCCTGCCGGTCGTCGGCGGTATCGGCGGCAACGCCGGAATCCAGACGCTGACCGTCGTCGTGCGCTCCCTGGCCCTCGGGCGGTTGGAGGCACGCAGCGTCCTCCGCGTCGCGGCGCGCGAGGTCGCGTCGGGCCTCGTGCTCGGGCTGATCATGGGCGTCACTGTCGGCGCCTCGACACTGCTCTGGGGCGAACCGTGGCTCGGACTGGTGGTGGCGCTGGCGCTGGTCGCGAACGTCGTCATCGGCGTGCTCGCCGGGGTGTTGATTCCGATGACGCTCGTGCGACTGCGGCAGGATCCGGCGCTCTCCGCCAGCATCTGGCTGACCGCGATCACCGACCTCGCTGGGTTCGCGGGCTTCCTGGCGCTCGCGACGCTGCTGGTGGAGCGCCTCGAGGGCTGAGCGCCGGACGCTGGCGCTACCCTCCGGCCGTGCTATAACGCCTCCGCGGTGCGCAACGACGCCGCTCAGAACGGCGGTGCCCTGTGGCCGATTCCAACGCATCTTCGAACGGCGGACAGCTGCCGCCCGGCGCGGTCGGGCAGGGCGCGATCGTGATCACCGGAGCCTCCACCGGCATTGGCGCCGGCTGCGCGTTGCGCATGGACCAGCGCGGCTATCGCGTCTTCGCAGGCGTGCGGCGCGAGGAGGACGGCGAGCGCCTGCGCGCGATGGCCAGCGACCGGCTGACGCCGCTGATGATCGACGTGACGATCCAGCGCTCGATCGATGACGCCGCGGCTGCCGTCGATGCCGCGACGGGTGACCACGGCCTCGCCGGGCTGGTGAACAACGCCGGCGTCGCCATCACCGGACCCGTCGAGTACCTCTCCGTGGACCGCTATCGCGAGCAGTTCGAGGTCAACTACTTCGGCCAGATCGCCGTCACACAGGCGTTCCTGCCGGCGATTCGTCGCGCCGGCGGACGCATCGTCACCATGGGATCGATCGCCGGGCGCGCCAGCGCCCCGTTCCTCTCACCCTATGCCGGTACGAAGCACGCATTGGAGGCGCTGACCGACTCGCTGCGCGGCGAGCTCGCTCCGTGGGGCATCAATGTCGCCCTCATCGAGCCAGGGGCGATCAAGACACCGATCTGGGACAAGGGCATCGAGCTCGCCGACGAGGTGATGGCGGAGATGCCGGAAGAGGCGATCAGCCGCTACGAGCCGTTTATCGAGCCCGTCAAGGAGTACGCCCGCGAGGCGAACGAGAGCGGCTCCGAGGTGAGTAAGGTCGCGGACGCCGTCGAGCACGCCCTGACCGCGAAGCGACCGAAGACGCGCTATCTCGTTGGCACCGACGCACGCATCCAGGCGACCGCGAAGAAGTGGCTGCCCGACCGCCTCGTGGACCGCCTGACGCGATCACAGCTCGGATTGCCGAAGTCGCTTCCCCGCGACTAATGCCCTGACTTCGTCGTTCCCGACCCGCGAAGAACGTCTCCTGTATCTATGCGCGTGATTGCGGTGCGTAGCTCCGTCTATCGTTAGATATCGCCGTCCCCTCAGGGTCCGTCGTAACACCACATACATATTGCTATGCCGCCCTGACGACGCCGTTTCTAAGGTCGTCTGACGGAGGCTCCGCCATGCGCATGTCACTTCTGGCGCTCATCTGCGCCGCACTACTCCTCGCCGCCTGCACCTCGAATAGTGGCGATGACTCGTCCGGCACGCCCGAGGGCGACGCCACCGCGGTCACGACCGCGACTGCCGCCACGAGGGCCAGCGACGACGCCACCGCCTCGGACGCACCGACTGACGAAGGCGACGCGCCGGTCCTGGTACAGCGGTTCATTGGTAACACCGGCGGTTCCGGTGTCGCCGTGCGTGACGCCTGCGCGCAGGACGCGCGCGCCGGCGGCGCGTGGCCGCAGGCCAGCGGCGTCCTCGTACTCGAAGTGGGGACCGAGGGCTGCGACGGCTGGTCCTATGTGGCCCGCGACCGCTCCTCTGACGAATCCTGGGTGCGCAACACCTACCTCGTGACCGAGCGACCGGCGGCCGTGGTCTCGCGGCTGCCCACGACCACGCCGACATCGCCGCCCGCGACCTCGACGAACACGCCGCCGACGCCGGCTCCCACGCAGGCACCGATCACCTACCCGCAGATCTCGATTTCGCCGAACCCGCTCAGCTTCGGCGAGATCCCGCCCGGCCAGACCAGCATCCGCTCGGTCCTGCTCTCGAACACCTCGACCGATCCGGTGACCATCACCGCGGTCGTCTTCGCGAACGGCGCGCACGTGTCGGCAGCGTTCGAGGTCACCTCGAACTGCGACGGCCAGACCGTCGACGCTGGCGTGACCTGCCGGATCGTCGTGCGGTTCACGCCGCAGTCCGGTGGCGAGCACTCGGCGACTCTGGTCGTCTCCTCGAGCAGCGCGACCGCGCCGCTCACGGCGCTGGTCATCGGCACCGGGTACATCCCGGAGTAGCAATCGATCACTCGCGCGCGGCCGAGGCTGCGCGTGAGCGTGCCTGCCGTGCGGGCCCGGGAACGCCTCGCACGGTTCTGACGAGATCTTTACGGACGCTGACGCCCACTTAACTGACCACGGCCATGTGGCAGATGAGGGCGCGGGATGCGCTCGCATCTACGACTCCGCCCGGCAGGCGTCGGGTGAGTCGTTGGAGCCGGCGAATGCGCAAGGATCAGCGTTTCGCATTCCTTCGAGGCCGCGACGGCGGGCAGATGCTCATGCTCGCGCCGCTCGTCCTCTTCCTCTTCCTGGTCGGAGCCACGCTGATCGTCGACCTCGGACGCGTCTATGTCGCGCGCCGGTCGGCCCAGGCGGCGGTCGACTTCGCGGCGCTCGCCGCGGCGCAGGAGCTGCCCCGCAGCGACCTGGAGTCGAACAGCGGCCAGATGGTCAGCGACGCGGTCTTCTAGGCGAACACCTACCTCCGCCTGAACGCTCATGACCCCTCGGCCACCGATGTGCACGCCACGATCACGCCATACTACGAGGGCGACGTCCGCAAGATCCGCGTCGAGGTGAAACGCGACCACTCCTGGGTCTTCGCCGGCTACTTCGGGATCCCCGATCCGACCATCGGCGCGAGCGCCGTCGCCGAGGCCAACTCGACGCCACGCGATGTGATGGTGGTGCTCGACCGCTCCGGCTCGATGTGCCTGGAGTCGCACGGCGGACCGATGTCCATATGCCCGGACCTCAGCGACAACGGCGACGGAGACAGCGACGACCCGGGCGAGCGCTGGGAGCCGTTCGACACCATGCGTGACGCGGCGAACGATTTCACCGCCGCGTTTACTCCGGAGCTCGATAGTCTGGCCTTCGACTTCATCGGCCTCGTCTCGTACTCGAACACGGCGACGCTCGAGGCTGGTCTCACCATCGACTACGGCGCGCCCGGCACGATCTACGAGGACGCCATCGACTCGATGGTCCCGGCCGGTCGAACGAACATCGGCCACGCGCTGGCCACCGCGCTCGATGAGATCGAGAACAACGGGCACTCCCTGGCGATGCAGGCGATCGTGTTGCTCACCGACGGTGACGGCAACATCTACAACGCTGGCTCCCGGGGCGATCCAGACTTCAGGAACTGCTCGACGGGCTGTGGCGCCTCAACGAACTACGCGCTGCAGCAGGCGCGGCTGGCGGCCAGCCAGGGCATCGCCCTCTACACGATCGGCTTGACCGACAACGCGGGGAAGGACCTGCTCGTCGAGATCGCGCAGATCGGACTGCACGAGGGCGGCGGTGGCGCGTTCTTCGACGTGTCCGACCCGGACGAGCTGACTGAGACGTTCCTCCAGATCGCAGCGCTCATCCAGCTCGCGCTCGTCGAGTAGTCACGCAGCAGCTCGCAGCCAGCTCAGATTCCCCCGGTGAGCTGTGATGCAACCCCGGTCGGTGTGATGCGCTCACCGACCGGGGTTTCTCCACCCACCGGCCACCCTCAGTCGCTGAACACCACGACGAGGATCGCGCTTCCGTCCACCGAGCGCGCGAGGCCGAAGCCGACCGCCTCGAATGCCCGAGCGAGGACGTTGGCGCGATGCGCCGAGCTGTTCATGAACCCGGCCACGATTGCGCGCACCGCATCTGCATCGGCATGGGACGACCGTCCGAGGTTCTCCCCGGCCGTATCGTATTCAACATCCACCGCCGCGAGCCGGTCGGCGAGGGTGATGCCCCCGCTGCCGGTGTGCGAGAACCGCCCGCTGCTGGCCAGGTCGTCTGCGTGCGCCTGCGCCACCACGTCGAGGTCGCTCGAACGGATCAGTGCCTCCAGCGTGAACAAGGCACGCTGGAGGTCCATGAACGCGTGCGCAAGTTCCATGAGATACGCCGCCGCCGCTGTCCCAGGCGTCGGCGTGGTGGTCGACTCCGAGGCGGTCTCCGGCGGGGTCGTATCGGCTGGCAGCGCGTCTGGCGTGGGGGCCGGTGTCGAGGTCACCGCCGGAGCGGCCGTCGCCGCCTCGACGGTCGCTGCCGCCTTCGCGACACGCGAGGTCTCGACCGCGATGGCCGGGCTCGTGATCAGCGCGGGCAGCGCCGAGGCCGCCGGATCGACGCCGGGCAGCACGATGCGCCGGGGGATGGTGACTCGTTGTGTTGCAACGGCCGGGGATCCGGCCTTCGGGATGATCCGCAGCTGCGACGGATCGCCCGAGAGTTCTCGCGGGGGTGTGATGGCCACAGCGGCAACGAGCAACACCGCGATCAGCGCGATCAGCGCGATCAGAGCCGCAGAACGAGCGATCCCTCGCAGCATCCACGCAAGGTGCACCCGTCGAGCCAGTACGATCAAATCCACGTCACCCTTCGTAGGCCATTGAACGTTTCGCGTACGCTCCCCTTCGAGGGGGTGGTGCTGTGGTTCGCATCATCCGTGCGGCAATCTACATGGCAGCGGGCCCGCTGTTGCTCTTCTGGCTGCCGGTCCCGTTCCTCGGCGGGCTGGTGGGCGGGCTCGGCGGTGGCATGCTGTTCCCGGAGGACCGCAGGCACGGGCTCGAACTCGGCATCGTCGTCGCGCTGGCCCTCGGCAGCGGCGGGCTGCTCGTCGGCCAAAACCTCGCCGAGAGCCTGCCACTGGTGGGATCGTTCCTCGCGACCCTCGTCCTCATCTGGTACCTGCTGAACTGCGTGGCGGTCCCGGTCGGCGCCCTCGTCGGCTCGGCGCTGGCGCGGGGGCGTGCCCGTGCCGCTGAGAGCGCGGGCGCGGATCAGCCCGGCTGGCAGACGCTGCTCGAGTCCGGTCTCAGCGCCCTCGACCGCCGCCCGAACGTCGTCGACGGCGAAGTCGTCGAGGGCGAGAGCGAGACATCGTTCGGCGATCTTGCCCGTGACGCGATGCGCGCCATCGCCGACGAGGTTGGCGACGACAGCGACGACGCTGGCGACACTGAGGTGGCGATCGAGCCGGCTCAGACACCACCGCCCGACGCCCTGCCCGACCTCGCCCCGGAAGCCCGCGAGGCGTCTCCGTCAACAGACGCCAACCGCGAACGACGCGCACGCGGACGCCGCGGCCGTCGCCGCGGGCGACGCGACCGAAGCGCCGACGGCGAGCGGGGCGAGCGAGGCGAGCGTCCGAGCCGGCAGGGTGCCGGCCTCGAACGCGTCCTCCGCGACTTCTCGCGCTCCCGGCGCCGCTCGCGTCGCGACGAGGAGCCACGCCCCGCCGCGGGCGGCCGGCCGGTCACGATCATGTTCACCGACATCGAGTCGTCGACCAGCCTGACGCAGCAACTCGGCGACACGCGCGCGCAGCAGCTCCTGATCGAGCACAACGAGGCCGTGCGCAGCGCGCTGGCCCGCTACGAGGGCCGGGAGGTCAAGCACACCGGGGACGGCATCATGGCCTCGTTCCTCTCCGCCTCCGCAGGCATCGAGGCGGCGCTGGCGATGCAGGCCGTCTTCACCCAGCGCGAAGCGGCGAGGACGGACGCAGACGCACCACTCCGCGCGCGCATCGGCCTCAACACCGGCGAACCGCTCGCCCAGGGCGATGACCTCTTTGGCAGCGCGGTGCAACTGGCTCGGCGCATCTGCGACGAAGCGGAGCCAGGCCAGATCCTGGTCTCCGACATCGTCCGCCAGCTCTGCGCCGGCAAAACCTTCGTCTTCACCGACCTCGGCCGCATCCCCCTCAAAGGCTTCGAGGACGCGCACTCGCTCTTCGCCGTGCAGCCGCCGGGCTAACACCTCGCCCGCCCGTCTGCCCGCGTTACGGACGGGAGCTAGATCAGTCCGATCGCCCTCGCCTGGTCGAGCGCTTCGACGCGGCTGCGCACGCCCAACTTCCCGTACGCGGCATGGGCGTGGCTCTGCACCGTCCGCCACCCGATCCCGAGCTCCTCGGCGGCACGCTTGTAGGTTGCGCCGGTGGCGAGCGCCGCCAGCACCTCCGCCTCGCGTGGCGTGAGCGGCGGCGGCACGTTGTCGAACACGCCGCTCCACGAGGCCCGGGAGGCCGCATAGACGTGAGTCGGTACGTGCACTCCGTGTTTTCGCGCCGCTCGGCGCGCGATCTCCAGCGTGGGCTCCCACGCCATCCGCCTCGCGGCAGTTGGAGCGCGTGAGAGCAGGTCGGTCAGCTGCAGCCGAGCGATCGTCGCCTCGACGCGGTAGCCGACGCTGTCGGCCCACGCCACCGCCGCTTCCAGGTCGCGGATCCCGCGATCGAACGCGCCAGCTCGCGCCGCCAGCAGGCCGCGGATGCGCGCGACCGACACGGGCCACTCCAGCGAGGTGACGACATGCGGGGGCCACGCCTCATCGAGCCAGTGCAGCCAGGTCGCTGCGGCTGCCTGCGAACCCCCGACCGCGATCGCCTCCATCAGCGCCAGTAGCGAGCCCAGGTTGACGAGCGTGACCTGTTCCGGGACGAACCCCTCAGCCTCGAACGGCTCGCCGGCGTAGATATCGGCGAGCACGCCGCCGACCGGGATCTGGTTGAAGAACGCTCCGTCGAACCGTTCGGCGAGCAGGTCCGCCTGTTCCCCGCGACGGGCCATGGCCGACGCGTCGCCCGCATCGAGGGCATGGCGCAGCGTGAGCAGCGCCGCCTGCCACGAGCTGTACATGTTGTGCGCGCTGAGGCTGGTCTCCATCGTCGCGAGGTCGGGTTCGCCGCGCGCCAGCGCCAGTCCTGCCTCGTAGATGCGCGCCCCCTCGGTGCGCCAGGTCGAGCGCTGTGCGCGGGCCTGCGAAGAGAGCGACCGGGTGAGCGACGCTGCCTCGGTCGGAGACCCCGTGGCGATCAGCCAGGGAACGAGCCAGAGTTTCACGCCGGCCGCGAGCCAGTCCATGTCCCGGCCTTCAGCCTCGGCGATCGAGGATGTCCACCGCTCGGCCGGCTCCTCGGCGAGGCTGATCAGCAGGGCGACGTGGGCGTTCGCGATGAACTGGAGGCGTTCCTCGTCAGAAGCCCGGTCGAGGTGTTTGCTGGCGACGCCGATCGTCCGGATCGCCGCAGTCGGATCGCCGCCGAGCGCTTCCACGGAGGCGCGATTTGCCATGAGCCTGCGTGTCAGCGACTGATCAACCGATGACACCTCAATCGCGTGATTGAGGTCGGAGAGCGCCTCACGGAATCGCCCCTCGGCCGAGAGGTAGATCGCACCGAGGCCAGCGAGGCTGGGGGCGGTCCAGAGGTCACCCGAATCCGTTGCGTCCGATATCGCCGAATCGAGTGTGGAGCGCCATGCACCCCCTTCAAGCTGAGTTCGCATCAGCCGTCGGATCATCGAAAGTGCATCGTCGGCCCCGACCATGACGTAGATCCCGTCTAAGTCATTTGCTGGAGGCGCTCGTCGCCAGGGATCGCCAGAATGGGGCTTCACACGGATGAGTTAGTGAATTGAGGAACCGATGGGTGCCCCTTGCTGCAGACTCTTGATGAGCGTCGCCGAGGACCTCTTCGAGACTGACAGCGCATTCCAACTCGAGGTCGAGAGCCTGCTCGACGCCAACGCCGACCCGCTGCTGATCGTCGAGGCGATGGCCGCCCGCCTGCCTGACGGCGACGCGGCCACCCTGCGCAGCGAGGCCTCCGAGCTGCGCCCGTACATCTGGCGGGCCATGGCGATTCACTGGCGTGACGCTCGTGATGCCGGCGTTCCCTTCCACCTCGAGTCGGTCGCGCCCGACGACATCCTGGGCGCGGCCCGTCGACGTGAATCGTGGTTCCGCGTCGAGGAGTCCGAGGACGGCGGCATCGTCGTTCAGCTCAGTCATATCCCCGGACGACACGCGACGTGGGCGACGCGTCGTCGCTCGGCTGCGAGCTGAACGAGGATATCCGCGCTCCTCGCTCAGCCCTCCCGAGCTGAGTGATCGCCGAGCTTCGGTTCTGACGCCCGGCCGGCTGACGATGCCTCGTGGCGCCGATGATCCGGTCTCAGCGGTCGCGGATCGGCCGAGCCCGGAGCGTGCAAACCTCGCGGTGCGAGGCTTGACAGGCTCCGGCTAGCGACCGCCGTCTCGACTTGCACCGTGAGTCGCGGGCGACGCGTCGGCGCAGCGCACAGCGGCGGGAGCCGGTACCCTCGCGCGGATGTTTCCGCGTACTGACGCCCAGGCACGGCTGCTGCGTGTCGCCGCAGAGCTCGCGCCGCGATTCGCGGAGCGGGCCGCTGCGCATGACCGCGACGCCAGCTTCCCGCACGAGAACATCGAGGAGCTGCGCGCCTCCGGGTACCTCGCTGCGCCGGTGCCGGAGGAGTACGGCGGCCCCGGCCACGGGCTGACCGATGTGGCGCTGGCGCAGCTGGCGCTCGCGCAGGGCGACGGTTCGACGGCGCTCGCCGTGGGCATGCACCTGATGGTCGTGGGCACGGAGGCCTCGGCGCGCGGCTGGCCGGACCCGCTGCGCGAGCGCGTCTTCCGCGCCGTCGTTGATGATGGCGCGCTGGTCAACAACATCGCAGCCGAGCCGGAGCTCGGCTCACCTCGAGGCGGTGGCCGCCCGCAGACGATCCTCGAGCCGGCGGGCGAGGGCCGCTGGCGCCTGACAGGACATAAGACGTTCTCGACGCTGTCCCCGGCGCTCACCTTCGCGGTCGTCTACGCCTCCGTCGAGGACGGCTCGAACGACGTCGCCCGGCTGCTCCTGGACTGGAGCGCGAGCGGCGTGCGCGTCGAGGAGACCTGGGACGCTCTCGGCATGCGCGCCACCGGCTCGCACGATGTCTACTTCGACGGCGTCGAGGTCAGCGACGCTGCCTTCCTCAGCCGGCGGGGGCCAGGATCGCCCGGGGGCGGTCAGCCGGGCACCAGCGCGGCCGGGCAGGGCGGCGCCTGGTTCCCGCTGCTCGTGGCGGCTGCCAACCTCGGCGTCGCCGAGGCGGCGCGAGACTACGCCGTCGACTTCGCCCGCCACCGCAAGCCGACTGGCTACGCGGAGCCCATCGCCGCGATCCCCCATGTCCGCGAGCAGGTCGCGCGCATGGAGGCAGCCGACATGGCAGCCCGAGCGCTGCTGCTGACCACCACCGAGGATTGGGACGAGCACCCCGAGGCCCGGGGCGACCTGGGCGCAGCCGTCGCTGCCGCCAAGCGTCTCGCCACGAACACCGCGATCGACATGGTCGAGATCGCCATGCGCATCGTCGGCGGCGTCGCCCTCCACCGCTCCGAACCCCTCGAACGCTATTTCCGCGACGTGCGAGGCGGCCTGGTCAACCCCCCGATCGAGGCGCGCGCGCTCGAACAGATCGCGGCGTCGGTCCTCGACCGGGAGCGCGAGTAGCGGAATGCCGGTGACCCGTTTCTGTAGGGGCGCGCGCTAGTCCGCCTCGGTCGGCTCGGTCGTCGAGGTGCGAGCCTCGCGCGCGTAGAGCCCGAGCGCTGGCGCGAGGAGCAGCGCCGCGGCGACGAGCGCGGTACGCACCCCTCGCAGCGCGGCGACCACGCCCATGAGCGGGCCGCCGAGGATCTGCCCGAAGGCGTTCGCCTGGCTGACCATGGAGAGCACCGTGGCGCGTGAGCCGGGGGCGAGCCCGCGGTTCACCCAGCCGATGAACAGCGGGTCGAGTGTGATGCGTGCCCAGCCGAGGGCCATGTAGGAGAGCACGGCGAGCCAGAACGCCTCGGCGAACCCGAACACGAGCCAGGCCACGATCTGCACCGCCGTGAGCACGATCAACGCGGTCGTGACATGCCTCACGCGCTGCACGTTGACCACCCGCGCGACGACCCAGACGAAGAACAGCGCGCCCAGCAGCTCGGTGATCGCCAGCGCGCCGAAGATGGCAACGTCCGTGGGGCCGGGCAGGTCGACGAGCAGCGAGGGCAGCGCAGCGTCCGAGGGCAGGCCGACGTTGTCGATCAAGTGCAGCGACCAGAGCCGGTCGAGCGCCTCGCTCGACAGGCCGATCAGGAACATCACACCGACGGCCGCGATCAGCAGCGAGCGCCCTCGGATGGCGCGGATCCCCGCGGCGGTCGTGTCACGCATGTGGCCCCAGGTGCTGCGCTGACCGGGCGAAGCGGGCCGCCACCCCGCCTCGCCCATGGCGAACAGCATCCAGCCGGCCAGCACGAGATGTGCCGCGCCGCCGACGAGGAACGGTAGCTGCAGGCTCGCGAAGGCGAGGCCGAAACCCAGCGGCAGGCCTAGGAGCCGACCGGCCTGGCGCAGCTGCTCGGCCCGCAGAAACGTCGAGGCGGCCTCATCCTCGCCGATCTCATCGGAGAGCCAGGCCTCGGTCGCGCCGCTCGTCAGCGTCCAGGCGAAGCCCCAGACCACTTGCCCGCCGGCGATGAAGAGGAAGCTTGGGTGCGCGCCCATGATGGCGAAGCCGATACCCGAGCCGGCGATGCCCGCGATGATCGAGAGGCGGCGGCTGTAGGTGTCGGCGACCACGCCCGTTGGCACCTCGAACACGAACGCCGACAGCTCAAGGGCGGTCCCGGCCAGGAGCAGCTGGACCGCTGACAGCTCCGCGTCGCGCACGACGTAGAGCGCGTAGACCGCCAGCGCGACGGTGCTGGCCACCCCGGCGAAGAACGTGCGCCAGAGATAGAGCCGCCGCGCGCCCATCGGCTCCCGACCGCCGAGCAGGGTGCGCCGGTAGATCCAGCGATCGGCGCTCACGTAGTGGCTGGCGCCGGAGGAACCTTGCTATCCACGCGGGAGACCGAGGCCTCGTGTGGCGATGATGTTGCGCTGGATCTCGCTGGTGCCGGCCGCGATCGTCAGCGCCACGGTCGTCATGTAGAGGCGGCCGTAGAGTCCCCCGAGCGGTGCGTGCGCTGACTCCGGCCGCAGCTGCCCGGCCAGGCCGAGCATGTTGATGCCTCGACGCGCGTTCCGCTGCTGCGTCTCCGATCCGAACATCTTCGACATCGACGACTCCATGTTCGGCACCAGGTTGCGCGCCTGCATCCAGGTCACGCGGTAGCCGAGGAGCTGGCCGACCTCGATCTCGAGCGCGGTGTCGGCGAGCGTCAGACGGTGCACACCGTTGTCGGTGATGCGATGGCCCGCGCCGACGGAGTCCGCCTCCGGCGCGTGGGTGAGCAGGCGCTGGTAGGGCGTGACGGCAGCGGCGATGCGCTGGATCCCGGATCGCTCGAAGTCGAGGGTGGTCGTGGCGACGTACCAGCCGCGGTTCTCGTCGCCGATCATGTTGCGCGCCGGCACGCGCACGTCCTCGAAGAACGTCTCGTTGAACCCGGCCTCGTCGTGCATCTGCACGATCGGGCGTAGCGAGATGCCGGGGGTGTCCATCTTCAGCATGAAGTAGGTGATCCCGCGGTGCTTCGGCGCGTCGCCGTCAGTACGGGTCAGCACGTGGATCCAGTCGGCGTGCTGGGCGCCCGAGGTCCAGATCTTCTGCCCGTTGATCACGAAGTCATCGCCATCACGGATCGCCCGCGTCTGCAACGAGGCCAGGTCGGACCCGCTGCCGGGCTCCGAGTAGCCCTGGCACCACATCACCTCGGCGTTGGCGATGGCCGGGAGGTGCTCGGCGCGCTGCTCCTCGCTGCCGTGGATGATCAACGTCGGCCCGACTCGATCGGGGGCGGGGCGCGCTATCATCGCGCGCATGCTGGTACATGCGACCTGGAACCCCGGCACCGACGAGGAGCTGCGGCCGACGCTGTTCGCGTTCCACGGGCACGGCGCGCACGGGCAGGATCTGCTCGGACTCGCGCCCTACCTCGCCGGCGGGCGGATCCAGGTGATCTGCCCGGAGGCGGAGTTCGTGCTGCAGCCGGGAACACTGAGCTACACCTGGTTCGAGCGCGGCCCCGGCGGAGATCGCGACGCCGAGGAGTTTGAGCGCGTCACCGGGCTCGTGAGCGAGTTCATCGACGAGGCGACGGCGGCCTACCACGTCGATCCGGAGCGCCGCGTCGTGCTCGGGTTCAGCCAGGGCGGCTCGCTCGCCTACCGGCTCGGGCTCGGCGCCCCCTCGCGGTTCGCGGGGCTGGCGGCGCTGTCGACATGGCTGCCGGACGAGGCGGCTGAGCGGGCCGACACGGTCCGGCTCGGCGACTTCCCGGTGCTGGTACAGCACGGAAGCCAGGACCCGCTGGTGAAGGTCGATCGCGGCCAGCAATCGCGCGACCGCCTGATCGCGATGGGCGTGACGCCCGAGTACCATGAGTACCCGATGCAGCACTCGATTGGGCCGGAGAGCCTGCGCGACCTCTCTGACTGGCTCGAGCGGGTGCTGCAACTCCCACCGCCCGAGGCGTCAACGGCCTGACGGGCGAGCGCTGTCCAGCCAGCGCGTCGACGGACCCCATCTCGCGCTGAATCACGTTCGAAGGCGCCCGCCACGGCGGGCGCTTGAGTGTCCTCCACGCGGGGACCCTGCCGGAGCAATCGATGCGCGAGTGGTGGTCTGACACCTTCGTTTCGCTGCGAGAGCCGCGTTACCGCGTGTTGTGGTGGGCGACGCTGGCCAACTTCGCGGCGCTCTGGACCGCCATCGTGGCGCGCGGGTTCCTGACCTTCGACATCACCGACAGCACCGTCGCGCTGGGGCTGATCTTCTTCGGCTTCGGGATTCCGATGCTGGTCCTGACGCCGGTGAGCGGGATCGTCGCTGACCGCGTGCCCCGGAAGCCGCTGATGGTGTCGGCGCAGTGGGCGCTCGTCCTCACGAACGCCATCATCGCCGCGCTGATCCTGGCCGATGCCATCGAGTTCTGGATGCTGTTTCTCGCGGCGGTGGCGGAGGGCGCCAGCGTCGCCATCGGCATCCCCGCGCGCCAGGCGTTGATCGGCGACTTCATCGAGGACGACGAGCTGGGCAACGCGATGGCGCTACAGCAGGTCGGGTTCAATGCCGCGCGTGTGGTCATGCCCTCGGTCGCTGGTGTCCTGATTGCGATCGCGTTTATCGGTATGGGCTGGACTTTCGTCATGCTCACGGTGATGTACGCGGTCGCGGCGCTGATCATGATGATGGTGCCCTCGGCTCCGCGCCGACCGATGGCGACCACGTCGTTCGTCAGCGATTTCGTGGAGGGTCTCCGCTACGTCCGCTCACGGCCCAGCATTCTGACGCTCGTCGGGACGGCATACGTCGTGGAGCTGACCGTCTTCCCGTACTTCGCCTTCCTCCCCGCCTTCGTCGAGGAGCTTCTCGGCGCGACCGAGGACCAGGGGACATCGATCGAACTCGGTCTGCTGACGACGATCATTGCTGTCGGGGCGCTGGTGACCTCCCTCTGGATCGCGAACATTGCGGATCGGGCGCACGCCTGGACCGTGTACGTGATCTCGACGGTGCTGTTCGGCGCGTTGTTAGTCGTGCTGGCCCTCGGTCCTGGTGTCGTCGAGGAGGCCGTCGTTGGGGTATGGCCGAGCCTCGAGGATGCGGGCTGGCTCGGGATGGCGTTGCCCCCGGCCTATGTCGCCGCGCTGGCGATTGGCGTGGCCGTCGGCGGCGCCGAGATCGGGTTCTTCGGGCTCAACCAGTCGCTCACGATGAAGTACGCGCACGAGGACTACTACGGACGCGTGCAGGCCGTGATGCTGCTGGGCTTCGCGTTGAACGGCTGGGCGGGGTTCCCGATCGGCATTCTGGCCGAGGCGATCGGCGTCCGTGAGACGTTCGCTATCCTCGGCGTCGCTGGAGCCGTCAGCGCCGTGCTTGTCCTCGTGTGGGGTTCCCGGCGCGGGGCTCGCGCGGACGCGGTGTCGCCCGAGGATGTGCTCGAGGCCGACCCCGTCGCGGCGCGGGAGCGGACGGCGATCGCCGGCTCGGGGTAGACTGCTGCCGCGCTCATCTGGCACGGTGCGAGGGGGCGACCGGCGAGCGGAGGCCCGATGACCCAGGAGACGAAGACCCCACCTTCGCTCGGCGACTACACCGAGGAGATGCGCGCCTGCGCCGAGGCGATCGACCTCGCACCGTCGGCGATCGTGAGGCCAGAGGACCGCTGGACCGACCTCAACGGCATACGCTTCCACTACCTCGACTGGGGCAACGAACGCCTGCCGCACCTGGTGCTGCTGCACGGCGGCTCGCTGACGGCGCACACGTGGGACATGGCGTCGCTGCTGCTGCGCGACCGCTACCACGTCGTCGCGCTCGACCAGCGCGGCCACGGGGATACCGGCTGGACGCCCGAGGAGCGGATCGCCGGCGACAACGGCGACCTGATGCTCGACGACACGAAGGCGTTCCTCGACCACCTCGGCTATGACCACGTGGTCCTCTGTGGCATGTCGATGGGCGGAATGAACGCGATCCGGTACGCCGCGCGCGACTCGGAACGCCTCGCGGCGCTGATCGTCGTCGACATCGCGCCGGTCACGATGCAGGCGGGGCTGGTCGAGATGGAGCAGTTCCGCGAGGACACCGAGACGATGAACCGCTTCGAGGATTTCCTGGAGCGCGCGGTGCACTTCAACCCGCAGCGCAAGCCGGACCACCTGCGCTATTCGCTGCTGCACAGCCTGAAGCCGATCGAGGAGGGCTGGACCTGGAAGCAGGACCACCGCCGCCGTCCGATGCCCGAGAACATCACGAAGGAGCGCATCCAGGAGCTGCGGACCGCCCGCGCCGACGCTATGTGGGCCGACGTGCGAGCGATCGAGACGCCGACGCTGCTGATGCGCGGCGCGCTCAGCAAGATCCTCTCGGAGGAGGCAGCCGCCGGAACCGTCGAAGCGATGCCCGACTGCGAACTCGTCGTCGTCGAGGGCGCCGGTCACTCAGTCCAGGGCGACAACCCGAAGGACTTCGCCGCCGGCCTCGACGCGTTCGTCACCCGTCGAGGGCTCGTCGACCGCTAGCCCTCGATCGGCGGCTCGCTAGAACCCGTCCGGGCACCACGGCACGTACTCGGTCGCGAAGATGCGGTCGGCGCGCTTGAGAACCACGTCGTCGGACGCCTCGATCAGACCCGCGCGCGCCAGCTGTGTCGCCGGTGCGTTGCCCGACAGCAGCACCGCGAGTTGCGCGGGGCGCATCGTCAGCTCCGGCGACTCGGTCGTGCGCGTCACCGTCGTCTCTTCGCCGTTTGTCTCGAGGCGGTAGCTGCCGATGTTCCAGTCGGCGATGTCGTCCTCGACGACGCGGATCGTCAGCGCACCCTCGTCGCCGTAGGGGCGCTGGGGCAGTGCTGTCTCGACGTCGGTGATGCGCATCCAGATGCCGTCGCCGCTGGTGCTGCGCAGATCGCGCGGCTCGAGCAGCGCGAACGGTGCGGCAGCGCCCGGGTCGTAGTTCCACCAGCGCACGCGGTCGACGAGGTCGTGCGAGGCCACGAAATTCCAGAGGCCGCGCTCCGCGTCCGGGTCGAGTGCGATCGCTTCACGCACCTCCATGAACTGGTCGGGACCCGGCTCCAGCATGATCGGCTGGTTGTAGTCGCGTTCACGGGTCGTGAACGTCAGGTATCCCGTCGCTGCGCCTGAGGCGTCGTGATAGACGCCGTAGCGCTGCTTCTTGTCGTTCAGGCGCGCGTCCCAGAGCTGTGGCGCGCGATCGATCATCAGGTTCCGCGGGCGTCGGAACTCGCGGTAGATGCCCTCCAGGAGCGGCCGCGCCTCGTCCTTCTCCATCATGCGCACCGCGCCGCCGGACTCGGGCGCGGCGTCGTTGAAGGCGACGTTGCGAGGCTGGAGCATCAGCGTGCGCGACATCGTGGCGAGCCCGTAGCCGAACCGCTGGTAGATGGCGCCGAACGAGGCCCACAGGATCGCGATCGACTGACCGCGGTCGCGCTCGTCCGAGATCGCCTGCGTCATGACCTGCCGCAACAGACCCTGACGGCGGAACTCGGGGTAGGTGCCGACCGCGGTGACGGCGGCCATCTGAACCGGCGCGCCGTTGAGGCGCACCTGGAACGGATAGGCGCCGAAGGTCGTGGCGATGCGTCCATCGACAAAGGCCGCGTGCGTCCACTCTGGCTGCAGCGCGCCAGGGGTCTCCGCCCGCTCCTCGGGCGTGCGGCTGTCAGCGAAGACGTAGCTGGGGACGCGGCCGAACTCGGCCATCTCGTCCGCGGTGACGGGGCGAATCTCAACGCTCAACGTAGTCCCTCTCCTGTTCGGCCGCGCGCTTTCCGCACCGCCGAGCAGCTCGCGCCGACGCGATCCTGGCGTCGGCGTACAGGGACGGTAACGCATGAGGACGCGATCGGTTGCCACCTAGATCGGGGCTACGCCTCGGTGGCCTCGCCTTGCAGCGCGCCGACGATGCCGCGTTCGATCAGGTCGGCGATCGCCGTCTCGTCGTACCCGAGCTCGCCGAGGATGCGCTCGCTGTCTTCGCCGGCGAGCACGCCCGCGCCGAGGGTCATCGGCGAGCGTCGCGTGCGTGTCACGGGACCGTGTCGCACCAGTTCGCCCCACTGCCCGTGCTGGCTGACGGTGGTGTACTCGTTGACCTTCACGTGCTCGTCGTCGAGCCAGAACTCGCTGGGCACGGGTCCATCGGCGCGCACGCAGCCGAGGCCGACGATCGCGAGCAGCTGCTCCCAGGCGTCGGCGGTATCGGTCTTGAAGAGCTCGGACAGCAGCGCCGTCAGTTCCTCGGCGTTTGCCGCCCGCGACTCGCGGGTGACGAAGCGCGGATCGATGGACAGCTCGGGCGCCTCGATGCGGCGGCAGAACTGCTGCCACTCCTTCTCCTGCACCAGGCCGAGGAACACCCACCCCTCGCTGCACTCGTAGAGGCGATAGGTCGGGCCGGTGCCGAAGAGGTCGGCGTTCGTCTCGCCGCGTGGCTCCTTGCCTTCGTACCAGACGAAGTCGTCGGCGTTGGCCCAGGCGTTCGCGCCGAACATGTCGACGAACACCTGCTGCCCCTCGCCGCTCGCGCGAAGCGCGTACAGCGCCAGCAACGTCGAGGCGGCGATCACCGACGAGGTGTTCGGGTCCGGGTTCACCTCGTTCGCGCGGAAGAGGCGACGTGCCGTTTCGCGGAAGTCGTCGAACGTCTCGTCGGTCTCGGGGATGCCACCCGACTGCCAGAGCGCACCGCCGACGCCGGCGCCGGGGATCGGGTGGGTCGAGGGGCGGTGAGCGCTCGGCCCGTCCGATCCGTACCCGTTGGCCTGCAGGTAGACGATGTCGGGCTTGATCGCCTTCACATCCTCGTAGCCGATGCCGAGCCGCTCCGGAACGCCCGGCCGGTAGTTGTGGATCACCACATCGGTGTGCTCGAGGAGCTGGCGCACGACCGCCTGGCCCTCCTCGCTCTTGAGGTCGAGGCAGATCGACTCCTTGGAGGCGTTCGTCTTGATCGCGCCAATGCTGCCCATGTTGCGGTAGGGGTCGCCGCCGATCGGCTCGATCTTGATCACCCGCGCGCCAAGGTCGGCGAGCATAGAGGCGCCGAGCGGCGTTGCAATGATGGTCGCGAACTCGAGAATGGTCACGCCGTCGAGCGCCGGTTGCGGCTCGCCCTCGCCCGGGCGAGGCTGCCACGGCTGCCGGCCGTCGCCCAGGACCTCGAGCGTGTGCTGGCCGGGGAGGGGGATCGCGCCCTCGATTGCGCCGGGTGTCGCCGTGAGCTTCGCGAGCAGGCCGAGCTCCTTCATCGGAGCACGCGGCTCGCCCTGGGCGTAGTAGCCGAGCGCTGCCTCGGTGACGGAGATGTCCTCCTTCATCTTCAGCGGCCCACGCGGATCCTCGACCTCGATCACGTGCTGGTTCTCGATCATGTCGGGGTCGAGCAGCGCCTCTTGCGTCGACTGGAACGGGTGCGCCACGACGCCGCCGTGCTCGGAGAAGATCTGCATCCACTCGTCCGCGGTCTTCTCGCGCATGCGGTCGAACATGCGCTCGCGGAACTCCTCGCGGAACTCCTCGTCCCAGAGCGCGGGTGGGCCAACTGCTCGCGGGTCGGCGTAGACATCGATCAGGTCGGTCGCGGTGAGGAAGTTGTCGAAGAGGTGCTGGAGCAGGTTGCCCAGCTGGATCCAGCGCCCGTCCTTGGTCGGCACCGGGTGGTAGTTGAGCGTCGGCATGCGGAACGGGTCCGCCCGCGGGTCGATCTGGAACTCCTCGAGGCCGCGCCGCCGCAGCTGGAGGTGGTAGAGCCCGCCGAGTTCGTAGGGCAACAGGCCCTGCAGCATGCTCGTCTCGACGTACTGGCCGAAGCCCAGCCGGTCGCGCGCCAGCAGCCCGGCGAGGATGCCCTGTACCGCTCCCAGTGCAGCCCCGTGGGAGGCGACGTTCACCGCTGCGAAGGCTGGCCCTTCGCGGTTGGGCAGCCCGGCGAAGGCCGCCATGCGCCCGGCCTTAGCGGCAACCACGCCCTCGTAGCCGGGGTAGCCGACGTACGGGCCGTAGGGGCCGAAGCCAGAGATCTGGCAGTAGACGAGCCCCACGTTGCGGTAATTCAACACGTCGTAGTCGCAGCCGAGATCGACGGCGGCGTGGCCTCGATAGGAGGTGATCACCACGTCGGCGGTCTCGACGAGGGTGAACAGCCGGTCCCGTTCGACCTCGCGGTGGAGGTCCAGCTCGACCGAGCGCTTGCCGCGCAGCCACATCGGCGCGTTGGCCAGGAAGCGGAAGGGGTCGCCCCCGGGGCGCTCGACCTTGATCACGTCGGCGCCGAAGTCAGCGAGGATCATCGTCGCGATGCCGCCGACCGGCCCGTTGGTCAGGTCGATCACGCGAATGTCGCTGAGCGGACCGGCCACCTCGACGCTCCTTCCCCCTCGCACGTCGCGCGGCGACCACGAGGCGCAGGCGTTCCGCATGGTAGGTCAGCCCGCGCCCGCGTCCCAGCGCGCTCGTCGTGAACCTGGCTACGGCGAGAGCGGCTAGCGCCGTCCGCCGGTCAGCGCGAGCGAGGCGGGTGAGGCGCGCAGTACCAGCATCGAGGCGACGCCGAACGCCGGACCGATGGCGAGCACGGCGAAGGCCACGCCCCAGCCCCACTGCTCCTCGAGGATGGGCACGCCGCGGATCGTGATCGCGGTGAGCAGGAAGCCGACGCCGGTCTGGAACGCAAGGGCGCTGCCGCGATAGCGCTCGTCGGCCAGCTCCGTGATCGCCGTCGAGAACTGCGCCGAGTCGGCCACCACCGTCGATCCCCAGATGATCGCGACGATCGTGACGACGATGACCGTCGCCGGCAGGAAGCCGATCACGAGCGCCGAGCCACCGCTCACCACCATCGCGATCGAAGTGACCGTGGTGCGCCCGAAGCGTTCCGCGTAGATACCGGCCACCACGCAGCTGATCGCGCCCAACAGGAACACGCCGAAGACGGCGAACCTCCCGGCCTCGAGATTGAGCAGCGGCAGCGTGCGCTCGCCGTAGACCTCGACGAGGAAGACCGGCAGCCCACGCCCACATCGCGTAGAGCTCCCACATGTGCCCCAGGTAGCCACCGAGGGCCAGCATCGGCGCGCGTGCCGAGATGCCTCGCCAGAAGTCGGCGAGCCGGACCACGGCGGGAGGCGTGACATAGGGGCCGTCCTTGACGAAACGCAGCATGATCACGCCGCCGATGGCGGAGAACGCCGAGGCGCCCAGCATCGCCAGCTGCCACTCCTCGGCGAGCGCTGCGCGCAACAAGTGTGGCGAGCCGGAGCCGAGCGTCAACGCACCGACGACGACGCCGATCGCGAAGCCGCGCCCCGCGCGATACCAGCCGGACACGACGTGCAGCGCCGGTGGATAGACGCCACCGAGGAAGAAGCCGGTCGCGAACCGGGCGAGCAGCCAGACGGCGAACGACTCGCTCTCGATCGGTGCGAGGTTGGCGAGCGCGGCCAGCACGGCCGCCGTGAAGAACAGCCGACGCGCGTGTATCCGCTCGGTCAGGTTCGTGAACGCCGAGGTGAGCGTGCCCGCGACGAAGCCGAACTGCACGGCGATCGTGAGCCAGGCGATCTGACCGTCGTCGAACCCGAAGTCGTCAGCCAACGCGGCGGCGACAGCGTTTGTGCTGAACCAGACGGAGAGCGCACCGAGGGTCGCCAGCGCGATCCAGCCGAGAGCTCGGCGACGCCCGGCGAGCGCCGCGAGATCCTCGGCGACCGGTGTGGCTGCGGTCATGACTTCACCACGATGCGGCTCACCATCGCATGTTCGCCGCGATCCTCGTCACGCTGACGCGGGCTTCAGCGCACCGCCGTGACCATGCGCCAGCCCGGCGTCGCCGGCGCGCGGCGTCCGAGGTCGCGCGTGACGGCCGCGAACGCCTCAATGTTGGGCACGCGATCCTCGGCGATGAGGCGCCGGCCGTGCGCGCGGGCAACGTCGCCGGAGTGCGCGGTGCCGCGCGCCTCGGCGAACCCCGCGTCGAGGAGCGCTGCGACGAGCCAGTTGGTGGTCCAGCGCTGCAGTTCCACCACGAGCGAGCGCTCGGCGTGCGGTGCCAGCCGTTCGAGCAGGGGCACGCCCAGGTCAGAGCCCGCCTCGAGGAGCGTTTCGCCGAACGCTCGCGGTGCATCGGCCGCCGCGACCAGCGCCTCGCGGTGGATGGCCGCCGCCTCGCCGTTGGCAGGGAGCACGAGAACCGAGCGCCGCTCCCGCGGCGGGTCCTGGTCGCGGCGCGTGTACTGGTAGAGCAATCGCGGCGAGCCATCGGGTGCGACACCTTCGAGCAACGCGATCGTCTCGAGCCGCGGGCGTGGCAGCTCCCACACCTGGTACGAGGCGCGCAGCACCCCGCCCGGCCGCAGCACGCGGCCGATCTCACGTAACGCCGCCGATGGGTCGGCCGCCTCCTCGAGCGAGGCGGCGGCGGTCGCGAGGTCGATCGAAGCGTCAGCCAACGGGAGTCCGGCTGCGTCGCCTGCGATGAACGAGGCGTTCGTGATGCCCAGCCGGAGCCCGTTCGCCCGACAGACCTCGACGCGCCGCGGCGAGGGGTCGATGCCGATCACCCAGGCGTCGGGGAGCGCGTGCGCCAACGGCAGGGCGGGCCAGCCGTCGCCGGGACCGACGTCGAGGACCGTACCGCCTGGCGTGGTGGCCGGGAGGTGCGAGGCGTAGTCGGCCACGCGGGCGGCGTCGGCCCAATGCCGCTCCTGTCGTGGGTCGTACGGCACGTCGACGAAGGAGAGCCGGCCGCTGCCCTGCCGCGGAGCGAGTTCGTAGATGCCGCGCGCGGAACTCGCCGCCTCGGGCGGTGCGAGTTCACGCCAGCGGCGTTCGAGGGCGGTCGGGTCGAGGTCGCTACTCATCATGGACATAGAACGGGGGCGCAGCTGCGCCCCGTCTCACTCGTCAATCGCGGGTGCTACGGATCGATGCGAGCGGTCGCCTCGCCGGTGACGACGGCCTGGCCGTCCTGGTTCGAGGTCACCAGCGCCAGGTCGACGAAGTGCTCGCCGTCCTCCTCGCGGATGCCCTCGACCGTGGCTGCGGCGGTCAGCGAGTCGCCGGGCCAGACCTGCGAGACGAACCGGACACCGAACTTCGTCAGGCGGCCGTCGCCGACCCAGGTGGTCAGCATCGTCCCCGTCAGGCCCATGCTGAGCATGCCGTGCGCGAACACGCTCGGGTAGCCGCCGATCTCCTTCGTGAACACCTCGTCGGTGTGCAGCGGGTTGTAGTCGCCGGAGGCGCCGGCGTACTGCACGATCTGCGTCCGGCTGAGGTTGTCGGCGACGAGCTGCTCGTGCATGTCGCCCACGCTGAGTTCGCTTGCCTTCAGTGGCATCGTTCGCCCCCTAGCCCTGGTCCACGACGCGCTCGGTGCGCACGCCCACGGAGCGGGCGGTGATCACGAGCTCGTCCTTCTCGTCGTAGTACTCCGTGATGGACTCGCTGAACGTCATCTTGCCGGCACGCCGGCCCTCGCGCTCCCAGGTCTTGCCGGGCTTGTTCACCGCATGCAGGACATCGCCCGTGCGCAGCGGGCGGTGGTACTCGAAGTGCTGCTCGGCGTGGAGGCCGGTGCCGCCACCCCCGCCGCCGCCCTCGCGCTTCACGCCCGTGGCCTCGCGGCCGGAGCCGAACCACGGCTCGCCGATCCTCGGACGAAGGCCGGCACTGGGGTCGAACTGTGACGAGGCCTGGACGAACGTCGGTGGGGCGATCATGCCGCCCGGCTCCGTCGTTTTCGCGTACTCCTCGTCGTAGTAGATCTGGTTCGTGTCACCGACGGCACGGGCGAACATCATGATGTGCCCGGCCTCGATCGGGAATCGGTCAACGGCCATCCTGCTACCTCTCTGCGCGTCGCGCTGGTCTCGCCGCCTGCCCCGGGGCGCACGCGGGCGCGGACGGATTCTAGCGGGCGTTCGTGCTTGAGGGGACGCTTACACCAGGCACGCTAGTCCAGGACCCCAACGTCGCGCATCAGCGCCAGCGTTGCCTTGAGGTCCTCGAGCCGCCCGAGGTCGATCGACAGCGGCTGCAGCTCATCGATGGAGGGCACGTCTGCGTTCGCTTCGACCGAGGCCACCACCGGGTACTCGTAGGTCTCGTCTGCGAAGTAGCGCTGCGCCGTGTCGCTGAGCAGGAACGCGACGAGCTCCGCGGCTTCGTCGCGGTGGTCGGCAGCGTCAAGGATGCCGACGCCCGCCACGTTGATCAGCGTGCCGACATCGCCCGGTGCGGTGTAGTAGTTGCGCGCGCCAAAGCCCTCGCCTTCCTCCGCGAGGAAGCGGTGGAGGTAGTAGTGGTTGACGAAGCCGATGTCGACCTCGCCGGCGGCGACGGCGGCGACGGTCGGGGTGTTCTGCGCATACACGATCGGGTCGTTGGCCTGGATGCCCTCGAGCCAGTCGCGCGCGGCCTGCTCGCCCTCGACGAGGCGCAGCGCGGTCACGAACGCCTGGAACGAGCCGTTCGTCGGCGGCCAGCCGATGCGGCCCGCCCATTGAGGGTCGGTGAAGTCGAGGATCGATGCCGGCAGATCCTCCGGCGCGAGCCGTTCGGTGTTGTAGACCACCACGCGAGCGCGGCCGGAGACGCCGACCCACGCGCCCGAGGGCGCACGCAGCGTCTTCTGCACACGTTCGAGCACCTCGTCGTCGAGCACCGCGAAGAGCCCGGCCGCCTCGACGGCGCCGAGCGCGCCGGCGTCCTGCGCGAAGAACACGTCTGCGGGGCTGCGGTCGCCCTCCTCGAGCAGCAGTGCCGCCAGCTCCGCGGTACCGCCGTAGCGCACCCGCACCTCGATGCCCGTCTCTTCCGTGAACCGTTCGAGGATTGGCGCCACCAGCTCTTCGCTACGGCCGGAGTAAATCGTGACGCTGCGCTCGGCGTCATCGCCACAGGCGGCGGCCAGCGTGGCGGCAAGCAGGAGCAAAGGGAGGGCGAGTCGAAGCCATCGCTGCATGGGTCGGATTCCCGGGCGAACGTGGGAGGAGTGTGCGAGCGAAGATTTTATCTTAGGGCACCCTAATACACAAGTTCAGTATCAGCGACATCGATCGGCATGAGGACGTTAGTCCCGGATCGGGCTGGACGTCGACGCCGAGAAGCGACGGGAGCTAGAACAGCCCGCCGGTTCGAATCGCACGCTCGATACCGTAGATCACCAGCAGCACCGCGCTGACGGCGATCCACTTCCAGTGGTACGGGCCGGGGTCTTCGAGCCAGTTCATCCGCTGGTCACCTCGACGCTAGCGTAGCGCGGCGCCGGGACAGCGGCACCTTAGTCGTCTCGATTCGCCGTCGGGACCAAGGTCCCGACCAGCGACCAAGGTAGCGGACGGACGGCAGCGTTCCACCGTCGCGCGGTGATACTCTGCCCATGGATTAGGCGGGGCTGTATTCCAACGTTCGTCTCCACTACATCGGGAACGATGTCCGCACGACCTGCGGCCAGGAGCCGTGCGGTGAGGATGCGGCCGGAGCGACAGCGGACGGCATGAGCTTCTCGACCCTTCCTCGCACACTCTCGGCGGTCGGATCGCGACGTCTGCCACCGCCGCCGCTGCTCTTCGGCGGCCTCGTCGTTGCAGCGATCTGCCTGCTCGCCCCGATCTACCTCCTGGGTCGCGTGGCGCAGGAGCCCGAGGCGGCGCGCACCGCCATCCTCACCCGCGGGACGCTCGAACTGACGCTCCGCACGCTCGGTCTCGTCACCACGGTGACGCTGCTCGCAGCGGCGATCGCGCTGCCAACCGCGTGGCTCGTCGAGCGCACTGACCTGCCGTTGCGCCGTCCGATCGGCATCGTCGCCTCATTGCCGCTCGCCGTCCCCTCGTACGTGGGGGCCACCGTCGCGCTCTCCGCATTCGGGCCACGAGGGTTGCTGCAGCAGGCGCTCGAGCCGCTCGGGGTCGAGCGCCTGCCGTCGATCTACGGCTTCACCGGCGCCACGGTCGTGCTCGCGCTCGTCACCTATCCCTACATCCTGCTGACGCTGCGGCCAGTGCTCGCCGGTCTCGACCCGCGCCTCGAGGAGCTGTCGCGCAGCTTCGGTTACGGCCGCTGGACCACCTTCCGGCGCGTCGTCTGGCCGCAGCTGCGGCCGCCGCTGCTGTCCGGCGGACTGCTGGTCGGGCTCTACGCACTGGCCGACTTCGGCGCCGTCTCGCTGCTCGGCTACCGCTCTCTCACCTTCGCCGTCTTCAGCCGTCTCGGCTCCTTTGACCGCTTCGGCGCCTCCGCGCTGGCGCTCGTGCTGATCGTGATCGCCCTGGTCGTCGTCCTCGGCGAACAGAGCGCACGAGGCTCGCGCCGGCACGACGACGTGCGTTCGAGCGATCGCCCGGCGCCGATAGTGCCGCTGGGTCGCTGGCGATGGCCGGCCATCGCCTTCCTCGTGGTCGTGCTTGGCCTCAGCCTCGCCGTCCCGCTGGGCGTCCTCACCTACTGGCTCGTGCGCGGCATCGAGGCCGGCGAGGCCTTCCGCGGTGTGGGCGGCGCTGTCTGGGGATCGCTGATCGCCTCGGCGCTGGCAGCGCTCCTGGCGGTGCTGGCGGCGCTGCCGGTCGCCCTGCTCGCCGTGCGCTACCGCGGCACGCTGCTGAGCCGCGCGATCGAGGGCGCATCGTTCGCCGGCTACGCGCTGCCCGGTGTCGTCGTTGCGCTCGCCCTCGCCACGGCCGCACTGAACATCGACGTGCTCGGCGGCCGGCTCTACCAGTCGCTCACCGTGCTGATCGTCGGCTACGCCGTGCTCTTCCTGCCGCAGGCGGTCAGCGCCATGCGCGTCAGCCTGCAGCGCGTCCACCCCGCGATGGAGGACGCCGCGAGGAGCCTCGGGCGGCGGCCCTGGCGCGCCTTCGCCACCGTCACGCTCCCGCTCGCCTCGCGCGGTGTGCTCGCCGGCGGGGCGCTCGTGTTCCTGACGACGATGAAGGAACTGCCGGCGACGCTGCTGCTCGCCCCGATCGGCTTCGACACGCTGGCGGTGCGCGTCTGGAGCGCGTCCAGCGAGGCGTTCTTCGCTCGCGCTGCGCTGCCGGCGCTGCTGCTGATCGCGCTCTCCGCGCTGCCGCTCGCCCTGATCGAGATCGCGGAGCGCCGCCGATGACCGCGCCGAGCAGTGAGAGCATCGCCGTAGGCGCCCGCGGGCTCACCCGCCACTTTGGTGGCAATAATGGCAGCGATGCTGTCGCCGACCTCACGCTCGACGTCTACGAAGGTGAGCTGTTCGCCATCCTCGGCGCGTCGGGCTGCGGCAAGACCACCGCGCTGCGCCTGATCGCGGGGTTCGAACGCGCTGACGCAGGCGAGCTCGAGCTGTTCGGGCAGGCGGTCGCGGGCCCTTCGAGGCACGTGCCACCGGAACAACGGCGCGTCGGCATGGTGTTCCAAGACTACGCGCTGTTCCCGCACATGTCAGTCGCCGCCAACATCGCCTACGGTCTGCCGCGCGGTGCGAACCGTGAAGAGCGCGTCGGCGAGCTGCTCGCCCTGGCCGGCCTCGAGGGCCTCGACGAGCGATCGATCCACGAGCTGTCCGGCGGCGAGCAGCAGCGCGTCGCGCTGGCGCGAGCGCTCGCCCCGGCGCCGCAACTGCTGCTGCTCGACGAGCCCTTCTCCAACCTTGACGCCGCGCTGCGCACGCAGGTCCGCGCCGAGGTGCGCGCCATCCTCCGACGCGCCGGCGCGACCGCGATCCTGGTGACACACGACCAGGAGGAGGCGCTGTCGATGGCCGACCGCATCGCCTACATGCACGCTGGGCGCATTGAGCAGGTGGGGACGCCCGATGAGATCTACCAGCACCCCGCCACGCTGCACGCCGCGGAGTTCATCGGCGACGCCAACGTCTTTCGACGCCCCGTCGAGGATGGGCGCATCCCCACCGCCTTCGGTGACCTCGACGCTCCCGGCGGTGCCTCCGTGGCCGCCGTCGTGATTCGGCCGGAGGACCTGCAGGTGCAGGCGGCGGGCATCCACGGTGAGGTCACGAGCCGCGAGTATTACGGCCACGATCAGGTGCTGTCGGTGCGCCTCGACGACGGCAGTACCGTCCGCGTCCGCCTCGGCCCGCACGAGCGCCTCACCGGCGCCGGACCGATCGCACTCGGGCTGCGACGCGACCCGCTCGTCTTCGCCCTCGACGGACCCGATCGCGCCACCCCGGCGGGGGATCCGACGTAACCTCGACGCCATGACCTCCCCGACCCCGGCCACGCCCGGCCCGGCCGCGCCCACGATCCGACCGCACGTCGAGGACGAGACCGACGCGGCGCTCGAGCAGCTGTGGCACGTCATCCTCCTCGACGACGACGACCACACCTACGACTACGTGATCGAGATGCTGGCGGCGGTCTTCGGTTACGGCCCGGAGAAGGCGTGGGCGCTCGCCCGCACGGTCGACAGCCAGGCCCGCGTCATCCTGCTCACGGCCGGCAAACCCGCCTGCGAGCGCAAGCAGGACCAGATCCACGCCTACGGCGCCGACCCCCGGATCCCGCGTTGCAAAGGCTCGATGACCGCCCTCGTCGAAGAAGCCGACGCGCCCGAAGCTGGTTAGCCCGCCACCGCTGTGCCGTCCTCGATCGGCTGCGGTTCGCCGTCGTGCGTGTGGGCGACCAGGCGGCCGTCTTCGACCTCGAGATGTCGGGGCGTCGAGGGGTTCCGCATACCCTCGCTGTGGCCGAGGTGGATGATCTCGGCGTGGAGGCGGCCCGGCTCGAGTTCGAGCAGCGCGGCCGTGCCCAGGCGGAACTCCTTGTGGTGCGGGAGCGTCGGGCTGCCGCTGTTGATGACGACCACGCCCTCGCGGTACTCGAGGCGTTCGATGTGAGTGTCACCGGCGATCAGCACGTCCACCTGCTCGCCGCCTAGCGAGGTCTCGAGCAACTCAGGCACCGGCCGCGATTCGCCCGGCCGCAGGTCGTGCAGCATGCCCACGCGCCAGCCCTCGAGGTCCAGCAGCTGGCGCTCGGCCATCCGCGGATCCTCGAACGCATCGTTGTTGCCCTGCGCCACGACCACCGGCGCGAACTGCTCGCACCAGTCGAGCACGCTCGGCCGCACCACGTCGCCGCCGTGCAGGATCAACTCGCACGTCGCGAGGAAGTCCGCGAGCGCCGGCCCGAGTTCGTCAGGCGTGCGGATCAACGACGGTAGGTGCGTGTCCGAGATCAGGCCGATGCGCATCGCTCGACGATAGTGCTGGGCCTCGACGCGGGCAAACCTCGAGGGGTCGCGGAGCGCGGTCCATTGACGTTCGCGCGGCGGCGCTGCTACCAATCGCCGCGCACCGAGGGGGTGTCCCGTGGCACAGGAACGAGTGGCGGCGTTCGCCGGTATCTATGAGTGGCCGAAGCGCGTCGACGAGAGCGTGTCGGCGATGCAGATCAAGGCGCAGTCGATCAAGGCGGCGCTCGACGACGCCGGGCTCAACTGGTCCGACATCGATGGGCTCTACGACGCTGGCGACGGCGAGGGTGGCGGCGGCCTTGGGCTGGGGGCCTACCTCGGGATCAGTCCGACCGTGATCGACACGACACAGGTCGGCGGCTCCTCGTACGAGTTCCACGCCGCCCACGCCATGCGCGACATCGCGGACGGCAAGACCAACGTGGCGGTGCTCTCGTACGGATCGAAGGCCGCCACGCAGCGCATCCCCATTGGCACCGGCGGCCCCCGAGGCGGTGGCGGCAACTGGTCCGCCAACATGGAGAACGCTTACGGCGCGACCCTGATCGCGAACTACGCGATGGTCGCCCACCGGCACATGCACGAGTACGGCACCACAACCGAGCAGCTCGCCGAGATCTCCGTGGCCACGCGCCACCACGCCACGCGCAACCCGGAGGCCGTGCAGGCGATGACCGACCTGCAGTTCATGGGCGTCGGCGACATCACCGTTGAGGACGTGCTCGAGTCGCGCATCATCGCCGACCCGTTGCATCTCCTCGAGTGCTGCATGGTCAGCGACGGCGGCGGGGCCGCTGTGATCGTGTCGCCCGAGGTCGCGCGCAACATCGCCAAGCCTCCGGTCTGGGTGATCGGTTCGGGCGAGGCGACGAAGTACCGCGAGAACGGCGGCGACATCACGACCTCGGCCGGGGTGCAGAGCGCGCCGATTGCCTTCGGGCAGGCCGGCGTCACCGCCGACGAGATCGACATCGCCATGATCTACGACTCCTTCTCGATCACCGTCGCGGTCATGCTCGAAGACCTCGGGTTCTGCAAGAAGGGCGAGGTCGGCGACTACATCAGTGGCGGCGGCCTGCGCTACGACAACGACGGCGCTGTCACGCTGAACACCGACGGCGGCGGGCTGTCCTCGAACCACCCGGGCATGCGAGGGCTGTTCCTGCTGCTCGAGTCGGTGCGACAGCTGCGCGGCGAATCCACGTCGCAGGTCGAAGGCGCCAAGCTCGCCGTGGCGCACGGCAATGGCGGGCTGCTCGGCGGCACACACACCGGCGGCACGGTCATCCTCGCTGCCGACTAACCGCGAGCGAACGAGCACCAGGAGGAACGAACGATGCCAAACAAGCCACAACCCGCCTTCCCCGAGCCCGACACGCAGGCCTACTGGGACGCTGCGAAAGAGGGCCGCCTCACCTACCAGCAGTGCAGCGATTGCAACGAGGTGATCTTCACCCCACGTGCGCAGTGCACCGCCTGCGGATCCTCGAACGTTGAGACGAAGGACTCGGCCGGCGCCGGCGCCGTCTACACCTACTCGGTGGTGCGCCAGAACCGGCACCCGGCCTTTGCGGACCTCGGTGCGTATGCCGTTGCCTACGTCGATGTCGACGAGGGCTTCCGCATGATGACCAACATCGTGGGCGTGGACGACCCGACGCAAGACATCGAGGTCGGCATGCGCGTCCAGGTCGAGTTCGAGGCGCAGGACAGCGGCGACTACCCGATCCCGGTCTTCCGCCCGGCGTAGCCAACGCCAACGGGTGATCGCCAGCGTCTACGAGTGGGCCCACGGCGACGGCCTCCTCGACGGCCTCGTCGTGGGCGCGATCCTCGGCGCGAGTAGAATCGGCGCGTGTCCGCAGCAGAACCCTTCGTCGATCCGCCCCTTCAAGGGCCGCTCAACCTTGCACGCTGGTGCCTGGAGCGCTGGGCGACCGACCCCGCGACCTCCGAACGGCCCGCGTTCACGTTCGCGCGGCCCGACGGAGACGATGACACCTGGACCTACGCCGAGGTGTGGGCGCGCGTTCAGGCTGTCGCGCGGGCGTTCGTCGAGCGCGGCCTGACACCGGGCGAACGTGTCTTCGTACGGCTGCCGCACACCCCGGCCTACGCGTTCAGCTTCTTCGGCGCCACGCTCGCCGGGCTCACCCCGATCCCCGCCTCGCCACAGTTGACCGACGAGGAGGCGACCTTCCTCGTCGAGGACGCGGAGGTGTCGGCGGTGATCGGCGACGCGAGCGGGCTGCCGCCGGACAGCGCCGGGCTCGTGCTCGACCCGAGCGACCTCGAAGGTGCGTCCGGCACCGAGCTGCCGGTCACGGACGCGGAGGATCCGGCCTTCCTCGTCTACACATCGGGCACGACCAGCCACCCCAAGGGAGCGCTGCACGCGCATCGCACCGTGGGCGGTCGCGCGATGGTGCTGCGCGGCTGGGAGGGGTTCACGCCGGACGACGTGACGCTGCACCCGGGCACGCTCAACTGGACCTACACGATGGGCGTCGGCCTCATGGACGCCTGGACCGCCGGCGCGCACGCCTGCCTCTTCGCTGGGCCGAACGACCCCGCCGCGTGGCCGGCGCTACTCGAACGGCTCGGTGTCACCGTCTTCATGGCGGTCCCCACCGTGTTCCGCCAGCTGCTGAAGTACAGCCGTCCCGAGGACCATGAACTCCGCCTGCGCCACGTCCTGGTCGCCGGCGAGCCGTTGCCGGTCGCGCTCTACGAGGAGTGGCGCGAGCGCGTGGGGACGGAGATGTACGAGTGCCTCGGCATGACCGAGCTCAGCACCTACATCTCGAGCGGCCCGCCAACGCCCGTGCGCCTCGGCTCGCCCGGCCGCCCGCAGCCGGGCCGTCGCGTCGCCATCCTGCCCGAAGGCGACGATGCCGCGAACGCCTCGACGCCGCTCCCCGCCGGCGAGGTCGGCCTGCTCGCCGTCCACCGCTCCGACCCCGGCCTGATGCTGCGCTACTGGCGACGCCCGGAGGAGGACGCCGCCGTCCGCCGCGGCGAGTGGTTCATCGGCGGCGACCGCGCCGCCATCGACGAGGACGGCTACGTCTGGTTCCACGGCCGCGCCGACGACGTGATCAAGTCGTTCGGCTACCGCCTCTCACCCCTCGAGATCGAGACGGTCCTCGAGGCCCACCCGACCGTGGCCGAAGCCGCGGTCATCGGCGAAATGATCGAGGAGGGCAAAACGCTCGTCACCGCCTGCCTCGTCCCGGCAGACGGCGTCACCGTCGACGAACACGTTCTCGCCGCCCACGCCGCGCAGCACCTCGCGGAGTACAAACGCCCGCACCAGTACCGCGTGGTCGCATCGCTGCCTCGGACGCGCAACGGCAAACTCCAGCGCCGCGCGCTGATCGATGGGGCCGGGTGAGGTCGTGCCGTACACCTCTCATCAAGGGTTGAAGACCTACTATGAGGTTGAGGGAAGCGACGACCAACCACCGCTGCTCATGCTCCACGCGGCCGGCGTCTCGCTGCACTCCTGGCGAGATTTCGGATTCGCAGAGGCGCTGGGACGGCACTTCCGACTGATCTTCGTCGATGCACTCGGACATGGCCGGAGCGAAAGCCCAGACGATCCGGAGTCGTACCGGTGGGAGCGGCAGGCGGAACGGCTCGCATCAGTCCTCGACGCCGCCGCGATCGACGCATCTCACGTCCTCGGATATTCGATGGGCGGCGTGCATGCGTTCGGCCTGCTCGCGCGCTTCCCGGAGCGCGTGCTCAGCTCGGCGATCGGCGGCGCGCCCCCACCCGGCATGCAGCCGCCGCCCCCACCGGACCGCCTCAACCGACCGCCGATGAGCGTGGAGGACCGCCTGCAGCGCTGGCGCGATGTCGGCGCGGAACTCTCGCCGGAGACGATCGAGGACATTCGGGCGCTGTCCCCGGAGTCGATGCGCGCGCGTGACAGGGCCACACGCGACGTCACCTCGCTACGTCACGAGGTCGTGAGTTGGGCGACTCCGACCGCGCTCTTCGTCGGCGAGCTCGATCCGTTCAAGGAGTCGATCGTCGAGGCATCAACGCTCATGCGGAACGGCGAGGTCTTCGTGCTCCCCGATCTCACTCACATCGACGCGGCATGGCGATCCGAGGTGGTGCTGCCGCTGATCGAACCGTGGCTGTTGGCGCAGGCGAGACTCTAGACGGTGGGTCCGAAGTGAGTGGGATCGAACGCTGGTCGGGCGGCGACCATGTGGTCCTCCGGCAGGTCGGACTGGATAACGGCTGGGTGGTCGGCTGGCCACAGATCGTCGTCGAAGATTCGCCCGAGCGGATCGTTCTGTTTCAGCCGGCCGGAGCCGTCGCTGAGAATGTCCCTGGAGTCGGAGATGACGTTCGGAGTCGGCTCATGCCCGAAAGCAACCGCAACTGGCCACCCCAGTACTCGTTCCCTCTCGCGCTCCTGCGGATCATACCGACGCTCGCCGAACATGCAGTTGAGATTCACTTCAGCGATGTCCTCCCGACACCGATGCCTCATGCGCGTTGGCTCGACGAGCACGGGTACTACCGAGGCATCAAGGTCAATCTCCAGGCGCGCTTCCGCCGCACCTCGATCGGTTTCGACACGACCGACAACGCCCTCGACATCGTCATGGGGACGGACCTCGACTGGCGATGGAAAGACGAGGATGACGTCACCGCCCGCGTCGCCGTTGGGCTCACCTACCCCGAGGAAGCGGCGGCGTTCCGCGCCGAGGGTGAGCGCGTGATCGTCGACATCGAGCGGCGCGCCTATCCCTTCGACCAGCCGTGGGAGGATTGGCGGCCGGATCCGACGTGGACGCCGCCGCAACTGCCCGAGGGCTGGGCTGACGTCGAGGGTGCTAATCGCGACCTCAATCGCGAGCGGCCGGACTAGCGGGGAGCGCACCGGCGGTCCGATCGAGTCTCACCACGAGTTCGCGCTGGAGTTCTCGCGTTCGCCGCTACCGTCCCTCGAACTGGGCGGCGCGTTTCTCGAGGAAGGCCTGGCGGCCCTCGGTCACGTCGAAGCTGCGCGAGGCCTGGTTCTGGCCCGCCCACTCGAACTCGATCTGGCCGACGACGTCGGCGTACCAGCTGTGCTCCACGTCGCGCTTGCTCCACATGTAGGACAGCGGTGGACCGGCGGCGAGCTGTCTCGCGACCTCCCACGCCTTGGCGTCCGGGTCGTCGTGCAGCGAGTTGGCGAGGCCGAGCGTGACCGCCTCCTCCGCACCGATCTCTTCGCTGGTGTAGAGCAGCTCCAGCGCCTTGCCGGGACCGACCAACCGAGGCAGGAAGTAGGTCAGCCCGCAGTCAGGCGCCAGCGCGCGGCGGGAGAACACCGTCACGAAGCGGGCGTTCGGCCCGATGTAGCGGATGTCGAACGAGGTGGCGAGGCCGAGGCCGCCGCCGGCCGCGACGCCGTTGATCGAGGCGATCGTCGGCTTGTCAATCAAGGGCATCGCCGCGCCCACGGCCGACACGCCCATCGAGTCGCTGTCCGCCTCGGCCGGTGCGACCGCGTGGTTGGGGTAGGCGTCGTCGCCGGAGGAGAGGTCGGCGCCGGAGGAAAAGCCGCGGCCCTCATGCGTCGCGAGCACGACTCTGACGTCGGGGTCGCGCTGGAAGCGGCGGCCGAGCTCGATGACCTCCCAGAACGTCTGTGTGCGCATCGCGTTCAGCTTCTCGGGCCGGTTGATCTGCCAGTGCCCGATGCCGTCCTCGACGTTGACGATCAGGTCCTCGAAGTCCCCGTAGTCCATCGCGCATCTCATTCTGCCCCCGGCGGGCGACTCGAGCCGATGGTAGCGCAGGCCGCGGCCGTCGAGGCCGCTATGACCGCACGAGGACGATCAGGAGGAAGGCGACGTAGCAGGCGAGGAGGAAGCCGCCCTCGAAGCGCGTGATGCGGCGCTGGCTGAACGCGATCGGCACCAGCAGCGCCGTGCTCAGCGCGAGCGCCAGCATCTCGAAGCTGTAGAGGTCCTGCGTGAACTCGAGCGGCACGATCAGTGAAGCGACGGCGATCACGCCGAGCAGGTTGAAGATGTTCGAGCCGATCACGTTGGCGATCGCGATCTCCGGCTCGCGCCGCAGAGCCGCGATCACGCTGGTCGACACCTCCGGCAGGCTGGTGCCGACGGCGATGATCGACACGCCGATCGCCGCCTCCGACATCCCGAAGCGCTCGCCGAGGTCGGTCGCGCCCACGACCGTCACGTTCGCACCGACCGCGAGGGCGATCACCCCGCCCACGATCAGCGCGATCTGGATCACCAGGGCCCGCGTGTCCCGCTCGGCGCTGGGCGCGCGCTGCTCCGCTTCCGCCTCGGCGGCGGCCGCCGCCTCGGGGAACACGCGCGGAGACATGCCGACGAAGCCGAGCAGGGCGAGGAACATGACGAACCCCTCCCAGCGCTCGAACGAGCCGTCCGCGCCGAACGCGAGGACCGCCACCGTGGCGATCACCAGCACCGGGATCTCCCAGCGCAGCAGGCGCAGGTTGACGTTCATCGGGTAGAGCAGCGCCGCCACACCGAGTACGAGGGCGACGTTCGCCACGTTCGAACCGATGATGTTGCCGATCGCCACGCCCGAGGCGCCACGCGACCCGGCGACCACGCTGACGACGAACTCCGGCGCCGAGGTGCCGAACGCGACGACCGTGGCGCCCACGACGATCCGGCTCATGCCGACCATCAGGGCCAGCGCGACCGCCGACCGCACCACGAGCCAGGCGGCGCTGAGTAGCAGGATCAGCCCCACCCCCACGAGCACCAGTTCCATCAGCATGCAGCGAGGATGCGAGCCGGCCAGGACTTCGTCCAGCCAGCGCGGGGTCAGAGCGCCAGCGGCGCTATCATCCTCGACGCCGCGAGTGACAGTGGAGGGGGAGGCGATGGTCAACCAGCGCGAGCGCATTCAGCTCACCACCGAGGAGCAACGTGAGCTGATCGACGACAGCCGCGTCATGCAGGTGGCCTCGATCAACCCCGACGGTCGTCCGCACCTCGTGCCGATGTGGTTCGCGTTCGATGACGCTGGCGCGATTGTGTTCACCACCTACGGGCGGTCGCAGAAGATCCAGAACCTCGAGCGTGATCCTCGCGTCACCCTCCTGTTCGAGACGGGCGACGCCTACAACCAGGTGCGTGGGCTCTCGATCGACGCCAGCGCCGAGGTCGTTCGCGACCCCAGCGTCACCGCGGCCACGCTCGCCTTCGTCGGCGCCAGACAGGCCGGACGGCCACGTCCGACCGCTCCGCCCGAGGGCGATCCGCCGCCGGTGGCGTTCAAGCGTGTCACCGTCCGCATCCCCCTCGACGGCCAGCGCGTGCGGTCCTGGGACCACCGCAAGCTCTAGCCATGCGCCGAGTTCGACGATGCTGACCACCTCGAAGGCTCGCGTGAGCGAGCCCGCAACGAAGACCCCGACCGAGGAAAGAACGCGCTCGCTCGACGAGACGCTGCCGCCGCACACCGTCGTGCTGCACAACGATGACTGAACGAGATGGCGTTCGTCACGTCCGCGCTGATGCGCAGCGTCCCCGAGCTCTCCGCCGAGCGCGCCGTCGAGGTGATGCTGGCCGCGCACGAGCACGGGCAGGCCGATGTGGTCAGTTGCCCCCTCGAACGGGCGGAACTGTATCGAGATCGTCTGGAGTCGCATGGATTGACCGCTACGATTTCCCGCGGATAACGGAGAATACGGGACTTCCCTCACGTAGACGCGGGCGGATTGGCCGAACATCCATGCATGGGAAGTACTTCGCGCTCGCTGCCTGACATCCTCGACCGCCTGCCATGGTTCGACGATCTCACGGAGGACCATCAGGTCGAGCTGATGAACGTCACCGCCGACCACATCGCGATCGGCTCGCCGCTGAGCGAGTTCGTCGATGTGCTGCTGCACTGGTCCGAGGTCGCCCACGGCGATGCCAAGTGGTCGCGGCTCGACGTGCTGCGCGAGACCGGGATTCTCTCTTCAGACGCGCACTTCTAGACCGACGGCACACCCCGGGCGCTAACGTGGAGCGCGCTCTTCGGAGCGCGTCTCGTCGCGTTCCGGGCCCGACACACCAGCGCCGTTGCCCATGTAGTCGCGGCCAGGTCGCCTCGGCCGCGCCACTCTAGTTGCTGCGCCGTCTCCGCCAGGGTCGCCGTTCGGTCCGCGCGACGCGTCGTTCGTCGACGCTGCGAACGCCCTCGACGGTGGCGCGTTCGGCTCGGGTGCGGCGGCCACTGGGGCCGGCGACGCCCCGCTACGCTTCGAGGGCTGTTGCACCATCAGCACCAGCACGGCCGCGATCGCCCAGCACGCGCCGACGGCGAAGAACGCGCCGTAGTAGTTGTTGACGATGTCGAAGTACGCGGAGATCGCCAGCGGCCCGCCCGCGCCGAGGAAGAGCGAGAACGGCATCGCTACGCTCCGCACCGCGCCCAGATGGCGGCGGCCGAAGTAGCTGCCCCAGATCGTCTCCTGCAAGGGGATCTGCCCGCCGAACCCGAAGCCGATCGCCAGGAACCCCACAGTCAACATCGGGATCGAACCGGCCTGCGCGGCGATCACGACGATCACCATGCCGATGCCCGACCCGACGAAGCCAATCGAGGCCAGCACCTTTGGCTCGAAGTAGTCGATCGTCCAGCCCCAGACCGGCTTCGAGACGAGCGCTGCGATGGAGATGGTCGAAGACATCACCGCAGCGGTGCTGCGCGTGAAGCCTTCGTCGGTGAGGAACGGAATCGTGTGCAGCAGGATCGCGCTGATGCCCACGCCCCCGAAACCGAACGCGATCACGATCAGGTAGAGGCTGGAGGTCCGGAGTGCCTCACCTCTGGTCAGCGAGTTCTCGTAGTCGGCACGCACCGCCGCCCCGGCCTCGCTCGCCATCTCCTCGTCGCTGCGGTTGTCGGGGTTCAGCCCCACGTCCTCGGGCTGCCGCCGCATCACCATCGCGGCGGGGTAGACGCCGACCCAGCAGACCAGGGCCAGGACCCGCCAGGCCGCGCGCCAGCCCCACTCGTCGATGAACCACGTCATGGCCGACGGGAAGACGACGCCGCCAGCGAGACGCCGACCGCGGCGAAGGCGATGGCGCGCCCTCGCTTCTCGACGAACCACTTCGACAGCGTGACGTTGACGACGAGGCTGCCGACGAGCGCCGCGCCGAGCGTGAAGGCGATGCCACGGAGGACGACCCACTGCCAGATCTGGGTGACCTCAGCGGTGGCGAACAGCGCCGCGCCGAGCACCGTGACGCCGATGATCATCATCACGCGACCGCCGTAGCGATCGATGTAAACGCCGATGAAGAAGCCGACGAATGCCATCAAGAACCGACCGACGGTCTGGGCCAGCGCGAACTCGCTGCGGGTCCAGCCCAGGTCCTCCGTCATCGGCTTCAGGAACGCGCCGGAGACCGACATCTGCGAGCCCACGGCGATGAACTGCGCCACCATCGCGGCGCCGATGATCCAGTAGCCGTAGTAGAGGAGCGGACGTCGCGGGGTGCGGTCGGTGGCGGTCGCCGCTGCCGGATCGATGGCCATCGAGGTGTCCCCGGCTGCTGTGCCGCTCCTTCGACGCGAGGATACGCGCACCCTGACGCGCTCGTGAGGTTGTTAGCCCTCGTTCAGCTCCGCGGGCGCAGCGGCCGCATCGCGAGGGCCTGCCGCCGCTCGTTCGCCGCTCGCAGCAACTCGTCGTCGCTGGTGATAAACCGCGACAGCGCCGCGGTCGAGATGCCGAGGTGCGGCGCGGCGTCGCTGAGACGCCACTCGCACGCCTCGACGAGGTCGAGGACACAGGCGACGGTGGCGGGCCAGCGCGCGTCGCGCCGGCCCATCTCGATCCCACGAGGGCGCAGCGCAGCGTCGAGAGGCGGAGGTGGCGTGTAGCGCTCGAGGTTCACGGGCTCGCGGATGCCGAGCGCGATCCTGATGCGGAGCCGGCGCAGCGCACGGGCGCGGTTCTGGTGCTGCGAACGCGCCTCGAACGCCTGCGCGACCATGCCACTCGGCGTGTGGCGCAGGCGCACCGCGGAGTCGGTGACGTTGCGATGCTGCCCGCCGGGCCCGCTGACGCGGAACCGATCGACGGCGCACTGCGCGAGCAGCGCACGGTCGTCGAGGTCCAGGTACGTGCGCCAGCCGGGCGCCGCCGTGTCGTTCGCCATCGCTCCGACGGTAGCGGACGCGCGAGCGGCGGTCGTGCGGGCTTGCGCCGGGAGGGGCGGCGACGGATCCTGATCGCCCGCCTCGGCGTTCGGCCCGGACGGGCGACGGCAGCAGGAGCGGACCATGCCTCGCGCGCAGATCATCGGCGGCACCGGCTACGGGGGCCTCGGCATCGTCGAGCTGATGCTCGGCCACCCCGATTTCGAGATCGCGTCGATCGTGGCGCGTGAGGCCGCCGGGCGGCGGATGGACGAGGTGTACCCGCACCTCAGCGGCCGCTGCGAGCTGGAGGTGCAGGACGCAGCCACCGCGGGCGTCGGCGACGACTGCGATGTCGTCGTCTTCGCCACACCGGACGGCGTCTCACAGCAGTACGCCGAGGCGTTGCACAGCGCCGGCCGGCGCTTCATCGACTACAGCGGCGACTTCCGCTTCGCCTCGTCCGAGGAGTACGCACGCTATGCGCAGCGCCACCCCTCGATCGATGGCGACGGCCATGCCGCGGCTGGTCTGCTGGGCCAGGCCGCCTACGGCGTCTCCGAGCTACATGGCCCCGCGGTGGCCGAAGCCTCGATCGTCGGCAACCCCGGCTGCTACGCCGTCGGCATCATCCTCGGCCTCGCGCCGCTCTACACGGACGGGCTGATCGAGGACGGTACGGTCCACGTCGACGGGCTCACCGGCTCCTCCGGCGCGGGCAAGAAGCCGGCCGCCGTCCAGCACTTCTCGCACCTCAACGACAACGTCGTGCCCTACCGCGTGCTCTCACACCAGCACGTCGTCGAGGCGGAGCGCACGCTGGGCCAGCTCGGCGAGTCCACCGGCGCCGAGATCGACTTCATCCCACATCTCCTTGGCACCACGCGCGGCATCCTCAATACGATGCATGCCCGCCTCACCCGCCCGACGCCGCGGGAGGCGCTGCTCGAGCGCTACCGCGAGTACTTCGATGGCCACCCGTTCATCCGCATCCTCGACGAGCCGCCGACGCTCAAGGGGACGCTGGGCTCGAACTACTGCGATGTCTCGCTGTTCACGGCGGGGGACGACTCGCGTGTAGTGGTGATGTCCTCGGTGGACAACCTGCTCAAGGGCCAGAGCGGCATGGCGATGCAGAACCTCAACCTGATGTTCGGCCTCGACCAGACCGCCGGCCTCGAACGCGGGCCGCTCTACCCGTAGCGATTCGCCGGCGATTAGGTGCAGGCGCTGTTCGCTCGCTTCTCCGCAGCGGATGCGCCGGGCGTGGTCATCAGCCAGTCGCTGGCCAACGAGATCACGCCTGACTGACGTTTTCTTCTCCGGACGAACCTCGAGGGGAGCCCGCGCGGCTCCCCTCGGGCGCTACACCCGGTCGATCACCGGTTCGTTCGCCGGGCGGCCGCGCCAGCGAGCGGAATAGCGGCTCACCAGCAGTGCGAGGATGAGCAGAGCGATCGGCGCGACCGTGATCACGGGCATCACACCGACCACGCCGGCGATCGCTCCGATCACGAGCAGCGGCGGGATGGCGAGGCCGTCCTTGAACGTGCCGAGCAGCGCGAACACGCGGCCATGGATCTCGTCAGGCACGTACTTGCCGATGTACGTCTGCGTGGCCGCAGCGGCGATCGTCATGCCGAAGCCCAGGAACACCGAGATCTGCGCCGCCGTTTCGACGCGCGCGCCCACCCCCGGGATGTCGAGGGTGAGGCCGGCCGTGCGCTCGGTGATGTGGCCGACCAGCCCCAGCGCCGCCATCGCTCCACCCACGATCATGAACCCGAGGATCGCGGTCAGGCGCTCGTGCAGGATCTTGATCATCAGCGGCGCCAGCAGCAGTGCCACCAGCAGCCCCAGCGAGGCTGGCGCGAAGACGTAGAAGGCGTTCGCCGGGTCGACGTTGAGCGCCTCCTGCACGTACACCGGGCCGAGCACGCCCAGGACCACGCCGACCGTGCTCGCCATCGCCGCGAGCAGGAGCATCCAGAACGCCCCGGGCTCGGCGAACAGCCAGGCGACCGCCTCGCGCGTGGAGCGCCGTCGAGGGTGCACCTCCGGTATCTCCTCGGGCGGCAGCTCCCGTCCGAGGCTGTCGAGACGCAGCTCCGCCTCCTCCTTGGCTCGTTTTGTCGGGCGAAAGTCGAACGTGCGGGTCGCTGAGAGCAGGAACAGCACGCCGGCGAAGATCGTGACCGGGTTGACGCCCCACGCCCGCACGACCAGCGGGGCCAGCAGCGCCTTGCCGACCACCTCGCCCGCCGAGGAGGCCAGCGACAGGAACGAGTTGGCGGATGCGAGCTCGTCGTCGCGCGCGACCAGCGGGACCGCCGAGGCCTCGGACGGTTGCGAGATCTGGTGGAGGGCACGCACGGCAAAGATGACCAGCAACATCGCGCGCAGCTCGGTGCCGATCCAGACCGGAATGACGAAGCAGAGCACGCCCATCGTGATGTAGGCGCCGGCCAGCGCGACGCGCTTCGGCAGAGCGTCCGCCACCGCGCCGCCGAACAGGCCCAGCACCACGCCGGGCAGCAGGAACGCGACGCCGATCAGCGCCGCGTCGAAGGAGCTGCCCCCGCCGCGCGCCGTGGCGATCAGCGTGGCGTAGAGCAGCGCTTGCAGCGCGATGTCGCTGAGGAACCTTGACGCCATCAGCGCTTGGAACGAGATATCGTGCGCGATCGAGGTGGGCGGAACCATAAACCAGAGGACGCGGAAGACCCGCGCCTGACCGCGGTCGAGAGCGTCGTCGACCGCCTCAAGTGCTCGGCCAGCAGGCTCGTCGAACTCCGGTGGCAGCGTCATAGATTCCATCCTATCCGCTCCGCTATCGCCGCCCCGCGGTGGCGCGAGTTTTGACGCGTTCGTTATCTCTCAGCCAAACGAAGCCGGTGTCCGGGACGTTCCACGAGTGAGACCGGGGGCGGCTGTTGCCGTTCGCCCGTGCTCACAGCGTCGCTGCTGTCGGCGTCAACGATTCGCCGCTCTCGCCGGCAGCGGCGCCGCCCCCTCGCCGCTGGTTGCGTTCGAGGGGTACGCCACCACTGGACGGACGGCGCACACTGAGCACGCAAGTCATCGCCATCGCGCGAGCCAGCGCACCGAACGGAACGAGAGCCGGATCGTTGGAACAGACGGAAGCCAGTAGGGCGTCGGCGGTCGACCCGGCCGCCGAGGATCGCGCAGCGGTCCGTGCCCTCGTCGATCGCGCGAAGGATGGCGACGCCGCGGCCTTTGGCGAGATCTTCGACCGCTTCCAGCCCGAGATCGTGCGCTATCTGGCGCACCGGACCGGGAACATCGACACGGCGGAGGACCTGGCACAACAGGTCTTCCTCAAGGCCTGGCAGGCGATCCCGCGGTTCGAGCATCGCGTGGCGCCGTTCAAGTCCTGGCTCTATCGCATGGCGCACAACCAGATGGTCGACCACTTCCGCACCCGCCGCTCAACGACCGACCTCGAAGGCGTCGACGTGCCCGAGGACGCCACGGCCGAGGCTGACCTGCTCGCCGGCGAGACGAACGAACGCCTGCGCGCGGCCCTCGAGCGGCTGTCCGAGGACCACCGGCAGGTGCTGACGCTGCGGTTCCTGCTGGAAAAGTCCGCGCGCGAGGTCGGCGAGATCATGGGCCGCAAAGAGGTCACCGTGCGTGGTCTCCAGATGCGAGCGCTGCAGTCGCTACGCCGCGAGATCGATGCGATCGGGGGTCTGGCATGAGCGACCAGCGTCCGGTCACGGTGGGCGAGATCCTCGACGCCTGCCTCAGCGACATCGCCAGCGGACGTCGCAGCGTCGAGGAGTGCCTCGTGCGACATCTGGAGCTGCGCGACGAACTCGAGCCGCTGCTTCGCGCCGCGGCCGAGATGCGCACGTTGCCACGTTACGAGGAGCGCACGCCCGACCCGGCTCGCCGCGCCAGCCTGCTCGCAGAACTCGCCTCGACGCCACAGCAGTCGTCGCGGTGGCTCCGCTGGCCCCGTTTCGGCCTGCCGGCGCTGGGCCCGCTGGCGCGCGGGCTGGCCTACGCCGCTCCGGCCGCGGTGTTCATCGTCTTCGCCCTGTTGCTGTTCACGGGCCGGGAGTCCAGCACTGCCCAGGCCTCGTCGCTTGCCGTGTACAGCGGGACCGTCGAGCGTTTCGATGGCGACGAATGGCGCGCATTGGCCGACGACAGCGAACTCGGCGAGGGCGATCGCCTGCGTACGACCGGCGAGGGACGCGCGCTGATCACGTTCGTCGGCGGGTCGACCGTGGCGCTCGAACCCGGCACCGAACTCGTGCTCGTCCGCGTGCGCAGCGACGACGGTGTGCGCACGATCGAACTCGAGCAGATCAGCGGCGCGCTCTGGAGCCACGTCCTCAGCGCCGCTCCGGCGGAGGGCGCCAGCTACCTCGTACGCACGCCCGACGCGCTGGTGCGTGCCGACGGCACGGCGTTCTCGACCGAGGTCCGGCCCGGCGAGACCGAGGTCACCGCCGCCGAGGGCAGCGTGGACGTCGAGGCGAACGGCGAACGTGTCACGCTCGAAGCGAGCGAGTCGGTCGTCGCTCGCGCCTCGACGGACCGGCGGCTGACCGACCGGACGCCCACGGAGGCGAGCACGCTCACCATCGACGCCCCGTTTGTCGCCTCCGTCGTCTCACAGCACGGCCAGGCCACGGGCGTCCAGGCTCAGGGCGACGTGCACCAGCATCTGCCCGGCGCCACGACCACGATGCCCGACATCCGTGGGCCGCAGCAGCTGCGGTTCCTCGCCGGCTTCCCACCGGGCGAATACACGCTGATCCTCCGTCGCTTCGCTGATGGCGAAGGCGCGCTCGTCGTCCGCGACGCGAGCGGGACGGTCCACCGCGTGCCGATCGACCGTGACGTCAACACCGAGCTGCGCCTGGTGGTCCGCGTCACCCGAGCCGACAGCGCGGTCAACATCGAGGTGTTGACCGCCGACGCACGCCCCGCGCCGGCCGACGTCACGGAGACCCTGCCGACCCCCCGCCCGGAGCCGACCTCGGCCGCCGATCGCGCGACCCCGACCACCACAGCCGCGACCGACCTCTCCTCCGCGCGCGAAGAGCTCGTGCGCCGCCTCGGCGCCGAGTACCTCGCGACGCTGGCCAACGCGCTGCAGAGCGGAGACGCCGAGGCGCTGACGCAGGCCCTGCGCGCCGCGACCGAGGGCGATGCCGCCGTCGCCAAGCTGCTGGTCCTCCGCGAACAGCTGCAGAACCGCACGGTGCAGCTGCGCATCATCCAGGTGCTGGGCCTGCGCGCCTCGCTGCCGCTCTCGCTGTGGCTCGACCAGGGCGACGGCAACCTCGAACGGCTGCGCGCAGCCGTACTCACCGCGCTCGACCGTGTCGAGGTCGACAGTCCGGTCGAAGACCCCGCCGGCGACACCTCAGACGCTCCAACCCGCGACGACGCGCGCTAGCTCTCGACCAGGTACGCGAGGGCACCGGTTTTCGGCCGAACGGCCGAAAACTAGTCCGCCGGCTCTCGTCGCCTGACGACGCGCTCGCGCTAATCGCCTGCGATGCGGGCGTCGGTCGCCAAGCGGTCGAGGCCGCCGGTGTCGCCCTCCTCGAGGAAGAGCCGGCGCGCCGGGTAGTTGATCGTGATGCCCTCGGCGTTGAGGCGGGCGTGCACCCCTTTGATCATCAGGTGCGCGACGCCCCCCAGGTTGCGGCGGCCGTTCGCCCGCACCTTCATCAGGAAGTCGATGTTCGAATCGCCAAAGCTCTGGAAGAGGAACACCGGCTCGTGGCCGCGGACGGTTAACGGCGAGGTGTCCCGGACCTCGCGCAGCACCTCGCGGCAGACCTCTTCGACGCGTTCCAGGTCCTCCTCGTAGGCCACACCACAGGTGACAGCGGCGTCGACGGGCTCACCCTCCGTGTCGAAGTTGGTCACCGTCGACTCGGCCAGAGAGGCGTTCGGGATGATCACGATGTTGTTGGAGAACGTGCGGATGCGCGTCGCGCGCCAGCCGATGTCCTCGACCCAGCCACTCGGACCGCCTTCCACCTCGATGAAGTCGCCCGCACGGATCGAGGCGTCGGAGATCAGGAACGAGCTGGCGAAGATATTCGACAGCAGCGGCGAGAGCGCCAGGGCGATGGCCAGACCGCCCAGGCCGAGGCCGGTGAGCAGCGGGTTGATGGCGATCCCAGCGGTGTCGAAGATGACCAGCACCGCGATCAAGACCAGCAGGACGTTGACCACGCGCGTCACCATCGGCAGCATGCGCACGTCCAGGATCTCGGACGCGCCCTCGCGGCCAGCGAGCCAGCCGATGAAGCCGAGCGTGATCGAACGCAACGCGATGAAGATCAGGGCCACCGTCGAGGCGACATAGATGCGGTCGATGATGTCCCGCTGGTCGTCCAGTTCGCTGATCGTGCGGGCGGCGAGATAGAGCCCGAAGACCATGATCCCGAAGATCAACGGCGTCCGCAGCGCGTCCGCCAGCAGATCGTCCAGCTCGGTCTCCGTCTGGTGGAAGAAGCGCTGCACGATCCGCCGCAACAGCGCGGCGACGATGCGAGCGAGAATGAACGCGGCGACGACGATGCCGAGGGCGATCCCCGCCTCGATGGCATCGTCGCGAGTAAAACGATCCATGCCGCCATGATATAGGCACTTGCGTAAGCGGATCAGCTCTTTCGCTGATGTACGATCGAAAAGATCGAGGCATCACAGCGGCGCTGGAACCGGAGTGCAGACGATGTTCGCGACCATCCGGCACACCTTCGAGTTGATGAAGACCAGCTGGCGAGTCCTGATGAAGGACCGCGAGCTGATCCTGTTCCCCATCATGTCCGGCGTCGTCCTGCTGGTGGTCGTCGGTGGATTCCTCGCTGTGGCGGCCTCGACTGGCAGCCTCGATCGGCTCGACGCGGCGACACAGGGCGGCGGCAGCGAGGAGGCGCGGGCCGGCGACTATATCCTCGGCGCAGGGCTGTACGCGGGGGCCTACTTCATCGTGATCTTCTTCAACGCAGCGCTCATCTCGGCGGCGCTGGAGCGGTTGCGCGGCGGCGACCCGAACGTCGGGTCAGGGCTGCGGCATGCCTCGGCGCACCTGCCGCAGATCATCGGCTGGGCGATCATCGCGGCGACGGTCGGGCTGATCCTGCAGATCGCGCGCAGCCGCACCGACAACTTCCTCGGCCGGATCGCCCTCAGCATCGTCGGAGGCGTGTGGGCGTACATGACGTTCTTCGTCGTGCCGGTCCTCGTCTCCGAGGGCATCGGACCGATCGCGGCGATCAAGCGCTCCGGTTCGCTCTTCTCGAAGAGCTGGGGTCGCCAGTTCACCGCCTCGTTCGGCTTCGGCCTGGTCTACATCGCGGCCGTGATCATCGCGATCATCCCGGCGGCGATCATCTTCGCCATCGCACCCATCGTCGGCATCATCGTCGGTGTGTTCACCATGGCCATCGCGATCGGCACCGTGCAGGCCCTCGAGGGCATCTTCAAGGCCGCGCTCTACGAGTTCTCCAACGGCGAGGTGCCGCTCGAGTTCGATCGCAACGACCTACAGGGCGCCTACCGCGCGCTCTAGGTCAGTCTGTGGTCGGGCCGTAGCTCAGACATCGCCACCGCCTGCGTCGAGGAGCCGCTGCGCCGCTTCGAACTCTTCGGGCGTGTTCACGTTGAGGAACGAACGGCCCTCGGGATCAGCGGCGCGCCACGTCGCCTCCTCGATGCGCGCGGCGTCGAGGTCATCCGCGGCCGCCATCGGCGCGCGGTCGCCCGCGACGATGTGCGCTTCGAGCACCGCGAGGGCGCTCGTGGCGAAGGCGGAGCAGAGCGGTTGCGGGCGGCCCTCCGCGATCGGCAGCGCCCAGCGCGCGCCCTTCTGGATGCGCTCCGCCAGCATGCGCAGCAGGGACGGCTGCAGGAACGGCATGTCCACCGCGACCACGATTGCGACTGGCGTCGAGGCGGCGCGCAGCCCGGCGGCGATACCCACCAGCGGCCCCTCGCCCTGAACCGGGTCCTCCGCCTTGACGATCGGGATGTCGAGGCGGAGCGGGGGCAATTCCTGACCCGACGCCCGCACCACGACGATCTCGTCGGCCACGGCGGCCAGCGCCTCGGCGGTCCGCTGGAGCAGGGTCGACCCGTCGAAGACGAGCGCGGCCTTATCGCGCCCCATCCGGCTCGATCGCCCGCCCGCAAGCACCACGCCCGAGACCATCGCCATCGTCAGATTGCCTTTGCCACTCCCGCTGGTGGATGATCGCGATCATCGCAGGTCAAGCGGGGGTGTCGCGACGGTGAAGCTCTGGGACGCGCTCGACCTCGACGCTGGCGCTCCGCCGCCGGTTGTCGCTGTCGCCGGTGGCGGCGGCAAGTCGTCGTTGATGTACCGCCTGGGCATCGAGGCCGTCGCGAGCGGCCGCACGGCCGTGATCGCCGGCACCACGCGCTTCACCGGGCCGAAGCCACCGTTCCCGCAGCTCCCACGCGTCGAGGGCGAGGAAGGCGCCCTCGACGAGGCGGTGACGCGCGCCCTCCAGGCCTCGCCCGCCGTCATCGCCGTCCCCGGCCACGAACCGAAGGCGCGCTTCGCCGCGATGAATATCGAGACCGTCGAGGCGATGGCCCGCATCGAGAGCCTCGGGCTGCTGGCGCTCGAGGCTGACGGCAGCCGGCTGCGGGCGTTCAAGGCGCCCGGCGAACATGAGCCGGTGATTCCGCCGAGCGCGACGCACGTCTGCGTCGTCGTCGGGCTCGCAGCCCTCGGCGCGCCGCTTGACGACGAGCACGTGCACCGCCCAGAGCGGGTGCGGGCGATCGTCGGCGACGAGCCGGTCGTCACCGACGAAGTGATCGCCGCCGTCCTCGCGAGCGAGCAGGGCGGCCGTCGAAGCGTCGGCGACCGCCACTACGCCGCCGTCATCAACCAGGCGGACCGGAACCTCGACGCTGCGCAACGGCTGGCCGAGGTGGTGCGCGCCGCCGGCGTCGAGCGCGTCGTCGTCGCATCGCTGCGCGACGACGACCCCGTGCACGCGGTGTTCACCAACCCATGAGCCTGTGACATGCCGCACCGTCGACTCGTGTCGCGCTCGATACGATGAGGGTGCTTCGAGGAGGCCTCGACGATGTCCGAACTGACCGAGTTTCGTCACGAGAAGGACGCGTTCTTCGGCACCGACCAGCAGTCCCCGCTGACACACGACCAGCGCCATGGCTTCGCCGGCCTCGACTACTACGACGAGAACGCGGCGCTGGCGCTGGCGCTCGAGCCCGAGGTCTTCGATCGGCCCGAGACGATCGAGATGCAGACCAGCACCGGCGACCTCGCCCGCTACCAGCGCTGGGCGCGCGTCAGCTTCGAGGTCACGGGCGAGCCAGCGTCGCTGACGATCTACCGCGACGTCGAAGCCGGCGGCCTGTTCCTCCCGTTCCAGGACGCGAACGCGGGCGGCGACACGTATGGCGCGGGCCGTTACCTCGACGTTCACCCCGTCGAGGGCGGGCGGCTCGTGGTCGACTTCAACTACGCCTACAACCCCTACTGCGCCTACAACGAGCGCTGGTCATGCCCGATCCCGCCCGCCGAGAATCGGCTCACGGTCGCCATCGAGGCCGGTGAGCGCACGTTCGAGGCGCACGGGTAGCGTCGTTCGTCAGACGCAGGTTCGAGGGCTAGCCGGCGACGGGCGACAGGCAGTCGGGATGCCCGCAGTTACATGCGGTCGAGCCGTTCGAGCAGTCGCAGCTGGGCCCGCACTCGCCATCCCCGAGGAGGCCGATGCGCCGCAGCAGTTGCAGCCCGACGCCGAGAATCACGCCGAGGAAGACGAGGCGCCTGAGCTGCCGGAACATCGATCGGGCGTCCTTCACCTATCGCGCGCGTGGAGCGCCATTCTGTCAGCCACATCGCGCCGCTGCCAGTGTGGCCGGTTACATGCGACGTCGAGCAGGCCGCGGCTAGTCGCCGCCTGCCACGGCGTCGGCGACACCGTCGGGCGTCGGCATGCGCTCCTCGTCGGAGAACTGCTCGCGATAGAGCGATGCGTAGAGCCCATCGAGCGCCAGCAGCTCCTCGTGCGTCCCGCGCTCGACGACGTGGCCCTGGTCCAGCACGAGAATCATGTCGGCCGCGATCACGGTCGAGAGTCGGTGCGCGATCACCACGGTCGTGCGTCCGCGCGCCAGCTCCTGTGTCGCGCCGCGAATCTCGCGCTCGAGCTTCGTGTCGAGCGAGGAGGTGGCCTCGTCGAGGATCAGGATCGGCGGGTCGTTGAGCACCGCCCGCGCGATCGCGACGCGCTGTTTCTCGCCGCCGGACAGCCGGTAACCGCGCTCGCCGACCACCGTGTCGAGGCCGCCCGCCAGCCGCTCCACGAGGCGATCGAGGCCGGCGGCGCTGGCGGCCGACTCCACCTCGGCCTCCTCCGCGTCGAGACGGCCGTAGCGGATGTTGTCGCGCAGCGAGGCGTGGAAGAGGTAGGTCTCCTGCATCACCGTGCCGATCGCTCGGCTCATCGAGTCCAGCGTCAGCCCGCGCACGTCGTGGCCGTCGATCCGTACCGACCCCTGCTGCGGGTCGTAATAGCGCTGCATCAGGTAGGTCATCGTCGTCTTGCCCGCGCCAGAGGGACCGACCAGCGCGATCATCTGCCCCGGTGAAGCCTCGAAGGACACGCTATCGAGGGCGGGTGCACCGCGGTCGGTGTACCGGAATTGCACGTCACGGAACTCGATCGCCCCGACCGGCGCATCCAGCCGGTGCGCGTCGGGCGCCTCCTCCACCTCCACCGGCATGTCGAGGTACTCGAAGATGCGCTCGAACAGCGCCAGCGAGGAGAGCATGGTCGTGTTGATGCGGGCAATCATCTGGAACGGCCCGAAGACCTGTGTCGTTACCGCCGCAAAGGCGACGATCTCACCGGTGCTGATGCTGCCGTTCGTGACCGAGATGCCGCCGAGCCAGTAGACAACCGCCACCGAAACGAGCCCGAACAGCGATGAGGCCATGTTGAACCAGCGCCCCGCGATTAGGCGTCGGATCGAGAGCTGCCGCAGCTGCTGGTTCGACTCCTCGAACCGCCCCGCCTCGTACTCCTCGCGGCCGAACGTCTTGACGAGCATCGAACCTGAGACCGATAGCGTCTCCTCGAGGTTGGCCGACATCTTCGACGACTCTTCATGCCATTCGAGCATCAGGCGACGCTGATGCAGGCCGACGCGGACGGTCGGGTAGACCCAGAGCGGCAGCACGACGATCACAATGATCGCCAGGCGCCAGTCGAGCATGAACATGATCCCCGCGGCGATCGTCAGCGTGACGAAGTTGCGGAGGAACTCCGTGAAGGTTCCGGTCACAGCCTGCTGCATCGCGTTCACGTCGGTGGTGATGCGCGACAGGATCTCGCCGGTCCTCGTAGCCGTGAAGAAGCGAACGGACAGACGTTGCAGATGGCCGTGCAGTGATGAGCGAACGTTGTACATCACGCCCTGCCCGACGTGCTGGTTGAGGTAGCCTTCGAGGACGCCGAGCAGGCCTGAGGCGACGTACATCGCGACCATGATCGTGGCGAGCACGCCGATGCGCGTCCCGGATCCGTCGGCGCCGAGTCCCATCTCGTTGACGATCTCGCCGATCAGCAGCACCGGCGCGAGGTTCAGCGCGACCGTCACGACGATCAGCACGATCAACGCGACGAGTTGCGGCTTGAACGGCGCGAACAGCCCAGCGGCGCGCCCGGCGATCTCGAGTTTCGACCCTTCGGGCCGGCCCATGCGCATGCGGCGCATCAGCGCGCCCCGCCTGAGCCGTCGACGTCAACGTCAGCCTCGATCGGCACGAAGTCGATACGCAGCTCGTGCCCCATCGCACGCGCCGCGGCCGAGATCGTGCTCAGCCGAGGTTCGCGGCGACCGGACTCGATGGCGCTAATGATGCTCTGCCGCCGCCCCATCCGCTCTGCCAGCTCCGCCTGCGTCAGACCAGCCTCGTCGCGCATCGTGATCAGCTTCGACACGGCGTCGAAGCGCGGCTTCATCAGCTCGTACTGCTCGCGCACCTGGGGAAACTCATCGAGCAACAGCTCGCGCGCCTGCGCGGCCGCCTCGGCGCTCTCGCCGTCACCTCGCCGCTTGCTGCGCCCACGCCGTCCACGTCGTTCCGCCACCATCGCAGCCCCCTCGAAGGTCTGAGTACAGAACTACGATATCACGCGAACGGGATATGGGGTTTCAGAGCTACGCCACCCGAGTGAGCCAGTCGCGGATCACCGTCTGCGCCGCCGGGTACTGCGTGATGCCATGGTCGGCGTCCGCGATGGCGTGAAACTCGATCTCGCCGATGCCGTCGCGCAGCGCTTCCGCGTCCGAGAACGGGACGACCGAGTCCGCGTCGCCGTGGACGATCAGCTTCGGCGCGTCGATCGAGGCGATCTCGTCGAACCTTGACGTGAAGTCGTAGCCCACGAAGGCGGCGTAGTTGCGGACGCTGCCGCGCCAGTAGCGGAACAGATCCGCGTCCGAGACGTCGGCGACCGCCTCCAGGTACGCGCCGCGCGCCTCGGCGGCCCGCTGGGCCATGAGCGAGTTCCGGTTGCCGACCGTCGAGCGCTGGGGCGGGTCGATCAGCGCCTGCTTCGCCTCCGCGAAGACCGCCTCCCCGCCGTCGGCGTCCACGCGTTCCACGATCTGGCCGAACATCTGACCCGAGCGCGTCTCGAACATCAGCCGCGGGCCGGTGTTGAGCAGCGCCAGCGCTGAGACCGTCTCCGGGAAGCTCAGCGCGTACTGCTGGGCCACCATCCCACCCATCGAGGAGCCGACGATGATGGCGCGGTCGTGTCCGAGGTGCGCCAGCAACGCCCGCGCGTCGGCGGCGATGTCCTCGAGGTTGTAGGCCTCGTCGATCGTCTACTCGGACTGGCCGGCGCAGCGCCGGTCGTGAGTGATCAGCTGCACCTGGTCGAGCGGTGCGGCCTCGACGATCGCCTGCGCGTTCGCCTCGCCGGGCGTGCCGGTGATGGTCGTGCCCGCGCCGCCGAAGCCGCCATGGATGAAGAGCACCGGCGTGCCAGTCCCCTGCACTGCGTACGCCATCTCGAACCCGTTGATCGTCGCTGTCGGCATCGCGTGGCTCCGTTCCGGCGCGCAGTGTAGCTCGACGCGCCGCCGCGACCGTCGAGACGGCTACGCTGGCCCCGCAGCGAGCGCGTCGCTCGTCGCGTAGCTGGAGCCTCGTCGTGGCCATCTATCTCATCCTGCTCGTGTTCCTGATCCTCCTCTCGGCGTTCTTCTCGTCGGCGGAGACCGCGTTCCTGTCGCTGCAGCGCGTGCGCCTGCAGCACCAGGTGCAGGAGGGCGTGCCCGGCGCCGCGCGGGTGGCGAGCCTGCTCGAGCGGCCGCAGAGCTTGCTCTCCGCGATCTTGCTCGGCAACAACCTGGTCAACACCGCGGCTGCCGCCGTCGGCACGGCTGTGGCGACCGAGCTGGTGGCGGGCGGCGGTGGTGTTCTCGCCGCCACGTTCGTGATGACGGTGCTGCTCGTGATCTTCGGGGAGGTCACACCCAAGGCCGCCGCACTCAGCCGCCCGAGTGGGCTGAGCCGCGCCTATGCGGTGCCGATGGAGGCCTGGCGGCGGGCGACGAGGCCGATCGGCTGGGCGCTCGACCACCTCGCAGCGGCGCTGCAGCGCGCCATCGGCGGCCCCGAGTCGCACGATGGCGCGACGTTGACGACGGCCGAGATCCGCACGGCGATCCAGATCGGCGCCGAGGCGGGCGCCATCGAAACGGTCCAATCAAGCCGCCTGCTGGGCGCGCTTACCCTCGACCGGCGGCAGGTTCAGGAGATCATGATCTCCCGCATCGACATGACCGCCTGTGAGGCCGGGGAAAGCGCCGCCGAAGTGGCCCAGCGCTTTGCCACCTCGCGCTTCCAGCGACTGCCCGTCTACCGCGACCAACCCGACCAGGTGGTTGGCTACGTCCACGTCAGCGACCTCAACGCGGCGCAACTTGATGGCCTGGGCGACCGTCGCGCGGGCGATCTGATGCGTACCGTCACCTTCGAGTCGGAGCACGCCTCGATCGCGCGCGTGCTCGAGGTGATGCAGGAGCACGCCACCTACCTCGTGATGCTGGTCGACGAGTTCGGCGTGACCTCCGGCCTGATCACCCTCGAGGACATCATGGAGGAGGTCGTCGGCGAGCTGCGCTCCGAAAGTGGCGCGACTCCGGCGCGCGATGACTCCATCCGCCGCGAGGACGGCGCGACGATCGTCGAGGGCTCGCACCTCCTCGTCGACCTCTCGAACGAACTCGGTCCCGACTTCACGGACATCGAGGGCAACACGGTCGCCGGGCTGGTGCTCGCCTACCTGCGCCACTTCCCCAAGGCGGGCGAGTACGTCGAGCACGCGGGCTACCGCTTCACCGTGCTCGAGGCGGGCGAGCGACGGATCACCCGCATCGCCGTTGAGCGTTCCACCACGCCGGGGGCCACTGAGTGAGCGTCGACGCCGTCATCTTCGACTGGGGCGGGACGCTGACGCCATTCGCGTCGATCGAGATGGAAGCCATGTGGCGTCTCGCCGCGCAGCACATCGCGGCGCACCACCAGCCCGAGGGCACGCCCGAACTCGACGCCACTCTCGACGCCACTGAGGACGAGATCACGCGTCGCCTCATGGACGTGGAGCGGGCGTTCTGGGACCGCACCGAGTCCGATGCTCGCGCCGGGTCGCTCGGCGATCTGCTCACCGATGCCACGCGCACCCTTGGCGTCGATGTCGCGGAGGCGGTGCTCGAAGAGGCCGGCGTCCGCTACCTCGACGCCTGGACGCCGCACATCACGCACGACGACGAGGCCGTCGAGGTGATCGCGGCGCTGCGAGCGCGTGGGCTACGCGTCGGTCTGCTCTCGAACACGCACTGGCCGCGGACGTTCCACGAGCGGTTCCTCGAGCGTGACGGCCTCGCCGAGCTGATCGAAGTGCGTTGTTACACCAGCGAAATGACGCACATGAAACCGCACGCCGACGCCTTCCGCGTCCCGCTGGTGGCGCTGGGTAACGTCGATCCTCGGCGGTCGGTGATGGTGGGCGATCGACCGTTCGATGACATTCACGGCGCGAAGCAGCTGGGCATGCGCGCCGTGCTGCGACCCAACGACGATGTCCCCGGCTACGATGTCACGCCTGACGCCGAGATCGACGCCCTGCACGAGTTGCTGCCGCTGATCGACGGCTGGATGGAGGCCTCCGAGTGACCGACCTGCACGCTCCCGACCCCGCCGCCCCGCACCCGCTGCTGGTCACCACCGAGTGGCTGGCCGAGCATGTCGATGACCCCGAGCTCGTGCTGATCGATGCCGGCGAGCCGCTGGCCTACCGCCGCGCGCACCTCCCTGGCGCAGTGAGCGTCCCGCACCCCTATCTCAAGGGCGAAGGCAGCGCGTTGGTCATGGAGGCGCCGCCCTTCGAGGCGCTCGCGCAGCGTTGGGGCGTGTCCGCCGACTCGCCGGTCGTGATCTACGACGACAACGCCTCGTTGCACTCCGCGCGCGTCTGGTGGGTCTTCCGCCTCTACGGGCACGAGCGCGTGCGTGTCCTCGACGGCGGGCTCAACGCCTGGCTCGACGAGGGCCGTGCGCTCACCTCGGCTCCCGGTCGGCCCGAGCCCGGCACGTTCGAGGCGCGGACCGACGCCACGCAGCTCTGCACGATCGACGAGCTGCGTTCCGAACTCGAGGGCGATGTCGCGATCTGGGACACGCGTGCGGACGACGAGTGGGACGGCACGAACGCGCGGGGAAACGCACGCGTGGGCCGCGTGCCCGGCTCGGTCCACCTCGAGTGGCGTCACCTGATGCAGGGCCCGCCGGCGCGGCGCTTCCGCGCACAGGACGAGATCCGGACCGCGCTTCTCGAGGCCGGCCTCGACCCCGACGCGCCTACGGTCAGCTACTGCCAGGCCGGCATCCGCGGCGCCTTCGGCGCGTTCATCCTCGCGCTCATGGGCAACGACCACGTCCGCAACTACGACGGATCCATGGGCGAGTGGGCCAACCGCGAGGACACGCCGCTGGTGCTCGAGTAGTGCTGCCTAGTCACCCGCTGCCACCTCGGCGGTGCGAGCGACGGCGGCTCGGCGTCGCTCGGCGCTGACGAGCACGCTGAGCATCGCCACCGAGACCAACACGCCGACGAAGGCCAGCGCCAGGAAGGTGGCGGCCGTGTCGTAGCGCTCGGTGATCAGCCCCGTGACGGAGCTCGCCAGCGAGCCGACCCCGAAGATCAGCGTGAACGAGATGCCAAAGGCGCGGCCGACGGAGCCCTCCGGCGCATAGTCAGTGATCAGGCCATTGATCACGGGCTGTTGAGCGAAGTTGGCGACCACGAATCCGACCGCCGCGAGCAGCAGCGCGAACCCCACCGACTGCGACATCAGGAACAGGAACAGCGGGATCAGCAGCGTGAACGGCACGATCGCGCGCTCAGCCGAGACCCGGTCGCTGAGCCAGCCGCCGGCGAACTGGCCGAACACGGCCGCCAGCAGCACCAGCGCTGTCATCGCGCCCGCGACTGCCTCGGCGTCCCAGCCGAGAAGGGAGATGCCGAGCTGTTGTTCGAGGTGGGTGGCGAGGAAGGTCAGCGCGCCGCGGTAGATGAACCCGGTGCCGATCGCCGCCACGAAGATCACGAGCAGCGGCCCGCTGAACCAGCTGCGCTGCACCGGCGGCGTGGTGCGCGGGTGCTGCGGCGGCGCCTCGCGCAGCGCCACCTGCCGATCGGCGACGGCCTGTGCCGCCTCGTCGCGGTCGGGCGCGAGCCGCCAGACGAAGAACGCGACCGTCGCCGCCAGCGCGGCAAACACCAGGTAGGCGACGCGCCAATCGGCAGCGATCGCGACGCCGATCGCCAGCGCCGGAGCCAGCGCGATGCCGACGTTGCCGGCGATGCCGTGGCTCGCCAGCGCCAGCCCGCGCCTCGTCGCTACGGTCGCGACCAGCGAGGTGCCCGCTGGGTGGTAGAGCCCGATGCCGGCCCCGAGCAGCGAAAGCGCGATCGCGAGCACGACGAGGTTCGGCGCAGCCGCGACGGCGAGCGCGCAGACCGCGGCCGAGCCCAGCGCCAGCGTCATCACGAAGCGCGGGCCTCGCCGGTCGACGAGCCAGCCCGAGGGCAGCGCGAAGGCGCCGAACGTGATCGTGCCGGCGTTGCCGACCGCGCCCAGCACCGCGAAGTCAGCGCCAAACTCGAGGCCGATCCGCACCAGCAGTGCCGCAAACACCAGCTCCATCGAGTGCGTCGCGCCGTGCGCCAGTGCCGCCGACGCGACCACACGCCGCTCGAGGCTCGCTCGCACGGGATTCGCAACGGAGGCCGGGGTCGCGGTCGACATGCACGCCTCGATGGCTCGCTACGAGTAGAACGCCCGCCTGAGGCGGGCGTTCAGTGTCTCTCGGCTGCGTCGATGGTTACAGCCCTTGCTCTTCTCGCCAGCTAGGTGAGCACCCCGATCAGTGCCTCCGCCTCGTGGTTGAGCAGCCAGCGCTTGCGGTCCATGCCACCCCCATAGCCGGTGAGTGCACCCGAGGCGCCGATCACGCGGTGGCAGGGCACGACGATGCTGATCGGATTGCGACCGTTCGCCGCCCCGACCGCCCTCGAGGCGGTGGGCTGTCCGATCGCCTCCGCGATCTCGCCATAGCTCCTCGTGCGTCCGTGCGGGATCTCGCTGAGCTCGCTCCAGACACGGCGCTGAAAGTCGGTCCCGCGCGCCGCCAGCGGCAGTGCGAACGACCGCCGCTCGCCGTCGAAGTACTCGCGCAGCTGCCGCGTCGCCTCGCCTGCGGCCTCGACGTCCCGCGCCGGCTCCTCGCCCGCCTCCCGCTCGAGCCTCGCGCGCAGCTCATCCTCGTCGCGCCGTTCCGTCACGAAGTCGACGCGATGCACACTCTCGGCCGACCCGCCAACAAACAGCGCTCCGAGCGGCGTCTCGATGATGTCGTACCAGCTCACAGCATGCCTCCGGGGAGAGCCTCCGCATCTTAGCCCGACCACGGCGAGCGCCGGCCGTTGACACTCCGCGGGTGCGCGGGGATGCTGCCGCGCATGAGCGATGCACCCTTCCTCGCCGTTCAGAGCGAGTCCCCCGACCCCAGCAATCCCGCGCGCCATCATCGAGCCCGCCGGCGGCGAGCTGTCATGAACAGCCTCTGGCCCGACGAGATCGCGACCATCCCGAACCGCGACGAGGTGACGCCGCGCGCCTACCTCTCCTAGCGCAACGACGAGGCACGATAGGCCGGCGAGCATCGCCCCGCCGGCGACGGTCTGAGGAAGGACCACTGGAAGATGAGACCAAACACGGTGAAGCGAGCCTGGCAGAACGGCGAGCGGACGATCGGCGCCTGGCTGGGCTCCCCCTCCGCGCACAGCGCCGAGTCGATGGCGCACGCAGGGTTCGACTGGCTCTGCGTCGACATGCAGCACGGCATCATCGACTACACCGACGCCGTCGACATGCTGCGAGCGATCTCGCAGACCGACACGATGCCCTTCGTGCGCGTCGAATGGAACGATCCGTGGCGCATCATGAAGGTCCTCGACGCCGGCGCCTACGGCGTGATCGTGCCGCTGGTGAACAACCGCGAGGAGGCGGAGCGCGCCGTCTGGGCCTGCCGCTACCCACCGATCGGCGGCCGCTCCTCCGGCCCCGCCCGTGCCGCCATGTACGGCGGCTCCGGCTACGCCGCCGAGGCGAACGACGAGATCGCGGTGATCTGCATGATCGAGACCGCCGAGGCGCTTGAGAACCTCGACGACATCCTGTCGGTCGACGGTGTCGACTGCGCCTACATCGGCCCGTCGGACCTCGCTTACGCGCTGGGCCTAACGCCTACGGGCGACAACTCCGATCCGAGGCACGTCGAGACGGTGCTGAACATCCTCGAGGCCTGCAAGCGGCACGGCGTTGCTCCGGGCGCCCACACCGGGTCGCTCGAGTTCACGACGAAGTGGCTCGACGCGGGCTTCCAGATGGTCACGCTTGGCTCCGACACTGGCTTCATGCGGCTGGCCGCCGGCCAACAACTGAGCACCGCCCGCAAGGAGACCGGCACCGCGCCGGTCGAGGGCTAGGCCATGCCCGTCCTCGACGCGCGCGAGCTGACGCGACACGTTGTGCGCATCTTTCGTGCCACGGGCGCGCCGACCGCGGACGCGGAGCAGGTCGCCACGCACCTCGTCGAAGCGAACCTGAAGGGCCACGACTCGCATGGCGTGATCCGCATCGAGAGCTACGTCAACGGCGCGCACGCCGGGTCGATCCGCCCCGGCGTCACGTCCACCGTCGAGGAGGAGACGGCTACCACCGCGGTGGTCAACGGCAACTGGAACTACGGCCAGGTCGTCGGTCGCGACACGATGGACATCGCCATCGCCAAGGCACGCGCCGAGGGTGTCGGCATCGCCGTCGCACACCAGTCGGCCCACGCCGGGCGCATCGGCGCCTACGGCGAGCAGGCGGCGCGCGCCGGGCTGATCTCGATCGCCTGCGTCAACGTGCACGGTGGCGGCCGCCTCGTCGCCCCCTTCGGCGGCGCACAGCGCCGGCTCGCGACCAACCCGATCGTCGTCGCCGCGCCGACCGAGGACCCCGACGCCCCGTTCGTCCTGGACATGGCAACGAGCGTCGGCGCCGAGGGCAAGGTGCGCGTCGCGCGCAACAAGGGCGTGCAACTGCCGCCCGACTGGATTCTCGACGGCGAGGGCCGGCCGAGTACGGAGCCGTGGGACCTCTACGGTGGCGACCCGCCGGGCTCACGCACGCCGGGCGCGCTGCTGCCCGTCGGTGGACCGGTCGGTCACAAGGGCTTCGGCCTCTCGATGGCGGTCGAGCTGCTGGCGGGCGCGCTGACACCGGCCGGCGCCAGCCGCGAAGGCGCGGTCGGCGGTGGCAACGGCATCTTCATGCTCGCCATCGACCCCGACCGCTTCGCCGGCCTCGGACCGTTCTCCGCCGGGCTCTCCGAGCTGATCGACTACGTCAAACAGCCCCCGTTCGCCGAGGGCTTCGATGGCGTAATGACCGCCGGCGAGCCGGAGCGACGCCGCATGGCCGAGCGCATGGCGAACGGCATCGAACTCGACGACGAGACGTGGCGACAGATCGCGGGGGCTACCGCCGCGGTCGGTGTCGGCCAGTACGAGGGCTCGCTCAGCTAGCCGCGGGCCTCTTCGGGCGGATAGTTCGTGACCAGCAGCTCAGCGATCGGACCGCGACCATCGCCGCGCGCGTTGATCGCGCGCCGCGCCTGCAGGTAGTCGAGTCCGTAGCGCGACTCGCGCGGTCGGTCAGGGTGCTGCGCACCCTCGTACAGCCCGATCACGAACTCGGCCGGCGAGTTCGACAGCATCACGTTGACCTCTCGCTCGGTCAGCTCGTCGATCAGCCAGCGCAGGCGCAGTTGCTCGTCCTTCAGGAACGCGCCCGGCGTGTACTCCGTGAAGGAGGAGGTGGCGGAGATCGGGTGGAACGGCGGATCGAGGTACACAAAGTCACCCGCGACCGCGTCGGCGCAGGCCTCTTCGAAGTCCACGGCTCGGATGTCGGTGGCGCTCAGCGCCTCGGATGCGGCGCGCAGCGAGGATTCGTCGACGATCCGAGGATTGCGGTAACGCCCGTGCGGCACATTGAAGCGACCGCTGCGGTTGACGCGATACAGCCCGTTGAAGCAGGTGCGATTGAGGAACACCAGGCGCGCCGCCGTCCCCAGCGCATCCCCCGGCTGCTCTTCGCGAACGGCGTAGAAGTACTCGGCGCGCCCGTCGTCGTCTCCCGCCAGGTACTCACCTTCGAGGACCGCGAGTCGCGGGATCAGGGCGTCGACCTCGTCGCGCACGGCCTCGTAGGCCGTCATCAGCTCCTCGTTGAGGTCGTTGATCACCGCGTGCGCGGGCGGCTCCTCCGCGCCGAGCAGCGCGAACAACATCGCCCCGCCGCCCACGAAGGGCTCGAAGTAGGTGCCGACATCGCGGGGCGTCCGAGGCTCAAGCACCTCAAGCATCTGGCGCTTCCCGCCGGCCCACTTCACAAAGGGCGCCGGCTGAGGGCGTGCAGAGCGGATGCCTGGTGTGGGCGTCTCGGTCAGGGTCGCGATGGGCACATCCGGTCCGGAGGGGAGACGAACCGATGGTAGCCGAATCCTAGATCGGTGGCGATCGAGGCATTGTGTTGCGCTGTCTCCTCGCGTCGGGCGCTCGTTTGCTAACCTCTCGCGCGGCACGGGTTGGACGGACGACTAGCTTCGAGGGGGGCAGCGTGGCTAAGAGCTATGACCTGATCGTGGTCGGCGGCGGGGTCGCCGGGTCGGCACTGGCCGGTCGCGTCGCCGCCAGCGGCGCCAGCGTGCTGATCCTCGAACGTGAGACCGAGTTCAAGGACCGCGTTCGAGGCGAGTGGACCGCTCCCTGGGGCGTGCTCGAACTCGAACGACTGCGCATCTTCGACGTGCTCAAGGAGCGCGCCAGCGCGCACGACCTGCCCAAGCACCACACCGGGATCGTCGCCCTCTTCGGCTCGGCCGACGACATGCGCGAGCGCTACGAGCCAGGCCGGGCGGCGCTCACGTTCTTCCACCCCGACGCGCAGGAGGCGTTGGCCGGCTGGGCCGCCGAGCAGGGCGTCGAGGTCATCCGTGGCGCACGCGTCACTGGCCTCGAGCAGGGCGAGCCTGCCTCGGTGACCTGGAGTGGCGAGCAGGCCGGGAGCGCGAGCGCGCCGCTGGTCGTTGCCGCCGATGGCCGCAACTCGCTCGGTCGGCGCGCCCTCGGGCGCGAGGAGCAGCACCGAGGTGAGGCGCGCCTCTGGGCTGGTGTGCTCATGGACAACCTCGACTGGCCGGAGGACACGGGCATGCTGCTCTTCGACCCGGACAGCTACTTTGGCGGCGCGACCTTCCCGCAGGGCAACGGCCGCGCGCGGGTCTATCTCGGCTACACCGCCTCGCAGCAACCTCGCCTGAGCGGCGAGCGCGATCTCGAAGCATTCCTCTCGCGGTTGCGCGAGCTGCTCGGCGATAACGAGGTCTTCGCGAACGCCAGGCAGGCTGGACCCCTCGCGACGTTCGAGGCAGACATGTCGTGGGTCGACCAGCCGTACGAGGACGGTCTAGCGTTGATCGGCGACGCCGCCGGCTTCACCGACCCGACCTGGGGACAGGGCCTCTCGATCGGATTCCGGGACGCGCGAGTGCTGAGCGACGCGCTGATCGAGGGCGATGATCCTCGTGCGGCGGCCCAGTCGTACGCCGAGGAGCACGATCGCTACTTCCACACGATGGTCAGCTGCGAGTCCTGGCTGGACGAACTGCTGACGACACCGGGCGAGGAGGGCAACGCCATCCGCACCCGCGTCCTCACGGCCTGGGCCCTGGACCCGACGCGCAACGTGGCGGCGACGTTCAACGGTCCCAACTTCGAGGTCACGGACGAGATCCGCGACCGTTTCCTGGCGCTCGACACGGCGTAGCGCGGGGCGACTACTAGCCCGCGAGAACGCCTCGGCGGCCCGCGCTATGTCGCGCCGCCGAAACGTGCCCGAAACACAATTGACATTCTGCGGAAACTGCACCGCGACATGCTGCGCGGCAAGGGGTCGAGGACTCGGCTCCACCGCGTGCATGCAATGACGCTCTGAGAGAGGGGAACTCTATGGATAGCGGCGACGCTGCCTGGATGCTCACGAGCTCGGCGCTGGTGCTGCTCATGACCCCGGGGCTGGCGCTGTTCTACGGCGGCATGGTCCGGTCGAAGAACATCCTGGCGATGCTCATGAAAAACGTCGTGGCGATGGGGGTCGTCACCATTACCTGGGTCGCCATCGGCGGCTCACTCGCCTTCAGCCTGGGCAATGGCGGAGGCTCACCGGTCGCCATCGGCGACTGGGGCCTGCTCGGCAACCTCCAGCTGTGGGGTCTCCGTGACATCGGGATCGACTCGAACTCGGTCTTTGGACTGTCCTACCCGGACAACATCCACATGATGTTCCAGCTGATGTTTGCCATCATCACCCCGGCCCTGATCGCCGGGGCGATCGCGGAACGCATGAAGTTCACGGCCTGGGTGGCGTTCATCGCCATCTGGTCGCTGGTCGTCTACGTGCCCATGGCCCACTGGGTCTGGGGCGGCGGCTTCATCGCTTCCGAGATCCAGGCGGTCGACTTCGCTGGCGGTCTGGTCGTTCACATCAACGCCGGAGCGTCGGCACTCGCCCTCGTGCTGGTGCTGGGTCCGCGCCTCGGCTGGCGCTCGGCCCCGATCCGGCCGCACAACCTGACGCTGACGCTGCTCGGCGCCGGCATCCTCTGGTTCGGCTGGTTCGGCTTCAACGCCGGCTCCGCCTTCGCAGCGGATGGCGCGGCAGGCAACGCCTTCATGACCACCCAGATTGCGGCTGGCGTCGCGGCGACGGTGTGGATCCTCGCCGAGGCGGTGACGCAGGGTAAGCCCACGACGCTTGGCTTCGCCTCGGGCGCGGTTGCTGGCCTCGTGGCCATCACACCGGCGGCCGGGTTCGTCGGACCGCTGTCCGCAGTGGTGATTGGCGTGGCGGCTGGCCTGATTTGCTTCGGGGCACTGCAGCTGAAGTTCCGGTTCAACTTCGACGACTCGCTCGATGTCGTCGCGGTGCACCTGGTCGGCGGTATCGTCGGCGCGCTGCTGCTCGGCCTGCTGGCGGAATCGGCAATAGGCGGTGTCGACGGACTGTTCTTCGGCGAGCCGACGCAGTTCCTGCGGCAGCTGGCCTCGGTCGGCGTTGCGATCGGCTACGCGTTCGGCGTCTCCTATATCCTCGCGGTCGTGCTCGACCGGACGATGGGGATCCGGGCGAACGAGCAGGAGGAACGCACCGGCCTCGACCTAGCGCTCCACGACGAGCAGTCGTACCTGCTGGCTGAGTAGGTTGGCGGAAGGGACCAATCGATGAAACTCATCGTTGCCTACATCAACCCGTTCAAGCTCGAGGAGATTCGCGACGCATTGAAGGAGGCCGGTGTCACCGGACTCTCCGCCGCGAACATCCAGGGCTTTGGCCAGCAGGCAGGTCACACGGAGACCTACCGCGGCGCTGAGTACGAAGTCGATTTCGTACCCAAGGTCCGCATCGAGGTGCTGGTCGACGACACGCTGGCCCCGACGGTCATCTCGACCATCGAGGAGACGGCGCGCACTGGCTCCATCGGCGACGGCAAGATCGCCGTCCTGCCGCTGGAGGACGTGGTGCGCATCCGCACCGGCGAGCGCGGGCAGGACGCCATCTAGGCGTCGCACCCGCGATACTCGAGGCGTGACCAACGCCGCGCTGGAACGATTCATTGAGGCGCGCTCGGAGCGATCCGGGCGCGCCTCTGCGCGCCCCGCCTCCACCGCGGGCGTCACCGCCTGCCTCGAGCTGACGGCACTCCTCGACGCCGCGATCGTCGGCGTCGCCGAAGACGCCACGGGCGAGCCCTCTGAGGCGTGGCCGTTCGCGCTCGTCGCCGTCGGTGGCTATGGACGCCGAGAGCAGTGCCGGCACTCGGACATCGACCTCATGCTGCTCACCACGCGAGGAGGTGAGAGCGACGCCTCGCGGGTGCTCTACCCGCTCTGGGACGCGAGCCTCAAACTCGGCCACTCGGTACGCACCGTGAAACAGGCGATGCGCGCCGGCGCTGAGAACGTCGAGACGCTGACCGCACTCCTCGACGCACGACTCGTCGGTGGCGACGCCGCACTCTTCGAACGCTTCCTCACCGCCCGCCGCAAACTGGCGCGCCGAGAGCGCGGCTGGCTGCAGGACGAACTCGGCAGCCGTCGCGAGGCATCGGCAGCGGCCGAGCCCTGGCAGCTGCAGGCCACCGACGTGAAGACCGGCCGCGGTGGGCTCCGCGACCTCCAGATCGTGCACTGGCTCGATGCCGCCGCGGCCATGGCCAACGACGACGACGCACCAGACCTCGACGGTCCGCTCGCCGCCGCCCGGGAGCGTCTGCTTGCGACCCGCAACGCGCTGCACGCGCTGGAGGACCGAACCAACGACACCTTCCGCGACGACCTGCGCGTCCCGGTCGCTGAATGGCTCGACGCGGATGCGGAGGCGTGGAGCCGTGACCTCTACCTCGCGATGCGGGACGTCGAGGCGGCGGCGACAGCGCGCCTCGCCCAGCGACCGCGGCGCTGGTGGTCTCGAGGCCGCGACCATGCCCCGTCAGTTGAGCCGGGCGCGACTATCCCCGGGGATGCTGCCGGCAGCGACCTCGAACACCTCCTCGTGATGCTGCGAGGCCTCGGCACGCGCGACTCGAGGCCGCTCGAGCCGCTCCCGAACAGCGACTGGCTCGAACGCATCGCCCCCGAGTGGGAGGTGCTGCGTGCTCGCCGCCACATCGCGCCGTTCCACCGCCACCCGATCGACATCCACGTCCTTCGCACCGCTGTGGAGGCGGCTGCGATCGCGCGTGGCGCAGACGAGGGCACCGGCGCAACTTCGGCCGCCGCCGCGGTTCCACTCGACGAACTGTTGCTCGCGGCCTTCCTGCACGACATCGGGAAGGGCCACGGTGGCGACCACTCCGAGGTCGGGATGGTGATCACCGAGCGCTTCGCTTCGCGCGCCGGTCTCGAGGTCGCGCTGGCCGCCCGGCTTGTGGCCGTGACGCGGCACCACCTGCTGCTCCCGATCGTCGCCACGCGGCGTGACATCGCGGATGAGCGGGTGCTGCGCGAGACAGCCGAGGCGGTTAGCGACCTCCGCACCCTGCACCTGCTCTACGTCACATCGGTCGCCGACGCGCGCGCCAGTGGGCCCGACGTGTGGAACCCATGGAAGGCGCAGCTCATGCGCTCGCTCCACCTCCGCGTCGCCGACTTGCTCGCCGAGGACATCGCCGAACCCGCCGACCTCGCCGCGGCGCGCATCTCCGCCGCTGTCGAGGCGCTCTCCAACCGCTTCGCCGAGCCGGAGGTGCTGGCGCACCTACGGGCGATGGAGCCGGGCTACCTGCTCGGCACGACGACCGAGGCGATCGCCGAGCACCTCGACCTCATCGCCGACGCCGCGGCGGATCAGAGCGGACGCCGGACGGCCGCGCGGCGCGACCGCAGTGGCGAGGTGGATCGCCTCACCGTCGTCACTCCCGACCGCCCCGGCATCCTGCAGGCCATCGCCGGCACGCTCGCCGCGCACAACGCGAGCGTCCTCGGCGGCGTCGCGCACACCCGCGACGATGGCGTCGCGATCCAGGTCTGGCACGTCGGTGACGTCCTCGGCGTGGGCATCGACGAGCGCCGCTGGGGGCGCATCCTGGAGGCGGTTCCACAGGCTCTCGCCGGCGAGTTTGCCATCGACGACCGGCTGGCCGAGGTGCGCGCTCGCTACGCCGAGCCGGCACTGCCGGACGTGCCGACCAGCGTCAACGTCGACAACGCCGGCTCGGACGACTACTCGATCGTCGAGGTGTCAGCGGCCGACCGCCGCGGCCTGCTCTACGCCATCACCCACGAGCTGCACGAGATGGGTATCGACATCCACCTCGCCAAGGTCGACACGATCGGCGCCGAGGTCGTGGACGCCTTCTACGTCCGCCGCGAGAACGGCCGCCGCGTCGAGGAGCCAGACGAGATCCAGCGCCTCGAACGCCGTCTCCACGCCGCCGTCACCAACCTCGAGGGCGGCGCGACGACCGACTAGCGCTCGAGCCAGGCGGCGAGGCGGGCGCGGAAGCCCTGCGGGTACACGATGTGGGTGCCGTCGAGAACCTCGACGAGTGGGAGCCAGCGCGCCTCGAAGGGCGTGCCGTCGTCCTCGTGGGCGGCCATCGGCTCGAGCGTCGCGGGGTGCTCGCCGGGCGCGAAGTCGATCTCGAACTCGAACACGATCTCGTGTTCGGGCGCGCCGTCGAAGTTGAACATGTTCTCGGTGACGCTGATCAGTGCGCCCACCTCAACGCCGCGGTCCAGCTCTTCGCAGAACTCACGGACGACCGCGTCGCGCGCCTCCTCGTCGAACTCGATCCCGCCGCCGAGCGGGCGGAAGAACGTCTCCTGCTTGACGTGGTCGTAGCCGCGATGGACCAGCAGGTGCTTGCGCCAGACCAGCACGCCGATCGCGATCACACGAATGTGGCCGCTGCGAGTGTTCGCGGCGGGGTCGGGTGGTGCGTTGCGGTCGGCCATCGTGCGAGGAATCCTCGTGCGGTAGCGGGGTGCGGTTGGTAGCATACGGCGCGCCCGCGAGCCGGGCGTTGCCCGGATGAGCACAGTGCCGAGCCGACGAGGGAGATCCCATGCCCGAAGAGAAGGACCTGTACGAGCTCGGCGAAACCCCACCACTGGGGCACGTCCCGAAGCAGATGTACGCCAACCTGATCCGCGCGGAGCGCTTCGGCGAGCCCAGCCAGGCGTTCGAGGTCGAGGTCGTGGACGTCCCGACCCCGGCGGCGAACCAGGTGCTGGTCTGGGTCATGGCCGCCGGCATCAACTACAACAACGTCTGGGCCGGCCTCGGGCAGCCCGTCGACGTGATCGGCGCGCGCCAGCGGCGCGACGACACAGCCGCCGACTTCCACATCGGCGGCTCCGACGCCTCCGGCGTCGTCTGGGCGGTTGGCGAGGACGTCACGGACGTCAGCGTCGGCGACGAGGTCGTGCTGTCCTGCGGCATGTGGGACGAAGATGCGGCCGACATCGCCGCGGGCGCGGACCCGATCACCTCCTCGACGGCCAAGATCTGGGGCTACGAGGAGAACTGGGGCTCCTTCGCCCAGTTCACGCTCGTCGACCACTACCAGTGCCACCCCAAGCCGCCGAACCTGCCGTGGGAGGCCGCCGCGGCCTACATGCTCGTCGGCGCCACCGCCTACCGGCAGCTCATGGGCTGGGAGCCGCACATCGTCCGCGAGGGCGACCCGGTCCTGATCTGGGGCGGCACCGGCGGCCTCGGCTCCATGGCGATCCAGATCACGAAGGCCAAGGGCGGCATCCCGGTCGCAGTCGTCTCGTCCGAGGAGAAGTTCGAGTTCTGCTACGACCTCGGCGCGCATGGCGTGATCAACCGCAAGGACCCAGAGTTCACCCACTGGGGCCGCCTGCCGGACATCGAAGACGCGGCCGGGTTCGCCGAGTGGACGAAGGGCGCCAACGCCTTCCGCCGCAAGTGGTCGGAGGTGCTCGGCTCGCGACAGGGCCCGCGCATCGTCTTCGAGCACCCCGGCGAGGCGACGATCCCCACCTCGATCCTGCTCTGTGACAACGCCGGGATGGTCGTCATCTGCGCCGGCACCAGCGGCTACAACGCCGATGTCGACCTGCGCTATCTGTGGATGCGGCAGAAGCGCCTGCAGGGCTCGCACTTCGCCAACACGGAACAGTGCCGCGCCCTCAACGACATGGTCGCGGCCGGCGAGGTGGACCCCGCGCTCTCGCGCGTCTTCCCCTTCGACGGCGTCGGCGAGGCGCACCAGCTCATGTACGAAAACGCCCACCCGCCCGGCAACATGACGATCCTCGTCAACGCCCCGCGGGAGGGCATGACGGAGCTGCCGTAGCACCAGCAATCGAAATCAGACGCGGACGCCGCCCATCGGGCGGCGTCTTCGTGTTCCTACTGGTAGATGATGTAGTCGGGCGGGTCGGGCAGCGCGACGATCTCTGCCGGTGACAGCGCGTCGGGGATGTCCCAGCGGTAGAAGAGCTTGAAGGCTGATCGTTCGGCGTAGTCGGCCTGTGCGAACTCGTCGTACCCGCTTAGCTTCGCGAAGTCGCTGCCCCAGCCGTCCATGTCGATCGTGACCTCGACCTCAGGCACGTCGTGGTACGCCTCGGGCGTGCGCAGCATGAAGCCGCGGAACTGGTGCATCACGAGGATCTTGCGCGGCAGATCGTGCGCGACGACGAGGCCGGCGAGGTAGCTCTGTACCGCGTTCACCTCCTCTGACCACAGCGTGCCGATGATCTCGCCCGGCGCTGCGCGTGCGCGGCCGGTGGCGAACTCCGGGTCGATGGCGACGTGCACGAACGGCTCTTCGAGGAACCGCTCCAGGCGCTGCACGCTCTGCAACGGATCGGCCCAGCCGATCTGCAGGTCAAGGAACAGCAGGTAGCCGTGCTCGCGCGCCAACTCGACCCACTCGCTGATCTCGGCCATCGGCATCCGATCGAGGTAGCTGCCGTCGTCTTGCGGGCGCTTCTGCGCCACGTCGACGATCAGATGCAGCGCCGGCAGCGCGTAGCGCCGCCCGTTCAGTCGTTCGAACTCCAGCGCCACCGCGTCGATCTCGCCCGGAAGCTCCTCGGCCGTATGACAGCCGAGTTCGCCCATGAGGCACACGCCGGGGTGGCCGTAGAACGAGATCACCTGCGCGACATCGAAGTAGGAGGGCGGATCGGTCGGGTAGTCGAGCCAGCCGCCGTCGATCAGGACGTCGACCTCGGTCGGGACGTACATCTCGATCAGGCGATCGGCGGGGACCAGGGAGGGGAGAAGATCGCTGGCCACAGGCGCCTGGTGGCGCGGCGGGGCCGGTACGGAGGCGTTTATCGTCGTCCCGGGGAGATCTGCAACGACGAGCGACAGGGTGAGCAGCGCGGCGGCCAGCGTCGCTGTACGAGCAAGCCGCACCTTTGAATCCTCCGTTTGCCGACCCCGCACGCCGGAGTCACCGTACGGCAGGACCCCAGTTGCGTAAACATCTAAACAGTTGTCCACACGCTGTCCACATCGACCCTCCGCGACCCCGCGTCGCCCTTCCCTCCGCCCGCTCGCGATGCCACCATGCTCGCGGCGCGTTCCGAGGACCGGCCGAGGCGGCGTCGCTGAGCCCTCGAGGAGGCACGCCCACGATGACGATGCAGATCGGCCTCAACGCCTCCGGACGACGCTTCCGCTACCTCATCGACGACGCCGTGCGTGCCGAGGCCGAGGGCTTCCACACCTACAATATGTCCTCGGTCGCTGGCCACGACCCGATGGCGATCCTGACCGCGATCGGGCTGGAGACGGAGCGCATCCAACTGCTGACCGGCGTCGTCCCGATCTTCGGCACGCACCCAACGCGCCTGGCCGGGCAGGCGCTGACCGTGCAGGCCGCCGCCGAGGGGCGCTTCACCCTCGGCATCGGCCTCTCGCACCAAGTGGTGATCGAGGGCGGCCTGGGCCTCGACTTCGCGCGGCCCGGCGCGCGCATGCGCGAGTACCTGGACGTGCTGCAGCCGCGACTGCGTGGCGAAGACCCGGCGCACGAGGGCGAGTTCTACACCGCGCGAGGCGGTGGCGCGCCCAGCGACCTCGCCGAGGTGCCGCTGATGCTGGCAGCGATGGCGCCGGTGATGTTGCGTCTGGCAGCTGAGCGCACCGAGGGCACCGTGCTCTGGATGGCCGGCGCGAAGGCGGTGAGCAACTACGTGCGGCCGCGCCTGGAACGCGGCGCCGCGAACGCCGGACGCCCCGCGCCGAGGGTGGTCGCGGGCCTGCCCGTCGCGCTCGTCCCGCAGTCGCAGGTCTCCGACGCCCGCGAGCTGGCGAGCCAGCTCTTCGAGCGCTACGGGGAGTTCCCCTCCTACCGCTCGATGCTCGACCAGTCCGGCGCGGAGCTGCCGGGCGACGCCGCCCTCGTCGGCGACGAAGCCGCCCTCGACGCCGAGCTCGACCGGCTCGAGGCGGCGGGCGTCGACCTCTTCACCGCTGCGCCCTTCCGCGCGGACGACGAGGCGATCGCCCGCACGCGCGACTACTTCGCCGACCGCGCTCGGCAGCGCGCAGGAAGCGCAGCGGAGTAAGCCTCGAGGGCCGCTAGAACAGGCGGCGCTCGGGCCAGGGGTTGTGGATCGCGTCGTGCCGGCGCAGCAGCGGGCCGCGCAGGATCAGCGAGAGCGCGGCGCCGATCACGAACCCGGCGACGTGTGCCTCCCACGCGACGCCCGTTTGTACCGTCGCGAACTGCGCCACGAACCAGATGCCCAGGAACAGCACCGCCGGCACCGGGATGAAGAACACGAACACCAGCGACAGCACCGTCGCGCGCGGGAACAGCACCAGGTAGGATCCCAGCACCCCCGCCACCGCGCCCGAGGCGCCGACCAGCGTTACCGTGCTGTCCGGGTGGGCAAACACGAACGCCAGCGACGCCACCACCCCCGCCGCCAGGTACATCAGCGTGTAAGAGATCCGCCCGTAGGCCTCCTCCACGTTGTTGCCGAACACCCACAGGAACCACATGTTTCCGCCCAGGTGCAGCAGCCCGCCGTGCAGGAACATCGAGACGAGCACGGACGTCTCGACCGACTTCTCCGGGAACCAGATCGGCCCGCTCAATGCATCGATGCAGCGCTGCGCCTGTATCTCGGCGAAGGTCAGCGGTTCGCCGGTGGTCAGCTCGCAGGGGATCAGCGCGTTCTCGTGGAGAAAGCGGATCTCCTCGATATCGCCGCCGTGTGGCTGCCAGAGGAAGAACACAGCGATGTTCGCCGCGATCAGCGCGATCGTCGCGTAGGGCCGAAGCCGTGTCGGGTTGAGATCGCGCAGCGGAAACATCTGCGATCCACCCTACCTCGACCCCACGCCAGCGCCTGAGGCAGCCCGGGCATTCCTGACAGACCGCCGGTTTCTGACAGCGATCGCGGGCGGAGCTATCTACCTTCGAGCGGGCGGAATAGCGACGAGTAGAACACTTGTGCTACGAACGTTTGTTCTGTTAAAGTGCCATTCGCCTCTTGGCGGGGGTGCTAAATGCCGACTGCTTGTCTCCTCGTTCCCTCCCTCGCACTGGCGTGCGAGCGCGCTGACCGCCCTGCTCTGCGCGGGCAGCCCGTCGTCATCGCTGACGATGGCGGACGCCATGTGGTCGAGGTCTCGGACGAGGCGCGCTCACGCGGCGTGGCCGTCGGTCAGACCCTCCGTGAGGCCACCGCCTACTGTCCCGTGTTGGCGGTGATTGAGCCCCGCCCGGCCCGCACCAGGCGGGCCGCCGAGGCACTGGTCGCGGCGCTCGAGGCGGTCAGTCCACTCGTCGAGGCCCCTCTGCTCGACGATGCGGACGTCCGCCCGGCGTCGCCGGCTGGCTCCAACAAGCCCGGCTCTCAGCTCACCGGCCCAGGCGTCGTCTACGCCGATTTGCGCGGCCTCGAAGGCCTCTACCCCGAGCCCCACGACCTCGCCCGCGCGGTGCTGGAGCGTGCGCCCGCCGAGCTGCAGCCGCGGCTCGGCATCGCCGCGTCGCGGTTCACCGCCTATGCCGCGGCGCAGCGCGCCGCCGGCCAGGTAGCCGGCGCGGGCGATGCCGCGCAGGCGCTGCACATCCCGGACGACGCGGCGGTCGACTTCCTCGCCCCGCTCGACATCGCGGTGCTGGAGGGCACGCGCATCCTCGACGCGTCACAGGTGGCGTGGATGCGCCTGCTCGCCATCCACACGCTCGGCAAGCTCGCGGCGCTGCCACGCCACGCCGTCGAGGCGCAGTTCGGCGTCGAGGGTGGCCGCGCCTGGCTCGCCGCCCGCGGCGAGGACGACACGCCGCTGCGCCCGCGCCTCTGGCGCGAACGCGTGGTCGAAACCTCGAAGGCGGACCCGCCGCTGGTCAGCCGCGAGAGCGTGGAGCGGGCGATGGAACAACTGCTCGGCCGTGCGCTGCGCCATGAGCGCGCCCACCGTCGCTTCGTGCGCGTGTTGCGCCTCAGCGGCGCGACCGAGGATGACCGGCTGTGGGAGCGCGTGCAGGTGCTGAAGGAACCGAACGGCGACCGCGGCCGCCTCTGGACGATCATCCGCTCGGCCATCGAGCACGCAGAGTTTCCCGGCCCCCTGGCCGAGCTGACGCTGGAGCTGGGCGGCCTGACCGAGGAAACGGCGCGGCAGCCGAGCCTGCTCGCTGACCACGTCCGCCGCCGCGAACAGCTCGACGAGATGGTCCGCCACCTCAAGGTCCGCTTTGGCCAGTCGCCGGTGGCGCGCGTCGTCGCGGTCGAGCCCTGGCACCGGCTGCCGGAGCGTCGCTACGCGCTGATCGACTACGACGGGAGCTGACGATGACCCTCGAGGCGCGCTCCGCCGTTCCCAAAGTGGCCACCGTGGCTCCCACCTCGAACGCCAGCGCCGCGCTGCGTGCGCTCGGCCTGCCGCTGCCGATCCGCGTGCGTACCGACAAGGACGGGCTGCCGCTCGAGGTGCTCGTGCCTCGCCGCGGCGCGTCACCGCTGGCGCAGGGCCGTGCCGCGGATGTGCGCCGCCACGCCGTCGAGGCGATCGAGGAGATCTGGCGCGTCGCGGAGGAGTGGTGGCGAGAGCGCCCGGTCGGACGCACCTACGTGCGGCTGCTCGTCGACGGCGGCCGTCCGCTCACCATCTATCGCGACGAGGTGGGCGTGCTCTCGCAGGATCGGGACGGCCGCCCCGCCTGGTACCTGCAGCGCTACGCCACCTCGGAGGGTGCGCTGCTCGGCAACACCACGCTCGAGGATCGCTCGCCGTGAGTCGCCAGGAACGGGGACAGCTGCGACCCGGCTTCATGGAGAACTGGGACGACTTCGAGCGACGACGTGAGGAGCTCGAAGAGGCGATGCCCGCGGACACCATGCGCTCGAAGGCGCCGCGGATGTCGCGCGACTGGGAGTCGCTCACCCCGTTCGACGAGACGACGACGCCCTACGTCGAGCTGCACCTGCACTCCAGCTACTCGCTCCTCGACGGTGCATCGCGCGTCGACGAGCTGGTGTGGAGGGCGAAGGAGCTCGGCTACCAAGCGCTCGCGCTCACCGACCACAACGGCATGTTCGGCACGTTGGAGTTCGCCAGCGCGCTGCGCGAAGCGGAGTTGCACTCGATCACCGGCCTCGAGGTCACGGTCGCCGCGGCGGATGACCCGGAGGCCCCCCGCTCACACCTGACGCTGCTGGCGGAGAATCGTCGCGGCTACGGCAACCTCTGCCGCCTCGCCAGCATCGCCTACGGCCTCGGTCTCACCGACCCGCGCGAGAAGCAGGACCGGCGTCGCGACCCCTGGTTCTGGGCCGGCCATCTGCGCGACCACGCCGAGGGCCTGATTGTGCTCACCGGTTGCCGCGAGGGCCGCGTGCCCTCGCTGGTGGCGCGTGGCGAGCTGCGCGAGGCTCGCGCGGAGCTCGACCAGCTGGTCGACTGGTTCGGCCGCGACCAGGTCTTCGTCGAGCTGCAGGACAACCTCGTCTTCGGCGACCGGCCGCGCAACCAAGCGCTGGTCGCGCTCGCCGCGGCGGCTGGCGTCGAGGTGGTCGGCACCGGCGACGTGCACTACCACGAGCGCGAGCGACACCAATTGCAGGACATTCTCGTCTCGATCAAGCATCGCCAGACCCTCGACGAGAGCCACCGCGTGCGGCGGCCGAATGCGGAGTTCTACCTGCGCTCGCCAGAGGAGCAGGCGCGACGCTTCGCCGCCTACCACCCGCACGCCGCCGCCAACTCCGTGCGCATCGCCGCCCGCTGCACGTTCGACCTGACCGAGGACCTGGGCTACCAGCTGCCCGCCCCGCCGATGCCCGCAGGCATGACGCCGCTCAAACGCCTCGAGCAACTCTGCCGCGAGCGTATCGGCATGCGCTACCAGGACGTCGACGAGCTGCAGGAGGCAGAACAGCGGTTGATCGAGGAGCTGCGGCTGATCAACAAGCACGACCTGGCCGGCTTCTTCCTCGTCTACCACGAGATCTTCGAGCTGGCGGAGGAGGTGGCGCTGGAGGTCCGCGGCGCCAGCTCCGCCCGAGGCGTCACTAACCTCCCGGTCGGTCGCGGCCGTGGCTCCTCCGTCTCCTCGATCATTTGCTACCTGATCGGGCTGTCGCACATCGACCCGGTGCGCAACCACCTCTTCATCGGCCGCTTCCTCAACGAGGAGATGCATTCGCTGCCCGACATCGACCTCGACTTCCCGCGCGACATCCGCGCGCGGCTGATCGAGCGCGTCTACGAACGCTGGGGCAAGGAGCACGCGGCGCTGGTGGCGACGCTGCCCACGTTCCGGGTGCGCAGCGCCATCCGCGACGTGGGCATGGCCCTCGGGCTGCCTGCCGCTGAACTCGACCGTCTCGCCAAGCGCGCCAACGGCTTCGACATGGCGGCGAGTCTCGCCGAGGATGTCGCGCGCTATCCCGAGTTCGCGGACCGCCTGGACGCTCGCGGCTGGCGCGACTTCTTCGACATCGTGCAGACGCTCGAGGGCTTCCCGCGCCACCTCTCACAGCACCCCGGTGGGATGGTGATCTCCAGCGACCCGCTGATCGATTACGTGCCGTGCCAGCCTGCCGCGTGGGAGGGCCGTTACCTCTGCCACTGGGACAAGGACAGCATCGACGACGCGCGCATGGTCAAGATCGACTTCCTCGCGCTGGGCATGCTCTCCGCCGTCGAGGAGATGGTGGAGCTGATCGCCAGCGAGCGCGGCGAGCTGGTCGACCTCTCCCGCATCAACTTCGAGGATGGGGCGATCTACGACGACATCTGCGTCGGCGACACCGTCGGCGTCTTCCAGGTCGAGTCGCGCGCCCAGATCGCGATGCTGCCGCGCACGCGCCCGCGCAACCTCGAGGACCTCGCCATCGAGGTGGCGATCGTGCGGCCGGGACCGATCGTTGGTGGCGCGGTCAACCCCTACGTGAAGCGCCGCGTGCAGATGCGGGAGCAGCCCGACTTCGTCCTGGAGATGCCGCACCCGCTGCTGGAGGAGCCACTGCGCGAAACCCTGGGCGTCGTCATCTTCCAGGAGCAGGTGCTGATGGTCGCGGAGGCCATGGGCGGCTTCACCGCGGGCGAAGCAGACCAGTTCCGCCGCGCCATGAGCCGCAGGCGCTCACGCGAAGTGATGGACTCCTACCGCGAGCGCTTTATGGCCGGCGCCGAGGCGCGTGACGTGCCGCTCAGCGTCGCCGAGCGCATCTTCGACAACCTCCTCGGCTTCGCCGAATTCGGCTTTCCGAAGAGCCACGCGGCCGCCTTCGGGCTGCTCGCCTACCAGTCGACCTGGCTCAAGCATTACTACGCGGCGGAGTTCTACACCGGGCTCTACAACAACCAGCCGATGGGCTTCTACCCGCCGCACGTGCTGACCAACGACGCCAAGCGCCACGGCGTGCAGGTGCTGCGCCCCGACGTGAACCTGAGCGACGCCCGTTGCACGGTCGCCTCGCCCGAGGAGCGCGCAGCGCCCGCCGACGCCGAGGGCGCGTTGCGGGTCGGCCTCGGCTACGTGCAGGGCGTCGGCGAAGCGGGCGGCACCCGCGTCGAGCGGGAGCGCGCGCGACACGGCGACTACCGCTCGCTGTTCGACTTCGTGCAGCGCACCGGCATCGCCCGGCAGGCCACGGCCAACCTGATCCGCGTCGGCGCCTTCGACGACTTCGGCCTCAACCAGCGCGAGCTGATCTGGCAGCTGGGCCTCCTCGGCGGCGGCATGCAGCGCGCCCTGCTGCGGGAGCACGAGGGCCCGCGGCAGCCGGAGGCGCGGCAGATGGCCCTCGAGCTGCCGACCGAGCAGGACGAGGTGACGCTGCCCGACTTCGACGCCTACGAACACATGGCCGCCGACTACGAGCTGATCAACCTCTCGCCCGACAGCCACCCGATGCAGTTCCTGCGCCCGGCCCTGGGCGAAGGCGTGCGCACCGCCGAACAGCTGCGCCGCCAGCCCGGCGGCTCACAGATCGACCTCGCCGGCCTCGTCGTCTGCCGCCAGCGCCCGCTCACGGCCAAGGGCATCGTCTTCCTCCTGCTCGAGGACGAGAGCGGCATGACCAACGTGCTCGTCAACAAAGATCTGGCCGAACGCGAACGCCTGCTCATGCGCACCGCCGCCTTCATCAAGGTCCGTGGCCGCCTCGAACAGGTCGACGCCACCACGGAGCAACGCACGCTGGTCGCCTATAGCCTCGAAGAGGTGCTCCCCACCACGGCGCTACGCACGCCGATGGGCAAGGCGTGGGGGTAGCCGCCCCCTGCTAGTCACACGTCACTGACACGACCGAGACGCCGCGCTACCATGGCGCGGCTGCGGCGGGATACAGGCTGTATGTGCGCACGCTTCGAGCACCCTCGAGGCCGCGCGTCCCGTCGCCGAGCCAGAACATGAGGACGACCCGAGGAGGGATCGCCGTATGCCCCAGACTGCCAAGGGCGCCATCCTGAGCGCGCCGCTGACCCCCATGACGATCGAGGACCTGAGCATCGACGACCCCGCCGCCGGCGAGGCGCGCGTGAAGGTCATCGCCGCCGGTGTCTGCCACTCCGACCTGCACTTCATCGAGGGCACCTACCCCACGCGGTTCCCGACCGTGCTCGGGCACGAGGTCGCGGGCGTCGTCGAATCGGTGGGCGTTGGGGTGACGACCGTGGAGCCCGGCGACCGCGTAATCATCGGCTTCGTGCAGCCCTGCGGGCACTGCTCCTTCTGCGACTCCGGCCGCCCCAACCTCTGCAACACCCCCACGACCGTCCGTCGAGGCCGCGACAACCCGGCCGTCTCGCTCGGCGATGAAGCCGTCACGCAGATGGCCAACGTCGGCGGGTTCGCCGAGTACGTGCTCACCGCAGCGTCCGGCCTCGTCAAGATCCCGGACGACATCGGCCTCGACATCGCAGCCCTCGTCGGTTGCTCGGTCATGACCGGTTACGGCGCCGCGATCAACACCGCGAAGGTCGAGCCGGGCACGACGGTGGCCGTGATCGGCGCCGGTGGTGTCGGGCTCAACATCATCCAGGGCGCGCGGCTCGCCGGAGCGCGGCAGATCATTGCCATCGACATGGTCGAGCACAAGCTGAGCATCGCGAAGGACTTCGGCGCGACCGACACCGTCAACGCGGGCGACACGGACGCCGTGGAGGCGGTGCAGCAGCTGACCGGCGGCGGCGTGGACTACGCCTTCGAGGCGATCGGCCTCGCGGCCACGTCAGAGCAGGCCTACAACATGGCGGTCCGAGGTGGCACGGCGGTGATCGTGGGCATGGTCCCGCCGACCGAGCAGATCAAGATCTCGCCGCTGATCTGGCTCGAGGAGAAGACGCTCAAGGGCTCGTTCTACGGCTCCGCTCGCTTCCACACGGACATGCCGCGCATCCTCGACCTGTACAAGCAGGGCAAGCTCGACCTCGATGGCCTCGTCACCAAGCGCTTCGCGCTCGACGAGATCAACGAGGCGTTCGAGACGTTGAAGAGCGGCGAGGTGGCACGCTCCGTGCTGGAGATCGGCGCCGAGTAACTCGCGCCTCCGGGCGCCCGTCTGCGAAACGAACCGGCCGCCAGGAGACTGGCAGTCGGTTGCGTGAGAGCACCTGCGCCGGGGGCGCTCCCATCGTCGTCCGCGTCGGCTCCGCCTGCCGTAACAGCAGGCACACGGCCATGTGTGGTGCATACCAGTGACGAACGCGCGTGCTGATCCGAGGATCCGTGAGGCGTTCGGGTGATTGCCTGTCTGACGTCCGTGCGACTAACGTCCCTGATCCACCGAGGATCGTTCAGGATGACGAACAACGCGGATGAGATCGCTCCTGCCGTCAGGCCGCCGCCTCCTCGCCGCCGCGATCCTTCTCACGGCTGCCGTCGCCGGGGCCACCACCACAGCCGCCCCACCCCTCGAGGGCGCACCCGCCAACTCGCTCACGATCGTCCTCGAAGTCAATCCGCTGGCGACGGGGCGCTTTACGTTCGACGATGTGGGCGGCGCTGACCTCTTCGCCGGATTGCCCGGCGGACGGCTCATCCTCGACCACAATCCCGCCACGGCATTCCCCAGTCAGATGACGATCGAGGGCCTGTCAAACCGTTCCACCTACGCCGTGACCCAGGCGCCGGTCGCTGACTACGAACTCACCGTGACCTGCAGCAGCAACACGGGCGGCAGCGTCTTCACACCGGTCGAGGACGGACAATCGTTCCGTCTCGGTCGCGGCGATGCGATCACCTGCACGTTCACGAACACCGACCCCGCCGCCCAGACTCCCGCCGACACCACCCCTCCCGTACTCGCGCTGCCAAACGACTTCTCGGTCGAAGCTACCGGCGCCACCACCGTCGTCGCCTATGAGGCGAGCGCGACTGACCTCGTCGACGGTCCGCGCGCTGTGACGTGTGACCCTGCTTCGGGCGCTGGCTTCGCCCTCGGCGACACGACCGTCGAATGCTCGGCGAGCGATGAGGCCGGCAACGCCGCTAGCGGCAGCTTCGTCGTCACGGTGGAGGACACGACCCCTCCCGTGCTCGCGCTGCCCTCGGACTTCGCGACGGAAGCCACCGGCGCCACCACGGTCGTCACCTTCGAGGCGAGCGCGACCGACCTCGTTGACGGTTCGCGCACGGTGACATGCGATCCAGCCTCGGGCAGCGGTTTCGCTCTCGGCGGCACGACCGTCGACTGCTCGACAAGCGACGAGATCGGCAACACAGCGCTCGGGAGCTTCGTCGTGACCGTCGAGGACACCGCGCCGCCCGTGCTCGCTCTACCTTTGGACTTCAGCGTCGAAGCCACCGGCGCCACCACGGTTGTCACGTTCGAGGCGACGGCGACCGACCTCGACGGGCCGCGCGCTGTGACGTGTGACCCTGCCTCGGCCACTGGCTTCGCCCTCGGCGACACGACTGTCGATTGCTCGGCGAGCGATGAGGCCGGCAACGCCGCTAGCGGCAGCTTCGTCGTCACGGTGGAGGACACGACCCCTCCGGTGCTCGCGCTGCCCTCGGCCTTCGCGGCGGAAGCCACTGGCCCCTCGACGATCGTCACCTTCGAGGCGACGGCGACCGACCTCGTTGACGGTTCGCGCGCGGTCACGTGTGACCCCGCCTCGGGCAGCGGCTTCGCCCTCGGCGACACGACCGTCGATTGTTCGGCAAGCGACGAGGTCGGCAGCACCGCTAGCGGCAGCTTCGTCGTCACGGTGGAGGACACGACACCTCCCGTGCTCGCGCTGCCCTCGGACTTCACGTTGGAGGCTACCGGCCCCTCGACGACAGTCACGTTCGAGGCGAGCGCGACCGACCTCGTTGACGGTTCGCGCACGGTGACATGCGATCCAACCTCGGGCAGCGGCTTCGCCCTCGGCGACACGACCGTCGATTGCTCGGCGAACGACGAGGGCGGCAATACCGCGCGCGGCAGCTTCGTCGTCACGGTCGAGGACACGACACCTCCCGTGCTCGCGCTACCGGGCGATCTCTTCGTTAACGCTGCTCACGACGCCACCTCGGCAGAGGTAGCGTTCGAGGCGACAGCGGACGACCTCGTCGATGGCGCAATGCTGGTCGCGTGCACGCCCGCGTCCGGCTCCTCGTTCCCCGTTGGGACGACGGAGGTGAGATGCAACGCCGCGGACAGGGTCGGCAATCCCGCCGAGGGTTCGCTCACGGTGACGGTCCTCGACGTCACGCCCCCGGTCCTGGCGCTTCCGGATCGAGTCGCCAGCGAGGAGACGCCAGCAGGGAGCGGGTCGGCGGTCGTGACGTTCGACGCTCCGGCCGCAGTGGATGCTGTCGACGGAGCGGTTGAGGTCGACTGCACCCGCGCCTCCGGCGATGTCTTCGTCGTCGGCGTGACCGTGGTCGCCTGCAGCGCCGAGGACGCCGCGGGGAACGCCGCGGGCGGGACATTCGAGGTTGACGTGGTGGCGGTGCCGTGGTCGCTCACGGTCGAGGTCCAGGTCAGCCATCAGCAGCCGCTCGACATCCCATTCCTCGTCGCAGGCCTGGCCGTCGGTGCATTCGCCCTCGACGATCCGCTCACCGACGACAGCGACGGCGTTGCCTCCACCCGACGCTTCGAGGGCACTGGCAACGGTGTCGCGATCGCGATCGAAGCGCTCCTGCCTGGCGGGTTCGAGCTCGCGTCGATCGCGTGCGACGGCGGCTCGGCGGCCGTCGAGGCCAGCCGCGCCGGCCTCGTGCTCGACGCGGGCGAGCACGTGCGGTGCCTCTTCGAACTCGACGACATCGACCTCGACGATGACGGGCTGACAGATGCGCTGGAGGCGATGCTCGGCACCGACCCGACGCTCGCCGACAGCGATGGCGATGGCATCGACGACGGGGAGGAGCTGTTCATCCGCGGCACTGACCCGCTCGACGGCGGCGACACCAGCGCCAGCCCAGCCGTCCTGCCGCCGCGAACGTTCTCCCCCGTGCCCTCCCGCGAGGGCGCCTCGCTCACGATCTACGGCGGCGGCACGTTGGGCGATCTGCTCGCCGACCTCGAGGCCCGCGGCGTCGCCACGGCGATGTTCACGACTGCCGATGGCCGCGCGCTCGTGCTGGTGGTCACGGACCTCGGCTTCGTGATCGAGTCGTTCGCCTTGGCGTACTTTGGCGCGGACCGCGGCTCCGGCTCGTATCTCGACCTGCCGATCCGAGCCGGCACTCTGTTGCTCGTTCGTGCTCGGGCGTAGCGGGAACCGCGCTCGCGGGCCGCGCGTTCTACCCTCGTGGCGGCGAGTAGGCGACGAGGTGTGCCGTGCAGCGCAGTCTGAACACATGGGAGCGGGTGGCGGTCGTCGCCGCATCGCTCGTGCTGCTGTCGATCATCGCGACGCTGCTGTCCGACGTCCGTGGCAGCGATGGCACGACCAGCGTCGACCGTGACGACTTCCGCCGCGAGGCGGCGCCGATCGACCTCGCCGAGCTGCTGATCTCGCCCAACGGCGACGGGGTCGTGGTGATCCACATCCTCGCTGGCATGCCGAGCGGCTGCCACAGCCACGACGGCTACGACATCACGCTGGTCGACGCCGCGGCGGGCCGCGTCGCCGTCGATGTGTGGAACCGCATCCCACTGTCCGACGAGCCGCTGGCGTGCACCGCCATCTACGGCATGCACGACCTGGTGATCGAACCGCCGCCTGAACTCGACGGCCTCGTGCGCTCCGTCGTCATCAACGGCGAGGTCACGCTCGACGTCGAGGAGGGTCCGACGAGCTACCGCCGCTAACCTCGCTGGGTCGTGCCGCACGCGCGGGCTACGATGCCGCCACCCCGCAACCTACCGCAGCCGTGTGCCGAGAGGTCCCGCGATGAACGAGCCCGTCCACCCCGAGCCCGTGGCCGTCCCCGAGGCGGATCGCGACCCCGACCGCCGCTACACACCCGAGGGCTTCGAGGTGCCAGCGGCGTCTGAGAACGATGTGCTCTACGAGGTCGAGGACGGCATCGCCTGGGTCACGCTCAACCGACCGCTCGTCCTCAACGCCGTCGACTGGTCGCTCCAGCGCGGCCTTGGCCGCGCGGTCGATGCGGTCGAGGGCGACGACGCTGTCCGCGCCGTGATCCTGCGCGGCGCGGGCCGCGCCTTCTGCGCCGGGGGCGACCTGCAGTCCTCGCCACGACCGGACGACGGCGTCGACACGCCCGGGACCATGGACCTCGTGCAGCGACTCTGGCACCTGCCGAAGCCGGTCATCGCCGTGCGAGGCCACGCAGTGGGCCAGGGCGTCGAGATCGCGGGCATGTGCGACATCACGATCGCGGCGGAGGATGCGCAGTTCGGCGAAATTCAGATCCGCCACGGCTTCGGCCCCCCGATGCTGATCTCGCCGTTCCTGACCGGCCTCAAAGCCGCCAAGGAACTGATGATGGGCGGCGAGATCTTCGACGCACAGGAGGCGTTGCGTATGGGCCTCGTCAACCGCGTCGTCCCCACCGACCAGGTCTTCCAGGAGGCGGCGCAGATGGCGCGTCGCTTCGCCTCGCTGCCCCCGAGCGCGGTGGCGCTCAACAAGCTCCTCGTCAACCGCGTCTACGAACTCGCCGGCATGCGCGAGGCGATGGCGTATCAGGACGACCCGGTCATGAGCGAGCTCTCTGGCGCCACCCGCGGCGACTCCATCTCAGCGGAACGCCTCGCGACGCTGCGCGAGCAGGGGTGGGAGGCGTTCAAGCAGCAACGCGACGAGGCGTTCCGCGGCTAGAAAACGGCCACACCGTGCGCTCTGACTTCTATTGACAGATCTCTGATAATCGGAGCATGACTTCGACGGCTGCCGACCAACCCGCTTCGCCCCTGGCCACGGTTGCGGCGTGGCTCGAGTACTCCGGCTACGCCCTGCGTCGCGTCTATGGCGGCCATTACGTCTTCCGGCACGTTGAACGCGGAACGCTGGCGACCGCCCCGGCCGAGCCGCGGTCGGAGACCGTCGTCCGGCTCATGGCGGAGGTCGAGGGCTTCCCCGCCGCCGCCTCGACGGGCGTCTCCGTGTCTCCCGAGGTCGACGTCAGCGAGGCCGATCTGTTGTCCGCCGCATCGGCGCTCGCCGGCGGCTCCTACGATCGCGCAGTCACCCCGCTCGAGGGCGGCGGCTTCCTCGTCGAGGTGGCGCAGTTCGCGGCTGTGCTCGGTCAGGGCGACACGGTCGAGCACGCCCACCAATCGGCGCAGCTCGCGCTCGTGGCAGCGATCGCCGTGCTGCTCGAAGACGGCGCACCTGTGCCCACGCCGCTTGCGCCGCGGAGCCCGTCCTCTGACCTCGGTCGGTCTCGAAGAGTGGCCGCTATCCCGCCCAGCGCTCCAGCTTGGGCAGCTCCTTGCGCAGCGTCAGGCGCATCTTTCCCACCGCCTGCCCGCGCGCCTTGGCGAGGTCTTGCACCGCGACGGAGATGAACTCGTCGCTCGTCCCCGCCTCGTGGGCGAAGGCGCCCTCGACGTAGCAAGTGCCGCAGTAGCTCTTCGCCTCGGAACCATCGGACTCGCTGCCGAAGTCTTCCGGGCGGCGCATCTGGTAGCCGCAGGACTGGCAGACGACATCATCGCGGCCGCTCGCGAAGTCGGTCATATACTGCCGGTCGCCGCTGCCGCCCTTGGCCGACGCCGCGTCCTTGCCGCCAGGAGTCCACCGCGTCATCAGAACCGCCCTCGGCTGCCCGGCGCATCGGTCGCAGGCCGCCCCGCTCCGCGCGCTCCGTCGTATCGTCGCCACGGATAGTAGCGCGCTCCTCGACGTGCGAGAGGCGTCCGAGGAGTGACGAAGGCCCGATGACCAACCTCGAGCGAGCAACCTCGGCACCCGCGATCGAGCCGCTGCTCGTGCGCGTCCGCGCCTGCACGAACTGCGCGGACGTGCTGCCGCTCGGACCCCGCCCCGTCGTGCAGGCGCACGCGGAGGCGTCGGTGCTGATCGTCGGCCAGGCGCCGGGACGCGCCGTGCACGCCTCCGGCCGCCCCTTCGACGATCCGAGCGGCGAACGCCTGCGCCGCTGGCTCGGCGTGACCGCCGATGAGTTCTACGACCCTCGACGCTTCGCCATCATCCCGGTCGGCTTCTGCTACCCGGGCCGCGCCGCCTCGGGCGATGCGCCTCCGCGGCGCGAGTGTGCCGAGCTCTGGCTTGACGAACTCCTCGCCCACCTGCCCAGGCGCCGCCTGACGCTGCTCCTCGGCGCATACGCGCAGCGCCTCTACCTCGGACGCGACGATCGAGGCTCTGTCGGCGCGACCGTGGCCGCCTGGCGTGACTTCGTCGCCCCCGACCGCGAGCAGCCGATGTTGCCGTTGCCGCACCCCTCCCCGCGCAACGTTCGCTGGTTCCTCGACCACCCCTGGTTTGAGGGCGAGCTGCTCCCGGAACTGCGCCGCCTCCTCGACGCGGCGTTCGCGCCGCCGATGCGTGACAGCCTTCACGGACCCTCGACGCGAAGCGAGTAGCATCACGCGCGCAATCGAAACAGGAACAAGCAGAGGCGGAGGTATAGATGCCTAGCTACCTGGCACTGGGCCACTACACACAGCAGGGCCTGGACACGATGGGTGAACTCGGCGAGCGGCTCGCGGCGACGAAGCAAACCGTTAGCGACGCCGGCGGACGGCTGATCTTCTTCTACATGACGTTCGGTCAGTATGACTTCGCCGCGTTGACGGAGATGCCCGACGACGAGTCGGCGGCCGTGCTCGCGCTGAACATCAACCGGCAGGGCAACATCCGCACGGAGACCGTGCGCGCCTTCACCGAAGAGGAAGCGGTCGCCCTCACCAGCTCCGTCGGCTAGCCCCTCGACGCTGCACCGAACGACGGCCCCGGCGCAAGCCGGGGCCGTTGTCGTGTAGGCCGGCCGTCGAGGTCAGCGGATCGGCGAGCGGGGGGTCGGGGTGAGGCGTGTGACGTTGATCTTCTCGCGCAGCAGGATCGGGGAGACCTGCGGCGTGATCACGTCACGCCAGTGGTCCGATTCGTAGACCGCCTCGTACAACCGCTCGCGCTCGGACTCATTTTCGAAGCGCCTGAGCCAGACGTACTTCGTCTCGTCGTCCTCACCCACGAAACTGCCGAGGATGACCATCCCCTGCGCGACCTGGAAGGGGATGATCTCCTCCTCCATCAGCCGCACCCACTCGGCCTGCATTCCCGGTCGAATCTCATACTGCCGCAGCTCGAACAGCATGCCGCCGCCTCTCTCATTACCTCGTGCGTCGCGGCATAGTACGACGCACGCCCGGGCCGCGCCGATCGGTCGGCCGCGATCGCTTAATGCAACGCTCATACTTCGCGTAGTGGCCGTCACACGACATGGCGGGGACACGACCTAGCCTCGAAGGACAGCCAGTCGAGGTGCGCGGATGGGCCAATTCGTGACGCAGGTGCGCTCGGTGATCCCGATCTTCCTGATCGCCGCATTGCTGCTCGTGTTCGGTGTCTTCGTCGCGAGGCGCGCCGGGCTCTTCGCCGACACCGTCACCGTCTCCGGCACCAGCGCTGCCTTCACCGAATCCGGCGAGGGCTTCCGCCGCGCCGAGGGACCCGAGCCCGGCGTGCCGGATGACACTGCGGCGGGCGACGCGGTCAGCCGTGACCTGCGCATCGTTACGCTGCTCCCCAAGGACGGCATCCCCGCCATCTTCGCCCCGGAGTTCGTCACCGCATCCGAGGCCGACCGCTGGCTTAACCCGGAAGATCAGGTCATCGGCCTCACCGTCAACGGGGAGCATCGCGCCTATGGCACGGCCTTCCTATCGAACCGGGAGATCGTGAACGACACGGTCGGCGGTAAACCGATCATGGTCACGTGGTGACCGCTCTGCTTCACGGGCATCGTGTATGCCCGAGAGGTTGAAGACCGGGAGCTCACGTTCGGCGTCTCCGGCAAGCTGATCATGAACGCGCTGGTCATGTACGACCGGCAGACGGACTCTCTCTGGAGCCAGTTCCTGGGAGTCGCCGTGGACGGCGAGTTCTCCGGCACCCCGCTCGAGCCGCTGCCCTCGACGCTCACCACCTGGAGCACCTGGCAGTCGCTGCATCCCGACACGCTCGTCCTCGACCAGGGTGGCGAGCGCTTCGACCCGTACACCGGCTACTACCTCGGCGGCGCCGCTGGCGTCCTCGGCGAGCGTGTGACCGACAACCGGCTGGGGACGAAGGAGTTCGTGCTTGGCCTCCAGCTCAGGGATGGCCTGCAGGCTTACGCGTACCGCCACCTGAGCGACCACCCCGTCGTCAACGACCGCGTCGGCTCGCTCGACCTCGCGGTCTTCTTCGACGGCCGCCAGGGCACCGCCGCCGCCTGGGAGCGCACTGTCGAGGGCCAGTTGCTCACGTTCACCGCGGCCTCGGGCGTGACCGCCCCGGACGGCGGCCCCGCCGTCATCGACGACCAGACGGGCACTACCTGGTCCGCCCTCAGCGGCGAGGCGTTCGAGGGCCCGCTGACTGGCTCGCAGCTGACGCAGGTCACCGCCACGCCCATGTTCTGGTTTGCCTGGACCGACTTCTTCCCCAGCGCCCCGCTCTGGGACCCGCCGGAGCGCTAGCGCTCTTCCGTGGGCTCGACGTCAGTTCCGCCCGCGACGCCGCCGTCGAACGCCGCGCGGTAGAGCACGCGCAGCGCGAGCCACACGAGGGCGTACGCGGCGAGGCTGAGCAGCAGCGTCGCCACCGTCGTCCAGGCGAGGTCGAGCGGGCCGAGGATCGCGCCCGTCCAGTCGAGCCGGCGCATCGTCAGCTCGAACGAACGCAGCGCCGGCGTCTCGACGGCTGCCCAGAACGAGACGAGGAGCCCCGCGAGCAGCGCGAAGCGGTGCGACCAGGTGGCCCAGACGCGAAGTGTCATCCCCTCGATTGTCACACCTGAGGCGGCAGCGGCGCGTGAGTGCGCTCACCCGCGCTCGCCTCCTTTGCTAGTCTCCCCAGACGCAGCGCACTGCCCCAGGAGAGAGCCATGGTCGCGACCGCCCAACCCCTGCCCGCCTTCCAGCTCGACGACCTCGGCGGCGAGGCACGCGCCTTCCCGAGCGGGCGTCCCGCCCTCCTCGTCTTCGTCTACGAGGAGTGCGACACCTGCAAGCTCGCGATGCCTGTGATCGAGGCGCTGCACCGCGCCCACGGCGATGCCGTCGACCTCTGGGCGGTCGGCCAGGACACCGAGGGCAATCGGCAGCTCGTCGAGGAGCATGGACTGACGCTGCCCATGCTCGACGACGACGCACTCGGCGCCTCCTTCGCGTACGGCGTCGAGACCGTGCCGTACGTCGTCCTGGCCGATGGCGAGGGGCGCGAAGAGATGCGAATCACCGGCTTCGAGAAAGACGAGTGGCGCGCACTCGACTCCGAACTCTCCGCGATCTCCGGCGCGAACGCCGAAGTGGCGTGGGACGACTACCCGCAGCTGCGCCCCGGCTGCGGCTCCCGCTCCGTCGAGCCCGGCATCTACGAGCGCCTCGTGGCAGAGGCCGAGGGCAGCCCGCTGCGAGCGCGCCGCCTCGAAATCGGCGACGGCGACGACGTGCACGAGTTCCTATTCGACCAGGGTCTGACTGACGGCCTCCCTGTCGTCCCGCCGAGCGCCGAGCGGGTGCTCCGCATGCTCGAGGGCACGCGGCGCGACTCGCAGGAGGTCGTCGCCATCGTCGCGCCCAACATGGCGCCCGCCACGATCGAGAAGATCGCCATCAACGCCGTCCTCGCCGGCTGCAAGCCGGAGTACCTCCCGGTGGTGGTCGCGGCCGTCGAGGCCGTCTGCAACGATGAGTTCAACGCGCACGGCGTGCTGGCAACCACCATGGGTGCCACGCCGGTGCTGATCGTGAACGGGCCGATCCGCCATCGCATCGGCATGAACATGCAGCTCAGCGCGCTGGGGCAGGGCAACCGCGCGAACGCCTCGATCGGTCGCGCGCTCATGCTCGTGCTGCGCAACATCGGCGGCGCCAGGCCGGGCGGCACGGAGCGCTCGACGCTCGGCAACCCGCTCAAGCACGGCATGTGCTTCGCCGAGTGGGAGGAACGCAGCCCCTGGGCGCCCTACCACGTCGAGCGCGGGTTCGACGCCGAGGAGTCGGTCGTCACCGCCATCGCCCAGACCGGCCTCGGGCAGATCACCGACCAGACCTCGAGGACCGCGTACGCCCTCGTCGGCAGCCTCGGCATGACGATGGAGGGACGCCAGCACCCGAAGTCGCACGGCTCCGGCGACACGCTGCTGGTCCTCCCACCGGAGCACGTCGACACCATCTGGCGCGACGGCTGGACGAAGGAGCAGATCCGCGAGCGCATCCAGGAGGCCTCGTCGCGACCGCTGCGCGAGCTGCTGCAGGACGAGGAATCCGGCGCCGGCGTGTCGCTGCGCACGTTCGGTGACGAAGGACCGACCCAGGAGCAGCTCAACCAGCGCGTGCCAAAGTACCGCGGCACGGAGTACATTCACATTGCCGTGGCTGGCGCGGAGGCCGGCAAGTTCGCCGCCATCTTCGAAGGCTGGGTGAGCGGACCGACCGGCTCGATTCCCGTCAGCCGACGCATCGAGGAAGTCTGAGGGAGGCTGTCGATGACCATCCAGATCCTGGACCCGACCGACGAACGGGTACCCGTCAAGCGGGACCTGACGCCACGGCCGGAGCACATCACCGGCACGGTCGGCCTGCTCGACATCTCCAAGCCGCGCGGCGACCGCCTGCTCGACCGCCTCGAGCAGCGTCTCGGTGAGCGACTGCCGAACGTCGAGATCAAGCGCTACCGGAAGCCCACGTTCGCGAAACCCGCGCCGGAGGACCTGCGCCAGAAGATCAAGCGGGAGGTCGGCTTCGTCATCGAAGCCCTCGCCGACTGAGGCTCCTGTACGACGTGCAGTGTGCACGACACCGTTTGGTTCGAAATCCAGGGCATCCCCTCCGTCTTCGTCGCCTCGTCCCAGTTTGTGACGGCCGCCGAGGCGCAGTCCGAGTCGCTCGGCCTGCCGGAGGTGCGACGCGTCTTCGTCCCGCACCCGATCCAGGACGCGACCGACGAAGAGATGTGGGCCAAGGCCGACGAAATCGTCGATCAGCTGATCGAAGCGCTCGTCGACTGACCCTGCAATCGAGGGCCCTCGCAGCGACGTAGAAAGGGCGGCTGATGGCCGGCTCGACGCCGTCTGACTTCCCGATCCGTGCCAGCGAGCTCTTCGACCTCAGGGGCACCGTTGCGTTCATCACCGGCGGCAACGGCGGCATCAGGCGCGGCATCGCGCTCGGCCTCGCCGGGGCCGGCGCCGACATTGCCGTCGCCGCACGCAACACCGACAAGATCGACGCCACCGTCAAGGAGCTGACCGCCCTCGGCGTTCGCGCGGTCGGCATCGAGTGCGACGTGCAAGAGCGCAGCGCCATCGACGCCGCGGTCGCGCGCACCGTCGATGAGCTCGGGCGGCTCGACATCGTCGTCCCGAACGCGGGCGTCGGCGAGGCGCACCGGCCAGAGGAGATCCCGGACGACTCGTGGGAGTGGGTCATCAACACCAACCTCACCGCCGTGCTGCGCTCCGCCCAGGCGGCGCACCCTCACCTCAAGGCCGGCGGTCGCGGCAAGGTCATCACCATGGGCTCGATGTACTCGCTGTTCGGCAGCCCCCGCGTCGCCTCCTACTCCGCCTCCAAGGGTGGCGTGGTGCAGCTCACGAAGTCGCTCGCGACCTCGTGGGCCGGCGACGGTATCCAGGTCAACTGCATCCTGCCGGGCTGGATCACCACCGACATGACCGCGGGCGTGAAGGGCAACGCCGAGATGTACCGCAACATCCTCGGCCGCACGCCGGAGGGTCGGTTCGGTGAGCCCGAGGAGCTGGCCGGCGCAGCGGTCTTCCTCGCCTCGCACGCCTCGGACTTCGTCACGGGCATCTCGCTGCCGGTCGACGGCGGCTACTCGATCGGCTGACGGCCGCCTCGAGGAACCCCGCATATCTCGAACGAGGGATAGACGCGCCTCTGTGCCTGCGCCTTGCCGCTCGCTAAGATCAAACGCGGTCCACCCCCAACTTCGCAACGGCGAGGAATCCCCGTGCCCCGGCTCTTTCAACTCGCGTTCATCGCGCTGCACCGCACTGTGTTTCGCCTCAGTGGCGGCCGTCTGATGGGCAAAATCAACGGTATGGATGTGCTACTCCTGACCACCCGAGGGCGGCGCAGCGGCAAACAGCGTTCGCTGCCCCTTGGCTACATCCGCGAGGGCGACGCCTACGCCGTCCGTGCCGCCGCCGCCGGCGCGCCGAACCACCCCGGCTGGTTTCACAACGCCACCGCCGCCGCCGAGGCCACGATCGAGGTCCGCGGCGCGACGCTCGCGGTCGCGGTCGAGAACGCCGAGCCCGCGCTGCGCGACACGCTCTACGCCCGCTTCACAGAAACCTCGGGCGTCTTCGCGGGGTACGAGGAGAAGACCGACCGCACCTTCCCCGTGCTGATTCTGACCCCAGCGGCGGGCGGTGCGTAGAGCAGCGCGCACTCGATGACCGCGCGGCGACTGGCACGCTCCATCGCATGGCGTGTTCTGCTGCTTTTCGTGGCAGGGATGCTGGTGGCGCTCGGCCTGTCGCAACTGCGCAACCTCCTTGACCCAGCCGCCGACAACTCACCGATCGTGTACGCCGGTACGGGCGCGCTGGTGCTTGCCCTCGGGATGTTGACAGCGTTGCCGACCATCACATTCGGGGCGTCGCGCGAGATGCTGGCCACGGTGGCGGTGGTCGTCGCGCTGTCGCTGCAACTTGTGCCGTTCGAGGTGCTCTACGGGGGGACGGCGTTCGTGCTCCGGATTCCCCTGACATTCGTTGCCGTCTGGGGGCTGCGCACGAGGTTCGCCACGCGTCGCCGCCGGCCGCGTGCAAACCCTGATCGCTCTCGATCGCCGTAGAGTCGCCCTCGACGCAGGGGCGCGACGAAGGAGCAGACGATGGATCTCGGATTGAGTGGGCGGGTCGCCATGGTCACCGGCGGCAGTCGAGGCATCGGACGGGCCTGTGCGCACGAGCTGGCGCGCGAGGGCGCCAGCGTCGCCGTCGTGGCGCGCGACGGTGCACGGCTGGCGGAGGTGGCGAACGAGCTCGAAGCCTTCGGCGTGAATGCGCTCCCGGTCGCGGCCGACCTCGCGACCGCCGAGGGCTGCGCGGCGGCGGTCGAGGAGACGGTCGAGCAGTTGGGTCCGGTCGACGTGCTCATCAACAACGCCGGCGCAGCGGGCATGGCGCCGATCCTCGACCTGCCGACCGACGTCATCGACAGTGCGATCGGCCTCAAGCTGTATGGCTACCTGCGTCTGGCGCAGCTCGTCGCGCCCGGCATGCAGGAGCGCGGCTGGGGCCGCATCGTCAACATCGCCGGCGGCGCCGGCTCCAGCCCGACCGAGGGCAACTTCCCGACCGGCCTCGCCAACATTGGCGTGCTCAACATGACGCGCGCCCTCTCGGACGCCGTCGCCTCGGACGGCGTGCTCGTCAACACCATCTGTCCTGGCATGACCGACACCGACCGCGGCCGCGAACTGCTGGGCGCACAGGCGGAACGGCGAGGCGTCAGCATCGAGCAGCAGCTCGCCGACACGGGCGCGCGCCTCCCCGCAGGCCGCATTGCGGAAGCCGAGGAGATCGCACGCGTGGCGACCTTCTTCGCCTCGGATGCCTGCTCCTACGTCCACAGCAGCTCGATCTACATGGACGGCGGCGCGCGGCGCAGCACGCCGTAGGCCTACGTTCGCAGCACGGCCACGAACAGCTCGCTGCTGCCCGGCTCGACTTCGCTGTGTTCGAAGGGGATCGCACGAGCGTCGAACCCGGCGGCGTCGAGGGCGGCCAGCCACTTCGCGCGTGGGAGCATGCCCTCCACGTGGCGATCGAGCACGGTCTCGACCGCGCCGTCGGCCTGACGCAGCACGTAGACGTAGTCCACCTGGTACCGGCCGTTCGTCGGATCCGGGTCGTGGGTCCACTCGAGGTAGCGCAGCGCTCGCCCGTCTAGACCGTCGTGGCCGCCGTGTTCCGTTCCCGGCTTGAAGGTCTCGTGGAGGGCGTCCGGCTGGAACAGTGCGATGCCGCCCGTCTCAAGGTGGGCCGCGGCGGTGTTCGCGACGGCGCGAACGTCCTCGACGGTCGTCAGGTAGCTCGTCGCGTCATGGGCGAAGACAGCGTCGAAGCGCCGACCGAGGCGCAGCGTCCGCATGTCGCCCTCGATGTGCTCGAGCTCCGGGTTGATGGCGCGGCTGAGCGCCAGCATGTCAGGGGAAAGATCCGTCAGCGTCAACTCGAAGCTCGTCTTGAGGTGCGAAGCGTTGTTCCCGCCGCCCGATCCGAGTTCGAGCACTGAACGCACCGGTCGCGCGTGCTCCTCGAACAGCCGCGCGTACGTCGCGGCCTCCTCGGCATAGTCCTCGGGCGCTGTGATCAGGTGGAACCAACCGGCAAGGTCGGTGTACATCCGGGGCAGCGCGGCGCTCGTGTCGCTCATGGCGCGCATCGTAGCGAGGCGTCGGCGCATCGGAGATGGCCTAGCCCGCGGGTGTCGCCTCCGTCGCGCTCTTCTCGGACGGGGCGATCGAGATCCATGGCGCCAGCGGCTCGCCGAGGTTCATGCGATAGCCCAACGACAGCACGGTCGTGAGGATGGGTATGTCTGCGACAAAATCTGCCATCGCCCGAACTCGAAACCTTCCTAAATCTGTGGATACCGCTTAAGTCGTTGATGGACCGTGATCGGGTATCCGCAGAGTATTGGTCGCGTCCTCAGAACCCACCCGTATCTGTCACTGTGTCATTCGATTCGATAAGGATTGAGCAGATTTGAACGAGTCTATCGGTAGAGTGTTCTCGCCCCTCCTCCTGCTCGCCCTCGTGGGCATGGCCCTCGTGCTGGTCGCGTGCACGGGGGACGACGATGACGCCGAGGGTGGGGCGGCGGCCACGCCGACGCCTGTTCCGCGTGCGACCGCGCTGGCGTCCACGCCCACGCCCGAGGCGACAGCGACGCCCGAGCCTTCGGCCTACCCGCTGACCGTGACGGACATGCTCGGGCGGGAGGTCGTGATCGAGGCGAAGCCGGTGGTCGTGGTGGCGATCAGTCCGACGGCCGTCGAGTATGTCTACGCCGTGGGCGGCGAGATCGTGGGACGGAGCTCCTCGGTCGCGTATCCGCCGGCGGCTGCGGCCGCTCAGGACATCGGCTCGGCGTACCAGCCGAGCATCGAGAGCGTGATTGCGCTGCGCCCTGACCTCGTGGTCGCGGACTCGGTGATCCACGGATCGCAACCGCAGCTGCGAGCCTCGATCGAGGCGTTGCCGGTGCCGGTGGTATTCGCCGGCGCCGAGAGCTACGACGACGTGATCACCGGCATCTCGCTGCTGGGCCAGGTGTTCGACGCCAACGAGGAAGCGGCCGCGCAGATCGCGGAGATCGAAGCCGCCCTCGAGGCGGCAACGGCCGCGCTGGCGGGCGCGGAGATCACCGCGGTGGCACTGATCGCGGACCGCGACCAGAGCCTCTACGCCGCGAAGATCAGCTCGTTCGTCGGGGACCTGTTCGACCGCGTCGGCATCGAAAATCCGGCGGCGGACCAGCCGGACGCCTGGCCATTCCCCGGCTACACACTGCTGGCGCCGGAGTTGCTGCTGCGCTTCGACCCGGCGCTGATCTTCACGATCACGCCGGCGCCCGAGCCGGCCCCCCGGCTGTCGACGCTGATCCCGCAGATTCCGCCGTTCCGAGGGCTCACCGCCGTCACGAGCGGCCAGGTGATCGAGCTCGACGTCGAGGTCTTCCTGCAGGCCCCGGGACCCCGCGTGCTGGACGCGCTGAACACGCTGCGCGAGCTCGCCGAGAGCTAGCGCAATGGCCCGGCGGACAGGTGTCCCGACTCCGCCGGGCGCTGGGTGGCAGCACCAACGGCAGCGCCGCTTCTTGATCGCTATCTCGATCGGCGCGGGGTTGCTGCTCGCGGTCGGGTTCACCTCGCTGATGCTCGGCGCGATCTTCGTCGGCCCCGTCGATGCGGCGCGCGGGCTCGCCTCAGAATCCGACCTGTTTACCCGCCTGGTGGTGTGGGAGATCCGGCTGCCGAGGTTCCTCGACGCCATGCTCGTCGGCGCGGCGCTGGGGACCGCTGGAGCGTTGCTGCAGGTCGTGACGCGCAACCCGCTGGCCGATCCAACGATCCTCGGGATCAGCTCCGCCGCCGGGCTGGCGATCGCGATCATGCTGGTCACCACCGGGAACCCCTCGGACACCGCGCTGGCGCTGGCCGGGGTCGGCGGTGGGCTCATCGGCGCGGGTGGGATCCTCGTAATCGCGTGGGGCGGCGCGGTGTCGGCGCTACGGCTGACGCTGGCCGGCGTGGCGCTGGCCGCCTTCTTCGGCGCGGCGATCGTCGGCCTGCTCGCATCGTCGCGGACGTTTCTCGAGATCAACCTCGGCTTTCTTGCCGGAGGGCTCTATGGCTCCGAGTGGCGCGAGGTGAAGGCGATCGCGCCGTGGGTGATCCCGGGCCTCGTTGGCTCGCAGCTGCTGGCCGGCCGCCTCAACGCGCTCGCCCTCGGCGATGAGATCGCGGCCAGCCTGGGGGTGCTCACCGACCGCACGAGGCTGTTCGTGCTGGCGCTGGCGGGCGCGCTCACGGGCGTCGCTGTCTCGGTCGCCGGTCTGGTCTCGTTCGTCGGGCTCGTCTCACCGCACCTCGCACGCTTCGCCGTGGGGTCGGACCAGCGCTACCTGCTGCCGGCGTCGATGCTGACCGGTGCGCTCTTGGTGGCGAGCGCGGACCTCGCGGCACGGCTGGTGATCCAACCGTCCGAACTGACGATGGGCATCCTCACGGCGGCCATCGGCGCGCCGTTCCTGCTGTATCTGCTGCGCTTCCGGGCGACCTGATGAGCTGCCCGCTGGGCCGGCGAAGGAGGAGAGCCCGATGCTGATCGAGGCCGAACGCGTCAGCCTCGGCTACGACGGCGTGCCGGTCGTGCAGGATGTATCGCTGCGGATCGCCCCGGGCGAGTTCGTCGCGATCGTGGGACCGAACGCGTCCGGCAAGAGCACACTGCTGCGCGGCCTCGGACGCTTGCTGCGGCCGCTGTCGGGCCGGGTCTGCTACGACGGCGAGGATGCGCGTCGCATTCGTTCGAACGAGGTCGCGCGCCGCCTCGCTCTGCTGCTACAGCTGCCTGAGCTCGATGTCGACCTGACCGTCGAGGAGCTGGTGTGGCGCGGCCGGACGCCCTACCAGCGCGCGTTGCGACCGCCGACCGAGGCCGATGCGGTGGCCGTCGACCGCGCGATCGCGGAGGCGGACCTCGAGGATCTCCGTCTGCGACCGCTACGCCGGCTCTCCGGTGGCGAGCGCCAGCGCGCCTGGATCGGGCTCGCGCTGGCGCAGGAACCGGAGGCGCTGTTGCTGGATGAGCCGACGACTTTCCTCGACCTGCGCCACCAGCTGGAGATCATGCGCGTCCTGCGGCGGCTGCACGGCGACGGCCTCACCGTCGTCGCCGTGCTGCACGACCTGGCGCTGGCCGCCCGCTTTGCCGACCGCGTGGTGGCGTTGATCGATGGCGGCATTGCACTCGACGGCGCGCCGTCCGAGGTGTTCGAGGCGGCGGCGCTGGAGCAGGTGTTCGGCCTGCCGATGACCGTGCTCGCCGATCCGGCGACGGGCGCGCCCATCCCATTGCCATTCGACCGCGAGTAGTCTCCGCAGGCAGCGGAGGTTCGCGATGGGCCACTACGCCACACCCGAGGACGCCTACTGGGCCTTCTTCGACCAGTTCAACGCGAACAGCGCTGACGGCTGGGCGGGCGTGATGAGCTACCCGCACGTGCGGGTGTCCCCACCGCGCGGGGGTGCAACGCCGCGGACCGCCTCGCGCGTCTTCGCCACGGCAGCGGACTACGCGGCGCAGGCAGCGGCGACGTTCGAGCGCATCAGGGCCACGGGCTGGGTGCGCACCGAGGGCATCGAGCCTGAGCGCGTCCACACCTCGGAAGATCGGGTTCACCTGGCGGGCGGGTGGACGCGTTACGACGCCGCGGGCGAGCCGATCCTGACCAACCGCGTGACCTACGTCATGACTCGCCCGGGCGAGGGCTGGGGGATCCAGGCGCGGTTCGGCATCGACACCTGGGACGAGGATGCGGACACCAGCGAACCGGAGCGCCTGGCGCTCGCGGTCGATCGCCGCGCGATCGATGCTGCCGCAGCCGGGGACGATGAGGCGCTTCAGGACGCTCTCGCATTCCCGGTGACCCATGTGCAGGTCGGTGATGTGACGATCGAACGCGCGGAGGACTTCACGAGCCGTCGCGTCCCCTCGCGTCTCGAGTCGGAGGCGCGCGTGGTTCAGGCGGGGGCGCGGGCGGTCAACCTCGCCGTCGAACTACGCGGGGACGGCCTGGCCGTCGACGAGCTGCTGCTGATCGTCGAGCAGGACGGCACGTGGGGTATCAGCGCCACATCGCTGATCGCGCGCTAGCGGATCATCCCGGCGTCAGCATCAGCGTCGCCTCGGCGTTCGCCTCGATGTCGGACCAGTCGATGTACAGCGGGTGGTATTCGACGTTGCGCCAGCGTTCGAGGTTGTCGCTGTAGTGCGGTGAGCCGGGCTGCCCGGAGTTGCCGGGCGGGATGCAGATCTGCGCGGCGTTGAGGTCACGCAGGTCGTAGATCTGCCGGAATGAGACGCCCGAGGACGAGGCGGCGCCGTAGGCGAGCGATGTGTTGAACACGGTGTTCACGTCGCCACCGACCTCGAGGGCGGGCAGGTTCACGAGGTCGGCCAGCTCGGGGTCGCGTCCGAGGTTGTGATTCCAGCCCATGCGGTGCTCGTCGCCCCAGCGCCAGGCGGTGGCGTCGTCGCCCTGGCGCGCGCGCACCGCCGAGGCGGTGGCGGCGAGCGCCGCCTCGATCGCCTCATCCCAGGAGTCGAACTGATCGAGCATCAGCGCACTGTCCTGCGCGATCTGTTCGGCCACGATGCGGCGTCCTTCGGCCGGCAGCAGCCGGGCGATGCCCTCGACGACGCCGTAATAGCGCTGCGCGGTCAGGTCGCTGAGCTGGTGGCAGGCCTCGGAGTAGACGACGGCGGCGGTGCTCTCGACATCGAGGTTGCCGTCCCAGCCCTCGAGGAGCGCCTGCATCGCTGCGGCGTCAGCGTCGCTCGCGGCGAAGGAGGTGAAGCGCTCGGTCATGGCGCGGGCGTGGCGGCTCGTCTGGTCGGCCTGCAGGCGCGGCATCTCGTCAAGGCTGAACACCTCGACCTCGTCCATCACCTCGCGCAGCCGATCGGCGCGATAGGCGGTCGAGGTCGACGAGAGGTAGTGGGGGTAGTCGTCAGTGGTCGTCTTGTTGTTGGCGGTGACGATGAAGCCGTTCGACGGGTTCTGATCGGTCGGCAGCTCCTCCTTCGGCACGTCGCCATCCCACTCGTGCGCGCCATCCCAGCCGGGGACCGGGAGGAGCCACGCGGGGCGCTTCGGTACGCGGCCGACGTACTGGTAGCCGATGTCGCCGGCGGGGTCGGCGAAGCAGAAGTTGCCGCTGATCGAGTCGTAGATGCGGAGCGCCGCGCTGGCCTCGGCGGCGGTCGAGGCGCGGTGGAGCGCGTTCATGGCGTCGTAGTCGTGGGTGGGCGCGGCGAGGCCCCAGCGGCCGGCCAGCACCTCGTCGTCGGTCAGCGGATCGCCGCTGAGCACGGGGCCGTGCGGCGTGAGCCAGACGACGCCATTCTCGGTCGTGAGATCGCCGCTCTCTGGGTCGCGCACCTCGAAGGTCTCGTCGATGCGCTCGAGGGCGGTCCAGCCGTCGGGGGTCTGCGCCTCGGGTCCGTCGTCGCCGCGGCGGATGCGCTCGCGGTAGAGGTCCCAGCGGTCGCCCTGGGCGTGGGTCATGGTCCAGGCGACCTTCGTGTTGTGGCCGTAGAAGTTGGGGCCGGGGTAGCAGGGATTACAGGGGCCGGCGACGGTGAACTGCGGGCACTCCATGTGCACGACGTACCACTGGCCGGGGATGCCGATGGCGAGGTGGGGGTCGCCGCAGACGATGGGCGCGCCGGTGTCTGTACGGGAGCCGTGGATCACCCAGCAGTTGGAGCCGCCGCCTGCGGGGATGGGGCCGTCGGGCTGGCCCATCGCCAGCTCGATGTCCTCGAGGAACGGGTGCGCGTCCCGCTCCCAGCGGCCGCCGGAGGGCGTGATGATGGCTGCATCCTCGGCGTTGTCGGGCACGAGGGCGGCAACGGCCTCGGCGCCGAGGGTGGCCGCGACCTTGGCGAAGCGGATCCTGCTCGCCCATTGGTTGTTGCCGTTGACCATCTTGATCACCGCGAGGGAGTCGATCGGGGTCCAGGGGTCCATCCGGTGAGGCCCGTCGGGCCCGCCGAGGACGCGGAACTCCCAGGGCGTGGGGTTCGTGGCGATGGCGGCGTTGATGCCGGCCGCGTAGGCCTCCAGGACCTCGCGCGCACCGTCGCTCTGGTGCTCCCACTCGGCGGCGGCGAGGCGGCCGAAGCCGAGGCGGCGGTTCTGGCGATCACGGTTGAGGAGCCCTCGATTGAGCATCGCCGCTGAGGTGCCGTGGGCCATGCGGCGGTAGAGCTCGAGCTGGAAGGCGCGGTCCTGGCCGATCGCGTAACCCTGGCCGAAGAAGGCGTCGCGGGCACTGTCTGCCTTGATGTGGGGGATGCCCCAGCGGTCGCGGGTGATGCGGAGCGGGGCATCCGGGCCCGCGACGGTGACGTCGCCCTCGACGGTGGCGAGGCAGTCCTCCGGTCGGGCGTCGACGTCGGCGATGGTCATGCATGGCTCCTGGTCGGTTGGTGGCTCCGGCGAGTTATAGCACCGCGCTCTGCTGGCGGGGTGTTAGGCATCACGCCCCTATACTCATTCGCAATGCCTGCACTCCTCGAGGCCACTCATCTGACGAAGACCTATGGGCCGACCGTCGCGTTGCACGACGCGAGCTTTGTGATCGAGCCCGGCGTGACGGGGCTTCTCGGGGCCAACGGGGCGGGCAAGAGCACGGCGCTCAAGCTGTTCCTGGGCCTGATCGACGCGGACGAGGGGCAGGCGCTGTTCAACGGCGACGAGGTCCTCCACGCGCCCGAGCTGCGTGAGCGCATCGGCTACATGCCCGAGCACGATTGCCTGCCTGACACGATGACGGGTGCGGAGTTCCTGACCTATATGGCGCAGGTGAGCGGGCTGCCCGCGCACGAGGCGCGCGTGCGCACGGCCGATATCCTGCGGCATGTGGGACTGGAGGAGGCGCGCTACCGCGACATCGGGACGTACTCCACAGGCATGAAACAGCGCGTCAAGCTGGCCCAGGCGCTTGTACACGATCCGGTGCTGGCGCTCCTCGACGAGCCGACCGCTGGTCTCGACCCGCTGGGTCGGCACGAGATGCTGAGCCTGATCGAGCGCACCGGGGGCGAGTTCGGGATCAGCATCGTGCTCTCGTCGCACCTGATGGGCGACGTGGAGCGGGTGTGCGACCGCGTGGTCGTCCTCGACGGTGGCCGGCTGCTGCAGCAGGGGACCGTCGCGAGCTTTACGCAAGAGACCGAACGCCTCGCGGTCACGGTGACCGAGGGCGGGGAGGCAATGGTCGCGGCGCTGCATCAGCGCGGCCTCGAGGCCACGGTCGACACCAGCGAGGGGCGGACGCTGCTGATCGACGGTGTCGAGGACGCAGACTACGACCGTATCCGCGACGCGATCGTCGAGTCGGGCGCGCTGCTCTACTCGATGGCCCCTCGGCAGCACTCGCTCACCGAGTTGTTCAGCACGGAAGAGCCTCCCGGCGTCGAACCGACGGCGGTCGAGGACCAGTCATGACGACCGAGCGCGATACTTCCTCGGCGCAGGCCGCGGCGGACGGCGCCGCGCCTCCCGGCGAGGCCGTCGGGCGCATCTTCGACCTCGGCTACCAGTGCTATGAAGGCGCCCGGGAGGGTCGTCGTCGCGCGGTGATCGCGATCTGGCGCGACTCGGTGCGCGGCACGCTGGGCCTCGGCCGATCCACCGCGACCAAGGTCCTGGCCTTCGGCACGATCGCGCTGGCCCTCTTTCCGGCGGTCGTGATTGTGGTCGTTGCCGGCTTCATCAGCCAGTTCGGCGAGGCCGTGGATCTCGAGGAGTTTCTGGGTGGGCTCAGCAACCGTGGGTACTATCGCTTCGCGATTTGGCCGCTGACCCTCTTCGTCGCCATCCTCGGTCCGGAGCTGCTCTGCCCAGACCGCCGAAGCGGCACGATCGTGCTCTACCTCGTGCGCCCGTTGCGCCCGCGCGACTATCTAGCCGCGCGCTGGGTAGGATTCTTCACCGTGACGATGGCGGTGTTGCTGCTGCCACAACTGATGGTGTTCATTGCGCTCGCCTTCACAGCCTCGAGCGTGTTTGACTACTTCGGCGACCACGCCGACGTGCTCCCGCGCTCGCTCGCATCAGGCCTCGCCGTGGGCTTGGTGCTCACGTCGATCTCGTTCGCCGTCGCTTCGATGACCGATCGACGGGCTTACGCGGTCGCGGGCGTGATGGCGACGGTGCTGATCACCTGGGCGGTCTCGGCCGTTGGAGCAGAAAATGCCACCGGCGGTACCTCCGACTTCTTCCAGTTGATCCGCTTTGCAGGCGTGCTGGAGGTCAACGACTGGCTGTTTGACTCGTACCAGGCTGAGATAGCAGCGCGGTGGTACGGACTTACCTCGGCTGTGGTTGTGGTCGGCGGCGGGCTGTTCATGCTCAGCCGCTACCGGAAGCTGTCGTTGTGAGCGACACAGCGAACGTCGACGCGGCGAATGTCGATCGGGCGAACGTCGATGCGCCGAATGAGGCTGCCACGATCGTGGTCGATAGCCTTTCGCGTTGGTTCGGCAGCGTCGTAGCCGTCAACGACGTATCGGTCGAATTCCGCCCCGGCGTCACCGGGTTACTGGGGCCGAACGGTGCTGGCAAGACCACGCTGCTACGGATGATCGCCGGTCTCTCCGAACCCTCGAGCGGGAGCGTCTCCGTGCTAGGCGAGGCCGTCCGAGGCGATCCAGCCATCTTCCGCCGCATGGGACTGATGCCGGAGCACGAGGGTGTCTATAGCTTCATGTCGGGCCGCGCGTTCGTGGAATTCAACGCGACGCTCCACGGGGTGAGCCCGCTCGCGCCGGCGGTCGACCGGGCCGTCGCGCTGGTGGGCCTCGAAACGGCGCAACACCGCGCCCTGGGTGGCTACTCGCGCGGCATGCGTCAGCGGATGCGCCTGGCGGCGGCGCTGGTCCACGATCCGGAGGTGTTGCTCCTCGACGAGCCGCTGTCCGGTACGGATCCGCGTCAGCGGCTCGAGTTCCAAACGATCGTCCACCGGCTCGCCGGCGAGGGCCGCACGATTGTCATCTCCTCGCACATCCTCGAGGAGGTCGAGGTGATGGCGCACGAGATCGTACTGATGGTCTCCGGCAAGGTGGCGGCGTCGGGCGACTTCCGCGCGATCCGCCGGGCGATGAACGAGCGCCCGTACCTAGTACGTGTCAATTGCAGCGACTCACGGCAGCTGGCCAGCGCGCTGGTGCGCGCCCCCGAGGTCGATTCCGTGACGATCGAGGAAGCCGGCGACACGCTGCTCGTGCGCGGCAGCGACGTGCGGGCCCTGCAGCGGGCGATCCCGGAGGCCGCAGTGGCCGAGGCGGTGCGGCTGACGCGTGTCGAACCGCTCGACGACTCGCTGGAGAGCGTCTTCACCTACCTGGCCGGTCGCGGCGCATGAGCGCGATCTTCTGGCTCTCCGCGCGTCAACTGACCGACCGGCGGCGCTTCCTCTTCGTCCTCGGGCTGGCGGCGATTCCGTCGCTGCTGATCGGGTTCTTGCTGATCTTCTTCGGCGACGAATCGAACCGCGACCCGATCGCGGACGAGATCTCCGGCTTCTACGGCACGCTCACCCTGCTAGCGACCCTGCCGATGATGGTGTTGCTGCTGACGACGGTGAACTTCGGCGATGAGATCGAGGACCGCACGCTGATCTACTTGGTCGCGAAGCCGATCTCTCGCTGGAAGATCGTGCTTCCTAAGTTCGCGGCCTCGGTCGGGATCGCAACGGCGCTCGGGCTGCTGGGGAACGTCGTCGCCATGGCCCTCCTGACCGACGGCGATCTCGGGTACATCGCAGCGACATCTGCCGGGATCATCGTGGCGACCACCTGTTATGGGGCGGTGTTCACCTGGGCCGGTCTGGCCTACAAGCACGCGCTGCCACTCGGGCTGGTCTACGTGGTGATCTGGGAGCTGATCCTCAGTCTCGCCTTCTCCGGGGCGCGCTTCCTCAGTTTCCGCCACTTCGCGTTGGCGGTGACGAACGGCCTCGACGACTCGTTGTTCGCCGACACCAGCCTCGATGTCAGCGCCACCGGCGCGGTGGTCGGCACGATGGTGATAGTCGTCGCGTTCGCGCTACTGACGGAGCGCAAGCTGCGCCGCATGGACGTGCCGTAGGTCGCAGCCCCCAAGGTCGTGCGCTCCTCGCTACAATGCGCTCCCCCCGCGCGCCGGATGGGCGTGTGGCAGCCTGAGGGAGCACACATGCGAGCCGCCGTCTTCAATGCACCGCTAGAAGAGCTGACGTTCGAGGACGTCGATATCTCCGACCCCATTGGCTACGAGATCCTCGTGCGCACCGCCGCCAGCGGCGTGTGCCATTCCGACCTGCACTTCGTCGATGGGCTGTACCCGATGAAGGGTCCGGCGGTGCTGGGTCACGAGGCGGCCGGGGTGGTCGAGGCGGTCGGCCCGAACGTGACCGAGGTGGCGCCGGGCGACCACGTGATCGCCTGTCTCTCCGTCTACTGCGGCCGCTGCGACAACTGCCTGACCGGATCCACGCACCTCTGCGAGAACCGTCCGGCGCGCACGCCGGACGAGGGGCCGCGCCTCTCGTTGGGCGGCGAGGCGGTGACGCAAATGGCCTCGATCGGGTCGTACGCGGAGCAGATGCTGCTGCACGAGAACGGCGTGGTGAAGGTCGACAAGGACCTGCCGTTCGACGTGGCGGCGCTGATCGGCTGTGGCGTGACCACCGGCGTGGGCGCAGCGCTGAACACGGCGAAGGTGGAGCCGGGCTCAACGGTGGCGGTGTTCGGTGCCGGCGGCGTCGGCCTCTCCGCGATCCAGGGCGCGCGCATCGCTGGTGCGCGCATGATCATTGCCGTCGACATGGTCGAGCACAAACTGCAAACGGCCCGCGAGCTGGGCGCGACCCACTCCGTGGACGCCTCGCTGGGTGACCCCGTCGACCAGATCCGCGAACTGACCGAAGGGCGCGGCGTCGACTACTCGTTCGAGGCGATCGGCCTCAAGGTGGCGGCCGAGCAGGCCTACGAGGCGATCCGTCGAGGCGGCACGGCGACTGTGATCGGGATGATCCCGGTCGGCGAGAACATAGAGATCCCGGGCGCGAGCCTGCTGGGCGAGAAGAAACTGCAGGGCTCCTCGATGGGCTCGAACCGCTTCAAGGTCGACATGCCGAAGTACATCGACTTCTACCGCCAGGGGCGGCTGAAGCTCGACGAGATGGTGACGAAGCGCGGCAAGCTGGAGGACGTCAACAGCGCCTTCGAGGCGATGCGCAACCGCGAGGTGACTCGCACCGTCCTGATGTTCGACTAGCGCTGCGATGGACGACGCTGTCCAGCAGGCGCTCGAGGCCGAGCGGGTCGTGGATATCACCACGACCGGCCGGCGCTCGGGCGACCCACGCCGCATCGAGATCTGGATCCACCACCTCGAGGGCCGCTGGTTCATTACCGGCCTGCCAGGGCTGCGCAGCTGGTACGCCAACCTCGTCGCCACGCCGGCGTTCACGCTGCACGTGAAGAAGGGCGCGACCGCCGACCTGCCCTCGACGGCCCGTGCCATCACCGACGAGGCGGAGCGCCGGGAGGTGCTGGTTGACCTGCTGCCAAGCATTGGACGTGACCGGCCGATCGAGGACTGGGTCGCCCGCTCGCCGTTGGTCGAGGTGATGATCGAGGGTTAGGCGGAGGGTCGCAGCAGGTTCGGTCGGTACGTGTTCGCGAGCAGTGGCGGCTCCGGCTCGGCTGGGTAGGGCACGAGCCAACCGGTTTCGGTCACGGAGCAGGCATACCACTCGGCCGCTGAGTCCCAGCAATAGTCGGATGTCCACACGGGACGAGTGTCGGGCCGGCCGCTGAGGCTGCCGTCGATCGCGCCGTTGTCCGCGCAGTCGTAGGCGTGCGCCAGCTCGTGCAGCACGACCTCGAGGGATGCGCCTTCGCGGCTCAACCAGACCGTCGACGCGCCATCGTTGCAGCCGGTGGCGGCCACAGCCTCGCGCGGGCTGCCGTAGAGATCGGTGAAGCGCACCGGTCCCGCGACGGATTCCACCTCGACGGGCGCGCCGAGGGCGAAGAGACCGAACAACAGCTTGATCAGCAACAGCACGTGGGCCCCCGCCCGTACCTCAGTCATCGACCGATCGAGGGCGGTTCTGAAGGGCTGAGCGTGATTCCCGGGCGTGACGGAAGCTCCTCGCGCGGTAGCGAGGAGTGTGACGTGTTACCGAACGTCGAAGACGTTGTGCGCGTGGAGCGCGCTGATACGCCGGGCTACCGGCTCAGGCCCGCGGCGATTTCGTCGAGGAATGGGAGCACGACTGCGAGGAACTGGTCGACGCCCTCCCGCGGGAGACCGTGGCCCACTCCCTCGACGTGCACGAGCCGTGCCGTGGGGTTGAGGCGTGCGATGCGCCGCACGTCGTCGTTGTGGAGCAGACTCCCGAGCGAATCGTCGCCATAGAGGATCAAGAGCGGGCACTCGATGCGCGCGATCTCCTTGTCTGCCTCGCGTCCGTCGTAGATCGTTCGGTCCGCCCACTGGCCCCAGGTATCGGGGTCGTTCTCGTCGAGTCCCTTCACGCGTGCCGCGATGAGGCCGTGCGCGGCATCGGGTGTGGCGCGCCGCAGCGCCGCCTCGATCTCCGCGCGGGTAGCCAGCGACGCTAGATCGCGATTCTGGGCGAAGTACTTGGCCGAGGTCATCGTCATCCACTCGTTCATGTAGGACGGGGGCTCGGAGGCGATCGCCGCCAGCACGACGTCAGGGTCGGTGCCCGCCAGCGTCAACGTCGTGACCGCGCCGACGGACTGACCGCCGACGACTGCGGGCTCGCCAACGACCTCACGGATGAAGGCTCCGATGTCTCGTGCGAAGTCGACGAAGCGGTAGCCGCGCCGGACGTGACCCGAGGCGCCGTGCCCACGGAGGTCGGGACGAAAGAGGTGCGTGCGCTCCCGGAGGTGTGGAAGGACCAGCGGATTGCCGTCGCGCGAGCCGCCGAGTCCGTGCAGCCAGACGAGGGGCGGCCCGTTGTTCGGACCCTCGGCGTAGGCGAGGGTCACCTCGCCGGTGTCGAAGGCCGCTGCGGTGTCCATGCGCTGATCCTAGCCCGCCGCGGCGTACGCGTCGTACGCGTCGTACGCGGTGTCGGCCCAGCCACGAGCGCGTGGCGTTCGGGTACCATCCGCGAGCGCAAGGCGAGTATGGAAGTGAGGGGGTGCGCATGGGCGCACTGGACGGGAATGGCGTCGTCGTGACGGGCGCCGGGCGCGGCATAGGCCGCGCTGTGGCGCTGGCGGCTGCCGCCGAGGGGGCGACCGTCGTCGTCGCCGACAACGGTAGCGAACCGGATGGGACGGGTTCAAATCCGGCGGTCGCGCAAACGGTCGTCGACGAGATCACGGCTGCCGGCGGCACCGCGGTCGCGGTCACCGAAGACGTGAGCACGATGGACGGCGCCGAGGCCTGCGTGAAGGCGGCCCTCGACAGTGCGGGCAGCCTCGACGCGCTGGTGACCAGCGCCGGGTCGCGCCGCGACACGCCGATCTGGGAGATGACGGAGGACGACTGGGATTCGATCATCGACGGCAACGTGAAGGCGACGTTCGCGCCAGTGAAGTTCGCGACGGTGGCGATGCGTCAGCAACGCTACGGTCGGATCGTGATGATGGCGGCGGATGCAGGCCTGGGCGCGGTCGGCTCGGCGAACTATGCCGCCGCAGGCGAAGGCGTGATCGGCCTCAGCCGCACCGTTGCCCGCGACGTGGGGCGCTACGGCGTGACCTGCAACGCGATTTCGCCGCTGGCGCGTACGCGCCTCTTCGGTGGGGCATCGGAGGAGCTGCGGCCGCCGGCCGGCGTGCGCTCGGCGGACGAGATGGCGCGCATCGCGCCGCCGTTCCCGACGCGGCGCTGGGAGGGCTCGGCCCACCCAGACGCTCCCGAGAGCGTGGCACCGCTCGCGGTCTACCTCGTGAGCGAGGAAGCCGGCGACGTCAATGGCCAGCTCTTCGGAGTGCGGGGTGGGGAGATCTACCTCTACTCGTACCCCCAGATCGACCGACAGCTGCTCAGCTACGGGCGGCGCTTCACGATGGACGAGCTGGACGAGCAGGCGCCCCGCGCGCTGGCGCTCGATGTCACCAGCCCGCTCCGCGGTTAGCGAGGAGAGCACGATGGGTAATCGACTGGAAGGACGCGTCGCGATCGTCACCGGGGCGGGCCGTGGCATCGGCCGCGGCGTCGCGCACCTCCTCGCCGAGGAGGGCGCCTCGGTGGTCGTCAACGACTTCGGCGGCAACCTCGACGGCTCGGGCGCCGACGAGGGTCCGGCCGACGAGGTGGCGCGGGAGATCCGCGACGCCGGCGGCAGCGCTGCCGCTCACTACGGCGACATCTCGAAGTTCGACGACGTGGCGGCGCTGGCGCAGACGGCGCTCGACGAGTTTGGGCGGCTGGACATTGCCTGCCACGTCGCAGGCATCCTGCGTGACCGCATGGTCTTCAACATGACCGAGGAGGAGTGGGACGCGGTGCTGGCGGTCCACCTCAAGGGGGCGTTCAACGTCGTCCGCAACTCGGTAGGCTCGATGCTGGAGCAAGGCTTCGGGCGCATCCTGCTGTTCTCGTCGAGGTCGGGCCTCGGATCGTCGGGGCAGGCCAACTACTCGGCCGCGAAGGAGGGCATGGTCGGCTTCGCGCGTGCATTGGCGCGGGAGCTAGGGCCGCACGGCATCACAGCTAACGCCATCTACCCGGGCGGCAACACGCGCATGACGCAATCGGTGCCGACGGCGGCCGCGGACATCCGCGCGCAGGCGGGCATCCTTCGTACCGGCCGCGCCGCCACCTCGGCCGTGGGCTGGCCCGAGGAGGGTCCGCAACCGCGCGACCCGGAGAACAACGCACCGATCGTGGCCTGGCTCTGCAGCGACGCCGGTGGGTCGATCAACGGGCAGGTGATCGGTTCGTCCGGCTGGCAGGCGTCGAGGTACTCCACGCGGCAGGTGATCCGCTCGATCGCGAAGCCGGGCCACTGGGAACTCGATGAGCTGCGTCGCGCCGTGCCGCTGCAACTGCTGGCGGGGATCGCGAACCCGGCGCCGAAGCGCGTGGAGCAGCCGAAGTCGTAGCGAACGCCGAGGGCGACGCATGACGACGAACGAGGCGCGGCGGATCTACCTCGTGCCGTACGAGCCCGCGTGGCCGGATCTGGCGGCGCAGGTCGCTGGCGAAATCCTGGAAGGGTGCGGGCCGGATGGCGTTGGCGCGATCACGCGCGTCGAGCATATCGGTTCGACCGCGATCGCGGGCTGCGATGCGAAGCTGGTGATCGACCTCATGCCGGCGCTGGTGAGCTTCGAGGCAGGGCGTGACTGCGTGGCACCGCTCAAGGCGCGGGGGTACCAGTACCGCGGTCAGTTCGGGCTGCCGAGGCGGCACTACTTCTCGCGCCCCGCTGCCGCCTCGACGATCGGGATCGATGAGCACGTGCACATGTACACGCCGGGCGAGGGGCAGTGGGACGACCAACTGGCGTTCCGCGACTACCTGCGCGCGCACGAGGATGCGCGAGACGAGTACGTCGCGCTGAAGCGCGAGCTGGCGCTGCGGCACCCGCACGACGGCGACGCTTACGCCGAAGACAAGAGCAACTTCGTGCAGCGCATCCTGCGGCTGGCGCAGGACGAGGTTGCATCATGACGCTCGAGCGCGGCGCCGTGTTGCTGGTGCTCGACGGGCTGCGGCCTGACTTCGTGACGCCACGGCTGATGCCCAACCTCGATGCGCTGGCGCAGCGCGGGGTGCGCTACACGCGCAGTCATGCCGTCTGGCCGACCGTGACGAGGGTCAACGCGTCCTCGATCGCGACCGGGTGCTACCCGGCGACGCACGGCATCCCCGACAACCAGCTCGTGGCGCGTGACCTCGATCCGACGCTGGTCCTCGACGCCGGATCGCACGAGGATCTGGCGCGGCTGCGCGAGGTGCGCGACGGGCGCGTGCTGCGCCGCCCGACGCTGGCCGAGCGGGTGTCGGCGGCCGGCGGATCCTCGGCGGTCGTCGGGACCGGCAGCCCCGGCTCGTCACAGCTGCACCATCCGGACGCCGATGCGCACGGGGATGCGGTGCATAACCAGGCGTTCTGGCTCGGCGTCGAGCGTGCGGAGGTGGAGGCGGACCTCGGCGCGCCGATGCCGGAGGGGACCGCGCCGAACGTCCAGCAGAACCGCTGGTTCATGCGGCTGGTCACCGAGCGGTTGCTGCCTGGCGGCGCGGACTACGTGGTGTTCTGGCATTGCGACCCCGACAAGACCCAACACCGTCACGCCGTCGGTCATCCACGGGCGATCGAGGCGCTGCGCGAGGCCGATCGCAACGTCGGACGGCTCGTCGCCAGCCTCGAGGAGCTCGCCTTGAGTGAGCGCTACGACCTGATCGTCACCTCGGATCACGGCTTCTCGACGAACGTGCCCGCCCTGGGCGAGCCGAAGGTGCGCGAGGCGCTGGCTGCGACCGGGTTCGCGCCGAGCGAGGCGGTGGTGGCGGGGAGCGGGATCTACCTCGATGACCCGGAGCGTGCGGCCAGCGCTGCCGCCGTGCTGCGCGCCCTCGATGGCATCGGCGCCGTGTTTACCGGCGCGCGTGGTGCGCCCGTCGTCGAGGGTACGCTGCCGCTGGCGGCAGTCGGGCAGGGCGGCGAGGATGGCGCCGACCTTGTCTTCTCGCAGGCGTGGTCCGACGACGAGAACGAGCACGGCTGGCGTGGGCTGCGGGCCGGCGGAACACGTCCGGCCTCTAACCATGGCTCAGCGTCGCCCTGGGAGATCCGCAACACGCTGATCCTCGCCGGTCCGAGCTTCGCCGAGGGTGTGGTGTCCGACGTGCCGGCGGGCAACGTTGACCTCGCGCCGACGCTGGCGCATGTCCTCGGCGTGGCCGGCGACGAGATGGACGGGCGCGTGCTGCATGAGGCGCTGCGCGACGGGCCAGCGCCGGAGGACGTCGAGGTGGCGGAGGATGTCATCGAGTCGGCCAAGGTGTCGGGACAACGTCAGGTGATGCAGCGTTCCCGCGTTGATGGTGTCTCGTACCTCGATGGGGCGCTTACCGGTTGACTCATCCGGGGCGCGCATACCCGCTAGAATGCGCTCCGATCGGCTCGATTCGCCCGATCGGGGGAGCGCATGGCAGGCATCGCGCCCGAGATCCGCTATGCCCGCAGCGACGACGATGTCGCTGTGGCGTTTGCGAGCCTGGGCAACGGTCCGCCGCTGGTGATGCCGGGCTACGGCCCGATCGAGACGATCGAGCAAACCTTCGCCTTCGAGCCGGCGCGGAAGTGGATCGATGCGCTCGCGCAGGAGCGCACGGTGGTGCGGTTCGATCTGCGTGGCGCCGGACTTTCGAGCGACGATGCCGGTGGCTTCGACTTCTCCTTCGAGACGTATTGCCGCGACCTCGACGCCGTGATCCGCGTCGGCGGCCTCGAGGGCGTGACGCTGCTCGCGGCCGGCGGCCTGGGCACGTACGCGATCGGATACGCCGCGGCGCATCCGGACGTCATCGAGCGCGTGATCGTGATTAATCCCTCCCGCGTGGTCAACGCGGAGGGCCCGAGCATCGTCGGGGCGCTCGCCGACATGGCCGAGACCGACTTCGCGGTCGCCCTCGACGCTGCAGGCGCCGGTGCTGGTGTTGCGCCGCGTGGACTTCGCGAGCACGGTCGGCGGCGGCGAGCGCGCGCTGGCGGACCTGCTGCCGAACGCCAGCTACGTCGAGCTGCCGGGAGACGGGCTGTTCCCGTGGGCAAGCGCCGCGGACGAGACCCTGGAGGCCGTGCGCCTATTCCTCGGCGACGCCGCCGTGCCGGTGGAGGAGCCGTTGCCCGCGGAGCCAGGCCGCCTCGGCGGGCTGCAGACGATCATGTTCACTGACATTACGGGCTCGACCAGCATGCAGCAGCGCCTCGGCGATGCGGGGTACCAGGAGGCGCTGCGCGCGCACGATCGCTCGATTCGCACCGCCGTGCGCGAGTTCGCTGGCCGCGAGATCAAGCACACGGGCGACGGCATCATGGCCGCATTCGCCTCGGCGGTGCGGGCTGTCGAGGCGGGGCGCGCGATCCAGCGGCAACTGGCCGAGTACAGCCGCGAGCACCCCGACGAGGCGTTGCACGTTCGCATTGGCCTCAACGCCGGTGAGCCGATCGCCGAGGGCGATGACCTGTTCGGCATCGCGGTCACGCTCGCCAGCCGCATCGGCGACCACGCGGCGCCGGGCCAGGTGCTGGTCTCCGAAGTTGTGCGTCAGCTCAGCGCGGGCAAGGGGTTCGACTTTCAGTCGATCGGTGAGGCAAGGCTGAAGGGCTTCGATGAGTCGATGCGGCTCTATGCGCTCGAGTCGCCCGAGCCCTCGCCGGTGCGCGGGATCTCGACCCTGCCGACCTTTGCCACCACGTTCGTCGGCCGGGAGCGCGAGCTGGCTGAACTCCAGGAGCTCTGCAGCAGCGCGACGGCGCGGCTGCTGACGGTCTTCGGGCCCGGTGGCATGGGCAAGACTCGTCTTGCCGTCGAGGCGGCGCGCTCGGTCGTCAACCAGATGCGCGACGGGGTCGTGTTCGTACCTCTGCAGTCGGTCACTGATCCCGACGCCGTCCCGCTGGCGGTCGCCAAGGCGGTCGACTTCGCCGCTGGCGCCGCCGGGGATCCGACGGAGCAGCTTGGCGCATTCCTGAGCGACCGAGAGATGTTGCTGGTGCTCGACAACTTCGAGCAGGTCGTCGCGGCTGCGCCGACGGTGTCTGCCATCCTCGAGGCGGCGCCGCGCGTGCGCTGCCTCGTGACCTCGCGCTAGGTGCTGAACCTGCGCGAGGAGTGGCTGTTCCCGCTCGAGGGCATGCGCCTGCCCGAGGGCGACTCCGCCGAGGATCTGAGCAGTGTGCCGGCGGCCCAGTTGTTCATCGAGCGCGCGCAGCAGGTGCGCCACGACTTCGACGCGGAGGCGGACGCCGAGAGCCTGCTGCGCATCTGCCAGCTCGTCGAAGGCCTCCCCCTCGGCATCGAGCTGGCGGCCTCATGGACGCGCTATATGGATACGGCCGCGATCGTCGAGGAGATCGAACGCAGCATCGACTTCCTGGAGTCGACGCTGCGCAACGTACCTGAGCGGCACCGCCAGATCCGCGCGGTGTTCGACCAGTCCTGGGCGCTGCTCGAGGAGGGCGAGCGCGATGCATTCTCGCGGCTTTCGGTGATGCGTGGCGGCTTCACACGCAGCGCGGCACGGGAAGTCGCCGGGGCCTCGATGCCCGTCCTGGCGTCGCTGGTGGACAAGTCATTGGTGCGGCAACGCGCGGACGGGCGTTACGACATACACGAGCTGCTGCGCCAGTTCGCCGAGCAACGGCTGGAGGACGCCGAGAGCGAGCCGGAGGCGACGCGAGAGCGACACGCGGGCCACTTCATCGTCTACCTCGCCAACCACCGGGCGTCGATGTCTGGGGCGGGGCAGATCGCCGCGACGGCGGAGATTGGCGCGGACCTCGACAACATCAGGGCCGCCTGGAGCTACGCCGCGGACCACGGGCTGCTGGAGCGTGCGCCCGAGGCTGCGGGCGCGATCTTCCGCTACTACCAGCACCGCTCGCGCTACCTGGAGGCCGTGACGTTCTATCGCGACGTGATCGAGCGCCTCGAGGCGCACGAGGACGAGGGCGACGACTGGGTCGGCACCGAGTTCGCGATGCTCGTGGGCCTCGGCTGGCTGCTGATCCGCCTCGGGCAGCTCGACGAGGCGGCGGAGCTGGCGAACCGGGGGTTCGAGGTCGCCGGTGACGACCTCGCGGGGTGCATCGACGGGCTCGGCACCGATCCTCACACGCTGCTCGGCATCCAGGCGATGACCCGCGGCAGCTTCGACGAGGCGGAGGAGCACGGCACACTGGCGCGGGCTCGCGCCGCCGAGCACGACGACCGGCTCAATCTCTCGATGTCGCTCTACGTGCTCGAGAACGCCGCGTATGCGCGCGGTGAGTATGAGCGTGCCGAGGAAATCGCCACCGAGGGCCTGAGCATCACGGAGGAGTCGGGCGACCGCTGGTTCGGCGCCTACCTGCACAATGACCTGGGCACGCTGGCACGTGCCCGCGGCGCGCTCGATCGGTCGCGCGAACACCTCGAGGCGTCATACAACTCGCGGCGGGACTTCGACGACGCGCAGGGCATGGCAGTGGCGCTGGGTGGGCTCGCCGAGACGGAATTGCAGCAGGGCGCTCTGCCCGACGCGGAGCGCGCCTTCCGCGAGAGCCTGACGCTGTACGGCAACCTTGGCGACCGGGGAGGGCGAGCGACGGCGCAGTACGGCCTGGGGCGCGTTGCGACCGAGCGAGGCGAGCTGTCTATCGCGCAGGAGCGGTTCCTGCAGGCACTCGATATCGCCGCCGAGATGCGGTTCGTGCCGCTGATCTTCGACACGCTGTGCGGTGTGGCCGAGTTGCTCGTGAAGGCGGACCAGCGCGCGGCGGCGGTCGACCTGCTCGCCTTCATCCAGCAGGCGCCGAACGCGCTGCAGGCGGTCAAGGAGCGAGCCACGGAGCAGATGGACGTCGCTTCGGAGGGCCTCGACAACTCGGTCATGGCGCGTGCGATTCGTGACGCCAGTTCGCGCGACCTGGATGGGGTGCTGGATGCGGTGCGACAGGCACTCCGCGCCACACGCGAGACGGCTCCGACGGACCTCTTCGGCGCTGATCACGCGCCGCGCGTCGAGGAGCTGACGCCGCGTGAGTTGGAAGTGCTGCAGCTGGTCTCGACCGGCCGCACCAACCCGGAGATCGCCAAACGTCTCGACATCAGCGTTGGCACGGCGAAGTGGTACACGAGCCAGATCTACGGGAAGCTCGAGGTACAAAACCGCACCGAGGCGGTCTCACGCGCTCGTCAGCTCGGTATTTTGCCCTAGCGCTCTCGCTCGTTCTGTCGCTAGCCAGCGTCCCACGGAACTCCTCCGCACCCAACCCAACCCCCATCCCAGCCAGCCGGGGGGCGGCGGCAGGTGGGCCCGTACGTACTGTGAACCTCGACACCAGCGCAGGCGCCATAACGCCTCGCGACGACGACGGGGAGGCCCGAGATGCAGCAGACGATCGAGCGCACCGATACGACGACGAACAACCGTGAGCTGGCGGCACGTGCCGTCGCTCAGCTGATCCAGCCGCTACCGCAGGGCCTGACCTACCTCGACCTCCCGGGCGCGGCCCAGCCGCAGCCGCGCTGCGCGCAGCGCGCCATCAGCGGCGTGCGGGGTGCGCGGCCCGCTGATCGCAGTCTCTTCGCCGCATGCTCCGAACGGCAACACGGTCGAGCGGACGGAGGAGGCGGGCGAGCGCGTGATCAGCCACGTCCGCTTCAGCGGACGACACACGACGAGCGACCGCGGCGCGGCCGCCTCCGGACGCCTGATGCAGGCGACGGGCGAGATCGTTCACGAACTGCACGAGGGTCGCATCACGGACGCCTGGAGCGTCCTGCGCTGGCGATAGATGAACGGACCGAGCCGGGCGGTTGCGCCCGGTGCGGATAGAGGGGAACCATCGAGATGACGGACGGTGGACTGCGGCTCCTGGGCATCTTCGCCCACCCGGACGACGAGACGCTCGGCACCGGCGGGACGTTTGCCCGCTACGCGGCCGAGGGTGTCGAGACGGCGGTGCTGACCGCGACGCGTGGTGAGTACGGCTGGTTCGACGACCCTTCGAAGTACCCGGGGCCGGACGCGCTCGGCCAGATCCGCGAGGGCGAGCTGCAGGAGGCGACCGCGAAGCTGGGCATCGGCGACGTGCGGCTCCTCGACTACATCGACGGTGAACTCGATCAAGCGGACCCCGTGGTGATCATCGCGCAGATGGCGCAGGTGATCCGCGAGCTACGACCGCAGGTGGTCGTGACGTTCGCGCACGATGGCATCTACGGGCACCCGGACCACATCGCGGCCTGTCAGTTCGCCACCGCGGCCGTGCAGGCGGCCGCCGACCCGGCGTGCGCCACGCAGCCGGGTGGCGCGCACCAGGTATCGAAGCTCTACTACCGCGCCACGACCGAAGGCTACATCCGGGCCTACGAGGCCGCGTTCGGTGAGCTGGTGATGAACATCGACGGTGAGCGGCGGACGAGCCAGTCCTGGGCGCCCTGGGCGATCACCACGCGCATCGACACGGCGGAGTACGCGGACCAGGTCTGGTCCGCCGTCGAGGAGCACCGCTCCCAGCTGCCGGGCTACGAGAAGTTGAAGGCGTTGTCGCCGGAGCACCACGAGGCGCTCTGGGGGCAGCAGGAGTACTACCGCGTGTTCAGCCTGGTCAACGGCGGGCGCGACGCGGAGGACGATCTCTTCGCCGGGCTGCGTTAGCGACCGGCGCACGACAAGGAGCACGACGATGACGACCGACACGCTGAACGCGGAGACGCGACAAGAGGTCCAGGGCGACTACGACGTGATCACGGTCGGTGGCGGCCTCGCCGCCGGCGCGCTCGCCACGCGGCTGGCGCGCGAGGGCCGGCGCGTGCTCGTGCTGGAGGGTGCACGCACCTTCCGCGACCGCGTGCGCGGCGAGTGGCTCGCCCCCTGGGGCGTGGGCGAGGTCCGCGAGCTGGGTGTCTTCGATGCCCTCGAGGCCGCTGGCGCGCACGAGTTGCCGGCGCTGATCGGCCGCGGCGGCAAGCCGCGGACGCAGGCTCTGGACGGCGGCGACCAGCCCGTGACGTTCTACCACCCTCGGCTCCAGCGCAGCCTGCTCAACGCGGCGCGCGAGGCCGGGGCCGACGTGATCACGGGTGCGCGCGTGCGGGCGGTCGAGCCGGGCTCACCGGCCGCTGTCTCGGTCGAGATCGCTGGCGTCCTGCGGCGCGTGACGGCGCGGCTCGTGGTCGGCGCCGACGGACGCAACTCGCTCGTGCGTAAGGCACTCGGGCAGAGGCCGGTGGTGCATCGGTGCGGCCGGCTGCTGACCGGCGCGCGCGTGACGGGCGTCCGAGGCGATGACCGCGAGGGGTACTTCGTGATTCGCGACGATGGGCTCGGGCTCGCCTCGGTCTTCCGGCAGGGCGACGGGCTGGCGCGCGTCTACGTGTTCAAGGATGGCACGGACGCCTCGACGTTCACCGGCGCGGACGGCTTTGCGGCGTTCATCGACATCGCCGTGGAGTCAGGCATCCCGCGCGAGGTGCTGGCTGACGCCGAGCTGGTCGGTCCGCTGGCGGCATTCGTCGCCGACGACTCCTACCTCGACACGCCGATTGGCGAGGGCGTGGCCCTGATCGGCGACGCGGCCGGCATCAGCGACCCGACGTGGGGGATGGGCATGTCGCTCGCTTTCCGGGATGCGCGAGTGCTCGCCGAGGAGCTGCTCCGCGGTCGCGATTGGTCGCGGGCGTTGCTGCGCTACGCGCGCCGTCACGACGAGCACTTCCGCACGATCGTGACGGCCGAGAACTGGCTGGCCGAGATCTTTCTCGTGCCGGGCGAGCAGGCCGCGGCGCAGCGCCTGCATGTGATGCGCCACTGGGCGAAGCACCCGGAGTTCGCGATTGACCTGCCGAAGTACGGGCCGAGCATCGATGTGTCGGCCGAGGCGAAGGCGCGAGTCTTCGGCGAGATGTTGGAGGCGCCGGAGACCAACACTGCGATCGCTGTTGGGCCGGCGCTTGCCGTGCCAGCATAGCCTTCGGCGTCACTCGACCTATCGCAAGGAGCGGTCCGATGAGCACAGAGACGACTGACGGCGCTGTCGCGTCCGGGATGACGGCCGACGCGCTCGGCGAGCTCGAGCAGTACGCGCTCGACGCCGGCTTCGCCTCGGTCGAGGTGCTGCCGATCGAGCACGACCAGTTCCGCGTGTACCGCCTCCACCGCCTCCACCGCTAGCGGCACTCCGACCTCGCGGTCCCGCTCGTGGGTGCCGCGCGTATCCTCGGCGGCGATGCACCTCGTCGTCAGCCATGCCAACGTCGTCACGATGGACCCAGCGCGGCCGCGCGCCGAGGCCGTCGCGATCCTTGGCGGGCGGGTAGCGGTGGTCGGCAGCAACGCGGATGTCGAGGGCCTCGACGTGCCGGGCCTCGTGCGGATCGACGCGGGCGGACGCACCGTGGTGCCGGGCTTCGTCGAGTCGCATGTGCACCCGCTGATGACTGGGCTCCGCGCGCGCAGCGCGGCCGACTGCGGCACGCCGCCCAACCGCACGATCGAGGATGTGGTCGCGCGCCTCGCTGCCTGGAGCGAGCGACCGGGCGTCGACGTGATCGCGGGCCGTGGCTACGACGATTCACTCGTCGAGGACGACCGTCACCTCACGTGTGCCGACCTCGATGGTGCGTCAGGAACGCGGCCGGTGGTCGTCTCGCACATCTCCGGGCACCTCGCCTACGCCAACAGCGCGGCGCTGCGCGCAGCCGGCGTGAACAGCGACACGCCCGACCCGGAGGGCGGCGCGATCACGCGCGACGAAGACGGCGCACCCACCGGGGTGTTCTATGAGGCGGCGACTCGCCTCGTGCTCGCATTGCTGCCGGCGCCGACCGTAGAGGAGGCCGTGGACGCCCTCGAGTGGGCGGGGCAACGGCTCGTGCGGGTCGGGGTGACGACGATGCACGACGTCGGCAGCGGCCGGCACGAGGTGGCGTTCGGCGCCTACGACCGCGCCACGCGTGAGGGCCGACTGCCGGTGCGCACCTACCTCGCGGCGGGTTACGGCGGCCTCGCCGGTCGCTACGGACCGCTCGAGGCGGTGCCGACGCTGGCGGAGACTGGCCTCGCCTCGGGCTTCGGAGGCGACCAGTTGAGCGCTGGCATCCTCAAGATCGTCCACGATGGGTCGCTGCAGGGGCACTCGGGCGCGGTCACCGAGGGCTATCACGACGAGCCGGAGACGACCGGGATCCAGATCTGGCCGCAGGACACCATCGACACAGTCGTCGAGCAAGCGCTGCTCAGCGGCTGGCAGGTCGGCACACATGGCAACGGCGATCGCGCGATCGACTCGATCCTCGATGCGTACGAACGTGCGCTCGAACGGCACCCGACCGCGGACCATCGGTTGCGCATCGAGCATTGCCAGAACGTGCGTGAAGACCAGCTGGACCGGATGGCGCGGCTGGGCGTCGCCGCGTCGTTCTTCAACCTCCACGTCTACTACTGGGGCACGAGGCACCGTGACCGCTTCCTGGGCCCCGAGCGCGGCGAGCGCATCTCGCCGCTGCGGAGCGCCCTCGACCGGGGCATCCACTTCGGCGGGCACTCCGACTGGTGGGTGACGCCGGTCGATCCGCTGTTCAACGTGCACGTCGCCGCGAACCGCCGCACGCGCGAGGGCGAGGTGCTCGGCGCGGAGTTCACGATCACGCCGGAGCAGGGGCTGCACGCGATGACACTCGACTCCGCGTGGCTGGGCTTCGAGGAGGCCTCGAAGGGAAGCCTCGAGGCGGGCAAGCTCGGCGACCTCGTTGTGCTTTCCGACGATCCGCTCGGGGTCACGCCCCAGGCGATCGACGACATCGAGGTCGATTACACCGTGATCGGTGGCCGCATCGTCTACGACCGCGCCGTCGAGGGCGGCTCCCGTCGCGACGAGCGGGACGCTCGCGATCCGCGCCGCGCGGTGGCGTTCACCTCGGCGTAGGTGGCGCCTCGGAGTTGGCCGCTCAGGGCGAGGCGATCATGCTGAACTGCTTCGACGGCAGGGTGCCCAGGGGCGGCGCCCAACCCGGATCCTCCATCGGCGGGTGAGCCGCCAGCCACGCCTCGTCGATGGCCGCGCCGAGCCCGGGCGCGGTGGGTACCGGCATGAAGCCGTCGGATTGCACCGGGAAATCGCCGGCGCAGGCGTCCTGGAACCAGGCGCGGAAGCCGCCCTCGTGGATCATGAAGTTGGGCAGCGTCGCGTCGACGTGGAGCGCGGCCAGCACGTCCATCGGTCCGTGGATCGCGTGTGGCTGGACGCCGACGTACTGCACCTCCGCGAGCGCTGCGATGCGTCTGAGCTGCAGGATGCCACCGCACTGGATCACATCCGGCTGGATCATCGCCACGATCTGCCGTTGCAGCAGATCGGCGTACTGGAAGGGGCTGTAGAGACGCTCGCCGGTGGCGATCGGGACGTTGATCGACTCGGCGACCTTCTGCATCGCGTCCATGTTCTCGAACGGCACCGGCTCCTCGAACACGAACGGGCGATAGGGCTCGATCGCATCGCCGATGCGGATCGCCTCGGCGGGGGTCAGGCGGCCGTGCGCCTCGACGAGGAGCTCGACATCGAAGCCGACGGCGTCGCGGACGGCGGCGAGGGTGGCGATCGCCTTCTGCTCCGACTGATGGGTGGTGTAGAGCCCTCGGTGGTCGAACGGGTCGCCCTTGAGCGCGGTCAGCCCGGTCGCGACCTGGCTCTGCGCGAACTCCGCGGCCACCTCCGGCGTGACGCCGTCCCAGCGTCCGTAGATCCAGATGCGGTCGCGCAGCTTCCCGCCCAGGAGCTCGTAGACGGGCACGCCGAGCGCCTGGCCCTTGATGTCCCAGAGCGCCATCTCGATCCCGGCCGCCGCCGAGTTCTGGATGGGGCCACCACGCGCGAAGTTGCGATGCGCCATGGTCTGCCAGTGCGCCTCGATGGGGAACGGGTCCTCGCCGATCAGGAGTCGGCCAAACTCCTCGACCATCGTCACGACGGCCATCGGCCCGCAGGTGGCATCACCCCAGCCGACGATGCCCTCGTCGGTCTCGACCTTCACGAAGACGAAGTTCCACGGCGGGAAGTTGAACTGGTTGGGCACCGGGTCTGGCGCCGCTGGGATCGCGCTGACCGATGTGATGTTCATGCTTTGCCCCCTCGCTCCGCGTGCTGACGGGCGTCAGCACCAACGTGATGATACGAGGTAGCCGCGGGACGGCGAGCGGCTGGCCTAGCGGCCGGTCCAGAGCAGGGTGTCGGGCCAGAACTGGCTCCACGCGAACCAGAAGGCCTGGTGGCTGACGAGCTCCTGTCCGTCGACGTCTAGGGCGCGCAGTCCACCGGCGTCTGCTACGACGGTCACGCCGGCCAGCTCGACCGCCTGCCCGTCCGCGAGGGCGAGTCGGGCGGTCGCGACGGGGAACGAGACGCGGGTGTCCGCATCGGCCTCTACGCCGAGGACGAGCTCCTGCACCGGTAGCCGGGGATCCACTTCGCCGACCGGGAAGATCGGACCGTTGTCGTCGCGGCCACGCAGCGGGTCCTGCCGGTAGGTGCGGCCGATGCCCGCGTCACTGGCGACGATGGTGGTCATCGGGTGCTCGGCCTTCCAATCGCCCCACGTCGAGGTGACGACGGTGATCTGTTCGAGCGCCGCGCCGACCTCGCGCAGCGGCCCGGAGACGGCGCGGCCGGTGAAGGTGTCGAACGCGGAGTAGGTGTTGAGGTCGAACATCACTTTGTTGGAGCGCGACAGCAGACCGGAGGTGCGCAGGTCGAGCGTCGCGAAGCCCTCGGGCGGTTCGTCGACGTAGTAGGCCTGCGCGGACCCGCAGAGGGTGCAGTAGGGCATGCTCACGCGGCGACCGCCAAGGGTGTCGGTGACGAGTTCGTGCACTTCCATCATGTGCTTCGGGTAGGCGCGCGCGTCATCGCCAACGACCAGACCGAAGACGATGGAGTCGTCCGGGTACCAGCGTCCGCCGGCGGCGTCGGTGACGGCGGGGTCGTGGAGTGCGGGGATGCAACCGGCGCAGATGCGGCCGATCGCGACGTCCTCCGGGGTGCGCGCATCGGCGAGTGCGCCGCCCCAGGTGAGGTAGCGGTAGTCGAATCCCGACTCGGTGTCGTCGAAGAAGGACGCCCACGGCGCGTAGAGATCCTCGAAGGGCACGCGCTTCCACTGCACGTAGTCGGGCGGCGCGGGCAGGTCCCAGGTGATCAGCTGGTTCGAGGCCGCCACCCACCAGGGATCGTCAGCGTATTCGACCCCGGTGAGCTCCGTGAGCGCATCGCGTATGACCTCGGCGCGGATGTCGAAGGCGGGCAGGAAGCGCAGTGCATCGACGAGGATCCAGGCGACGCGTGCATCCTCGGAGGCACCGATCCGGCGGATCAGCTCGATGCCCTGGAGGCGGAACGGGTCCTGGTTGATGAAGAGGATGTCGAGCAGGGCCGTGAGGTCGGCGGCGAGGTCCTCGGCGATCGGACCGTCGGGTATCGGCGGCGGCTCTGCGGCCGCAACCGGCGAGGCGTCAGCGTCAGGCGTGGCCGTGTTGGTCGACGCCGTGGCGCCGGGCGGTGCGCGTCGCGTCGTCGTCGGGGTGACCTCCGCCGCTGACGTGTCCTCGTTCGTGTCGCTGCCAGAGCACGCCGCCAGGACGAAGACGGCAGCGGCCAGGAGGGGCACCACGAGCCGGCGACGGTTGGGGCGTGATGGCATGGGCGTCCTCGGCTCGGCTGGCGCGGGTGGTGCGCTTCAAGCGTCGATTGATTCTCCGCTGACCCAGCACTGACCTTCAATGATCCCCGATACATTCCGGGAACTTCCGGATTCCCGCATATGACATCATGACGTGCGGCGAGACTGGTTGCGTCAGATGGAGGGGGCGGCGGTGGGCCGTCTGCTGATCACGGATGCCGTTGCCGAGGCCAGCGCCGACGAGCTGCAGGCCATCCAGGCTCGGGCCCAGCGCTGGGCCGAGCCGCTCCGCTTCCCGCCGGACGCTGAGCCGGAGCTGACCGAGACCGACCTCGCGAGCGTCGAGGCCGCATACGCCTCGCCGGACCTGTTCTTCGAGGGCGCGTCGGTGTGGCGGTTCTTCGAGGTCATGGACCGGCTCCCGGACCTGCGCTGGGCGCACCTCGGCTTCGCCGGGATCGACAACCCGAGGTTCGGCGCGCTGCTCGACCGCGGTGTCCGGCTCTCCAACTCGCCCTCGGCGGCGGCCGAGCCGATCGCGCACTCGGCGATGGCGGGACTGCTCTCGCTGGCGCGCCGCCTGCCGTACTTCGCCGCGGCGCAACGCGAGCGGCGGTGGGAGCGCCTGCCGCCAGAACTGATCGCGAACGACCTCAGCGCCCAGACGCTCGTCGTGTTCGGACTGGGAGCGATCGGGTCGGAGGTGGCCCGTCTCGCGAGCGCGTTCGGTCTGCACGTCATCGGCGTGCGACGCCGGCCCGCTGCCGGAGGCGAGCCGGTCGACGAACTCGTGCACCCGGACCGCCTCGACGAGGTGCTGCCGCGGGCCGACTGGCTGCTCGTGGCGGCCAACCTGAACGCCGAAACGAGGGGCGCGATCAACGCGGAGCGTCTGGCGCTGCTGCCTCGAGGCGCGCACGTCCTCAACGTCGCTCGCGGCGCCATCATCGACGAGCCGGCGCTCGTGGCCGCACTGGAGGCGGGCGCGATCGGCGGCGCCTACCTCGATGTCTTCGCGCAGGAGCCGCTCCCGGCGGAGTCGCCGCTCTGGGCTCTGCCGAACGTGATCGTGTCGCCTCACAACTCGTGGGCGGCGACGGGGCACCCGGAGCGGGCGCGCGTCGGCTTCCTCGCGAACCTCGAGGCGTGGCTGAACGACGAGGCGTTGCCGGACGAGGTCTTCGAGCGCTAGCCGAGTCGGTCGTGCGCACACGAGCCGATCAATAGATCACCTGCCGCGTCAGCAGATCGATGAAGCGCTCCTCGTCCATCTCGAGCTCGTGGCGGAGAATCGCTTCGTTGTGCTCGCCGAGGAGCGGCGAGCGGGTGAGGGGCAGTCGTTCGCCGTCCCAGGTGAACGGCTGGTGCTGGACGACGAAGGGCACGCCTGTCGGGTGTTCGAGTTCTACGAAGAATTCGCGCATCGCCTCGTCTCGGTCGGTGAGTTCACTCACGTCCTCGAGTGCTGCGGCCGTGACACCGCGCCCGTCGAGGAGCTGCGCAGCCTCCGCGGCGTCGAGGGTCGATGTCCAGGCCTCGATCGCCGCTTCCAGCTCATCGGCCGCGGCCTGCCGCCCGTCGAGGTGCTGCAGGTCGGGACGGGAGCCCAGATCGGTGCGTCCGATCACGGCTGCGAGCTGCTGCCACTCGACGGCCGATCGGACCTCGACGGCGACCCAGCGATCGTCGCCGACGCAGCGGAAGACGCCGTGCGGGGCGAACTCCTGGGAACGGTTGCCGGTGCGGGGGGCGATCACGCCGTTGACGAGGTAGTCGAGCAGCTCGGTGTCGAGGAGGTTGATGGCGCCCTCGTACTGGGCGATCTCGATGAACTGGCCCTCGCCGGAGAGCTCGCGGTCGAGCAGCGCGGCCATGATCTGCGCGGCGCCGATCGGTGCGAGGGTGAAGTCGGTGTGCAACGTGCCGAGGCCCACCGGCGGCCGGTCGGGGAATCCGGTGTGAGCACCGACGCCGGACATCCCTGTCACGCTGTTGCCGATGCCGCGCCAGTTCGTGCTGGGACCGCTGTGCCCCATCACGGGGAAGCTCGCGACGATGATGTCGGGCCGGACCGCCCGAAGGGCGTCGTAGTCGAGCCCCCAGCCAGCCATGGCGGTGGGCGCGAAGTTCGAGGTCACGACGTCGAAGCTCGGGAGCAGTTCGAAGATCACCTCGACCGCGTCTGGCTGCTTCAGGTCGAGCGTGAGGCTCCGCTTGTTCGTGTTGCAGTCCATGAAGAACGCGCCGGTGTCGACGCCGTAGTTCTCCTCTGGCTGGTGGAACACACGCACGCGATCGACGTTGCGCGCGGTCTCGACCTTGACGACGTCGGCGCCCAGGTTCGCGAGTAGCTCCGTGATCAGCGGTCCCGCCGCCTGCCAGCAGAAGTCGAGCACGCGTATGCCGTCGAGCGGGAGCGCGGTCATGCCTGCACCTCCTTGACAGCGAGGGCCGTCGAGGTTTCGGCGAGGCCGGTGGCGCAGGCGCGCTCGAACTCCTCGTCGCTCAGCCCGGCGATCTCGCGGAGCGCCCACGAAGTGTGCTCGCCCAGCGCCGGCGCCGGCTCGATGGGCGGCTCGAACAGCGAGGAGCGGAAGGGACCGCGGATCCTCGGCAGGTCGCGGCCGAGCGCCGGGTGGTGGACCATCGGGAAGACGCCCCGCGCGTTGAGGTGTTCGTCGCGCGCGATGTCATCGACCTGGTTGATGGGCGTGACGAGCAGGCCGAACTCCTGCCCTCGACGGACCAGCTCGTCGCGAGGCAGCGCCGCGCAAATCGCGCTGATCGCTTCGTTCAACTCCTCGCGGGCACCGGCGCGGCGGGCCGGGTCGGTCCACTCGCCCTCGAGGAACTTACGCGAGCCAGTGACCTCTTCGAACCAGGTGGCGAATCCGTCCCAACGCGTCGGCCAGATGCCGAACACGACCCAGCGCTGGTCCTGTGACTTGTAGATGACGCCACCGGTCTCGACCCAGATCAGCCCGGTCGGTCCGATCGTCGTCACGGACAACTGCCCCCGCCGCGCCACCTTGCCGTACCAGCGCCACATGTTCTGGTTGGCCGCCTGGATCGTCGTCGACATCGTGGCTTCCTGGAGACTGACCGTCGCCGAGCCACCGACACCCTGCCGGCGGGCGCGGAGGAGTAGAGCGATGCCTGCCGCCAGTGCGGTGTGGGCGGCCTGTTTGTAGGCGAGCTTGCCGACGGGGTAGTCGGGCGCGCGGTCGGGAAAGCCGTTGCAGTAGAGCAGCCCACCCGCCGCCACGGCGATCAGGTCGGAGGCGATCGGTACCGCTTCGCCTCGGCGGAAGACCATGTCGACGAGTCCCACGCGAGGATGCGCCTCGAGCAGGCGCTCAGGGTCGAAGAACGCCTGCGCCGCTGGCGGGCGCTCCAGCGGCGCGATGATCAGATCGACGTTCGCGGCCAAACGGTCGACGAGCTCCCACGCCTCGCGATCGTCGAGGGCCAGCGCGACGCTGCGCTTCCCGCCGTTGTAGTGCAGGTGCGCCAGCGAGCGCTCGAGGCCCGGCTCGCCGTCGACGAAGGGTGGACGCCGGCGCAGGCGGTCGCCGGAACGCGACTCGACGCGGATGACCTCGGCGCCGAGGTCGGCCAGGTAGCGGGCCGCGAGGACGACCGCCTCGTCGCTCAGATCGAGCACCCGCACCCCTCGCAGGGGTGGCCGTCCCGGCGCAGGTGTGGTCATCGTGCTGCCGCCTTCTGGACCGTCGCCGATCACTATGACGTTTGTGCTGTCTTGCGGCGGCAGGGTAGCATCGCGCTGTCAGCGGCGATGGTAGTCCTGCGGATGAGGGCAAGCCATCCTTCGACCAGGCAACGGGAACGGGTCGATACACGAAGGAACGTAACGGTGGAGTTCTTCCGTTTGTTGGTGTTCCGGGTCGTCGTTTCAATGTTCACGGTGTTCATCGTGATCACGATCGTGTTCTTTCTCAGCCGCGTGGTGGGCAACCCGATCGAGTATCTGGCGGAACTCGACACTACCCCGGAGGCCCGCGAAGTGATCGAGGAGGAGTTCGGGCTCAAGGATCCGATCGTGATCCAGTACCGCGACTTCCTGATCGACACCGTTCGACTCGACACTGGTCGATCCTTCCGCACCGGCAGGCCGGCCTTCGAGGAAGTGCGGTTGCGGGCGGTCAAGACACTTCAGCTGGGTGCAACGGGCCTCGCCTTCACGCTGGCACTGGGCATCACCACCGGGGTGCTGGCCGCGGTCTACCGCGGACGACCGATTGACGGGTTCGCACGGGTATTGGCCTTGTGGGGGCAGGCGACCCCGGACTTCTGGCTCGGGCTCATGCTGATCCTGTTCTTTGGCGTCAGGCTCGGCTGGCTGCCCACGGGCGGCAGCGGCGATTTGACGCACATGATCCTGCCGACGATCACGATCGGGACCGCCGGCGCGGCCGGTATCACGCGCATCACGCGTTCCGCCATGCTCGAGGTATTGGAGTCCGACTTTGTACGGACCGCGCGGGCCAAGGGGCTGGCCGAGCGCCAGGTGATCCTCCAACACGCGCTGCGGAACGCGCTGCTCCCAGTGACGACGATTTTCGGACTGCAGATCGGGAGGCTGATCGCGGGCTCGGTCATCGTCGAGACCGTGTTCGCCTGGCCTGGAATCGGTCGGCTGATCGTCGGGGCCATCCAGACGTCGGACTACCCGGTGATACAGGTCGGCATCATCATCATCTCCACGACGATCGTCCTCGGGAACCTCGCGGTCGACCTCTCGTACCGGTTCGTCGATCCGCGCATCAAAGCGAGCGCGATGTGACCGCCGCCACCGACGCTGCGCTCCGCACTCCCTTCGCGGAGGCGCGGCCGAGGCAGCGTATTCGAGTATTCCGCCGACGCATCGGGATTGCGGCGCCCCTGGCACTGTTGGGCGCGTTCGTGCTCGTCGGCTTGTTCGCACCGTTGATCGCTACTCACGACCCGAGGGAGATCGTGCTACTCGATCGGCTCAAGCCGCCGATCTGGGCTGGAGGGTCGAGCGACCACATCCTGGGCACCGACAACCTGGGGCGCGACATCTTCAGCCGCATGGTGTACGGATCTCGTGTCTCGCTCCTGATCGTTGGAGTCGTGATCCCTATAACGGCCGTGGGCGGGACGGCAGTTGGTGTGATCGCCGGATGGCGACTGGGGTTTGCAGACAAGCTGATCATGAGGACCGTCGATGTACAGCTGGCGCTGCCGGGGATCCTCGCAGCCGTCCTCCTCGCGTCGTTGTTCGGGCCCAGCCTGCGCAACGTGTTCATCGTGCTCACCGTATTCTTCTGGACCGGCTACGCACGTCTCGTTCGCGGCGAGACGCTGTCGCTGCGTGAGCGCGACTTCATCACCGCCGCGTCGACGCTCGGCGCGAGCGACTTCCGGATCATCACCCGACACATCGTGCCCAATATTCTCAACGTCGTCGTCATCCTTGCGACGCTCGAGGTGGCCGCGGTGATCCTGGCCGAGGCCGGGCTCAGTTTCCTCGGCGTCGGCGTGGGTCTCGGCACGCCGAGCTGGGGCGCCATGATCTCCGAAGGGCGCGACTTCATGACGCGCGCCTGGTGGCTGACCGCGATCCCCGGCGTGGCGATCCTGCTGGTCGCGCTGAGCGGGAACCTCGCCGGCGACTGGCTGCGAGACGCGATCGATCCGCGGTTGCGCAACGTTCGCTGACGCGGCTGGATCAGCCCACGACCGGTCAATGGGTCGAGCGCGTTGGCGAAAAAACCATTGGATTAACCCATACGCTTTCGGTCAGAAGATCACGCCCTCGACCACGAGCGCGTCGAACTCCTTCCGCGAGCGTCCGAGGATCTCCCGCACGACGTACTCGGAGTGCTCGCCGCGCATCGGGGCGCGCGTGCGTTGTGCTTTTCGGGTCGATTGAGCGTGAGTCGGGTGATTGGTCCTGCGTGGACCGAGAGTTCGCCGTCGGCCATGGCATCACTCCCCTCGTTTCGCCGAGAGATTACTCCGGAGCGGTTTCCCCGGTCACGCCGATCGCCACCAGGTGTTCGTACTCAGCCCGCGAAACGCCGAGCTCCTCGGAGAGCACCTCGAACGAGTGCTCGCCGAGCATCGGCGAGTAGCGGGGGTCCGCGATCGGCGTGCCGCGCAGCATCCACGGAGCGCGAGGAAGCCAGTGCGTCCCTGCCTCTGGATGCTCGACCTCGACCGCGAAGCCCCGCTCGAGCAGATGCGCCGCCGGCGGCTGGTAGACCTCCTCGAGCGGTAGCACCCGGGCGGCGGTCACGCCGACCGCCCCCAGACGGTCCGCGGCCGGCCCCGCCTGTTGGGGTGGCCGCCCACTCGCCTATCGCGGCGTCGATCTCGTCCTCGTGCTGCTTCCGACCGCCCATGGAATCGAGGCGCCGATCGCTGGCGAGATCGGAGCGCCCGAGCACGGTTGCGAGCGCCTGCCATGCCTCGTCGGTCTCGGCCGCGATCGCGATCCAGGCGTCAGCGGAGGCCTGGTAGATGCCGTGAGGTGCGATCCGAGGGTGGCGGTTGCCCTGGGGACCGCGGATCACGCCGTTGGCGCCGTACTCGAGGACCGCGTCGCCGACGTGCATCGCCATCGCCTCGGTCATCGACACGTCGATGCTCTGGCCCTCGCCCGTGCGATCGCGATGGTGAATCGCGGAGATGATCGCCGCGGCGAGGTAGCAACCGCCGACCGGGTCGGGGAACAGGCCGCCAGTATTCTGCGGCAGTCCGCCCGCGTAGCCATGCAACGACGTCAGCCCGGACATCGGTTCGATGCTGCCGCCGGTTGCCGTGAAGCCGGCGTACGGCCCCGTCCCGCCGTGGCCGGTGAGCGAGGCGTAGACGACGTCGGGTCGGCGCGCGCGGAGCCGCTCGAAGGTCACGCCCAGCTTGTCCATGACGTCGACGTTGAAGTTCTCGGCCACCACGTCGAAGCGAGGGACCAGCCGCCAGAACAGCGCCTGCCCCTCCGGAATCGTCATGTCGAGGGTGATGCCGCGCTTGTTCAGGTGATGGCGTTGTAGAGCGCCTGCGTGTTGAGGGGACGCTGCCGCTTCGACGGATCGCGCACGCCGGACGGGATCGGTGAGTCGAAGCCGGCGGCGAAGGCGCGCCAGATGTCCGGACGGCGCCGCGCCTCGATCTGGACGACGTCGGCACCGAGCAGTGCGAGCAGCTCGGTGCCCCACGGCCCCGACCACGCCTGGGTGAACGTCAGGACGCGGATCCCTGCGAGCGGTGCCCGCGCCGCCTCTACCGTGGGGCGGGGCGCCCGCGCTCCGCCCTCGGGCGCTGGCAATGATCCGCGAACGATGCTCATCGAGCCGTGGCGCGCTCGTGCGGACCGAGGGAGGGGTCACGCTGAGCTGGGCGCTGACCGCCGGCACGCGCAGGCGCTGTTCGCCGACCATGGTCTTCCCGAAGTAGCCACGCGTTTCGAGCTGCGAACTGTTCAGCAAGTCCGCGGCCGTCTGCACCACGCCGGTCACGCTCCCAGTGCTGCCCAGGCGCTCGAACACCTCGTACCGCGACAGGCTGGCGATCTGTTTCGCGACCAGCGCGGTGAGCTCCTGCTGGGCCTCGCGCCGGGCCTCCGGATCCTGGTAGCGCTCATCTGCGGCGACATCGGAGAGCCCGAGGACGCGCATCGCGTCCTGCCAGGTCCCGCCGATCCCGCCGAGGGCGGCGAAGACGCGCCCGTCCCGCGCACGGTAGATCGGCGCGCCCGAGTCGAGCTGGCGCCGATGCACGCGAGCGCGCTGGCCGTCCGGGCCCTCGTAGGCCGCGGCCAGGAGCCACGGCGCGGCGGTGAGCGTCATCGCCTCGGTCTCGCTCATGTCGATCAGCTGGCCGACGCCGTCGCGGCGCGCGCCGTGGAGGGCTCCAGCCACGCCGACGTACCCCAGGACCCCGGCGAGATAGCTCGCCTGCAGCGGTGGGTGCTGCAGCGGCGGCTCTCCCTGGAAGCCGTTCATGTCGGCCCACCCGCTGCGGGCCGATGCCGTCAGGTCATTCCCCGGCACTGTCGCCAGCGGACCGTCCAACCCGTGCGGCGTGAGCGAGAGATGCACCGCATCGGCCGGGAGCGCCCTCGCCGCCGCCTCGACGACGGCCGGCCAGGGCGGGACGGCGGTGGTGACGAGCACATCGGCAGCCGCCGCCAGGCGCCCCGCCTCCCGAGGCGCATCGAGTGCAATCGATTGCTTGTTGAGGTTGGCGTACTCGTGCAGCAGCGAACCGCCGGGCGACGCGTCGAGGAAGGGCGGCTCGCGGCGCAGCGCATGCCCCTCGGGAGGTTCTCCCAGCCACACCTCGGCGCCGAAGTCGCCGAGCAGGCGCGACGCATACGCGCCGGCGAGCCGGCCGGACAGATCGAGCACGCGCACGCCATCGAGAGCAGTCGCCATGGTGCCGGCATCCCCCCGCGGGCGGAAGTGTACCGGCTCGCGGCTCCTCCAGCGGCGAGCGTCCATGGGCTATACGTGCGACTGAGAGCGGCTCTGATGCTCCTATCGCCTGTCAAGCGAGCGATTCGGGTCGCGGGAGGTAGCGATAGAGCTGCCGTGCGACGTAGCGCTTGAGCGAGCGGATGATCTCGCGCTTGGAACGGCCCTCGCGCGTGCGCCGCTCGACGTAGCGGCGGGTGCGGGGGTCGTGGACCATGCGGACCATGACGATCCGCCAGAGCGCTTGATTCGCGGTGCGGTCGCCACCGCGGTTGAGTCGTTTGCGGATGGTCAGCCCCGACGAGGCGTCGATCGGGGCGACGCCGCAGTGATGGGCGAACGCCGCCTCGCTGCGGAGGCGTTGCGGGTTGTCGCCGGCGGAGACGAGCAGAGCGCCGGCGGTGTCGGTGCCCACGCCGAAGCAGGCCACCAGGGCGGGTGCGGTGGTGGCGACCAGCTGCTCGAGCACGGTGTCGAGGCGGCGGCGCTCTGTCTCGAGGCGCTGCACCCGTCGAGCCAGCTCACGCAGGGCCAGCTTGGTGGCGCCGACGGCGGTCGTGGGGTCGGCGGGGCGCAGCCGCGCCGCGGTCGTCACCAGCTCGAACACAGTGCTGCCCCGCAGTGCGGCCCGGAGGTCGTCCGGTCCACTCACGAGCAGGGCGCGCATCTGGTTGAGGGCCGTCGTGCGTGCATGCCCGGCCGAGCGGCGAGCCGTGCGCAGCGCGCGGATCGCCTCCACGGCACCGCTGCGGGTCTTCGCCTCACCCGAGGCCTCCCCTGACTGCGCAGCGCGAGCGGCGGCGATGGCGTCGACGGGGTCGGACTTACCGTGGCGGCGTCGCAGCTGGCGGTTGGGGCGATTCACCTCCACCACCGCCACCGCCTCGGCGAGCAGGTAGCGGGTCAGGCCAGCGCCGTAGGTGCCCGTCCCTTCGACGCCGATGCGCTCGACCGGACCAAGGCTGCGGAGCCAGGCGAGCGCCTGTCGGTAGCCGGCCGTGGTCGTCGCGAACGACCGCACCCCGAGCTCGCCGCCCCGCTCATCGAGCGCGGCGACCACGTGCTGGTCGCGGTGCGTGTCGACCCCGGCGGTGACGCGCGTGGTCGCATCTGTCATGGTGGTCATCGTCATCCCTTCATCGAACAATCTGTGCAGGGTGGCCGCACGTGCCGGGACGGCGGACAGGACAGGGACGAGCCGCCAAGGCAGGCTCCTATGAGGTCACGTTCGCCCGACCGGTGCGTGCCAGATGGACTCGGAGGCGCGGCCGACAGATCAGAGCGAGAGCAGCCGAAGCGCCAGTCAGAATCTGGGGTCAGACCGAGCCCGGGAGCCCACCCGGCACCGTAAACGCTCGCCGCCTAGTGGTGGCTGGGCGTCGTACCGATCATCCCTGTCAGATCTCAGACCACGACTCTGCTGCTAGCGTCGCGCTGATCGGGCGATGCGGGAGAGGACTGACGGTGGATTGTCCGCGCTGCGGCTCGAACCAGACTAATCGTCGCAGGCGGCGCATTTCGCTGGGGTACGGCACGTTCGCCTGCGGCGCTTGTCAGAGCATCTTCAACGAGCGGACCGGTACGCCCTTCAACGATTTCCAGTACCCGACGGACATCGTGCTGCTCGCCGTGCTGTGGCGTTTGCGCTACAAGCTGAGCTTTCGCGACGTCGCCGAGCTGTTGCTCGAACGCGGCTTTGAAGTGAGGCACGAGACCATCCGCGAGTGGGAGTTCCGGTTCGCTCCGTTGCTCGCTGAGCAGCTGCGCGCCAAGCGCCGCGGCCGGGCCGGAGTCTCCTGGTACCTCGATGAGACGTACGTCAAGGTCAGCGGGCGCTGGTGCTACCTCTACCGAGCCATCGATCACCGTGGAGATCTCATTGACTCGATGCTGAGCGAGCACCGCGACAAGCATGCTGCGCGGATGTTCCTTCGCCGTCTGCTCGAGGTCGCGGAAGGCAGGCCTCGACGCATCACCACAGACCTGCACCCTGCGTATCGGCGGGCGATCCGTTGGATCATCGGTCGCAAGGCGTGGCACCGAACGACGCAATACCTCAACAACTACACCGAGCAGAGCCATCGCGCAGTGAAGCAGCGCTACTACCCGATGCTCGGCTTCGGGAGCTTCGAGTCAGCCTCGCGCTTCTGCGCCGCGTTCGATGAGCTGCGACAGTACTTCCGCGTCCGTCGCCGGGGCGAGAGTCATGTCTCACTCGCCGAGCAGCGACGACTCTTCCTCACTCGCTGGCGCTCGCTGATCGGCGAGCTCACGGCGGCGTAGTCACCCCCAACAGCCTTGAACGCGCTTCGCCCTATAATCCGTGGTCTGAGATCTGACAGGGATGATCGGTACGACGCCCAGCCACCACTAGGCGGCGAGCGTTTACGGTGCCGGGTGGGCTCCCGGGCTCGGTCTGACCCCAGATTCTGACTGGCGCTTCGGCTGCTCTCGCTCTGATCTGTCGGCCGCGCCTCCGAGTCCATCTGGCACGCACCGGTCGGGCGAACGTGACCTCATAGGAGCTTGCCTTGGCGGCTCGTCCCTGTCCTGTCCGCCGTCCCGGCACGTGCGGCCACCCTGCACAGATTGTTCGATGAAGGGATGACGATGACCACCATGACAGATGCGACCACGCGCGTCACCGCCGGGGTCGACACGCACCGCGACCAGCACGTGGTCGCCGCGCTCGATGAGCGGGGCGGCGAGCTCGGGGTGCGGTCGTTCGCGACGACCACGGCCGGCTACCGACAGGCGCTCGCCTGGCTCCGCAGCCTTGGTCCGGTCGAGCGCATCGGCGTCGAAGGGACGGGCACCTACGGCGCTGGCCTGACCCGCTACCTGCTCGCCGAGGCGGTGGCGGTGGTGGAGGTGAATCGCCCCAACCGCCAGCTGCGACGCCGCCACGGTAAGTCCGACCCCGTCGACGCCATCGCCGCCGCTCGCGCTGCGCAGTCAGGGGAGGCCTCGGGTGAGGCGAAGACCCGCAGCGGTGCCGTGGAGGCGATCCGCGCGCTGCGCACGGCTCGCCGCTCGGCCGGGCATGCACGCACGACGGCCCTCAACCAGATGCGCGCCCTGCTCGTGAGTGGACCGGACGACCTCCGGGCCGCACTGCGGGGCAGCACTGTGTTCGAGCTGGTGACGACCGCGGCGCGGTTGCGCCCCGCCGACCCCACGACCGCCGTCGGCGCCACCAAGCTGGCCCTGCGTGAGCTGGCTCGACGGGTGCAGCGCCTCGAGACAGAGCGCCGCCGCCTCGACACCGTGCTCGAGCAGCTGGTCGCCACCACCGCACCCGCCCTGGTGGCCTGCTTCGGCGTGGGCACCGACACCGCCGGCGCTCTGCTCGTCTCCGCCGGCGACAACCCGCAACGCCTCCGCAGCGAGGCGGCGTTCGCCCATCACTGCGGCGTCGCCCCGATCGACGCCTCGTCGGGGCTGACCATCCGCAAACGACTCAACCGCGGTGGCGACCGCACCGCGAATCAAGCGCTCTGGCGAATCGTCATGGTCCGCATGGTCCACGACCCCCGCACCCGCCGCTACGTCGAGCGGCGCACGCGCGAGGGCCGCTCCAAGCGCGAGATCATCCGCTCGCTCAAGCGCTACGTCGCACGGCAGCTCTATCGCCACCTCCCGCGCCCCGAATCGCTCGCTTGACAGGCGATAGGAGCATCAGAGCCCACTCGCGGTAGTCCTCTTCCGGCACTTCTAATTGGGCCTACACAGAAGACGTCGCGGTGCTCAATATTGAACAGCCTCGATACCCGAAACGAGGACAACCTAGATGGACCTGCACAAGCTTCTGATCGCGAATCGCGGTGAAATCTCCATTCGCATCATTCGTGCCGCGGAAGAGCTTGGTATTACGACCGCCGTAGTGTTTTCCGAAGGTGACGCCGAGTCGCCGCATGTCCACCGAGCCGATGAGGCGCACGCTCTGACGGGCCGTGGTGCGGCCGCCTACCTCGACATCGCCCAGGTGCTCGCGATCGCGAAGACGGCCGGTTGCGATGCGATCCATCCAGGATACGGTTTCCTTGCCGAGAGCGCGGAGTTCGCTCGCCGCTGCGCTGAGGAGGGGATCGTCTTCGTGGGTCCCTCGGTCGACACGCTTGACCTGCTCGGCGACAAATCCCGCGCGAGGGGCCTCGCGCAGGACCAGAGTGTCCCAGTCCTGCCGGGGAGCCCAGGGCCGGTGACGGCTGAGGGCGCGCGCCAGTTCCTGGAGGCCCTAGGCGACGGCGGCGCGATAATGATCAAGGCGATCGCCGGTGGTGGCGGCCGCGGCATGCGAGTGGTCGAGAGGCTCGACGACCTTGTGAAGGCCCACGCGCGCTGCCAGTCAGAAGCGGACGCTGCGTTCGGCAACGGCGACGTCTTTGTTGAGCAGTACCTGCCAAGAGCTCGGCACATCGAAGTCCAGGTCATCGGCGATGGAGGCGGCACTGTGAGCCACATCGGCGAACGAGAGTGCAGCATCCAGAGGCGGCATCAGAAGCTCGTCGAGATCGCGCCAAGTCCCAGCCTGAGCTCCGATACTCGAGAAGCAATCTGCGCGGCAGCGGTGCGAATGGCCGAGGCCGTCTCCTACCTGAGTCTCGGTACGTTCGAGTTCCTCGTGGACACGACGGCGGCGGACCGGTTTGTCTTCATCGAGGCGAATCCCCGGCTCCAGGTCGAGCACACAGTGACCGAAGAAGTCACCGGCGTCGACCTGGTGCAGGCACAGCTGCGCCTTAGCCGCGGCGAGACGCTGAGCGACCTGCATCTGGAACAAGGAGCCGTGCCGCTTGCGCGCGGTTTCGCCATCCAGGCGCGCGTGAACACCGAACAGATGACGCCCGATGGAAACGTCCGTCCCTCAGGCGGCAAGCTGACGACGTTCCAACCGCCTTCGGGCCCGGGCGTCCGCGTCGACACCTACGCCGTGCCAGGCTATGTGACCAACCCGAACTTTGACTCGCTGCTGGCGAAGGTCATTGTCCACTCACCGTCGGACGAGTTCAGGGCTGCACGCGGACGCCTGACCCGTGCGCTGAACGAGTTCCAGATCGAGGGCTTAGAAACGAACATCGGGTTCTTGGGCCGTGTGCTCCAGCACGATGACTTCGCTACGCAGAACGTCTACACGGCGTGGTTGGACGACCACATCGAGCTCCTGGGGACCGTCGACGATGCACCGGAGAGCGCCAACGCGCCTGTAAGCCAAGCAGGGGCGGCCATCGACCGCAGGGACCCCTTGGCCTCGCTCGACTTCTTCCGCCAAGGGGAACCGACCCGGATGGGCGACGCAGCGCCAGTACTGACGGGCCCACCGAACACGGAGCCGATATCGGCGCACCTGCAGGCCACGGTCACGGAGATCCTCATCGAAGAGGGCGATGTGATCCGTGAGGGCCAACTGCTGTTCGTGTTGAGCGCGCTCAAGATGGAGCACACGGTAGAGGCGGAGTTCGGGGGCCTGGTTCGACATGTGACCGTCAACTCCGGCGAGACTGTTTACGAGGGACATGCTCTCGCGTTCGTCGAGGTCATGGATGTTGGCGAGGCGATCGAACGCGAAGAGCCCGAGATCGACGTTGATTACATACGCCCGAGTCTGCAGGCGTTGTTCGACCGGCGCGAGTTTATCCTCGACAAGAATCGCCCCGAGGCGGTGGAGCGTCGCCACAGTCGAGGGCGTCGGACGGTACGAGAGAACATCTCCCAGCTCATCGACCCCGGCACCTGGGTCGAGTACGGCCCCCTGACCATCTCCACCCCCCGGAGGGGGCTTTTGTTACACGACTTGATCCGCAAGACCCCCGCGGACGGACTCGTCGCAGGAATCGGATCGGTCAACGGAGACCTTTTCGACCCCAAGCGTGCCCGCACGATATTCATCTCCTATGACGACACGGTGTATGCCGGTACCCAGGGTGGGCGCGGGCATGACAAGACCGACCGGATGGTGGAACTGGCCGACACGCTCTCGCTTCCGCTGATTTTCCACGCGGAAGGAGCCGGTGCCCGTTCCGGGAGCGCCCCAGCCGGGGATCCACAGAACGGTCCGAGCGGTCGTGGCCACCCGGCTACCCGCACGTTCGAGAGGATGGCGCAGCTCAGTGGCAAGGTCCCGATGATCGGAGTAACCGCTGGCTGGTGCTATGCAGGGAACGCCGCGATTCTTGGACTGACCGACATCATCATCGCCACCGAGGACTCGCTGATTGCGATGGGCGCGCCATCAACCATCGAGGGCGGGGGCATGGGGGTGTTCCTACCGGAGGAGATCGGCCCGACGTCAGACACGGTGCCGGCTGGCACGGTCGACATCCTCGTCAAGGACCAAGACGACGCAATCGAAGCATCGAAGAAGTGTCTCTCCTACTTCCAGGGATCAATCGCATCTTGGGAGTCCGAGGATCAGCGACGGTTACGCCACATCATTCCCGAGAACCGTCATCGCAGCTTCGACATTCGGGAGTTGATCAGAATCCTCGCCGACAAGGATTCGGTTCTGGAGCTGCGACCCGAATTCGGTATCAGCATGGTCACAGCGTTCGTTCGGATCGAAGGCCACCCCTTTGGTCTGACGGCAAACAACAATGCGTATCTTGGGGGAGCAATCGACAGCCCGGGGTCGGATAAAGTCGCTCGCTTCTGGCAGCTCTGCGACGCCTTCAACATCCCAATCATCACCCTCGTCGACACGCCCGGGATGATGGTAGGACCCGAGGTCGAGAGGACCGCTCTGGTCCGCCACTCCAGTCGCCTCTTCGTCACCGGGGCGAACCTTGAGACTCCTCGGTTCAGCATTGTCCTCCGGAAGGGCTACGCATTGGGCTCGATTGCGGTCATGACCGGCAGCGGTCGGGCACCCCTCTTCACGGTGACGTGGCCTGAAGGCGAGTTCGCCGGGATGAACCTCGAGTCCAGCGTGTTGCTGTCGAATCGAGACTCACTCGCGGAGATCAACGACATCGACCAGCGAGCGGCCGAGTACGAGTCGTTGGTCGATGAAGCCTACGAGCGCAGCGGGGCGCTCAACGCAGGATCGGTCTTCGGAGTCGACGACGTCATCGACCCTCTTGAGACCCGACGCTGGATCGTAGATGGCTTAAAGTCCGTGCCCGAATCCGAGCCACTCCGCCGTGGACGGCGGACGTTCCTGGACACCTGGTAGGCCCCGGTACTGATGACCAGACCGACTCAGCGAGACGAGTTTCTTGCCCGCCGACGCGGGCTTGACGACCACATCAGCGGTCGGACTAGATCCGGCTCGCTAGGCGCCGCGGTGCCGCTGGATCGGCAGCTCGCGATGGCGCTCACCAGTGGCGTTGAAGACAGCGTTCGAGGCGGCGGCTGCGGTCGGCACGATGCCCGGCTCGCCCGCTCCCGTCGAGGGTGTGTCGGTTTCGCCAAGTAGGGCTACGTCGATGCGGGGTGCGTCGACGATTCGAGGCATGCGGTAGCGCGCAAGACCCGCGTTCAGGAGGCGGCCCTGCTCGAAATCGATCGCCTCGTATAGAGCGTTGCCGATGCCCATCACGATCGCGCCCTCCATCTGGTTGGTCGCGCCGTCCGGGTTCACCACGAGCCCACAGTCCAGCGCGGCTGAGACGCGGGTGACGCGCACCTCGACTGGCTGGGCGTCGAGCTCGAGGCAGACCGCGGAATAAGAGCCAACGTCGAGCCCGATGGCGACGCCCGTGCCGGCACTGCCGTCCCAGCCGAAGTCGTCGGCTGCGTGTTCGAGCACGCGGCGGTAGCGCGGCTCCTCGAGATGGCGTAGACGCAGCTCGACGGGGTCTGCGCCCACGGCCTTCGCGATCTCGTCCATGTGCACTTCGCGCGCGAAGTGGTTAACCGCTCCGCCGAGAGAGCTGTAGGAGCCAGCGGCGAGCGGGCTCTCAGCGCGGGCGACCGTGACGCGGGCGTGCGGTGTCGCATACGGAGAGACAGAACCGCGTTGCCCGATCGTGGCGCGCTCACCGGCGTGGTAGGCGTCGCATGCCACGCCGTCAGCGTGCCGTCGTGTTTGAAACCGCTGCGGATCGTGATGAGCGCAGCCGGGCGGAAGGTTGCCCACGTCGTTTCCTCGGCGCGCGTGTACGCCACTCGGACCGGCGCCGCGGCCGCACGAGCGAGCCGCGCTGCCTCTTCGGCCGGATCGAAGATCGACTTGCCGCCGAACCCGCCCCCGATGTCGGGCGTGATCACGCGGACCGCCGCCTCCTCGATCGCGAACGTCGGCGTGGGTCTCGGTACGCCGAGCTGGGGCGCCATGATCTCCGAAGGGCGCGACTTCATGACGCGCGCCTGGTGGCTGACCGCGATCCCCGGCGTGGCGATCCTGCTGATCGCGCTGAGCGGGAACCTCGCCGGCGACTGGCTGCGAGACGCGATCGATCCGCGGTTGCGCAACGTTCGCTGACGCGGCTGGATCAGCCCACGACCGGTCAATGGGTCGAGCGCGTTGGCGAAAAAAACCATTGGATTAACACATACGCTTTGAAATCGGTCCCAAATCTGGCTACAATCCGCCGAGACGGACCACACTCCAGGTCCGAACCCGGAGGGGCATTCAATGACCGACCACAGCTATTGGACTCGACTCTCTCAACAGCGATTGAGCCGCCGAGGCGCCCTCCGGGGTGCAGCCGTCGGCGCTGCCGGTCTGGCTGGCGCCGCGCTGATCGGCTGCGGCGATGACGACGACGACGACGACGACGATGACGACGGTGGAGCTGGAACTCCAGTCGCGACCGCGACCGGCCCTGGCGCGACGGCGACCCCAACAGTCGCCGCCGAGGACATCAACCGTGAGGGCGAGCTACGCATCGTCCGCAGCGAGGATCGAGGCTCGCTCGACCCGCAGTCGGTCGCTGGAGTCGCCAACTACTTCAGCGCTTCGTTCTTCTACGGGGGCATCCTGGCCCAGCACCCCGTCGACAGAAGGCCCGTGCCCCACATGGGCTCGTTCGCATGGGCCGATGCGAACGAGACCGTGATCATCAGGGTGCATCCTGGGATCATCGATCACGAGGGGTTCCCCTATCTGGCCGAGGATCTCGCCTGGAGCATGCAGCGCAGCGCCGAGAAGGGTGACTTCGCCGACCGCGATGACTTTACGAGCGCGCGGGCTCAGCTCTGGACGGACCTCGGTGAGCCCGAAGTGGTCGATGACCTGACGATCCGCCTGAAGGTGCTGTCGCCGAACGTTACTCTGCCTGCAACGACGTTCGGCATAGCGCATGTGACCAGGCGTTACTTCGAGCGCGTCGGCGTTGACCAGGCGGGTCTCGAGCCCTCCGGGTTCGGGTCGTTCCGCTTCGTGTCTCGTATTCCGGACACGGAGACCAAAGCCACCCGCTACGACGACTACTTCTGGGACAACACGAACGCGTACGGCCCGTGGAAGACGACGTTCAAAGATATGACCATGCTGATTCGGCCCGAGCCGATTTCTCAGGTCGCCGCGCTGCAGGCGGGCGAGGCGGACTTCGTGCCCGAGATGGAAGTGGAACTTGCGACGAGCGAGTTCGGGGACGACGACGACTTCGAGGTTGTCTTCGTCAACCGCGGATTGGGCCACGCCATCCAGATGAACACGCAGGTGGCGACCGTTCCGGACACGGGAGAGGTCAACCCCTTCCTCGACGAGCGGGTGCGCGCGGCGGCGAACCTGGCGATTGACCGACAGGGCTACATCGACGCGCTACTCACCGGCAAGGAGGGGCTGCTGAGGGGGCTGTCCTCGCTCTCCGGTGGCTTCCCGGCAGGCGAGATCGAGCAGTTCGACCCCGGGTTCGACCTCGAGAAGGCGAAGGCGCTGATGGTCGAGGCGGGCTACGCGGAAGGCTTCGATGTCCCGCTCTACCACGGCACCGGTTACTTCTCGCAGTCCGACGAGATCGTGCAGATCGTCCAGCAGTCGCTGGAGAAGATTGGAATCCGTGCCGAGATCCTGTCGATGCCGTTTGCGGACGAGCTGCCGATCATCCGCGACAAGACCGTGTGGGGCCTCTTCTACTTCGGGTCCTCTCCCACGGCCGACGTGGAGGGCAACGCGCTTGCCTTCTGGGGCGACGAGGGGTTCTACAACCAATCGGCCATCCCCGGCTCGAAGCTGGACGAGCTGACGCAGGCGCAGAAGAGCGCGTTCGACCCGGAGGAGCGGGCCGAGATCCTCAAGGAGGCGTGGATCCTGCACTACACGCAGCAAGGCTGGATCTTCCTCCACGAGGAGATTCAGACAGCGGTGTACAGCAGCAAACGGCTACGCTGGGAGCCCGACGGCGGCGAGCACCGCTTGAAGTTCGCTCCGTCGCCGTGGGAGTTCCACGTACTGAACACCTAGGCGGGAGCGCTCCCGCCTCGGCGGCGGCGTGATCGCGGCGCCGCCGAGGCCGCGGATGCGGGCGAACGGCGTGGCGATGGGTAACGAGCAGATCGCCCTGATAGCGCACTTCACGCGTCGCGTCGGCGTGGGAGCGACTCGCGACGAACTGGAGTCGCTCGCCGCGCGCCCCTACGAAGAGGTCGTCGAGGAGTTCCTGCAGCCGGAATCCCCCGGCTCTGATGCTGGGGAGCCAGACCGGGACGTCCTGGATCGGTACCTGCCCACATCGACCAGTCCGGAGGTGCCGACCGGCTGGGCATCGCGCTGGCTCTACAACCTCGCGAACAACCCTCGTCCGCTACGCGACAAGATGGCGCTGTTCTGGCACCAGGTGTTCGCGACGGCGTACTTCAAGGGTTCGCACGCCCGCTCGATCGTGATCCAGATCGACATGTTCCGCGCCAACGGCATGGGCACCATGCGGCAGATCCTCCTCGACCTGTCACGCGACCCGGCGATGATCCACTGGCTCGACAACTCCGAGAACCACGCGGACGCCGTCAATGAGAACTACGGTCGCGAGCTGCTGGAGCTGTTCTCGATGGGCGTCGGGAACTACAGCGAGGACGACATCAAGGCGGCGGCGCGCGCGTTCACGGGCTGGACGTTCACCCAGCCGGTGCCCCTCTACCCCTACAGCACGACCGACTCCGAGTTCCGCTTTGACCCCGCTGACCACGACACCGACGAGAAGACGTTCCTCGGCGAGACGGTCGTAGACGGCGAAGACGTGATCGACGTGATCGTGAGACAGGAGGCCTGTGCCCGCTTCATCGCGCGGCAGCTCTACAGCTTCTTCGTGGCGGACGAAGCGCCCGTGCCCTCGTGGCACGACACGCCACCGCGCGACCCCGCGGCGGTGGCGATCCTCGCGGAGGCGTTCCGCGAGTCTGACGGCGACATCCGCGAGGTGATGCGGACGCTGCTGCTGTCCGACTTCTTCCGCAAGGCGCGCTTCACGCGGGTGAAGAGCCCGGCCGAGTTCATCGGCGGTGCGCTCAAGCTCTCCGGTGCGCCGCAGTTCCCCGACCTTTCGGTGGCGCACCTCTCGCGCGCTTCGCTCCTGATGGGTCAGGCGCTGATGGACCCGCCCTCCGTCGAGGGCTGGCACACCGGGCACGAGTGGCTCGACTCCGGCACGCTGACCGAGCGCGTCAACTTCGCGGTCTCGCAGGTGATGGACACCGACCGCCCGGGCGTCGCGGCGATCATCGAACGCGTCGCGGCCGCTGGCGACGCCACGCCGGAGGCGCTGGTTGACCGCTGCCTCGAGCTCTGCGGACCCCTCGAGGTGAGCGACGAGACGCGCGCTACGCTGCTGGAGCGCGCTGGGGAGGGCGGTCCAGCGGTGTTCGATGGCGACGTCAGCGAAGCGGAGGCGGCTCGCATCGGCCGAATCCTGCAGCTGATCGTAGCCGCACCCGAGTATCAGTTCGCGTAGCGAGGACAGCGATGACCGCGAAACTCCAGAAGGCGCCCGTGCTTGTTGTCGTACAGCTCAACGGCGGCCTCGACTTCATGAACACGCTGATCCCGTATCAGAGCGGCGTCATACGCGACGCGCGCCCGAACGTGAGCCTCCCCCTCGAGGACACGCTGCCGATCGACGATCAGCTCGCCTGGCATCCCGCGGCGCGGGCGTTCAAGGAGCTGTACGACGCGGGCGACCTGGCGGTGATCCAGGGTGTGGGCTGGGAGAACTCGGATCGCTCGCACTTCCGCGCGATGGACATCTGGCACACCTGCGAGCCGGATGAGATCGCCACCGAGGGCTGGCTCGCGAAGGTGACACGCGAGTTCGATGCCGGATCGGAGAATCCGCTGACCGCTGTCAGCTTCGGCCGCGGATTGCCTCGTGCGCTCGCCGCGTCGGGCGTGACCGTGACCTCCGTGGGTGACCTCGATCAGTTCGGGTTGATGACAGACGTCGAGGCGGAGGAGGAGCGGGTCAAGGACCTCGACAGCTTCCGCCGCATGTACACACCGGTTGGCACCGGGATCGTGCAGGACTACCTGGCGCAGACCGGGCGCAGCGTACTGAAGAGCGCCGACATGCTGAAGGACGTGCCCGGGCGCTACTCGTCCGAGGTCGAATACGCGCCGAACCCGATCGCGCAGGCGCTGCGCGACGTAGCCCGCGTTCACACCGCGGGGCTGGGGACGCGCATCTTCTACACGCAGCATGCGGGCTACGACCTGCACTCGAACGAGTCGACGATGTTGCCGGGGCTGCTCACCGAGTTGACCGAGGCGGTCAGTGACTTCATGCAGGATCTACGGGAACACGACGCCTCGGATGAGGTGGTGGTGCTCGTCTTCTCCGAGTTCGGTCGTCGCATCAAGGACAACGGCTCTGGTACGGATCACGGCTCCGGCGGCGGCGCTTACCTGATCGGCGACCGCGTCGAGGGTGGCCTGTACGCCGAGTACCCCTCGATCGATCCGCAGGATTGGCTCTACGGCGAAGACCTGCGCCACACGATCGACTTCCGCAGCATCTACGCGACGCTGCTGGACCAATGGCTGGGTGTCGATTCGGTCCCGGTCGTGGGTGGCGCCTTCGAGCAGATCAACCCCTTCCAGCACTCAGTCGCGTGAGGGGCGGCAGGCGATGACCACCAACGGTGCCAGTTCAGTCGACGCGGTCGAGCAGGGCGAGTTCGAGGCGTTGCTGCGCGCCGGGTTCCCGTACGAAACGACCATCGGGATGCGGCGCGTGACGTGGTATCCGATCGACATCGCCCTCGGCGAGGAGGGGCGGGTCTATTGCCTGCGGCGCGGACCGTTCGAGGTCGGCGGCGTGATCTGCATGATCAACCGTGACGACAAAAACCTCGGCGTGATCGACGTCGGGTGGACATGGCCCGTCGGGATCGTTCGGGACGCCGAAGAGCGGCTGTACGTCTCGGACGAGGCGCAGCACAACATCACCATCGTCAATCGCGAGGGCGAGCAGCTGGGGCAGTGGGGCGAGCATGGCAGCGCGCCCGGCCAGCTCGATCGCCCGGCGCAGATGGCGTTCGACGCGGAGGGCCACCTGCTGGTGGCGGACGCGATGAACCATCGTATCCAGCGCTTCACCGTCGACGGCGAGTACATCGACGGCTTCGGTAGCTACGGCAGCGCGCCCGGCGAGTTCGACATGCCGTGGGGCATTGCCCTCGACGAGTCGGGCTGCATCTACGTGGGCGACTGGCGCAACGATCGGGTGCAGAAGCTGAGCCCGACCGGCGAGCCGCTGATGACCTTCGGCTCGAGCGGGGACGGCGAGGGCGAGCTGAACCGCCCCGCTGGCGTCGCGGTCGACCAGCACGGTGACATCTACGTGGCCGACCGAGGCAACAACCGCGTCATGCTCTTCGACCGGCAGGGCCGCTACGTCGAGCAGTTCATCGGCGACGCCACGATCTCAAAGCTCGGGCGGGTGTACCTCATGGCGAACGCCAAGGTGCTGCGCCTCCGCGAGATGTCCGTCCTCGAGGACCAGAAGCGCTTCCGCGCGCCGGCCTCGGTGCGGGTTGATGGTGACCGGCTCTTCGTCGCCGACTTCGGCTTCCATCGGGTGCAGATCTACCGCAAGGAGGCCTATCCGCTCACCGCCGCCGAGGTGATGCCGCACCCCGGGGCTCCCAACCTCTTTACCGTCTGACGATTCCGCCTCAAGGATCGCCGCCGGTTACTCCGGCGGCATGTCGCCAGTCACGCCGGCCGCCACAAGCTCCTCGTACTCGCTCGCTGTCATGCCCAGCTCCTGCTCGAAGACCTCGAAGCTGTGCTCGCCCATCGCCGGCGAGGGCCGTGTCGCCTCGATGGTTTGTCCGGAGAGGCGCCACGGCGCGACGGCGAGCGTGTCGAGGCCGGCTTCCGCGTGCTCGACCTCCTGGACGAAGCCGCGCGCCCGCAGCTGAGGATCCGGATCGTCGAGGACGGCCGTTAGCTCGACGACCCGCGCGGCCGGGCACCCGATTCGACGCAGCGTGTTGGCGGTGTCGTTCGCTCGTTGATCGGCGCACCAGGCGCCGACCACCGCGTCGAGCTCGTCCTCGTGACGCTTGCGGGCGGTGGCGTCGGCGAAGCGGGCGTCAGCAGCAAGCTCCGGACGCCCGAGGTGCGCGGCGAGCGCTTGCCACGCCTCGTCGCTCTCGGCGGCGAGCGCGAGCCAGCCGTCGGCCGCGGCGTAGATGCCGTGCGGCGCATGCCGAGGATGCCGGTTGCCGATCGGGCGGCGCGTGCGCCCGTTCGCCGCCTGTTCGAGGACGGCATCGCCGAGGTGGGCGGACATGGCATCCATCATCGAGAGGTCGATGTACTGTCCCTCGCCGGTGCGGGCGCGATGGTGCAACGCGACCAGGATCGCGGAGGCGAAGTGCATGCCGCCGACCGGGTCGGGAATGAGACCGCCCGTGTTCTGGGCCGGCCCGTCGAGGTAGCCAGTCACGGATGACAGCCCCGACATCGGCTCGATCGTTCCACCGTTTGCGGGGTAGGCCGAGTACGGACCGGTCGCTCCGTAGCCCGAGAGCGCGGCGAAGATCACGTCGGGGCGCGCGTCGCGCATCGCCTCGAAGGTCACGCCCCAGTTCGCGAGCGTATGCGGGCTGAAGCTCTCGGCGAACACATCGAACTTCGGCGCCAGGCGCCAGAACAACTCAGCGCCGCGCGGATCGCCCATGTCGAGGGTGATCGCACGCTTGTTGATGTTCGTGCCGTTGTAGAGCCCGATCACGTTCCACGCGCGCTGGCGTCGGTCCGGGTCGAGCCTTCTCGTCGAGATTGGTGCGTCGTAGCCACCCGAGTAGGTGCGCCACACGTCGGGGCGACGCCTCGCCTCGATCTGCACGACGTCGGCGCCGAGGAGTGCCAGCAGCTCTGTGCCGAGCGGTCCCGACCACGCCTGCGTGAAGGTGAGGACGCGCACACCCTCGAGGGGCGCGGTGGCAGGCGGCGCCTTTGCTGGCGGCTGGGCTGCGCGGGATCTCGGGGGCTCGTCGCGACGTTCGCGGTCGTGCTCGCCGAGCTTCGGCGCGGGCAAGCGGAGACGCCATGGCGTGCCGCTCAGGCGCGCCGGTGCGCCCGGGATGCGCAGCGGGCGGTCGTCGAGCTTCGTTTCGACGAAGTAGTCCCGTGCTGCCGAGTGTGGGTTGTCGAGGAGATCCGCGATGTTCTGCACGACCCCGCTGACCGAGCGCACGGTCGAGAGCGCCTCGAAGACCTCCCATCGCGACAGCTCGGCGATGCGCGTTTCGATACGGGGGCGAATGCTCGCCAGGTGCTCGCGACGCGCCGCCGGATCGTCGAACCCGTCGTCGGCGAGCTCGCTGAGTCCGAGGACGTGCATCGCGTCGGTCCAGAACGGGCCCTGCCCGAACCCGGCGACCAGTTCACCGTCGCGCGCGCGTAAGAAGCCGGGGCCGTCTCGGACGTGCCGATGAACCGCGGCGGTAAACCCCTCCAGCCCTTCGTAGATCAGCGCCAGTGACCATGGGGCGGTGCTCACCACCATCGCCTCGAGTTCGCTGGCGTCGACGATGGAGCCCTCCGCTGACACGTCGCGGCGTGCGAGCGCGCCGAGGGCGCCAACGAAGGCCGACACGCCGGCGAGGTAGCTGCTCTGGTGCGAGGGAAGCTGGAGCGGCGGCTCGCCCTCGTACCCGCAGATGTCAGCCCAGCCGCTCATCGCCGAGAGGGTGAGGTCGTTGCCGGGCGCTCCTGCCAGCGGGCCGTCGAGGCCGTACGGGGTGACCGAGACGTGCAAGGCGTTGTCCCGCCGTGCCTCCAGCGCTTCGTCCAGCGTGTCGGGAAGCGGCGCGGCGGTGGTCACGATCACATCGGTGGCCGCGACCTCGGCCGCCAGGCTCGCGCCGTCGAAGGTCCGCGAGCGTTTGTTGGCGTTGACGAAGGCGTGGAGCAGTGAGCGCTCGGGACCAGCGACATCGTCGAGGAAGGGTGGCTCGCGCCGCAGGGGGTGGCCGGCGGGTGATTCGAGCAGCGTGACCTTGGCGCCGAAGTCGCCGAAGAGGCGTGCGCAGAAGGCGCCTGACAGGCGGTCCGACAGGTCGAGCACTCTCAGGTCGCTGAGGGCACTCGACGCCGGTGTGGTGCGGTCGCCTACCACGTCGGCAGGTTGGGCAGCCGGCCGCGGCGGATCGGCGTGGAGTCTGGCGCAGCGAGCAGCCCCTGTGTGAGCCAGTGCCGCGTCTCGACCGGGTCGATCACCGCGTCGACGCGGAACGTCGCGGCGGCGTTCAGCGCCCCTCCGCGCTCGTAGGCCTGCGCGACGAGGCGCTCGTACTCGGCCGCGCGCTCCTCGATGTCCTCGATTGCAGCCAGCTCGTCGCGGTTGGAGAGGCGCACGGCGGCCTCGAGGTTCATGCCACCGAACTCGGCGGTCGGCCAGGCGACGGTGAACGAGGGGGCGCGCTCGCTGCCGAAGAGGATCGTGTTGGCGCCGAGGCCGTAGCACTTGCGCAGGATGATGCTGAAGCGCGGCGTTCGCACGTTGCCCAGCGTGACGACGAGGTTGCTCGTGCGCCGCACCAGCGCCGTCTTCTCCGCTTCGGGCCCGATCATCATGCCGGGCGTGTCGACCATCGTGACGAGCGGGATGTTCCACGAGTCGCACATCTTCGCGAAGCGGGACGCCTTGTCCGACCCGAAGCTCTCGATCGAGCCGCCGAGGTGCTCGTTGTTGTTGGCGATCACCCCGACCGGGCGACCCTCGATGCGCACGAACGCGGTCACCATCCCGTGGCCGTAGTCGGGGCGCAGTTCCAACACCGAACCGCTGTCCGCCATCACCTCGATCACCGAGCGAACGTCGTAGGCGCTCAGCCGGTTCTCCGGGATCGCGTGACGAAGCAGGCGCTGGTCGGCGCACTCCCAGTCGTCGATCGGGCCCTGGAAGTAGGAGAGGTACTGCTTGGCGACGGCCATCGCTTCCGCCTCGTCCTTGACGAGGACGTCGACGGTGCCCGCCGGCACCTGGTCCGACATCGGGCCGATCTCCTCGGGCGAGTAGACGCCCATGCCACCGCCCTCGATCACGGCCGGGCCGCCCATGCCAATGTTGGCGTCCTCCGTCGCGATGATCACGTCGCAGATGCCGAGGATGGCGGCGTTGCCCGCGTAGCAGCGTCCCGCGGTGACGCCGATGATCGGGACGGTGCCGCTGAGGCGCGCCATCAGCTCCCAGGTGCGGAAGACCATGCCGGGCATGCCGTCCGTGTCGCCAGAACGCCCTCCGGCGCCCTCAGCGATGAAGATCAGCGGCAGCGCGAACTCCTCGGCGACCTCCATCATGCGGTCGGTCTTGGCGTGCCCACGGATGCCCTGCGTACCGGCGAAGACGGCCTCGTCGTAGGAGATCACGGCGGTGCGTGCTCGTTGTGCGTCGAAGAGGTTGCCGTTGACGGCGCCGATGCCGGCGACGAGGCCGTCGGCCGGCGTCTTGCGCATCAGCTCCTCTTCTGACCGTCGCTTGCTCTGGGCGGCGACGACGAGGTCCCCGTACTCGATCCACGTCCCGTCATCGACCAGGTCCGCGAGGTTCTCGCGCAGCGTGCGCTTGCCCTTCGAGTGGCGGCGCTCGACCGCCTCCGGGCGATGCTCGTCGAGCAGGAACCGACGCCGATCGTGGATCGCCTGCAGCTCCGGGCGGATGTAGTCGAGGTCGGGCGGTGCGGACGCGTCCTCCGCGGGGCCGCCGACCTCTGCGGCCTCGAGGAAGGCGAGCGGGTGATCCTCGTAGACGGTGTCGCCGACGCTGACCGTGAGTCGCCGCAGGAGCCCGCCGAAGGTGGCGGGCACGAGGTGTTCCATCTTCAGCGCCTCGAGGACGAACACGACCTGCCCCTCGCGGATCGCGTCGCCCTCGGCGGCCAGGATCTCGCGGACGGTGCCCTGGATCGGCGCGCGCAGGGGCTCGGTGTTCGGCGGCCCGACGGGCTCCGGCGTGTCGGCTCGTGCGCCCATCGTGACCACCGAGGAGCCATCGCCGGAGCGAAAGAAGTCGAGGCCGGCCAGCGGGTCGACCGGACCCTCGCTGGCGGTGCCGGAGGTGGGGGCGGCCGTAGGCGTCGCCTGCGAGGCCTCGATCAGGTGGCCCGCGTGGTCATCGACCCAGCGTGTGTGGATGCGGCCGGCGGCGAAGTCCTCGTGCGCGATCAAGGCTGCGAGGAAGTCGCGATTCGTTGCCGGGCCGGCGATCTGGAATGCCGCGAGTGCGAGCGACAGCCGTCGGATGGCAGCTTCGAACGATGTGCCGTTCGAGTGCACGATGACCTTGGCCAGCAGCGAGTCGAAGTTGGGGCTCGACGTATAGCCAGCATAGCCGTGCGTGTCGACGCGGACGCCGAGGCCGGAGGGCGGGAGGAAGGTCGTCAGCGCGCCGCCGGTGGGGCGGATGCCGCCGCCTGCTTCCATCTGTTCGAGGTTGATGCGCGCCTGGATCGCGTATCCGCGTGGGCTCCGGGCTTGCTCGAGGCCGAGGGCAGCCAGTGACTCGCCGCCGGCGATCCTCAACTGCGCCTGCACGAGATCGACGCCTGTCACCTCCTCGGTGACTGTGTGCTCCACCTGGAGGCGTGCGTTCGCCTCGATGAACACGCAATCGCCGCGATCGAGGTCGACGAGGAACTCGAATGTGCCGACGCTGGCGTACGCGGCCGCCGCCGCCAGGCGGACCGCATGCTCGGTCACGGCGTCACGCAGCTCGTCGCTGAGCCAGGGGCTCGGGGCGATCTCGACCAGCTTCTGGTGGCGACGTTGGACGCTGCACTCGCGTTCGCCGAGGTGGATGACCGCGCCGCTCGCGTCGCCGATGACCTGGACCTCGATGTGTCGGGCGCGCGCGATCAGGCGCTCCGCGTAGACGTCGCCGCTGCCGAAGGCGGCCAGAGCCTCCGACTGGCAGCGCGCGAGCGTCTCCTCGACCTCGGAGGGATCGGTCACCACGCGCATGCCGCGACCGCCGCCGCCGCTCACGGCCTTCAGCAACATCGCGTCGCCGTCCTCGAGGTCTTCGAGGAATGCACGTGCGCCGGACGCGTCGAGCGGTCCGTCGACGCCGGGCGGGACGGGGACGTTGTGCTCCCCCGCGAAGCGGCGCGCGCGGGCCTTGTCGCCGAACAGTGCGAGCGCTTCGACCGAGGGGCCAACGAACGTCAGCCCCGCGTCGGCGCAGCGTTGGGCGAACTCGGCGCTCTCGGCGAGGAACCCGTACCCGGGGTGGACCGCGTCACAGCCGGCCTCGACGGCCGCGCTCACGATCTGTTCGGCGTCGAGGTAGGCGCGCGCGCCGGTGCCCTCGAGCGCGATCGCTGCCGTGCCGACGTGGGCGTGGAGCGAGGCGGCATCGTCTTCGGAGTAGACGGTGAGGGCCGGCAAGTCCAGCTCTGCGGCCGCCCGCGCGATCCGAACGGCGATTTCGCCTCGGTTCGCGATCAGCAGCTTCGCCAGCGCCATTTACGGCTCCTCGATCCGCGGAGTCTGCGCAGCATAGACGGTTCGTTGCGGCCGATCCGGATTGGCTCCGGCGTTCGCGGACGCGTAGATTCAGCGCAACTGGGATCGATTGCATGAAGCGAGCCTGCGATGCCTCTACAGAAGCTCTTGATTGCGAACCGCGGTGAGATCGCGATCCGTATCGCGCGGGCCGCCGAGGAGCTCGGGATCGTGCCCGTCGCGGTGTTTTCGGAGGACGATGCGGCGTCACTGCACGTCCGGCACCTCGAAGACGCGCGCGCGTTGGCTGGCAGCGGCGCGGGTGCGTATCTCGACATCGAGGGCGTGTTGACGGCCGCGCAGGCAGCGGGCTGCGACGCGATCCATCCGGGCTACGGCTTTCTCGCCGAGAGCGCAGAGTTCGCCCAACGGTGCGCCGAGGCGGGGCTGACGTTCGTCGGACCCGCGGTCGAAACGCTCGAGGTGCTGGGCGACAAGTCCCGGGCGCGCGCGCTCGCGGCGGAGCATGGGATCCCGGTTCTGCCGGGCAGTGACGGTCCGGTCTCGGCGGAGGAGGCCCGGGAGTTCTTCGAGGGCCTCGCACCGGGTGCGGCGATCGTGATCAAGGCCGTCGCGGGCGGCGGCGGTCGCGGCATGCGCGTGGTCACGGAGCCGGCAGCCGTGGAGGAGGCGCACGCCCGTTGCCAGTCGGAGGCCGAGGCTGCCTTCGGATCGTCGGCGGTGTACGTGGAGCAACTGATCGAGCGCGCCCGCCACATCGAGGTGCAGGTCATTGGCGACGGCGGCGGCGCGGTCAGCCACCTCGGTGAGCGCGAGTGCAGTGTCCAGCGCCGTCACCAGAAACTGATCGAGCTGGCGCCGAGCCCCACGCTGGCGTCCGAGGTGCGCGATGCGATCACCGACGCCGCCGTGCGGATGGCCTCTTCGCTGTCGTATGGTAGCCTTGGCACGTTCGAGTTCTTGCTGGATGCGGACTCGGGCCGCGAGTTCTTCTTCATCGAGGCGAACGCCCGTCTGCAGGTCGAGCACACCGTCACCGAGGAGGTGACCGGCGTCGACCTCGTGCGCGCGCAGCTGCGGATTGCGGGCGGCGAGACGCTCGCGGACCTCGACCTGGCGCAACCTGACATCCCGGCGGCGCGGGGCTACGCGATCCAGGCACGTGTGAACACGGAGCAGATGGAGACGGACGGGACCGTGCGCCCCTCGGGCGGCGAGCTGACGGCGTTCCACCCCCCGGCCGGCCCGGGAATTCGCGTCGACACGTACGGCTACCCCGGCTATCGGACGAACCCGAACTTCGACTCGCTGCTGGCGAAAGTGATCGCCTACGCCCCCTCGGGCGGGTTCGAGACCGCGGTGGCCCGCCTCGAGCGTGCGCTCAGCGAGTTCTCGATCGGCGGGCTCGAAACCAACGTCGACTTCCTGCGCCGGGTGCTGCGTCACGAGGATTTCGGCGCGGGCGGCGTCTACACCCGATGGGTCGACGACCACGTCGCGACGCTCGCTGCCGTCGAGGCGGCGTCGGCCGCCGATGCGGACGGCGGGCCGGGGGCAGGCGGGAGCATCGACAAGCGCGATCCGCTGTCCGCCCTCGAGTTCTTCCGCGACGGCAAGGGCACGCACGCGCAAGCCGCCGGCACTCCGCCCCTCGTCGGTCCGCCGAACACGGAGCCGGCCGTCGCGCCGCTGCAGGGGACGGTGACGGAGATCCTGGTGTCTGAGGGCGACAGCGTGCGCGCCGGGCAACTGCTGTTCGTGATGAGCGCGTTGAAGATGGAGCATGAGGTCCGGGCCGAGGCGGGCGGCATCGTCCGCTCGCTGACCGTGAGCGTCGGCGAGGTTGTGTACGAGGGCCATCCGCTCGCCTTTGTCGAGCCGCGCGATGTCGGCGCGGCGATCGAGGAGGTGGTCGAAGCCGTCGATCTCGACTACATCCGGCCGAAGCTCCAGGAGGTATTCGACCGCCGGCAGTTCCTGCTCGACGAGAACCGGCCCGAGGCGGTCGAGCGCCGTCACAGCAAGGGGCGACGAACGGTCCGCGAGAACCTCGAACAGCTCATCGATCCCGGGACGTGGGTCGAGTACGGCCCCCTGGTGATCGCCGGTCAGCGTGCGAAGCGGTCCGTCGAGGAGTTGATCCGCAAGACGCCGGCGGATGGCCTGGTGGCGGGCTTCGGGTCGGTCAACGGAGACCTCTTCGACGAAAAGCGCGCGCAGACGGTGTTCATCTCCTACGACGACACCGTGTTCGCAGGGACGCAGGGCGGGCGCGGTCACGACAAGACCGACCGCATGATGGAGCTGGCAGACGAGCTCTCGCTGCCGGTGATCTTCCACGCCGAGGGCGCCGGCGGACGCTCTGGCGACACCGACGGCTCGGGTGCGGGCCATCCCTTCGTGCGCACCTGGGAGAAGATGGGGCGGCTCAGCGGCACGGTCCCGATCATCGGCGTGACCGCCGGTTGGTGTTACGCGGGCAACGCCGCGATCCTCGGCGTCACGGACATCATCATCGCGACGGAGGACGCGCTGATCGCGATGGGTGGCCCGGCCACGATCGAGGGCAGCGGGATGGGCGCGTTCCTGCCGGAGGAGGTCGGGCCGATGTCCGACCTGGCGCCCGCCGGGTCTGTCGACATCGTCGTCAAGGACCAGGACGCCGCGATCGCTGCCTCGAAGCAGTGCCTCTCCTACTTCCAGGGCTCGATCGAGCCGTGGGAGGCGCACGACCAGCGCCTGCTGCGCCACGTGATCCCGGAGCAGCGTGGGCGCGCCTTCGACATCCGCGAGGTGATCCGGCTGATGGCGGACAAGGACTCGGTGCTGGAACTGCGCCCGGAGTTCGGGCGCAGCATGGTCACTTCGTTCATTCGGATCGAAGGCCATCCGTTCGGTCTGACGGCGAACAACAACGCTCACATCGGCGGTGCTATCGACAGCGACGGTTCGGATAAGGTGGCGCGCTTCTGGCAGATCTGCGACGCCTTCAACATCCCGATCATCACCCTCGTCGACACGCCGGGAATGATGGTGGGGCCGGAGGTCGAGCGTACCGGGCTGATCCGGCACTGCAGCCGGCTGTTCGTCACCGGCGTCAACCTCAAGACGCCTCGCTTCAGCGTGATCCTCCGAGGTGGCTACGCCCTGGGCGCGCTGTCGGTCATGACCGGGAGCTCCCGCGCTCCGATCTCCACCGTGGCCTGGCCGGGTAGCGAGTTCGGCGGCATGAACATGGAGTCGGGCGTGCTGCTCTCCTACCGCGAGGAACTGGCGAAGATCGAGGACGTGGAGGAGCGGGCCGCCGAGTACCAGCGCTTGCTCGACCAGGCGTACAGCCGCGTAGATGCGGTCCACGTCGCCTCGAACTTCGGCTTCGACGATGTGATCGATCCGGCGGAGACGCGCCAGCGCATCGCTGACACGCTGCGTGCGGTTCCCAACTCGGAGCCGCTGCGTCGCGGGCGCGCGCAGTTCCTCGACACCTGGTAGCGCGAGCCGCGTCACGGGAGCTGCGCCCGGATCGCTATGATTCGCGCGCGGCACCGCGAGCAACGATCGGGATCCTCATGGTCTGGCAACCGGAAGTCGACGACATCAACCGACGGCGCGAGATGGCGCTGGAGATGGGGGGCGAGGACCGCGTCCGCGATCAGCATGAGCGCGGCAAGCTCACCATCCGCGAGCGCGTCGATGGGCTCCTCGACGAGGGCAGTTTCCGCGAGCGCGGGGTGCTCGCCGGGCAAACGGAGTACGAGGGTGGCGAGTTGACGCGGTTTCGCGCTGCTGGCTATGTCGTCGGCATCGGCGAGATCGAGGGGCGGCCGGTTGTGGTGGGAGGTGGCGATTACACCGCCCGTCCGCTGAGCGGCACGGAGGGCGTGCGCGCACCCGGTCGGAATGTCAGCAAGGGTGGCCACGACGAGGACATCGCGCTTGGCCTCAAGCTGCCGTTGATTCGCCTGATCGACGGCTTCGGCGCCGACATCCGCTCCGTGGAGGGCATGGCGCGCACGTACATCCCTGAGCTCACGATGTGGCCCGTGCCGGCGAAGCTGATGAGCCAGGTGCCGGTGGTCTCGGCCGCCCTCGGCGCGGTGGCCGGGCTGCCCGCGGCGCAGATGGGAATCTGCCACTTCTCGATCATGGTGAAGGACACGTCGCAGATTTTCGCTGCCGGGCCGCCGGTGGTGAAGCGTGCGCTCGGCCTCGACGTCAGCAAGGAAGATCTCGGCGGCGTGCAGATCCACGCGCATCGCAGCGGGCTGGTGAACAACGTGGCCGAGGACGAGGCCGACGCCTTCGCGCAGATCCGGCGGTTCCTGTCGTACCTCCCGCGCAACGTCGACGAGACGCCGCCGGTCGAGGAGTGCGACGACCCGGTGGATCGCCGCGAAGAGGAGCTGCTCTCGCTGATCCCTCGGGACCGCCAGCGGCCCTACGACGTGCGACAGATGGTCGAACTGATCTTCGACCGCGACTCCACGTTCGAGATCGCGCGTCACTTTGGTTCGTCGCTGGTGACCATGTTTGCCCGGCTCAACGGGCACCCGGTGGGCGTGCTGGCGAACGACCCGCTGCGCATCGGCGGCGCGATGGACGGCCCGGCTGCGCAGAAGCTCGAGCGGTTCGTGGACCTCTGCGACACGTTCCACCTGCCCGTGATCAACCTCGCCGACCAGCCGGGGTTCATGCTCGGCCCTAACGCGGAGGGTGGCGGCACGCTGAAGCACGGCGCACGTGCGCTCTGCGCCATCGAGGCGGCGACCATTCCCTGGGCCACCGTCATCGTGCGTCGCGTCTACGGCGTCGCGGGAGGTGGGCACCAGAGCTTCGACCGCTTCGCCTTCCGCGTCGCGTGGCCGTCCGGCGAGTGGGGCTCCATCCCGATCGAGGGCGGCGTGATGGCGGCCTATCGTCGCGAAATTGAGGCGGCGGAGGATCCGGACGCCTACCGAGCCGAGATCGAGGAGCGCATGGTGCAGCGCCGTAATCCCTTTGGCGCCGCCGAAGCGTTCAACGCGGAGGACCTGATCGACCCGCGCGACACGCGGCCGATGCTCTGCGAGTGGCTCGAACTGGTGACCGACCTCCTGCCCCCGGAGCTCGGTCCGAAGCTGCGTCCGATGCGGCCGTGATCGGGCGGCCATCATGACGAGCAGCGGATTCGCCAAGCGCATCGCCATTCTCGGCAGCGGGTTCGGCACGCGGGTCACCGCGCCGGCGTTGCGCGCCGAGGGCTGGGATATCCGCGCGCTGTTTTCGCGCCGGATTGAGCGGGCCGAGGAGATTGCGGGCAAGCTCGGCATCCCCCACCACACCGACGACTACCGGGCGCTGGTCACGCGCGACGACATCGATGCGGTCGTTGTCTCGACGCCGACCTCGACGCATCGCGAGATCGCCCTGGCGGCGCTCGCCGCGGGGAAGCACGTGCTCTGCGAGAAACCGTTCGCGGCGGACCTCGACGAGGCGCGGTCATTGGCGGCTGCGGCGCGCGACTCGGAGCTGACGGTGATGTGCAACTTCGAGTTTCGCTACAGCGACCACCGGCTCCACATCAGCCGGCTGATCGAGGATGGCGTGATCGGCGAGCCGCAGTCGGCCACGGCGACGCTGCACTTCGCCCGCCCCATGAGCGGAACCCCCCTCGACTGGCGCTCGCAGCTGGAGATGGGCGGCGGGGCGCTCAATGAGCAGGGGTCACACTACTTCGACGCGTTGCGGGGGTGGATGGGCGAGATCTCGGCGATCTCGGCGCAGCTGGCCACGCACGAGCCTCTGCGGATCGATCTGGCGACCGGCGAGGAGGTGACGTCTGACGCCGACGACTTCGCAGCGGCGACACTGACGTTCGCCTCGGGCGCCGTCGCCAGCTTCGCCATCGTCTGGAGCGATCGCGTGCCAGCGGGCGGGGTGCTGCACATCACGGGGCCTGGGGGCACGATCAGCCATCGGTCGCCCAGTGGGCTCTTCGCCGGTGGGCCGGTCACACATACGGCGCCGCTCTCGCCCGGCGCTGCCCGAGGCGAGCAGCCCGAGGAAAGCGCGCCGTTGCCGCTCCCCACCGACATCGCGCCGCTGCCGGACATCGACATCATCGCTGGCTCTCGGCGTCTCCTGCGCGACTTCGAACGCGGCATCATCGAGCGCCGGTCGCCGTCACCGAACTTCGACGACGGCCTCGCCACCCAGGCGATCCTCGAGGCCGCACGCGAATCCTCACGCAGCGGGCGCGTCGTGCCGGTCACGACCGGCTAACACTGAGACCGGCGCCGCGAGCTGCGGCGTTGAGCCTCGGACGTTGCCTCAGCAGCCACAACGGCGCGCTATCTTGGATGCACGCCCCGGTAGCTCAACGGATAGAGCAGCGGCCTTCTGATCCTGAGCACTGGTCAAGGTCACGCCGGATCTGGCCGCGTTACGGCGGACTGTCGCGCGTTCGCCCCACTCGCTTTGCGACAGAGCCGGATCAATTCGGATGCGGCCGGCTCCGCGAATCTCCCTCTTCTCTCCCTGCCGGTGGACACTACGCTGCGCTGTCGAGGTCAGGCGGATAATCCCCTGGAGGTGCTCGTCGACGTGATCGACTGCACCGAGGTCAGCACCTGCTCCAAGTTGCCCGATCGAAGCCGACCGGACTGGCGCTCAAGCCATAGCTCGAGATTCTGCGGCGCTTCGTCGACCGGATGCTCGCCCGACGGACGGCAACGTCAGGCCGACCGATCGTCGCCCTACTGGGCGTTACTCGGTCCGAAGACCTCGAAATCGGGAGTTGGTGAGACGGCGAAGCACCTTGCGATGTAGTCCGAGGACCGCTGATCACTCGCGGCGGTCGAGGCCAGAGGCCTGCCACTCATCTCGCCCGTCCGCGAGATCGGCGAGCTGTTCCAGCGTCGCCCGATGCTCACGCCGGAGGTGTAGCAAGATCAGCCGGTAATCGAACGCGATCAAACAAGAATCTCGCTTGACGAGGCGCGCAACATCGCCGATCCCATCTTCACGGGAGACCTGCTCCAGCAGCCAACTCCGGAACGAAGCCATCACCACCTCCCGTAAGCGATCGTAAGCGCCTCAGCACGGGACGCTCTAGTGGACGGTCTTTAACGGCAGACGGTCGCTCGTTCTCGAAGCCCCGAACCCAGAGCGACGCGTACGATCGAGCGGAACGCGCCCGTCAGCAATCTGGTGTCCGTCAGGCTGGTGCGCTGCCCGATGTAATAGGGCCAGAGGGCCAGTGAGCATCGCGATTACTTTCGTTCTCGGTGATCGCCAACTCTCCGCACGCACACCGGGCCGCACTCACGGGTGCGGCGGAGGCCGATCCGATCGCGATCCAGTGCTCGACAGACACCGCCGCATCAAAGCTGTGATCGCCACCTGCGCAGTTGTTGGAGGCCATGAGACCAACCTCATCATCGTCCGACTGCCGGCCACACGGGACCGTCTTACTAGGATAAGTCGAGCCGCAAGCCCAGTCCGCATGCCTATAATGCGCGCACACAGATGGGCGGAGCGCATGTTCTTCATCAGCGTTGTGAAGCAGTACGAGCGAGCGGTGATCTTCCGCCTCGGGCGTTACACGGGCACTCGCGGTCCTGGGCTCGTGATCCTGATTCCATTTATCGACCGAGGCGTCAAAATTGACATGCGTGAGTTCGTGCTCGACGAGCCGGCGCAATCCTCGATCACGAAAGACAACGCCCTCGTCGACATCGACTTCGTGGTCTACATGCGCGTGGTCGACGCCGAGGCAGCGGTGATCAATGTCCAGAGCTATCTTCGCGCGGTACGCAACCTCGCCACGACCACGCTACGTGCTGTGATCGGCGACATCACCGTCGAGGAGGTGCTGTCGCAGCGCGAGACGATCAACCGGCGCCTGCAGGTGAAGATGGCGGAGGAGGTCGTGCGCTGGGGTGTCGAGGTGAAGGCGATCGAGATCCGCGAGATCACTCCGCAACACGACATCCAGGACGCGATGACGCGCTTGCTCACAGCGGACCGCACGAAGCGCTCCGAGATCACCGAGTCAGAGGGCCAGCGACAGTCCGCGATCAACGTCGCCGAGGGCAACAAGCGGAGCGCGATCCTCGAGGCAGAAGGCTCGAAGGAGTCGCAGGTGCTGCGCGCACAAGGCGGCCGTGAGGCAGCAATTCTGAACGCCGAGGGGTTCTCGATCGGCCTGCAGCGGATCTACGAGACGGCCTCTGGCGTCGATGGCAACACCATGGCCTTGCAGTACCTCGAGATGATGAAGCAGCTCGGCGCAGGCGATTCGACCAAGTGGATCATCCCCATGGACCTGGCGCAGGTTGCGGGTCCGATGGGCGCCGCGATCGGAGGCCTGGCGTCCGGTGACGGCAACGATGCCGCTGCCAGCGACAGCGCCGGAGCTACACCTCCCTAGGCCCGACTCGTGTGTCGCTATGGCGGCGCGCCTCGCCGACTGTCCTGGGCACTGGCTATCGGGTTGCCTAGCTGAACTGGTACTCGGGCGCTGCCACGATCAACTGCACCATGCGGCCGATGCGGGCGCACGCGTCCTCGCTCGCTCCGTTGTCGAACGAGAGCGGGCCCTGCTCCTCCGCGAACTCCACGAGCGCCAAGCGCGTCTCTGCGCTCACGTCGAGGGGTCCACAGAGATCGAGGCAGCGGTCGACGAACTCCGCGGGTGAAGCGTCGCCTGCCGCGACGACCCGGTTGACGATCAATGCGACGCCGGGCTTCGAAGTGTCCATCACCTGCTCGACCGCGAAGTTGACGCGCTCGGTCAGCGTGCCGACGTCGAGCCACTCCTTGCCTGTGTGCCAGCCTTCGACCGAGGTCGGGTCCATGAGCTTCTGCCCCATCAACATCGCCGCGGTGGCGAGATGGACAACCGAGAGGTCCGGAAACCTCGGCGAACCGGCAAGCTTAATCACGCCGCCGACGAACTCGGTCGGACTCTTCACCCGTCGGAAGCGAGCCGTCTTGAAGAAGTCGGAATTGAGCAGCGTGCGCATCACCTCACGTATGTCGCCGTCGGACGCCACGAACGTCGCAACCATCTCGTCGATGGCGGCCTCGTCCTGCGGCGGCGTCACGCTCCACGAGGGCACCTGCGGCTCGTCGGCGACGAAGAAGTTGTAGAGGTGGCGAGCGATGAACCGCGCGCAAGCCTCCTGCTGCACGATTGCCTCGATCACGTCCTCACCCTCGACGACGGTCTGGCCAAGGAAGGTCTTCTGTTCGGCATCGTGGTCGTCTTCGTCGAAACGGAACTCCGCGCCGTAATTGCCGTAGGGGTAGAGCGGAATCGGCTGCGTGAACGTCCAACCGGTGAATGCGCGTGCCGCCGATTTGATGTCGTCCTCGGTGTAGGCGCCGATGCCCATCGAGAACAGCTCCAGGAGTTCGCGCCCGTAGTTCTCGTTGATCGAACTGCCGTGGTTCTCGTTGTTGTCAAGCCAGTCGATCATGGCCGGATCGTGCGAGAGGTCGAGAAGAATCTGCCGCATGCTGCCGAGACCGTTTTCTTTGAACAGCTCGATCTGCGCCACCAGCGCCGGGCCATGCTCGCTCTTGGTCCAGCCGGTCGCGAAGACCTGGTGCCAGAACAGCGCCATCTTCTCGCGCAGCGGGCGTTCGCTGTTCGCGAGGTTGTAGATCCAGCGCGACGCCCAGATCATCGGTGTGTCGGCGCAGGCGGACACCGGATAGTAGCGGTCGAGTACGTCCTCGTCCGGATCGCTGTGCAACTCCGGATAGAGCAGGTCTTCGATGACCTCCTCGTAGGGGCGCAGCGCCAGTTCTTCGAGCTCCTCCCGGGTCGCTCCGACCCCAACACGGCGCATGAGATGAGCCATCAACTCGATGCTTTCTTCCCCCATAGCGAACCTCTCCTCGTTGTCCCCCGCCCGAATCTGAGGGCGGCGCCAACCGTAATTGCCGTCGGCTTCGCAATTCATAGCATGAACGCGGGACACCGCAGCATCGATCACTGTCCTACCTCGTTACGGACCCGTGGCCGGTGCTGGCTAGTTTCCTAGGGCAGCTATCTATCTGCGACTCGCGAGATCCCTCGTGGAGCCGTCCATCAGAGATCGAGGAGTACATTGAGGCCAGCGGTGTTGAGGCGTTCCCGACGAGAGAAACATTGATGGCGAACATCTGACGTCCGCATCATGCCCGCGGGAGCCCGGGTCCACGACCTCGGGGAGCACACTGGATCGGCGTCGTTACACCCGTCGACCGGATCGGGACCGGGCGCTTTCTCTCTCAACAGTCCGCGAGGCCGCTCGACCGCCAGAAGTAGCGTCGCCTCGGTCCTCCGCTCTCACGTCGCGTCTCCAGGCCGCCGCTGCTCCGCACGCCGCGCATTACGCCAACCAGGTCTCGCTGACGAGCGGGAGTCTCGTCGTCGCCCCGAGCCGCTGCTTCCTCGCAGAAACTCTGGGCATAGGCTCCCTTGTGGTTCACAATGGGTTGAACGCTGGGAGCGATATGAGAGCGTGGGCAGATACACGTCCCCCGCCCTCACCGCGCCGTCAAGGCTCGTTCCGGCTCGCCAGGGAGTGTGACAGTGGTGACGAGCGACCGCGAAGCCGGGAGAGCCGACGCGACCTGCGTGCATCACTGGAAGCTCGGCAGCCCGAATGGCCGCTCGAGCGTCGGAGTCTGTCAAGAGTGCGGCGCCGAGCGAGTGTTCGCCGCCAGCGCTAGCGCTGGCGGCTGGGCTCGTGCGCCTCGCGGCATCGCGCGGCGACCCGCAGACCCTCCGAGGAGTGCCTGACGCAGTGGATCCGGACGGATGGCCAGAGGCTCGTGCGCTGAGCATGCTGTGGAGTCATTGATCTGGTCCGTATTGGATGGCGGAGGCGATCGGGGCCGCTTGGGTGGCTGACCAAGCGCGGCGCTCAATCGAGGTAGCGCATGACCGGTCCGCAGGCCCAACCTCCCCACTGGGTGGACCCCAACGAAACCAATCCGTCCGCCGGGCATCAGGGATACCCTCCGCGCCGCATACAACTGGGCGATCGACCGTGAGCTAGTGCGCGCCAATCCTGCCGTCCGCGCGAAGGTCGGCGAGCAGGAGACAGTCCGCGCCGTCGACACGCTCGACCAGGACGAGGTCAGATGTCTGTTACGAGCGCTTGAAGGGCACCGGCTTTAGCAGCTGGACGCCGTCGCCGCTGCAACGGGCCTCCGACAACGTGAGATCCTCGCTCTCCGGTGGAGCGATGTTGACTTCGACGCCGGCACGATCAAGATTCCGCGTCGCCTCAAGTGGCAAGCCGGCGGGTACTACTTCGGCAAACCGAAGTCGCTCAGAAGCCGACGGACTTGCGCGTGTCACCGCTCGTGCTGGCAGAACTGCGTAGGCAGCAGAGGGATCAGAACGTCGAGCGATTTCAGTGCGCCCACTGGTCGGCTCTTGACCTGGTCTTCGCCGGAGTGGATGGCAGACTGCTCAGGGGGACCAGCGTCACACACCACTTGAAGCGTGTCGCGGCCCGACTTGGCCTGCAGATCACGTTCCATCAGCTCAGGCACACGGGGGCCACGCTTCTCCTCAGCGAAGGCCACGGCGCGCAGGTGGTGAGCGCGATCCGCGGACATGCGACGTCGGTACCACGATGAACGTGTACTCCCACGTCCATAGGCAGAGACGCACGGCCGCGGCCACAAGCCATGGGCAGTTCCTGGAGCAAGAGGCTCGTCCCGACTCCGGCGACTGAAGGGGTGCCAGCTCGGCAGAGGGCAAAGCAGCCGCTGACGACCCACCCACTGTGTCTCCCAACGATCGGCGCGGCGGGGTCTGCTCAGGCCCAGTGGCCCAACCGGAGCCCGGAGCACCGCGTTATCTTTAGTGCACGCCCCGGTAGCTCAACGGATAGAGCAGCGGCCTTCTAATCCGCAGGTTGGGGGTTCGACTCCTCCCCGGGGCGCCATCTCTAAGCCATATCCTGCAGCGCTTTTCGACACTACGAGGTCGCAGACTGAGCCAAATCTCAGCCCTCTGTCACCAATCCGTCACCATCAGTCGCGTTCTCCTATGATCGTCCTCGAGAGAGGCACTGTCAGATCTCAGACGACCGATCACGCGGGATTAGAGGACCCCTGGACTCGACTCGTCTACGCGGCTCCCGCCTCGGCGATCAGCGAACGCCAGCGCATGAGGAAGAGTCGCCGCTGTTCGGCGAGCGAGACGTGAAGCTCGCCACGACGCCGAACGCGGAAGTACTGCCGCAGCTCATCGAACGCCGCACAGAAGCGTGCGGCTGATTCGAAGTTCCCGAAACCGAGCATCGGATAGTAGCGCTGTTTCACCGCTCGGTGGCTCTGCTCGGTGTAGTTGTTGAGGTACTGCGTCGTCCGATGACGCGCCTTGCGGCCGATGATCCAGCGGATCGCTCGCCGGTAGGCCGGGTGCAGATCTGTGGTGATGCGGCGAGGTCGGTCGGCCACAGCGAGCAGCCGTCGCAGGAACATCCGCGCGGCGTGCTTGTCGCGGCGCTCGCTCAGCATCGAGTCGATGAGATCGCCACGGTGATCGATCGCGCGGTAGAGGTAGCACCAGCGTCCGCCGACCTTCACGTAGGTCTCGTCGAGGTACCAGGAGACACCGGCCTGGCCGCGCCGCTTCGCGCGCAGTTGCTCGCCGACCAGCGGTGCGAACCGGAACTCCCACTCGCGGACGGTCGCGTGCGCGACTTCGAAACCACGCTCGAGCAGCAGCTCGGTGACGTCTCGGAAGCTCAGCTTGTAGCGCAGGCGCCAGAGCACGGCGAGGAGCACTATGTCGGTCGGGTGCTGGAGATCGTTGAACGGAGTGCCGGTTCGCTCATTGAAGACACGGAGACAGGATCGGCAGGAGAACGTGCGGTAGCCGAGCGAGATCCGCCGGCGACGACGACTAGTCTGGCTCGAGCTGCAGCGCGGACACTCCACTGGAAATCCTCTCCCGGAACGTCGATCGTCGCGACGCTAGCAGGAGCCTTGTGGTCTGAGATCTGACAGGGATGATCGGTACGACGCCCAGCCACCACTAGGCGGCGAGCGTTTACGGTGCCGGGTGGGCTCCCGGGCTCGGTCTGACCCCAGATTCTGACTGGCGCTTCGGCTGCTCTCGCTCTGATCTGTCGGCCGCGCCTCCGAGTCCATCTGGCACGCACCGGTCGGGCGAACGTGACCTCATAGGAGCCTGCCTTGGCGGCTCGTCCCTGTCCTGTCCGCCGTCCCGGCACGTGCGGCCACCCTGCACAGATTGTTCGATGAAGGGATGACGATGACCACCATGACAGATGCGACCACGCGCGTCACCGCCGGGGTCGACACGCACCGCGACCAGCACGTGGTCGCCGCGCTCGATGAGCGGGGCGGCGAGCTCGGGGTGCGGTCGTTCGCGACGACCACGGCCGGCTACCGACAGGCGCTCGCCTGGCTCCGCAGCCTTGGTCCGGTCGAGCGCATCGGCGTCGAAGGGACGGACACCTACGGCGCTGGCCTGACCCGCTACCTGCTCGCCGAGGCGGTGGCGGTGGTGGAGGTGAATCGCCCCAACCGCCAGCTGCGACGCCGCCACGGTAAGTCCGACCCCGTCGACGCCATCGCCGCCGCTCGCGCTGCGCAGTCAGGGGAGGCCTCGGGTGAGGCGAAGACCCGCAGCGGTGCCGTGGAGGCGATCCGCGCGCTGCGCACGGCTCGCCGCTCGGCCGGGCATGCACGCACGACGGCCCTCAACCAGATGCGCGCCCTGCTCGTGAGTGGACCGGACGACCTCCGGGCCGCACTGCGGGGCAGCACTGTGTTCGAGCTGGTGACGACCGCGGCGCGGCTGCGCCCCGCCGACCCCACGACCGCCGTCGGCGCCACCAAGCTGGCCCTGCGTGAGCTGGCTCGACGGGTGCAGCGCCTCGAGGCAGAGCGCCGCCGCCTCGACACCGTGCTCGAGCAGCTGGTCGCCACCACCGCACCCGCCCTGGTGGCCTGCTTCGGCGTGGGCACCGACACGGCCGGCGCTCTGCTCGTCTCCGCCGGCGACAACCCGCAACGCCTCCGCAGCGAGGCGGCGTTCGCCCATCACTGCGGCGTCGCTCCGATCGACGCCTCGTCGGGGCTGACCATCCGCAAACGACTCAACCGCGGTGGCGACCGCACCGCGAATCAAGCGCTCTGGCGAATCGTCATGGTCCGCATGGTCCACGACCCCCGCACCCGCCGCTACGTCGAGCGGCGCACGCGCGAGGGCCGTTCCAAGCGCGAGATCATCCGCTCGCTCAAGCGCTACGTCGCACGGCAGCTCTATCGCTACCTCCCGCGACCCGAATCGCTCGCTTGACAGGCGATAGGAGCATCAGAGCCCCGATGAAGACCCCCACCGCGTTCCCATCGAGGGGTCGCCTGGCAACCCGTACCCCCACCCTGGCGGTGTCTACGTGCGAGGGCGGATGGGGAGAGCAGCCGCGGATTCTTGTTCTGGTCGTCCTGACCGCCTGCGGTGGCGCTGCTACTCCTGAAGAAGCGTCACCGACCTTCTGGGAGGGGCGAACTGGTGAGGTTCCAGGCGGATCGCCTCTTTCTGGTAGACCTGAACTCGGTACGAGCCGGTGTCGGCGATGAAGAGATGGCCATCAGCGTCGAGGGCGATCGACCTCGGCTGGCGGAGGAACTTTTGCGGCTCCAGGACGGCCATGTCTCTCATGCGATTCGGACTAGCGTTCGTCAGCATGTATTCGCGACCGATCTTCGACAGCGTGGCGGCCCCGAGAAACTGCTCAACATATCTGGCCTCGGAGTCGAAGAGTTGGACACGGTTGTTCCCTCGGTCGCAGACGTAGACGTCACCGTCGAGGTCGACTGCCACATCGGTCGGGCGGTCGAACTCACCGTTGCCGCTGCCTGACTTGCCGAACTGCAGGATGAACTCACCTTCCGCGGTGAATCTCTGAACGCGGTCGTTGCGCCAATCCGCCACGTAGACATCGCCAAGCTCGTCGACCGTGATGCCCCAAGGCATGTCGAACTCGCCCTCGCCATCGCCGTGTCTGCCCCAACCGAGGATGAACCGGCCCTCCTTCGTGAACTTCTGGACGCGATGGTTCATTGAGTCGACCACCAACACGTTTTCGTCCGCATCGAGGACCAGCCCCGCGGGGCGATTCAGCTGGCCTTCGCCGGAGCCTGACTCGCCGAAACAGGCCAGGAATTCACCCTCGCGGTCGAACGAAGAGATCCTGTCGAGCGCCTCGTCCGAGATGTACACGTTCTCCTCGGCGTCCGCGATGATCGAGACAGGCCACTGGAACTTGCCCTCCTCGTCACCGATCTCGCCGAAGTTTCCGCGATCCTCATCGTCGAACGAGTACTTCCGTACCAGCGCTGTGCCCTCCTGGCGGCACAAGATGTACATCCGCCCTTCGCCGCCGAGGGCGATGTCGACGGGGAAGTTGGTCAACCTGCGCATTCCGAGCGTCTTGAGATATGGGAACCCTGCTCGAAGCAGTCCGTACGGTCTGGCCATCAGAGTCTCTCCAGCGTTGCGAGTAATACCTCAAAGTTCTCCGGGTCCTGCGGATTCCAACCTATGCAACCTTGAATGGCTGCAACTGCTCGTAGTGTCCGCCGACGATGTCGACTGAGTCGACGCTCATCCACTGCTCGAGCAGCGTCGCGTAGATTCCGCGGAAGTCGATCGTGTGCGCCAGGTCTTCACCGTTCGCAAATGTCGCCGGGTCCAGCGATGGGTACTCGGCGAACAAGCCGCCCTCGACCCGATCGCCGATGATGAACGCGCCTCCGCCCGTACCGTGGTCGGTACCGCTCCCGTTGTCCTGAACCCTGCGGCCGAACTCGGTGAAGACGTAGACGACGACTTCCTCAGCTGCGTCGTGATCGCGCAGGTCGGCCATGAAGTCCCGCAACGCACCGGATAGCTCGGCCAGCAGCTTTTCATGGGCCGGCATCTCCACCGCATGGTGGTCGTAGCCGGCGTGCTGCACGTAGAAGACACGAGTGCCGAGTCCGGCGATGTGCGTCCTCGCAACATCGCGCAGGCTCTTCGCGATCGGGTTGTCCGCGTACTCAACCGTCGACTCGTAGCCTCCCGGCACTGTCTGCAGTTGGTCGATCCCTGACAGCACGTCATCGCCGGTCTGTCGCAGGTAACTCATCGCCGCATCGGTACCAATGGCGGGCGTATAGCAGCGACGGAAGATGTCGAGTTCCTCGGCACGCCGCTCCTGGACCTCGACCGATGTCATGAGGCCGTAGCTGTCGAGGTCGCCGACCGAGGTCACCCTCACGCCCGGAGCGGCCATCGCTCGCGGGAGGCCGCGACCGAAGCTGACTCCGGTGAGCACGTTCTCGCCGTCCGGGTCTAGCTGCTTGATTGCCTGCGCCAGCCAACCCTCCGTCGAGATCTTGAGCGGCTCGGCCGTGTGCATGATGTCCATCGCTCGGAAGTGCGACCGGATCGAATTCTCGTATCCGATGCCCTGGACGATCGCGACATCGCCCGCGTCGAACATCTCCTTCAATGCGGCTGCTGACGGGTGGAAGCCCAACTCGTCATTGATCTTTAGAACACGCTCCTGGTCGATACGTACGGTTTTCCGGTAGTCGTAGTAGCGCCCGGACGTGTACGGGACCAACGTGTTCATGAAGTCGTTGCCACCAGTCATCTGAAGGACGACCAGGACCGGGTCCTTACCCTCTACGCCATTTCCGTGAGTCGTCATGGGGCGTCTCCTAAGCAGCGCCAAGCTAGGCGAACTGGTAGTCGGGCGTTGCAACCACGAGGCGGAGCATCCGGATGATTCGTGAGCGATCGTCCTCGCCCGAGGAATCCGCCGCGAATCGAGTGAGCGCGTCCTGCGTATGCGCATCGACCTCGATCGGCCCCATCGCTTCGAGCGCGCGCTCGACGAACGATTCGGGTGTCGAGACCGAGTCGCTCTCGACCAATCGCTCGACGATGCGTTGGACGCCGGGGGATGAGCCGTCGCCAATCTCACCTACGGCGAAGTTGACGCGCTCGGTCAAGTTGCCGCCGTCGATCCACTCCTTGCCGGTGTGCCAGCCCTCCACCGTCGGCGGGTCGAGCAACTTCTGGCCCATCGTGACTGTTGTCGATTGGACGTACTGCGCGAGGCCGGGCCGGAAGTCATCGAAGTTGCCAACCATCTTCAGGACACCGACGACGAGCTCAATCGGGCTTTTCACCTTCTTGAAGCGGGCTCGCCTGAACGATTCGGAATTGAACATGACCCTTGGCACGGCTTTGAGCTCGCCATCCGAGTCAAGGAAGGCCTTCGACATGGCGTCTATCAGTTCAGAGTCCTGCGGAGGCAGGTCGTTCCAGGTCGGCACCTGAGGTTCGTCCGCGACGAAGAAACTGTAGAGGTGGCGAGAGATGAACCTCGCGCAGGCGGGCTGCTGGACGATGATGTCGATGACGTCGCCGCCGTCGAGGTTGCCGGTGTGGTCGAGGAACGTCTTCTCGCCATCGTCGTGATCTTCCGGGTCGAAACGGAACTCGGCTGGGTAGTAGCCATGCGGATAGAGCGGGGGCGGCTGGGCGAACGTCCACCCGGTGAACGCCCGAGCGGCGTTCTTAATGTCGATTTCGGTGTAGTTACCCACGCCGAGCGAGAACAGCTCAAGTAGCTCCCGGCCGAAGTTCTCGTTGGGCTCGCCATCGTGGTTTTCGTTGTTGTCCAGCCAGAAAATCATGGCTGGATCACGAGAGAGATCGAGGAGGATCGTCTTCATGTCGGAGAGGCCGTTGCGCCGGAATATCTCGATCTGGTTGGACGCCGCCAGGATGTGCTCGTTCTTGGTCAGACCGGTCGCGAAGACCTGGTGCCAGAACAACGCCATCTTCTCCTGCAGCTGACACTCGGAGTTGATCATTCGGAAGAGCCAGGTCGCGAGGTAGGCGGGCGGTTGCTCGCCCCCCATGTACCGGGCCATCTGGTCCTCGTTCACGCCGGTCTCGGACGTGGGGTTCAACAGGAACTCGACGGTGTCTTCGTACTCCTGCGCTCCTAGTCGATCGAGCTGCTCTCTTGTAGCTCCGAATCCGGCTCGTCGATAGAGATGCGCCAGGAGCGCCGGATCAGTCTTCACCCCGGTCGCAATGGTGCTCATGTTCCTTGTGACCTCTCGGGCAATCCTACTCCCGTGAGTCCACGGGAGGCGCAGGGCGTTCTATCGCTCCTACGCGAGCCCGATGAGCCCACCCCACTTCAATCGACCGCCGCCGGGAAGGGGTGCTCGGGCGCGAGCGGCTGCAGGGAGCGACAGGCGTCCTCGCGTCCGGGGTCGGCGACGCTCACGATCCCCACGTGCACCGCTGCCGGGAAGGCCTCTCGCTCGACTTCGGCGTGCGCAGTGGCATCGCGTCCCCCTCCAGGCTCAGGCCACGATCCCGGCGTCACGCAGCTCCGCGATCTCCTCGTCGCCGAGCGCGAGGTCGCCGCGCAGCACCTCGTCGCAGTGCTCGCCCATCAGTGGCGCACGCTCGATCGAGACGTCACTCGCGGACATGCGAGGCGCCCAGCCGAGCAGCTTGATCTCGCCGTGCGCAGGATGGTCGAGCGTGTGCACGAAGCCACGCTCGTTCAGGTGCTGGTCGTGGAACAGGTCGTAGGTATCGAAGTTGGCGGAGCAGGGGACGCCGGCCTCGCCGAGGATCTGCATCACCTCCCACTTCGTGTGCAGCAGCGTCCAATCCTCGATGATCGCGCGCAGTTCCGGCGAGTGATCGCGACGCTGCTGGTCGGTCGCGCACCGTGGGAGCGCGTTCGGGCGCGGCATGCGAGGGGGGTGACGCGGCCACCGCCCCGCCCTTGCGCGCAGCACGGGCTGCTCGCTTCGCCTCCGGCTTCGCGGCTTTGTCGCGCTGGCGCTGCGACCGTTCGAACGAGAAATTTGATCGACGGGCCACAGGATTCCCTTCGGTGAGCCTGAACATTGAGGTGGTAGCAGGGGTCGGATTTGAACCGACGACCGACGGCTTATGAGTTAGACGGTAGGTGTGGGGGTTTCGCGCGTTTCGCGCGGACCTCGGGCTGGGGCGCAACGAGTAGACATAAGTGGATCCCCCATGCTCCTTCGCATATCGTCTGGATCGCGTGGAGTTGGTCCTGAACCATGACGCGCTCAGGCTACGCTGACACTTTGGAGATAAAACGAGGCGTTACAGCGGTCGAGCCTTCATCCTCTTGCATTGCCCATGGGCTATAACAGTCAAGCTTCATCGACTCGCGAATCGCCCGATGCGACTAGATCCGGGCGCGTCATGTCGCGCAAGCGACGAGTTCAACGGTCGCGAGGTGAAGCACACCGTGGACGGCATGATGACCGCCTTTGGTTCCGCCGCCGACGGCCGGACGGGGTGCCTCTCCCCGCCCGAGGGCACGCGGCCAGCTGCCTGGGCGCCTCGGGTACTCTATCCAAGCGCACGGAAACGCAGCGACTGCGACCAACAAACTCGAGGAGACCATCATGAGTGAAAAGCGAGGGCGACTGGCCGGCAAGGTCGCGATTGTCACAGGCGGCAACAGCGGCATAGGTGCCGCCACCGTGGAGCTGTTTGTAGCGGAAGGGGCGCGGGTCGTCATCGCCGCCCGTGGCGAAGAGCTGGGCCAGGCTCTGGCAGATCGGCTCGGCGAAAACGCGCTGTTCGTGCGTGCCGATGTGGCGGTCGAAGCGGATGTCGCTGCGCTGTTCGACGCGACCATGGCGAAGTGGGGGCGGGTGGACGCGCTGTTCAACAATGCCGGCATCGGGCAGGCATACATCTCCCCGGAAGAGTTCACTATTGAGGACTTCGATCGGATCATGATGACCAACCTCGGCTCCTGTTTTCTCGGCCTCAAGTACGCGGCGCCGATCATGAAGAAACAGGGCAGCGGTAGCATCATCAACAACGGCAGCACCGCCGGGGTGACCACCGACGGATCAGGCCCCCTGTATGCGGCCAGCAAGGCGGCCGTCATCCAGATGACCAAGGTGTGGGCCACGCAGTTGGCCGAGTTCGCGGTGCGCGTTAACTGCATCTCGCCGGGGTCGATCGTGACGCCGATCTTCTGGGGGGGATACCAGACGCAATCGGCCGAAGAGAACGAACTCCGTACCCAGCGGCTCAGCAAGTACTTCGAAGAGGCTCTGCCGCTCAACCGGGCAGGGGCGCCGGAGGACATTGCCTACGGCGCGCTCTACCTGGCGAGCGACGAGAGTCGCCACACCACTGGCCACAATCTGATGATCGATGCCGGGAACACTGTCAGAATGGCCGCCTCATCGGACCTGATCGAAAAACGCAGAGTGAGGAACGAGCACATCCGCGCCGAGTGATCTAAAGCGTTCCTGCTCTCGAGCGGCGCGAGCGCGTCGAGTGCTCGGATGGCCCAGACGGGCCGGCGTGCGCGGACCCGGATGTGAACCGAGTTGCCCGCACCGACCGCCGTGACCACCGCAATCCAGACCGGGATCACGACGATGCCGATTTCAAGGTGGAGCTGCCGGTTCGTCCCGCTACGGCTGACGAGAGCAGGACGCCAGAGGATTGACTGCCTGCCCGCCGAACGGCACGACGGCGCGGACATCGCGTAAGCTCAGGGCGCCCGGACGCGAACGACCGGAGCGTCTGCCGGGATTCGACCTGCAGGAGAACCGCGATGACGAGCGACGCAGCCGGCGTCCAGCCCAACTTCCTGATCATCATGTCTGACGAGCACGCGCCGATGTTCAGCGGCGCGTACGGTCACCCGTTCATCGCGACGCCGAACATGGATCGCCTCGCCGAACAGGGCGTCACGTTCGACGCCGCGTACTGTAACGCGCCGCTGTGCGTGCCTTCGCGACAGTCGTTCCTCACGGGGCAGCACGTCTCGCACAGCGAGGTTTGGGACAACACGACGCCGCTGCGCGAGGACGCGATGACCTGGCCGTACATGCTGCGCACGCTCGGTTACGACGTGGCGCTGTCCGGCAAGATGCATCTCGTCGGTACCGACCCGCTGCACGGCTTCGAGAGTCAACTGGCCTACGATTGGTCACGGCCCGAGCCCCGACCCCTCTGGGAGGAGGGCATCCCGACGAGCGCACCCCCGTGGCAAGGCGTCAAGCAGGCGGCCGCCGGGACGTCGCCGATCATCGAGGGCGACGACGCGGCCGAGGCGGCGGCCCTGGAGTACCTACGCGCTCCCGAACGGACTGAGCGACCGTTCGCGCTCTGCGTCGGCTTCGTCGCCCCGCACTTTCCGTTCGTGGTTCCCGAGCCGTACTTCTCGATGTACTACCCGGAGCACGGCGATCTGCCGGCGGACCCGCCCGGCCACCTCGAAGACCTGCCGCCCGCGGCCGAGCGGCTCCGGCAGCTGTTCCGTTTCGACATCAACGACGACGACGACATCCGGAGGGCGCGGGCCGCGTACTACGGCCTCATCACCTACCTGGACGACAAGATCGGGCGGCTGCTGGACGCGCTCGAGGAGGGCGGGCTGGCCGAGAACACCGTCGTGATCCACACCTCGGACCACGGCGAGTCGCTCGGTGAGCACGGCCTGTGGCGCAAGATGAACTTCTACGAGCAGTCCGCCCGCGTCCCGCTCCAGATCGCGTGGCCGGGGGTGATTCCCGGTGGGCGCCGCTTCGCCGGGGCCGCGTCGCTGGTGGACGCGACGGCGACGATCCTCGAGATCGCCGGGGCCAGTCCTGAAGACACCGGGTTCTGGGATCTGGATGGCGACTCGCTGCTGCCGCTGCTGCGCGGCGAGAACCTGCCGTGGAAGGACGAGGCGTTCGTCGAGCACCTGGCGCATGGCACCGACCGCCCGCGGGCGATGATCCGCCACGGGAGCTGGAAGCTCTCGTACAGCCACGGCAACCCGCCAGAGTTCGAGCTGTACAACCTGGAGAGCGACCCCGGTGAGTACACCAACCTCGCCGACGACCCCTCGCATGCGGAGACGAAACAGCGTCTGCTGGCGCGCATCCTCGAGCTGTGGCCGGACCCCGACGAACTCGACAGGCGGATCAAGAGCGGCCAGCGCACGCGCGGGCTGATCCGGGAAGTGATGGGCGCAGAGGCGACGTTCTGAGGCGCACGCCGGGCAGATAGCGCGCCTCGTGGCGCTCGTCCGCGGCGCTGGCCGACGGCGCGCGGGATAGCAGGCTCCCATCACGTCTATGATTCCGCCCCCGCCGTCGGCGCCACCCAGCGGCGCCGACGTCCGCGCCGTAGTCGGCGACGAGCTCTTGGCGGCGAACGTGCCGGCATGAGAGCCCGCGATCTCAACGACTCGCAGCCAACGAAACGACTTCATGGACTGCTTCGCTCCCCGGGCCGCCTGGCTCTGCCTGCGAGCGCGTCGGGGCCGATTGCAAACGTGGTACAACGGGGCAGCGTCGCCGGGCCGCGACTGAGTGCGCCCGGTCCGAAGAGGTGCGTCGATGCAAGCGCTCGAGGGGATCCGGGTCGTCGAGCTGGCGGTGGCGGTGCAGGGACCCGCGGCCGGCGGGTTTCTCGCGGAGATGGGCGCTGATGTGATCAAGGTCGAGCGGCCGAGTGGCGACGGGAACCGCTGGCACCGCGGCGTCGGCAACACGCTGCCGAAGGAGGTCATCGGGACGCAGTTCATCGGCGTCTCCAGCGGCAAGCGCTCCGTGGCGCTTGACATCCACACGCCGCTGGGCCGGGACGTCGTGTACCGGCTCATCGATGGCGCCGACATCTTCGTGAGCAACTTCCGCGAGGAGGCGCTGGAGCGCATGGGCGTCAGCTACGAGGCCCTGCGGGAGCGCAACGAACGGCTGATCTATGCGATCGCGAACGGGTTTGGCCACCGCGGACCCGCCCGCACGGACCGTATGAGCGACCAGTTCGCCCAGGCCCGCAGCGGAATCGCCGGCGTGACTGGCGCCCCGGGCGACGGGCCGCTGACCCCCGGCGCGATCATCGGCGACACAGGGGGCGCGATGGCGCTGCTGCTCGGGATCCTCGTGGCGCTGGCGGCGCGGGAGCGGCACGGCATCGGCCAGAAGGTGTCGACGTCCGCCTACGGCGCGCTGATCTGGATGCAGGCGTGGGAGATCAACCACTCCTCCGTCACCGGCCACCTGCTCACGAGCGACGGACCGTTCCACCCCAACTCGCCCGGGATCGCGGGGATCTACGAAACCGCCGATGGCGGTGCGTTCTGCCTCGGCATCCGCGACGACGAGGCGTGGCGCGCCTTCTGCGAGTTCGGCGGCATCGACGAGGTGCTGGCGGACCCGCGCTGGGACACGCCCGAGAAGCGTCGACCGATGAGCGACCCCCGTCACGTCGCGTCGCGGGAGCTGCGCCCCCACGTCGCGCGAGCGATGGCGAGCCACGCAGCGGACGCATGGGTCGAGTTCTTCGCGGCACAGGGCGAGGCGTTCACCGTGCAGCGAGTACTCGACTACGGCGAGGTGCTGGACGATCCGCAGGCGCTGGAGAACGGCTACATCGTCGAGAAGGAGATTCCGTTCGCCGGCCGCCATCGCGTCGTCGGCAACCCGGTGCAGCTCAGCGCAACCCCCGCGGCGCCGAGCCCGCTGTTCTCCGATCTGGGGGAGCACACTGCCGAGGTGATGCGCGACCTCGGATTCTCCGCGGACGAGATTGCGGTGGTCGAGGCGCAGAAGGCGCCGCCTGAGCGCTGAGCGACGGCGGCGGGTCACCGCACGAGGCGCAGCCGCGGGTCGAGCGCGTCGCGCAGCCAGTCGCCGAACAGGTTGCCGGCCAGCGACACCGTGATGATGGCGATCCCGGGGATGGTGACGAGCCACCAAGCGATGCTGAGCAACCCGCGTCCCTCGGAGATCATCTTGCCCCACGAGATCGTCTCCTGGGCCACACCGACGCCGAGGAAGCTGAGCCCGGCTTCGGCAATGATCACCTGCGTCGAGCCATCTTCGCAGGGGCATGCGGATGGCAGAGCTCATCCCGGCGACGATCAACGCTACTGCGGGGTGGATTCAGGTTGCCGGGTGGGGCATCCGACAGCGACGGGGCATGACGTCGGCATGGCAGGCCGGGTCCTGAGCAAGCCCGGATCGCGGGTAGGCCGTGAGCTTGCACGAGTGGGCCTGACGCTATCTTCCCGCCGATCGTCCGACGATCGGCATCGGCGCGGATCGCGTGCCCGGAGAGCTATGCTGACTAGGATCTGCCCCGGCTCCGCTCGGTCGGCAAGCCGCTTAGGTCGCGAACAACACATCGAAGACCTCGTTCATGTGGTCAATGCCCCAGAGGTGTCCAGCGCCCTGGACGACCGTCGGGCGACAATCGGGGATCGCGTCGGCCAGGTACTCGCCCATCACAGGCCGGTTCAGCCGATCCTCGTCACCCTGCCAAAGATGCACCGGCACTCTGATCTCGCCGAGCCACGACTGCCAGGGTTCTGAGCCAGAACGACGAGCCTCGAGCGCCCAGCCGCTGCGGGCGTGGGCCGTGCGCTGGGACCTCTGACCAGGCACGTCTGTCGGTGACAGAGACACCACGATCACCATCTGGGCGCGAATCTGAGCAGCATGGGGGAAACTACCACCACCCTGGCTCTCGGTGATCGAAGTGACCAGGGGCTGGTAGCGAAGAGCAGTCCGACCACATCACACAGGCAATCCTCGCCAGGATCGTCGGTGCTGGCGACGGTAGCAGGGGATCGGTGGTCTGAGACTTCCGACCTCGACGTCGCGCACGCGTTCGCCGCGTCCGACGAACTCAGAGAGCGGATGGCCGAGGCAGGCGTCGTGGGTCCCCCTGAGATGACGTGGGTGACACCGCTGCGCGAGGAGGTCGTCTGGGACCGGGAGCTCCCGGCGTTCATCCTCAGTCACGAGGTCGCCGACCTGGACGCCTGGCTCGAGGGGTACGACGGCGCCGAGGAGCTGAGGAGATCGAACGGCATCATCGGTCACGCGGCGAACCAGTCGGTGGACAACCCCTCCGTCATCGTCGTCTACCACCAGGCCGAGAGCATCGAGACGTTGCAGGCGTTCCTCGCCAACCCCGACCTGAAGGAAGTTATGGAGGCGGCCGGCGTCACCTCGGAGCCTGAGGTATCGTTCCACACCGGCGGGTGGGGGAAGTTCTACGAGTGAGGAGCCTCCTTCGATGGTGGCGCCTGTCGGTGACACAGATACCACGATCACGATCTCGGCGCGAAACCGCACACGATGGGTGAAACCACCGCCCACTGCGGCGCGGATGAACTGGGTGACACGCCGCCCATCCCGCTATCATCAAGCTCGCTCTGAGCCAAGGTCCGTTAACTGCGCTGCCCTGAGGGACTCGGCTGCCCAGCGACACTCACAGACTTAGCAGGCCATCAACAGCGACCCCTACGCCGAAGCCGATCGCAGCGTAGAGGGGGAGCTGAACCGTAGCGCTTGAAGTACTTCGAGCGGCCAGTGATGCGACCCCAATCAGCGCGAGCGTGAAGCTGACGATCCAGAGGGTCACGAACGACTTCCGCACGCTCGCGCTGCTGGGCGGCTAGTCGTCGCTGCCGAGGACGTTGAATCCCTCGTCGAGTTGGACCTCGATCTGGCCGCCGTCGCTCATGCGGAGCTCGACCTCGTAGGCAGCGCCGTCGTCGCCGACTTCAGTCTCTGTGACCTCCCCGCCCGGGTAGGCCGCCTGAGCGGCTGCTACCGCCCGGTCGTACGTGTCGCCGGTTGACGGTTGGTCGTCGCCCCCGTTGGCGACTGCGAACCCGGTGCCCGCGACCGCACCGCCGACAACTAGACCAGCAACTGCGGCGATGATCTGACTTCTTCGTGACTGGAGCATCAAGACCTCCTAGATGGGTCGGGAGCGCTACTGGGCGGGCCATCTAGCCGTGGCCTACGACCACCTCGTCCCGTCTCAGGTCGTCGTCTCCATCGGCACCTTCGACGGCAAGTCTGTTCAGCTAGCGGTGCGCGGCAACCTACCTGACCCGGCCGATGTTTCAGTCGCGTCGGGGCTGGTGGTCTACGAACTCGTCGGTTACGAATACTGGGCCGGCGACGAGCCGTGGGATCGTGTGAGCTTGGTGTCGCGACTCGAAGCGCGAAACCGAGATTCGGATGTCATGGGCGTCGTGCTGTTCCAGCTACTCGACGACAGAACCCTCAAGGTCGAGACGTTCCCGCGCCAGACCGCGAGTCAGGTCTCGGGATTCACGAATGCCGCACTCATCTACGAACGCTGAAGTAGGTTGAGGAGCCACCGCAATTCGAATTCGCGGCCTCCCCCTTAGGGGGCGGCGCAAAATAGAAATTGAGCTTGACGGTTCGAATCCGTTCGGGGTCGCCATACCCGTCTAACTCAGCCGCGCTCCGGGGCGGCTTCTTCGTAGGCGATGCCATCGACGTCACGCGCGGCTTGTGAAAGACCTACCCAATGAACTGCCGCCAGCCGACCTTCCATTGGCCGTCAACGCGGTGCACGGCCCAGAGCATCTCAATTTGCCGAAGCGCGTCTCCATCGGGGCTGATTACCGCGGCGTCGAGCGAGAAGAGCTTGAATGCATCGTTGCTGGCAATGACCCGCTCTGACCGCAGGTCGAGTCGGTTCGGTGGGACGGGGAAGGGAACGTCTTCCGGAGTCTGGTACCAGCTCTTCCCACCGTCGCCGCCGCCCTGGAAGAGAGGGAACGTTGTCGAGGCGGCGAGGAGTTGATGGTCTCCGGCGTTGACAGCGGCGAGATGGTCCTGGATGGCTTCGTTCGGAGTGAACCGCCCCGGGTTTAGTGGAGACTCGGTTCATTGAGTCCCGGCACCTGCCGAGACCAGCTCACGTTCCTGGTTGCGCTCGTACTCGGCGGGTGGCAGGTAGTCGAGCGCACTATGCAACCGCCGATGGTTATACCAGTCCACCCACTCCAGCGTCGCCAGCTCGAGGTCGTCGAGTCCGCGCCACGGTCCCCGGCGGTGCACCAACTCCGCCTTGTAGAGCCCGATCACCGACTCCGCCAGCGCGTTGTCATAGGAGTCACCACGACTCCCGACCGAGGTCACGGCCCCGGCCTCGGCGAGCCGCTCGGTGTAGCGGATCGAGAGGTACTGCACCCCACGATCGCTATGATGAATCAGCCCGTCGAAGGGTCCGTTCCGCGCCCATAGCGCCTGCTCAAGGGCATCGAGCGCGAGTTCGGTCCGCAGTGAGCGCGATGCCTGCCAGCCGACGACCGAGCGCGAGTAGACGTCGATGACGAAGGCGACGTAGACGAAGCCCGACCAGCTGGGCACGTAGGTGAGGTCGGCTACCCAGAGCCGGTTGGGGGCTGGTGCGTGGAAGTCCCGCTCCACGAGGTCCGCCGGTCTGGGCGCGCTCTCGTCCGCCACGGTCGTCCGTTTGACCTTCCCACGTACCACCCCAGAGAGACTCAGCTCCCGCATCAGCCGCTCCACGGTGCAGCGCGCGACGGGGATGCCCTCGCGGTGCAGCTGGCGCCAGAGCTTGCGCGCACCGTAGACCCCGAACTGTTCGGCGTGGACGTGCTGCAGCTTCACCTTCAACGCCTCGTCACGCACCCGCCGCGCCGAGAGCGGTCGGCTCCGGGCGGCGTAGTAGCTGGACGGGGCGACCTGCAGTTCCCGGCAGATCGGCTCGACCCCGAAGCGTTCGCGGTGGGTCTTGATGAAGCGAGTCATTTCGGCAGTCGCGGGTCGAGCTCCCGCGCGAAAAAAGCCGAAGCGGCCTTGAGGATCTCGTTCGCCCGGCGCAGCTCACGGTTCTCGCGCTCGAGCTCCCGCAGCCGCGTCTGCTCCTCCGTCGTCTGCCCCGGCCGTGCGCCGCCGTCGACCTCAGCCCGTCGCACCCACTTCCGTAACGTCTCCGGCGTCATCCCGAACTTCGAGGCGATCGAGCTGATCGTTGCCCACTGCGACGAGTGGTCCCGCTCGTGCTCGAACACCATCCGGACCGCCCGCTCGCGGATCTCCGCTGGGTATCTGCCTGGTCGTGTCATCGCTCCATCCTCTCAAGGACTGGAGCCTCCAACATTCCCGGGGCGGTTCAGAGTGGCCATTGGCGGGTCTACCTCTTGGTGATTCGGCCGGAGTTCGCGGGCATTAGACAGCCGGTTGGTGTGGCACTCTCGGCGACTCAGACCGCTCCGAGGAATTGCCGCCAGCCGACCTTCCAATCGTCCTCGACGCGGTGGACAGCCCACAACATGTGGACGCGCTGGCGGGCTTCTCGTTCTTGTCGAAGAACTGACCAATCAGCGAGAAGAGGACCACATCACCGGAGGTTGCCAGGATGTCCTCGGAGACGAGCTCCAATCGGACCTGGAGGGCTGCGTACACCTCGAGGTTCTCATCGACCGTCTGGTACCAGCGCTTCTCACCATCCTCCATGCCCTGGAAGAGTGGGTATGTGGCCGTGGCGAGCAGTTGTTCGCGGTCTGCCTGGTTGACCGCGTTCAGGTGCTCGTGAATCGTGGCGCTCGGCGTGCTGGCCATCGCCGACAGTCCTCCGGGGTTTGTTCTCTGTATGCGCGACTCAACGTAGGGCATCCGTCTGCCGCTTGGCGCACGTTCAGCGTCGCCATACCCGTCTAACTCAGCCGCCCGAGAGGGCGGCTTTCTCGTGGGGGTGGGGGTCGGAAAGTGTGCGAAATGTGCGAGGAGGCGTTCGGAGCTGATTGCGAAAGTCATCGGCGTCCCGTTCCAGAACCGGGCCGGCACAAGGTTGCCGTAGTGTCGCCATCGAGTGCGACTGGGCTTCGCGACCCAAGGGGGCGCTGTACCTTGCGGTGACCGCAGCCAATCAGTCGCACCGGAGCAAGTTGTCTCGACCGCGGCAAGACGAGCACGAGGAGTGTGACGATGCCGATTCCCGAGCCTGAGATGAAGACTTGGCTCTCCGTCTTCGCAGATGAGATGCCGGGCGCTCACGCGCCGTGAGCCTCCAACATTCCCGGGGCGGTTCACAACATCCAGGACGTGAACGAGGACAATCTCGAGGCGGCTCGGGATCGATGGGCACCGGTTCAGAGCCGTGTGTTGCAGCTGCCCGGCGTGAGCACACATTTCCGCGCCGTGAGCGACTATGGGGCGCGAAAGCGCACTATTACGATTGTTCATTATGACGAGATGATCGATCCCGATCTCTACGCGCAGCTCTTCGACAACGATGACTATCTGGAGGAGTGGCTTGCCGTGGGAGCGACGTTGGAGTCCTACCGCTGGTTCAAGACCTACGAGATGAACTGACCCATGCTCTAGGCCCAGTCGTCAGGGTGGTGATCAACGCAATGTCAGCCGCCCGAGAGGGCGGCTCTCTCGTGGTCAGTCGAAGCAGGCAGCGCCACACTTGGCCGCGGCGCGGTCTCCAAAGTCCATTCTCGACCGCCCTTTCTGTCTCACAGGTTCCGGATCTGCGTGAGGCGTGCGAAGTGTGCGCGTTCGCCAGCTATCATCACGCTCGCCATGAACCGAAAGCAGTCTGACGCTGAGCATGTGATGAACGCGGCGGGGTTGGCGTAGCCCACGCTCCGACGGGTTCGTTGCCGCGCCCGACCGCCAGGAGGGGTCCGGAGCGAGGAGGTTCAGGATGTACGGGACCATCGCCCGGATGCGCCTGCTCCCAGGTGCGGAAGAGATGTTCCGCGTGTACTGGGAGGCGCTGAGCGACAACATCATGCCGGGCTGGGTGTCGACATCGGTCGTGCACGCTGAAGGCGACCCGCACGACATTTGGCTCTTCGTGCTCTTCGAGGACAAGGAGTCGTACCTCCGCAATGCGCAAAGCGCCAACCAGGACGCCCGATACCGGCGCATGCGCGCCTGCCTGGAAGCAGACCCCGAGTGGCACGACATCAACCTCATCTCGAAGGCTGACCGCCCTCCGACGCCCTCCTAGCCACTTCCCCGTCGCGCCGATTGGGGCGCGCTACTATGCCCTGCGTTATGACCTTCGAGGCGCGCAACGTGTACGCGATGGAGTGGGCGTAACGGATTCCGTCGAGTAGCAGATCAGTTCGAACGGTCCCTGCTGTTTGCCAGCGGCGGTACCAGCGCGGGAAGCAGCAGGTGACTCATGACTGAGGACCACACGCCGAGTGAAGGCACGTTCGCGTTGCCTCGGCTCGCTCGCCCTGTTGTCGACGCCGCCGCCAGAGTCCAGGCCAGCGTCCATACCAAGCTGCTCGCTGGGTTCCTTCTCGGTGCGCTCCTCCTCCTGGCGATGGGCGTCGTGAGCGTCCTGGTCATCGAGCGGATGGACGACCGCGTGGACGAACTCGTGGCACGGCGCGAGGAGACGGATCAGGCGCGGCAGATGATCTATCTGGTGACCGCACAGAGCCACTTTCGCGCGATGGCGTTGATCACCGAGGATCCGCTTTGGAACGGGAAGATCGACCAGTCGAAGGACCAGTTCACAGGCGCTCTCGACACCTTCACGGTGGCGAGCGGCTCGGCGACCGAAGTCCTGGTGGTTGATCTGCGCCGACTGGATGAGCGCTACCAGGAGTCTGGCCAGAAGATCGCAGGCGTCTATGCGACTGGCGACCTTACTGCCGCACTGGACCTGCACCTCGCCGAGGAGCACGAGATCTCCCATGAACTGGAAGATGCTCTGAACGGGTCGATTGCCTCATCAGACGATGCTTTCCAAGTTTCGGTGGAGGCGTTCGATTCCGACCGGGCGCTGCTCACGATTGTCGTTGCGATGTTCTCGGGAGTGAGCGTCGTCATCGCGGTATCGCTCGGGCTCGTCCTCTCATGGGCGTTCGTTCGCCCGGTCCGTCAGGTCGACCATGTCCTCGGGCGTATCGCACGGGGCGACTTCTCGCAGCGGGTCGACGTCCCCAACCGAGACGAATTCGGTACGCTCAGTGCGCACATCAACCAGACCAACACGCAACTCGCGACGCTATACGGCGACCTGGAATCCCTGAACGCTGGCCTGCAGCAGCAAGTCTCCGAGAAGGTAGCGGAACTTGAGCGAGCCAACCGGCTGCGACGCTACCTCTCTCCTCAGGTCGCGGACTCGCTTCTCTCCGGCGACATGGAGGTGAGTTTAACTACACGCCGGAGCCGTTTGACGGTGTTCTTCTCCGACATCCGCGGCTTTACGGCGATGTCCGAGACGGTGGAGCCGGAGGAGCTCATCGACCGCGTCAACGGGTACCTCACCGAGATGACCGAAATCGTCTTCAGGCACGGGGGAACGCTCGACAAGTACGTCGGCGACGCGGTGATGGTCTTCTTCGGGGATCCCGTCGCGTACGACGATCATGCCGCGAGAGCGGTACGGATGGCGCTGGAGATGCGCCAGCGCCTGACGGAATTGCAGCAACAGTGGTCGTTGGCACACGAAGAGACGTTGACCGTAGGGATGGGGATCAGCACGGGCTACGTAACTGTCGGCAACATCGGCTCGCCGGCCCGGATCGACTACACCGTCTACGGCAACGCGGTGAATCTCGCGGCCCGCCTGGCAGACGCCGCGCGCCCAGGCCAGATCCTCGTGAGCGAGGCAACCTTGCTGGAGGCGGAGGGGCTCGCTCGCGGCAGCCTAGTGGAGACGCCGGAGCTAAAGGGCGTCGGGAGACCGACCGCGATCTACGAGCTCGACAATGACGACGAGATTTCGGACTGACGCTTTGAGTCGGCATCGAGATCATCGTCTGGGATCGAGGCCCGTAGCGAAGGGAGAACACACCGCCCTCCCTGAAGCGCTGTGACCTCGATGATTTGGGTGACCCCGCCCGCCGCGGGCTATCCATCTTGGTCTGTTACCACCCGCGGACGCTCGAAGTTTGCGCGCTCCTACTCGACTCGTTGACTTCGCGCGACGGGGCGCCAGGCCCTCGGGCGAGCGGCCGTCAGTCGCCCGGCGCGGGGCTACTCGTTGTCGTCACCACGTCGCTGGTGCGCCTCGGTCGCCACGTCACAGAGCGCATCAAGGCGCTTGTGCCGCAGACACGACCCTCGGCTGGCTTAGCTCTGAGCCAACTCGCGTTCGTCCTGCCAGCTCGTGATTCTGTGGACGATCACCAGCGCCAACACACCGCAGAGCACGAATAGGACCTCGGCGATGGCGCTCCTCCAGTCGGCGAGGATCGCATCGGAGACCGTCTGCTCCCGGAAGAAGCTGCTCGCGCTCGGACCGACGAGCGCAGCGATGACCCAGAGACCCCACCACCAACCGATCAGACCGGATCCAACTCCAGCGAGGTTGCTGACCTGATAGAGCTCGTTCACCACCTGATACGGGCGGAAGAGATTCATGATCGGGACGAAGAACCAGCCCACTGCCCAGCGAGGCGAGAAGCGCAGACTGCCAGCGGGACGGATCGAACTCAGGTTTCCATACGCTCGATTGATCCAAAAGCAGAACGTCACGATGGCGAAGACGAAGGCGGCGAAGTTCAACGAGCCTGCCAGGGCCATGCGGTTGTCGTGATCGTCCGCCTCCGACGGCGAGACGAAGTCACCGCGCTCGATCTTCTCGAGCAGATTGATTTCGCTCAGAGTCATCCAGATCAGGAACACCGCCGAGAGCATGTAAAGCGCGAAGCCGGCGTAGACCCACTTGGCCCGACGGCCCGTGCGCTGCGCTGATTGAAGCTGTGGCCGACGAGTTTCCATGCCGCAGTGCGGGCAGAAGTGGTCCGTTACCGCGATCCCTCCGTCGCAATTTGCACATCTAGAGGCGGGTTCGGCGCGCTGAGGGCGTTCCGTCTCGGCAGTTGCGCGGGGTTTTGGGGCCGGCTGTGGCGGAGGAGGCTCGACATACACCGTCGGGGGCGTGAACGCACCGATTGGAGGGTTGAGCACCCGCTGGCGACGTGCCTCGAGTTGCTCGGCCGAGGCGCTGTCCGCCAGAAAGTCACCAGGCCTCAGCCGTGTCGAGCACTGCGGACACTCGGCGACGTCGTCGTCTGCGACGGCCGCACAGGACGAACAGATCAACATGACTGGCCCCGAGATCGCTTGAACGCGCCGCTGGCTCAGCCCGAGGCCGCAACCGCCCGCCTCGGCAGGAGGAGCAGCGTGACAGATCCACCTGGGACGGGCCCTTGAGAGCGCCCGCCCGTCGGCTGGTGCTGCGCCTTCCCTCTGAGCAAGCCGTGACGGTATCGATCCACCGCCGCCAAGTCAAGACATATGTCATATCGGCGCCTCGACCTTGCTCCCATACCGCTGCCAGGGGGCACTGCGTTCGAGACAAGGATGCCGTCGTCCCGGCTTTGATCACTCGCGCGAGGCGTAGTCGGGATTGGTGAACGGCCACCGCGCCGTGAGCCAGGTCGACACGTCGCGCCACACGGCGACGTCCAGCTCGGACCTGCTCTCGCGTACCCACGACCTGACCGACGCATCGTGGCCCTCGCTGCGGGAGGGGTAGATGTAGACGCAGCCGACCACCTTGTCGCCACTGAGCACGGAGTAGGTGAAGCCGCCTCGATTCGTGAAGTCACAGGCGTGTCGCCGGAGATCGGACAGGTTGGCGTCGAGGCTCATCCGAACCGGCCAGTCCCGCTGCTGGTATCCGGGAGTGGCTTGGATGTGCTGGATGCTGGACATCCAGGCGGCGTGGTCGCGCGCGTTGTGTTCGGGTCCCAGCGGCTCCAACCGAAACCCGTCACCCTCGAACTGAGTCGGGATGATGAAGTCGGTGGGTACGAATGGATGCGCCGGCACGGAAGCGCTAGTCCCAGCGCACGGCCCACGCGCGCAGCGGTTCGTCGAAGCCCTTCAGCTCCACCTCGCCGCGGTCGTCGAACTCGAAGTCCTTGCCGGCGACGGCCTGCCGCACCACGTCCGAGACGAGGATGCCGTCGGCTTCCGCAGCCGACTCGAGGCGCTTGGCGATCACGACCGAGGCGCCATGGAGGTCGTCGTCGACAGCGATCGGCTCGCCGGCGTTGATGCCGATGCGCAGCCGCACCGGCACGTCCGAGCCTTCGAACTGGTCGCGGATGCCGCGCTGGATTGCGATCGCGGCCTCGATGGCGGCGCTGGGCACGCCGAACTCGGCCATGAAGGCGTCACCGATGGTCTTCACGACGCGCCCACCGTGCTCCGTGATCGCGGCCTCGCAAACGGCGTCGTGGTCGCGCATCACCTCGCGCATCCGCTCGTCGCGGAGCTGCGTGAGCAGCGGGGTGGAGGCGACGACATCTGTGAACAGGATGGTCGCGAAGCCGCTCGAAGATTGAGGGCTCGTCGTCGAGGCTGGATGGCTCGCTCCTCGTTCTGCTGCGCCGGTAGGGACGCGTCGGTCCAAAAACTCCCGGATCATCTGCCAGGACTCGTCGATCTCCGCGTCGGAGAATGGGATGATGTTGTCCCAACTCAGCATCTGCAACTCGGCATCCGGGATCTGGCCCGCCAGCTCGCGAGCCTTGTGCTCCGGGATATTACGCGCGTGGCTCTGGTGTCGAACGAGCGTTGGTGCCTTGACCTCCGGCAGCAGGGCTGTGACGTCGGCATGGAACGCGGTCCGCCAGATGCGGGCGCTGGTAGCAGCGTCGGCGGACTCACGGATGAGTCGAGCCAGAGCCTCGACGACCTCAGGGGTGTCCGGGAACGTGATGTCTATCATCGCGCGGGCGGCGACCGGGTAGTTCGCCTCAAGCAGCGAGATCAGTTCATCGATGCCGGGGATGTCACCCCCATAGCCGAATGCACCGTCGAGGATCAGGGCCGACACTCGCTCAGGATGGTGGTGCGCTTAGGAGAGTGCCACGCCGCCCGCCATCGACTCGCTCGCGAGGATCACGCTCCCGGCGTGGGTCTCCTCGATCACCGCGCCCAGGTCGGCGAGTTTCGTTTCAGTCGAAATCTCCTCGACCTCACGTGAGGAGAGCCCGGTTCCGCGCTGGTCGTAGAAGACGAGCTGGAACCCGAGCGAGTCGCCCCTCTCCACGTCGCGCTTGTGCACCGGAATGGCGAGTCGCCCTTCAAAGCTGGAGGGCCCCCCGGCGACGTAGTGAATCACCGTCGGACCGTCTCCTACTACGCGGTAAGCAATGCTCACGCCCTCTTCGGGATGCGCGTACCTGACGGGTCCGATCTCCATCAGAGCGTTCCTCCAGCGGTCTGGGGCTGCTCGCTTCGTTCGGCGACAGTCGCCGCTTCCGGCGGTCGCAGCATACGTGAATCGCCTGTTCGCCACGGCCGAGGGGAGGTGACCGCCTCGACGCTGCGGCGTTGGGCGCGGTATCGTCCGCGCGCGGCTGGAGGTGCCCGATCGCGACCGCCGAGGCGATCCCTGCGCAAGCGTTTCACGAGGCGATCCTGGCCGCCGGTGTGACCGACATCGTGGCGGTGCCGGACACGCACCAGCGCAGCCTGATCGCGGAGATCGAGCGAGCGGGCGCGCCTCGGCTGGTGCAGACCGCGACCGAGGACGAGGCAGTGGCGCTGGCGGCCGGGCTGGTCATCGGCGGGGCGCGGCCGCTGATCCAGATCCAGCACGCCGGGCTCTACGCCTGCGTGAACCACCTGCGCGGCATCGCCGACGATGGGCGCGTGCCGCTGGTGTTCCTGATCGGCCTGCTCGGCCGCGACGCGCGGCTGACGCCGGCGGAGCATGGAGGCTCCATGGTACGGCTGGCCGAACCGCTGCTCGACACGTTCGCCGTGCCGCGCTTCCTGCTCGACGGTCCTTCCGGCCTCAGTCACATCGAAGACGCGTATGCGCTGGCCGAGGATCGGCGGGGGCCCGTCGCGCTCCTCGTCGGCGAAGCGACGGCGTAGGGGGCGGCGATGGCAGAGGCGCGGATCACCGTCGAGGCGGCCCTCGAGGCGCTCGCGAAGCGACGCGAGGACCAGGTTGTTGTCTCGACGATGACGGTGCTGGGTCCCTGGCGCGAGCGGGGGGAGAGCGACCGTGACCTGATCTGCGTTGGGTTCATGGGCGGCGCTTCGACGTTCGGGCTGGGCGTGCAGTTGGCGCGCCCGGAGGTGCCCGTGTGGATCCTCGACGGTGACGGATCGCTGGCAATGCAGCTCGGTTCGCTGCTCACGATCTCGCAGGCTGCGCCGCGGCGGTTCCTGCACGTCGTGTTCCACAACGGCGTGTACGACACGAGCGGTGCGCAGCCGCTGCCGGCGGAGGGGCGCGTCTCCTTCGCCGACCTCGCGCGCAGCGCTGGCTATGCCGAGGCAGCGCGGTTCGAGGACATCGAGTCGTTCGAACTGGCCCTCGACGAGTTGCTCGAGGTGGACGGGCCGGTGCTGGTCGAGCTGATCAGCGAGCCGACCTCCGCGGGGTACCGCCCACCGTCGCACCCGGCGGAGGCGACGCCGCACCCGGCGGGCGAGCGCCCCGCGCCCTCCGCGCTGGCTGAGGTGTGGCCGCGCGTCCGCGACAGCCTCGCGCGCTCCGACTGACGCAGCGGCGCCCCCGTACAACGCCGGGGCCGGTGGCGTAATGTTCGCTGCGGCGCCCACGTTCGAGGGGCGACCAGCGGAGGTGCAGCGTGCAGATCAGCGAATCGGTGCGAGCGGTGATGGTGCCGGACGAGAATCCGATGCACCCCGATTACACCTCCATCTACCTCGTCGGGCCCGAGCGCGGGCAGTCGCTGACGATCGATTCAGGCGAGGCGATCGACCGCTACCAGTGGTTCTTGCGCGGCTACCTGGCGGCGATCGCGCACGAGGAGATCGGCGTCGCCGCGATCACGCACCACCACTCCGACCACTCGGGCAACCTCAAATGGGTCAAGGAGTTCCTCGACGCCGAGGTGGCGATTCCGGCGAACTCGCGACGCCTGCTCACCGGCCGCATCCCGCGCGAGGTGCGGGCACTCGAGGAGGGTGACCAGCTCGAGCTCGGCAGCGGGGTCAAGGTGCAGGTGCTGCGCACACCGGGTCACAGCGTCGATTCGCTCTGCTACTACATCGAAGAAGAAGGCGTGCTCTTCACGGGCGACACGCTGCTCGGCTCCTCCACGACGACGGTCTGGGACCTCAGGTTGTACCGCGAGAGCCTCCAGCGGCTGCTGAGCCTGCCCAACCTCAAGGTGATCTGCCCCGGCCACGGCAAGATCGTCGACGATCCGCGTGAGCGCCTGCAGATGTACGTCGACCACCGCAACATGCGCGAGCGCCAGATCGTCGCCGAACTCAAGCAGGGGGAGGCGTTGAGCAGCTGGGAGATAATGCTGCGGCTCTACCCCGACATCGACACGCGTCTGCGCCGTGCCGCCGATAACAACGTCCGCAGCCACCTCGACCAGCTGACTACAGAGGGCGCGGTGGTAGAGCACGAGGGTCGGCCGAAACGGAAGCGTGGCGCGGCACGCATCGCGCACGACGTGGAGCATGTCCGCACGCAGGACCTGCTGGTCAAGCAGGCGAAGCGCATCGAATCGGACCGGCGGCGGAAGGTGATCCGGATGCAGGAGAACCCGCCGAGCGAGCAATGGTCGCGGCCGCCTCGCTACGAGTTGACGTAGCCAGCCACCCGCCGGGGCCTACTCGAGAGCTAAGTCCATCCAGCGATGTTCGATGCCGGCGTCGAGGAACACCGCGCCGCGTGCGACATAATCCAGGTGCTCATAGAACGCGATCGCGTGCAGTTGTGCGCCGAGGGTGATGCCAGCGTAGCCGCGGCCCCGCGCCTCTTCGTGCAGCGCGTGCATCAGCGCCTCACCGACGCGATGACGGCGATGCTCGGCGAGCACCGCGACCCGGCCGACGTGCGGGTAGCCGGGGCCGTCGTCGCCGTGGTCGGCATCGTCGAGGAGTAGGCGCGCCGTGCCGACGGGCCCGCCGTCCAGCGTCGCCAGCACGTGTACGGCGCTCGTCACCTCCGAGGGATCGCCGTCGTGGTCGTCGATCTCTTCCTCTTCCGGCACCCGCTGCTCGTCGATGAACACGCGCCGCCGGATCTCGAGGGCGGCTGCCATCTGTTCGGTGGTGGTGATGCGCTGGACCTCGATCGCTGGCATGCGAGGAGTGTAGAGCGAGGTGCGCCGTATGATGGCTCGCGGCTCGCGAGCTGAAGAGAAGGGCCGGGGCGTGGCGATCGACTGGGCGGCGGTGCAAAGCGAGGCGCTTGAGGTCTTCCGCGAGTACCTGCGCATCGACACGTCGAACCCGCCCGGCAACGAGGGGCTGGCGGCGCGCTACCTCGGCGGTCTGCTCGCCGCGGAGGGCATCGCCGTCGAGTACATCGAGGCGGAGGCGGGGCGCGACATCCTCGTCGCACGCCTCGACGCGGCGAGCACCGAGCCTGACGGCGCGTTGATGTTGGGCAACCACACGGACGTGGTGCCGGTCGAGCGGGAGTTCTGGGACCACGACCCCTTCAGCGCCGACATCGTCGAGGGCCGGATGTACGGGCGCGGCGCCGTAGACATGAAGGGCGTCGGCGTGATGCAGCTGTTCGCGCTGATCCTCGCGCGCCGCGAGGGGCTGTCGCTCAATCGCGACCTCGTCTTCGTGGCGGTGCCGGACGAGGAGCAGGGCTCCGAGGCGGGCATGGCCTGGCTCGTCGAGCACCGCCCCGACATCGTCGATGTCGGGTTCGCGCTGAACGAGGGGGCGAGCGGCCAGCCCGACTTCGGCGGGCAGGAGACGCGGCTGTTCCAGATCGCTCTTACCGAGAAGGAGATGGCGCCGATCCGCCTGACGGCCGTAGGCACGCCCGGGCATGGCTCGCGACCGCACGCAGACAACTCGGCCGTGCGCCTCGCGCGCACGATCGGTCGCCTGGCCGACTGGGACCGCGGCATCGTGATCACCCCGGAGACGCGCGACTACCTCGAACGGCTGCAGGCGGGCGGGCTGATCGACGACCCGGACGACATCGCGGCGGTGGAGGCGGCGGTGACCCAGAGCCCCGACACGTTGGCTTCGTTCACCAACACGCTCAACGTGACCGTCGTGAACAGCGGCATCAAGGCGAACGTGACCCCGGCGCGCAGCGAGGCGATCCTGGACTGCCGTCTGCTGCCCGGTCAGTCGCGTCTCGAGTGGGAGCAGGCCGTACGCGACTACATCGACGACCCGGCGATCGAGGTGGCGCTGCAGTACCCGCACGAGCGAGCGCAGGCTGTGTCGGACGCCGACACCGCGCTCTACCGTGTGATCGAGGCGGTAATCCGTGACGCCGTCGAGGATGCGGTGATTGTCCCGGGCGTCTCGATCGTGGGCACCGACAACCGCTTCCTCCGCCCCCTCGGCGTGCCGTCGTACGGCTTCATCCCGTGCCTGCTCTCGCAGGAGGAGCGCGACGGGTTCCACGGCAACAACGAGTTTCTGACGCTCGACAACTTCAACATGGGGCTGGAGTTGATGTACGAGGTCGTGCGCCGCTTCTGCACAGACCCGTAGGAGCTACCCCTCGATCGAACGCTCGAGGAAGCGGCGCACCATCGCGGCGACCTGCTCGGGCGCTTCGAGCGCGACGAAGTGGCCGCAGTCGTGCGCCTGCGCGTACTCGGCTTCCGGCATCACCTCGTGCAGTTGCTCGGCCGTGACGAGCGGTTGCCGCGAACGTGAGATGTAGAGCGCCGGTCGGCGCACCCGCGCGGCCATCGACGGGATGTCGGCGGTCAGCGAGGCACGCCAGGTCTGGACGGCCGCCCGCTCGTCGGTGCGTGTCGCCTCCTCGATCAGTCGGGCGGAGAGCGCGGCGTCGCGGGGGTCTGGGTAGAACATCGCGAAGAGTTGGGCGAGGCCTTCGGGGTACGGTTGGTCGGCGACCATGCGGTAGAGCTGGTTGCGTTCGACGGTGGCCATCGTCGCCCACCGGTCCATCGCGCCATCGACCAGCACGACGCCCCGCACGAGGTTCGCGTGGCGGTTGGCCGCGGCCAGCGCGACCGCCGACCCGAGCGAGTGTCCGAGAACGACGGCGCTGCGGATCCTCGCGGAGCGGGCGATCGCGGCGAGGTCGTCCGCGAACTGGCGGAGCGCGTAGCCGCTGGCCGGCGCCTCGGAGCGTCCGTGACCGCGCAGGTCGAGACGCAGCACGCGATAGGTCCGCGCCAGCAGCCGCGCTGCAGGCTGCCACTGCGTCTCGTTGCCGGCGTACCCGTGCACCAGGATCAGCGCCGGCGCGCCCCGCTGGCTGCGACCGGCGATCTCGTAGTGCAGGCGCGTGCCGTCCGAGGCGCGGGCGAAGGGCATGCTGACTCCTCGACGCTGCTAGGCTCACCTCGATCGTAGCGCCGAAGGGACGTGCGGCTTGGCCGACGGGCAGATCGGGACACTGCTGGCGCTTCTGGACGAGGCGTTCGAAGACGACGCGGAGCACTCGCTTCTCGGCAACATGCGGCACGTCGACGATGCGATCTGGGACCAGGCTCCGCCGGGCGGTAGCCGGCCGATCTCCGAGCTGTTCCTGCACGCGGCGACGGCCAGCTACGCGTACGACGACGCGGCGTTCCGAGGCCAGCCCGGCCGCTGGGACCACTGGGAGCAGGACGCGCCACGCGAACGGCTGGCCGCACTGGAGTGGGCGCGCGAGGGCCATCGTCGCCTGCGCGATCAGTCGCAGCCCTCGACGACTCAGATCTCGACGGAGAGCGCGACACGCACTGGGGCGGCCGACGTGAGGCACGTCGGATCATCTTCGTCGCCGCAAAGCACAACCTCTACCACGCGGGCGAGATCAACCACGCGCGGGCGCTGATCCAGGACACGGACCGCTGGCCCGGGGGAGTAGAGTCGCGCTTCGCGCGCGGCTGGGTCCTCAAGGGAACCAGCCCACCCGCCCAGAGGTAGCGGGGGCTGCGCCCCCACGCCCCTGAAGACGGTCTGTCTACGCCGCGGCCGACCAGAACGGTCTGGCGCGGTTAGTCTCGGAAGGGCTTCGCGACCTCCTCGATGAAGCGGTCGTAGGCCTCGATCGCCTGCGGATTCCGACCGAGGTTGAAATTCGGCATGATGAATTCGTCGACGCCGGCGTCGACGTAGGCCTGCATCTGCTCCTGGAGCTGTTCGGAGTTGCCGGCGATCATCTGTCGGCCGCCGCCCTCGAGGGCCTGCTTGACGACTGACTCGTCGTCGCTGTGCACGACGATCGCCTGTGCCGACCGCTCGATCTCGCCGATGTCGCGTCCGAGAGCCTCGGCGTGGCGCTCGAGAACTTCGCCCTTTTGGGCGAGCAGGTCGGGGACGCCCCAGACGTTCCACTCATCGGCGTACTGGGCGGCGATGCGCATGGTGACCTTCTCGCCGCCGCCGCCGATCAGCAGCGGCGGACCGCCCTCGCGCGGTGACTTGGGCGCCAACGGCGCGTTCGTGAGCTGGTAGTAGCGGCCGTCGAAGTCGGTGTGCACGTCGTTGAACAGGCCCTTGATGATCTGCACGGCCTCCTCAAGGCGGCGCAGGCGTCCGCCGACCGTCGAGTACTCGATGCCGTAGGCGCTGTGCTCGTTCTCCTGCCAGCCGGCGCCGAGACCGAGAACCAGCCGGCCCTCGCTGATGATGTCGACCTGCGCGGCCTGCTTGGCCAGCACGGCGGGGTGGCGGTAGGTGTTGCCGGTGACCAACGTGCCGAGGCGGACGCGAGGCACGACGGCGGCCAGCGCGGCCAGGGTGGTCCACGCCTCGGCGGTGGGGCCGGTGTTGTCGTCTTCGCGGTTGGGCATGAAGTGGTCGGCGACCCAGACGCCGTCCCAGCCGCTCTGTTCCGCGTGCTGCGCGAGCTCGACGATGTACCGGTGGGGCGCGGCGGTGCCGGGCCAAATGCTGAACTTCATGGTGTGACTCCCTCGAGGTGTGCTCTGTCGTAGTCGCTTCTGGAGGCTAGTTCTGGCTGTGGTCGTGGACGAACCGCAGGATGCGACGCCAGGCGTCGTCACACGCCTCCACATGCTCGTCGTAGGTGCGGTCGAAGAACGAGTGCGGCGCGCCGTCGTAGATCACGATTTCGTGCTCGACGCCGCCGGCTTCGAGCGCGTCGTCGAAGGCGCGCGCAATGTCCGGGGTGATGCCCTGGTCTGCGCCGCCCATCAGTCCAAGGATCGGCGCCTCGATCTCCCCGATGCGCTCCGTCATCGGCGTCGCGCCGGTGGGGAACTCGTGCGCGGGGTGGCCATAGAAGCCGACGGCGCCCGCGATGCAAGGCCGTTCGCGGCCTGGGCCCATGAGTTCGAGCCGCCGAAGCAGAAGCCGACGGTGAAGACTTTGCGGTCGGCCGAGCCCGCGGCGCGTAGCGCCTCGACGGCGGCAGCGGTGTCCGCCTTGACGCCATCGAAGGTCGTCTGCGCGACGTGGTCGCTGAATGGGAACTCGTCGTCGCGCTTGCCGACGCCGGCGGTGCGGCCGAAGTAGTCGAAGGCGATCGAGTCGATGCCCTGCTCGGCGAAGCGGAGTGCCAGCTCCTCGTAGAAGTGGAACAGGCCCCGCACGTCGGGCAGAACCACCATCGCCGGTCCGGTGCCGTCCGAGCCGTCGGCGCGGGCGATGAAGGCGGCGAGGTCGGTGCCGTCCGAGGCGGTGAGCGTCAGGTCTTCGCTGTCGGCGGCGCCGCCGGCGATCGGCGGGCGAGGCGGCTCAGCGTCGAGTTCGTTGCACATCGGTGCGTCCTGTCAGTCGTGGGGTGGCTGGTGTGCCGCGGTCCTCGCCCGGGGGTCGAGGCGTAGCCGCGGCACGATAGCACGCGGCCGCGACGGGGCGTCGATGGCGGTCAGGGCGGCTAGGCCGGGCGCTGGAGCAGCCCCCACTCCTCGAGGGCGGTGCGGGCGACGAGGCGGTGCAGCTGGGCGCGCCGCGCCACGGGCTGGCCCTGCTGACCCATCTCTACGAGGTAGGGCAACAGGCCCGGCACATAGTTGCCGAGCGAGAGCGATGTGCCGCCGCGGAAGCCGGTCGTGGAAGGGAAGCCGCTGAAGCCGGAGTCGAAGATGCCGCGAGTGATGGAGCTGCGGCCGCCTCGGAAGATGAACTGTTCGCGTCTGGAAGCGATCTGACCGTTGATCGCATCGACGATCGTCTCGCCCTCCGGGAAGTCGTCGATCAGCCCGCCGGTGGTGATCGTCTGTCCGAGGAAGGCCGTACCGTCCTGGCTGCGCTCGCGGAAGAACGCCCATGATTCGTGGAGGTCGAGCAGGCGTTCGACCTCGAACTCTCGCGCGAGCGCGGAGATCTGCGCGGCCATGTGCGACATCGGCAGCGCCTCCTCGGCGGTGCTGCCTGGGTAGAGGCGGTTGAGGTCGCCGAGCTCCTCGGTGGTGCGCTCGAAGATCTCGGTCGCGATCATGTTGGCGCGCGGCACAACGACGAGCGATCCGCGTTCGACATCCCAGTCGGCGATCGCTTCGGCGGCGAGCCAGCCGCCGGGCTCGTTGCCGTGCACCCCACCGAGGATCATCACGCGCGGGCCCTCCACGCCCGAGTGTGTGATCACGGCTGGGGTCGCCCATTGCGTGTCCTCGAGCAGTAGCCGCTCGATGCGCCCGGCCGAGGGCACCGGCCGCGGCGTGGGCATCGGCGTGGGCGGTGCAGTGGGCGCGGGCGTCGGGCTGCGCTCGGCGGTCGGTGTCGCCGTCGGCCTGGGCGTAGAGGCCGTGGGCACCGGCGTCGAGTCCTCGTCGCTGCCGGGCAGGCAGGCCAGGGCCAGGCCGCCGGCGGTGAGCGCTCCGAAGCGCAGGAAGTCGCGTCGTGACCGCGTCATGGGGCGGATCTTAGTACGCAGTCGCCTCTCTCACACCGCAACCAGGATCAGCGGGGTGAGCGCGGTCACGGCGAGGAAGGCGACTACCCCTCGACGTGTCGAGGTGAGATGCGTCGCCAGCCACAGCACGGCGGCGGCGAACGGGCGGTGTCCGACCGTGACGAGGATGACCGAGAGCGCGCCGACCGAAACCGCCAGCGCGACGACGGCGGCCACCGCCTCCGCGCTGTCGAGCAGCAGTGCTGCGAATAGCGTGTCGACCAGTGTGGTGACGTTCGCGCCGAGGATGTACGGCACCAGGTCGCGTCGCCGCACGACCCCACGCAACGTCAGCGGGACGAGCAGCGCGATCGACAGCCCGGCGGACATGGTGATGGCGGTGACGCCGGCGCCGACGAGGAAGGTGACGCGCGGGGAGCGCGATCCGCGCGCCGCGTCCTCGAACCCGGTGCCCGGCGTCTCCAGCGTGGGCAGCAGCCGGTCGAAGAGCCAGAACGCGCCGAGGAGCAGGCCCACGCCCAGCGCCAGCAGTCCTACATCCGGCAGTCGCTCTGCCAGCGGATCCGAGAGCGGCGCGACGACGCCCTCGCCGGCGCCGGCGAAGCCGCTCGGGATCGCCTCGGCGGTCGCGCGGAGCCCTTCGCTGCCCGCGAGCGGCGAGGCGAGGGCGAGGGCGGGCACGTAGAGCGCGAACGTCACGATCATCGCGACCACGCCCACGAAGATGGCGTCGGGGCCGCGGCGGCCGCGCAGCCAGGCGGCTAGCGCCGCGAGCAGCACGATCAGCGAGGCGCCGAGGCGCGAACCGGCAATCATCGCCAGTGCGCCGCCTCGCTCGATTGCACCGCCGTCGAGCAACGACAGAGCGAGCGCCGCCACGGGGCTGCCCGAGAGCGCGCCGTAGGCCGTCAGCCAGGCGGCGCCCACGAGGTTCGGCGAACCCTCGACATCGAGTCGCGCGAAGAGGTCCGCGACGCCGCCCGCGCCCGCCGCGAGCAAGTGCAGCGCCAGCGCGAACAGGTAGACCGCTCCGAGCACTGATGCTGCGATGCGACCTCGCCTGCGCCAGGCGAGCCGCGGTCCCCCGCGGTCGAGTTGAGCCTCGGCGTTGCGGTGCGCGTGCCACGTCGCCAGCGCATCCTCGCCGAGCGAGGTCGGAGCTACGCGTCTTGCGTTGGTCACGGCTGAGCCAACCGGGACATGTCGCGCCGTTCAGGTGTAGTTGTGTTTCTTGAGCGTGATAGTCGTGAATTGAGCAGAGATCGAGTGTACCGCTCGGAGCACCGCGATCAACTGCAGCGCGTATGCCCGCCGGCGGGGGTTCCACTGCCGCGTAGTCATCGATTGGATTAGAGTCGCGCTCGATGCGCTTGCGTAACGTTCCCACCGACCGCTCCGGCATCGCGCGAGTACGACGTTGAGAACATTCGTCCGCGCGGCGATCGTCATCACCTCTCTGTACGGCTTCCTTGCTGGCGTCTCAATGTTGGAGGCGGGCATCCAGGCGCTCGGCGACGGGTTCCAGGAGGGGCTGCTGGATAGCGTCGACCATCCGCTCGCGGGTCTCTTCGCCGGCATCCTCGCAACCGTACTCGTCCAGTCCTCGTCGGTCTCGACCTCGACGATCGTGGGGCTGGTCGGCAGCGGAGCGATCGGTGTGCCGACGGCGGTGCCGATGATCATGGGCGCCAACATCGGCACCACGGTGACGAACACGGTGGCCGCCGTCGGCTCGGCGCGCCGCACCGAGGAGTTCCGGCGTGCCTTCGCGGGCGCGACGATGCATGACTTCTTCAACCTCATCGCCGTCGCGATCTTCCTCCCGATCGAGATTGCGACGGGCTTCCTCGCCAAGCTCGCAAACCGTGTGGCTGAGCCGCTCGGCGGTTCCGTCGAGGGTGGTAAGACCAGCAGCCCGATCAAGGACGCGGTGCGCGAACCGGTCGCGATCGTGAAGGACTTCATCGAGGGCTTCACCGATTCCGAACGCGCGATCGGGACGCTCCTGATCATTGTTGGTCTGTCGCTGATCTTCGTCGCATTGGCGCTGATCACCACGAACATGCGGCAGATCATCGCGTCGCGCATTGAGCGAGTGCTCAATCGCTTCGTCGCCAGTGGCGGCGGGATAGTTGGCATGGGCGTGGGGCTCGTCACCACGGTGGCTGTGCAGTCGTCGAGCATCACGACGTCGATCCTGGTGCCGATGGTCGGATCGGGCATCCTGGCAGTGCGCAACGCCTTCCCGATCACGCTTGGGGCGAACCTCGGCACGACGATCACGGCACTGCTGGCGGCGCTGGCGGTCGATTTGCGTGCAGGGCTGGTGATCGCCCTCGTCCATACGCTCTTCAACCTCAGTGCTATCTTGCTGATCTACCCTGTTCCGGCGATCCGTGCGGTTCCAGTGCGCCTCGCCGAGGCGCTGGCGAACCGCGCTGCGGAGAATCGGATGGTGGTGGTCGTGTATACGGTCGGGCTCTTCATCGTGATGCCGGCAGTGGGAATGCTGGCCTTCCGGTAGCGGCCGGCGCGAGACAGAGGTAGGTGCCGCATGGTGCTCAGATTCTTCCGACGCAGCCGCGACGACGACGCGCTCTTACATGTCGAAGCGACGGTGCAGGAGATGCTCGGGGACGACCGCCACTCGTTCGACCTGGCCATCTCGGCGCTGCTGAGCGGCGCCAAGCCGGACGCGGTCGGGCCTGACCTCCACGAGACGGATCGGCGGGTCAACGAGGCGGAGCAGCGCATCCGACGCGAACTGGTCGTGCACGTCTCCGTCCACTCCGCCGCCAGCGTGCCGGCCACCCTGATCTACATGAGCGTGGTGAAGGACGTCGAGCGTATCGGCGACTACGCGAAGAACATCTTCGACCTTGCGGCGGAGGGCGTGGATCTCTCCTCGACGGACGACCGCGAGGAGCTGTACGCGATCGCCAAGAGCGTGTCCGAGATGATCACAGAGTCCGGCAAGGTGTTCGCTGCCGAGGATGTCGAACGGGCCCGCGAGTTGAGTGACATCGGCGACGGCATGCTCGACGACTTTGATCGCCGCGTGAACGGGTTGCTGCGTTCAGAGGACGCCGCCTCCAAAGCCGTACCGCGCGCACTGCTGTTCCGCTTCCAGAAGCGCATCGTGTCGCACCTGATGAACCTGCTCTCGGCCGTGTTCATGCCGATTGACCAGCTCGACTACTTCGATGAGCCGGATCGTGACTCGGCGAGTCGCCGGCAGGGTGACGACTAGAGGCAGGGTGACGACTAGAGGCAGGGTGACGTCTAGACGCGCGACCTCCGAAGGCTAGATCAGCCCTCGTGCGCGGGCCTGCTTCGTCAGGTCGGCACGGTGGTCGGGGTCGGCGATCGCGATCAGCTCCCGCGCGCGGTCACGCTCGGTCTTGCCGAACAGCGAGGCGACGCCGAACTCGGTGACGATCAGGTCGGTGAGGTACCGCGGGATGCCGACACTGGCGCCCGGCGGGAGCTCACACACGATCCTCGAGGTCTCGCCGGCCGTGGCCGGGAGGACGTGGATCGAGCGGCCGCCGGGCGCGTAGACGGCGCCGATCACGAACTCGAGCTGCCCGCCCGGGCCGGTGTATATCTCGCGACCCATCGAGTCGAAGACGAACTGCCCGGTGAGGTCGATCATCGTGCCGGTGTTGATCGAGGTCATGTTCGACTGCGAGGCGATGACCGAGGGGTTGTGGACGTAGTCGACACCGAAGACCAGCCAGTCGTCGAAGCTCGCCTGCTCGATCGCCAGCTCGCTGGGGATCGAGGAGAGCGCCGTGACCACCATCTTGCCCACGTCACGGCTCTTGCGGCTGCCGTTGAAGACCCCCTGCGCGTAGAGGGAGGCGATGCCGGGGCCGGTCAGCTCCGAGTGGTAGCCGAGGTCTCGCTTCGTCGCGAGGTGCGGGATCACGGCGTTCGAGGCGGCGCCGACGCCGATCTCGACCGTGTCGCCGTCGCGGACGAGCTCGGCGGTGTAGGCGCCCGCGAGATCGAGCCGCGCGAGTGACGCCGCGTCGCGCTCGGCCGGTTGCACGGAGATGTTGGGCAGGGCCTCGTCGGGCACCGGCACGAGGTAGTCGACTTCGTCGACGTGGACGAAGTTGTCGCCGGCGGTGCGGATCACCGCCGAGGCCACCTCGGCGATCACGCGCTGGCTGAGGCGGAGGGTGATCTTGTTATCCCAGAGCGCTGCGCCGAAGGACATGTACCCGCGCTCGTCCGGCGGGGACATGTGGTAGATGCCCACGTCCGGATCGCCGAGGTCGCGCTCGTAGCGACGAGGCTCGGTGAAGACGGTCGCCGGCTGGTAGTGCGTGCGGCCCGCGAGATAGGCCCGACGTGGACCCGGTGTCAGATAAGCGGAGCGCATTTCGATGTGCCGCTCCTCGGCGAGGTTCTCGTCCCACTGCAGGTCGAGGCGCGTCAGATCACCGTAGGCGACGACGTCGTTCAGCTCCTCGCGACGCTCGTGGAGGAAGGGCATGAGGTACCACGGGTCGGATCCCGCGGCGCCGAGGTGGACGAGCCAGCCATCCTCGACGAGCCCGACGGCCGAGGTCGGGTCGATCACCTTGTCAGCGTAGCGGGTTTGCCAGTCGCTCATGCGGCCCTCCGGCGGCATCCTAGCCGTGATCGGCGTTCCGGACAGTCGAGGCCGGCTCGGCGATCGTGATAGAGGGGGGTGGTGATGAGCAGTCAAGTACAAACCTCAGGCTCGCTCTGGGTCGGCGTCGGCGGCGCGGCCGTGGCGGCGGTGCTGTTCGTCCTGCTCACGGCGAACACCGGAACCACCTACCACCTGTTCCCACTGGTGATCGCCGCGGCTCCCGGGGTCCTCCCCCGCCTCATCTTCGATCGTCCGTTGAACGCGCGTCAGGGCACACTCGCGACGCTGCTCGGCATCGTTGCCGTGGGCGTGGCCTGGGGGGCGCTCGAGCTCCTCGGTGAGATGCCGAGCGCCACACTTCTCTCCGACCAGCCCGGAGGCGTCCGAGGCGAGTTCGCTGTCTTCGGTATCCTCGGCGCGCTCGCGGGGTCGTGGTGGGGGTCGCAGCGCTAACCCTTGGCGGTCACACCTCGGCGCTACACTCACGGCATGTGCGGGCGCTTCACGATGACGGCGGAGGATCGCGACTGGGTCGCGCAGCACCTGGGCGTCGATCCGGAGCAGCTGATCGAGGAACACTTCCAGCCGCGCTGGAACATCGCGCCGATGCAGGAGCACTGGATCGTGCGCAATCAGCGCGAGGAGCGCGAGGCGGTCTGGGCGACGTGGGGACTCGTCAACTGGTGGGATGAGAACCGGCGCGCCGGGGCGAAGCATATCAATGCGCGCGCCGAATCGCTGGCGTCACGCCGCCCCTTCCGCGACGCGTTCAAGACGACCCGCTGCGTGGTGCTCGCTGACGGCTTCTTCGAGTGGGTCGGTGAGAAGAAGGAACGGCGGCCGATCTGGTTCCATCGTCCCGATCGTGAGCTGTTCCTGTTCGCGGGCCTCTACGCCTCGGCGCGGCTCGAGGGCGAAGCGGAACGCACGACGACGTTCACGATCATCACGACCGAGCCGAACGAGACGGTGCGTCCGATCCACGACCGGATGCCGGTCATCCTTCCCAACGATGGAGCCGTCGAAGCCTGGCTGTACGAGGACCAGTCGCCGGAGACGCTGCGCGGCCTGCTGACGCCGATTGCGGACGACTTCCTCGTCCCCACCGCCGTGTCGACACGGGTGAACTCGGTCAACAACGACGACCCGGCCTGCCTGGTCGAGGCGGACCAGGAGACGCAGGGCGCTCTCATTTAGCTGGCTCGAGGTAGCTACCTCGAGGCCCGGCTAGACCTCGCGCGTCTGGACCTTCTTCAGCGAGCCGACCACGGTGGAGACGCCGATCAGCTCGAGGTGGTCGACCTCGCCGCTGGTCGTCACCTTGCGCTGCAGCAGCCGGCCGAGGGGTTGGCCGGCGATGAAGCCGAGCATGCCGGCGGCGAAAGCGTTGCTGTAGCGCTCACTTGGGCGGCCGCCCATGAGGACGAGCGTCGCCGCCGCTGAGCTGCAGAAGGCGGAGACCGCGATATTGGTGCCACAGAGCGGCGAGACGGCGAGCGAGCGCTGCCCGGCCTGCATGCGCTGCAGGGCCTCCTCGGCGCAGCTCTGTACGGTCGCCTCGTCGGCTTCGCAGAGGATGTAGAAACCGTCCGTTGTGGCGCGTCCGGCCAGGCGTTGCGCGCCGTGACGCGCGAGCAGGACGGCAACCGTGGCGTGCTCGAGGCCATGGTTGCGCCGGACACGTTCCGCCCAGCTCCGTCCAAAGCTTGTGCCGCGTTCTATCGCTCGTCCGATCATGGAAGTCCCGCCGTCCGCCGCTATCCGGCTGCTAGCGCTCTCGGCTCGTACCAGGCGCGCCGATGGCGAAGTCGGCGATCACCTCGACCTCGACGATCGCCACGGTGCCCGTGCCATTCGCGTTCTCGATACGGATGGTCCCGCTCGTGTTGGTCGTTGGCAACAGCGTCGGGTTCACAGTGACCGTCAGCCGTCCGGCGGGGCAGGGTCCGATCGCGCATCGCAGGTCCGCGCCGGCGGCCGCGCCGGCCGGTGGCGACAGCACGAGGAACGGATCGCTCGTCGAGGCTTGCCACGCCAACACGCCCGCGCCGGCGTTGCGGATATCGATCGTCGCCTGGGCCGCCGCGGGCGGCCCCGTGACATCGATCGACAAGGCCGTGGTCGCCACCTGCATCACCGGGGCGCCAAAGAGGCCGGCCGCGAGGTTCGGTGGCAGCGTCACCACCTCGGCGGCGTGCGCGGGCTGAGGCGTCGGCAGATCCATGTTCGCGAATGGGAAGTCGAAGTTGGCGATGCTGAGGGCATTGAAGACGGTGGGGTCGTTGACGTTGGGCAGGCTCGCCGCAACGGGGGCCCACAGCCGCGCCCCCTCGCGCTCGGGCGGGTGGGCGAGGCAGCCCCAGACCAGCTCCTGGTAGGGGAAGCGGTTGCGCGACTGCGAGCCGTCGCAGCGGTAGTCGCGGACCGAGGCGAACGTGGGGTCCAGGGGGTGGTTGGAGCCTCGGCTGCCGGGCCCGGTGAAGCCGTTGTAGGACCAGACCGCGTAGTACCAGTTCTCGATCAGGTTCGGGTCGCTGTTGGTATCGGTGCCCACGATCGGGCGTTGCTGCGGCGCCTGGTTCCACTTGTCCGCCAGCAGCACCGCACCGCGCGCCGCGTTGAAGGCGTAGTGCGTGGCTACCAGCACCTGGTCCGACGAGGCACGTCCGGCTGCGCCGAGCGGGATGGTCATGCCGGTGGTGACCTGCATGATCCCGTGCCCGCAGTCGAATGAGACCAGCGTGTCGCCAATCGACTCGAAGCGGACGGACCGCGAGGCCATCGTCAGCTGCGACTCCACCCAGCCGAGGCCGCGCAGAATCTCCACGGGGACCTGGGGCACGCCCTCGGCGCGGTTCTGGCGCGTTCCCAACTCGACGCGTGGCAGCTCGAAGAACGGGTCGCCCGGGAGCAGGCCGTTCACGGAGGCCGCGTCGATCGCCGCGAGGTAGCGCAGCCGGTCGCCCTCGGCCTCGTAGGTGTGCGGCGTGCGTGGATCGAATGCGCACGCCTCGGCGTGTGGCCGTGGAGCGCGGAACTCGTGCACGCCGCCGAGGGCCAGCACGGCCAGCAGTGTGACGACCAGCGCGAGTGTGCGTCTACGCACCGACCCACCCCAGGACGATCACCTCGCGTTCGGCCTCGACGGGGCGGCGTGTGCCGTCGAGGCCGATCACGGTCACCGTGTCGAGGCCCGGGTCGACGTTGTTGGCGCGTTCGAAGTGGCGCACGGTCAGCCAGCGGCCGTCCAGGCTCCACGACAGCGGCACGTCGAAGCCCTCGTCAGGCGGCGCGAGTGCAGCGAGCGCGCCGTCAGGACGCAGCACGACGATGCCGTCGCCGATGCCGCCGAGGAACTCGCCGCCGAGGCTGCCGGCGGTGAGCGCGCCGCTGACAGGCTCCCAGAGCGGAGCAAAGTAGCTCGCAGGCGGCAGCACGGCTGAGATTGGCTCGCCGTTGCTGGTGCGTAGCGCGCGTGGCTCCCAGAGCACGAGTTCGCGGTCGATGATCGGAACTACATAAGTGAGAGCGCTGCCGTCCGCGGAGAGACGCCACTCGCGCGCGATCTCGTCGCTCAGATGCTGGAGCAGCACAGGCGGGTCCGGGTGTTCGATGCGCAGCAAGTCGGTCCCGGTGAGCGACAGCCGCGCGACGAGGGGGTGCCCGCTGTCATCGAAGCCGACGGGGAAGACGCCGAACGGCGACTCCTCGACGTGCATCACGCGCCGGGCGCGCGTGGCCAGGTCGACGCGCACGATCTCCTGACGGTTCTCGAGCAATGCCGTGCGGTAGAGCAGCGCGGTGCCGTCCGGGCTCAGCACCGGTGGCACGAGCAGGTCGGCGTCGCTCGCGAAGCGAACCCGCGTCCCGTCCTCGATGGTGAGGACCCAGAGCTGGGCGGGCGCGTCACCATGCGAAGGCGCCTCGGGCGGCAGCACGATGAACGCGGCGCGTCCGTCGACGATCTCGGACGAGGGCGTGATCGCCCATCCGGCGGCGTGGGGCACGGTGTCGAGGAGCGTGCGGTCGGCGGGCGACTCGGCCGGGGCGGTGTAGATGCGGTCGGCGGTCTCGCCGTACTCCGCGTAGACGAGCACCGGCGCGCCGGGATCGCGAGCCTCGGTCGGCCCGTCGTCGCCGCGCGGCAACGCGCCGATGAGCCAGGCGGCGAGGCCGAGCGCGAGCAGCAGCGCCACGACACCCACGACCGCGGCAAGACGCGTGGAGATCGCGGACGGCAGGGATCGATGGCGGGTCATCGAAGCATCGCCAGCACCTCGGCTCGAGCGGTGGTCGTCGGGCCCCGCCCGTCCGACGACCTTGCCAGAGCCCGCTCAAGTCTTCGGTGAACCCGCCTAGCGGCGCCTCACCCTGTTATTCCACGATAAGAATTGCTCAGAACCACTGTCAACGAACGCTCGTCATAAGCGTCCGCAAGGAGGCGCTCAACCGGTCCGCTGCTACGGTGTGAGTGTGATTTTTCGGTTCCTGCCCGTCATCGGCGACGCTCCGGATGCGGTCCTGATCCTGCTGCTCGCCTTCTCGGTGACGCTGCTGCTGGGCCTCGCGTTCCACGAGTTCACGCACGCGTTCGTCGCGGACAGGCTGGGCGACGGCACACCGAGGGCGATGGGGCGCCTCACCCTCGACCCACGCCGCCACTTCGACCCGCTGGGGTCGACGCTGATTTTCTTCGTCGGCTTCGGCTGGGCGAAGCCGGTGCCGGTGAATCCGTTCAACACCGCGAATCCGCGGCGCTCGATGGCAATCATCGCCGGAGCGGGGCCCGTCTCGAACCTGTTTCTGGCGGCGCTGGCGGGCATCCCGATTCGCCTCGGCTGGGTGGGCGTGAACGACGCCACCGGGGACATCTGGCACCCCTTCGTTGCGCCGGGGGCGGTCAGCTTCTACGCGGACTTGTGGACGCAGTCGTTCGGCGACCTGCTCGGATTGTTCTTCGGCACGGTGCTGCTGCTCAACGTGATCCTGGCCGTGTTCAACCTGCTGCCGATCCCACCGCTCGATGGCTACCGGGTGGCGCTGGGGGTGCTGCCGCCGCAGCTGGGGCGCGAGCTGGTGAAGATCGAGCCCTGGGGCTTCGGCATCTTGATGCTGCTCGTGTTCGCGCCGTTCTTTACTGGCGGCGACTTCGGACTGTTCACCGTGATGGGACCGATCCTCAACGTGCTGCTCGAGATCTTCGCGGGCGGCGCCGCGATCGAGTTCAGCTGAGCCGATGTACAGCTACAGATGGGGCCGCGCTCGCTACCGCGTCCGCCAGTTCTTCCGCGGCTTCCGCACGCGACTCGCGACCGAGGAAATCTCAGCGGTGCGGTCGCTGTTGTCCGATCGCGAGCTCTCGCTCTTCGTCGAGATGGACCGCCGCGACCAGCGTCACAGCGTTGACCTGATGTTCCAGCTCGACCGCGTCGAGGCGTCCGCCCCGCCGTCCTCGGCGCTGCGGCGCGCGGCGCTGCTGCACGATGTGGGCAAGGGCCGTCTCACGGTCTGGACCCGCGTGCTCTTCGTGCTGCTGAACGCCGTCAGCGTGTCGCTGTCGCGGCGCATCGAAGTTGAGGGCGCACGCGGCGTGCGGGGTGCGCTCTGGCGCCTCCGTTACCACGCCTCGCTCGGCGCGATCCGGCTCGCGGACCTCGGTGTCGACGAGCAGGTGTTGGACCTCGTGCGGTTCCACACCGCGGAGGAGCGGCGCAGTCTACCGCAGCGAATGCTCCACGATGCCGAGCTGGCGCGCCTGATCGCAGCCGACGAAGCAAGCTGAACGCGGAGAGACGCGCCCGCTGCGGTGATACGATGGCCGGGCGGCCGATCGACCGCTTCTCACCACCGGGCGGAGCAGCAAGATGACGCGATTAGCCATCCTCGGCATGGGCCTGATCGGCACCTCGATCGCCCTGCGCCTCAAGCGCGATGCGGGCGAGAGCGAGATGCAGATCGTCGGACACGATCGCTATCGTGGGCCGCTCAAGCACGCGAAGGAGATCGGCGCGATCGACTCGTTCGAGGGCGACGCGACGAAAGCGGTGCGGGACGCCGAGATCGTGATCCTGGCCGCGCCGCCGCTGGCGAACCGGCGCTTACTCGAGGAGATCGCCCGGTCGTTGGAGGACGATGCGATCGTCACCGACGTGGGCTCCACCAAGGGCGAGACCATGCGCCATGCGGCGAAGGTGCTGCCCTCGAGCGCCAGCTTCGTCGGCGGGCATCCGATGGCCGGCAAGATCGACACCGGCCCCGAGGCGGCTGATCCCGATCTGTTCGAGGGCGCGCGCTGGGTCGTCGTGGCCCCGCCGAACGCGCCGCCGCGTGCGGTGCGCGCCGTGATCGGCCTGGCCGAGATGATGGGCGCGGAGCCGATGTTGATGGACGCCGACGAACATGACGCATACGTCGCCGCCATCTCGCACATGCCGATGGCCGTGGCGACCTCGCTCTACCGCCTCGCGCGGGGGTCCGAAGCGTGGCCAGAGCTGTCGCTGCTGGCCGCGAGCGGGTTCAAGGACACGACGAGGCTGACCGGCACAGAGGCCTCGATCGCCTTCGACATGTACGCCACCAACCGCAAGCAGGTCGTGCACTGGCTGGACCGCATGATCGAGACGTTGCGCGAGCACCGCAACGCGGTCGCGGACGAGGACGACGAGGCGCTGTTCAAGCTCCTGGCCGAGACGCAGCACGATTACGAGTTGTTCCGAGGCGGCAAGATCGGGCGCGAGAGTGATGCTGTCGGGCCGGACTCCGAAGCGATCGGTGGATATGGCTTCAGCTCGTTCCTGATGGGCGACGCCATCCGTGAGCGGATGGGCGAAATCGCGAAGACGGCCGAGGACCGGCTGCGCGAGACCGACGAGGCGGAGCGGACCACCCGCCGCATCTGACCGCGTCGGGCGGTGGCGCCCAGCGAAGGACGATCATCGTGCAGACCGTCGAGGGCACTCGCACCGTCCGCCCGGCGTCCCGGCTGCGCGGCACGCTGTCGATTCCTGGCGACAAGTCGATCACACACCGTGCGTTGATGTTGAACGCGCTGGCCACCGGTGACGCGGTCCTCGAGGGCTGGCTCGATTCCGACGACACGCGCTCCACGATGGCCTGCCTGCGCGCGCTCGGCGCGACGATCGAGGAGCCCGGCGACGGCCGGCTGATCGTCCGCGGCCACGGCCGCGCGGGGCTGCAGGAGGCCTCGAACGTTCTCGACTGTGGCAACTCCGGCACCAGCATCCGCCTGCTCGCCGGGCTCGTCGCCGGGTTACCGGCGCTGTCCGTGCTCTCGGGCGACGACTCGCTGCGACGGCGGCCGATGGCGCGCATCCTCAATCCGTTACGCCAGCTGGGGGTCGAGGTGACGGCGCGTGCGGAGGGCACGCTGCCGCCGATCGTGATCCACGGCGGCGCAGTCGAGGGTGGACAGACGTTCGAGCCGCCCGTCGCGTCAGCGCAGGTGAAGTCCGCGATCCTGCTCGCCGGGCTCGCCGCCGACGGGCCGACGACGGTGCGGGAGCTGGCGGCCACGCGCGACCACACCGAACGCATGCTCGACGCGATGGGCGCGAGCATCGACGTCGCCGGCACGACCGTGACGCTGACGCCACCGGCAGGTGACCTGCAGGCGGTCGGGGTGCGCGTGCCGGGCGACATCTCGACGGCCGCGCCCTGGATCGTGGCGGCGGCAGCTCACCCCGATGCCGAGCTGATGCTGCCTGGCGTGGGCGTCAATCCGACACGCACGGGCATCCTCGACATCCTGCGCGCGATGGGCGCCGACATCACGCTCGCGGAGGAGCGCACCGTTGGAGGTGAGCCGGTTGCGGACATCGTCGTGCGCTCCTCGGAGCTCCACGGCACGCGCATCGATGGCGACCTCGTCCCGCGTGCGGTCGACGAGCTACCCCTGGCCGCGCTGGCCGGCGCGCTCGCTTCGGGCGAGACGGTGATCGCCGGGGCGGCAGAGCTGCGCGCCAAGGAATCCGATCGGATCGCCACCACCTCGGCGATGCTGCGCGCCCTCGGCGTCACGCTCGAGGAGCACGACGATGGGATGACGGTGCAGGGTGGCGCGCGCCTCGAGGGGGCTTCGGTGGACTCCTCGGGCGATCACAGGCTCGCGATGCTGGGCGGGATCGCGGGAGTATTCGCGAGCGGGGAAACGCTGGTGACTGGCGCAGAAGCCGTTAATGTGTCATACCCTGACTTCTGGACGGACTTAGATAGGTGTGAGAGTGGCTAGGAGTGGTCTGTCCGGCGGGAGCAGCTAATGGCGACGGAACTGATTCACGTAGGCTTCGACAACCACCTCGCGCTGAATCGCGTGATGGGGGTGGCGTCGCCGAGCTCGGCACCGATCAAGCGCATGGTTCAGCGCGGCAAAGAACAGCACCGCGCGATCGACCTGACCAGTGGCCGTCGCACGAAGGCTGTGGTCGTGCTCGACAGCGACTGGGTGGTCTTGATTGCGATCACGCCGGAGACGTTCGCCGGTCGTGTCAGCGCCGCACGCGCCGGCACCGAAGGTGCCTCTTAACCTCTCGACGAGCTCCCTGACCGGCCCGGTCCGACCGCGCGCGATCTGCCGCCGCGGTCCGATGCACCGTGCCCCCTAGCACGCCGGGCGACGGCGCCGACGCGCCGCCCGAGGGCGCTCCGCTCGTGGTCGTGCTCTCCGGTCCCTCGGGGGTGGGCAAAGACTCCGTAATTGTCCGCATGCGGGAGCGCGGCTTCAACGTCGGGCTGCCCGCGACGATGACGACGCGCCCGCCCCGCGACGGCGAGGTCCACGGCGAGCACCACCTCTTCGTTGACGCCGACGGCTTCGCCCGAGCCCTCGAGAAGGGTGAGCTACTCGAGCACGCGGTCGTCTACGGCCAGCGCTACGGCGTGCCGCGCAGCCAGGTTCGCCGCCACCTCGACAGCGGGGCCGACGTGATCGTGCGGGTGGATATCCAGGGCGCGGAGTCGCTGCGCGAGGTGCTCCCCGGCGCGTTCTTCCTCTTCCTCGTCCCCGACGATCCAGCACACCTCGAGGCCCACCTGCGCGAGCGCGGCGCTGAGTCCGAGTCCCAGATCGCGCTCCGCCTCGCCGAGGCGGCGAGCGAAACGGAGCGCGCGCGCACCTTCGCCACCATCGTCGAGAACGTCGAGGATGACCTCGACGCCACAGTCGACCGCCTGGCGGCGCTCATGGCCGCCGAACGCGATCGCCCCGACCGTGAGCTGGTGGTGGTGTAGCCGGCGGCGCTCGTACGCAGCTGAACGGAACGCTGATCCACTCTGGAACACGCCGTGTGGCGGCACGCTGGCTGATCGGTTCTGGATTCGCGCTGACGCTGCTCGGCTGGGCGGCCGCGTTCTCGATCGCAGGGCTGGTCTTCCTCGGCGGTGGCGCCGCTGCGCTCCTGGTCGGCGTCGCGTTGGCACCAGGCCGCAGCGCGCTCGGCTGGCTCGTCGTCGTGGTGCTCGTGGGCTGGGCGACGCCCGTTGGCCTGGTGTCCGGCGGACCGCTGCTTGCGTACGCCTTCTTCTCCGCAGCAGTCGTGCTACTCGTGCTGATGTGGCGCTTCGGCCGACTGCTGCCTTAGCCCTCGAACGCGCCGAAGTCTGTCACTTTGCGTCGTCGAGGGTGATCCCGAGCGCATCGGCAATCTGAGGGTTGGTCATGCATCGAGCAATGAGGCTGGCCACCTCACGCTGGCGGTCGGTGACGCGGGATGAACCCTGCGGCGTGCGTGCCGACATCCGCTCCTCCCACACGCAGGATCGCGAGACGCCGGGGCGTTGTCACTACCCGACAGTCGAAGTCGCGCCCATTCGTTGACATATCGAGCGGGGCGCGCGTAGCCTCGACGCGACAAAGATGGACGTCGATCGGGAGTAGTAGACCGAGACGCGGGGCGTGAGCGAGCCGGGGGCAGTGAGAGCCCGGCGCCTGCAGCAGCGGTCGAATGGACCCGAGAGTCTTGGCCCGAACGCCAGCCAGCCCTCCCGGGCGAGCGCGGTCAGTAGGCGTCAACGGTGGGGGCGCCGTTATCCAGGCCCAGGGCATCGTCGAGGAGACTCGACTGTGCCTCGTAGAGGTGTCGTGGGCACCTGCCGGAGCGGCAGGTCACGGCGCGAAGGTGGGTGGCACCGCGATCACCATCGTCCCACAGTGGCGATGGTGTTTTTGTTTGTTGGGCACCTGCCGGGAAGAGCAGAGCGCCGCGAGGAGCGGCCGCAGTCAGAAGAGGGAGCAGCGCAATGACGTTCGAACGACCTGTCGTGTCGACCGTGGCGACCATCGGCGGCTCCCGTTGGTGGCGGAGCAGCACGCGTCAACCGCTGTTCGCGTCACGACTGTTCGAGGAGCTTCGCCACCATGGTTCTGCTGACTGACACCACCCCCAGCCTCGCCGAAGTCCGCCGCCGGAGCCGGCAGGGGACCATCGTTCCGATCTACCGGGAGGTCCGTGCGGACCTCGAGACGCCCGTTTCCGCCTACCTGAAGGTGGCGCGCGGGCCGTACAGCTATCTGCTCGAGTCCGTCGAGGGCGGGGAGCGGATGGGCCGCTATTCGTTCATCGGCACCGAGCCGTACCGCGTGATGGCCGCCGAGCACGCCGACGGTGACCCGCTCGAGGAAATCGAGCGGGAGCTCGGGCGCCACCAGTCCGTGGAGGTGGCGGGGCTGCCCCGCTTCCACGGCGGGGCGGTCGGGTATCTGGGCTACGAGGCCGTCTCGCACATCGAGGAGGTCCCCCTGGCCGGGCCGGATGTCCTGGGGCTGCCCGAGTCGTGGCTGATGTTCACGGACACGCTGCTGGTGTTCGACCATGTGATGCACACGATCAAGGTCGTCGCGCATGTCCGCCTCGATGGGGACATCGAGTCCTCGTACCGGCAGGCGCAGCAGCGCATCGACGAGCTGGTCGACCGGCTGAGCCGCCCGTTGGGGGCGCTGCCGTACGTGCCGTTCGCTGGCACCGCCGGAAACGAGGTGACGCCGAACTGGGACCGCGAGGACTTCTACGGGGCGGTGAATCGCATCCGCCAGTACATCATCGACGGCGACGTAATCCAGACCGTCCTGTCGCAGCGGTTCTCGCGCGAGACCGGCGCGCATCCGTTCGAGGTCTATCGCTCGCTGCGCACGATCAACCCGTCGCCGTATATGTACTACCTCCAGTTCGATGAGACGGCGATCGTCGGTGCCTCGCCGGAGTTGCTCGTCAACATCGAGGACAGCCTCGTCGAGGTGCACCCCATCGCGGGCACGCGGCCGCGTGGCGAGACGCCGCTGGACGACGAGCGGCTCGCCGAGGAGTTGCGGCACGACCCCAAAGAGATCGCGGAGCACGTCATGCTGCTGGACCTCGGGCGCAACGACGTGGGGCACGTCGCCGAGGCGGGTAGCGTCGCGGTGACGCAGCAACTCGACATCGAGCACTACTCGCACGTCATGCACCTCGTGAGCCATGTGACGGGCACGCTGCGTGAGGAGATGTCGGCCTACGACGCTCTGCGCGCCGCCTACCCGGCGGGCACGGTGTCCGGCGCGCCGAAGATCCGCGCAATGGAGATCATCGCCGAGCTCGAGCCGGACCAACGCGGGCCGTACGCGGGCGGCGTGGGGTTCTTCGACATGTCGGGCAACATCGAGACCTGCATCACGATTCGAACGCTGGTGATGAAGGACGGCGTCGCGCACGTCCAGGCGGGGGCGGGCATCGTCTACGACTCCGATCCCGTGCGTGAGTACGAGGAGTGCCAGCACAAGGCGCAGGCGCTGATCGCTGCGATCGACGACGCTGAGGGCGGCGAGGGCGGAACGCCCGTCGGCAGCCTCGGCTACTGACGGCGGAACGGATCGCGAAGATGACGAACGAACCTCCCGCTCCGCCGGCCGGCCCGCGCCTCGCAGCGGCGGCGGTGATGCTGCGCGAGGACGCAAAGCTTCTCGTCGTGCGTTACGCCGAGGACGGACCGTTCGCGGGGCGTTGGGGGCTGCCGCTCGTGGCCGTGCCGGACGAGCTGACGGCGGAGGCGGCGCTCGAATCGCTGCTCCGCGATGGGCTCCATGTCGAGCCGGGGTCCGCCGAGTTCGCCGACACCGTCTACCTCAACGGTGGCGACGGTAGTCGCTTCATCGTCAACGCCTTCACCTGCGTCGATTGGAGCGGTGAGCCGCGCTTCGAGGTGGGGACGTTCGTCGACGCTGGGTGGATCCAGCCTGCTGCGCCCGCTGGCGTCGAACTCATGCCGGAGATCGCTTCGTGGCTGGCCGGGCAGTTCGGGGCGAGCGGTGGCGGGGACCTCGACGCGAGCGCGCTCGACTCGTTGCTCGCCGAAGCGCGGGCGGACCTGCTCGCCGCCCTCGACGGCATCCCATCGCAGCTGCGCAGCGAGCAGCTGGGTGAACCCCCGGCGGATGGGAGCGCGCCGTGGACGCCACTGGACGTGCTGGCGCATGTGGCGGAGGTCGAGGGCTACTACACCGCCGAGTCACGGCGTCTGCTGCACGAGCCCGGGCGCACCTGGCGCCCCTTCAACGACGACCAGTGGGGCGACATCCGGCGGTTGCGGCCGCCGGACGACCACGCCGAGGTGCGCCACCGCGCGGATTTCGTGCGGTCGGAGACTCGGGCGTGGCTGAACTCGCTGACGCCCGAGCAGCTCGCGGCCTACGGTAACCACGCTGAGCGTGGCGTGGTGCAGGTTGGATCTCGCGTCGCGAAGGTGGCGGAGCACGACCGGGAGCACCTCGAGACGCTCAAGCGCATGGCCGAGGCGGCGAAGCTCATGCACACCGGGGGGGCGTGACGATGTTGTTGCTGATCGACAACTACGACTCGTTCACCTTCAACCTCTACCAGTACCTGACGGAACTGGGCGCGCAGGTCGAGGTGCACCGCAACGACAAGATCAGCGTCGAGGACTGCCTGGCGATGGCGCCGGAGCAGGTCGTGATCTCGCCCGGTCCCTGCACGCCCAACGAGGCGGGCATCTCGGTCGACCTCGTCGGTGCGTTCGCGGGGCACACACCGCTCCTCGGCGTCTGTCTCGGTCTCCAATGCATCGGCGCTGCGTACGGCGCAACGATTAGCTACGCGGGCGAGATCATGCACGGCAAGACCTCGCAGATATCGCACGACGGCGAAGGTGTGTTCGCGGGGCTGCCCGAGGACTTCGAGGCGATTCGCTACCATTCGCTCGCGATTGAGCCGGAGACCGTGCCAGAGGAGCTGATCGTGACGGCGAAGTCCGACAGCGGCGTGATCATGGGCGTGCGGCACCGCGATCTGCCCGTCGAGGGTGTGCAGTTCCACCCGGAATCGATCATGACCACCGTGGGCCACGACGTGCTGCGCAACTTCCTCGCGTTCACTGCGACCTCGACGGCCGGCGCGAGCGAAGGAGCGCCCGCATGATCCAGGAGGCGATCCGCGCCATCGTCGAGGAGCGTCGCGATCTGAGCGAGGACGAGGCGGGCACCGTCATGCGCGAGATCATGCGCGCCGGCCTCGACGAGGACGCCCGTGGCGACGGCCCTGTGGCGACGGAGGCACAGTTCGGGTCGTTCGTCACCGCGCTCCGGATCAAGGGCGAGACCGTTGACGAGATCACGGGCATGGCGAAGGCGATGCGCGAGCACGCGCTGGCCGTCTCGCTCAACCTCACCACGCCGCTGCTCGACACCGCCGGTACCGGTGGGTCGTCGATGAAGCTGTTCAACGCCTCGACCGCGGCCGCGTTCGTCGCCGCAGCGGGTGGCGCGCGGGTCGCGAAGCATGGCAACCGTGCGATGACCTCGAAGTCCGGCTCAGCCGACCTGCTGGAGGCGCTGGGCGCGAAGATTGAGCTGACGCCGGCGCAGGTCGCCGAGTGCATCGAGACGTGCGGCGTGGGGTTCATGTTCGCGCAATCGTTCCACCCGGCGATGCGCTTCGCTGGTCCGTTGCGTCCCCAGATCGGCGTGCGCACCGTCTTCAACATCCTCGGACCGCTGACGAACCCGGCCGGGGCGAACTGCCACGTCATGGGTACACCGAACGAGGAGCTGGCCGAGACCATGGCGCAGGTGCTGTCCAGGCTGGGCATGCGCCACGCGCTGGTCGTCACGGGCTCGGACGGCCTCGACGACATCACCGTGACCGGCCCCAGCACTTACTTCGAGGTGCGAGGCAGGACCGTCACCCGTGGCGAAACCTCGCCGTTCGAGCTCGGGCTCTCGGTGCACGACCCCGACGAGTTGCAGGGCGGCACCCCCGAGGAGAATGCGGAGCTGTTGCGGCAGGTGCTGCGCGGCGAAGGGCCTCGTGCGGTGCGCGACCTGATCATCGCGCAGGCCGCGGCTGGGCTGTACGTCACCGGCCTCGCCGCTTCGCTGCGGTCCGGCGCCGACGAGGCGGCGCGCTTGGTCGACAGCGGCGACGCGGCCGCGCGCGTCGGCGCGTTCGTCGAGGCGACGCGTCGCGTCAGCGCCTGACGGTGCTGGATCGAGATCGCTGATGACCGATGTGGCGCGCGAGACCGGCACCTACCTCGATCGCATCGTCGCGACGCGTCGCGACCGCATCGTCGAGGAGCTGCGCGACGTCGGATCGGAGCCTCGGACGGACCGCATCGAGGCGCTGCCCGGTCCGCCCGTGGACTTCGCGATGCGGCTCCGCGGGAGCCGCGCAAGCGTGCCGGTCGGGCTGTTGCGCGTGATCGCCGAGGTGAAGCGTGCGTCGCCCTCCAAGGGGGTGTTCGACGCCGACCTCGACGCAGCGGCGCAGGCCGTCCGCTACGCCGAGGCGGGAGCGGCCGCGGTCTCCGTCCTCACGGAGCCCGACCACTTTGCCGGGAGCGCCGCCGACCTCGTTGGGGCACGTGAGGCCTTCGGCGCTGACGTCGATCGGCCGGCGCTGCTGCGCAAGGACTTCGTGTTCGATCCGCGTCAGATCGTGGAGGCGCGTGAGATCGGGGCCGATGCTGTGCTGCTGATCGTCGCGCTGCTCGAACCCTCGGCGCTGCGATCGCTGCTCGACCTGACGCACGGGCTCGGCCTGCAGGCGCTCGTCGAGGTGCACGACGAGGGCGAGATGACGGCCGCGGGCGCAGCCGGTGCGCGCATCATCGGCGTCAACAATCGCGACCTGCGCACCTTCGAGGAGGACCTGGGCACGTTCGAGCGCCTGGCGTCAGCGGCGCCGGAGGACGCGGTGCTGGTCGCCGAGTCGGCGATCAGCGGGTACGACGACGCGTCGCGGATGGCGGCGGCGGGGGCGCAGGCGATCCTCGTAGGCGAAGCCCTCGTGCGCAGCGGGGACGTGCGCGCGAAGGTGCGTGAGCTGATGCTGGTCACGGAGGACGCGCCTGCGGAGGCGCATCGCGAGGTGTCATCGTGACGTTGGTCAAGATCTGCGGCAACCGCACGCCGGAGGATGTGATCGCGGCCGCCGAGGCCGGCGCCGATTTCGTCGGGCTGATGTTCGCGGAGTCACGCCGGCGCGTCGATGTCGCGGAGGGCGGCGCGATGGTCGCCGCCCTCGGCAGCCCGCTGGCGGACCGTGAGGTGACGCCGCCGCCTGCGCCGAAACGTCACGAGCGCGAGCAGGTCGAGCCCTGGTTCCAGTTCGGCGCCGACCTGATCGAGGCATACTTGCGCGCGAAGCGGCCGCTGACCGTCGGCGTGTTCGCGGACCAGCCGATCCATGAAGTCAACATCATCGCCGAGAAGGCCGGCGTCGACCTGGTGCAGCTTTCCGGCGACGAGACATGGGACGACTGCCTGATGGTGTCGAAGCCGGTGATCCAGGTCGCGCACGTGTCGCCGCTGGACTCACCGAGCGAAGCCCTCGAGGAGGGGCACATCGAGCCGGGCTTCGCGCTGGCGCTCATGCTCGACTCGGCGCACGGGCCGTACCGTGGCGGCTCTGGCCAGCCGTTCAACTGGGAGATCGCCCAACGCCTGGCCGAACTGGTCCCGCTGGTGCTGGCGGGCGGGCTCTCACCGGAGAACGTGGGCGAGGCGATCACGACCGTCGGGCCGTGGACCGTCGACGTGTCGAGTGGCACGGAGACTGACGGTCGCAAGGACCACGACAAGGTGCGCGCCTTCATCGAAGCTACGCGCGCGGCGGACGCGGAGACCACGTGACGCGCGACGCTTCGACGCCGCAGCCGGCCAGCGGGCCGGACGAGCAGGGCCACTTCGGCGCGTTCGGCGGCCGTTACGTGCCGGAGACGCTGATGCCGGCGCTGGCAGAGCTGACGGCGGAGTACGAGGCAGCGCGTAGCGATCCCGAGTTCCAGCGCGAGCTCGACGGCCTGCTCCGCGACTACGTTGGCCGCCCGTCGCCGCTGACCCTCGCCGGTCGGCTCTCGGAGGAGGTCGGCGCGCCGGTCTACCTCAAGCGCGAGGACCTGAACCACACGGGCGCGCACAAGATCAACGCGGTGCTGGCACAGGGGCTGCTCGCCAAGCGCATGGGCAAGCAACGCATCATCGCGGAGACCGGAGCGGGCCAGCACGGCGTCGCGACCGCAACCGTCTGCGCCCTGCTGGGCTTCGAGTGCATCGTCTACATGGGTGCGGAGGACGTGCGGCGTCAGTCGCTCAACGTCTTCCGGATGAAGGTGCTCGGCGCCGAGGTGCGGACGGTCGACGCGGGGTCCCGAACGCTCAAGGACGCGACGTCCGAGGCGATCCGCGACTGGGTGACGAACGTCCGCGACACCTACTACATCATCGGCAGCGTCGTTGGTCCGCATCCCTACCCGATGCTGGTGCGCGAGTTCCAGCGCATCATCGGCGACGAGGCGCGCGCCCAGCTGCTCGAGGCCGAAGGCCGCCTCGCCACGGTAGCGCTGGCCTGCGTCGGTGGCGGCTCGAACGCGATCGGGCTCTTCTATCCGCTCCTTGACGACCCGACGCGCCTGATCGGCGTCGAAGCGGCTGGCGAGGGCCTCGATGGTCGCCACGCAGCGACGCTGGGCGCGGGCCGGCCGGGCGTGCTGCACGGCACGCGCTCCTACCTGCTGCAGGACGAATGGGGCCAGATCCAGGAGGCGCACAGCATCTCGGCCGGCCTGGACTACCCCGGCGTTGGGCCGGAGCACTCGTGGCTCAAGGTCACCGAGCGCGCCGAGTACCGCTCCGTCACCGACGTGCAGGCCCTCGAGGCGTTGCAGTGGCTCAGCCGCACCGAGGGCATCATCCCCGCACTCGAGTCCGCGCACGCGATCGCGGAGCTGCGGAATCTGGCGTCCGAACTCACCTCCGACGACCTCGTACTCGTGAACCTCAGCGGCCGCGGCGACAAGGACATGGACACGGTCGCCGACGCGCTCGGCGTGGAGCTGTAGACGGCCTACCTCTCGCTCAGCGACTCCGCCGAGTGCCGCGGAACCGACGCACCCTCCGCTTTCCGTCGACCGATCTCCGCGCGCAGGGCGTCGAGGTCCTCGATCGTGTCGACATCGTCGAGCGGCGCGATCGTGGCGTGGGAGAGGCCGGCCGCCTCCGCCAGGCGCAGCGAGTCGTCGAGGACGCTCGGGCCGCTCCACTCGACCTCGGGCGTGTCGAGTATGGCCGGGTAGGCCTGACGCATTCCAATCAGCGAATAACCGCCGTCCGAAGCGGGGCTGAACACCACGTCGGCGCGCCTCAGCGCGCGCAGCGCATGGTGGATCAGCCCGACCGACAGCAGCGGCAAGTCGGACCCGACGAGGATCAGCGGCCCGTAGCCCTCGCGCTCCAGTTCGAGCGCTGCTCCGAGCATCCGCAGGCCGATGTTGCCGGAGACCTGCGCGCGCGCGTCGGCGATCGCGGTCAGCTCGCCGAGGTCGCTCGCCGCCTCTGCCGGTTCGACGAAGAGCACGGGGTGCCACAGCTCAGCGGCGCGTACGACCGCGGCGACATCGAGCAGCATCGCGCGCGCGAGGTCGGCCGCCGTCTCGTCGCCGATCGCGGCTGCGAGGCGCGTCTTCGACACGCCTGGCTCGGGGCGGCGGGTGAGGATGGCGACGGCGGCGTCTCGACGGTTCGTCATCGCGCGAAGGGTACGCGTCGCGCCGGATCCGTTCGGTGATCACGGTGTCGATCGCGCCCCGGTCGTTCGTGGTACTCACGGAGGCGGCCGCGAGGCGGTGGCGGAAGCGAGGTTGTGATGACGCAATACGCACTCTTGATTTACGGAACCGAGGCTGGCGCGATCAGAGAAGCGACGCCCGCGGACATCGAGCCCTGGACGAAGCTCGGTGAGGCCATGGAGCAGGCTGGCGTCCTGCGTGGCGGCACTCAGCTCCACCGCACATCGACGGCGCAGAGTGTGCGCGAACGTGGCGGCGAAGTGCTGACAACGACTGGTCCGTTCGCCGAAACCACGGAGCAGCTCGGTGGGGTCTACCTCCTCGACTGCGCATCGATGGAGGAGGCGCTCGAGTGGGCGGCGCAGGTGCCCGCGGTCACTTACGGCACCATCGAGGTGCGGCCGATCGTGGCATCGGACATCGACTAGGAGACTCGATGCGGTACGCACTTCTGATCTACGGCGACGAGAGCGGTATCCCCGACGAGGTCACGGTCGACATCCAGGCGCCCTGGCGCGCCCTCAACGCGGAGATGGACGCAGCCGGCGTGACGCTGCTGCAGAACGGCGCGCAGCTCGAGACGACGCGCGCAGCCCTCAGCATCCGCGTCCGCAACGGCGGGGTCATGAGGACCGACGGTCCGTTCGCGGAAACGAGCGAGCAGCTCGGCGGGTTCTACCTCCTCGATTGCGAGACGATCGAGGAGGCGCTCGCGTGGGCCGCGAAGATACCCGCGGCCGAACGTGGCACCATCGAGGTGCGCCCGCTCGTACCGCCGTGGGACTAGGGCGCGGCGCTTTCGGCGCGCCCTAGACGACGTTGGCGCGCGGCTCGCCCATGACGGGCAGGAGCTCGATCGAGTCGCCACGGGCCTCGCGACGCTCCGTGAAGAACTCGTCACACCAGAGGCAGACGGAGCCCAGCTCGTCGATCCGCCGGAGCGCGTGCTCGCGGTCGATCCCGGCGTCGGCCCCCATCGAGACGGGATCGCCCTCGTTCAGCGCGCGCCACACCGGGTCGAGCCGCGCGCGTTCGAGCATGTCCGCCAGCGGCTCCTCGGCCAGGTCGCCGAGCGGTTCTACGGTGCCGGGGCAGCACGGGTACGCCGTCGTCAGCTGGATCGCGATCTCCTGCATCGATGAGCCATCGTCGAGGAAGCCCAGCGCGCCCGACCAGCGGTCACAGAAGTTGTGCTCGGGCAGCAGCTGCGCCAGTCCATACTTCATGGCGCGGCCCCTGGGCCAGATGCCGCCCACCCAGAACTCCGGGTTGGCGCCCCAGATCGAATAGTCGACGGCCGCCTCCTGCTCCGCCTCGGCGGGGTCGCCGACATCGCGTTCCACCACGCCGTACTCCTCGAACAGTGCGCGCAGCCCATCGAACTTGCATGCCGGCCGCGGGTGGAACTGGTCGTAGGAGGCGATGGAGATGTGGTTGAGCCCGGTCGCTAACAGCCGCTCAAGCATGGCCGCGTCGAGCAGGTCGCCGTTCGTCTGCAGCGAGACCCGCGCGTCCGGATAGCGGCCGCGCCCCTCCTGCAGGAGCCAGCACAACAACTCCGGCTCCACCAGCGGCTCCCCGCCCGAGAGGATGAAGCGATTGGTCTGCTCCGGGAGGTGCCCCAGCACCGCCTCGGCCTGCGCCCGCGAAATCGTCGGCGCGCCGGGCCTGGAGAAGTTGTAGCAATGTGCGCAACGCAGGTTGCAATCGTGCGTGAAGACCCAGTACAGCGACTCCACGACGGACTCCCTCACTCGATCTCGATACGGCGGTCGGAGAAGACGCAGATCCCTCGACGGAAGTTGGGCAGGATGACCTTCGCAGATTGTCGCTCAAGCTCGCCGATCACGTCCGTAAGGTGCCGTACCTTCGCGGGCACGGCGTCGAGGTCTGCGATCTGCTGTTCAACTGCATCGAGGCTCGCCCGCGCTTCAGCGAGACGCCAGCGAAGCGTCAGGATCCTTCAGCGGCGTTGGGAATCGCTTAAACCTCTCTTGCTGACTGGTGTCGCCTAGAAGATGATCGCAACGCCCGGTTACTCCGGGTTCCACCATCAGTGACTTCAGCTAGCCTGAGGTCTAGAGAGTGATGTGGCGTGCAGACACGCCAGATGCAAGGGAGCGCCTCTAAGAAGGGGGCGCGGTCCCGAAGTCGGACTGCTCTCGTGATCGCCGCGGGCTTGATGCTGTCGATCGGGGTCCTCGTAGTACTCACCGGGTTGATGAGTCCAGGGGCTCAATCGGCACCAGTAGGTGTCTTCTCTCCAAACGAGCGCGCAGGAATGGCGCTCCATTTCACGAACGTCTCGCTCAACGACCATGTCGAGAGCATCGATCCCCACCGTGGCGAAGCGATTTACGGCGAGCACTGGGTTCTCTTCGATGCCGACGGTGAACCGACCGAGAGTCGATCCGAGTTTCGGCTGAGTGACGGAACGCTGGTCCAGAGCCATCACCTCTCCGCCGATGGCGGACACGTAGAGGGGATCACCGCAGGCGGGACCAACGATCCAAACGAGGTCGCGATCTCGAGGGAGGTCGCCATCGAGGCTCTGCAGGCGCTCATCCCCAGGGTCGGACTGGTCACCCGCTTCGAGTCGAGAGGCTTCGCAGAAGTTGATCGGTCGGACGTTCGTCTTCGTGCGGACCGGACGGGCATCGCGGTCGCGCATCTCAGCTTCGTCCCAGGCTCTCAACGACACTTCGTGATCGAGCAGGACCGAGGGGCGGGCTACATGCGCGAGGAGTCCTTGAGTGTCGACACGATCTCCGGTGTGCTTGTCAGCTCGCTGGTCGTGGGACGCGACCCGTCAGGCACCGAGGTGTACCGGACTGAAATCAACCTGGGCATCGTCGAACTCGTGCAACCTGAACACTCTCCCTTCCAGACGGCCGAAAGTGGGTCCAATTGAACCGCACAACTGTCGCCGCGCTCATCGCGGTCGCAGTGTTGGTGGGAACCGCGGCAACCGCCGTCGCCTCTACTGCACTGATCTCGACATCGATTGGCAACATTACGGGGAACACTTCGTTCGGGGCCTGGGGTGCACCGCCGACGTGCAATCCAGCCTGCACGTTCGCCTCCGCGAATCAGTCCGGGCCATTCGCATACCTGCACCAGGCGAACAGTGTCTACTACGAACGATGTGGGTCCACGCCGTTCAGTCTCTCCGCGAGCGCGTCCGGAACCAGCTTCAACACGACGGCAACGAACGCCGTCGGCACCGGCATCTCACTTGATTGCACCGCAGAGGAACCCAAAACTTGGATTAACCCGGGCTCGCACTGGGTACAACCAGATCAGTTTGCGCCGTGGGAGGGGCAGGGCCATAACCATTAGAGGCGCGGTTCCGCACAAGCGGAGGGTCGGCGTCGCAAGGAGCATCGGGGCCCGCTTCAGCGGGCCCTTCTCTTTCCCCGCAGGCATCCGAAAAGGTGAGAGCCGTCTCTCACTCCCCCAAACTGCTCTTCAGACCGGTGAGGATTCTGCCGAACGCCTCGAGGTCCCGCACGATGATCTTGTGCGACTCCTCACCTTCCTGGCAGTCGGGGTCCGCGTGGGCGGCGAGTTCGGACCAATCGAGCTCGCCGCCTTCGTGCAGGTAGTGGGCGAGGGTCTTCACGAGGAGTCGCTGCCGCGGAGGCTGGGTGTATCCCATAGCCGCGGGAGCCTAGCACATCTGTTCTAAAGTAATACGCAGTGCAGTTTGCAGTCGTGCGTGAAGACGCAGTACAGCGATTCCACGACGGACTCCCCCTCGGCGCAGCAGCGGTAGCTCAGAGGATCGCACGCGCCGGGTCGGTCGCGGAGTGAGCCGGGTTACGGGAGGCGAACTTCGCGGCTGCCTCGCGTTGACCACCTGAGCCGCGGGCGGCGCTGCCGCGGTACCCTCGCTGCATGTCTGAACTCGAGGCGCGGATGAAGGTCGCCGAGGGGCGAGAGGCCGAGATTTTTGCATGGCCGGATGAGTCGGTCCTGCGGCTGCTGCGTCCCGGTGGAGGGCGCGCGCAGCTGGAGCAGGAGTCGCGCGCGATGGAGGCGGCGCGGGCTGCCGGGGTGCGCTGTCCAGAGCCGCGAGGGGTGATCGAGGTCGAGGGGCGGGCCGGGCTGATTCTGGAGCGGTTGCACGGGCCGAACGGGCTCGACGACATGGCGAGCCGGCCGTGGGAACTCTGGAGCGCGTCTCGCGCGTTCGGTGAGCAGCACGGGCTCCTCGGCGGCGTCGAGGCGCCGGAGGGGCTGCCGTCGGCGAAGGCGTTGGTCCGCCAAGGTGTCGAGCGCGCGGACGTCGCGGAGGACATCCGCCGGCGCACGCTCGATGACCTCGACGGGTTGCCGGAGGGTGACCGCATCTGCCACGGCGACTTTCATCCGGGCAACCTGATCTGGACCGACGCCGGGCCGGTGGTGATCGACTGGGCCAACGCCAGCCGCGGCGACGCCACCGCCGATCACGCGCGCACATTGCTGCTGCTGCGCACGGCGTCGCTGCCGCCGGGTATGCCGCTCGCCTTGCGCATGCTGGCGAAGGTCGCGCGCGGGGCTGTCGTCCGAGGCTACGTTGGCGCGTACACGAAGCTGCGCCCGGTCGACGCCTCGAGGCTCGCGCGCTGGGAGCTCCCGGTGGCCATCGCGCGCCTGGCCGAGGACGTGGAGGAGGACCGCCCGGCCCTCGAGCGCCACATCAACGCGTTGCTCCGACGCTAGCGGGCCTCAGTCCTTCAGGCACCTCAGTGGCGCGATCTCGTAACGAAGCCCGCGCGATGAGCCTCGGCTACCGAATGTGGCGGTAGAGGCGAGCGAGGAGCGGGGGCGGGACGCGGTAGAAGTAGAGCGTCTGGATCACGACCCAGGAGGCCCAGGTGCGAGCCAGGCCGCCCTCCACCCAGCGGCGGGGCGAGGCTTCGACCGGGCCGTCGAGGTAGGCGAGCCGGCCCTGCGACATGAGGCGATGGACGAGCGCGAGGTCTTCCATCAAGGGGTAGGGCGGGAAGCCGCCTGCTTCTTCGAAGGCGTCCCGGCGCACCCAGATGACCGAGTCACCGTAGAAGACGCGGAGCTGCCGGATCACGTGGTAGAACGCCGCGAGGAAGCGGCCGTGGCCACCGCGACCGAAGCGGACGCGGAAGTTGCCACCGAGGATCGCCGGATCGGCGAGAGCAGCCGTGATCTGGGCGGCGGCGTCGCGGGGCAGACGCACGTCGGCGTGCACGAAGCAGAGCACGTCGCCCTGGGCGAGCGCGGCGCCGGCGTTGAGCTGCGGGCCGCGACCGCGGGGCGCAGCGATGACGCGCGCGCCCGCGTCGACGGCGTGCGCGGCTGTGCCGTCGTCGGAGCCGCCGTCGGCCACGATCACCTCGGCGGCCCCGGCGTCGAGGGCGCTGCGGACTGCGCCCGCGATGCTCGACGCCTCGCGCAGCGTCGGGATGACGACGGAGATCCGGGGCTGGGTGGCGGCCGAGTGGCTGGCGTCCATGGCATCAGCTTAGCGGTCGAGCCGATGGCGTTCCGTGGGCTCAGCTACTCAGCGCTGGTAGCCTGCGACGACACGGAGGAGCGCCCCTGTGCGGACATCGACGCCGCCCCTGCCTGCGCCTGCGACGCCAGCCGGTCAACTGTGGCCGGTGATCTGGCGTCGATCGGATGTCGTGCTCGGGCTCGTCGCGCTCTTCGCGGGCCTCGTGGTCGTGATCGCCTTCATCGTGATCACGATCGACAGCGAGGAGGAGGCGGAGACGGACCTCGGCGGCGCCATCGCCACGCTGGCGTTCGAGGTGTGGATCGGCGCGACCGTGTTGCTGCTCGCTTCGGCGCGGGGGTTCTCGTTCCGGCAGCTCGGCTATGTGCGTCCGCTCCGTTGGGGGCTGATCGCGGTCGCCGTCATCGGCTCCTACGCTGCGATCGCGACGTACTTCGCGGTGGTGGTGCTGATCGAGTCGTTCGGCCTGGACCTTGAGTTTCTGCGCGAGGGCAACACGATCCCCACCACGGGCGGCGAAACGGTCGCCCTCTGGATCATCCTGGGCACCGCTGTCGTCGTCGTCGCGCCGCTCTCCGAGGAGGTGTTCTTCCGCGGGCTGCTGTTCCGCGCGTTCGTCGGGGACGCCGGCGGGGCGCGACAGCGGCTGCTGGCGATCTGGCTCTCCGGCCTCGCGTTCTCGGCGTTCCATCTCAACCCGAGCGTGCTCGTGCCGTTCACCCTCGTCGGTGCGCTGTTCGCCTACGTGTTCCGCGAGTCGCGGTCGCTCTGGACATCGACGGCGGCGCACGCGATCTTCAACGGCGTCAACTTCGCTGCAACCCTGATCGACCGTGCGTAGGCGAGGACGAGCGTGAGCGACCGGCTGGCCGAAATGTTCGAGCGCACGCGTGCCCAGGGGCGGCCGGCGGTGATTCCGTTCATCCCCTCGGGCTGGCCAGACCCGGAGGACACGGTCCCGGTCGTGCAGGCGGCGATCGAAGGTGGCGCCGACGCGTTCGAGCTGGGCCTGCCGTTCAGCGACCCGCTGGGCGATGGTCCGGTCAATCAGCAGGCCTACAACGAGGCGATTGCCAACGGTGTGAACACGGCGACGGTGTTCGAAACGATACGCACGCTGCGATCCGCCGGTGTTCGCACTCCGTTACTCATTATGGGATACTTCAACCCGCTGCTCGCCTACGGGGTGAGCAGTTTTGTGCAGGACGCGGCCGATGCAGGCGTCGATGGCCTGATCATCGTCGACCTACCGCCCGACGAGGCGGCAGAGCTCGAAGAGCCGGCGAAGGATGCGGGCCTGCACCTGGTGTACATGTTGGCGCCGAACTCGACGCCGGATCGCATCCGGTTGGTCGCGGAGCACGCCAGCGGGTTCATCTACTGCGTCAGCCTCACCGGTGTGACCGGTGAGCGCCGGCAGCTCCCGGAGGAGCTTCCGGACTTCCTCCGCCGCGTGCGTGCGGAGACGTCGGTGCCGCTGGCCATTGGCTTCGGCATCTCGACGGCAGAGCACGTGCGCGAGGTGGGTCAGATCGCTGACGCGGCGATCATCGGAAGCGCCTTCGTCCGGACGGTGTCGGAGGCGTCATCGGAGCAGCGCCCGGCAGCAGCCCGGGCCTTCCTGGAGGAGATGACCGGTCGTGTGTCTTGACGACCTGCCGCAGCCGAGGCTCGTAGGAGCCCTGGACGTGGACCTCGCCGCAAGCGGTGCAGTGGTCCCTGGTACCGCGTGCTATACGCGGAGCCACGCGGCAGCGTTCGGCGTGACGCCGACCGTTCCGTTTGGCTCGTACTAGCAACTGACGAAACTGGTAGGAGCGTCGAACGGCCCTGATCACCCCGACCGGGCAGCTCGACCACACGGCAACGGCACCGCGGCCACGGACTCCGAAGAGGGTCTGTGGCCGGACCGATGGACGACATCGGGTTGGGCTGAACGGTAGAGGGAACTGCAGGCATGCTGGTCCGCGGGATCCGTGGGGCAACCACCGTCGTATCGAATACGCGCGAGGACATCCTCGCGGCGACGCGTGAGCTCCTGGACGAGATGGTGAGGGTGAACGAGGTCGATCATGACCACGTGGCTTCGATCCTCTTCACGACCACGGTCGACCTCAACGCCGAGTTCCCGGCCGTCGCGGCCCGCGATTCCGGGTGGACCGACGTGGCGCTCCAGTGCATGCACGAAATGAACGTCCCGGGCAGCCTGCCGAAGTGTTTGCGCATCTTGATGCACGTCAACACGGAGCGATCGGCTGCCGAAATCAACGCGGTGTACCTCCATGGCGCTCGCCAACTTCGGCGTGACCTCGTGGAGAGCGGCACGGAGGAAGACTGATGATTGTGACCATGAAGCTTGATGCGTCGGAGGAACAGGCCCAGAGCGTGCGCGACCGCCTCCAGGAGTTCGGCCTCGACTCCCAGGTGATCCAGGGCGAGTCGCGCGTCGTCATCGCAGCCCTCGGGCAGGTGCTTCAGCAGCACCGCGACGAGATGCAGATGTTCGACGGCGTGGAGGAGGTGCTGCGGGTTTCAAAGCCCTACAAGCTCTCCAGCCGCGAGGTGCACGCGGAGGACACGGTGGTGTCGCTGCCGTACGGAGTCAACGTGGGCGCCGGGGTGCCTGTGTTCATGGCTGGCCCGTGCGCGATCGAGTCGGAGGACCAGCTACGGGCGGCCGCTCGAGGCGTGAAGGCGGCTGGCGCGCACATCTTGCGCGGCGGGGCGTTCAAGCCACGCAGCTCGCCGTACAGCTTCCAGGGCCTGGGCGTACCCGGCCTGAAGATGCTGGCCGAGGTCGGCCGGGAGCTGGAGATGCCCGTCATCTCCGAGTTGCTCTCCGTGCGTGACGTCGAGGCGTGTGCCGAGCACTCGGATGTGCTGCAAATTGGCGCACGCAGCATGCAGAATTTCGTGTTGCTGCAGGAGGCGGGCAAGACCGGCAAGCCGGTGATGCTCAAGCGCGGGATCTCCGGCACCATCGAGGAGTGGCTGCTGGCGTCCGAGTACATCCTGTCGCAGGGCAACCCGAACGTGATCCTCTGCGAGCGTGGCATCCGCACTTTCGAGACGGCGACGCGCAACACGCTGGACCTGAACGCGATCGCGCTGGTCAAGCGGTTGTCGCACCTGCCGGTCATCTCCGACCCCTCGCACGGGACCGGGAAGTGGTACCTGGTGCGCCCGATGTCGCTCGCGTCGATCGCGGTCGGCGCCGACGGGCTGATCATCGAGGTGCATCCGAACCCGGACCACGCGCTGTCCGACGGTGCGCAGTCGCTGACCCCGGCCAACTTCAGCGAGCTGGCGGACGAGTGCCGCTCGCTGGCGCAGGCCCTCGGCCGGCCGTTCGCAGAGCTGGCGACGGCGGGCGTGGCCTCGTAGGGCCGTGACCGCCGACGGCGAGCGACCGGCGAGCGAGGCAGCCTCCGGGCAAGCCTCGGACGATGGCATGGCGAGCTTCCGGCTCGACCTGCCGACGTTCGAGGGACCGCTCGACCTGCTGCTGCACCTGATCGAGCGCGAAGAGCTCGATGTCACCGAGGTGTCGCTGCTCGCCGTGACGGAGCAGTACCTGCGGCAGATCCGTTCGCAAGAGCGGATCGATGTCGCCGTGCTCGCGGAGTTCATCGCCATCGGAGCACGCCTGTTGCTGCTCAAGTCCCGTGCGTTGCTGCCGCGCGAGGATGAGGGCGACGACGAAGACGAGCCGGGCGACGAGCTGGCCGACCTCGTCGCGGCGCTGCGGGAGTACCGGCGCTTCAAGGAGGCCGCGACCTACCTCGGCGAGCGCGACCAGGGTCACACCAGCTACCGTCGCGAGGCGGCCCCGCCCAAGGTGCCGCTGCCGTCGGGCCTCGATGACGTCACGCTCGGCTCGCTGACGGACGTCATCCGCGATGTCCTCGCGCGGTTGCCGGAGGAGGACGCGTCCGCCGAGCTGGAGCGCGAGCCCGTGCGGCTCGCCGACCGCATCGGCTCGCTCGTCGACACGCTCGAACGCGAGCAGCGGACGCCGTTCCGGGCCCTGATCGAGCGCGCGCGCAGCCGCACTGAGGTGATCGTCGACTTCCTGGCTGTGCTCGAGCTGATCAAGTCGCGTTACCTCGTTGCTGAGCAGCCCGAGGCGTTCGGCGAGATCGAGCTCGTGCGCATCGAGGGAGCGGCGATCCCGGACGCGACGGAGCTGGCCGAGGACTACGCCAGTGCGTAGCGACGGCGGCCCCGGCCGCCCCGCGTGGCCGCGGGGGCTACGATCGTTCGTGCCGACCGGCGACAGGAGGTCGTAGCCGATGCTGCTGGTCCGCGAGGAGCTGCGCCACAGCGCCACACCGGGCGAAAACGCGATCGCCATCGGTGTGTTCGACGGCGTCCACCGCGGACACGCGGCGCTGGTCGAGCAACTGCTCGAGGAGGCCTCACAGCGCCACCTCGGCGCGGGCATCGTCACCTTCCACCCGCACCCCATTTCCGTGATCCGTCCCGACACACCGATGGCCTACCTCGAGTCGCTCGAGCACCGGGTCGAGCTGCTGCGCGAGCTGGGCGTCGACTTCGTTTCGGTGCTGCAATTCACCTCTGAGCTGCAGCAGGTCGCCGCCGCCGACTTCACCCAGCTGCTCGTGGAGGAGGCGGGCATGCGGCTCCTTGTCGCCGGGCCGGACCTCCGCGTCGGTCGACGCGGCGAAGGGACGCTCGAGGTGGTCAAGGAGATCGGCGCCGAACAGGGCTTCGAGGTGCTGACGATCAAGTTCGAGCCTGCGCCCGACGATGGCGAGCGAGTTTCCTCGACGCGCGTCCGCGAGGCCCTCGACGAGGGCCGGATGGAGGACGTCGCGCGCCTGCTCGGTCGCGACTTTTCGCTGCGCGGTCCCGTGCTGCGCGGCGAGGAGCGCGGACGTACGCTCGGCTTCCCGACGCTGAACATCGGTGTTTCCGCCGACCGGCTGATGCCCCCCGATGGCGTCTACGTGACGCGCGCCCTCGTCGGCGACGATGTTTACGAGGCGTGCACGAACATCGGCACACAGCCGACGTTCGAGGGCACGGAGCGGCGCGTGGAGACGCACCTGCTGGACTTCGAAGGCGACCTCTACGGCGAGGTCGTGTTGATCGAGCTGCTGCGCCGCCTGCGGGGCGAGCAGAAGTTCGATGGCATCGACGAGCTGGTGGCGCAGATCGGTCGCGACCTCGAGGCGACGCGGGAGTGGTTCGCATGACCTCGCAACGACGGATGGCGCCCGTCGACGAACAGATGGCAGTGCTGATGCGGGGCACCGAGTATGGCGACGAGCAGCTGCGGGCCTCGATGGAACGCGAGCTGCGGGCGCGGCTCGAGGAGGACCGGCCGCTGCGCGTCTACTGCGGTTACGACCCGACGAGCGTGGACCTGCACCTGGGCCACACGCTGACGATGCGCAAGCTGGAGCAGTTCCAGGCGTTCGGCCATGAGATCACGTTCCTGGTCGGCAACTTCACCGGCCTCGTCGGCGATCCGTCCGGGCGCAACAAGGAGCGGCCGATGCTCTCGCCGGAGGAGCTGGCGGCCAACGCGCAGAGCTACGCCGACCAGGCGTTCCGGATTCTGGACGGTGAGCAGACGGCTGTCCGCTACAACGCGGACTGGCTCTCGAAGCTCACGTTCGCGGACGTCACGCGGCTGCTCGCCAGTTTCACGGTGGCTCAGTTCCTCGAACGGAACAGTTTCGCGAAGCGGTTCGAGGCACACGACGCGATCCACCTGTCCGAGTTCATGTACGCGATCATGCAGGCGTACGACGCGGTGGAGATGGACACCGACGTCCAGGTCGGCGGCACCGAGCAACTGTTCAACCTCATGGCGGGCCGCACGCTCCAGCGCAACGCTGACCAGGAGCCTCAGATCGTCGTCACGTTGCCGATCCTCGTCGGTACCGATGGCCATGACCGGATGTCGAAGTCGCAGGGCAATTACATTGGCATCGACGAGCCGCCGGGCGACATGTACGGCAAGGTGATGTCGCTGCCGGACACGTCGATCGTCGACTACTTCACCCTCGTGACGGCGGTGCCAGCCGACGAGGTGACGGCGATCGAGGAGTCGCTCGACGCGGGCGCGTTGGCGCCGATGGAGGCGAAGAAACGCCTCGCCCGCGAGGTCACAGCCACGCTCTACTCCGAAGACGACGCGTTCGCGGCCGAAGAGCGCTTCGAGCAGACGATCCAGCGCGGCGAGATGCCCGAGGAGATGGCGGAGCATGCCGTCGAGGGTTCGGCGACCCTGCTCAACGCGCTCCGCGACGCCGGTGTCGTGACCTCGGGCGGTGAGGCGCGGCGGCTGGTGGCGCAAGGCGGGGTAGCGGTCAACGGCGAGGCGGTCGAGGAGATCACGCTCGAGGTGTCGCCGGGCGACGAGATCAAGATCGGTCGCCACCGTTTCCTGCGGATCGTGGACGCCGGTTGAGGCGGCTCGAGGGCTCGCACATGGCAGCGCGAGTCGGCTAGGCTAGATCCAACGGGGGCGGGGATGCTGGACGGCGGAATTGATCTGGATCTGGACGCGGTTCGTCAAAACATCGACGAGGTCGAGGTCATCAGTCTCTATTTCCCCGTTCTCAGCACCACACTCCTCCTCGACACTCGCAGCACCTATGGCGTTCCCGCATACATGAAGCTCGTGCCAATGGCGCAGGACGCCGGTGACCGGCTGCGCTCGCTGCGCCGGCTGCGCCCGCAGCTACCTCGACCCGAGTCGCTGACGATGATCCCGTGGACCCGCCGCGTTAACGCGCTGCGCCGCCTTGGCGTCTGGGACCGCCTTGAGGGGCGGTTCGGCGATTGCGGCCGCGCTGACACCATCTTCGCGCAGCTCGAGGACCTCGAGCGTCGCGAGCTGGCTGGCGCCGTGCTCGGTCGCGGTTACAAGACCCTGTGGCAGGTCTCCTCGAACGTCGAGGGCGGCTGAGCCCTCCGCTCAACTCGCCGGTCTCAGGTCGAGCACCTCGAGCTGTAGCGCTCCCTGGCCCATGAAGTCGTCGCGCTTGAACGTGTAGACGATGTCGGCCGCCTCGCCGGGCGGCACCTCGTGGTCGGCGTTGCCGAAGGAGATCGCCCGCCAGGTGACGGCGCCCTCCCGCAGCGTGAACTGCAAGTGCTGCCCGTCGCGTCCGACGAGCCGCGTGTCCTCGATCGTGACATCGCGCGCGAGGAAGGTCGGGGTGGGGTTGCCGATGCCGTGGGGGCCGAGGAGCCCGAGCCACTGCAGCACCCGGCCGTTCACCTCGCCGAGGCGCAGCTCGCAGTCGATCGGAATCGTCGGCACGAGGTCGGCCGGATCGAGGAGCGTCGCGGCGTCCGTGATCAGTCGTTCGCGCAGCTCGGAGATGCGCTCGCTGGCGACGGTGAAACCGGCGGCGGCGCGGTGGCCGCCGAAGCGGTCGAACAGGTCCTCATGGCGACGCAAGAGCGCACTAATGTCGAAGCCGTCGATCGAGCGGCAGGAGGCGCGCCCCTCGCCGTCGCGCACCTGCATGGCGATCGCCGGGCGGTAGAACTCGCTGACGAGGTTCGAGGCGACCAGCCCGACGATGCCCGCCGAGATGGTCTCGGAGGCGACGATCAGCAGCGGCGCGGCCCGGTCCTCGGGCGAGAGCAACTCGGTCGCCTGTTCGAACGCCGCTACCGTCGACTCGCGGCGCTCGAGGTTCAGCGCGTCGATCTTCTTCGCGAGCCGGGCCGCGGTCGCGTCCTCCTCCGCGAGCAACAGTTCGAGGGCGTGTCTCGCGTGATCCATGCGGCCGGCGGCGTTGAGCCGTGGTCCCAGCACCCAGCCGCAGGTATCGGGCGTCGCATCCTCCAGGTTGGTCCCGGCCACCTCGGCGAGCGCCAGCAGTCCGGGGCGCTGCGAGCGCCGGAGGGCACCCATGCCGAGCCGCACAAGGTCGCGATTCTCCGCCACCATCGGCGCGAGGTCGCAGACCGTGCCGAGCGCGACCAGCGCACGGTGCGGGTCGGGGTCGTAGGGACGACCGATGCGCTCGTAGAGGTCGTGGATCACCTTGTAGGCGACGCCGACCGCGGCCGGCTCTGAGCCGTACTCGGACCCACCGAGCTTCGGGTTGACCAGCGCCAGCGCCGCCGGCAGCCGCTCCGGTACCGTGTGGTGGTCGATCACCAACACGTCGATGCCCAGCCGATTCGCCTCGTCGATCTCGTCGACCGACGAGGTGCCACAGTCGGCGGTGACGAGGACCGTCGCGCCCTGCTCGGCAAAGCCCCGGATCGCCTCGACGTTCGGGCCGTAGCCCTCAGTGAAGCGGTGCGGGATGTAGGGCAGCGGGTCGGCGCCGAGGTCACGGAGGCCTTCAGTCAGGATCGTCGTCGAGGTAATGCCATCGACATCGAAGTCGCCGAGGATGGCGACCCGCTCGCCGGTGCGGCAGGCTGCCTCGAGCCGTTCGACGGCGATGTCGAGGTTGGGCATCAACGCCGGGTCGGTCAGCTCGCCGGGGCTGCCGAGGTAGGCGCGCGCCTGGTCTGTGCGCGTGACGCCGCGATGCGCCAGCAGCACGCGCATGAGCGGCGGCAGCCCATCGCCGGCGTCGGCGAAGCCTGTGAGGTCCGGGGTGGGGAGGATGCGCCAGCGGCGCCCGCCGGAACCCTCGAGGTCTGTCTCGAGGCGGGCGGTGGTTGTCACGTCGCTCCTATCCGCTCTCGGTGCCGTTCGTGCGGGCGAAGATCAGGCTCGAGTTGTGCCCGCCAAAGCCCAGTGAATTCGACATCACGTAGTTCAGGTCCACGTCGCGGGCGCCCTCGGCGACATAGTCGAGGTCGCACTCAGGGTCCGAGTTTACGAGGCCACGCGTGCCGTGGATGCGCTGGTCTCGCAGCATCATCACCGCGACTGCCGCCTCGATGCCACCGGCCGCGCCGAGGGTGTGGCCAACCATCGACTTCGTCGAGGAAACGGGGATGCCCAGCGCTGACTCGCCGAAGACGGTCTTGACCGACATCGTCTCGAACTTGTCGTTGAGGGGTGTGCTGGTGCCGTGGGCGTTGATGTAGTCGATTTCGGTGGCGGCCAGCCCACCCTTACTCAGTGCCATCTGCATGGCGCGCGCGGCCCCCTCGCCGTTCTCGGACGGCTGCGTAATGTGGAAGGCGTCGGCCGACTGCCCGTAAGAGACCACCTCGGCGAGGATGGGCGCGCCACGTTCGAGGGCGTGTTCACGCTCCTCGATGATGAGCGTGCCCGCACCTTCGGCGAGCACGAAGCCGTCGCGCTCCGCGTCAAACGGTCGTGAGGCGGTCTCCGCATCGTCGTTGCGGCTCAGCGCCCTCGAGGCGGCGAAGGCGGCGATCGAAAGGCGCGTCACCGCTGCCTCGGCGCCGCCGGTGATCATGGCGGTGGCGTCACCGCGCTTGATCGTCTCGAGCGCGGCGCCGATGGCGTCGGCGCCGGAGGCGCAGGCGGAGACGGTGTTGTAGTTCGGCCCACGCGCGCCGAAGCGAATCGAGACCTGGCCCGCGGCCATGTCGCCGATGAACATGGGCACCAGGAATGGCGAGACCCGCTTGGCACCCTTCTCGAAGAAGACCCGCGCCTGATCCTCGAGCGTCTGCATACCGCCGATACCGCAGCCGATCATGCAGCCGACCATCTCGGGGTCGGCGGCGATGTCGAGACCGGACTGCTCGAGCGCTTCGGCCGAGGCGGCGATGGCGAGGTGGGTGAAGCGGTCCATGCGGCGCGCCTCTTTGCGGTCGAGCCAGTCGGTGACCTCGAAGCCGCTGACCTCGCCTGAGACCTTTGAAGGCAGGTCCTCGACCTCGACCAGCGTGGTCTCGGCGATGCCGTTCTTGAAGTTGAGCAGGCCCTCCCAGCTGGCGTCGCGGCCGACGCCCACCGGGGTCATCATGCCGACGCCGGTCACGACGACGCGTCGATCGCTCATCTACTCGCCTTCCCAACGGCCGAAGACTATGGCCGAGTTGTGCCCGCCGAGGCCGACGGAGGTGCTCATCGCGTAGCGTACCTCCGCCTCGCGCGCTTCGTTCGGGACATAGTCGAGGTCGCAGTCCGGGTCGGGCGTCTCGTAGTTGATCGTCGGCGGCACGACGCCACGGTGGCACGCCAGGACGCAGATGACCGCCTCGACGGCGCCCGCCGCGCCCATCATGTGCCCGTGCATCGACTTGGTCGAGCTGACCATCAGCGAATCCGCGTGCTCGCCGAAGACGCTTCGGATCGCTCTCGTCTCGACGCGGTCGTTGAGGTCAGTGCCCGTGCCGTGCGCGTTGATGTAGTCGACCTGCTCTGGCTCGAGCTCGCCGCGTGCGAGAGCGCGGTGCATCGCCTCGGTGATACCGCGCCCATCGGCGGCGATTGCCTCCATGTGGAAGGCATCGCTACTGGTCGCCGCGCCCACCCACTCGGCGTAGATACGCGCGCCGCGCGCCTGCGCGTGCTCAAGCGACTCGAGGACGAGTGCGCCGGAGCCCTCCCCGAGGATGAAGCCGGTGCGGTCGGCATCGAAGGGCCGGATCGCCATGCTCGGATCGCTGTCGTGCCAGCCGAGTGCCCGCATGGCGGCGAATCCGGCGTAGTAGATCGGCTGCAGCGGCGCCTCGAAGCCACCGGTGATGATGACATCGGCCGCGCCGCGCGCGATCAGCTCGGCGGCTTCGCCGACGGTCGCGCCGCCGGTCGCGCAGGCGGCGGTCATCGCGAAGTTGGGTCCGCGTGCGCCCAGGGCCATCGCGACCATGCCGGTGGCGCTGTCGGGCAAGAAGTGCGAGATCAGTCGAGGCGAGACGCGGCGTGGCCCTTTCGCGTCGAGGATGGCCTGCTGTTCGACCATCATGTGGGCGCCGCCCATGCCGGTGCCGAGGATCACCCCGACGCGCGTCGGATCCTCGGACGCCACGTCGAGGGCGGAGTCGGCCACCGCCTGTTGCGTGGTCGCCAGCGCGTAGACCGAGGAGCGCTCGAGCTGGCGCAGCTGCTTGCGATCGACATACGCCTCCGGGTCGAAGTCCGTGAGTTCGCCAGCGATCGGATATTCGTAGACCGAGGCGTCGAACGACTCGATGGTGCCGATACCGGAGCGGCCGGCGGTGAGGCCCTCCCACGTCGACTCGACATCGTTGCCGACGGGCGTCAGCAATCCGAGGCCCGTCACGACAACTCGGCTCATGGAATCTCCCGTGGCTCCGGCGGTGCGGACGCTGATCTTACGCCGATGACTGGGAGTCCGCCGATAGCGCCGGCAGCACGGAAATGGGGATGGGCGCCTCGCGCGCGTCGTCCAGCGAGACGGCGATCTTTTCATGCGTCATGCGGCGAACCATGCGCGAGAGCGCGTGGCCCGGACCGGCCTCGATGAACGTGTCGACGCCCTCGCGGGTCATGCGCTGGACGTTGTCGGCCCAGTGCACCGGTGACTTCAGCTGCGCTTCGAACTCGCGGCGAACCGCCTCGGCGTTGGTCAGCAACTCCGAGGAGATGTTCGACACGATCGGGCGGGTCGGATCCTCGAACGGTACGTCGCGGATCACCTGGGCGAACTGCGCGGCCTGTTCGGTGTGGAGCGGCGTGTGGCTGGAGACGCGGATCTTGAGGCGAATCGCCTTGCCCTGCAGATCCTTCGCGAGCTTCATCGCGCGTTCGAGGGCGGAGACGTCGCCGCTGATCACGGTCTGCGTCTCCTCGTTGAGGTTGGCGACATCAACGCGGTCCAGGGGCGAGCGCGTGGCGTCCTCGCAGATCTGGCTCACGGTGTCGCGGTCGAGGCCGAGGATCGAAGCCATGCCGACCGGGCGCTGCTCGTTGAACGAACCCATCAGCCGCGCCCGTTCCATGATCACGAGGAGCGAATCGCGGAACGAAATTGCCTCCGACGCCACAGCGGCGGAGAACAGTCCGAGCGAATGGCCGCCGAAGACCCGCGGCCGGACGCGTGCGCCCACGTCGCCGAGTTTCTCGCGCATGGCGCGCAGGATGGCGACCGAGGTGGTGACGACTGCGGGCTGTGTGTTCGCCGTGTCGGCGAGCGACTCGGCATCGGTGTCGAAACAGACGGCGGCGAGGTCGATGCCCGTGACCTCGCTGGCCTCCTCGAAGGTGAGGCGTGCAGCCTCCGAGTGGTCATAGACGAGGCGACCCATGCCGGGTGCCTGCGAGCCCTGGCCCGGGAACAGGATGGCGACGGGGTCGGTGTCGGGGTGCGCTACCTGCGTCACGAAGCACCTTCCGCCCGGTCGGGGCATGGGAGCAACTGGTTACCACGATTGTATAACAGCACGATCGAATCTGCCGTGCTCGCTGAGCACCCATCGGAGCGCATTCGCCGGCTCACTCGGTCAGCGGGCCAGCGGATGGCTCGCCGAGGCCTGCCAATGGGTCGCCGATGCCCCCACCGAGTCCGCCGAGCGTATCTCCGATCCCTCGACCGGGCAGGCCGCCAAAGGCGCTGCTGAGCTGCGTGCCCGGCGAGCCGCTCGGCTCCAGCAGTGCGCGCGCCGCCGGCAGCTGCCCGAGCAGGTCCTGCGCGATACCGCCCGCGGTGCCGAGGTCGTCGGCGACGCGCCGGCCGGCGGCCGCGTGCACGTAGACGCCCGCCGAAGCGGCGTCGAACGGCTGGAGGCCCTGCGCGAGCAGGCCAACGATCAGCCCGGCCAGCACGTCGCCGGTGCCGGCGCTGGCGAGCATGGCGTTGGCCGCTTCGGAGATGCGCATACGGCCATCGGGTGCGGCCACGATCGTGCCCGGTCCCTTCAGCACCACCACGCTACGCGTGGCCTCCGCGTAGTCGCGCGCGGCGGCGAGCCTGTTGTCCTGCACGTCCGGCGCGCTCGTACCGAGCAGCCGGGCCATCTCGCCGGGGTGGGGTGTGAGGACGCGTGGCGTCGGGGCGGCGTCCCACCCCGTGAGCTCGGTGAGCGCGTTCAGCCCGTCGGCATCGATCACGATCGCCCGCAGCTCCTCGGCCTGCTCGAGGCCGGCGAGCAGACCCTCGACGAACGCCGTCACCTCGGCGGCACGACCGAGGCCGGGCCCGACGAGCAGCGCCTCAGCGCCGGAGGCGCGCAGCGAGCGCAGCAGCACCCGCGCGGCCTCGTGGCCGTCGACCTGCGCCTCCTCCGTCGAGGGCAGCGGCTCGTGCGTCGCGTCGGGGAGCCCGTGGACGAGCAGCGGTTGGATCGCCTCGGGCGCGGCGAGTGTGACGAGGCCCGCGCCGGAGCGCGCCGCAGCCTCGGCGGCGAGTCGCGCCGCGCCAGGGTAGCGACGGGAGCCGGCCGCGACCACGGCGGTGCCGAACGTGCCCTTGTGCGCGTCGTCGCTGCGCTCGGGCATCGCCGCTTTGAGGTCGCGGAGGCGGAGTTCCTCGACGGTGAGTGCGTCGGCGGCGCCTGCGGGAAGGCCGATGTCCACGGGCACGACTCGCCCGGCGAGGCGGCGTCCGGCGCCCGCGAAGAGGCCGACCTTGGCGAAGCCAAACGTGACCGTGATGTCGCAGTCGACCGCCAGCGGGTCGGCGAAGCCAGTGTCGGCGTCGACGCCACTGGGCAGGTCGAGCGCGACGATCTGCACGGGTGGCGGAGCCTCGCGCGCAGCGCGCAGGCGTCCGAGGATGGCCGCCACGACGCCCTCGACGGGGCGCTCGCGCGGCTGTGCGCCGGTGCCGAGCAGTCCATCGATGACCAGCGAGGCGCGCGAGAGCAGGGCTTCGAGCTGTGCGTAGTCGTCGTCCTCGCTGGCCGGGAGCGTTGGGATCTCCGCCTCGACGACCGCGCGGTACTCGCTGTCGTCGTCGCCCCGGGCCTCGGTCAGGTAGACGAAGACTGCGCCACCCCACTCGGCGAGGTGGATCGCGGCGACCAGGGCGTCGCCACCGTTGTTGCCGCCACCGGCCAGCACGAGAATGGGGCGGCCCTCGGTCGCACCGAGCGCCATCCATGTTTCCTGCGCCGCGGCCAACCCGGCGGCCGCCATCAGCTCGCGCTCGCTGGTCCCGGCCTCGACGGCCGCAGCCTCGAGGGCGCGCATCTGCTCCGCGGTGACGAGCTTGCTCATCGCTTCACCCGTTCGTGATGTCTTCGTCGAGCACGCCGCGCGCCTGCAGGCGCTGGATCAGTCGTGGGCGCGCCTCCTCGGGCGGCTGCTCCATCCGCTCCTGCGCACACACGACCGAGGCGATGGCGAAGGAGTCGAGGTGGCTGAGCGAGACGTCGATGGCGTGCAGACCGATGTGGTCAGCGCGGTCGCGCGCGCCGCCGTAGAGGTAGACGAGGGGCTTGCCTCGACGGTCGGGCAGCACCTCGATGTCGCGCCAGGCGACCGAGCGCGCGCCGGTGCCGAGCGCCTTCATCACCGCCTCCTTGGCAGCGAAGCGGGCGGCCAGTTCAGGTACGCGGCCGCGGCAGAACGCCACCTCGGCGGGCGTGAAGCAGCGGCGCAGGAAGCGTTGCGGGTGCCGCGCGAGGACGTGCGCCACCCGCTCGATTTCGATCATGTCGATGCCGACGGCGTGTGTGGTCATTCGCGCGAATCTAGCACGCTCCGGTGTCATACTCTGCGGACTCGCCGCGCTGGCGGGACGGGCGAGGGCGCATGGCGGCACGCATCATCGACGGCAAGGCGATCGCCGCTGACGTGCGCGCCGAGGTGGCGCGAGATGTCGAGGCACACGTCGCCTCGGGCGGCCCGCGGCCGCACCTGACCGTCGTCCTGGTGGGCGACGATCCCGCATCCGCCATCTACGTCCGCAGCAAGGGCCGCGCCGCCGAGGAGGCGGGGATCAGCTCGGACACGATCCTGCTCGAAGCTGCCACGCCGGAGGCCGCGCTGCTTGAACGCATCGAAGCGCTCAATGGCGATGTCGGCGTGCACGGCATCCTCGTGCAAATGCCATTGCCCGACCAGATCTCGACCGACGCCGTCCTCGACACGATTGCGCCCGCGAAAGACGTTGACGGCCTGACGCCGGCGAGCCTCGGTCGCCTGTTGGCGGGGCGGCCGCGCTTCGTGCCGGCGACGCCGTCCGGCGTGCAGCAGCTGCTGCTCCGCTCCGACATCGACCCGGCGGGACGCCGAGTCGTGATCGTTGGCCGCAGCATCCTCGTGGGGCGGCCGCTGGCGGCGCTGCTCTCGGCGAAGAAGGCGGGCGCCAACGCGACGGTCACGGTGGCGCACACCGGCACGAGCGACCTCGGGGCGGTCACGCGCGAGGCGGAGCTCCTCGTGGTCGCGGCGGGGCGGCCGAACACGATCACCGCCGACATGGTCCGGCCAGGCGCGACGGTGATCGACGTGGGCACGAACCGCATCGATGCGCCGGAGCGCAAGAGCGGCACACGCCTCGTCGGCGATGTGGATTTCGAGGCGGTGCGCGAAGTGGCGGGCGCGATCACGCCCGTTCCCGGCGGCGTCGGTCCGATGACCATCGCCATGCTGCTGGTGAACACACTGCAGGCGGCGCGCTGAGTGGCAGAGACGTCCGCCGGGCGGGCGCGCCAGCGCCCCCGCTATGCGAAGATCGCTGCATGGACGAGTTGAGACAGCGGCTGGCCGAACTCCTGGAGCGCGTGCGGGATGTGCAGGTGCGGCTTTGACCTGCCCGCCCGCGAACGCGAACTAGAGCGGCTCCGCCAGGAGTCGCAAGCACCCGACCTCTGGAACGATCGCGAGAACGCGCAGCGCGTCATGAAGAGCGTCGCGCGCCTCGAGTCGCTGATCGAAACCTGGGCGGTGCTCGAGCGATCGTCCCAGGACCTGCAGGAGCTGACCGAACTCGCCGCCGAGGCCGACGAGGCGGAGCGTCACGAGCTGCAGGTCGACATCGAGCGCGAGCTGGCCGAGCTCGAGAGCCGTTACCAGACGCTTGAGGTGACGATGACGCTCTCGGGTCCGTACGACTCGCGCAACGCGATGCTCTCGATCCACGCCGGCGCCGGTGGCACTGAGGCGCAGGACTGGGCGGAGATGCTGTTGCGGCTGTTCCTGCGCTGGGCGCAGCAGCACAAGTTCGGGGCGGAGGTGCTCGCCATCAGCAACGGCGAGGAAGCGGGCATCAAGTCCGCCGAGGTGCGTATCAGCGGCGACCACACCTACGGCCTGCTGCGCTCAGAGCGCGGCGTGCACCGCCTGGTACGTATCTCTCCCTTCGACGCCTCGCACTCCCGCCATACCTCGTTCGCGCTCGTCGAGGTGATGCCGGAGGCCGCGGCCGGCGACATCAAGGTGGAAATTCGCTCGGAGGACCTGCGGATCGACACCTACCGCGCCAGCGGCAACGGCGGGCAGAACGTGCAGAAGAACGACACTGCGGTGCGGATCACACACCGTCCGACCGGGATTGTGGTCACCTGTCAGAACGAGCGATCACAGAACCGAAACCGCGAGAGCGCGATGCTCGTACTGGAATCGAGGCTCCTCGAGCGCGAGATCGAGCGCGTCGAGGCTGAGCGCGCGGAGATCAAGGGCGAGCACGTGGACGCCGGGTGGGGCAACCAGATCCGGTCGTACGTGTTGCACCCGTACAAGATGGTGAAGGACATGCGCACGGGCGTGGAGACCAGTGACACCGGGCGGGTCCTCGACGGCGACATCGATGAGTTCATCACGGCGTACCTGCGCAGCCAGGTGGGGACCGACGGAGAGGCAGTGGCGTAACGATGGCCCAGTGGCAACAGCGAGGGCTCCTCGCGACGTTCCTCGCCGGCCTGATCGCGGCCGCGCTCCTGCTCGCTCCGCCGGCCGAGGAGGCGCGCGCGGGCAGCGTCACCTTCGGCAACACGACCGTCCGCTCCGAGGATCCGCGGTCGATCCGCTTCTCCGCGCGCGTTGAGGCGAGTGCTGGCCTTGAATCGGCCGAGTTTGTCTTCAGCGTGTTGAACCCGGACGGCAACGTCGGAGGCAGCGGCGATGTCAGCGTCAGCCCCGGTGGCGAATTGGACCTGATCTTCGAACTGGAGACGATCAACCCGACCCGCTACATCCCCGTTGGCTCGGAGCTGACGTACCACTGGGAGGTCACCGACGGCGATGGTGTGACCCGCAGCAGCGAGGAGAGCTCGTTCGTGTTCCTGGACGGTCGGTTCGACTGGGAGGAGGTCAGCGAGGACGACGTCACCGTCTATTACTACAGCTCAGCCGAACACGCGGCGCGCGCACTCGGCGCGACGCTGAGCGCCCTCGAGGATGTCGAGGCGCTGCTGCAGACCGAGGTGCCGTACCCGATTCGTGTGGTCGTGTGGCGCACGGAGAGCGACGGCGAGCTGGCGCAGCGTCCGCGCGGTGCGATCTTCGAGGCGACGGTGATCACCGGGGGGTCGCGCGTCTCGCCCGACCTGCTGCACGTCTACGACGCGCTCTCGAGCTTCACGAACGTCGTCCGCCACGAGGCGGCGCACATCGTCACGCACGTCGCCGGCGACGGGCCGTTTGCACAGGTCCCCTCGTGGCTGGACGAGGGGACGGCCGTGTACGCGCAGACCGATCCCGGGCAGGGCTACACGTCCGGCGTGAATTTCGCGGTGCAGACCGACACGCTGTTCCGACTGCGCTCCCTGAACGCGCCGGCCAACGAAGCGGAGAAGGTGAACGCGTTCTACGGCCAGTCGTGGTCGACGGTCGACTACCTCGTCGATCAGTACGGCGAGCAGAAGCTGGCAGACCTCTACGCGGCGATCTTCGATGGCTCGAACATCAACCGGGCGCTCGAGCAGGTGTACGGCTTCGACACGGACGGGCTCTACAACGAGTGGCGTCGTGTGCAGGGTCTCTCACCGATCGAGTTCGCCGAGATCGATGAGGGCGGATTCGCCCCCACCGAGGCAACGGTCGCGCCGCTGGGTGTGCCGACCCCGCTCGGCTCCGCGCCACCGAGCCGCGGCGGCGATGGAGCGAACGACGGCGCTGGCACGGGCGGCTCGGGCGGCACCGGCGGCGGGGCGGGTGTCGAGACGCCGGACGATGGGGGATCGTCGGGGGTGATCGTGCTCGCCGTCGCGGCGGTCGTGGCGCTCCTGCTCGGCGGTGGGGCCTTCATCGTGCTGCGTCGGCCCTCGGCGTAGCGCGCCCGGTCTACCGTCCCGGCACGATCAGACCGCTGGAGGGCTCCTCGGGCGGTGGGGCAGCGCCGGGCGCGCCTGGCGGGATCACACCGGCCTGTGCCGCGGCCTGCTCGCGGAAGAGGCGTTCCGCGTCGTCCTCGTTGAGGTAGGGCGAAGACAGCACGTGCTCCCGGATGACGGGCTCGTCATCGCCGGCCAACAAGCGGCCGATCTGCTCGATCAGCTCCGACTCGCCCCAGCCGCCGACGAAGCGCCGGCCGTTGACGGTCATCGTTGGCACCTCGGTGACACCGTGCTGGGCGGAGCGGACGGGGAACTCACTCGCCTCGACGATGCGGATGTTGACCGCCCGCTGCTCGATCGCGCAGGCGGCGAGCAGCGTCCCGAGCTGAGAGGAGTAAGGATCGTAGGGTGCGCCGAACAGCTCGATCTCGACGGGCTCCTCGATTGCCTGCAGGCGCTCGCGGTTCTCCGGGGAAATGGGCGCGGCGCCGGTGGAAGCGAACCAGAGGATGTCGAGGAACATCGGGAACATGAGGCCGCCTGGCAGACCCTCGACGCGGATCGCGCGGCTGCTGCCGCGCACGATGATCGTCGGCGGGTGCTGGACGCCGGCCTCCTCGGCGCGGTCGGCGTGGCGGTCGAGGTCGTACTGGGTCCAGGAAATAGCCGGGTGCAGCCGCACGAGCTGCTTCGCCAGCTCGACCACATCCTCGCAGCGGGTGCAGGTGTCGCGGTCGGTGCGCAGCAGCCCCGACCCCTCCTGCGTCCAGATGTCGAGGCCGACTTGGCGCACGATGCGCTCGGCCAGCCAGGAGGCGACTCGAGGCTCCTCGTCGGGCGGGATCGGTGCAGGCATCAGTTCTCCTCTGCCGGGTCGGGAGCGTCCGCGGACGGTGCTCGCTGCTGTCGCAGTGTGCGTGCTGCGCTGATAAAGCGCTGCGTGGCCGTCAGCAGCGTGAGCACTGCGAGGATCCACAGCCCCAGGCGCAGCCAGCCGGTGATCAGCGCCAGCGCGAGCAGCACGACGCGCTCGGGGCGCGTAAACAATCCGTCGCGCAGCTCGAGTCCGAGCCCATCGGCGCGCGCGCGAATGTAGGACACCATCAGCGAGCCGAACATGGCGGCGAACACCAGCGCCGACTCCTCGCTGTTCCCGCGGTCCAGCTGGTAGATGAGGATGCCGAACAGCACCGCCGCCTCCGACGCGCGATCGAAGACGGAGTCGAGGAGCGCGCCGTAGGAGGAGGCCTTGCCGGTGGCCCGCGCCAACGCACCGTCGAGGAAGTCCATCGCGCTGAAGACAAGCATGACGATGCCAGCGGTGATCAGCTGGCCGTTTGCGGCCAGGACACCCGCCGCTACGTTCCCTCCGATCGAGACAAACGTGATCATGTCTGGCGTGACGCCGAAGGCGGCCAGCCACCGGACGACGGGCCCGACGATCCGCTCGGGGACGCGACGGGGAAGCAGGCGGATCTGATCCACCGTTAGGAGACTGCTGACAGCTCGCCGCGGCCGCGCCGTCGCGACGCCTCGACGGTTTCGGCGGTGTCGAGCAGCCGCTCGTAGTAGCTCATCACCTGCTGTGTCACGCGCGGCCACGAGTAATCCTCGACGCGTCGCCGGCCGGCGGCGCCAAGTGTGCGCCGGCGCTGCTCGTCGTTCACGAGTTCAGTCAGCGCGTCTGCCAGCGCCAGCGGGTCCTTCGGGCGCACCAGCGTGCCGTCGACACCGTGCGTGATCACCGAGGCGTACCCCTCGATGTTTGAGGCCACGACCGGGAGGCCCGCGGACATGCCCTCGAGCAGCACGATGCCCTGCGACTCGTTGCCGGTGGCGGGCGAACAGAAGATCTCCGCCGTTCGGTGGTAGCGCGGCAGCTCGGCATCGGAGGGCCCGGGGATGAACTCGACGTTGCGCTGCCCGCTTGAAGCGACAGATTCGGCGTACTTCCGCTTGGCCCTCGAGTCCGGTCCGACGACCATCAGGCGCGTCTCGGGATTGCGCGCGTTCACCATGCCGAAGGCTCGGATCAGGTAGCCGAGCCCCTTCCGCTTCTCGGCGCGGCCGACGTAGAGGATGTTGATCAGCCCGTCGTCGAACTCCTCGATCGGCGCGAGTGAGGGGTTGTCGAAGCGCGCGACGTCGATGCCGTTGGGGATGATGTTATAGAAGCCGTTGAAGTAGCGACCCACGTACTGGGCGGCTGGTGGCGACACGGCGATCTTGCCGTCGAGCTCGCGGTACCAGCGCTTCAGCAGGCGGCGGCCGTACGAATACAGCTTGTTCCCGCCGTCCTTCCGCGCGTGGAACGTGCCGACGTTGACCACCCGCGGATTGGCGGAGCGCGATGTGCGCAGCACCTGGATCGGCAGGCTCGGCATCAGCGGCTCGTGCACATGCACGATGTCGAACTGCTCGCGTTCGAGGTGCGCGCGCACCTCGCGTCCGAGCCGCGGACTGAGTGCGATGCGCGCCGAGGAGCCGCCCGCCGGGACGGGGAACGGACGCCCGATCCTGGTCACGAGCGGATCAGCGACCTCCCGACTGGCCGGCGCAAGGATGTGGATGTCGTGGCCGCGGTCACGGAACTCGTGCGAGAGCTGACTGAGGTGGCTGTTGACCCCGCCGAAGGCTGTCCAGTCGTAGGGCGAAACGAGTGCGATCTTCACTGCTGCGCCTCCCTTCGACCTCGGCCCGTGACGCGCCTGAGCGGACGCCCCAGCACCTTCCGAGGCGTGACCGCGAGTCCGCGTACCTGCTGGCGCAGGATGGTACGCCAACCGATCTCCCGTAGCGAGGGCCTACGTCCCGCCACGGCGACGGTGCGCCGTTCGAGGATGGCGCTCCGCATGTCGTCTGCCGTTCGCCCCGGGAACAGCGTGTAGGCGGCGCCGATCGAGGCAAGGAAGTGGGCGTCGCTGCCGCCGGTGGGGGCAAGGCCCCAGTGCTCCTCGTTCAGCCGCTTCATGCGGTCGCCGGTGTCCCAGCCGGCGCTCGTCGGATTCTCGACCTCGAGGCCGTCCGGGATGCGCTCTGCGTCGCCGGCATCGACCAGGCGCTCGAGGCCGCGGCGACCGACGGAGCGCGTGAGCAGGGAGAACGGATGCGGGATGACCGCGAGGCCGCCCTGCTCGTGGATCTCCTCGACAGTGTCGCCGAGTGAACGGAATGACGGCACGTCCTGCTCGACCCAGAGCGCGAGCAAGTGTCCGCCGCGCGTCGTGACCTCTATGCCGGGGACGAGGTCGAAGTGATACGACCCGCGCGCGTGCACCTCACGTGCCAGCAGCGCGCCGGCGATGTCGTCGTGGTCGGTGATGGCGATGACGTCCAGCTCCGCGCGGCGCTCGACGAGGTCGAAGATCTCCTCGGCACTGGCCATGCCATCTCCGGCAGAGCTGTGGATCTGGAGATCGGCGCGCCCCCAGCCTACGGCTGGTGCAGCGGCGGAAGGCGCGTCGCTCGTGGTGGTCTGCGCGCTCATCGGTCCCAGTGTAGGGCGACACGCCTGAGCGCTGGGCGAACGAGGGCTCCGATCAAGACCCGTCCTCTGCCGGCGGCCAGATCGGCGAGAGCGCGAACCACTGGTCCGGGTACTGACTGATGCTGCGTTCGAGGAAGGCGATCAGCGCCTCCATGCCGCTCTCGAGGTCCACCGCGCGGTCCCCGGTCGCCTCGGGCAGCACGAGCTCCTCGAGTTCGATGCGGAAGCGGCCCGGGCCGGTCCTCGACACACTGCCGGCAATGATCGACGCGCCGGTGCGGCGCGCGAGCTCGATCGCGCCGGACGGCACGGGCGCCAGGTCGCCGAAGAAGGGGCGCGGGGCTGCGCCGCCCAGGACATCACGGTCCGACACCACGGCCAGCGTGCCGCCGCCGCGGAGGTGGGTGAGCGATCGACGCAGGCCAGAGAGATCGGCTGGCAGGAACGGCACGCCCGTACGGCCACGCACATCGTGCATCAGGTCATGCAGCCGCTGCGGCTCGAGCGGCTCCGTCACCACCGCGAGGTCGAGCGTAAATTCCCCGAGCGCCTGCACGATGAACTCTGGGTTGCCGAGGTGCGCCGAGACGAGCAGGAGGCCGCAGCCGCGGTCGAAGGCCTGCATCGTCTCGGGCAGGCCGTCGAGCGAATCGACGTGGTCGAACATCTCCGCCGGGTCCATCCGCGCGTACTTCGCGAAGTCGACGAAGTAGTAGAGCGCCGTGCGCGTGCAGCCGCGAGCGGCGCGGTCACGCTCGCCGATCGCTGCACCCTCGCCGAGCACGTGTCGCATGTGGTCGCGAGTCGTCGCGCGCACCCTCGACGAGGCGAACCAAAGCAATGTGCCGCCGAGCCAGGCCGCGGCGTAGAGCAGGCGCGTGGGGAGGCGTCCGAAGACGCGCACGAGCAGCCAGATGCCGACGTACTGAATCACTTCCGCGTGACGCTCACACCGCCGCCGCGTCCGCGGGCCAGAGGTGGCGGAAGATGTACCACTGGCTCGGGTCGCGGCGGACGAGGTCTTCGAGGCGCGCGAAGATCGCCTGCATCAACGCCTGCGCGTCCGCCTCGGCGTCGCCGCTCGGCTCGAACGGGACCGGCACGACGTCCGCGCCCATGTCGTTGTGCCACGGCGAACGACGCCACAGGGTGGCAGCGACGACGTTCGAGCCGGCGCGGAGGGCGATACGGGCGATGCCATCAGGCACACGAATGGTGCCGCCGAAGAACGTCACCTCAACGCCCTCTTCGTCGGGAATGTCGGCGAGCGCCGCGATCACGTTGTTGCGCTTGAGCGCTCGCAGCAGACCGGGCCCGGCGTGTCCGACCTCGACGATCGTCATGCCGAGGTGTGCGCGGGAGCCGATCACCAGCTCGTTGACGCGATCGTTGCCCACCGTGTCGGCGATGGTCGTGACCGGGTAGTCGGCCACCGCCAGCGCGGCGGCGCCCATGTCCCAGATGCCGAAGTGCATGGTGACGAAAACGATGCCGTTGCCGCTGCGCTGCTCCTCGAGCATCGGCCAGTCGTCGTAGTGGACGCGTTCGCGAACCTCGTCGGCGGTGGTGCCTGGGAAGCGGAGGAAGTCGACGAGGTACACGCCGTAGTTGGCAAACGAGCGCCGAGCATAGCTCCGCGCGAGCGACTCGTCGCCACCGGCGACGCGCAGCATGTTCGCCACGCAGCGCCGACGGCCGCCGGGCCAGACATAGTAGAGGAGCGAGCCGGCGAGGCGAGCGGCGCCGTAGCTGACGCGCAACGGGACGATGCGCGTCAGCAGCGATGCCAGGCGAAAGCCCCAGTAGAGGGCCACAAACTACCCCGCGATGTACGACTCCAGCCGATCCCGCGCGACCTCGTCACGCCACTGCTCCGGCGGCGACTTCATGAAGTACGCCGACGCTTCGAGCAGCGGCCCGCCGATGCCGCGGTCACGGGCGAGTTTGACACATCGGATGGCGTCGATCACAACCCCGGCCGAGTTGGGGCTGTCCCAGACCTCGAGCTTGGTCTCCACCATGAGCGGGACATCGCCGAAGGTCGTGCCCTCCATGCGGATGTGGCACCACTTGCGGTCGTCGAGCCACGGAACGTGATCGGAGGGTCCGACATGGATGTCGGTGCCGGGCATCTCGTACTCGATCTGGCTCGTCACGGCGTTGGTCTTCGAGATCTTCTTGGACTCGAGGCGCTCGCGTTCGAGCATGTTGAGGAAGTCGGTGTTGCCGCCGAAGTTGAGTTGGTACGTGCGATCGATCCGGACGCCGCGGTCCTGGAAGAGCCGCGCCAGCGTGCGGTGCAGGATCGTCGCGCCGACCTGCGACTTGATATCGTCGCCGATGATCGGCTGGTTCGCCTCACGGAAGCGGTCCGCCCAGTACTTCTCCTTGGCGATGAACACCGGGATGCAGTTGATCAGGCCGCAGCCGGCCGCCAGCACCTGCTCCACGTACCACTTCGTCGCCTCCTCGGAGCCGACCGGGAGGTAGTTGATCACGACGTCGGTCTTCGTCGCCTTGAGGATGCCGACGATGTCGGCGGTCGGGCCGGGCGCCTTCTGGATGACCTGCGAGAGGTACTTGCCCAGGCCGTCGTGCGTCATGCCGCGCGACACGGTCACGCCGCTATCCGGCACGTCCGAGAACTTGTAGGTGTTGTTCTGCCCCGAGAAGATCGCCTGGGAGAGGTCCTTACCGACCTTGTCGGCGTCTATGTCGAAGGCTGCGGTGAAGTTGATGTCGCGGATGTGGTAATCGCCGAGCACCGGGTGCATCAGCCCCGGGATCATCTGGTCGGCTTCCGCGTCCTGGTAGTACTCGACGCCCTGGACCAGCGACGACGCACAGTTGCCGACGCCGATGATCGCTACGTTGATCTGCTCGCCCATGTCGAGGTGTACCTCTCTCGTGCCTGCTTTGCCTGGCCGGACCCGAGCCGGGCCGGCATGCGCCGTGTGCGGCGGTGGGTTGGGAACAGGTTAGGGACCTCTTTATCAATTCGTCCAGTGGATATTATTGATACAATCGATAAGTTATGCTGATGACATGACGTCCGAGGCGTTGACCGGCGAACCGCTCAATCTGCACCTCCAGCAACTGCGCAATCTCCTCGCCGTGGAGCGCGCCGGCACGTTCACGGCCGCCGCCGAGGAGCTGCACGTCAGCCAGCCAGCGCTCTCGCAGTCCCTGGCCGAACTCGAACGACGGCTCGGCGCGCGGCTGTTCGAGCGAGACGGTCGCCGTCGACGCCTGACCGTGGCGGGCGAGGAGGTCGCACGCTTCGCCGCCGAGGTGATCGGCCGGGGCGAGCAGCTGCGCGATTCGCTTGCGGCGCAGGAGGAGGGGCGCGCCGGCACCCTCGACGTGGGCATGATCGACGCGGCGAGCCTCTACCTGCTCCCCGGCGCCATCGAGGCGTACCGCCAGGCTCGCCCGGAGGTGCGTCTGAGCATCATCGTCGACGACAGCAGCTCGCTACTGGCACGACTGCGCCAATTTGAAATCGACCTGGCCATCGTGGTCGGCGAACCGGACGAGGGGCTGACGTCAACGCCGCTGCACACGGAGCCGCTGTACCGCTACGCATGGGCGGACGCCGACCGGCCGCTGAACGACGAGTGGCTGCTCTACAACGCCGGGTCGCAGACGCGCGCGCAGATCGACGAGGGGTTGCGCCAGCTCGACATTCAGCCGCGCGTCAGCCTTGATAGCCAGAACCCCTCAGTCCTCCGGCAGATGGCCGCGCTCGGCCTCGGCTGGACCGTGCTGCCGGTTGCGGTCGCCGAGGATCACCCCACGCCGCTGCGCCGCCATGGCCGTCATCCGGTGGCGACCCGCACGATCAGCGCCGTGCGGCGCGACAGCAGCCTCGACGATCCGCGTGCCGACGCCTTCGTCGCGCTCGCCCGCGAGGCGATCGAGGGGGGCTAGCTACCAGTTGGTCTGGCTTGTCAGCGTTTCGGGCGCGACTGCGAGCCACTCGGCGATCCAGAGCACGGACGGGACGCCGGTGCGGCCGCCGTTCTTCATGCGCGTCAGCCCGTTGGGCTGGAACCAGCCGATCTCGTCCGCCACCCCGCGCCACGTGAGGTCCTGCGCGGAACGCCGGGCGTCGAGGGCTGCATGAATCTGCGGGAGGTCGAAGCGGAGCATGTCGTCGATCTCCGTCGCCTCGACGGCGTCGTGGAGTCGTGTAGCGTGCGGCCCGCTGCGGATCGTGAAGTCCTCGAAGGTGCGCCCGGCCCAGGCGAGGATCATCAGCACGCCGTCGGCCTCCATCGTGTGCTGCTGTCCGCTGCGCGAGAGCGTCGTCGCGGTGACGCGACGCCGGGCCGGAGCGCCGGACGCGCGTGTCTCCTCGGCCAGGGCCGTCCAGGCGAGGCCGCGCGCGCGGCGCTGCTCGTCGACGGCGGCGTGCATGGCGGCGAAATCGAACTGAATGTGCTCGACGATCGACATGCGCGGACTGTAGCGCGGGGCGGGGGGCCGACGCGCCGAGGGCTGCGGAAACGCCGCCCGGCGGGCGGCGTTTCGGTCCTCGATGATGCCGGCATCGGCCGGCCGGTCATGCGCTGTGCGCTGGGGTCTTCCCGATCTTGAACATCTTCGTGCCGCAGACCGGACACACGCCACGCGTCGCCGGCTTGCCGTTCTTCATGACGATCGGCTCGGCCTCCTGCATTTCGCGCTTCTCACGGCACTTGAGGCAGTAACCGTCCATGTCCCCTCGATTCTCTGCTGCGCCGGCAGGCGGGTCCGCCGGTCGAGTCGGGCAGCCGATGCCGGTCGAATCTGGGGACTTCGAGCAGCTGGGACGACTACCCCTTGCATCGAGGGGTACCGCGCCGTGCGCAGGCCTGTCAACGTAATACGGGAATTATTGAGACACAGTCTCGGCCGGTGCAGCGGCGGGCAGCACACGATACGGATGCCAGATGCCCACGCCCGGACCCGCCTCGAGCAGTGCCACCAGCTCGCCGTCCGGGCCGTAGCAACGCGCCCGCCCGCTGCCGTCGGCGACGTAGGAGCGCCGAGGTCGCACGATCACGTCGCGCCCTTGACGCGCCTCCGCGACCTGTCGCCGATCGAGGAGCACGGCCCGCCACCCCGTGATCACGACATCTGGCGCGTGCACCAGGTGCTCGGTCTGGCCGGCCTCGAGCAGCGCGACCGCGGCATCAAGGCTGGTCGAATCCTCCACGCGGAACGGTCCGACGGCTGTGCGGCAGAGTTCGGCGAGGTGAGCGCCGACGCCGAGCAGCTGGCCGAGTTCGTGTGCTAGCGAGCGCACGTAGAACCCCTTGCCCGAGCGCACCTCGAGCGTCGCGTGGGCGCGCGGGCCGGACTCGAAGCTGGTGAGCTCGATCGAATCGACCTCGACGGGCCGCGGTTCGAGGTCGAGCGGGTCGCCGCGTCGGGCAGCGCGGTAGGCCGGCTCACCGTGGCGCTTGACCGCCGAGTAGGGCGGCGGCGTCTGCATGATCTGCCCGACGAACGGCGGCAGCAGGGCCTCGATCGCCTCGGGGGTCACGTCGCTCGCATCGGCCTCGCCCTCAACCGCTCCGTCGGCGTCGTAGGTGTCAGTCGCGAGGCCGAAGGCGAGTGTCGCGCGGTACTGCTTGCGGGCCGACACGAGGTGCTCGATGAACCGCGTCGCTTCGGCGATCGCGACCGGCAGGACGCCGGTGGCGTTGGGGTCCAGCGTGCCGGCGTGGCCGACCTTGCGGATGCCGGCGGCGCGGCGGATCTGCTTCACCACGTCGAACGACGTCACGCCCTGCGGCTTGTCGATGTTGATGAACCCGCGCATCGCTGGTGTCCTGCTAGACCCCGTCAGAGGGACTGGCGGTCGTCGGCCGCGAGATCGGTCGGCCCTCGTCGGCGGCGACCCCGCGCATGAGGGCGGTCAACCGGTCCGCCTCCTCGGCGCTGTCGTCGTAGCGGAAGCGGAGGCGGGGGACGCGCCGGAGGTGCAATTCCCGCACCATTTCACGGTGGAGGAAGGGTTCGGAGCGCTCGAGCGCCTCGAGCACCTCGTCCGGCTCGAACTCGTCGCCGATCACGCCGACGTGCACGGTCGCCCGGGCGAGGTCCGGCGACACGTTGACCTGAGCGATCGAGATGATGGCGTGGGTCAGGACCGGGTGTTTGACGCGCTGCCGGATGACGTCGGCAAGCACCGCCTGGATCAGGTCGTTGAGCTTCTCGGTGCGGCGGCTCAGCGGGTGCGCTCCATGTGGTACGTCGTGATCTCGTCGCCCTCCTCGAACGTTTCAAATCCGCCGATGCGGATGCCACACTCGAGGCCGGCCACCACCTCGCTCGCGTCGTCGTCGACGCGGCGCAGGCTCGTGATCTCGCCGTCGTAGAGCTGCGCTCCCTCGCGGTAGACGCGAGCGCGGCTGTTGCGTCGCACGGTGCCCTCGCGCACGAACGAGCCGGCGATGGCGTTGCGGCGTCCGAGGCGGAAGACCTCGCGCACCTCGATCACGGCGTCTTGTTCCTCCTCGTAGATCGGCTCGAGCAACCCGGACACGGCGCGCTCGACGTCTTCGACGACGTCGTAGATGACTTGGTAGTGGCGGATCTCCGTGCCTTCGGACTCGGCGAGGCGCGCGGCGCCCAGTTCGGCGCTGACGTTGAACCCGAGGATCACGCCCTGCGAGGCGACGGCGAGCTGCACATCCGACTCGTTGACGGAGCCGACGCCGGCATGGATGACGCGTACCTTGACCTCGTCAACGTTCAGGTCGTCGAGGGTGCGCACGAGCGGGTCAATCGAGCCCTGCACGTCCGCCTTCACGATCAGGTTGAAGTCCTTGATGTTGCCCTGGTGGATTTCGCCGAAGAGCGTGTCGAGCGTCACCACCTCGGCGCGCTCGCCGCCAGCCTCGAGGTCGCGCCGGCGCTGTTCCGCCTCGCGGCGCGCCTCTTTCTCGTTCTTGCGCACCTCGAAGCGCTCGCCGGCGGGCGGCACCTCGGACAGTCCGAGTACCTGGACTGGCGTCGACGGTCCGGCCTCTTTGATGCGCTCGCCGGTATGGTCCATCATCGCCTTGATCCGACCGGAGCTGAGGCCGGCGATGATCGCGTCGCCCTGCCGCAGCGTGCCGGTCTGAACGAGCAGCGTCGCGACGATGCCGCGGTGGCGGTCGCTCTCCGCCTCGAGCACGACACCGATCGCGTCGCGGTTCGGGTTCGCCTTCAGCTCCTGCAGGTCGGCGACTACTTCGATGTTCTCGAGTAGCTCAGCGACGCCCTGGCCCTGTAGCGCCGAGGTCTCGACGACGATCTGGTCGCCCCCGTATTCCTCGGGGACGAGTCCCACCTCCATCAGCTGCTGCTTGACGCGCTCTGCGTTGGCGTTCGGTACATCGATCTTGTTGAGCGCGATGACGAGGGGCACCTGGGCCGCGCGCACGTGGTCGATCGCCTCCCGAGTCTGCGGCATGACGCCGTCGTCCGCGGCGACGACCACGACGGCGACGTCTGTTATCTGCGCGCCGCGAGCGCGCATCTGCGAGAACGCCTGGTGGCCCGGAGTGTCGATGAAGCTGATCGTGCGGCCGTCTGGGGCCGTCGCCTCGTAGGCGCCGATGTGTTGAGTGATGCCGCCGGCTTCGCCCTCGACGACGGTCGTCTTGCGGATGCTGTCCAGCAGCGTCGTCTTCCCGTGGTCGACGTGTCCGAGGACCGTCACCACGGGCGGTCGATCGACCTGGTCGTCCCCCTCATCCAGGATGCGCATCGAGGTGGATTCGGGCGCTGGCGCTTCGGCGTCGTCCGCCTCATCGTCGGACTCACCCTCCTCGGAGGGTGCAAATCCGAGGTCGGTGGCGACGACAGCGGCGGTGTCGAAGTCGACCACCTGCGTGATGGTGGCCATCACGCCGTTCTTCATCAGCTCCTTGATCACGTCGACCGGGGTGACGGCGAGCAGCTCTGCGAGGTCGCCCACGACGATCGCGGGCGGGATCTCGACCGGGATCTCGGCCGCAGCCTCGACCGGGATCTCCGGCTGCGGTTCGTCCGTGACGACTGGTTCCTGTGTCATCCTGATCCGTTCTCTGCCGCCTCGGCGTCCGGTGCTGACGCCGCCGTTGCGGCGAGCTGCGCCGCGTGGACACTCAGGGTACCGCGGTCGCTGTCGTTGAGTCGCGTGCGCAACGCGTGCGCGATGCCGCCGTCGAGCGCAGCGGTCCAGCATGCCTCGCGCGGGTGTACGTAGGCCCCGCGGCCCGCTCCACGGCTTGCGTCGTCGAGGTGCACGCCGCCATCCGAGGTGCGCGCCATGCGCGTCAGCTCACTCTGAGCCGACCGCTCACCGCAGCCAACACAGACCCGTTCCGGGTCGCGGCGTCGGTGGGAGTTCGACGTGCTAGTCGTCCTTCTCCTCGTCGCCGAACTCGCCCGCCAGATCCTCATCCACGAAGTCCTCGTCGTGAAGCGCGGCCTCGATCTCGTCCTCGTCGAAGTCGTCGAGCTCGACGCGGCGGCTCTGGCGCTCGGGAGGACGGCGCTCCGGCGTACGTGCCGCCGGGCGGCCGCCACGACCAGGGCGCGCGCGGGTGGCGCCACGTGCGCCACCGCGTCCGCGACGATCACGGTCGTCCTCGTCCTCTTCGTTGTCAGTGCGCTCCGCGATTTCGTCGCCGAAGCGCAGACCACCGGGCTCGGCGGTCCGTGCCGGCGCGGCCACTTCGGCCACGGGCTCCGCCTCGACGGCGGCTTCCTCGACGGGCCCTTCCGCCTCTTCGAGTTCAGCCAGCACCTCCTGCTCGGGCGTGAGGGCCGGCTCGGCCTCGGCGGAACGGACGGGCGCCACGGGCGCACCTTCGCCGGGCAGGCCCGGGCGCGCGTATGCGGCCTGCGACGGAGCGATCGTGTCGGGTGGTGCCAGTGTGGCCGCGGCGGGCACACCGGGAAGTGGCGCCAGCGGGATCGCGTCCATGTTCGGCTCGGGCGGCGGGTAGAGGTCCTCACCGTCGCCGATGACGGCGCTCTCCCCGCGGATATTGAGGCGCGTGTGCGTCAGCTGCGCCGCGAGCTTCGCGTTCTGGCCCTCCTTGCCGATGGCGAGGCTGACCTGCTTGTCGGGCACGGCGATGTAGGCAGTGCCGTCGCTCTCATCGACGCGGATCGAGACCACCTCTGCCGGGCTCAGCGCGTTGGCGACGTACGCGACGGGGTTCGGGTCCCAGCGGATGATGTCGATGCGCTCGCCGCCGAGTTCGTTGACGATGTTCTGGATGCGCGAGCCGCGCACGCCGACGGCGGCGCCCACCGCGTCGATACCGTCCTGGCGCGAGATCACGGCGACCTTGCTGCGGTAGCCAGGGTCTCGGGAGATGCCCATGATCTCCACGGTGCCGCGGCCGACCTCCGGGATCTCGAGCTCGAAGAGCCGGCGGATCAGCTCCGGGTTGGCACGCGAGACGACGACCTGCGGGCCCTTCGAGGCCTTGTAGACCTCCTTGACGAACACGCGCAGCCGCTGGCCGACCCGATAGTGCTCGGCGCGGATCTGCTCCGCGGACGGCAGTACGGCCTCGGTGCGGCCCAGGTCGAGGATCACCTGCCGCCGGCCGGCCTCGACGCGGAGGACGGTGCCGGAGACCAGCTCGCCCTCCTTGCCCGTGAAGTCCTCGAAGACCGACTCCCGCTCCGCCTCGCGGAGGCGCTGCAGCACGACCTGCTTGGCCGTCTGGGCGGCGATGCGGCCAGTGCTCGGGGTCGTCTCGACTTCTTCGCGGACGAACTCGCCGATCGCGAGCTCGCCGTAGCCCATCTCCACCGCCCGCTCGGGCGAGATCTGGATCTCGTCGTCTTCGATCTCGTCGTCGTCCATGATCTCGAAAAGGCGCCAGGCGCGCACATCGCCATCGTCGCGGTCGATCTTGACCTCGATCTCGGCGTACTGCAGCTCGTCCTTCTTGAAGGCGGAGGCCATGGCCGCCTCGACGGCGGCAAAAACCGTATCGGCGTTGAGGTTCTTCTCAGCCGACAGCTGCGTAATGGCGGTGACGAACTCTGTCTTCATGTCGTGCTCGCTCGTGTGTTCGCTGGTTCGATGTTCGTTGGTCCGATGTTCGCTGGTCTCGGTCGCTCACACCCCGGAACCGAGGGCTGCGGCCAACAAAAAACGCGGGTCCTGGACCCGCGTCTCGCAGAGAGAGGCGCTAGAACGATTCCGATCGTACCACCGCCCGAGGCGGCGACTCAAGCCGGTCGCAGCGCCTCGATCAGATCGGCGTGCAGCGCCTGCACGCGGGCGACGATCTCGGCTCGAGGCACCGACTCCGCCTCGTCGGCGTCGCGCAGCTTCAGCTCGATGACGCCCGCCTCGTGGTTACGTGGCGAGACCGTCAGGCGCAGTGGCACGCCGATCAGGTCAGCGTCGTTGAACTTCACGCCGGGCCGCTCGTCGCGGTCGTCCAGGATCACGTCGAAGCCCGCGTCGAGGAGTTCCTCGTAGAGCGCGTCCGCTTCGGCCGCCACTGCCTCGTCGCGGTCGAGCCCGATGCCGACGATGTGCACGTCGTAGGGGGCGATCGAGGCGGGCCAGAGGATGCCATGCTCGTCGTGGTGTTCTTCGACGGCGGAGGCGAGCAGACGTTCGATGCCGAGGCCGTAGCAGCCCATGGTCGGGCGCACCTGCTCGCCGTCTGCGTTGAGCACGCTCACGTCCATCGGATCGGTGTAGGTGTAATCAAGGCGGAAGACGTGGCCGATCTCGATGCCGCGGCGTGTCTCCAGCCGGCCGTCGCCGTTCGGACAGGTGAACCCGGCTTCGGCGACCGCGATGTCAGCGACGATCTCCGCCTCCCAGTCGCGGCCGTAGTTCACGTTGCGCAGGTGGTAGCCCTCGCGGTTGGCGCCGGCGACGAGGTTCGGTGAGTCCGGAATCGACAGGTCGGCGACGACCCGCACCTGCGGCGAGAGGCCGCGAGGCGAGGCGTACCCGGCGACGAGGCCGTACTCCGCGACCTCGTCGTCGCGCATCTCACGCAGCTCGACGCCACCGAGGGCGTTCGAGAGCTTGACTTCGTTGACCTCGAGATCCCCGCGCACGACGGTGAAGATCGGCTGCCAGGTGTGCGAACCATGCGCTGAGGCCATGTAGAAGACCGCCTTCGCGGTACGCGCGGTCGGAATGTCGAGCAGCGCCGCAAGATCTTCGATCGTCGAGGTGTCCGGCGTCGCGACCTCTTCGAGCGCGGCCTCATCCTCGGGCCCGGCGGCGACCCGCGCGAACTCTGCCTTCTCCATGTTGGCGGCGTAGTCGCCGTTCTCACAGAAGAAGATCGTGTCCTCGCCGACATCGGTGAGGAAAATGAACTCCTGCGACCCCTTGCCGCCGATCGCGCCCGAATCCGCCTCGACGGCCACGACCGGCACGCCGATGCGCGCGCAGATGCGCTCGTAGGCGTGGAACATCGCGGCGTACGAGGTATCGAGGCCGGCGTCGTCGAGGTCGAAGCTGTAGGCGTCTTTCATCGTGAACTCGCGGACGCGGATCAGGCCGCCGCGTGGCCGCGCCTCGTCACGGAACTTCGTCTGGATCTGGTAGAGCGTGACGGGCATGTCGCGGTAGGAGCTCGTGTGGTCGTCGAAGAGGCGCGTCACGACCTCCTCGTGCGTAGGGCCCAGGGCGAGCCCGCGCTCGCGACGGTCGACGAGCTGAAACAGCACCGAGCCCATCACGTCCTTGCGCCCGCTCTCCTCCCAGAGCTCGATCGGTTGGATGCCGGGCAGGTGCACCTCCTGCGCGCCCGCGCGGTCCATCTCCTCGCGCACGATCTGCTCGATGCGCAGGCGCGTGCGGTTGCCCAGCGGCATGAACGAGTAGACGCCCGCCATCAGCTGGTCGATGAAGCCGGCGCGCAACAACAGGCTGTGGCTCACCGTCTCGGCGTCGCCGGGCGGCTCACGCAGGGTGTGACCGAAGTGTCGTGACATCCGCATGGCGCGAGTCTACGGGCGATCGCCCGTGCCATCGACCGAGCCACCAGGGCTCGCTAGGCCTCGCTGTTGGCAAGCACGCCGGTCGTGCGCATCAGCTCGAGGCCGCTTGCGACATCGGCGTCGGGTTCGTGCTGGTTGATCTCGAAGGTGCGGGCCGCCGAGGGGTTGGCTTCCGCGATGCGCGTCGCGAGCCACTCGAAGTCGACGTCACCGTTGCCCGGCGCGCGGTGGTCGGTTAGGCCGGTCACATCTTGCAAATGCAGCCCGACGAGGCGGTCGCCCACGTCGTCCCACCACTGCTGGCGGTCGACGAGGCCGAGGCGGTGCTGCACCTCCGCATGGCCGACATCGTGGAGGTAGCCCGCGACCTCGGCGGGGTAGGGCGCGAGCAGCTCGCTCATCTCCTCGGGCAGCCCGATCTCGAAGTGGTTGAGCCGGGATTCGAGCGCGATCGTCACGCCGTGCTCCTCGGCGGCGGCGCAGAGCTCGGCGAGTGTGCGCCGCGCGACGTCGAGGTAGGGCCCGGCGATCGAGGCACGCTCGCGGCGGGCGTCGAGCTGCGCTTCGGCGAACTCCTCGGCGCGCGTAGTGCGCTGGTCGTAGAGCCGACGCGCGCGGCGCTCACCGTTGCCCGGGCGATCGCCGACCGCGCCGAGGTGCACGACGACGTTCTCGGCGCCCGCCTCGCCTGCGAGTTCGACGGAGCGCACGGTGTACTCGCAGGCGAGGCGCCGCTCAGCCTCGTCGGTGGAGGCAAGATTGAGTCCGCGGTTCCAGCCACGCTCGGCGTGCCGCTCGAGCGGCGCGGGCGCATGCACGCCGCTGACCGGCAGGATGCCGGCGCCGAGGATCGCGCCGACATGGTGGGCCTCCATCGAGTGGTTGATCTCGATCGCCTCGTAGCCGAGCTCGGCAGCGCGGGTCATGAACGCCGGCAGGTCACGCTCGAAGCGCGGCTGCATCGCCCACATCGTGGAGAGCGAAGCGACGGGGTGCGAGTGGTTGGCTCCGCTCACGCGTCGAGGTCCGCGATCACCTCGTCGAGGAGCGCCTTCGTGCGGTCGAGGACCTCGTCGTAGCCGAAGTGGCCGACCGTCTCCGTGCCACGCTTGAGGTTCACACCCAGCGGTCCGCACCAGAGCCCGATGTCCGCATCATCGGTCTCGCCGGGGCCATTCACGCGGCAGCCCATCACCGCGATCGTGACGTCGAAGTCCTGCGCGTACTCGGACATGCGCTTCACGTCCTGCGCCAGGTCCACAAACGCCTCGTTCTCCACGCGGGAGCAGGAGGGGCAACTGATGATATTTAGCCCCTCGTCGAGGCCGGCCGGGACGGAGCGGAAACGCCCCGCGGCGATGTCCTCGAGGATCCCGCGGCCCACGCGCACCTCGTCGCCCTTGTTGTCGAAGGGTACCGTCAGCGAGACGCGAATCGTGTCGCCCAGGCCCTCGGCGATCAGCTGCTCGAAGGCGACACGCGTCTTGATGATCCCATCGGGCGGCATGCCGGCCTCGGTCACGCCGAGGTGCAGCGGGACGTCCGGGCGCTGCATCGCGAAGCGACGGTTGCCTTCGACGACCTTGCGCCAGTCGGAATCCTTGAGCGATACGACGAAGCGGTGGAACCCGAGATCGTCGAGCAGTTCCGCGTGGTCGAGCGCGCTTTGCACCATGGCGCCGACATCGTCCTCGCCGAAGCGCTCGATCATCGCCGGGTCGACCGACCCGCAGTTGACGCCGACGCGCAACGCGATGTCATGCGCCTCGGCCGTCTCCGCGATCATCGCGACTTTGTCGCGCACGGGCTTCTCGCGCTCGTGGTGCCAGAGATGGCCCGGGTTGTAGCGCACCTTGTCGACGTGCGGCGCAACCGCGGTCACGAGGCGGTAGTTCTCCTGGAGGTCGACGGAGAGCGTCGCCGAAGTGCGGTCTCGAATCTCCGCCAGTGCCACTACGTCCGCCTTCGAGTCGACGGCGATGCGCACGAGGTCGGCGCCGGCCTGATCGATCAGCCCGACCTGGCGGACCGTGGCCTCAATGTCCTGCGTCTTGGTCGCGGCCATCGACTGCACGGCAATGGGCGCGCCGCCACCGATCGTGATCGGCCCGACGCGCACCGCCCGTGTGTCCTTGCGCTTCGAAGGCTTCATTGCGCGATCGAGGATAGCGCGCGCCGGGCTTGGGCTCTCCGCTAGCGGAAGAGCGATTCGCCGTTGGCGATACGCGAGATGTCGATGAAGGTGATGACCAGCGCCAGCGCGATGAAGGCAACGAAGCCCACGAAGTGGACCATCGCCTCCTTCTCCGGCGCGACGCGCCTGCCTCGCCGGGCGATCTCGACGACGATGAATGCGGCCCGGCCGCCGTCGAGCATCGGCAGCGGCAGCAGGTTGAGGATGCCGAGGTTGATCGAGAGCAGGGCAGCCAGCTCGAGCAACGGTGAGACGGCGCCAGTCCGGCTGTCCGAGGCGCGGGCGACCTCGCCGGTGGTCTGAGCGATGCCGACCGGGCCGGCGAACTGCGGGCCCGATGAGCCCTTGAACCAGCCGATGATCTGGTTGCGCGCGAGGATCAGGGTGTCCCAGGTTTGCCGTAGGCCCTGCGGGAACGCCTCCCATGGCGCGAGCGCCTCGGTGTCGGTGAACGGGTACTGCGAGCCGATCGTGATGCCGGTGGGGCCCTGGCCCGCCGGGGGCGCCCAGCGCGCCTCGATCGGGATCTCGAGGAACTCGCTGCCGCGCTTCACGAGGAACTCGATCTCGCGCCCCTGTCCAAGGCGTACGTAGCGGCTGGCCTCAGGCACGTTCTTCGTAGTGCGGCCGTCGATTGCGTAGATGACGTCGCCGGTCTGCAGCCCCGCGGCCTCCGCCGGTGCGCCCTCCACGACCGAGGTGACCTGGGCACGGGCAGCGGGGACCTCGTGCGGGATCATCAACGCGATACCGAAGAGGATGATCGGCAGCGCGAGGTTGGCGAGCGCGCCCGAGGTGATGACGATTAGGCGTTGCCACGCCGGCCGCGAGGCGAGCGCGCGAGGGTGGCTCGGGTCCTCTTCGCCCTCGAGGCGGACGAAGCCGCCGATCGGGAGCCAGTTCACCGTGTACTCGGTGTCGCCGACCTTCTTGCCCCAGATCTTCGGTGGGAAGCCGACGCCGAACTCGTGCACGAGGATGCCGAACATCTTCGCGGTGGCGAAGTGCGCGAATTCGTGGATCACGACCAGCGCTAGCAGGATGACGATGAACAGCAGCGCCGAAGTGAAGGCGTCGCGTGCGAGGCCGAAGAAGACGAAGATGCCGATCGCAACGATTAGAGGTGTGATGAAGCGGGGCAGGTTGAAGCGCGGCGACCCCTCGCTGGAGGTGGGCGGCACCGAGCGGTTGTCCTGGTCGCTCACACCTTGGCCCCGATCACTTCGTCGACATAACGACGGCCCCACGCCTCGGCGGCGAGCAAGTCCTCTAGTTGAGGATCGGCTACTCCCTCGTGCGTCTCAAGTGACGACCGCAACAGTTGCGCGATATCTGTGAATCGACAGCGCCCGGCGAGGAAGTGCGCGACGGCGGATTCGTCGGCTCCGCTCACCGCGGCCGCCGAGGTGTCCTCGCGGCGTCCCGCTTCCAGCGCGATGTCGAGCGCGGGGAAACGCTCGCGGTCGACTTCGCCGAAGTGGAGTGCGCCCCGCGCGGCCAGGTCCATCGGCGGCGCCGGCTGGGCGGGCGCGCGGTCGGGGTAGGCGAGGGCGACCTGGATCGGAAGCCGCATGTCGGGCTCGCCGAGCTGTGCCTTCACCGACCCGTCCCGGTACGTCACCATGCTGTGGACCACGCTTTCGCGGTGCTGCAGGACGTCGACGCGGTCGAGCGGGATATCGAAGAGCCAGCGCGCCTCGATCGCCTCCAGTCCCTTGTTGAACAGCGTCGCCGAGTCGATCGTGACCTTCGGTCCCATCTCCCAGGTCGGATGCTGCAGTGCCTGCTCCGGCGTCACGGCGTCGAGCTCCGCCAGGTCGAGGTCGCGGAATGCGCCGCCCGAGGCTGTGAGTGTGAGACGGTCAATCGCGTCCGGCGGTTCCCCCCAGAGGCACTGCCAGATGGCGGAGTGCTCGGAGTCGACCGGCCGCAGCTCCGCGCCTCGATCAGCGTTGCGCTCCAGGGTGTCGCGCACGGCCGCGCCGCCAACCACGAGCACCTCCTTGTTCGCGATGGCGACGGGCTTGCCCGCCTCGAGGCCCGCGAGCGTCGGTGGCAGCCCGGCCAGGCCGCTCGTCGCCACCAGGACGACATCGACATCGTCGCGCGCCGCGATCTCTTCCAGCGGCGCCCAGTCGGCGCCGGAGGCGGAGCGCAGGTCAGCGGCGGCATCTTCGTCGACGGCGTGGATGGCGGTGGGGGCGAACTCCTCGACCTGGGCAGTGAGCGCGTCGATGTTGCGCCCGGCCGCGAGGGCCGTGACGCGGAAGCGGTCCGGGAGGCCCCGGACCACGTCGAGGGTTTGCCGTCCCACCGAGCCGGTCGAGCCGAGGACGGCGATGCGGATTACGTCTGTAGCCATCGCACGATCCAGTATAAGACCGGCCCCGTCAGCAATAGCGAGTCGAGGCGATCGAGAATGCCGCCGTGTCCGGGCAGGAGCTGCGACATGTCCTTCACGCCGAGCCGGCGCTTCAGCGCCGACTCCAGCAGGTCGCCGGTGATCGCCGCGATCGGCAGCGCGACGGCGATGAGGATCTGCGCGCCCGCGCGGATCGTGGGCTCGAGGATGAGCATGGCGACCGCCGCGCCGATCGCGCCGAAGACGACACCGCCGATGGCGCCCTCCCAGGTTTTGTTTGGCGAGATCTGAGGCGCAAACGGCCGCCGGCCGATCAGCCGGCCGACGACGTAGGCGCCGGTATCAGTGCTGAACGTGGCTGCCAGCATGACGATCAGCCACTCGACGCCATCGAGGCGGTCCCGTAGCAGCACGAGGTGCGCCCCGAGGACGCCGAGGTAGAGGACGCCTGCGATCCACCAGCCGAGCCGAGACTCCCCGAAGATGTTGCCGGGGCGCAGCACGAGGATCAGCGCTGCGGCCGTTGGCAGCAGCAGGGCGCTGAGCGGCAGCGTCTCGGTCGTGCGGAGGGTGGCGACGAGGAGCGCCACGACGGCCGCCGCGGCGATGGCGACGACCTGTTCGCGGTCGGGCAAGGCGGCGCGGACGAACTCGTAGACAGCGATCGCGAGGATCAGCTCGATCGCGCCCGAGAAGAAGGCCTCCGGGACGATGAGAAGCAGCGCCAGGAGCGGGAGGCCGACGGCGGCGACCGCGACGCGCTGGATCAGCATGGGGTGCGGCCTCGGCGGGCCGCTACGCCAGCCCGTTCTGCGCCAGGCCGGCGTCAAGGTCGCCCTCGATCAGGCCGAAGCGCCGCTGCCGGCGCGTGTATTCGAGGAGCGCGCGGTCCAGCTCGCCCTCGTTGAAATCGGGCCAGAGTGTCTCGGTGAAGTAGTACTCGCTGTACGCGGCCTGCCAGATCATGAAGTTCGACACGCGACGCTCACCGCCCGTACGGATGACGAGGTCTGGCGCCGGGAGGTCGGACGCCTCGAGGTGGGCGGCGATCGCCCCCTCCGTCACGTCTTCGGCCCGGACGCCGCTGGCGACGAGCTGACGCACCGCCTCCACGATGTCCGCGCGCCCGCCGTAGTTGAAGGCGAGGTTGAGGGTGAGGCGGTCGTTGCGCTCCGTCAGCTTGATGGCGCGCTCGACCTTGGCCTGCAGCCGGCCCGGCAGCCGCTCGAGGTCGCCCAGGTGGCGCAACCGCACGCCCTGTGCGTGGAGTTCGTCCAGGTAGTCGTCGATGAAACGTTGGCCGAGTTTCAGGATCGCCTGCACCTCGCGGCGAGGTCGCCCCCAGTTCTCTGTGGAGAACCCCCAGACGGTGAGCACGGAGATCCCGTACTCGGCGACACGTTCAACGATCGGGCGGATGGCCTCGGCGCCCGCCCGATGGCCGTCGGCTCGATCGACGCCGTGCGCGGTCGCCCAGCGGCCGTTGCCGTCCATGATCACGCCCACGTGCTGCGGCAGCACCGGTAGGCGGAGCAGGGGAACGTGGTTACTGGCGGCGGTGGCGGTCACGGCGGTCGCGGTCACTCCTGATCGTCGGGCTCTCTGGATCCTCGGACGCTCTCGTCGTGGTGGCTAGACCTCGAGTAGGTCCGCTTCCTTCTGCTTCGCCAGGTTCTCGACCTTGGTGACGTACTCGTGCGTCAACCGTTCGACCTCTTCGTTCGCGGTGTGCCCTTCGTCCTCGGAGATCTCGTGCTCCCGCTGGGCGTGCTTGACCTCGTCGTTGGCGTGCCGCCGGGCATTGCGGACGGAGACACGCGCCTCTTCGGTCCGCCCGCCGAGCTGCTTCACGAGATCGCGGCGCCGTTCCTCGGTCAGCGGCGGAATCGGCAGACGGATCACCTGGCCGTCGGAGGATGGCGTGATGCCCAGGTCGCTGATCTGAATGGCGCGCATGATCGGGTTGAGCGCGCCCTTGTCCCAGGGCGTGATGGTGATCAGACTGGCGTCCGGCGTCGCCAGGTTGGCCAGTTGGTTGAGCGGCATCTGCGACTCGTAGTGGTCAATCAACATGTCCTCGACGAGGGTCGTCGAGGCGCGGCCGGTGCGCAGCGTCCCGAGCGCGCGCTCGTAAGCGTGCACTGCCTCGTCCATGCGTTCTTCCGCTTCGAGCAGGATTTCTTCGGTCACGGAGCTTCCCCCCGCCTGGCCGGCTGCCCTGCGGGCGCGCGTGTGCAGGTCGTTGGCTCAGAGTAGCGCAGCCGTGCCGCCGGGGTGTCTGCCGTGTTCCTATCGAACGCCTAGCCGCCCAGCTCGAAGCGGGAGATACGCGCCACGCGGATGTTCTCGCCGGTCTGCGCGATCGCTTCCTGCACCAGTTCGCCCACCGTACGCGAGCCGTCCTTGATGAATGCCTGCGTGAGGAGGGCGTTGTCCTCCTTCGAGCCGACGACGTCGTCCGGCACGTCGTCGACCTCGATCGCGGCGGGGTTCATCGCCGCCACCTGCATCGCGATGTCGCGGGCGAGGGTGCGGAACGCGTCCGTGCGCGCGACGAAGTCCGTTTCGCACTGCACCTCGACAAGAGCGCCGAGGCGGTCGCCGTGGACGTAGGCCTCGATCAGCCCCTCGCCGGTGGCGCGGTCGGCGCGCTTGGCCGCGGAGGCGACGCCCTGCTGCCGCAGGATTTCCTTCGCCGCGTCGAAGTCGCCGTTCGACTCCTCCAGCGCTCGCTTGCTGTTCATCACGCCCGCGCCAGTCTCGTCGCGGAGGCGCTTCACGTCTGTCGTGCTGACCATCATCTGCTCCCTGCGGCCCGCGCGGGCCGTCGCGGTCTCGTCGTCGCCTCGGGTCGAGCTAGCTGCTCGGGGGCGGCTCGCCCTCTGCCGGTGTCTCGCTCTCCGGCGCTTCGGCGGCCGGGGCGTCTTCCACGGCGGGCTCGGCAGGCGGAGCCGCTTCGGCGGCCGGCGCCTCCGCTGCCGGAGTTTCCTCGGCGGCCGGCTCGGCGGCTGGTGTCTCTGCCGCCGCCGGCTCGGTCGCGGTCTCGGCTGCCTCGATGGCGGCGACAGCCTCCTGCTCCGGCGTCAGCTCGGCAGCCGGCGCCGCAGCTGGCGCGGCCTGGGCTGGAGCCGCCTGGGCCGGCGCGGCCTCGGCCGGCGCCGCCCCCGGGACGGTCTCCTGCTGGAACTGCTGCTCGACCTCGCCGACGGCAACGCCTTCGAGGACGGCGTCGGCGACGCGGCCCGTCATCAGCTGGATCGCGCGGATGGCGTCGTCGTTGGACGGCACCGGGTAGTCGATCACGTCCGGGTTGGCGTTGGTGTCGCACATCGCGATCACGGGGATCTTCGCCCGGTTTGCCTCGTGCACGGCGATCTCTTCCATCGCCGGGTCGACGATGAAGACGAGGCCGGGCAGGCGCTCCATCTGGCGCAGCCCGCCGAAGGCGCGGCGCAGCCGCCCATACTCTTTCTGCAGCCGCATCTGCTCGCGCTTCGTCATCGAGACGCCGGCCGCCTCGGCCGCAGCGGTGGCCTCCTCGTCCTCGACGTTCTCCGCCGCGACGGCGGCCAGCGCCAGGTCGCCGGTGGTGAACCGCTCCTCGAGTTCCTTGAAGTACTGGATGCGCTTCGAGAGCGTCTGGAAGTTGGTCAGGGTGCCGCCGAGCCAGCGGGTGTTGACAAAGGGCATGCCGGCACGCTCCGCCTCGGCCTGCACGATCGCTCGCGCCTGCTTCTTCGTCCCGACGAACAGGACTTGGTCGCCCGCGGACACGGTCTCGCGCACGCGCTGGAGCGCGGCATCGAGCCGTTGCACTGTCTGGGCCAAATCGAGAATGTGGATGCCGTTGCGCTCAGCGAAAATGAACTGGCGCATGTTCGGGTTCCAGCGTCGGGTCTGATGCCCGAAGTGGACGCCCGCTTCCAGCATCTGACGCATGGTCACGCCAGCAGCCATCTACGTATCTCCCTGCATTGCTGCCAGTGCATAGATTTACCCTCGCTGGCGGCGAGGGCAGGACACCGGCCGTTCTGTGTTCGTATCGCGATCCAGTATGGCAGTGACCACCTCGACGGGCCAGCGTTGTGGGGCGCGACGGGGCACCGTACAATTAATGCACCGCAGGCGTCACGCCTGCGGCTTCGTTTCACCCCGAGGCAGCACCCACGCCCAACGTGACTGCGCGCCTCGATGACGCTCGACCGGGAGCCAACTGACGTGCCGACCTACGCCTACCAGTGCAACGCAGGACATCGTTACGACCTGCAGCAGCCCTTCGGTTCGCCGAAGTCACATCGCTGCAAGCGCTGCACGAAGAAGGCCAACCGCGTCGTCGCCGGGGCAGCCACGCTCGTCTTCAAGGGCAGCGGCTTCTACAAGACTGACTCTCGCGATGACGATAGCTCTTCGTCTTCCTCGTCTTCCTCGTCTTCCTCGTCTTCCTCGTCTTCCTCGTCGTCATCTTCGTCGTCCTCCTCCTCGAATTCGAAGAGCTCGAAGAGCGACTGACCGCGGGCACCGAGCACCCCAGCACGCCTCGCAGCTACCCTCCCAGCGAGGGGTGAGCGATGCGTCTCCTGATCCAGCGCGTCAACCGCGCACGCGTGACCGTCGAGGGCGAAGAGACCGGCGCGATCGGCCCGGGGCTGCTCGTCTACGTCGGCATCGGCGGCGACGACGGCGATCGTGAGCTGGAGTGGGCCGCCCGCCGTATCGCCGAGCTGCGGCTGTTCCCCGGCGAGCGCGGCCTCGATCGCTCGCTGGAGGATGTGGGCGGGGCGGCCCTCGTCGTTTCGCAATTCACGCTCTACGCCGACACGCGCAAGGGCCGCCGTCCCTCGTTCACTGAGGCGGCGCGCCCCGAGACAGCCGAACCGCTCCTCGAACGCCTGATCGCGCTGCTCCGCGAGCGCGGGATCGAGGTGGCGACGGGCCGTTTCCAGTCGCACATGCTGGTTGAAGCCCAGAACGATGGTCCGCTCAACATCGTCCTCGACTCGAGCGACCTCGATCGCCCTCGGCGCGGCTCCACGCGCGGGGCGCCCGAGGCGTGAACGTCGCTACTCGCCCGCGATCAGCCCCGTACCGCGCGCCACGATGTCCTGGACGCGGTCGGCGGTGACCTGCGCGTCCGCGTCGGTCGAGCTGTCGAGGACGAAGCCGGGGAGCGTGCCCGCGGCCGCTTCCTCAGCGAGGGCGCTGTGGAGCAACTCGACGCGCTCGGCGAGCGAGGCGGAGCGGTCAGTGTCGCGGGCTCGGGTGACCTTCAGGCTCGGGAGCAGCGTGACGAGGTGGATCGGCGCACTGAGGTCGGCGAGGAGCCCGGCGTAGCGCGCCGCCTGGTGTGCATGCACGACATCGGTGATGACCACGGCATAGCGTGTCGCGATCGTCTCGCGGGTGATGGCGCAGGCGTTGCGGATGGCCATGTCGAGCTGTTCGAGGGTCTGTGCATCGTCGGCCCAGGGATGGCGGTAACCGGCGCGCACCCAGTGGCGTAGCTCGTCGACCTCGATGTGCAGCATGCGGTCGAAGCGCTCACAGAGCGCCGCGGCAACCGTGCTTTTGCCGGCGCCGGGCGGGCCCGAGAGGATGATGACGTGGTTCACGCCTCGTCCTCCGCGGCGTCATCGGCCGCGGCCTCGAACGGTGTGATGTCGAGGGCGATGTCGAGCGCGGGCGCTGAGTGTGTGAGCGCACCGATCGAGATCAGATCGACACCGCTGGCGGCCGCCTCACGGACGGTGTCGAGGGTGATGCCGCCCGAGGCTTCGAAGACGATGCCGTCCGGCGCCGTCTCGACGATCGCGCGCATCTCGTCTGCGCTCATGTTGTCCAGCATCACGATGTCGGCGCCGGCCTCGATCGCTTCGCGCGCCTGATCGGCGGTGTCGACCTCGACCTCGATGCGGAGCGTGTGGGGGACGGCGGCGCGAGTCTCGTCGATGAGCGAGGCGAGGCCGACCCCGCGCTGGGCCGCGGCCGCGAGGTGGTTGTCCTTGATCAGGACACCGTCTTCGAGCGTGTTGCGGTGGTTGGCTCCCCCGCCCGTGCGCACGGCGTAGCGTTCGAGGGCGCGCAGGCCGGGGGTCGTCTTGCGCGTGTCGACCACACGGGCCGGACCGCCCTCGGCGGCGCGGGCGACGTAGGCGTGCGTCAGCGTGGCGATGCCGGAGAGGCGCTGCAGGAAGTTGAGCGCGATGCGCTCGCCCGAGAGCAGCGCCGCGAGCGGGCCGCTGACCGAGGCGAGGACCGTCCCCGCCTCGACGAACTCTCCGTCGAGGCGCTCTGGGAAGAACTCGACCTCGTCGGAACGCTGCACGAGCGCCTCGCGCGCCACGTCGAGCCCGCAGACGACGCCGGGCTCTCGCGCGACGAACTCGGCCTCGCCGTGCTGGTCAGGCGGGACGGTGGCCGCCGTCGTGACGTCGAAGGCGGCGCGATCTTCTTCGAGCGCGTTGGCCACTGCTTCCGCGACCGTAAAGGGATCGAGCGTGCTGCCTTCGGTCATGCGACCCCTCTGATGCGCTTGTTCGCGACAGCCTCGATCGGCCGCTCCGCTGCGTCCGCGAGGTCGCCCGCGGCCTCCTCGATCTGGGTCTGGCGGAAGACGAGGTGGCGTCGCCACGCCTCCTCCGGTTGGTCGAAGTCGGAGCGGAAGTGCGCGCCGCGCGACTCCTCTCGGCGCAGCGCGGCCTCGGTCGCCAGTCGCGCGCAGACCAGGGCGGCGCGCAGCTCGAAGGCGTCGCGCGAGAGCGCGTGGTCGAGCGCGCCGTGCCAGCGCGCGAGCTGCACCGCGGCGCGGCGGAGGCCCTCGCCGTGGCGCACGATGCCCACCTCGTCCCACATCAGCGTCTGCATCTCGGCGAGCGTTGTCGCCTCGCCGCCGACGCCCGCCGGTAGCAGGGAGAGCGCGCCGGTGGTCAACTCCGGTGGCGGCTCGGCGTCGTCGATGTCGAACATGCGCTGCACGGTGCGCTTGGCGAAGACCACCGTCTCCAGCAGGGAGTTGCTCGCGAGGCGATTTGCGCCATGGACGCCGGTGCAGGCGACCTCGCCGACGGCGTAGAGGCCGGCCAGCGTCGTCTCGCCGCAGGTGTTCGTGCGCACGCCACCCATCAGGTAGTGGGCCGCGGGTGAGACCGGCACGCGGTCGCGGCTAATGTCGATCCCGTGCTCGCTGCAGCGCTGGGTGATCTGCGGGAAGCGGGCCGCCAGCCACGCTTCGCTGCGCTCCGTGATGTCGAGCCACACGTTCGCGGCGCCGGCCAGCTGCATCTCGCGCAACGAGGCACGCGCGACGATGTCTCGCGGCGCGAGGTCGCCGCGTTCGTCATAGCGCTCCATGAACGCCTCGCCGGCCTCGTTCAAGAGCCGCGCGCCCTCGCCACGCACGGCCTCCGAGATCAGGAACACCGCTGCGCCGGGTATGCGCAGTGCGGTTGGGTGAAACTGCGTGAACTCCATGTCCATGATCTCTGCGCCGGCTTCGTAGGCGAGCGCGATGCCGTCGCCGGTGGAGACCGGCGGGTTGGTCGTCACGCTGTACATCCGCCCGGCGCCCCCGGTCGCCAGCACGATGCGGTCCGAGCGCACCTCGCGCACCGTCGGGCGCACGCCGCCGTTCGCCACGATCTCGAGGCCGACCGCGCGGTCGGCCTCGACGATCACCCGTCGCGCGAAGGTGTGTTCGAGGATGGTCGCGCCCTCGCGGGCGAGTGAAGTGAGCGACAGCTCGATCTCGAGGCCGGTGGCGTCGCCGCGCGCATGGAGGATGCGCGGCTGCGAGTGAGCTCCCTCGTGGCCCAGCGCGACCTCGCCGTCCGTGTCGTCGAAGCGCACGCCATAGTGCACGAGGTCGGCGACGCGGTCCGCCGCCTCTTCGCAGAGGATGCGTGCGGCGTCCTCGTCGACCAACCCTGCGCCGGCCTCGATCGTGTCGCGCAGGTGATTCTCGGGCGAGTCGCCGGGGCCCACGGCGGCGGCGATGCCGCCCTGTGCGTGGCGCGTCGTCGCCTCGTCGATCGCACCCTTGGTCACCAGGAGCACGCTGGCGCCGCGGTCGATCGCCTGCAGCGCCGCATAGAGCCCCGCGATGCCGGAGCCGACGACGATCAAGTCGTAGCGATCGAGGTCACCGGCGGCACCCGAGGTCACGACTGTCGCTCGCCGGAGTCGACGGGCGCGATGCCGCGCACGGGCGGATCGACCTCGTAAGACTCGATGGCGCGCACGATGGCCTGCCAGTCCTCCGGCGTCTCCGGACGGCCGGTCGTCGCGTTGACGTAGGCGTAGCGGTGTTGCATCTCCGCGATCGTCGTACCGCTGGAGACGGCCGCGACCTCGCACTCGAAGAGCAGGCGACCCGCGTTCGCCTCGGCGCAGCGGAGCCGCACGATGGCGGCGTCGTCCCAGCGCAGTGGGGCGCGATAGCGGATCTCGCTGTGCGACTGGAAGCGCAGCACCTCGCGATGGCTGGGAATGCCGGCCTCGTCGTCGTACTGGTCGAGTGCGATTTCGGTGAGCGCGATCAGCACACCACCGTGCACGAATGGCGTCCCGCCGAAGGCGTCGGTATGCCGCAACGGCATCCGGGTCTCGAAGCGGAACGTCACGAAGGTCCTCGGCTCCCGGCGATCGCTAGCGGAGGGCCAGCATGCGTTCGAGGGCGATGCGGGCGTGGGCCTTGTGGTCTTCCGGCACCGTGATCTGGTTGACCGCATGGCCCTCGACCAGGGACTCCATCACCCACGCGAGGTAGGCGGGGTGGACGCGGTACATCGTGCTGCACGGACAGACGACCGGGTCGAGGCAGAAGACGGTCTTGTCCGGGTGCTCCTTGGCGAGGCGGGAGACCAGGTTGATCTCGGTGCCGATGCCAATCACCGACCCCGCCGGGGCCTCGGCGACGTACTTGGCGATGTAGGCGGTCGAGCCGTTGGCGTCCGAGGCTTCCACCACGTCGTAGCGACACTCCGGGTGCACGACGATCTGGACGTCCGGGTAGCGCTCGCGCGCCTGCTCGATCTGTGGCAGCGAGAAGCGCTGGTGCACGGAGCAGTGGCCCTGCCAGAGGATGATCCGCGACCGCTCGAGCGCCTCGGGTGTTGCGTCCCCGAGGTTGCCCGACGGCGTCCGCCAGTTCCAGAGCACCATCTCCTCGAGCGGGATGCCCATGGCGTGACCGGTATTGCGGCCCAGGTGCTGGTCAGGGAAGAAGAACACGCGCTGGCCCCGCTCGAAGGCCCACTCGAGCACCTTCGGCGCGTTGGACGAGGTGCAGACCACGCCGCCGTGCTCGCCACAGAACGCCTTCAGCGAAGCGGCGGAGTTCATGTAGGTCACTGGAATGATGTCGTCCGTGCCATCGAAGAATTCGCCCAGCTCGCGCCACGCGGAGGAGACATCCGGCGCGGCGGCCATGTCGGCCATGGAGCAGCCCGCCTCCATGTTCGGCAGCATCACCGTCTGGTGGTCGGCGGAGAGGATGTCGGCGGCCTCCGCCATGAAGTGCACGCCGCAGAAGACGATGTACGGCGCTTCCGGCCGGTTGGCCGCGTACTCCGCCAGCGCGAACGAGTCGCCTCGGTCGTCCGCGAACTGGATGATGTCCTCGCGCTGATAGTGATGGCCGAGGATCACGACCTGGTCGCCGAGGGTGGCCCGCGCGCCGCGGATGCGCCCCGACAGCTCCTGGGCATCCATCGCCCAGTAGCGCTCCGGAATCTCCGGCTGCCACGATCCGAACGACACCTCCTCCGAGAGCGGTACCGTGTCGATGCCGGTGTCGGTTTCGCACTGCAGTTGCGAAATCAGCGGCTGGCCGCTCTCGGTAACGAAGGACAGGGGGCTGGTCATAGTCACCTCGCGGGGTCGCGCAGGGAGTGATCCGACTTTGTGTACATCGTACGCAAAGTCACTTTGTGTCAACCTTACGCAAACTCCTCCGGGGTGTCAACGCGGCGCGGATCGCTGGTTCACCCACACGGAAGTGATGTTGGATCCTCGCGAAGTGTGAAGCGACCGTGCGCGCAACCAGAGCGAATGAAGTGCGATTACGATCCTTCTCGATGCTTCACGGATGGCGGCACGTTCTAAAGTCTATAATTTTCTTTCATGCTGCCATTACCATTCATAATCATCACGAGACGATCACGTAGATGATCTCGCCTGAAGGGTTCAGCACAAGTGGTCCGTCTTCATTCTCGGTTCCTCGTGGGAGGAATCCTGTTCTTTGCGCAGATTCGAGCTGAACTGGTCCGTCGCGGCCCGAGCCCTGTGCCGCCGGTCGACTTCGACAACCTCGTCCCGCGTCCGATTGCGCCGACACCGCAGCAGCGCTGACCCGCGCCCCTGCCCAATCGGACGGGTGACACCTCGGACGACTCGCCGCACCATCGAGGCGGCAGCGAGGCGTGCAAGGAGAGGGCGGGGCGATGGCTGATGTGACCGGGGTCTACGAGGTGGCGATTCCCGTCGCGGACATGGAGCGCGCGGAGGCGTTCTGACCGCCTGTTTCCCAGCCTTGTCATTGTCAAAGAGTCCAATAAAGCGATAGCGCGGACTGCCATTTTCAGAAAGGCAATGGCGCGCTAGGTCTCTTAGGACCCAGAGTCGCCGGCAGAGGTTCCGGGTCCCTCCAAGATGGCCGATCCCGGCCGCAACGATGGCGAGATCTGACCCCAGAAGATCGGTCCCAGTCCTTTCGTGCTCTAGACGGGCCGCTAGCTGGAAGAGTTCGACATCCGTAGTCCCTTCGACCAGAACGGTCCGCTTTCGGATCGCCAGACCCTCCCCTTTCGCATAACGAGCGACGAAATCGAGTTCTTCGGCCACCAACCCTCAATCGATCTTCCTGGGGGCCGCCGTGACAGGCCGCAAGAACGGGCCGTTGAAGCCAAAGGAGACGTGACAAGCGATTCGCATTCCTGCTTTCAAGCCACGAACGCCAAATTCCTCTAGTCTGAATGGGACGGACACGTTGTTGAACCTCTGAACACGTGCCATCGCGCGGCTGCCGTAATCCGATCCGGCGATTGCTTGCACGGTCTGCAAAGTCTTTGCATCTTCGGTTCGTAACCAGCGCAACCGCTCCGGCACGTGGACGAAATGCTCTCCTTCGCGCCAGAGCTGCCTTAACGAACGGAAGATCTTGTCGCCCTCGACCGCACGACCGTTCTGAAAAAGAAGAATTGCGTATTCCAAACGCCTCTGATGTGTAAGTCGATAATCCGTGGCCTGCAATTGTTCGATAAGTTCCAGTTGCTGCTTGAACGCGTATGGCTGGCTGGCGCAAATCAGATCCAAGGTTAAGTGAATGACCTGCATGTTGCCTCGGCCGACTGGGTCGGCCAGTACGTCAAGCGCTCGCATTCGGTTCGCCTCTGGCACGTCCGATAAATCCATCCCCGACGAGAGGCCATCCCCTTCGGCGAGCGCGGTCCACGCCTTGACCAAGACATCAACTGCTCGGGCAGGTTCGATCTCTTGAGCCACGGCTAGTTTCTGCTGGAATAAGATCACCAACGCCTGGTCGGCCAGATCCCCGAGCTGAATTGCGCGATAGGCGCCCTCATTTGCGGTAAGCGCCGACGCAAGAATTCCTAGCGCCTCGATGCATTGCTCAACCACTTGCACCGGCGGCACGTCCTTGTTCTGAAGGAGATTCTTCACATAGGTTTCAATAACGAACGAATTGGTTGGATTCTCGCCGTACGCCTTCCGTGTTGCGTCATTTGCCAATCGCTGCAATTCGAGAATTCGTTCACGCGGAGCTCCTCTCTCTGACTCATTGTTGGCAAGGTCGAGGTAAGCGTTTGCAAGTGAGTTCAGGAGATTGAGGTTCGACTCAGAGCCGGGCGTGTACTCGATTAAGGCCAAGGCGTGTTCGATATCTTCAATGGCCTTGTTGAGGAGAGTGATCCTATCGTCGCTTGTCACGCCGTAAAGCCTCTCATCTAACTTTGCGACCCTCCGGCGTGAGATCGCAGTGTGATGGCGAACAACTCGGCTAGTGTCGCGTAGCGATTGCGGCATGTTGTCAAGCGTGTCCAGGACCTCGCGCCAAAGCGAGGCGAAACTACCGTGACCGTGGTCGGGGTCGATCTTGAAGATCGACGTTGCGAAGTCCTCCCCTATAGATTTGTAGGGGCGCTCCCCCAATATAGATTTCTGGGAGATTCGACGCAGCAACAGAAAACGAAGATGTTCTGTGTCTTTGGCTTCGGCAAATCCCAGCTCCTCGCGCATTGGGAAATCGTAGAACAGCGCATTAATCAGGAATCGGCCTAAGATGTCGTGGATAAGCGCCCAGTACTTTTCTCCATGTGATGAGATGCGTACTAACCCGAGCGCAGCCAAGTGTGCCCGTGAGTCTTCCAGGAGATGTGAGAGCGGCCATTCTCCCGTCGACGACGGCAACAATGCCTCGGGCAAAGGGAGGCGCTCTGAACTTAGTGCTGCGATCTCTAAAATCGCGCCCCGAATAGTGGGATCGTCGGTGTTCTGTTTGAACGAGCGGTACATCCATTCCTGGATCGATTCAGAGAGGTCGTATTGACCACGAATCCAGAAAGACAGAGTCACCCAGAAGGCTGCGGTTCCTTCCAGATAGCGGACCGTATGGTCCTGATAAAATCGGACCCACTGAGACTCTTGTCGTTGCTTGCCGTGAACGCGGAGGAACCGGTTAAGGTGATGACCGAGCAGACGCGCCTGGTCTTGGCTCATGGCGTGGTTCAAGTCCGCCACCTTCTTAAAGACTGAGTCGTTATAGAAGGCCAGACCCAGGACAGTACTGGTGACGATCAGGACGCACACTGGGCGACCAGATTTCGCCATTTCGTTTCGGAAGCGGACGAGCTCATTGTCACGATACTGCCAGTGCAGGCTATCGAAGACGATGAGCCACGGTGTCTCGTAACGGCGTGAGCTGAACGCGCCCTTGCGATTCTGTGATTGTGGATCGTTGGGTCCCGTCGCCGATTCCAGATTATCTGCAATCTCGCCCTCACGCTTGCTGTGCACGCGCTTCAAGAAGTTTACGACCGGCAAGGCTTCTGGCACGAAAGGGACAGGCTTTGCGAGTAGCACTGGATAACCCTGTCTCGCGCACTCCCAAGCCAAGACGCGCGCTAACGTCGTCCCACCCGCCCCAGACTCTGATGCGATATAGGCAATACAATTCTCATCGGAACCGGCCGCGTCGAGCTTCTGTAAAGATCTGCTCAAGGTCTTCTCGACCTGCGCATCGCGGACCCATGGCAGCCCTGCGGCGTAGGGACGCCACGAACTTTCTGGATCTCGGAAGAAACCCTCAAGATCCTCCTCCGCAAGCTCCTCTGGTGTGAGCGGTGTGAGGTCTCGTTCCTGAATTAGCGAATACCAATCCAAGATTGGGCGCTCAGGCTCATCAGCTTCAGTTACGTCGATCCGATGGAACGTCCCATGGAGGTCTCGGACGCGAATAATCTGTCGAGCCTCGGGATAGGTCCCCGCATAGCGAACCAGGATGTCTTCGATCAGATGGTTCACCGGAAGACGTAAGAGGTTTACGAGCGCTATGCCGCTTGTTCCATCAAGCCACTCCTGAAGCATTCCGCGAGCATCAGGCGCACTCGAAACGAAGGTGAGATACGGTCGAAACTTGGAAGACCAGAGATCCGTGAGTTCGGGTGGGACTGGATCCTCATTACCGGAAATCACCAAAAGTTCACGCGCTTCGGAACGTCGCATTACCTCCAACATCGTTAGCCGCCGCAACCGGCTGTTGAAATCTGACTGAGCCACACCAACCTGTCGGCCATTCAGGAGGTAGAACGGCAAGCATCGTTGCGGCAGTTCGATGCGCGAAGGATCGCTATCAAGGATCTGAACGAATCCCCGTTTGCGCGTCATGGGGTCACTGAGGCTCGCCTCGGCCTCCAGCGCTTGAACCATGTCGGGGTCGTAAGTCTCGAAAAAGACGAGCCGCCAAGGTAACCCAAGAAACGCAACAAGCGCGTCTCGGCTGGGTGAATCTTTGGGCAGGGTGCGAACCCAAAGGGCAACGTTCCTATTTTCGAGGTTCGATAGCAGGTTGTCCGAAACCGTGTCGATACGAACTAAAGTCTTCTCGAGCACGTCATATCTCCTGTATGGCGTCCGAGCCGTCTCCTCGCACAGGGGGTCCCGTCAATGCGAGGTTGCTAACGGTTCGACATGGTCCGCCGTCCGAGCCAGCGCCAGAAAACTCTGACACGGCGACGACGAAGGCGCGCCGAAGGTACACGGACAATCGTGCCGGGATCTTCGGAGAGCACACTTACATGACTCAGGCCCAGCAAGCTGCTGATGATAGCGTGCTTCGTACTCCGTTAGCCGATGGGCGGAACTCGGCACGACGCCGGACCACAATCTCTGGAGTTGTTTTAGGTGAACCGCTGTTGTCGAAAAGGGGTCGACTGCCATCGGTGTTGCCGTTCAACACTTCGACGCCCATTAACTAGGTTGCCACAGCCGGACCTTGTTCGCTCGGAACTGATGGGACGACAGCCGCGTCCAGTGCATGGCCTGCTTGCCTTCCTTGATCGATTGCTCGGCGGTCCTGCGCTTGTTGTAAGACCGCCGGGGTTCCGCCGACGAGTACAGCCAACGGTACTGACGCCCCTATATGTCAAGACACGCGTTCTAAGCGGCCTGGGTGACGGCTTGGCGTGTGCGGAAGTCTGTCATGACGCGTTGGTAGATCTCTCGCGCAAGGAAGCGTTTAAGGCATCGGATGATCTCGCGTTTGGTCCGGCCATCGGCGGTGCGTCGGGCCACGTAGTCGGGCGTTGGTGCGCGGATGCGGGCAGGCCTACGCGCTTCAAACCGTCGAGCCCGTCACCTACCGATGCGGTACGAGACGGGTCTGCCAAGCTCGGTCATCCGGTTCAGAACGGTACACGCGAGCACGGCCTCACGCCGTTGCCCCGATGAACTGCGTGCCCGAAGACAGTCGCCGACGATCGACGTGTACCGGAAGAACGCATTCTCCACGCGCGCGTGCTGATGGTCACCAGACGCCTTCTTCCACCGTCGCCGTCCGAGCGCCTTCACCCTCCTGATCGTCCGATCGCGGGCACCTGACCGGGCGCCCCGTCGAGACAACGCCGCGGTCTTGG
>CBDDEC010000004.1:0-1408197 GCA_965226785.1 Dehalococcoidia bacterium
TTTCCTCCGGGCGGGCGAGTGCCCGCAGCCCTCCGGAGACTTCGATTATAGTCCGACGCTGGACAGGTTATGTGTCAGAAATCGCAGCTCCGAGATGCCCGCGGCAGCTGTCGATCGACCGTCTGAGCGCACTAGGGCCGCAGCAGCGCCTCCACCGCCAGCACGGCCGCGCGGCCGTCTTCCTGCGCCTCGACGCGTCCGAGGAGCATCGGCGCGATGGCCTCGATGACTCGCGCGAGCTCCGGATCGGCCGCGCGCAGCGCGTCGTGGGCGTCGTGAGGCGATCGGTCGTCGCCCCAGTAGGGGCGCAGCGCCTCCATCACGAGCGCTCCGCCGAGCAGTTGCACGCGCTCCTGCGCCTCCAGCGGCGACTCCTGGAACAGCTGCTCGAGTAGGGCTGCGAGCTGCTCGGCGCTGCCATGCCGGACATCAAGGCGCATCAGGGCACTGCGCGTGGAGCCCGGCGCTGCGCGCCCGGAGCTGCGTCGAGGCTGGCTTGCTGCCATGGTCAAGTTCCTCGTTCGCCCCGCCCGAGGTCATCCGGCTGCTTCGAGGCGGAGCATACGCCCCGGCTCGCTATCCGTGAAGGCGCTCAAGCGGATCAGCGTCTCGATCCGCACATGTGTTCGCCTTCGAAGCGAGCGTACGCTTCGTAGGCCGGAACCAGCAACCTCTAGCCTGCTGGGTCGAGTATCTCGCGGAAGCCCGACGGCTCGTGCGGGCCGATCACCAGCTGCTCGAGCACACCCACGCCCTCGATCGTCTCGCTCTCGGCCTCGAGGGTGGCGCGGACGAGCGACTGGATGTGGATGTTGCCCGGGTTCATCGGGTCGATCTCATCGACGGCCCAGGACTCGCCTGTGACGGCAAGCTCATCGACCCAGCGGCCGTGGCCCCCACGTGCGGTGGCCGTAGCCGATGCCGCTCATTTGGAAGTGCAGCACCGGCTCGAGCGTGATGCGGCTCTCCGCGCCGGCGGTCGAGGTCAGTGACAGCGCCGCCGAGGCGGCGCGCCGCGTCCCCGACTCCCAGCTGACCCGCGCCGAGCTGTCAGCCATCTGCTCCGGCTCGCCGCCCGGGCCCCCCGCCGACTCGAGGATGGGCGCGACGACCCCGTTCGCGTGCCATGCCCGCCCGTCTGCGAACTCGTTGCGTCCCAGGTGCGTGCAGCGGTCGTCGAAGTTGAGCGGCGCCCACAGCCAGTAAAACTGGTTGTCGCCCTCGGCCGGGATGTCCGGAGTCGGTGCGCCGACGCCACGCACGCCCCAGGAGCGGTCGCGTACGCCGAGGACGTTGCGACCGTCCAGCTCGATGCGCTCACCCTCGACGGTGAGCGCACCGGTCCACGAGCCGAACTGCGCAAAGCGCGTGAGGTCCATCGTCATGCGCCCGCTGGCGGCGCGGCGGGAGAAGCGCGGCTCCTCGAGTGGTGCGCTGCGCGCGTGGAACGTGACGTCGCCGCTGATCCCGTGCTCGTTGTCATCGATGGTGAGGCGCAGCCGGGTCATCGGCTCCTCGATCGTGAGCGCGATCGGACCGACGGTGAGTTCGGTGCGCTCGAAGGGTGCGAGCCGCGACGCGCGCAGGGCGCACTGCCGGCCGCCGCGGACGACGCTGACCGCGGCGTCCATCACGCGCCGGTTGGGGTACAGCCCCATCGCCACGGCGAAGAAGATATCGCCGTCCGCCGTGTAGCCGTTGAAGAAGTAGCGGTCGTAGACGTTCGGGTCGCCCGAGGCGGGATGCGCCACCGGCTCCGGCGTCTGGTGGACGGGGTAGTCGTCGAGGTCTGTGATCATCGGCGGCGTGGCTCCATCGGATGGTCGTCGCGATTGCTCGGCCGCGCGAGCATACCCGCCCGGACGCCCTCATTCGCTATAGTTCGCGCCGGCGACCCAAAACGGCGGGACGGAGGACGCATGGCCGCGATCGAGGTGACCGAGGAGCGCCTGGCCGCGTACCTCGCGCACGCTGTCCCCGCCGCCAGCAAGATCGAGGTCAGGGACGTCCGCCGCATCCTTGGCGGCGCGTCCCGCGAGACGTGGAGCTGCGACGCCAGCTGGGAGACGCCGGGCCTCGTCGTGCGCAGCGGTCTCATCTTTCGCATCGATCCGCCAGCCTCGCTGCTGCCCAACAACGACATCGAGTTCGACGTGTACGAGGGCCTGCAGGACTCCTGGGTGCCGGTTCCCCGTTCGCTCTGGCGCGAGCGCGACGAGTCCTGGTTCGGCGGCGCCTTCTTCGTCATGGAGCGCATCGATGGCTGCGAGACCGCGCCGCAGGCCGTCTTCCGCGACCCATACCTAGCGGTCTCTGAGCGCATCGGCGAACAGATCTTCAAAATCGGCGGGCACATCGCCGCCTTCGACTGGCACGTCGCCGGCTGGACGTTCCTGGAGGTCCCGCGGCCGGACACGGCGTGGCAGGTCCAGCTCGACGACTGGGCGGGCCGCATCGAGGAGGCGCGGCGCGACGCTCAGCCAATCGTGCGCATCGCCATCGACTGGCTGCGCCGCCACCCGCCGCCGCCGGCACAGCACGTCAGCCTGGTGCACGGCGACCACCGCAACGGCAACGTTCTCTTCAACGAGGTTGGCGAGATTCGCGGCGTGCTCGACTGGGAGATGGCGCACCTCGGCGATCCGATCGAGGACCTGGCGTGGACGTGCATGCCGGACTGGCGCTGGGGCCGCCTCGACCGCTACGCCGGCCTGGTTGAGCCTTCGCGGGCGATCGAGCTCTGGGAGACGGCCAGCGAGTTGCACTTCGACGCGCGTTCGTTCCACTGGTGGTCGCTGTTCTGCCAGGTGAAGGCGCAGGGCATCTGGCTGACCGGCGAGCGGTCGTTCATCGATGGCCGCAGCTCCGAGCTTCGGCTCCCCGCCATCGGTGCGTTGTTCAAGACCAACGAGGACCGCATCATCCTCGACCTGCTCGCCAACGTACCGGAGGGAGCGCGCTGATGGCCCTGCACGGCAGTCCGACACCGGAGGAGTTGCTCGACGGCGTGATTCGCGGCACTGCGCGATCGCGTCGCGCCCGAGGTCAGCGACCCGGTGGTCGCTGAGCAGCTCGGCTTCGCGATCACGCTGCTCCACTATCTGCGCGAGCACTGGGACACCGCCACCAGCGACCTGATCGAGGAGGTTGCAACCCTCGCCGCCCTGCTTGACGACGCCGAAGACGCCCCCGCCGAGTTGCGCATCACCTCCCCCGAGGACCTGCGCTACGGCGCGCTCGTCGAGCGTGCAAACGCGCTGCACGACCGCCTCGTCGCCGCGGCAGGCGAGGCGGCGGCCAGCGACGACGATGAGGAACTCACACGCATCGCCGCGGCGCTGACGGCGCTCAACGAGCGGCGCTGATGGCCGCGACGCCGGCCTGGGTCGCGCTCCTGCGTGGCATCAACGTCGGCGGTCACCGCAAGCTCCCGATGGCGGACCTGAGAGGGCTCCTGGACGGCCTCGGCTACAGCGATGTCGCCACGTACATCCAGAGTGGCAACGCCGTCTTCACCTCGGGCGACGCGGAACCTGCGATCGTCGAGGCGATCAGCTCCGCCATCCTCGAGCGCTTCGGGTTCGAGGTGCCGGTGGTCGTGCGCAGCGCGGCTGAGGTCGCCTCGGTCGCTGCCACCCACCCGCTGGGCGCAGGCGAGCCTGACGAGGCGAAGCTGCACGTCATGTTCCTTAGCGAAGCGCCAAGGCGCGGGCGCGTCGCCGATCTCGACGCCGCGACCTTTGCGCCGGACGAGGTCTCGCTCGATGGTCGCGAGCTGTACATCCACTACGCCGAGGGCGCGGGCCGTTCGAAGCTCACCACCGACGCTGTCGAGCGCGCGCTGGGCACCTCGGCGACTGCTCGCAACTGGCGCACGGTCGGCAAGCTCGCCGAGATGGTGGCGGCGCTGGGGTGACCGATCGGGAACTATTCGACGAACTCAGACAGTGGGTCGACCGCGCACGAGACTTCTCCGGCTGGGACTTCAGCGAGCTCGCGATCGAGGATGTCGACCAGGGACCGCCGTGGGACTACCTCGAACTCGCGGCCGAATTCGGTCGCACCGCTGCCTCGGCGCTAGATCTCGGGACGGGCGGTGGCGAGCGTCTCGCCTCGATCCGCGATCGGTTGCCCGCGCAGCTCGTCGCGACCGAGCACTGGCATGTCAACGCGCCGATCGCCGCGTCCCGACTGCGGCCGCTCAGCGTCGAGGTGATCCGAGCCTCCGCCGATCACGCGCCGTACCCGTTTCGCGACGGTGCGTTCGATCTCATCCTCGACCGCCACGAGGCGCTGGTCCCCGAGGAGATACCGAGGCTGCTGCGGCCCGGCGGGCATCTCGTCATGCAGCAAGTCGGTCCCCACAACAACCGCGAGGTGCAGGCGGCGTTTCCTCGGTACGACCCGTTCGCGTCGACGCGCGACCAGTACCTCGATGGGTTGCGTGCGGGCGGCCTCTCGATCGAGGCGTTTGCGGAACACCACCATCGCGTCGCGCACCGCGGGATCGGCCCACTCGCTTACTACCTGGCGATCATCCCCTGGAACATCGACGCGTTCGATGTCGTCGCGGACTTCGATGCGTTGCGCTCGCTCGCCGCGACGGCGGATGAACAGGGCCGCATCCTCGTGACGCAGTGCCACTGGTATGTCGTGGCATCGAAGCCGTCCTGAGGACTATCCGCCGGCAATCGCCGGAATCACGTGCACCTCGGCGTCGTCAGGGATCACCTCGAGCAGACCGTTCTCGGTGATTGATGAGTTGACGGCGATGGCAATCTCGGAACGGACGCGGCCGCTGGTCATGAGAATGTCGCGCATGCCCGGATGCGCGGCGTCGAGGGCATCGATCACCTGGCGCAGGGTGCCGCCCGGCACCTCGACGGTCGCCTCGTCCGAGGTGTACTGGCGGAAGTGTGCGGGGATGTGCACGACGGCCATCGCCAGCCTCCGAGGTGACGCCGCGCCGACGCTTGGGCTCCGCACCCCGTGTGACCGAGGCCACCCCGGGGGGACGGAGGGAGGCGAACTAGTCGCCAACCCCATCGACGTTCAACTCCTCGAGGATCACGCGCGGCGGAACGGGCGTCTGGTAGAACCGCACGCCGAGTGCATCGTAGAGGGCCTGCTGGATCGCCGGCTGCGGCGGCACGATGGGCACCTCGCCCACACCGCGGACACCGTAGGGGTGACCGGGGTTCGGCACCTCGACCAGCACCGTCTCGATCATCGGTAGGTCGTTCGCGACCGGCATGCGGTAATCGAGGAACGAGGCGTTGAGCAGGTGCCCTTCGTCGTCGTAGAAATACTCCTCGTTCAGCGCCATGCCGATGCCCTGGGCGACGCCGCCCTGGATCTGCCCCTCGACGTACGCCGGGTGGATGGCGGTGCCAACGTCTTGCACCGCGGTGTATCGCAGGATCTCGACCTTCCCGGTCTCACGGTCGACGTGGAGGTCAACGATGTGGCCGGCGTAGGCGGGGCCCTGCGTGTTTTTCGACACGGTCGCGGACACCGAGATCAGGCCACCTGTGCGCTGCAGCTGGCCGGCCAGCTCGGCGAAGGTGAACGTTCGCTCGTTGTCCTCATCGTCGGCCGGTCCGGTCAGCGTGCCCTCGTCGCTGTACTCGACGTCGTCGGTCTCGATCTCCCAGATCTGTGCCGCGCGGCCGCGCATCTGCTGCTTGATCTGCTCACCGAGCTCGAACGCGACCCAGCCGCCGGCAAACGTAGTGCGGCTACCGCCAGTAACGGCGGTGTAGCCGACCGAGTCGGTGTCGGTGACGTGCGGCTTGATCGAGTCGTAGTCGAGACCGACCGTCTCGGCCAGCTGCATGGCCAGCGAGGCACGCGTGCCGCCGATGTCGGTTGAGCCGAGGGTCAGCGCGATCGTGCCGTCGGGGTTCACGGAGGCAGCGGAGCTGGACTCCATGCCGCCGTTGAACCAGAAGCCCACCGCTACGCCGCGGCCGACGTCGTCGCCCTGCAGCTCCGAGTTGTAATGCGGGTGATTGCGCACCGCCTCCATCACCGCCTCCGCGCCGATCTTCGGCCAGGGGGCGCCGACGGAGTTCGTCGTGCCCTCCTTCGAGGCGTTCTTGAGGCGGAGGTCCATCGGGTCGATCTCGAGCAGTTCGGCCAGCTCGTTCACCGTCGCCTCGACGGCATACTCGGCTGCCGGCGCACCGGGAGCGCGGTACGCGGCGGTCTTCGGGCCGTTCACCACCACATCGAAGCCATCGACGCGCTGGTGTTCGATGTCGTAGGGCGCGAAGGCGCACAGCGCGCCAGCGCCGACGGGCGAGCCCGGGTACGCCCCTGCCTCGAACGCGAGGTAGGCATCACCGGCCACGATCGTGCCGTCCCGCTTCGCGCCGAGGCGCACGCGGGCGTAGGTGGCTGAGGTGGGGCCGGTTGCCGCGAACACAGCGTCGCGCGTCATCCACATCTTCACCGGGCGGCCGGTCTTCTTCGAGAGAATCGCGGCGAGCGGCTCGAGGTAGATGTTGATCTTCCCGCCGAAGCCACCGCCGATCTCCATCGGCACGACTTTGACGGACGAGGGCGCGACCTTGAGCACGGCCGCCACCTGGTCGCGCACGGCGAACGAACCCTGAGTGCTCGTCCAGATCGTGATCTCGTCGTCATGGTTCCAGATCGCGGCTGCGTTCTGGGGCTCGATGTAGCCCTGGTGGAACATCCCGGTCTCGAACTCGCGCTCCACGATCACGTCCGCGCTCTCGAACCCGGCGTCGAGGTCGCCCTTCTCGAGGCGCATGTGCGACGCCACGTTCGTCGGTCGGTCAGTCGGCGTGTCGACGTTGGCGGCACGGACCTTTGTGCGGATGTTGGGGTGCAGGATCGGGGCCGTGTCGAGCATGGCCTCGCGTACGTCGATCACGGGCTCGAGGAGCTCGTACTCGACCTCGACGAGCGCCGCCGCGTCGCTGGCGGTGTGCAGGTCGGTCGCGGCGACCGCTGCCACGGCATGGCCGTGGTACAGCGCGGTGTCGGAGGCGAGGATGTTGTCCGAGAGCCAGCGTGGGTTCGCCTCACCCTCGCCGAGGTCGATGAGACCGTCCTCGACGCCGGGGAAGTCGCGCGCCGTCATCACCGCGAGCACACCGTCGAGGGCTTCCGCCTTCGAGGTGTCGATGTTGAGGATGCGCGCATGGGCATGCGGGCTGCGCACGACCGCGCCGTAGATCAGGCCCTCGGCCTGGAAGTCGGCGCCGTACTCGGCGCGGCCGGTGACCTTGTCCGTGCCATCCGGCCGGATCGGACGATCGCCGATGACGCGGTAGTTCTTGGTTGCCTCGGTTTTCTCAGGTGCGACCACAGCTACGCTCCCTCAGTCTCAGCGACATTCAGTACTGCACGGATGATTTTATCGTAGCCAGTGCACCGGCAGAGATTACCGGCGAGCCAGAACCGCGTCTCCGCCTCGGTCGGGTGGGGGTTCTCGTCGAGCAGGGCCTTGGAGGCCAGCAGGAAGCCCGGCGTGCAGATGCCACACTGCAGCGCGGCCTCTTCGAGGAATGACTGCTGCAAGGGATGCAGGCCCTCCGGGGAGGCCATGCCCTCGATTGTGAGCACGTCCCCGCCCTCGATCTCGGCCGCCATCACGACGCACGAGTTCACGAGCCGGCCGTCGAGGATCACGGCGCAGGCGCCGCAGTTGCCGTTGTTGCAGCCTTCCTTCGACCCGGTCATGCCGAGGCGTTCGCGCAGCGCCTCCAGCAGGCTGTCGCGCTCGTCGGCCAGGAACTCGCGTGCCTCACCGTTGATGGTGGTGTTGATGACGATGCGGCTCATCTAGTCGCTCACTTTCGTTTCGCGCGCGTTGCCGTCGATGCTCGGAGGGTGCTTCACGCGCCCGCACGCTCCCCAGCCGCTCGCAACGTGCGCTCGGTCAACACCTTCGCGAGGTGCTTGCGCTGCCTGATGGAGCCACGCATGTCGTCGATGGGCGTCGCCGCGTCACGTGCTGCGCTACCGGCAGCGTCGATCGTCTCGTCCGACAGCGCCTGCCCGACGAGCGCATCCGCGGCGGCGGCGACCAGCAGCACCGTCGGGGCCACCGCGCCGATGGAGACGCGCGCCGCTGTGACGGTGCCGCCCTCGATCGTGAGCGAGGAGCCGGCGTTCGTGACCGCGATGTCCATCTCGTTGCGCGGGATGAACCGCTCCCATGCCGCGCCGGAGCCGGCGGCCGGTGCGGGGAAGCTGATCGAGGTGACGAACTCGCCGCTCTCGAGCACGTTCTGGCGCACGCCGGTGCAGAAGTCCTCGACGGCGACTTGTCGCTCACCGTTCGGGCCGGCAATGTCGGCGACGGCGTAGAGCGCGATCATCGCGGGAATAGTGTCGCCGGCCGGCGAGGAGTTGCAGAGGTTGCCGCCGAGGCTGGCGCGACCCTGGATGGCCGTGCCACCGATCACCTGCGTCGCCTGCACGAGCGCCGGGAACGCGCTCACGATCTGGTCGTCACCGTAGATCTCGTAGCACGGAACCCCCGCGCCGATGGTGAGGCCACCGTCCGAGGCGTGCTCGATCGCCATCAGCTCCGGGATGTGTTTGATGTCGACGAACGTGTCGATCTCGATGGCCCGTTCGCGGGCCTGGACGATGATGTCAGTGCCGCCGGCCAGTGGCCGTGCGCGGTCGCCGCCGTCGCGTAGCAGTTGGATCGCCTCGTCTACCGACGAAGCTCGCGCGTACTTGACTGCCTGCAATGCGGCCTCCTCTCGGGTCTGCCGATGCCAGCCGGGGTCGTTGGTGCAACCCTCGAAGGCCGCACGCCAGTGCGCAATATAGGCGCAGCAGCCCGCTGCGTCAGCCGCTCGACCGGTCCCGCCACAACGCGCCGAGGACGATCGCCCCGCCGGTCGCCAGTACCGCGGCCGCTGCGACCGCGCCCGGCTCGCTCCGCCACCAGTCCAGGGCGTCTCCGCCCAGTGCCACGCCGAGCGCGATAAAGATGACGCCGATCAGCGCCGCGGTCAGGTCAACTCTCATCGTCGCACCTCCGCCGATCCGAATGCCGCCGAGATGCCGATGTCGAGCCGACTCGTGGCGGTTTCCCAGTCGCTGCTCGTTTCGACGCCGTCACTGGAGATGCCGCTGAGCTCTCGGCCCGGTAGATCCGCGCTCCCAAACACCGCCTCCGCCTCAATGCGCCAGGCGATATCTCGGGGCAGATCGACGATCAGGCTTCCGAAGGCGATGTCGAGCGAGAGGTGCGTGGTGCCCTCCGGCAGCTCGAGGTCGCGCAGGTCGACACGAAGCTCGCCGAAGGCGTGGCTGTAACTCTCTTCGAGTTCCGCCACCGAGTCGGGAGAAACGCTGCGCTCCCCGAAGCCGCTCTCGAACGAGAGGTCGACCTGCAGCGCGATCACGAGCGCGGCGGTCACGACGACACCCCAGAACACCAGGCCACCATCGAGGCCTCGACGCGCCTGCACGAGAATCAACGCGCCGATCAGCACGAGCAATGCGGCCAGACCCACGAGGATCCAATCGCCGCCCGGCTCCACCGCGTCCGTCGAGGCGAGCAGCGCCACGGCGCCGACGATGATGAGGATCAGCCCGAAGACGAGCCCACCGCCCAGCCTTCGACGGCGCAGTCGGCTTCGCAACGGCTGGGCCCGCACGGGGCGACCCTCCGAACCGGGCATCACGATCCAGGCGACGATGTAGATCAGCAGACCGACGCCGGCACCGAACACCGTCCCGAGGACGAACGCGAGGCGCACGATCACCGCGTCGACCTCGAAGTACTCGGCGACGCCGCCGGCCACGCCCGAGACCATCCGGTCCTGCGAGGAACGTCTCAGTCGCCGCCGCTCATCGAGGGGAGTGGCGCCACCACCGCTGCCGGCAGTGGTGTTCAAGTCGAACTCCGAGGCGCTACCTTCCGCGCTCTCATTGTCGGCGGAGGCAGGCGAGTTCAGATCGAACTCCTCCGGTCCGCCCTCACTGGGGCCGCCAGGCTGATCGGTCATGGTTCGTCCTCCGAGGCACGCACGGACCCGAGTAGCTACTATTCCACACGCCATGGGCCTGCGGATCCTTGAATTGGGCGACGACACCGCTGCCGCCTTCTGCGGCAAGCTCTTCGCGCGCTGGGGCGCGGAGGTGATTCGCGTTGAGCCGCCGGGGACGCCCGCTCCCGCGACCTCCGCCGAGCGCGCCCGCGATCGCTACCTCCACGCCGGTAAGCGTCGCGTCGCGATCGACCTCAAGACCTCCGCGGGCCGGGACCTCCTCGAGGGCATTGCCACGCGCTGCGACATCGCGGTCTTTGACGAGCCACCGGAGGTCGTGGACCGTCTCGGGCTGCTCGACCTGGGCGGGGAGGACGCTCCCGGCGTTCGCGTGAGCGTCACGCCATACGGCCTGAGCGGTCCGAACCGTGACTGGCAGGCCACGACGGCAACGCTGCTGGCCCACGGCGGCTATACGTTCCTCATGGGCGACGTGGGGCGCGCTCCGCTGACGATGCCGGGGCACTACGTCGAGTACCAGTCGGCCCAGTTCGCATACCTCGCCGCGCTGAGCGCACACCTCGGCCGGCAGGCGCGAGGCGGCGGGGCGCCCATCCGTATCGAGATCAGCATGCTCGAGGTGCTGGCGACGCTGTCGCAGTTCACCACCGTGATGTGGACCTTCGGCGGGCGCATCCGCAGCCGCCATGGCAACGCCTGGGAGAATCTCCATCCGACCACGCTCTACCCGGTCAAGGATGGCTGGTTCGGCCTCAACATCCTGCCCCGGTTCTGGGAGCCGTTCGCGATGATGATCGGGCATCCCGAGCTGGTCGCCGATCCCCGCTTCGCCACCAACGCGGACCGCATGGAGCACGCCGAGGAGCTCGACGAGTACATCCTCGACGCGCTCGGCGAGATGACGCCGCGCGAGGTCCTGCTCTCCGCGCAGGACACCTGGCGCGTGCCGGTCGGCGCCGCCGTCGAGCTGCAGGACCTCCTCGACGACCCTCACCTCGACGCTCGTGGCTTCTGGCGCAGCGTCGAGGGCGAAGCGGGCGCCGACGGCTCTCCGCTGCGACTGCCCGGCGCGCCCTTTGCGATCGTCGACGACGTGCGGCCGCTCGAGCCGGCGACTGAACCACCCGGGACCTCCACGCACGCCATCCTCGGCGGCGCAGGGCAGGAGCGCTGATGCCGGCCGGACCGCTCGAACACATCCGCATCGTCGACCTGACGCAGATCTGGGCCGGACCGCTCGCCACGCGGATCCTCGGCGACCTCGGCGCGGACGTGATCAAGGTCGAGGCGCCGTTCGCACGAGGACCGGCCGGCGTCACCCCTGCCGTCGCGGCCGTCTTCCTCAACGGTGACCCCGGCGAGCGCCCGTGGAACCGGCAGAGCGTGTTCAACAAACTCAACCGCAACAAACGCGGCGTGGCACTCGACCTCAAGACGGAGCGAGGGCGGGCCATCCTGCTCGAACTCGTCGCCGACGCGGACGTCGTGATCGAGAACTTCAGCGCCCGTGCCATGCCCTCGCTCGGCCTCGACTACGACGCGCTGCAAGGGGCCAACGAGCGCCTCATCTACCTGACCATGCCCGGCTACGGCGCCAGCGGTCCCTACCGCGACTGGGTCGCGCTGGGGCCGAGCCTCGAACCGATGACCGGTCTCACCTCGCAGATGGGCTACTCCGACGAGGAGCCGCGCGTGACCTCGGTGGCGCTGCCTGACGCCGTCGGCGGCGTCAGCGCCGCCGCGGCGATCCTCACTGCGCTGCAACGTCGCGAGGAGACGGGGCGGGGCGCGTTCGTCGACCTCTCCCAGCAGGAGGGCGTCATCGCCTACCTCGGCGAGGCGATCGTCGAGCAGCAGTTGACCGGCCAAGTCGCGCCCCGTATCGGCAACCGCCATCGTGACTTCGTGCCACACGGCATCTACCGCTGCGCAGGCGAGGACGATTGGATCGCCCTCGGCGTGCGCACCGACGAGGAGTGGCATGCCCTGGCCAGCTTTGCCGCTGGCGGCTGGGCCCAGGACGCGCGCTTCGCCGACGCCCGGGCACGGCGCACTCAGGAGGATGCTCTCGATGCGGCGATCGAGGTATGGACCAGCGGCTTCGACAAGATCGAACTGGCCTTGGCGCTGCAGCAGCGAGGTGTCGCCGCCGCGCCCGTGCTCAACGCGCCCGAGCTCCTCGCCGACGAGCACCTGGACGCGCGTGGCTACTTCACACACCTCGGCGGCATCGACATCGAGCCGCTCACCTATCCGGGCAATCCCGTACTCGTCGACGGCGAGCGCGAACGCGACTGGGTCGGTGCGCCGGGCCTCGGGCAGCACAACACGGAGGTGCTGAGCGAACTGCTCGGCCTGTCCGAGGATGAGATCGCGGCGCTCTACGAGTCAGGCGTGATCGCGGACCGGCCGCCCGACTAGCCGGAGCCGTCAGCCCCCGCTCGGACGCGTGCCTGGTGCTCGCGGTCGGCGCGCTTGCCCTGGTAGACGCTCATGTCGATCGCCCGCCAGACCTCCGGGTCTAGGCGGAAGAGCAGCCTCGGCTCGGTCTGCATGTTGGCGAAGAACGCCTCGACGGCGTCGGCCCTCAAGGGGTCGCCGCGGCCGACATACTTCTCCGCGAGCCGACGCGAGATGGGCCAGATGTCGTAGTCGGGCAGCTCGAACGCGGTCACCACGCCATCCACGCCGACGTGGCCCGGTTGTGGCGCGCCCGCCTCGATGCAGAGCGACGCGCGAGGGTCGTTGAAGAGCTGCTTGCACCAGACGCGGCTATAGGTGCCGGTGATCCAGAACTGGCCGTCGTCGTGGAGCCACCAGATCGGAACCGTGTAGGGCCGCCCGTCGCGTCGCAGTGTCGCGATCACTCCGGTGTGCGGTTGCTCCAGGAATTCGGCGCGCAGTTCCGCTGACATTCGAGGCATCGGCTTCCCCCTGCTGCAAGATTGCAGTGCTGGGAGGACTCTAGCCCGGGCCCGAACGCTGAGGAAACGGCGCTAGAACAGCCCGCCGAAGGGCTGGCCGCCGTCGATACCGGTCATGTCGGTCACGTCAGCTGCCGGCGGCGCCTGCACGACGACCGTGCCGCCGACCTCGAGGATGTCGAACTGGAGAGAGATCGAGCCCGGCGCGCCAGCGAGTTCTTCCGCCGCCAGTCCCAGGCTCGCCGTGTCGAAGTCCATGCGCATCCGCCGCACGAGGCCGTCCTCGTCGATCCAGAGGCCGAGGGGGATCGAGAGCCCGGCGAGCGCCGTGGCGTCTGGTGCATCGAGCGGTACCGGTGCGCCGCTGCTCAATGAGGCGTAGGCCGTTCCGTAGTCGATCAGCGCCTCATAGTGCGTCGTCGAGACGCCACGCAGTTGCTCCGTGCCGAGGTTGGTGACGCTCCCGATCGAGGCTAGCTCGTCGAGCAGCTCCGGCGATCCGAGCAGCTCGCTCGAGTTGAAGCTGCTCTCGATCGCGTCGTCGGCCGGGAAGCTGATCCAGTCCGTCTGCGCGCCGAAGAGGGCTGAGAGGGCGGGCCAGCGCATGTAAGCGGTATCGCCCACCTGCCGCATCTCGATGCGACCATCGCCGAAGAAGGCGGCCACCATCGCGGCCTCGGCGGCCGTCTGGCCCTCCGCCACCGCCATGGCTTCCATGAAGGCGCCGAAGTCCAGGGACATCTCGAAGTTGTTGTTTGTCTGGTCGATCGCGCCGTCCATCGTCAGTTCGACTTCGCCGTCGTAGCCGGGCAGACCGGTCATCCCGATCACCATCGCGAACCGCAGGGAGTCGAGTTCCTGTGTGCGGAGCATCGCCATCGCGGCGATGTCCGAGGAGACGGACCCACCGCCATTGCTGACGGCCGGCTCGTGGGACGAGGGGGGAGCCTCGGCGGCCGCGGCCGAACCCTCGTTCAAGGCCTCGGCGGGGGCGCTGGCGACGGTCGCATCGCCGCCGCTGTCCGTATCGGACGTCTCGCTGTTGTCGCCACAGGCGGCGACGAGCAGTCCGGCGACAGCGATGGAAACGAAGAGCAGGGTACGAAGCGAGTGGGAGCGGGGCACAACGACTCCTTGGCGCACGGCGCAGCGCTGGGAGATCAGCGTATGAGGCGACGGATCAGCAAACGCTATGGAGTCGTATCGGAAGCGACAGAGCTGCCGCGAAGAGACATAACGTCATTACGGGGGCGAGGGAAGCGGAGGCTACTGCGGGCCCTGGATGAACCTCGACAGGCCGCGCACGCCCTCGATTCCCACGTAGAGCAGGAAGCCGGCGATCGGCGGCAGGATGATCGCCTCAGAGCGCCCGTCGAGGCCGAGCACGACGGAGGAGCCGGCGGCGACGGTGCCGATCAGTAGGAACTGGAACCCGATCAGGCCCATCACGGCGGCAAGAACGGCCCTGAGCAATGGTGACTGCACGGACTCCGCCTCTCGGATCCATCCTAGATTACTGTGAGCGCGTCGTGTTCGATCGCCGATCTGCGAATGTGGAGCAGACGCAGCGATGCGTATCGCTTCGGCGTCTCTCTGTCTCTCGCTGAGGATTGATTGACGAATTCTGTGACGTCTGGAGCCCTCATCAGGCGATGAGTGGCCCGCCCACGATGATCGCTACGGTCGCGCCGATCGCGAGGTAGGGGCCATACGCGAACGTCGAGTGGCGGTCGCGACCGCGCAACAGCAGCGCCACCCCGGCGAGCGCGCCAAGGCCGGAGCCGACGACGAGGTAGATCGGGATCATCGTCGGACCGACCGCTGCGCCGACGAAGGCGCTGAGCTTGACGTCACCCATCCCGAGGCCGCCGCGCCCGAGCAGCCAGACGATGAACATCACGCCACCAGCGACCAGCATCCCCGCGGATGCCTCGAACAGTCCGCTGACGCCAGCGGTGACGCCGGCCAGGGCGATCGCCACCAACGTCCCGGGGTAGGTGAGGGCGTTCGGGATGCGGCGCTCACGCAGGTCGATGGCGGTCGCCACGGCCAGCACGGCCACGAACGTGGCCACAGCAGCGATCGCGATGCCGTCGTAGCCGCCGATCACAGCGGCGCCGGTCCCTCCGGCGGCACCGACGACGGACGACGCCAGGATCAGTGCACGAGGTGTCATCGAGCGGAGGCCGCTGCGAGCGTCTCGAGCTTGAGGCCGGGCGCGATGCCCTGACGTACCGCCTCGCCGGCGGGCAGCTCGAGCGCCATGTGCGCCCCACGACCCCAGCTGAACCGCCAGGGCTGGAGGGCCGGCACGACCTTCGTGACGCGCCAGTCTGCGTCCAGGTACACGACATCGATGGCGAAGCGCATGAACCACGTGTGTACGGAAGAGCAGGGGCGGATCAGCAGCCCCTGCTGTGGCGCCAGGCTGCGGCGGCCCAGGAGCCCTCGACCACGCGACCACAGGGAATCTGCGACCTGCGCCTGCACGAGGGTCTCGCCGTTTGCGGCCAGATTGAGCGTTGCGCTCATCGCGTCCGTCCGATCACCCCGCGCCCTTGCCATGTTCGCGCGCGGAACGCGCCAGGCGCTAGCCGGAGAACGAATCCATGACGTCCAGGCCGATCGGGCCCAGCAGGAGCAGGAACAGCGTCGGGAACATGAACATCACCGTCGGCAACGTGATCTTCACCGGAATCTTCGCGGCTTTCTCCTGCGCCTCCTGGCGGCGTCGCTCGCGCGACTCCGCGGCGTGGTTGCGTAGCACACCCGCGATCGGGATACCGGTCTGCTCCGCCTGCGCAATCGCGCGGGCGAAGAGGAACATCTCGCGTGCCTGGGATCGGCGCGCCATGCTCAGCAGCGCCTCTTCGCGCGGCTGGCCGACCGAGATCTCGTTGACCGCACGGCCAAACTCCTCGGCGATGGGCCCCTTGAACTTCTCAGAGACGGTGAGCAGAGCGGCCTGCAGGCCAACGCCAGCCTCGATGTTCGTGACGATCAGGTCGATCGCGTCCGGCAGCTGCTTGGCGATCTGGTCGCTGCGCTGCTGCGCCTTGCGGCGCAGGATCATCCACGGGACGTAGAGGCCGCCGCCGGCCCACACCGCCAGGACGATCGCGATCGTCGAGCTCACCGTGCCGCTGGTGATGACGTTCAGCAATCCGAAGCCCAGGGGCGTCACCACACCCGCGGCCGCCCAGATCGTGAGGAAGGTCGACAGCGTCATCGGTCGACCGGCTGTCTCGAGGCTCGCATCGATCGACTGGACGACGCGCTGCGGCAGCAGCGACGAACCGGTGTTCCCGATGTTGCCGAGGATCGGCGCGATCACCCGCTCCCCGAACGAGAGTTCGAACATGTCGACCGAGTCATCGTCCGAGCCGAGGCGCTCGAGACGGCGGTGCACCTCGACGTCCCGGTTACCGCGGAACAGCGCCACGAACAGGATCGCGACGGTACTCCCGGCGAGAATCGCGAGCACGACTGGAGACATCGCTACACCTCGATCTTTGTGATCTTGTTGATGACCAGGTAGCCGGCGAAGTCGAGCGCGAGTGCGGCGCCGAGGATCATCTGGCCCCGCGGGTCCGTCAATAGCAGCCGGTACGGGTCGCCGGCCATCAGCATGAGGCCGCCTGCGAGCACCAGCGGGAAGCCCGCGACAATCACCGCGGAGAACCGCTCCTTCGCCGTCATCGCCTTGAGGTCGCGGTAGAACGAACGCCGCTCGCGGATCGTGACACCCACGCCGCGCAGAATCTCGGACAAGTTGCCGCCGCTCTGCCGCTGGATCGAGATCGCCGTGGCGATCATGTCGAAGTCGCGGCTGCCGAGGCGGGAGTTTAGCTCCTCGAACGCCTCGTCGGTGTTCCCACCGAGGCGAATCGAGTCGAGCATGCGCTGCAGCTCATCGGCCAGGGGCGCCTCCAGCTGCTGCCGCGTCGCCGTCAGGGCCTGGATGTAGCGGAAGCCAGATTGCAGCATCGAGGCCATCACGTCGCAGAACTCGACGAGCTGCTCCTGGATCTTCTCGGCGCGGTGTTTGCGTCGCTGCGCGACCAGCAACGGCGGCGCGAAGATGGCAGCGAGGATGAAGAGCCCCGGCGTGCCCAATTGCGCGACCGGACTCTCCAACGAGTTGCCGACAGAGACTCCCGCCAGGACCGCCACGACCACAGCGAGCAGCCGGATCCCGATGTACTCGCTCACCCGGAGCGGGACACCCGCCTGTTCCAGCTTCTCGCGCGTGCGATCGCCCCAGGCGCTGCGCGCGGTCAGCGCATCCAGCCGCCCGCTGGAGCGGCTGCCCTGCATCAGGTCGACTTGCTGCTCGTAGATCTCCGTCGGTGTGCCCAGTGCGGCGAGGCGGTCCTGCGCCTTGGCGTAGGGCGAGCTGATGAAGCGCGCGAGCGCCACCAGCGTGAGCATCACGGTTGAACCGACGCCGGCGGCGATGACAATGACGGCCGGGTTCATCGCAACGCCGCCGCAGCTGTCGGCGCGTCCGGCGGGCGCACCCACGCCTCGGACACACCGTAGTGTTCGAAGCGCTCTGTGAAGTGTGGTCGGATCCCCGTGGATCGCAGCTCTCCACGCACGCGGCCGTCGTCATCGAGGCCTTCCTGCGCGAGCGTGAAGATGTCCTGCAGGGCAATCACATCACCCTCCATGCCCGCGACCTCCGTGATCGCGGAGACGCGGCGCGTGCCGTCAATCATGCGTGTGATCTGCACGATCAGGTGCAGCGCCGAGGCCATCTGCTCTCGGATCGCCTTGGTCGGCAGCTCGAACCCGGCGAGCATCACCATGTTCTCGATCCGCGACAGGGCATCACGTGTCGTGTTGGCGTGCACCGTGGTGATCGAGCCCTCGTGACCGGTGTTCATCGCCTGCATCATGTCGAAGGCCTCGTCGCCCCGGACCTCGCCGACGATGATGCGGTCGGGACGCATACGCAGCGAGTTCCTGACGAGCTCGCGCTGAGAGATCAACCCGGCGCCCTCCTGGCCGCGCCTCCAGGGTCACGACGTGTGGCTGGCGCAGCTGGAGCTCGACCGGGTCCTCGATGGTGACGACCCGCTCTTGCGCCGGGATGAACCCCGAGAGCGCGTTCATCAACGTCGTCTTGCCGGAACCAGTACCGCCCGAGATCACGATGTTCAGCTTGGCCGCCACGCAGGCGCGCAGGAAGCCAGAGGCCTGCTCCGTGACGCTCCCGATGCGGATCAGGTCATCGAAGTCGAAGCGGTCGGTCTGGAACTTCCGAATCGTCAGCGTTGGGCTGTTTATCGAGATCGGTGGGATCACGATGTTGACACGAGAGCCATCAGGCAGACGCGCGTCCACCAGCGGCTGCGCCTCGTCAAGGCGCCGGCCCAGCGGGCCGACGATGCGGTCGGCCACGCGGCGGATGTGCTCCGCGTCGCGGAAGCGGACGGAGCTCACGTAGAGCACGCCGCTGCGCTCGTAGTAGACCTGGTCAGGGCCGTTGACCATCACCTCGCTGATCTCAGGGTCGTCGAGCAGTGGCTGAATCGGGCCGTAGCCCAGCACCTCATCGACGACGGCCGTCACGACCTCCTGCTTGATCACGCCGGCGATGTTGCCGGCCAGCTCGCCCAGGACCTCGGTGACGGCGGTGCGGACATGCTCGTGCGACTCCTCGTAGGAGAGGGAGTCGAGGGCGCGCACGTCCAGGTCCTTCAGGATCCGGTCGTGGACGCGTACCACCAGCTCGTCACGCGAGCGGTCGTGCGTGCCATTGCTTTCGACCACGCGCACGATGTTGCTCGTGCCGTTTTGAGTCGCCACGTTACTGCGCCTTCCTGCTCAGCAGCGGGATACGGACGAACGGCAGCCGCGTGATGCGGCTCTCGGTCTCTCCCACGCCGGCGATCGTCTCGGCGAAATGCATCACGTGCCGGGCGAACTTGCCGCGCGGCGACGAGAGGGTGATCGGAATGCCGGTCTGCACCGACAGGCCAACCTGCGAATCGTGCGGAATCACCTCGGCGACCTCGAGGCCGGTCGCACGGGCGACGTCCTCCGGGCTCACCGCGGCAGCACGCGTGTTGTCGTTCACCACCAGGCGGATGCGCTGTTTCGCCATCGCCCAGGACTCCAGGATGCGGAGTGCTGTCTTCGTGTCCTTCACGCTCGACACATCGAGCGAGGTCACGAGGATGACGATCGCCGCCTCGTTGAGGGAGGCCGCAACGACGTCGTTCATGACACCGGGGGTGTCGATGATGACGTACTCGTGCGTCTCCGCCAGCGACTGTGCGATCGAAGTGATGTGCTCGGGCCGCATCGCGCGCCAGTCGTCCGGCTCGGAGGCGGCCATGAGGACGTTCACGCCGGATTCGTGCCGGGACAGGTAGCTCTGCATGACGGCACGGTCGATCTCCTCCTCGTCGCGGGCGAGGTCGGCAACCGACTTCTCCACATCGAGGTCCAGCATCACGGCGACGTCGCCGAACTGCGCGTCGCCATCGACCAGCGCCACTTCCTGGCCCGTCACGCGTCGCATGGCGATCGCGAGGTTCGTGGCCAGGGTGGTCTTGCCGATGCCGCCCTTGGCGCCGGCGACCGTCAGGACCGTGCCCTTGGCCGTGGTCCCGGTCGAGTCCGTCCAGCGCGCGAGCTGTCGCTGCTCCTCCTGCGCCAGAACGGCGTGGATAGCGTCGCGGAGCTCGTCGCTGTTCAGCGGCTTCTCGAGGTAGTCACGTGCTCCCGCTCGCATCGACTGGCGCATGAGCGCGGCGTCGCTCGAGCTCGAGTACACGAGCACCGGTGTGTCGGGCGTCTGCTGCTGCAGCGCCTCCAGGGTCGCGAGACCTCGCACCGGCGGATCTTCCAGCGACAGCAGGATCAGGTTGGGCGCCTGTTCCGCCGCCAGGAAGGTCGCCTCGGTGCCGTAGGCGGTCTCGCCTGCGACGTCCAGGCCGACGGACTCGAGGGCGCGAGCAACGTCGAGCCTGCTGTCCAGGTTGGGATCGACGATCAGCGCCGAGAGATTACGAGCCATGATGTTCTCCGCTCCCCTTGCGGGCGTCGTGTTAGCGCGCCGACGCCAGCCCGGTGCTGCCCTGCAACTGCTCGAGCTTGAACAACGGGTCAATCGTGAACCGAGTCGAGTCACCGAACGACCGCAGCGTCAGCCCCAGCGCGCCCTCGCGCGAAGCGAGGAACAGCGTCTGCGCCTCGTCAGCTGTCACCGCGAGCGTGACGGAGACCGCCGAGGGCTGAACCTCGACCGCGTCGTCGCGCAGCGTGGCCTGGTCGCGGTCGCCGTCTAGCGGCTGCGCGAACTCCTGACCGACGGCCAGGACCAGCAAGTCCTGCAGGATGGTGATCACCGTCGGGTGCCCAGTCACGTCGTTGTCGTCAGGCTGCTCGTCGGGGCCGAAGAGGCGGCCATAGTCAGTGGACACCATCACGTCGACCCGGTCGCCGGGGACGATCAGTCCGCCGGCGCCCATGATTTCGCTGAACTGCACCGAGGCAGCCCGCATCCCGGCCGGGACCGAGTAGGCAAGCCCGACGCCACCAGTGCCGTCAGAGCCCACGAGCTTCGACTCGAGCACCTGCTCGCCGAACGTCAAGGGATAACGCGTGGTGCGCCCCTCCAGCTCGTCGAGGTCCGTCAGTGCGCCCGAGAGGATGGCCGAGATCGGAATCTCGCGCAGCTCGAGCATGGCCGTGGTCAGCTCGACACCCGCGGGGATCTCCTCGCGCGCGACGATGACCGTGCGGCCCGGAATGTTGTTCGTCGCTGCCGCCGTCAAGGCCGCGTCATCGCCCTCTTGGGCGCTGAGCCAGGCCAGCGTGGCCGCAGCTGTCACCAGCCCCAGCACCGCAGCGATCAGCAGCAGTCCGCCACCCGAGGCGATCTTGCGTACACCGTTCATCTTGGTCCCTCCGCTCCTACCGCTTCCGTTCGGAAGTGCCGTGACCGCTTCGCGTGGACCCGCAGGCCGTTGCGATGTGATGGTCCGGTGCTTCGCCGTGGTCGCGCTGGTCGCTCCCGCCTCTGCCTCGCGCGGCCGTTAGGCCCCTCGAGACGGTGGCGCGAGCCACCAACCTGAGCACTCCTCTATCCGCAATCGGCCCCGGCCACGAGCACCGCCTGGTTCGACGGCTTAGCCTCGAGGCGCGAGTCCGAGCAAGCGTTGATATTCCATGTCGACGGAATCAGCCCGCCCGAGACCAACGAGATCAGTCCCGGCACTGGCGTGATCGTGTCGTAGCTGTGGTTGATGCGAACCGCGACGCCGTCGCCGCGCGTGTATTCCCCGCCGGTGTTCTGGTAGCTGACCGAAACCTCCGAGCAGAGCAGGCGCCCGCCGGCGAAGTCGATGGCGCGCTCCTCGATCGAGTTGGGGTCACAGGTGCCGGGGACGGCCGACGGCAGGTTGGCCACGGCCGCGTACCGCGCCGCCTCGGACGCGGCGTTGTTTACCGTGATGTTGGTGTAGAAGGCAAAGCCGAACTCCACCAGCAGCATCACCAGCAGCAAGAAGAGGGGCAGCAGCAACGTCGTCTCGACGACGGTCTGCCCGTTATCGCTTTTCAGACGCATCATTGCTCCCCGTTCATCTCGTGCTTCGCCGGGCTTACGAACCGGCCATCGTGGTCGCGATCCCCGCCAACGTGGTCTCGATCTGTCCCGCGATCCCTGCCGTCTGGAAAGCGACGAACAGGGCCAGCGAGATCACCCCGGCAACCAGCACGTACTCGATGACTCCTTGACCCTCTTCGTGCTCCAGCGTCGACTGGAGCTTGATCTGCGCCTGCATCAGCAGGTCGTTGAGCTTGTTCATTGGACCCTTGTTCATTGGTCGCAGCTGACTGCGATGGACTCCCGATCGGCCCGTGGACGCGGACCGTTGTGGGTGTTGGACCCGGCTGAGAAGCGACGATCCCCACGATCCGCTGCTCCCTGGTTACCGTTTCGATACTCCGGCTGGACCGGTTCCCTTCAATCTTCGAGACCACGTTCAGGACGAGGTCTCGTGCAGACTCCGAGGCTCCGAGTGCGTTCGTAAGCAGCGTGGTCGCGGCGTGTAAGAAGTCGTCAGAAGCGGTAAAGCCGCTCCCTGCTGACCATGCCCTTGAGCTCGTCACCACTGTTCGCATACCCGTCTTCATCTCCACGCCGCCCCGGCGGCTTCAGCGCACCACGCGGGTGCCTCCTACTGAGAGTCGGCACCATCCACTTCGATGTGCATACGGAAGGTCCCCATGCGCACCTCGTCGCCGCCCTCGAGCGTCGCCCAGGTCATCGGGCGCTCGTTCACGAGGCAGGCGGCGCTGTGGTCGGTGACGTGCAGGACGATGGCATCGTCGTGACGCCAGATCAGCGCGTGCTCCGGCGAGACGCCCGAGTCCTCGGGCAACACCAGGTCGCACGAATCAGCGCTCCCGATCTTGATCGGCGTGCCGCCGATGCCCACGCGGCGGGCGCCGCCGATGCCGCCGAGCACGATGTAAGAAGTGATCGGCTGGGCGGGAGTGGCGTCTGCGGCCACTTCGACGCTTGCCTGGCGGGTGTCGGTCTCAGCGATACGCTCTGCGGCCTTCTTGAAGCCCGCCGCCAGCCGGCGGTTCATGTCGACTCGCGGGGCGGGTGCAGCGGCTAGGTCGTCGCCCAGGTCTCCGCTGTCCGCGTACGGGGCGTCGTACGAGTCCTGCAGCAGCGGCGTCGGCGTCCGCGATGCGCGATCGCGCACCCAGCGGGCGACGCCATTGACCAGGCGCTGCGTGCCATGGACGGCCACTCTCGCGAGCCAGAACAGCCCACGCACCACGCGGAGCAGGGCCCACTTGATGCCATCGGACGCATGGCGGACCAGCCAGTTCGTGGCTGACACGACCGCTCCGGTATCGCCAGCGGGCTGCGCAGCCTCACGGCTGCTGGCCTCGCCGACGGCGATCAGTGCGCAGGCACGGACGTAAGCGCGGTCCACTAACTCCAGCTGGGAGACGACGCCTGGGTCACGATGCACCTTGACGAGCAGCTCCTGAACACGCGTCTCATACGCGAGCTCTACCTCGTCGAGGGAGGCGGTGGCGTCGAGCCCGAGGAGCACAAAGGGGCTGCCGGCGAGCGGGCGCAGGTGCCGGAAGCCGATCCAGGCGCCCACGGTGGTCGAGGTGCCGATGAAGGCGACGCCGAGAGCCGGCAGCGTGCCGACGAGCACACCTGTCGCCGCGGCCGCCACGACCGCAATCAGCTGCATGCCGACCAGCACGCTCCACACGTGCGAGCTATTCGGAGCCAGCGCTTCTGGAAGCGGCGCTGGGCGTGTCTCGGCGAGCGCGTGGTCGTACTCACGACGCAGGCTCGCGTCGAGGACGATGTTCAGCGCCTCGTTGAGCGCGTCGATCGCCTGGCGGGCGCTCGTCTCGCCCTGTCGCTCAGCCTCCAGGTACTCGCCGATCTTCGACCAGTACATCTCGCGCGCGAGCGCGGAACTGGCGTCCGGCGAGATTCCGAGGAGCTCGTAGACATCGGTCTTGGACTCTGTTGCCACCATCATGAGGCCACCGCCTGTGCTGCTTCCATGCGAACCACATAACTGGCGATCGCTACCTCCTCGCCGGCGGCGACGATCAACCACTCATCGTGCTGCTGTTGCTGGTAGGGGACACCGCGCGAGCTCAGCCCGTGGATGCGGAACTGGCCGCCGGGGTCAGCCGAGATGCGGGCGTGCACCGGCCGCACCTCCGGGTCGTCGAGGACGATGTCGCACGAGGGGGCGCGGCCAATCGTGACCGGGCGTGGACCCATGCGATATGCGCGCTCGTTGCCGTCCGGAGCGATCACGGTCAGCGTCCCGAGTTCGATGTCGCGCGGCGGCGTCTGCGGCGCCACGCGACGCGGCGCGCGCACTCGCAACGGAGTCGGCGTGGGCGTGTCGTCGCGGCGGCGATACCAGAGCAGGCCGACCGAAGCCACGATCGTCACGACCGCGATGATCGGCATCCAGGGCAGACCGGCCGAAGGCTCCAGCACTGGCAGGCTGCTGATGCTCTCTGTCGCCAGCACGCCACCCTCGGCGTCGAGCAGTTCGATGGTCAGCTCGCCGGTGCCGCGCGGCAGCTCGAGCACGAGCTCACCGTTCGAGGACGAAGCCAGCTCAGCGGCGCCGTCGCGAATCACGATCGTCGACTCACCCGGACCCTGCACGCGCTGGCGCACAGTCACGGCGGTCGCTTCGGGCTGCTGTTCGATGGTGAGTGTCGGGCTGAGCGTTGGTACCACGAGCTCAAACGTCGCGCTTCCGGCCAAACCGGCGGAGACGTTTGCGCTCACCTCGATGAGCAACGACCCGGGGTTGAAGCGCCATGGATCGATGGTGAGCGAGGTGCCGCTGCCGAAGGCGAGCGACCGTCCGCCGGCCGTCGCCTCCAGGCGCAGCACAGCAGGGTCGACCAGCGTCGTAGCGATCACGGTGATGGGGTCGCCCACTTCACCGCCTTCGACCGCGCTGATCTGGACGAGGCCCTCGTTCGTCACGACGAATTCAGCTCTGGCCTCCAGGCGCTCGCCCAGAACCGTCGCGAAGATGTCGGCCGTGTGCGTGCCGATGGCGAACGGGCGGGTCACGACCTGCACCAGGTCCGTCGCGCCAAGGCGGCCGCCGAGGGACGAGAACAGCGAGCCGAGGGCGCCGTCGTCCGTGACCTCCCAGAACTCGCCACCGGTGCCCGCGGCCACAGCCTCGAGGTACACGGCGTCAGAGCGGGTACCAAGGCCGAAGGCGAACGCGGTCGCGCCGGTGTCGGTCAGGGACTGGATGCTCGCGTCGCGCTCAGCCACCGAAGCGCCCGACTCCTCGCCGTCCGAGAGCAGTACGAAGTTGCTGCGCGCGGGGAAATGTCGGAGAGCAGTTCGGCAGTGAAGGCCGACGCGTCGTAGAGAGCGGTTTCACCCTCCGCGACCAGCGAGTTCAGGACATCCCGCGCCGCGGCGCGGTCAGTCGTGAAGTCGAGCGCCAACGACACGTTGTTGGAGAACCGCACGATGGCGACCTCGTCGCCCTCGTTGAGCTGGTCGATCAACGAAATGGCAGCATCCCGAGCCGCCTCGAGGGGCGCGCCGGCCATGCTGCCGCTCGTGTCGATGGCCAGCACGATCGCCAGCGTGTCCACGTCGCGCGTCGGCGTAGCGTCGACACGCTGCGGGATGCCGTCGACCAGTGCTGTGAATTGCGGAGGTTCCAGGTCGGTGACGCCAGAGACACGTACCGAGATGGCCAGTGAGCCGGCCGCGTCGTGTTCCACAGCCAGGATGCGGAGAGTGTAGGTCGGCTCCTCGTCCTCGCCGAGTTGGGCGTCCGCCTGCGACGCGGGGACCACAAGGAGCGCCAGCGCTGCTACGGCCAGCATCAGCAAGCGGAGTGTCGTTGTACGTATGGCGCGATTCACGATGTCGACTCCAAGTGCCCGACCAACACGCTGACCCGCCGGGTAGGCCCGGCGCCGAGGCTGCGGTGAGTCCCGCAACTGCTCCATCTAGTTATCGGCAGATTCGTACGTAGTTTTGATGCCTGCCGGAGACATCCGATTCGGGATAACCCTGACAGCCTCTCCGCCGTCATGACGCTGGTTTCTGCGCCTGGTGCTCGCCCAGGGGCAGGCCCAGACCGACCCGCCGCCGAGGCGAGGAGCGGCGCTCCTGGTCGTTCGCCTTCTGACTCTCCGCACGGAAGGCGCGCACCGCGCGCAGCAGCAGCGAGCGGAACGAGCCGTGGCTGCGGTCCATGGCTCCTGCGGCCTCCACGCCGGACAGCCCGACGATGAAGCGCAGCTCCAGGGCGGTGCGGTGGTCGGGGCGCAGGCGTTCGAGGATGTCGCGCACCTCGACCTCGAGGAACTCGTCGCGCGTGTGGAGTTCGGTCTGCACGTCGTCGGGTGGCTTGGAGCGGTAGTAGGAGGCGAGCTGGTTGCGTGCGATGCCGAACAGCCACGCTTCGAACGGCTTGCCCTGCCACTGGAAGCGGGTGATCGACCGGAACGCCTCAAGGAACACGTTGGACGCCAGATCTTCGGCCTGTTCGACCGTGGCGACCCGCGAGCGGAAGAACCGGAACATGCGGTCGTAGTGGTGATCGAAGATGGCCGCCCAGGCGGACTCATCGCCCGCACGAGCGGCCTCGACGACCGCCATCGAAGTAATGTGCTGCTCCGGCTGCGCCGGTTGCTGCTTCGCCACGTTCGTGGCTCCCCCCGCCTCTTGTCCAACGAAGGAAAATGCTAGAGACAGAAAAATCGGGACAACGTAAGATTCAGGAGAAACGCGTAAGAACTAGATAGTTTGCTTACGATCGCAACGCAACTCGTGCCGTCGCCTGCCATACATGGTGAAGCGGCAGATCACTGCGACGTCGTCGAATGTCCGCAAGTTGTAAGAAAACAGCGGAACGGAACAGACGTTCTGCGTCCCGCCAGCGTTGTTGCAGTTAGCCTTCGAGGTCTCAGACGACCCGTTGGGCCTGCACGATCACCCGCTGGTCGTACTCACCCTCTACCGCATCCCAGATGCCGCCGCAGGTGATCAGCGTCAGCGTTTCCGGTCCCGAGCGGCCGCCGATGATCTCGCGCAGGTTGGCGTCCTCCGGCCGTGTCGAGTAGATCCCGGACACGATGTACTCGATGGGCTCGCCCTCCAGGACCACGGTGACGCGGTCGCCATCGCGCAGGTCACCGAGTCGCCAGAAGACGGCGGTTGAGCCGCGGTAGTCGAGGTGTGCGCTCATCACGGCGTTCCCCGGCGCACCGGGCACCGCGGTGAAGTCGTACCAGGCGACGAGCTGTCCGTTGCCCGGTACTTCCATCACGCCGTCCGCATCCAGGCCCATCCGAATCACCCACGCATCGACGCCGATCGAGGGGATCTCGAGCCGCACGTCCGGGCCCGTTGGCGGTGGGCTGGGCTGGGCTGACACCACACCTGTCGACGAGGCGGTCGCGTCGGGCGACGGCACGGCCGAGGCCGTTTGGTCGGGTGTCTCCGTCGCAGGCAGTGAGGTAGCGGAGGCGGACGCCGCTGCTGTCGCCTGTGATCCGGTCGGCGCGGGAGTTGCGGCGAGCTGAGTTGCGGTTGGTGCCGGAGTCGCCTCGGCGGTGGGAGTGTCGTCGTCTGACCCACTCGGAGCGAGCAGGATCGCAAGCGCCAGGAGCGAAACGACCAGCGCCGCGACGGCGACGGCGGCGCGGCGCCGCGTGACTTCGAAGATCGAACGGTTCTCCACGAGGCTCCCCGTCCTGCGTCGCGGAGTGCTCGCCCATGAAGAACTGGGGAGTTTCCGCCGACGTTCTCTTTATGGCGTTTAGCACGCAGCCTGTTGCGCTTCCCGCCCGCCCGGCAGCCCCAGATCGACTGATCTGGGCGATGGGCGCCCTGGTCTTGGTGATCGTCGCTACGCTCACCGCCGCCGCAGCCCCGGCGATCGCTGAGTCGCAGGGCTGGCCATTCCTGACGCGCGAAGGTGCCTCGGTCGCTCCCCAGGCCGCGCCAGCAGTGACTCTGCCGCCGGCAACGTCCGATGCCGGGCCCGCAGGCGCGGGGCCGGTGCAAGAGCCGTCGCCCGCTTCGCTCCCGGCGCGCGCCGGTACGGCGCCCACGTTCGGCGACACCGCTCTCACCAGCGCGATCGTTGAGGCCATTGCTGCCTCGCTCGCAGTGCCGGAGGAAGCGTCTGTCGCGGCCGCAGCGCCTGTGGCAACGCCGCTGGCGACGCCCGCCGCTGCCTCTGCGCCGGTAGCTGGCGCGAGCGCGACGCCCGCCGCTACGCCAATCGCGACCGCTGTGGCCACGCCGGTGCCGACGCCGGTCGCGACGCCGCTACCGGTCGTGACCAGCCCGCCGGTCGCGCCCTCGACCTACTCAGCGCGCGCCCAGGGCCTCTTCCTCGCGATGAACCTGGAGCGCGTCGCCGCCGGACTCGCGCCGCTCGTCGCCTCCCAGGCCGCGACCGCCGTCGCGATGCAGCGGGCGGTCGACATGCAGACGCAGGGCTACTTTGCGCACGTCAGCCCCAGTGGCGAGACGTGGCTGACGCTCGTCAATGCCGCCGGCATTGCATTGACGGCGGGTGGCGAGAACCTGGCGAGGCTCTCGGGCGACGAGGAACGCTCTGTGTTCGTGGCGATCACCAAGCTGATGGAGAGCCCCACACACGCCGCGAACATCCTTGGTGGGTACTTCGAGGAGGTGGGAGTCGCCGCCGTCACGGACGAGCACGGCGTGACCATCTTCGTCACGATCTTCCTCGGCTGACTCGTATGCGTGCCTCGTCTCGAATCAGTAGATCTCCCGATGCCCTTCGCGCGGCGGATCGCGCTCAATAGACGCCATGGAACTGCACGCGTTTGACCGCTCGCTGTCCGCCAACCGCCCCCTCGCGCGGTCGAGCGGGCGCACGCTCGTCCTCGGACCGCCCGAGGCGTCCTCGCGGGTGGTCACCGAGCTCCGCACACGGGGCATTGAGGCCTGGTCAGACCGCCTGGGCCGCGTCGCACCGGACGCCGCCTCCTTCGCCTGGGCGGACGCCCTGGTCGTGATCGACCCGACGCCGCAGCTCGAGAGCCAACATCTGCTGCCGGTGACCGAGTTCGCCGGGCCTACGCTCCTCGCGGCGCCCACTGCACGGGGCGCGGGCCAGCTTGAGCGTCTGCTCGACCGCGGCTTCGACTTCGTCCACGGCTGGCCGGAGCCGCCCGAACTGATCGCGGCGTTGATCGACCGCGCCCTGCGACGCGCGCTTGAACCCGCGGTGTCGCAGCCTTTCGATCGTCCCGCGGCCTAGAGCCCGACAGCCAGACCCCGCCTAGAGGACGCCGGCCGGAACCCGTGCCTCGAGGAACTCATAGTCGTCAGGGTCGGGTTCCAGCGTCTGCGACCAGAACTCCAGGAGCGAGAACGGCCAATTCTGCGTGACGTGGCCCGCGCTGTTCTTGTACCAGCTCGACACGTCCGGCGTGCCCCAGGCCATCGCCGCGTTGCCCTCGTCGATGCGCCGGTTGTAGGCGTCGTGCGTCTCGACCTTGCAGTCCATGGCCGGCCGGTCGCCGCCGAGGAGCAGGCGCAGGCAGCCCATGACGTAGCGCATTTCGCACTCAGCGAAGAAGATCGTGCTGCCGTTGACCACGATGTTCGTGTTCGGCCCGTACAGGCAGAACAGGTTTGGGAAGCCGGGGATGCTGATCCCCATGTAGGCGCGAGCCGTGCCGTCCCAGTGTTCGTGCAACCCCACGCCACCTCGCCCCACCACACGCATCGGCATCAGGAAGTTCGCGGCCTGGAAGCCGGTCGCGAAGATGATCACGTCGAACGCCTCCTCGGCGCCGCTCGCGGTGGTGATGCCGGTGGGCGTGATCGCCTCGATGGGGTCGGTCGTGACGTGGACGTTGTCGCGCAGCAGCGCCCGTAGCCAATTGCCGTCGTCGATGACCATGCGCTTGCCGCCCGGTGGGTAGTCCGGAATGGCGTTCGCCAGCACCTCCGGCGCATCGGCCAGCGTGCCGCCGATATAGGCGGTGAGCAGCTCTCGCAGCTGTTGGTTCGCGGCGCTCACGGAGCCCTGTGCCTGGTCCCAGTCGGGATCCACCTCGACGGAGCGCAGCATGCCCTCCGAGGTCCGCCAGAACAGCGAGAAGCGGTACCACTTGTCGTAGAACGGCACGTGGTTGATCAGCCAGTGTTTGCCCTCCGGGATGTCCTGGCGGTAGGTCGGCGCCGGCGCCATCCATGGTGGCGTCCGCTGGAAGATCACAACCTCGTCGGCGTCCTGGGAGATCTCCGGCACGAACTGGAACGCCGAGGCGCCGGTGCCGATCACGCCGACGCGCTTGCCAGCGAGGTCGTGCTCGTGCTCCCACTCGCCGGAATGGAAGGAGACCCCCTCGAAGGCCTCGCGCCCAGCGATCTCCGGCATCCGAGGGCGGTTGAGTTGCCCAACAGCGCTGATCACAGCGTTCGCCTCGATGACTTCCAAGGCGCCATCGGAACTGTTCACCGTCACGGCCCAGCCACCGCTCTCCTCGTTGAACTCGGCCGACTCGACCTCGGTGTTGAAGCGGATGTGCGGCCGGATGGCGTACTTGTCCGTGATGCGGTCGAAGTAGTCGAAGAGCACGCTGCGGTCGGAGTAGTACTGCGGCCAATCCTGCGGTTCGAAGGAGTATGAGTAGATGTGGTTCGGGTTGTCGACTCGGCAGCCGGGGTACTGGTTCTCGAACCAGGTTCCGCCGACCTCGGCGTTCTTCTCGATGATCGTGTACGGGATGCCTTCACCGTCCAGGCGGATCGCCGCCAGGAGACCAGACATCCCAGCGCCCACGATCACCACGTGGAATTCGCTCCGCGCCTCGTCGCTAATGCCTTCGAACGAGGGGTGTGCGTAGGAGTCCTGGCCCCGCATCGCCAGTTCGGAGAGCAGGAACTCCTCGTAGTCTGGCGGCACCGTCTCCGCGATCAGGAAGCTCGACATCTCGCGCACCTCGGCCGTGGAGGGCGAGGCCGGCAGCGCGCTCCCGGCGTCCCGGAAGGTGCGCAGTAGCTCGAAGGCGAGTTCGCGGACGGTTGCCTGGGCCTCGTCGCTGATGCCGCCCTGCGGGTCGGCGAACAGGGTCGAGGTCGGCTGGATCGGGCCTCTCACGTGGCTCATGTCGCCAGTGATGTGTACCAGTGCGCACATCAGCGAGGGCACGTTCGCCGCCTCGAGGGCTTCCCGCAGCTCGTCGTCGTCTGCGGTGATCGGCGCGTAGGCCTGTGGGCCGCTGCTCGTCATCGGTTCCTCCGGGGTGTGCGCTGGATGCCCGCTCGGCGGAGAATAGGCCGGAAGCCGCTCGTCGCGCATCCCGAAGGAGGACTGAGACATGGCGGACACCCGCTACACCGAAACGGTCGACGCGTCGCGCTGGGCCGATGCGCTACTCGGCGGCGCGGCGGCCTTCGCCATTCTCCTCGCCATCGTCATGTTTGCGGGCGGCGAAACGCTGGCTGCGGTGATCGCCGGGCTCGTCGGCATCGCGATGTTCGCTGCCTTCCGCACATTCACGACGCTCCGAATTGAACTCGACGATGACGAAGTGCGCGCCAGCTTCGGCAACTTCCAGCACTCTATCCCGCTGAGCGACATCCGACAGGTGACCGTCCAGCGTTACGCCTGGCTCCCGCACGGCGGGTGGGGCATCCGCTTTTCGTTCAGTGGTCGCCGGGCCTACAGCGTGCCGTTCCTCCGCACGGGCGTGCAGTTCAGCGTTGGCTCCAGCGAACGCTGGTACCTCTCCAGCGCACGGCCCCAGGAGCTTGCCGCCGCGGTGCTGAGTGCCCTCGGGGAGCGGGAGGCGACGCGCTAGGCCTCGACGCCGCGCAGAGAGCGCCGGCGGGCGAGTGTGAAGCGCTCGTCATCGGCGAGCCAGAGCGAGGCGTGATCGCGACCGGTCAGTCCGAGCGCATCGTGGCGATGGCAGTTGCAGCTGCACAGCTGCTCGCGAGCGAGGGTCGCGTAGCCGCGGCACAGGGCGTGGCCGACTCGCCAACGGCAGCCGGGGGCCGGCGCGTCACCGATGCCCGACCACAGCCGCGCCACGACGCCACGAGCCGGCTGCATCAGCTCCGCGCGGAACTGCAGCAGTTCGGAGTCGGCAGTCCGGCTCAGCGCCGTTACCGCCTCGTCGGCGGCTACCTCGCGGAGCCCGGCGCGCGCGATGGTTGCGATCGTGAAGCCGCTGGCGGCGAGCAGCAGTGCTGGGAACGACCAGGCCGCGGGCGCGATGCCGCTCCATCCGCCGACCAGCGCGAGCAGGCCGAGGACGAAGCCGGCGTCGCCGACACGTGCGAGCGGCGCAGCCAGCTGGCGGATGGCCGCGTCCGGAGTCTGTAGAGCCATGCGAAGTCTCCAAGTCACGCCCGAGGGTCGAGGGAGATTGTCGCGCGGCCACTGTTCCTGTCGCATAGAGCTCCGTCAGAGACTGGCACGGCATCGACAATGGATGCTCCGGAGGCGAGGAACATGCCTTTGTGAGCGTCGTCACTAACAAGATCCTGGAGCATCTAGACATCGAGATGGTTCGCATTCGCTATTTACGACCCGATATCTGACGGGAGATTGTTGCGCGGCCACTATTCCTGTCGCATTGAGCTCCGTCAGAGAGTGGCTCGGCGTCGACAATGGATGGTCCATCGGCAGTACACAGAGATCTTCAAGATGGTCCATCGGCAGTACACAAATCTAAAGATTCCGTTTATCATTGTCGATAGTCCAGCTGTGAGGGCGTTGCATCGCCGCTCCCCGCTGGTCAGTCCGTGGGCGGGGCGACAGCGCCGGTTCGTACGTGATGCACCGCATCACCGAACGGCAGAGGGATTGTCGCCATGACTGCTATGAATCAGAGTGTCGCGCCCAGCCACAGGGCGGGCGTCGCACAAACGTCAGCATCCTGTCCAACCGGTTCGACCTCCGCGAGGCGCTCGAGGGTGAGTTCGACGTTGCGACGTTCAGCTTCCGTCGCCTCGATGAGATCCGTCAGCAGCCGGCTGATGTGGTCCTGGTCGACGCGCGATCGGAGCACTACCACGAGCTGGTGGCCGACCTATCTCGTCGCTCGCAGCGGCAGGTGGTGGTGATCGGCCCGCCGGATGAGTCGGCGCAGGCCATGCGCTACCTCGACCTCGGCGCGTCCGATTTCTTCTCCTCGCGTACCGCGCCGATCGAGCGCGCGGCGCGGCTGCGGGCCGCGGCGCGTCGGGCGGAAGACGTGGTCGGCGACGATGACTTCGACCTGGTGATCGGGCCGGTCGCTATTTCGTTGCGCCGTCACGAGGTGTTGAAGGACGGCGAGCCGGTGCGGCTGACGCCGAACGAGTACCGCGTCCTCGAGGTGCTGGCCGAGCGTCCGGATGAGACGATCTCGCACCGCGACCTGATCGCACGTGTGTGGGGTCCCGAGTACCTCTCGGCGCGTCACTACCTGCGGATCTACATTCGCCAGTTGCGCGAGAAGCTCGAGATGGATCCGGCGCTGCCGACGCTGCTCAAGACGGAGTGGGGCTCGGGCTACACCCTGTCGACGACGGGCGCCGGGCCCGCCGCCATGCGACGAACCATGGAAAGCGCCTGAGCCGCACCCGGTCGTCCGCCCAGCAGATAGCAGAAGCCGCCGGCGTTGACCGGCGGCTTCGCGGAGAGTTCCCGAGCCATGGAGGCCATGCGGTGCCTCCTCGCTCGTGCTGTGCCGTTAGACGGCGGCGGTGATCGCTTCCGCCGGGAGCGGCGTCGGCTCCTCGGTGGCGGCCACTGCATCAGTAGCCTCCGCCTCGGCGGGCACCGCGTCGGCAGCTACCGCTTCGGCGGGCGCCGCCTCCGCAGGCACCGCTTCGGTGTCCTCTGCAGGCAGGCGCACCAGGCGGTAGCCCATGCCCTACTCGTTAAGGAGATAGCGCGGCTCAGACGGGTTGTCCTCGAGCTTCTGTCGCAGGTAGCCGATGTACACGCGGAGGTAGTGCGTGTCGTCTACGTAGGCGTCGCCCCAGACGGTGCTGAGCAGGTAGCGATGCGGTGCCACCTCGCCCAGTCGTGCCGAGAGCGCGTCGAGCAGACGGTACTCGGTGCGTGTGAGCTGCACGATCTCGCCGTGCTTCGTGACTGTCTGCGCCTCGCGGTCGATCACGATTGCGCCGGAGGCGACATGCCTCGCGACGTCGTCCTGCACGGGCCGACGCTGGTATCGCCTGATGGCGGCGCGCACTCGGGCGAGGATCTCTGTGGCGGAGCAAGTCCGCTCGATCACGTCGTCGGCGCCGGCGTCCAGGGCGCGCACGGTCAACTGCGCCATACCAGCAGGCGCGACGGCGATGATCGGCATGTCGCAGGCAGCGCGCATCACACGCACCAGCTCGAGTCCGTCGATGCCTGTGGTCTGTAGGTCGATGACAGCCGCGTTGGGACGCGACGCGAACGTCGTGCGCAGCGCCTCAAGCCCGTCGCTCGCCTCGATCGTGATCAGCTCGCCACCCTCGAGGGTGCGAACCAACCGGCGTCGTGTGGTCTCGTCAGGATCAACTATCGCAACAACCGTCACTGCGTGGCCCCCCGCCTCGACACCGCCCGCGGCCTCCGCGTCGATGAGTTTCATCTGGAAGATGGGCCGAGGCTGATGATTTGTTACGCAGTTGTGTGAAAACGCCTATAGGCGGAATTCGCCACGCGTCTCTCTGCCTGCCGATGCGTAGCTCTCCTGAGGTTCCCGGGTCGACCTTCCGGCGCCAGCACACATATCTAAATCTCGTATGCAAGCATGAGAGTCACGCAGAATCGGTCGTTTCAGGCGTGGTCGGAGAAGCTAAGCGCTCGAGGGGCTCGTGTCACGTTCCGCTTCGGACGTAGCCGGTGCTGTGGCGCCGGCTACTCCCGCCGTCGGCAGCGAGGCGAGGCGGTAGCCCATGCCCCATTCGTTCACGAGGTACTGAGGGTGCTTCGGATCGTCTTCGAGCTTTTGCCGGAGATATCCGATGTAGACCCGCAGGTAGTGCGTATCGTCGACGAAGGCGTCGCCCCAGACTGTGCTCAGCAGGAAGCGGTGCGGCGCCATCTGCCCGACGCGTGCCGCCAGAGCGTCCAGTAGGCGATATTCGGTGCGGGTCAGCGAAACTTGCTCCCCGTGCTTGGAAACGACCTTCGCCTCACGATCAACGATCAGGTCCCCGGTCTTCACCAGCACCGTGTCAGTCGGCCTCGCTGGCGAGCGACGCTGCGTGCGCCGCACCGTGGCGCGCACGCGTGCGACGATCTCCGAAGAGGGCGCGGCGTAGGTAGCGACATCGTCGGCGCCGATGTCGAGGAGCTGAACGCTCAACTCGGGCTCGCCTTCCGGCGCGATCGCGATGATCGGAACATCCGAGGCGGCACGGAGCATGCGGACGAGTTCCAGGCCGTCCACCTCCTCGATCGCCACGTCGATGACCATGGCGTCTGGATGCTGTTCGAAGGCGACGCGAAGCGCGGCGAGACCGTCCAGGGCCTCCGTAGTGGCGTATTCGGCCGCTCCGAGCGAGTGGATTAACCGCGCGCGGAGTTCGTCGTTCGAGACTGCAACGGCGATGACCGCCATCAGGTGCCCCCCTCGCACGCGCGGGCGCCACAGGCGGCGCCCCGACGGGTGCTGACGGTTCCTTAATGGATGGGGGCCGGGGTGCTGTTGCGACGCTTGAACAAGCCCTGTCGGGATTCAGATTCTTTCCGACGTGGGTATGAATCAGGCCCCAACGAGCCTGTCACGGCAGGCTTTTCGCGCCTCAGTTCTCCTCAGGCAGGTCCACCACCACGAGCGTGGTTGTGACGGCGTCGCCATAGAGACCGTCGCGCAGCGTCAGGCGCAAGGTGTACGCGCCGCTTTCGAGCTCCGAGGCATCCCAGATCGTGAGCGGTGCGTTGAGCAACGGTTGGTTGCCAACTGCGAGCAGGGTCCAGGACTTGGGGTTGAAGCCCGCTCCTACCTCCAGGGTCCAGTTGATGAGCTGTCCCGACTGTACAGTCGCGATCACTGCCGTGGAGGGCTGTTGGATGCGGCTGTTTGGCGCTGGGGTGATGATGCGCGCCAGTGGGATCAGGCCGGCGGGCACCTGCTGGTCGAGGTTGTTCACTGTGACCGGGATCTGGAACGGCTGCGCGCCGAGCACCGCGTCCTCCAGCGTCACCCGCAGCGTGTAGAGGCCGTTTGGCAGCTGGGTGGTGTTCCAGATGCCGAGCGGTCCGAAGCCCGCCACTGGCAGCGTCGAAGTGGAGATGCGGACCCAGGTCTGTGGCTGGATGCCCTGACCCCACTCGACGGTGTAGCGCAGGAACGCGTCGGAACTGGCGCGGCCCTGGATCGTGAGCGCCCCCTGCACGATCTGCGACGACGCGGGGGTGATCACCTGCACAGGGAGCGGCCCCGTGGAGAGTGTGTCCGACGGCGCGAGCAGCGGCAGCACCCCGTTGCTCGCCGCCCAGTCGCGCAAGCCCTCCCACATCTCGATCTCGTCCGGCAGGAAGACGAGGCGCACCTCGTTGCGCACGTAGACGGCCGGGGTCGTCGGGGCGGCGAGGCGGCCCGTGCGCGAGTCGATGGCGACCGTTTGCCACCAGCTATCCTGCGCCGCCGCGAGGTCCTCGGCGGTGCGCGGGAGCGTCTCCTCAGCGAATAGCGAGTCGTAGCGGTTGAGTTGCGGGCACAGCTCCGAGGGGAGCCGCCCCGAAGGCCAGCAGACCTCGCGCGACACGACATCTTCCGGCCGTTCGAACGGCCTCGGCGGCAGCGCGAGGTGCACGAGTGCCCGCTCGGTGAACTCACGCCAGACCGGTAGCGAGACCGAGCTGGAGAAGATGCGCGGGATCGGCGTGTTGTCGGCGTTGCCGATCCAGACACCCGCCACGAAGTCCGGCGTGTAGCCGAGCGTCCAGGTCTCTCCGATCTCACGCGACTCCTCGAACGGTTCGCTGGTGCCGGTCTTCACGCCGGCCGGTCGCTGGTCGTTCAGATAGAGCGCGCCGCAGGCACCGTAGGTCAGGCACCAGTTGTCGCCGTTCGAGATCACGGAGGTGACGAGGAACGGGTACTCCGGCCGGACGACGCGGCGCTCCTCGGGCGCGACGAATTCGTGCAGCAGCTCGCCGTCGAAGTTGGTGACACGCAGCAGGGAGACGGGCTCGAGCTGGCGCTCATCGCCATCGACCTGGTCATGGACGATCTCCTGCCCTCGCATCAGGCCGCCGGAGGCGAGGACGGAGTAGCCGATCATCTGGTCGAGCAGCGTGATGTCGACGCCGCCGAGGGTGAGCGCAGGGCCGTAGCCAAGGGGGTTGTCCAGCGAGGTGTAGCCGACCGCCTTCAGCATCTGGATCGTGTCCCCCACACCCGCGAACAGGATCGTGCGGGCGGCCGTGATGTTCAGCGAGTTGCCGAGCGCGAGCTCCGCCCGCATCGGTCCCTGCAGCTCTGCGATCGGGTCGCGTGGTGCGAAGGGCTCGCCGGTCGCGGCGTCGATGATCTCCAGCGGCGTGTCGAGGATGCCTGTTCCCGTGCCCCAGCCCTTCGTGAAGGCGGTCATGAAGGTGAAGGGCTTGAGCGTGGACCCGGGCGAGTTCAGGGCGGTGATGTTGTCGTTGCGCCCCTCGATCTCATCGTTGAAGTAGTCGCGGCTGCCGACGTAGGCGAGGATCTGCCCGGTGTTCACGTCGAGCGCCATCATCGCGCCGTTGTGCGCGCCGATGTCGTCACCGCGCTCCGCGAGCTGGCGCTCGAGGATCTCTTCCGCCATGTGCTGCAGCTCGAGGTCGAGCGTCGTGAAGATCTCCAGTCCGTCCTCGAAGAGCGCGCGCTCGCCGAAGCGGGTGATGATCTCCTCGCGGACGCGGTTGAGCACGAAGTGCGGCGCCTGGATGTCGAAGCGGCCGACCTTGAACACGAGCGGTTGCACCTTGGCCGCCGCGGCGTCCTGGAGGAAGATGACGCCGCGCTGGGCCATGAGGTCGAGGACACCGGCCTGCCGTGCCTTGGCGGCGGAGTCCGCCCGCAACGTTTGTACCTCCTGGTCGTAGTTCGCGCCGGAGAACGGGTCGTAGATCGCCGGCGACTGTGGGATGCCCGCCAGCAGCGCCGCCTCGTGCAGGTCGAGTTCAGCCGCCGACTTGTCGAAATAGCCCTCGGCAGCGGCCTCGATGCCGACGTAGATGCCGCCGTAAGGGATCGAGTTCAGGTACCACTCGAGGATCTGGTCCTTCTCGTACTGCTGCGTCAGTTCGAGGGCGATCACCGTCTCTCGGATTTTGCGATCGATCGAGCGCCGGCTACGCTCCTCGATCGGGATGTACACGTTCTTGGCCAGTTGCTGGGTGATCGAGGAGCCGCCCGAACCCTCGAAGAGCGCGCCCTGGTACGGCGTCAGGTTCTCGATCGCTGCGCGTGTGAGGCCGCGGATGTTGAGACCGTTGTTCTCGTAGAACGTGGGATCCTCGACGGCGATGGTCGCGTTGATCAGATGGTCCGAGATCTCGGCGAGTGCGACCGGACGGCGCAGTCCCGCGAGCGGGTCGATGAACTCGTAGAGCAGTTGGCCGTTGCGATCGTAGACGCGGGCGCCGCCACGCGAGAACTCGGAGATCAGCTGCTCGGGCGGTACCACCTCGTCCGCGATCTCGTTATAGCGGTTCAGGCCGTAGATGGCTGCGCCTCCCGCTGCCGCGCCGGCGGCGACCACCAGCAGCGCCAGGACGCCGAAGAGGCCGAACAGCAGCCGCCGCCGGCCGCCGTTGTTTTTCTTCGCACCGTCCTTGCGTCGCCTGCTGCGCATCCGGCGCGCGGTCTTGCTCGCCGTCACGCCTGACCGCCGTTCGCGGTTGCCGCGACGCGGCGGAGGATGACGAGGTGCGAGAGGCCAAACCGGCGTAGTGGATTGCCCTCTGCCCAGTAGCAGAAGCGCCGCATTGCGCTTGCCAGCCGCTGCGAGCGCGCGTCGATGTTGTCGAAGCCGGGATAGACGTAGCTGTGGTGCGCGATCTCGAGGGGCAGGCCCTCGACGAGGCGACGCCAGTCGCCGTGCCGGTAGGCGCGCGCGTGCGGCACGAGGCGATGGCGCAGGACGTCGGGCAGCCAGTTCACGAACGGGATGTTGCCGAAGACGTAACGCCCGCGCAGGTAGATGCCGTGCGTCTCCAGGGGGTACAGGCGGTTCGGGGCGAAGAGCACACAGGTGCCCCCGAGCGGGAGCACGCGCGCGATCTCAGCGAGGGTTGCGCGGTCGTCGTCTACGTGCTCGATCACTTCGTTCAGCACGATCACATCGAGCGACCCGTCGGCGAAGGGGAGCGCCTCCCCGGCGCTGGCGAGAAAGCCGTCGACAAGCGCGCCGTCGGTCGTGTCATCCGCCGCGACGCGCGCCCGCGCCTCGACGAGGCGGGACAGCTCGATGTCGCCTCCGAGCGCACGCGCGCCGCGCCGAGTCATCGCCCGCACGTACTCGCCGAGGCCGCAGCCGAGGTCGAATACGCGCCGACCCTCGAGCGGTGCGTGCTCTTCGATCATGTCGAGCCGGCGCTCCTGGCCGGAGCGCCAGACGAAGGAGGGGTTGCCAAGCCGAGCGGCGTCGGGACGGGAGGCGCGCACGGTGCGCCCGAGGGGCGGCGGCTGCACGGGGGCGGCACGTACCAGCGTTGTGGCGCGCGAAGCGTCGGACACGCTCGTCGTCCTCTTCACCCGCCCGTCATACCGATCGTACGGCCCTCGTTGAGCCCCGGTCGAGTGATCGGCGAGACACTCGGGATGGTTCAGTGGTGGGGTCGCTCCTAGAATATCGGCAGTCCCGGCGCTGGGCTATGTCCGATCGCTGACCAATAGCTAACGACTGCTCGCCGGCAAGACGATTGAGGAGCCGCATGGCACTGACGGCCGACGAAGTCCGCTACATCGCCACGCTCGCGCGTGTCGGCCTCGAGGACGACGAGGTCGAGCGGCTGCGAGACGAACTCTCGGCGATCCTCGACCACTTCGCCGTCCTCGACGAGATCGACACGGAGGACGTGCCGCCGACGGCGCAGTCCTTCGACACGACCAACGTCGACCGCGCCGACGTGACCGAGCCGAGCGCCCCCCGCGACGAGGTGCTGGCCAACGCCCCGCGCCGCGATGGCGACTACTTCCGCGTGCGCGCGGTGCTGGACTGAGCGCGCGTATGGCTGCCGAGACGCCCTCGATCGATCTCGACGTCACCGCGCACGAGCACGCGGTGCGCCTGCGCGCGGGTGACTACAGCGCAGTGGCGCTCGCAGAGGCGACGCTCGAGCGCGTCCGCGAGCAGGAGCCGGCGCTCAACGCCTACATTCGCCTCACAGACGAGCTCGCGCTCGCTCAGGCGGAAGCCGCCGACGCTCGGATCGCCTCGGGCGACGCGGGGCCGCTCACCGGCGTCCCGATCGGGGTGAAGGACCTGCTCTCCACTCGTGACATCGACACCACGGCCGGCTCGCGCATGCTCGAGGGCTTCAAGCCGATCATCGACTGCACGGTCGTGGAGCGTATCCAGGCCGCGGGCGCGGTGATCGTCGGCAAGGCCAACCTCGACGAGTTTGCGATGGGTTCCTCGACGGAGTTCTCTGCGTTTGGCGCCACGCACAACCCCTGGGACCTCGCGCGAGCGCCCGGCGGATCCTCGGGCGGCTCGGCCGCGACGGTGGCCTCGCGCGGCGTGCCGGTCTCGCTCGGCACCGACACGGGCGGTTCGATCCGCCAGCCGGCGTCGCTCTGTGGCGTGGTGGGTGTGAAGCCAACCTATGGTCGCGTCTCGCGCTACGGCGTCGTCGCCTTCGCCTCGTCGCTGGAGCAGGTGGGGCCGTTCGCGCGCGACGCAGCTGACGCCGCGGACCTCCTCGGCGTGATCGCCGGCCGCGACCCACGGGACTCGACGACCGCGGACGTCGCGGTGTCCGACTATCGCGAGCGGTTCGAACGGGGGCTCGACGGCTTGCGCGTGGGCGTGCCCTCGGCGCTGTTCGCGGAGGGCCTCGACGACGGCGTGCGCGCTGCCGTCGAGGCGGCCATCGAAACGCTCGAGGCGAACGGCGCGAGCGTTGACCGCAGCATCGAGCTGCCCACGGCCTCGGCGGCGCTGCCGGTGTACTACATCATCGCCCCGTCCGAGGCATCGGCGAACCTCGCGCGGTACGACGGCGTCAAGTACGGCTACTCCGTCACCGACGGCGCGAGTGTCGAGGAGGAGATGTCGAGCACGCGCGGGCGGGGCTTCGGCGCTGAAGTGAAGCGGCGCATCATGCTCGGCACCTACGCGCTGTCGGCTGGCTACTACGACGCGTACTACCTGAAGGCGCAGAAGGTACGGACGCTGATCCGGCGTGAGTTCGTGGAGGCCTTCGAGCGCGTCGACGTGATCGCGACGCCGACGGCGCCGACCACCGCGTTCGAGCTCGGCTCGAAGCTCGACGACCCGTATGCGATGTACCTCAACGACCTCTACACCATCCCCGCGAACATCGCGGGCAACCCGGCGCTGAGCGTCCCGTGCGGCTTCGCTGACGGTTTACCGGTCGGCCTGCAGCTGGTGGGGCGCACGTTCGAGGAGTCGACGATCCTCGGCGCTGCGCACGCTTACGAGCAGCTGACGGACTGGCGCGAGCGCCGTCCGCCCTTGCTCACGAGCGCCGACGGTGCGGGCTCGGCGGCGTGAGGGCGTCTGCTACGCTCCGCCGGTCATGACCAATCAACCTCCCGGCTTCGGAGGCCTGCCGCGCGAGAACGGGGGGACGCCCTCAGACGATCCGCCCGGATTCGGCGCCCTGCCGCGCGGCGACGGGGCGGCCGGTGGCGCCCCCTCGGGCGAGCCGACCGGACCCGCTCCGCCGCGCCCACCCGACGAGGACCTGACGCTCTCGATCAAGGGCGTGCGCGCCCGCGCGGGCGACCAGCCCAGCGAGATGACGGTCGAGATCGAGACCACGCGAGGCACGATCACCGCCCACATGACGCCCGTCGAGGGCAAGACCGGCGCCGCGATCTTCCTCGGTGGCGCGGCTGGCGGCGTCAAGGGACCGGCGAACGAGGTCTATCTACGCCTGGGGCAGTCGCTACAGCAGGGCGGCATCACGGGCCTCCGCGTCGAGTACCGCGAGCCGGGCGAGTTTGAGGAGTGCGTGCTCGATGCGCTGGCCGCTTGTTCGTTCCTCAAGGGCATCGGCGCTGAGCGTGCGGTTGTCGTCGGCCACTCGTTCGGAGGTGCGGTCGCGGTCAAGGCCGCGCAGCTAGCGCCGCTCGTCACCGCGGCGACCGGCATGTCTTCGCAGCGCTACGGAACGCAGGAGGTCGACGAGCTGCATAAGCCGCTGCTGCTGATCCACGGTGACGCCGACGAGATCCTGGACCAGCAGGCGTCGAAGGACATCTACGAGCGCGCGAACGATCCCAAGCGTCTCGTCATCCTCGAGGGCGACGGACACGGCCTTCGCGCGCACTCCGACGAGGTCTTCGAGCTCGTGCACGACTTCGTCCTCGAACATTTGGCCGAGGAGGGCGCCTGAGCCCTCGGTGAGCCAACAGGGGCGACGGCCAGAAACGAGACGAGACGGTGGCCGCACAGAACGACCCGTCTGAGCAGCTGGTGGTCGAGGTGTTTGTGAGCGACATCGAGCGCTCCCTCGAGTTCTATCGCGCGCTCGGGTTCGTTCAGGTCGGCGATGCCGCCGAAGGAGGATTCGCCATCCTCGCGTGGGAGGCGAGCCTGCTCTTTCTCCAGGAGCTGGAGGTTTCGCCGGTGGAGAGACCGCAGGCGAACGTGCGGGTGATGGTCGACGACGTTGATGCCTACTGGGAACGTGCCATCGAGCTCCGGGCGACCGTGTACCGGCCGATCGACGACCGCGAGTACGGGCTGCGAGATTTCATCATTGCTGATCCGGACGGCTTCGCGTTGCGGTTCGCGACATCGCTCGAAAGGTAGGCGCGCTTTCATAATGCGTCTCGCGGGATTCGCTATACTGCCGAAGCTCGGACCGGACGCGGCCCATGGCCTGCGGTAGCCACACGCCTCGCCGAGTCTGGCCGAGACAGGACACGCGCCCGGGGCGGCGGATGCCGGTTGCCGGACGCACCGTGAAACGGGAGGAACTATGACGACGGATTCGCCGTCGCTTAGCCCCGGGCTGGAAGGCGTCCCGATCGCCGAGTCCAGCATCTCGCTCGTCGAGGGCGAGGTTGGGCGACTCAGCTATCGGGGTTATTCAATCGAGGATCTGACCGGCCCCACGAACACCTTCGAAGAGATCGTCGCGCTCCTCTACGACGGCGAACTCCCCAGCCAGCAGCGCATCGACGAGATCACAACCCAGATGCGCGCGGACCGAGCCCTGACGATCGATCAGATCGACTTCGCCCGCAGCGCTGCCAAACTCTCGCACCCGATGTTCGCCCTTCAGGCCACCGTCGCGGCCCTGGGTCCGATGGACAACGACTTCGAGCGCAAGGCTGATACCGTCGTCGAGCGTGGCCAGCGTTTGGTCGCCAAGATCGGCCATCTGGTCGGCGTGATCGCGCAGGCTGCGGACGGCCGCGACTACGAGCCTCCGCGCGAGGATGACACCCACGCCGAGATGCTTGTGCGCATGGTGACGGGCCAGGAGCCGACCGAGCTCACGACGCGCATCATGAACGCGCTGCTGATTCTGCAGGCCGACCACTCGGCCGGGAACGCCTCGACGTTCACCTCGCGGGTTGTCACCTCCACGAAGGCGGAGCCGGAGGCGGTGGTCTCGGCGGGCGTGGGCGCGCTCAGCGGGCCGGCGCACGGCGGGGCGAACGAGGCGTCGCTGCGGTTGTTCCAGGAGATCGGCGACCCGGCCTCGGCCGAGGAGCAGATCGAGCGACTGCTGGACGACAAGTACAAAATCCCCGGCTTCGGGCACCGCGTGTACCACGTGAAGGACCCGCGCTCGAACGTGATCCAGCGACTGGCGACCGAGGTGATCGAGCCGGAGTCTGAGGTCGACGACCTCTACCAGATCGCGCTCACGGTGGAGAAGGTGGCGACCGACCGCCTGGGCGACCGCGGGTTGTTCCCGAACGTCGACCTGTTTTCCGGCTGCGTCTTCGCGGCCATCGACATCCCGACGGACTTCTTCACGCCGCTCTTCGCGGCTTCGAGGACCCTCGGCTGGATGGCGAACATGCAGGAGCAGTGGGAGTCCGGCAACCGCATCTTCCGGCCTCGCCAGATCTACGTTGGCGAGACGGCGCGAGACTACGTCTCGGTCGACGCTCGCTGACACCTCAACGTTGGCACGAAGGGTCTAGGGCCGCCCGCACGGGCGGCCTCCTTCGTTGCCGGACCCAGCGCTAGGCTCCGCACATGACCGAAGCGCCCGTCGCCCCTGCTACCGGTCGTGACCTGCGCACCCGGCGTGGGATCTGGATCCTGGCCGCGGCGGCCGGTATATCCGGCGTCGGCAACGGTATCGCGGCGCTTGCGATCCCCTGGTTTGTCCTGATCTCGACCGGCAGCCCGGCGCAGACGGGCCTCGTCGCCGGTGTGACGGCTGGTGGCGGGGTCGTGGCCGGCATCCTCGGCGGCGCGGCGATCGACCGGCTCGGCTTCCAGCGCACGAGCGTGCTGAGCGACGCGCTCAGCGGCATCAGTGTGCTGCTGATCCCGTTGCTGCACTTCGCCGGAGTGCTCGAGTTCTGGCACATCCTCGTGTTGGCTGCGGTTGGCGCCTTCTTCGACATCCCGGGCTTCTCGGCACGCCAGTCGATGGTCCCGGCGCTCAGTGCCCGCGCCTCGATGCCGCTCGAGCGAGGCAACGCGATCCTGCAATTCGCGACAAACGGCGCTGGCAGCCTGCTGGGGCCCGTTGCCGCGGGTGTGCTGCTCACCTTGTTCAGCGCGCCGGTCGCGCTCTACTTCGACGTGGGCACGTTCGCCATCGCGATCGTCCTCATCAGCGCGGGCATCGCGCCGCTCACCCGCGCCGCACGCCCCGTCGGCGGCGAAGGCACGTCCTACTGGCGCGAGATCCTCGACGGCGCGGCACATATCGCACATGACCCGGTGCTGCGGGCGGTCTTCCCCACTTCCATGATGGCGAACCTGATCTTCATGCCGTTCGTCGTCATCTTCGCGGTGATCGCGCGCGATGAGTATGACGCTGCGTGGGTGCTCGGTGCCTTCTTCGGGGCGTTCGGAGTCGGTGCGCTGATCGGTACTGTGCTTTACGGCGTGTTCGGCCACCGGCTGCCTCGCTACCCACACTTCGTCCTCTCGATCGTCACGATCTCTGCGGCGATGACGGGCTTCGCCTTCATCGATCCGCTCGTGCTGCGCGTCGCGTCGCTGGTCCTCGGGGGGACCGTGATCGGCGCGATGAGCCCGATGATGGCGTCGGTGTTCCAGACGCGAACGCCCGTGGAGATGCTGGGACGCGTCAACGCCATGAGCGGCGGACTGACAAGCGTGCTCGCGCCGCTCAGTGTCCTCGGCTCGGGGGTGCTGATCGAAACGTCGGGCATCGACGCCGTGCTCGGCGTGGTGATTGCGGGCGCGTGGCTGATGGCGGCGTACACGGTGTTCTCACCCGCGGTCCGCCGAGCTGCTCCAGCCTTCGATCAGACCTTCGAGCGCACCGCCGGCGGAGGCGACTAGAGCGCGTTGGTGCCCATCGCTTCGTGGACCTCGGCCATGGTCTGCTTGGCGACCTCGCGAGCGCGGGCTGAGCCGTCGAGGATGGCGTCCTTGGCGGCGCCGGGGTGCTCGTCGAAATAGGCGCGACGTTCACGGATCGGGTCCAGCATCGTGTTGAGCGCGAGCGCGAGCTTCTGCTTGACCTCGACATCGCCGACTTTGCCGACGACGTAGCGGTCCTTGAGGTCCTGGACCTCCTCGAGGTCCGGGTTGAACGCGTCGTGGTACATGAACACCGGGTTGCCCTCGACATGGCCCGGGTCGGTGGCGCGCAGCCGCGTGGGGTCGGTGTACATACTCATCACCTTCTTGGTGACGGTCTCTTCGTCGTCCTTGAGGTCGATCGTGTTGCCCAGCGACTTCGACATCTTGGCGTCTCCGTCGAGGCCGACGAGGCGCGCCACCCTCCCGACGAGGCCTTCGGGCACCGGGAAGACCTCCGCGCCGTGGACACGGTTGAAGCGCCGGGCGACCTCGCGGGTGAGTTCGATGTGCGGCATCTGGTCCTCGCCCACCGGGACGAGGTGCGCCTTGGGCAGCAGGATGTTGGCGACCTGCATCACCGGGTAGTTGAAGAACGCGGTCGGCACGGACTTGCCCTCGAAGTCTTCGAGCTCCGCCTTGAGGGTCGGGTTGCGCTGCAGCCGGCCCAGCGGCAGCCACCAGCTCAGCCACGTCGTCAGCTCCGCGTGCTCCGGCACCAGGCTCTCGAGGACATAGTGGTGCTCGTTCGGGTCGAGCCCGACGGCCAGCCAATCGGCCGCAACGTCCAGCACGTAGCCTCGGATGTTCTCGAATTCGTCGACATGGTCGGAGACCTGGTAGTCGGCGATGAGGAAGAAGCAGTGGTACTCCTCCTGCAGCCGCACCCAGTTTTCGAGCGCGCCACCGTAGTGACCGAGGTGCAGTGACCCGGTCGGCCGAACTCCAGTCAGGATGCGCTTGCGCTCGCCCATGCGACGCTTACTCCACTCGCCCGCGAGGTGTGATGACCCCTCGATGATATCGACGAATGCGCGCAGGGTCGCGAGGCCGCTCGGGCTGTCTGGTACCGTCCGCGCGGGGTGCGCGATGCCACAGGTCTCCGGTGCCGTCACGATCGCTGCGAGCTCGGCGGCGGTGTGGGTCGTACTCGCTGACTTCGGCGCGATCGAGCGCTGGAGTCCGGTGGTGCTGAAGTCGTACCTGACGGGCGACGCCGGGTCCGGCCCTGGCGCGACGCGTCACTGCGACCTGTTCCCCCGAGGTGAGGTCGAGGAGCGCATCGACGGCTGGGACGAGGGACGGTCGCTGGTGATCGAGGTTGCGCCGAACGGACCGATGGCCACGCAGACCTCGACGTTCACGCTGGCACCCTCCGAGGACGGCACGACGATCGAAGTCACGATGGCGTTCGACTTCGAGCTCGTCGACGACGCCCGCGACCGGGAGGCACGCGTGGCCGAAGCCCTCGGCGGAACCGCGACGCAGGTGCTCGCGGGACTGAAGCACCACGTTGAAACGGGCGAGGTGGTCGGTACTGAGGTGCCGGAACCGGGCGGCTAGTCCACGATCTCGACGGGCGGAATCAGCGGCTCGCCGATGGCGTCATCGAGGCGGTGTGACGCAACCGCACTCGTGCGACGTCCAGGCGATCGTCTTGCCGTCGAGGCCGATGGCGAACCCGTCGCCAGGGTTCGGCACGACCGACGCGATGGCAGCGGCGGTCGGGAACACCTCGGGCGGTGTGTTCTTCGAGGTACAGGCAGTCGCGAGGAGAGTCACGAACAGTGCGCTGAGGACGAGCGTCGCCGGCGTCGAATGGCGCTGGGAGTGCAAGGAATGATGCCGATCTAACCGCCGCGAATCCATCGTCGCGCAGCGGTCTCAGTCAGGCTGTTCGGTCGCTATCGACCCACTACATCTCGTCTGGTGCGGTGATGCCCATCAGGCCCAGCGTGCGGGCGAGGACGGTGCGCGTGGCCTCGAGGAGCAACAGGCGCGCCGAGGTGAGCGCCGGTTCCTCCGGCTGGATCACGCGGCACTCCGTGTAGAAGACGTGGAAGGCGCGAGCCAGTTCCTGCGAGTAGTGCGGGAGGTGGTGGGGGGCGAGGTCCTCGATCACCTGCTCGAGCACCTCCGGGAGGAGCAAGAGCTGGCGGATCAGCGCCTGCTCCGCGGGGTGCGTCAGCAGCGAGGTGTCGGCGTCGGCCGACGACAGGCCCTCGTCGACGGCACGCTCGAGGATGCTCGCGATGCGGGCGTGGGCGTACTGGACGTAGTAGACCGGGTTCTCGTCACTCTGCTTCGTGGCCAGCTCGAGGTCGAAGTCCATCGTCTGGTTCGCCGAGGGCAGCAGGAAGAAGAAGCGTGCAGCGTCTACGCCGACCTCTTCGACGACATCGCGCAGCGTCACGATCTCGCCGGCGCGCTTGGACAGCGGGACCACCTCGTCGCCGCGCCGCAGCGTGACCAGCTGGTAGAGCAGCACGTCCAGGTGGTCGGACTCGGCGCCGATGGCCTGGACGGCGGCCTTCACCCTCGACACGTGGCCCTGGTGGTCGGCGCCCCAGATATCGATCACGCGGTCGAAGCCGCGTGTGACGAACTTGTCGTAGTGGTACGCGATGTCGGTCGCGTAGTACGTCGGCGAGCCGTCCGAGCGGATCAGCACATTGTCCTTCGACTCGCCCAGTTCGCTGCTGGCGAACCAGACTGCGCCATCGCGTTCGATCACCTGATCCTGATCGCGCAGGCGCTCGAGGATCGTCGTGTAGGGACCGCCCTCGCCCATCAGCGACTGCTCGCTGAACCACTCGTCGTATTCGACGCGCATCACGCGCAGGTCCTCGCGGATGCCGTCGACCATCACCTGCAGACCGATGGCGCCCAGGGCCGGGTCGGCGTCGTCGCCCTCCGGGCGGAGGTAGCGGTCGCCCGCCTCCTCCTTGATCGCCTTGGCGACCTGGACCATGTACTCGCCGGGGTAGCCGTTCTCCGGCACCTCGATATCGCGCCCGTGGAGCTGCTCGTAGCGGGCGTAGAGGGTGCGGCCGAAGATGGCGACCTGGGTGCCGGCGTCGTTGACGTAATACTCCTGCTCGACCTCGTAGCCCGCGGCCTCGAAGACGTGCGCGAGCGTGCTGCCGATGGCCGCGCCGCGGCCGTTGCCGACGTGGATCGGGCCGGTGGGGTTGGCGCTGACGTACTCGATCTGCACGCGCTGCCCCGCGCCGGCGTCCGTCGAGGCGTAGCGGTCGCCCGCCGCCGCGATCTCCGCGGCCTGCGCCGCAGCCCACGCGGGCGCGAGGTAGAAGTTGAGGAACCCTGGCGGCGCGACGCGCACCTCGGACACCGCGGGGTGGTCCGGCACGTGGGCTCGCAGCGCTTCGGCGACATCGATCGCCTTCATCTTGGCCAGGCCCTGGATGCGCAACGGCAGGTTGGCGGAGAAATCGCCATGCTCCGGCCGCGCCGGATGCTCCGTGGTCACCTCGGGCGCAGCGAACTGCGGCAGCTCCCCGGCGCTCTGCGCCTCGGCGAGGGCCTGCTCCACCAACGTCACGATCTCGTCACGAATCATCGGACGGCCAGTGTATCGCGGGGCGGTGGTGTGGGGAGAAACATGGGGGATGGACAGGGCGAGGGGACAAAACCGAATCGCCCATAGGTCAACATCCCGTGGTCCGGCTCAAGCCACGACAACACTTCGTCGGGCGACCAAAGAAACCGTCAATTTGGCAGGTTCAGGTAGTAGGAGAGGACTTGGGCGTACTCAGCGGGATCGGGGTCGCGGAAGATCGGCTTCACCCCACGCGCTCACGTCCCACCCACTGCTTGAGCAGCGCCTGCTTGCTGTCGGACCAGCGAGGTGTCAGCAGGCCGGCGGCCGTGCGTTGTTCGTGGGCGGTGGCGAGGACGATCGCGGCGGCGACGCTGATGTTGAGGGATTGGGCGAACCCGGCCATGGGGATGGTGATGTGGGCGTCGGCGAGGGCGGCGAGATCGTCGGAGATGCCTCGTTGTTCGTTGCCGAGGGCGACGGCGGTGGGTTGCGTCCAGTCGTAGGCGGTGTGCGGGGTGGCGTCCGCGGCCAGCGAGGTGACGACGAGACGCTGGCCTCGGGCGTGGACGGCGTCGGCGGCGGCCTGCGGGGAGTCGTAGGGGCGGAAGACGGTCCACTTCTCGGCCCAGCCGGCGGCCTGGCGGTTGAGCTCGGGCGGCTCTTCGATCCAGTAGCAGAGGCCGACTGAGCCGGCAGCGAAGGCGTCCGCGCTGCGCACGACGGCGCTGGCGTTGTGCGGGTCGTGGACGTTCTCGAGCACGACCTCGAGGTCTTCCTGCCGCCGTTCGAGGACGCGTTGCATGCGCAGGATGCGTTCCGCGGAGGGGCGGCCGCCAGGCGGGGGCTGTACGCGGAGCGTGGGGTCGTCAGTCATCGTTCGCTCCGTCGAGGGGGAGAGGGGGTCCGCTCGCGCGGCTCTGAGTTTCCCACCCGCCCGCCCGGGAGAGTGCGGGGGAAGGGTCCCCCCACGCCCCCTCGGACGCTCTCCGGCGCGTTACGCCGGGCTCGCCTCTGGATCTCGAGCGGTGCGACTGGCGGCGTTGGCGCGCGTCCTCGGGGGTCACGAGCGGGCCTCGCTAGTGGGTCTCGTGGACGACGGTCTGGCCGCGGGTGGCGACGGCGACCTTGAGCGCCTGGTGTTCGGGGCGCTTGAGGTCGGGGTCGTCTTCGATCAACCGCTCCGCCTCGCGGCGGGTGGCGTCGATCAGCGGGGCGTCGAGGAGGCTGGCGATGCGCAGGTTGGCCAGGCCACTCTGCGCGGTGCCGAAGAGGTCGCCGGGGCCGCGCTGTTCGAGGTCGGCCTGCGCGAGCATGAAACCGTCCGTGGTGCGCTCCATGATCGAGAGCCGCTCCGCTGCGTCCTCGGAGGGGTCGTCCGCGAGCAGGTAGCAGAACGAGGCGTGCTCGCCGCGGCCGACGCGGCCACGGAACTGGTGTAGCTGTGCGAGGCCGAAGCGATCGGCGCCCTCAATCACCATGACCGTGGCGTTCTGGATGTCGATACCGACCTCGACGACGGCCGTCGAGACGAGGATGTCGGCCTCGTGGCCGGAGAAGGCTCGCATCGTCTTGTCCTTCGTGCGCGCGGCCATGCGGCCGTGCAGCAGCAGGATGCGGTCGGCCAGCTCCGGGAACTCCTCGCGCTGCAGGCGTTCGTACTCCTCGGACGCGGCGCGCGACTGGACAGCCTCCGAACCCTCGACGAGGGGGCAGATCACGAAGGCTTGCCGTCCGGCGGTGATTTCGGCGGCGACGTGTCCGAACGCCTCGCTGCGGCGGTCGGGCGGGAGCCAGTGCGTCTCGATTGGCGTGCGGCCCGGCGGCAGCTCGTCGATGACCGTGAGGTCGAGGTCGCCGTAGACGGTGAGCGCCAGCGAACGAGGGATGGGCGTGGCGGTCATCACGAGCAGGTGCGGCGTGATGCTGGCGTCTCGCGCGGCGGCGCTCTCGCTGCCCTTACGCCGCAGCTCGGAGCGCTGCATCACGCCGAAGCGGTGCTGTTCGTCGACGACGGCGAGCCCAAGGTGGTGGTAGTCGACACCCTTCTGGATCAGCGCGTGCGTGCCGACGATGATGTGCGCTCCACCGTGCCGGATCGCCTCGACGGCCTCGCGTCGCTGTTTCGCGCGCGTGGAGCCGGTGAGCAGGACGATCTTGAGCTGCAGCGGCAGCCCGGGCACCGTGACGAGGCCGTTGAGCGGTGGCTCCGGCTCGCCCGACAGCAGCGTGCAGAGCGTGCGGAAGTGCTGTTCGGCCAGCACCTCAGTCGGCGCCATGAGCACCGCCTGGTAGCCGGCGGCGACGGTCGACAGGATCGCCGCGAGGGCGACGACGGTCTTACCGGATCCGACGTCGCCTTCGAGCAGGCGCGACATCGGCACGGACGTCGCGAGGTCGCGCCGGAGGTCGCCGAGGGCTCGCTGCTGCGCCGAGGTGAGCTCGAACGGCAGCGAGGCGAGAAAGTCGTCGGCGGCGGCGTGGTCCTTGACGACGGGCGCGTCGCCCGACGCCTGCCACTCCTTCTTGCGCGCCTGCACGCCGATCTGGATGGCGAGCAGCTCGTCGAAGGCGAGACGGTGGCGCGCCTCGACGAGCGTTTCGGCGTCGTTCGGGTAGTGCACCTGGCGCACCGCATCGATGATGGGCATCAGACCGTGGCGCTCGCGCATCTCCTCGGGCAGCGGGTCCTCGAGGCGGCTCGCGTGCGTTTCGAGGAGCTTCGCGATCATATCGCGGAGGGTGCGCTGCGGCAGGCCTTGCGTCAGGTGGTAGACGGGCACGAGGCGGCCCGTGTGGCGCGCCCCGTGGTCGGTGTCCAGGCGTTCGAATTCGGGGTTCTGGAACGCGGGGCGGCCACGGTAGATCGTGACCTTTCCGGCGATCGCGACCTCGGCGCCGCTGGGCAGTGAGCGCACGATGAAGGGCTGGTTGAACCAGGTGGCGCGGATCGAGGCGCCCGAGGCGTCGGAGATCGTGACCTCGGCGGCGCGCATGCGCCCCCCGCGGCCCATGCGGATCTCCCGCGAACGCTCGACGCGCCCCTGGATCGTCTGCTCGCGGTCGGCCTGCAGCGCGGTGATCGGCACGACCTGCGAGAAGTCGTGGTGGCGGTACGGGTAGTGACGCAGCGCGTCGCCGATGGTCGCGATGCCGAGGCGCTCCAGCCGTGTGAGGTTAGCTGCCCGAAGGCCGGTCGCGGCCTGCATGATGGGCGTGTCCAGCCCGGCCGCGCCCGGCGCGATCTTCGCGCGCGGGGCACGCGCGGGGCGCTGCTGCCGTTTCGCCGCCTTCGCCGGAGACGTCGGTGTGGCCCCGGTGGTCGGGGCGACGGGGCGCTTCGCTTTGCGGCCCGCGGCGCGCGTCGTGCGTGTTTTCGCCGGCGGACCGTCGAGTTCGCGTTGCACGGTGGCAAGAGCGCGGCGAACCCAGGTGCGACGGGCGTCGGCGTCGAGGCTGCGGTAGCCCTCGGCGGGGAGTGCGGCAATCATGCGCAGGACCGCACTGCCCGGCCGCTCGTCCCGCGCCTGCTGGCGCAGCAGCGCGTCGAGGCCGTCATCGACGGTGGCGTCGCCGAGGCCAGCGTCCAACTCCGCCTGGAGCCGGGCGCCGAGCAGGGCGAAATCGGCCGTCACGGGGTCGCGGCGGAGGGGGAGTCCTCGTCGGGTGGGGTTACGACGCCGAGGCCGATGGTGCCGGGGCCTCCGTGGACGCCAATGGTGGGGGTGATTTGCGAGCGCAGGACCTCGGCGTCAGGGGCTTGCGCGATCAGCGGAGCCATCGCGCGTTCCAGGTCGTCCGCGGCCGCACCGTGCACGCCGATGAGGGTGACGACGGGCATGAACTCGCCGGCGCGGGCGGCCAGCTCGTCCAGCGACTTGCGGCGCCGTCGCACGCGCCCGAGAACCTCGAGCGCCCCGCCACTGATCTCAAGGATCGGTTTGATTTGCAGCAGCGAGCCAAACAGCTCGGCGCCCTTGCCGAGCCGGCCGCCACGTTGCAGGTACTCGAGCGTGTCGACGGTGAGGAACAGGTGGGAGCGTCGGACCACATCGAGTGCGACCGCTTCCGCCTCCTCGAAGGTTGCGCCGCGTGCGAGGGCGCGCGCCGCCTCGATAGCAACCACGCCCTCACCGAGCGATGCGGATTCGGAGTCGACGTGGACGATCGGGACGCTGCCGTCGAGGGTGGCTGCCCCCTGGCGCGCGGACTCGATCGTGCCGCTGAGCTTTCCGGCAACGTGGATCGAGATGATCGCTGTCGCGCCGTCGGCGATCAGGCGCTGATAGGTCTCGACGAAGACGCCGGATGCAGGCTGGGCCGTGCTCGGGATTGAGCTTGCGGCGCCGAGGCGTTCGAAGAAGGTGTCGGAGTCGATGTCGACGCCGTCCTGTAGCTCCTCGTCTCCGAACATCAGGACCATCGGCACGACGGTGATGCCAAGCTCCTCGACGAGGGTGTGAGGGATGTCGGCTGCGGAGTCGGTCACTACGCGAATGGTCATGACAGTGATTCTACCCTCGACCGGACGCTGGACTCAGTCGTCACGGGTTCGGCGGGCTCCTCATCGGGTGTTATTTCGTCGCGGGCGCTTCTGCGCCGCCTGCGGGCCCTTCGGACCGAGCCGAAGACCAGCAAGCCGATCGTGGCAGCGGTCCAGAGGACACCGCCGATCAGGATCGTCACCAGCGGGACAATCGCGAACCCACCGAACACCAGGACGGCCGAGCCGAAGCTGATGCCGGGGACAGCGAGGAACCGCACCGCTACTCCACGCCCGCGATGTACGGGTAATGCGGCTGCCCGCCACGCACGATGTCGATGTCGAGGTCGGGGTGCGCCCCCTCGATCAGCCCAGTCACGCGTTCGCCATCCTCGTCGCTGGCCTCCGCGCCGAGGTAGAGCGTGACGAGTTCTGCGTCGTCGTCGACCGCCTCCGCCAGACCGGCGATCAGCGCCTCGTCGACCGTCTCGGCGGTCGCGGTCATCACGCCGTCGACGAGGACGATGGCGTCGCCCTCCTCGACGGCCACTCCGTCGACCGTCGCGTCGCGGACGGAGACCGAGACCTCGACGGCGCGGATGCCCTCAACGGCCTCGGTCATCTGCGCGGCGAGGGCGTTGGCGTCACCCTCCGGCAGGTACGGCACCGCCGCAGCGAGGCCGGCGGCCGCGGAGCGCGTTGGGATCACCGTGATCAGTTCGGGCGCCTCGCCGGCCGCTCGCTCGGCCGCCATCAGCACGTCTTTGTCGTTCGGCAGGATGAACACGCGGTCACGGCCGGCGTTGCGCGCCGCATCGAGCAGTTCGCCGGCGCTCGCCTTGCCGGTGGGGCCGCCGTCGAGGATCTGGGTGGCGCCCAGGTCGCGGTAGGCCGCCGCCAGTCCGGGCCCTCGGGCGACGGCGACGAGGCCGATCGAGGGCAGGTCTGCGGGGTCGATCTCCTCGTGGCCGGCCGTCCACTCGTCGTGCTGTGCCTGCATGTTCTCGACCTTGACCGAGTCGAGCGCCCCGCTGGCCGAGCCGATGCTGATCGCGGGTCCGGGGTCGTCCATGTGCACATGCACATGCACCGCGGAGGGGTCGCCCACGACGAGGATCGATTCGCCGCCCGCCTCGCCGAGCGATTGCTCAATCGCAGGACGGTCGATGTTGGCGCCGAGGATGACGAACTCGGTGCAGTAGCCGTGGCCCTCATGGTCAACGCCGGAGAGGTCCACCAGTGTGCCTGCGTCGGCGGTCGGGGCCTCGGGCAGCGGCTCGCCGTTGACGCCGTGGAGGATGCCCTGGAACAGCACCGCGATGCCCATGCCGCCGGCGTCGACGACGCCGGCGTCCTTGAGTCGCGGCAGCAGTTCCGGCGTGCGATCGACGCTGGCGAAGGCCTCCTCGACGAACGCCGCAAGCACGGCGTCGTTGGTGTCGGCGTTCGCCTCGACGGCGGCGTTCGCACCGTCCCGCATCACAGTTAGCATCGTGCCCTCGACCGGGTTCGAGACCGCCTCGTACGCGGTGTCAGCGGCGCGCTGAAGTGCGGCAGCGAGGTCAGGCGGGGCGATCTTCTCGGTGCTGCCGACGGACTCGGCGAAGCCGCGCAGCATCTGCGAGAGGATGACGCCGCTGTTGCCGCGCGCCCCGAGCAGTGCACCGTGCTGCGCCGCACCGAGGATGGCGCCGGCGTTGCCGTCCACCTCGGCTGCTGCGCGCAGTGCGGCTCGCCACGTCAGCAACATGTTCGTCCCCGTATCGCCGTCCGGCACCGGGTAGACGTTGATCGCGTTGACGGCGTCACGGTTGGCCGCGAGCCAGGTCTCGGCCACGTCCAGCGCGGTGCGGAGGGCGTTCGCGTCGAGGCTGGCGCTCATCTGCTCCTCGTGTGCCCAACCGCCGCTCGTGGACGACAGTGGGGGCCGCTGTTAGCCTGATTCGGCCGGGCCGAGGGCCCGGTGTCCTGTCCTCACAGGCCTACTGTGGGGACAGCAGAGGTATAGCAGATCGGCACGGCCGGTCGGGTGGCGGAGCGGCGAGATGGCATCGGGTCAGTGCGATATCTGCGACAAGCGCACGCGCTTCGGACGCCGCATCCGGCTGCAGGCGCGTACCAGTAACTGGGCCCGCCGCGCCCCCAAGACGAACCGGCAGTTCAAGCCCAACGTGCACAAGAAGAAGATCTACCTCGACGGCAAGTGGCAGCGCGTGAACATCTGCACCCGCTGTCTGCGCACCCAGTCGCGCCGGATTCAGGAACGCGGCGTGCCGTACGCGGTGACGAAGCAGGCCGCCGCCGACTAACCAGCCACGAGCACCGATTGACACGCGGAGGGCCAACAGGCCCTCGTTCCGTGCCTGCCGGTCGCTATTCGAACGCGATCACGGCGCGCAGCTCGCCGAGGGCTTCGGCCGGTGTCTGGTCGGGGTTGAAGACGGCCGAGCCGGCGACGAGTGTGTCCGCTCCGGCGTCAACGCAACGGCTGGCGTTGTGCGCCTTCACCCCACCGTCGACCTCGACGCGCAGGCGGCCCTCGTCGAGGTTGCGCACGGCCGCCACTTTCTCAAGCAGATCCACGTTCATCTGCTGACCGCTCCAGCCGGGCTCGATCAGCATCACCACGACCTCGTCGATGCTCTCGATGAGCGGGCGGAGGGTGATCGCCGGCGTCTCCGGCGAGATGGCGATGCCGACCTCGCGGTCGAGCGCGCGTGCCGCCGTGATCAGCGCTCGCGCATCGTCGAGGTCGTTTGCCGCCTCGAAGTGGAAGATCAGGCGGTCTGCTCCGGCCTCGGCGAGGCCAGCGAAGTGATCGGCAGGATTGGCGACCATCATGTGCGCCTCGATCGGCAGCGACGAGAGACGCCGAACGGCGGCGACGATGTTGTCGCCGAAGGTGATTGGGGGGACGAAGTGGCCGTCCATCACGTCGAGGTGCCAGAGGTCGGCGCCTGCCTCCTCGGCGGCGGCCAGCTGGTCCGCCATGCGGCCGTAGTCGACCGTCAGGATCGATGGCGCGATCTGGATCGTGGCGCTCACGCCTCGGCTCCCGCGGCCTCCGCGTCGAGGCGCGCTCGTGCCGCGGCGAGCTGATCGGCGACCGCCTGCGGGCCGGTGCCGCCCGGCATGTTGCGTGCGGCCAGTGCGGCGTCGAGGTCAAGCGCGAGGATGTCTTCCTCGAACACCGCGTGCGCCTCGCGATATTCGTCGAGCGTGAGGTCTTCGAAGGTGCGCCCCTCCGCCTCGCAGCGGGCCACGAGCGCGCCGACGGCGCTATGCGCGTCGCGGAACGGAACGCCGCGCTTCGCCAGGTAGTCGGCGATGTCCGTCGCGAGCGCGAAGTTGGCGACGGCGGCGGCGCGCCCGCGCTCGGCGTCGAACTGGAGCGTCGGCAGCATCGCGGCATTCACTCGCAGGGTGACGAGGAGGGTGTCGACGGTGTCGAACAGCGACTCCTTGTCCTCCTGGTTGTCCTTGTTGTAGGCGAGCGGCTGCGACTTCAGCAGCGCCAGCGACTGCACGAGGTTGCCGAGCACCCGCGCGCTCTTCCCCCTCGTCAGCTCGCTCACGTCGGGGTTTTTCTTCTGCGGCATGATGCTCGACCCAGTGGCGAACGCGTCGTCGAGGCGCGCGAAGGCGAACTCCGCAGACGCCCAGAGGATGATCTCCTCGGACAGGCGCGAGAGGTGCACCATCACCAGCGCCCCTGCGCTGTGCACGTCGACGACGAAGTCGCGGTCAGAGACCGCATCGAGCGAGTTCGCGGCCACCGAGGCGAAGCCGAGTTCCGCAGCGACCTGATCGCGGTCGATCGGGTAGGTGACACCGGCCAGGGCTCCGGCCCCGAGCGGCAGCACATTGATGCGCGCCCGCGCTTGCTGGAGGCGTTCGGAGTCGCGCTCGAACATCGCCACGTAGGCGAGCAGATGGTGCGCCAGCAGGACCGGCTGCGCACGCTGGAGGTGGGTGTAGCCGGGGATGACGGTTTCGCGCTCGCGCTCCGCCAGGTCGATCAGCACGCCTCGGAGGTCGCGCAGCCGCCCGAGGATCTCGTCGCAGGCGGCGCGTGCGAAGAGGCGCGTATCGGTGGCCACCTGGTCGTTGCGTGAGCGGGCGGTGTGCAGCCGTCGTCCGGCGTCGCCGATGCGCTCGATCAACGCGGCCTCGATGTTGAGGTGAATGTCCTCGCGGGCGACGGAGAACTCGAACTCGCCGGCCTCGATCTGGGCGCGAATCGCCCCGAGGCCCTCGACGATCGCGTCGCGGTCCTCCTCGCTGAGGATGCCCGTCGAGGCGAGCATGCGCGCGTGGGCGATCGAACCGGCGATGTCCTCGCGGTAGAGGCGGCGGTCGAACTCGATCGACGCGTTGAAGATGTCGACCAGCTCGTCCGTGGCGTCCGAGAAGCGGCCGCCCCAGAGCTTGCCGCCCTCGACGCTGCTGCCGTCGCCTCCGCTCGTCACACTGTCCTCCGTTCGCGTAGCACGAGGCTACTCGACCGCCGTCGCGGCGGCGACGGGCGTGCCCCAGCCGATGAACGACAGTCGCTCGTCGTCGCTGATCTCGAAGCCACCGAGGCGTCTCTGCGTGAGGTAACCAAGCGCGGCCGACCAGCCCGGCTCGAGGAGCGCGAGCCCACGCACCTCCTCGATCAGCAGCCCCGCTTCGAGGCAGCGCGCCGCGAGTTCGCGGGGCGTGAAGAGACGGTCATAGACGTGCGCACCACTCGGCGCCCAGCCGAGGAGCGCTGCGGCCCAGATCAAGCCGATGCGCGTGAACCATGTGCGGTTCGGCGTGTCGAAGCAGAACACCCCGTCCGGCTTCACGACCCGCCGCAGCTCACGTAGCACCGTCGAGGGCTCATCGACGTGCTCGATCGAGTCGGCGGCGAGAACGGCGTCGAACGTCGCGTCGCGAAACGGCAGGCGCTCGCCGACGCCTCGTACGTACCGCGGCGGAGCCTCGAGGCCGGCGGCACGGGCGTGGTCGCGGCCCGCCACGAGCGAGGAGTGCGATGGATCGAGCCCAACGATCTCGCAGCCCTCGCGAGCCAGCGCCTCGGCGACCAGGCCGCCGCCGCAGCCCACTTCGAGGACTCGCGGCGGGCGATCGGCGTGCACGTGGGCGTGGATCGCGTCGAGGAAGTAGGCGACGCGGACCGGGTTCACCTCGTGCAACGCGGCGACGGGTCCATCGAGGTCCCACCAACCCTCGACTCCGAGGTCGTCGCACCAGCGGTTATTGATCTCAGCCAGGACGAAGCCAGCTCCCGACGTTGCGGTCAGTCATTTGCCGCCGTCCGAGTCATCACCGGAGGCGAGGTAGAGCAGGTCGTCCGGCTCGGTCAGGAGTTGACGGTGCGCCTGCACCTGGGTCTGCAGGCCGTGGAGGCGGATGAAGCCCTCTGCGTCCGAGTGGTCGAACTGGTCGTCGTCGTCGTACGTCGCGAGCTCCTGCGAGTACAGCGAGTGCTCCGCGCGCCGCCCGAGGGTCATCACTGACCCCTTCCACAACCGCACCCGCACCTCGCCGGTGACGTGTCGCTGCGTCGATTTGACGTAGGCCGAGAGGTCGCGGTGGTGGGAGCTGAACCAGAGTCCGTTGTAGATGAGGTCGGCGTAGTCCTGCGCCACAAGGTATTTGAACCGGTGCTGCGCCTTCGACAGCGTCAGCTCCTCGAGGGCTCGATGCGCCTCGATCAGGATGACGGCGGCGGGCGCTTCGTAGATCTCGCGCGACTTGATGCCGACGAGGCGGTTCTCGACCATGTCGATGCGGCCGATGCCATGGTCCCCGCCGAGGTCCGACAGGCGCTGCACGAGTTCGACTGGTTCGAGCTTCTCACCGTCGAGGCCGACCGGGACGCCCTCCTCGAAGGCGATCTCGACGACGACCGGCTCCTCGGGTGCGTCTGCGATCGAGCGCGTCCACGCGAAGACCTCCTCGGGCGGCTCGGTCCACGGATCCTCGAGCACGCCGGCCTCGACCGAGCGGCCCCACAGGTTCTGGTCGACGGAGTACGGCGACTCGGCGGTGTGGCGCACGGAGATGCCGTATTTCGCTGCGTACTTGAGGGCTGCCGGGCGCGACAACGGATGCTCGCGCTGCGTGCCAACGATCGTCAGGTCGGGCGCCAGCGTCTGCACGGCGACATCGAGGCGGACCTGGTCGTTGCCCTTGCCCGTGCAACCATGCGCGACCGCGGTCGCACCGATCTCGTGGGCCTGGTCGACCAGCAGCTTGCCGATCAACGGCCGCCCGAGGGCGGTCGCGAGCGGGTATCGACCCTCGTAGACCACATTCGCGCCGAGCGCAGGGAAGACGAAGTACTTGAGGAAGTCCTCGCGTGCGTCAACGACCTCGACGGTCGCTGCGCCGGCCTCGTTGGCGCGACGTTGGGCGCCCTCCGGGTCCTCGGCCTGGCCGAGGTCGATGGTCAGGCAGTGCACCTCGTAGCCGCGGTCCTCCTGCAGCCAGCGACAGGCCACGGAGGTGTCGAGGCCGCCGGAGTAGGCGAGCACGATCTTCTCGGTCATCGGCAATCAGTCACCTTCTGCCGCTCGCGCGTCCTCGGGGGAGGTGCAGCAAGGTCGGTCGTTCAGTTCTGCTCCGCCGCGAGTTCGTCGAGGATCTCCGCGACGATGTCGACGGCGGCGTCGATCTCCTCGGCGGTTACGGTCAGCGGCGGGATGAAGCGCACCACATCGGGGCGCACGGCGTTCGCCAGCAGGCCCTTGGGCACGGCGCGGTTGATCACCTCCAGCGCGACCTCCGCATCCAGCTCCAGGCCCTTGAGGAGCCCGGCGCCGCGCTGGCCCGTCGCCAGCTCGTGCGTGTCCTCGAGGGCGCGCAGGCGCTGTTCGAGCTGGTCGCCGCGCTCCCGCGCGTTGTCGAGCACGCCGCCATCGAGGAGGCGCGTGAGCACGTGCACGCCGGCCGCAGTGGCCAGCGGGTTGCCGCCGAACGTGCTGCCGTGGTCACCGGGCACCAGCACATCGCAGTGGTCCTTCGCCAACACGCACCCGATCGGCACGCCGCCGCCGAGGCCCTTGGCCAGCGTCATGACGTCCGGCTCGATGCCGGCCTGTTCGTAGGCGAAGAGGGTGCCCGTGCGGCCGATGCCCGTCTGTACCTCGTCCAGGACCAGCAGGATGCCCTGCTCGTCGCACCAGTCGCGCACACTCCGGAGGTAGCCTGCGTCCGGCGTGTTCACGCCGCCCTCGGCCTGGATGCACTCGAGCATCACGGCCGCAGTGCTGCCGCTGGTCGCCGCTTTGATGGCGTCGAGGTCGTCGTAGGGCACGAAGACGAAGCCGGGTAGCTGCGGGCCGAACGGCTCGCGGTACCTCGGCGTGCCAGTCGCGGCGACGGTCGCCAGTGTGCGGCCGTGGAAGCCGTCGTTCGCCGCGATGATCTCGAATGCACCGTCGCGATGCTCGATGCCCCACTTGCGGGCAATCTTGATCGCGCCCTCGTTGGCCTCGGCTCCGGAGTTCGAGAAGAAGACCTTGTCCAGCGCCGAGTGCTGGGTCAGCAGCTCTGCCAGCTCGATCTGCGGCTCCGAGTAGAAGATGTTCGAGACGTGGATCAGTGTCTTCGCCTGCTCGCTGATAGCGTCCACGAGCTCCGCGTCCGAGTGACCGAGCGTGTTGACCGCGATGCCGGCGACGAAGTCGAGGTAGCTGTTCCCCTCGTCGTCCCACACACGCGTGCCCTCGCCGCGCACCAGCGTCAGCGGGATGCGGTTGGCCGTGTGCATGTGCACGGCCTGCTCGCGCGTGGGGATATCGCTCACTGAATCGTCCTCACACGCCGCGCGGCGACCCCTCTCGACGTTAGTTCGTGTCGCCCAACTGCTGGCCGATCTGATCGAGCAGGTCGTTCAGCCGGTTGAGCTCACCCTGTGACGCCGCGGAGGCCTCTCTCGCCTGCTGCAGCAGCTCGGCGATGCTGCCTGCCGGCGCCGGCGTCGAGCTGGGGGTCGGGGTCGGCGTCGGCGTCGTCTCGGCGCTGCCCGAACCGATGCCCGCGCCGGGTAACGACGAGGCCTGCAGTCCGAAGACGACGTTCAGCGCATCATTGAACGTTAGCTCCATCGCGATCTGGTTGCCGTTGGCAACCACCACGCGGACGAGCTCAGGCAACCTCGAGGACTCAGCTTGCAGATAGATCGGCTCGACGTAGAGGAACGATTCGCCGACCGGGATCATCAGCAGGTTGCCGCGAATCACCTCGGACCCGCTCTGGTCCCAGAGCGTGATCTGCTGCGAGATGCCGGGATTCTGGTCGATCCGGGCCTCGATCTGGGCTGGGCCGAAGACGAGGTCATCGGTCGGGAACCGGAAGGCCTTGAGCGAGCCCAGGGCGTCGCCGTCCGATCGACCGGCCATCCACGCCACCGTGTTCTGCCGGTTGCGAGGGGTGAACGGGAGGATCAGGACGAACTCTTCGGTTTCTTCACCGGGGAGCTTCATGATCACGTAGTACGGCTCGACCGTCTGTTCCTGCTGGCGGAACTTCTCGGTCGGGATGTTCCACACGTCCTCACCGATGAAGAACACGCTCGAGTCGGTGATGTGATAGAGGCGATAGACCTCAGCCTGCAGCTTGAACAGGTCGAGCGGGTAACGCAGGTGCTCGCGCACGTGATCGGGCATCTCCGCGTCGGCCGTAAAGAGGTCCGGGAAGATCTTCGCCCAGGTAGCGGCGACGGGGTCGTCCGGGTCGATCAGGTAGAAGGTCATCACACCGCTGATCGCGTCGACCGTGATCTTCACAGAGTTGCGCGCGTAGTTGATCGAGCCGACCCCTCGGAGGTTCGTCGGCTGGGAGTAGGGGTAGTCGCGCGCCGTGGTGTAGGCGTCCTGAATCCACATCAACGTGCCATCCGGCCTGATCACGAGATAGGGGTCTGCATCGAGCGCGAGGAACGGTGCGACCTCGCCGATGCGCTGCGAGAGCGAGCGGTTCATCAGCAAGCGCGAGTCAGCAGAGACCTGGCCTGAGATCATCAGGTTCCAGTCGTTGAGCTCCCAGAACAGCGCGAATCGCCGGAAGAAGCCGCCGAGCTTGATGCCCTGGTCTTCCCCGTAGAACGTTTCAGCGTTGCCCTCGCCCACCGGGTAGTCGAACTCCGGTTCGTCCGTGTTGACGATGACGTAGTCGTTCGTGAGCTCGCCGAAGTAGATGCGCGCGCCCTCTTCGGTGATCGGCAGCGTGTCCGATACGGGCGGGATGTCGGCCGTCAGCAGGTTCGGCAGGCCGTCCGTTCCCTCGTCGTTCACCGGGGCGACGACGGCGCCGTAGCCATGAGTCAGCTGCAACCGTTGCCGCGTCCAGTTGGCCTCGGTCCGCGAAGAGTCGAGCTCTCGCGCAGAGAGCATGACCTGCTGCGTGACACCGTTGAGAACGTAGCGATCGACATCGACATCGCGGAACTCATAGAACGGCCGGATCGCCTGCAGCTGCTGGAACGTGTCGCGCAGCGGCCTGGGGTCGACGAGACGGATGTTGTCGATCGTCGCCGGGTTCGCCTCGACCTCCTCGAGCGTCACCCGTGCCTCGGCCGGGAAGGGCTGCTCGTCGATCAGGTTGAGGCCATAGGCAAAGCGTGTCGCATCGATGTTGCGGGTGATGAACCGCTCCTCGCGCTCGCGCTCGTTGGGCTCGACCTGCACGTTCTGGATGAAGCTGGGGTAGATCAAGCCTCCGGCGATGCCAGCGATGGCCCAGAGGCCGAACGCGAAGATCGGCAAGCGGTAGCCGGAGTTAGACAGGAACCCATTCGCGATGGTGACCAGGCCGGCGATGATCGCCAGCGCCAGCAGGATGTAGCGCACCGGCAGGCGCGCGTTGACATCCGTGTACGTGGCGCCGAAGACGATCCCGCCTGGCGACGTCACAAGGTCGAAGACGCTGAGGTAGGTAGAGACCGCGATCAGCAACAGGATCAGCCCCACCAGGAGCGAGAGGTGGATCCGCATGCCTCGCGTGATGTTCAGCTCGAAGCGCTGTAGCGAGAGTGAAAGTGCGTAGACCGCGGCCGATGCCAGTGTCGACACGATCATCAGCGCCAGGAACCAGCCCTGCAGGAAGTGATAGGCGGGCAGGTCGAAGATGTAGAAGGAGATGTCCTTGTTGAACTGTGGGTCGGTCTGGCCGAACGAGACGCCGTTCAGCCACGACAGGATCGTCTCCCACGATCCGCCTGCGACCGAGCCGAAGATGACGGCCATGAAGAGTGTGCCGGCGACGAGGAGGATGGTGACGATGCGCCGGATCGCGGCCGGATCGACCTCCTCGATGAACGACTCCTCCTCGCCCTCCGGGGCGAGCCGGCGGGCGACCCAGATGTTGACGCCGAGCACGAGGGCTGTGAGCGAGAAGCCGAGGACGAAGAGGATGATCTTCGAGACGATGACGGTGCGGAACACGCTCCCGTAACCGACGCTGTCGAACCACAGCACATCGACGTAGATGCCCTTGGCGACGCTGAGGACGATGAAGGCGACGAGGAGCGCGGCAACGACGCCGACCCAGCGCAGCGGAATCGGGGAGCGCAGGTCGCCGCCACCGATCCGGAATGGCTCCGGCGGCGGTCCGAGGTCGTCGCGATCTTCGAAGAAGCCCATCGATCAGCCCCCGGTCATTGAAGAGCAGTCACCCGGGTACCGAGTGACTCGCCGCCTGCGATCCGCACTACCGTGCGACCGATCATGCCATTTGCGACATAAGCAGCGACGCCGGCTTCCGCTGCCCGGAAGCAGGCGTCAATCTTCGGGATCATACCACCGGCCACCGTCCCGTCTCTCCGCAAATCGGCCGCTAACGAGGCCGTCAGCTCGCCGATCAGGCCCTCCTCGGCGTCGAGTAATCCCTCGACGTCCGTGAGGAAGATCAGGCGGTCCGCGGCGAGCGCTCGTGCGACCTCACCGGCGACCGTGTCGGCGTTGATGTTGAGCGGTTGCGAGGGCGCCTCCAGGCCGATCGGTGCGATCACGGGGATCAGCCCGGCGTCGAGCAGGGAGGTCAGGAACGCGCCATCGACCTCCGAGATCTGGCCGACGAAGCCCAGACGATCGTCGTAGCGCTGCGCCCGCACGCAGCCGCCGTCGAGGCCGCTGATGCCGATGGCGTTGCCGCCGAGGGCAACGAGCTGTGAGACGAGCCGGACGTTCACGACGCCGCGGAGCACGCCGACGACGACGTCGAGCGCCTCCTCGTTTGTCGCGCGTAGCCCGTCAACGAAGGTCGATTCGACGCTCAGGCGGTTGAGCCAGTCGCTGATTATCGCGCCGCCGCCATGGACGACCACCGGCCGCGCTCCGGCCTCGGCGAGCGCAACAATGTCCTCGAGCGATGTGTCCTCGGCGCCGAGGGTGGATCCGCCGATCTTCACGACGGTCGCGCCGGACCCTCCGCTGGCAGTCATGTCGTGTAGTCCGCATTGATGTGCACGTACTCGGTCGTCAGATCGCAGCCCCAGGCGGTCGCGCTCGCCTCGCCGAGGGCGAGGTGGACGCGCAGCGCCACCTCATGGACGTCCATCGCGCCGGAGACAGCCTCGAGGTCGGCGTCGGTCGGTGTCCCGGCGTCGAGGACCTGCATACCGGCGATCCAGATGGACACCTGATCCTGGTCCACCTGCGCGCCTGACCGCCCGATCGCCATCATTAGGCGGCCCCAGTTCGGGTCGCGGCCGGTGATCATCGTCTTGATCAGCGGCGACGAGGAGACGGTGCGCGCCGCGATGCGCGCATCCTCGACCGTGGCTGCGCCCTCGACCGTCGCCTCGATCAGTGTGTTCGCGCCCTCGCCGTCGGCCGCGAGCGCGCGCGCGAGGTGGATCGATACCGCCTCGAGGGCCGCCACGAGCGGGGCCGCGGCGGGGTGGGCAGCGTCGATGGCGTCACCGCCGGCTACCCCGTTGGCCAGCACGAGCGCGGTGTCGCTCGTCGAGGTGTCCATGTCGACATCGACCATGTTGAAGGACTGGTCGACGACACCTCGCCATGCCTCGCGGAGCCACGCCTGGTCGCAGGGCGCGTCGGTCGTGAGGAAGCCGAACATCGTGGCCATGTCCGGGTGGATCATGCCCGACCCCTTGGCGCAGCCGCCGACGGTATAGCTGCGGCTGGCGGCGTCGAAGCTCACGGCCGCCTGCTTGTGCACCGTGTCGGTCGTCATCATCGAGCGGGCGAAGGCGGCGCCGCCGTCTTCGAGGAGTTCGACCGCGCCGATGCCCTGCTCGACCAGGTCCATCGGCAGGAAGTTGCCGATCACGCCGGTGGAGCCGGTCAGCACCTCGGTCGGTGCGCAACCGCTGCGCTCAGCGGTGAGCTGCGCGCAGCGCTCGTTGTCCACGCGGCCCTGTTCGCCGTTGGCGGTGTTCGAGACGCCGGAGTTGACCAGCAGCACCCGCACGGGGCCGCCGGCCTCGAGGAGTGCGCGGTTCCAGCGCACGGGCCAGCCCTGCACGGCGTTGCGTGTCAGCGTCGCGGCGAGCGTCGCCGGCGCCTCCGAGACGAGCAGCCCGACGTCGAGACGTGGCTCCTCGCCGTAGCTCTTGATGCCGGTGTAGACGCCGCCGGCAACGAATCCGGCGGGCGAGGTCACACCGCCGCCGTCGATCCAGGTCAGTTCAGACATGCTTGGGAACGCTCCGAGGTGATGGTTCGAACCTCGAGGTCATCGCGTGGATGCATCGGGGTTCGAGCCGGCGGCCGCCCTCAGGCGACGCGCCGCGTAGACAGAAGGGACGCCGGTGCCACCGGCGTACCACGCACGCATCGACGCATACCGCCGGCCCGTTCGGCCTCGGCTGATCCGACTACGGCGACCCTCGTGGTCCGCATTCTCGTCCGCTCGTTCCATGACGGCCGTCAACCGCGACGGCTGCGAGTGTGGAAGTATAGCGAGGTCCGGCGCTAGAAACACGTGCGCAACACGCGCGTTCTAACCTCGGTGCATGTCCGAGGCCACCGCCAGCGACGATCTCGTGATCCGGCGCGCCGTCGAGGCGGATCTGCCGGTGATCAACCGGATCTACAACGAGGAGATCCGCACCGGCGTCGCCACCTTCGACCTCGAGGAGTGGAGCGACGCACAGCGGGCCGAGTGGTTCGCGGAGCACGATCCGAACGAGACGCCGGTGATCGTCGGCGAGATCGGCGGCGAGTTCGTCGGCTTCGCCTATCTCTCACGGTTCGGCTCGAAGGCGGGCTACTTCTACACGCGCGAGAACACGGTCTTCGTCGATCCCTCGTACCAGCAGCGGGGCATCGGCCAGCGATTGCTCGATGCCATTGTCGAGGAGGCGAGGCGTGTCGGGGCGCACACGCTGATCGCGCGTATCGAAGAGAGCAACGAGAGATCGATCGAGATCCACCGCCGCGCCGGCTACGAGGTCACGGGTCGCGAAGACGAGGTCGGACGCAAGTTCGACCGCTGGCTCAGCGTGGTCGTCATGACGCGCACCCTCGACGGCCCGCGGCTGGACTGACGCGCGAGCGTTACAGGCCGACGCGAGGGCAGCGCGCGGCGAGGACGCACTCGTCGCAGTTCGGCGAGCGGGCATGGCAGGTGCGGCGGCCGTGCTGGATCAGGTCGACGTGGAACGCGTAGACCTCGTCGGCGTCGAGCTGCGCTTCGAGCGCGTCGTGCGCCTTCTCCGCCGACATCTTCGCCGGCACCAGCCCGAGGCGCTTCGCGACGCGCTCGACGTGCGTGTCCACCGGCAGCGCGGGGCGTTCGAGGGCGAACAGGAGGACGCACGCCGCCGTCTTTGGCCCGACGCCGGGGAGCGAGGTCAGCCACTGCTTCGCCTCGTCGAGCGGCAGATCGGCGAGGAACTCGAGGTCGAGGTCGGGCCGCCGCTCGTAGACCTCGCCCAGCATCGCCTGCAGCCGCTTCGCCTTGGTCGGCGCGAGCCCGCCGGGACGGATCGCGTCCTCGACGTCCTCGACGGGCGCGTGCATCACCTCGAGCGGTGTCGGGAAGCGCTCGACGAGGCGGTGCATGGCGTGGCCGGAGTTGTGGTCCGAGGTGTGCTGCGAGAGCAGCGTCAGCACTAGTTCGAAGATCGGATCGTGAGAGGGCTGCTGCGGCGTCCGCCCATACTGCTCGTCGAGCACCTCGATCAGCTCGGTGGGCGTCCAGTGTGGCGGGGCCTTGGTTCGGGGCATGTCGCGATCGTAGCAGCGGGTTGCGGTGCAACCGTTGGGTTGCTATAACTGAGGCAACCAAACAGTTGCGAAGGGGTGACGAGCATGGCAGTCAGCGATGTGATCGAGCGCGAGGTGGTACTGCCATCGACGCGGAGCGAGGTATGGGCGGCGCTCACGACTGCGGAGGGGCTCGCCGGGTGGTGGTGGGACAGCGTGGAGATCGACCTTCGCCCAGGCGGAGCCATTTCGTTCGGGTATGGACAGGACGCCTACCCGGCTCAGGTGGAAGCGGTCGAGCCGGAAGAGCGCTACGTCTTCACCTGGCGTCCTTTCCAGAAGGACGAGGGGGCGGACGATGTCCCAGAGCTGACGACCCGGGTGGAATTTCGGCTGGAGGACCATCCGGAGGGAACGCTCCTGAAGCTCAGCGAGACCGGCTTTGCGGCGCTTCCGGAGGCGCTCGCTGCGCGCACGCTGCACCTCAACGAGTCGGGATGGGACGAGGAGCTCGGGCATCTCGGCACCTACGTCACGAGCGGCGAACCTGTGGTCCGCACGTGAACACCGCCGAGGCCAGCGAGCTCTTCCGCGCCCTCGGCGATCCGCGACGCCTGGAGTTGCTTGAGCAGCTCGGGGCGGGAGGCCCAGCGACCGTGACGACGCTCGCCGAGCGCCTCCCGATCACTCGCCAGGGCGTGTCGAAGCATATCGCGGTGCTCGCTCAGGTGAGGCTCGTGGACAGCGAACCTCGAGGCCGCGCCGTGCTCCACTCGGTTCGTCCGGACGTGTTGGCCGAGGCTGCGACCTGGCTCGATCGAGCCGGCGCCGGATGGGACACGCGGCTGGCACGGCTGCGCGCGCATCTCGAGGGCGACAGCAGCGTGTGACCTCGGGCGCGTATGAGACGATGCGTGCACGCAGTGAGGGGAGCCGCGATGACGCGCGAAGAGATCGTCCGCCTGACGGATCTCGCGTCCTGCGCCGGGTGAGCGGGGAAGATGGGTCTCGCGACCCTGGCGCAGGTCTTGCGCCCCCTGCACGACGCCTTCCGGCCTGAACAGCATCCTCAGTTGCTGGTGGGTCTGCACGGCGCGGATGACGCGGCCGTTTACCAGATCACCGAAGATCTAGCGCTGATCCAGACGCTCGATTTCTTCCCGCCTGTGGTCGACGATCCGTTCACCTACGGCCAGATCGCGGCGGCCAACGCGATGTCCGACATCTACGCGATGGGTGGCGAGGTTCAGCTCGCGCTCAACATCGCCGCCTTCCCCGACGACCTCGACCCCGCGATGCTCGCCGAGATTTTCCGCGGCGGCGCCGACAAAGTCTCCGAGGCCGGTGGCGTCATCGCCGGCGGCCACACCATCTTCGACCGCGAGCCGAAGTACGGCCTCTCCGTCACCGGCATCGTGCACCCCGACGCCATCATCACCACGGCCGGGGCGCAGCCCGGCGATGTGCTGGTGTTGACGAAGCCGATCGGTACGGGCGTCCTGCTGACGGCCATGAAGCAGCAACGCGAGGGCGCGCAGCCCGGCTTCGACGCCGCGGTCGCGATGATGCTCGAGCTCAACCGCCACACCGCACACCTCGCGCGGGCGGCGGGCGTGCACGCCATGACCGACGTCACAGGCTTCGGCCTCCTGGGCCACGCGATGGAGGTCGCTGACCGCGGCGGCGTGGCCGTGGAGATCGACGCCGCAGCGGTGCCGCTGCTGCCAGATGCTCTGCGTTTCGCCGAGGAGGGCGCCATCACCGGCGGCGGCGGGCGCAACCTCGAACAGCTCGGTGATCGTGTGCACCGTGCGGACGAGATCGCGACGCCACTGCTGGACTTGCTGTACGACCCGCAGACCTCGGGCGGCCTGCTGATGGCCATCGCGGAGTCGGACGCGCCTGCGCTCTGCGCGAGCGTTGAGTCGGAGCGCGGCGGCTGCTGGATCGTCGGTCGGGTCGTCGCGGGCGAGCCGGCGGTCCTGGTGCGCTGATGCGCTGGTTGCTGACGGCCGTGGCAGTCCTTGCGGTAGGCGCCGCCGCCTGCGGTGGCGGCGGCGGCGACAGTACGCCCGGCCCGACGCCCACGCCGATCGACCCCGTGGCGCTGCTCGAACGCGCCGCGATTCGCATGGAGGGCGTTGCGGCGTTCCGCTTCGAACTCAACCACGCGAACGGCACGAGCGAGATCGTGCTGGGCATCCAGATGGAACACGCCGAGGGCGCCGTGGCCGGTCCGGAGCGCCTCGAGGTGGAGGTCAAGGGCAAGTTCCTGTCATTCAATGTCGAGGTCGGCGTGGTGATCCTGCCGGACGAGTCGTTCCTGCGCAGCCCGATCACCGGCAACTGGGAGCGCGAGAACGTCAACATCGATGCGTTCTTCGATCCTGCCAACGGTGTCACGGCCCTCATGCGCACCATCGAAGGAGCCGTGATTACGGGCACAGAGCGCATCGACGGCGTCGAGGTGGTGCGGCTGCGCGCTTCGATCGACGCCGGCGAGCTGACGCTGTTCGGTGAGAACACGCTGGCGGGAGAGATGGTGGACGCCGAGGTTTGGATCGGTCTGGACGACCCGCTGGTGTACCGCCTCGAGCTGGATGGGCCCGTGTTGTTCAACGACAACGACGACATCCGACGGCGTCTCGACCTGTCCGACTTCGACGGTGACATCGTGATCGAGGCGCCGAGGTAGCGTGGCAACCGCGGTCCCGAGCGCCGTCTCATCGCAGCGCTGGCTGCTGGCGGCGGTCGCCGGCGGTGTCTTCATCGCGGCCGACGACCAGACCTCGATCGTCGCGGTGCTGCCGCCGATCATCAACGACCTCGGCATCACGGTGGACAACTTCTACCGTTCGAGCTGGGTGATCAACGGCTACCTGCTGGGCTACATCATCGCGTTGCCCGTACTCGGACGCGTGGCCGATGTCTACGGTCGGCGGCGCATCTTCGCCGCCGCGCTCGGCGTGTTCATGGTCGGCAGCGCCGCTGTCGCGCTGGCGCCGACGTTCGAGGTGCTCGTCGTGTCGAGGGCGCTGCAGGCGATCGGAGGTGGTGGCGTCGTGCCGGTTGCACTCGCCATCGTCGTCGACGAGTTGCCGCCGCCGCGACGGCTGTTTGGCCTCGGCGCGATCGCGGCGGCGTCCGAGGCTGGCGCGCTGCTCGGGCCGCTCTGGGGTGGGGCGATCGCCGACTGGATCGACTGGCGGGCGGTGTTCTGGATCAACCTGCCTATGGCAGTCGTGCCGTTGCTGATGGTCTGGCGTCGAGGCGAACCTAGGCGCCGCGGCGAGCCAATCGACTGGTCGGGCGCGGCGATCCTGACGCTGACGCTGGCCACGCTCGTGGTCGCGCTGGTCGATGATCCGAACGATCGACGGCCGCCCGCTGCCACCATTGGGCTGGTCGCGCTGGCGGTGGCGGGCGGCGCGCTCTTCCTCGTGCGGGAGCGTCGTGCCGTGGCGCCGATGATTCGCCTCTCGATGTTCCGCGAGCGAGGGATCGCAGCAGCCAACGCGGCCAGCGTGCTGCTGGGCATCGGGCTGATCGGCGTGCTGATCACCGTGCCGCTGTTCGTCAACCTCGTGCTGGCCGACAACCCGATCGACGGCGGCCTGACGCTGCTGCGCTTGACCGCGGGCGTGCCGGTGGGGGCGCTGCTCGGTGGCTGGCTCGCGTCGAGGGCTGGTCTGCGCGTCACGGCGACGGCCGGGTTGCTGCTCGCCTCGGTGGGTGCGCTGGGGATGCTGTCGTGGGAGGTGGAGCTCGGCGAGGTCGCGCGCACGCTGCCGCTGGCGATCGGCGGCTTCGGCTTCGGCCTCGTGATCGCTCCGCTCGGCGCCGCGGTGCTGCTCCACGTGGGCGAGGGTGAGCGCGCGACCGCCTCCGGCTGGCTCACGCTCTCGCGCGTCTCCGGCATGCTCATCGGCACAGCACTGCTGACCTCGACGGGGCTGGGGCGCTTCTACGGCCGCGCTGGGGAGATCGCGTTCGACTCGCCGGAGTTCAACGATCTGATCCGCGCGGCGCAGGTCGAGACGTTCCACGAGGTCTTCGTCGCGATCGCGATCATCCTCGCCGCTGCCGCGGCCATCTCGACGCTGCTCCCGCGGCACACGCGGGATGAACGCGAGGTAGCAGACCCGTGGTGGACCGTGAGCTGAGCGCTAGAGCCCGAGGAGCGAACGGAGGCCGCCCTGCTGGCGGTGGCGACCCTCCTTCGTGACGGCGGCCGCTTCGAGGCCCGTCGCTGCGCCGTAGGTGATGCCGTGGCGGTCGAGGAAGATCTCGACCTGGCCCGGGTTCGGCTCGGTGAGCATGATTCCTCGGTCGTAGCCACGAGGGCTGCGGCCTGCGGGGAGCGGCTTCGGTTCCTCGATCGGGTCGAAGCTATCGTCGGCCGCGATCACGAGCGTAGGCACCGACTCGTGGCCGGTCCAGCGCGTGACCTTCTCCCACGCCTCGTCGTCGGCGTCGATGTCGAACTCGATGTACTCGAGGGGATTCGAGGCGATCCAACGCTCCCAGCGCATCATGTCCGGGCAGAACGAAGAGCGTCCGTAGACCACGAGTCTCGCCACAGGTCCCCCTGAACGACGGGGCAAGATCCCCTCGCCGCTGCCGCCAACGTAGCGGCATGCCGTGCGAGGTCTGTGAGCCTCCGTACGCCGCGGGCGTGGCTAGTCCCGCTCGCGGCTCCAGAGCGTCTCGAAGCCCTCGCCGCCGTTGATCGCGTCGAGGGTGTGCTGTGCCTCACGCCAGCGCAGGTCCGCGAGCGCGCGTTCGACGTCCTCGGTGACGTCGATGCCCTGCTCGAAACGGATCCGCTCCACCGCCGCCGCCAGCACCGGCGCGTCGCCGAGGAACTGGGTCGAGTGTGGCCAGACGAAGAAGAGGAAGCCCTCCGGCGGCGGCAGCCCGGGGCGGCGGGTGTTCAGCCACTCGATGCGCTCATAGGCGCCGGCGAGAGGCTCCACTACCTCGACGAGCGGCACGGTGTGCTCGTCCTCGCGGAGGTCGACGAGCAGCCGCTCGGCGCAGAACGGGAAGCCGAGCACGAAGATGTCGGCGCTCGACACCGCCTCGACCGCGGAGTCGAGGTCCAGTCCGATGCCGTTGTCTCCGTAGACCGTCACCTGTCGTTCCCCGTCCGGTGACTACGAAGGGGCCGGTTGTCCGGCCCCTTCGATTGTATCGATCAACCTCGAGTGGCCGCCTAGTACATGCTGTCCATGGACGGTGCGCCCATGGCAGCGCCCGCGCCGTCGTCGGGCAGGTCGGTGACCAGGCAGTTGGTGGTCAGCACCATGCCGGCGATGGAGACGGCGTTGTCGAGCGCCGCCTTGGTGACCTTCGCCGGGTCGATGATGCCGAGCTCGACCATCTTGCCGTACGAGTCCTGCGCGGCGTCGTAGCCCTCGCCCCTCTTCAGTCCCATGACCTTCTGGACGATGACCGAGCCGTCCTGGCCGGCGTTCGCCGCGATGCGGCGCAGCGGCTCTTCCAGTGCCCGGCGCATGATGCGCGCGCCGGTTGCCTCATCGGCGTCCGGCAGGTCCATCTTGTCGAGCGCCGGCAGCGCATTCAGGAACGCGACGCCGCCGCCCGGAACGATGCCCTCCTCGACGGCCGCGCGGGTCGCCGACAGGGCGTCCTCGACGCGGTGCTTCTTCTCGGTCAGCTCGACCTCGGTGGCGGCGCCGACCTTGATGATGGCGACGGAACCGGCGAGCTTGCCGAGGCGCTCCTCGAGCTTCTCCTTGTCCCAGTCGGAAGTGGCCTGATCGAGCTGCGCGCGAATCATCTTCGTGCGCTCATCGACCGCCTTCTTCGTGCCCTTGCCCTCGATGATCGCCGTCTCGTCCTTGGTGACGACCACGCGGCGTGCACCGCCGAGGTCGGTCGGGGCGGCGTTCTCGAGCGTCAGGTTCAGCTCCTGCGAGATCAGGTTCGCGCCGGTCACCGAGGCGAGGTCGCCCAGGTTTTCCTTGCGACGGTCGCCGAAGCCGGGGGCCTTCACGGCCACGACGTTGACGGTGCCGCGGAGCTTGTTCACCGCCAGGGTGGCCAGCGCTTCGCCGTCCACGTCCTCGGCGATGATGACGATGTCTTTCGACAGCTGGAGCTGCTTCTCCAGCAGCGGCAGGATGTCGTTCACGGACGAGAGCTTCTGGTCGGTCACGAGAATCGCGGGATTCTCGATGATCGCTTCCATCCGCTCGGGGTTGGTGACGAAGTAAGGCGAGATGTAGCCACGGTCGAAGGCCATGCCCTCGACGTACTCGATCTCAGTCTCGATGCCCTTCGACTCCTCGATGGTGATGACGCCGTCCTTGCCGGCCTCCTCCATCACGTTGCCGATCAGTTCGCCGATCTCGGTGGATGCGGCGGAGATGGCGGCCACCTGTGCCATCTGGTCGCGGGTGGTGACGCGGGTCGAGTTCTTTTCGAGCGCATCCTTGATCACGCGGGCCGCGGCCTCGATGCCGCGCTTCAGCGCCATCGGGTCAGCCCCGGCGGCGACGTTCTTCATGCCTTCATGCACGATCGCCTGGCCGAGGACCGTCGCGGTCGTCGTGCCGTCACCGGCGATGTCGTTCGTCTTGGAGGCGATTTCCTTGGCGAGTTGCGCCCCAATGTTGTCGAATGGGTCTTTGAGCTCGATATCCTTGGCGATCGTGACGCCGTCGTTGGTGATGGTGGGAGCGCCGAACTTCTTGTCCAGCACGACGTTGCGGCCACGCGGGCCCAGCGTCATCTTCACCGCGTCCGCGAGGGCATCGATGCCGTCACGGAGCGCCTGTCGGGCCGCCTCGTCGAAGACCAACTGCTTTGCCATGTGCGTCCTTCTCCGACTTCCAGCAGTGCACGAGGGGAGGCGCTCCGTCTGGGCGCGACCTGTGACCGCCGTTTCTCAATTAGCACTCTCTGAAGCTGAGTGCTAATGGTTGTACAGAACTACCGAGCGAGGCGCAAGGCCCCGCGGTATCTTTCTCCGTTATACCTGGTCGGCAGCCCCCTGATCCGAGGCTCGCCAGACCCGCTCGCAGCGCTCGATCCGTCCGATTCGGCGAGGTGGCCAGTACCGCCAGACAGCCTCGCCGACGATGCGCTGGGCGTCGATCGCGCCAAAGTCCCGGCTGTCGGTGCTCTCTGCGCGTGAGTCGCCGAGGACGAAGTAGTGTCCGCCCGGTACACCGTGCACACCGCGATAGTTCGACTCTGGCGCCACGCCTCGCCGGTATGGCTCCTCTAGCTCGCGCCCGTTGATCTCGACGGCGGCGCCCACGCGCAGCATTTCGCCCTCGAGCCCGACGATGCGCTTGAGCATCAGCTCCGGCCTCGGCCCGACACCAGCCGTCGTGGGCGCAGGCGGCGCTGCGAAGGCCACGACCGCGCCCGCCGCCCGATCCCGTACTGGGACGCCGAGGCGCACCAACACGAAGTCGCCGGGCGCGAGACCGGGCTGCATCGAATCGCCCGCCACCTCGACGCGGCGCAGGCGGCGTCGGGCGGCGGCTACGAGCAGTGAACCGATCGCTGCCAGGGCGAGCGCGGCCGCGACGGGCCATCCAGCCGGCCGCGGCCTGTTCATGGTCAGCCGTGCGAGGGCAAGCGCACCCTCGAACGTGGGTCTAGCCCTGCTTCGTCGCCCAGAAGATCTCGGCGAACTCGTCAACGGCTCCGCGCAGTGCCTGCGCGTCGGCGACGTCAATGCCCTGCCGGCAGGCGCTGCCGAGTTGCATGATGCGCCAGACCTTCTCGTGGATGTCGGGGTACGACTCGACGTGCGGCGGCTTGATGTAGTCGCCCCAGATCACCCGCACCTCACGCTTGACGAGCTCGGAGTGCTCCTCCTTGACGGCCACGTAGCGGGCGAAGGAATTGGCCTTCTCCGCGCTATCGATCTGACCGAGGTCGGCGATCAGGGTCATCATCTTCTCGACGGTCTCGGCGCCGATCTGGGCGGCCTTCGGGTCGTAGATCCCGCAGGGGATGTCGCAATGCGCGTGCGCGACCGTCTGTGGGCGGATCAGCGACTCAATCGCATGTCGGATGTTCAAGCGGATCTCCTCGGTCTGCGGATGCATGGTTGGTCCTGTTCGCGGCCGCAGGCCACTGCCTCGGCGCGCGCCCGGCATGCTCGCGCGAGGCCGTCGAGGTGTCAACGCGCAACGGGCTGTGTGGCTAGCGAGCGTACGAGGTGAGCTCGACGCCGCCGGAGCGGCGGTCGGGGTCGTGCAGGCCTTCGTAGGGCGGGAACAGCGATTCCAGCTCGCGCCGGATCGGGTCACCTTCCGGGAGGTACGCGGAGAAGTCACCGTCGGGCTCGGGGCGTTCGCGCTGGCCGGTCACATCGTGATCTCGGATCTTGTCCTGCAGCATCATCAGGCCTTGCAGGAGCGACTCAGGGCGCGGCGGGCAGCCGGGGACGTAGACATCAACGGGCGTAACCAGGTTCACGCCGGGCAGCACGCTGTAGGCGTAGGCGAACGGGCCGCCCATGATCGCGCAGCCGCCCATCGAGATGACCCAGCGCGGTTCGGCCATCTGCAGATAGATGCGGCGCACGACCGGCGCCATCTTCCAGGTCACCGTGCCGGCCACGATCATCAGGTCGGCCTGTCGGGGCGACGCGCGGAAGACCTCCGACCCGAAGCGCGCGATGTCATACCTCGAGGTGGCGGTCGCGATCATTTCGATGGCGCAGCAGGCGAGGCCGAACATGGCCGGCCAGAGCGATGATGATCGTGCCCAGTTGAGAATGCCGTCGACGGAGGTGACGAGGACGTTCTTCCGCAGCTCCTCCTCGAGGTCAATCGAGGCAAGGTCCTCGGGCATGCCAAGCAAGGGGTGTGCGACCTGTACGCCGGGGGTTCCGGTGCGTGGGTCCACGAGCGGTTGGTCAACCATGCTGCCCCCACTGGCGGCGCGCACGATGCGAACGGATCGTGCAGTCCTTCACACGCCTGTCGCCGAAAGCGTAGCGACGCGCGGGGGCGACGGCAAACGGGGTGCTAGCTAGCCTCGAGCCAGGGCAGCCATTCCGCGGGTGGTTCGTCGATGGGGATGGGAGAGAGCGCGCGGAGTCGCTCGACGATCGGGGGGAGGATCGCGAGCAGTCGATCAACGTCCTCCGGGGTGTTCTCGCGACCGAAGCTGAAGCGCAGCGAGCCGCGCGCGAGGTCGGCCGGGACGCCCATGCCGAGCAGTACATGGCTCGGCTCGACCGAGCCCGTCGTGCAGGCGGAGCCGGACGAGGCGGCGACGCCGGCGAGGTCGAGCGCGAGCAGGATCGACTCACCCTCGACGAACCCGACGACGCAGCCGACGTTGCCCGGCAGCCGCCGATCGAGGTCCCGTGGACCGGTGATACCCAGCATCGGGACGCGCATTGGCAGCTCCTCGATCAGTCGCTGCTGTAGTGCGCGCTCGTGCGAGAGGTCCGCCTCGCGACGCTCCGCCGCCAGCGCCATCGCGGTGGCGAAGCCGACGATCGCCGCGGTGTTCTCCGTGCCAGACCGCAGCCGACGCTCCTGGCCGCCGCCGACGTTCATCCCCTGCAACGGCGTGCCCGAACGCACGTAAAGGGCGGCCGCACCTCGAGGGCCGTAGAGCTTGTGCGCGGTGAAGCTCATCAGGTCCACGCCGAGTCGGTCGACATGCACGCCCATGTGCGCGACCGACTGCACCGCGTCAGTGTGGATCAGCGTGGACGGGTTGCGCTCGCGTACTGCGGCGCCGATCGCGGCGAGGTCATTGATCGATCCGACCTCGTTGTTCGCGTGCATCACCGAGACGAGCACGGTGTCGTCGCGTACCGCTTCGGCGACCGCCGAGGGTTCGACGTGGCCATCCGCTTCAACGTCGACGACGGTGACCTCGGTGCCGTTGCGTTCCATCTGCTCAGCCGGGTCGAGGATCGCGTGGTGCTCGGCGCCGGTCGTGACGAGGTGCCGGCCTCGTCGCTCGGTGGCGGCGAGCACGCCTCGTAGCGCCAGGTTGTTCGACTCTGTGCCGCCGGAGGTGAAGACAATCTCGTCGGCGCTGGCGCCGATCAGCGTGGCGACTGATGCACGCGACTCGTCGAGCGCGCGCCGCGCCGTCTGCGCCTCGATGTAAATCGACGAGGGGTTGTGCCAGCGCTCGGTGAGATAGGGCAGCATCGCCTCGACGACCGCCGGGTCCGGCGGCGTCGTGGCGGCGTGGTCGAGATAGATACGGCCGTCCTCGCTCATGGATCGAGGATACGACTGGCGGCCACTCCCCGGCGGCTGGCTAGCTCGGCCGGATGCTCTGCCGCCCCGTGGCGCGCTCGTACGTCACGCGCATCTTCTCGGCGGCCTCCGCGCCCATGAAGCGCTCCGGCTCGTCGTAGTTCTTCGCCTCTTCCCAGACGTTGATGGCATCGACGGCGGCCTGGGTCGGATCGTCCTGGAGCGCCGGGAGGACCGCCTCGCTCCAGCGACCCATGCCAAGCGGCTGGCGCGCCTCGCGACGCTCGGCGATCAGGCGCAGGCGCGCGAGGACGCCTGCCACCTCGCGGGCGTCGGTCCAGGTGGCGCGGTAGACGACGATGCCACGGCCGTCGACGACGTAGACCGAGTTTGGCATGTTGCCCAAGAGGCCCTGCAGCGAGCCCTCCATGTCGTCGAGGAGGATCCCGATCTTGGGATCCTCCGCGGCCTGGAACGCCCTCGCGTACTCGGCGCGCTGCTGGAGGTCCTCGGGTTGCGGGAAGTCGCCGCCGGCGTGCGCCTCGCGGGCCCACACGGTGTAGAAGTCGGCGAGGTCGTCATACTCCTCGGCGAGTCGCTCCATGGGGGGAACCTCCCCCGGAAGGGCGGTCAGGTGAAGGAGCCGACCTCGAGGACGAAGGCCCGTCCGGCCGCTTCGGCGGGACTCCACGATCCGCCATCAAGCAACTGTGCGGTGATCTCCGGGAACGGTGTGCCGGCTGCCGGCGACTGCTGGCGGAAGCGGTCGAGCCGCTCGCTCATCGGTGACGGTCGGTTCTGCGTAGCCATGGACGTTCCCTCCCGAGCGACCGGCCGGGCAGCCGTTTCGCGCGTCGGCGCGAGCCTCGCACGCACGATACCAGCGTGGCGTCGGCTCCAACGACGTTTTGCACGTTTGTCCATGCGAAACGAGGGAAACTGGTACGCTGAGATCCATGCCCGGACCGGACCGCGTCGAAGGCACGCGGAGCGCCATCCTCGAGATCTTGCGCCGACGATCCAGCGTCGGCGTTGAAGACCTCGCGCGCGAGCTCGGTCTCGCCGGCGCGACCGTGCGTCGCCACCTCGATGTGCTGTTACGCGATGACTACGTCGAGGTGACGCAGGAGCGAGGCCGCACCGGGCGTCCACGTCACATCTTTGCGCTGACCGAGGCCGGCGTGGAGCTGTTCCCGCATCACTATGTGCGGCTGACGCACCGGCTGCTCGAGGAGATCGTGGCGCTGCAGAGCGACGAGACCAGCGGCCGCGACGGCGTGGCGATCGCTGACCGTGTCTTCACGAAGATGTCGGAGCGCATCGCGAGCGAATACGGCCCGCGCGTGCATGGCGACAAGCTGGTGGAACGCACCCGCTCCGCCGTTGAGCTGATCGCCGCGGAGGGCATCGACTTCGAGCTCGATCTCAACTCGGACGGCGTGCGGCTGCTCGGACGCGGCTGCCCCTGTTCGCGGCTGGCGATCCCGACGGGTGGCGACGGCGTGCGGTCGTGCGACCACGATCGCCTGCTGCTGTCACGTATGATCGACGCCGACGTGGTACCGCTGCCGCCGGAGGAGGTGCCACACGCCTTCCTCTGCGGCTACGAGGTGCGCGAGCCGGCTTCGCCTCCGGGCCGCAACTGACTATACTGATGGCACGCCTCGCGGACAGACCGGGGCCAGGGGAGATGTCGATGACCAACGCACCGCTGCCCGGCATGGGCACGACGCTCAACAGTTCGAACAGCCCGCAGCCCGAGCCGGCTGCGGCTCCACCACCCGTGGGCTCCCCACTGGCGCCGCTCGTCACCATGACCGAGCGCGCAGCGGAGAAGGCCACGGCCGTCCTCGCCGAGCGCGGCCAGACGGACGGCTTGCTGCGCGTCTTCGTCGTCGGCGGTGGCTGCTCCGGCCATCAGTACGGCATGTCGATTGCCGAGCGTGCCGAGTCAACCGACACCGTGGTCAAGATGGATGGTGGCGTGGACGTCGTGGTCGACCATGACTCGGTGCCGATGATTTCCGGCGCCGAGATCGACTACGTCGAGGACCTGATGAAGTCGGGCTTCACGATCTACAACCCAAACGCCGTCTCGGCCTGCGCCTGCGGCTCGTCGTTCCAGACCGCCGGCAACACGGGGACGCCGCGCCCCTGCGCGTAACCTCGTCGCCCTGAGCATCAGCTGTAACGCCCCGCTTCGGCGGGGCGTTCGCGTTGTCGCAGACCGCATCGCAGCGGCTACTATGCCGCGATGTCTGTGCGACCGGAGGTGGGTGTGACCTCGTTCTGGACGCGGGCGCTCGAGGAGCGCTGGCGACGCTGGTGGGTGTTTGCCGCGCTCGCGGTCGTGACCGCGGGTGGGGCACTGCTGCGCCTCTATGACCTCGGGCGGGCGGGCGTCGGGAGCACCTTCTACGCATCGGCCATCTACTCGATGGGGCAGTCGCTCCACAACTTCCTCTACGCGGCCTATGACCCCGCCGGCACGATCCTGACGGACAAGCCGCCGCTGGCGCTGTGGCTCCAGGTCGCTTCGACGAAGGTCTTCGGATTCGAGGGCTGGGCGATGATCCTGCCGATCGCGCTCGCCGGGACCGTGGCGATTCCGCTGGTCTTCCTCGGCGCCCGTCGCACCCACTCGGTAGCCGCCGGTTTGCTCGCCGCGCTCGCGCTGGCCGTCTTCCCCGAGTCCGTGGCCACCGCGCGCGACTCGACGATGGACGCGTTGATGATGGCGATGCTTGCGGGCGCCGCCGTGCTCCTCATCGCCGCCGTCGAGGGCCGCCGCCCGCGGCTCTTGATCGCCTGGGCCGTCGTGATGGGCTGATCTTCAACGTGAAGTACTTCGAGGGCTTCGTGGTGATGCCCGCTGCGGCCATCTACCTGCTGGTCGTGCTGCGACACGAATGGCGACAGTGGGTCATGCCCGTCGCTGGTGCGGCGGCGGTCGTCGTGGTCGTGTCGTTGTCGTGGGTCACGTTCGTCGAACTGACACCGGCCGAGGACCGGCCAATCGTGCTCAACGACGAGGACAACAGCGCCTTCGGCCTGGTGGCGCGCTACAACGGCCTCGAACGGGTGCTCCCCGGCGACGTGACCATCTTCACCGCCGTCGATCCGAACGCGGAGGCGAGCGCTGGTCTGATCGCCGCAGCACAGCAGTTCGGCGTCGGCGACCGCGGGCCGCTGCGGTTCGTCAGGGGCTCGAACGGGGCACTGCTGGGAGCTTCGATCGTGCTGGCGCTGGCCGGGATCGGCCTCGTCGCCTGGCGGCGGCGCGACTGGCTCGACGGGCCCGGGCTGTTCTGGATCGCCTGGTGCCTGACCGGGCTCGCGCTGTTCACCGTCTCCAACCGCGCGGCCGCGCACTACCACGAGTCCTATGCCCCCGCGCTCGCCGTCTTGATTGGCGTCGGTCTGGTCGAGGCGGGCCGCCTGACGGATCGCTGGCGAGCGCTGGTCCTCCCCTCGATCGTCCTGACGGCGGCGGCCGTGGGGTGGGTGGCCGTACGCAACCACGCAACACTGCACACAGAGGTTCGCGCCGCAGTCGTGCTGGCGGTGTTGGCGGCGCTGGCGGTCATGGTCCTGGCCAGGCGTCGATCGTGGTTCGGGCGCTGGCTCTGGGTGGCGCCGGCGGTCCTGGTGCTGGCGATCCCGCTGACCTCCTCGCTGTACATCGCGCGCGAGGCCCCTCGGGGCGGACAGATCACGCGACCGAATCCGCTGGTCTACGCGGCCGACGAGAGCCGGGGCGCTGGTGACCGCAGCGTTCCCATCGACCAGCTGTTCACCAGATTTGGGCGCATCGATGGCGAGTACCAGCTCGCGATCGATGGCGTGAACAACGCCGGCGAGGTGGTGGCGTACACCGGCGCCTCGGTGTTGCCGATTTACAACGAGTACCTGCGCACGCCGCTGCTCGCCGCCGAGGATCTGGACGCTCGACTGGCCAGCGGCGACCCGCCGTTCGTGCTGCTCACGGTGGCGAGGTTCCAGCAAGGGCTGCTCGACGAGGTGTTGCCGATCGTGACGCGACACTGCGCGTTCGACAGCGACCGGCAACTGGCTCGCGGATGGATCCTCTTCGACTGCCGCTAGGCGCAGCCCCGACGGTGCGCGAGCGGTATCCTGTTCGAGCCAATCGAGGATGGCCACCCGGCCGCGGATCGGGAGCAGACATCACCATGAGCCAGGCGTGGATCACCGTAGGATCTTCCGCAAACTTCGACGTGCTGCGCGAGCGGGGCTTTGACCTCTGCGCGTTCAAGGCCTCACGCCGCAAGCAGTCAGGCGACATGAAGCCGGGCGACCGGATCGCCTTCTACATCACGAAGGACGTGCTCTTCGGCGGTATCGTCGAGGTCACGGGCGAGGCCTTCGAGGACACCTCGGACATCGGGCTCGAGTCGGAGGGCAAGCCGGGCGAGGACTACCCGTTCCGCATCTCCACGAAGCCCCTCGCGATCGCCGAGCCCGGCCACGAAGTGAGTGTTCGCGAGATCACCGACCAGCTGGAGAAGACGCGGAAACTGGGGCCGAAGAAGCTCGGGATGGCCTTCCGAGGCAACCTGCACCGGATCTCTGACGAGGACATGGGGGCCATCGAGCGCCTGATCGCAGAGAACGTCTGAGCGAGCCGAGCAGGCTCACCGCGCCGGCCTGGCCGGCAGACCAGGAACGAGGATGAACGACGAGCGACCCCGGCTGACACGCAGCCACGACCGCACGCTGGGCGGCGTTGCCGCCGGCATCGCCGATTACGTCGACGTCGACCCGACGCTGATACGGGTGTTCTTCGTGATCGCGTTCTTCGTCGCCTTCGGCAGCATCGTGCTCGTGTACATCGCGCTCTGGTTCATCATGCCGGAGCCGTCGGACGATCCCGATGTTGAGGGCGAGTCGGGCGAACGCGCCGCTGTGTCGCTGAGGGGCGCCGACCCGGCGCTGATCCTCGGCGGCGCACTGGTGGTGATTGGGGCGTTGCTGCTGTTCAACGAGCTGGCCGTCGATCGCTTCTTCGGGTTCGGCCTGACCGCCGTTGCCTGGCCGGTGCTGCTGATCGCGGGCGGCGCGGCGCTTGTCCTGCGCGCCCGCGACCGAGTCGCGCGCTGACCGAGGCGGGCCGAGGATGAACCACCCGTTCCTCGACGCGCTCGAGCGCGGCGTCGTGCTGGCTGACGGAGCGACTGGCACGCAACTGCGCGCCCGCGGCTGGCGCGGTCCGAACGATGTAGCGATCCTCGATGCGCCGGAACTCGTGCGGCAGCTCCACGAGGAGTACATCGCCGCTGGCTCCGAGCTCATTCTGACGAACACGTTCCAGGGCAACCGCGCGCAGCTGACGCAGGTCGGCCTCGGCGATCGCGTCCGCGACGTGAACTTCACCGCGGCGCGCACCGCCCGCGACGCGCGCGAGATCCACGGCGCGGAGGTCTTCATCGCCGGCTCGGTCGGCCCGATCGGGCGCGTGCTCGCCATCGGCGCGTGGAGCCTGGACGACGCGAGCGAGGCGTTCCGCGAGCAGATCGGCGCGCTGGTCGAGGGTGGGATCGACCTGCTGCTGCTGGAGACGATGCCGAGCGTCGAGGAGGCACAGGCCGCTCTGCGCGCCGCTCGCGACGTTACGGACCTGCCGGTGGTCGCGCTGGTCAACTTCAACAGCTCGCTGCGCTCGCCGTCAGGTGACGAGGCGGCCGCGATTCGGGACACCCTCTCGGCGGACGGCGCCGATGCCGTCGGCATCAACTGTGGCGTCGGTCCGCAGGCCGCACTCGACCTCCTGCAATCGATGGCCGAGGGGCGCGACGAGGCATCGGCCGCGCCGCTTGCGGTGAAGCCGAACGCCGGACTACCACGACTGGTCGCGGGGGAGCCACAGTACCCCTCGACGCCCGAGTACTTCGCCGACTTCGCGCTGCGCGCCAAGGATCTGGGCGCGGCGCTGATCGGCGGATGCTGTGGCACGACGCCCGACCACGTACGCGCGATGCGGGCCGCCCTCGACAGCGCGGGCGCTACGTCGAGCGCGCCGCTGCAGGCCGGCAGCATCGGCACGGCGGTCGACACCCGCGGCGGTGTCGCCGGCGACCTCGAGGACCCGGCCGACGCAGAGGTCGCACCGGCCGAGCCCGGTGAGCGGGTTCGCGACCGGCTCGCAGCCGGTCGATTCGTGATCTCGGTGGAGATCGATCCGCCGCGTGGGATCAACCCTCGCAAGGCCATCGCCGGCGCTCGTGAGCTGCTCGAGGCCGGCGCCGACGCGATCAACATCGGTGACTCGCCGATGGCCCGGGTGCGCATGAGCGCGCTCTCGCTGGCGGTGCAGATCCAGCAGCAGGTGGGGATCGAGACGATCATCCACCAGACGAGTCGCGACCGGAACCTGATGGCGCTCCAGGCCGATCTGCTCGGCGCCCATGCGCTCGATATCCGCAACATCATTGCTCTCACCGGCGACCCGCCGCCCGAGGCGTCGCAATCCTCCGGCGTCTGGGACGTGGACTCGATCGGGTTCATCCGTGTGCTCAAGCGGCTCAACGAGGGCATCGATTACGCCGGGAACTCGATCGGTCGCCCGACGGACTTCTTCGTCGCAGGCGCCGCCAACCCGACCGCCGACGATGTCGAGCTCGAACTGCGCCGAGTGCGCTCCAAGCTCGAGGCGGGCGCAGACATCCTCATGACGCAGCCGGTGTACGACCGGCGGACTGTCGTGGAGTTCTTCGAACGCCTCGGTCCGATCGACGTGCCGGTGCTCCTTGGCGTGCTGCCGCTGATGTCGTCGCGCCACGCCGAGTTCATCCACAATGAGCTGGCCGGCGTGCAGGTGCCGCAGGACACGCGCGATCGCATGCGCGCGGCCGGCGAGGCGGGAGCGGCCGCCGGACTCGAGATCGCGATGGAGCACGTCGACCAGACGGTCGACCTTGACTTCGTCAACGGCGTCTACATCATGCCCTCGTTCGGTCGCTACGAAGTGGCGGCGGAGATGGTGCGCCAGGTCCGGGCCTCGCACGCCTCGAGCTGAAGGCGATGCCGGCCAGCGAGATCCGACCGCTCCTCGCCGAGGACTGGGCCGCTTACCGCGATCTGCGGTTGCGTGCGCTCGCCGGCGCGCCCGACGCCTTCGGACAGACCCTCGCGGTCGCACTCGAGTACGACGATGAACGCTGGCGCGAGCTCGCCAGCGACCGCGATGATGGACATCCGGAAGCCGCTTGCCTCGTGCTCGACGGTGCAGCCGGTGGACTGGTCGCGAGTTGCTCGGTCCGCCTCACCGACGACCCGAGCGTCGCTCGTGTGTTCGCGATGTGGGTCGACCTCGACCAGCGGGGCCGGCAGCTCGGCGGTCGCCTGCTCGACGCGGCCGAGGCGTGGGCGCGCAGTCGCGACGCCCCCCGACTGCTGCTTCATGTCACGCGTGGCAACCCGGCGGCGGAGCGGCTCTACGAGCGGGCGGGATACACGCCGACCGGCGAGGAGCAGCCGTTGCGTGAGGGCTCCTCGCGCGTGGCCGTCGAGCTCGGCCGGGACCTCACCGCCGGCTAGCCCGCCTGCCGCCGCGGCCGGGCGTACGATCGACGCATGGCGACACCCTCCGACGCGGTCGAGTGGCGCGACTGGCAGGCCGACACGCTGGCAGAGGCGCGCGAGCGCGGCCGCGCGTTGCTGCTGGCGTTCCACGGTGGCTGGGGCCGGCCTGACCTCGACGCCGCAGCCGCCGCTGACCGCGAACTGGCGGCGCTGATCGGCGAGGCGACCGTGCCCGTCGCGGTCGACATCGACGTAGCGCCCGAGGTCGCGGCGCGTTTCGAGGCCGACGCCGGCGATGTCGTGGTCGCCGCCGCGGATGCGAGCCATATCGCGCGCCCAGAGCCGAGCGAGCTGCGTGGTGCGCTCGCGGTCGGACCGAGCAGCGCACGTTCGTACGAGGAGGACCAGGCACCGCGCGAGCAGCGGACGGAGCTTTCGCCCTCGGTCGTCGACACCGCGACGGAGGCGGCGCTCGAGGTGCCGGTGGCGCTGGGGCCGGAGGCGCTGCGGCTCCTCGTCTACACCTCGCTGCGTCGGGAGCAGCCCGACCCGCTCGAACGTGCGGCCGACGATCTGCTGCGTCGCGTTTCGGCCACATCGACGGTGGTGCGCGCCGGCGAGTCGGGGCGGCTGCTGCTGGCGCTCGCCGAGACGGCGCTCGCCGACGCCCAACTGCGCGAGGAATTGCGCGCGGCGGCCGCGGTGGTGGCCGACGCGGTCGAAGCCCTGCGTGATGCTAGCGGAGGGTTCCGTGCGTGGGCTCGTGGTGACGGCGCAACGGCGCCGATCGTGACCGCGGACGGCAACGCGCGGATGGCGCGCGGCCTGCTCCACGCGGGCGTGGCCTTTGATGAGCCGGCCTGGGTCGAGGCGGGGAGTCGCGCTGCCGACTTCCTGGTGCGGCAGCTTCGTGCCGGCACGGCGGGCTTCTACCACGCCTGGGATGGTTCGCCGAGCCACCTCGGCTGGCTCGGCGACCAGACGGCGGGCGCGCTCGCGCTGCTCGCAGCCTCGGAGGTCACCGGCGACGGTGACTATCGCGATCAGGCGACCGAGGTGATCCACGGCGTCACCGACGGCTGGGGTACATCGGACGGACGCGCGGTCGAGTGCTGGTCACTCGACGATGTGGGCGGCCCGTTCGACCGGCCGCAGCTGCGCCTCGCGACGAATGTCGAGCTGGCCGAGGCTCGTCTCTGGCTCGGGCGCTTCACTCACGACGAGCGCTACCTCCAGGCGGGCCTGGACGGCCTGACCATGTTCGCGCCGGACCTGGAGGCATCGACCGAGGCGCACGTGGCATACGCGCGCGTCGCTGACCGTTTGCAGTCGGCCGAGCCGGAACTCACGGTCGTGGCCAGCGCGCCGGTGGGCGAGCCGGACCGGAGCGCCGACCCGCTGCTCGCTTCCGCTCTGCGCATCCGTGCCGCGGCGAGGTCGGTGCAGCGCGTGACGGCGGAACGGGACGCCCACCACCTCGAACAACTCGGCGTGCCCTCGAGCCCCACAGGTGTGGCCTACGTCCGTTTCGGCGGCGAGCTGTCAGCGCCGATCGACGATGCGGAACGGCTGTCCCAGGCCGTCGAGGACAGCTACCTCGCGTTCATCGGCTAGACGGCGGTCCGCAGGATGCTGGCCGACCTCGGCGTCAGTCGACGCCGTCGATGCCGGCGGGGAGCAGGGCTTCGCGCAAGCGCTGGAGCCGCCACATGGCGTCGAGGTCGCGCTCGTTGATCTCCTGGACCCAGCGCTGGAGCGTCACCTCGCCCCGGAAGGGGTGGATGCCGACATGCTCCCAGGCGTAGCTCGCGTCGCGCAGAATCCACACGGTCTCCTCGCGCAGCGTGCTGAAGTCCCAGGCCAGCTCATCGACCGACGCATGCTGGTAGCGTTGCTCGGCGGGGCCGTGCTGGGCGCGCCGCTCATCGATGCGTGCACCGTCGCGCGTCACGATCGCGTTCACCGCGCGCAGATCCTCACGCTCGGAGTCGCGAACGAAGCCGACGATCTCGACGGCCGACCACTCATCGAACGGCTCGTGCCGTCGCACGAGGGGTTCGTCGAACCCCAGGACCAGTCGCTCGATCCGGCGGCCGGTCTCCCGCAGCGTCTTCACGAGGTAGCGCCGCGGATCTGAATAGCGTGCGGTGATGTAGAGCATCGCCCCGATCCTCGCACGTCTCCGCAACGCCCGAGGCGAACGTTACGATGCGCCGTGAACCCTGGCGGCGAGGAGGTGCAGCGATGGCGAAGACCGACACGGCGCCGACGGCGCCCGTCTCGATCGGCGCGCTCGACCTGATCCAGCTGCATACCGCCGACCCGGTCGCAACTGCGGCGTGGTACCGCGACGTGCTCGGTGCGACGGTGCAGATGACCTCGCCGTACTGGTCGCGCGTGCGGCTTGGCAATGTCGACATCGGCATCCACGAGGGCGCTCGGCCGGCGGGGCCGGGCTGGGAGCCGGGCTTCCGCGTGCTTGACATCGCCGCGACTCGCGCCGCGCTCGAGGCGCACGCGGTGGAGATCACGCAGCCGTACCACGACATCCCCGGCGGCGTGAAGCTCGGCTTCCGCGACGTGGCCGGCAACGAGCTGGCGGTCTACCAGTACGGCATTGCCGTCGCCGAGCTCGAGGACGGATAACGCGCCGTGGCGATCGGCGCTGCCGCGTACGCCTCGCTCGTCGCGGATGTCGAGGGCTGCCGCGCTTGTGGCGACGTTGGTTACACGCACCTCCTCGGCGATACCAACGGACCGCTCTCGGCGTCGCTGCTGATCGTCGGCGAGGCGCCGGGTCGCGATGGCGCCGCGCGCACGGGCGTGCCGTTCCACGGCGATCGCTCCGGTGATCGCTTCGAGGCGCTGCTGGCCCTCGCCGGTCTCACGCGCGCCGAGGTGTTTGTCACCAACGCCATGCTCTGCCATCCGGCGGGCCCCGACGGCCGGAACCGCCGGCCGCGGGCCAGCGAAGTGATGGCCTGTTCGCGATACCTCGAGGCGACGCTGCGCCTCGTCGCGGCGCCGGTCGTGGTGGCGCTGGGTGGCGTCGCGCTGGAGGCGCTGGGTCGCATCGAGCCACACGGGATCGAGCGCATTACAGACGCCGCGGGAACGCCTCGAACGTGGGCGGGACGCACGCTCGTACCGCTCGTGCACCCGAGTGCGCGCACGCAGGGGCGGCGCAACTGGGTGCAGCAACAGCGCGACTGGCGACGCCTCGGACGGCTCGTCAGCGCCAACGGTTCCGTCGGAGCGTGACGCCGGCGTTTGATCGCGGATCAACACGCTGCGAGGATCGGGCGCGTGAACGTCGCGTCGTTGCCCTACACCGTCCTCTTGTTGCTGCTCGAGTTGGCCGTCGGCTCGCTGGCGCTCGTCACGGTGTTCGACGCACGACGGCAGGTCACTGCCGGGTATGTGAAGGCGGGCGCCAGCCTAGTCGCGCCCATGGCCGGGCTCGCGCTCTGGACGTACCTCACGCTCGAGCGCGTCGACGAGGTTGATGGCTACGCCCTCGACGGCGACTGGCTGCGGCCGGCGGGGTTCGCCCTCGGGCTGTTCTTCCTTGTCACGCTGGGCTACATGGCGGCCTCCTTCTCCGATCGACGCAGTGCAGCGATCTGGCTCGGCGCGGGCGGGACCGCGGTCGGAGCGGTGGCGCTGGCGCTGCTCGCGGCGCTCATCGCTATGCCGGTCTGGTCGTACCTTGGCGCGCTGATCTCGGTCCTTGCTTCGGCCGCGGTGCTGGGCGGGGCGCTGATGGCAATGGTGTGGGGGCACTGGTATCTCACCTCGGGCCGGCTGCCGAAGGAGCCGATGGAGCAGATGGCGCTGATCGTGCTCGGGGCACTGGCGCTGCAGGGCGCGCTCGTGCTTCTCGGCGCGCTCGCCCCAGTGCGCAACGTGCCGCTGAGCGAAGGTGCGTTTGGCGTGGGATTGGCGCAAAATCCGGCGTTCTGGCTGAGGATCGGCGTGGGGCTGCTGTTTCCGGCGGTAGCGGCGCTCCTGGCATGGCGATCCGCCCGTATTCGCGGCATGATGTCAGCTACGGGCTTGCTCTACATCGTCCTGGGGGCTGTGCTGGCGGGCGAGGTGCTGGCGCGGGGGCTCTTGTTCTCTACCGGGTCGGCAGTGTAGAACGAGCCATCCGACGCAAACCGAGCGCGTTGCACCCGGCGGTGGCGATACACTGTCAGGGTGACCATCGCTCCCCACCCCAATGCGATGGGAGGCTCAGGTGGCGAAGAAGCCCGCCAACGAGCCCCAGCCCACCAGCAGCAGCGCGTCATCTGAGGACCGCGAGGGCGGCGCTTCGGAGATCCAATCGCGTCTACGTGACGTAACAAGATCAGACGCGGGAACATCCTCTCGTTCCAACGGCGAGCGTCGCGAGATCGACCAGAGCGATGCCGACCTCATGGCGCAGCTCGCGCGGGGCGAAGTCGACGCGCTCGAGGTGCTGTACGACCGCTACTCGACGCTCGTCTTCTCGCTCGGGCTCCGCATCCTGCGGGACCCGCAGCTGGCGGAGGATGTGGTGCAGGAGGTGTTCATTCGCCTCTGGCGGCGCCCCGCTTCGTACGACCCGGCGCGGGGTCGGTTCGTGAGCTGGCTGATGTCCGTCTCACGCAACCGCGCCCTGGATGAACAACGACGCGTGTCCCGTCGGATGCGCGCCGAGGAGACGGACGACGACCCGGCCCATGAGCTTCCCACCAACGACCGCTTCGACGATCCGCAAGCCGGCGTCCTGCTCGACGAGCTGCGCCGCCGGGTGCGCGAAGCGATGACGCGCTTGCCCCCGGCGCAACGCGAGGTCATCGAGCTGGCCTACTTCGGCGGCCTGACGCAGGTCGAGATCGCGGCACGCACGGGCGAGCCCCTGGGCACGGTGAAGACACGCGTGCGTCTGGGTATGAACAAGTTGCGTGCGGCGATCGGTCCCGATGCCGAGGATGACGTACGCGCCGCCGCCCCGGCGACCGCGCCCGGGCGTCGCCGGATCTGGAACCGACGATGACGCCCGAAGAACGCGAAGAGCTGCTCGCGAGCTACGCGCTCGGCACGCTCAGCGGACCCGTCGCCGCCGAGGTGGAGGCGCTCGTGCGGTCCGACACGTCCGCGGCGGAGCAGCTGGCGTCCTACCACGACTTCGTTGATCTGATCGCGCTCTCCGTTCCGCTGAAGCGTGCCGATCCGAGCCTGCGCCGACGCGTGCTCCAGGCTGCGCGGCGCGAGCGCCGTCGCAGCTCGAGCGTGGCCGCGATCACGCGCTGGGCGCCGGCCGTCGCTGCAGCCGCGGTGCTCGCCGTCGTCGCGTTCTGGGCAGCGAGCATCCAGACCACCGTCACCGACCTTCGCGATCACACGGCAACGCTGACAGCGGTGCTCGAGGTGCAGGCGCGGCAGATCGATGAGCTGATCGCTGATGACATCGCTCGCGATCGCTCGGCCAGCGCTGCGGAAGCGATCACCCTCGAGTTGCGCGACGCGCAGAGCACGATCGTGGGTATCCTCACCGACCCCGAGCAGATGACGATTGAGCTCGAGGCGACCAGTGCGGGCCACGGCGCCTCCGGTCGCTACATCTGGAGCGGTCTCGAGAACGCTGGCATGGTGACGTTGCAGAACCTGCCTCCACTGCCGTTCGGCGGGAGCTACGTGGTCTGGGTCGAGGACGAGGACTCGCGTCAGATGTTGATGCAGACCTTCGTGCCAGACGCGGACGGCTCGGTCAGCGAGCTGCTGCGAGGCGCTGTCGACACGGAACCGGTCCACGTATACGTCGCTACCCGCGACGTCACCGGTGAGACTGGCCTCGTCGTGTTGCAGGCCGTCGTCGGCCGCTAGCCCGATCCCGGCCGCCGCCGCCGCGAACGCGTCTCAGCTCGATGTGACCTCGCCTGGCGGGTCGTCCGCGGCGCCTGGTGGCGGGGGAGCCGCTGATGGCGGCGTCTCGGGCGACGGGCCTGGTTCGGCCGCCGTTGCCGCTCCCTCGGACGGTTCGGCCGTGGCTTCACCATCCCAGGTTTTGGCAGAGATGCGTTCGCTATCGAGCTGCACTTCGAGTTCGGCCTGGTGGGCGCGCCCGTAGTGGCTCATCGTGAGCGCCTCGGTCGCCGTGCCGCCTCGCAGACGACGGTCGGCGTACCAGAACAGCTCGCGCAGGATCGCCGCGAGCGGAACCACGACGACGAGCCCGATGAAGCCAAACGCGGCGCCACCTGCAGCTAATAAGAGCAGGATCATCGCGGGGTGGATGTGCACCGCCTGCCCCTGGATGCGGGGTACGAGGAACAGGTTCTCGACCTGCTGGACGAGCAGATAGAGGAGCAAAACCGGGAGGATCAGGCCGGGCTCGGTTGCTGCCACAATGATCAGCCCGGGTACGGCGCCGATCCACGGGCCGATGATCGGGATCAGCTCCGTGACGCCCGCGAACAGCCCGAGCGCCAGCGAGAGCTCGACGCCGAGAATCGTGAGCCCCACTCCGACCGACACACCAACGACCACGCCGAGGAACAACTGCCCTCGGATGTAGCGTCCGAGCAGGCGGTCGGCGATGAGCAGGAGGTTACGCACGTCCTGCCGCGCCTCTTCCGGAACTGCGTTAATGAAATTGTTGGCCACGTACGGACGGTCACGCAGGGCGTAGAACATGAAGAACGGCACGATCACGAAGCCAAAGACGATCGTGAGTGTGCCGGTCAGCAGCCCAACCGAGCGACGCATACCCGCTGCAACGGCGTCCGCCACGGTGTTGCCTGCATCCGCGCCGATCTCGTCGATGCGCTCCTGGAGGTCCATGGGTACGCGGCTTCGGTACTCCTCGAGCCACTCGTTCGCCTGCAGTCGGGCGTCATCGACGATTTCCGGCAGGCGGTCGACGAACTGCGCAATCTGGTCGGCGGCCACGGGGATCAGTGCGACGCCAGCCGCGACGATCGTGAGGGCGAACACGGCGTACAGCACCAGCACGGCCGCGCCACGGCGGTACAGGTCGCCTCGGTGGGAGCGCGCCGGGATGACGCTGGCCACGCGATCGACGAGGGGTGACAGCGCGTAGGCGAGCAGGGCGCCGACCGCGAACGGGAACAGTGCGCCGCGAGCCTGCCACACGATGTACAGGACGATCGCGAGCATGGCGGCCCAGAGCGCGATACGCCAGCGTTGGGCGGTCACAATTGCATTGTGCCCGATCCGCTCCGATTTGACAGGCCGGGACGCCGGGATGACGATCGCCCCATGTCGACCATCGACACGCTGCAACGTCGACTCGCGAGCGCCGGATTACGCGTCACCGCGCCGCGACGCCGGCTGCTGGACACGATGCGCGGCCTTGGCGATCAGTTCTCCGCTGACCAACTCCTGGCCGAGACCCCCGAGGTCGGCCGCGCGACCGTGTTCCGTACGCTACGGCTGTTCCAGGAGCTGGGCGTCGTCTGCCAGGTCGTCCTCGACGATGGCGCGGTGGCCTACAGCCTCTCCTCGGACGGCCATCACCATCATCTCGTCTGCTCCAACTGCGGGGCGGTCCGCAACTTCGCCTCGACCGACATCGAGGACCTGCTGCAGGAGTTGGCGCGCCGTACCGGCTACGACGTTGCGGCGCATCGCCTCGAGGTGTACGGCCGCTGCGCCGTCTGCCGCGAGACGTCCGAGGCGGTCGAAACCGCCTGACTTCCCCTCGAATCGTGCGCGAAGCGGCCGCTGGCCGTTGCCAAGCTGTACTGAGACTGAGTATCTTTACTCCGCTGTAGGGCTGCGCAGCGATCGCTATCGCTGGACCGGAGCTGTGATGTGACCACCGAGAACGTCTCTAGCGTCGTCACGCCGCACATCCCCGCGCGTGAGCCGCTCGAGGCGGAGCACCCGCACGCTGCATTCGCCCTCGAGGTGAGTGGCCTCACGGCCGGTTACCCCGGGGACCCCCCCGCCATCGAGGACATCGACCTGCAGGTACCGGTCGGTGAGCTCGTCGGCCTGATCGGGCCCAACGGAGCGGGCAAATCGACGCTGTTCAAGTCGATCATGGGTCTCATGCGGCCGGCTCACGGCGAGGTGCTCGCCTTCGGGCGGCCCATCGCCGAGGCACGCTCGGACATCGCCTACATGCCACAGGTCGAGGAGGTCGATTGGGACTTCCCGGTCTCCGTCTTCGACGTCGCCCTGATGGGGCGCTACCAGCGACCCCGCCCGTTCAGGCGGTGGAGCGCGGAGGACCGCGCGGCGGCGATGGACGCCCTCGAACGGGTCGGCCTCGCCGACCGTGCCGGTCGCCCAGCGGGGCGGCTCTCCGGCGGCGAGCGGCGTCGCTTGCTGATGGCGCGCGCCATCGCCCGCGGCGCGCGGCTGCTGCTGCTCGATGAGCCCTTCGCCGGCCTCGACGCGGCTGTGCAGCACGACCTGATCGCGATCCTGGACGAACTGGCGCGCGAGGGCCGGAGCATCCTCGTCGCCACTCACGACCTCTCCTGCGTCGCCAACTCCTGCGACGAGACGTGCTGCCTTAACCGGCGCGTGATCGCGGCCGGGCCCTCCGCGTCCGTCCTGACCGAGGAGGTTCTGACCGAGACGTTCCAACGGCACCTGCTCGCGATCCCGACGGCGGCGCCGCTCGGCGATGTGATCCGGAGCGTGGTCGCGGAAGGCGACGACTGATGGCCGACCTCGTCGCCTGGTTCACAGACCCGTACGCGTTCGAGTTCATGCGCCGCGCGCTCCTCGTGCTCGTCGTCGTCAGCGTGGTCGGGTCGGTCGTCGGCGCGTATGTCGTGCACAAGGGCCTGGCGTTCTCGGGCGACGCGCTGGCGCATTCGACGCTGGCCGGCGTGGCCGTCGCGTTCGTCGCAGGCGCCAACGTCAGCCTCGGTGCGCTGATCGCGGCCTCGGTCACCGCGCTGGGCATCGGCTGGACGCGGGACCGGACACGGGTCAGCTACGACACGGCGATCGGCATCCTCTTCGTGGCGATGTTCGCGATCGGCATCCTCGTGATGTCACAGCGCACCAACTACACGCCAGACCTGTTCTCGTTCGTCTTCGGCAACATCCTCGGCATCTCGCAATCCGACCTCGTCGGCGCGCTGATCCTCGGCGTAGCGGTGCTCGTCTTCGTCTTCGCCTTCTACCGCGAGCTGCTGCTGACCTCGTACGACCCGACGATGGCGGCGACGGTGGGTGTGGCGTCGAGGTTCTTCCAGTACGCGCTGCTGGTGCTCATTGCCGTCACGGTCGTGGTGGCGCTGAAAGCGATCGGGATCGTGCTGGTGAACGCCATGCTGATCGTGCCGGCGGCTACGGCGACGCTACTCGTGCGCCGGCTGCCCTCGATCATGGCGCTGGGCGCAGCGATTGGGCTGGCCGCCTCGGTCGTGGGGCTGCACGTCTCGTTCCACGCCGACGTGGCTGCCTCGCCGGCGATCGTGCTCGCCGCCTGTGGCGCGTTCGTGGCGGTCGTGATCGTGCAGTCGGCGCGCGGCCGTCTCGCCTCGGGGCTCGCACCGGTATGACCGAGGGGTCAACGACTGCAGCCGGCAAGACCGATTGGCTCGCACACCCGCGGGCGATGGTCGCGCCGCTGTACGAGGACCTGGGCTTCGAGATCACCGACGGCGGCGAGGGCTGGCTCGAGATCACGCTGACGATCACCGAGCGCGTCTTGAACAACGACGGCGTGCTGCACGGAGGGGTGTGGGCGCTCGTCGCCGACTCCACGATGGGCGGCGCCGTGCGGACGCTGATCGAACAGGACCAGCGTTGCCTGACGGCACAGTCCGACCTGCGCTGGCTACGCCCGATCGAGGGCGACATCCTGCGCTGCGTCGCCAGGGTGCTCCGTCGAGGGCGCACCGTGACGCATTGCAGCGTGGAGCTCTTTAACGCGAGCGGTCGCCTGGTGGGCAGCGGCAGTGGCACCTTCGTCGTGGTCGCGCGCGACCGGGCCGAGGCCGCCTCGGACGAGGGCGATACCTCGGCGTAGCGGCCATGGTGGACGCCCTCGCGAAGGCCGCGGTACCTTCGCTGGGTGGAAAACTCACCCGTGATGCCGCTGGTGACTACTGTCCGGTGCGCGCGACGCTCGCGCTACTCGGGCAGAAGTGGGTACCGCACATCATCTACGAACTGACGCCGGGCAAGGCGCGGTTCAACGAGCTGGCCGCCGCGGTCGGCGGATGCAATTCGCGGACCCTGCGCGATCGCCTCAGGGCCCTCGAGCAGCTGGGCATCGTCCACCGCGAGATCATCACGACGACGCCACCCTGGGTGGAGTACGAGCTGACCCCACGCGGCCAGGAACTCGCCCAAGCGTTCGAATCCCTCGCCAGCTGGGGGCGGACGCACCTCGGCGCGGATGGCCAGCCCTCGCAGGAACTCGAAGCCACGGTCACGGCGGCGCTCGGCCGGTGACCGCGCCCCAGCCGATCGACTTCACCACCCTCAAGCGCGGCGACGCGCTGCCACCGTTCGAGATCGTCCTCGGCGCCGACGAGGTGGCGGCATACCTCGACGCCACAGGCGAAGACCCGTCGCGCTGGTCCGAAGCGGTGCCGCCGCTCGCGCTCGGCGCGTTCACCCTCGCCGGGCTGATGGAGCGCATCGTGGTGCCGGAGGGCGTCGTCCACACCGGACAGGAGTTCACATTCGATGCAGCGGTTGCGCCCGGCGAAGCCCTCGAGGCTTCGCTGACCGTCGTCGCGCGGAGCGAGCGGCGGGGCGCGGTGATCAGCGTCGTTGCCTCGGAGCTGCGGTCACGTGGCGAGGTCGTGGGCACGGGCCGCATGACCGTGCTCGTCCCGCCGTCCGAGGACGCGGCGTGAGCGCGCCCGTCGTCGCCTCGGTCACTCGGCTCCTCGACCAGCGTCGTGTGGACCGCTATGCCGACGCGGCACACGACTACAACGCGATCCACCGCGAAACGCCGGAGGCGATGGCGAGCCAGTTCGGGCAGCCGATCGCACACGGCATGTTGGTCCTCGCCCTGGTCTCGGAGGCGATGGCTGGGGCGTTCGGGGAGACCTGGGCGTCCTCGGGGGCGCTCAAGGTGCGCTGGCGCGCCCCGGCACTGACACCGGTCGAGGTGACGGTCAGCGCCGACTTCAAGCGCGAGGTGGACTCGCGCCTCGAGTACAACGTGCGCTGTGAGACGCCCGACGGCACGCTGCTGCTCTCCGGGACGGCCAGGGTCGAGGCGCCTGCGTGAGCGATCGCGAGGCCAGCCCCGATTCCGGACGCTACTTCGATGAGCGGCTGTACGAGCAGGTCTGCTTCGCCTGCGGGCGACTGAACAGCATCGGCCTGCACCTCCGTTTCGTGCCCGTCGTCGAGGGCGAGCGCTCCGGTGTCGAGGCGCGCTATGAGCCTCGACCGGAGGACCAGGGGTTCCCGGGCGTGATGCACGGCGGCATCCTCGTCACGCTGCTCGACGAGGCGATGGCGTGGGCGATGTTCGCGCAGGACAGCACGCTGGGCGTCACCGCGAAGATGGAGACACGTTACCGCCGGCAGGTGCCGCCGGATGAGCCGCTGACCGTGCGCGGTTTCGTCACTCGCATACGCGGACGCCGCATCGAGGTGGAGGCGAGCCTCCATGGCGCCTCGGGAGAACGCCTCGTCGAATCGACGGGGCTCTTCCTCCAGCTCCCCCAGGCCGAGGCCGATCAGCTGCTGGCAGACATTGGCTGGGCGCAGATCTGGGCCGAGGGCGGACCGGTCCGCGAAGCCTAGCGCCCGCCGCCATCGACTTGCGCCGCACCTCCGAGGCCTACCCGACTTCGGCGGCGCCCTCGACGAGGTCGGGCAGCGGCGTGTACGGCAGCTCGAGCGCTTCGGCGACACGCGGATGCGTGACGTGGCCGCGGTAGATGTTCACGCCCTGCGCCAGCCCCGGATCCTCGACAATCGCCTGGTCGACGCCTCGGTTCGCAATTCGGAGCACGTAGGACAGCGTCATCCCCGCGAGGGCCTTTGAGGACGTGCGCGGCACGGCTCCGGGCATGTTCGGCACCGCGTAGTGGACGACGCCGTCGACGACGTAGGTGGGGTTCGTGTGGTCGGTGACTCTCGTGGTTTCGATGCAGCCGCCCTGGTCGACGGCGACATCGACGATCACCGACCCAGCGCGCATCGTCGAGACCATCTCGCGCGTGACGACCGTGGGCGCGCGGTCGCCCGCGACGAGGACCGCGCCGATGAGCAGATCGGCGTCGCGGACAACACGGGCGATCGCATCCGGCGTCGAGAGGGAAGTGTCGACGCGTCCCTGGTAGAGCTCGTCGAGTTCGCGTAGCTGATCGGCATCGATCGAGAGCACGCTGACGCGCGCGCCCAGGCCGACCGCGATGCGCGCGGCGTTGCGGCCGACGTTGCCCGAGCCAATGATCACGACATGCCCCTGGCTGACGCTCGCCAGCCCACCGAGGAGCAGTCCTCGACCGGGGCCGGGGCGTCGGAGGATCTGCGATCCGACCTCGACGGCCATGCGGCCTGCCACCTCGGACATGGGCTGCAGCAGCGGCAGCGATCCGTTGGGCGCGCGCACGGTCTCGTATGCGATACCGATGCAGCCGCTGTCGAGCATCGCCTGCGTGACTGCGGGGGCGGCGGCGAGGTGGAGGTAGGTGAAGATCACCTGGTCGGCGCGCAGCTTCGCGAACTCCTCAGGCTGCGGCTCCTTGACCTCGCACACGAGCTCGGCCCGTTCGTACACCTCGTTGGGCGTTGCGATGATCTCCGCGCCGGCCCTGGCGTACTCGTGGTCCTCGTAGGAGGAGTCGAGACCGGCACCCGCTTCGACGAGGACGGTGTGACCGGCGCGCACGATCTCGACGACGCCCGCAGGGATCAATGCGACGCGGTGCTCTTCTGTCTTGGTCTCGGTGACGGTACCGACGATCACGCGCCCGGTCCCAGGCGGTCGCCGACGTTCAGCACCTCGTGCGCCGCGATCTTCTTGCCGCCCTCCGCCTGGGCACGACCGATCACGATGCTGCCCCCCACGACCGCGATCTCGATCTGGTCGTCGATCGTGGCGACGACGGTGCCTGGACCTTCCGAGGGCGATCCGGGCCGGTAGCTGGAGCCGAACAGCTTGACGCTGTCGCCGTTGAGCGTCGCGTGCGCTCCCGGCTGCGGGTCGTTGCCGCGAATGACGTTGTGGACAATGCGACCGTGCTGGTTCCAGTCGATGCGGGCGTGCTCCGCGTCGGCCGGCGGCTCGTAGGTTGCGCGCTCTTCGTCCTGCACTTCACGCGGCGCTGAGCCCTCGCGCACGAGGCGCGTCCCCTCGACGAGGGCTTCGATGCCCATCGGGTAGAGCTGGTCGAAGTAGAGCGAGCCGACGCTGTCGTCGGGGCCGATCTCGACATCGCGCTGGAGCAGGATCGGGCCGGTGTCGATGCCCTCGTCGACCCAGAAGATCGTGAGGCCGGTCCGAGTCTCGCCGGAGAGGATGGCCCAGTTCATCGCAGTACGGCCGCGGTACAGCGGGAGCAGCGAGGGGTGGTACTGGATCGCGCCGTGCGTGGCGGCGTCGAGCACGTTCTTGCGCACGATGTCTGTCACGAAGGCGAAGACGAGTAGGTCGGGCTTGAGGTCCAGGAACTGCTGGAACGGCTCATCCTTGCGTAGATCGGGCGTCGGGATGATGGGCAGCTCGGCCTCGGTCGCGGCCTCGAACAGCGGGTCGGGGCGGGACCGTGCGCGCGGTGTGGAGACGCCGATGACGTTCTCGCCCGCCTCTCGGAGCGCGTCGAAGACGTCCTTGCCGAACGCCGCCTGACCGACCACGACGATGCGCATCACGCCTCCTTACGCGTCCCGCGTCGCCCGTGCGGTGCGGCGCGCCCCAGTATAGGTGCGGCCCCCTCGTGGGGTCAGGAACGAGGCTCGCGCGAGCGATCGGGCGCGGACACTCGGAGTGCTTCGGCGACCCAGGCGTCGATGGCCTTCGGGCCACGCAGGCGCACAAAGTCGATGTGCGACCACTGCGGATCCGCCATGCGCGCGAGCATGTCACGGCGCTTCTGACGCGAGTGGCGGGCCGCGAAGGCGATCAGCGACTCGCGCTCGTCCCAGATCTTGAGTTGCGACCAGAAGCGCTCGCGATTGGTGTCCCAGAGCAGCTCGTCGCGCCGATAGCGCATCCACGACCGGCGAAGGATCCGAGGGATCACGGTGCGCAGACCGACGTCGAGCCAGAGCACCTGGTCCGCGATCGGCCAGGAGATGTCGGACTGCGCATTGAAGTAGCCGCCGCACATCACCCATTGCTCCGCCGCGGTTGCTTCGGCGACGCGGGCGCGGAACTCCTCGCGCGGCGGGTCCGTCCAGCCGGGCTGCCAGTAGAGCGCGTCGAGCTCGATGTGCGGGATGCCGAGGTGCGCGCCCAAGTGTGCCGCGAGCGTGCTCTTTCCAGCGTTTGTGTTGCCGATGACGACGACCCGCCGCCCGAGGCGCGGCGGGTCGTGGGACGCGTCGGGCACGTAGACCTCCGGACAGGCGGCGCGGGGTGCTCAGAGCGTAGGCCATCACGCTCGTTGACTCGATCGCTGCGCGCCCCGTACCGTCGATGGCAGGAATCGGCGCCCGCCATGCGGGCCGGCCAGGGAGGAGGGGCCTGATGAATGAGAACCAAGAGCGCGCCGTTGTGCGCGTGCATGACCGTTTGTTCGGCGACCTTCTCCGCCGCGCGCGCTGACCCTTACCCGGCCCTCGCAGCGCAGGATGTCGCCCCACCGAGGGGTAGACCTCCGTGTCCGAGTCTGAAGCACCGCTCCACGCGTTGACTGCCATCGGCTGGTCGGCCTCGTGGGCGGTTGAATATGAACCATGGGCGTCGCCCGGCCGCGCTCCGGGCCGCGTTGTTCGCGTTGACCGGGGTGCGGTCCTCGTGCTGACCGAGCGCGGGCCCGTGCGGGCCGATCCGCGAGCGTTGCTCGCGACCGCGCGCAGCGCCGAGGACGCGCCGGCTGTCGGCGACTGGGTGGTGCTGGAGCCCACCGCCGGTGGGCCCACGGTGGCCGCGGTGTTGCCGCGGCGCACTGCGTTCCGGCGTTCTCGCGACGACGAGTTGCAGGTGCTGGCGAGCAACATTGATGTCGTGTTCATCGTGATCGCGGCCGGGCTGCCGGCTGACGCCTCGTCCAGTGCGCGCCACCGCGCGGCGATCCAGTCCGATGGCCGCGTGCGCCGTCTCGACCGCGAGTTGACGATGGCCCGCCAGAGCGGCGCCGAGCCGGTGGTCGTGCTGACCAAGGGCGACCTCGTCGACGACGCTGCGCGAGTGTGCGCGATCGTCGAGGACGCGGCTGCCGGAGTACCGGTGCACCTGACGAGCGCCTTGGAGGGTTCGGGGGTCGATGAGCTGCGGGCGTACCTCGACGCGCAGCGCACCGTCGTGCTGATCGGCGCCTCCGGCGTTGGCAAATCGACGTTGTCGAACGCGCTGCTCGGCGAAGCGGTGCTGGCGGTTACCTCGACGCGCGGCACTGACGACCGGGGTCGCCACACGACCGTCGCGAGGCATCTGCTCGCGTTGCCGGGAGGCGGCGCGCTGATCGACTCGCCGGGCATCCGCAGCCTTGGCCTCTTCGACGCGGACGAGGCGGTGAGCGAGGTATTCGCGGACGTGGCGGAGCTGGCCGCCGGCTGCCGCTTCGCCGATTGCGCACACGAGGGCGAGCCGGACTGCGCCGTACTCGCGGCGGTCGAGGGCGGTTCGCTCCGCTCCTCGCGGCTGGAGAGCTACCGCAACCTCCAGCGCGAGACGGAGTACCAGGCGCTACGCCAGTCGAAGGCGGTGCGCGCCGACCTGAGCCGCAAGCGACGGAGGAACGCCAAGGGGCATCGGCGGCGCTCGCAGGAGCGCGAGCAGCAGCGGCGTCGCTGGGAGTAGCGAAGCTCGCCGGCGCGGGCTAGAGCGGGATCGTCCTCGGCGGTGCGCCGGCCGGTGGCGGTGGGCCACGCCGCGCGCCGGGCGCGATGTTGATCGGCCCGCTCGTCTGCGCGGCAGCCGCGGTGGCCTGCTGCTGAGCGGTCTCGGCCTCCTTTTCGCGCTGCAGCAGCAGGTAGCGCTCTGTCATGCAGCAGGTGACTGGCCGCTCAGCGCCGACGGTGAGGCCGACGTGCCACGAACGCTCGAAGGTGGTGCCGGGCGCGAGCAGGCGCCCGCAGTAGGGGCAGGCGCTGAGGTCGTGCGGTGATGGTGTTTCGCTGGTCATGCTCTCAGGGTACGCGAGGGCTGCGCCGACCTCGACGTGTCCTCGCGCGCGACTGGCTACATGTACTGCCCGCCGTTGAGGCTCATCTGCGCGCCGGTGTAGAAATCGCCCTCGGTACAGAGGAAGCGCACGGTGTTCGCGACCTCTTCGGCGGTGCCGAAGCGGCCGAGCGGGATCTGGGAGATCAGGTTCTCTTTCACCTCGTCCGGTAGCGCGGCCACCATGTCGGTCTCGACGAAGCCGGGGCAGATCGCGTTGACGGTGATCTGGTTGCGGGCGAGCTCCTTGGCGGCCGACTTCGTGAACGCGATCATGCCGGCCTTGGCTGCGGCGTAGTTCGCCTGTCCGAGGTTGCCCATCTGACCGATGATCGACGCCATGTTGATGATGCGGCCGAAGTTGCGTTCCCGCATCCCACCGACCACCGCGTTCGTGCAGTAGAACATCGACGAGAGGTCCGTCGAGATCACCTCGTCCCATTCCTCGGGCGACATCCGGGCGACGGTGCGGTCGCGGTTGATGCCGGCGTTGTTGACCAGGATGTCGACCTTGCCGAACTCCTCTTCGGCGGCCGCGATCAGGCGCGCCGCGTCCTCGGCGTTGGAAACATCCGCCTGCACGACGATGGCCTTCGCACCGAGAGCTTCGATCTCGTCCTTGCAGGTGGCCGCGGCCTCTTCGGACCCGTTGTAGTTGACGACGACGGAAGCCCCCTCACGCGCCAGCTCCAGGGCGCAGGCGCGGCCAATGCCCCGGCTCGAGCCCGTGACCACCGCGACCTGTCCGTCCAGACGACCCGCCATCAGTTTTCCTCCTCGACGTGCGCGCGCGCAGGCGCGCGTCGCGCCTTCGGCATTCAGTTGCCCGGAGGTTCTATCAGGCCTCGCGTAGACGCGTATCCCGATCCACGGGACGGAGGCCGTCGAGGGTGGCGCGGGGGGTCGCGCCTGCGGCTCAGACCACCGTTGGCGGGACGTATTCGCCCCACTCGTCGCGAAGCACGCCGCACATCTCGCCGAGGGTGGCGTAGGTGCGGACCGCCTCCATGATCGGCTCCATGAGGTTGTCGTCGCCTCTAGCGGCCTCGCGCAGGCGGGCGAGGCCGCTGTCGACCGCTCCCTGGTCACGCTCCGCGCGGACGCGGGCGAGACGTTCGAGCTGGGCTTCGACGACCTGGAGGTTGGGGCGGAAGATCGGAGTGGCGTCCTCGTTCTCGTCGATGTAGTCGTTGACGCCGACCACGATCGTCTCGCCGGACTCGACCGCCTTCTGGAACTGGACCGAGGCCTCCTGGATCTCCGCCTGCATGTAGCCCTGCTCGATCGATGCGACCGCACCGCCGAGGTCATCGACGCGGTCGAGGATGTGTCGCGCTGCCGCCTCGAGGTCGTTGGTCAGCGACTCGACGTAGTAGGAGCCGGCGAGCGGGTCGACCGTTTCGGCGGCGCCCGACTCGTGGGCGATGATCTGCTGCGTGCGCAGGGCGATCTGCTGCGCATTCTCGGTCGGGAGTGCCAGCGCCTCGTCGTAACAGGAGAGCGCGAGCGATTGCACGCCGCCGGAGATGGCGGCAAGCGCCTGGATGGCGGCGCGGGCGATGTTGTTAAGCGGTTGCTGCGCCGTGAGCGTCGAACCGCCCGTCTGCGTGTGCGTGCGCAGCATCAGCGCGCGCTCATCGGTGATGCCGAAGCGCTCGCGCAGTTCGCGCGCCCAGAGCCGCCGCAGCGTGCGGAACTTGGCCGCTTCCTCGAAGAAGTGGTTGTGTGTGTTGAAGATCCACGACACGCGCTGCGCGACCTGGTCGAGATCGGCGCCCTGCCGCTGGCACTCCTCGAGGTAGGCGAAGGCGTTGGCGAATGCGAACGCGATCTCCTGCGCGGCGGTCGAGCCGGCCTCCCGGATGTGGTACCCGGACACCGAGATCGAGTTGAACCGCGGCGCCTCCTTGGAGCAGAAATTGATTAGGTTCGCCGCCAGGCGCACCGACTGCTGCGGCGGGAAGATGTAGGTGCCACGGGCGACGTACTCCTTGAGCACGTCGTTTTGCGCTGTGCCCGTCACGACCGAGCGGCCATGACCCTGTCGTTCTGCGACCGCGAAGTACATCGCCACGAGGATGGCGGCGGGCGCGTTGATCGTCATCGACGTCGAGATCTTGTCGAGCGGGATGTCGTTGAACAGCGTCTCCATGTCGGCCAACGAGTCGATCGCGACGCCGACCTGACCGACTTCGCCGAGGGCCATCGGGTCGTCCGAGTCGTAGCCAGTCTGCGTCGGCAGGTCGAAGGCCGTCGAGAGGCCCGTCTGGCCGTTCTCGATCAGGTGGCGGAAGCGCTGGTTCGTGTCCTCGGCGGTGCCGAAGCCGGCGTACTGGCGCATCGTCCAGAGGCGTCCGCGATACATCGATGGCTGGACGCCGCGGGTGAACGGGTACTCGCCGGGGAAGCCGATGTCGTCCAGGTAGTCGACGTCCTCGGTGTCGGCGGAGGTATAGAGCCGCTTGGTCTCTGCGGAGGAGGAGGCGAAGCGCTCACGGCGCTCTGGGTAGCGGTCCAGCAGGCGGGCGAGCGCGCCGGCTTCCCAGGCGGTCTGCGCCTCGGAGACCGAGCGTCCGTTCGGGCTGCGCCCCTCGCCGTCGCCCGCGGTCTCGCCCTGCGTCTTCGGCTGCTGCATCTGCGCGTCCCCTCTTCGGTCGGGGCTAGTCGGCCGGCGCTTCGAGCATGATCGTCGCGTCGCCGCGGATCACCTCGACGCCCTCCTGGTTGAGGACGTTGGTGTCGAGCTTGACGATGCTGCGGTCGGGGTCGACCTCGTTGACCGTGACCGTCGCGGTGATCGTATCGCCTGCGGCCACCGGTGCGCGGAATTGGAGGTTCTGGCCGAGGTAAATCACAACCGAGTCGGGAGCAATTTTGGTTCCGAGCGCCGCTGAAATGACGCCGGCGCCCAACATGCCGTGTGCGATCGGCTGCTTGAACCTCGTGCGGGCCGCGTAATCAGCGTCGGAGTGCAGCGGGTTGTGGTCGCCGGTGACATCGGCGAAGGCATTGATGTCGTCCTGCGTGACCGGCTTCGAGAAGCTGGCGCTGGACCCGACCGTGATGCCGTGGACCGCCGGTTCCTGTGCCATGTTCGCCTCCGCCTCCGCGCGCTGCTGTGGGGGGCATCGTACGAGGCTGGGGAGGGGCGAACAATCTCGCCAGGACTCGCAGGAGAGGCCCGGATCGCCCCGTCGTTACTGGACAACGCTCATAATAGGGGAAATTAGTTCAATAGATGCATAAAAACCGTTGACCGCCGCCTGACGCGGTCATACGCTAGTGGTGCGAGCGGAGAGTGCTTCGCACACACCGCAGAGGAGCAACCGGATCGAGACGCCGAGGGCGCTCGGATCCACCTCGCAGCGGGGGCATATGCAGAAGACGCGCGACGAAGTCGTACGGATCCTCAACGAGCGCGGCGAGGCCTCGGTGGCCGAGCTAGCGGAGGCGATCGGCGTCTCCAAGGGCTCGATCCGCCGGCACATGGACATCATGGTTGCCGACGGGCTGCTCGGGACGCAGCTCGTGAGGCAGGGTCGCGGCCGGCCCCTGACGCGCTACTCGCTGTCCGAGGCCGGCGAGGAGCAGAGCTCCTCAGAACACTACTCGCGTCTCCTCGACCGCATGTCGCCGGCGCTGGCCGCCCTGCCCTCAGAGGCGGTGGACGGACGCAGCGGCGCGGCCATCCTCGACGAGCTCTTCGACCAGATCGCAAACGCGGTGGCCGAGGAGCATGCGCCGCGGGTGACCGCCGAGCACCTTGAGGGCCGCGTGGAACAGGTCACGGACGTGCTGCGCGAAGAGGGGATCCTCGACGAGGTGCGTGACACGGGCGAGTTCTTCGTGCTGCGCAACAGCGGCTGTCCCTATCGCTCCACGGCGGCGGAGACACGTGCCTGCTGCGCGGCGGACCGGCGCGCCATCGAGTTGCTGCTCGGTGCTCCCGTCGAGCAAATCACGACACTCGCCGCGGGCGGCGAGCGCTGCGAATACATCGTCCGCAAGGATGAGGCCATGACCGGTACGACACAGACCACCAGGACGAGCGGCCAGGCAGACGCCTCCGCGGAGATCGCCCTGATCTCAGACGTAACAATCGAACGGGCAACAGAGGACCGAAGCACGGAGGCGCGATGAGCGACCCGAATCTGGAAGCAATCCTCGAGGTCAGCGGCCTCGAGGTCAGCGTGACCGCGAAGCCCGACGTACACATCGTCAAGGGCGTCGATCTGGTCATCCGACCGGGCGAAGTGCACGCGCTGATGGGCCCGAATGGCTCCGGCAAGAGCACGCTGGCAAATGCGATCGCCGGAAGTCCGGCCTACAAGATTGATGCCGGTGAGATTCGCTTCAAGGGCGAGAACATCACCGAGGAACTGGCGGACGCGCGGGCGCGTCGCGGGCTTTTCCTCTCCTTCCAGTACCCGACCGCGATCCCTGGCGTGACGATGGTGAACTTCATGCGCGAGGCGCTCAAGGCACGCCGCGGCCAGGAAGTACCAGCGCGCGAGTTTCTCCAGGAGCTGCGCACTGTGCTGCAGACGCTGAAGATCGATGAGGATTTCGCGCGTCGATACGTGAATGAGGGAGCCTCTGGCGGCGAGAAGAAGCGCGCCGAGATCCTGCAGCTGGGGCTGATCAAGCCAGACCTCGCGATCCTCGACGAAACCGATAGCGGTCTCGACGTGGACGCGCTGCGGACGGTGGCCGAGGGCATCAACGCGCTGCGCACACCAGACATCGGCGTGCTGATCATCACCCACTACCAGCGAATCCTGAACTACATCACACCGGACATCGTCCACATCCTCGTGGATGGCCGCATCGTACGTTCGGGCGACGCGGAGCTTGCCAAACAGATCGAGGCCGAAGGCTACGAGCCGCTGCTCAAGGAGTTCGGACTGACCGCAGCCGTCGAGGATGGCGTGGCGGAGGAGGTACCAGCATGACGACTGGACAGGAACGTATCGCAGCCGAACAGGAGCGTGCCCGTGGCGCCGTCGGCGAGTACCAGTGGGGCTTCCACGACGATGAGCAGCCGTTGTTCATGGCCGAGAAGGGCCTCAACGAGGACGTCATCCGCGGCATGTCCAAGATGAAGGATGAGCCAAAGTGGATGCTCGACTATCGGCTTGACGCCTATCGCCGCTTCCTCGAACTGCCGAATCCAAGCTGGGCCGGCAGTCCGGAGGTACTCGAGGCACTCGACTTCGACGACATTCACTACTACGTGAAGGCGACCGATCAGGACGCGGCCAGCTGGGATGATGTGCCCGAGTACATCAAAGACACGTTCGACAAGCTCGGTATCCCGGAGGCGGAACGCCAGTTCCTGGCGGGCGCAGGGGCGCAGTACGACTCCGAGGTCGTCTACCACAACATCCGCGGAGACCTCGAAGAGCAGGGTGTGATCTTCCTGGGGATGGACCAGGGACTCGCGGAGCACGAGGACATCGTGCGCGAGTACTTCGGCACGCTCATCCCATCAGGGGACAATCGCTTCGCAGCGTTGAACTCGGCGATCTGGTCCGGCGGATCGTTCATCTACGTCCCGCCTGGGGTAGAGGTCGATGTGCCGCTGCAGGCTTACTTCCGTATCAACACCGAGAATATGGGCCAGTTCGAGCGGACGTTGATCATTGCCGACGAAGGCAGCCGGCTGCACTACGTCGAGGGCTGCACGGCCCCAATCTACTCGACCGACTCGTTGCACTCGGCGGTGGTCGAGATCGTCGTCAAGAAGAACGCGCGGATGCGCTACACGACCATCCAGAACTGGTCGAACAACGTCTATAACCTCGTGACCAAGCGCGCCTACGCCTATGAGAACGCGATCATGGAGTGGGTCGATGGCAACATCGGCAGCAAGCTGACGATGAAGTACCCATCGGTCTATCTGATGGGCGAGGGCGCGCATGGGGAGGTGCTGTCGCTCGCCTTTGCGGGAGACGGGCAGCACCAGGATGCGGGTGGCAAGATCATCCACGTCGCGCCGAATACCTCCTCGGCGATCGTCTCGAAGTCCGTATCTCGTGCCTCCGGGCGCACGTCATACCGCGGGCTGTTGAAGGTGTACGAAGGCGCCGAGAACACAACTTCGACGGTGCGCTGTGACGCGCTGCTGCTCGACGAGGCCTCGAGGTCGGACACGTATCCGACGATGGAGATCGACGAAGAGCGAGTGAACATCGGGCACGAGGCCTCGGTCTCGAAGCTCGGCGAGGATCAGCTCTTCTACCTGATGTCGCGTGGCATTACCGAAGAGGACGCGGCGAAGATGGTCGTCAACGGCTTTGTCGAACCGATCGTGAAAGAGCTCCCGATGGAGTACGCGATCGAACTCAACCGCCTGATCGAACTGCAGATGGAAGGCTCGGTCGGTTGATGGCAGAGACTGCCAGCGCGTTGGCCAGTCTAGGTGGGCTGACCGAAGAGACCGCGCTCGTCGCCGCCCGCGAGCGCGGCGATCCGGAGTGGCTGCTCGATCGTCGCGCGGAGGCGGCGCGTGCATTCGCAGCGCTGCCGTTGCCCACGCCGGCACTGCGACCGTGGAAGTACACGGACATCACCGACCTCGACCTCGAGTCATACGTGCCGTCAGACCTCACGGTCACGGTCGAGCGCGCAGCCGAACTGGAGCGAGCAGCCGCCCTCGGCACGCTGATAACGGCCGACGATGGCAAGTTCGCGGCCGCCAACCTTGCTCTGGCTGAACCGATCGTCCTCTCGTTCGACCGCAACGAGGTGGTCGAGGAACCAATTGTTGTCGAGCTCTCGGCGGCGCCCGACTCGGACCACGCCGAGCGAGCCGCCGTCTTCCCGCGGCTGTTTATCGAGGCGGGCGAGGGTTCCGAGGCGACGATCCTGGTCCGGCTGCGATCTGATGACGCTCCGCTGTTCGTCGCGGGCGTGATTGAGATCTTCGCAGCACAGGGCTCACGCCTCCGCCTGCTGATCGACCAGCGCTGGGGCGCCCAGACGATCGACATCACCACGCTGCGCGCACACATCGGGCGCGACGCTGACGTGAACATCGCCACGATGGCTTTCGGCGCGCGGCTGTTCAAACAGACGACTGAGGCGCTGCTCGAGGGCGAGGGCGCGAATTCGACCATCCGAGGCGTAGCACTCGGTACAGGCGATCAGCACTTCGACTTCGTGACGCTTCAAGACCACACCGGCGAGCACTCGATCTCGGACGTGCAGATCAAGGCAGCGCTGGCTGGCGCATCGAAGTCGGTCTACTACGGCGTCACCCGTGTTGGCGAGACCGCGGCCGGCGCTGAGGCGAAGCAGGAGAACCGCAACCTCCTGCTGTCCCGCCGGGCTAAGGCGGACAGCGACCCTGTCCTGGAGATCCTCACGTCCGAGGTGATCCGATGTACCCACGCCGCCACCGTCGGCCCGGTCGACGAGGACGCGTTGTTCTATCTCCAGACGCGCGGCCTCGATCGCCGGCAGTCGCTACAGCTACTCGTCGCTGGCTTCTTCCAGTCCGTCGCCGACGATATCCCGATCGCCGGTGTGATCGAAGAGATCAACGAACTCGTCCACGCGAAGCTCGCCGATGCTGAGCTCGTCTTGTGAGGACGGAAGCGTGAGCCGCGAGCAAATCGGCAACCGATCAGACGTGCCGGAAGGCACGGTGCGGGTCGTCGAGTGCGCCAACGGGCGTTCGCTCGCCCTCGCGAATGTCGAGGGTGAGCTGTACGCGATCGACAACGTTTGCACCCACGACGCCGGTCCCCTGGGTGAGGGTGAGCTCTTCCAGGGGCACGTGATCTGCCCTCGGCATGGCGCCGCCTTCGACCCGAAGACGGGCAAGGTGTTGACGCTGCCGGCGGTACACGACGTGGCCTCCTTCGAGGTGACGGTCAAGCGCGATGAGGTTTACATCGACTGCGCGAGTGGCGAGGGGGCGTGATGACCATCGACACCGCCGCCGGGATCGACATCCACAAGGTGCGCCGCGATTTCCCGATACTCAAGCGCGAGGTACGGCCCGGTGTGCCGTTGATCTACCTTGACAACGCGGCCACCTCGCAGCGACCGGTGCAGGTGATCGCCGAGATCACCCGCTTCTACCGCGACCACAACGCCAACATCCACCGCGGCGTGCACACGCTCTCCGTCGAGGCAACCGAGCTGTATGAGGGTGCGCGCGCGAAGGTCGCCGCCTTCATCAACGCACCCGACCCGAGAGAGGTCATCTACACGCGCAACACCACCGAGTCGATCAACCTCGTAGCGCACGGCTGGGGGCGCAAGTTCCTGGAGGCGGGCGACGAGGTCGTGCTGACGGAGATCGAGCACCACTCGAACATCGTGCCGTGGCAGCTGCTGCGCGACGAGCGCGGCATTGTGCTCAAGTTCATCCCGATGCTGCCCGACGGCACCATCGATATGGACGTCGCGCGCGAGCTGATCGGGCCGAAGACGCGACTCGTCGGCGCGGTCCACATGTCGAACGCGCTGGGCACGATCGTGCCGGTCGAGGAGCTGATCGGCTTCGCGAAGGAGCACGGGGCGCTGACGCTCATCGACGGTGCTCAGTCGGTGCCGCACATGCCCGTCGACGTGCAGGCGCTCGGCGCGGACTTCCTCGCACTCTCGGCGCATAAGATGCTCGGCCCGACCGGCATCGGGGCGCTGTGGGGTCGCATGGAGCTGCTCGAAGCGATGGACCCGTTCATGGGCGGCGGCGAGATGATCTCCACGGTCACCCTCGAGGAGTCGACCTGGGCGGAGGTGCCGGCGAAGTTCGAGGCCGGCACGCCACACATCGCGGGCGCGGTCGGCTTCGGGGCGGCCGTCGACTACCTGAACGCGATCGGCATGGACGCCGTGCGCGCGCACGAGCTCGAGATCGTCGAGTACGCGATGCGCCGCCTGGGCGACGTGCCCGGCGTGACCATCTTCGGTCCCGAGGACCCGCAGCAGCGCGGCGGTGTCGTTTCCTTCGAACTCGAGGGCGTGCACCCGCACGACCTCGGGCAGGTACTGGACGAGCAGGGGGTCGCGATTCGGACCGGGCACCACTGCGCCCAGCCCGTGATGGCGGCGCTGGACGTGCCGGCTACGGCGCGTGCGTCGTTCTACATCTACTCGACGAACGAAGAGGTCGATGCGCTCGTGCGGGCGGTCGAAGCGGCCGGTGAGTTCTTCAAGCCGACGAAAGAAGGCGACGCGTGAGCGGCGGCGGCAGCCTCCTGGAGGATCTGTACAAGGAGATCCTGCTCGACCACTACCGGAACCCGCGAAACAAGGGCTCGCTGGACGTTCCCAGCTGCGCGGCCGATGGCGCGAATCCACTCTGCGGCGACCAGGTCACCGTCGAGGCCAACCTCGCGGGCGATCGCCTCGCGGAGGTGACGTTCGAGGGCCGCGGCTGCTCAATCTCGCAGGCCTCGGCCTCGATGATGACGGAGTACGTGCAGGGTCGGACCGTGGACGAGGCGCGGCACGGCGTCGCCGCCTTCCAGCGGATGATGATCGAGGCGGAGACGCCCGATGAGGAGGGCTTCGACGACATCGAGGCCCTGATCGGCGTGGCCAAGTTCCCGGCGCGGGTGAAGTGCGCCTCGCTGGCCTGGAAGACGCTCGAGCGGGCGCTCGACGGCCAGGGCAGCGGCGCCGTCACCACGGATGAACGCAGCAGATCCGCGGTAGCGGGTGCAGACAGAGACGGCGGTAGCTCATGACCGAGGAACAGACGGACGGCGCGAGCGACCTTGGTGGTCCCCCGACCGAGGAGAGCATGTGGGCCGCGTTGCGCCAGGTCGAGGACCCGGAACTGCGCCTCAGCATCGTCGAACTCGGCCTTGTCTACGGCGTTGAGCTCGACGAGGACGGTGTCGCGACTGTCGACATGACGCTCACCTCGCCCGCCTGCCCGGTCGGACCGATGCTGCAGGGCATGGTCTTCCACAGCCTCTCCGGCATGGAGGGCATCGAGGACGTCGAGGTCAACCTGGTCTGGGAGCCGCCCTGGGACCCAAAGAAGATGGCTTCGGAAGAGGTCAAGATGACCCTGGGCATCTGGTAGCCCACCTCGTCAGCGCGCCCCGAACTGCCCTCGCAACTCGCCGGACGGCACGTCGCGCACCTCGGGTGCGCCGAGGCGTGAGCACCCCACGTTGACGGCGCGACAGGCGCCGAGCCGGACGCGCTCGATGTTCACTACGGCCTCACCGTCGTCAATCTCGACGTCGAAACGCGCGAGGTCGCGCGGCGCACTCGCGTGTAGCGCTACGCCGGCCCGCGAGTAACGGGCCGGGCCACAGGGGTCGACCAGCACGCCGGTGATGTCGCCCGCGCGGGCGGTGACATCGAACGCCAGCTGGCAGCCAGTCGAGGGTTCACGGGAGAGCAGCGCCACCAGCTCGCCGTCCTCGCCGAAGCCGATGTAGACGCCGAAGGTCGAGCCGTCGGTGTCGCTGCCAAACGGGATCACGGGCTCAAAGCGTGGCCGTGCGACGTCGATCTCCTCGAGGGGTACGTGCACCTCGCGGTCTGGCACGCTGCTCGTGAACGCGGCCACGCAGGCGCCGACGATCACGATCGTGGCGAGGACCACGAGGCCGAAGAACAGCAGTCGCGGCCACGGGTTCCGCGGCCGCGACGGGTCGGGCGGCTCGTCGATGTCGTCCATTGCGCGCAGCAGCGTCACTCAGTCGCTGCCGTCCGCGCCGGCCTCGATCGCGTCGGCCAACAGCTCGATGGTGTGGCGCACGAGGCGTTCAGGGCGCTCGCTCTGGCGCACGGCGCTCTCGATCTGCATCGTGCAGCCCGGGTTGGAGGTGCAGACCTCGTCTGCTCCCGTGGCGTCGATGTCCGACATCTTCGCGGCCAGCACCGTCGAGGACATCTCCCGCTGCGCGAGGGCGTAGATGCCGGCGGATCCGCAGCAGCGGTCGGGCGTGGCCTGCTCGCGCAGCTCGACGCCGGGAATCGCCTCGAGGATCGAGCGCGGCGCCTCGCGGATGCCCTGCGCGTGGGCGAGGTGGCAGGCGTCCTGCACCGTCACCGTGCGCTCGACCCGCCCGAGGTCGTGCGCGAAGTCCGCTTCGGCAACGTACTCAAGGATGTCGCGGACCGTGGCGGAGAAGCGTTCGGCTCGTTCTGCCCAAGCGTCGTCGTGGCGGAGCAAGCGGCCGTACTCCTTCATCGCGGCGCCGCAACCGGCGGCGTTGACGATTACCGCCTCGACCTCGGCGGCCTCGAAAGCCGCGATGTTGCGCCGGGCGAGGGCGCGGGCGGTATCCACGTCACCGGCGTGCGAGTGGAGCGCGCCACAGCAGCTCTGTTGCGGCGGCGCAACGACCTCGGCGCCCGTGTGCGCGAGCACGCGTACCGTCGCCTCGTGCATGCGTGGGTAGAGCTCGCCGTGGATGCAGCCGAGCAGCAGCGCGACACGCGCCGAGGGCGCGTCGGGGCCGGGCGCCGCTGCCAGCGTGCCGGTCTCGCGGTAGGGCGCGTCGCGGAGTGTTGGCGCTGCCGCCTCGAGGCGACGAAGCCGTTCGGGGAGCGCGCGCCCGAGCGGGCCTCGGACCAGCGCTTGCAGGCCCGACCGCGAGTAGAGCCGGCCGAGCCCGAGCGCGAACCGCAGCCGTCGAGGCCGCGCCAGGACATCGCGCAGCAGCCTCGTGCGCCACGTCCACGCGCGCGGCGGCGGCTCGGGCGCGGCGAGCAGCGAGGCGCGAGCGTCCTCCATGATGCGCCCGTAAGGCACCGCCGAGGGGCACGCGGTCTCGCAGGCGCGGCACTGCAGACAGAGGTCCAGGTGGCCCAGTGTGCGGTCGCTGGCCTCGATGCGGCCGTCGAGCAGCGCCGAGATCAGGTGCAGGCGGCCCCGCGGCGACTCCAACTCCTGCCCCGTCGCGAGGTAGGTCGGACAGGCGGGGAGGCAGAAGCCGCAGTGGATGCAGTTGTTGAGATCGTCCCGCGAGGGGATGTCCGGGCCGGCGAAGGCGATCGTCAGGGATTCGGTACGGGCGCTCACAGACCCTCGCCCCAGCGGCCGGGATTGATCACGCGCTCAGGATCGAATTGGTCCCGCAACGAGCGCACGAGCTCGATGTCGCCACCGCCGGCGGGGTCGATGTCACGTCGTGTCGCCGTCGGCGCCGCCTCGATGGCGAGGAAGCCGCCGAAGTGCTCCGCGACGCGACGAAGGTCGGCGATCACCGCGATGTCCGTCGGCTCCGCCCGGTGAGCCCAGACCGCGCCTGAGGCGATGTGACCCCACGCGGTGAAGCCCGCGGCGGTCGCATCTTCGATCATCTCGCCCAGCGCGGTGGCAGGGACGCCGGCGCGTAGCACGGTACCGTCGGAGTCGCCGGCGAGACTCGCGAGGTGCCGCCAGGCGTCGGGGTTCGACTCGGCGGCTGCGCCCTCGTCGGCGATCGCCGTCATCGAGTGGTCGACGGCGGTCTCGATGCCGGCGAGGTCGACGAGTACGGCGGCCGGTGCGGCGTGACCGGCGTCAACGGCCGCGCCGGCGGCCAGGACGCTAATCGCCCGCGCGGAGAGCGAGGCGTTCCACAGCCGCATGGCGCTCGCCGCCGCCTCGGCGATCGAGTTGCAGGTCAGGACGACGCTGCGCTGGGCGACCGGCAGCGGAGCGAGTTTGAACGAGGCTTCCACGATCACGCCGAACGCGCCGAGCGCGCCAGTGTTGAGGCGGTGCAAGTCGTAGCCGGTCACGTTCTTCACGACGCGCCCCCCGGAGTGCACCAGCCGGCCCTCGGCGGTGGCCATCGAGGCGCCCAGGATGAGGTCGCGGGCCGCTGGGAGGTGCCCACGCCAGGGACCGCTGCGGGCGGTGGCGAGCAGGCCGCCAACCGTGGCGCGGTCGTTTGGCGGTGGGTCGATCGGCAGATATTGCCCGTGCTCATGCAGCGTCGTCTGCAGCGCACCGAGGCTGATGCCGGCCTCGACGGTCACGGTGAGGTCGTCCGGCACGTACTCGACGATGCGATGCATCGTCCGCAGGTCGATCGCGACGTCGTAGCGCGTAAGCGGCCGTCCGAGGCTCAGCATCGTGCGTTCGCCCTGCGGGACGACCGAGAGGCCGGCGGCACTTGCCGCGGCGAGGATCGCCGCTACCTCGTTCGCGTCGTCCGGGCGGAATGCGATCTGCGGCTGCTCGCCGTCGATCGGGTAGTCGTGGGGTTCGCGTTCCACGTCCGAGGGCACGACATGGCGGATGGTATCGAGGGTCGCGTCGACCGCTGTCATCCCGTCCTCCGCCGGTCCCGACTCGCTCGGTGGGTCAACCTCGGCGGCTCAGATGTAGACGCCGGGAGTCGCCAGCTGGCTCATGATCTCCGCCGCATGCCCGGACGCGCAGCCGTGCCCGGTCGGGAGCACCTTGCACGGATTGAAGCGATCGGGCGCGCCGAAGGCGAGCCGAACGCGCTCCTGGGCGTCAAGGTCGTGCTCGCCGAAGATCCATGACATGTAGCTGCGCTTCTCGAGTCCCACACCATGCTCGCCGGAGATCGATCCACCGGCATCGACGCAGAGGCGCATGATCTCGCCGCCGAGCTCAAGCACGCGCTCAGTCGATCCCTCGACCTGCGGGTCGAACATGATGTTCGGGTGCAGGTTGCCGTCGCCGGCGTGGAAGATGTTGGCGCAGCGGAAGCCATACCGGTCCGCCAGCTCCATGACCCCGATCATCACTTCGGGCAGTCGCGTGCGAGGCACCACGCCGTCGAGGAGATAGAACGCCGGCGCCGCCGCGCCAATGGCGCCGATGCCGGCCTTGCGTCCCTCCCACAGCCGCTCACGCTCGGGCTCGGTCTCGGCGACGCGCACTTCGCGCGCGCCGGCGCCTTCGCACGCCTCGACCACCGCCTGGGCCTCGATCGCCACGCCCTCCTCGCGACCCTCGACCTCGATCAGCAGCACGGCGCCGGCATCGAGGGGGTAGCCGGCGTTGATGCGCGGCTCGACGATCTGGATGATCTCGCGGTCGAGCATCTCCATCGCCACCGGGATGATCCCGCGCCTGATCACCGCCGAGACCGCCTCGCAGGCGTCGGCGACCGAGTCGAAGATGCCGAGCAACGTGCGCACCGACGGTGCCAGTGGCATCAGCTTGACTGTGATCTCGGTTACGACGCCCAGCGTGCCCTCGGACCCCACGAGGAGCCCCCGCAGGTCGACGCCCGGCGTGTCGGGCAGACGGCCGCCCAGGCGGGTGATGCGCCCGTCGGGCAGGACCACCTCGAGGCCGAGCACGTGGTTCACGGTCGATCCGTGCGCCAGCGTGTGCGGCCCGCCAGAGTTGTTCGCGATGTTGCCGCCGAGGGTGCAGACACGCTGCGAAGACGGGTCCGGCGCGTAGATCAGTCCGTGGGGCGCGACCGCGTCTTGGAGCGAGAGGTTGATCACGCCCGGCTGCACGACGGCCACGCGGTTCTCGGGATCGACCTCGATGATGCGATTCATCCTCGTCATCACGACCAGCACGCCGCCGAGCACGGCGATGGCGCCGCCTGAGAGGCCGGTGCCGGAGCCCCGAGGGATCACCGGCTGTTCGTACCGCTCCGCGATGCGAAGCGCGGCAGCGACCTCCTCGGTCGACGCCGGGAAGACGACGACGTCCGGGCGTGCACGGTCGATCGTCGCGTCGTACTCGTACGCGACGAGGTCTTCCGGTGCGGATAGCACATGCTCGGCGCCTACGGCGTGCTGAAGGTCGCGCACGAGGGGAGTCGTCGCCATAGTGCCACGAGTGTAGCATCGCGCCACTGGCGGCCCCTCTCAGGTCGCCCCAGAGGCACCGCATCCGGAAGGGACGAGGATGGACGTCGCAGGCAAGGTGGCACTGGTAACGGGATCCTCGGCGGGCGTCGGGCGGGCCACGGTCGAGCAGCTCGCAGCCCTGGGCGCGAAGGTCGTCGTCAACTACGCCCACTCGGAGGCCGACGCGGACGAGACCGGCGAGGGCATCCGCGCGGCGGGCGGTGAAGCGATTGCGGTCCAGGCCGATGTCGGCGACGACACGCAGTGTCGCGCCCTCGTGCGGCGCGCGGTCGACGAGTTCGGCGCGTTGCACATTCTGGTGAACAACGCCGGGACGACGCACTTCATCGCGCACGCGGACCTCGAGGCGGTGACGGACGACGTCTGGGACGACATCCTTGGGGTGAACGTGCGCGGCGTCTTCAACTGCACCCGCGCGGCAGCGCCGCACATGAAGGCGGCCGGCGAGGGCGCGGTCGTCAACGTCGCCTCAATCGCGGGCGTGCGCGGCGTTGGCTCGTCGATTCCGTATGCCGTGTCGAAGGCGGGCGTGATCAACATGACGATGTCGCTGGCGCGGGTCCTCGGACCCGAGGTGCGTGTCAACTGCATCGCGCCCGGTTTCATCGACGGCCGCTGGCTCCGAGGCGGCATCGGCGAGGGGTACGAGCAGGCGAAGGCAGCGACCGCCGCGCGCACGCCGCTGCAGGGCGTGGCCACGCCCGAGACCTGTGCCGACGCGATCCTCGCGTTCATTCAGTCCAACATCTTCGTCACCGGCCAGACCATCGTGGTCGACGGTGGATCGAGCCTCTAGGCGTGCGCGAGGGTGGCGGCGCCGCCTCGACATTCGATCTCGGCGACCTCGATCGCGTCCGTGACGGCCTCGAGCGCGCCGTGCACGCGGCCAACGATGCGATCCGAGGGGTGGTGTCCCAGGCGGAGATCCGTGTCGGTCACAAGCCGGGCGAAGGCCCGGTCACCGAGGCGGACCACGCCGCCGACGACGTGCTCCATCGCGAGCTGATGCCGCTGATCGAGGGCGCGCACTGGCTCTCCGAGGAATCGCGTCAGGAGGGCGACATCGTGCGCGGCGAGCCCACCTGGGTCGTCGACCCCCTGGACGGGACGCGCGAGTTCCTTCGTGGGATCCCTGAATTCGGTGTCTCGGTCGGCCTGTTCTTCGGCGATACGCTGGTGCTCGGTGCGGTCGGGCTGCCGGTGGAGCAGGCGGTGCTCAGCGGTCTCATCGCCGGCGATCGTCGCGAGGCGCGGCGCGACGGCGAGCCGCTCGAGGCGCTGTCCGGCGACGCTGCTGTGCGGCGCGTGGTGGTCTCCCGGCACGACTACGAGTGGCGCGAAATCCAGTACGCCATCCCCTACGACGTCTATCCGTGTGGCTCGGCCGCCGTGAAACTCGTGCGCGCCGCCGAGGGCGATGTCTACTTCTCGACCGGGCCTCGGTCGGTCTGGGACGTGGCCGGTGGTGCGGCGCTGCTGCGCGCGGTCGGCGGCGATCTGATTGGCATCGACGGCGCGCCGGTCCCGCTCTCTCCGCTCCACGAGGGTGTGCCGCCCTACGCGGCCGCGACGCCCCACGCGGCGATCGAGTTGTTGACGCGCGTCGGGGTGCTCCAGCAGCCGAGTTAGCTCGAGCCCTCGGCTGGTCGCTGCGCGATCACCAGGAACAGTGGATCGCCCTCGGCGGGAGAACGGTCGACGAACATCGGCTCGCCATAGCCGCCCGCCAGCGAGAAGTAGCTGGCCACGAGGCGGATCCGATCCTCGTTTGAGAGCGACTGCCAGACGGCGATTGCCTTCGTCGGGAACATGCGGTGAGAGAACGCGACGATGTGCGATCCCCCGGGTCGCAACACCCGTGCCACCGAGGCGAACACTTCCCGCGGCCGGGTCAGGTACTGCACCGACACGGCGTTTACGACGAAGTCGAACGAGGCCTCCTCGTAGGGGAGTTCGGGGTCAGTGTTGAGGTCGTGCACGACATAATCCGAGAGCTGCGGATTCTCCGCGAGCTCAGTGGCGCTCATCCCGAGGCCTGCCACGCGACCGTGCTCCACCTCCGGCGGGAGGTGCGAGATCCATGACGACATCAGGTCGAGCACATCCGAGCCCGGCGGAATGGTCTCGCGGTAAGTCTGGGTCAGCGCCTCGATGGTCGAGTCGTCGATGTGCGTGACGAAGCGCGGCTCGGCGTAGAAGAAGCGGTCGGCGCTCGTGTCCTGGCGTTGGAAGAAGTGCTCGGGGAACGACGGCCCGTCCGAGGGCGTTTCGGGTGTCACGGGCCGCCCAGGTCCTCGCGCTCCGCGATCACACGGAAGAAGAGGTGTTGGTCGTAGCCGTCGACCGCCGGCAGCTCACGCGACGCCACCCGCGGTGGGGAGGGGCGTAGCGGCCGCGCGAGGGCGGAGAGTGCCGATGCGATGGTGCTCACGTTCCGATTCTACGGTCAGGGCGTTTCGTAGTCGCGGAAGCCGCGTGCGAAGACGAAGAGCGCGAGGGCGGCGCAGAAGCAGATCACGCCGAAGACGATCTGCGCGACCTGGACGCCCTGCCACGCGGCGAGCAGCCCGCCGGCCGCCGCTCCCGCCACCGTCATCGCGCGGTCGAGCGACATCAGGCTGACGACGCGACCGCGCATCTCCTCGGGCGCCGCTGTCAGCAGCGTCGAGTTCGACAGCGACATGTACGAGGTCTGCATCGCACCAGCTGCCATCACGAAGACGAACGGGAGGAGCAGGCCGGCCGGGTGAGGCAGGTAGGTGCTGAGCGAGAACAGCACGAGCACGATCCCCATGCCCATCGTTACGGCCGGCAGCCACAGGCCCGTCCGGCGAGGCATCACAGTGGCGATCAGCAGCGTCATCAGCAGGGCGCCAATGCCACTGAAGCTGAGCAGCAGCCCGAAGCCCGTGCCACCGGTGTCGAGCACCGTCCGCGCGAACAGCGGCGCGAAGACCTGCATCCACGACTGGCCGAACGCGAAGTAGACGAGCGAGAGCAGCAGCACGCCTCGGATCGCCGGTTGGCTGGCCGCGTAGCGCATGCCTTCGACGAGGCTTGCGCCCATCGCGCGGAACGTTCGCTCGCCCTCGCCGCCGCGTTCCGGTGTCTTGACCGAGAGCAGGGCGGTCGAGAGCACCGCGCCGGAGTAGATGACCGTGATGATCACGAAGGTCATGTCGACCCCGACCCAGTCGAGAACGAACCCGGCGCTCGCCGCGCCGACGATGCGCATCGTGTTCTGCGTCGCGCTTATCAGCGCCACAGCGTTGGTGACCAAGTGCCGCGGCACGGACGCAGCGACCAGCGATTGCCGTGCCGGCTGGTCGAAGGCCATGAAGAAGCCTCTGGCGAACGAGAACGCGTAGACGTGCCAGAGCTCGATGTTGCCGCTGAGCAGCAGCGCCGCGAAGAGGAAGTTCAGCACCAGCACACCGCTCTTGGTCGCGAGCAGCACGCGTTTGCGGTCGAACCGGTCAGCGATCACGCCGGCCCAGACGCCGAACAGCAGCATCGGCACGGTTCTCGTCGCCACGACGCCGCCGACGTGGGCGGCGCTGTCGTTGGTCAGTTCGAGGACCAGCCAGGGGGCGGCGATCTGCTCCATCCAGAGCGCGCCGGCGTGGCTCGCCTGGCCGAGCCAGAGCAGCCGGTAGTTGGGGAAGCGCAGCGAGGAGAACGTCGAGTAGCGGCCGGAAGGTGGCTGTTCGGTGTGCTCAGGGGCGTCCGAGGGGACGTCGGGCGGACGCCGCGGGGGACTGGTCGTCGCCACGCAGCTCCCCGCTCAGATTCGTCGCCTGCCGAGAGCCGATGTTATGTCTGAGTGCTATCTCTAGCAAGCGAGGCCGCTTCAATCTCGTCGGCGAGGCTGGTCAGGTCGGCCACCCGCGTCACCTCCGGTGAGTACGCGGCGTTCCGGTTGCGCGGCCAGTCCCGCAGGTACGAGCGCGTCGATGAGACCTCCGCGATCAACTGCGCAGTGCGGCCGTCGTCGTCGATGTGCTCACGGGCGCCGAGCGCCTCGACGCTGCCGAGCTTGAAGTGCGGGCTGCGCAGCGAGCCGCCGTTGAAGACCACGTCGTCGACGTGCATCTCGAGCCCATAGTGCCGCAGCCACTTCTGCGGATCGGAGCGGCGGCCGGTCAGTACCACCAACTGTCGGTGCACGGCGAGCCGCTCGAGCGCCGCTGCCGCCTCGGGCAGTGGCCGGCGGATGCCGAACCGGATCGCGTCGAGGGGACCGCCGATCCAGCGTGGCCACACGAGCGCACGAGTGGGCTCTGCGGTCGGGTCGAGGAACGCGGTCGAGATGCCGAGGTTCTGGCCGAGCACCGGCGCGCAGATCACGCCATCGAGGTCGAGCGTCAGCACGGGCTTGGAGTCGTTCATGCCTCGACCTCCGCTTCTTTCCTCGCAGCGTAGAACGAGATCGCGACGCCGAGCGCGAACGCGGCAAGGCCGATCAGCGCTGCCTCGCGCTCGATGAACGCCGCGAGCGAGAGCGTCCCCACCGCGGCGAGCGCCGGGATGATCGGCACCCGTGCGACGGTCAGCGGCAGCTGGAACGGCCGGTCGTGTTCGGGCTGCGTGAACCGGAGGCGGATCACGGACAGGTTGAGGCGCGGTGTCGCCGCCGCGCCCGGGCCGGTGGTCACACGATGACCGGCGGCTCAGGTGGTGGCTGGGGCGGGATGCCCGGCGGGAGCGGCGTGGGCTCGCCGGTCGATGTCAGCACCGGCGCCTCGGAGAGCCCTTGCTGCGGGTGCTCCCGCACTTCGCGGAAGTACTCGCCGAGACGGTCTTCGACCATGCGGAAGATCGTGCCCTCTGGGTGGTGCCCGTCCTCGTCGCGCTGGCCGCCCGCGGGCACGCCGGTCAGCAACTCGATGCCCTCCTCGATGGTCTCGATCGCCCAGATCTGGAAGTCGCCGGCCTCTACCGCCGCCGCGACGTCAGGCCTGAGGACGACGTTTTCGACGTTGTCCTTCGGGATCATCACACCGTGCGAGCCGTCGAGCCCTCGCTGGCGGCAGACGTCGAAGAACCCCTCGATCTTTGCCGTCGCGCCGCCGATCGGCTGGATGCGCCCGTGCTGGTCTACCGACCCGGTGACAGCGATCGACTGGTTGATCGGCTGCCCGGACAGTGACGACAGCAGCGCGTACAGCTCCGTCGAGGAGGCTGAGTCGCCGTCGATGTCGCCGTAGAGCTGCTCGAACGTCAGGCTGGCGTGCAGCCCGGCCGCGCGGTGCTGGCCGAAGCGGCTGGCCAGGAACCCGCGGAGGATCAAGAACCCTTTGTTGTGGATGCGACCCGCCATGTCCGAATCGCGCTCCACCATTACGATCGCGCCACGCCCGGCTGAAGTGACGCAGGTGATGCGCGAGGGACGCCCGAACGCAATGTCGCCGAGGTCGTACACGGACAGTGCGTTGATCTGCCCGACCGCCTCGCCCTCCGTCTGCACGTAGATCGCGCCCTCGTCGATCGCCGCCTTGATGCGGTCGGCGACCAGCGATGAGCGGTACACCCGTTCGTCGAGTGCGCGCTCGACGTGAACCGCGTCGACGACGGACTCGCCCTCGGCATTCGCCCAGTAGGCCGCCTGCTTGATGATGTCGAGCAGCCCCGCGAGGTTCGCCGAGAGCCGCCGCTGGTCCTCGACTGAGCGCGAGGAGAATTCCACGAGCTGTGCGACCGCTTCCATCGTGAAGCAGCCAAGATCGGCGCGGGCGCACTGGGAGCGCACGAAGTGCGCGAGCCCAAGCGTGTTCACCTCGGAACGCTCGAAGTCGGTCTCGAAGTCCGCCTTGACGCGGAACAGCTCGCGGAAGTCGGGGTCGAAGCGGTAGAGCATCGAGTAGAGCTGCGGTTCGCCGACGATGACAACTTTGATGTCGAGCGGGATCGGCTCCGGCCGTAGACCGATCGTCGGTACCAGGTCGTAGGCCTCGCCCATGTTCTCGATCGCGAGCGATCGCGATATCAGTGCGCGCTTGAGGCCATCCAGGGAGACGGGTTGTGTCAGCAGGTCACGCAGACGGATGAGGATGAAACCGCCGTTGGCCTCCGCCAGGGAGCCGGGCTTGATCAACGTGTGGTCGGTGGCCACGGTTCCCAGCCGGCCCTGGTACTCAATGCGGCCCAGCAGGTTGTAGAACGTCGGGTGCGTCTCGCGGATCACCGGCGCACCCTGCGAGGGGTCGTGCGTGACGAGCACGTTGACCTCGTACGGTCGGCGCAGCGCGGCTCCGTTCGGCGGGGCAAGGCCGGCGATCGGCCCCGCCGGCTGTTCGGGCGCGCGCAGGATGTCGCGCCGTTCCTCGATGTCGTCGCGCACGCCATCGAGGAAGTTCGCGATCTCGGGATCGTCACCAAAGCGGTTCCGCACATCCTGGACGTGGTGCTCCACGGCGAAGCGCGCGACCTCCTCGTCCAGCGTCCGAGCGCCCTCGGCGGCCTCGCGCTCCAGCGCCCGAATCGCCAGCAGTGCCTCCTGCACGGTCTGTTCGAGGTCGGCGCGGCGCGTCTGGATCTGCTCGCGCACGCGCTCATCGAGCGCCAGGAACTGCTCTTCGGTGAGCGGATTGCCGTCCTGCAGCGGGGCCGAGAGGATCCCGGCGGGCGTGATCTGCAGCGCGAAGCCCATCTCCGTTGCTACGCTCTGCAACTCCTCGAGGAGCGCCGCGCGTCGCTGTTCGATGTCGGTCGCCAGCGCCTGCCGCCGGCGCGCGTAGTCGTCGGACTCGAACGCCGCGCGCAGTTCGGCGATCGCATCCTCGACGGCCTGCGACACCTGCGAGGCGAAGGCGCGGCCCTGGCCGGCCGGCAGGGCGATGCCGACCGGGCGGTCCGGATCCTCGAAGTTGTGGACGTAGATCCAGTCGCTGGGCGCGGGCATCTGTGCGGCGCGACGCCGCAGGAAGCTCTCGACGATCGTGGCCTTGCCGAAGCCGTCGGGCCCGGCGGCGAAGAGGTTGTAGCCCGGCGCCTCCATGCCCAGCGCGAACTCGATCGCGCGCACGGCGCGTTCCTGGCCAAAGACGGCATCGAGGACGGGCAGCTCATCGGTGGTCTCGAAAGGGAGCCACGCCGGGTCACAGCGCGCCGTCACATCCTCGACGCCTAGCCGGAGCGAGTCGTGCAGATCCGCCATCGGTACCTCCGTCAGGTCAGCCGCGAACGCTCAACGCGCCACGGGTTCGAACGCCGAGACGACCTCGGCGGGGCTCAACGACGGCTCGCGGTGCAGGAGCCGCTCGGCCACGCCGGTCGCGTCCCCCGCCCGCCGCGGGCGTCAGGCGCACGAACTTCGCGGCGATGTCATCCTCGTCGATACCGCTCTCCGGGTCGCCGGCCGGGCGATCGACCCGTGCCTCATGCTCGCTGCCGTCGAGGAGACACACGCGCACAATTGGCGGCACCTCGGCCGTGGCGGTGAAGTGAGCGAGGGCCTCTGTCGCGCAGTCGTGCTCATCGTCGGCCTCTTCTGCGGCTTCGTTCGTTCGGGACAGTGTATCGAAGCCGCTCGTCACAGCGGTGCGGCGATGCGACACTCGCGCCCTTGCGGGCGCGTGGACGCTCGCGACAGGAGCGGAGACGCGGATGCGCGCAGCGGTCGTGAGCGAGCCGGGAGGCCCCGAGGTCTTCTCGATCGAGCAGGTCCCGGACCCCACGCCGGGCCCGGACGAGGTGCTGGTCGCGGTCGCAGCGAGCGCTCTCAATCGCGCCGATCTGATGCAGCGTATGGGTCACTACCCGGGCCCGCCCGGCACACGCGACGATATCCCGGGCCTCGAGATGGCAGGCACCGTCGAGGCGGTCGGCGAGCGGGTGACCGGCTGGCAGCCGGGCGACCGGGCGATGGCGCTGCTCGGCGGCGGTGGCTACGCCTCGATGGTCGCGGTGCACGAGCGGATGCTGATGCCGGTCCCGGATGCGCTCACCCTCGAGGAGGCAGCGAGCCTGCCCGAGGTCTTTCTGACGGCATTCGACGCGATGATCCTGCAGTGCGAGCTGCGTGCGGGTGAGACCTTCCTCGTACACGCCGCAGGCTCCGGTGTCGGGACGGCCGCGATCCAGATCGCGGCGGCGCAGTCCTGTCGCGTCTTCGGCACGGCCGGTTCCGCGGAGAAGCTCGAGCAGGCCGCCGCGCTCGGCCTCGATGTCGGCATCAACTACCACGATCAAGACTTCGCCGAGGTGGTTCGCGACGAGACGGACGGTCGCGGCGTGAATGTCCTCCTCGATCTTGTCGGCGGGCCCTACTGGGAGCAGAACCTCGCCGCGCTCGCCGTGCGCGGCCGCATGGTCATCGTCGGCACCATGGGCGGCCCGCGTGTCGAGGCGAACCTCGGCGCACTGATGGGCAAGCGACTGCGTGTCCACGGCACTGTCCTGCGGGCGCGACCGCTCGAGGAGAAGGCGACCCTGGTGCAGGCGTTCGTGGCGCGTGTGCTGCCACTGATCGCGGCAGGCACGATCCGCCCCGTCGTCGATCGCGTGTTCGAGCTCGACGACGTGAGCGAGGCGCATCGCTATATGGAGACGAACGCCAACTTCGGCAAGATCGTGCTGAGGGTTGGCGGTTGATCCTCGGTCGCAGGCCGTCAGCGAGCCCGACAGACCTCGTGGCGCGCACCAATTACTCGACATATAGTCGGCTGACGCCGCCTCGGAACGTACCGCAGCGGCATCGGAGGTACGCGTGCGCACGACCATCGGGGTCGACGGCATCGATGCACTGATCGAGGGTGGAGTGCCGAACGGCGCCGCGGTCCTGATCTCGGGTGAGCCGGGGACGGGCAAGTCGGTACTGTGCCTCCAGTTCCTCCTGGCGGGCATCCGCGAGGGCGAACCCGGCGTCTATGCCTCTTCCGACCTGCCCGGACGTGTTTTTGAGACCGCGGCTTCGCTCGGCTGGGATCTGCGTGGAGCCGTCGAGGATGGCTACGCCCGCGTGATCCAGCTCGGCGCTCCGCCGGTGAGCCCAACGCCGACATCCGCGGACGATGACGACGATGCGCCCTCGGAGGCACCCGATGGCGGTCCCGGCGGTCCTCCCGGCATGGCTGGCGCGCCAGCGTTTGGCGGAGCGCCGGCACGCCCGCGCCTGGACGCGGCTGCCGCATCGCGCGAGATCGTAGCGGCCGTCGATGAGATCGGCGCCCAGCGCGTCGTGATCGACCGCCCGGCGCTGCCTGCGGCCGGCACGACCGAGGACGCCGTCCCCTACGTGGCGGAGCTGCTGCGCACCACGATGAGCACCACACACTGCACGACGCTGCTCACCGGCCAGCGCAACCACGACGCCCCCGGCTACACCCGCCTCGGCATCGAGGAGCAGATCGTCGACGGCATCATCGACCTCGGTATCGGCGAGCGCGACGGGCGTCGTTACCGCACACTCTCCGTGCGTGCGATGCACGGCACATCCATCGACATGGACGATCGGCCGTTCGGCATCATGAAGGGCCGCGGCATCGTCTTTGGCGAGGCCTAGCGAGGCCCCAGCGACCACGCATCGGAGGCTCTAGGTACGGCGGCCACGCCCGCCTCGGCCGCGACGTCGTCGCTGGTCGCGACGGTGCTGCGCGTGCTCGGGGCGCTCGCTCGACGGGGGCGTCGGTGGCGGAGGCTCCGGCGGCGTCGGACCGAAGCGGTTGAGCAGGCCGCCCGTGATGCGGTTCGTCATCCGCATCGTGAAGAAGATGACGCCGAGGAAGATCGGCGAGATGACCGCGGTGAAGACGATTGGCTGGCCGCCCCAGACGACGGAGAGCACCCCCCACACACCGACCGCGAGCACCGACAGCACCAGCGTTGAGCGCACCGACTGTTGACCGCCCACTAGCCTTGCCCCTCGGTCGCACCGCCGGTCGAGGCGGCAGCGGTGGCGTCCTCCGACCCCAACGCCTGCGCGAGCCAGGCGCTGAGGGCTTCGATGAAGCGCTCACGCCGCTCGATCTGACCCTCCGCTACATCTTCGACGATCCGCTGCTTCAGCGCCTGTGCATCTACCTCCGGCGGGACGTGGTGCACCTCGATCGGGTCGGCGGCGATGGCGTGGTCCTCGCCCGGTCGCAGTGCCCCGTTGGCGGGCAGTCCGAAGCCACTCGCCGCAAGTGGCCAGGTCGCGTCGACGGTCTGCCAGTCGAGGTGCGGTTCGAGCTGCACGCGGAGGAAGTTGTGCACGTCCGGCACTGGCGTCTCGCGACACTCCTCGCGCAGCGGTTCGGGCAGCCACGGCGCGCTCTCCGGCGTGAACTCGTGCGGTGCGAGGATCATCGTGACCGGGATGCCCAGCTCCTCGAAGAGTGCGCGTAGCAGCAGGTGCTTGCCGGAGCACGTCCCGCGCCACTCGGCGAGTGTGGTCGCCGGCGCACGATCCGAGGCGCGGACATAGGGCATGTCGCGCACGAGACCGAAGACGGTGGCGGGATCGAGGATCGAGCCGCGCTCGATCAAGCCTCGTTCCGTCGCTGCATCGCGGAGATCGGCGAGGAGTGACATCGGCGCCTCCACGCTCAGAACATCCGCAAGGCGCCCCGCCGCTCGTCGAGGGCGGGGATCAGCATCTCGCTGATCTGGCGGAGGTGCAGCAAGTCATGGAACGCGATGTGGTGGATCACATCGGCCACAGCCAGGTCGCCAGCCAGTTCGTGTCGCGCGGTGCGGCCGAGCTCGTCGTCGCTCAGCGTGCGCAGCCAACTGACATCCGTGCGACGCACACGCTCGAAGTCGCGCAGCAAAGCGCCCACGTCGCGATCGAGCCAGCCTGAGTCGTCCAGCAGCGTTTGCTCGTCGATGTTTGCGACATCCTCGCCGGCCAGCATCCCGCGGATGCGATCGACGAAGGGCGGGCCCTCGGCCGTGAGCAGATGCGCGAGCACGTGCTTCGGCGTCCAGCCGTCCTCATTCGCGCGGTCGAGCACTTCGTCCGGCTGCCCGCCGAGGAGGGAACGCAGCACCAACGGGGTGTTCCAGAGTACCCCGAACGTCGAGGCCTCGAGCGCGCCGCTTGCCGCTCCCGCAGCGCTCGCCGTCACCGCTTAACGGTCCTCGAGGGGGACGTAGGGGCGAGGATCTGGGCCGGTGTACTCAAGCAGCGGGCGGATCAGGATGTTGTGTTGACGCTGGTCGATGAACTGCACGGCCCAACCGGGCACGCGCCCGACGGCGAAGATGGGGACGAAGAGGTCCTCCGGGATGCCGTGGAGGTAGTAGACGACGCCTGCGTAGAAGTCGACGTTCACGTTCACGCCCAGGCGAGCGTAGGGCGTCATCGCCTCGACGACGGCCTGGAGGATGTCGTACCACTTCGGCTCGCCCATCTCCGTGGAGAGTCGCTGTACGCCATCGCGCATGTGCCGCGCGCGAGGGTCCTCGGCGCGGTAGACACGGTGGCCAAAGCCCATCACCGGCTCGCGGTTCGAACGAAGCTGCTTCACGTAGGCGGCGGCGTTCTCTGGCTCGCCGATCTCGATCGCCATCTTCATGACGTTCTCAGCGGCTCCGCCGTGCGCGGGCCCGCTCAGCGAAGCGACGGCGGCGGTGACCGCGGCGTGCAGGTTGGCGTCGGTGCCGGCCACGACGCGCGCGGTGAACGAGGAGGCGTTGGACCCATGCTCGGCGTGCAGGACGAAGTCCATGTCCATCAGCTTCGAGGCGTCCTCGGACGGCTCCTCGCCCTTGACCATGTAGAGGAAGTTGGCCGCGTGGCTCAGGTCCGCGCGGGGCTCGAGGATCGGCTCGTCGTTCCGCAGGCGATGGTGCGCCGCGATGATCATCGGCACCTGCGAGGTGAGCCGGATCGACTTGCGCAGCGTTGCCTCCGGCGACTGGTCGGCGACATCGGGGTCCGCCGCGCCGAGTGCTGAGACAGCAGTACGCAGCACCTCCATCGGGTGCGCGTGCTTCGTCGCCTCGATCACCTCGATGGTCGAGTCGGGCAGCTGTCGCGCCGCCTTCAGCTCTGACTCGAACCGACCGAGTTCCTCGGACGTCGGCAGGTCGCCGTAGAGCAGCAGGTACGCCGTCTCCTCGAACGTCGACTCCTGCGCCAGCTCGTGGATCGAATAACCGCGGTAGCGCAACTCGCCGGCGCGACCGTCGATGAAGCAGACGTCGCTCCGATCGAAGTAGACGCCGTTCAGGCCGCGATGAATCTCGACCGCGTTCTCCTCGTCGGCCATGCGCCCTCCCGCGCTCTTTCTCATACGTGCCGCCGCGCCGGAGCGCGAGCGGCGCTGCTAGTCCTCCTCGAGCGTCGAGGTGTCGCCCTCGTCGAGCCCGAGCTCTCGTGCCTTCAGCAGACGGCGCATGATCTTGCCCGACCGAGTCTTGGGCAGGACGTCGATCACGGCGATCTCGCGTGGGGCGACCGCCGGACCCAGCCTCGTGCGGCAGTGGTTGTTCAGCGACCGCAGCAGCTCGCGCGACTCCTCGAAGCCATCGTTCAGCGTGACGAAGGCCTTCACGATCTCCATCGCCACGTCGTCGGGCTTGCCGATCACGCCCGCCTCGGCGACGGCCTCGTGTTCGATCAGGGCGCTCTCCACCTCGAATGGGCTGACGAGGTGGCCGGCGGTGTTGATCACGTCGTCGTCGCGGCCCACGAACCAGAAGTAGCCGTCCGCGTCCTTCTTCGCCTTGTCGCCGGTGAGGTACCACCCCTGCTGGAACCTGGAGTCGTAGCGTTCCTGATCGTTCCAGTAGACGCGGAACATCGAGGGCCAGCCCGGCTTCACCGCCAGTTGCCCTTCGGCCATCGGCTCCTCGAGTTCGTTGCCCTCATCGTCGATGATGGCTGCGTGGATGCCGGGGAACGGGCGTCCCATCGAGCCGGGCCGGATCGGCATCGACGGGTAGTTGGCGATCATGATCGCGCCCGTCTCGGTCTGCCACCAGTTGTCGTGGATCGGCAGGTCGAACGCCTCCTGGCCCCAGATCACGCCCTCCGGGTTGAGCGGCTCGCCCACCGACATCACGTAACGCAGCGAGGAGAGGTCGAACTTTCGCGCCGTGTCAGCGCCAGCCCGCATCAACAGCCGGATGGCCGTGGGCGCGGTGTACCAGACGGTCACCTGATGCTGCTGGATCACCTCGTACCAGCGCCGCGCGCTGAACCCGCCCTCATCGATCACGCTCGTCACGCCGTTCGAGAACGGCGCGAACATGCCGTACGAGGTGCCGGTCACCCAGCCCGGGTCAGCGGTGCACCAGTAGATGTCGTCCTCGTGGAAGTCGAGCACGTACTTGCCCGTCGCATAGTGGCTGACGACCGCGTTGTGCACGTGCGCGGCGCCCTTGGGCAGGCCGGTCGTGCCTGACGTGAAGTGCATGATCGACCAGTCCTCGTTCGAGGTCGGCTCGATCTCGAAGTCCTCGCTCGCGCCGTCGACGATCGAGGAGTAGTCGATGTTGCGGCCGGCGACCTCGCCGCCCTCGCGGTGGGCGATCACGATCACCGTCTCGACCGAAGGTAGGTCGTCACGAATCGCGTCGACCTTCGCGAGCAGCTTCGGCGTGGTGACGATGACTTTGCCCTCGGCGCGCGCGACGCGGTCTCTGATCGGCTCCGGGCCGAATGCGGAGAACAGCGGCGCCACGATCGCGCCCAGCTTGAGGCAGCCGAAGACCGCGAAGTACAGCTCCGGGATGCGGTCGGAGAGGAAGAAGACGCGGTCGCCCTTCTCCACGCCGGCGGCGCGGAAGGCGTTCGCGACCTTGTTCGTCTGGGCCTTCATGTCGCTGTACGTGTAGTTCTCGACGTCGCCGCCCGCGCTCTGCCAGATCATCGCGAGCTTGTCGGCGCGCTCGCCGTTCGCGTGACGGTCGATGCACTCGTGGGCGAGGTTGACCAGCCCGTCGGGCGTGTCCAGCTCGTCCCACATGGCGTCCCAGTCCCAGGACTGGCGCTGTCCGGCCCAGTCGAGCAGGTTGGGCGTGGCCTTGAGTGCGCTGACGTCTTTGCTGATTTCCTCGTAGGTGCTGACCACGAGCGATCCCCTCCGCCTGTGCCCGGATCGACGACGCTGCCGGGCCCTCAGCGACCGGGAGTATACCGCGCGAACGCCGAGGCTATGGCAGCGCCGGGAGGATGAACGCGCCGTTCGGCGCCAGCTCGCCGGTCTCGGCGTCCTCGTCTGGCTCCGCGAGCGCGTCGATGACCGCGTCGAGGTCGGCGTCGGGTGGGACGTCCGCGATCTGCTTGAGCGACGCCTCGAAGGCCAATCTCGGGAGGACGCTCCCGCCGACCACGAGCAGGCGGCCGTCGTCGAGCGCGGTCACCGTTGCACCCGTCGTTCGTCGCAGCACCTCGGTTGCCGGTGGCGCCACTTCGCCCGGGTCGAGCGCGAGGAAGCGATCGGGCTGCGTCAAGGGGAAGAGCAGGCGACGCCCGTCAGGCAGGGCGAAGGATGCGAGTTCAGAGAGCGATGCGGCGTTCAGCTCGCCAATCAAAGTCCGCTCGCCGGTCAACGTGTTGATGTGCCAGATGACACCCGAAGTCGAAGGGCGAAGAGAGTCGATCTCTTCAAGCGCTGCGCGGAAGGACTCAGCGTTGGGAGTGGGACTGGGGGCGAGGAAGGCGGCCTGTTGCGCTTCTTGCCACGCCGCCGGGTCCGCCGACCACCGACCAGTGTGGATGAGCCCGCCCCCTTCGATCGGTCGGAACAGGGGTGCGTACGGCGGAGCTTCGAGGATCGCGAGCTCTTCGAGCTCCGCGTCGCCCGGAGACAGCTTCCAGAGTCGCACCCTCGGAGGTAGCCCCGTCTCGCCTCGGAAGCGGTCGGCTCCGAGCGTGCCCACGAGCAGCGCCGAGCCGCTGCTGAGCACAAACGCGTCAGTCAGCTGGCGATTCGGGTCGAACAGCCCCAGCCTCACCCAGCGGTCTGTTTCAACATCGAGCCGCGCGATCCCAGCGTTGGTGACCAGCAGTGCCGTCCCGTCGAATGGCACCAGGGCCACCGTAGACGCCGGGAGCGGTTCGTCGAGGGTGACGGAGTTATCGGACGGATCGAAGATGGCGATCTGGTCTTCCACCTCGTCCTCGTTCGGTCCTCCGCCAGCGATGATCACACGGCCCGTCCTCGATCACAACCGCGTCATGCCCGGAGAAGCCGACGGGCAGGGTCGCCACCCGATCAAACCAGCCCGGTGCAGGATCGAAGATCTCAATCGAGTGCGAGAACGGTTGGTCGATCCGCAGCGGTCCGGGGCGGCCGCCGATCACGACGACCCGCCCGTCGGGAAGCCTGGTCGAGGTGTGCCCGTAGCGCCCGATCTCCCGAACGCCGGGCACCTGCATCTGTTCCGCGCCGGCATCGTCGACGAACGCGATGCCCTCGCCGTCGCTTGTTCTCTCGGACGGGCCGCCGCCGTTGAGCACGGCCACGGCAGTCACACCGACGACGAGGATGGCGGCCGCTGCGGCCGCCGCGGCGAGCGCGCCGACCGGCGACAGCATCCACGCCAGACGCTCGCGCACCATGCTGCGATGCTCGACCGAATACCACGCGCCGATGTTCTCGCGGTGTTCCATCCCCAGCCGGCCGAGGAGTTCCGAGACGTGGTGCTTCGCGCCCGAGAGCGAGATGTCGAGGACGTCCGCGATCTCGCCGTTCGTGCGGCCGAGGTAGATCAGGCGCGCGACCTCTAGCTGTCGGTCGGTAATCGCCTCGGTCGGGTCGGGGTCCAGCGGGGACATCGTCATACGTCGATGGTCCATCGCTGGGCGCGACGGCGCACTGGCCGAAACCTGCGCAAAGCTCTCGCATCCGCGGTCGAGCGACTGTCAGTTGACGCGGATGATCACCGCGTTGGGCCGGGCGTAGCGCAGATCGGGAGCGTCGAGGCCGGCGTCGACGATCAGCTGCTCGAAGCCGGTGAGACCGTCGAGGACGATCGCGACCGACTCGGCGAGCTCGACGACGGCGTCCGATGCCCGTGAACCCCCCGCGACGAGGACGCGGTGGTCGTCGATAGCGAGTACGAGTGGGCCGCTGCGTCCCTCGAGCGCTTCGAGCAGGCGGTTGAGACCCTCCTCGGTCATCGGCATCGTGGGCAGGAGGGGCGAGTAGAGCGTTCCGTCGAGGAGGAACGCGCTGACGGGATGCGTCACGCCGGGCTCGAGTTGCTCGAGGACGCCGCTGTCGGGGTCCAGTCGGTAGAACATCTCGTTCGGCGTCGGCTGCGGTGGCAGCTCCGGTGGTGGATCGTTGGCGAGTGCGGTGCTGCTCAGGCTTCCGAGCACGGCGGCCTCCCACGCACTCGGGTCGTCACGCGAACCGCCGAAGACGAGGACGCTTCCATCCGGCAGTGGGGCGAAGCGCGGGCGGTACGGCGGCGCCTCCAGCACCCGCACGCCGCTGCGCTGCCCGGCGCTCGGGTCGACCACGATGTACTCAATGCGGGTGGCATCTGAGGCTCGGACGCCGCCGCCAAAGATTAGCGCCGAGGAGGCCTCGGAGGGCTGTTCCATCCAGACCACGATGCGCCCGTCGGCGAGCGGTATGGCGCCGAGGGGATCGCGGGCGGTGGCCAGTTCGGAGACTTCCGACCAGACGCCTGTCTCCGGATCGTAGCTCTGAACGCGCCCACTGCCGGGAGCGGGGCCGGTGACAGTGCCGAAGCCGCTGCCAGGGTTAACGACCGTTCTCGGCGCGCGGAAGTAGGTCACGGCGTAGAGGCGACCGCCGATTTCGAAGATCGCCACCGCGAGATTCGAGCTGGGCAGGTTGAGCCGCGACCACTCGCCCGTCAGCCAGTCGTACTCCTCGAGGCCGGCTTGGCTGTTGACGGCGGTCCCGACGAAGCTCGTTCCGGAGCCGCCGGATAGCACGACCGCGCCGTCGCCGCGGAGCAGCATGTTGGCCAGCGCACGGCTACTCGCGGGGGGCGTCACCTCGGTCCACTCGTTGGTGCGAGAGTCGTACAGCACGGCCGATCGGTAGTAGCTCGAGTTCGAGCTGTCGAACGGGATGAACAGCTCTCCGATGAACCTGAGCCGCTGCCCGCCCACCACGAGCACGCGGCCGTCGGCCAGCACTACGCCAGCGGGGAACCGCCGGTCCGGTTCCGGCATGAAGGAGGTCACGACCGCCGGCAGCTCCTCCGGCGGTTGTGTCGGTGCGACGAAGACCGGGGGCGCGGTGGGTACGGGTGTCGAGGTCGTGCGCGGAATCGGGGCGCGCTCGATCGCCTCGTCGGCGATCCGGTCGGAGAGGGCGAAGGCGCCGACGACGACGAACGCGACTACGGCGAGCACCCCGAGGACGGCGCCCGCGAGCAGGAGACGGTTGCGCACCGATGCCCCCTTGTCGCTGATCGAGCGGCTACGCCCGCTGTCTGAAGATACGGGACGGCGCGCTCGCCGGATCGGCGCTAGTCGCCCTCAAACGCCCGCACACGCTCCTCGACCGCGGCCGCCTCTCCGCCGTCGCTGGTCGCGGGCGGTTCTCGATTGGGTCGATGAACGCAGGACCGATCTCGAGGCGTGGCCGGGCATCGGCCGATAGCTCGATCAGGGCGACGACCGTGAGGAACGGCCCCGAACCGAGCGTCGCGAGGTCGTCAGCGTCGAGGACGAAGACGAAGTTGCCGGGCCGTTGCCGTCTCGGTCCAGGGAGGGGTTGACGGAGTCGCGGGCGGCGGTGAAGTCGCCACGCCAGCGTCGCCGCAAGCGACGACGATCAGCGCAGTGAGCGCGAGCGCGGACGTGAGTGGGGCCGTCGCAACACGACGGCGGTGTGGACCCAAGCGATGCCGTTCGTTCGCTAGCTGACCATGCCCGCCGCGGCCTCGACGGTGGCCTGCATCGATCGCCGCATGATGGCGTCGATGTCATCGTCACTGGCGCCATTTTCGCGGAGCCACGGGACCTCGTGCTCGGGGACCATCCGCCAGAGGTCTGGACGTGCCTCGTCCGACCAGCGCCCCCAGAACCCCGCCGGCTGGGCGTCGTGGCCGAGGGTGACCTGCTCGGCGTAGCCGGCCTCCATCAACTCGAGCGCGATCGAGGAGCGACGCGCGACGTAGGCGGGGTCGGTCGAGAAGAACCGGTCGAGGCCCACGGTCGCACCGCGCGCGGCGAGCCCGGTCAGATAGTCCATGTCGTACGTCGGCGGATTGGGCGGAGCGGCGGTGTCGTTCGAGTGCCCGATCGTCACGGCGCGCAGGTCGACGCCCTCCTCCTCGAAGATGTCGAGCAGCGGGACGCCAAGCTGGTTCGCCGCCAGGGTGTGGCAGGAGATCGGCGTGCCGGTCGCCTGCGCGGTCCGCGCGGCGGCGCGGGCGGTGTGTTCGAGGAGCATGCGCGGCGACATGCGCGCGCCCTCCGGGTGCAGGTCGTACTCGAGGTCCCACGCCAGCTTGATGAACCCCGGCCGGATGCCGGTGCCTTCGATGCCGTCCTCGATCTCGCTGATCCAGATCGCCGCGATCTCGTCCTCGGACAGCCCCCAGTAGATGGGTGGCACCCAGCGGTAGACGCCGGTCGCGCAGACCAAGTTGACCTCGGAACGCTCCGCGACTGACTCGAAGAGCCACATCTGCCGCCCGAGGTCGAACGGCGTGAGGTCGATGATGGTGTCGATGCCGGCGTCCGCGGCGCGCGCGAGGGCGTCCACGCAGCGATCCACCATCTCTGCGCGACGCCGATCGTCGACGAAGCCTGGCAGCCGTTCGATTCCCGGGTAACCGGTGCTCAAGTGCTCGTGCGAGAGCGTGCGACCGAGCTCCGAGCTGTCGATCTCGCCTCGGATGGTCTGCATACGGCTCACGGGGTGGTCCCCTTTGCTGTCCCCAGTTCGGCCTCAGGTTGCGCCTGCGCCGCGTCGACGACCGTGCGCGCCGCCCGCGCCCAACGGGCGATCGAGGCGGCATCGACGGCGTTGTCGACGGTGTCCTCCGGCATGTGGAAGTAGCGATGCCCGCCGAGGAACGAAACGAACCGGCCACCGACTTCGTCGATGTTCCGCGCCTCGCCGCCACCGGGGCTGCCGGCTGGCAGGGCGCTCACGGCCTCGAGATCGATCTCCTCGTCGGCCAGCGCAGAGCGGGCGAAGTTGTGCCATGCCTCTGAGTTCGCGCCGAAGCGACCGACGGGGTAGCGGGCGCCGATCGATGCGCCGAGGTGGAGCGTGATGACGGCGTGTCGTGCGACGGCCGTGTTCGAGCGCAGCCAGTGCGAGAGCCCCTGGTGGTGCAGCTCATGCCCGGAACTGGCGAGCAGATGGACCGTTCGCCGCGGTGTTGACGCAGCGAGGTGCTCGGCGAGCGCCAGCCAGATGGCAATCCCGCCCCCGCGCTCGGCCGCGCACGTGAACCAGCCGGACTTCGGCGTCATCACGACCAGCGGCGCGGCCTCCGGGTCGGAGCCCTCGATCGTCGCGATCACGTTGGTGGCCGACGACTCAAGGCGTTCACCGTCGACCTCGAGTACGCCCTCGACGCCCACGAGCATTGCGGCGGCCAGGTCGCGGATCGCGCTCGGCGCGACTTGCAGCACCGGCAGCGCGAACGGCCGTTCGATGTACTCCGCGTTGCGCAGGCGGATCGAGTCTCCGTCGCCGGTCGGTACGACCGCGCCGAGGGCGCCGGCCTGGGCGAGCGCGCCGAACGTCTCGTCGGCGCCGCGCGGCGGGTTGCCAGTCGCCGCGTCCGCCAGGGCCGAGGTAAAGACCACGATCTTGCCGAAGGGGTCGTCGGTCTCGTCGCCGATCAGCTCACCGTCGATGCCGCCGAAGTCGGTGAACCCGCCGTCGTACATGGCGACACCCTCGGCGTGCTCGCCGGGGCCTTGGCCCCAGGTCAGGCGGGTCTGGCGCGTCTCCACGCGAGGGAAGGTGAACCGGTCGTGGGAGGCGTCCACACCAACGGCCCGCAGCTCGTCGATCAGCCAGCCGCTCGTGGCGTCGTCCGCTGGCCAGCCGGTGCGATGGACGCCAAAGCCCTCGTAGGCGCGGATACGTGCCTCGATGGTGGCAGGGTAGAAGCCGTCTGGCACCGCAGTTCCTCACAGGTGTTTGATAGCGAACGGTCAGGCGCGGCATAGCAGAGCGCACGGACTGTGCTCGCGTCAACCGCGGTACGATGATCTAGGTGCGATGACACGCTCAACTGAGCCGATGGGTCGACGTTCACACCGTACGAGGAGGCGCCTCCTGGCGCAGCGCTCGGATCACCGTTCAGGGCTCCTGCCGGTCATACCGGCGCTGGTGGCCCTTCTCGCGGCGCTGGCGCTCGCGATGCTCCTCGGCGCTTCGCAGGCGACCGCCGAGGCGGCGAGCGGCCCTACGATGACGGTGGCGTCCTGCACTCGCTCGACCCCATCGGCGACCTGCCGATCGCGCTCGCCATCGAGTTCTTCACGGACCGCCCGGCCGCCGTGTGGCCGGCCGAGGCGATCCCGGTTGCGATCTGCACGCAGCAACACAACCGTCCGTCCGCCGTGACCGCCGAGCAATTCGGCGACGCTGTTTCCTCGGCGACCTCGATGTGGACCGCACAAGCAGTCGGCGTGGGCTTCGACTACACCGGCGACTGTGCGGACGGCAATCGCTGGCGGATGGACAACGGGGTCACGGAGATCGGGTTCGACGACTTCCGTGACGTGGTGACGGGCCAGTCCGCGGCGATCGCTATCGGCACCTGGACCAGCATCTTTGGCTCGAAGGAGTTCGTTGAGTTTGACATTGTTCTCGACCAGCGACTGAACGTCCTGCCGCAGTGCTTCGAGAGCATCCTCGCCCACGAGTTCGGCCACGTGCTCGGGCTGGGGCACTCCGACGACGCTGGCGACCTCATGTACCCCTCGTTCGACCCGGGCGATCCCGGCACCTGCCCCACGGAGGCGCGCGAGGTCGAGGTGGACGCGCTGCGGCTGCTCTACGGCGACAACCTCCCGCCCGAGGTGGGCGAGCCGCCGGCCTTGCTGGCTGCGCCCGGCGAAGCCATCGACGTGACGATCGTTGCCGAGGACCCTGAGGGCGACGCGCTGACCTTCTCGTGGGAACAGCTCGACGGCGAGCCCGTCGAGTTCGAGGGCGACGGAGCGACGCTGAGCTTCACCGCACCCGACGACGCGGGCGGAGAGCTCCGCTTCCGCGTGACAGTCGCTGACCCGATCGGCCACACGACGGTCGTCGAGGTGTTGATCGGCATCGACGCGATGCCCACGCCTCCGACGCTTGCGCCGATGCTTGCGGACATCGGCGTCGCGGCCGATGGTCGCGATGCGGCCTTCGAGTGGGTACTCCCCTCCGGCGCGAACTCGTTCGAACTCTGCTCAGACGGCGGAGTCGAGGTCTGTCGCCGCACAAGTGACGGTTCACAGGTGATCACCTGGGAGAGCGTGATCACCACAGCCGGCAGCGCTTCGGCGCGCCGCATCTTCACTGATAGCACCCGTGAAACCTCGGCGGCTGCCTGCAACGCAGCCGGGTGCGGTCCGGCGCAGGCGGGGCCGCTTGCGGGCGGCATCCGGTGGGTGCCGTGGAACATCGACTTCGACTATTTCGGCATGGCGATGGACATGTCGGGCGTCAACCTTACGATCGCTGGCGTCGTCAACGTCAGCGATGAGCCGCGTGCCTTCACGCTCTACACCGGGAGCGAGGCGAATCCACGCGAGCGCGTCCTGCGCCGGTGCGGGCCGCTCGAGAGCGCCGAGTCCTGCTTCGGCGTCCTCGCGCCAGGCGGTCGCGGGCACGGCGCAATCGTGACGGTGGTGAGTTCCGCCACCGGGACGCCGACGACGGAGCACCGGATCACGATTCGCTGACCTCGGCTCGTTCGCGAACGTGATACGATGGCTTGTTCGCGGCCCCCGATGCGTGTCTCTACGACTGGCCGGTCCTACAGTGGGAGGGCGCCCTCCACTCTGAGACAGGACCGTCTCCATGACCCTCGACCAGTCGGTGGCCCACGCCGCGGCACAGGCTGACGCACAGGTTCGTGCCGCTGCCCCGGGCGCCTTCGTCGGCATCCGCCTGCCCGATGATCTGGACCTCACTCGGCTCCTCGGCGACTCTACGGCGGCGAGCGTGGTGGCCTCGTACGAGCGTCCGGACCAGGCGATGACGCTCGTCGCCGTGGGTGTGGCCGCGACGCTCGATGCACCCCAGGGCGCCGGACCGGCTGCGCTCCGGTCCGCGGCACGACGGGCTCTGGGCGCGGCTGTGGTCGCCGAGCAGCCGGAGCTGCGTCCGCGGTTGCTCGGCGGCTTCCGCTTCAACCCCAACGCCCCGCAGCTTGAGCCCTGGGCTGCCTTTGGCGGCGGTCGCCTGACGCTGCCTCGACTGCTGTTCGTCCGCGAGGCGGGCGTCACCGGCGTGGTGCTCGCGCCGGGCGTATCTGGCGAAGAGCTACGTGACTGGCTCGAGCGTATCGCCGCCAAACCGGAGGAGAGCGACGACCGTCCCCACCTCCACGTCGAGGACCGCATCGACGCAGACCGCTGGTCGGCGAGCGTCGCGAACATCGCTGCCGAGATTCGCGCCGGGCTCTACGAGAAGGCGGTGCTGGCGACGCCGATGACCGTCGCCGGCGAAGCCCCGATCGGCGTCGGCGCGACGATGCGCCAGCTCCGGACGAACTACCCGGCCTGCCACCTCTTCACGCTCCGCGCGGGAGATTCGGTCTTCCTCGGCGCGAGCCCAGAGCTGCTCGTCAGCCTGCAGCAGGGTCAGGTGCGGGCGCTGGGCCTGGCCGGTTCGACGCCTCGCGGCGATACGCCCGAGGAGGACGAGCGGCTCGGCCAGGAGTTGCTCGGCAGCGCAAAGAATCGTATCGAGCACGAGAGCGTCGTACGGGCGATTCGCGATGGCCTGGGCGACGTCACCGACCAGCTGCGCGCGCCGAACCAGCCGCAGCTCAAGCGGCTGCGCAACATTCAGCACCTCTCCACCGAAATCAGCGGGCGCGTGCGCAACGGCGTCGACGTCCTGGACCTGGTCGACCGGCTGCACCCGACGCCGGCCGTTTGCGGCTGGCCGCCGGAGCGCGCTCGTCAGGTGATCGAGGCGCACGAGGACTTCGACCGCGGCTGGTATGCCGGACCGGTCGGCTGGGTCGACGGCGCGGGCGACGGCGAATTCGCCGTGGCGCTCCGCACCGCCCTCGTGACGGGCGCGCGCGCCACCCTCTTCGCCGGCAACGGCATCATGGGTGACTCGGTACCCGAGTCCGAACTCGCAGAGGTGCAGCTCAAGCTGCGTCCGCTGTCCGAAGCGCTGGGCGGCGCCGGGTAGTCCGGGCGTAAGATTCCGCGCATGCCGACGCCAGCCGACACCGTCGTTCGGGCACTCCTCGCACAGCTTGCCGCTGGCGGTGTGCGTCACGCGGTGATCGCGCCCGGATCCCGCAGCACACCCCTGACCGCGGCGTTGACGCTCGAGGACAGCGTGATTCGCCCGTGGCTGCACCTCGACGAGCGCTCTGCCGGCTACTTCGCGCTCGGCATCGCGCGCCAGCTGCGCGAGCCGGTGGCGCTCGTCTGCACGTCCGGCACGGCTGCTGCCAACTTCCTGCCGGCGGTCGTCGAGGCGAACCTGTCTCGCGTGCCGCTGGTGCTGCTGACCGCGGACCGTCCGCCGAAGCTGCGCGACGTGGGCGCGCCGCAGACGATCGACCAGGTCAACCTCTTCGGCACGCACGTCAAGTACGCCTGCGACCTCGAGGCGCCCTCGGAGGGGGACGCCGCCCGCCAGGCGTCCGAGGCGGTGACGCGCGCCGCAGCGGCGGTCGCGATGGCCCGGTCGGAGCCGCCCGGTCCGGTCCACCTCAACCTGCCGTTCCAGGAACCGCTGATCGCACAGGATTCTGCCGAAACGCCAGCGGCGGCGCTGGAACTTTCGGAGGCGGCGAGGGGGCTGGTGCCCGAGCCACCCGCGGATGACCTCGAACGCATCGCGGCGACCGTGCGCGGGCAGCGTGGGGTGATCGTCGCGGGGCCGGAGTCGGTCGGCCTCCCGGCTGGCGAGATCGCGCATCTGGCTGAGAGCCTCGGCTGGCCGGTGCTCGCCGATCCGCTCTCCGGTCTGCGCGCTGGTCGCCACGATCTCGCCGGCGTCGTCGACAGCTCTGACGTGCTGGCGCGCGACGACGGGATCACCTCGGCGTTGCGGCCGGATGTCGTGTTGCGCTTCGGTGCGTCACCGACATCGAGGCCGCTGACCGAGTGGCTCGCGCGCCTCGAGGGCACGCAGATCCTCATCGACCCCGGCGCGCGCTGGCGCGACCCGGACGGCGTGGCGCAGATGCGGATGCACGCCGACCCGGCGGTGTTCGCCGCCGAGCTGGCGGTCGCGGTCGAGGGGGCGTCCGCCCCCGAGGCATGGCTCACCGCATGGGGTGCCGCCGATCGCGCCGCTCGCGAGGCGATGAACGACGGGATCCGCTGTCTGGACGAGCCGTTCGAGGGGCGGCTGCCACTCGAACTCGCCGAGGTGCTACCGGATGACGCCACGCTGGTCGCCGGCAACAGCATGCCGGTGCGAGACATCGATTCGTTCCTTCCCTCGACGGCGCGCGCCCTGCGGATCGTCGGCACGCGTGGCGCTTCCGGGATCGACGGGGTGGCATCGACGGCGGCAGGCGCGGCGGCGGTGGCGGGCGGGCCGGTGGCGTTGCTGGTGGGCGACCTGTCGTTCCTTCACGACCTCAACGGCCTCTGGCCGATCCGGCGCTACGGGCTGTCGCTCACTGTCCTGCTCGTCAACAACGACGGCGGCGGCATCTTCCACTTCCTCCCGCAGCGACAGCTCATGTCCGACCGCTTCGAGGAGTGGTTCGGGACGCCGCACGGCCTGGACCTCCGGCACGGCGTAGAACTACAGGGGGGACGCCACGCCGTGTTGCCGCTCGACGGTCGCGAGGCGATCCGGGAGGCGCTCGGACGACCAGGACTGGACGTGCTCGAGCTGCGGACCGAGCGTGACCGCAACGTGGAGTTGCACCAGCAGGTCTGGTCCGCGGGCATCGAGGCGGCGCGCGCGGTCCTCGACCGCTAGCCTGCGAGGATGCCGCACCTCTTCATCGATGGCCTCGCCTACAACGTCGAGACGGTCGGCACCGGTCCGCCGGTGGTGCTCCTGCACGGCTTCACCGGTTCGCGCACCACGTGGCAGCTGCTGACAGCGGCGCTCGGCCATCACTACACCTGCGTCATCCCCGACCACGTTGGCCACGGCCTGTCCGGCGCTCCGCGCGAGCTGGAGCGCTACCAAATGCGTCGCGTCGTCGACGACCTCGTGGAGGCCGTCCGCGGGGCGGGGTACGAGCGAGCGGCGTGGCTCGGCTACTCGATGGGTGGCCGCACGGCGCTGCAGGTCGCGGTGCACCGGCCCGACGCCGTCTCGGCGCTGATCCTGGAGGCTGCGTCCCCCGGCATCGCCGACGCGAGCGAGCGCGCCGAGCGCATCGCAACCGACGAGGCGTTGGCCGACCGCATCGAGGCGGAGGGCATCGACTGGTTCGCCGACTACTGGGGTGCGTTGCCGCTGTGGTCCACGCAGTCCTCGCTGAACCCGGTGATCGGCGTCGCGTTGCGCCAGCAGCGGCTCGCGCAACGAGCCGTCGGGCTCGCGAACAGCCTGCGTGGCATGGGTGCGGGCGCGCAGGAACCGCTCTGGGATCGGCTGCCCGCGGTGCAGCTTCCCGTCCAGGTCATCGCGGGGGCGCTCGACCAGAAGTACGCCGCGATCGCCGAAGAGATGGCCGTTGCGCTCCCGAACGCTACGATCGAGCTGATCGAGGACGCCGGGCACGCCGCGCACCTCGAGCAGGCCGATGCCTTCGCCTCGGCGGTGCTCGAGTTCCTGGAGAGTGTGACCATCGAGAAGCCGTAGTGGGGCGGTCGGGGGACGACATGAGCATCCAGTGGCAGTCTGCAGGCGAGTACGAGGACATCCTCTACGAGCACGCCGAGGGCATCGCGAAGATCACCATTAACCGGCCCGAGGTCCACAACTCGTTCCGGCCGGGCACACTCGACGAACTGGCCGATGCGTTCGGGGACGCAGCGACCGATGACAGCATCGGCGTCGTCCTCTTCACCGGCGCCGGCGGCCGCGCGTTCTGCGCCGGCGGTGATCAGCGGATCCGCGGCCACGCCGGCTACGAGGATCACAGCGGATCCCCTCGCCTCAACGTGCTCCCGCTGCAGCGCTTCATCCGCGAAATGCCGAAGCCGGTGATCGCCCTCGTCGCTGGCTGGGCGATTGGTGGCGGGCATGTGCTGCACGTGATCTGCGACCTCACCATCGCGGCGGACAACGCTCGCTTCGGCCAGACCGGTCCGAAGGTGGGCTCGTTCGACGCCGGGTTCGGCACCTCGATGCTGGCGCGGCACGTGGGGCACAAGAAGGCGCGCGAGATCTGGTATCTCTGCCGCCAGTACGACGCGCAGGAGGCGTTGCAGATGGGCCTCGTGAACACCGTCGTGCCGCTCGACGACCTCGAGGATGAGGGCGTGCAGTGGGCACGGGAGATCAATCAGCACTCCTCGACGGCGATCCGGTTCCTCAAGAACGCGTTCCTCGCCGACACGGATGGCGCTGCTGGCCTGCAGGTGCTCGCCGGCGACGTGACGATGCTGTACTACACGAGCGACGAGGCGAAGGAGGGCCGAAACGCTTTCCTCGAGAAGCGGACGCCCGACTTCTCGAAGTTCCCGCGCATGCCCTTCCACGGGCACCGGCCGGTTGAGGATCGCTGATGGCCAACGACCGAGGCGCCGCAGAGCGTCCGAGCACGGCGCGCATCTGGCTGATGGCGATCCGCCCGCCGACCCTGACCGCGGCCGTCGCCCCGGTGGTCGTTGGCACCGCCGTGGCGATGCGCGACGACGTGTTTCACCTCGGCGGGGCGAGCGCGGCGCTGCTGGGCGCGATCGCACTCCAGATCGCAGCGAACCTCGCGAACGACGTGTCGGACTTCCGCCGAGGCGCCGACAACGCTGATCGCATCGGCCCACCGCGCGTGACCGAGCAGGGCTTGCTCACGGAGCGTCAGGTGCTGAACGGCATGCTCGTCGCCTTTGCCTTCGCGACCGTGGTTGGCCTGTACCTCGCCTCCCTCGGCGGTTGGCCGATCATCGCCATCGGCGTAGCCGCGATGCTCGCTGCGGTGACCTACGTGGGCGGGCCCTGGCCGTACGGGTATCGGGGCCTCGGCGAGATCTTCGTCTTCCTGTTCTTCGGCGTCGTCGCCGTGGCGGGGACGTACTACGTGCAGGCGGGCGAGGTCACAGCCGGCGTGCTCGCCGCCTCGGTGCCGGTCGGGATGACGGTTACGGCGATCCTCGTGGTGAACAACGTGCGCGACATCGAAACGGACCGCGCGGCGGGCAAGCTCACGCTCGCCGTCTACCTCGGACGGCGCTACGCCCGCTGGGCCTATGCCGCCTTCGTGGCCGGGGCGTACCTCGCCGCGGCAGCGCTGTGGGCGATCGGCGACTTCTCCTCGCTCGCGCTGTTAACGCTGCTCAGCCTGCCCGCGGCCGCGGGCCCGATGACGATCGTGCTCACGCGCGTCGATGGCCCGCAGCTGAATGAGGCGTTGCGCTCGACCGCACGGCTGCACCTGATCTTCGCCCTGCTTCTCGGCATCGGCGTCGCGGTGTAGCTGTGGCGTCAGAGACGCCGCCGACCTCATCGCCCGTCGCGCTGCGCTGGCGTGGCTACCGCCTCCCACTCACACGACCGCTTGGCACCGCTTTGGGATCGCTCGCGGAGCGCAGCGGCATCGTCCTCGAACTGCGCACCGCCGAGGGTGCGCGCGGCCTCGGCGAGGCGGCGCCCTACCCTGGCCTCTCCGGCGAGACCGTCGAGGACGTTGACGAGCTGCTCGCGAGCGACGGTCAGCGCCTGCTCGACCCGCAGGTTGACCTCACGACGCTACCTCCGTCGCTCGCCTGCTGCATTGACACGGCCCTGCTCGACCTCGTCGCTCACCAGCACGAAGTGGCGGTTGCGACGCTGCTCGACCGCGACGCCGCGGAGAGCGTCGAGGTGAACGCCGTCGTCGGCGACGGCGACGCGGTCGAGGTGAGGGCGCAGGCGGGGGCTGCCGCCGCCGCCGGTTACCGAGTGCTCAAGCTGAAGGTCGGTGGTGTGGAGCCGATGGTCGATATCGGGCGCATCGCGGCCGCCCGCTCTGGCGCGCCCGAGGCAGTCATTCGCCTCGACGCGAACGGATCGTGGGACCTCGATGTCGCGCGCGCGATGCTGGCGGCGACGGCCGAGCAGGGCGTCGAGCTGATCGAGCAGCCCGTCGAGGCGGGGCAGATCGAGCAGCTCAGGTCGCTGCGTGGATCCTCGACGGTTCGGACGGCGGCGGACGAATCGATGTTGCTCGCACCCGCCAAGGTGATCCAGCGGGGTGCGGCCGACGCGGTCGTGCTCAAGCCCATGCTCCTCGGCGGTCCCCGCATCTCGATGGCATTCGCGCGGCTGGCTTCGGGCTCCGGCCTGCAGACGATTGTCACCTCGACGTTCGAGTCGTCGATCGGCACGGCGGTCGCGCTGCATCTCGCGGCCGCGATCCCCGAGCGCGGCGGCGCGCATGGGCTGAGCACCGCCACGCACCTGGCCGCCGACATCGTGGACACGCCGATCGCGCCGTCCGAGGGCCGGCTCGCGGTGGGACGACCGGGCCTCGGCGTCCGCCTGGACGAAGCGGCACTCGAGGCGGTAGCGACCGGTCCCTGGCAAGGGGTCACGGCATGAGACTGCCGGACTGGGTGGCGCTGCGTGGCTCGACCCATGCCAGCGCGACCGCCATCGAGGTTGCCGACGCGACGTTGACGTACATGGAGTTGGACGACCACGCTTCGGCGGCCGCCGCGGTGATCCGTGACACCGGCGTCAGGGCCGGGGACCGTGTCGCCATCCTCGGCGAGTCGAGTGCGGCGTTCGCGGTGGCGGTGCACGCCGTCGCACGCGCCGGCGGGGTGCTCGTCCCGATCAACGCGAGGCTCACCGCCGAGGAACGAGCCTGGCAGCTTGATGACTGCGACGCGCGACTGCTCCTGACGGACGCGGAGGGGCTCTCGAACGTACCGGAGTTACCCCTCGGCGAGTCGCTGTGGAGTGGCGACGAGCGGCTCGAGCGCGGGGTGGTCGACAGCGAGCAGCCGTTCTGCCTCGTCTACTCGTCCGGCACGACCGGGCGTCCGAAGGCGGCTGCGCTGACGTTCGGAAACGTCTACTGGAGCGCGGTCGGATCGGCGGAGCACCTCGGCGTGACGCCCGAGGATCGGTGGCTCGCCTGTATGCCGCTCTACCACGTCGGCGGCCTATCGATCGTCGTGCGCTCCGCGATCTACGGAACGGCGGCCGTGATCCATCCGCGATTCGAGCCGACCGAGGTCGAGCGCACGCTGCGCGAGGAGCGGATCAGCCTGCTCTCGGTCGTGCCGACCATGCTCTCGCGCCTGCTCGAACTCCCGGACCTGCCGGCGCCATACCTGCGAGCCGTCCTCGTCGGTGGCGGCGCGGCATCGCCCGAGTTGCTCGCCCGCGCGAGGCGCCGCGGCCTGCCGGTGCTGACGACGTTCGGGCTGTCCGAGGCCTCCTCGCAGGTGGCGACGCAGCGTCTCGACGCGCCAACCGTCGAGGGCTCCTCGGGCACGCCGATGGCGACGACGACGCTGCGCGTTGACATCGACGGTCGCCGCGCCGAGATCGGTGAGGTCGGCGACCTGCTCGCTCGGGGCTCGACGGTGATGGCGGGCTGCTTCGGGCGTGAGGACGAAACGCGCAAGGTGCTGAAGGACGGTTGGTTGCGCAGCGGTGACTACGGCTACCTCGACGCGTCCGGCGAGCTGCACGTGGTGGATCGCCGCGACGACTTGATCGTCAGCGGCGGCGAGAACGTCTACCCCGCGGAGGTCGAGCGGGCGCTCGAGGCGCATCCGGGCGTCGAGGAGTGCGCCGTCATCGGACTGCCCGACGACGACCTCGGCCAGCGCGTCGTGGCGGTGGTCGTTCCGGTGCGGGACGTACCCTCGCCGGACGAACTGGATGCGCACGTGCGCGCGTCGGTCGCCGGTTACAAGGTGCCTCGACGTTACGAGTTCACGAAGCGGCCGCTGCCGCGCACGGAGCTCGGCAAGCTGTTGCGTCGCGAGGTGCGCGCGACCCTCGAAGGCTAGGCGTCGGGGGGCGGCTCACCGGTGCAGGCGGTCCAGCCCTGCGCCAGCATCAGCCGCGCGAACGCCGCGCCCGGGCAGTGGTTGCGCACCGGTGCGCCGTCGAACTGGCCGTAGTAGCGCGTGAACAGATCGCGGCCGTCGGCCAGCTCCGCGAGCCCATCGCGGTACGCGCTGCGCTCGCCCGGCGCAGGCGAGTAGTCGTCCCCGATGCTCGGCTCGCTCCAGACCACGGTGTCGAGGATCGCCCGCACGGAGTCGATGCCCGTTCGCACCTCGGCGAGGCGCAGGTCGGGGATGTCGTGCCGCTCGCCCGCGGTGCGGAGCAGTGCGTGCATGGCCATCTGCCAGACATCGACGCGCTTGGCCGACGGCTCGGCGGCGGCCGCCGCGCGTTCGTGCGCGGCGATGACCGAAGGTGCTTCGAACAGCTCCGGCATGAGGTCGAGGAGCTCGTGCAGGCGCGCGGCGAACCCCTCCGCGAACTTCGAGACCAGGATGCCGCTCGCATCGCGCCGCACGAGGCGACGCGACTCCTCGACGCCGATCTCATAGCGAATCCAGCGCAGCAGCGCGGGTTCATCGACGTGCTGTTCGCTTGTGGTCCGGTCGCTCATGCGCGGGAGTATCGCGCGTCGCCGCCATACTCGCGCGGGCCGGAGGTTCCCAAGACCTTCCTGTTGGCCCTCATTACACGCGCCGAGGGCGGCGGTGGTTTCGGGCGGGCTCACCTCGAGCGTTGCGATCGCGTTGACGCTGGCGCGTTGACGCTGACATCATCGCGCACGTCCACCCGACTACCTCCAGCGGCCTGGGGCGCGCGCGAGCGCGGGCGCAGCGGGAAGGATTTCCGTGGCTGAGCATTCGTACTTCGACCTCCACGTCCATTCGACCGACGGCTCCGATGACGCCGGCGGCACGGTGGAGGGTTACTGCAAGTGGGTCGAGGCCCGCCGCAAGAACGGCTACCACATCGACGGCTTCGTGCTCACCGAGCACCGCCGCTTCCTGGTCGATACCGACTACTCGGCGCTGGCTGAGCAGTACGCCGTCACCATCCTGCGCGGCATCGAAGTCGAGACCGACGTCGGTCACGTGCTGGTCTACGGCGTCACCGACGACTTCCTCGATCGCTTCGACTTGAGCGACATCGCCCTGCCGTACGCCGAGGTGTTCAGCGCCGCCGCGGAGACGGGCGGGATCGCCGTCGGCGCTCACGCCGGTCGTCCTCGCATCGGGCTCGTGGAGCACGTGGCCGAACGCGGCATCTCGCTGGAGACCGTCGGCGTCATCGAAGCCTTGAACGGCGGCAGCAGCGACTACGAGAACGGCCGGTCGTTCGAGCTCGCAGCTGAGCACGGCCTGAGCACCGCGGGTGGCTCCGACGCCCACTTCGTCTCGGCGCTCGGCCGCTGCCTCACCGAGTTCGATGTCGAGGTGACGACGAACGAGGAGCTGGTCGCGGCACTCCGCAGCGGCGCGTTCCGCGCGGTGCGTGTAGAGGACACGCGCGAAGGCACCGAACGCAAGGAACCGCCCTCGACGGCGCATATCCCCTCGACGAGCGGCCAAGGCGAGCTTGGCGGCGGCGAGGTCGAGCTGGATGACAGCGTGATCGGCGAAGAGGTGCATGTCGGCTCGCTCGAGATCACGCTCGCATCGATCGCCAACTACTGCGAGGCGCTGGAGGAGACGAACCCGCTCTACACCAACTCGGAGTGGGCGAAACAGGACGGTCCGTACGGCGGCATCGTTGCGCCTCCGGGCATCCTCAACACCGCCCGCCTGCGCCCGGGCCCCGACCCACAGGTCCGCTTCGGCGACCAGCAGTTCCTCGCCGGCTCACGCCTCGAGACGTTCGCGCCCATCCGGCCCGGGGACACCGTCGACGCGTTCACGCAGGTGAAGGAGGTCTACGAGAAGACCGGCCGCAGTGGGCGCATGGTCTTCATCGTGCGCCGCACGAGGTACGCCAACCAGGACGGCGTCGACGTGGCCGCCACTGAGAACTCGCTGGTGATGCGGCAGGTCAAGGCCCTCGACGGCTAGCTGCGAACGACGAGGAGACGTCCATGTCCGACGAGACGGCACAGCGTTACTTCGAAGAAGTCTCGCTCGGCGATGAGTTCGAGGAGATCCAGCAGCCCACCGCGGAACACGTCCGGCAGTTCTTCGGCCAGACATCCCAGGGCGGGCGCGACCGCGATGATCGCGGATCCGGTCGCTTTACCGACACGGCGGAGGCGCGCCGCCAGGGCCTCGAACGTCCGATCGTGCCCGGCACCATGTCGATGGCCATGATCACCCGGCTCGTGACCGATTGGATGGGGCCGCTGGGCCACATCGTCGCGCTCGATGTGAGTTACCGGCGGCCCGTGTTGCACGGCGACAAACTGCGCTCGTTGGCGCTGGTCACCGACGCCGAGACGTCGCCTCGTGTACACCTTGATCTGTCGCTCGAGAACGAGCGCGGCGAGCGCCCGCTACAGGGCACCGCCGTCGTCGAGCTGCCGACCCGAAGCGGCTGACCAACCGAAGCGTCGCAGGAGGCGATCGCCGATGGAGTGGCTGACGAACCCCTTCCTCGAGCTGTTCGACTGGGACTCCGTCGAGTACGGGCTCGTGCCGCTGCGGGTCGTGCTCGGCTACATCTTCCTCGACGCGGGCTTCGGCAAGTGGCGTCGAGGCATCAGCGGCACCGGTCGTTGGATGGAAGGCCTCGGCGTCCCGTTCCCGCAGGCCTCGGCGCGGCTCGTCGCCAGCACCGAGGTGATCGGTGGCATCCTCCTAATCCTCGGTCTGGCTGTGCACTGGGCTGCGATTCCCCTCGCCGGGAGCATGCTCGTAGCGACGTTCGTGCAGAAGTTCAAGATCGGCGCGCCGTTCCAGGGCGGCGACGTGCAGGGCTACGAGCTCGACGTGCTGATGCTGGCCGGCGCGGTGACGCTGATCCTCGGCGGCGCCGGTCCGATCTCCATCGACGCCGCGATCGGGCAGTTCTAGCCTTCGCTCGAGGTCAGTCGGAGCCGGCGGCCTCGTCGGCCTGGCCGTCTTGCAGTTTCCTCGTCGCACCGAACTTCTCGAAGACACGCTCAAAGACCTCGTAGTCCTGCGCGCCGACGACGGCGTATTCGTCGTTGATGATGAACGTGGGGATACCGGTCACGCCGATGTTGTAGGAGTGCTGGATCCCGCGGTTGACCTGCTCCTCGTACGCCTTCGTCGCTAGCGCGGTGCGGAGCGCCTCGTGGTCGAGGCCGACCGCCTCAGCGTGCTGCACCAGGACTTCCGCGTCGCTCAGGTCCTCGAAGTCGGTAAAGAACGCTTTGAACAGCGCGCGATGGTAGGCGTGCAACTGATCGAGCGTGCCGTGCTCCTGCGCCCACTCGCCGGCCTGCAGCGCCAGATGAGTGTTCGGTGTGAAGGTGCGCCCTCGACGGAACTCGATCCCGGAGGACTCACCGCGCAGCTCGAGGTGCGACTTCGGCGTGTCATCCGTCGTCTGTGGCGCACGCGTGCGCCCCTCAGGCGGGATCGTCGGGTCGAGGAAGAACGGCCGCCACTCGATCTCGACATCCCACTCCCGCTGGATCCGTTCGACCTCCACGAGGCCGACATAGCACCAGGGTCAGATGAAGTCGGAGACCACCGTCAGCTTGAGGCGGCCGTCTTCGAGGGTGGTCGGTTCGATGCTGGTCATGGCGGGAGTATAGACGCGCCGTCGAGGTCGTCTGTGAGGTGGGGCTACGGGATCGCCTCGATACGCCCCGACTTCAGCACGTTCTTCAACGCCTCTCTCTTCGTTAGCCCGCTCAGCCGATCGGCGTTCGCCTCGACGTAGCGCACCACCTCGTCGGGGTCGGTCCAGGCAAGGGTGCGCAGCGCCCAGCCGATGGATTTGCGGATGAAGAACTCCCTGGCGAACGTGGGGTCCTCCAGGCTCGGTTCGAAGCACCGGTAGAGCAGTTCGAGATCGGTGTGCTCCTTGAAGCCGAGCTGACAGAGGATCGCGGTGCGACGCTTCCACATGTCCGACGTGCGCGACCATTGGAGCATGCGGTGTGCCGTCCACCTCGGATGCGTCGCGAGCATCCCGCCGACTCGCTTCGAGGCGATGCCATCGACGTAGTCCCACCACGCGCCGGTCACGACCAGCTCCTCGTAGAGCCGCAGCGAGTCGCGACGCGTCGCGAACTCCCGGTAGGGCCGCCACCCCGCCAGTTCCAGCGCCGCGTAGCGCTCCTCACGGTGAGTCGCCTCGCGCCAGAGGGCGAGCACCGTGTCGTGCCATGCCTCGTACGAGTCGAACTCGTGCGCTGGAAACACCTCGCGCAGCGTCGCGCGCAGCGGTGTGGAGGCGACGCCGAGGTACGGCATGTCGCTCTTCATGTAGCGCTGCATGCCGGGCGCTTTCGAGGGGTCCGCTGCGGCGCGCAGGGCGGGGGTTACCGCCTCGATGAGCGCCCGCGAGGCGTCGGGCGTCTCGGCGGGGAAGCGTCGCGCCATCGCGCCTACGCCTCGCCGCCGAGGGTGATCACGCGGCCATCGAGGTCGAGCACCTGGAACATCGGCGCCACGCCGGTCAGTCCCGCTGTGTTAATCACGGTCGCCCCCAGGCGCTGACGATACCGGACGAGCCAAGCCCGGAGCGCCGGGCTTAGCATTGGAGGATGGTCGGGTACCTCGAGGGGTTGGGGGTCCGCACCCGGGCGGTGGCCATCGGCGTCCTCGTGGCGTGGTTGTTGGCCTGGATGGCCGTGTGGCCGGTGGTCGATGCCTGGACGCGCTCCGCGCTGCTGTTCTCGGACGTGGTGCTTGAGCTCCCGGTGCGACCCGTCGAGTGGATCTCCGCTAATCCCTCGACGATCGAGACCACCTGGCCAAGTGCCGACCGCGACGGTCGAGGGTTCCTGACCCTGCCCGGTCGCGGCGACGATGTGCCGGGCATCGTGCTGGTCCTCGGGGCACGGCCGGCCTCCCCCGACGATCCTCGCGTCGAACGGCTCGTCGACTCGCTGGCTCGACTCGGCTTTGCGGTGCTGCTCCCGGTCTCGGAGGACCTCGACGTCGGCCGCGTGCTACCGGCCGAGGTCGATCGACTCGTCGGCGCGTGGCAGCGGCTGGCCGCCGAGCCTCGCGTCGCCGCGGACCGCGTGGGCTACCTCGGGCTCTCCGCCGGAGGCTCGCTCTCGCTGGCCGCCGCCTCCAATCCCAACATCGCCGAAGAGGTGCGCTTCGTCGTCGCGATCGGTCCCTACTTCGACGCCGGCGCGCTCGTCGCGGCGACCTCGTCCCGCAGCTTCGTCACGCCGGATGGCGACGTCGAGGAGTGGTCGCCGCGGCGCATTACGCGCGAGGTGATCGAGGAGACGCTGCTCTCGACGCTCACGCTCGGAGAACGCACACACCTCGAGGCGGGAGGCGCGCCCTCGACGGTGGCAGGCGAGGCGGTCGCGACGCTGCTCGCCGGCACCGACCGGCCGACGGCCGAGGCGGTCGTCGACGGCATCGGCGGTGCGCAGCGCGCGGCCATCGACGGCATCAGCCCGAGCGCGGTGATCGGCGGCCTGCGCGCGGACCTCTACCTGCTGCACGACCGCAGTGACCGCTTTGTGCCCTGGCCCGCCTCGGAGGACATCGCGGCGGCGTATCCGCCGGACGTCTACCACCGGCTGGACCTCTTCGAGCACGTCGAGCCCAACGTCGGCGCCGTCGGTCCGCTGCTCCGCGACGGCTGGCGGCTGCACCGGCTGTTCGTGCGGCTCTTCCGTGAGCTGCGTTGAGACGCCTCCACGCCATAGCGGAGGCGACGCCTATACTCGCGCGGACCTGACAGCCACCGCGGAGAGACGAGAGATATGGCCGACCCCACCTACGAGAATCTGCTGATCGACCGCGTCGGAACCGACGACCGCGTGGCCCGCATCACCCTCAATCGCCCCGAGAAAATGAACGCGCTCTCACAGGAGCTGCTGTTCGAGTTCCGTGACGCCCTCGAACACCTCGAGACCGACTTCGACACGCGCGTGATCATCGTGCGCGGCGCCGGGCGCACCTTCTCCGCGGGCTACGACCTGACGCCGTCGCAGGGCACGGGCGCGGACGCCGTCGTGCGCCAGTTCCGCGCGAGGGACGACCAGGACCGGCGGCTCTGGCAGGGCGTGCGTGCGGGGATGCAGCGCATCACCAACATCCACATGTACTACTGGAACCTGCAGAAGATCACGATCGCGCAGGTGCACGGCTACGCCATCGCCGGCGGCGCAGAGCTGTCGATGATGTCCGACCTCGTAGTCGCCGCCGAGGACGCGAAGTTTGGCCATCCCGGCCTGCGCTTCGCCGGCACGCGCACCTCGATGATCCTGCCGCTAATCGTGGGGATGCGGAAGGCGAAGGAGCTGTTCTACACGGGCGACAACATCTCCGGCGTCGAGGCGGCCGAGATCGGCCTGATCAATGAGGCGGTCCCACTCGAAAACCTCGAGGAACGCACGATCGAAATCGCGAACCGCATCGCGATCCTGCCCTCCGACCACCTCGCGATGCTCAAGATCCACATGAACCGCTTCTACGAGAACATGGGCATCTACTCCTCCGTGCAGAGCAGCACCGACCTCGACGCTGCGGGCACGTTCACCTCGCAGTCCTACGAGTGGGGCGACAAGATGCGCGAGGGTGGACTGAAGGAGGCACTCGCCTGGCGCGATGGTCCGTACCAGGACTACCGCTCCGACGACGACCGCAAGCGCGACTAGGCACTTTCGAGGGTCCATCGAGCGACGACCACTAGAGGCGGGTCCACGAGGAGACAGCGATGACCGCCGTCGAGTCGAAGACCGAGCAACTGCTGGCGGACCGCGAGGGCCATGTCCTGGTGCTGACGATGAATCGCCCCGATCGGCTGAACGCCATCAGCGGGCCGATGCTCCAGGAGCTGGTCGACCAGCTGAACGTAGCCAACCGCGATCCCGACGTGCGCGTGATCATCCTTACGGGCGCCGGCCGTGGCTTCTGCTCCGGGCTCGACCTCGTCGACCAGGCGGCCGCGCGCCAGGACGCGTCCGAGGCGGAGCTGCCGATGGCCCAGCTCTTCGACGTTCGAGGCACGCCGCCCTCGACGCTGTTCCACATGGACAAGCCAGTGATCGCGGCCGTCAACGGCGCGGCAGCGGGTTACGGGATGGACCTCGCACTGCTGTGCGACATCCGCATCGCCGGCGAGTCGGCGAAGTTCGCCCCGGTCATGGTCAAGCGCAACGTGCTGCCTGAGTCCGGCGGCAGCTGGCTGCTCCCGCGCCTCGTCGGCTGGGGCAAGGCCGCCGAGATCTTTTACCTCGGCCGCAACCTCGATGCGCAGCAGAGCCTCGACTACGGCCTTGTCAACAAGGTCGTCGCCGATGACGAGCTGATGTCCGAGGCGATGGCGTGGGCCCAGGAGATCGCGGCCAACGCGCCGATGGCAGTGCAGACGACCAAGCGCATGATGCGCCAGGGCCTCGACGAGGGCTTCGACACGACGGTCGAGCACGTCGCCGTCCACCTCGGCCGCCTCTTCGCCGCCGACGACTTCAAGGAGGGCGTTGCGAGCTTCATCGAGCGCCGCGAACCCGACTTCAAGGGTCGGTAGCCGGCACCTCGATCGCGGCCAGATCGCCTCGGCGGGAGCGCTAGCTCCGCGCTCGCGCGAGGTGTGTCCAGAAGTCGGCCACGAATGACTGGTCCGCGAGGTCGTTGCTGGCGGAGTCACCGAGACGGACGACCACCAGTCCCCACGACGGCACAACGAAGAGGTACCGGTCGAGCGCGCCCAGCGCCACCACCATATCCGGGGGCGCGTCGGGCGCGAGGCGAGTCTCCGATCGGACCTCGCCGATCGTCAGGTTCGGGGGTTCGCCCTGGGGAACCAGACGAATCGGGCGCTCCGATCCGTTCAGCCACCAGAGCAACCCGTACCCCTCGTTGAGCGCCTGCGAAGGAGACAACATCTCCCGCACACTGGAATCAGATACGAGTCGCCGTCCAGCCCAGACTCCGCCGCTCAGGATCAGCAGTCCAAACCTCGCGAGATCGCGTGCGGTGGTCGCAAGACCCAGCATCGCTCCGTGTCGTGTGGTCCCGAATGGACGCTCGACCCACCGAGTGTGTCTCATGCCCAGTGGTTCGCAGAGCCAGTTCGCGATCAGATCGTTCGGATCAGTTCCGGCGGCGCGAGCAGCGATGCGTATCAGCGTCTGATAGACGGGCGTGTTGTAGTGCCACACCGTTCCCGCGAGCGCGGCGAGTTCAAACTCGTCAGTCAGGCCGGTGGTCATCGACATGACGTGCCGAAGCGTGATCGCGGCCTCGTCTTCGGCAGGTGCGTTCGACCAGCCCGCTCCCAGGTATTCGTGTACCGGGGCTGCGTACTCGAGGAATCCCCGCTCGACCGCGATCGCCGTCAGTACGGCTGTGACCGACTTCTGCGCTGACGCCACATTCTCGATCGCGCGGTCTCCCGAGTCGACGCCATCCAGGGTGTTGGCGTACGCCGGCGACGGCGAGTCGAGGCGCCAGTGTCGCTCGACGAAGATCCGGCCGTCGTGGATGCCCAGGAAACTCGATGAGCGGCACGTTTGCAGCCAGTCGCTGACGGCCTCGAGGGCGTCCGAGTCGAATCCTGCCGACTCCGCCGCCTCGGCAGCCCACTCATCCGCGGCGCTCGGGAAGTCGATCGTCATGGAGCGCAGCCTACAGGCTCTCGTACACCGCGCTTTCGAGCGCGTCCGCGCGAGGGAAGGCGCCGAGGCGGTTGGCGACGTAGCCGAACCCGAGGCGGTGCGCTGGGTCGGCGACGCTGCGTTGGCCGCCGACGCCGACGTGGCCGAAGGACTCCAGGCTGCGGCGCGGCTGCATGTCCGGATCGTGCAGCCAGTAGCCGAGGCCGAAGCGGCGGCGGGTGCCGATCACCTCACCGATGCCGTCCGCCTGTACCTCGGACATGGCCGGAATCGCCTCGGGCGGGAAGAGGCGTATGCCGTCGAGCTCGCCGTCGGCGGCGAGCCCGCCGTACAGGCGTGCGAGGGCGCGCGCGTTGCCATGGCCGTTACCGGACGGCTGCTCGGCTGCCTGCGCCTCCCGCAAGGTCTGGTCCGGCTTCGGCGGCGTCAGGCCGAACGCGCGGGCGCGCAGCGGTGAGTCCGTCGGCGCTGGCGCATCCGGCGGCGGCGGTGGCGGCAACATCTCGGCGACTCGCGTCGAGTTCCGGGCCGAAGCCGAGGTGGAAGTCGAGGCTCCACGGCTCGCAGATCTCCTCGCGGAGAAACGTCCCGGGCGTCCGTCCGTCGATGCGGCGGATCAACTCGCCGGAGAGAAAGCCCCAGGTGCCCGCGTGGTAGCCGTGCTTCGTGCCGGGTTCCCAGATCGGTGGCTGTCGCTCGATTGCATGGACCATGAAGTCGAAATCGAGGCCCGAGCCCAGGGGCAGCTCTTCGTCGATCACCGGGAGGCCCGCCTGGTGGCTGACCAGCTGGCGCACCGTCGTGCGCGCCTTGAGCGCACGCGCCTCCTCGTCGGCGACCGCCGAGGCGAACTCGGGCCAGTAGTCGGTCACGAGCGCGTCCCAGTCGAGCTCGCCGCGGAGGTGGAGCAGGTGCAGGCAGGTGGCGACGAAGCCCTTCGTCACCGAGTGTGTGAGGGCGATCGTGTCGCGCTCCCAGGGGCGCGTCTCCGCCTCGTCCGCCCAGCCGGCCCAGAGGTCGACGGCCATCTCGCCGTCGATCATCACCGCGACCGACGCGCCGATCTCGCCGCGCTCCGCGAAGTTTGCGACGAAGGCCTCGCGGACGGCCGCAAAACGCTCGTCGCAGTGCCCCCCGACGTCGAGGTCGGCCATGAGCTACCTGCCGCGTCGCTGGTCGGGTGAGATGCCGAGGGAGTTGTACACCGCGTTGGCGAGGCTCTGGGCGCGCGGGTCGGGGCGCATGAAGCCGCCGTTCCACATGCGGTTCATCGTGTAGCCCATGCCGATGCCGAACTCAGGGTCGGCCCAGCCACCGGAGCCGCCCGCGCCGCCGTGGCCGAACGCATTGCGGCCTCGACGGTCGCCGAGGTCCTCCACGCCGTGCATGAAGCCCAGCGAGCGGATGGTGCGCATCACGAGCACCTCGTCAGGCGAGTCGACCTGCACCTCACGCGCGCGATCGATCGCCTCGGGCGAGAGCAGCCGTACACCATCGACCTCGCCTCCGTTGCCTAGTGCGCCGTAGATCGTGGCGAGGGCGCGCGCGTTGCCGTGGCCGTTCGCGCCGGGGATCTCGGCGGCGCGCCACTCGCGCGAGTTCACCTCGGCGGCGACCTCGGCGTTGGCAGGCACGAGCGACCGACGCGTCAGCTCGAGGTTCATCAACGGTGGCACCGGCGGGGTCTCACCTTCGCGTTGTTGGGGAGGGTCGGGGCGGATCATCTCCGCGACCCGATGGTCCTCGGACGCTGGCGTGCCGATAAAGAAGTCGACGCCCAGCGGTGTCGCGACCTCGTCGCGGACGAACGCGCCGAGGCTCTCGGCTCCAGAGGTGCGCCGCACGACCTCGCCGACGAGCCAGCCGAACGTCACCATGTGGTAGCCGTTCTTCGTGCCGGGGTCCCACTGCGGCGTGGTTTGCTCCAGCGCCTGGATCATCGTGTCCCAGTCGAGGCCATCGCCGGGCTTGAGCTCCGGGTCGACGGCGACGAGACCGGCCTGGTGCGATAGCAGCCAGCGCACCGGGATCGCCTCCTTGCCGTGAGCGCCGAACTCCGGCCAGTAGTCGACGACCGGAGCGTCGAGGTCCAGGAGCCCCCGGTCGGCGAGCATGTGCGCGCAGATCGCCGTGACGCCTTTCGTCGTCGAGTAGACGTTGACGATCGTGTCGCGCTCCCACGGCCGGTCGCCCTCGGCGTCGGCGTAGCCGCCCCAGAGGTCGACCACCGCCTCACCGTCCACGCGGACCGAGACCGCTGCGCCGCGTTCGTTGTGGTCCTCGAAGTTGCGCGCGAATGCCTCGCGGACCTCCTCGAACTTCGTGTCGACGGACCCCTGGACATCGACGGTCTGGCTGGTCACAGCGTGCTCAATCCCGTTGAGAGCGATTGGATTGGCGCATCGTACGCGCAGCGCCTACTGACTTCAGTGGAAGAGGGCGAGCCCTCGGAGATCGCGCAGTTCATCGATCGTGTAGTCGGGCTGTTCGTCCTCGGTCGTCGGGACGCGCTCGGGCGGGGTGACCTTACGGATCCAGATCGAGGGCATTCCCACCCGGTTCGCACCGGCGACATCGGCCTCCGGTCGGTCGCCCACCATCGCCACCTCCGCCGCCCCGAGGTCGAGCGCCTCGAGGGCCGCTTCAAAGATCTTCGGGTGTGGCTTGCGGTACCCGACCTGGTCGGAGCTGATGATGACCTCGAACGGCTCACGCAGCCCGTAGGCGTGGAGTTCGTCGACGAACTCGTCGTCGCCGTGAGCGCGATTGGTGATGATGGCGAGGCGCAGGCCCGCCGCCCGCAATCAGTCCAGCGTGTCGTGCGTCTCCTCGAAAAGTCGCCGTCCGAGGAACGGGCCGCCGAGAGCCATCGCCTGCCAGACCGCTGCTCCAGCCTCCTGCGGCAGGCCGAGATCTGCCGCCACGGCGGTGGCGCCCTCGACATAGTCGGGGCCTTCGCCGCCGTTCGCGTCGGCGTCGCGCTCCCACTCGTCCCAGGCCTCGATCAGACGCTCCCGCAGGAGTGTCGCGAGGTCCGGATCGACCCTGTGGGCGACGAGCTCCGCGCGCAGCTTCCGGACGTGGGCGCGCGCCAACGCCTCGGGCGGTCGCGGATAGGGGAAGTGCCAGAGCGTGTCACCGAGGTCGAAGGCGACCGCGCGAACGTCGCTCACTCGTCGCCGTCCATCCGTCGCGAGAGCACGGCGATACGCACGAGGACGTTGACGGCCATTGCGGCCGTGAGCGCGAGCAACGTCCACCACAGCGCCTCGGCCCGCCACGCGGCGACCAGCGAGCCGAGCATCAAGTAGAACACGCGCACGTCGCGCCCGGACGAGAGGTAGGCGAACACCGGCTCGAGCTGGCGTTTCGGGTAGTTGGCGTGCATCACCGACCGGTATTTCTCGGACGCCGCCGCCAGCATGAACGTGGTGCCCAGAGCCGCGAACGCCAGCGGCCATGCCCGCTCCTCGAGGCCTGCGACCTGTGCGAGCCCGTAGCCGATGCCGGCGAGCGCCAGCGCTTCGACGAGGCGATCGGCGACCGTGTCGAGGAAGTCGCCGAACCGAGAAGAGCGGCCCGTGCGTCGAGCGATCTCACCGTCCACACCGGCGCCAATCGAGGACGCCTGCAAGACCAGCCCCGCCACCCACCACACCTCGAGGGCGTAGAGCGCTGCCGCTACCACGCCAAGTGCCGTCGCGAACAACGTGGCCTGGTTCGGCGTCACGCCCGCCCGCGCCAGGGGCCCGGAGATACGGGTCGAGATGCGACGGTTGATCAGCAGCGAGACCGGCCCGTCGCTCGTCTTAGTCAGTGGTGTCTCGGAGGTCACGGCGTGACCACCGAGGTCTCGCCCAGCGGCTGGAACGCCTCGAGGTCGAGTGTCTCGCCGTCCGGGAAGTACGCGCGGAACCAGAGTTCGAGGTTGATCAGCATCCAGACGCGGTGCCCGAACTCGGAGCCGTTGTTCGCGCCCGTCTCGAGCCAGGCCGCGACGGCGTCAACGTCGAGGAGCCCTCGGGCGCGGGCGGGCTCGCCGAGCAAGAGGTCGCGCGCGACCTCGCGCAGGTCGCCGCGGGCGAACCAGTCCTCGAGCGGCACCTTGAACCCGACCTTGGGTCGCTGGAGGACGGAGCGCGGCACGGCGTCGGCGAAGGCCCGGCGGAGCACGTACTTCGACACCTCGTCGCGGTCGCGGAAGGCGTCGGAGTAGGACAGCCCGGCGCGCAGGCGGTGCAGTGGCGAGCGCCAGCGGCTCTTGTGTCGCATCGGCACGGTGAACATGAACTCGACGAGCTCGTGGTCGACGAACGGCACGCGCGCCTCGACGCCGCTCGCCATGGTCATCGCGTCGGCGCGGTTGAGCAGGTTCTGCAGGTGCATCCGTGCGAGGGCGTACTGCACGCGGTCGTAGTCGCCGCGATCGTCGTGCCGATCGAGGGCGGCGGCGAAGTGACGTTCGCCCGCCTGCGCCTCGGCGGCCGCCGGAAGGAGGCACGCGACCTCGTCGCGGGAGAACCAGCCGTAGCCGGCGAAGAAGTGCTCGCCGAGCGTCGAGGGTGCATGGCCCGGCTCATACTTCTTCGCCAGCCCGCCCTCGAGGGCTCGGTGCAGCGCCGAGGGGAGACGTGCGAGGCGACGCGACTTCGCGTAATCGCCGGCGATGTGCACGTAGTCCCCGTAGCCCGCGAAGATCTCGTCGGCGCCCTCGCCGGAAAGCACCACGGTGATGTCGCGTTTGAGTTCCCTCGACAGTTCGAACAGCGGCACCTCGTTCGGCACTGCGAGGGGTGCGTCACGGTAGCGGATCAGTTGCGGCAGACGGTCGAGGTAATCCTCGCGTCCCATCCGCAGCTCGTGGTGGTCGGTCCGGTACCGTTCCGCGACCTCGCGGGCGAAGGGCAGCTCGCCACCGTCGACGTCATCGGTGAAGCCGATGGAGTAAGTCTTCACCGGCTCGTCGAGCATCTCCGCCATGAGCGCGACCACGATCGAGGAGTCGAGCCCGCCGGAGAGGTAGGCGCCCAGCGGCACGTCCGACATCAGTCGCTTCTCGACCGCCGAGGTCACCAGTCCGCGCACCCGCTCGCGGTAGTAGGGCTCGCCGAGGTCTTCTTGCCGCTCCGGGATCTCGATGTCCCAGTAGCGCTCGATGACGACATCGCCGTCGTGCCACATCAGGTAGTGCCCCGCCTCGAGCGCATGGATGCCCTCGAACATCGTCAGTGGCGCCACCGGGTGCCGGAAGCGCAGGTAGGACGCGATGCCGTCGAGGCTTGGGCGGGTGTCGACGAGCCCGCTGGCGAGGATGGCCTTCACCTCCGAGGCGAAGACGAGGTGGTCCTCGGTCTGCGCCCAGAACAGGGGCTTGATGCCGAGCCGGTCACGCGCGAGGAGCAGTCGCCTTCGCTCGTCGTCCCAGAGTCCGAACGCGAACATGCCGTCGAGGCGGTTCAGGAACGTCGAAGGCTCGGGGTGCTCCTCGTAGAGGTGGACGAGCACCTCCGAGTCGGTCTCGGACACGAACTGGTGGCGCGGGGCGAGCTCGGCGCGGAGCGCTTTGTGGTTGTACGTCTCGCCGTTGTAGGTGAGCCAGAAGTTTGCGCTCTCGTCTGTCAGCGGCTGCCGGGCGTTGGCGGAGAGGTCGATGATGCTGAGCCGGCGATGACCCAGGTGGCACGCTGTTCCTTCGTGCTGGCCCTGGTCGTCCGGTCCACGGTGCGTGAGGGCAGCCGTCATTCGCTCGATGACGCCGGGCGGGGGCGTGCCCCGCCGCGCGACTACGCCGGCGACTCCACACATGGCCAGGCCCTCCGGGTTGCGGATCATAGCGGGCGTCCCCGCCCCGCGCGCGACCGCTGACGCCCCAAGATTCGCCGGGACGCGTGTTATCGTCGCCCTCGTGACGATGCTGACCCCTCATTTGCGCCGCGCTGCATGAGTGCTCGCGTGCGCTCCGGCGCACTGATCGAGGACGCGCCCACCGTGGAGGCGGTCGCGGCAGAGGTGGCCGCCGCCGGCTCGGCCGCGGTCGACCTCGAGTTCATGACCGAGGGTTACTACATCCCGGAGCTGTCGCTCGTGCAGGTCGCCTGGGGCGACATCGACGCACCCACCGCCGTCGCCATCGACCCGTTGGCCGTCTCGCCTGCGCCACTTGTGGAGGCGCTGGCGCGGTCAGACGTCGAGGTGATCCTGCACGCCGCTCAGGCGGACCTCGCGTTGCTCGCGGCTCGCTACGACCTGCGCCTCGACGGTCTGATCGACACACAGATCGCAGCCGCATTCGTCGGCATGGGCGAGCAGATCAGCTACAGCGGACTGATCGAGCGCCTGCTCGACGTCGAACTAGACAAGGGGGCGCAGTTCACCGAGTGGTCGCGCCGCCCGCTCTCGCGCGACCAGCTCGAGTACGCCCTCGATGACGTGCGTTACCTCCCCTCGGCCTGGGAGCGTCTCCGCAAGCGCCTCGAGGGTCGCGGGCGACTCGAGTGGGTCGCCGAGGAGTGCCAGCGCCTCGCCGAGACGTGGGCGGAGCGCACCCCGCCCGAGGAGATCTATCGACGCGTGCGCGGTTGGAACCAGCTGCGCGCGCCCTCGCTCGGTGCGTTGAGGGCGCTGGCAGCCTGGCGCGAGCGCGAGTCGTTGCGGGTCAACCGACCGCCGAGTCGCCTTATGCACGACCGCACGTTGCTCGAGATTTGCCGACGGCCGCCGAAGTCGCTGCGCGCTCTGCGCGAGGTGCGCGGCCTTGGCGCCGGGGTCGTCCAGCGCTACGGTGAGGAGATCCTCGACGAGATCGAGCGCGGTGTGCAGGACCCGCCGCCGCTGCCACCGCGCCCGGACCAGGTGCCGCGCGTGGGGCAGGCCTGGCCGGCGATCCTCGGCGGCATCGTGCAGACCCGCGCCCGCGAGGCCCGCATCGCCGCGCGCTTCATCGCCACGCGGCGCGATCTCGAGGATGTGATCACGTGGTGGCTGACCGGCGACCGCGACGACGAGCCTGAGCTACCGCTTCTGGGCGGCTGGCGTCGCGGCGTTGCCGGAGACGATGTCCTCGATTGGCTGTCCGGTCGCACCACGATCGCCGTCGACGGCGAGAGCGAGTCTGGCGTCCGCATCGTGGAGCGCGAAAGCTAGCGCGCCGGTCTCACGCCTCGGGGACGGGCCGCCCGGCGAGAACGGCGGTGACTGCGCCGCGCTCGACGGCGAGCTGCCCGTTCACCACGACGTACGGGATGCCCGCGGGCGGCACGCGCGGATCCTCGAATGTCGCCAGGTCGACGATGTCGGCGTCGTCGAAGATGACGAGGTCGGCGAATGCGCCGGCCTCCACGACCCCGCGTCCTTCGAGGCCGAAGCGCGTCGCCGGTAGCTGTGTCACGCGCTGGATTACCTGTTCGAGCGGTCGGCCGGTACGGCGTCGCAGCCGGCCCACCACCCGCGGGAAGCAGCCCCAGGCGCGAGGGTGCGGGAAGCGCCCGTGCGGGATCGCGTCGCTGCCGATCATGTAGTCGCCGCGGTCAAGGAGCGTCATCACGTCCTCGTCGACCTGCTGCCAGCTGGCGACGCTGCCAGTCGGGATGTAGCGGAAGCCGCACGTGAGCTGCTCCTCCAGCATCACGTCCGCCACCATCTCCTCGATGCTGACGCCGCGCAGCGTCGCCGCGTCGCTAAACGACAGGCCCTCGAGGTGGGCGTTGGCCTGCGAGCCGATGTGGGTCCAGCAGGCGGTGGCCATCGCGCCCGGGAACAGCGTCCGGAACGCCTCGATCACCTCGTCCCGTCCGCCCTCGTCCGCGAGGCGTTCGAGGATGCGTTCGGGCCCGCCCTCGTGCAGGTCGCCGGAAAGGAAGTAGCCCGGCACGGTCGAGCCGACCGGGTAGGGGTAGCACTCGAGCGTGACGTCGACGCCGGCGGCCTTCGCCTCGTCGATCGGCGCCATCAGCGCGGCGGTCTCGCCGGCGGTGGGGACGCTCGTCCGGAAGTGCGAAACGTGGACCTTTACGCCTGTGCGGCGGCCCACCTCGAGGGCCTCGCCGACGCCGCTGCCGCCGTCGGCGCGGTCGTTGTTGTGGTTGCGAACGTGCGTGACGTAGACGCTGCCATGCTCCGCGACCACCTCACACAACGCCGCCAGCTCTGCCGTGTCGCTGTACGACTGTGGGTAGTACGAGAGCCCGGTCGAGAGCCCTACCGCTCCGTCCTCGAGGCCTCGGCGCAGCAGCTCCTTCGCGTCCTCGAGCAGCGGCCCCTCGAGCGGCACGTCGCGGAACCCGGCCACCGCGAGGCGCAGCGCGCCGTGCGGCACGAGCACCGCGACATTCGGCGCGACGCCCTCGTAGTGGCTGCGCAGCGCGGCGATGGTCGACATGTCGAGCGCCGGGTCGGGCAGCCCCAGGATGCCGGAGAGGTACTGCCGGTACTCCTGGTACTGCCCCGCGGAGAGCGGGGCGAAGCCCATCCCGTCCTGCGTGATGATCTCGGTGGTGATGCCCTGGCGGATGCCGTTTTCGTGCTGCGGGTCGAGGAGCAACGCGCCGTCCGAGTGCGCATGCGTGTCGATGAATCCCGGCGCGACCATCAGCCCAGAGGCGTCGACCACCGCCACGTCGCTGGCACCTTCGATCTCACCCACCTCGACGATGCGATCGCCCTCGATCGCCACGTCGCCCCGCTGCGGCGCCGCACCAGTCCCGTCGACGATCGTGCCGCCGCGGATCAGCAGGTCCAACTTCGCACTCCGATCTGCCAACGCCGGCACTGCCTCGAAACCGGCGCGGAGCATAGCCTAGAGCCTCGCCGAGGGCTCACGAGCGGGGGTGGCATGCCTGACGAGCGATTCGCCGAGGAGTACGACATCGTCATCATTGGCGCTGGCTCGGCCGGCTCCGTGATCGCCTCGCGCGCCTCAGAGGAGCCGAACCACTCCGTGTTGCTGCTCGAAGCGGGACCGGACTACCCGCTCATCGGCGAGACGCCCTACGACCTCGTGAACTCCTATCGCAACTCCACCGTCGATCACGACTGGGGTCACGCCTACCAGCCGACCGCCGAGGGGCGGTCAACCGCCTTCCCGCGCGGCCGTGTCACCGGTGGCTCCTCCGCCGTGAACACGACCATCGCGCTGCGCGGGGTGCCGGAGGATTACGACGGCTGGGCGGAACGCGGCAACGAGCAGTGGTCATGGGAGCGCGTGCTGCCGCTTTTCAACCGCCTCGAGCGCGACCTCGACTTCGGCCACGAGCCCTACCACGGCGACGCCGGGCCGATCACCGTCCGTCGCTACCCGCACGACGAGTTGAGCGAGACGCACCAGGCCTTCCTTGAGACCGCGCGCGGCCTCGGCTACCCGGACTGCGCCGACCAGAACGACCCGCGGGGCTGGGGCTCGGGACCGCAGCCGATGAACAAACTACAGCGGCTGCGCGTCTCGACTGCGGTCGGGTACCTCGCACCGGCGCGCATCCGCCCCAACCTGACGATCGTGGGTGACACGCACTGCCGGCGCTTCATCACCGACGATCGCGGTCGCGTGACGCACGTCGAGGTCGAGCGCGGTGGCGAGGTGCAGCGTGTGGCCGGGAGGCTCTTCGTGCTCAGCGCCGGCGCCATCCAGACGCCGCCGATCCTGTGGCGTACCGGCCTGGGGCCGCGCCGGGACCTCGAGGGCCTGGGGATCGAGGTCGTAGCGGACGTCGCGGGGGTCGGCAGCAACCTGTGCGATCACCCGGCGCTGTCGGTGATGGCGACGCTGAAGGACCCGGAGCTGGCCAGCTCGGAGCTACCGCTGATCCAGACGATCCTGCGCTACACCGCGCCGGGCTCCGACCAGCGCAACGACCTGCAGATCGAGCTGATCACGTGGGTCCAGCGAGAGAACGCGTCCGGCGCCTTCTCGATCGCCGCCGTCCTCGAGCAGTCCTACAGCACCGGGACCGTGCGCGTGGACAGCGCCGACCCGCATGCGCAACCGATCATCGAGCAGCACTTCGTCGAGGACGACCGGGACGCGCAGCGCATGCTGGCCTGCTTCAGGGACGCGCTCGCGTTCGTCGAGGCGGAACCGCTGGCGAGCATGATCGACGAGCTGCGCTTCCCCGACCCGTCGAGGGCGCCCGACGACGAGAGCCTGCTAAATCTGATCCGCCGTCTCTCGGCGAGCGGCTACCATCCGTGCGGCACGGCGCGCATGGGGCCATCCGAGGATCCCGACGCCGTGGTCGACCAATTCGGGCGCGTGCATGCGGTATCGGGCCTCGTCGTGGCCGACGCGTCGATCATGCCGGAGGTACCGCGGGCGAACACGAACCTGACGTCGATCATGATCGACGAGCAGATTGGCGAGTGGATCCGCACCCGTCCCGGCGACTACGGGCTGTGACTGTTGAGTTAGAAAGACTGCGATGACCACCTTCACCATCATCGATGCCGGCGCGCCAGCCGAGGTGTCGGCCAGCGTGGACGGCGAGCGCGTGCGCGTGGCCACCGCTGACGTCGAGCGCGCGCTCCAGTGGGAGCTCAAGCCGGAGGGGTTCTGCCTCGGCCCGGTCTGCTACCCGGTGCCGGAAGACTCCGACCTCATCACCGACGACGGCGTCGACATCGCCGGGCTCGCCGGCCTGATCGGCCGGCCGCACGCGGTCGACGCCGCCGAGGGCGCGGCCTACCTTGGCGTGCCGGCGCGCGAGCGGGCCCAGGAGCTGGCGCTCCTCGACGCGCCCGACTTCACGCTCCCGGATCTCGACGGCACGCCGCACTCGCTCTCGGACTACCGCGGACGGAAAGTGCTGCTGGTCGCCTACGCCTCGTGGTGAGGCTGCCGCCATGACCTGCCCGGGTGGCAGGCCATCCACGAGGAGCTGAACGACGAGGGGTTCACCGTGATCACGGTGGCCGTGGAGCGCGACGCGGAGGATGCGCGCGAGTGGATCGAGGCTGCGCAGCCCTCGCATCCGAGCCTCGTCGACACCGATCACCTGCTCGCCGAGCTGTACAACATGGTGAACGTGCCGACCGTGCTCTGGATCGACGAGGAGGGCCAGATCGTCCGCCCCAACGACGTCGCGTTCACGACGGAGCAGGGCGGCAACTACGCCAACGTCTCGACCGACGACCAGATGGCGCTGCTTCGCGCCTGGGTGCACGGGGACATCGAGGCGAAGTCGCCCGCGGCAGTGCGCGCTCTCCAGCAGCTCCCGACCGACGAGGACCAGCGCGCCCGCGCCGAGTTCGGCCTGGGCAACTGGCTGTGGCGACAGGGCCGGCAGGACGCCGCCGCACGCGCCTTCGAGCGCGCAGGCGACCTCGCGCCGCACGACTTCATGATCCGCCGCGGCACCATGAAGATGGTCGGCAAGGACCCGTTCGGCGACGACTTCCGCGAGATGGTGACCGACTGGCGCAAGCAGGGGAACGACTACTACCACCCGCTGCCGGTGGAGTAGCACGGGGCGGCTACCGCCCCTTGAACTCCGGATCGCGCTTCTCGGAGAACGCCCGCGGGCCCTCGATGGCGTCCTCGGTCTGCCCGATGATCCAGCGCAGCGAGCTGCCGAAACGAAGTGCGCGCGGCAAGTCCATGTCCTGCGAGGCGTAGGCGAGTTCGCGCACCGCGCGCACCGCGAGCGGAGCATGCGCGGCGATGCGCGAGGCCAGTTCCTGCGCCGTGGGCATCAGCTCCTCGGACGGAACGACCCGCGAGACGAGACCCCAGGCCAGCGCCTGCTGCGCATCGATGGTGTCGCCGAGGAGCAGCAGCTCCATGGCGGCGGCCTGCGGGATCGCGCGCATCAGGCGTTGCGGCGCGCCGCCGCCGGGGAAGAAGCCTCGGATGATCTCCGGGACGCCAAAGGTGGCGCCCTCAGCGGCGATGCGCAGGTCGCAGGCCAGCGCCAGCTCGAGGCCGCCGGCGAGGCAGTAGCCGTTGACCGCCGCGATCAGCGGCTTCTTCGCGTCGAAGTTCATGAACGTCTCGACTGGCCTCGCCGAGAAGAACTCGCCGGTGTCGGCCGCGCCGGGCATCGAGCCGGTGCTGCGCTCGGCACGCTCCTTGAGGTCCATGCCGGCGCTGAATGTGCGCTCGCCGGCGCCGGTGATGACGCCAACGCGGATCGCGTCGTCGTCGCGGACCTGTCGCATCGCGTCGACGATGTCCGAAGACAGCGCCAGCGTGATCGCGTTCATCGCCTCCGGGCGGTTGAGCGTGATCGTCGCGACGCCGTCGGACAGATCGAAGTGCAGTACGTCGCTCACGGCGGCCTCCGTTATGGACTCGACTCGAGGGTCGTGGCTAGCGAAACTCCGGCAGCACGCGCTCCGCGAAGATCTGGGCCGGCTCACGCGTGTCACGCCCGAAGAACTCGATGTTGAACATGGTGCAGCCGAGGTCCATGTGCTTCTGGATCTGCTCGCACACGCGCTCGGGCGTTCCGGAGAGCGCCAGATCGCCGGCCGGGTTCCCCATGTGACCACCGAAGATGCGCTGGGCCGTCTCGATCATCGGTCCGGCGGCCGCCTCGTCCTCGGCGATGGTCACGAGGCACTGCTGCGCCACGGTGATCTCGTCGAAGTCGCGTCCGAGGTCGGAGCAGTGCTGCCGCAGCACCTCGACCTTGTGCCCGATGTTGTCCTGCTGCCCGGCGAGGTTGTTCCAGATGTCGGCCTCGCGAGCCGCTATACGCATCGTTACTTTCTCGCCGGAGCCGCCGATCAGGATCGGCACCTTTCGCGCCGGCTTCGGTTCGGTCACGACGTTCTCCGTGCGGAAGTAGTCGCCTTCGAAGGTGACCGCTTCCTCGTCGTTCCACATGCGCTTGAGCAGCGCCACGCCTTCGCGCAGCTGGCCGAGGCGGTCCTTGGTCGAGAGGAACGGCAGGCCGAAGTCGGTGAACTCGCGCGGCATCCATCCGGCGCCAAAGCCGGGGATGATGCGACCGCCGGCGATGTGGTCGGCGGTGGCGATCGTCTTGCCGAGGTGTGCCACGTTGCGCATGCCCAGCGGGGTGACGAGCGTCCCGATTTCGACTCGCTCCGTGGCGGCGGCGAGCGCCGGGATCAGCGTCCACGCATCGAGCATTGGGATCTGCGGCGACTGCGGTCCGTAGAGGTGGTCGTTCACCCAGATTGAGTCGAAGCCGAGGCCTTCGAACTCCTCGGCCGCCGCGCGGCTCTCGGTCCAGGTGCGCTTGATCTGCGGAACGGTTACCCCGAAGTGCGCCTTCGTCATGCTCTGCTCACCTCACTGCTGTCACGCGACCCTCGGAGGGGACGCCGCTACGCCTCGACGATCTTGATGGACTGGGTCGGACAGAGGTCAGCGGCGTCCTCGAGGGCCTCGCGTACCTCGTCCGGGAACTCGTTCTTTGTGGCTTCCGGGAAGTCATCGTCCTTCTGACGGAAGGCCTCGGCGTGCAGGTAATAGCACTGCCCGGTCTTGAGACAGGTCTGGTAATTGATCTCGATTCGGAGCATCGGTTCGCTCCTCCCGTGCTGCCCGTCGAGGGCTGCTGCTGCGGTCTTGGTGTGCTCGGCTCTCCGGGCGTCTGCTGTACTATGCACGGCAATGCGGGATCGTGCAGCGCGCGCGGCGTCGGACCACAGGCGTCGCGCCTGACCGGGCGTGTTCGCGCCCCGAGAGGCATTGCATGACTTCCGCACCCGTCTTCCCTGGCGACGCTGGTCGCTTTAACGACGCTGAGTTCTTCCACGACCCATACCCACTGTTCAAGGAGATGCGTGAGCTGGGTCCCGTGGTCCGGGTCGGCGAACGGTCGCACATCGCCGTCGGCTTCGACGCCGTGTACGACATCCTGCGCAACCACGAGCAGTTCTCCTCGGACGCGGCGTCGTTGCCGCAGGAGGCACGCGAGGAAGACGACGGGATGCAAATCCCGATCGTGCTGATCACCGACGACCCGCCACGTCACACCCGCTTCCGAGGGCTCGTCAACCGCGCGTTCACGCCTCGGCGTGTCGCGGAGCTCGAGCCGTTCGTCGAGGGCATCGCCGACGACCTGCTCGATGCCTTCCCGGAGGGGGAAGTCGACCTCGTGTCGCAGCTCTCCGTGCCGCTCCCGGTCACGGTGATTGCGACGCTGCTCGGCATCTCGCCCGACCGCGGCGAGGACTTCAAGCGCTGGTCGAACGCGCTGATCGCGGCGCAGCGCGGCGAATTTGCCGTCGAAGATCTGACCGCCATGGTCAACTTCCTGAACGGCGAGATCGCACAGCGACGCCAGGCCGTCACGGAGGACCTGATCTCGGCCCTCTCCGAGGCCGAGGTGCAGGGCGAGCACCTCGAGGACTGGGAGGTCCTCGGATTCACGATCCTGCTGCTCGTCGCCGGCAACGAAACCACGACGAACCTGATCGGCAACATGCTCAACGTGCTAGCGGACCGACCGGAGCTGTGGGCGCGCCTGCGCGACGACCGCGCGCTCGTCGAACCGTTCATCGAGGAGACACTGCGCATCGACAGCCCCGTGCAGGTGCTGTTCCGCTACTCGAAGGAAGACGTCACGATCGACGGCATCGACATCCCGGCCGGCGTGCCCGTCAACGTGGCCTACGGCGCTGCCAACCGCGACCCGAAGGCGTACGACCGCCCGGACGAGTTCGATCTCGCTCGGGAGGACGACACGCACCACGTGGCGTTCGGCATGGGCATCCACTACTGCCTCGGCTCACCGCTGGCGCGGCTCGAGTCGAAGGTCGCCCTCGAACGGCTGCTCGACCGCTACGCCACGATCGAGCGTGGCGAGGCGCCGGCGGAACGCCAGACCGCGGCGACGATCGTGCGCGGCTTCCAGCACCTGCCACTGCGCTTCGGGGCCTAGCTCCGCTCGTAAAGCACGCGCCCACCGACAATCGTCATGTCGATTGGCAGGTCGCGTAGCTCGGTCGTCGGCACATCGCGCAGATCGGCGCTGAGCAGCGCGAGGTCGGCCAGCTTCCCGGGCTCAAGTGAGCCCTTCGAGGACTCCTCAAACGCCGCGTATGCGCCGTTGATGGTGTGCATGCGCAGCGCCGTCTCCAGGTCGACGCGCTCATCGGGACCGCACACGTCGCTGTCCATCGTCGCTCGCGTCTGCGCTTGCTCGATGCCGAACAGCGGCCGGTAGTCGGTGACCGGCGCATCCGAGGATCCGGCGACGGTGGTGCCCGCCTCGAGGAGCGAGCGCGCCGGGAACATCACGTCGGCGCGGTGGCGGCCGTAGTTGCGGATGTAGCCGTCGCCGAACTCCCAGAAGAACGCCGGCTGCATCGCCGGCACGATCCCCTGGTCGCGGACGCGCCGCTGCAGGTCGGGCGGTGTGATGCCGCAGTGGTCGATGCGGTGGCGGAGGCCCTCGCGAGGGTGCTCCGACTGCGCGCGCGCCATGGCGTCGAGTGTCTGTTCGATCGCGCGATCGCCGACCGCGTGGACGGTGCACTGCCAGCCAGCGCGATGAGCACGGCCGATCAGATCGTCGAGGTCGTCCTGCGCCCAGTAGGCGATCCCCGAGTCGTCCGGATCGACGGTGTAGGGGTCGCGCGTCGCGGCGGTCGGACCCGACGACGAGCCGTCGGTCATCACCTTGAAGGCGCCGATCTTGAGCCGGTCGTCACCGAAGCCGGAGCGGAAGCCGGTGTTGAGGATCGGCACGTGCGGGTGGTTGAGCGCGTTGACCGTGACGAACGAGTAGATGCGGACGTGCAGCTCATCCGACGCGACGAGCTCCGTCGCGATGTCCATCGGCGGGCCGGCCATGCCGCCGGCGTCGTGGATGCTCGTCAGGCCACTCGCGAGGTCGACCTCGTTCGCGGCGATCAGCCAGCGGCGCAGCTCCTCGCGACTCGCGACGGCGGCGTTCTGGATTGGGGCGTTGGCGCGCTCGTAGGCCACGCCGAGGATGCTGCCGTCCGGCTCGCGGTCGTAGCGGCCGCCGTCGGGATCGTCGGTCATCCGGTCGAGGCTCCGCAGGTCCGGGTGAAGACGACCGGGTGCTCTGGCGCGACCGCATCGAAGTCATGGCGGTTCGGGTGCCGTTGTTCGACCAGCCGCGAGTGGTCGTAGCCCCGTCCGCGGATCCAGGTGCCCGTCGGCAGCTGTGCCGCGCGCTCGCGTACGGCCTCGGCGATCGCCGCGATCGAGTCCATCCCGGGCGCCTTGCAGTCGATCGCCTCCTGCGCGCCGCCGATGCCGGTGAAGTGTTGGTGCGCGTCGATGAACCCCGGCGTCAGCGACCGCCCGGCGAGGTCGATCTGCGACGTCTCGGCCGTCGCGGTCGCTCGCACCTCGGCGTTGGAGCCGACCGCGAGGATGCGCCCATCGGACACCGCGACCGCCTCCGCGATCGAGTTCGCCTCGTCGATCGTGTGGACGATGCCGCTGTGCAGGATCAGGTCGGCGCGGTCGGCGGGCATGTCGGTCCTTCCGTCTCGATGGTTCCGGCGCGAGTCTAGTAGCCGCTGCCCCAGGAGACGACGCGCTGCGGGGTGATCGCGACCATCCCGCCCAGGCTCGACCAGCGCTCGATGTACGGCTCGACCTCGTCCGCAGGGATATAGCGGCGCGTGATCGCGCGAATCTCCTCGGCGATCCAGTCCTCACCCTCGTGGTAGTTGGCCGTGCCGGTCAGGACCGCGGCGCCGAAGGGCACGCTCGCCTCGCCGACGCTGACGGAGATGCGTGGGTCGCGCAGGATGTGTTGGACCCAGGCGCGGTCCCGTCCCGACCAGACGAGGATGCGCGCGCCGTCGTAGCGATACCAGACGGGCACCGAGTGGGGTTGGCCGTTCTTCCTCGTGGTCGCGACCACTGCGAGGTGCGGTCGATCGAGGAATGCCGCGAGTTCGTCCTGGTTCATCGTCGTTGCCCCCGCTGCTCAGTCCCAGTCGAGCGAGCCACCGTGGCCGGCGTCGATACCGGCGAGATCGTAGGTGGGCCCGTCTGCGGTGTATCCGCCGCGCACGGGATCGTCGGCGAGCAGCAACGGTGTGTCGAGGTCGATGAACTCGAACCCGCCGAGGCCGGCGGCGAAGCAAGCGCCGAAGCCCATGGCGATCCGGGTCTCGACCATGCCACCGATCATCAGCCCCAGTCCGGCCTCGCGCGCGACCTCGACGATCTGAAGTGCTTCCGAGACGCCGCACTTCGCGAGCTTGATGTTCAGCACCGTCGCGAGTTTGTCGGCTGCGATGCGCCGGGCGTCTTCGACACCTCGGCAGGATTCGTCGGCGGCGACCGGCACCCCGGCTTCACGGCTCACTCGTCCGAGGCCCTCCCAGTCGTCGCGGGCGACGGGCTGCTCGAGCAGTGCGATCTCGATGCCCTTGGCGCGCAGATCGGCGACGAGCGCCAGCGCCTCGTCGCCGGTGAAGCCCTCGTTGGTGTCGAGGACGAGCGCGGCGGTCGGATGGCCCGTCCGAATCGCCATCAGCCGCTCGAGGTCGCGGGCGCGGTCGATGCCGACCTTCGTCTTGATCGTCGCGAAGCCCTCATCGGAGTACCGCCGGGCGAGCGCTTCCGCCTCCTCGGGTGCTGTGATCGGGATGGTGATGTCGGTCGTCACGCGGTCCTCGGCGCCGCCGAACCACTGATGCAGCGGCTGACCGGCGTCCCGCGCCAGCGCGTCCACGAGCGCCATCTCAAGGCCCGCGCGCGTCGAAGCGAGTTGTGGCAGCTCGGCCGCGAGATCGCCTGCGAGCGACTGCCAGTCGGCCGCGTCACGTCCGAGCAGCCGCGGGCCGACGGCCTCGAGCGCTCGCAGCGCGGTGGACTGGTCCTCGACCGTCACCGGCGGCAGGGTCGGCGTCTCGCCCCAGCCGACGGCGCCCGAGTCGAGCTCGACGCGGATGCCGACGTTCTCGACCCGCTCGAGGCGACTCGTGGCGATGGTGAACGGAGCGAGCAGCGAAACGTTCAGCGGCCTGGCCTCGACGGCCACGATCGTCGTGGTACCGGGGCCGCTAGCCATGCCGCGCCGCGCGGTCGCGATCGAGAGCGCGCATCTGAGCGGTCATCAGCGCTAGCAGCGGCGTGGGCACGCCGAGCTCCTGCGCGCGTGCCAGCGGAGCCTCGAAGATGGCGTCGACCTCGATCGGCCGGCCTTCGACGAAGTCGATCATGGTGCTCGGCCGGTAGGCCTCCATCACGTCGGTCATCGACATCATCTCTTCGACGGTGGCGTCGCCGTCGAGGCGTGCGGCGCCCCCGCGGTCTTCGAGGTCCGCGTTCCCGGCCGCGATCACTTCGCGCATGCTGGCGATCGCGGCGGCGCGCAGCTCCGGGTCGGTGGTGATGCGGTCGGTGGTGATGCCGCCAGCCGTGACGGCGAGGCCGTTGAACGGGATGTTCCAGCACAGCTTGCGCCAGCGCCCGGCGAGCAGGGAGGGCGTCGTCGATACCTCGACATGCGCGCCGTCCCACAGCGCCAGCGCGATCTCGAGCTCGCCTGGGTCGTCGAGGAAGTGGCCGAGCGTCACCGGGCCGTAGTCGAGGTGATGGACCCAGCCGGGCTCGCCTCGGTTGAGACAGGTGAACGCGAGACCGCCGAAGATCCGCTCGGCTCCGAACCAGTCGGCGAACATCGCCTCCAGCCCGAGCCCGTTCATCAGCACGAGGATGCGGGTGCCGTCCCCGACGCAGGGCGCAACCAGCTCGCGCGCGTCCTCGATGGCCGTCGCCTTGAGCGCGCAGATCGCCCAGTCGACGGGCCCGATCTCCTCGCTGCTGCGAGCGATCGAGGGTGCGTCGAGCGTGAAGTCACCGTCGATCGATTCGACGCGCAGGCCGGCCGCGGCGACCGCGTCGTAGTCGCGGCGCAGCAGGAACGTGACGTCGTGACCGGCCTCGGCGAGGCGCGCACCGTAGTAGCTGCCGACCGCGCCAGCGCCGATGATCGCCACACTGCTCACGACGCCGCCTCGCGGACGATCAGTGCGACCTTGCCCGCTGCTCGGCGGTCGCGGAGCACCTCGACGGCGTCGGCCGCGCGTTCGAGGGGGAAGCGGTCGCTGACGAGCGGCCGCAGCCGGCCGTCGCTCCACCACTCGAGCAGCTCGCGCATCGCCGCCTGCACGACCTCGGGCCGATGACGCCGCAGTTGGCCGAGGCTGAGACCGAGCGCCGAAGCGTCCTTCACCAGCAGGTGGTTGGCCGGAATCTGCGGCACGTCACCGCTGGCGAAGCCGATCACCAGGATGCGGCCGCCGGGCCGGATGCAGCGCAGCGAGGCACGAAAAGAGTCGCCGCCGACCGGGTCGTACACGACATCGGCCCCGTCGGTCAGCTCAAGGACTCGCTCGCTGATGTCCTCTTCGGCGTAGTTGATGGTGTGGTCCGCCCCGTGCGCCTCCGCGATCGCGAGCTTTTCCGGCGAGCTGGCAGAGGCGATGACCGTCGCACCCAGAGCTCGCCCGACCTCGACGGCGGTCAGCCCGACCCCGCCAGAGGCCCCATGGACCAGGAGCACCTCGCCGGGCTGAAGCTGCGCGCGGTGAACGAGTGCGAGATGGGACGTCGCGTAGACGACTGGGAACGTCGCGGCGACAGCAGCTTCCATCCCGTCTGGGATGGGGATGACGTCAGCGGCCTGCGCGGTGGCCGTCTCGGCGAAGCCGCCGCTGGCCAGGAACGCGAGGACGCGCTGGCCGACCGCGATGTCCGTAACGTCCGCGCCCATCTCGACCACCTCGCCCGCGGCCTCGAGGCCGGGCACGAACGGGTAGGGCGGCTGGTCCTGGTACTCGCCTCGGATCAACAGCAGGTCGGCGAAGTTGACGCCCGCCGCCTCGACGGCGATGCACACCTCGCTGGCGCCGAGCGGTGCTGGTTCCACCTCGGCGAGGCGCAGCGAGACGGGCTCGCCGGGGGCATCGCAGAGCATCGCGCGCATCGGTGCATCTACCTCGTCTGGTCGCGATTGGCCGGTGCGGCCGATTGTAGGCGCTCGCGCTATGCTCGCCGCTGGCATTCGGACGCCCACGAGTGGATGAGTCATGGTCACGGCCTACGAGCGGACTCTGCAGCGCCTGGCTGGCGATGTCGCCGACGAGGCCATCGTGATCGCCGAGATTCCCGCGCCCACCTTTCGCGAAGGGGCGAGGGCGGAGCACGTTCACGACCGCCTGGCGGCCATCGGCGGTTGGGACGACCTCTCCCTCGATCGCATGGGCAACGTGGTCGCGATCCACGAGGGTCCGGCCGCCGAGCGCGGGAGCGGACTGCTCGTCGCTGCACACCTCGATACGGTCTTCGCCGACGACGAAACGCCGGCGACGAAACGTCGAGGGCGCATCGTCGGCCGCGGCATCGGCGACAACTCGGTCGGTGTCGCTGGCGTCATCGCGGTCGGCGAAGCGCTGCGCCGCGAGCGTCCGCGTGGCCTCGGGCGTGTCATCCTCGCCGCGAGCGTAGGCGAGGAAGGCCGCGGCGACCTCGGGGGCGTGCGACAGCTCTGCGAGCACTACGCCGGCGCCTACGACCGCGTGCTGGCGGTGGAGGGCCTTTCGCTCAACCGCATCCAGATCGGGGGCGTCGCCAGCCGCCGGTACGAGGTGCGCGTCGAGACGGACGGCGGGCACTCGTGGGGCGCTTACGGCCGCCCAAACGCCATCAGCGTCGCGGCGAGGGCGATCGCGTCGCTCGATCCGCTGATGCCGAGAGTCGGCGTCGAGCCGAAGACGACGATGAACGTGGGCGTGATCAGTGGTGGCCGCTCGGTGAACACGATCGCGCCCGACGCTACCTTCGAGCTTGATATCCGTTCGATCGATGCTCAGGCGCTGGCCGAGCTCGACCGCCGCGCACGTGCGGCCATCCGAGGTGCGGTGACCGGCGATGCTCGCGTCTCGCTGAAACGCATCGGCGACCGGCCCGGCGGCAGCATCGGGCGGGACGACCCGATGATCCGCGCGGTCGAGCGGGCGAGGCGCGCGAGCGGCCTCGGTGAACCGAGCTATGGGTTCGGCAGCACGGACGCCAACATCCCGCTGGCGCTCGGCATCCCAGCCACGTGCGTGGGCATCACCACGGGCGGCGAGGCTCACACACCGCGTGAGTGGATGCGCACGGGCCCGGTCCGGCGCGGCGTGCCCTACCTCGGGCGCGTGATCGCCAACGTCGCCCGACTGCCAGTCTGACGCGCCCAGGCTGCGCGGTTAGCGACCCTGGGCTGCGGCGAGGCGAGCGCGAAAGGCGTCAGCGTCGGGCACTTCGCTGAGGCGGCGCACCAGCGCCTTCGCACGCGCGACCGAGGCTCCGTCGTTCTCGGCCAGCCGCGCAGCGAGGAGGCGCGCATCATCGACGACGTCTTCGTCCGGGACGGCGCGGAGTGCCATGCCGCGATTGGCGAGCGCTCGACCGGTGTAGGGCAAGCCCCCCGCCACGAACTCCTGCGCGCGACCGGCGCCATACTTCCACTCGAGCCAGACCATGTTCACCGGGGCCGGTCCCAGACCCAGCGCGACCTCAGCGACGTGCAGCTGCGCCTCCTCGCCGGCGATCAGGAAGTCGCAAGCCAGTGCCAGCGCGGAGCCGCCGGCGATGGCGTGGCCTTCGAGGGCTCCGACGATCGGCTTGGGCGATCCGAACATCGCGGCGTGGAAATCGGCCCAGCGCTCGCCGTGGCTGGCGAGCCAGTCCGGTGGGGGGTCGGCCCGGAACTCCTTGAGGTCGTTGCCGGCGCAGAACGTGCCCTCGGCGCCTCGAACCAGGATCACGCTGATCGCACCGTCCGCGATCAACTCCTCGAGCCCAGCGTGCAGCGCGTCGACGAGCGGTCCGTTGAGCGCATTGCGGCGGTGCGGGCGGTTGAGGACGAGTTCGCCAGTTGCCTCGCGGCGTTCGACCAGCAGGATCGGCGCATCGGGCATACGGCCCCCTCTCGGCGGCTCCGCGCAGCTTGCCGGCACTGTGATGCCGGCCGGCCGCAGCCTATCACCGTGCGAGGCGAGGTCCGAGCCTACGGCGCGTCGGCGTCGGAGTACGTCCGATGCACATCAAGCGACCAGGGGCCGAGCGTTTCCACGGCGATGATGTAATGGCCCGGGGCGGTGCGGAAGCGGATGGGTTCGTCGAACGCGCCGACCCGGTCGACTGGCGCATAGAGGCGCGCGCCGTCGTCGCGGAAAACGAACAGCAGGAACTGGTCGTCGCCCTCATAGCTGACATCGATCTCCGTGAGATTGCTGAGCTCGATCATCGGCGACGCCCAGTCCGTCGTTCCCGAGCCCCCGATCGGCAGCTCGCCCGGCTCCGGCAGACTGACGGCAACGCGCCAATCCTCGTCCGCCCGCACGACCACCTCCCACAACCCCGGCGCGACACCCACGATGCGCGTGCCCTCGTACTGACCGAAGTGTTGCAAGACGTTCAGGCGCACGCCGGCAGCGCCGAGGTCGACGCGGTTGAACTCGACCTCGAGCAGGCCGCCGTCCGAGGAGATGTCGAAGACGACCGGGGTGAACATGGGCACCTCGACCTGGAACGAGCCGGGCTCGCCCGAGCTGAGTTCCGCGGGGAGCGCGGGACCCGAAGGCGGCGGCGGGCCGCCCTCGAGGAGTGCGACCACGAAGGCGAGGAGCGCCGCGACTGCTACCGCGGCGCCGATGCCGTACAGCCAGACCCGCGCCCGAGGACGCGCTGCCGATGCCTGTGTCATGGAGTCTCCTCGATGGACCGGGGGAGGGCCCAGTCCCCATCTTCGGGCATGCGGAGCGCGTAGAGGATGAGCGTGATCACGCTGCAGAGGTCAGCCGAGTGAGTAGTGCTGGACATAACTACCGACAATCTGAGAATTTCCCGAGTTTCCCGCAAAAAGGGGTTGACGATGACACCGGAATGATGTCATAGTGACGTCACAACGACGGCAGACAGCCGCCACGAAGGACTCGGAGTTCAGTCATGCGTCTTTCCACCGTCTACAGCAACATCGTCAGCCCCGCCGCGCCGGCACGCCGACGTACGCCGAAGTTCGCGATGACCTCGCCAGGGCACAGGCCGCGCGCTTCTTCTCACCGCTCACCCGCTAGCCAACTCGGGATCAACGCTCCGCGGCCTCGAGGGGTAGGGCGAGATGGCTACAGCCGCCATGTCTCAACCAGCTAGCGGCGTCGATCACACGCCGTCGCCGGGCGCGCTGGCCATCGAGGGGCTGCGCAAGGTCTACGCCGGCGACGTCGTCGCCAACGACGACATCAGTCTGCGTGTCGAACCCGGCGAGGTCTTTGGGCTGCTCGGCCCGAACGGTGCCGGCAAGACGACCGTGGTCAACCAGATCATGGGACTGCTGAAGCCGACGGCCGGCACCATCCACCTCGGTCCCCACGACCTGGTCGCCGACCCAGACGGCGCCCGTCAGCTCTGCAGCTACCTGCCGCAGTCGCCCGTGCCCATCGATTCGCTGCGCGTCCGCGAGGCGATTGACCTCGTAGGCGGGATGCGTGGTGTACCCGCGTCGGAGGTGCGACGTCGCCGCCAGGAAGTGATCGCTCACCTGGAGATCGACGAGTGGTCAGACACAATGGGAGCGAACATTTCCGGCGGCGTGCGACGGCTCGCCGGGTTCGCCATGGCGGTCGTCATCCCACAGCCGCTGGTGATCCTCGACGAACCGACGAACGATGTCGACCCGATGCGACGCCGGCTGCTCTGGCAAGAGCTGCGGCGCGTCGCCGAGAGCGGCTCGGCCGTGCTGTTCGTCACCCACAACGTTCAGGAAGCCTCACGCGCCGTCGATCGACTTGCGATTGTCGATGGCGGCCGTGTGGTGGCTCAAGGCACGCCGGCTTCACTGAAGTCGGCGGACCGTGACTCGTTACGGCTCGAGGTGGTCCTCGAGCCTGGCGTAGCGGCGCCGGACGTCCCCGTATTCGTCCGTGATCCGCTGATCGTGGGACGCCGCCTCTTCGGAACCCTCCGGGATGAGGCGGCGTCTCGCGCGGTCACCTGGGTGCGCGAGCTGATCCAGCAGGGTGTCGCCGAGGAGTACGAACTCGGCGCGACCACCCTCGAGGACACCTACCTCCGCCTCGTCGGCGCCGAGCGGGCGCTCGACGCGGCCGGGATCGGAGAGGAGGGCGCCGGTGGTTGAGGCTGCGACGCTCCGCAGCCGAGTCAACGAGACAGCACGCGTCAGCGAGATCGTGCGCGGCCCCCGCTTCTGGTGGCGTTCCTATATGCAGGTGTTCAAGTGGGAGCTGCTGAGCCTGCGCCTGATGCTGCCGCTGATGATCGTGCTCCAGATCCTAATGGGCGCGGGCTTCGCGATTGGCCTCGGCTTCCTCTTCGCTGACATCAGCGCCGAACAGGCGCTGTTCATCACCACCGGTTCGAGCGTGCTGCCCCTGCTGATGATCGGCTTCGTGATCGTTCCGCAGCAGGTGGCGCAGCAGAAGCTCGAGGGTACGTACGAGTTCTTCTTCGCGCTCCCGGTGTCGCGCATGTCGATGTACCTCGCGACCATGTCCGTGTGGTCGATCGTCGGTCTGCCCGCGGTGGTGGTCGCGCTGGCGGCCGCCAGCTGGCGCTACGACCTGACGCTCAGCGTCTCGCCCTGGTCTGTGCCGCTGGCCTTCCTCGTCGTAGGTGTCGGGACGGCGATTGGGTTCTCGCTCGGACACGCCATCCCCAACCCGCGGATCACCAACGTCATCACACAAGTACTGGTCTTCGGCGTGTTCGTCTTCTCCCCGGTGAACTTCCCCGCGGATCGGCTGCCGGACTGGCTCGCCTGGGTGCACCAGTGGCTCCCGGCCGGGCACGCCGCCTCGGTCATGCGCTGGGCGCTCACGGACGGGATCGTCGACGACCCGACGAGGGCGCTCGTGACGCTGCTGGCATGGCTCGTCGGTGCATGGCTGGTCGCTTACGCCGTGATCACGCGCCGCGGCTAGCCAGTCCCGACGATCCTCCGCACTGCGTCCCGGCCGTCGAGGCTGAGGCGATACCGCACCTCGCGCACGTCCTGGTAGGGCCCGATCTGGCGCGGGAGAGCGCTCGGGTCGAGCGACCAGCCCTGCGCCTCGTAGAAGCGGCGCGCGCGGTCGTTCTCCTCGAGGCACCACAGCACGGCCGAGGCGTGTCCGCGCGCCCGGAACCAGCCGACGGCGGCTTCGAGCAGGTCGCGCCCGCGGCCCGTGCGGATGTACTCGGGGTCGATGAACAGCGTCGTCAGGTTTCCCGTGGGCGAGGCGAACTCGTCCGATGTGTCCTCGAAGGCGAAGCTCACGCCGACAATCTCGCTGTTGACGATGGCAGCCGCCGCGACGCCGACGCCGGACTCGATCGTGTCTCGCCACTCGGTCGTGCGCTCCTCCACGGTGCGGCGCGCGAGCGCCTCGTCGGGCAGGATGCCGCGGTAGAAGGTGCGGTAGGAGCGGTCGTGAACGCGGGCCATCGCCTCGGCGTCGGCCGGCGTGGCGATGCGCACCAGGACATCCGGATCGCTCATCACCTCGACGATACGGCAGCGGTGGTATCGTCGCGCGGCAGCGGAGTGACCAAACGATGACGCAAACCGCCGAGCCGGCCGCCCTCTCCACCGAGCAGGTCAACGACTACGTCCGCCGCGGTCTGGACCACCTCTGGGTGCACACCCAGCAGTACAACGAGCTCGCCCAGGACGGCGAGTTCATCGTCATCGACCAGGGCGACGGCATTTATCTGACGGACATCGAGGGCCGCCGCTACATCGACGCGATGAGTGGCCTCTGGGTCGTCGGCATCGGCCATGGCCGCGAGGAGTTGGCGAACGTCGCTGCAGCGCAGATGGGACGCCTTGCCTACGCGAACCCGTTCGCCTACGCGACCGGTCCCGCGGTCGACCTCGCCAGCAAGCTGGCGGAAGTCACACCATCGAACATCTCCAAGTTCTACTTCGTGAGCACCGGATCGGAGGCGGTCGAGACCGCCATCCGCATGGCGAAGCAGTACCACTACAACCGCGGTGAGAGCGGACGCTACAAGGTCATTTCACGCATCGGCTCGTACCACGGGACGACCGCCGGTGCGCTGTCGGTGAACGGGTCACCGGCGCTGAACCGCGCGCCCTTCGAGCCGCTGGTGCCCGGCAATGTCCCGGTGCCGAATTCGACCGGTCTCGGCGCGCTCAGCAACGAGGCGACCGGCCTCGACGATGTGTTCTGGGCGAACTACGTCGAGGAGATGGTGAAGTTCCACCGCGCCGAGACCATCGCCGCCTTCATCGCCGAGCCGATCTCGACCTCGAACGGCTCGCACGTGCCGTCCGACGCCTACTGGGAGCGCATCCGCGAGATCTGCGACGAGCACGGCATCCTGCTCATCGCCGACGAGGTGATCAATGGCTTCGGCCGCACGGGCGAGTGGTTCGGCATCGATCACTTCCCGATCGAGGCGGACCTGATGACCGTGGCCAAGGGGCTCTCGTCGGGCTACGCGCCGATCGCCGCCGTCATGGCCTCCGACCGCGTGGTCGAGGCGTTTGTCGGGGAGCGGAAGCACGCGCTGATTGGCGGCTCGACGTTCGGCGCTCACCCGGTCGCCTGCGCCGTGGCGCTGGCGAATGTCGGCATCATCGAGGGCGAACACCTCGTCGAGAACTCAGCGCGGACGGGCGCCTACATCGGCGAGCAGCTCGAGGAGCTCCGGTCGCGCCACAATGTCATCGCGGACACGCGCGGCATTGGGCTGATGCGTGCGATCGACCTCAAGCGCAACCCCGAAGCCGGCGAAGAGTTCAGCGAGGGACGACATCGGTCGCCGCATGTCGCGTCTGATGCGCGAACATGGGCTGCTGGCACGCGCTGGATCATCGATCCAGGTGGCGCCGCCGCTCAGCATCAACCGCGAAGAGGCCGACAACCTTGTCGACGGTCTCGATCAGGTGATTGGCGACCTCGAGAGCGAGTTGGGCCTCGACTAGCGCCTATTCGTCGTCGGACTGTTCGAGCGCGTCCAGGCGCCGGAAGATGGAGTAATCCACCTCGCGATGGATGCCCGGTCCGGCGAGGACCGCGGTGATCGCCAGGCCCACACCACCGGCGATGGTCAGGCCGTCGATGTCAGCGACGATGCCCCAGGTGAGGCCGATCGCGGTCAGGATCCCGACCACCATCGTCCCGGCAGGCGAGTTGTGGCCCGCCTCGTCCTCGTGCAGTCGCCGTAGCCAGTCGGTCATTGGTTGTCCCTCTGCTGCGCTCGGACGCTCCTGCGTCCCCACGTTCCGTTGCTGATCCGTAGCACGCCTCCGGCGCGTGCGTCGAGGCTAGCGGCCCTGCCAGTTCGGCTCGCGCTTCTCCGCGAATGCGCGCGGCCCCTCCTTCGCGTCCTCCGAGTTGAGGACGGTTCGCCCGACCCACTGGCCGAAGCGGTACGACTCGTCGATCTGGAGCTGCCGCCACTGGTGGGCGATCGACTTCGTCCCCTCGACGGAGAGCGGGGCGTTCGAGGCGATCAGCTCTGCGATCTCGATGGCGCGCGGCATCAGCTCCTCGGGCTCCACGAGCTCGGTGATCATCCCCCATCGCAGGGCGTCTTCGGCAGATACCCGGTCGCCCGTGAGCAGGATGTACATCGCGTCGCCGAAGGGGATCATGCGCGCCAGGTGGTGGATCGCGTAGCCGGCCATGATGCCGCGCTTCACCTCGAAGAGGCCGAAGAACGCCTCGGTCGAGGCGATGCGGATGTCGCAGTCCAGCGCGCGCTCGAGGCCGCCCGCGATGCAGAGCCCGTTGATCGCGGCGATGAACGGCTTCGGATTGCGCGCGAAGCGCATCGAAGCCGCGGGGTCGAACGACCCGACCACCCTCGCACGCTCGCCGCGCTCTACGTTGCGCTCGTTCATCTCCTTGAGGTCCGCGCCCGCACTGAAGGCGCGCCCGGCCCCCGTCACGATCCCGACGCGCATCGCCGGGTCGTTCGTGAACTCGACCAGCGCCTGGTCCAGCTCCACGTTCATCGACCCACCGAGCGCGTTGAGCCGCTCCGGTCGGTTCATCGTGAACAGGGCGTGGTGGTCAAACTTCTCGTAGATCAGATCAGCCATCGTCGTTCTCTCTTCCAGCTCGGATGCTCGCGAGCGCACTATCGCGCGTTCCCGCTCGGGTGTCAGCCAGCTACTCGCTCGCCAGCGCCTCGATGCCCACGCGGTCCAGGCGGTAGGGGAGCCACTCCTCGTGGTGCGCGAAGCCGAGGCGGTCGTAGAAACCGCGGGCGGGGTTCCAGTCGAGTACGGCGAGGTCGAGGCGCGCCGCGTTACGTTCGAGGGCCAGGCGGGCGATCGCGCGCATGATCGCTTCGCCCACGCCGCTGCCGCGCTGCTCCTCGCGCACGTAGATGTCCTCGACGTAGATGCCGGGACGGCCCTCCCACGTCGAGTAGTTGGGGAAGAAGAGCGCGAAGCCGACCGGCGCGCCGTCGAGCTCGGCGATCAGCGCCTCGAAGGAGAGCCGGTCCCCGAAGCCATCGCGCCGCACGTCGTCCTCGGTGAGGCGTACGTGCTCGACCGGCTCGTGCTCGAATGCGGCGAGCAAGCGGACGAACTCGACGATCGTCGCGGCATCGTCCGGCGTCGCCGGGCGGACCTCGAGGGCGGGGCTAGCGTCCGGCATGTGTGCTCCTCGGGCGTTCGGTCGGGGCTGCGCTCGCGCAGGACTGTAGGGCAGCCGGTGCTAACGTGTGGCCTCCGAGGCCTCCTTGAGGGTCGGGCGCGCGGGAGGACCAGCGGCATGGCCAACCGACTCGCCGGCGAGACGAGCCCCTACCTGCGGCAGCACGCGGATAACCCGGTCGACTGGTACCCGTGGGGTGACGAGGCGTTCGAGCGGGCACGCGCCGAGGCCAAGCCGATCCTGCTCTCGATCGGCTACTCCTCGTGCCACTGGTGCCACGTGATGGCGCATGAGTCCTTCGAGGACGACGCCATTGCCGCGCAGATGAACGAGCAGTTCGTGAGCGTCAAGGTTGACCGCGAGGAGCGGCCGGACGTCGATTCGGTATACATGGCGTTCACTCAGGCGATGACCGGTCAGGGTGGCTGGCCGATGACCGTCTTCCTCACGCCGGACCTCGAACCGTTCTACGCCGGCACCTACTTCCCGCCTGAAGACGGGCACGGGCGGCCGGGGTTCCCGCGGCTGCTGGACGCGATCACCGAGGCATGGACGGGCCGCCGCGATGAGATCGTTGCGCAGGCGGGCGATGTCACGAAACGCCTGCGCGAATCGAGCCGTTACGCCTCGCCGGGCGCCGGGTCGATCGGGCCGGGGCTGCCCGACCAGGTCGCCGAGACGTTGCGGAGCGCCTACGACCCATTGTGGGGTGGGTTCGGGGGAGCGCCGAAGTTCCCGAGTCCGAGCAACCTCGAGTTCCTGCTGATGCAGCACGCGCGCGCCGGCGAGGGGCCGCGGACGCCGTCGTCGCTGGACATGGTGCTGCACACGCTGCGGCGCATGGCGCAGGGCGGCATCTACGATCACCTCGGCGGGGGGTTCGCCCGCTACTCCGTCGACGGACAGTGGTTGGTGCCGCACTTCGAGAAGATGCTCTACGACAACGCGCAGCTGATCCGCACCTATCTCCACGCCTACCAGCTGACCGGCGAGGAGCACTTCGCCGCAGTTGCCCGCGGCACGATTTCCTACCTCGAACGCGAGATGCTGACCGACGAGGGCGGCTTCACCTCGGCGCAGGATGCCGATAGCGAGGGCATCGAGGGCAAGTTCTTCGTCTGGACATCGGACGAGATCGACGAGGTGCTGGGCGAGGACGACGGTCCGATCGCCCGCGCCGTCTGGCACGTCACCGCTTCCGGCAACTTCGAGGACCCACACCACCCCGAGTTCGGTCGTCGCAATGTCCTGAGCCGCAGCCTGCCCCTGGAGCAGGTGGCCCGCGACTACGCGCTCGACGAGGCGGCGCTGAACGAGCGCGTCGAATCGATGCGCGTCCGGCTGTTGGACGCCCGATCGCAACGCGTGCCGCCGGGCCTCGACGACAAGGTGCTGACCTCGTGGAACGGTCTCGCCCTCGCTGGCATCGCCGAGGCTGCGCGCATCCTCGACGACACGCATCTGCGCGAGCTGGCCGAGCGCAACGCCGCCTTCCTGCACGCGCAACTCTGGCGCGATGGGCGGTTGCTCCACACGTACAAGGAGGGCGTCGCCAAGATCGACGGCATGCTCGAGGACTATGCATACCTCGGTCTCGGGCTCGTCGAGCTGTACCGGGCAACCGGCGATGTGGCGCACCTCGACTGGGCCCGCGAGTTGTTCGAGGTGATGCTCGCGCGCTTCCACGACGATCCGGCCGCGGGAGGAAGCGGTGGCTTCTTCGAGGCCGCCCCAGACGGCGAGGCGCTGCTGTTGCAACAGAAGCCGTTCTTCGACGCGGCCACACCCAGCGGCAACGGCGCGGCGGCGCTGCTGGCACTCTGGATCGGCCGCTACCTCGGCGACCCGCGCGGCGAGGAGGTGGCGCGGGAGGTGATCGGCCTCGTGCAGCCGCAGATCGCGCAGGCGGGGGCCGGGTTCGGGACGGTGCTCCAGGCTGTCGAGCTGCTGCTCGCGCCGCACCGCGAGATCGCGATCGTCGGCGACGCCGCTGCCCGCGCCACGTTCGAGCGTGAGCTGGCGTCGAGGTTCCTGCCGACGGTCGTGACCGCCAGCGCCGACGCCTCCGGCGGACTGCCGCTCCTCGAGGGTCGGGACGTCGAGGACGGTGCGGCGGCGTACGTTTGCGTGGACATGGTCTGTGACCTGCCGGCCCGGACGGTGGCGGACTTTGTCCAGCAGCTCGGCTGAGCCGCCGGCGACGGGGCCGCCCGAGGGCATTGCCGCATGGGCGGTCTTCGGCTTCCGCGACTACCGCCTGCTCTGGGGCGCGCTCGTCTCACACACGATGGGTCAGCAGCTGCGATTGCTGGTGACGGCGTTCTGGCTCTTCGAGGAGACGGGCTCAGCAGCGACGCTCGGCATCCTGGGAGTGATCCAGCTGATCGTCCAGATCCCGGCGTTGCTCTACGGCGGCACGTTCGCGGACCGGTTCGACCGCAAGCGGCTGATGATGCTGACACAGACCGTCACTCTCGCGACGATGGTGATCCTGGCGTTAATGATCAGCGCTGATCAGCTCGAGCCGTGGCATGTCTACGTTGCCAGCGCGGTCACCGGCGTCACTACCGTCTTTGGCCAGCCCGCCGGGCGCGCGCTGACCGCGATGGTGGTGCCTCGAACGCACCTCATGCACGCGGTCACCAACAACAACATCAACCAGCAGCTCGGGACGGTGGCCGCGCCGCTGCTCTTCGCGCTCGTCGCCGAGACGGTCGGCCTCGGCGCGACGTTCTGGCTCACGGTCGGAGCGATCGTGCCGAGCGTAGCGTTGCCGCTCATGATCGCTGTCTCCGGACGGCCGGAAGGCGCGGTCGGTGGCAGCATGTTGCACTCCATCGCCGAGGGCTTCCGCTTCGTCATGCGCCACCCGATCCTGCCCGGGCTGTTCCTGCTCGACACGGGCATCACGGTCGTCTCCTTCTACCGGCAGGTGCTGCCGGCGATCGCCAGGGGGATCTTCCGCGGCGGCGCTGGTGCGACGGGTGTGCTCACCTCCGCGAACTCAGCCGGCGCCGTCGGTGGCGCGTTCCTCGTGCTCTGGCTGGCGAACTACCGAGCCAAGGGCATGATGGTCCTGTACGCCACGATCGCCTACTCGCTGCTGCTGTTCGCGTTCGGGTCGGCGAGCTCGCTCTTGCTGGGCGCGATCGTGATTGCGGGCCTCGGCGCTGCCGACGCCGTGAGCGTGACGATGCGGCAGTCGACCGTGCAACTGACGACGCCGGACCACCTGCGCGGCCGCACGCTCTCGTTCACGACGCTCTCCGCGCAGACGGCGAACAACGTGGGCACGATCTGGGTGGGGTTCATGTCCGCCTGGATCGGCGAGGGCGACACGATGCTTCTCGGAGGGGTGCTCTCACTGCTCGCAACGCTTGTGATCTGGCGCACCGTGAGGGGATCCGCGAGTACCGCTACCCGTAGCGAGGGCGTGTTCCTTCCGTGGTTTGGTCGAGCGACTAAACTGGCGAACGATTGCCCGCTGGCGAGTACTTCCGCCCGGCTTCGGCGCGACTACACTCGATTCAGGCACGGGTATCGGATAGAGCGGGCGGACACCAGTGGTCCAGCAAGTCGAGATTGCTCGACTGGAGTCAGCCTGGGGGCGTGGCGACCTGCTCGCCCCTAACCTCGGCGATGCGCACTTCGTCGACCTGGTTCGCGCGATCGCTCACGTCACGGGCGTTCCCGATATCGAGCTCTCCGACCATGGCCGCGCCATCGCAAACGAACTCGCGACCGCCGAGCACCTCGTCTTCGTTCTCAGTGACGGTCTCGGCCTCGATTGCGTCCACGCCTTGGACGACGAGAGCTGGCTGCGCTCCCACCTCGCCGGGCCGCTGCAAGCAGTGTTCCCAGCGACGACCTCGACGGCGCTCACGACTGTGGCCTCGGGCGCATGGCCCGCGCAGCATGGCGTGCCGGGGTGGTGGACGTACCTGCCGAGGCTCGAGGAAGCCGTGCGGATCCTGCCCTTCGACACCGTCAAGGACGGCACCGATCTCGCCTCGCTGGACGTGACCATCGACGAGGTGTTCCCGGCGCCGGCGCTGATTCCCCGTAACGACCGCGAGTCGCTGCTGATGATGCCGCAATCGCTCGTCAACACGCCCTTTACGCGCTACCTCGGTGGCGACGCCGAGCGGCTCGGCTACTCGACGCACGCAGACGGAGCTCGGGCCATCGTAGAGCGCATCGCCGAGGCCGGCGGGCCGACGTTCACGTACTTCTACACACCGCAGCCGGACCAACTGCTTCATCGCTACGGCGCCGATCACGACCGCGTGCGGGCGGCGATCGAGGACCTCGATCACGCCCTCGCCGATCTCGATCTCGAACTGGCAGCGCTCCAGCGCCCGGCGCGCATCGTCGTGACGGCGGACCACGGGCACCTCGAGGTTGGCCCGGGCGAATATCACCCGATCGAACCGGGCTCCCCGGTGCTGGCGCCGCTGCGCTGCCCGCCCTCGGGCGATGTGCGCACGCTCTACTGGCACGTTCGAGAGGGCGAGCATGAGGCCTTCCGCAGGTGCTTCGAACGCGAGTACGGGCAGTACGCCTTTCTGCTCAGCACCGACGAAGTCGAGCAGCTCGGGCTCTTCGGGCCAGAGCCGTTGAGCGACGAGATGCGCTTGCGCGTCGGCGATTTCACCTCGATTGCCATCGACGGCGTGGTCATGCGCTGGTCCGGCGCACCCGACGAGGAGCGCTTCAAGAAGCAACGCTCCCACCACTCCGGGCTCAGCGAGCAGGAGATGCGGGTGCCGCTGATCCTGGGCGATCGGCACGGCGAGGACGCCTGAAACCACCTCGACGCCGCCCGCGCGCTTGACGCCACCTCGGCTGATCGATACCAACGTGGCGGATCCCGCACCCTCGAGCATTGGAGCTGCCATGAGCGCACCCGACTACCACGACATCCTCTACGACGTTTCTAGCCGCGTCGCTTACGTGACACTGAACCGGCCGGAGAAGCTGAACGCGCTGTCGAACAACCTCCGGGCGGAGGTGATGGACGCGATGAAGGTCGCGGAGGCGGACCCGGATGTCGGTGTGATCGTGTTGAAGGGCGCCGGCCGCGCCTTCAGCGCCGGCTATGACCTCAGCCCTGCGCGCGCTGCAGGCGAGGATGCGCCGTACGTTAATCGCCATTCGCTCATGCCCGACACGGGGAGCACCCACCCCGGTCCGATGGAATGGGCGCGGCACGTGGTGATGACGAACTGGTTCATCTGGGAGCTGTCGAAGCCGGTCGTCGCGCAGCTGCATGGCTACTGCCTGGCGGGCGGCACTGAACTGGCCTCGGTCTGCGACTTCCGCATCGTCGAGGAGACGATGCAGGTCGGTTACCCGCCGGTGCGCGCGATGACGACGATGGACATGATGTGGACGCCGTGGTTCCTCCCGCCGGCCAAGGCGCGCGAGTTTGCATACGTTGGCGATTCCTTTAGCGGACAGCAGATGGCCGACCTCGGCTGGGCGAACTACGCCTTGCCGCTCGAGGAGCTGGACGACTTCACTCGCGAATTCGCGGAGCGGATGACGCACATCGACAACGACATGCTGATGTACTCGAAGCGCGCGGTGAACCGGCAGTACGAGATCATGGGCATCCGCACCGGCCTCGCCTCCGGCTACGACGTGCAGGGCCTCAGCACCTACCGGCCGGCGGGGGGTGAGTTCGGGCGGCGCAGCCGCGAGGATGGCCTCAAGGCCGCCCTCGAGTGGCGCGACGGTCCGTTCCGCGACTTCCGGGGGGCGTACGACTCGGCGCCGAAGCGGCGCAACCTCCCCGGCCAGGCGGGGTCCGAGGAGCGCAAAGAGGGCGACTACTAGACTCCAGAGCCACGCGTGCAGGAAAGAGAAGGGGCGGCCACTGGCCGCCCCTTCGGTGTCTCATCCGCTGGCTCGCTCTACCCCTCGAGGGCCGAGCAGACCGTGTTCGTGATCAGTCGCGTCACCACATACGGGTCCATGTTGGCGTTCGGGCGGCGGTCCTCCGCGTAGCCCTTCTGGTCACGAGCGACCTGCCAGGGGATGCGAACGGAGGCGCCACGGTCGGAGACGCCCCACGTGAACTCGTTCCACGGCGCTGTCTCGTGCAGACCGGTCAGACGTTGATCCACGCCGGCCCCGTAGTGATGGATGTGGTCATCGTGTGCCGCTTCGAGCGCCAGCACGGACGCCTCCACGGCCTGGTAGCCCTCACGCATCTCGATCGTCGAGTAGTTCGTGTGCGCGCCGGCGCCGTTCCAGTCGCCGCGGACAGGCTTCGGGTCGAGCGTCGCCGACACGTCGAAGTCCTCGGCGATGCGGTAGAGCAGCCAGCGCGCAATCCAGAGCTCGTCGGAGGCGTCCAGCGGGCTGGCGGGGCCGATCTGGAACTCCCACTGGCCGTACATGACCTCCGCGTTAGTTCCGGAGATCGAGATGCCGGCGTCGATACAGGCCTCGGTGTGCGCCTCCACGATGTCGCGCCCGGCGATCTCGTCCGCGCCGACGCCGCAGTAGTAGCCGAACTGCGGGGCGGGGAACCCGGTCTCGGGCCAGCCGAGGGGCTTCGCGCCCTGGAAGAACGTGTACTCCTGCTCGATCCCAAACCAGGTTTCGTGGGAGGCGTACTTTTCGGCAGCGGCCTGGCACTCCGCACGGGTGTTCGAGCTGTGCGGGCTCATGTCGGTGTTCAGCACCTCGGCCATGACGAGCTTGTTGTCGCCGCCGCGGAGGGGGTCAGGACAGATGTAGACGGGGCGCAGGACGCAGTCCGAGTCGCTGCCGACTGCCTGGTTGGTGCTCGAACCGTCGAAGCCCCAGATCGGCGGCTCTGCGTCGTCCGCCAGGACCATCGTCTTGGAGCGCAACTGCTGCGTCGGCTCAGCGCCGTCAATCCAGATGTATTCCGCCCGGTAAGCCATCTCGACCCTCACCAATCCGCCGTGCAGGGGACGGCGATCTCAATCTCACTACCAGTCGCTACCTTAGGCAGCCGACGTTTCAGCGGTGTTTCGCACACCGCGTCCGCGCAGCCTCGCACCTTCGCGGGGCAGGGACAACGGACGTACAATCGTGCGCGCAACAGCGAACCTGAGCGGGACCTGACGGGGGCCATCGATGAAGATCGTCGTCGACTTCGACAAGTGCGACAGCAACGGTGTCTGCTGCGCTGCGGCGCCCGACCTATTCGAGCTGGATGACCAGAACTTCCTCGTGATTAAGAACGAGGAGCCGGGCGAGGACCAGCGCGCGGTCCTCGAAGAAGCCGCGCGCACCTGTCCCACCGGCGCCATCACCGTCGAGGGGTAGCCTCGACGATCCGCCCCATCGAGGGCGGGTCGCGGGGCCGCTCGATGGCCGATCCCCAACACATCGTGATTGTCGGCGCTTCGCTCGCTGGGCTGCGCGCGGCCGAGAGCCTGCGCCGCCTCGGCCACGAGGGCTCGATCGTCCTCGTCGGCGACGAGCCGCACGCGCCCTACGATCGGCCGCCGCTGTCGAAGCAACTGCTGGCCGGCGACTGGGACGCCGGGCGCATCGAGCTGCGCAGCGCTGAAGAGCTCGCCGAGAGCGGCATCGAGCTGCGGACTGGCGCGGCGGCGACGGGGCTCGACATCGAAGCGCATCGTTTGGACCTCGAGGATGGGTCGAGCCTCGATTACGACACGCTGATCATCGCCACCGGCGCGCGGCCGCGGAGACTCCCCGGCGCGGCCGACCTCGAGGGCGTGCATACCCTGCGCACGATCGAGGACTCGCTGGCGATCCGGGAGACATTGCGCGGCGGAGCGCGCCTCGTGGTCGTCGGCGCCGGCTTCATCGGTGGCGAGGTAGCCGCGTCCGCGAGGGAGCTGGGCGCCGATGTATCGATCGTCGAGGTGCTTCCGGTACCCCTCGAGCGCGTGATCGGCGAGGAGATGGGCGGCATTTGCGCCGACCTCCATCGCTCGCACGAAGTCGACCTACGGCTCGGTGTGGGTGTCGAGGGGTTTAAGGGTGACTCGCACGTCGAAGCTGTGCGCCTGAGCGATGGATCGACGATCGATGCGGACCTCGTAGTGGTGGGTATTGGCGTCCAGCCGAACACGGAGTGGCTGGAGGGCTCGGGACTGACCCTCGACGATGGCGTCGTCTGCGACGCAACGCTGAGGGCGGCGGAGAGCGTGTACGCCATCGGGGACGTGGCGCGATGGCCGCATGCGCTCTTCGAGCGGGTGGTGCGGTTCGAACACTGGACGAACGCAGCCGAGTCCGCACATGCCGCCGCGGCGAACATCCTGGCGGAACCGGGCGAGGACCAGCCCTTCGGCCCGGTGCCGTACTTCTGGTCCGACCAATACGACGCGAAGATCCAGCTCCTCGGCGAGGGCGCCGGGGCCGACGAGGTCCGTGTGGTCCACGGCAACGTCGAGGACTTCCGCTTTGTCGCGCTCTACCGGCGCGGCGACCGGTTGCTGGGTGCGTTCACCATCAGCCTGCCGCGCAGCTTCGTGCAGTACCGCGCCCTACTCCAGCAGCGTGCGAGCTGGGACGAGGCTCTGACCCTCGCCGCGGCCCACGAGGCGCAGGACTAGCCGGATCGGAAGCGCCGTGCCACGGTCACTATTTTTCGTGCTGCCGTTGATCGCGATCGCGCTCGCCGTGTTGGTCGGCCTCGGCGTCTGGCAGCTCCAGCGGAACGAGTGGAAACAGGACCTCGTCGCAGAGCGGGCCGCGCGGACTGCGGCCGATCCGGTGCCGGCCACGGCGATCTACAACGCTCCCCGCGACGTGGTCGACTACCAGAGAGTCGTAGCGATCGGCCAGTGGGACCAAGACCGCGTGGTCATCCTCGCCAACCGTGCGCGCTTCGGCGTGCGTGGCGAGGAGATCGTGACGCCGCTGCTGCTGCCGGACGGACGTGCGCTGCTGGTCAATCGCGGGTGGTACCCGGAGGCCGAGCGCGACGAGGTGCTCGCCGACCTCGAGGCGACGATCGACGCGGAGGTGGTCGGTCTCGTCCGTCACGTGGGTGCGATCGGTGGACGTCAGACCGCGGCCGGCACATGGACGCGACTGGACACAGTCGCGATCGGCGCGACGCTGCCGTACGAGGTAGCGGGCTGGTACCTCCTGGAGGGCGAGCTGTTCGAGGACCGCGTGCGGCCGAGCGGAGAGCTACCAGTCCAGGGCTTCACCGCGTTCACCAGCAGCACGCCCCACATCCAGTACGCGCTGACGTGGTTCGGCCTCGCCGCGGCGCTGGTCGCGATCGCCGCGGCGCGCCTCGTCATCGCCCCTCGCCGCGAGGCGGCGCGCGCCGTCACCAAGCAAGATCAAGGCGACCCCGCCTGAACGGGGTCGTCGTTCGTGTTCCTGCCCCTGTCGTTACGAGGCTGCGCCGATCTGCTCTGCGTGGGCGGCCCGGTGCTGGCTCGTGAGCTGGATGACACCCTCGATCGTGCTCGGGTAGCCATCCGCGGTCAGCTCGGCCGGCTTCTCGAGGTCGCGGTCCTCCACGTAGCGGTACGCCTTGTCGGCGGTCTCGGACGCTGCCTGCAGAGCGCTCAGGGCCTCGGCGTTTGACGGCAACGACAGCTCGGGGCGGTCGGGGGCCTTGCCCTGCATCGCTGACGCGACGAGGCCGGCGAAATAGTACTCGGCGCCCACGACGTGCTCAGCGGCTGCGCGCGGCGACCACTCATCTTCGCCCTCCGGCGCCTGCTCCCACTTGTCACCAGCACCTTCGATGGCACTTCGCAGCGTAGCGAGGTCAGCTTCGAGTCCGGCGCGATACTCGTCGGCGGTGGCCATGTGTCTCTCCTCGGGCGCACTGAGTTGAAGGGTCCGTGCACTCTAGCGCATCGCCGTTGAGGCGGGACGCCCTGCCCGTAGCGGGGGTGTCCGATATCATCGGCATCTGAGCGCCCGGCCGGGCGCTCATGCGATGCGGAGCCCCATGACGACCACGCCCACCGGCCGCGACGTACTCACCCAGTCGGAGGCCGAGGCGCGCGCCGCCCGCATCGACGACGTTGCTTACGAGATCGAACTGCAGCTCGCGCGCAACTCCTCCGAGTACACGGGCCGCGTCGTTGCCACCTTCACCCACAGCGGCGAGGGTGCGACGTTTCTCGACCACACCGGGCTCCGGATCGATTCGCTCGAACTCAACGGCCAGGTGATCGCGGAGCCGGAGTGGGACGGCCACCGCCTGGTGCTGGCCGGCGAGCTGTTGGCGGCCGAGAACCGGCTCGAGATCACGTACACGAACGAGTACGACACCACCGGCGAAGGCCTCCACCGCTTCGAGGATCCTGAGGACGGCGAGGTCTACCTCTACACGAATTTCGAGCCGTTCGGCGCGCACCGCCTCTTCCCCTGCTTCGACCAGCCCGACCTGAAGGCGCGCTACCTCCTCGAGGTCACGCACCCCTCCGACTGGAAGGTCATCACCAACAGCGCGGAGACCGGAAGCCACGCTGGGAGCGAGGAGGGCTTGGTCACCACCTCGTTCGAGCGCACTGCCGAGTTCTCGACGTACCTGTTCGCGTTGATCGCAGGGCCGTACGTCGGCTTCCTCGACGACTATGGGGACATCAAGCTCGGCTTCTACGCCCGCCACTCGCTGGCGGAACACGTCGACGCGGACGAGCTGTTCGAGGTGACGAAGCAAGGTCTCGCGTTCTTCGGCGACTTCTTCGACTATCCCTACCCGTTCGGCAAGTACGACCAGATCTTCGTACCGGAGTTCAACGCCGGGGCGATGGAGAACGTCGGCGCGGTGACGTTCTCAGAGCGCATGGTGTTCCGCGACCCGCCGACCGACAACCAGCGGCTCGGGCGAGGCGAGGTCATCCTCCACGAGATGGCGCACATGTGGTTCGGGGACCTCGTGACGATGCGCTGGTGGAACGACCTCTGGCTCAACGAATCGTTCGCGAGCTACATGTCCTACCTCGCGCTCGACCAGGCGACGCGCTTCAGCACCGCCTGGCAGGCGTTCAACTCTGGCATGAAGAACTGGGCCTATCGGCAGGACCAGCTGATCACCACACACCCCATCGCCGGCGAGGTCGAGGATACGGATCAGACGTTCCTCAACTTTGACGGCATCACCTACGGCAAGGGCGCGTCAGTGCTGAAGCAGCTCGTCGCCTACATCGGCCTCGATGGCTTCCGCGAGGGCATGCAGCTGTACTTCCGCCGCCACGAGTACGGCAACACCACGCTCGCCGAGTTCCTGGACGCCCTCGGCGAAGGCGCCGGGCGCGACCTCCATGGCTGGGCCGCGCTCTGGCTCGAGACACCGTCGCTCAACACGCTGTCCGCCGAGGTCGAACGCGACGGCGATCGCGTGAGCGCGATGCAGCTGACGCAGACCGCGCTGGCGGACTACCCGACGTTGCGCCCGCACCGGATCGAAGTCGCCCTCGGACGGTCCGAGGGCGAGGCGGTCACCATCGAGGCAGTCGCAGCCGAGATCGACACGGCTACGGCCCAGGTGCCCGACGCGGTTGGGCTCGCGGCGCCTGAATTCGTCTTCCCGAACTACAACGATCACGACTTCGTGAAGGTCGCACTGGACGAAGCGTCGGTCGACTTCGTGCGCGAGCGACTCGAGGCGATCGACGATCCACTGCTGCGCCAGCTCGTCTGGCAGGCGCTCTGGAATATGGTGCGCGACCAGCAGCTGCGGTCGAGCGACTACCTGGAGCTGGCGAGCGCGAAGGTCGTCGACGAAGACGATCAGGAACTGGTCGAGACGATCCTCGCCACGATGACCGCGAGCGTCTCACGCTACGTGCCAGAGGAGCGCAAGGCCGACGCTGCGCACGCGCTCTTCGAACTCGCATGGGAGCGCCTGCCCGACGTCGAGGGTGATCTGCAGATCATCTGGGTCCGCACCCTTATCGGCGCCGCCATCTCTGCCTCGGACGTAACGCGCGTGCTCTCGCTTGCCGACGGGCAGGTCACGATCGAGGGCCTGACGATCGACCAGGACATACGCTGGTCGCTGGCCGCCTCGGCGGTCGCGCTCGGGTTACCGGACGCCGAAGAGCGGGTCGCCGCTGAGGCGGATCGCGACGCCAGCGATCGCGGTCAGCGAGCGCAGCTGCGCTGCGAAGCGGCACGGCCTGACGCGGACGCCAAGGCCGCCGCGTGGGAGCGGATCCACGGCGAGGGCTACGGTTCGCTGCACCTCACGGGCGCCGCGATGTCCGGCTTCCAGTGGTGGGCGCAGCGCGACCTGCTCGACGCCTACACCGAGCGCTTCTTCGAGGCGCTGCCCGCCATCTTTGCGGAACGGGACAACGAGTTCGCTCGGGGCTACCTCGGCGCGCTGCTGCCTGGCTACCGCGTCACACCCGAGCTGCTCGATCGTTCGCGCCGCTTCCTCGAAGCCGTCGGCGACGACCAACCGCTGCTGACGCGCTCGCTGCGCGAGTCGAACGACGAGCTCGAGCGCGCGATTCGCTGCCGAGAGTTCGCGGCGACCTAGCCATGCGTCTCGGGTTCCCCCGGTTCCCCCGGTTCTACGGCTGGCGGCTCGTCGGCGCCGGCGCGGCGATCCAGGCGATGCAGAGCGGTCTCGTCATGCAGGCCTTCAACAACTACGCCGTGGTGCTGCGCGACCAGTTCGGCTGGTCCTCCACCACCGTCGCGATCGCGTTCGCGATGACGAGGGCGGAGAGCGGCCTGCTCGGCCCGGCACAGGGCTGGATGATCGACCGCTTCGGTCCGCGCAACGTGATGCGCGTCGGTACGGTGCTCTTCGGCGTCGGCATGATGCTCTTCAGCCAGGTGCAGGGGCTCGGCACCTTCTACGCCTTCTACCTCATCGTCGCGCTCGGCTCGAGCCTCGGCGGCTTCCTCTCGGTGACGACGGCGATCGTCAACTGGTTCGAACGCAAGCGCTCCGTCGCGCTCGCGATCTCGCAGTCGGGCTTTGCCATCGGCGGCCTGATGACACCGCTGGTCGTCTTCTCACTGACCGAGTTCGGCTGGCGGCAGACAGCGTTCGTGTCCGGCGTGATCGTGATCGTCGTCGGCCTGCCGCTGGCGCAGATGATCCACCATCGTCCCTCCGATGTCGGCGAATACGTCGACGGCATCTCGCCGGAGGAACTCGAAGAGATGGAACCCCTCGACGACACGATCTCGCGGATACATTTCACCGCTGCCGAGGCGTTGCGGACGAAGGCGTTCTGGTACATCTCGCTCGGCCACGCCTCGGCGCTGCTGGTCGTCGGCGCGCTGATGGCCAACCTCTCGCAGTACCTCACGCGCGATCAGGGCATGACGCTGCAGGAGGCGAGCTTCATCGGCGGGGCGCTGCCGCTGATGCAGATGATCGGCCAGTTCGTCGGAGGCTACTTCGGCGACCGCATGAACAAGCGCGTGCTCACGACCTTCGCGATGCTGGGGCATTCCGCCGGCCTGCTCGTGCTCACTTACGCGGTGAACGACGCGATGATCTGGCTCTTCGTGCCGTTGCACGGCCTCGCCTGGGGCATCCGAGGTCCGCTGCAGCAGGCGCTGCGCGCCGACTACTTCGGCTCGACCTCGTTCGGCACGATCATGGGCTTCTCGTCGCTGGTCGTGATGAGCGGGATGATCATCGGCACGATCCTGGCCAGTGTGATCGCGGACGCCACGGGCGAGTTCAAGATCGGCTTTACGATCCTCGCCGTCGCCTCGGCGTTCGGGTCGTTGTTCTTCCTGTTCGCGAAGCCTCCGCCGCCACCGGAGCGGCCCGACGACCCCTCGCTCGTGGAACCAGAGCCGGCACTCGTGCCCGCCGGCGGGGACTAGCGGCGCAGCAGCCGTCCGAGGAGGCGCAGCGGCCACGTCAGCAGCCGCCAGAGCGCGCCGCCGATGTGGATGAAGTCCTCGACGATACCCATGTCGTCGCCGAAGTCCTTGTCAGCGGCGGCGCGCTGACCTCGAGGGTCGAGATGTGCCATCAGGTCATCTTTCAACTGCCCACCGAGCATACACCGGCCGATGCCGTCATCAGCGATCTGATACGGCCGTCAGCTCACGCATCCTCCTCGAGGAGCTGGCGCAGGACGAACTGCAGGATGCCGCCGTGCCGGTAGTACTCGACCTCGACGGGCGTGTCGATGCGGCAGCGGACCTCGAACGAGGTCTCGGTACCGTCGTCGGCGACGGCGCGGACGCGCAGCGTCTGCCGCGGCTTGAGGCCGTCGGCGATGCCCTCGATGTCGTAGCGCTCGTGCCCGGTCAGGCCGAGCGAGGCGGCCGTGTCGCCGGGGAGGTACTCCATCGGCAGGATCCCCATGCCGATCAGGTTGCTGCGGTGGATGCGCTCGAAGGACTCGGCGATCGCGGCGCGCAAGCCCTGCAGTGAGGGGCCCTTCGCTGCCCAGTCGCGCGAGGAGCCCGTGCCGTACTCGCGGCCGGCGAGGACGATCAGCGGCGTGCCCTCCTCGGCGTAACGCTCGGCGGCCGACCAGAGCGTCATCTCCTCGCCGGACGGCTGATGCCGCGTCCAGCCGCCCTCGCGCTCGACGAGTTGGTTGCGCAGCCGCACGTTCGCGAACGTGCCGCGCATCATCACCTCGTGGTTGCCACGTCGCGCGCCGTAGGTGTTGAACGACCGCTTCGGCACCTCGTGGTCGTCGAGATACTCGGCAGCGGCTGAATCGTCCGCGATTGCGCCGGCGGGCGAGATGTGGTCGGTCGTGACGGAGTCGCCGACCATCGCCAGTACACGCGCCTCGCGAATGTCGGCCAGCTCGCCGGGCTCGCGCGGCAGGCCATCGAAGAAGGGTGGCTTGCGCACGTACGTCGACTGCGGGTCCCAGTCGAAGCGGTCGCCGCCCGGCGCGGGCAGCGCGGCCCAGCGCTCGTCACCGATGAAGACGTCGGCATACTCCTTGCGGAACATGTCCTGCTGGACGCTCGAACGGACGGTCGACAGCACCTCGGCCTGCGAGGGCCAGATGTCCCGGAGGAAGACCGCCTCACCCTCGCGGTCCTCGCCCAGCGGCTCGTTGAACAGGTCGATGTCGGTCGTCCCGGCAAGCGCGTAGGCCACCACGAGCGGTGGCGAGGCGAGGTAGGAGGAGCGGACCTTGTTGTGCACTCGTGCCTCGAAATTGCGGTTGCCCGACAGCACTGAGGCAACGGCGAGGTTGCCGTGGTCAATCGCTGCCTCGACGGGCTCGGGCAGCGGGCCCGAGTTGCCGATGCATGTGGTGCAGCCGTAGCCGACGAGCGAGAAGCCGAGCGCGTCGAGCGATGGCGTCAGGCCAGCCTCGTCGAGGTAGTCCGTGACGACCTTCGAGCCCGGGGCGAGGCTCGTCTTCACCCACGGCTTGGTGCTGAGCCCACGCTCCAGCGCGTTCCGCGCGAGTAGCCCGGCGCCAACCATGACCTCCGGGTTCGAGGTGTTCGTGCAGGACGTGATCGCTGCGATCACGACGTCGCCGTTCGCCAGCTCGTAGCTACCGCCGTCGTCCTCCACGAGCAGTGGCTCGGCCGAGGCGCCCTCGGCGACCCAGGAGGCGACTTCCGCCTGTGCTACCGACTTGGCGGCGCTGAGCGCGATGCGGTCCTGCGGGCGCTTCGGGCCGGCGATGCTCGGCTCGATGCTGCCGAGGTCCAGTTCGACGACCTCGCTATAGGTCGGGTCGGGCGTGTCGTCGCTGCGGAACAGGCCCTGGGCCCTCGAGTAGGCCTCGACGAGGGCGACCAGCTCCTCGTCGCGCCCGGTGAAGCGCAGGTAGCTCAGCGTCTCGTCATCGACGGGGAAGAACCCGACTGTGGCTCCGTATTCCGGGCACATGTTGGAGATGGTGGCGCGTGCAGCCAGCGCGAGGTTGGAGAGGCCCTGACCGAAATACTCCACGAACTTCCCGACGACATCGTGCTCGCGCAGCATCTCGGTGACGCGCAGCACCAGGTCGGTGCCGGTCGAGCCCTCGGGCAGTTGACCGGTGAGGCGGACGCCGACCACCTGCGGGATCAGCATCGCGACCGGCTGGCCGAGCATGGCCGCCTCCGCCTCGATGCCCCCGACGCCCCAGCCGAGGACGCCGAGGCCGTTGATCATCGTGGTGTGCGAGTCGGTACCGACGAGGGTGTCCGGGTAGGCCTCCCCCTCGGCGTTGGTCATCACCGTCTGACCCAGATACTCGAGGTTCACCTGGTGCACGATGCCCGTACCCGGGGGAACCACGCGGAAGCCATCGAACGCCTGCTGCGCCCACTTCAGCAGCATGTAACGCTCGGTGTTGCGCTCGTACTCGCGTTCGACGTTGAAGGCGAAGGCGCCGGGCACGCCGAAGTTGTCGACCTGCACCGAGTGATCGATCACGAGGTCGACCGGCTGCAACGGGTTGATCTTCTGAGGATCGCCACCCATCTCGGCCATCGCGTCGCGCATCGCCGCTAGGTCGACCACGGCGGGCACGCCGGTGAAGTCCTGCAGGATGACGCGGCCGGGGCGGAATGCGATCTCGATGTCGGGCTCCGCGTTCGCATCCCAGTGTGCGAGCGCCTCGATCTGATCGCGCGTGACGGACACGCCGTCCTCGTAACGGAGCAGGTTCTCGAGCAGGATCCGATGCGTGAACGGCAGCCGATCGAGGTCGGCTCCGAGCGCCTCCGCGGCGCGATCGAGGCGGTACATCGTGTGACTCTCGCCACCCACGTCGAGGGTGTCGCGGGCGTCGAACGAATTTAGTCGGTCAGAGTTGGGCACAGTAGCCTCCGGCATTCCGCTCGCCCTCGGTGAGGCTCCGGGGCAAGACAAGCCGGGCTGGCGCTGGCGACCTCAGTACGCACCCCGATCTTAGCGGATCGGCGCGCCCCCGGCATCCGTCACGTACGCCGCGCTAGTCGTCGTCCTCGTGCGGATCCTCGAGACGTTCAGCCAGCTCGGCCCTGGCGGCGGCGATCTTGGCCTTGTCCGAGTAGAGATCGAGCGCGGTGAGCGCGAGCGCTTTCGCCGCGCGGAGCGTCTCCTCGTGCGCTGGCTCCGTCGCAGCCGCCGCGGTGAAGCCGGCCGTGTGGTTCGCCGCCTCCGACTCAATGCCGAACGAGGGGTGGATAGCCGGAACCACGTAGGTGACGTTGCCCATGTCGGTGCTGCCGCCGCCGAGACGCGGCTCGGGATCGACCTCCATGCCGAGCGCGGCCGCATGCTCCTCGTACGACTCGGCGAGCGGCGACGACGAGAGCATGTCGGAGTAGACGTGGCCCTGCCAGCGCGCCTCGAGTTCGGTGCCAGTCGCCAGCGCGGCGGCCTCGAAGCAGGCGTGCACCCGAGGGCGCAGCTCGTCGAGGCGGGGCAGGGAGATCTCGCGTACGTAGAAGTGCCCGCGCGTCTCGTCCGGGATGATGTTCGGCGCCTGACCGCCGTCGGTGATGATGCCGTGCACCCGCGCCGTCGGGCGCATCTGCTGTCGCAGCAGCGAGATGCCGTTGAACGCGTGGATCAACCCATCGAGGGCGTTCAGGCCATCCCACGGGCGTCCCGCGGCGTGCGCATTGCGACCTCGGTACGTTACGAACACCGACTGGATGGCGTTCGGGCGGCCGCGCGTCCGCACCTTGCCTGCCCCGATCCCGCCGGAGGGGTGCAGCATCATCGCCGCGTCGACATCGGCGAAGGCGCCGGCGTCGATCAGATCGATCTTGCCGCCGCCGCGCTCCTCCGCGGGCGTGCCGAGCACCACCACGGTGCCGTTGCCCTCGCCGAGGACCGACTCCAGCGCGAGTCCGGTGGCGATGCCGGCGGTGGCGATCAGGTTGTGCCCGCAGGCGTGGCCGATGCCCGGCAGGGCGTCGTATTCGCAGAGCACGGCGATCGTCGGCCCGCCGCTCCCGGCGACAGCGCGGAACGCCGTATCTACGCCGTAGGCAGAACGCTCGACGGTGAACCCGCGCTCCGCGAGAAAGTCCGTCAGCACCTCGTGTGCATGCGTCTCCTCGTAGGCGAGCTCCGGGTGCTCGTGGATGTCGAGACTCAGCGCGCGCAGGTCTGCTGTCGCTCCGTCGATGGTCGCCAGTGCGGTCGCGCGGGCCTCCTCGAGGCTCGCCGGGTCGATGGGCATGTGCTGCTCCTCGGATGCGGGTCCGCCGGACCGGGCGCGCGTGAGCGCCCTCGGCGAGCGAAGGTACACCACCGGCTGGATCGTCGAGGGCTAGAGTGCGGTCGCTACCTCGCTGTGGCGGAAGCAGTCGACGACATGGTCGTTGACGAGGCCAGCCGCCTGCATGAAGGCGTAGCAGATCGTCGGCCCCACGAAGCGGAAGCCGTCGCGCTTCATCTGCTTCGACATCGCCGTCGACGGCTCGGTCTCGGCAGCGATGTCCTCGAGGCCCCGAGGCTCATTCACGATGGTGACCTCATCGACGAACTGCCAGATATACCGATCGAGGGTCGTCCACTGCGGCATCAACTCGAGCACCGCCTGCGCGTTCGAGATCGTCGATTCGATCTTGGCTCGGTTGCGGATGATCCCTACGTCCTGCCGCAGCCGCTCGACGTCAGCCTCATCCATCGCCGCGATCGCCTGGATGTCCCAGTCCAGGAACGCGGCGCGGTACCCCTCGATCCGTCCGAGGATCGTCGACCACGACAGCCCCGCCTGCGCGCCCTCCAGGGTCAGGAACTCGAAGAGCTGCCGGTCGTCATGCATCGGCACGCCCCACACCTCGTCGTGGTAGCGGGTCATCGCCGGGTCGTCGCCGGGCCAGGGGCAGCGCACGCGGTCGTCGGGCATCAGGCACCTCCGCGGTTAACTTAGCGCCTCGATCGCCTTGATGTTGGCGTCGAGATAGTCGAGGTCGAGGTGGTGGCCGTGCTGCGCCTCGCCGATTCCGTTCAGCGCTTCCCAGGTGCGTCGGACCCGGACCAGCGCGGCGATCTCTCGTCGCTCGTCAGCGTTCACCGGCGCACCGGCCGCAGCCTCGTAGCTCGCGAGGAACGGCGTAGCCGATGCCTGATCGAGGGCGTCCCGGCCGTCGGTCGCGCAGAAGGCCCAGAGCGCGTCAGCGACATCGCACACACGCCAGTCGAGCCGCGCCTCGTCCCAGTCGAATATCGCCGAGACACGACCATCGAGGATCCGCAGGTTGCCAGCGTAGAAGTCGCCGTGGAGTGGCTGACGACGCCACCCGTGCTCGCCGAGCCGCGCGAGGTCGCGTCGAGCTACCTCGATCGCACGGTCGAGTCGTTCGAGGCGTGCGTCGCCAACGTCTAACTCCCCGCGCCGCTCCCATGACCACCACGGATTCTCGCGCCAGTCGAGGTTGGCGAGAGCCGGGCGGTCGGGACGCGGCTCCACCTCGATGCGCCGGAGGTCGCGATGGAGTTCACCGAGCGCGCGCGCTGCCGCCAGCCGGTCCGCGGCACTCGTCGCGCTTAGTGGCGACCCCTCGAGGTAACGCGTGAGCCAGCAGACCCGGGGCGACGACGCGTGTTCGAACTCAACCGCCGAGGCTCCGTGCCGCGTTGGAATGGCTCGCGGCGTGCGGCCACCATCGAGTGCCGCGAGCAACCGATGCTCCCACGCGACCGACGCGCCGCTTGTCTCTGGCACGCAGACGCGCAGCACGAACGTCCCAGCCTCGGTCGCGACGCGGAACACGTCGTTCTGATACCCGCCCTCGAGGCGCGTGACCACCGCGCCCGGCGGGAGCGCCCAGGACCCGAGGATCGGCGTGACATCCGAGGTTGTGAGGCGTGGCATCGCACTCACCGTACGGTGATCGTGCCTTCCATCCCCGCGCTGCGGTGGCCTGGGACGTCGCAGTAGAAGACGTACTCACCGGGCTCGTCCAGGCGCAGGCGAACGGTGGCCCCGTCGCCGCGATCGAGCGCGACGTGCACCGCGAAACTGCCGCCATGGCGCTGGTCGGCTCCATCGCCCGCCTCGGCCGCCGAGGGCGTACCGAGGCGGTTCATCGTGAAGTCGTGTTCGAGGCTGCCCGTGTTCTCCAGCGCGAGCTCAACGATCGCGCCCGCCTCAAACGTCAGCGCCTCCTCGCTGAACTCGATGTCCTCGAGGGCCAGCTCGACCGTGCGGTCGGCCGGCTCGTCGAAGAGCCCGACGCGTTCGAGGATGAGCTGCCCGTCTGCCGTCGTGTGGGCGGCGCTGCCACCCTCGACCGGACTGGAACTGCAGGCGGCGAACGCCACCACCAACAGCAGGGGCAGAGTCAGACGCCGAGGGGTCGAGCGGCCGTCAGGCCTGGACGGCAGGGAGAACCTCCTCGACGAACGCCTGCATCGCATCCCACTCGATCGGCGGGCGGATGGCGATGCTCACGCGGGATGCGCCCGCCTGCTCGTGCGCTTTCAGCGTCTCAATCGCCTGCTGCGGCGTGCCGGCCAGCGCACCGGTCGTCGGCATGCGGCCGCCCGCGGCCAGGGCATCGCCGGCGCGCTTCGCGATGCGCTCCGCGTCCGCAGCGTTGGCGCCCATGTGCATGTGCAGGTTGATCGAGCGCTCGATCTCGTCGGGATCGCGGTCCTCACGGTCGCACCACATATCGAGCACGCCGTTCAGCCGGGCGAACTCCTCGAGGTTGATGTAGGGCACGTTCCAGCCGTCGGCCCAGCGGGCGGCGATGCGCAGCGTGCGCTTCTCGCCGCGCCCGCCGACGACGATCGGGATCGGCGTCTGCACCGGGCGAGGCTCCAGGTGCGCCTCCTCGATCGAATAGAACTGGCCCTCGAAGCTGGGCGCCTCCTCGGAGAACAACAGCCGCAGGATCTGTGCCGACTCCTCGAGCTGGTCCATGCGCTCCTTCGTCGGGCGGAACGGATAGCCGTAGGCGCGGTGCTCCGGCACGTGCCAGCCGGCGCCGATGCCCACCTCGATGCGGCCGTGCGAGACGTGGTCCAGCGTCATCATCGAGTTCGCAAGCAGCGACGGGTTGCGGTACTGCATGCAGAAGACGTGGCACCCGATGCGGACGTGCTCCGTCTCGGCAGCAAGCACGGACATCGCGGCGACAGCCTCGAAGGCCGAGTGCGTGCCATCGATCGGCGGGGCCTCGTAGAAGTGGTCCCAGATCGAGATGAAGTCGAAGCCGTTCTGGTCGATGAAGCGCCAGAGTCGACGCAGCTCGTCCATCTCCACATCCTGCTGGCCTGTGTGCACGCCGATCTTCAAGGCCATACGGTTCGCTCCTCGCTACGTTCCTGCCGGGCCAGGCGAAGCCTTTGTGGGAAGGCCGGGCGCTCGGCGGGATGCTACACCGGGAGCGGCGGGCGATCTTCAGGCGAGTGGCCTCGCGGATGGTTGTTCGGGTGCGAGGCCGGGTTTAATCTGATGATTCGGTAGAGTCCGGGCGGTTAGCTCAGCTGGCTAGAGCGCCCGCTTCACACGCGGGAGGTCACTGGTTCAAGTCCAGTACTGCCCACCAGCCCGGCACCGCAGCCGGGACGGAGGGCTCGACGAGGAGCATCGGGACATGTGCCGGAGTGGCGGAACTGGCAGACGCGCTACGTTCAGGGCGTAGTGAGGTTTACCCTCGTGTGAGTTCGAATCTCACCTTCGGCACCACACAGTTGTCCCGCCAACCCCTCGTCAGACGATCGAGCGCGCGCTCGTAGCTCAGTGGATAGAGCGCTGCCCTGCGGAGGCAGAGGTCCGAGGTTCGAATCCTCGCGGGCGCGCCACCACATCAACGTTTCTTCGCCGCGCCGTGATCATCTGCCTTAGCGATTGGGGCCGCTTTGGGGCCATCTTGTCGCTAGAGGTCACCCGAGCAGATGGTCGAGCGCGTGTGCCGAGTTCGCTTGACCGCCGGGCAGGAGGTGTGCGTACACTCGCTCAGTGATGGCAGTTGAGGAGTGTCCCAACCGACGGGCGACCTCGAACGTGGAAACACCCGCCGCGAGCCAGTGCGATGCGGCAGTGCGACGCATCGTGTACCAATCGATCTGGTCTGCGGCCTCAATTTCTGTCCGTGCGAGGAGGCGTCGGAAGCCTCGCACGAAGTTCCGCGGGCTCCACGGGGTTCCGACGCTCGACGGGAACAGGAGGTCATCGTCGGGCCAAATCTCAACCAGGCTCAAGCGACGCTGGTTCTGAACACTCCGATGCGTTCGCACTAGCTCCACGCTCGTCGAGGAGAGCTCGAGCGTTCGTCGGCTTCGAGCCTTCGGCTCGTTGAAGTTGGCCTGACCGCGCTGGTGATGGTCGTCTCTGGCATCACATCAGCTACTCTCCCAGCTGACCGCCCACGCCCGCACTGGCTGCTCGAAGCCCTTCATCGCCACCTCGCCGCGGTCCTCGAACTCGAAGTCCTTGCCCGCCATCCCCTGCCTCGATAGCAGCGCTCATCGAGGCGATCACACCGGAGAGTTGCGACTGGCGATGCGGATCGATCGCACACTATTCGCCCTCGGGATCCTCTCGCTGGCCTCCGGTGTTCTGGTATACGCGTTTGCTCGGTCCGCCCGTTCCAGGCACCCTCGATGCAGGGCGTCCGGTCTCTCTCGGCAGAGAGGCCGCTCAGGATCAGCGCGGGCTAGTCGCCGAGCCCGGCCTCGGACGGCGCGTCGGCGAGGCCCGGGCGGATCAGCTGCTCGTATGCCGCCGCGCCGATCAAGCCACCGAGGAGCGGCCCGACGATGTACACCCAGAAGCCGTTGCGAGGGCCGGGGATGGCGATCTCGTCCCAGCCCGCGAAGAAGGCGACGATCCGCGGCCCGAAGTCACGAGCGGGGTTCCAGGCTCCCTGCGTGATCGGCGCGAATAGGCTGATCAGCACCGCTACCGTGAAGCCGACCATTAGTGGCCAGATCCACCGCGACGGGGCGATGCGGCTCCGCGGGTCCGTCAGCGCGAAGATCATGAACACCAGCACGGCGGTGCCCAGCGCCTCGACGCCCGCGGCACCGATCGGCGAGACCAGGTCGTGCGCTGCGGCGTCGGTGCCGAACTCGGCCGGATTCGGGAAGTACTCGCCGAAGACCATCGCCGAGAGCTGGCTGCCGGGCTCGCCGCGCACGATGTCTCGCTGCTGCTCGAACCGCTCGATGAACGGACCCCACACAGCGAGCACCGTGAGTCCGGCGAGGATGCCCCCGCTGAGCTGCGCGGCCCAGTAGGTCGGCAACCGCCGCCAGGGGAAGTCGTGCGGACGGAAGATCGCGAAGGCGAGGGTGACCGCTGGGTTGAGGTGAGCGCCGGAGACCGCCGCGGTGGCGTAGATCGCCAGCGACACTCCGAAGCCCCACACCAACGCTACCTGCCACAGCCCCGGCAGCGCGTCGGTGATCACCGCCGAGGCGACAGCGCCGGTACCGAAGAGCACGAGCAGGTAGGTGCCGACTACCTCGGCGAGGTAGACGCGGTTCGAGGTCATGATGCGCCACCGCCATTACCTGTGGTGCGAGCTCAAGCTCATCGATCAGCGCCTCTTCTCGATATGCCGGTCACCGTAGCAGCCCGCTGACCTCTCCTTGTCCGACGCGCGCTTCTCGACCGCTATCCTCGTGATAGGCTCCCGGCGGAGCGGTGGGAGAAGGGGCTGAGCATGAACTGCTTACAGTGCGCGCTCCAGGATCGTGAACGGCCAGCAGTTGCTGTTTGACTTGTGAAGCGGCGCTGTGCCTTGAGCACCGGCGAGAGGCTCAAGAGGCACGCGCCGGCGGCACTAGGTTCGATTGTGGGCATCGTCCACTGAGCTGACCGCTGGAGGCAGGACCCTACCGCACAAGAGCGTCGGCATACGTCCGAATGATCGCGAGGCACTCGCGAGCGCCCTGGAGCGTGCTGCGCGGCGCGGTGGCGTCCTCCGCTGAGGTGAGGGAAGACGAGGCATGACTTGACCCGCGGACCTCACACTTTGGTTGGGGCCCCGGCGAACCGCCGGTGGTGGCCCAATCAGTTGAACCTAAAGGTTCTCAACCAGAACTCGCCTTCGTCCGATCCCCTGGGCGAGTCGTTCGACTACGCCGCGGAGTTCAAGATCCTCGACTTTGAGGCCCTGGCTCAGGACGTCGATGCGCTCATGAGCCAGTCGCAGGACTGGTGGCCGGCCGACTATGGCCACTACGGACCGTTCTTCATTCGGATGACCTGGCACGCCGCTGGCACGTACCGCATCTCTGACGGCCGTGGTGGCGGCGGCACGGGCGCACAGCGCTTTGCTCCGCTCAACAGCTGGCCCGACAACGCCAACCTCGACAAGGCGCGCCGACTGCTCTGGCCGATCAAGCAGAAATACGGCCGGAAGATCTCGTGGGCCGACCTGCTGATCTTCACGGGGAACCGCGCCCTGGAGACGATGGGCCTCAAGACGTTCGGCTTCGGCGGCGGCCGCGAGGACATCTGGGCACCCGAGGAAGACATCTACTGGGGTCCGGAGCAGGAGTGGCTCGGCGACGAGCGCTACAGCGGCGACCGCGAGCTGGCAGATCCATTCGGCGCAGTCCAGATGGGCCTGATCTACGTCAATCCGGAGGGTCCGAACGGCAACCCTGACCCGTTGGCCGCGGCCCGGGACATCCGAGAAACGTTCCGCCGCATGGCGATGAACGACGAGGAGACTGTCGCCCTGATCGCCGGCGGCCACACGTTCGGCAAGACTCACGGCGCGGCCGACGGCGACGAGCATGAAGGTCCCGAGCCCGAAGGTGCCAGCCTCGAGGAGCAAGGTCTCGGCTGGAAGAACCGCTTCGGCAGCGGCAAGGGCGGCGACACGATCACGAGCGGTCTCGAGGGCGCTTGGACCAACGACCCAATCAGGTGGGACAACGGCTACTTCGAGAACCTGCTCCAGGACGAATGGGAGCTGACGACGAGTCCTGCCGGTGCGAACCAGTGGACCCCCAGGAACCGCGAAGCGGGGGCCGCGGTGCCGGACGCCCACGACCCGTCGAAGCGGCACGCTCCGATGATGCTGACAACGGACATCGCGCTGACGGTAGATCCGGTCTACAAGGAGATCTCTCAGCGCTTCTACGAGAACCCAGACGAGTTGGCCGATGCCTTCGCACGGGCGTGGTTCAAGCTGTTGCATCGCGACATGGGACCCGTCGCGCGGTACCTCGGCCCGTGGGTCCCCCAGGAGCCGCTGATCTGGCAGGACCCGGTCCCTGTGGTCACGCACGACCTGATCGACGACGATGACATCGCTGCGCTCAAGAACACGATCCTCGACTCCGGTCTGTCGATCTCCGAGCTGGTCTCGACCGCCTGGGCGTCGGCCTCGACCTACCGTGACACCGACAAGCGCGGTGGCGCGAACGGGGCGCGCCTCCGCCTCTCGCCGCAGGCGGAGTGGGACGCCAACGTTACGTCTGGCGTGTCGACGGTGCTGGAGATCCTGGACGGAGTCCGACAGGAGTTCAACGGCTCGCAGGAGAGCGGGAAGATGGTCTCGCTCGCCGATCTGATCGTGCTGGGCGGGTGCGCAGCCGTCGAGTCGGCCGCGAAAAAGGCCGGGCGCGACATCCAGATCCCCTTCTCGCCCGGGCGCACCGATGCCACCCAGGAGCAAACCGACACCGAGTCCTTCGCGGTGCTGGAGCCGACCGCGGACGGGTTCCGCAACTACCTCCAGAAGGGCCACAAGCTCGCGGCGGAGCACCTCCTCGTGGACAGGGCGTTCATGTTGACGCTGTCCGCTCCTGAGATGACGGTCCTTCTGGGCGGGATGCGCGTCCTGAACGCCAACGCTGGGCAGTCCGAGCGCGGGGTCTTCACCGACCGGCCCGGGACGCTCACCAATGACTTCTTCGTGAACCTGCTCGACATGGCGACGGAGTGGACGGCGACCTCGGAGTCCGAGGACGTGTTCGAGGGCCGTCGTCGTGAGACCGGCGAGCTACGGTGGACCGGCACCCGCGTCGACCTCGTCTTCGGCTCGAATTCCGAGCTCCGGGCGATCGCCGAGGTCTACGGGAGTGCCGACGCCGAGCAGAAGTTCGTGCTTGATTTCGTCGCTGCCTGGAGCAAGGTCATGAATCTCGATCGCTTCGATCTCGCATGATCTCTGATGCATGTTAGCGACTCACGCCCCCAGGAGGAGCGCAATTTAGGATTCGGATTCACGCCCCCTCGCGGCGCCGGCCGCGGCGTCTCTGACGGTGAAGGGCTTACTGCGTGCCCTACATGAAGCCATCGAACAGTGAACTTTCGGCAAAGGATCGGGGCGCGCCTTTTGGAAGTTCGCCACGCCCGGAAGGTCACGCAGACAAGCGCTGCGCGCGCGGCGGGCCGGTCCCAGTCATCGATCTCGTACTACGAGCAGGGCCGGCGCGAGTTCAACGTCGTGGACTTGCTCGCGATCCTCGACGATATGAAAGTCAGCCTGGCCGACTACAAAGGGGTCATGAATAGATATCACGGTGTAGCGGTGACCAGGTCAGTGGTTTCAACGTGATATCCCTCGGGCAGGCGGACATGTAGCAGTGTGGGCACCCACCAGCCCTGACCCTACTTCCGAATTATCACCGATGCCCCCAGCACGAAGATTGCCACTGCCCAAGGGAAGATCGCGCCGACTGTGACCGCGGCGAACGCAGTCAGCGTCTTCACCGTCTCTTCGGATGCGGCCGAGAGGATGTCCTGCCCAAGCACTACCCGAGTATGCGGCCTTCGTTGCACCGACGATTATCAGGACTGCGCCGGCGAACGAAAACGTCGACCACACTCCACTCAACTTCTCGCTCGGCACCTCCATCGGATAAGCTCCCGACCCAGTCAGGGACTAATCATGACGACTTTCGATACTCTGCTCGCCGAAGCGGATTCAGCCACGCTGGCGCAGCGCCTCGACGAGCTGTCCGACCAGATTGCGGAACGCGGCCTCCGTTACTCGGCCGAGACGGCCTCGGACGCGGAGACCGACGAGTTCGACGCGTTGCTCGACGAGCAACGGCGACTCAGGCGGCTTTACGTCGGTCTGATCCCGCCGCGATCGATCAGCCGCGATCCGTTCACCGCGCAGGAACTGTTCCGCGCGATCGATCCGTCGCTCGCCGGTCGCTGGTGGGACCACCGCACCCCGCTACGCACGCCCCGCGCCGATCCTGCGACGCTGTACGCCCTCACCGGAGCGCTCGCGCTCGGCGGCGACCCCGAACCGACGCTGCACCTCATCGCGCCGGGACCCGCGGTGCCGTACATCGTGCCGAGGCTACTCGAGCCCGCCGGCACCGTCGCGGTGCTCTCCTCGGTCGCCGTCGGCAAGCACCGCGCTTACTTGACGGCGTACTTTGCAGCATCGGAGTTCGGGCCCGATGGCATGCCTCGCACACGCGAGCTGCCGATCGCAAACGAATGGCCATACGACCGCTGGGTCGGGCCGGGCGGCTGGCGTGAGGTGTACGCGGACGAAGCGATCGACCTCGATATCGGCCGCTGGATCGACGACCAGCGCCTGCTCTGGATCGCGCCCGACGACGATCGAGCGATCCTGCGGGACGGGCGCGGTGGGGGCGACGAGGGCGAGCGCTGCCCCTACCTCGACCTCGCTGGCGCCAGCGCACCGCAACGCATCCAGGCTGGTGTGACATGGTAAATGAGACACCCCAGGTCTCGATCACGACCGTCCAAGGCGAGCCGCTTGCGGCGTTCCCGTACGACTATCCCTTCCGCATCGAGGTCACGCTCCCGGAGGGAACCACTCCGCCTCCGAAGACGATCCAGGTCGACCTCAATACCGGTGTCGACTCGGACACGCTGACGTTGGCCTGGGATGGGAACGTTGGCGCCCCGCGCTACCGCTCCAATCCGGTGACGCTCGAGACGGGCGCCGAGGGCGGCGGGACGTTCCAGTTGGGTGGCGACTGGAGCATCTTCCAGTTCGAGTTCTCCCGGGGCGGGATCGGCTCACTGAGCTACGAGGATGGTGGCGAGCTGACCATCGAGTACGACGGCACAGCCGCGACCGCCACCATCTACGAGTCGTTCCACACGATGACGATCGCCCAGGTGGAGACCCGCTTCGTCGCCGAGGAGACGTTCTGGGCGAGCGTCAACGATCAACTGGCGGAGTCTGACGATCCGAGGGACCAGGCGGTGTTGGACCTCGGGGCGGTCAGGCTCGACGCGATCGGCCGCGGTCGCAGCGTGATGACGAACGAGAATCTGTGGATGAGTCAGCGCGCGGCGGGCGCGCGCTTCTACTTCGACGTGGTCTCGACCGCCGGTCCTCAGTACGACGAGCGCACCGAGTCTGACGGCTTGAACGGAGTTCTGAACCAGGCGCGCCGGGAGTCGACGGACGTGATCACCGCCGCATTCGGCACGATCCTGTTCGGCTCCTACGACATGTTCACCCACATCACGATGTCGGCCCAGGTGGTCGAGATTTTCGGGATCGACATCTACGGCAACGAGTTGGGCTTTTACGACCGCCTGTATGCCACATTCGATCTCGCCGGGGGGTTGGCGCTGGAGGCAGTCGGCGTTGTCGGCGGCTTGCAACAGGCCTCACGAGGTGCCGGTCGCGGTGGGCCACGGCAGCTCGCTGAGACCGGCGAGATCGTCACCGACGTTAGGAACCTCGAGGTCGGCACGCCCGTCTCGCCCATTTCCTACGGAATGATGGACGCCGACGCACGGCACATCCGACACGTCGCCGATGAATTTGGCGTCGTGGTCGAGTTCCGCCCCGCGAACGTTGATTCGATGGGCTGGCAGGCGCGCGGGCACCCGCGGAAGCCCGTGAAGATCAAGCAGAAGACGATTAACGAGATCGATGTTCATCTGGGAGCCGACGCCAACAACATCGGCCTCGCCGGCTATTTCGAGCCGACACTGCCAGCCAACCTCGACGAACTGTCACCAGGCCTCCAGACCGAGATTCGCGGTCGTCACAGCCAACGGCTGAAAGAGTTCAACGACGGTAAAGTTGAGCTGGGAGCGATGCAGGATGCAGGAAAGATCCGCCTCGAAGACGGCCTGATCATCGACACGGGGCTCTGTGGGGACACGGGCCTGGCGATCACTGGCGACCTCGATCCCTGGCGAGTCACCAGGAACGGCAGGGAGCTGAACGCGGTTGAGACGCAGCCGATCATCGACGCACTGGCCGATGGGCCCGCGAACGTACAGCACTCGACGCACGTGACATGGGACGTGCCCTCCGACCTGCAGCACATCGACGACAAGATCCGCGGCAGCCATCAAACCACCCCGCAGGGGGGCGAAGGCGAGTCGTTGATCGCTTTCGGTGGCCACGGCTCGGGGCCCCCTCGCGCGACCTACTCCGGCATCGACGTGATCCCGGGGAGCACCGGCGTCGACCTCTCGCCAACCACCGGCCTCGCCTCGGGTGGAGCCGTGCAGACGGGCCGAGCGGCCGTAGGTGTTCGCACTGGCGTAGCCGCCGGGACTACCGATGGCGACGCTGGCGCCAGCGCGACGGCCGGCGATGACGGCGCGACAGGTATCGAGGATGGCGGCGCGGGCGGGCCAAGTTCGCTTCCAGCGATCCCGGGCTGGATCCCCGGCGGCTGGCGCACTGTCGTCGGCGTTGGTGGTGCGTTCCTGCTCGGGGGGTTCCTCTTTCTCGGCTTCGCTTTCGGTAACGGGAACGACGGTGCGGCAGGCGACTCAGGCAACGTCAACCCGCCGTCGAGTGGATCCGGCTCGTCGTCCTCGGGGGGACTTGCCGCTGCGTCCGAACCGACCACGTCGCCGCCGACGGAAACACTGCCGGAGCCACCCGCGAGCGAATCGCCGCCGGAGCCACCCGCGAGCGAATCGCCACCGGAGCAGCCCGCGACCGAGACGCCACCGGAGCCACCAGCGACCGAGGCACCGCCGGAGCCACCTGCGAACGAACCGCAGCCGGAGCCACCTGCGAACGAACCGCAGCCGGAGCCACCTGCGAACGAACCGCAGCCGGAGCCACCTGCGAACGAACCGCAGCCGGAGCCACCTGCGACCGAACCATCGCCGGAGCCATCGCCGACCACGACCACACCGTCACTCCCGCCCGGGATCACCCCCGTCGCGATCATCCCGCTGTTGAACGGATTCCAGGCGATTTACGTCGGCCCCGTGAGTGCCACATCAGGCGATGTGCTGATCGTGCAGTTCTTCGTCTTCGATGCAGACGGCAATCCGGTCGCGGGCACGACGTTCTTCTCGACCCTGGGCAATCCACCGGGCGGCCCGAACGCCTCGCACGTCTCGGGTGTCCTCGACGCCCAGGGGCAGATCACGATGACGTTGAATGTCAACGAGGCTTCGGGCACCGCGAGCGTGCTCTGGTTCTCGTTCCTCGACGCTCTCTACCAGGCCGTGTCCTTTGGGGTGAACTGACTGTGCGGCCTTAGGTCCCACCGATCCAGGTCATCGCCATGACCTACGCACAGGGTAGGCGGCCAGGGCGGCCTTCACTACGCGCCACTCTCCATCTAGCCTCACGCGTAACGGCTCCCGGGGGGGGGGGGGGGGGGGCGTGGGCTAGTTGACCCCTTGGTGAAATGTCGCCGGCTACTGACCCCGCTGCCGAGCCCGCCCTAGGACGCGTGCTCGGCGACGATAGCCTGCGCCTGGCTGGCGACGTTGGGCATCGCGGCCTGGAAGGCGTCATCATCGAGCACCGCCGCGACCGCCGGGTAGCCCGCGCGCTCGATCATCGGGCGCAGGCGGCCGCGTTCGAAGCGCTCGAGCGCCCATGCGAGCGGGTCGCCGGCCGCGGTTGCGTCAAGCATCAGTCGCTCGTTCCCGAGCTCGGGCCCGTAGTGGTAGTGCGGAGCGTTGGTGAAGCAATCGAAGCGCAGCAGCTCGGTATCCTGCCCGTCCACCTCGGCGTAGATCTGGATGCAGAGCCCCGCATCGCCCGGGATGTCCTCCCGGTAGCTCATCGCGATTTCAACCGCACCTGCGGGGACGACCGTCTCGCCCTTGTCCATCTTGCTCCCCCTCGCTTCGACGATCCGCCAGGCAGTCTAGCCGACCGCCGGAGGCCGGGCATATATCGCGCGCAAGGGATCCTGACGCGTACGCGAAGATCGAGACGGTGAACAGGTTCTCGCTTGCGAACGGGCGCCACTTCCCTCACGCCCTCGCACGTAGCCGCCCCGGTGTGGGATGCGGGTTGCTAGTTCGCTGGTCGAAGGAAGAGGGGTGGGTGAGTAGAGACTGCCCCTGTCCTGCACGCGACCAGTGCATGCCAGTTGGGCGCCCGGCAGTTCTGGTGATCATCACGCTCGCTATAGTTTCGGAGCGCCGGCAGCATCGTGCCGCGTTGTCTCCCGGAGCGCGTGAACGGACCGCGGCGCGAGTCGAACGCAGTAGGGCTGGCGGTGCCGCGCCTTAAGTCCTCCTTACGCCGGCCGTCTTAGTGTGAGCCTGAACTCGAGGAGTGTTGACCACCACTAAGCTCGGGGACGAGGCCATCGTCCGCCTCCACATGGAGACTGACCATGCAACAGGCATATCGCGTCGGCAGATGCTGAAACTCGCCTCAGCATGGCTGCGGAACCGCAGCGGCCAGGCCCGGCTCGGCGCCGTTCTGGTGGCCGTGGTCGCGGTCGTGCTCGCCGCGTGCGGTACCGATGACGGCGCGGTGAGCGCCCCCTCGACGGTCGATGCGGGCGCTGGTAACGCGGCCGGGGAGCCGTCGCCAACTATTTCTATCCCACCCACTCCCGCTCCACGCACTCCGGCTGAAGGCTCGCTGGCCTCGGATAGCGATCAGTTCCACTTGGCGTTCGATGGCCTCGACGACCGTGTGCTCGTCCCATGGGATGCGTCGTTCCCGACCGAGGTCTTCACCGCATCTGCGTGGATTCGACTTCCGGAACCGCCCCCACGACGGGCAGCCATCGTCGCGCGCGGCGAGGACGACAACTCCTTCAACCTGTCTTGGCAGCTCTACGTTGGACCGGCGGGTGACCTGGAGGTCATGCTGGAGGCCTCGAACGAGGACAACTACTGCTACCCGGACAACAATTGCGTTCCCCTCGGCGTTTGCCAGTCGGGCGACACCTTCGTTGCGGACAATGCGTGGCACCACGTCGCGGTCACGCGCGACAGAGACGGAACCCTGGTCTTCTATATCGACGGCCGCGAGCGCGCCCGTTGCGAGGGCACCGGAACCCCTTCGAGCAACAACCAGCAGTTCCTCAGCATCGGCGCCACGCATGGGGCAATTGGCCGGCTCCCCGCAGGCGGCACAGAGCCCCCGATCTGGTTCTTCCCGGGCGAGATCGACGATCCTGCGATGTGGAACCGGAGCTTGCCTGCCATCGAAATCGAAGCGCTGGCACGGGACGGTGTGGACCTGACGTCCCCCGGGCTGGTCGGCTTCTGGAGCCTCGACGAAGGACAGGGGCAGGACGTGCACGACGGCTCGCCGGCAGCGAATCATGGCTATCTCGGCGCCCACTCTGACCCGGACTCGGCAGACCCGGTATGGATCCAGTAGCGCGGCGCGCCGCCCGCTCCGACGTGCTCCCTCTCAGCGCGAGGGGCAGGCACATCCGACCGATCAGGATTGGGAGACGACGGGGTGGCTCGTCGTGAGCGGGGGAGGACTGATGAAGCAAACACTCTTGCGTGTCCTGGCCATCGTCGCGATTGGTCTCGTTTTTCTCGCGGCCTGCTCGGGCGACGAGACCAGCCGACCAAGCACACCGGACGTCCCGTCGGAGAGCGTCAGCGACAGGGAAAGCACGGTAACGGCTACGACTCAAGTGAGCGACCAGTCGGTGTCGGGTTGCCTGGCGGATTCGAACGTGATCGCCCTGGTCAACGGGGTGATCCTTACGGTCGACGAGACAGACTCCCAGGCCTCGGCGGTGTTGCTGGAAGGCTCCCGCATCAGTGCGGTGGGGGATTCGATCACGGTGCCGGACGGCGCGTGCGTGGTTGATCTCGCTGGTCGGACCGTCGTTCCCGGCTTCATCGATTCGCACGTGCATTTCACGCGCGACTGGGTCTGGCCTGGACACTTCCTGTGGCAGATCGAGGACGCACGGTCGACCCAGGACGTTCTCGACGGCATTCGCGAACGGAGTGAATCCGTTCCGGTTGGCGAATACATCATCGTCGTCGGTGGCTACCCCACGAGCGCCTTCCGCCTGCCGACCCTCACTGAGCTCGATGCGGTAGCGCCCGACCATCCGGTGTACCTCCAAGCCTCGTTCAGCGGACCGTCGGCCGTGAACTCGCTCGCGAAGGCGCACCTCGCGGCGAACGGCCTGGGAACCATCGCGACAGACGGTCGGATCGCGGTCGACAACACGAGCCGGACGCCCAGGGCGATTCAGATCCTGCGGTCTGAGCAAACCGACGCGGACGCCGAGCGGGCGGCAGCGGAGTATATGAATTGGGCCAACTCGATGGGGATTACCACGGTGATCGATATGTCGAGCACCGGCGATGTCGAGATGGCGTACGGACTCTGGGAGAGCGGCGACCTCACCATACGGATGCGCCTCCGCTTCGGCGGGCTCGGCACGATCGACACGACGATTCAGGCTGTCGAGGCCGGCTTCGAACGGGTGGGCGAAGGCGACGCCATGATGCGCGTTATCGGCGTCGGGGAATTCTCGCTCGGCAACTTCGGCGACATCTCGTCCGATTTCGCAGCGGGCTGGTCGGACATCGCCGCACGGGGTCGGCCGTTGGCGCAGCACTCGCTGCGATCGGCGGAGCACGACGCCCATATCAGCGCGTTCGAAGAGGTCAATGCTACGACGGCACTGGCCGAGCTTCACTGGTCGCTGGACCATGCCAATCAACTGTCGTCCGACCATCTCTCGCGCTTGGCGGACCTCGGCGTTGGCGTGGGCGTGCACAACTTCGCGTACTACGGTTCCTTCGGTAGCGGAGCACCTTTCAGGGACATCATCGATGCAGGCGTGACGGCCGGCGCGGGTTCTGACGGGCGAGCGGTCGGTCCGCTCAACCCCTGGCAGGGTATTCACTTCATGGTCACCGGCCGGACGATCTCCGGTTCGTTGGTCAACGACGGGCAGCAGATTTCACGCCTCGAGGCCCTTCGTCTGTACACCATGGGCAGCGCTTGGACGGCACTCGAAGAAGACCAACTCGGGTCGATCGAAGCCGGCAAGCTGGCCGATCTGGTCATCCTCAACGCGGACTTCCTCAACGTACCTGACGACGAGATCGATGAGATCGCCGCCGCATTGACCTTCATCGACGGCGCGGTGGTCTACGACGACGGTTCGCTGGTGCGCGGCCCGTAGAGCCCCTCCCCTCACGCCCTCACGCGTAGGCCCCGCGGTGGGGGTGCAGGTTGCTAGCGACGGGGTCGAAGGAAGTGGGGTGGGGGATCTCGGACTCAAAACCGTGGAAGCCCGAACTCACTGGAGCGCGTGCGCTTGGTGCCACGTAACTCAATCCGCCGTTGTTGCTGGTTGATCAAGGCCCCCGCTGTATACTGTCTGTAGACGATACAGTCCTTCTGTAAGGGGTCCTACTCCAGTGGCACAGCACAAACAATCAGATCTCATCCACTCGCTAGACCTAGCACGCGGCTACGGCGATCGTACGCGTGCAGACGTAGTGCAGGCCGTGGAGTCTGGCGAGCTAGCCATCTGCCAAGGCATCCGGCAGCCGGTGCTGCGTGACCGGCGTGGACTGGCCGTAAAGGGCAGCGGTCGCTTCCCGATCTCGGAGCAGGAACCACGCGAGTGGTCGAAGAAGGAGTTCGTCGAGCGCGCCGCGGACGAGTTCGATGACGCCTGGCAAGAGCTTCGGGACGGGATGCGCCACGGGGACGTGCGTGCCATGAAGATCTGGAAGCTGCTGATCGGTCGCCCGCGCGAAGCTGTGGACCGACACTGGGCGAGCCAAGACGGCCCCACCGCTCAGGTCCACGTGCGGGCGGACGTCACCCTCGAAGAGCTGCGTGCGCTCAAGGCTATGCTGGATCAAGAAGCCGAGGAACAGGAAGACCAGCCGTGACCCCACCCCTCTTGTCTAATGCTACGGCGGGCCGAACAGGGAGGCCCGCCCTCTCGGGCGGGGCCTCCGTTGGCGCGCGCGTACACTGAGCTTCGCAACCAGCCAGCGATGACCACGTCGCGCTCTGCAGGGGGTTCGGGTGCTGCAGCTGACCGTGAGGGCGGTCCTCGCACTGGCAGCTTCGACTGCCGTGGCCGCCGTCGTGACGTACGCGGTCGCTCTATCCGGCGGGGCGGTCAACGTCGTCACGATCCTCGCGATCTCGATTCTCCTGTGGACGCCCGCGATCGTGGCGCTGCTCCTGGCAGAGAGATCGCAAAATCCAATAGTGGCCACTGTTCTCGTGAGGTCTGATCGCGCCGCAGTAGCGGTTCTTGCACTAGGGCGCCGACAGGACCGCGACGCATGACGCGATACAGATGAAGAGACCGGCTCTCTCGACGGGGCCCCCGTTTGAGACCGTCCCCGGGCCGGCACCTCGTTAGTCGTAGCAGCGGCTCCGAGGAAGCGGTCGTGACCCCGCCGCCTCGGTTGCGGTTAGGGTCCCAGACCACTCGTGGTCGGCGTGTTGGGTCAGGAAGCGTCCATGGCTGAGCTGCATCGGCTGCTGATGAGACGGTCTACTCATGCTCAAGAAGTATCCGCCAGCCTCAAATGCCTGAGCGTCATTTACGACGATCAGGTAGGTTCCTGCCTTGTCCGGCGTGAACGTGAGCCTCGCGTTCAGCCCGAGGAGCCCGCCTCCGCTGTCATCGTCAAAGGCCAGGAGGAAGGCGCCGTCCAGCGCGATACCGACGATCGGATCGAAGTTGATCGATTCGACCTTGATGGTCATCTGGACGCCGGCAACGAGGTCGATCAGAAAGTAGTCCAGGTCGCCTACGTAATCGAGATTCGCTGCGACCGTCGAGCCCACGGACACTTCGCGTCCGTCATCGGGATCATCAAAGAGGGCGAGGGGTACGGTACGTTGCTCCTGATCACGAATTCGCCGGAATTCGCATCGGATTGACCGGCGGCGACGAGATGAGGCGCATCGAATTCTGTTGTGAGTTCTCCTTCTTCCAGTCCCGTGAGGGTATCGTCGGCGAAGATCGACCAAAAGATGGGTGGAACTCCGGCGAGCCCAGCCACGAAGTAGCCATTGTGATCGCCCTCGAGCTCGAGCATGACGCGAGTGCCGATCGGCTGATTCAGCAAGAGCGCTTGCTCGAAGAAGAGGTTGGGCAGCGTGAACTGGATCTCATTGCCAGCGCCGTCCATGGAGTAGCGCCGGTCGCCCAGCCCGTCAACGTTCTCGCCTTGCAGAAGGCGTCCCACTCGGCTCATTACGTCGGGCATCGATGTGGCCAGCGCGAAGTTGCCTTCGCCCAGTCGCCTCCCAGAGAGACCCACGACCTCGCCGCTCGCCGACACGAGCGCACCGCCACTCTGGCCGCTCGCAATCGCGGCGTCTGTCTGGAGAAACGAGATGCCGAGCGGCTCCCACGAGCGGACTCGTGATAGGACTCCACGGCTGATCGTTGGCGACGGCGACCGCTCGAACTCTGCCGGATAGCCAATGAGAAATAGCTCGCTTCCGATCGGGAGATTCGTCCCGTCGACGATCGTAAGAGGAGTGGTCATCCCGAGCGAAACACGTGGGACTTCGAGCACAGCGATGTCAGCCATCAGATCCCAGCCAACCACGCGACCCAGAAGCGGCGTTCCCTGTGGAACTAGCACCTCCGCCTCCTGGTGTGGCCAGACCACGTGGGCGTTCGTCAGCACATGCGTCTCGTCGATGAGAATGCCGCTCCCTCCCGAGGTCAGCGTCGTGATGAACACTATGGAGGGAGAGACTCGCTCGAAGATCTCGTTCGCGGAGAACCCCTCGGCGGCGGCTGTGGGCAGGGCGGTCGCCGGCTCACCTGGACTCGTGGTGTCTGATGCTGCGACCGCGGGCTCTGCCGGCACGATCAGTGTCCCGACATGGACATCGCGGACGACGAGCATGCGAACGCTCAGCTCGAACGTGGGCAGCCTTCTCTCGAACTCCTCGCGGGCGCTACTGAAGACGACGAACCAGACGACATTCTGCTCCGTCTTGATGAAATAGATGAGCTGCCGGATCGTCTGCCCGGAGGCCGGTGTCTCGAGCACGGCGCGAACCGCCTCAAAGCCCTCCACGGCGAGTTCTTCGCGCTGGACCAGCCGCGTTCCCAGCGCACCCAGACCCGAAACCACGATGTCCGAATACGCGTTCGCGGAGATCACGGAGATCACAGGCTCACGTGCCACCTGCACGCTCGTCACGAAGGCCGGTCCAGACTCCAGATCGAGTGCGAGGAGCACGATGCCTTCGCCGATCGTCTCCCCTGCACCCGCGAATTCTGGCCCGAGCGTCCTGAGCGACTCCCTGACGATCTCGAGATCGCCTTCAGTCGGACTTCCGCCCTGGAAGCTTGGGGGAAGCCAGATCTCCGCGCCGCCCGCTTCGAACTTGGTCCAATCGGCGGGATGAAACGCTTCCTGGCCAGGGCTGCCTACCGGGGGATCGAAGCCCGTCTCCTCTTGATCGTTCGCAACGAATAGCACCAGCGCAGCGAGGAGCGCCGCGGACGCTGGGACACCGAGCAGCAGGGTGCCGACCGGCCATCGCCGGTTAGGTGCTCTCGCACCCTCAGCGCCGAACTCCGCAACCGCAGACGGAGCAGCGGCGCTGCGCCGGGCGCCTTGCCTTGCGACGACCTGCCAGATGAGAGCGATCGCGAGCAACGCAGCAGCACCCTGCATGAGCGCAAGCGCGCTCATGATCAGCCCCTCCCAGAGGCTGCCGAGAGCGTCAGACCGCACGAGGATCGGGCGACCTACCCAGAGCCCGATCCAGCCGGCGGTCCACAGGCCCCACCACCATCGAAACGGTGGATCGCGGTTCTCAGTCGGCGTCCCGTCGTCCGTCGGAGCGCGGTCGTCACTCAGTTCACGCATCACCTGGTACGGCCGGAACAGATTCGCAATCGGGACGAACCACCAGATCAGAGTTGACCGCGGAGAGTACCGCCGGATCGCCGAGTTCGATACGGACAGGTTCCTGAACGCGCGGTACTCCCACGCCAGGAAGCCGATTGCCGCAAGGAGTGTCGTCCCCAGCGCGGCCAATAGTGCTGCATCTAAGCGGTCGTTCCATCGCCGCAGCTCGACCACCCGCTCGGTTAGCGACTCGGTCCCTCCGGGGTCGAAGTCCCGCACTAGCTCAATCTCTTGAAGGAGTACCCAGGCGAAATAGATGTACGCCGCAGACACCATGAAGAGGGCGATCGATGCGGCGGCAGCGAGCAGCTTCGGCGGGGAGTCCGACCCGCGTGCCTCAGCGTCCCGTGCTTGCTCGAATTGCCGGCGCTCGGCCAGACGGCGCTCGAAGGTCTCTGGGGTCTCCTGGGTCCGTGGACGGTCGACGACCCAGTTCTGAGGCCCGAGCGTGTTGCGGCACGACGAACATGCCTCGGCTGAGTCGCTGTTCTCGGTGAGACATCGCGGGCAGAGCAGCATTCGAACCTCGGCAGCCCGAGCGCAGACATTGCATCTGTATTATGCACAATCCTCCGGGTTGTGGGCGGCGCCTCTCCCCTCGTGCGCTCAAGGCTTTGGCCGACCGAGACCCGCCCCCCTTGTTTCATGGTGCGGCGGGGTCAGATTCAGATCGCCGAGCCAGTTTCAACTCTGGTGAATCGATTCACGAGGCGCTGCCGCGACTAAGGCAACCCGCACCCGTCCTCGGGGTCTGGCTACGTTTAGGGGGCGCGGGGAGAGGCGCGTAGTGAAGGCCGCCCTAGCGGCGTAGCCTGTGCGGATGGTTTTCAGCGACGATTCGGCGATCCGGGCGGTCCATCGCGAGAGCATCGTGCTGCTCGGCGGTGGCCGGGCGCTCCTGATGCAGATCGCGCACCCGACCGTGGCGGCCGCAGTCGCCGAGCACTCGAGCTTCCGGACCGATCGTATCGGGCGTTTCGTCCGCACCCTCCGGCCGACGCTCGCGCTCGTGTTCGGCACCGAGACGCAGGCTCTTGAGGCGGCTCGCGCCGTGAACGCCGTGCACGAGCGGATCGTGGGCGCTGGTTACCGCGCCGGCGATCCCGCCCTGCTCGCCTGGGTGCTTGCCACGCTGATCGACTCCGCCCTCGAAATGCATCGGCGATTCGTGGGACCGCTTGAGTGCCACAGCGCCGAGAACTACTACGCCGACATGCGTCGCGCCGGGCTGCTGCTCAAGGTGCCGTCGGACGCTCTGCCGCCGGACCTGACCGCGTTCGCAGCGTACCGCGACGAGATGCTGTCCCGCCTCGAGGTTTCACCTGTGGCGCGACGGCTCGAGCGCGAACTCTTCGCGCCGTCGCCTTCATTGCTGTCGCTTCCAATGATGCGCGGACTCCGCACCCTCACGGCCGCGCTGCTCCCGCCCGCGCTTCGCGCGCAGTACGGCTACCAGTGGGGTCCCGGCCGCGCCTCTGTGCTCCGCGTGGCCGAGTCACTCGGCAGCGCCGTCTGGCCAAGACTTCCCGCTAGGCTCCGCGCCCCGCCCGCAAGACTGCTGCCCCCCGGCGCAGACGCGCAGCCCAAGGACCGTGAGGCGGAAACGGTGGCACCGACCGGCCGAGCGAACGGGAGCGATCGCCCCAACCGTTCCCTCAGGGGGTCGAACCCACCCCGTTCCATCGATCGCTCGAACTAGCAACCTGCACCCCCCACTGGGGTGTCTACGTGCGAGGGCGGACGGGGAGTGGCCTCCCCGCCCGCCCCACTTCCATCGACCCCCGGCCATGACCAGCTGATGTGATTGGTTTCCGACGATGAAGATCGGCAGGGCGGTTGTGCTGGACGCCGCGACGACAGTCCGACGGACTCACGACTCGCTCTCTCGAAGGCGACCTTCAAGCTGCAACCCAACCTTCTCGAGGACACGAGCGGATGCAACATTGTCGGCAATGCACCAGGACGAAATCCGGTGCAGACCCAATTCGCTGAAGCCGTACGCGACCATCGCAGCGGCTGCCTCGGTCGCGTAACCGCGGCCCCAGAACTCGGGAGCGAGTTCGTAGCCGATGTCGCCTTCCGAATCGTTGTCAGGCTTGCGGCGGATCCCGCAGGTGCCGATCAAGCGTCCGTCCTCCGGAAGCGTGATCGCGAGCTGGAACTTGCGGCGCGGCTCTTCGGCCTGCTGGTCTAGAAACATCTGCACGAAAGCTCGCACGTCATCTGTAGAACGATCGGTCCAGGGGTAGAACCGGAGGTACCGAGGGTCACGCTGGTACGCGAGCACCTCAGTCCCGTCATCCGCCACGAAGTCGCGAAGTATCAGCCGGTCGGTGGTGATGTGCATGATCGAATTAGACGCATCCTCCCTCTCACCGTCCCGTCTCACTGCCTGGTCTCTTCGATCGAAGAGCGAGTGTGCAGCTGGCCAGACATCGGTGACCGATGGCATCCGTGATTTGTGTAGCATGCCGCTGGAGGTGCCGCTGTGCTCTACGAAGTTCGCGATTACTGGTACCGCCGCGATATGTGGGACGAGTACAAGGCATGGGTAGTCGGAGAAGCCCTTCCTTACCTCAGGGCCAACCTCGACCTTGTAGGTTTCTGGCTCGACTCCGGGATTGAAACCGCAATCAGCGGGAACTGATCCGGACGTGTCAAAGCACGGCACCGCTAACGTGCATTGGATCATCCGCTGGCCGGACAAAGAAGCGCGAGACAGGGAGTACGCCCGAGTCACGCAGACCCCAGAGTGGCGGGGCATCGTGAGCCGCCACCCAGATACGGATGGCTACCTGCAAAGAACCTCTCGGTTCATGGAAGAGCACTAAGCCACACGGGCCACACGCTCTGAGAGATCCAGAGGCGCCCTGACATACCCTCTCATCATGGGCTACGCCGACTCGAATGCGGTGCCACTGACCGACCGTTCGGTTGGCGAGTCAGTGTGTTCGGGGGCGGTGGCAAGACCACGCTGTCAGCAGCCCTCTCCCGCAAGCTCGGCCTCAGCCACATCGAGCTGGATGAGATCCACCACCAGGCGGACTGGACTCGTCGTCCCAGGGCTGAGATCTGGCAGATCGCGTCCCAGCGGATGGACGCCTCGCCCGACGGTTGGGTCGTTGATGGCAACTACGGCGACCTCCCCCGCAAACGTCCTCGCCCGAGCCGACACGGCGATCGTGATTCAGCTTCCGTTCCCGCTGATGTTCTGGCGGGCGTTCCGGCGCACCACGCTCAGGTCATTGCGGCGAGAACAACTCTGGAACGAGAACAGGGAGTCGTGGCGAACGAGCTTCGCGTCGCGTGACTCGGTGCTACTGGAAGTGTGGGCAGAAGCGGCACCGTTATCGCAGATACCTCCCGCAAATCGCGTCCGAACTGCCGGAACAAGTTTCCTTCTATCCGATCACGAGTGCGAGGCAGTTGAACGAGTCCTACCGAGTCCAGGGTCTCGATCGCCCCTGGCCCCACCCCCTCTTGTTTGATGGGTCGGTGGTGTCACTGTGGCGGCCCGGCCCGCCGGTCGATCAGCGCCGGCGGAGCGCGTCGCGCACGACTGGGCGGACCTCGCGGGCCATTCGCTCCATGTAGAACGGTGGGGCATCTTCGTGCGGGAGCCGCGGTGACGATGGCTGCGGCACTACGACTTCGAAGTCTGGATAGCGCTCGACCACGTCGATGAGCTGCGTCGCCACCTGCGACGGCGCGCCATGGAAAATGAACGCGTCGACCGCCTCGGGCGGGATGAACTGCAACTGCTCACCCGCCGCCGCCAGATCGCGCGTGTGAAGTCGGGCCGAATGGAGCGCTTCAACTCATCCGGGGCGGGACCGGTCCAGCTCAATCCGGCGCGTTCGAACAGCACCGGCGAGTGATCGTAGTAGCCCGCAGCGAGGGCCCGTCCGATGCGCAGCGCGCGCTCGGGCTCGTCCACCAGCACCGTGTGTACGATCAGCCCGAGACTCACTTCGCCAGCGTCTCGACCGGCCTCAGTGGCGCCGCCTCGCACCGCATCGATCGCGGCGTCGAGGTTCGCCGCGTGACGTCCGACGCGGATGAACACGCCGTCCGCGACCGCCCCCGCCGCGGCCAGCGCACGCGGTCCGGCGGCAGCGACCCAGACTGGCACCGGCCGCGCGTGGCGAAGGCGAGCGGGCTCGGGCCTCCCGACGTCCAGGCTGCCGCCTCCCAGTAGTGTGCGGATGTCCGCACTGCTCTCGCGTAGACGGCGCACTGTCGCTGGCTCCAGGCCGGAGTGCTCCACCGCCGTGTCGCCGACGCCAATCACGAGGAACGCGCGCCCCGCCGAGACCTCGTCCAGCGTCGCAATCGCTGACGCCGTGACGGTGGGATGGCGGGTCACCGGGTTAGTCAGCAGGGTCCCCAGTCCGATGCGGGTGGTCTCCTGGGCCGCGAGCGCCAGCAGGATGTACGGGTCGCGGGCGCCGAGTTGGGAGTCCACGGTGAAGGCGATGTCCCAGCCGAGCTCCTCGGCCTTCCGAACGTCCGCGACGAACCGCTCGACCGACCCCAGGTCGAATCGATTGAGTCCGAATCGCGGCACCGCCATGATCCTTGCCTCCGGCGACCGTCGCGGGGCCGCTGCCGCGACGCCGCTAGCTCCCGGTGGTGGCCAGCTCCGCCGTCAGCGCACGCACGTCCGGAACCTGGTCGAGGTTGGCGATCAGGTCGGCCGAACGCGCGACCGCGTCGGGTGCGAGGACGCGCGCGGCGCAGTCCTCGTATTTCTCGCGCAGCTCGCCCCAGCTCAGCGGGTCCAGCGGCCCGCCGCGGGCCTGCGCCACGGAGTCAGCGAGCACCCGCCCGTCCGTCAGGTGGAGCTCGACGACGTGGTAACCCGGGCCAGTGACGCTATCGTCGCCGCGGTTGGCGGCCGGATGCGGCTCGCGGTCCGCCACCGTCTTGAAGCGGGCGATGAAGTCCTGCACCTCCGGGCGGTCCACCTGATCGTCCTCGAAGTTGGCAAACCTGAGCCCGCGGTCGTGGATCGCCGAGGTGACGACGTACTCCATGCTGAACTTCCCCTCGAGACCTGTATTCGGACGATGGTGAATCAACGGCCCGATCGTGGAGTTCGGCCCGAGCGAGCCTGCTGGCACGTGCACCTCGGCGTGCTCGACGGCTTCGAGGGTCAGTCCATGCTCATCTGCGAGCGCGAGCGTCGCGTCGGCGGCACGGTGTGTGACGAAGCAGCACGGATACTTCTTCACGCTGATTCCGGGGTCCAAGATCTCCCACGGTGCACCGAAGTCGTCGAGCAGTTCCATGTCGGAGTCCTCGGCCGGCGCGAACATGCGCACGAATCCGATCGGGCCGTCGAGGATGTCGTCACCGCCGGTGAACCCTCGCTGCGCGAGCAGTGCGGCCATCAGCCCGCCGCGAGCAGCATTGCCCGCCTGCAGCGGCTTCGTCATCGAGCCGAAGTTCTGACGCAACCCGCCAGACAGGGATGAGGCGATGCCGAGGGCATGTGTGGTCTGCTCGCCGTCGAGCCCGAGCAGCCGTGCACAGGCCGCTGCCGCTCCGAGGGGGCCGAGCGTAGAAGTCTGGTGGAACCCGCGAGCGTAGTGGGAGCGTCCGAGGGCTCGCCCAATCTTGCATTCGACCTCGAACGCGATGACGAAGGCGGTGACGATGTCAGCGCCGGCTGCGCCGATTGACTCACCGGCCGCGAGTAGCGCCGGCATCAGCGGGAGGGAGGGGTGGCCGCCCATGTGGCCGCCGACGTCGTCGTAATCCAGGGCATGCCCGGCGGTGCCGTTGGTCAGCGCCGCCCCCGTCAGCGGCGCGCGCAGGCTGGTGCCCAACACCGTAGCCAGCTCGCGCCCGCCCTCGGCGTCCAGCAACTCGCGAGAGATGCGAGCGCTCGGCTCATTCACACCGGCAAGCGTGACCCCGATGGTGTCGAGCAGGGCGCGTCGACCCATCTCGCGCGCCTCCGCGGGGATTTCCTCGGGCGCCGTCTCGCAAATGAAGTCCACGACCCGCTGCGTTGCACTGACCATCGTTGGGTACCGATCCCTCTGCCCGCCGTGGCCGCGCGATTCTCGGCCGGTTCGCTCCTCGCCACGGTCATGCCAGTTTTGGTCAGCGTATGCATCCATCGAGGCAAGTCAACTCCGCCTCGCCATCCAACGCGGCCGTCGGACTCCGGAGGCAGAGATGGACGTGGGCAGCGTAGTTGCGGCATCGGTAGGCCTCGGAGGATGGACCGCGCACCCAGGTCCACGTGCGTGCTGACATCACTCTCGAAGAGCTGCGTGCACTCAAGGGCATGCTCGAACAAGAAGCCGCCGATCAGGAAGACCGGCCGTGCATTGCGGCAACAGCGGGCGGGGCGTGCCCCTCCACCCTCACGCGTAGCCACCCTCCTGGCCGGGGGTGCGGGTTGCTAGTTCGACCTCCAAGGGGAAAGGGGTGGGGGCTCTCCCCCTACGCCACCGCATGCCGCACCCAGTCCCCCGATGCGCGCTGCCAGCGTGACGCTGAGGCCGAAGAGGTCGTCATCCTCGGCGTTGGCTTCTTTGTAACTGAGCAGAACTACTCCTCCGGTGTCGTCGAAGTGTCTTCGCCCGGGGTCTCCTCTCCGGAGGAGGCTTCCGCCTCGGGCGGATCTCCTCCTTCGTCGCTCCCTTGGATCTCTGCTGTCTCTCCGCTGAGCTCGTCTGTTGTGACGACGCCCCGGAGGTTCTTCAACGTTCCGAGGATGTCGATCCCGGTGAGGCTCTCCACCAAATCAGGCAGTTGTGAGACCACAGTCGTTACGTCACCAGTAAGGCGGCTTGCGCCGATCCCGTCGCTTCCCCCACCGATCATCACGATGCGGTCCGTCTGCGCGAGAGGCTGCGCAACAGCGGCCGCCACCTCTGGCAGCGACTCCAGCAAGGTGTCGATCATCGCGGCCTGCCCGTACTGCTTCCAGGCGTCAGCTTTTCGCTCCATCGCCTCGGCTTCCGCCAGTCCCCGTGCACGGATCGCGTCGGCCTCCGCCTCGCCACGCGCACGGATCGCCTGCGCCTCGCCTTCTCCGTGCAGTCTGATCGTCTCCGCATCAGCCTCTGCTCCGGCGACGGTCTCGGCCTTCCTACCTGTGGCAACGGTCTCCAGTTGGTATTTTTCTGCCTCGGCAGGTCGCCGCACAGAGGCATCCAACTCTCGTTCGCGGCGGGTAATCTCCTGCACCTCGATCTCGATCTGCTTTGTGCGTTCGACTACCTCTACCTGCAGCTCTTGCTCACGGATCTCCTGGCGGGTCCTCGCCTCCTGAAGCTGGTACGCCAGCTCAGCCTCAGCCCGCCGTGCGTTCGTCTCTCGCTCGAAACCTGCCTTTTCGACGTTGAAGTCCCGTTCGGATTCGGCGATTTTCGTGTCCGCCTCAAACGTGGCTGACTCACGGTCACGGTTTGCCTCGGCCTGAGCGATGCCCGCGTCCCGCTCCGCCTCCGCCCTTCGGATGTTGGCGTCCCGCGTGGCCTCGGCCTCGCCGATCTCCGCGTCGCGTTTGACCTCAGCGGTCCGCGCGCGGCCCAGCGCGTCAAGGTAGCCCTGCTCGTCCTGGATGTCCCGGATCGTGAAGCTCACGATTTCGAGTCCCATGTTCGCCATGTCGGGCCCGGCCACCTCCCGAACCCGTGTAGCGAACGTCTCCCGGTCCCGGTAGATCTGCTCCACGGTCAACGTGCCAAGGACGGCCCGCTGATTGCCTTCGAGGGTTTGCAGCGCAATCTGCGCTATCGCGTCGGTCGTCTTGCCCAAGAATTGCTGTGCCGCCGTCCTGATCGCGTCCTCGCTGCGGGCGACCTTCACCTGCGCGATGCCGTCGACTGAGACGGCGACACCTTCGCTCGTGTAGACCTTCACGGTGCTGACCGCGAGCGTCATCACCTCAAGCGAGAGGTGCTGCGTCTTGAACCGCCCCGGGAATGTTGGAGGCTCCAGTCCTTGAGAGGATGGAGCGATGACACGACCAGGCAGATACCCAGCGGAGATCCGCGAGCGGGCGGTCCGGATGGTGTTCGAGCACGAGCGGGACCACTCGTCGCAGTGGGCAACGATCAGCTCGATCGCCTCGAAGTTCGGGATGACGCCGGAGACGTTACGGAAGTGGGTGCGACGGGCTGAGGTCGACGGCGGCGCACGGCCGGGGCAGACGACGGAGGAGCAGACGCGGCTGCGGGAGCTCGAGCGCGAGAACCGTGAGCTGCGCCGGGCGAACGAGATCCTCAAGGCCGCTTCGGCTTTTTTCGCGCGGGAGCTCGACCCGCGACTGCCGAAATGACTCGCTTCATCAAGACCCACCGCGAACGCTTCGGGGTCGAGCCGATCTGCCGGGAACTGCAGGTCGCCCCGTCCAGCTACTACGCCGCCCGGAGCCGACCGCTCTCGGCGCGGCGGGTGCGTGACGAGGCGTTGAAGGTGAAGCTGCAGCACGTCCACGCCGAACAGTTCGGGGTCTACGGTGCGCGCAAGCTCTGGCGCCAGCTGCACCGCGAGGGCATCCCCGTCGCGCGCTGCACCGTGGAGCGGCTGATGCGGGAGCTGAGTCTCTCTGGGGTGGTACGTGGGAAGGTCAAACGGACGACCGTGGCGGACGAGAGCGCGCCCAGACCGGCGGACCTCGTGGAGCGGGACTTCCACGCACCAGCCCCCAACCGGCTCTGGGTAGCCGACCTCACCTACGTGCCCAGCTGGTCGGGCTTCGTCTACGTCGCCTTCGTCATCGACGTCTACTCGCGCTCGGTCGTCGGCTGGCAGGCATCGCGCTCACTGCGGACCGAACTCGCGCTCGATGCCCTTGAGCAGGCGCTATGGGCGCGGAACGGACCCTTCGACGGGCTGATTCATCATAGCGATCGTGGGGTGCAGTACCTCTCGATCCGCTACACCGAGCGGCTCGCCGAGGCCGGGGCCGTGACCTCGGTCGGGAGTCGTGGTGACTCCTATGACAACGCGCTGGCGGAGTCGGTGATCGGGCTCTACAAGGCGGAGTTGGTGCACCGCCGGGGACCGTGGCGCGGACTCGACGACCTCGAGCTGGCGACGCTGGAGTGGGTGGACTGGTATAACCATCGGCGGTTGCATAGTGCGCTCGACTACCTGCCACCCGCCGAGTACGAGCGCAACCAGGAACGTGAGCTGGTCTCGGCAGGTGCCGGGACTCAATGAACCGAGTCTCCACTAAACCCGGGGCGGTTCAGTCTTGTGAAAGATCGGAAGTGCGATCATGCGACCGCCGACGCGCACTTTGGGCTGGGTGCCGCCTCCCGATCGGACCAGCGCCTCGTTTGGGCCCGCCAGCTTGATGATGAACGCCATTTTGCTGTCTCCTTCTATCAGTGATCGCCTCCGCCGGCGTCCTACTGATCGTTCTCCTCTTCGCTTCTCGTTGCGATCGTCCGGATTCGCCGTAGGATCGCGCCGAGGCGGCTGCGCGAGCGCGACATGGGGTCTTCGGACCCACCCGACACCTTGAGCAGCCCCCCGCTGTAGACACCGACCACGCGCACGTCGCCACCTTCCGGCACCGGGTCACCTTCGTCGGTCACCGCGTTCCACTCACGGTCGCCAATGCGCACCCTCCCGGACGGCTGGAGGTCGGAGATCGCCACGCCCCGCTCGCCAATCAGCGCCGCGTCTGAGGCGGTGACGTAAGCATCAGCTGAGCCGCCCTCTCGTGCCAACATCAGGAGCGAGAGCAGCGCCGCCGCCGTCACCGTTGCCGTGGCGACGATCAGCCAGCGGTTCACTTCCACCGTTGGTTCGGGGACCTCAGAGGCCTCGAAGAAGCCGCCGAAGAAGAGGAACGCGCCGACCACGAAGGTCACTACGCCACCTACACCGAAGACGCCGATCCCGGGAGCCTGCATCTCGAAATAGAACAGGCCCATCGCGAACAGGATGAGAGCTACGCCCACCCAGTTGACGGGAAGTTGCCCGAGCGCCACGAAGGCGAGTAACAGGGCGAGCACCCCCACTATCCCCGGGCCAAAGAATCCTGGGCTGAAGAACTCGGCTACGAGAGCGATGCCTCCGATCGAGAGCAACAGGAACGCAATGTTCGGGTCGGCAATCACGGTCAGGAATCTCTCCAGAAGCGTCTTCTTGATCTCACGGATATCGAGGCCGCTCGTGTCGAGCACCACGGTACCGGCCGCTGTCTCCGCGCGGCGGCCGTCGAGCTGAGCGAGGAGGTCTGTGATGTCGTCGGCGATGAGGTCCACGACGCCGAGTTCGATCGCTTCGGTCGCTGAGTAGGCCCGCGCCTCGGTGACCGTTGCCTCGAGCGCGTCGGAGTTGCGCCCGCGCCGCTGCGCGATCCCACGTATGAAGGCCAGCGTGTCCTCAGTGACCTTGCGTCCCAGCGTCTCCGGCAGGCCCTCGCCTGACGAGCTGATCGGCGACGCGGCACCAATGTTCGTCGTCGGGGCCATCACCGCGAAGTTGGCCGCGGCGGTGATAAAGGTCCCCGCCGAGGCCGCCTGCGCACCGGATGGGGAAACATAGACCGCCATCGGCACTCGCGCGCCAAGGATGTCTTCGACCATGTCCCTAGTCGAATCAAGCCGCCCCCCCGGCGTGTCAATCTCCACGATGATCAGGACCGCTTCGTCGGCCTCGGCCTTGTCGATGGCCCTCGACAAATAACGAGCTGTGACGGCGTCGATCGCGCCGTCGATCCTGATCACAGCTGCAAAGCGACCATCGCCGCTGGCCGGTGACAACGAGTCCGCGAGCGCGAGCCAACCCAAGCCCAGTGCTAGCAGCACGACACCAACGATGCGGGTGAGTTGTCCCGCCAAAATGCGCTTCCTGCGAGACCCGTGGGTCGCGCAGAGATGTTTCGCCGCGGAGCGGTTTCCACGACGGACCTCCATCACGCCCACCCCACCTACGTCACCTGCTCGCGTCAGACTGCTCTCGGTTCATGGCGTTCGTGATGATAGCGGGCCGATGGCGCGATACGTGCTGATGTCCGATCCCCACCATCAGCCCATTGCGGACGTCAGGTGCTCGCCAGCGAAGATCGATTCGCCCAAAGCGGTCGTGATGATACCTAGCTCAGAAACATCACAACGCGTTTCTGGAGGGTCGGCACGGGAGACTTGAGATCGAGGGCGGCTCGCTGTGGTCAGCTCGTGAGCAACGCGTTGCAGACAGCCGAAATCTGAAATCGGAGATCATCAGCGAGCAGGCTCCGCGCTGAGGCGGAGCTGGCGAAAGCCACCCTAAATCTTGCGAGCCTCACGGAGAGGGTGAGGGGTTACCACGCCTCCCTGGCAGTGCTGGCCTCGACCGGAGTTCGGATCCGCAGTGTCATTGTGACGAGCGATGCCGATGCGACGACGATCCCCATCACGAGCAGCGCATCGGCCGTCGTGAGGCGATCGACGCGCAGCAAGAAACCTGCCGCAATCGCGCCTGCGTTGCCACCGGCGCCGACGATCCCCGCGACCGACCCGAGCGCGCGGCGGTTGACGAACGGCACCACGGCGAACGTCGCACCGTTCGCGAGCTGTACGAAGACACCCAGCGTCATCATGGCCGGTACGGCAAGCAACGTGGTGCCCATACGCGAGAAGACGACCAGCGCCACCCCTTCGAGGAACAGCACTGCGCCGAGGAAGGCCACGCGGCCCCCGCCGCCGCGTCGTCGACCGGAGCGGTCGCTGAGCGCGCCGCCCAGCGTCCGTGCGAAGACGTTGGTGAGCCCGAACGAGCCGGCGATCATACCGGCGGTGGTGACGCTGAGCCCGAACCGATCGTGGTAGTAGAGGACGGCGATGTTGTTGATCGTCAACTCGATGCCGAAGCAGGCGCCATAGACGACAAAGAGCGCCCATACTCGGCGGTCACGTGCCGCCTCGACGAGCGTCCCGAACACCGCAGCGCGTCCGCGATGTCCACCCGGGGCTAGCTCCCGCGACCCACGCGCGAACTCGCCCTCGGGTGTGTCGCTCGTGTACCGGAAGTACGCAAGACCCATCGCCAGCATCGCGAGGCCGGGGAACACCATCGCGAGGCGCCACGAGACGGCCTCGGACAGACCGAGGGCGACCAGTACGCCGAGCAACAGCGGCATCACCACCTGTGTGACGCCGGCACCGACGTTGCCCCAGCCGGCGGTGGTGGCGTTGGCCGCCCCAACGACATTCGGCGCGAACATGATCGACGTGTGGTACTGCGTCACAACGAACGAGGCCCCGACGATTCCAATCGCCAGACGCAGCAGCATGAACGTCTGGTAATCCTGGGCGAGCCCGATCGCCATCACCGGCAACGACCCGCCGAGGAGCAGCCCGGTATATGCGCGTCGAGGACCAACCCGGTCCGCTACCCATCCCACGACCGGGCGCGCAATCACGGTGACGGCCACCGAGGCGATGACGGCGTTGCCCACCTGCGCCTTCGTCAGGTCCAGGTCCTCGCGCACAGCGACCATGAGCGGCGCCACGCCGAACCAACCGACGAAGGCGATGAAGAAGGCGAACCAGCTCATGTGGAACGCGCGCATCTGCGGCGAACTGAAGTCGAAGAGGTCGATCCGCGTCGCCTGACTCGGGATGCGCGAGGTGTCCAAGAGACCGTCCCTGCCGCCCCGCTCGCGCCTATGCGACGGGCTCTACGCGCACGGCAGCGAACTTGAGCTCCGGCTGCTTCGATCGAGGATCGACGGCGTCGCTCGTCACGGAGTTGGTGACGCCCTCAGGCTCCCAGAGCTCGCCCCAGTGGAATGGGGCAAAGACCGTACCCCGGCGGATCGTGTCAGTGAGCCGCGCCGCCACCTCGAACGTCCCTCGACGGCTGGTCACCCGCACTCGACCGCGATCCTTGATGTCGAGCGCCAAGGCATCCGCCGGGTGCACCTCGAGGAACGTGGTGGGATCGCGGCGGTTGAGCTTCGCCACCTTCCCGGTGCGCGTCATCGTGTGCCACTGGTCTTTCACGCGGCCGGTCACGAGCGCGAACGGGAAGTCGGCCGTCAGCTCCTCGGCGGGCGGATGCTGGAGTGGCGTATGGAAGCGGGCGCGCCCGTCTGGCGTTGCGAATCGGCCATCCTCGAAGAGCCTGGTCGAGGGCGTACTGTCGGCTGCGCCTGCCGGCGCGGGCCACTGCACGCCGGCACTCGATGCGCGCAGCCGCTGGTAGCTGACGCCGGTGATGTCGAGGTCTCGCCCGCGCGTGAGCGCGCGGTACTCGTCGAAGATCGCCTCGACGTCAGGGTAGGAGAACGAGTCGGCGTATCCGAGTGCAGCCGCGACCTTGCAGATGATCTGCCAGTCTGGCAGGGCCGAGCCGGGGGGCTGGGTGACCTGTTCGAGCAGGCAGATGCGGCGTTCGCTGTTCGTCATCGTGCCGGGTCGTTCGGACCATTGCGCCGCGGGCAGCAGCACGTCGGCGACGCGCGTCGTCTCGGTCGGGTGGAACGCGTCCTGCACCACGACCAGCTCGGCCCGTTCGAGCGCCTTGCGCACACGGTCGCTGTTGGGCAGGGAGGCGACGGGGTTGGTGGCCGCGATCCAGAGCACGCGGATCCGCCTGTCCTCAAGGGCCTCGATCATCTCGACAGCGGTGAGTCCGCGCCGGTCTGAGATGGCGCCGGGTGGGCGACCCCACGCGCGTTCCACCTCGGCTCGATGCGTCGGGTTTGCGACCATGCGGTGGCCCGGCAGTGCTGTCGCCAGGCCACCCGCCTCCCGCCCGCCCATCGCGTTCGGCTGCCCCGTCAGCGAAAACGGCCCTGCGCCGGGCTTGCCGATGTTCCCGGTGGCTAGTGAGAGGTTGATCAGCGCGAGGTTCTTGTCCACGCCCGAGGTGCTCTGGTTCGCACCCATGGTCCACATCGTGAGCAGCGGACCCCCCTTCGCGATGCGGCGCGCCACGTCGAGGATCGACTGTGCGTCGACGTCGCAAATCGCGCCGCCTCGCTCGGCCCCCCAGCCCTCGAGCGATTCGACCACCTCCTCCCACCCCGTGGTGTGCGCACGCACGAACGTGTCATCAACACCACCGGCACGCACCACCTCGGCGAGCAGCGATTGCAACAGCGCCACATCGGTGCCGGGCCGGACCGGGAGCTGAACGTCTGCCAGCTCGGCCGTCCGGGTGCGCCGCGGGTCGACGACGATCACCTGTACGTCGTTTCCCCGGCGTTTGCGCGCCTTGATCCGATCGAACAGGATCGGATGGCACGCCTCCATGTTCGCCCCCAGGATCAGGAACGTGTCTGCCTGCTCGATGTCCTCGTACGCCGCGGGGGGCGAGTCCGAACCAAGAGCGAGCTGGTATGCGGCCACGGCCGAGGCCATGCACAGCCGTGAGTTGGTGTCCTGGTTGTTCGTGCCGATGAAGCCCTTGGCCAGCTTGCCGAAGAGGTAGTAGTCCTCTGTCAGGAGTTGGCCCGACCCGTACAGCATCACCGAGTCCGGTCCATCCTCGTCGACGGCGCGCCGGATGGTCGTGGCGATTCGGTGGACGGCTTCGTCCCAGCTCGTGACACGGGTGTGGGCGCCTCGGCGGTCACGCACGAGCGGGTGGAGCAGCCGATCGCTCGTGCGCACTACGTCGCCGAGCAGCGCGCCCTTCGCACAGAGCCGACCCTGGTTGACCGGATGGTCGGGGTCGCCTCGGACCTGACTGACGACCCCGTCGCGCGACCGCACGAGGAGGCCGCAGCCGGTGCCGCAGTAGCAACAGGTCGATCGCTGCCAACCCTTGTGAGTGCTGGGGCGAAAGAGGCGGCTCCGAACCATGCTCAAACCGACCCGTTATGGGGACGCATGGTGTCGTCACGTAGGCGCACCGCGTCGTCACCGCGCAGCGCTCGCACTTGCTCGGCCACCACCTCCGGCAGGTCGGCCACCAGCACGCCTTTAGCGACCTGCGCAGCGAGGCTGGGCGTCCCGTCGAGGCGAGCGCCGGCGAAGACATCGGCGCCGTCCTCGATCGTGTCATCGACGCGGATGCGGCTGCCGAGCAGGCCGATCTCACCGACTCGGTGCTGGCCGCAAGCGTGGGGGCAGCCGGACATGTTGATGCGCACGGGCGCATCGAGCTCATAGCGCTCGTCGAGGCGTGCGGCGAGGGCGAGCGCCTCGCCCTTGGTATCGATCAAGCTGAAGTGGCAGAAGTCGTTCCCCGTGCAGGTCACCAGCGAGCGCAGCCACATTGACGGCTCAGGGCTGAATCGCTCGAGCAGCGGCTCAGCGAGGAGTTCCGACACCGCCTCGTCCGGGACGTGCGGGATCAACACGTTCTGCTGCACGGTCAGTCGCACCTCGCCCGCGCCATACTTCGCGGCAAGTGCGCCGAGGCCGGCCAGCCCGTCCGCTCCGACGCGGCCGACGGGGACGAGCACACCAACGACGTTCAAGCCCGATTGCCGCTGCCGGGTGACGCCGATGTGATCGCTCGCGTCGACCACAGTCGCGCGCTCACCCGCGCGCGTCAGCGGCGAGCCGAGTGCCTCCTCGACGGTGGTGCGGAAGCGTTCGATGCCCCACTGGGCCAGGAGTACCTTCAGCCGCGTGAGTTTGCGCAGCTCGCGCGGACCGTGCTCGCGATAGACCTCGAGGACCCCCGTCGCGACGGGCACCACATCACGCTCGGTGACGAACACATCCAGTGGTTGCGCCAGCTCCGGGCGTTGGCCGCCTAGGGCGCCACCGACAAGGACGTTGAACCCCGGCGATCCGGCGTCGTCATGCGCGGGGACGAACGACAGATCGTGAGTCACCGCGTGCGCGCAGTCCGCGCGGCAGCCCGTGATCGAGAGGTTGAACTTGCGCGGCAGGTTGCTAAAGCGCTTCGAGCCGACGATCGCCTGCTGTAGCCTCGACGCCAACGGGCGGCTGTCCAGCACTTCGTCGCCGTCCAGGCCCGCAAGCGGGCAGCCGACGACGTTGCGGACGTTGTCCATGCCACTCTGCTGCGAGTTGAGCCCGGCGGCGGCCAGCCGCTGCAGCACCCACGGCACGTCCTCGATCGTGATCCAGCGGAGCTGCACGTTCTGTCGCGTCGTGATGTCAGCGGCGCCGCGCCCGACCGCGTTCGCGATCTCTGCGAGGGCGGCTAGCTGTTCCGAGGTGAGGACTCCGTTGGGGATGCGCAGGCGCAACATGAAGTGACCGGGGGTCGCTTTGCGGTGGAAGAGGCCGTACCACTTCAGCCGATCGAGGTCGCCCGCTGGGATCGCATCAACGCCCTCGTGTGCGAAGCGCGAGATGTCCGGAAGGACATCGAGGCCGTCCTTCAATGCTTTGAGTTCCTCGACACGGTTCGCCATCTGGAGCCTCCGCGGTCCAAGATGCCGAGCCGGCGTTACGCGTCGATGGCGCTGTCGTGAAGTTCTGGTGGCAGGTCGGTTTCACCCCGACAACCGTGGGGTGTCAGGGCTGAAAATCCGACCGCGCGGTGAGCGCTCCTGCTGCGCGAGCTTCCATGACATCGTGACCATGCACGCGAGAAGCTTGTGAGCGAACCGATCCGTGTACTGGATCTGGTGAGGGACAGGCAGCATCTCGCCGACTTCCGTCATCGCGAATGAATAGCCGTTCGCGAGGGATTTCAGATCGTGGTCGAGGAAGTGCGGGAACTGCGTGTTGACTTCCCGCGCCAATGCCACGCGGTGGTCGAGGGGCAGGAACTCGACCAGGCATCACCAGCGTCGGTTGTTCACCGGCCATCACTGCGCCGTCCCGTTCCGTCGACCGACCCGGGAAGTCGGCGCGGAACGGCTTGGCCCACTCGAACAGTTCTCCATCGAGGAACCGCCCGTGATAGAGATCGAGCGCGCGGTCGTACTGGTCCAGTTCGTCTAGGCCTCGGAGCTAAAGCTGCTCGCCGCAGAGCCGACTCGAGGAGGTTGAGGCCGACCCGGTAGACGGCGGGTGGCAGCTGAACGGTGCATTCGCGAAGTGACCAACGACTGCAGCGTCTCGTCGTCCATCGATTCGCGACAGCCGATCAAAGTGACTCCGATCGGTTTCTCTCAGCGCTAGGCTCGCTCAGGCTCGCTGCACGCGCCTATCTCCGGGCGCACGCAAGATGCCCCTAACCCGAGAACCGCAGGTCTAGACGACCGGGGTTGCACTCTCGTCGGCCGCCGCGTCCTCGCCGTTGCCGTTCTCCCCGTTGCCGTTGCCATTGCCGTTGTCGGTCGGTTGCAGCTCGTCCCCGATCGGTTCAGCCGTTTTCAAGATCTGCTGCGAGAGCGCGACCAAGAAGGCAACTGTCTCCTTAGAGGCAAAGCCGGCAAGACCGCCGATAGCCAGCGCCGATGCTGGTCGTATGGTGCCTGTCTCAGCGTCACCAGAGATCACGAGCAACCCGATCCCCAAGGCGGCAAACACGAGGATCGCGAGTCCGCCTCCGATCCACGGTCGAAGGACGTACCAGACATCCCAACTGGACCGGTCGTCGCGCCGTCCGGTGAATGCGGCAAGCGAGTTCGCCGCATGGATGACCCCGCCGAGGAAGCCAGCAGCTCCCGCAACGAATGCCAGCTGGAGTTCGCCGGTCAGCTCGAACTTCCATTCCCAGAAGATGCTCACTCTTGCCGGAGCGATGGCGCCGCTTGATGGCACTTCAGGCCAGACGCTGATGATGATGTGTACAGCTGCGACGAACAGCGCGACGAGGTAGACCACCAACAGCAGTTTGATCGAGCTGCTCAGGTTCTTTACGGCATCGGAATCCGGCATTATTGCCTCCCAGTCGCGGCCACTCTAGCAGGATATGATGCGATATTGGAGCAGAGAAACGTATCTCGTCGTGCTACTCTGCCGAGGCATCTTGTGTACGCTCGTGCCGAGTCGAATTATCGTGACAATACGAACCACACTCCCGCATCAATCTGAACGTGTTTTGTTCGACGGCGCTCGTGCTCCAGACCGGGGATGCCATGCGCTCCCACATGCCTGGGCTCCGTGGCTCGGGCCTGAGCGGAGCCGTCCGCTCGGGCTGCACAGCAGGCTGTCGTCAAGCGCAGTGCATGCAGAGAAGGAGTAACGGATGGCCACACTACGACGGGGGAGTCGAGGTATCGCGGTGAAGGCCTGGCAGCGCTTCCTCCTGAACCTGGGCTTCGATCCTCGCGGGGTCGACGGTATCTTCGGGCCGGCGACTGCGGCCGCGACCCGAGAGTTCCAGGCCAGCGTGGGCATCGAGGTCGATGGGATCGCGGGACCCGTGACCCAGCGGGAGGCCGTCTCGCTGCTCTTCCGTCGGGTCGACGACAACGGCGACGAGGAGCCCGAGGATTTCTCGGTGCTCGTCGAGATTCCGGCTGTGCTCAACCCTGGCCTGCGTCCGGCCTCGCAGGCGACAATGCTTCGCGTGTTCGGCGCGCCCGGAGAGAAGTCGCGGGACTGCTCGCCCGTGACGAACGTGAAGGTCCGAGGTCTGCTCGAGACACGCGATCTTGGCCCGATCCGAGTGCGCGGCCTTGGCCCTGCCGTCGATGCGATCGAGCGCGCGCTTGACCAGGTGCGGCGCGAGCATCCGCGGCTCCACGAGCAGATCGGGACCGCGGGGATGCTGTGCTGCCGCCGAGTGCGCGGCGGCCGGAACTTCTCGAACCACTCTTGGGGTACGGCGGTCGACATCAAGATCAACAGCGAACTCGACGACGTGAATGACGACCTCTGTCAACGCGGCCTGCGCATGCTCGCGCCGTTCTTCAACGACGAGCAGTTCTTCTGGGGCGCGGCATTCCCTCGGGAAGACGCGATGCACTTCGAGGCCTCGGAGCAGCTGGTCCGGAAGTGGCAGGCCGACGGCGTCGTCTAGCGGCCGGAGGACCCACAGGCACACAACGATGACGTCGCCGTCGTAGCGCTGGCACGCTCTACGGTGACGTTTGCTGCTCGGCGATGACGGCCGGGCGAGCTGTTCTGCAAAGCCGATGTCCGTGAAGCCGCGGGCCTCAATGTAGGTCTCGACGTCGCCGGCAATGGGCCTCGGCTGGACGTGCGGTTATGAGTCTGTCCGTGATCGCACCTCAGCGCCATCGAGGATCACTTCCAGTGTGCGGCCGAGTTGGGCGTGGTCTGCGGAGTTGATCGCGCGGTCGACGAAGCCCTGGACCTCGTCCGTGTCGACACCGAAGCGACTCAGGACCCTGGACGTGACCTCGAGACCAGCCTCGAGTTCCTCGTAGACCACGAGGTCCGCACCACGCCCCACCAACGCCTCGTGCTCGGCTACGTACTGTGAGCGCGCGACGATGAAGATGCCGGGCGCCAGGCGACGCGCCGTGCTGATACCCCTCCGCAAACCGTCGGGATCATTGATCAGGAGCACCAGCGCGCTCGCTCGCTCGATGGCGGCGTGATGGAGCGCCTCTTCGCTGGTGACGTCGCCGTAGTAGACGGGCGCCCCCACCTCCTGGGCCAGGCGGACACGTTCGGCATTCACTTCGAGCACGATCAGCGGAATCCCCGCCTCGTCCAGGGCATGGCTGAGCAGGTGGCCGGCGACGCCGTACCCGGCGAGGACGACGTGGCCCTCCAGCCCCTCGCTCTGGGCCGTCGACTCGTCGATCGCTGCGGTGCGCATCAAGCGTGCGAGCGGTCGCAGTGCCGACTCGCCGGCGCGCGAGCGCGGCGCCAGAGCCATCGCCACGGTAGATGCGACCATCGAGGTGACGCCCACGCTGATCACCAGCGCGGTCTCCTCTGCAGTGATGAGCCCTTCGGTCTCGGCCACGAGCAGGAGCACGAAGCCGAACTCACTGAACTGAGCCAGGCCGACCGACGCCAGCCAGGCGGCGCGTGGTGGGTATCGCATCAGTACCGCGGCGATCGCGGCGACGGCGGTCTTACCAAACAGCAGCATCGCCAGGATGGCGACCGCGACGGCCGGGTTGTCCAGCAACACCTCGGCGTCGAAGAGCATGCCGAGCGAAACGAAGAAGAGACTGAGGAGCACGTCGCGAAGTGGCAGCGCCGAAGTCACCGCGCGCTCGCCGTATCCAGCGTCGGCGAGCACCATTCCCGCGAGGAGGGCGCCGAGCGCGAGGGAGAGGCCTAGCTCCGACATCGCCCAGGCGGTTCCGAGCCCAACGCTGAGCACCGCGAGCAGGAACACCTCGCGGCTTTGCGCGGCATCGATCAGTCGGAACAGCCGCGGGACGATGAGACGGGCGCCGAGCACCGCGACAACGATGGCGAAGCCTCCCTTGAGAAGGGCCTCCAGCCCCTCTCGCATGGCGGCAATGCCATCCTCGCCGGCCAAGACGGGCACCAACAGGATGAGCGGCACGACCAGGAGGTCCTGGAAGATCAAGACGCCGACGGTGAAACGCCCGTGTGGCGCATCGATCTCGCCTCGGACCGTGAGGGCCCTCAGCACGATCGCCGTGCTGGAGAGCGCGAGGACGAATCCGAAGAGCAGAGCCCGCTCAGGAGCCTCGCCGATCGCAGTGAGTACAACCGTGACCGCGAGCACGGTGAGCCCCACCTGGACCGCTCCACCAACTGCGACACTGCGCCAGATGAAGCGCAGCCGCTCCAGTGAGAACTCGAGCCCGATGCCGAAGAGCAGGAGCACCACACCGATGTCTGCGATGCCGCGGATCTCGTCGGCGTCCGTGATGAGCGCCAAGCCGTTGGGACCGAAGACGGCGCCGGCAACGAGAAAGCCCGCGACGATCGGAAGATTGAGGCGGCTCAAGCTGACAGCAGTCACCACAGCGAGCAGGCCGAGAATCGACAGGTCGCGGAGGAGCTGTGTCTCTTCCACTGTTGGCTCCCTCGCGTCGGCGCACGCCGATCACTGATGTCGACCGCGATCGACTGAGCTACTCGGTCGCCGCGGCCGGCAGCCGCCTTAGACGGAAATCAAGGGTCGTCGGTCAATAGCAGACCACTCGGCATGGCGAACGTGATGATAGCCGCGAACCCGCTCGCTCGATCGAAGTGGTCGAGAGTGGAGCGGAGCGGCGCTGGGTCCCGATCGTGATTTGTGCCGCGGATTCGCGGGGTCCTCGCGGCTCACTGATTGTTGCGCCCCGAAGCCCTCGGCACAATCGAGCGCGCGCTTGAAGGTGAGCCCACCGCGAGAGTGATGGCGAACACCGCGAGGTGTAACGATCTTGTACGAAAATGGCATACGACTGCACGACTGGCGCGGACCAGCCATAAGGAGCGAAGAACCGTGGGGATGGGGGACCCCGCAGCCTGTCGATGATGGGGTGACTCTTGCTGGTGCGTGCGGAGGCCCTGATGCGGTTCGCGTTTGTTCTTGCCGGCGCCGGACTCTTGCTGCTGACGGCGTGCAGCACGGGGCGTCCACTGCTCGAGCGCCAGCCAGCGCCCAAGCCCACGTCGATCGCAGCGATCGCCTCGCCTTCCGCTACGGCCGCGCCGCTGGTGGCGACGCCAGCAACGCCCGCCGCCACGCCAGCGCCCACCTCGACGGTGGAGCCCACGCCCGAGGCGACGCCGCCGGTGACTCCGACCCCCGATCCGACTCGAGAGCCAGAGCCGGCGACGCCCGAGCCAACGCCCGCCGCGACCCCGACCCCCGCACCGACCCCCGCCGAGGTCGCACCGCCACCCGCGAGCACGCCTGCGACCGCTTCGTACACCAGTGCGCGAGCCGCACTGCCGGGCGCCGCGCCGCGCGTCCAGACGTTGCCCCTGCCCGCGGGCTCCTACCTCGACGACTCGATGATCGTGTCGCTCTACGGCTTCCCGGGCATTTGCACGATGGGCGAGCTGGGCTGCCACTCCCCGGACCGCACCATCGGCGCTGTGCAACAGCTCGCCCAGCGCTACGACGACCTGAACGGTGCGCAGGGCGTGATCCCGGCGCTGCACCTGATCGTCGATGTCGCCCAGCCGACGCCGCGGTCCGATGGCAGCTACCTCGGACGGATGCCGCTCGAGCGCGTCGCCGAGTACGTGGAGCTGGCGCGGCGGCACGGACTGTTGCTCTTCCTCGATCTGCAGATCGGCTGGACCGAGCCCGTCGACAGCGTGAGGCGCTACGAGCAGTTCCTCGATGAGCCGTTCGTGCACATCGCGATCGATCCGGAGTTCGCGACGCGCAGCAAGGGCGCGGCCCCCGGCGACGTCGTCGGCGTCGTGACGGCCGCCCAGGTGAATGCGGTGCAGCGGTACCTCGCCGGCTTGGTGCGGCAGCACGACATCCCGCCGAAGCTGTTCGTCGTCCACCAGTTCCGCACCAGCATGCTCACCAACCCTCAGGCGTTCAGCGACGTGCCCGAGGTGGTCTTGAGCGTGGACATGGACGGCGTCGGCAAGAACTTCATCAAGGTCGATGGCTACTGGCGTTACGCCGTGGCGGACTACTCGGAGTCGCCGACGTTCAAGCTCTTCCTGCAGCGCGACCTGCCGCGCGTCATGACGCCCGAGGAAGTGCTCGCCCTCGACGTCCCGCCCGCCTACGTCATCTACCAGTAGCCGTCTCGTGAACCCTCGGACGTGACGCCGGGCGCGTGTAGCATCGCTCCGACAGCGCTGACGAGCCGAGGGACGGGCGTATGGCTATCGAGCGACTGCTGATCGCGAACCGGGGCGAGATCGCGATTCGCGTGATGCGTGCCGCCGCCGAACTCGGCATCCAGACCGTGGCCATCTACCCAGACGACGACGCCGCGTCGCTCCACACGCGCAAGGCCGACGAGGCGATTCGCATCGAAGGTGCGGGCGCGGCTGCCTACCTCGATGCGGCGCAGGTCGTCGGCGTGGCCGTCGAGGCGGGCTGCGACGCGGTGCACCCCGGTTACGGCTTCCTCAGCGAGAGCGCCGATTTCGCTCGCGCAGTCGAGGAGGGTGGGCTGACCTTCGTCGGGCCGACGCCGGAGACGCTGTCGCTCTTCGGCGACAAGACCGAGGCCCGCGCTCTGGCCGAGCGTGTCGGGGTGCCGGTCGTCCCCGGGGTATCGCACGCCGTGACGCTCGAAGAGGCGCGGACGTTCCTCGAAGCGCTCCCCGCCGGTCGCCCGATGCTGATCAAGGCGGTCTCGGGCGGCGGTGGCCGTGGCATGCGCATCGTCGACGATCCGGCCGACCTCGAGGCGGCGTACGAGCGCTGCCAGTCGGAGGCGCAGGCTGCGTTCGGCAGCGGCGAGGTCTACATCGAGGAGCTGATGCCCCGCGCTCGCCACGTCGAGGTGCAGGTCCTCGGCGATGGCGCAGGTCGTGTCGCGCACCTCTGGGAGCGTGAGTGCTCGATCCAGCGGCGTCACCAGAAACTCGTCGAGATCGCGCCTGCGCCCGGGCTGGACACCACGGTCCGTGACGCGCTGACCGCGGTGGCGCTCGCCATGGCGCGCGAAGCCAACTATCGCAGCCTCGGCACCGTCGAGTTCCTCGTCGATGCCAGCGAGGATGCCGACGGCGGTTACGCCTTCATCGAGACCAACGCCCGCTTGCAGGTCGAGCACACAGTCACCGAGGCGGTGACGGGCGTGGACCTCGTGCAGGCGCAACTCCGCCTCGCGGGTGGCGACTCGCTCGAGGAGATCGGCCTGGCCGCGTACCTCGAGGCGCCGCCGGAGCCTCGGGGGTTCGCGATCCAGGCGCGGGTCAACATGGAGACGCTGGCGGCTGACGGCACGACCCGCCCGGCCGGCGGCACGATCACCGCGTTCGACGCGCCTTCGGGCCTCGGCGTGCGCACCGATACCAACGGCTACGCCGGCTACACGACGAGCCCGCGCTACGACTCGCTGCTGGCCAAGGTCATCGGCTACTCCTCGTCGCCGCGCTTCGAGGACGCGGTAACGCGGACCTACCGCGCGCTCAGCGAGATGCGGGTCGAGGGTGTGGCGACCAACATCCCGCTCCTGCAGTCGCTGCTGCAGCACCCTGACGTTCGCGCCGGCAACGTGTACACCCGGTTCCTCGACGACCACCTACAAGAGCTGCTCGCACCCGACGAGGCGCACCGCCGGCTCTTCTTCGTAGAGCCAGCCGCCGCCGGCCAACCCGGACGCGGGCTCGCGGGGGCGAAGGTCGACGCCGTGGACCCGCTGGCGGTGCTCGATTACGGCAAAAGCGGTGCTCCCACGACGGCCCCGCCCACGCCCGAGGCGGCGCCGATCGTGATCGCCTCGGAGGGCCCGCCCGGGACCGTACCGGTCGCCGCGCCGATGCAGGGCACGATCGTCAGCGTCCTCGTCGCTGAGGGCGACATGGTCCGCCGCGGCCAGGAGCTCATCGTCATGGAGGCGATGAAAATGGAGCACGTGATCACCGCCGAGGTCAGCGGCCACGTCCGTGAGATCCCCGTTCGCGAGGGCGACACGGTGTGGGAGGAGAGCCCGCTCCTCTTCGTCGAGGAGGCCGAGGTCGCTGCGGACGCGGAGGCCGAAGACGAAGCGATCGACCTCGACGAGATTCGTCCCGATCTGCAGCTGATCCACGAGCGGCACGCGGTGACCCTCGACGAGGCGCGGCCCGATGCCGTCGCGAAGCGGCGGGCGACGAACCAGCGCACCGCCCGCGAGAACGTCTACGACCTCGTCGACGAAGGCACGTTCCGCGAGTACGGCTCGCTGGTCCTGACGCCGGGGAGCGGCCTGCCCCTCGAGGAGGCGATCCGCAAGTTCCCGACCGACGGCATGATCACCGGCGTGGGCGCCGTCAACGGCGACCTCTTCGATGATGAGACGGCGCGTTGCGCGGTGCTCTCGTACGACTACACCGTGCTAGCGGGCACGCAGGGAGCGGTCAACCATCCGAAGACCGACCGCATGCTCGACTTTGCGGCGAATCATCTGCGCCCGGTGATCTTCTTCGCCGAGGGCGGCGGCGGCCGCGCCGGCACCGGCGGCCGCCGAGAGGGCGGCCAGCCGACGATGCCTCGGCAGCCCGACGCTGTGAACACGGCGCGCCCGTTGCAGACGCCGACCTTTGCGACGATGGGTCGGCTCAGCGGCCTGGTGCCGCTCGTGGGCATCACCTCGGGCCGCTGCTTCGCCGGCAACGCTGCGCTGCTCGGCTGCTGCGACGTCATTATCGCGACCGCCGACAGCAACATCGGCATGGGTGGCCCCGCGCTGATCGAGGGCGGCAACCTCGGCGTCTTCACGCCCGAGGAGATCGGACCGATGGAGGTGCAGGTGCCGAACGGCGTCGTCGACATCGCCGTGGAGGACGAGGCGGAGGCCGTTGCGGTCGCCAAACAGTACGTCTCCTACTTCCAGGGCCCGGTCGAACACTACGAGGAGCACGACCAGCGCCCGCTGCGACGCACCGTGCCGGAGAACCGGCTGCGCATCTACAACGTCCGCGAGGTGATCGAGACGATCGCCGACGTCGATTCAGTGCTCGAGATCCGCCAACACTTCGGGCTGGGCATGGTGACCTCGTTCATCCGGCTCAAGGGCCAGCCGGTTGGCGTGATCGCCAACAACCCGCATCACCTCGCCGGCGCTATTGACAGCGACGGGGCCGACAAGGCCGCGCGCTTCATGCAGCTCTGCGACGCCTTCGACATCCCGATCCTCGTGCTCTGCGACACGCCGGGGATGATGGTCGGGCCCGAGGTCGAGAAGACGGCGCTGGTGCGGCACTGCAGCCGGCTCTTCGTCACCGGCGCCAACCTCACCGTCCCGCACATGACCATCGTGCTGCGCAAGGCCTACGGCCTGGGTGCACAGGCGATGGCCGGCGGTAGCTTCTGGGAGCCGATGTTCGCCGTCTCCTGGCCGACCGGCGAGTTCGGCGGCATGGGCCTCGAGGGCCAGGTCAAGCTCGGCTTCCGCAACGAACTCGCGGCGATCGAGGACCCGGCGGAGCGCGCGCAGCGCTACGAGGAGCTGGTCGAACTGGCCTACGAGCGTGGCCGCGCGATCAACTACGGCGTCAGCTTCGGCGTCGACGACGTGATCGACCCCGCCGACTCGCGCCAGTGGGTACACGACGGCCTCATGTCCCGCCCCCGACCGCCGAAGCGCACGGAGAAGAAGCGCCGCAACGTCGACACCTGGTAGGGGGAGCCGGACGGGTATCATCGCGGCCACGAGCGTGGCGCCGCCCTCGGCGTCCGCGGACGTCCGCAGGTTGCTCGATGACGGCACCACCGGTTCAGTACTTCACCACCGACGACGGCGTGCGCATCGCATACTCCGTTGCGGGCAGCGGTCCGGCGCTGATCTTCCTGCCGATCGAGTCGCTCTCGATGACTGGTCGCTGGCAGGTGCCAGCGGCGGTGTCCTTCTACGAGCGCCTCGGCGCAGGACGCACGTTCGTCACTTACGACCGCCGCGGTATGGGACTGTCCGACCGCACTGAAGTGGCGGACCTCGATCGTTCCGTCGCCGATCTGCTGTGTCTCGCCGACCACCTCGGCTTCGCAAGCTTCGACATCTTCTCGTCGCGCGAGTTCATCGGCTTGGAGGTCGCGAGCCGATTCAGCGAACGCGTTCGCCGGATCGTGCTCTGGGAGGCAACAGCCTCGCCATCCGAGATGATCGCTGGGCCAACGATGGACCTGGCCCGACGGATGGTCGAGGGAGACTGGGCGTCCTACTGGTGGGGGATGCTCGGCATGCTCGACCTGCCCGGCGAATTCGCCGAGCAATGGGCCGCCTCGATCAGCCAGGAGAACTACCAGCGATTGATCGAGCAGGGGCTCGAGATGGGGGACCTCACCGACCGCCTGGGACTGATCACCGCCGAGACGCTGGTGATCAACCACGACGAAAGCGTCGTGATCCCAGTCGACTCCTCGGCGGCCGTGGCTGCCGGCATCGAGGGCGCCAGCTTCGTTCCGCTGCGTGGATCGCCGTACACCCCGTGGCACCAAACGGCCGCCGACGATGTCCTGCAGGTCGTGCTGCCGTTCCTCGACGACGACGAGCCAGCGTCCGAGGCGCCAGCCCCCGGCGGCTTCCAGACCGTCATGTTCACCGACCTCGAGGCGAGCACCGCGCTCACGCAACGCCTCGGCGACGAGGGGGCGCAGGAGCTGCTGCGGGGCCACAACGCCACCGTCCGAGGAGCCCTCGACGCCAACGCGGGTCGCGAGGTGAAGCACACCGGCGACGGCATCATGGCCGCATTCCCCTCGGCGGTCGGGGCGGTCACCGCTGCACTCCAGATCCAGCGCGAGCTCGCACGCGGCGAGGTGCGGGTGCGCATCGGGCTCAACGCCGGCGAACCGATCGCAGAGGACGACGACCTCTTCGGCACCGCCGTGCAGCTCGCAGCGCGCGTCACCGACCGCGCGGAGCCAGCGCAGATCCTCGTCACGCGGGTCGTCGCCGACCTCTGCGCCGGCAAGACGTTCACTTTCGCCTCGATCGGCAGCGTGTCGATGAAGGGCTTCGACGACGCGATCGAGCTGTTCGAGGTGAGCGCCTAGGCGGTCAGAGACAAACCGCTCGTCATGTTCTATGGTCGCCCCGTCTGCAACACAAATGTGATGCGAGACGAGGAGGGCTCACATGTCAGCAAAGAACGAGGCACTGATTCGCCGCGCCTGGGACGAGATGATCAACGGGAACAATCTCGACTTGCTCCCCGAGATCTACGCGGCTGATGCGGCCTACCACGGACCGGACGGCGACCTCAACGGCGTCGAGGAGCTGCGAGCGATGATCACGGGCTATCTGACCGCGAATCCCCGACGTGCAGGCGACGATCGACGACCTGGTCACCTCGGGCGACCAGGTCGTGGTGCGCGCGACCGTGCGAGGCACCAACACCGGACCACTGGGCGATATCCCGCCGAGCGGCGAGTCCATCGAGATGACGATCATGCAGTTCCTGCGGATCGAGGACGGTCGCATCGTCGAGGAGTGGGAGCAGTTCAACCTGCTCGCGATGCTCCAGCAGATCGGTGCGATCCCGGCGGAGGTGGGCGCTTAGCGCCACCGGGTCCTACGCGAGGTCCTCCACGTACTGGAGGCCGGCGCACTCGCGTGTGTAGGCGTTCCAGTACCCCTGGTGGCAGACGCACCGGCACGTCTCGGACACACACGCGTCGGAACAGGCCGCGATGTGCTGCTGGCCGGGCTGCAGGTTCGAGTAGCGAACCCGGATCGTCGGGCGCGGAGAGGTGCGAGGGCCCTTCGCGTCGCCGCCTCGCGCGCTTCGCTCTGGCGGGGGCGGGACCGAGATGGCCATCGCTGGCCGCTTCTCCGGGCGGGAAGTTGCGTGCCCCGAGGTGGGTCAGTCCTCCAGGGCCGTGTGACTCTCGACGCGGAAGCCGACATCGACCTTGACCTGGAACCAGGCGATCTGCTGGTCGTCGATCTGGCCCCGGATCTCTTTGACCTCGAACCAGTCGAGGTTGCGCAGCGTCTCGCCCGCGCGGTCGACGGCGCCTCGGATGGCGGCGTCGACACCGTCCGGTGACGAGCCGACGAGTTCGACCATCTTGTAAACGTGTCCATCGCTCATCGCAGCCTCCTCGTGGCTCGGTGCGGCTGAATGCGAAGGGCAGGCCCTGCGGCCTGCCCGGTTTCGCTTACGTGAATGTGGTCGTGCCCAGCGTCGCGTCGCTGGCTGAGCCAATGGGCCGTCATTACGTCGATCGGCCCGTGGATGTGCGACCCCGGGCTTGAATCGAATCCGCTCGGTCCAATGGCGGCCTCCTCGATTACAGCGTGGTCGGCGGCCTGCTTCGACGCCTGCAGGATAAGTGAACTCGCGGTCGTGAGAGTGCGCACAGGCACAACGTAGACGGTCCCCGAGGAGGTTCGTCACGCATCACGAGGCCCCCGCCCGCTCGTCGCTTCGACGTACGATTGAGCGGTGAGTCGTGATACTGCTCTTCTGCTTGCGCTGGGTCTCGCTGCCCTCGTCGTTGTCGCTGCGCTCGGCGGCGGCCTGCTTGGCGGCAGCGTGACCACGCAGGTGCACCCGAACGACCAGCCCGATCCGACCGCCGACGGCGTCGTCTACATGGTCCGCGAGGAGGCGCACCGGAGCATTCTCGGGTTCGAGTTCGGCAAACGGCGGTCCATCGGCGTGAGTTTCCTCGTCGCTGCAGGTTGTGCGGCAACGCTCGACGGCGGTGACCGCTGGCCGGGCGACGAGCCCTCGTGCGCGATGTCGATGTCGATGTCGAGGTCGAGGGTGAGGTGGGGCTCATGGGCCGACAGGCCGACGGCCAGGGCCTCGTCGGCGTGATCTTCGAGGTGTCGCGCGAGTGCTTCGACGCGGTCGCGGTCGGGGTCGCCTGGCCGCCGGTGGCGGCGGTCTGCAGCGGAGACTGAATCGCCGCTGCCGCTTAGGCTAGCGCGACTATGCGACGTCGGACCGCGCTGTACGCCCTCGGGGGCTGGATCATCTTCGCCGTGTTCCTGCGGCTCGTGGTCGTGCCGGCCGAGGTGTGCGGCAACGTGAGCGCGCACTCGCTGCGGGAGGCTTCGGCGGCCGCGAGCGACTGGATCGAACGCTCGCTGCGGCCGAGCGGGCGCTACGTCTACATCTACGACGCCAATACCGACAGCCAGCCCAATCTCTACAACGAGGTACGCCACGCCGGGGTGACGATGGCGCTCTACCAGTCCGCCGGCCGAGGCGCCGACGAGCGCGCGTTCGAGACAGCGGACGAAGCGCTGGTCTGGATGCTGGACCATCTCTACCGGCAGGACGGCTGGGCCGCGCTCACCGACCAGAACGGCGGACGCGCCAAGCTCGGCGGCACCGCGCTGATGCTCAACGCTCTCGCCGAACGCCGCCTCGCGACCGGCGGTGACGCCAGCTACGACGAGGTGATGCGGGAGCTGGGCAGCTTCCTCGTCTGGATGCAGCGCGAGGACGGTGGGTTCCACATCGCCTTCGACGTCGGGCCGCGCGCGCCGGACCTCATCGGCACATCACGGTACTTCCCGGGCGAGGCGCTGTGGGCGCTGGCGCTGCTGCACGAGGCGCTGCCCGACCCGCAGTGGGAGCAGGCGGCGCGGCGAGCGGCTCGATTTATCTCCACGCTGCGCGACGACATCGAAGGCGTCGAGTACCCGCCGCTGAACGACCACTGGGCCTCCTACGGCTTCGCCGAGATGGCGGAGTGGGGCCTCGAGGAGCCGGAGATCGAGTACGCACGCCGGCTGGCCGCCCGGTTCGGGTTCCTCGTGCGCACGGAGGCGCAGCTGGAGGGTGGCGGCGTCGCCGCGGCGACGCGAGGCACCACGCCCCGGCGCGCCGCCAGCCTCGGAACGTGGGTGGAGGGCATGTCGGCGCTGTGGCGGCTCTCCGTAGCGGACGAACGCCTCTCCGACCTCAGCGACGACATTGCGGAGCGCCTTGCCTGCGCCGGGGCCATCCTCGTGGAACGCCAGTACGGAGCGGACGAGGCCAGCGAGAGCAGCAATCCGGCGCTCGTCGAAGGCGCCTGGTTCGTGAACGGAGAAACGCGCATGGACGACCAGCAGCATGCGCTGAGCGGACTGCTCTACGCCGCCGACGCCCTCGACGACCGCGCAAAGCGCGAGCCCGATGCACCCCTGGCGACGGCGTCGAACGCGGCACGACCGTGAGCGACGCGGTGCTTGTCTTCCTCGCGATGCTGGCGGCGATCAACCCGGCCGCGCAGGGAGCGCGTCCCGACCCCGCCGAGGGCTCCGAGCGACCGTCGCCGCTGCTCGCGGCGGGCGGCGCAGCCCTCGGCGGTGTGCTCGTGCTGCTCGTGCGCGAGCCCTTTCTCGACCTGCTCGAGATCTCTGGGTCGAGCTTCCAGTTGGCGGCGGGCTTCATCATGATCGCCGCTGGCGTGCCGGTGCTGCTCTACGGCCGCACCCAGGCGCTGGACATCGAGGGCGACAGCGAACGCTCCCAGACGGAGGCGCTGGCCTGGTATGCGCTCAGCCCCGCGGTGCTCGCGGGCCTCGTCGCCTTCCCTGACCGCAGCAACCTCGGCGTCACAATCGCGGCCTTCGCCGTCGCGCTCGCCGCGGGCGCGGCCGCCTCCACGCTCCGCGCGCGCCGCGGCGAGCCGCTACCGCTGGCCGCCTCGGCGGCACGTCTGACGGCCTTCGTGCTGATGGCGATCGGGGTGTCGCTCGCCGTCTCGGGCGTGCAGAGCATTTAGCGGCGACTAGCTCCGCGCAATCGGCGCGACGATCGCGTCGGTGAGCCGTACGAGGTCTGCGGGGGCGAGGGCGATCTCCATGCCTCGACGGCCGGCGCTGACGTGGATGCGGTCTTGCTCCTCCGCCGACGCGTCGACGACGGTCGCAAGCTTGCGCCGCTGACCGAACGGGGAGATGCCGCCGAGGACGTAGCCGGTCGCGCGCTCGGCGTGCTTGGCCTCGACCATCGCGGCGCGCCGGCCGCCGAGGGCGGATGCGAGCGCCTTGAAGTCGAGCCGCGAAGTCACGGGCACGATCGCGACGGCTAGGTCGCGGTTGTCGATCTGCGCGACCAGGGTCTTGAACACCTCGGCCGGATCGAGGCCGAGCGCCTTCACCGCCTCCTCGCCGTAGGAATCGTGGCGCGGGTCGTGCTCGTACTTCAGCAACTCGAACTCGACGCCAGCGGCGCGGGCGGCTTCGACGGCGGGGGTCGGGCTCACGGTCGCTTCGCCGTCAGGCCTCGTAGCGCCACAGCTCGCCCTCGGGCGGCTCGTCGCTGAGCACGAAGCGCGGCAGCCCGAGGCCGTCGCCGAGGTCGGCGAACTCAACCTCGACGCGTGCGCCGATGGCGGCTCGTTCGGCGTCCTCGGGGTCGCCGTTGGCATCGACGAGGCTCGAAATCACGCGCAGGCCGTCGTGCTCGGTGGGCACGCCGCGCTGCTCGTCGAGCTCGACGAGGACGATCGGGTAGGGCGTTCTCGCGCGGTAGGCCGGGTGGATGCCGTGGTGGACCACCTCGTACGAGTAGATCGTGCCCTTGCCCGAGACTTCCTCCCAGTGCCACTCGAGGGCCATGCAGAACGGGCACGCCGGGCCCGGTGGGTAGCGCAGGTGGTCGCACGCGTCGCACTGCTGGAGGACGAAGCGACCCTCGCCGGCCGCCTGCAGATAGCCGAGGTGCTCCGGGTCGTTCTCCGGAATGCGGACCGTGACATCGAGGTATTCAGCCATCGTTCGTTCCTTCGCTTCCTCGCGTCTCGATCGGTCAGCGGCTAGTTGTGCATGATCAGAGCGGAGCCGGTGACGGGACTCGCCCAGCCGAGGTTCATCGTCACCTCGACGTCCTCGACCTGCCGGCAGCCGCCCTCGCTGTAGTCGTAGCTGTGTTCGCCCTGCTCCCAGTTCGGGCAGTAGTCGTCCGCCTGGTGGCGCAGCTGGCGCACGTTCTCCACGACGTGGCTGATGCCGTGCGTGTAACCCTCGCAGAGGTGCCCGCCGTGCGTGTTGTTCGGCCGCGCGCCACCCAGCTCGATGATGCCGGACGAAACGTACTCGCCGCCCTCGCCCTCCTCGCAGAAGCCGTAGGCCTCGAGCTGGAGCATCGTGGTGAAGGTGAACGCGTCGTACGAGGCGGTAACGTCGATGTCCTGAGGCGTGACCCCAGCCTGGCCGAAGACGATGTCCTTCGCGTAGTGCCCCGCCACGCGCGAGATGGGGCCGCGCGTCCAGTGGTAGCCGCCGGGCTGCTCCTTATTGACGCGCCCGGCCACGCCCATGATGTACGCCGGCGAGCGGCGCAGATCCCTGGCGCGGTCCGCGCTGGTGACGATGATGGCCACCCCGTTGTCCGTCTCCACGCAGCAGTCGAGGAGATGGAGCGGCCGCGTGATCCAGCGCGAGTTGACGACATCCTCGACGGTCACGCGGTTCTGGTAGAACGCGCGCGGGTTGTTCGAGGCGTGTTTGCTGTGCGCCACCTTGACGTGCGCGACCTGCTCGGAGGTCGTCCCGTACTCGTGCATGTGACGCATGAAGGAGGGCGCGAAGGACTGCCCGGCGGAGTTCATACCGTAGATGCCGCCGGTGAGCGAACCGGAGCCGAACACCGGCGCCTGCCGTCCGGTCCCGCCGATGCGAGCTTCCGTGTAGCCGTTCATCGCGCGGAAGATCGCCACCGTGTGGCACATGCCGACCTCGATCGCGCCCATCGCGAGGCCGATCAGCGCCTCCGTCGAGGATCCGCCGCCCGAGCAGTCCATGTAGAAGTTGAGCCGAATGCCCAGGTCGCCGGCGACGACCGGCGAGGTGGTCGAGTCGTTCCCATGATACGAGAGCATGCCATCGACATCGCCCGCCCCGAGGCCGGCGTCGAGCATCGCAGAGCGCACGGCCTCGACGCCCAGCGCGCGCGTGGTGCGGCCGGAGTCGCGAGAGAACTCGGTCATCCCGATGCCGACGACAGCGTACTGGTCCTTCAGTCCTGGCATGCGCTCACCCCTTCGCTGGCGGACGTGGCGTCGCCGCGCCCGATGCATAGCACATCGACGCGACGACCCGACTGCCGCTCGGTTAGTTCGAGGCCTCGACGAGCTGCATGAGGACGCCGCCGGCTGCGCGCGGGTGGACGAAGACCTGGCCGGTCACCTCGTTGCCCTCGCCGGGGTCGCCGATGAGCTGAACGCCCTGCCCACGCAGCTCCGTCAGCGTCGCCGCGAGGTCGTCGACGCGCATCGCCAGCAGGTACATGCCGCCGCCGCGCTCGACGTGGCGGGCGACCGGGCCGGAATCGTTGGTCGGCTGCACAAGCTCGACGGTCGTGTCGGCGAACTCGAAGTGGGCCGTGAGGAAGCCCGCACCCGGCGGCTCGCCCTGGCGGCTGACTTCGCGACCGAGGATGGTCTGGTACTGCTCGAGCCCCGCCTCCATGTCCGGCACCGAAATCACGATGTGGTCGACTCCGAGGAACATCGCCCCCGCTTCTCTTCTGCGTGTTCGTGGGCGGTGAGCTTACCCCTCGATCGTCCTGCGAAGCGTCAGGCTTCAGTGCAGACGGAGGACATTGCCGGTCACCAGGTAGGCGTCCTCCGAGCACAGCCAGGCGACCACGCTCGCCACCTCTTCGGGCTGAGCGACGCGGAAGAGATCGACCCGCCGCTCGATCTCTTCGTGTACTGCGTCAGTGACCCACCCGGTGTCTGTCACCGGCGGGTAGACCATGTTCGCGGTCACACCGGCGGGGCCGAGCTCGAACGCGGCGGACATCGTGTAGTTCTCGAGCGCCGCTTTGGCCGCGCCGTAGGAGACCTCCCCGGGGAAGCCCTGCGGGCCGCCCGAGGTCATCCCGACGATGCGTCCCCAGTCTGCCTCCGCCTCGCGGTGTCGGCGTGCGAACTCGGCGATCATCATCGCCCCGCCGCGCACGTCGATCGCGAACTGCCGGTCGATCGTCGAGGCGGAGACCGACGCTATGCCGCGGCCGCCGCGGTCCGCGCTCTCGCCGGTGAAGCTGTCGGCCAGCCAACTCGTCGCGTTGTTAACCAGGATCTCGACGCGACCGAACTCCGCCTCCGCGGCGTCGAAGAGCTGCGCGGGGGTCGCCTCGTCGGTCAGATCCGCTTCGATGGCGATCGCCTGGCCGCCGGCGGCATGGATCGCGTCGAGCACCCCGCTCGCGTCCTGTGCACGACGGTCACGGTAGAGCTGCGGGATGCCTGCGTCCTCCTCGTCCTCGAGCCGCCAGTACGAGACCAGCACGGCCGTCCCGCCCGCGGCGAGCGCCGAGGCGATGGCGGCGCCGATGCCGTGGTTCGCCCCGGTCACGATCGCGACATGGCCGTTCGGTTCGATCTGGGGCATCGCTCAGCTCCTCGGACGCGCGCAGACCTCGAGGCTCCGCTCGCGCGTATCATGCGCCAGCACTGCGAGCAGAGGGAGGCACGATGCTCTACGAACTGCGGATTTACACGACGATGCCGGGCAAGATGGGGGCTTTGCAGGCCCGCTTCCGTGACCACACGACTGCGCTGTTCGAGAAGCACGGCATCAAGAACGTCGGCTACTGGACGAATGCCGTCGGCGGCCGCAGCGACGAACTCTGGTACATCCTTGCATACGAGGACGCCGCCGCACGCGACACCTCCTGGCGGGCCTTCGTGACCGACGAGGAGTGGAATCGCGTCCGCGCAGCGTCGGAGGAGGATGGCCCGCTGGTTCACCACATCGAGAACCGCTACCTGCGCCCCACGGACTTCTCGGCGCTGGGCTAGCGCGAGCTACTCAGCCGTCGGCGGGTCCTCGATCGAGCTGAACGCGATCTCGGGTGGTCCGATGGTGGGCGAGGGACGGTAACTGAACGGTCGGCTCAGCACGACGCGGTACAGACTGTCCCCGACGCGGAGCATGAACGGCCCGGGGCCGACCGAGAAGCGACGGAGGTCGCCGCTGTAGCTGGTGAAGCGTCCCCGCCAGCTCTGGTCAGCCGTCTCGAGGGCAACGCTGCCGGTGCACAGCTCGTTGCCCTCGAGGTCGAGGAGCGTGGCCACGGCGATTTCAGTTGGCATCTGAGCACCCCGAACCTGCTGCACCTCCACCATATGTGCGGCCTCGGGTCCTGCCAACTGAGCGTCGTCGCGGTGCGTAATATGCCGTCGAGGGTGGGGTTGCCCCTCGTAGCGTCTAGCCGAAGCTCGCGGAGAGTGCCTGTAGCTCCGCGTAGCCTTCGGCGAAGGCGCCGCTGGCGAGGAACGCCACCAGGGCGGCGATGATCGCGCCCGGGATCAGATAGGCGAGCCTGCGGAAGCGACCGTCCCAGGCCTCGGCGCGGCGTCGGTCTCGGACGTCGCCTGCCCACATCTTCGCGAACTCAACGGCGGCGCGGTCTCCGCCGGTTCGGAAGCTCTGGTCGCTCATCGTGACCCCTGGGGCATGCGGACGGCGCTGTTCAGTTCGTTCATGGCGTCCGAGGCTCCATCGGTCGTCAGAACATGTCGACGTCTGTCAGAGGTTCGCTTGTACTCGTCAGATCAGCCAGGTCATGGGGAGCGATCGGCCACTGGCGCTGACCTGACCGACCGAACCGGCGCAACGCCGCGCCGCCCACGCGCCATGATCTACTCGACGAAGGGGCGCGACATGCGGCACGACGAGATCCAGGACGGCGAGCTGTTGACGATGGATGGCGAGCCGCTCTTGAGCGGCACGATCCGCATCACTCGAGGACTCAGCCTGCGGCTCTGGACGGGGCAGTTCGCCCACTACGACGACGAGCCCAACTTCAACCTCATGCCCGGGCGCTACTTGTTGCGTCATGGCGCGGCAGTCGACCTGGTCGAACTGAAGAAGGGCTACTCGCTCCGCGCGTCGCCGACGGTGGCGTCGCCGCGCATCATCTTCAACTCGGTCGTCGAGGCGAGCGAGCGCGTCCAGTACTAGCGCCGGACGATCGGGCGCGCTGTTAGCATCGCGCCATGAACACCACGGCCTTTGACGAGCTCTGGGCGCTCACCTCGGGCGACCCCGAAGCCACCACCCGCCTCCACGAGTCTGGACCGGAGCACCTGCTGCCCTCCCCCTTCGCGGTGACGGAGGCCGCAGCGCAGTCGGTCGGCGCGTCCGCGCTCGCGGCCGCCGAGTTCCACGCGGCGCGTGGTGGCGGCACGCAGGAGGTGCGCCTCGAACGAGAGCACGCCGCCGCCGCCTTCTCGGCCACACAACTGCTGCGCCTCCTCGACGAGCGGATCGAGATGTGGGCGCCGATTTCCGGCACCTACGAGGCGCGCGACGGCCGTTACGTGCAGCTCCACTGCAACTTTCCGCACCACGAGTCCGGCGTCACGAGCCACCTCGGCGTGCCCGCTGAGCGCGAGGCGGTCGCCGACGCTGTCCGACAGCGCGACGCGTTCGAGCTCGAGTCGGAGCTAGTCGAGCAGGAGCTGATCGCGGCCGCCTGTCGCATCATCGACGAGTGGTCGCAGCACCCCCACGCCGAGGCGACCGACGGTTTGCCGGTCCTCGAGTTGCTGCGCAGCGGGGAGGCGCCCCCCGCCGAGCGACCCGCCGCCGCCCGACCGCTCGAAGGTGTCCGCGTCCTCGACTGCTCGCGCGTCCTGGCTGGGCCGGTCGGCGGCCAGACGCTGGCCAGTCACGGCGCCGAAGTGCTGCGTATCGGCGCCGAGCACCTGCCGACCGTGCCGGGCGGTATCCGCTCGACCGGGTTCGGCAAGCGCAATGCCGACCTCGATCTACGGACCGCCGACGACCGCGCCACCTTCGCGCGCCTGGTGACCGAGGCCGACGTGGTGATCGACGCCTACCGTCCGGAAGCCCTCGCGCAGTATGGATTCAGCGCCGAGCGGCTGGCCGAGCTGCACCCCGGGCTCGTCGTGGTGCAGCTCTGCGCGTTCGACTGGGACGGGCCGTGGGGCGGACGCCGCGGCTACGACTCGATCGTGCAGTCGACGACCGGCATCGCAATGGCCGGTGCCGAGGCATACGCGAGCGAGCGCCCGGTGCCGCTGCCGGTGCAGGCGCTCGATTACGCGACGGGGTTCCTCGTGGCCTACACGGCGATCCGCGGGCTGCACCGGCAGCTCCTCGAGGGGGGCAGCTGGCACGCTCGCGTCTCCCTGCTCCGCACCCGCAACTGGCTGGTCGGGCTCGGCGAGGGCGACCCGGACGTGGAGCGTCCGACGTTCGCCGAGTATCTCCACGAGGTGGACTCAGACTTCGGACGACTGCGTGCGGTGACGGCGCCGGGCGGACTGGAGGCGACGCCGCCGCGCTGGGAGCGTGCATCCGCATCCATGGGCTCGAGTGAGCCTCGATGGCTGGGGCGCTGACGACGGCCGGACGTGCAGAGAGCGAGACGCCCGGCACAGGGAATCTCGCTCTCGAGTGGGGTGAGGGGGTTCTGACTCTCGCCCCACCTTCGATCTTGACGAACGCCCAAGCGATTGGCGTCGGGGAGAACCCTCGTCGGTGGTCGTGGCGACGCGCTCGCGGGTGCTAGCATCCCCGCCCGAATGGCGGAGGAACGGAGAGCACGATGGCGATGGCACTGGACTGGCTCGGCTGCGCAACGTTCCGGCTGGCCATCGATGGCCTGGTGCTCTACCTCGATACCTTCGTCGACCGGCCCTCCGGCGCGCCCGAGGTCGGTGTGACGACCGCTGACATTACGGAGGCGGACTTCGCGCTGATCGGACACAGCCACTGGGACCACCTCGCCGGCGCCGACATCGTGGCGAAGAACACGGGCGCCGTCGTGATCGGCTCGCACGAGTCGGCGCGGGTGCTGCGTGAACGTGGGGTGCCCGAGGAGCAGCTCTGGCCCTCGCAGGGCGGCGAGCACTACCGGCTGAACGACGCCGTCACGGTGCGCGTGCTGCCGAGTCTGCATTCGTGCATCTGGAGCCAGGCCGCTCGGCCCGGCGTCGACGTCACGGGCGACTACGGTGTCACCGAAGACGAGCGCGACGCGCGCATGGCGTCCAACCGTGCGAGGCGAGGACAGGACACCTCCGAGGCCGGCGCGGAGCGACGCGCGCTGATCGATGATGCCGCTCACAGCAATAGTCACGGCGGCGCGCTCGACTACCTGATCGAGACGCCGGACGGCAATGTCCTGTTCCAGGACAGCATGGGTTACTGGACCGGTCTCTATGCCAACATCCCGGTCGATTACGCCGTGCTGGCGGCAGCCGGTCGAGGGAACATCGATGGGGAGCCGGTCCAGGGTTCCGTGGAGCAGTTCATTGTTCGCGAGTGCGAGCTGTTGCGACCGCGTGCCGTGGTCCTGGGGCATCACGACAACTTCAGCGGCGTCGCCGACGCCCCCGACGTGACGGACCTGACGCCGATCCACACAGAGCTCGCGCGAGTACTGCCGAACGTCCAGGTGCTGACGGTGGATCTGGGCGGCAGCGTGACGATTGTGGACTAATCGATCACATCTTCTTTACGCGGGACTGATGAAACTGCGGCCGCGGTGATCTACGATCGGTGCATGAAGCTCTTCTCGAGGGGACGAGGCCGCCCGCCGCACCCCGACGTGCTCACGCCGGCCGAGTGGCGCGTGCTCGAGTATGTCCGCGATGGTCACACCAATCCGGTCATCGCGGAGCGTCTCGGACTGAGCCTGCATACCGTAAAGACCCACGTCTCGAGCATGCTCAGCAAGCTCGCCCTCAGCGATCGCCGCGCCCTCGGGCGTTGGCCCGGCCGCCCGGCGCCTGAGAGCCGCCGAGCGTTGCTGCTGTTCTCGCCGCCGATCGCGTGACCTCCGAGCGACCAACCGCGCGTCCGGCCCAGCTCACGCTCAACAACGCCGCCACCTGGCAACACCCCGATGCCGTCGCTGCCTACGTTCATCGCGCCCCCTACCCCGACGCCCTCCTCGCTCGGCTCGCGTCGGAGGCGAATGGCGGGCAGGTGCTCGACCTCGGCTGCGGCACCGGCGCGATCACGCGCCCGCTCGCCGCCATGGTGAGCGCGGTCGACGGCGTCGACATCTCCTCGGCGATGCTCGCTGAGGCGCAGCGGTTGCCCGGCGGGATGCACGAGGCGATCCGCTGGGTCCAGGGAGCGGCGGAGAGCGCGCCCCTCGACGGGCCGTATGACCTCATTGTTGCCGCTGCCTCGCTGCACTGGATGGACTGGGGCGTCTTGCTGCCTCGGCTCGCCGACGTGCTCGCCCCGGACGCCCGGCTGGCGGTGGTGACATCTTCCGCCGGTCGCGGCACGCCCTGGCGGGCCGCGGAGGACGCAATCATTCCCCAGTGGTCCGTGATGCCTGACTACCAGGGCTACGACCTGCCGAACATGCTGGTCGACCGCGACCTCTGGACGCTGGACGAACGGGTTGAGTTCGGCCCGGTCTCCTTCGAGCAGACCGTCGAGGAGTACATCGAACACTTCCACTCGACCTCGGGCTTCCGCCGCGAGGCGATGGGTGACGAGCGGGCTCGCCAGTTCGACGAGCTGATCCGCGGGCTCGTCGAACCACACGCCGAGGACGGTCGCATCGACCTCGATGTGGTCGGCATGGCCGCGTTCGGTCGCCCGCACGCGAGGCCGTAGCAGTGGCGCGCCGGCTCACGCTCCAGGACCTCGTGCGTCGCGATCCGCAACCCGAGCCCTGGGCCGAAGGAGACAAGATCCCGTGGGAGGACCCCGCCTTCTCTGAGCGGATGCTGGCGGAGCATCTCTCGCAGGACCACCACCTCGCCAGCCGCCAGCTCGAGGTCATCGAGCGGCACGTGGCGTGGCTCCTCGCAACGACTGCGCCGTCCGAGGGTGGGCGCATCCTCGATCTGGGCTGCGGGCCGGGGCTCTATACCTCGGCGCTGGCCCGGCGCGGCTTCGCCTGCTGCGGCATCGACTTCTCCCCCGCCTCGATCGCCCACGCGCGCGCCACTGCCGATGCCGAGGATCTTGACTGCCGCTACGAGGAGGCCGACCTACGCGTCGCCTCGCTCGGCGAGGGCTATGAGCTCGTGACCTTCATCTACGGCGAGTTCAATGCCTTCCGACGCGAGGAAGCGCTCGGCATCCTCGAACGGGCCATGGCTGCGCTCACGCCCGGCGGCCATCTGGTCGTCGAGGCGCACACGTTCGCCGCCGCCGAGCGCATCGGCAGGGGGCGCGAGAGTCGCGGCGCGCGCCCTCGGACGTGGCAGAGCGCGGAGCGCGGTCTCTTCTCCGATCGTCCGCACGCGCAGCTCTACGAGGCATTCTGGGACGCCGAGCGACAGGCGGCGACCGAGCGTTACTACATCGTCGACGCTTCGAGTGGCGGGGTGACCGCCTACGCGCAGTCGATGCAGGCCTACGACGACGCCGGCTACGACGCGCTGTTCCGCGAAGCCGGCCTCACGATCCTCGCTCGCTACGGCTCGCTCGAAGGCGCACCGACCGCCGCCGACGACGAGTTCGTCGTCCTCGTCGCGGGCGCTCGTTAGTCGTCGCTGAGCGAGACTTCGGCCGCCTGCCGGCGAGCGATGTTGTACGCGACGATCGGGCTGGCCTCCGAGGGCTGCCAGTCTCGATATGCGGTTCGCGCGTCGATCGGCCACTCGACCTCGACATCGAGGCGCGACTCGGGCTCAGTTGCACCGGCCAGCAGCTCCACCGCGGCCTCGGCCACCGTTCGCTGCATCGCCGCGTCACCCGGCATGCCGAAGGCGTGGCCGAAGGGGAATTCGACGCCGACCACACGCGAGAGGCGGTACTTCTCTGCGACGAACGGCATCATCGTCACGGTCACGGTCGCCAGTCCTGCATCCTCGAAGAGACGTGCCAGCACGGGCACGTTCCGGCAGCAGTCCGGTCAGGCGGGCGCCAGGACGAGGGCGTGCACGCCGGCGTCCTTCAGCCGCCTCGCCACTTCGGGCGCAACGTCGTTCCGCCAGTCGCTGAGCTCGGCGGCCTGGAAGCCCATGAACGAGTAGTGCTCGTCGGCCAGCTTCCCGATGCGCCCCTCCGCCTCCAGTTCGGCGAAGCGGGAGATCGGGAGCGCGATGTTGAAGTCCTCGAGAAAGTCACGGGTGTTGAGGTGCAGGTGCGATGCGCCGATCTGTGACTGCTGCACATCGCGCGGGATCACCCGGTAGGTCGGGTCGCCCCACGTCGGGTTCTGCTTCTCGCGCTCGACGTCGAACGGCTCCTGCGCGCCCTGGAGGTAGAGCCCGGCCGAGGTGAGCAGGGCGATCGTGGCCTCCTCGATCGGCACCTCCAGCGGCGTCCAGACCGGCTCGTCGGCCTGGAAGTCGAGCCGCTCGTAGCCCTCTCGGAAGGAGCGGGGCAGATACTTGAAGCTGTCGACGGGCATGTCGCCTCCGGTCGCGGACCCTCGCGCCGCCGATGATACGTCGCTACGCGCGGAGTGGCTCGCCGTCCCAGCGCTCGAGGCTCGCGATCTCCTCGACGGGTTTGCGACGTAACTTCGTCAGCTGCTTTACCGGACGGCCCATCGGGATCACGGCCGCGAGCGCGACGTGTGAGGGGATCCCGAGCAGCTCCTGGATCTTCGACTCGCCGATCACCGGCATCGTCGTGAGCGTCCCGCCGAGGCCCTCGTGGCGCGCGGCGAGCAGGATGTTCCACACGAACGGATAGACGGACGCGCCGCTGATCACACCGACCCGATCGAGGTCGCGGTCGATCGAAGCCACCACCTGCAGGTCGATGCAGACGAGGAGCAGCACCGGCGCGGTGAGGAGCGGCTGCGTCAGCCCGCGGGGAGCAGGCGTCTCCGCGATCGTGGCGTCATCGACGGCGGTGGCGTGGATCGTGTTCCACGGGCTCTCGCCGGCGCGAACCTGTGCCGAGTAGAGCTGCGCCGCCGGTGCCGCAACCTCCGCGAGCGCCTCACGAGTGGGCTGGTCGCGCACCACGATCACATGCCAGCCCTGGCGGTTGCCCCCGCTGGAGGCGAAGCGGGCGTTGTCGATCAGGCGGTAGAGCGTCGCGTCGTCGACCGGCTCGTCCGTGAACTCGCGCGCGGAGAAGGTCGTGCGCATCACCTCGAACAGTTCCATCGTGCACCTCCGGTGTCGCCTGCGAGGGGGACGGTACCCGAGACCCGTTCGGCGTGCCGCTATCATCACCCGACCCAGCCGAGGCGGAGGCGCACGCATGAACATCCTTGTCATGACCGGCCTGACCATGCCGGAGATCCCGGACGACCTGGTCGACCGGATCGAGGCGGCCGCGGGCGATGACGCGGAGATCACGATCGCATCGAGCCCCGGCGAGGCCCTTGAGGCCGCGCCCGACGCCGAGGTGATCTTCGGCCGCATCGATCCTCGCCTGTTCGAGCACGCGACCAACCTGCGCTGGGTGCACGCGGCGACGGCGGGAGCGGACGCTTACCTCTTCGACGCGTTCAAGGACAGCGAGGTGCTGCTCTCGGGCGACAAGGGGCTCGTAGGCAGCCACCTCGCCGAGACCGCGTTCGGCCTGCTCCTCGCCCTCACGCGCCGCATCGTGCGGGCGCACGAGGATGGCGCTGCCTCGTGGGACCACCGCGTCGAGTACCGCCGCGAGGAGTTCGAGCTTGAGGGGCTGACCATGGGTGTCGTTGGCTTCGGGGGGACAGGCCGCGCGATCACACGCCGCGCTGCCGCCTTCGGGATGCGCTGCATCGCGGTCGATCGCGACAGCGTCGAGTCGACACCCGAAGTGTCGGATGTGTGGGTCCTCGATCGGCTCGACGAGCTGCTCGCCTCGGCCGACGTGGTGAACGTGGGCCTACCACTGACCGAGGAGACACGCGGCATGTTCGGCGCGCGCGAGTTTGCGTTGATGAAACCGTCCTCGATCTTCGTCAATGTCACGCGCGGGGAGTGCTACGACGCCGATGCGCTTGCCGAGGCGGTCCGGACCGGCAGCATCGGCGGGGCGGGCCTCGACGTTGCGCCGCAGGAGCCACTGCCCGCGGAGCACCCGCTGTGGTCCACGCCGAACGTCGTGATGACGCCGCACACGGCCGGCGCGAGTCAGCTGAGGCTCGGCCGCAACCTCGATCGCTTCTGCCGCAATATCGAACACTACCGCGCGGGCGAGCCCCTCGAGGGTGCGATCGACAAGCAGCTCGGCTATTAGCAAGCGACGAGGGAGCGACCGATGCCACGACTGCCGAACATGACGAACCGCGACGAGGTGCCGGAGGCGCTGCTCGAGGCGTACGACCAGGTCGCCGAGCTGCGCGGAGGCGCTGTGTCAGGGCCGTACGGTGTCCTGCTGCACAGTCCCGAGGCGGCGATCCGCGGGGTCGCGCTGAGCAACTACCTGCGCTGGAACTCCGCGCCGAACGCCGTTCAGCGCGAAACGGCGATCATCACGCTGGCGAAGCACCTCGACGCGCGCGTGATGTGGGCGGGGCACGTCCGCCTCGGACGCGAGGTCGGTGTGCGCGAGGGGCTGATCGACGCCATCGAGGCGGGGGTCGACACCTCGGAGCTGCCGGCCGAAGAGGGCGAGATCGTGCGCTACGTGCGGGAGCTGTTCGAGGCGAACCGGGTCAGCGACGGCACGTTCGAGGCGCTGCACGCTCGCCTCGGCGACCAGGGCATCGTCGACCTGACGGCGCTCCTCGGCTACTACGCCTTCGTCGGCGCGCTGCTGAACGCTTTCGAGATCGAGCCGGGCGGCTAGCGTCCTCCGGCGCTCCGCGTACCATCGCTGGCAGGGAGGCTTGATTGAGCGAGCCCGCACCTTCTGCCGCCGAGGCGAGGCACATCGATGAGGCATCGCGCGGCGGCGTGATCGCCACGCTGCGATTGCCCTCGTACGGGGCGTTCTGGGTCGCGAGCCTCTTCTACTTCATCGTCTTCGGCACCCAGACGTTCGCGTTCGCGTGGCTCGTGCTCGAGCTCTCCAACGACAGTGCCGCCCAAGCCGCGATCGTGGTCTTCAGCCTTGGCATTCCCGCGCTCTTCGTCTCGCTCCCGGCGGGCGTCCTCTTCGACCGTGTCGACCGGCGCAACATGATCATGTTCGCCTCGCTGGGTGGCGCGGCCGTCCTCACAGTGATGGCGTTCGTCATCTCCGCAGGCGCCATCACTGTGCCGCTGGCGATCGTGTTCGCGCTTGGCCTCGGCACCGCCGTAGGCATCAACCAGCCCGGCATCCAGGCCGTCGTGCCGTCGCTCGTGCCGTCCGAGCGCCTGCTCAGCGCCGTCTCGCTGCAGACGATGGGCATGACGACCGGCCTCGCCGTTGGCGCGGCTCTGGGCGGCGTGGTGATCGACCAGTTCGGCATCGCCGAGGTGTTCTTCCTGCAGGCCGGGCTGCTATTCCTGAGCGTGGTGCTGATGCTGCGCGTGCACATCCCGGCTCACGCGCCCGAGGCGCGATCGGCGCCGCTCGACATGCGACGGGAGATCGCCGACGGAGGACGGTTCATCTTCCGCGACCGTGGCCTGCTGGCGTTGATGATCCTCATGGGCGTCGTCGGTCTGCTGATGCTTGGACCGGTCTTCGCCCTCGTGCCTGACCTCGCCAAGAACAAGCTGGGCCAGGAGGCCGACGCCGCAGGGCTGCTCTTCGCCGTTACCGGCATCGGCATGTTCGGCATCTCGCTGGTCCTCGCTTCGCTCGGGCAGATGCGACGCATGGGCCTGGTGTTCGCCGCGACGGCGGTGACCGGCGGGTTCTTCCTGATCGGCATGGGTCTGTCCGAGACCTACCTGCTCACCGCCGGCATCATGTTCGTCTGGGGCATCGGCGGTGGCTTCATCGTCAACACCAACCGCACCCTGATCCAGTCGCGCACACCGCCCAGGATGATGGGCCGCGTGATGGCCTTCTATGGACTCGCGTTTGGCGCGGCGCGGCCGCTGGGGTCGTTGATCGCAGCACCGCTGGCCGCTTGGCTCGGCTCCGATGGTGCTCTGGTGGCGAGCGGTGCGCTGCTGATCGCGGTCACCGGGTTCTTCCTCATCACCGAACGCGAACTCCGCGAGATGGAGTAGCGCACTTCCATCTCCGGCCACGGCGAGGTCAGCGCGGTAGCAGGCCCCGCACGCCCTCCGCAGCGAGGAACGTTGCTTTGCGGCCCGCGCCGAAGACATAACCACCGAGCTCACCGTCCGCGCGCACCGCGCGGTGGCAGGGGATGACCAGCGGCGTCGGGTTGTCGCGGCAGGCCTGTCCAACGGCACGCGCTGCCCCCTCGTGGCCGACGGCCTGCGCCACCTCGGCGTAGGTCCACGTCGTCCCGCGAGGAATCGTGCGCAGCGCGCGCCACACCGCGATCTGGAACGCGGTCGCCGTCAGGTCCAGCGGCAACTCCAGGTGCTTGCTCGCGCCCTCGACGTGCCGCCTGACGAGGTCGAGCCACGCCTCGAGAGCCTCGTCGTCGCGTTCGAGCTCGGCGTCGTGGAACTCCTCGCGAAGTGCCGCGACAAGTGCATCGGCGTCGTCGCCAATCCGGATTGCGCAGATGCCATGCGCTGTCGCTGCGATCAACAGCTCGCCCTCGGCAGTCGCGCCGATGGCGTAGCGGATCGCCTCGCCGGGCGCGCCGCGGCCGTACGCACGCGGCGTCATGCCAAGCAGCTCGTCGGCGTGCTCGTAGAGGCGGCTGAGCGATCCGTAGCCCGCCTCGAATGCCGCGTCGGTGACCGAGGCGCCCTCGCCCGCGCGAGCGCGAAATGCCGCCACGCGGCAGGCGGCGGCGTATTCGCCTGGCGTCACGCCCAGCAGCCGCCGGAACTCGCGCTGCAATTGCCGCGCGCTCACGCCGGCGATGCGCGCCAGCGTCGAGGTGCGAAGCGAAGCGTCCTCGTGGATCGCCCGCGCCGCGAGGCGCACGCGCTGGAGGCTCGCCGCCTCGCTCGGGTCACCGTCAGGATGGCAGCGCCGGCAGGCGCGGTAGCCGGATGCTTCCGCCTCCGGCGGACGGTCGTAGAACTCGACGGAGCTCCGACGCGGGCGACGGCTGGGGCAGGTCGCCCGGCAATAGATGCCGGTCGTACGCACGGCGTAGACGAACTCGGGTGCGCTCTCGACGTCGCGTTCGAGGACCGCCTGCCAGCGCTCCTCGTCGCGTTCGGTGATCTCGGAGTGTGTCATCAACTGTGTCATTCTGGGCCTCCGGATGCATCATCCGGTGCGCCGCGGGGCGCTGCTATCCGCGCTGCGACAGCAAAGGCACGAAATCTGGCCGTCCGAGTCAGAGCTTAACGCCCGAGGCGAAGAGCGTTTTTCTTGCCGCTTCGTCCTGCGGCTGCGAGCATCGCTCGGCGCGAGCGATGGAGTGCCCTTCGAGGAGGTTGAGCGATGCCCGGTGCGCCCACGGCGGAGACGAAATACGAGGCGGTGGCGGGCTGGGCCAAGATCCCGCACGGCATCTGGCTGCGCGAAGCGACCGCAGTAGCCGTCGACTCGGAGGACCGGGTCTACGTCTTCAACCGCGGCAACGTGCCGATGCTGGTCTTCGACCCGGACGGCAACCTCGTCGACTCGTGGGGCAACAAGACGCCGCGCGAGGGCGTCACGACGATCACCGATCCCTACGGCACGAAGCGCAAGGTGTGGGACGGCGTTCAGTACGTCTGGCCGCACTCCGTGCGCGTCGACCCCAATGACGATCTGTGGCTCGTCGATGTGCACACGCACACGATGACGAAGACGACGCGTAGCGGCGACGAGATTATGCACATCGGCAGCGGCGAGGCGGCGGTGAAGCAGAGTGGCGAGCCGTTCAACCGGCCGACTGATGTCGCGATCTCGCCCTCGACGGGCGACATCTTCATCAGCGACGGCTACGGCAACTCGCGCGTGCATCGCTACGACGCGGAGGGCAACCACCTGCTCTCGTGGGGCGAGCCCGGCGCGGATGAGGGGCAGTTCAGCCTCCCTCACAACATCTCGATGGTCGATGACGATCATGTGATCGTCTGCGACCGCGAGAATCACCGCGTCCAGGTGTTCACGATCGATGGCGAGTTCGTGCGCACGTGGCACGTGCACCACGCGGTCGCCGTAACGCGCGGTCGAGGCCAGGACGATGCGCTGTACGTCGCGGAGCAGGGACCGCCGCCGGTGCAGTTCGGCGTGCCGAACCTCGGCCACCGCGTGTCGATTTACACGCCGGAGGGCGAGCTGATCACGCGCCTCGGCGCCCCGCTGCCGGGCGAGTCGCCCGACCAGTTCCTGTGGCCACACTCGATCGCGACCGACTCCCGCGGCGACGTCTATGTCGCCGAGGTCTCCTACGTCGAGGTCGGCAGCCGCCTCGACCCGCCGCGCGAGATGGTGAGCCTGCGCAAGTGGCGTCGCGTCAGCGGCTGACCGAGGAGGGCCACGTGCCCGGACTGACGCGCGAAGAGATTGACGACTTCCTGGACCGACGAGGCGTCCTGATGCGCATCGCCACGGTCGATGCCAGCGGCGACCCCCACGTCACGCCCATCTGGTTCCTCTACGAGGAGGGGCGCATCTGGTTCACCCCGCGTGAGCATTCGGCCTGGCGCCAGCACATCCTCGCCCACCCACGCATCGCCGTGACCATCGACGAGGAGGGCGCGCCCGCTCGCAAGGTCATCGTCGAGGGTGAGGCGGAGCTCGTGCACGATCTCGGCGAGGACGATGCGCGGCGCGATCGCTACCGCCGGATCTCAGAGCGCTACACCTCGCCAGAAGGCGCCGATGCGTCTGTGACGAACACCATCGATCAGCCGCGGGCGCTGATGGCGCTCAGCCTTGATCGGTGCCAGGTCACTACGTGGCGCATGCCCGGACGAGGCGAGTCACGGACGGGCATCTGGCACCGTCGTTACTACGGCGAGGGGACGAAGTATGCCGAGGAGGCGGATGCCGCCGGCGAGTCCGACTCGGCATAGTCGGAAGCACCGGGCCGCCACGCTGCTCGTCGCGGTGGCAGCGCTGCTGGTGCTCGCTGCCTGCACCGGCGACACGCGCCCCGACACGCCGCCCCTCGTCGCCCTCGAGCGCGCGTTCGGCGGTCGCGAGTTCGAGCGACCGATCGAGGTTGGCGCCTACCCGGGCGGTCGCATGCTCGTCGCAGAGCAGGACGGGCTCGTCCACGTGCTCGCGCCCGACGGCAGCGCCGCCTCAACGTTGATCGACCCCCGCGAGCTGGTCGACGCGACGCGACGCGACGAGCGGGCGGGAGGGCCTGCTCTCGGTCGCGCTCGATCCGGCGTTCGAGGACAACGGAAAGCTCTGGGCCTACTACTTTGCGATCGGCGAGCCGGCACGGACCGTCCTCGCGCGGTTCGATGTCGTCGACGATCGCGCCGACCTCGCGAGCCAGGTCGTAGTGCTCGAGGTGCCGCAGCCGGGCGGCAACCAGAACGGCGGGGCGATCCGCTTTGGCCCGGACGGGATGCTCTACCTCGGTCTCGGCGACGGCAGCGCCTCCTTCGACCCGTTCGAGAACGGGCAGGACCTGACGACGCTGCTCGGCGCCATCGTGCGCCTCGATGTCAGCGAGACGTCCGAGACGACGCCGTACCTCGTGCCTCCCGACAACCCGTTCGTCGACGTCGAGGATGCGCGCAGTGAGATCTGGGCGTACGGGTTGCGCAACCCGTGGCGGATGGCGTTCGACCCCGAGACGGGCGCGCTCTGGGGCGGCGACGTGATGGCCGGCGGGCCGGAGGAGCTCAACCGGTACGAGGCCGGCGGTAACTACGGCTGGGACCAGCGGCAGGGGTTCGATTGCCTCTACTTCCCACCCTGCCTCGGCGCATCGGACGGCCTGACGCCGCCGGTCGCTGTGTACGAGCACAGCGAGGTGCGCTGCGCTGTCATCGGTGGTGTCATCTACCGCGGCGACGGCGTGGCCGGGCTCGACGGGTGGCTGCTCGCGGGTGACTTCTGCAGCGGCGAGGTGCTGGCCATCGATGCTGTTGCGCCGGGCGAGCGGCCGATCCCGGTGGCGATCGCCGAGGGCGCCGGCCCGATCTCCTCGTTCGGGCTCGACGCGGCAGGCGAGGTCTACGTGACGACGTACGACGGTGCGGTCTGGCGGATCGCTTCACGGTAGGCCGCCGCCTGTAGGATGAGCGCGACGTTCCGAATGGCCTGAGAGGAAGTGCCCGTGGCTGGATCGCTGGGCGGCACACGGATCATCGACTTCGGGCAGTACATCGCCGGGCCACTGGCCGCGATGATGCTGGGCGACCAGGGCGCGGAGGTGATTCGCGTCGATCCGCCCGGCGGACCTCGCCACGAAACACCGGCGAACGCCGTTTGGAACCGCGGCAAACGACGCATCACGCTCGACCTGTCGGACGAGGTGGATCTGGCCACCGCGCGCCAGCTCGCTTCCACGGCCGATGTCCTGATCGAGAACTTCCGCCCAGGCGTCATGGATCGGCTTGGCCTCAGCGCCGACGAGCTGATCGAGGCCAATCCCGCGTTGGTGTACTGCTCGTTGCCCGGCTTCGCCGCGGACGATCCACGCGCCGGGATGCCGGGGTGGGAGGGCGTGGTCGGCGCGGCAACGGCCAGCTACCAGCCCCGCGAGGCCGGCGACGAGCCGCACTACACCGCCGTCCCGCTCGCCTCGAACTTCGCGGCGTTCGCGGCGGTGAACAGCATCGTCGCCGCCCTCATCGCTCGCGAGCGCACTGGGCTCGGTCAGCGCATCGAGACGCCCCTCTTCGACGCCATGTTCGAGGCGTACGGCATCCGCGGGCAGCGTGCGCAGGGCGCACCGCTGGCCGGTCCGCCTCTCGGCGGTGTGGACCCGTGGGGTGGCGGCTTTTACCAGTGCCAGGACGACCGCTGGGTGCAGCTCCTTGTGATGCGACCTCGACACTTCGATTGGTTCGCGGCGGCCTGCTTCCCCGACGGCTGGGCCGCGGAGGGCCTGGCCGACAAGGCCCGGCTGCGGGGCGAGCCTGCTCTGGCCGCGGATCTGCGCAGCCGCCTCACTGTCCTCTTCCGCACGAAGCCCGCGCTCGAGTGGCAGACGATCGTCAACGCCGCCGGGACCCCCTTCACCATCTGCCAGACGAGCGAGGAATGGCTGAAGGATGAGCATGCGATCGCCACCCGCTCCGTCGTGAGCGTCGACGATCCGGAGCTCGGTCCGATGACCCAGGCCGGCTTCCCCGTCACCCTCTCCTCGACGCCCGCGCCCGACCCCGAGCCCCGTCGCGCGCTCGACGCCGACCGCGACGCGATCATCGAGGAGCTGGCGACGCGACCGTCGCCGGCGCACGGTCCTTCAGGCGTCACGCTCTCGGGCGCGCTCGACGGCATCCGCGTGATCGACACGACGCAGATCTGGGCCGGTCCGACGGCGGGTCGGGTGCTCGCCGAGTACGGCGCCGAGGTGGTCAAGATCAACGACACCTCAGGCGAGGTGCTGTCGCACCTGCACGTCAACAGCGGGAAGCAGAGTCTGCTGCTCGACCTCAAGTCGCCCGCAGGCCTCGAGCTGTTGTGGAAGCTGGTCGAGCGCTCCAACGTCTTCATGCAGAACTTCAAGCTTGGTACTGCCGAGCGGATGGGGATCGGCTACGAGGCCGTGTCGTCCCATCGTCAGGACATCGTCTACGCCTCCGTCAGTGCCTACGGCTACGACGGCCCGCGCGGCGACCACCGAGGGTGGGAGCCGGTCGGTCAATCGTTCACAGGAATGGCGCTGCGGATGGGTGGCGGCGAGCCGGCGACGCAGCCGTTCGCCGTCTGCGATTACGGCACGGGCCTGATGGGCGCGTTCGCGATCCTCCTCGGGCTGTTCCATCAGCTGAGGACGGGCGAGGGGCAGCAGGTGCAGGGCGCGCTCTCGATGGGCACGCTGCATCAGACGCCGTTCATGTACGACTACGAGGGCCGCAGCTGGAACGAACCGACGGGACCGTCGGCGAAGGGTTCCGGCCCGCTGCAACGGCTGTACGAGGCGAGCGACGGCTGGTTCTTCCTGGGCGCGAGCCCGGGCGAGCTGGCGAACGTCGCCGCACTCCTGGGCCTCGAGGACGCGAGCAACCTCGACGGCGATGACCTCGTGACTGCGCTGGCCGCGGGCTTCGCGAAGCGCACCGTCGAGGAGTGGGTCGCGGCGCTGACCTCCGCGGGGCTCGGCGCGCATGCGCTCGTGACGATCGAGGATGTGATGGAGGACCCGTGGGTGCAGGCGCACAACCTCAGTGTCGTGCGGCAACACGAGGGCGTTGGCGAGGTGCGCATGGTCGGCCCCTCGCCACGGATGTCAGCTACCCCAGTGCGCGTGACCGCGCCCGCGCGGCGTCCGGGTGCGGATGCGCCCGCGGTTCTGAGCGACCTCGGCCTGGCCGACGAGCTCGATGCGCTCGTCGAGGAGGCGGCTCTGGCGATCCCGCGGTAGCCACCGCTCGTGCTTCTACGGACACACGCCGCTAGGCTCACGCGATGACGGACGAGGTGACGCCCGGCGTCTGGTGGCTCAGCGGGACGCGCGGGTGCAACGTGTACCTCGTGCGTGCCGATGATGGTTCGTTCGTCCTGATCGATTCCGGCTTCGCCTCCTCCGCCGAAGCGATCGTTCGCGAGACGCGCGTCATCGTCGGAGATGCCAACCTCACGCACCTGCTGCTCACACACCACCACGGCGACCACACGGGGGCGGCGGCCGAGGTGGCGCGCGAGCTGGGCGCGACGCTGACCGCCGGCGAGGACGACTGTGAACGCCTGGACGGTCGCGCTGTGCTGCTGCCGCCGCCAGCGCCACGTGGGATCCGGCGTCTGCTGCGTCGATGGTCCAGCACGCCGGAACGGGTGGAAGTGGCGCGGACGCTGTCCGGCACGGCCGAGGTTGCGCCCGGCATCCTCGCTCACCACGTCCCCGGTCACACCGCCGGAAGCTACTGCTATGTCGCCCGCGAAGCGGAGACGTGCTTCGTCGGTGACCTCGTGATTGGCCACAGCAAAGCCCTGTCGCGCTCGCTCGCAGCGGCGAACGACGACGATGAGCGGTACACGCGCGAGATGCTTCGTTTCGCTCTCGAAGGAGCAACGGACCTCGGCTGTCCCGGCCATGGCTACCCGCGCCGAAGCTTCGCAGAGGCGCTTACCGCCCTCGCTCATGAGCCGCGGGAGCCATGGACACTGCGAAATACACTCGGCAGGCTGTTGCGCCTGGGCGCGTTCGTCCGATTCGTCTGGCGCAAGCGCCGGTAGACCGCGCAGAACGACTCGGTCGTCCCCTCAATCGCTCCGCGTGCATCCCTTAGGAAACGGACCTACGTTCGTCAGGGCGTTTAGTCGAGTATCTAATTGATGCTGAAACGACTGCTCCCGAGGCTCAAACGCGTCGACGCCGAGGCGCTATCGATCCTCGTCGTCGCTGACGACGTGGCGCGTACCGATCTGGCTGACGCCCTGAGCAGTCGTGTCTATACCCGCGTCACGTTCTGCGCCTCCGTCGACGAGGCGGCGACCTACCTGAGCGAGAGCACCTACGACGCGGTGCTGGTCACGGATCGCGGCGCCGAGCCCGATGTCGTGAGCGCGGTCTCCGTCCTCGGCGAGTACGCTTCGGGTGCGCCGATCGTGCTGCTGACGGACGAAGATGACGAGGCTCTGGCCACCGAGGCGATCCGCGCCGGTGTTCAGGACATCATCGTGGCCGAGGCCGGTCTCGAGAGCCAGTCGATCCGACGGGCGGTTCGGTTCGCTGTCGAGCGCCAGCGATTCCTCCATGGTGTCGACAGCGCACGCCGCAAGGCGGAGCGCGAGGCCGAGACGGACCCGCTGACCGGGCTCAGCAACCGAAACGCGTTTGTCGAGCGGCTCAACGACGCCATCCAGGGCGCGCAGCGTCGAAATGACACGCTCGCCGTCCTCTTCATGGACCTCGATCGGTTCAAGTTGATCAACGACTCACTGGGGCACCCCGTCGGCGACGAGCTGCTGCGTTCAGTCGCGGAGCGGGTCGACTCCGTGCTGCGGGCGGAGGACGTGTTCGCACGCTTCGGTGGCGACGAGTTCGCGCTGATGATCCGAGGCCCAGTAGACCCTCGCGCATCCACGTTTGCTGCGCAGCGACTGCTGCAACGGGTGCGCACGGTGCACAACCTCAGCGGGCGCGCCGTCAAGATCACCGCCAGCGTGGGCATTGCCGTCTTCCCTGATCACGGGATGACCCCGGACGAGCTGCTGCGCAACGCTGATATCGCGATGTACGACGCAAAGGGCCGAGGCGGCGATCGTGCAGCCTTCGCCTCTTCGTCGCTGACCGCCGCCGTCGACGAGCGGTTGGCGATCGAGCAGCGACGCTGGTCCGGCCTCGATCAGGGCGACTTCGAGCTGCACTTCCAGCCCGTGGTCGACCTCGGGGTCGGCCGCATCACCGGCGGCGAGGCGCTGTTGCGCTGGCGCGATGGCGGCGAGCTCATCTCCGCCGCGCAGATGATCCCGATCGCCGAGGAGACGGGCCTGATCGTCGAGATCGGACGCTGGGTCGTCTGGACGGCGCTCGCTCAGCTCGAGGAGTGGCGTACGGCTGGCCTGACCGACCTCACCGTGTCTGTCAACGTGTCGCCGGCCCAGTTCTTCCGCGGCGACATCGTCGCGACGTTCCGCAACGCGCTCGAGGCCGTGAACGTGCCGCCCGAGCAGATCGTGATCGAGCTGACGGAGAGCGCCATCTCTGGCGACCTCGACTTCGTGGTCTCGACGCTGAAGGAGCTGAAGACGATGGGCCTCACCATCGCGATCGACGACTTCGGCACGGGCCACTCGTCGCTCAGCCACCTCGTCGCGCTGCCCGTCGATGTGCTGAAGATCGATCGCACGTTCGTCGCGGGGCTGCCGGCTGACGAGGGCAATGCGGCCATCGTGGACGCCGTGGTCACGCTGGCGCGACGCCTGCACCTGGGTGTGGTCGCGGAGGGCATCGAGACCGTCGAGCAGTTGCGCTTCTTGCGCCAGCTGGGTTGCGATGCCGGTCAGGGCTACCTGTTCAGCCCCGCGGTCAGCGCCGCCGAATTCGCGCAGCATGTCGGGGAATCAGTCGCATCCGCTTCCACCGGCGAGACCACTGCCGCCTAGACCACGGCGGCTATAGCTCAGGCAGCCGATCCTCGATGCCCAGCGCTGCGATCTCACCCTTGAACCACTCGATGACCTCCGGGTGGTACGGGATGCCACGCTCGCGGCGGATCGCTTCCTCCTCGTGTTCCGGGAGGCCGGCGTAGTAGACGCGCTCGGCGCCCGGCGCGGTCTTCGCGTTGCGCAAGCGGCGCAGGTAGATGTCCATGTCGTCCTTGAATTGATCGGCGTCGGTGAACGCGTCGAGGCGGAGCGCCAGTATGTGGTGGGCCTGCCCCGCGCGCCGGTCCGGGCCAGCAGCGCCGCCAGAGAGAACGCTCGTTAGCACCTCGATCATGACGCTTAAGCCGAAGCCTTTGTGCGAACCGATCTCACGCGTGCCGCCCAGGGGCAGCAGCATGTAATCCTCGGGGATCGGCTGCTCCTCCATGATCGGCGTGCCGTCCGTCGTCGCCACCCAGCCGGGCATCGCGTCGCGTCCGAGGCGCTGCGCGAGGCGCACCTTGTTGCCCGCGACGGAACTCATCGAGGCGTCGAAGATGAACGGTGGCTCCTCGCGCGTGGGCACGGCGATGGCGATGGGGTTGAGGCCGACGAGCCGCTCGGCGCCGAAGGTGGGCGTGACCGCGACGCCGCCGGCGGTCATCGAGATGCCGATCATGTCCTCTTCCAGGGCCATAGCCGCGGTATATGCAGCCGCGCCGTAGTGACCGCCATTGTGGACGGCGACCGAACCGATGCCGAACTCGCGCGCTCGCTCGATCGCGAGGCGCATCGCCTCCGGTCCGATTACGCCGCCGTGGGCGCCGTCCGAGTCGATCGTGCAGGCCGCCGGACTCTCGTGCGTGATGTGCCATTCTGGATGGAGGTTGATGCGGCCGTCCCGGATGCCCTGCACGTAGACGCGCAACATGTTTGACACCCCGTGCGAGTCGATGCCGCGCGTGTCGGCGTAGAGCAGCACGTCTGCTGACTGCTCGGCGTCGGCGCGCGGCATCCCGAGCGCCTCGAGGAGATCCTCGACCGTCGCGCGCATGTCGCGCGGGTCGACGCGGACCTCGATCTCGCTGGGGATGTGGAACTGTTCGAGCATGGCGCGGCCTCCGAGGCGTCGTGCGGCGTGGTGTCCGCGGAGTATGCTCCTCGACGCGGCTTATGGGCGACGCGCAGGCTTCCTGGCGACGTTAGCCGGACGCGCCGAGCGCCTTCTGCGTCCGACGCCGTTCGTGCAACACGAACTCGGTGTAGCCCGATGGCTGGTCGATGCCTATGAACACGAGATCGAGCGCGGCGAGGAACGCCTCACCGTCATAGTGCGGCGCCATCGGGCGGTACAGCGGGTCCTCGGCGTTCTGCCGATCAACAACGACCGCCATGCGCTCCATCACTCCGCGGACGGTGGCCTCATCGACGATGCCGTGGTGGAGCCAGTTGGCGATGTGCTGCGAGGAGATGCGGCAGGTCGCACGGTCCTCCATCAGCCCCACGTCATGGATGTCAGGGACCTTTGAGACTCCAATCCCCTGGTCGATCCAGCGCACGGTATAGCCCAGGATGCCCTGCGCGTTGTTCTCCAGCTCCTCGCGGATCTCCTCCTCGGACCAGTTCGTCTCGGTCGCAAGCGGGATCTGGAGGAGCGCGTCGAGGGTGGCGCGCCGCCCCCCCGCAATCAGCTCGGCCTGACGCGCGAGCACATCGGTGCGCAGGTAATGCGTCGCGTGCAGGGTCGCCGCGGTCGGCGAGGGTACCCAGGCGCAGTTCGCGCCGGCCCTCGGATGCCCGATCTTCTCCTCGAGCATCTGCGCCATCAGGTCGGGCGCCGCCCACATCCCCTTGCCGATTTGCGCGCGCCCGGGCAGGCCGGCGCTGAGGCCAACGTCAACGTTCCAGTCCTCGTAGGCCGCGATCCAGTCCTGCGCTCGCATCTCGGCCTTGCGCACCATCGGCCCCGCTTCCATCGAGGTGTGGATCTCGTCGCCGGTGCGGTCGAGGAAGCCCGTGTTGATGAACGCCACGCGCGCCGAGGCGGCGCGGATGCACTCCTTGAGGTTGAGCGTGGTCCGCCGCTCCTCGTCCATGATGCCGAGCTTCACCGTGTTGACCGGCAATCCGAGCACGGCCTCGACGTGGGCGAAGACCTCGTCGGTGAACGCGACCTCGTCGGGGCCGTGCATCTTTGGCTTCACGACGTACACCGAGCCCGTCCGCGAGGAGCGCAGGCCGTCCGTTTTCAGCAGGTCGTGCTTCGCGCCGAGCACGGTGAGCATGGCGTCGAGCAGCCCCTCCTGCGCCTCGCGCCCATTGCTGTCGAGGACGGCCGCCGTCGAGGTGAGGTGTCCGACGTTGCGTACGAGCATGAGCGCCCGCCCCGGGAGCGTGACGGTCGCGCCGTCCGGCCCGGCGTAGGTGCGGTCGTCGTCTAGACGACGCGTGAAGGTGACGCCATCCTTCGTCACTTCCTCGGTGAGGTCGCCGCGCATCAGGCCGAGCCAGTTGTGGTACGCGAGGACCTTGTCCTTGGCGTCGACCGTGGCGACGGAGTCCTCGCAATCGATGATCGAGGTGATCGCTGACTCGAGGAGCACGTCGGCGACGCCGGCCGCGTCGGTCGCGCCGACATCGTGCTCGCGGTCGATCGTCAATTCGATATGCAGGCCGTTGCGGCGGAGCAACACCGCCGAAGGTGCTCCAGCATCGCCCTGGTAGCCGGCGAACTGGTCCGGCTCCGTCAGGCCGACGCTGCGCCCGTCCTCGAGCGTGTATGCGGTGGCATCCGCGTGCGACCCGTTCTCGAGCGGCGCGATCTCGTCGAGGAGTGCGCGCGCCCAGGCGATCACGCGCTCGCCGCGCACCGGGTCGTAGGGCCCCGGCTCCGGTGTGTCGCCGAGGACATCCGTTCCGTAGACGGCGTCGTAGAGGGACCCCCAGCGGGCGTTGGCTGCATTGAGCGCATAGCGGGCGTTTGTCACCGGCACCACGAGTTGTGGGCCGGGCAGGTGAGCGATCTCCTCGTCGACGTGATCCGTTTCGATCGAGAAATCGGGCCCCTCCGCCTCGAGGTACCCGATCTCCTCGAGGTGCGCGCGGTACGCGGTCGCGTCGAAGTCGTCGCCGCGGTGCTCGCGATGCCAGCTATCGAGGGCGTTCTGCAGTTCCTCGCGGCGGTCGAGCAGCGCACGGTTCCGTGGCCCGAACTCGTTCAACAGTTCGGCGAGGCCGCGCCAGAACACGTCGGACTCGACGTTCGAGCCGGGCAGCGCCTCGTCCTCGACGAAGCGGAAGAGCGCCTCGGCGACGGAGAGGCCTGCGACCTCGATGTAGTCCTCGCTCATGGCTCTCTCCTCGTTGCGCCCGAGCCACGTTAGCTGAAGCGGGCCTGCGGCATCGACCCTCGGCCGCTACAGTCAGCGACGTACGCCCGGACCGGCCACGGTGGGCGCACAGCCGCGAGGAGGATGGCGATGGCAGGCGAACGTGTGGCGTTCATCGGACTGGGCGTGATGGGCTACCCCATGGCGGGTCATCTCGCTGCCGCGGGTCACCAGGTCACCGTCTACAACCGCACGACCGCGGTCGCACAGCGCTGGGCCGACGAGCACGGCGGCGAGCGCGCGTCGACGCCGGCCGAGGCTGCCGAGGGCGCCGCCTATGTCTTCGCCTGCGTCGGCAACGACGACGACCTGCGCAGCGTTGTCCTTGGCGACGATGGGGTGCTCGCCGGGATGGCCGAGGGCGCTGTCTTCGTCGACCACACCACCGCCTCCGCCAACGTCGCGCGGGAACTCGGCGCGATCGCGGCAGAGCGCGGGGTCGGGTTCCTCGACGCGCCGATCTCCGGCGGGCAGGCGGGTGCGGAAAACGGGCAGCTCACTGTGATGGTCGGCGGCGCGCCCGAGGTCTTCGCGAGCGCCGAGCCGTTGATGCAGGTCTACGGCCGCGCGGTCACGCTCCTCGGCCCGATCGGCTCGGGGCAGCTCACGAAGATGTCGAACCAGATCGCGATCTCCGGCACGCTGCAAGGGCTCTCCGAGGCGCTCAACTTCGCAGTGCGCGCTGGCCTCGACGGCAAGCAGGTCGTCGACGTGATCTCGAAGGGCGCCGCCGGGTCCTGGCAGATGGAGAACCGCGGCGAGACGATGATCGACGACGAGTTCGAGTTCGGCTTCGCAGTCGACTGGATGTCCAAGGACCTCGGCATCGCGCTCGACGAGGCCGGTCGCAACGGATCGACTTTGCCGGTCGCCGCCCTCGTCGCGCAGTTCTACCGCGAGGTGCAGGCGATGGGTGGCGGGCGCTGGGACACCTCGAGCCTGCTACGTCGGTTGACCCGCTAGCCCCTCGTCGATCATCAACCAGGGCGTTAGCCCTACTCGCCTACCGGTTCGGCCCGCGGGTCATTGGCACCGGCTGCCAGCGGAGCAGCTTCGAGGCGGCGAGCACGCCGGGGTTGACGACGCTACGCGGCCAGCGGCCCTGCAGCGCCGCCGCCAGCTCCTGGCCCAGCCGCCGGCGTGTCTCCGGCATCATGCGCGAGGTCGCCGAGGCGACGTGCGGCGTGATGATCACGTTGTCCATGCGCAGCAGCGGGTTCTCTGTGTCGACTGGCTCCGTCTCGAAGACATCAAGGCCCGCGCCCGCGATTTCGCCTCGCTGGAGCGCCTCGATCAGCGCGTCCTCGTCGTGGCAGGGGCCTCGGCCGGCGTTGACGAAGAGGGCGGTCGGCTTCATCGCCAGGAAGTGCTCGCGGGAGATCATGGCGCGCGTCTCGTCGTTCAGCGGTGCGTGGTTCGAGACGAAGTCGGCGCGCTCGAACAGTTCGAGGTAGCCGACTGGCTCGACCCCCTCGGTCGTCATCTCCAGCTCGCTGACATATGGGTCGTGCGCGATCACGCGCAGGCCGAAGGCGTGGCAGCGCCGCGCCACTGCGCGGGCGACGTTGCCGTAGGAGATCAGCCCGATGGTCTGACCGTAGAGGCGGGGGAAGTTGCGCAGGTACGGATGTCCCTCGGCCCAGCGACCCGAGAGGATCATCTCGCGCATTTCGTAGAGGCGACGGTGCGCGGCGAGGAGGATCGCCATCGTGTGATCCGCGACCTCTTCGATGAACACGTCGGGCACGTTCGTGACCGGGATGCCGGCCTCCGTCGCCGCGTCCACGTCGACGATATCGGTGCCGACGCTGCCGCACCCGATCACGACGGCGCGTTCGAGGCCGGCAATGATTTCGGCGTTGATGCGGCGACCGCGCGCGATCACGGCGTCGGCGTGCCTGGCGGCCTCGATGAACTCGGCGTCGGTCTCGGCACGGATCTCGACGATCTCGGCATCGATGCGGTCCAGCGCTTCGCGCTCGAAGCTGTAGTCGGCTGCGGCGAGGTTGAACGAGGAGCCGCCGCTCTGCTGGACGTTTCGGGGCGCCTGCACCGCCACGGTGAACCTGGGCTCCCCGCTGTTGTCGTTCGTCATCGCTGACCTCCACTGCCGCGCCTCATGCTACCGCGCGCCGGGTTGGGGGCCAGCCGGCCTTCCGAGGATCCACCGACCGCCCCGATCAGGAGACGTAGTCGTAGAGCAGCCGGTAGTAGCGGATCCGCTCCGTGTCGAGCTCGACACCATAGGCCCGCAGGAAGGTCTCCTCCCAGCCCTCACCGAGGTTCCAGACCGTGCTCCAGCTGCCGACCGCGAGGTTCCACCAGCGGTCGGCGACGCCCAGCTCGCCGAGGTCGACATAACCGCGAGGCTCCCAGTCCTCGAGCAGCACGTTGGGGAAGCAGTAGTCGCCGTGGCAGACGACCAGGTCGTCCTCGCTCGGTTGCTCGGCCTCGAGGAACGCGAGCCCCTGTTCCGGCGTGAGGTGCTCGAACTCTGGGTGGAACGGGCCGGCGACGCCGCGGGCGGCGCGCTCACGAGCCAAGGTCAGTAGCGGATCGAGCCTCGAATCGAACGGACAGTCCTCGACGGGTGCCTCGTGGAACCGGCGCAGTGCCTTGCCGAGGGCCGTCGCGATGCGCTTCGGTTCGGCGAGGTAGCGCTGATCGGTGGCGTCGGTGCCGGGCAGCGCGTCGGTGAGCAGCCAATCGACGGCGCCGTCGGTCCCTGCCTCGACGACATGCGGTACGTCGAGGTGGCGTGCCGCCCAGCGCATCCGCGCGGCCTCGTCGGCCACGCGCGGATACCAAGAGGGCTCGCCGAGCTTGAGAAATCGCACCCGTCCGTCGCCGTGTTCGAGCCGGTAGGTCGAGACGGCCGGCGCGTACTCGTGGTGCAGCCGGCGCGACCACTCCGCGTGCGCGCGTCGGAGCGCCGCCGGTGCGCGTTCGAAGTCCACCGGGCGCCCGGTGGGCTAGCTCACACGTAGCAGCAGCGATCGCAGGCCACGGAACGCTCCGCCACCGCGCCACTCGATATCGTCGACGGGGATGGCCGCCTCGATGTGTTCGTAGCGCTCGAGGAGGGCCCGCAACGCGCCCTGCGCTTCTGCCCGCGCCAGCGGCGCGCCGATGCAGTAATGAATGCCGCCGCCGAACGAGAGGTGGCGGTTCTCCTCGCGCGTCACATCGAACGTCTCCGGATCGTCGAACACGTCGGGGTCGCGGTTGGCGCCCATGAGCGACACGGCCACGCTGCGGTGCTTGCCGACCGGACAGCCTGCGATCTCCGTGTCGTCCGCCATCAGGCGGCCGGAGTTCGAGACGGGCGGTGTGTAGCGCAGCATCTCCTCGACGGCTGCCGGCACGCGATCCAGATCGTCGCGCAGGATCTGCATCTGGTCGGGATGTCGCAGCAGCTCGAGCAGGCCGTTGCCGAGCAGGTCGGTCGTAGTGAGGTTGCCCGCCGCCAGCAGCAGCCGGCAGAGCGCGATCATCTCTGGCTCGCTGAGCCGGTCACCCTCCTCTTCTGCCTCGATCAGCCGCGAGATCAGGTCGTCGCCGGGGTCATCGCGGCGGCGTTCGACCTGCTCGCGGAAGTAGTCGGCCAGGGCGGTCGAGCCGGCCCGCGCCTCCTGCATGCGCTGGCGCAGCGCATCCATGTCCTTCATGTCCGAGGGGCTGACCGAGACGAGCGCGTGTGACCATTCCTTGAACTTGTCCCGGTCTTCCGGCGGGACGCCCAGTAGTTCCGAGATCACGATTACTGGCAAGGGCGTCGCCATCGCATCCATGAACTCGATCTCGGGCTCGCCAGCGACGGCGTCGAGGAGTTCGTTCGCGACCTCCTTGATACGCGGCTTGATCTCCTCGATCGCGCGCGGCGTGAACGCCTTGTTCACCAGTCCGCGGATGCGGTCGTGCTCCGGCGGGTCGAGCGTGAGGATGCTCGGTGGGAGCGCGTCGTCGGCGCGATCGGCACCGCGTCGGCGCGGGTCGTCCTCGGGCAGCTTCCGTGCGTCGGAGATGTGCTCGCGGGAGCGCAGCACGTCGTTCACATCGTCGTAGTGGGTGACGACGTAGCCTTCCGGTCCGAACCCGGCCAGCCCGCCGTCCGAGCGGTGGATGCGCCCGGCCTCGCGCATCTCGCGCAGCACGGCGTGCGGGTCCTTGAGGAACTCGATGTCGATCGGCTGGTACGCCTCCGGCGCCCGCGGAATCGGGTCGACGGCGTCGGTGTCGCTGCTCGGCTCGCTCGTCATGGTTCGATCGCTCCTCGGGCTCGCATGGCTGCGGGCGATCGTACGAGGTTTGAGCACTCAAGGTCGCTTCGCCGGCGGCAGGATCATCGCGCGGTAAGATCGAAGTGGACTTCTCCGAAGCGTCGCGCCCAGACCAGATCGATTGGACCAATCGCATGCCGGCTGTGACCGTCGACGACCTGCTGCTGCTGCCACGCGTCGCCGAGCCGCTCGCCGGGGCCGCCGACCGTGCGGTGAGCTCCGTGACGACGGCGCCCCAAGGGTTCGAGGGCGAGGGCTTCCCGGTGCGTCGCGCCTTCTACGGCGTCGATCTCGCCGATCTCGACCCGTTCATCCACCTCGATCAGATGGGCGAGGTGGAGTACGCGCCGGGCGAGCCGAAGGGCACGGCCTGGCACCCGCACCGCGGCTTCGAGACCGTGACCTACATGATCGACGGGACGTTCGAGCACGAGGATTCGCAGGGCGGCGGCGGCGTCATCACCAACGGCGACACGCAATGGATGACCGCCGGCTCGGGCATCCTCCACATCGAGAAGCCGCCCGAGGCGCTCGTGATGTCGGGCGGGCTGTTCCACGGCTTCCAGCTCTGGGTCAATCTCCCCGCGGCCGACAAGTTCCTCGACCCGCGTTACCAGGACATCCGCGCCGGCGAAGTGGCGCTGCTGACCTCCTCGGACGGAGGCGCGCTGTTGAGGCTGATCGCCGGTGACCTTGCGGGCCACCACGGCCCGGGCAGCACGCACACGCCGATCACGATGGTCCACGCGACGGTGCATCCCGGCGTCCGGCTGCAGGTGCCGTGGAACCCCGAGTTCAACGCGCTCGCTTACGTGCTCAACGGTCGCGGCACCTTTGGCCCGCAGCAGGTCGCGGCGGAGATGGGACAGCTGGTGGTCTACGGCCCCGGCGACGCGATCACCGCCACGGCGGACGAGGAGCAGGAGTCGCGTAGCCCTAACCTCGATCTGCTGATCCTCGGTGGCCAGCCGATCGGTGAGCCGGTCGCGTGGCAGGGCCCGTTCGTGATGAACACCCACGCCGAGCTGGCCCAGGCGTTCGACGACTACCGGCACGGGCGGCTGGGGATGATCCCGGGCTAGCCGGCGGCGGCCGCCTCGGGCGGTGATTCGCGGCGGATGGCGCGCGCGACCAGCACCCACGTGGTCCAGATCAGGACGGCGTTCAGCGGCCAGCTGATCACGCGTGTCCAGATCAGATACTCGCCGACGCTCAGCTCTTGCAGCATGTAGATGCGCAGCGCCGCTTGCGCCGCGTTGACCGCCACCCAGAGCCACGTCGTCAGGTAGAACACGCGATGGTCGACGGCGATCAGCCCTCGTATGCGTGGGGAGAGCTCCGTCGCGATCAGACCGAACATCGGCCGTCCGAGGACGATGCTGCCGAGGCCGATCACCACCGAGATCGCGTCGCCGACCGGGTCGTTCGCCAGATAGACGCGCTCACTGTGCACGACGATCCCGGCGATGGCCGCGCCGCCCGCGACGAAGATGCTGATCACCGCCAGCGCCCCGATCGCACCTCGCTGGCGCGTGCGTGTGAAGACGATGATCGAGGTGAGGAGCCCGGCGCCGATCGCGAGCTCCACGTGGCCGGCGCGGCGGATCACCCAGAACACGAGCGCGGGCAGCGCCGCGATCGCGAAGCGTGGGTCGACCGTGGGCTGCATCAACTCCTCGCGCGAGGGGCGGCCCTCGGGCGAGGAGTCGCGAGGCTCAGGCGGCTGGTCGGACATGGATCCAGTATGCGGTAGCAGTGTTGGCGCTTTGTGATGCCGAAGTCGCGCAGCGGCTGTGTATGATTCGGATCGCGAGCAATGATCAGCGGTCAACCGCATGCGAGAGGCAGCGATATGACGACGGCAGAGCGCCCCGACACGGTCATTGGCACGCGACCGATCCGGCCCGACGGGGTCGATAAGGTGACGGGTCACGCTGTCTACGGCGCCGACGTGCGCCTCAACGGCATGCTCACCGGCCGCGTGCTGCGCAGCCCGCACGCCCACGCCATCATCACGCGCCTGGACGCCTCGAAGGCGCTCACCCTCCCCGGCGTTCATGCCGTCGTGACGTTCGAAGACTTCCCGGAGCCCGCCGAGCCGGTGATGCAGACGATCCGCGGTCCGCAACCGGCCGCCTGGGACGTTGAGCGCGTCATGGCGCGGCGCAAGGTGCTCTTCCGTGGCCACCCGGTCGCCGCCGTCGCCGCCAGCGACCAGCACGTCGCCGAGGACGCGCTCGAACTGATCGAGGTCGAGTACGAGGTGCTGCCGGCCGTCGTCAGCCTCGACGACGCACTCGCACCGAACGCGCCGATCCTGCACGACGACGGCTTGGCCGACCTCGTCGATGGCCTGTTCGAGCCCGTGGACGGCAAGCCTACGAACATCGCGCGCAGCTTCGAGCTGACGCTGGGCGATATCGATGCCGGGTTCGAAGAGGCCGAGGTCATCCTCGAGCGCGAGTACGGGACCTCGATGGCTCATCAGGGCTACATCGAGACGCACAACGGCACGGCCGCGTGGACAGACGACGCCCGCGTCACGATCTGGACGAGCACGCAGGGCGCATTCGGCGTGCGTGGCATCGTCGCGCGGCTCCTCGACATGCCGCTCGGCGACATCCGTGTCATCCCGGCCGAGATCGGCGGTGGCTTCGGCGCGAAGAACGTCGTCTACCTCGAGCCGATCGCCGTCCTGCTCGCGAAGAAGAGCGGACGGCCCGTGCAGGTGACCATGAACCGCACCGAGGTCCTGGAGGCCACGGGACCGACATCGGGCACGCGCTCGCGGGTGCGGCTCGGCGCCAAGCGCGACGGCACCTTCGTTGCGTGCGACATCCTGCTCGAGTACGAGGCGGGCGGGTACCCCGGTTCGCCCGTCGCTGGCGGCGCACGCTGCGCCGTTGGGCCCTACACGGTGCCCAACCAGCGCGTGATCGGTCACGACGTGGTCGTGAACAAGCCGAAGGTCGCGGCGTACCGCGCCCCCGGCGCGCCCGCGTCCGAATTCGCAGTCGAGTCGCTGATCGACGAGCTGGCGGAACGCCTCGAGATGGACCCGATGGAGCTGCGTCAGATGAACATGGCCCTTGAGGGTGGCTCGCGCACAGACGGCGCAGTCCATGGTTCGCTCGGCGTGCAGCAGGTCATGGAGGCTGTGGTCGCGCACCCGCACTACCGCGCAGAACTCTCCGGCGACAATGTCGGGCGCGGTGTGGCGATGGGGTTCTGGCAAAACGGCGCCGGCGAGTCCAGCGCTTACGCCAACGTCCACGCGGACGGCCACGTCACGCTCGTCACCGGCTCGGTCGACATCGGCGGCCAGCGCGCCGCGCTCGCGATGCAGTTCGCCGAGGCCATGGGCATCCCCTACGACCACATCCAGTCGCTCGTTGGCGACACCGACACGATCGGCTTCACCGGCAACACCGGCGGCAGCCGCACCACCTTCGCAACGGGCTGGGCCGTGTACCAGGCCGCCCTCGACGTGCGCGCGCAGCTCGAGGAGCGCATCGCGCGCATCTGGAACGTCGAGCCGGACGAGGTGACGTACGACCCTGACGGCGCCGTGTTGCGCGGCCCCGATGGCAACGAGATGACGTTTACGGACGCCGCGCGACGCCTGCCCGCCACCGGCGGGAACATCCAGGGCCGCGCCGACATCGTGGCCACGAACGTGGGCAAGGTCGGCGCTTGCTTCGGCGCGCACATCGCGGACGTCGAGGTCGACCCCGAGACCGGCAAGGTGACGGTGCTCCGCTATACGGCCATCCAGGACGTCGGCCGCGCCATTCACCCCGCCTACGTCGAGGGGCAGATCGAGGGCGGCGCCGTGCAGGGCATCGGCATGGCACTGAACGAGGAGTACGTGTACGACGACGAGGGCAAGATGCTCAACTCGTCCTTCCTCGACTACCGCATGCCGGTCGCGAACGACCTGCCGATGATGGAGACGGTGCTCGTCGAGGTGCCGAACCCCGGCCACCCGTACGGCGTGCGAGGGGTCGGCGAGGTGCCGATCGTGCCACCGCTCGGCGCGATCGCGAACGCCATCTACGATGCCGTCGGCGTGCGCATCACGCAGCTGCCGGCCACGCCGCCCGTGCTCCTCGCGGAGCTCGAGGCGGCGAAGTCCTAGGCACGCACCGGTGCCGGTCGTCCACGTGCCGGCTGCCCTGCGCTCGCTGACGGGCGGCCAGGATCGCTACGAAGTCGAGGGCGCGACGCTGGGGCAGGTCTTCGCCGCCGTCGCCGAGGAGTGCCCGGACCTCGTCGAGCAGATTCTGGTGGACGGTGACCTGCGGGCGGAGATCGCGGTCGCCATCGATGGCTCGATCCTGGACGGGAGCGGCTTGATCCACCCGGTCGATCCCGACGCTGAGATCTACCTCGTGCCGCCGCTGAGTGGCGGATCCTAGCGGTAGGCCTCGGCCTGGATCATGTACAGCTCCGCGTAGCGACCGTCGAGGGCCATGAGTTCCTCGTGGGAGCCGATCTCGATCATCCGCGAGCCGTCCATCACCAGGATCAGGTCGGCCATGCGCACCGTTGAGAAGCGGTGCGAGACGAGGACCGTGATGCGCCCGCTGGTCCGGCCCTCGTCGGAGCCGGCCGCCTCGGCGTACCGCTCGAACAACGCGTGCTCGGTCTCGGCGTCCAGCGCCGCCGTCGGTTCGTCGAGGACCAGCACCAGCGGCTCGTCGCGCATGAAGCCGCGGGCGAGCGCCAGCTTCTGCCATTGGCCGAACGAGGGTTCGACGCCGCCGTGCCAGGTCGGGCCGAGTTGCGTGTCGAGGCCGCTCGGCAACCCGTCCACGACATCCTCTGCGCCGGCCCGACTCACGCCGACCTCGACGGCAGGCCGATCCTCCTCGCGCGGCAGATCGCCCAGCCCAACGGTGCGCTGCGCGAGGTACTCGAAACGGAAGAAGTCCTGGAACGCCCCGGCGGTGCGTTCGCGCCACTGATCGGGGTCCATGCGCGAAATGGGGACCCCGTCGGCGGTGATGACGCCCTCGGTTGGCTCATACATGCGGCAGAGCAGCTTCACCAGCGTCGACTTCCCTGCGCCGTTCTCACCAACCACGGCCACCACCGTCCCTGCCGGAAGCTCGAAGTCGAGGTCGCGCAGCACCCACGGCTCGGAGCCGGGGTACCGGAACGACACATCCTCGAAACGAATGCCGGCGGCGATGCGGTCGGGCGTCGGTACCTTCGACTCCGGGATCTGGGCAGTGGCGTAGTTCTCGAGCCAGGCGAGGCGACGCGAGGCGTCGAGCCAGATGCCCCGCAGGAACGAGGCCTCTTGCACCGTCTGGCCCACGTACTGGGAGAGCCGGCTGCCGGCGGCGAGGACCAGCAACACCTCGGCGGCCGACGCGTCGATGCCGACCGCGACGAAGACGATCGCCGCGACGTATGCGGAGGCGAACACGCCCCAGCTCAGCGACTGCAACGTCGCCGTCACCCAGCGGGCGTGCGCGATCGGGTCGTACCAGCGACGCCAGGTCTTCGCGCGCTCCTCGACGAGGCGCGGGCCGACGCGGGCGACGCGCACCTCCTTGCCGGTCGGCGCGCTCGTCCCGACGACGAAGAGGTGACGAGCGAGACGGTACTGGTCGCTGTACCGCTCCTGCACGTCGCGCTCGACGCCGGCGCGCCAGGTTGACACCCAGATCGGCGGGATCGCGAACAGCGCCAACAGCACCAGGGCCGGGTGCACCGACATCAGCAGCGCCAGCGTCAGCGCCAGCCGCAACCCGGCGCCGACCGTCGCGAACAGCGAGCTGTACATGTGATTGAGCGCGAACACCTGGTCGCGCAGGACCGCGAGGCGGTCCAGGTAGTCCGGCCGCTCGTGGTGCTCGATGCTGGCGACCGAGGCCTGCAGATGCGCCACATGCGACTCGATGACGACGGTTGCTCGGTCCGCGAACCGCCGGTTGACGCGCTCGCTCATCGTCTGCAGCACCCAGCCGCCTGTGGCGAGGCCGGCCAGGAAGAGCGCCGACACCACCAGCCGAGTCCTGTCGCCGGCGATCGCGCCCTCGGCGAAAAACTTCAGCCCGAGCGCGAACAGCGCGTCGGGGATGGCGGCCGCGACCGTCGTGCTGAACGCAATGATGAGCAGCCGGGGCTCGGCGCGATAGCCGAGCTTGATCGAGCGCCACATCGACTCGATCCAGCCAGGGAGCTCGTCGAAGCGGTCATCCGAGCGGGATGACATCGGGCTCCTCCTCTGCGAATCGCGAAGCCTGCAGGTCGAACATCGTGCGGTAGCGACCATCCAGGGCCATCAGCTCCTCGTGCGAACCGAGCTCGATCACGCGCCCTTCCTCGAGCACGCAGATGCGGTCGGCGTAGCGCACGGTCGAGAAGCGGTGCGAGATCAGGATCGTCGTGCAGTCGCGCGTCGCCGCGAGAATGCGCTGGAAGATCTCGGACTCGCCCCGCACATCGAGCTGCGCCGTGGGCTCGTCGAGGATCACCAGACGCGCGCCGAGCTCGACCGCGCACAGCGCGCGGGCCAGCGCGATCCGATGCCATTGCCCACCCGAGACCTCCACGCCGCGGTCGTAGCCGCGCGCCATCGGTGCGTCGAGGTCGGCGAGGTCGGCGGCGCCTGCCTGCTCCAGCGCGCGCAGGATCACCTCGTCGGGCGCGCCGGTCGGGGCCACGTTGTCGCGCAGCGACAGCTCGAAGCGGACGAAGTCCTGGAAGACGGCTGCAATCTGGCGACGCCAGTTCTCGGGCTCGAGTTCGCGCAGGTCGACACCGTCGACCTCGATCGCTCCGTCCTGGGGGTCGTAGAGCCGCGTCAGCAGCTTTGCCATCGTCGTCTTGCCGGCGCCGTTCTGACCGACGATCGCCAACGAGGTCCCCGCCGGGATCTCGAGGTTGAACCCGTTGAGGACCCGCGCCGGGCTCGCTGCATACTCGAACCCGACATCGTGGAAGCGGATGCTGGTGGCGGGCATGCCATCGCTTGGCCGCGTGCCCGCAGCGATCGCTCCCGCGGCGGCCATCTCCTCCTCGAGACGCACGACGACGGCGACGACTTGCGCGGCCATCGAGAGCGACCAGTTGAGCCCACCGAAGGCGAGCGCGCTGGTGCCGATCGCGGTCGCGGCAAACGTCACCGCCGCGCCGAGTTCGACGCTGCCCGAGAAGACATCGCCAGCGAGCAACCAGAAGAACAGCGCGTTGGCGCCGAGGATGATCAGCAGCGTCCACGCGACCGGACGTTCGCGCAGCCTCGTGGCCTGCCAGCGCAGGTCGACCAGGAGACGGCGACGGTCGGCGAAGCGGTCGACCGTCCAGTCGGCGAGGCCGAACAGCCGCAGTTCTTTCGCGGCTGGCGGGTCTACAGCCAGCCGGTAGGTGTAGTCCGCGTGCCGTTGCGCCTCGAGCACCTCCGGCGTCTGGCGGTCCTGCCAGACCGAGCTCTCGCGCAGCAGCCAGTGCGTCGAGGCCCAGGCGCCGCCGATCAGGAACGGAGCCCACCAGGCGTATCGGAACAGCACGAGCGCGCTGGCCAGGCCGCCGACGATCATGACGAGGCCCGAGGCGATGAAGCCCATCGTGATCGACATCGGCGGGCCCGAGATCCCGAGGTCGAAGTCGCGGCCGAGCGTGAGGTCGTCGATCAGCTCCGGGCGCTCCAGGTGCGCCATCCCCGGAGGTGCCGTCGCGGCCTCGGTCAGTTTGCCCGCAAGCCAGTCCGAGATGCGATCGCCGAGGTTGGTACCGACTTGCGCATGCAGCGGCGCGAGCACCTGCATCAGCACGAACGCTGCGCCGGCGAAGACGAGTGGTCCAGTGAGCGAGTCGCCCGCCTGGACGGCGCCGACCAGCGTCCCCATCGCGATCGCCAGCACCGCCGGCATCACGCCGAGCAGGGCGAGCAGGACCCACCAGAGGATCGCCAGCGTTCGATCGGCGCGGTGCAGCGACGCGAAGAACCTGATCTCTTCGCGCTCGCGCCACCAACGAGGGCGCAGCCAGCCGATGCTCAGTGTGTCGCCCACACGACCCCCCGGGGTGTGAGTGCCTCGCTAGAGTCGCCGGACGCTCCGCATGAGCTTAGTGGCTCGACTATCAGTGCGGCACCACGGCCGCCTCGCCGCGCTAGTCGTCGCCGGCGGCGCGATCCTCGAACAGCTCGGGGAAGCTGTAGCGCATGGCGCTATCGACGTCGCTGAGGCGGCGCCGGTCGTCGAGGGAGCGGCCACCGGCCGCATCCGCCGCCTCCGAGCGCAGCATGTATGCGGTGTGCGCGCCGACGATCGAGGTGCTGTACCCCTGCGCGTCCTGCGCCTGATTGACGGCGAGCTTGATCATCCGCAACTGGAACGAGTCGTTCTCCGCCACCCGCTCCGCGTACGCCATCACCGCTGCCTCGAGGTCCGCGACCGGGTGCACCTCGGTCACGAGCCCAAGCTCCTTCGCCTCGTCGGCGAGGATGAAGCGATTCTCGAACAAGATCTCCTTCGCCTTGCGAACGCCGATGTCGAAGGGCAAGGCGAAGTACTGGAAGAGGCTGGCTCGGAACTTCGCGTCGTCGGCGGCGAAGATCACATCGGCCGCCGAGGCAACCATCCATCCCCCGTTGATGCACCACCCCTGCACCGCCGCGATCACCGGCTTGGGCAGGTTGCGCCAGCGCAGTCCAAAGTCGACGTAAAGGCCGTAGCTTCGCTGGTAGCGTCCCCGCAGGCCCTGCTCGTAGGGTCGCTCCTGCCGGTCGGCGGTCTCCTCCGGGGTGCCGAGGTCATGGCCGCCAGAGAACGACTCGCCCTCGCCGCGCAGCACGATCACCCGCACCGCTGTGTCCTCCACGGCCTCCGCGAAGGCAGCGTCGAGCTCCTCGAGGAGCTGCCGGCTCTGCGCGTTGCGGTAGCGGGGCCGGTCCAGTGTGACGACAGCGATCCGCCCATCATGTGCAGTCTCGTAGCGGACCTGTTCGTAAGCCATCGTGCACTCCTTTGCGCGCGTTACTCGCTTGCTCGCCAGGCGTTGACGCGCCGCGGCGTCACCGCGATCAGCGGCCGCCCGGCTAGGTCCATCGACCGGTATTGCTCGTACTTTGCGCGCAGCGCCTCGACGGCGCCGGCGTGCGTGGGCTCGCCGCCTTCGAGGACGGTCGCTTCGCCGCGCACCAGGACCCAGGCCAGCGCGGACCAGTCCTCGTCGTAGCGGTCGACGACCAGCGCGACGTTCGGATTCGCCTCGATGTGGCGCAGGCGGGCGAGGCGGGTGGTCCGCTTCGGCTTCTCGTCCACAATCGAGTAGATGCGCCCATCGAGGACGGTGTAGCAGACGGGGATCACATGCGGAGCGCCCTCGGCGTCCGCGGTGGCCAGCCGTCCCACGCGGCCATCCTCGAGGAGCGTGCGCGCCTCGGCGTCGAGCGTCGCCAGCGGATCGTCCGGCATCCGAGCCCCCGTCCCTGGACCTGCATATCATGAGGCCGGCTCCTCGCGCAGGGCGAGAGCTTGAGGGAGGTGCCCGGTGACCGTCTTCGGAGCGCAGGTGAGTTGCTATCGGACCACGTGGGACGAGATCCGCGCGGTCATCGACGCGATGGAGGCGGGGCGCTGGTACAGCCTGTACCACGCCGACCACTTCGTCCCGCCCAACTCGCCGCGCGAGGACGAGCCGCTCACCGCATACGAGGGCTACTCGCTGATCGCTGCGGCGGCCGCGATCACGGAGCGGCTCCGCCTCGGGCACCTCGTGCTCGGCAACACTTATCGCAATCCGGCGCTGGTCGCGAAGATGGCGGGCACGATCGACCAGGTCTCGCACGGTCGGTTCACCCTCGGCATCGGCGCCGCCTGGTTCACGCGAGAGCACGAGGCCTACGGCTGGACGTTTCCCGAGATGCGCGAGCGTTCAGACCGGCTCGAGGAGGCGGCGCAGCTGATCCGGCAGCTCTTCACCGCCGACGGCCCCGTCACCTTCGAGGGCCAGTACTACCGCCTCGACGACGCGCCGCTCTCACCGAACGGCGTCCAGCAGCCCAACATCCCCATCCTCATCGGCGGCACCGGCCCGACGAGGACACTGCGCACACTGGCGATGTACGGCGACGTCTTCAACCTCGACGGCTTCGCACGGCGTGGCATGTCGATCGAGCTGCTCGATGAGAAGTGGAGCGCCCTGGAACGGCACTGCGAGCGCCTCGGCCGTGACATCGGCGAAATCCGCAAGACGATCCTGATGCCGACGAAGCTGACGGACGACCAGACCGAGGCGGACGCCTTCGTCGAGCTGATCGGACCTCGGACGGTCGCGGGGAGCACGAGCTACATCGTCGACCGCATCGGCGAGTTCGTCGAGGCTGGCGTCGACGAGATCATGTTCGGCCGCATCCCGAACGATCCGGCCGAGTTCCAACGATTCGAGGAAGAGGTGATCGCCCAGTTCGACTAGAGTTGCACTGGCGACGATTTCGGAGAACGGAAGCCCCATGCCCAGAGCCGTCGAGGGCGACTATGACATCGAGGCAGTTCGAGCCGAGTGGCTCGGCACCAAGACCGAGCGCAAACGTGGGCGCTACCCCGTGGAGTTCGACCCGATCCGTCGCCACTGCCACATGGTCGAGGACGACAACCCGCTGTTCCTCGACCCCGAGTTCGCCGCGGGCACCAGCTACGGCGGCGTGATCTCGCCTCCGGTGCTGGCGGGTTACTTCGCGGGCAACGGCGTCTGGCCCAGCGTCAGCGAACCGAACGTAATGGCGGATGTGCCGACGCGTGGTGAGCGGCTGATCAACATGAACGTGGCGTGGGAGTACCACGCGCCGGTGCACGTCGGAGATTGGCTCTCGTCCGAGTCGGAGCTCGTCGATCTGTTCGAGAAGCCGATCCGTCTCGACCCCAGGGCCGTCTGGATCGTCACCGAGCGCCGTATCTACAACCAGCGTGACGAGCTGGTCGCTACCAATCGCAACACCCTGCTGACCCATCGGCGTCCCGAGGTCGTGGCCGCCGACGGCAACTAGACGAACCGGACGACCGCCGAGGAGGCGACCGTGACCACACAGACCGCACAGCGCTACTTCGAAGACGTGACAGACGGCGAGGAGCTGGCCGGGTTCACGCTCGACCTCGACTGGACCAAGATGGTCGAGCAGGTGTCGGGCTCGCAGGACTTCTACCCGGTGCACCACGATCCCGGGTTCGCGCGCGAGGCGGGGCACAGCGACATCTTCTACAACACCGGCTTTACTCAAGCCGCGCTCACCCGCCTCCTCACCGACTGGGTCGGTATCGAGGGCTGGGTGAAGAGCATGAGCTTCCAGATGCGGAAGATGAACATGCCCGACGATCACGTGCGCGTGAAGGGGGTCGTGACCGGCACGTCGGAGGACGATGGCGGCATGGGCGCCGTCAGCATCGACCTCTGGCTCGAAAACGACCGCGTCGGCATCACCACGCCCGCCGAGGCGGTGATACTGCTGCCCCATCGAGGCTAGCCAGCCCTCGAAGGCGTAGAATTCCGCTACCGACAGCGACGAAGGAGACAACGATGCAGGGCGACCCACTGCACACGAGACTGTGCGACGAGTACGGGTGCGAGGTGCCAGTCGTGGCCTTCGCGCACACCAAAGACGTGATCGTGGCGGTTACGAACGCAGGTGGGATCGGCATCCTCGGCGGCGCCGGGCAGACGCCGGACCAGCTGCGCTCCAAGATCCGCTGGATCAAGGAGCGCGTCGGCGACAAGCCGTTCGGCGTCGACCTGCTCGTCCCCGCTAGCTTCGTCGAGGGCAACAGCGAAGACCTCGAGCAAATGATTCCGCAAGCACACCGCGAATTCGTGGAGCGCCTGCACGAAGAGAACGAGATCCCCCGCCCGGCCGAGCGCACCGAGTCGCGCAGCACCGGGTCGCCGAACCTCCTCCGCTCCGCGCGAGAGGCGCTCGACGTGGTCCTCGAGGAGCGCGTGCCGATCTTCGCCTCCGGCCTCGGCAGCCCCGCCTTCGTGATCGAGGAGGCGCATGCCGTTGGCACCCGCGTGTGGGGCCTGATCGGCCTGCCGCGCCAGGCACGTCGCCAGGTCGAAGCCGGCGTCGACGTTGTGATCGCCCAGGGCTACGACTCCGGTGGCCACTCGGGCACGGTAGGCACCTTCACGCTCGTCCCCGAGGTGGTCGAGATCGCGCAGGGGAGCGACACCCTGGTCTTGGCCGCGGGTGGCGTGTCCAGCGGCAAGCACCTCGCCGCCGCGCTGGCGATGGGCGCGGACGGTATCTGGACCGGCACCATCTGGCTCGCGACCCACGAGTCGGAGACCGAGATGTTCCTCAAACAGCGCCTGATCGACGCCAAGGTCGAGGACGCGGTGCAGTCGCGCGCGACCTCGGGCAAGCCGATTCGCCAGCTGCGTTCCAACTGGTCCGAGGCGTGGAAGCAGGAGGACGCCCCCGTACCGCTGCAGATGCCGCTGCAGGGCATGCTCGTCCAGGAGGTGCTCACCGGCATCCGCGAGAAGCACCTCGAGGACTGGATGACGACGCCGGCCGGTCAGGCAGTCGTCGGCATCCACGAGATCAAGCCCGCCGCAGAGGTGGTCTACGCCCTCGTCGAGGAGGCGTTGGAGCAGTTCGACCGCGTCGTGGGCGAGCCGGTCGGCGACGACTAGCGCCCAGCGGTTCGAACGAGTGACCGGCGACCGTTACGAGGCGAAGCTGTCCTTCGACGACGACCTCGCAGGCCAACGCGCGGAGGCGGATGGCGGCAGCCATGTGCCCGGCACCAACTTCGCCGCACGCCAGGAGTTCACGGGCACGCTCACGGGGCGTCGCATGACGCAGGGCGATCCCCCGTGGCACTTCCTCGAACTTGCCGACCTCACAGAGAAACCCGAGGGCTTCGAGCACGAGTCGGTGTGGTGCCATGAGGCTGACGTATACATCGATGACGCCTGAGCGAGGTTCGATGTGACCACGCACATCCTCGTGTGCACCAAGCAGGTCCTCGACCCGGACGGGGTGAACAGCTACGCGCTGTGGGGTCGCCTCGAGGTGGACTCGACCGGGCGCGGGTTCGACACGGGCGGCGCCATCCCCCAGATCATCAACGCCTACGACGAGCAGGCCGTCGAAGCGGCCCTGCGCCTTCGCGATGCGGGCGTCGATTGCACGATCACCGTCGTCGTCGTCGGCGATCAGGAGGCCGCGAGCATCCTCCGCCGATGCATCGCCATGGGCGCCGACCGCGCGATCCACGTCGTCGCCGACGAGCCGAGGACTGACGGTTTCGGCGTTGCGCGGATCCTCGCAGGGCTCGTCAACGAGCTGGCCGACGTCGACCTCGTGCTCTGCGGACGGCAGGGTTCGGACTTCGACCAGGGGACGGTTCCCGCCGTCCTGGCTGAGCACCTCGACTGGTCGTACGTCACCATGGCGGGGGATGTGACGCTCGACGACGTGGCCCGCGTCACACGCGCGACGCCGTTCGGCCCTGAGATCGTAGAGGCGGAGCTCCCTGCCGTGATCACGGTCAGCAACGAGGTCGGGCAGGCTCGTTACCCGAGCAGTCGCCGCATGATGGCCGCACGCCGCACCCCACCCGAAGTCATGGACGGGACCGCCCTCGCGGGGCCCGCGAACGTGACCGTCGAACTCGTCGAGCTGATGGTGCCCGAAGTGCAGGGCGGCTGCGAGATCATCGAGGGCGACTCACCCGCAGCGAAGGCCTCGGCGCTGCTCGCCCGCCTCGAGGAGTCGGGGGCGCTCGATGGCTGATGGCGTGCTCGTCGTGATTCCGCGTGTCGGCGCGAGCGGTCTCGGCAAGACCGGCGAGGAGGCGTTCGCGTTCGCGCGGGCGCTGGCGAGCGACCTCGGCGCTGCATTTGACTGCGCGGTCGTTGGCGCGGACGCCGAGGCGGCGGCCACCGAGGCTGCCGAGCGGGGCGCTCACCGCGTGCTCGTGGCGCAGGACGAACGCTTCGCCAACGGCGGCGACGCTCTCGTCGCCGCGAGCGTCCAGGCGACTCGCACGGTCGATCCCGCGCTCGTAGTGATCCCGCGCGGGTCGGAAGTCCTCGAGCTGGCGCCGCGTCTGGCGGCTCGGCTCGGCGGGGGTTCCGTCACCAGCGTGACAGCCGTGCGACGAGCCGACGGCGACGCCATCGAGGCGGTGGCCGCCGTGTTCGGCGGCGCGGCCCTCGCCGTCTACCGCTTCGCTGCCGAGGGACCGGCGGTCGTCGGCCTCGCGCCGGCCCTCGTGGACCCACCCGCGCGCGAAGCGGGCCGCACGGCTGAGCGCGTCGATCTCGACGTGCCCGAGACCGCCCCCCGAGTCAGGGTCGTCGAAGCGGCAGTCGACTCAGGCGTCGACCGACTGGAGGATGCGCGGATCGTCGTCTCCGGCGGCCGCGGGCTGCAGAGCGGTGAGCACTTCGGGCTGATCCGCGACCTCGCATCGGCCCTCGGGGGTCTCCCCGGCGCCTCTCGCGCGATCGTCGATGACGCCTGGGCGCCGCCGGAGCAGCAGGTCGGGCTCACTGGCGCCATCGTGACGCCGGATGTGTACATCGCGGCCGGCATCAGCGGCGCGAGCCAGCACATGGCCGGCTGCTCGAACGCGCGCATCATCGTTGCCATCAACAGCGACCCGAGCGCGCCGATCTTCCGCTACGCCCACCTCGGTATCGTCGACGACTGTCTCGACGTGCTGCCGGCGCTGATCGAGGCGCGGGGCCGCGCATGAGGACCGGTTGCTGAATGGCGCAACCGACGGCTCATGACCCGCGGCGACTGCTCGACCCGGCTCACCTCGGCAATCCGGCCGAGGCGCGCCCGGCCGGCGGTGCGGTCCTCGACCTCCACGCCCACAGCGCACCGATCTCGCGCGACAGCGGCGTCAGCGCAGAGCGACTGGTCGCACAGGTGGCTCGGCGAGGCCTCGACGGCGTCGTTCTTACCGAACATAACGCCATCTGGAGCGCGGAGGCTGCTCGCGAGCTCGGCGAGCGACACGAGGTCTGTGTGCTGCCGGGGATGGAGATCGGCACCGATGTCGGTCACGTCCTCGTCTACGGCCTCGACCACTTCGCGCCTGAGCTCCTTGAGATCGTCACGCTCCGGCGAGTCGCCGAGGCGGAGGGCGCGATGCTCGCGCTCGCCCACCCGATGCGCCCGTTTCACGGCCGCCACGCGCCCCGCGACCGCTACGTCGAGTGGTTTGATGCCCTCGAGACGGTGAACGGCGACCACGCCGACACGGAGGGCGGCCCCTTCGAACTCCTGGCGCGACGGATCGGGGTGGGAGCGATCGGCGGCAGCGATGTGCACAGCGAGCAGGCGGTCGGTCGCGTCGTCACTGCCTTCGACTCGACCGTCGAGGACATCGGCGACCTCGTCGACCACATTCGGACGCGGCTGACGCACCCTCGCGACCTGCGCCCCCGAGCTTCGTCGGTGACGGGAGCGCCAGCGATTTAGGCTCGCCGCCTCGCGTACAGTGCGTGCGTTCGAGGGGAGCGCGCCATGCAGCAGGCCGTGACGACTGAGGACCCCGCCCGTTTCGAGATCGAGGAGTACGAGGACGGACCGCTCGGTCCGACTGACGTGCTGCTGCGCGTGCGCGCCACCGGGATCTGCGGCTCCGACCTGCACGCCTACCGGCAGGACACCTGGCGCGGCGGTCGCGTCCTCGGACACGAGATCGCGGGCGAGGTCGCCGCGGTGGGTTCGGACGTTGCCCGCGTCGCTGTCGGCGAGCGCGTCGCGCTGCAACCTCGAACGTTCTGCGGCGAGTGCAGCGAGTGCCGCGGCGGCCGCACCGAGCTCTGCACCACCGATGCGGCGCTCTACGGGCTGCAGTTGCCGGGAGGCTTTCGGCAGACCCTCGTCGTGCCGCAGCAGAACCTGTTCGTCGTGGACTCGACGCTCGATTACGCCGTGGCCGCGCTGGCGGAACCGCTGTCGGTCGCCATCCACGGCCACCGCGTGGCCGCACAGCTCGACGCCGCGCGCCCTACGAACGGCGAGCGAGTGGTCGTCCTCGGCGCCGGACCGATCGGCCTGATGTCGGTCTTCTACGCCGCGCAGGCCGGCGCCAGCGACATCGCCGTCACCTGCCGCTACGAGCAACAGGCCGAGGCCGCAACCCGCCTCGGCGCGACGCAGGTGTTCGCCGCCGACGAGGATGGCGAGGCGGCGTTGCAGGCGTGGGCCCACGAGCACCCGGTCGATCTTGTGATGGAGACGGTCGGTGGCGTCGCGCAGACGCCAACGCAGGCCGCGCGCGTCGTCCGTCGAGGTGGACGCATCCTCATCCTCGGCGGGTTCGCGATCGATGTGCCGCTCCCGGCCAACCTCGTGATGGGCAAGCAGCTCCGGGTCGCCGGCACGATCTTCTACGGCTACATCGGCATGAAACACGACTACGAGATCGCCACTGAACTCCTCGACGCGCACCGCGACGTGCTCGGCACGCTGATCACGCACCGCGTACCCCTCGAGGATGCAGCGCGCGGTATCGATTACGCGGCGAACAAGGCGAGCGGGGCGGTGAAGGTCACCGTCGAGCCGTAGCGCTGCCGCTATCATCCGGCGGATCATCTTCGACCACCGCCCGTAGGGGGGAGCCATGGAACACCGACGCATCGGCAATACCGACCTCGAGGTCTCGACCATCGGCTTCGGCACATGGGAGATGAGCACCACCTCCTACGGCGCGATCGATGTCGGCGAGGCCTCCGAGGCGGTCGCGCAGGCGCTCGACCATGGGATCACGCTGTTCGACACCGCCGAGGTCTATGGCCCGTACCACTCGGAGGAGTTGCTGGCGAAGGCTCTGGGTCCGCGCCGCAACGAGATCACGCTCGTGACGAAGGTGGGGTTCGACTACAACGATGAGCCGCGCGTGACCGGCCGCAACTCGAAGCGCGAGCACATCATCGAACGCACCGAGGGCTGTCTGCAGCGCCTCGACACCGACGTGATCGACCTGATGCTGATCCACTGGCCCGACCACGACACGCCCTTCGAGGAGACGATGCGCGGTCTCGAGGACCTCGTGGCGGCGGGCAAGGTGCGCTACTACGGCATCTCCAACTTCACCACCGAGATGATGGAGGAGTGCAATCGCCACGGCTCGCTCGCGGCCAATCAGGTCGGCTACCACATGTTCGACCGGCGCATGGAGGCGGAGGTGCTGTCGTGGTGCCTGGCCCACGACACCGGGTACATGGCCTACGGCAGCCTCGGCTTCGGGCTGCTTTCCGGCGCCTTTACCTCGGAGACCAGTTTCGTCGACTGGGACTGGCGCTCCAGCGGCAAAGCGTTCGGCCTCCCGCTGTTCGAGGAGGAGTCGTTCGCGAAAGAGCTGCGCGTTGGCGAGCGGCTGAAGACCCTCGCCGCTGAGCATGACAAGTCGCTGCCGCAGCTCGCGATCGCGTGGGTGCTCGACAATCCGGCTGTGTCGGTTGCCCTCGTCGGCATGCGCAACGAGCACGAGTTGCGTGAGAACGTCGCCGCCGCCGACTGGCGGTTGACCGATGAGATCCGAGGCGAGATCGACCGCGTGTTCGAGGAGGAGGGGGTGCCCACCTACCGCGACGCGCCACAGGCAATCTAGCGCCTGCGCCGCTACCTCGAACTAGCGGCGCTACCTCGAACCAGCTATCTCGAGCCGGGGACGACGCCTCGGACGGCCGTCTCCACGCTATAGACACTCGTGCCGGCCGCGAGGAAGAGCGTCGAGAAGTCGGCGCCGCCGAACGTCAGGTTTGCGGCGTGTTCCTCGGTCTCGACCTGCCCGAGGCAGTGGCCGTCAGGCTCGTAGACGCTGACGCCTCCGGCCCCCGTCGTCCAGAGCCGGCCGTCCTCGTCGAGTTTCATGCCATCGGGGTTACCTCGACGCTCGTCGCCACTCTGGTCGGCGAAGAGCAGGCCAGCGGTCAAGGTGCTGTCCGAGGTCACGTCGTAGCGCCGGATGATGCCGTCCACAGAGTCGCCGATGTAGAGCTGTGACTCGTCCGGCGAGAACGCGAGGCCGTTCGGTTGCGTAAACTCGTCCGTCAGCATCGTGAGCGTGCCGTCGGGGTCGACGCGGTACACGCCGCGGAAGTCGAGCTCCGCGTACTGGCTCGGCCCGCCCAGCCGGTTCTCCTGTCCGGGTCGCGTCAGGCCGTAGGTCGGGTCGGTGAAGAAGATCGATCCGGAAGAGTGACGCACGAGGTCGTTCGGGCTGTTGAACTGCTTGCCTTCGAAGGCCGCCGCCACGTCCCGGCCAGCGTCGTCGGGACCGTTGGCCACGTATGGCGCGCGCGAGACGCGACGGCCGGAGTGCTCGCAGGCGAGGAGGCGGTCGTCAGGGTCCAATGTCAGGCCGTTCGAGTTGCCGCTCGGCTCCCGGTAGACCTCGGCGGTATCGGTCCCGATGCGCCAGCGATGGATGCGGTTGCCCGGGATGTCGCTGAACAGCAGCGCGTTGTCGCTGGCGATCCAGATCGGGCCCTCGGTGAAGGCGAAGCCGGTGCACAGCTTCGTCTCCGCCTCCGAGGTCAGCAGGGCGGACAGGCCCTCGTCGTTCTCGATGCGCATTGTGCCTCCTCCATGTTTCGTCGCGGCATCATAGGGCGCGTGCCTCGAAGAGTGGCTGCGAGCAGCAAAAGGGGCTCGTATCGAGCGGCCGGGGCGCTGATAATACGCCAGCCACAATCACCAGTGGACAGCGAGCTGAATCCCGAAGTACGAGGGGCGGACGAGATGAACACGTTGGAAGCGGTCGCGCAGATCCTGAAGCGCGAGGGCGTCGAGTGGGTGTCTTGCTTCCCCTCGAACAACCTGCTGGAAGAGGTCGCCAAGGTCGGCATCCGTCCGGTCATGTTCCGCCATGAACGAGGCGCGCTCATGGCCGCCGACGGCTTCAGCCGCATGAACGACCGCAACGCCTTCGGCGTCGCGATCACGCAGGGCGGCCCGGGGTCGGAGAACTCGATGGGCGGACTGGCTCAGGCCTGGGCCGACAACGTTCCGATCCTCTACATACCTGGCGGAGTCAGCCTCGCCGAGCGCGCCGTACCGCCCAACTTTGCGCCGGCGACGACGTACGAGCCGGTCTCCGTCCACGCCGAGGCGATCATGACCGCCGACTCCGCGCCCGCGGTGATGCGTCGCGCGTTCCACGCGCTGCGTAATGGTCGGCCTGGGCCCGTCATCGTCGAGATCCCCTCGGACGTCGCCGTAGCTGAGCTCTCAGCCGAGGAACTGCGCTACCAACCGCCACGGCGCAGCCTCACCGCCCCCGCGGCCGACGACGTACGCGACGCGGTGCGGGCGCTGCTCGGCGGGGAAAAGCCGGTGATCTGGTCTGGGCAGGGCGTGCTCATCTCTGGCGCCTCGGCGGCGCTCACCGAGCTGGCCGAGCTGCTCGAGATCCCGGTCTACTGCTCGATGCCCGGCAAATCGGGCTTCAACGAGCGCCATCCGCTGGCCCTCGGCGCAGGCAGCGGCGCGACGACGCAGCAGGCGCGAACCTGGCTGCAGGAATCGGATGTGCTGCTAGCCCTCGGTTCGAGCCTGTCGCGCACGGGTTACGGGCAACCGATCCCGGCCGGCAAGGTGATCATCCAGAACACGCTGAACGTCGAGGACATCAACAAGGACCAGACGGTCGACATCGGCCTCCCCGGCGACGCCCGCCTCACGATCGAGATGCTGATCGCCGAGGTGAAGGCGCAGCTCGGCGAGAACGGCCGTCGAGGCGAGACGAACGTCGCTGCGGAGATCGCCGCGGTCCGCGAGGCGTGGCTGGCCGACTGGCAGGACGTCCTCACCTCGGACGAGAAGCCGATCAACACCTATCGCGTGATCGCCGAGCTGGAGCGCGTGCTCGACCACGACGAGAGCATCGTCACGCACGATGCCGGCGCGCCGCGCGACACGATCATGCCGTTCTACACGGCGACCACGCCGCACAGCTACGTCGGCTGGGGGAAGTCGACCCACCTCGGTTACGGGATCCCGCTGATGATCGGGGCCAAGCTGGCGCGGCCCGAGAAGTTCTGCATCAACTTCATGGGCGACGGCGCCTTCGGCATGTCGGGACTCGACATCGAGACCTCCGTGCGGGCCGGAGCGCCGATCACCACCGTGGTGCTCAACAACGGCGGGATGGCGACCTACCCGGGTGGCTACCCGGTCTCGCGCGAGCTGTTCGGCACCACCGAGATGACCGGCAACTACGCCGAGATCGCTCAGGGCCTGGGTGCGGTCGGTATCGTCGTGACCGAGCCCGACGAGATCGCCGGCGCGATCGAGGCAGCGCGGCAGCACAACGCCGAGGGCCGCACGGTGCTCCTCGACATCCACTCGAACCTCGAGGGGCGTCGCTCGACCTTCCGCTGAGCCGACGAGCGGCTAGACCTTGTAGCCACCGTCGACGCTGATCACCTGACCGGTGATGCCGCCCGACTCCGGTGCTGCTAGGAGCGCTGCCATCGGGCCCAGCTCCTCCGGCTCGAGGATCCGGTCGAGCAGGTTGTCCTGCGCGAGGTAGGCCTTCGCCCCCGCTTCGTCGGTGCCCAGCGCCTCGGCGCGCAGGTCGAGGCGGATCAGGTCGGTGTTGGTCCAGCCCGGGCAGAGGCAGTTGACCGTGATGCCGTGCGCGGCGACCTGGGCGGCGAGCGCCCTCGTGAAGCCGACGATGCCGTGTTTGGCGGTCGTGTAGGCCAGCGCGCCGCCGCTGCGCTTCGAGTAACCCGACCCGATGCTGATCACACGGCCGAAGCCGTGGTCGCGCATCCCCGGCAGCGCCGCCCGCGTCGCCCAATAGTGCGTCACGAGGTTGAGGGTGATGTTGTCGACGAAGTAGTCGTCATCATGCGCGAACGGATCTTGCGCGTCCGGTCGAGGCGCAGGCGTGCCGCCGCCGACATTGTTCACGAGGATGTCGACGCTGCCGAGTTCGCTCTGCGCCTCCTCGATCACCCCGATCGCCTGCTCGCGATCGAGGGCGTCCGCTTCGAGGGCCAATCCGCGACTGCCCGCTGCCTCGATCTCCCCGACGACGCCATCGAGCTGCGCCCTCGTGCGTGAGGACACAGCGACCGCGGCGCCCTCCCGCGCGAGTTCGAGCGCAATCGCCCGTCCGATGCCGCGACCGCCACCTGTTACGACAGCGTTCAGACCGTTGAGCCGTGCCATGTCTCCCTCGTCTCATGCGCCCTCGAGGGGCGTAGGCTGGCCGCGATCATAGCGAGGGTTCGGGAGTGCGGTCCGACGGGAGCAACCGATGTCCGACACCATGACGAAGCGCGAGCGCGTTCGCGCGGCACTCGCAGGGCAGCCGGTTGACCGCGCGCCGGTCTCGATGTGGGGCCACGACTATCTGCGGGAGTGGTCCGCCCAGGACCTCGTCGCCGCGACGCTGGAGCAGTACCGGGAGTTCGACTGGGACTTCATCAAGCTCAACCCGCGCTGGACGCACTTCGCCGAGGCGTGGGGTGCGCGCTACGAGCCGCCCGACACCCAGCGCAACCCACGACCGCTGTCTCACCCGGTCGAGCTGATCGAGGACCTGCGATCGATCGAGCCAGTTGATCCGCTTGGCGGTCCCTTCGCTGAACAGCTCGAGGGCCTGCGCACGCTCCTCGACAAGCTCGACGGCGAGGTCGACGTCATCCAGACGTTGTTCTCACCGCTGTCGATCGTCGCCATGTTGTGTGGCCGGCCGGCGACGATCCAGGAGTTCGCCGCCGAAGACCCGGCCGCCGTCCATCGCGCCCTGGCTGCCGTGGCGGACACGCTCGGGCGCTACGCCGAGGCGACGATCGAAGCGGGCGCTTCCGGCGTGTTCTACGCCCCGCTGTTCTGGGCGAGCCGCGACACCTGCGACGAGCGGTTCTACACCGAGTTCGGCCGCCCCTACGACCTGCAAATCCTCGACCACATCCGTGACGCCGAGTTCAACGTGCTGCACGTCTGTCAGAACAACAACATGCTCGAGCTGCTCCTCGACTACCCCGTTGCCGCGTTCAACTGGGACGACCGGGGCGAGGGCAACCGGACCCTCGAAGAGGCGCGAGCCCTGACCAAGCGCGCGCTCATGGGCGGCATCGAGCGAGAGCAGCTGTCGGACGACGGGGTAGCTGTCATCGCGTCGAGGCTCGGCGAGCTGGCAGGAACGTCGCTCCCCGGACTGCTGCTCAGCGGTGGCTGCGCCGTCTCGCTTGGTAGCAGCGTTGTTGCGCGTCACGCGGCCGTCGAGGCTGCTGGACGCGTGGCGTAGCGACGAGGGGATAGCCGACACGCCGGAGCCGCTCCCTAGAGCGTCCGAGCCAGTCCGGCGGCGGCGAGGTCGGACCAGAGCGCGTCAGGCACCTCGACGTCCATCATTGCGAGGTTCGTCTCGAACTCCTCGACGCTACGCGGACCCGGGATGACGGCTGCGACCGCGGGATGGCGGAGCGGGTACTGCAGCGCGGCGGCGCGCATGTCCGTGTTATGGCGATCGCAGATCGCCCGGATCGCCTGGGCGCGCTGCCAGCGCTCGTCGTCGACGGGGCGATAGTCGTACGTCGCACGCCCGCGCTCGGCTGTCGCCAGCATGCCGCTGTTGTACGGCCCGCCGATGACGACGGAGACGTGGCGCTCCAGGCACCGCGGCAGCAGCTCGTCGAGTGCGTCCTGTTCGAGGAGCGTGAACCGCCCGGCCAGCAGGAAGACATCGACATCGAAGAGGTCGAGCACGCTGTTGCAGACCTCCCACTCGTTCACGCCGAGGCCGAAGGCGCCGATCACGCCCTCGCGGCGGAGGTCGGTGAGCGCCGGGAGGATGCCTTTCACCGCCGTCTCGAACACGCCCGGCTGCGACTCGCCATGCGTCCATACGTCGATGTCGTGGCAGAAGAGGATGTCCACGCGTTCAAGGCCGAGGCGATCGAGACTCGCCTCGAGCGAGGTGCGCGCGCCGGTGTAGCTGTAGTCGTAGCGGACGGTCGGATCACCCCCGTCCGAGGGATCGAGCAGCCGGCCCACTTTGGTGGAGAGCACGTACTCGTCGCGCGGAACAGCGGAGAGCCCTGTGCCGATGCGTCGCTCGCTGCGACCCACTCCGTAAAGCGGCGCGCTGTCGAAGTAGCGAATGCCCGCGTCGTAGGCGGTTCGCACGAGGGCGGCTGCGTCATCCTCGGCGATCGCATCGCCGAGTCCGCCGAGGGGCGCGCCTCCGAAACCGAGCTCGGTGACCTGCAAGTCGGTCGCGCCAATCGTGCGCGTGAGTAGCGCCATGCTGCCTCCTCGGACGGCGTCGCGAGGAGGAGTCTAAACGGCAGAGCGGTCGGATGACCTCGCTTAGCGGATGGAGGTGACGATGCTGGTCCCGCCGATGCAGGAGCCCCCGCCGGAGACCCAGTCCCAGTTCTCGGAACCGTCGAGCCGCTCCATCGCGGGGTCGTACGTCAGCATGAACGTGGCGGTCGTGATCCCGACACCATCGACCTTGCTGCCGCTAAAGGTGATGTCGTTGCCGTCGAGGAGGCCAGTCCACGGGTCCATCTGCGACCCGTCGACGCCCACGACCTGGATCTGACTGCCCACGATCGTGAAGGTGATGTTCTCCAGGTATGCCGCGGTGTCAGACGCTGACGAGCAGATCCCGATCGGCTGCGGATCGACGGTCATTCGCCAGGCCCCCGCCATCGTCGGCGGCGCAGGGGTCGCGGTGGGCGTTGCCGTCGGAGTCGGCGTCGCCGTAGAGGTGGCTGTCGGTGTGGCTGTGGGCGTGGCTGACGGCGCGGCCGTCGCCGTCGGGCTGGGCGTCGAGGCTGGCGCCGGTTCCTCGGTCGGCTCGGGCGTCGGGGTCGGGGTCGAAGTAGGCGACGGCGATGGCGTACTCGTGGGCGTCGGCGTCGGTGTGTCAGTGGCGAGCGCGGCTGTAGGCGTCGCGGTGGATGTCGGGCTTGGCGCAGTCACGAGCGGTTCGTCGTCGTCGCCGCTCGACAGGATGAACACGGCGATCACGATCACCAGCAGCAGCGCGCCCGCGCCAGCCAGGAACCACCAGATGAAGAAGAAGCGTCGACGCCGTCGTCGCTCCTCTTCCTCCTCGGGCCCGACGGGAGAGTGAGGTTGATCCGCCATACCCCGTGCCTCGCGCGGCAGCATACGCCTCGCCAACGGGCATGGAAACGGCGCGATTGACGCCTCGGCGAGGGCTCTAGGGTCTCGATGCAACCGGTGATAGCATCGCGCTCCCGTGACTGCCGTACCGCCGACCGACGCCCCGCCCCTCCGCACGCCCCTCGCGGCGCGGATCGTGCCTGCGGGCGTGTTCTACGGCTGGGCCATCGCGGTGGCCATCGGCGCACTGATGATGGTCGTCGTCGGGATCGGGTACTACGGCCTCGCCGTCTTCCTGAACCCGCTGCAGGAGGAGCACGGCTGGTCGAATGGGGCTGTGAGCGGAGCCGCCGCGCTCTACTTCATCGCCTCCGGCATCGCCTCGGCGCTCTTTGGACCGTTGATCGACCGCCATGGACCGATGTGGCTCATGACCGCCGGGTTCATCCTCGTCGGGTTCTCCGCCGCGCTCGTGGGGTTCGTCGAGGAGCTCTGGCACCTCTACGCGGTCTACCTGCTACTGGCGCTCGGGTTCGGGATGTCCTCGAACGTCGCGACCAACGCGATCATGACGCGCTGGTTCATGGTCCGCCGCGCGAGGGCGATGAGCGTTTCCGCGACGGGCATCTCGCTGGGCGGCGTCTTCCTCACGCCGCTGGGCGCCAAGCTGGTCGACATCGGCGGGCTGGAGCTGGCAGCGCCGGTGCTGGGCGCGCTCGTCCTCATTGTCACGCTGCCGGTGCTCTGGGGTGTGATCGCGTATGACCCGCGACAGATGGGACTGCACCCGGACGGCGAGGATCCAGCGCTCAGCCTCGCTGCCGCCAGCACCCGCATCGACGCCGGCTCGCAGTTCCGACCCTGGTCGATTCCTCAGGCGCTCCGCACCGTGTCGTTCTGGGGCATCGCCATCGCCTTCACGCTCGTGCTGATCGCGCAGACCGGCTTCGTGATCCACCAGATCGCGTTCCTCGAGGACCGCCTCGGCAGCCGCAGCGCCGCGGCGTTGGCGCTGAGCACCACTGCCTTCGGTAGCATCGTGGCGCGGCTGATCGTCGGCACGTTCGCCGACGCCGTGGACAAGCGCTGGCTCACCGTCGTGCTGTTCATCGTGCAGGGGGTGACGGTGTTGCTGGTGCTCCGCACCGAGAGCGTGGTCGCCACCTACGCGCTGACGCTCACCTTCGGGTTCACCATCGGGAACATCTACATGATGCAGGCGCTGCTGGTCGGCGAGATCTTCGGCATGGTCTCGTTCGGCGCCATCTTCGGTATCGTGGCCATGAGCGGGCAGGCAGGGAGTGGGCTCGGCCCGCTGCTGGTCGGTTTGCTCGAGGATCGCAGCGGGAGCTACGACCTCGCGTTCACCGTCACGGCGCTGATCACGTTCGCGGCTGCCGGGCTTGTGCTCTTCGCACGACCGATCGAGGGCCTCGGCAGCGCTGCGCCTCCCGGCGAAGGCTGATCGTTAGCCCGTTTCCAGCGGCAGAGCCGGGTCCGCCGCCCACTCGGACATCGATGCGTCATAGATCGACACGTTCTCGACGCCGAGCATCTTCAGCACGAACGCGTCGCTGCTGGCCGCAATACCCCCGCCGCAGTAAGTGATCACACGCTCGCCGTCGGTGGCGCCGACGCCGGCGAACTGCGTGCGCAGCTCCTCGAGCGGTCGATACGCCCCCGTCTCCGGGTCGACGAGGCCGAACGCCGGAACGTTGACGCTCGAAGGGATGTGACCGGGCCGGCCGTATGGCGACACCTCGCCGCTGTGCTGGTCCGCGCCGAGGGCGTTGAGGATGCACGTGGCGCCATCCTCGATGCTCGCCAGCACATCGTCGCGGTCGGCGAACAGCTCGGGCCGCGGCTGCGGCACGAACGTCGCCTCCGGGTAGCTCGGCGGCTCCGTCGAGGTCGGGCGACCCTCGGCGCTCCACTTCGTCCAACCGCCGTTGAGGACGGCCGCGTCGTCGAAGCCAGTGGCGCGCAGCATCCACCAGATGCGCGTCGCCCACATGTGGCCCGCGCGGTCGTAGAGCACGACGCGTGTGCCTTCGCCCACGCCATAGCGGCCCATCGCCGCCGCGAACTCCTCGGCGGGGGGCATCATGAAACGGAGCTGCGAGTTGCGGTCGGAGAGATCCCCCGGCAGGTCGGCAAAGCCGCTGCCGGGGATGTGCGCGGCGGTCCACTCCTCGCGAGCGGCGGCGGTGTCGAACCCACCACCCTCGCGCGGTCGCAGGAACACCGTGCAGTCCAGGACGCGCAGGTCCGGATCCTCGAGGTGTGTTTCGAGCCAGTCGGTTTCAACCAGCGGTGTCTCGAACGCGCTCATCTCATCCTCCTCACGCTCCCGCGATGATAGCGGCAGCTCATCGTTCGTAGACGACGCCGCCCGTGCGGTGTGCAGCGATGTAGTCGTGGTCGATCTCAACGCCGAGGCCCGGCCCCTCGGGCGGCTGCACGCAACCCTGCTCGTCGATGGACTCGAGTTGCTCCTCGTAGTTGAGGAACACCGGCGGCCGCGACAGCTTCAGCCGAGGGTGCACCAGGCCCATCTCGTAGTAGTTCGTGTTGCGGATCGCCGCCATCAAGTGCCGGCGCGTGGGGCCGGGCGAATGCAGTTCCGCGTCGAGGCCGAAGCCCTCTGCGGCGTGCGCCACCTTGAGGCCGCCTGTGATGCCGCCGTCGTAGTCGGGGTCGACCCGCACGAAGTCGGTACCGTCCGCGACGATGAAGTCGACGTGCATCTCTACCCCTCGGATGTGCTCGGTCTGCAGCAGCGGAGTGCTGATCAACTCGCGCAGCTTGCGGTGACCGAAGGCGGAGACGCCGCCGTCGCGGTACGGATCCTCGAGCCAGAGATAGCCGTACTCGTCGCATGCCTTCCCGACCTTGTAGGCGTCCGCGAACGTCATCAGCGTGCTCGCCGGGTCGAGCATCAGGTCCATCTTCCCGCCGACGCGACGAGCCACCGCTTCCATGAGGTCAAGACGCTTCCGCAGCGTGGCGTCGCGCCACCAGTGGATCTTGTACGCGGGGTAGCCCATCTCCAGGCACTGCTCGGCGAAGTCGGCATAGGCCTCGGGCGTGCTCAGGCCATCGGGCTCGTCGTCTCCCACCGTCGTGCTGGCGTAGCACGGGAGGTCCGTGCAGAACTCGCCCAGCAGCTGGTACACCGGCGCGTCGAAGAACTTGCCGGCGATGTCCCAGAGCGCCATGTCGACCTGTGACATCCCCATCCGCGCCTGCTGCTTCAGCGACAGCTTGGCGTCGTTGTAGAACCGCTCGCGCGCCAACGCGCTGCGCCCGAGCAGCGCGTGCGCGACGTTGGCCACGCCCGCCAGCTCCGAGGCGTTCCCACCCACGTATTCGCCGGTGATGCCGAGGTCCGTCTCGACGGACAGCAGCCGCCCGGTTCGCGTCAGCCGGCCGCCCTTGCGGTACATCGGCATGCGCGTCTCTCGGTGCGGTTCGATGTCCTGGAGCTCGTAGCTGAACTCCGTGATCTCGATCTTCGTGACGATCGGGGGCCGATCCATGGTCTGACTCCGTGTTGCGACTGATCGTTGGCGTCAGCGCACACTAGCGGAGTCCGCTACTCCTCGGCCGCTCGTGTCTCTCGCTCCCAGGCGATCGTGCGCTGCAGCGCCTTCCGGAACGGCACGCGTTCTGCGTAGCCCAACTCGCACCGGATCCTCGAGGAGTCAGCCGCCATCTGCTGGCGGTAGTCGATCGGCGCACGGCGGTCAGCCGGGATCTGCTCGTCCGGCACGACCTCGATCGTCCCGGCCCAGCCGGCCTCCTCGCCCAGCGCGGTCACGAGTTCCTGCCGTGTCCGCGTGTTCTGCTCGGCGACGTGGTACACGCCTTCGGCGGCCTGGTGCGTCGCGGTCAGCGCCAGCGCTCGTCCGATGTCCTCGACGTAGCCCATCGCGAAGCGCCAGGCCGCCTCGGACGCGCCGAGGGTGAGCGTGGCGTCACCGCGGTCCATCGCGGCGAGCTCGCGGACCATCCGGTGCTGGGCGTCGCGCGGTCCATAGACCGCGGGCAGACGTAGCGCCACCGCTTCGAGGTGGGGCCATTCGAGCACCACGCGCTCGACCTCGATCTTCTCGTAGTCGTCGATCGGGAACTCCGACTCGCGACCGCTCCCGCGGTATGGATAGAGATAACGCCGCAGCGGAGAGTCTTCGGTCAGCGCACCCTCGAGTGGCGGCCCGTCCTCGCGGCCTTGCAGGTGGTCGTAGGCGCGGTAGACGTCCATGCTGCTCGCGACCACCCACCGTCGAACGTCGCCGGCGATTGCCTCCACGGCGGCCCGCGCCGACGCCTTCGTCATCGCAAACATGTCGACGACGACCTCCGGCCGCCAGCCGGCCAGCTCCGAGGTATGCGCCCCGATCTCCTTGCGGTCCAGCAGGAGCTCGTCGACGCCGAGCGGGACCTCGGCGTCTCCACCACCGGCCGACGCACCGCGGTGCACGACTGCGAGGTCGTGGCCATCCTCGACGAGCGCTGCCACCAGGGCCCGACCGATAAACCGCGTGCCGCCGAGGACCATCACCCGCATGCGGCGACGCTACCACCTCGGCGCTACGCTGCATCTGGTGGTGGAGGTGCGGTGTGGCAGGGTGGCGTGAGTTCGAAGAGCGGCTGGCCTCGGATCCACCCGATCGTTGTCGTCTTCGTCGGCGACGACCTCGAGTTTTCGATCGGCAGCCAGACGCCGAAGTTCGGCGACCTCCAGCGCGATGGACGCTGCGCGCTGCACTCGCCGCACCTCAACGCCGACGACGAGGAGTTCTTCGTGCGCGGCCGGGTCATCCCGCGCAACGACGAGGCGGGGCGAGCGCGCTTCGATGCGGCGGCCCCATACGCGCTCAAGGAGCACGAGTTCGTCTACGCCATGGACCTCGACCGGGTGCTCTGGACGCGGTGGTTCCACCCGGGACAGCCCGATACGCGTCCGATCCGCGAGCTGTGGCGCGCTGAGGCGTGAGGATGTGTCGTCGACGGCTAGTCCGACAGGTGTGACAGCGTCTCTTCGAACGACTGTACGTCCTGGTGCATCACGAGCAGGTCGTACGTCGTGCCATCGGTGTCGACGACCTGATCCGCCAGCACCGCCAGCGGGACGAAGCCGAGGCGGCGGAACACCCGGATCGCCGCCAGCTGATCTAGCGTCATGTTCGCGATCACGCGCCGTACGCCGAGGTCCGCGGCGACCCGGAACGCCTCGGTGGTGAGCAGACGACCGAGGCCGAGGCCGCGCGCTGCCTCGCCGACGACCACGCGAATCTCGGCGACGTGTCGGTTCCACGATGTCGGCGCGCGCACCACGGATCCGAAGCCAAGGATGCCCTCGTCACCTTCCGCCAGGATGACGCCGGCGTAGCCCATGAGGATCTCGTCGATCCAGCTGTTCAGCCCCTCGATCTCCGTGATGTCGGTGGGCAGGAACATCAGATCGTGCATCGGAACGGAACGCACGAACGCCAGCAACGCCTGAGCATCGTCGCTGTCCATGTAGCGCAGGTTCACGCTGCGGCCATTGATGTCAGCTGAGCGTAGGCTCGCAGTCGGCCGATCGGTCATGGCGATGGTCCCCTCGACGCCGGGGCAGCGATGGGTCGCCAGCACCTTACTGCACCCGACGTTCGGCGCGGTGAGCAGTGTTCAGGACCCCTGGCACCTATGCTGCGCCGAGGCTCCGACCAGGCGGAGCCGTCGATCAGCCGTCGAGGAGGACGCAATGCTGCAGGATCTGACCGGGCAGGTCGCATGGATCACGGGCGCCGGCACCGGGATCGGCGAAGCAGGCGCGATCAAGCTCGCCGAGGCCCGCTGCAAGGTCGTGCTCTCCGGCCGGCGCGCTGAGCACCTCGACCGTGTCGCGCGGCAGATCGAGGCCGCCGGCGGCGAGGCTGTTGTCGAGCCACTCGATGTCCTCGCGCAGCCCGCTGTCGCGGCCGTCGTCGACCGCATCGTCGAACGCTTCGGGCGTCTCGACATCGGTGTCTTCAGCGCTGGTGTGAACGTCAAGGACCGCAACTGGCCGGTTGTCACGCCCGAGGGCTGGAACCAGGTGATCGGTATCGACCTCGACGGCGCGTTCTACTGTTGTCATGCGGTGCTGCCCGTGATGCGCGAGCAGGGCGGCGGGCTCGTGATCAACATCTCGTCGATGGCCGCGAAGGGCGTCAGTCCCCTCACCGGGCCCGCCTACACCGCCGCCAAGCACGCCATGAACGCGATGACGGCGTCGCTGCTGATCGAGGAGCGCAACAACGGCATCCGCGCTACCGCGATCTGCCCCGGCGAGGTCGCGACGCCGATCCTCGATCAGCGGCCGGTGCCCGTCAGCGCCGAGGACCAGGCGCGCATCCTCCAGGGCGAAGACCTCGGCGAGTTGATTCTCTTCGTCGCGCAGCAGCCGCCCTCGGTCACGCTCAACGAGGTCCTGATCACGCCGACGTACAACCGCTTCGCCGCCGGATAGCCTCGGCGGCGTGCGTTCGGCGCGTCGCCGCGCGCTACGGCGCCTCCTCGTCGGGGGTGATCACCACCCCGGCGTCGAGGAGCGTGGCGACCTCGTCGTCGGCAAAGCCGGCCTCCGCCAGGATCGCCCGCGAGTGCTCTCCCGGATGGACCGGAGCGTGCATGCGGACCGACGCCGGGCTCGCGGAGAACTGCGCCGGGGGTCCGTGCGTGGCGATGGAGCCCCAAACCGGGTGGTCCGTCTCCTGGACATAACCATTGGCGATCGCCTGTGGGTCGTGCCGGATCGCCTCGTAGTCCTGCACGATCGTGCAGGGGATGTCAGCCTCCCGTAACCGCTCGATCCAGTCGTCGGCCGGGTGCTGAATCACCTGCGCGTCGATGCGCTCCACCAGCGCGCCGATGTTGGTGCCGCGTGCCTCGGGCGTGGCGAAACGCTCGTCGCTGACCAGCTCTTCGAGGTCCAGCGCCGCCGCTAATCGTGGATAGTGACGGGCCTCGAGGAATCCGAACGCGATCCACCGGCCGTCGAGGCAGAGCGCGCGATGGCTCAGCACGCCCGACGATCTGCCCGGCGGTGAGAGTTCGTGGTCATTCCAGACGCGCGCGACGTGGATGCCCTGCAGCGCGATCTGCGATCCGTAGAGCGAGACATCGACCTTCTGTCCCTCGCCGGTGCGCAGGCGGTGGACCAGCGCCGCGAGCACGCCATAGGCCAGCATCGAGCCGCCGGTCTGGTCGGCGATGCCCGGCTGCGCGCCGTGCGGCGTCTCGCCCTCGGTCGTCGTGAACGCCATCAAGCCGCCGGCCGCCTGCGCGATGTTGTCGTAGCCGGGATCGAACGCCCGCGGCCCCTGCGGCCCGTACATGCTCCCCGAGGCGAAGATGAGGTCGGGTCGCAGCTCACGTAGCCGCTCGTATCCGATGCCGAGGCGGTCCATCGTGCCCGGCCGGAAGTTCTCCGCGACGACATCGACGTGCGGCGCGAGCCGCTCCACCACCTCCACGCCGCCGGGGCGCGAGAGGTCTAGGCAGAGGCTGCGCTTGTTGCGGTTGAGCGACTCGAAGTACGACGAGTACCCGCTGAGGTGCCGCCCCAGCGTGCGGCCCGGGTCGCCGCCCGGCTGCTCGATCTTCCACACGTCCGCGCCCAGGTCCGCCAGCTGCACGGTGCCGAACGTGCCCTGCTGGAAGCGCGTGAAGTCGAGGATGCGCACACCGTCGAGCGGGCCGGTCATTGTCCGCCTCCTCGATCCTGTGCGCGTGGAACCCGGTGGTCGCTCCTATCCTACCGCCGAGGTGTCACCCGCAGCGGCAGAGAGCGCAGCCCCCGGAACGCGCCGCCGCCACGCCACTCGAGGCGGTGGTAGGGCACCGCCAGCTCGATCTCCTCGTAGCGCTCGAACAGCCGCTCCAGGCCGATCCGCGCCTCGTTCCGGGCCAGCGTCGCGCCGAGGCAGAAGTGGATGCCGCCGCCGAACGACTGGTGAGGAATGGCCTCGCGCGTCACATCGAACTCGTGCGGATCCTCGAAGACCTCGGGGTCGCGATTCGCGCCCAGGAGCGACACGTTCACGCTCGCGTGCTCCGGCAGCGGACAGCCGCCCACCTCGCCGCTCGCTCCCGTCATGCGTCCGCTCTCCAGCACCGGCGGCGTGTAGCGCAGCATCTCCTCGACGGCGTTCGCCATGACCGAGGGGTCTTCGCGCAGCTTCGCGACCTCCTGCGGATGCGACAGCAGGACGGCGAGGCCGTTGCCCATGAGATCCGTGGTCGTCAGGTTCCCTGCGAGGAGCAGCAGGTTGAGCATCGTCAGCACTTCGTCGTGCGACATGCGGTCGCCCTCGTCTTCAGCCTCGATCAGCGCCGACATCAGGTCGTCGCGCGGGTCCTCGCGACGTTCGCTGACGGCACGATCGAAGTACGAGCGGAGCGACTCGGTCGCCGCGCGTCCGACACGGATACGCTGCACGTCGTCCGGGTCGATCGCCGAGTTGTTGATCGAGAGCGACCACTCCTTGAACTGATCGCGCTCCTCCGGCGGGACACCGAGCATCGTCGCGACCACCATCGCCGGGAGCGGGTCAGCGACCGTGCGCATGAAGTCGATCTCGGTCTCGCCCTCAACCTCGTCGAGCAGCCCGTCCGCGATCTCCTCGATCTGCGGGGACATCGCGTCCACGGCGCGTGGCGTGAACGCGCGGTTCACGAGGTTGCGCAGCCGCCCGTGCTCCGGGTCGTCGAGGCCGAGGATGCTGGGCTGCTCGCCCAGCCGCTCGTTCTCCTCGGGCAGCACGCCGAGGCGACGCGGGTCCTCCGCGCCGAGCTTGCGCACGTCGAGGAAGTTGTCGCGGTCGCGGAGGACGCCCCGCACGTCGTCGTAGTGCGTCATCACGTACCGCGTCGTGCCGAGGCGGTCGATGCGGTGGTGGATGCGGCCATCAGCATGCATTTCCTGCAGCACGCCATGCGGGTCGGCAACGTAGTCAACGTTCTCCGGTTCGTAGCCATCCGGGACATGCGGTGCTCGTGCTTCGTCGGTCATCGTTCGCTCCGATCCGTCGTTGAGCCGAATCTGCGCGAACGATTGCCGGATGTCAACGAACCTGTTCGCTCGCCGCTGGCGCCTCGGCGCCTCGCTGCAGTGCTTCGCGGTGCTCGCCGAGCCGCCACAGCTCAGGCGTCAGCGTCGAGAGCGCGGCGATCGAGACGGCCAGCAGCACTCCTGCGATCAGCGTGGTGGTCTCGACGCCGATCTGCGCCGCGACTGCGCCCTGAACGAGCAGCGCGAAGGGGAGGACGCCGATGGACAGCATGAGCACGCCCATCACACGGCCGCGCATCTCCTCGGGCGACTGCAGCAGGATCAGCGTGCTCTGCAGCACGCCGAAACCGGCGCCGGCGATGCCGACGAGGAACATCAGCAGCACGCCGAAGAGGAAGAGGTCGAGCAGCGCGAAGGCGGCGAGCAGTGCGCCGAACGCGGCCGTCGCGCCGAGGAACAACCGGCCCTTGCGCGCGAAGTCGCCGAGGCCGGCGATCGCCAGCGCACCGACGAGCGCCCCGATGCCGTTCGCGGCCACGAGCACACCGAGGCCGGTCGCGCCGACGTCATAGATCTCCTCGGCGAAGACGGGCATGAAGCCTTGCACCACCGGCCACGCGAAGAGGTTGGCGGCGACGCTGGCGAGTAAGACCGTGGCGATGCCACGGTGCGATACGGCGAACCGGAAGCCTTCCGCGAGGTCGGCGAGGACGTTGTGCATGACAGTGGTGGTGGAGCGCTCGATCTCTCTGAGCGGCAACAGGAACAGCAGCCCCGGCACGTACCACGCGGCCGAGAACCAGAGCGCCACGTCCGCTCCGGCCTCAGTGATGACCCATCCGGCGAGGGCCGGCGCGACGATGCGGCTGCCGAACAAGGCCGCCATGTTGAGCCCGTTCGCGCTCGACAGACGTTCGGGGCCGACCAGATCCATGATCAACGTGAAGCGCACTGGCTGCAGCGGCGACTGCATCGATCCGATGAGCAGGCCGGCGAGCAGGAGCTGCCAGAACTGCACCTCGCCAAAGGAAGCCAGCGCCGCGATGGCGACGCCGATGCCCAGCGCCAGGGCGACTGAGGTACGAAGCGCCCTCGGTCGGTCCAGCCGGTCGGCGATCATGCCGCCGATCGGACCCGTGAGCATCGGCGCGAACCGCGCGGCCGTGAACGCAGCGACCGCGAACTCCGAGTCCGTGATCTCGAACGCGAGCCAGCCGAGCACCACGGTCTGCGCCCAGAAGCCGCTGAAAAAGAACGTGCTGCTGAGCCAGAGGCTGCGGAACGCGCGATCGGACAGCGGCGCCAGCGCCGAACTCGTGCCGAGCCTCATGGCATATCCACTGGTTCGTCCGTCCGTTCGATTCTTAAGCCTTAGAGCGAGTCCTAGGCCGAGACCGCCTCTGCGGGCGCGCGCAGCTCCTCGATTGCGGTGATCACGAACAGCCCGACCGCCACTACGCTCAACACCACGATGGGCTCCTCGTTGCGCACGAGATAGAGCGCGGCGGAGAGCAGCGCCAGCACACCTAGTCGAGGCCAGAGCAACCGGCGCGCGGTGCGCAGCCAGGCGAGCACGCCGGACCCGACGAAGAGCGCGAGGCCCCCGCCGAGGGCCAGCATGCTGCCCGGCTCGAGGTGCTCGCCCGGGTGCAGCGCCATCGCCTCGAAGGCCACGGCGACGCCGATCACGCCCCCCACCCAGAGGAAGTGGAGGAGGCTGTATACGTCACGCGCGAGCAGCACCACGTTGTCGCTCGGTTCGCGCTCGAGGTGTGCCTCGAGCGCGTCCTTGAGCCAGCCGAAGTATGTCCACCAGAGCAGCGAAGTGACGACGACCGCGCCGAGCGCCACACGCAGGATCTCGCCGGTGCGTTCCCCGTCCGCGACGATGATCCCAACGATGATCAGCGACTCGCCGAGGGCAATGATGACGAACAGTCCGTGGCGCTCCGCAAAGTGCGCCGTGCGTAGCCCCAAGTCTTCGAAGGTCGCGGCGACTGCCGTGGCTGCGACGTCGAGCACGACGGCAGCCAACCACCACCAGCCTCGCACGTCAGCGTCTGCGAAGCCGCCCACGATCACCAGCAGCATCGCGGGGGCTGAAGCGATGGTGAAGCGCCGAATCGCAATCAACTGCTCGGTGTCGTAGCGGGCGACGACGAAGTAGATCCCCATGCCGAGCGCGCGCACTGCGACGTACGGCACCGCGAACCAGAGGCCACGGTCACCCTCGAACGCTTGCTCCACGGACGCAGCCATCAGGAATGCGACGGCCGTTGCCACTAAGGTGGTCAGTCGGAGGAAGCGATGGTCGGTATTCGAGGCGTTGAGAGCCCAGGTCCACTGCGTCCACGCCCACCACACCATCCAGAAGATCAGCAGCGACTTCGCGGCGCCTTCCCAGTCGAGGTGCTCGACAGCCAACGCCGTCACCTCGGTCAGCGCGAACACGAAGACGAGATCGAAGAACAGCTCGACGAAGGCGACGCCCTGGCCCTCCGGCGCGAGCAGCGGCCCCTCGGCGGGAGCGGCGGTCTGTGGCTGCGACACGGGCTAGACGTCGCCGACGAGGCTCGCGAGCAGCTCGCTGGTGCGCTCGACGGACGCCGCGGCGTCGTCGCCGACCGGGTAGATCGCCGCGATCAGGTCGGTCGCGCCCGCTGCCGCGTAAGCAGCGACGTGTTCCGCAACCTGCGACTCGCTGCCAACGATCGCGACATCCTGCGGCCCGCCGAGTTCGCCGCGATCGAGGATCCGCCGGTAGTTGGTGAGCTGGCCGTAGACCTCGAACGTCTCCGCCGCCGCGGCGCGCCCTGCCTCGACGTCGTCCGTCACCGCGACAGGGACGCCGGCCACCACCCGAGGCGCCGACCGGCCGCGTCGGCGGCCGCGGCGTGATACGCGGCGTCACGTGTTGACTCAACGCGGTGGGCCCGGCCATCCAGGTGATCGTACCGTCGGCCACCTCGCCCGCCACGCGCAGCATCAGAGGGGCGAGCGCCGAGACCAGGATCGGGAACGGCGACGCGCCCACGAGGGCGTAACCGGTCGCCATGCGGAAGTAGTCGCCTCGGTGGCGGGCCACGCCCTCGGTCGTCAACGCCCGCAGGATCTCGACGTATTCGCGGATGTGCACCGCCGGCCGGTCATACTCGAGCCCGAGGCGCTCCACGATCGGCTGGTGTGACGGACCGATGCCGAGGTGCAACCGTCCGCCCGTCGCCTGGTTCACGGTCGACGCCTGCTGCGCGAGCACGCTCGGGTGGCGCGTGTAGGTCGGGATCACAGCCGTCCCGAGGGCAATGCGCTCGGTCTCAGGTCCGGCCAGCGCCAGGGTCGTCAGCACGTCCGTTTCGCCGACCTGTGCGAACCAGATGCTATCGAAACCGCGGCGCTCCGCGTCGACGATCATCGCGATCTGCTCCTGGGTCGTCCGACCCGTCGGCAGCGCCCCCACGAACAATCCGAGCTGCATCGGCACCCCTCCTAGCCAAGCGACAGGCTGTGAGCCTACCGCGCCGCCGACGTGCGCGCGGCAGCCTCGACGATCGCTCCCGGTCGGCCAGGCTCGCGGGTCGTCGGGTGCCACGGGTCATACCGAGACGGAACAAGTGGTGCTACGACGTCAAGTGCTCGGCGAGGGCGGTGCGCTCGTCAGGCGAACGTCGGTACCTCGGCGTCGCGGGGCACCCAGTAGAAGACACGCCCGAAGAACGGCGCACGCTCAGCGCCGGGGATCGACGCTGCCGTGATGTTTCCGAGGTTGGCGAGCTTTGCGCCGCCCAGGGCCCGCCGGGCGGCCGTCGCCTCTGCTTCGCTCTCGCTTGTCGCAAACTCGCCGAGGAGCTCCTCGACGGTCGGATTGAGGTCGGTCGAGGCGAGGCCCCGGAAGATGGCCAGACGCGAGCGCGGCCGGTCGGTCAACTCACGGAGCACGTCGCGCACCGCCGCCGAGGAGTGGCGCGCGTGCGCGAGCGTGAACAGCGCCTGCCCGCGGAGCCGCCTCATCTCCTGCTCGTCCTCGAACAGCTCGCGCAGCCGCACCACGACTTCGTCGCTGGCGAGGAACCAGGCGGACGTCTTGATCGCCACGGCACGGACGCGCCGCTTGTCATCTCTCAGCGCGTCGAGCACCAGGGCGCTCGCTCGGCCCGCCTGTTCGTCGTCGAGGCGATCCTCGCGGCCGAGTTGCGTCACCAGCCGCAGCCCGGCGACGCGGACGTTGCGGTCGGCGTCGCCGAGGGCGCGCTCAGCCGCCTCGATGGCCTCGGCCGGAGGTGCGTCGTGCAGAGCAGCGAGGTCAGCGGCGTTCATCGTCGGCTCCAAGGACTGTGTAGCGAGCGAGGTCGAGACGACGGGCACCCTGTTTGGACTCGATACATCTCAGACTCTTTAGCAATGAGCCCCCGCATGGGGCGATCTGTTTCGACTCGGGACGTTTCAGACTCTTTAGCAATGAGCCCCCATCGTCTCGGTCGCTACCGATCGAGGATATTCCAACCGTGCTCGATGGCAACCGGCCTAGCCGCCCTCGCGGCCGCCCGTCTCGATGTAGTGGATGTGCGAGAGGTAGTGGGGCGCGAGGATGTCGTCGGCGGCCCAGCGCCCGTACTCGGCCCAGAGCTCGGGGGGCATGGTGAGGCACAGCGCGGCCTCCTCACGGGTCGTCGCATCGCACCAGTCGCGCGCCTGTTCGTGCGTCAGCGCGCGGTCCTCCGCGGCCCAGCGCTCGTTCGTCACGTTCTCGGCCTCCCCACGCGACGGCCAGAGCTCGCCGAGCGCGAGGAGGCGTTGGATGTGACGAATGTTCGAGGACTGGTAGCGAGCGAAGTGCGCGTAAATTTCGCGGCTGCTCCAGGGCGTGCCCTCGGGATCGTGGAGGTTGTCGCGATCGGCGTGCTCCTCGAGGAGTGCGCGCAGCCTCGTCCAGGCCTCCGCGCCGTCAGCGAGCACTCGCTGCCGATGGGCGACCGGGTGTTCGCCCTCGATTGCCGCTGCGATGTCGTCTGTCACCGTGACCCTCCCCCGACTCAGCGTTGCGACGGAGAGGATACCCGCAGCACACGGCGATCCGCGACGGTCGTTATCATCGCCCGGCCCGTTGGAGGCGGACTCGACGATCATCCATCGCCCTTCCGGCAGCAGGGAGCATATCCATGACGACCGGCCCTCGCTACGGCACACCCGACCGCGACTATGGACTCAGGCTGGCCACCACACCGCCCGAGGACGATGGTCCGGTCTGGATGGTGAACCTGATGAAGTACCGCGAACGGGCCGACTATGCCGACGGTCGCGATACCTCGATCAGCGGACGCGCAGCCGACGAGCTGTACGCGCCGGTGGGACCGCTCGCCGCCGTGGGCGCCGAGATCGCGTTTGTAGGCGATGTCGAGGAGCAGCTCCTCGGCGCTGAGCCGCGGTGGGATCGCATCGCCGTCGTGAAGTACCCCACGCGCCGAGCGTTCATCGAGATGCAGTCGCGCCCAGACTTTCAGCAGCAGCACGTGCACAAGGACGCCGGGATGCAGGAGACGATCGTGATGGGCTGCCTCCCGATGGACCCTCGGGCGCCGACGCAGGAGTCGCGTGGGAGGGCGTACCTCACCCGCCGACCGAGGAGGACGGCCCGGTTGTCCTGCTCCACGTGCTGCGCTTCGAGGATGGCGGGGCGGAGGGCGAGATGCGCGAGTATCAGTCGACCGCCGGCGAGGTCGCTGCGCCGCACGGTGTGCGCATCTCCGGGTGGTTCGCGGTCGAGGGGACCATCATCGGTGACGGTCGGTCCTGGGATCAGGTGCGCTTCAACTCGTTCCCGAGCAAGCGCGCCTTCATGGCCGTGGCCGGCGACGCGACCCGACGCGAGGCGGAATCACATCGCCGCGCCGCGATCGCCGACACCTATACGATGATCGTCCGCCCGATCCGCAACGACCTCACCGCGTCAATCGAGGCGGCGCGCTAGGACCTCGCGGCCTGCGCCGTCGCGGTCAGAGCGAAGCCCTCGTAGTTCGCGGCGGCGACCTCGTCGCACTTCTTGCGGTAGTTGCCGACGCCGCCGCTATACGGCATGAAGACGCGCGGCTTGCCGGGGATGTTCGCGCCGAGGTACCAGGAGTCGGCGAGTGGGAAGAGCGTTTTCTCCGAGAGCTCGTTGACGTGTACGACCCACGCCTCCTCGGCGTCAGCGTTCGCCTCGACGACCTCGACGCCGTGCTCGTGCGTGTACTCGACGAGGTCGGCGATCCACTCGACGTGCTGCTCGATCGACACGGGCATGTTGCTGAGGACCGACGGCGACCCGGGCCCGGTGATCATGAACATGTTCGGGAAACCAACGACTGAGAGCCCGAGGTAGGTCTTCGGCCCGGCCTCCCAGTGCTCCGAGAGCGGCTCGTCGTCGCGCCCGCGGATGTCCATGCGGGAAAAGCTGCCCGTCATCGCATCGAACCCCGTCGCGAAGACGATGATGTCGAGGTCGTATTCGGCATCCGCGGTGCGGATGCCCGTGGGCGTGATCTCCTCGATCGGCGCCGAGCGGATGTCGACGAGCTGCACGTTGTCGCGGTTGTAGGTCTCGAAGTAGTTCGTATCGATCAGCGTCCGCTTCGAGCCGAGCGGATGGTCATAGGGGGTCAACCGCTCCGCCGTATCGGGGTCCTCGACCGTCTCGCGAATCCGGTCCCGGACGAAGTCCGCGGCGGTCGCGTTCGCCTCGAGGTTGATGCCGATGTCGGTGAACGAGCCGTTGAAGCGGAACCCGCCGAGGGCCCAGCGATCCTCGAAGACCGCCTGCCGCTCCTCATCGGTGACCTCGAGCGCCGACTGGGTCGCGGCCTCGTACGGGAACCCGGCGATCGAATGGCGGGCGACGTCCCAGACCTCGTCGTAGCGCTGCTTGACGTCGTCGAGGTAGTGCCGGTCCACCGTGTGGTGACGGGCGGGGACAGTGAACTGCGGGGTGCGTTGGAAGACCGTGAGGTGCTCCGCCTGCTCGGCGATCACGGGAATGGACTGGACGCCGCTGGAGCCGGTGCCGATCACGCCGACACGCTTCCCGGCCAGGTCGACACCGTCGTGCGGCCAGGCGCCGGTGTGGAACGATTCGCCCTCGAACGCGTCGCGGCCGGGGATATCGGGGATCTGACCGGCGGAGAGGCAACCGATGCCGGTGATCAAAAACTGCGCGCTGACGCGGTCGCCCTGGTCGGTCTCGATCTCCCAGCGATTGCGCTCCTCGTTGAAGTGCGCTGCCGTCACGCGGGTGTTGAACTGGATGCCGCTGCGCAGATCGAAGCGGTCGGCGACGTGCTGGAGGTGCTTCAGGATCTCCGGCTGCTCGGGGTACTTCCCGCTCCAGTTCCATTCCTGCAACAGATCCTCGTCGAAGGAGAAGCAGTACACGTACGCCTCGGAGTCGCAGCGCGCTCCCGGGTAGCGGTTCCAGTACCAGGTGCCACCGACGTCTTCACCAGCCTCAAAGACCTGCGCGGTGAGCCCCAGGTCATCACGCAGCTTCTTGAGCATGTAGAGCCCGGAGAACCCGGCGCCGATCACGACCGCATCGACCTCGGTCAGCTTCGCTGCCGGATCCATCAACGCCTCCTCCGTGCCCCACGGTGTCGCCTGTGGCGGCCACGGTGTGACCGCGACATCCTCGTGCGGTGCTCGACTCGTCGAGGTTGGATGGTAGCAGGGGCTGCCTGAGGGTCCTCGTCTGCCCACCAGCGACGCCGTCCTGCCGTTTCTTCAGCATTTCGTACGTGGTAGACTTCGTGAGGTCGGGGGTTAGCCGAAGGCGCTAACTATGTTTCTCGTGCCCGATATCGGTCCGCCTGCTGATCCGGTAGGCATCTTCTTTCTCGTGCTCTTGCTTTGGGTTCCAGCAGCCTGGGTCTATATCGACGCCGAACAGCGAGGTCACTCGGCCTACCTCTGGGGCGGCCTGACGCTTCTCAGCAGCGTGGTTGCGCTGATCTTCTACTACCGGCGTCGCTCGCAAGTCGGCGACCCGCCGGAGCTCAACTACGGGCGCGGTCGTGTCTACATTCACGTCGCGCTGCTCACCTTCTACGGCGTCATCTTCGTCAGTGCGCTGATCCTGGCGTCGGCGTTGATCGACTACATCCGCGGCGATGATCCGCTGTCGGAGTCGATTTTCGGACGCGGCACGGAGCTGCGCCGGGCCGTCGCCCTGGTGGTCGCGCTCTCCGTGATCGCACTGCCGATGCTGGCCGCTCACTACGAGATGATGCGACGCAGGATCGCCTCCCTGGCCATCGCCGAGCGAGGGCGCTTCGCTCTCATCGAGCGGGCCAATGTCAATCTCGTGCGCGTCGTCAGCGGCCTGACGTCACTGCTAGCGGCCACGATGCTGGTCTTCGAGGTGACAGGGCGGCTGTTCGACGTGGGTGGTATCGGACGCGATGCCTCGACCTTCGGTCTCAGCGCGTTGATAGTCGGTCTGCTCTCGCTGGCGGCGATGTACGCCTACGTGCGCACCCCCGAGTATCGGCGCGGCAGCAACGCGATCGCGTAGCGGCCAAGGCTCGAACGACGGGACGCCCGGCGGCCTGTTGGCCGTCGGGCGGTCAGCTCACCGGTACGACACGACCCGCCCGTGGCTGCGCGTGCCCTCGACACTCCGCCGCCAGTCCGCGAAGCTGCGCCGGAGGTCGAGGGGGGTGGCGATGAGTCTGAGCATGACGCGAGCCGAGCGAGAGCAGTTCCTGGCCGACGTGCACGTCGGCATCGTGAGCGTCGAGGAGTCGGGGCGCGGGCCCCTCGCGGTGCCGATCTGGTACTCGTACGAGGCGGGCGGCGATCTGTACTTCGGCACGGGCGCCGGGTCACAGAAGGCGCGGCTGTTCGACGCCGCGGGACGGGCGACGCTCGTGGCGCAGACCGAGACCGCGCCATACCAGTACGTGAGCGTCGAGGGCCCCGTCCGCGTCTATGAGGGACCGCTGCCGGAGCCGCCGATGCCGGTGCGATACCTCGGCGAGGAGGCGGGCCGAGCCTACATCGCCAATCAGGGCGGTGGTGGCAGCGGCGTCACCTATGCCCTCACGCCTGAACGCTGGCGCACGGTGGACTACTCCAAGCGCTAGCGAGGCTCTCGGCGGCCGCGGTCGGTCTGGAGACGCAAGGGAACCATCGGATGCTCGATTCCGTCCAGCTCGGTCGCAACAGCGGTCTCTCCGTCTCCGAGCTCTGCCTCGGTACGATGAACTTCGGCGAGCCGGGCCGAGGCCATCAGGGCGACTGGACGCTGGACATCGACCAGGCCCGACCGATCTTCAAGTCGGCGATCGAGCAGGGGCTCTACTACTTCGATTGCGCCGACGTGTACGGGCAGGGCGCCTGCGAGCGTGTCGTCGGCTCGCTGCTGCGCGAGCTGGCCCCTCGCGATCAGTACGTGATCGCCACCAAGATCTCGGGGGCGATGGGCGACCACCCGAACCAGCGAGGGCTCTCGCGCAAGCACATCATGGAAGCGGTCGACGCGAGCCTCGAACGGCTCGGGCTCGACTACGTTGACCACCTCGTCATCCACCGCCACCCGCACGGCGTACGTGGCAGCCTCGGGGTGCCGATCGAGGAGACGCTCGAAGGTCTGCACGATGTCGTTAAGGCGGGCAAGGTGCTCTACCTCGGCGCCTCATCGATGTTCGCGTGGCAGTTCGCGGAGCTGCAGCACACGGCCGAGCAGCACGGCTGGACGAAGTTCGTCTCGATGCAGAACCACTACAATCTCGTCTATCGCGAAGAGGAGCGGGAGATGAACCCGTACGCGGCGAAGACGGGCGTGGCGCTCATGCCGTGGTCACCCCTCGCACGCGGCATCCTTACCGGCTCGTATCAGGGCGGTTTCGACGAGGGCGCCACCGACCGCTCGCAGGGGCGAGACCGGATGCGGACCGAGAGCCTCTACCACGGCGCGGCGACGTTCCAGATCGCCGATCGCGTCGCCGAGGTCGCGCAGAAGTACGAGAAGGCGCCTGCGCAGATCGCGCTCGCCTGGCTGGTGAACAAACCGGAGATCACCGCTCCCGTGGTCGGCGTCTCGAAGGTCTCGCAGCTGGAACAGCTCGTCGAGGCCACGGAGATCACCCTCGCCGACGAGGATGTGACCTACCTCGAGGAGCTCTACCAGCCGGTCGAAAACCTACTCTCGTTCGGGACCTCGTAGCGCCGGCCGAGACGGACACGCCGCCCTCGTGCGTGGCTGCCTACGGCTGGTCGTAGACGATAATCGAGCGGCCCTCGATCTCGCCGTTCTCTAGAGCGGTCACGCCTTCGTTGATCTGGTCGAGGTTGTCGTACCGAGTCGACACCAGCTTCTCGAGGGGCAGCTTGCCCTCCTTGAACCACTCGATGTAGTTCGGCATGACGTGACCCGGCCGCGCTGAACCGCCCATCGACCCGATGATGGAGCGCTCGCCGAAGGGGAACAGGCGCGGCAGCGGCAGATCGCCCTGGCCGATGCCGACGATGACGGCGGTGCCGCCTCGGCTGACGCCGAGCACGCCCGACTTCACGCTCTCAACGGACTGCAGGAACGCCGCTTCGACGCCGATGGCGTCGAAGGCAAAGTCGACACCGCCACCGGTCAATTCCTTCACGGCGTCGGGGGCGTGGACGTCGGAACCATTGACCGTGTGCGTGGCGCCCAGCTCTCTCGCGTAACCGAGCTTCCCCTCCTCGAGGTCGACGGCGATGATCGGGTCGGCGCCCGCGATCTTCGCGCCAGCCACGACGTTGGCGCCCACCCCACCGACGCCGAACACCGCGACGGAGTCTCCCGGCTGCAGCTCGGCGGTGTACAGCGCAGCACCGGCACCGGTGATCACGGCGCAGCCGATGATCGCCGTGATGTCTGTCGGTACATCGTCGGGCAACGGCACGACCATCTGCTCGTTCAGCAGCGCGTGCTCGGCCCAGGTATAGACGCCCGTCTCGTACTCCTCGCCCTGCCAGCGATACTTCGTACGGTCCGCGGTGGTCATGCCCTCGGGCAGATCGCGCGGCACGAACTGGATCATCACGCGCTCGCCCTCGCTGACGTGCTCGACCTTCGAGCCGGCCTTGAGGACGACGCCCGTGCCTTCGTGCCCGAGCAAAGTCGGAACAGGGCCATCCGGGTTGTGGATCTGGTGCAGCTGCGAGTGGCAGATGCCGGTCGCGAACAGCTTGACCAGCACTTCCTCCTCGCCGGGGTCTTCGAGCTCGATCTCGTCCACCAGCAGCGGCTCGCCGAACTTCGCTTTGATCGCCGCGCGTGTCTTGGTCGTCATCGGATCGAACCTCCTCGTGCAGCCGTCGGTGCGAGCAGAGTAGGGACCGCAGCGCTCCGCGTCACCGCCTCGAGGTGATAGGCGAACCGGGGTGGCGTATGCGGGGGCTGCATGGCGCATTCACCGTTCGGAGGTGACGGCGTAAGATCGTTGCTACCTCGCTGGTCACGCGTGGTGTTGGTGGATCCGCCAGCGCACGCGCCGACGCTTTCGTTGATCGGCTGGGGTCGCGGTCGGCGGGTGATCTGAGGAGGGCCGGATGGCGTCCAAAGACAAAGGCGGCAAGAACGTAAAAAAGGCTGCCGCCACCAGCCTCAAGGAGAAGCGCAAGGCGAAGAAGGCGAAAAAGGCGGCGCGCTAGCTAGCGCTCGCCCGCCACGCCTACCGGTTCGCGTTCTCCTGCAGGACTCGCTCCACGTCGCTGAGCAGCACCACGCCGAGGTAGCGTCCCGCCTCGCTCGGTTCGCGCGCGGTCAGGATGACCCGCTGGTGGCGGGTCTCGCGCAGGCCCTCGACGAGATCGTGCAGGAACGTGTCCGGCTTCTCCGTCCCCGGCGCCGTACGCATCACCTCGCCGATCTCGGTAGCGGGATCGACGTCCGCCGGCATGCCGTCGACCCGTCCGAGGAGTACACCTCGCTCGTCGACGACGAGACAGAGGTCAAGCGGTGCATCCGTCATCTCAGGAGCCACGTCGCGGATGCGCCGGTCGGGTGGGACGGTGAGCACGTCTGTGCGCGCGATGTCGATCGCACGCCGACGGCCGGCGGTCCGGCCCTCGGTCGGCAGCCCGTGGATCGCCCAGTCGGCCTTGCCCGGGGCGTAGTCGTAGACGCTGGCGAATCCGAGGCTTTCGAGCCGCGCCGCGGCTCGGGGGCTGGCGTCTCACTCCAGGTCGTAGCAGTAGACGATGATCGGCTGCTCGCGGTCGAGGTGTGCTGTGGTGTTGGCCGCAATCTCGGCCAGCGGCACGTTGACCGCGCCGGGTAGATGCTCCTCGGCGAACTCCTCGCGCGCGAGTGCCTCGAGGAGCTGCGCCCCATCAGCGAGCATTTGCTGGACCTGGTCACGGTCGATCACCGCCGGCATGCTCGCTCCCTCCCCGCGTCGCCCGGCTGCTAGACGCCGAGCTCCTGCAGTCGTTCCTGCACGAAGTTGACGGCCATCGCACCCTCATTCACAGCCGTGACCACACGCTTCGTGTTGCCATGGCGGACATCGCCGCCGACGTATACGCCGGGCAGGCTCGTCTCGAGCAAGTACGGCTCACGGGCGAGCGGCCAGGCGTGCTCCGCGCCCTGCAGGTCGTGACCCGCGAGCACGAACCCACGCTCGTCCCGGGCGACGAGGTCGCCCAACCAGTCGGTGCCTGGCTTCGCGCCGACGAAGATGAAGAGCGCGTTCGCCGCCGCAGTCTCCTCCTGCCCCGTGTCCGAGTGCGCAAGCTCCAGGGACTCGAGGTTCCTCGTCCCGTTCGTCTGCTTGACCTCGGTGTTCAGCATGACGTGAATGTTCTCGCCCGCATCGATCCGCTCAACGAGGTAGTTCGCCATGCTTTTGCCCAGTGAGTCGCCGCGCACGAGGATCGTCACGGACTTGGCGAATTGCGCGAAGTAGAGCGCCGCCTGGCCTGCCGAGTTTGCACCGCCGGCGAGGAACACGTCCTCACCGCGGATCGACCGCCCCTCGATCATGGCTGCTCCGTAGTAGACCCCCGCGCCGGTGAGCTCGGCGACGCCGGGCTGTTCCAGGCGGCGGTACTCGACGCCCGTCGCGACCAGCACGGAGTAGCTCCGTAACTCAGCGCCGTCGGCGAGCCTCACGCCGCGGTAAGAATCTGCCGCCGTCAACTCGACAACCTCGGACGTCGACAGGAACTCGGCGCCCAGCCGAGTCGCCTGCGTCACGGCCCGTCGTGCCAGGTCGCCGCCTGAGAGCCCGACCGGAAATCCGAGGTAGTTCTCGATGCGGGCGCTCATGCTGGCCTGACCGCCGGGCGCTTCGCGCTCGATGATCAGTGTGCGGAGCCCGGCGGCCGCGCCGTAGACACCGGCTGAGAGCCCCGCGGGCCCGCCGCCGACGACGATCAGGTCGTAGAACGGCTGCTCCGCCTGCGTCCGCAGCCCGAGCTGCTCCGCGATGTCGCGGTTGTTCGGAGCCTGGAGGGCAACGCCGTCGGGGAACACGACCAGCGGCAGCGTCGGGGTGGGGATCGCGACCTGTTCGAGGACGGCTGTCACGTCCTCGTCGCTGTCGATGTCGAGCCAGCGGAACGGCACCTGGTTGCGCGCCAGAAAGTCCTTGACCGCGTGCGAATCCGGCGACCAGCGGTCGCAGATGACGCGCACGCCTTCGAACGGTGGATGGAACGAGGCCTTCCAATCGTCGAGCAGATCGTCGAGCGTCGGGTAGAGGTGCTCCTCCGGTGGGTCCCAGGGCTTCATCAAGTAGTGGTCCAGGCGCACATCATTGATCGCCCTGATGGCGACATCGGTGTCGGCGTAAGCGGTCAGCAACGTGCGCTTCGCCTCGGGGTAGACCGCGGCCACCCGGTCGAGGAACTCGATGCCGGTCATGCCGGGCATGCGCTGGTCCGAGAGGAAGAGAGCGATCGCATCGCCTCGCTTGCGCAGCTCCTCGGCCAGACTCAGACCCTCAGCGCCGGAGTCAACGCCCATGATCCGGTAGTCGTCGCCGTAGTGGACGCGCAGGTCCTGCTGGATGGAGCTGAGCACGGACTGATCGTCGTCGATGCTCAGCAGCACCGGCTTGTTCATCAGGCGCCCTCCTGCTGCGCTCCTAGCTCGGGTGGTCCAGCCAACGGTAGTCGCACCTGGAAGCGCGTGTCGCCGGGCTCGGAGTGGACCTCGATGCTGCCGCCGGAGCGGTCCGTCACGATGCGCCTGACCACGTCGAGGCCCAGCCCGGTCCCCTGGCCCACGTCCTTCGTGGTGAAGAACGGGTCGAAGATGCGCGACTGGATGTCGACCGGGACGCCCGGCCCGTCGTCGCAGATCTCGACGAGCGCGTAGTCGCCATCGAGGGCGGTACGCATGGTGATCCGTCCCTCCGAGCCGACCGCGTCGATGGCGTTGTCGAGCAAGTTCGTCCAGACCTGGTTCAGCTCGCCAGCGAGGACAGAGAACTCTGGGATCTGCGGGCTGAAGTCACGGACGATCTCGACGTTGTCGCCCAGCTTGTGCTGCAGGATGCGCAGCGTGCTTTCGAGCCCTTGGTGGATGTCGACCTCCTGCTGGAGCGCCTGGTCCATGTAGGAGTAGCTCTTCACCGCCCCGACGAGCTCCGACATGCTCGTCGTCGTCGTCGTCAGCGTGCCGAGGAGCTCGCCGGCAGTGAGCGACTCACTCAGCCAGGCCACCGCCGAGGGCACCGCGGACCCGGGCATCCCCGCCGTCACCTTGTCCAGGGTCGAGCCCTCGATGCGCGCGGCGACGAGCGGAGGCGCGAGCTGCCATGCGTTTTCGACGCTGTGCGAGCTGAGCCAGCCCGCCAGCTCCTCCTCGCGGTCGGCCCGATCGAGGGCGCTCAGCGTCGCCGAGGCTGCCGCGTCGATCTCGACCGCGCGCGCGAGCGCGGCCCATTGCTCCGCCGTTAGCCCCTGCTCGCCCAGCTCAACGGCCGCAGTCGAGAGACGTTCGAGGGTATCGCGAAGCTGCGACGAGGCTCGTTGCGCTGCCGCGGCCGGGTTGTTCAGCTCGTGCGCCAGCCCGGCCGAGAGCTTGCCCAGCGCGGCCAGTTTCTCGCTCTGACGCAGCTCCTCCTCGGCCTGTTCCCGCTCGGTCGAGTCGAAGAACGCGACGACGCAGCCGGCCAGCTCCCCGTTCACTCGCAACGGCGAGGCCCAGTACTCCGCCGGGAAGCTGGTGCCGTCAGACCGCCAGACGATCTCGTCGCGGACGTTCGTGTCCCGATCCTCGCGGAACGCCTGGTAGATGCGGCAGTCCTCGACCGGATAGTGCCCGCCGGTCGGACGCGTGTGGTGGATCAGCTCGTGCGCGTTGCGACCGAGCAGCTCCGCGTCGCTCTTGTAGCCAAGCAGTGCGACGCAGGCAGGGTTCGCGAACGTGAACTCGCCGTTCATGTCGGTGCCATAGATGCCCTCGCCCGTGGCGTTGAGTAGAGCGCGCACCATCGCTTCCTGTTCGTGGATCTCCGCCTCGGCCGCCAGGCGTTCGCTGATGTCGACGAACGAGACGACGCTGCCGATCAGGTGGTCCTCGTGGCGCACCGGGTACGACCAGTACTCGACGGGACAGCTCGTGCCGTCCGCGCGCCACACGATCTCGTCGCCGACGTGCATGCCGCGTTCCTCGCGGTGCGCCTGGTAGATCTGACAGTCCTCGACCGGGTAGGGCGCGCCGTCGTGCCGGGTGTGGTGGATCAGCTGGTGCATGTTGTGCCCGAGCAGTTCAGCCTCGCTCTCATAGCCGAGCAGCTCGATGCAGGCCGGATTCGCGAACGTGCAGTCGCCATCCAGGTCGACGCCGTAGACGCCCTGGCCGGTGGCGTTGAGGAGCGAGCTGACCAGCTGCTCGCTGTGTTCGAGTTCGTGGGCTGGCTGCTGGCTCGATGTCATCGCCGTGCCTCGATTCCGACGACCCCACGCGCCATCATCGCGTCGGCGACCTCGACGAAGCCAGCGATCACCTAGCTCCCGAGTTCCGCGACAGCCTCCTCGGTCGTCATCACCGCGCTCGCGATGAATCGGAAGTTCGTCATCGCTGCCTCGTAGCCGTCGCCCAGCTCGGGGTGCTGAGCCGCGGCCGTCGCGTCGGCGACCACGGCCACCTCGAAGCCGTCCTCCGTCAGCTCGCGCAGGTGCGCCTCCGTGCAGAGGTTGGCCGACATGCCTGCGAGCAGGATGTTGGTCTTCCCACGCTTGCGAAGCTGCAACGCGAGGTCGTTCGACTCCGGCCCGTACACCTTGTGCGGGCTCGCGATTACGGTCTTGCCGTCCTCGATCAGGGGCCTGTACTGCTCAAGCCAGTCGGCGCCGGAGCCCTCGAAGCCATCCGTCGTCAGGGAGCCCTTGCGCTCGAACATGCCGATCTCGTGCATCATCTGCTCGACCGTGCCGCCGAACTCCCAGCCCGAGTCGGTCGGGAAGTAGTAATGCGGTGAGATGAACACGTCGTAGCCGTTAGCCTTCGCCGCCGACATCAACTGTTCGATGTGTTCGACGGTCCCGTGCTCCTCGACGCTGGCGCCAACGAGCCCCCAGGTGACGCCTTCTGGGCTGAGAAAGTCGTTCTGCGGATCAGTGATCACTATCGCGGTGCTGCCGCTGCTGATATCCATGGAACCCCCCGGAATACTCGCCCTGTGATTCGCGTGCACAAAGTAGACGAACCGCCCTGTGATCTGCGTTCCCGACCCAGTCCTCGGGGAGCCCGGCCCGAGCGGGCCGAGCGCACTACGGCCAGAGCGCGAGCAGTTCGCGCTCCACGTCCTGCTTCTCGCGTCGGTAGGCCTCGCTCGGTGGATCCATCGCGACGCTCGGCGCAGGCAAGCCGTAGAAGTCACCGCCCGCGTGTGCCGCCAGCCCTCCGCCGACTTCGACGTAGCACTCGCCGTACCCGGAGAATTCCGTCGATCCGCCTTCGCCGGCCAGCTCTGCCGCGATTGCCGTCGCGACCGCGCGGCCCTGCGCGTCGGCGAACACGCCGGCCTTCGGCAAGTACATCCCGTTCGCGAGTCTGATCGCGGTGGCGTCGCCGATGGCGAACACGCGGTCGAAACGGGTGGCGAGGGTCTGCGGGTCGACCGGCACCCAGCCCGAGGCATCGGCGAGCCCCGCCTCCTTCAACACCGGGGGCACAACGTGCGGCGGCACCCCGACGAGGAGGTCGAACGTGGTGTCGTGCAGCTCGAACAGGATCCGACTGGCCACCGGATCGATCTTCATCGCGATCTGTTCCCAGTGGAGTTCGATGTCTCGCGCTTCGAGCATCTCGATCAGCGCCGCCCCGATGTGCTCACCGGCGACCAGCATCGGACGGTCCTCCGGTGTGTAGAGCGCCAGCTCGGCCTGATCGCGCACGCCGCGCTCGCGGAGCAGCGAGTCGATCATGAACGCGGCCTCGTACGGTGCGGCCGGACAGGAGTACGGCGTGCGGGCGACCAGGATCACCAGCCGCCCCCCGGTGAAGTCCCGGAGGGCACGCTGGATGTCCTCGGCGCCGTCCCACTCGTAGAGGTTGTGCGCGGCCTCGGCGAAGCCGGGCACGGCATCGGCATCTCGCTTCGCGCCGAGGGCGACACAGAGGTAATCCCCCGCGAACGTACCGGCCGAGGTCTCGACGGTACGTGCGCTCGGGTCGATCGCCGTGACTTCCGTTTCCACCATCTCGATGCCGAGATCGGCGAGGTCGGCGAGCGTTCGCTCGCCCTCGCTGCGGTCGGCGCGCTCACCCGTCATCACCCAGAGCTTCGACAGGCCGGCCGCGAAGCGCTGCTCTCGCTCGATCACCACGATGCGGTGGTCGTCCGGCGTCAGCCGCCGCAGCTGCGTCGCGAGGGTGAGCCCGCCAATCCCTCCGCCGAGCACCAGTGTTGTTGCGTTGGCCAAGCCAGGCTCCTATCCGAAGCTCACAACCCGATCCGCCTCTTCGGTCAGCCGCACGAGGTCGTCCATGGTGGACATCGGACAGAGGGCGCTCGCGTCCATCTCGCGCAGGCGCAGGCAGGTACCGCAGCTCAGCGCGACGCCGCCCAGCTCATCGAACCGGACGAGCAACGACTGGACGTCGAAGCGCTCGCTTCCCATCTGCTCGATGTCGACGGCCTGCCCGAGTAGGAACGCGCTCACCTCGTGTCCCCGCGAAAGTGCGGCGGAACCGAATCGGAACGCGTTCCACACGGTCTCAGTCTCGTCCGTGTTGATCACCAGGGCGTAATTCATGAGCGTCTCCTCGGGCGGCGTCGCGGCACCGGCAGGCTTCGGCGCTTCAGGATAGCGCTGCCGAGGCGAGCGCAGACGGGGCCGGCAACGGCCAGGCCAGGAAGTGGATCGAGAACGCCGCGCCGAGGCCCGAGCTGCAGTGCAGAGCGCTAGTCGTCGCTCGGCTCGTACGGGTGCTGGCGGAAGAGATCCGACATGCGCTGCCCGATCAGCTGCATCCGCAGGTCGTCATCGAGCCCCTGGAAGATCGAGCGGTTGATCGACTCCTTGATCACGCCGATGTAGCCGTGGCTGTTGCGACCCAGCTCCGCGAGACGCTCCGCCAGTTCGTTCACCTCGTCCTCGAGCGCCCCCGGCGCAGCGACCTTCGTGATCAGCCCCAGCTCGGCAGCTGCCTCCGCGCTGGTGAAGCCGTCGTCGAAGATCAGCCGCATCGCATGCTTGAGCCCGACGTAGCGGGGCAGGAACGCGGTCGCGCCGATCACCATGCGCAGCTGGCTGTCCGGGTCGGCGATCGCGAAGTCGGACGCCAACATCAGGTCGAAGCCTGATCCCATGCAGTAGCCATGGACCTCCGCGATCACCGCCTGCGGGATGCGCCGCAACAGCGTCTGCAGGCGGAAGTACGGATGCCGCTCGAGGTTGAATGGGGCGATGTGCGGCGCGTGGTATGGGTTCTGCCACGGGTAGTCCGGGATGCGGCCGCTGCCGCCCTCGCTCACGTCATCACCCGAGCAGAAGGAGCGACCGGCGCCGCGCAGCACCAGGACCTGCACTGAGGGGTCGCGACCGACCCGGTTGACGGCATCGACCATCGCGTCGCCGACCTCGGTGTTGATCGCGTTGTGCCGCTCCGGACGGTTGATGGTGAGCCGCGTGATCGGCCCCTCTTCGACGATCAGTTCTTCAGTCATGGGGACCTCCTGCCCTGTGTGCCCTGTGACCTGTGTGCCCTGCCTGTGCGCCCGCGCGCCAGCGTCCGACCCGACGACATATTACATCCGTATGCAGCGGCGAGGTCAGGCGAAACGGCCGAACCGTGCGCGCAACCGCTCCTGGTAGTCGGCGTCGATCTCCCGCGCCTTGACCGGATAGGTCCACGCGCTGAGCGAGGTGCGCGCAGGCAGGTCCTGCTTCGGCGGCATGGCGGCCGCCGCGGCCGGGACCGTGCCGAAGATCCCGTCGGCCTCGAGCGCCTCGAACTCCTCGCCGCTAAAACCCATCAGCCGCGTCGCGATCTCAGCGTTGTGTTCGCCGAGCAGCGGCGCGCGAGAGACGAGCCGAGCCGGCGTCGAGGTGAGGTGCACGCCGGAGCCGGGGAAGGCGCGCACACCCACCCGCTCCTGGGTGGCATCGTGCTCGACGAGCCAGAAGAAGTCACGGTCGCGTAGCTGCTCGTTGAGCAGCAGGTCGCGGATGTCGTTGACGGGAGACGCCGCCACGCCCGCGGCCTGCAGCGCCTCCGCCGCTTCCCCCGGTGGTCGGGCCAAAGACCACCGTTCGAGGGCGGCTCGTACTCCCGCGATGTCGCTGCCGTCCGCGATACCAACGACGCCGGCGACGCGTTCGCACTCCTCGCTGGTGCGTACAGAGACCGCCAGCCAGCGCGCGTCGCCCGCTCCAGCGAAGCATCCGGAGATCAGCTCGTCCGGGCGCTCGCTGCCCACACGCTCGACCGGTACGCCCAGCGCCTCGCTGACGTAGAGGTCTCCGACCAGGTTGACGCCGATCTCGTACTGCGCCACGTCGATCCAGGCCCCCTCGCCGGTGCGATCGCGGCGCTCGAGGGCCGCGAGGATCAGGAACGCGACGTGGTACGCGACGACGTGGTCCATGATCGGCGGATTGCCGCGGCGCGGCTTCTCGCCCCGATAGCCGTTGAACCAGGTCACGGTGCCCAGCTCGAGCACCATGCCCAGCGCCCGCATCTCGCGGTAGGGACCCTCCGCGCCGTAGCCGGAAGTGCTCGCGAACACGAGGTCGGGCTTGACGGCCTTGAGGTCTTCCCACGTCAGCCCGAGGCGCTCGAAGACGTCGTACGGGTGGTTGTCGAGCACCACATCGCAGCTCGCGACCAGCCGCAGGAACGCGTCACGCCCCGCCTCGACCGTCACGTCGAGGCCAACGCCGTAGCGTTTGTTGCGGTGTTGCTCGTGGTGGATGCCGCCCTGCTCCCAGAACCGCGGCCCCGCCTCGCCATCGGGCTGCGGCGCGTAGCGCGCGCCCTCCGGCTGGACGTAGTTCTCGACCCGCACCACTTCCGCGCCCAGGTCCGCGAGCAGCCGCGCCGGCAGCGTGCCCGCCTGGAACACGCCGTTGTCGAGGATGCGCACCCCCTCGAGGGCGGAGCGTCCTTCCGGAGCGATCAGTGGCGTGGGCGGGTCGTCGCGTTCCAGGTCCAGTTCGGCGAAGACCTCCGCCGTGTGCTCCCCGAGGTTCGCGACTGAGCGCACCACGTTGGGACGGTCGTTGTTCACGCGGTATGGCGCGCCCGGGAAGGGCACTGTACCTCCGCCCGCGACCGCAAGCTCGTCGAAGAAGGAGCGGGCGCCGAGGTGCTGGCAAGCGAAGACCTCGTCGGGCTTGCGCACGATGCCGGTCAGGAAACCATGCTGCTGGCCGACCGCGAGCCAGTGCTGGCGCGTCTGGGTCTTCGTCGTCTGCTCGAGGATGCGCATGACCTCGTCGGTGTGCAGCGACATGCCCTGCGGAGGGTTGAGCTCCGGTCGCAGCGAGAGCTCGAGCGCGTCCATGACGACGGCGAACTCGTCCCAGGCCGGCGAGCCGAGCCAGCGCAGATAGAGCTCCCCGTCGCTCGCCTCGATCAGCTCGCGCTGGCCGCGAGGCTGCAGCGCGCCAGTGTACTCATAGTCGGCGTAAAACAGGAAGTGGCAGGTCGCAAGGGCTTCGAGCATGCTCACGTCGACGTGCTGGCCCTGACCGGTCAGCCGGGCATGACGGTAGGCGGCGAGCGCACCCATCGCGGCGGCCGCCCCGCCCCAGACGGCCATCATGTGGCCGGGGTAGGCGATGGGCTCACGTTCCTCCGCGCCGTTGAGCTCGACCACGCCGCAGGCGGCGCCGATCGTGAGCTCCGTCGCCGTCCAGTCGCGCAGCGGCCCGCTTTGCCCGTAGGGGGTGATCGAGACGTAGACCAGCGATGGATGCGCCGCGAGCACGGCCTCGGCTCCGAAGCCGTGCGCTTCGAGGACGCCGGGCTGCTCGTTTTCGATCAGCACGTCCGCCCAGGCGATCAGCTGCCAGAGCCGCTCGGCCTCCCTGGGATCGGTGACGTCGAGGACAACTGACCGCTTCCCGGCATGGCAGAAGGCGAAGGCGGCACCAGCGGTCTCCGCCGCGCCGTCGACGAACGGGCCTTGGGCGCGCAACGGGTCGCCCTCGGGCGGTTCGACCCGTACGACATCGGCGCCCGCGTCGAGGAGAAGCTTCGCGCAGTAGGGCCCCGAGACTCCCGTGCCGAGGTCGAGGACGCGGAGCCCGTGGGTCAGGTCGAACACACTGCTTCCCTCCGCCGCGGGCCGGGTGCCCGGAGGCGATAGCGCACGTGATGATAGCGCCGCGGACGCAGCGAGGGCGTCAGGCGACCGTCCCCGTCTCGCGCAGCCGGTCGATCCTCGCGGTCTCGTACCCGAGGCCCAGCAGGATCGTCTCTGAGTCGCTCTCTTCGGCCGCCGTCTCGCCGGGCGAGCCGGGCGTTTCGCTGAGCTTCGGCCCGACGCCGATGCGCAGCTCCGGGCCGGCCGCCGTCTCGCGCCATCCGACCGTGCCGCGCGCGCTGTTGTGCTCGTGGTCCGCGACCTCGGAGGGGGCAAGGACCGGCGAGACGCAGACGTCGTGCGCTGCGAGGGCCTCGACCCACTCGTCACGCGGTCGCGCGGCGAAGCGCGCGACTAGCGCCGCCCGCAGTTCGGCGTGCCGCGCCTCCTCGAACTGCGCGTCGAGGAACTGCTCGAGGTCCATGCCGCGGCAGAGGTTGGCGAAGAAGTGTGGTTCGAGGCAGGCGACGGCGATCCAGCGGTCGTCCGCACAGCGATACGTGTCGTAGTAGGGCACGCCACCGTTCAGCAGGTAGGCGCGGTCCTCGATGGTCGTGCCGTTGGCGATCGGGTCGTGCAGCACGGCAGTCAGCAACGACAACACGCCGTCGCTCATCGCCATGTCGACGTGCTGACCGCGGCCCGTGCGGTCGCGAGCGAGCAGAGCGAGGCAGATCGCCAGGCACGTGTACAGCCCGCCTCCGGCGAAGTCCGCGATGATATTGAGCGGAATCGTCGAGCGGCCGTCCGGCCCGGCGAACAGACCGAGCGCTCCGCCGACGGCGATGTAGTTCAGGTCGTGGCCGGGGCGGTCGCGGTACGGCCCGCTCTGCCCGTAGCCGGTGAGCGAGGCGTAGACGAGCCGCGGGTTCAGCGCGGACAGCTTCTCGTACCCTAGGCCGAGGCGATCACAGACCCCGGGACGGAACGATTCCAGGAAGACATCGGCCTCCGCGATCAGCGCTCGGGCGATCGCCTGCCCGTCCTCGTGCTTGAGGTTGAGCGCGATCGATCGCGAGCCGCGGTGTGTGGCCGTGCGCAGCGCTTGGCTCAGTGGTGCCGAGGTGTCGCGCGCCTCTGTCGAGGTCTCCCGTGCCCCCGGTGCAGGCCGGATCCGGATCACCTCCGCGCCGAAGTCGGCGAGCACCATCGAGGCGAAAGCGCCGATCCCCGAGATGTCGACCACTTTGATGCCCTCGAGCGCGGTCACCATGACTGACTCCAATCGCGCTAGCGGACGCCGAGCCCGCCGCCACCATCCACGGGGAGCGAGATGCCGGTGATGAACTTCGCCTCGTCTGAGTGCAGGAAGAGGGCGGTGTACGCGACATCCCAGCCGGTGCCTTGCTGCCGCCCGAGCGGCACGCGCGAGTCGCGCGCCGCGATCAGCTGCTCACGATCGGCGCCCTCCGCCACGCGTGCCTCGATCGCCATCGGCGTGTTCATCAACCCCGGCAGGATCGTGTTGACGCGGATGTTGTCCGACACGTGGCCAGCGGCAAGGTGCTCCGTCAGCCCGATCACAGCGACTTTCGTGGTCTTGTAGCCAAGGAAGGGATAGGCCGAGCGCGCGGCCATCGAGGAGATGTTCACGATCGAGCCGCCGCCGCGCTCTCGCATCAGCGGGATCGCGTGCTTGCTGGCGAGCCACATCCCGCGCAGGTTGACAGCGATGATGCGGTCGAAGGTCTCGACGTCCAGCTCCTCGGCCGGCGCGTCGCCGAGGGCGACGCTGCCGCCGACGTTGTTGTGCAGGATGTCGAGCCCGCCGTAGCGCTCGCGAGCGGCCTCGACGGCGGCCTGCAACGAACTCTCGTCGGTCACGTCAGCCTCGACCGCCGAGGCTGCGCCACCCTCCGCCGCAATCGTGGTCGCCGTTTCCTCCGCCGAGGCAAGGTCGCGATCGACGACGAGGACGCGCGCCCCCTCGCGTGCGAGCAGGATGGCCGTCGCCCGGCCGTTGCCGATCGTCGATCCCGGTGTCTGGCCCCCGCCGACCACCATCGCAACCTTGTTTGCTACTCGATCCGGCATGCCGGCGCTCCACTCACTGTGCCGCGCAGTGCTGCCGCTCGCGCGGGCCCGAGGCCGCGCCAGCGTACGCGAGTGCCGCGAGCGTCACGACCTACCTCCGTCAGCGGCGCGCCTGCTAGCCTCGCGGCGGGTCCTGGATTGGAGGCGTGCGATGGCTGTCGAGTTTTGGACGATGGGTGGCGGACGACCGAGCGGCGGCGACCCCGCGGTCTTCAGTGGCGTGCGCCAGGCGGTGCGCACCGAGGAGCTGGGCTACGACGGCATCGTCTACGTCGACTCGCAGAACCTCGTCGGTGACTGCTATGTAGCGATGGCCCTGGCGGCGCGGGAGACGACGAGCATCAAGCTCGGCACCGGCGTCACGAACTCCTACACCCGCCACCCGGCCATCACGGCATCGGCCATCGCCACGGTGCAGGCGGAGAGCGACGGCCGCGCCTACCTCGGTATCGGACGTGGCGACTCGGCGCTGGCGCACCTCGGGCTCGCGCCCCACGCCGTGCCCGCCTTCGAGCGCTACCTCGAGCACCTCCAGGCGTACCTCAGCGGAGACTCGGTGCCGTTCGAGGGCGGCGACGTCGGCGCGCTGGGCCTGGCGGACAGTCCGGAGAGCAGCCACATCCGCTGGATCGCCTCGGTCGAGCCGAAAGTGCCCGTGGATGTCGCTGCGACGGGCCCGCGTGTGATCGCCGCAGCGGCCCGGCATGCCGATCGTGTCAGCCTCAACGTCGGAGCCGATGTTGAGCGCGTGCGCTGGGGCATGGAGGTCGCCCGGGCCGCCCGCGAGGAGGCGGGCCTCGAGGGCGATCTCCCATTCACAGCCTATCTGCCGCTCGTCGTCCATGACAATCCGGAGGAGGCGATGCGGATCGGGGCCGGTCAAGTCTCGCTCTTCGCGCGGTTCTCGAACATGTACGGCACCATCGTGGGGCCGGCATCGGAGGGGCAGCGCAATGTCCTCGAGGCCATCCACGACGCCTACGACATGCACGCTCATGGCCGCCCCGGAAGTGCGCAGGACCTGGCTGCTACGTCCGAATTTTCGCGCGACTTCGGCGTCTTCGGCTCGGCCGCCTACTGCGTCGACCGCCTCGCGCCGCTGATCGAACTCGGCGTCGACCGCTTCATCCTCCGCGGATCACCGACCGACCCCGCCAACCCCAACTCCGAGGTCAGCGAGCGCTTCGTCGAGGAGGTGGCGCGGCAGCTTCGACCCGGCGTCTAGCAGATCGGGCGGGAGTGTCGAGGCAGCTTCACTCAAACACGACCTGGAACTCCATCACGCCGCGGTCCTCGACGGAGAGGACGATGAACCCCGTGAGATTGCCGATCCCATAGTCCGCAAAGTCGACCTCGAGCGAGCCAATGACCACGACTAGGCCGTCGGTGAGCTGGCCCTCGATCGGCATCTCCACACTGCGAGTCACGCCGTGGAGCGTGAAGTCCCCGATCGCTGTCGCAGCTATCGGCACGCCCTCCTCCGGCACGCCGTCGAGGGCGATCGGTTCGGTGAGCGTGAAGTTCGCGGTGGGGAAGCGATTGGTCTCGAGGCCGCGCCGCCTCAATTGCCCATCCCGTCTGGAGTCGTCGCTCTGCAGCTGCGTGAGATCGACCGTGATCTCTACGTTGATGATCGCGTCGCCATCGAACTCGAGCGTCGCTTCGATGGTGCTGGTGCGCCCGACGGCGGTGTTCGCGCCGATGTTCGAGAGCTGCTCCTGGACCCGGTAGCCCGCGAAAGACTCGCCGCGGTCCGACAGCGTCCAGACGCCTGTCAGGTCGCCGTCAGCGCGGGCCGGTTTCTCCGTGGGTGTCGCCGCCGGCGTCTCGGTCGACGCGCCGGTGGGCTGCGGCGCGGCAGTGACAGTCGGCGTCGGTGTATCTCGCACACTCGCGGCAGCCGAGGCGAGATCGACGGGGGGCGGAGCGTCGTCGCGGATCAAGAAGTACCAACCGCCAGCCAGGGCCACCGCCACAATTGCGGCCAAGCCCCCGGCCAGCGTCAGACGTCTCCGATTGAGCATGCTCCGTCCCGTCCTCACGCGTCTCTTCGGCGTTACTCGTTGCGCAGTGCTGCGATCGGGTCCACCTGCGTCGCTCGGTAGGCCGGGTAGCTGCCGCTCACGAACCCCACCCCCGCGGCGACCGCGAAGGCGACCGCGATGCTCTACGGCTGGATCACCGTCGTCATCACCTGGCCCGCCACCTCGCGACCGTCGAGGGCCAGCGACGAGCCGATGCCGAGCCCGATGCCGACAAGTCCCCCGACCAGGCTGAGCAGCAGCGCCTCCGCGACGAACTGTTTCACGATGTCCGAACCCCGAGCGCCAACCGCGCGGCGGATACCGATCTCGCGCGTACGCTCGGTCACGGAGACGAGCATGATGTTCATGACGCCGATCCCGCCCACCAGGAGCGAGATTCCAGCCACGCTGCCAAGGAGGATCGATAGCGTATCGGAGACCTCCGAGGCTGCGTCGATCAGGTCGTTCTGACTCTGCACCTCGAAGTCCGGCTCCTCGACCTCGTGTCTGACAAGCAGCAGTTCAGTGATCCGCTCCTTCAACAGCTCTTGGTCGGCGCCCGGTTCCGCCTGAACGTCGATCTGGTTGACCCGCACACCGCCGGCCGGGTTACGCAGGAACGCGAGGCGACTCGCGAGTGCGGTCACCGGGATGAAGACCTCGTTGTCGGCTGTCCCGCCCTCGGCCCCACCACGTTCGCCCATCACGCCAATCACGCGGAAGTCGAAGCTGATCCGGCCGCCGCCCGCCGAGAGTCGCACTGACTCGCCGAGGGGTGATTGGTCGGGGAACAGGGTCTCGGCGAGCGACGCGCCCAGCACCATGACGAAGTTCGCGTCACCGACGTCAAAGGGTGAGATGAACGAGCCGGACTCGACGCCGATGTCGCGCACCTCGATGTACTCGGGAGTCGTCATCACGACGGTCGCGGCCGTGTTGCGCGAGCCGGCGATGAGCTGCTGTGTGGTGCGGATTTGCGGAGCGACGGTTGAGACCCCCGGGATGCCCGAGGTGAGGATGGCGTCGGCATCGGTCGTCACGAGTGTGCCCGCGGTGGCGATGCCAGCGCCGGCCACCCCCTGCGCTGCGCCCTGCTGCTCGCCCGGGCGGACGAAGATCAGGTCGGTCCCGAGCGAGGAGATCTGGTCACGCACGCCCTGCTGAGCGCCCTGGCCGACGGAGATCAAGGCGATCACTGAACTCACGCCGATCACCAGTCCCAGTGCAGTCAGCCCGCTGCGCATGCGGTTCGCGGCGATCGCGCGCAGTGCCGTGCGCAGCGCGTCGAGGGAACTCATGCGCTGTCTCCGCGCTCGGCCGGCGTCTCCACTGCCGGCGCCTCCACGGCGGCGAGCCGTGGTTGTCCGCTGTCCTCGACGATCTGTCCGTCGCGCATTCGGATCGTGCGCGTCGCGTGCGCCGCCACCTCCGCCTCGTGCGTGACGAGGATTATCGTGATGCCGCGCTCGCGTACGAGGTCGCTCAACAGCCCCATCAGCTCCTCGCCGGTCTGCGTGTCGAGCGCGCCGGTCGGCTCGTCGGCGAGCAGGAACAGCGGGTCGACCACGAGCGATCGGGCGATCGCCACGCGTTGCTGCTCACCGCCCGACAGCTGCGCCGGCTGGTGGTGCAGGCGCTCACGGAGCCCCACCCGATCGAGGGCCTCGGCGGCGCGCCGTCGACGGTTGGGCGCGCGGCGATAGAGCAGGGGCAGTTCGACCTGCTCGAGCGCGCTCATGCGTGGCAACAGGTTGTACGACTGGAAGACAAAGCCGAAGGCATGGCCGCGCAGTCGGGCGCGTGCGTCGTCGCTCAGACTGCCGACATCGTGGCCCTGCAGCGCGTACGTTCCGCTCGAGGGCCGGTCGAGCAAGCCGATGATATTGAGCAGCGTGCTCTTGCCGGAGCCGGACTGCCCCATGACCGCAACGAACTCACCGCGCTGCACATCGAGGTTCACGCCGCCGAGGGCGTGCACCACAGTGGCTTCTGTGTGGTAGCTCCTCGTGACGTGATCGAGCCGGATCACGGGCCCGCTCCACCGCCGCCACCGCCGGCACCGCCACCTGCTCCACCTGCTCCACCGCCGCCGGCACCTCCGCCGGCACCGCCGCCGCCGAACCGACCGCCTCCGCCAGCGCCGGCGCCGGCGGGCTGCTGCGCCGCTGGGGCGTCAAATGTGGCATCGCCGCGGTATGGGACTGAGCCGGACGTGTCGACGCCGATCAAGACCTCGTCGCCGTCGTCGAGGCCCGACTGGATCGCCACCAGCACCCCGTCCGTCGTCCCAGGCACGACCGCCGTGCGCGTGGTGAGCTCACCCTCGGCCGGCACGACCACGAAGTAGTCGTCGCCGAGCTGCCGTACGGCGCCGATGGGGACCAGCAAGAGGTCGGCTTCGATGGCGAGCAGCACGGTCACGCTCGCGCTCATGCCGGGGACGGGGAGCGGTTGCAACGCCAGGGCTCCCTGCGCGTCACCGCCGCCCGGCCCGCCGGGCGGACCACCGCGGCCCCCGGCCGCCGCACCGCTGGTGATGGCATCGAGGATCTCGGGCGAGAGCTCAAAGTCGTCCGGCAGCGTTACACCGGCCGGCAACTCCTCGCCGTTCGCGAAGGCGGTGACAACCTCCTGGATCGTGACGCCCTCGGGCAGTTCGATGTCGGCGAGGCTCGCGAACAGACCGGCGCCGCCAGCCGCACCGCCTGCGCCGCCTGCGCCGGCGGCACCGCCACCGAACGCGCCGACCAGCGCCCGCACCTGCTCCTCGCTCACGCCATCGGGCAGTTGGACACCCTCAGGCAAATCGTCACCGGAGGTCAGGGCGGCCCGAGGCTCTTCATCCCCGTCTCGAAGCAGCACACGCAATCGCGTGATCGCGTCGCCGGTCATGATGCCTGGCTCGTCGGCCGTGGCATGGCGAACAACGTCGTCCCGTGGGTGTGCAGGGACGGCGGTCCTGGTTCAGCCCGCGGTCAGTCCATTCCGCAGTGTGGGCACGGGGTCTCGTCGCCTCGGGGTTCGCCGCAGATCGGGCAGGGTGTCTTGTCTGCGTCTTCGCCGCCCGCCGAATCGGTGTTGCCCTTCTCAGTAGCCAGTGCCTCGATTAGCGCGGATTCGCTGGACTGTTGCTCCGCTGGAGCGCGCTCCTGAGTTACGTCTGGCACGGTGGCCCCCTTTCGCCGGGTAGCCGTGATGGGCCGCCCGCGGCCCGCGGAGTATACGTCCGGAGCTGCCGACCCGAGCGACGCGATTGATAGCTTGTGTGCGGCCGCTGTGGCATGACGCCGACAGGTAACGAGTCGTAGCGAGCGTCACGATCTCCGGGCGAATCCGAGGATGATGTGCGGCGTGTGTCCGACCACACTGCGAGTGATAGGGATCAGCTGTTTAGCCGACGGGAACAAACTTCCGGACGATCCCGTTGGCCGTGTCCGCGATGTACACGGCGCCACTGGCGTCCGTCGCCGTCCCATGCGGCCCGGCGAGCAACGACAGCCCTGCAACGCGCTCCGATTCGGCGCTGCTCATCTGCGCCAGCTCCGCTTCGCTGACGCTGTGACCGAGGTAGCCGAGCAGGTTGCCGTTGGCGTCGAAGAGCCGCACCCGGCCCTCCGCCCATGGCGACGACACGAAGAACTCGCCGGCCGCGTTCACCGAGATCACCTGCGGACCGCGGCCCACGTCCTCGAAGCTCCGAACCAGCTCGCCCTGCTGCGTGAACACCTGCACGCGCTCGTTGCCGGAGTCGACCACCCAGACGTTCCCCGCGGGTCCGAGTTGCAAGCCAATCGGGTTGTCGAGTTGAGTGGGCCCCGTGCCGAAGCTGCCCCATTCGCGCAGGAATCCTCCCTCACGGTCGAACACCTGGACGCGGTGGTTGCCGTAGTCGGTCACGAACACCTCGAACGTGTCGCTGACGGCGACGCCCATCGCCGAGATGAACTGCCCGGGGGCGCTGCCCTGTCCACCCCAGAGCGAGATGAACGTGCCGTCCGAGGCCAGTCGCGAGACGCGACTCGAGCCTGACTCCGCGACGTAGATCGTCCCTTCGGAGTCGACGGCCACGCCAGTCGGGTTCGCCAGCAGACCGGGCTGTATGCCGTCGCCTGCCACCTCGAACAGCAGATCGCCCTCGGGTGTGAACTTACGCAGGTGTCCGCCGCGGAACTCCGTGACGTACACGTATGCCTGCCGCGTCGATGGTCAAGCCGTTGGGCGAAAGGAAGCGGACCCCACCGACCTCCGCCCCCCAGGTCGCCGTCTGCTCGAAGCGCGAGGACAGCGCGAGGATGTCGTTGAGACTGGCCACGCTCCCACCAGCGGCCGGCGTTGCGGGCCCATCGTTGCCGGAGGCTTCGTACCCGTACTCGTCGTAGCTGCCGTCAGCAGCCGCGGTCGAGGCGGCAACCGCCTGGTCTCCGCTCGGGTCGCTCGTCGATGCGGCGGCCTGGGCTCCAGGTGCATCCGTCGCGCCTGCTGCGGTCGCGGAATCGTCGCCATCGTCGGCGCCGCCGCACGCGGCCGCCAGCAGTAGCACGGGCACCACAAGCAATCGGGTAAGGAGTCGACTCATGTGCCCATGGTCCGTCATCGGTCCACCTCGATTCGGTGAGCGGCGTCCCATCCCTGGTCGCGATCTTACGCCGCTCCCAAGAACTCATGACCATGGACGAAGTCAGGCGGTCCGGCCCGCGAACGTCAGGTCTGCTGTGAGGCGACGATCCCCAAGGCCCGCGTGTGGTTCCTGCGCTGCCGAGGGTCAAGCCATCTGACCGATCAGCGATCGGCATCCGGTCCGGAGCGAGCGAGCGCTTCTCGGATCTGGCTGAGCCACTCTGCGCCCAGTTGGCGCCCGTTCGGGAACTGGTCGTCTCGATCCCAGCGCCACGTTGCGATCATGGCAAGCATGAGGATCCGGCACTCGCGGAGCAACTCATGGTCAACATCCGGATAGCGCTCGCTGACCTCTTCGGGCACATGGGCGAGGTCGAATTCGATCGGCCCACGGCAACACGTCTCGAGGTCTATGAACAGCGGGCCGGCTTTCGTGCTGAGCACGTTGGCTGGGTGCGGTTCGCCGTGCAGCAGCTGCTCGGCGGCGCCGCGGTCACCGATCGCTCTCCTCAGGCTTCGTAGCGTGGTGCTCAGAAGCGCCCGGTCGTTGTCGGCGAGGGCCGGAGTACGGTCGCGGCTTGCAACGAGGTTTTGAGCCTCTGCGACGCGATCCGTGAAGTGCGGCACCGTGACATCGAGTCTACGCATTCCGGAATGCAGCCGCTTGAGCGCATCCGCGTAGCCGGTGGGTGAGAACCCTTGAGGTGCCACAGGTTGGTAGTAGGTCCATAGCGTGACGGCGAAGCCGTCACGCTCGTAGACGCGCGGCTCCACTCGAGGCTCAAGAGCGGCCACTGGGCAATCGGTTTCGGCCAGCCGTTGAGCAAGGTCTACTTCGAACTGCGCAACCTCATGTCCCACGTGTGCCACCCGAGCAAGGACGTCACACGGCAGCAGGCGAAGCGCGAGTTTGTTCGAGTTCTGAAGAACGATCGCCTCATGGACTGTCAGGTCGAGCGCTGCCACGATCGACGTGGCCGCAGCGACCGCACGCTGGACCTCTGAGGTCTTCATCGTTGCCTCGTCGCTCTCCGCTGCCGTTCTGACTGTGCCAGTAATACATACCGCCCACCCCTTAGGAGAAAGCGACACAACCGAGGTGGGCGATCCGGCCCGCTTCGGTCGCTGCGCTATGAGGTCATGCCGCCGAGGCCGACCAGAGCTCGTGCGAGCTCGATCTCTCCCATGTGGCGCAGCCCGTGTTGATAGTGCCAGCACTCGAACCCGTCGAGGACCGTGATGCCCTGCGGCCCAGCGCACATGGCGCTGTAAGTGCTGGCCACTGTTGGCGGATAGGGCGGGGCGATGATGACCCGTTCGAAGTCGGCGGGGTCCATGACGGCGAGGTGACTCTCGGTCCGTTCGAAAACCTCGCGCTGATATCGCTTGAACGCCTCGAAGTCACCGATTCGCTGGCGTCCCATCTCGTCCGGGGTCAGCTCTTTGCCGTGGTTGTTGATCGCCATTTGGACCTCGGCCTGCCACTCGTCACTCCAGATCGGCGGGGTGCCGCCGCTGAGCGCCATGAAGGTGCCATCCTCGAGGTTGGTGAAGTGGAAGAGTGAGAACGCGATTGGGAGGACGCCTGCGCGCTCGAAGTGGTTGACGTGCTCCGGGCCCATCGTGTCGACGGCCTGAACCGCCCCGGGAATGTTGGAGGCTCCAGTCCTTGAGAGGATGGAGCGATGACACGACCAGGCAGATACCCAGCGGAGATCCGCGAGCGGGCGGTCCGGATGGTGTTCGAGCACGAGCGGGACCACTCGTCGCAGTGGGCAACGATCAGCTCGATCGCCTCGAAGTTCGGGATGACGCCGGAGACGTTACGGAAGTGGGTGCGACGGGCTGAGGTCGACGGCGGCGCACGGCCGGGGCAGACGACGGAGGAGCAGACGCGGCTGCGGGAGCTCGAGCGCGAGAACCGTGAGCTGCGCCGGGCGAACGAGATCCTCAAGGCCGCTTCGGCTTTTTTCGCGCGGGAGCTCGACCCGCGACTGCCGAAATGACTCGCTTCATCAAGACCCACCGCGAACGCTTCGGGGTCGAGCCGATCTGCCGGGAACTGCAGGTCGCCCCGTCCAGCTACTACGCCGCCCGGAGCCGACCGCTCTCGGCGCGGCGGGTGCGTGACGAGGCGTTGAAGGTGAAGCTGCAGCACGTCCACGCCGAACAGTTCGGGGTCTACGGTGCGCGCAAGCTCTGGCGCCAGCTGCACCGCGAGGGCATCCCCGTCGCGCGCTGCACCGTGGAGCGGCTGATGCGGGAGCTGAGTCTCTCTGGGGTGGTACGTGGGAAGGTCAAACGGACGACCGTGGCGGACGAGAGCGCGCCCAGACCGGCGGACCTCGTGGAGCGGGACTTCCACGCACCAGCCCCCAACCGGCTCTGGGTAGCCGACCTCACCTACGTGCCCAGCTGGTCGGGCTTCGTCTACGTCGCCTTCGTCATCGACGTCTACTCGCGCTCGGTCGTCGGCTGGCAGGCATCGCGCTCACTGCGGACCGAACTCGCGCTCGATGCCCTTGAGCAGGCGCTATGGGCGCGGAACGGACCCTTCGACGGGCTGATTCATCATAGCGATCGTGGGGTGCAGTACCTCTCGATCCGCTACACCGAGCGGCTCGCCGAGGCCGGGGCCGTGACCTCGGTCGGGAGTCGTGGTGACTCCTATGACAACGCGCTGGCGGAGTCGGTGATCGGGCTCTACAAGGCGGAGTTGGTGCACCGCCGGGGACCGTGGCGCGGACTCGACGACCTCGAGCTGGCGACGCTGGAGTGGGTGGACTGGTATAACCATCGGCGGTTGCATAGTGCGCTCGACTACCTGCCACCCGCCGAGTACGAGCGCAACCAGGAACGTGAGCTGGTCTCGGCAGGTGCCGGGACTCAATGAACCGAGTCTCCACTAAACCCGGGGCGGTTCAGCCATGTAGTAGAGCGAGTGCATCGTGCGCATGCGGCGCAAGAGTGAGTCCTGCAAAATGGGCAACGTGTCTTGACTCTCACCATCGGTGACTGCCACCTGAGGTACCTCCCGCCGGAGACGTCGTTCTTCGGTCTGGTCCGACCTTCTGGCGTCCGAGCGCCTGAGAGCCGACTTCGGCTGACTAGCGGCCCCTCGCAGTGGAGTGTGTTACTTGTCTGAAACGAGCGGGCCTGGGATCACCGTGGGAGCGCGTTCGGGCGCGGCATGCGAGGGGGGTGACGCGGCGTCCGCCCCGCCCTTGCGCGCAGCACGGACTGCTCGCTTCGCCTCCCGCTTCGCGGCTTTGTCGCGCTGGCGCTGCGACCGTTCGAACGAGAAGTTTGATCGACGGGCCACTGGATTCCCTTCGTTGAGCTTGACGACATTGAGGTGGTAGCAGGGGTCGGATTTGAACCGACGACCGACGGCTTATGAGTCCGTTGCTCTGCCACTGAGCTACCCTGCCACGCCTCAGATTGTCGCGTGGCTGCCGCGGCGCTGTCTAGCGCGCGGAGTCAGACGCGGCGCGCAGAGTCGAGGTAACGCCGACCGGGTACGGCTGATGCGACCGCTCGATCGTGCGCAGCGCCGGCGGGAGCGTGGCGCGCGCGGCGATCGTGCGGGCGCGTGCGGCGTCGAGGGGTTCGCGGGGGTCGAGGCGGCGACCGCCGCGCATGACCGGCCGCAGCAGCGGCTCACCCGCGACGGTCTCATCGGTGAGCGCGATGGTGTCGCCACTGGCGGTGCCGGTTGAGTCGTAGCGGCGGTAGACCTGTTTGGGTCCGCCGAGGGTCGCCTTCCCCTCCGAACGCTTGGCGCGTGGGACGCCGTCGTAGGCGGCGAGCTTGTAGACCGCTTCGAGGCTCGGCGCGTCGGCCGAGGTGTGCACCGCCGTGCCTACACCGAAGGCGTCGATCGGAGCGCCGGAGCCGACGAGCGCAGCGATGCTGTACTCGTCGAGGCCACCGCTCGCGACGATGCGGACCTCGTTGAGCCCGGCGGCGTCGAGGAGCGCTCGAGCCCTGAGCGCGTGGGCAAGGAGGTCGCCTGAGTCGAGCCGGATCGCGCGCACCGTGAAGGCGTCGTCCAGCTCCTCCGCGAGCGCAACCACCCGTTCCACGCCCTCGATCGTGTCGTAGGTGTCGACGAGGAGCGTGGTCTCGGCGTGCGTCTCGGCAAAGGTGCGGAACGCGGCCGCCTCGTCGCCGTAGGCCTGGACGTAACTGTGCGCCATCGTCCCCGCGGTGGGGATCCCGTAGGTGACGCCGGCCAGCACGTTCGAGGTGGCGTTGAAGCCAGCGAGGTAGAGCGTGCGGGCCGCCGTCATCGCAGCCTCGGTGCCGTGGGCGCGGCGCGCGCCGAAGTCGATCAGCGACCGCCCCGCCGCCGCCTCGACGACACGCGCGGCCTTCGAGGCGAGCATTGTCTGCAGATGCATCTGGTTGAGGACGTAGGTCTCGACGAGCTGGGCGACCGGCAGTGGCGCCTCGACCCGCAGCAGCGGCTCGTCGGCGAAGACGGGTGTGCCCTCGGGCACCGCATCGACATCGCCCTCGAAGCGCAGCGCCGCGAGCCAGCGGAGATCGTCCGCGCTGAGCACGCCGAGCGTCTCGAGTTGGCCGAGCGCTGCGTCAGTGAAGTGCAGCCCCTCGAGGTAATCGAGTACATCCTCGATCCCGCCGGCGATGAGGTAGCTGCGCTCTGGCGGTAGCGACCGGATCGTGAGGTCGAAGACGGCGCTACGCGTCAGCCCGTGCTCGCGATAGGCGCGGAGCATCGTCAGCTCGTAGAGATCGGTGAACAGCGCCTGCTCGTGCGGCTGCACTACGCCGTGCTCTCGGCGAGGGCCACTCCCGCCGCGCTCAGCTCCTTCAGGCGGCGCGCGGAGTCGCCCGGCTCGAGGTCGACGCCGCGGATCGCGTCGGTGAGCACCGTCGTCCCGAAGCCCAGGCGCGCGGCGTCGAGGGCGCTCCCGTGGACGCAGTAGTCCGTCGCCAGCCCGGCCACCACGACCCCCGCGATGCCACGCTCGCGCAGCAACGCCTCGAGGGCGGTCGCGCTCGTCGCGTCGCTCTCCGGGTCGCGCATGGTGAAGCCGGAGTATCCGTCCTCGCCGCCGGTGCCCTTGCGGACGACCTCGCCCTCCACGGTGAGGTCGGGGTGGAACTCCGCGCCCCACGTGTCATGAACGCAGTGGACCGGCCAGATGCCGCCGTCCTGCTCGAAGTGGGGCGTGTGCGACGGGTGCCAGTCCTGCGTGTAGACGACGAAGGCGCCCGCTGCGAGGGCTCGTGCCACTTCGGCGTTGATCACGGGGACCACCGCCTCGCCGTCGCGAACGTAGAGCCCGCCCGCCGGGTCGGCAAAGTCGTTCTGGACATCGACGACCAGGAGGGCGGTGGCGTCGTCGTAGTCGACCATCTCGCCGCTCCTCGCCGGCTAGCGACGGAGCTGGCGCTGGATCGGCAGCTCGCGGTGGCGCTCGCCGGTAGCGGAGAACACCGCGTTCGAGATCGCCGGAGCTGTCGGCACGATGCCGGGCTCACCCGCACCCGTCGAGGCCGTCTCGGCGTCACCGACCAGCGCCACGCTGATCGAGGGCGTGTCGACGATGCGCGGGACGCGGTAGCGCGCGAGGTTGGCGTTGAGCAGACGCCCCTGTTCAAAGTCGATCGCTTCGAACAGCGCGTTGCCGATGCCCATTACGATCGCGCCCTCCATCTGGTTGACCGCGCCGTCCGGGTTGACGACCAGCCCGCAATCGAGCGCCGAGGCTACGCGTTCTACCCGCACCTCGGCGGGCTGCGCGTGTACCTGCAGGCAGACCGCCGAGTAGGACCCCACGTCGAGGCCGATCCCGACGCCGCTGCCCGCACGGCCGTCCCAACCGAAGTCCTCGGCGGCGCGTTCGAGGACGCGACGGTAGCGGGGCTCGGCCAGGTGACGCATGCGCAACTCGACCGGATCGGCGTCGACCGCTTCGGCGATCTCGTCCATGTGCACCTCGCGCGCGAAGTGGTTCACGGCGCCGCCGAGCGAGCGGTAGCTTCCCGCAGCCAGGGGGCTGTCGGAGCGCGCGACCGTCACGCGGGCGTGCGGGGTCGTATAGGGCGAGTCGGAGCCTCGACGCCCGATCATCGCGCGCTCGCCCGCGTGGAACGCATCGCACTGCCACGCGGTCAGCGTCCCGTCGTTGCGGAAGCCGCTCTTGATCTGGATCAGCGCCGCCGGGCGAAACGTCGCCCAGGTCTGCTCCTCGGCTCGCGTGTAGGCGACGCGCACCGGCCGCCCGGCCACCCGCGCGAGGCGTGCCGCCTCCGCGGCCGGAGCGAAGATCGACTTGCCGCCGAAGCCGCCGCCGATGTCCGGCGTCAGCACGTGCACGGACGACTCCTCGAGGTCGAACCTCGAGGCGAGTTCGCTGCGCAGCCCGAACGGGCGCTGGGCCCCCGCCCAGACCGTCAGGGCGTCGCCGTCCCACTCGGCGACCGCCGCGCGCGGTTCCATCGGTGTGATCGAGATGTACGGGATGTAGTACATCGCCTCGAGGATCTGGTCCGCCTCCCCGAACCCTTCGTCGAGGTCCCCGGCCTCCTGCGTGACGAAGTGGTCCTGCGCCGAGTCGATGAGGAGCTGCGGCATGTCCCAGCGGCCCGGTTGGCCGGTCGCTTCCTCCCACTGCGCGTCGACCAGCGACGCTGCTCGCTCGGCCGCCTCGTCGCTCTCGCCGAGCACCGCCACGAGGTCGCCGTCGCGCACAACGTCGATCACGCCCGGCAGCTGTTCGGCGATGCTCGAATCCACCTCGAGTAGCCGCGCACCGTACGAGGGTGGGCGCACGACCGCCGCGAACGCCATGCCGTCACGCAGCACGTCGCGCGTGAAGGTGGTCTCGCCGGTCACTCGCGCGACAGCATCGACGCGCTCGGCGCGCTTACCCATCACCGTGAACTCGTCCGAAGACGTCAAGGCGGCGTCATCGTCGATTTCGAGCTCGATTTCGCGCCCGGCGAGGAGCTCCGCATAGGTCACCGATGCACCGGCCTCGGACGCGACGACCCCCTCGCGCGCCGCGAGGTCGGCGACCGGGAGGTCGAGGTGGTCGGCGGCGAGCGCCAGCAGGGCCTCGCGCGCCGTGGCGGCGGCCCGGCGCAGCTGCGGGCCGACGCGCGCTGTCGACTGGCTGCCGAACGTGCCCATGTCCCACGGCACCCGCGCCGTGTCGCCGAGGATCACTTCGACCGCATCGAGTGGTAGGCGCAGCTCGTCCGCAACCTCCACGGCGAACCCGGTGCGAATGCCCTGCCCGTACTCGACCTTGCCTGCGTAGACCGTGGCCGTGCCGTCCTCGTGCAGCCGCAGCCAGGTCGCGCGCTCCGTCTGCGGCTCGGTGTTGCCGTACGTGGTCTGCCCGTACCCGGTACGTGACGCTGGGAATCCCACAGTCACGTCACCGACGATGGCGAGGCCACTCGTCGAGGTCGTCGCTGTCACGAGCTCGCCCCGTTCGCTCGTACTTCAGCCGCAGCGCGCAGGACCGCTCGCTCGATCCGCACGTACGTGCCACAACGGCAGAGATGCTCCGACAGCGCCTCGCGCACCTGTTCAGCCGAGGGCTCGGTCTCGCGACTGAGCAGCCCGGCGGCGCCCATGATGAAGCCAGGAATGCAGTACCCGCACTGCATCGCGTTCTCGTCGACGAACGCGCGCTGTATCGGATGCAGGTCCTCGGCGGTGCCGAGGCCCTCGATCGTGGTGATGTTGCCCCCAGTGACGGCGCCCACGGTGGTCATGCAGGCGCGCAGCGCCTGGCCGTCGACGAGCACCGTGCAGGCGCCGCACAGGCCCTCACCACAGCCGTACTTCGTCCCGGTCAGCCCCAGGTCGAACCGCAGGTAGCTCAAGAGATTGCGGTCGCCCCGTTCGAGGTCTCGCGACTCGCCGTTCACGGTCAGGCTGGGCACGACCACCTCGTCTCCGCATGCGTCGCCGGATGATACCGCCCTCAGGCGCGGCGCTCCCCACCGATCTCGATCGCCACGGCCGGCTGTCGAGGCGGCCCTCCGACATCGAAGAGGAACAACCGGGACGCCCTCGCGCCCCGCGTGTGCATCTGCGCGTGTTCGATCGCGTCCAGCGCCAGCGAAGCGACTGCCCCCGGCGCTCCATCGAGGGGACTCGCGCCGAAGGCAAGCGTGCGCCGCTCCAGCGGCATCAACTCGGCCTCGTCAACGAGGTGGAAGTGCAACTGCCCGACCGTCTGGAACTCGCCGACGTTGGTGACCAGTGCTGGACGTTCGATTCCGCGTTCGCGTGCGACTGCGGCCGCGAGCGCGACGACATCCGCCAGCTCTTCGGCGGTGACCCCCGCGAGGAAGTCGCGGCAGGCGCGCCGCGCGACAGCGACGAGGTGTGTGCGGTAGGTGGGGAGCGGGTGACGGATCAGTACGAAGTTACGGCTCGCTCCGCTGCGCAGCGGAGGTGGGATCAGTCTCGCCGCCAGCGCCAGCAGCGAGGCTGGCGTGCGTTTGGTCGGGACCGAGAGGAGGTGCCAGAGGCGTTGCCGCAGCGGCTCATTCGCCATCGATTGCTCAGTCCTCACACTACCGATCGCTGGAGCCTCCGGCGATCACATCGTAGCGTCGGTCCTCGGAGGCGGTGCAAGCAATGACCGATGAGCGTGCGCGACGGCCCCAGGACGAACAGCCGGTCGAGCGCCGCGTGACCGCGAACGGCGTGCGACTGGCCTACTTCGACTGGCCGGGCAAAGGCCCGCCGTTGCTGTTCTTCCACGCCACGAGCTTTCATGCGCGCTGCTGGGACGAGGTGATCCGCTCGCTCCCGGGCCGGCGCGCGATCGCGGTCGACATGCGGGGGCACGGACGCAGCGATCGCCCGGATCCGCCGTACGGCTGGGAACGCTACGGCGAGGACGTGACGGACCTCGCGCGCCAGCTCAACCTCGACGGCGCAGTCGGTGTGGGGCACTCGATGGGCGGTCATTCACTGACCTATGCCGTCGGCCGTGAACCGCAGCGCTTTGCCGGTCTGCTCCTCGTCGACCCGACGATCGCCCCGCCCGAGGCGTACACCGACCGTCGAGGACAGGCGCCGCCCGGCACCGGCGGCAACCTCGAATACATCGAGCGCCGCCGCGACGAGTGGGCCTCATGGGAGGCGATGGTCGAACGCTTCGGCGACCGCTTCCCCTTCGAGGTCTGGGACCGACGCGTGCTCGAGGACTACTGCCGGTACGGGCTGCTGCCCGACGAGGACGACCCGGCGGTGCTCCGACTCGCCTGCCCGCCGGCCGTCGAGGCGGACACCTACCGGCAGGGCGGACGTGCGGACGTTTACGACGTGATCCCAAACATCGAGGCGCGAGTGCGCATCGTCCGCGCGGCGCCGCCGGACCCCGACGACGCTGGTGCGGCCTTCAGCGCCTCACCCTGCTGGCCCGGCCTGGCCGGCCACTTCGCGAGGGCCACCGACGTGCTGCTCGCGGACCACACGCACTTCATCCCGATGCAATCGCCAGCGCTCGTGGCCGAACACGTCGCGGCGCTCCTCGAGGAGCTGGCCTGACCTCGAGGGCGTTGCGTCCTGCCGCTGCTCTGGGGATGACGTAACATGTTCCCGACGAGGCCCATGCAGGCCCGGAGGATTCCATGGCCGACGAAGCCAAGCCACCCGTCATTAGCTTCACAGACCAGGCGTCGCTGAAGCTGCACGAGGTGATCAGCAACCACCCCAATCCCGTGGCTGGCCTGCGCCTGCAGATCCTCGGGCGCACCGACGAAGGCTTCCAGCACGTGCTCTCGCTCGTCGAAGAGGGCGCCGAACTCGACGACGACATCGTCGTCGAGGCCTCTGACCTCCGCGTGTTCGTCGAAACCCGCAACACACGCTACCTCGATGGCATCGAGGTCGATTTCGAAGACAAGGGACCCGACGAGAGCGGCCTCGAATTCACGAACCCGAACCCGCAGTGGTTCGACGAGCGTGAGGCGCAGATCCACACGCTGTTCGAGCAGCAGATCAATCCGCAGATCGCCTCGCATGGTGGAATGATCTCGCTGCTCGAGGTGCGCGGACGGACGGCCTACGTGGAGTTCGGCGGCGGCTGCGTCGGCTGCGGGATGCTCGACGTCACGCTCAAGCAGGGCGTCGAGGTGGCGGTGAAGCAGCAGGTCGAAGACATCGACGAGATCGTCGACACGACCGACCACGCCTCGGGCAACAACCCGTACTACAAGCCTGCGAAGAAGTAGCCGCGGCTACTCGATCTCGAACGTCAGCGCGGCATGCGCGTAGCGCAGCGCCTGCTCGACCTCGGCCGGAGCACCACCGCGCGCGAAGATGAAGCCGAGGTACGCCGAGCCCTCGGGCAGCGGGATCACTTCGCTGCCCGGCCGGATCTCGATCGTCACCGACTCGATTAGCGAGACCGCCTCGGCTGCCTCGACACCCTCGACGGAGCGCAGCGTGCCGGCGCGCGGAATCGGGATCATCATCACCCCCGCCGCTGCCAGCTCCCGCTCGTACGAGGGCACGCCAACGCCGGTCGCATGGCGCAGGATCAACTCCTCGAGCGACATGCCGGTGCCGAACGACAGCGTGCGGGAGCAGAGGCCACCGATCGAGCGGGCGGCGATGTCGACCGCGTAGATCCCGCTGTCGTTGAGTCGCAGCTCCGCATGGACCGCGCCGTCCGTCAGCCCGAGGGCGCGGCAGGCCGCCTCCGACGCTTCGGCGATGGCCTGCTGATCGGCATCCGGCAGTCGCGAGGGCGTGACGTAGATCGTCTCCTCGAAGTAGGGCCCCTCGAGGGGGTCCGGCTTATCGAAGAGCGCGAGCACCTGCAGCCGGCCGTCCTCGAGCAGCCCCTCGACCGAGACCTCGACGCCGGGGATGTATTCCTCGATCAAGACCCGGTCGGCCAGCTCCGGTCCGCACTCCGCGTACGCGCTCGGCGTCGCGAGGATGTCGCGGACTCGCCCGAACGCGGCGACGAACTCGGCCGTGTCGTTCGCGCGGATCACGCCGCGGCTGGCGGAGAGCGCCAGCGGCTTGATCACCAGCGGGTAGGTCAGGCCCTCGATCGCCGCCGGGTCTGCGTCGGTCGGACAGACCCAGTAGCGCGGCGAGGGCAGGCCAGCGTGGGCGATGCGGGCGCGCAGCTCGGCCTTGTTGCGCGTCGCCTCCACGGCCGCGACGGGGTTGTGCGGCAACTCCAGCCGGCGGGAGGCCCGGGCAGCCAGCACCGCGCCGCCGTCATCGACGGCGATGATCGTGTCCAGGGGATGGCGGTTCGCGAACTCCTCGATCTCCTCGGCGCCGCGTTCGGCATCGACGAAGCTGAAAGCGACGAGGCCCGAATCGTCGGCCAGCGGGTTGCGTCGGTCGGAGCCGACGACGATCTCGACGTCGAGCTTCGTCGCAGCCTCCATGAAGTCGGGGGCGCGGTAGCTGGCGCTTGGGATCAGCAGCAGCACACGTGACATCGGTGCTGTTCCTTCGTTCGCGGCGGGATCAGCAACGGCCGGCCCGGTGGCCGGCCGTTCGCCTCGATGGTGTATCGGTCGGGCAGGCTAGCTGCAGCCGCAGCCGCCGCCACCACCTCCGCCGCCGCCGAGCAGCGAGGCGTTCGGCGCGTCGATCGAGAAGCCTTGCTGCATCACGTCGTTGACGTAGTCGATGGATGCGCCCTCAAGGGCCAGGGCCGCCGCCGGGTCGGCGATGATCTTGAGCGTGCCAACCTCAACGACCTGGTCCGTCTCGGACGCCTCGTCGAGGCCCAACCCGAAGCCGGGGCCGCTGCACGCGCAGCCGCCGCCCTGCTGGGCAAAGATGCGGACCGCCGTCGGGCCCTCGTCGCGTCCGGCCAGCAGTGTCGTCAATTGCTCGCGCGCGCCGTCAGTGACGGTGAGGTTCATGCCTGCTCCCTCGTGACCTCGCGACCGCGAGGTGAAAATCGTGTGGCTCGGCCGCGATGCGCCCGAGCGGACTCCCATGATAGCGCGAAGCGTTCTCGGACGCTGCACCCAGGCGTCAGTCGACCGTCCCCAGCACGCCTAGGAGATCGTCGCCGAAGCGCGCCACTCGCGACTCGCCGAGGCCCCAGACTTCCAGCAGCTGCGCGCGCGAGGCCGGGCGGGCGGACACCAGCTCACGCAGCGTGCGATCGGAGCAGATCGTATACGCGGGCACGCCCTGGTCGCGCGCCTGCTCCGAGCGCCACGCCCGCAACGCCTCGAACAGAGGGTCGTCGGGGGTGATCGCGGCGGACTGCTCGCCCTCGCCGGGCGCGGCACGCAGGCGCGGTTGCAGCGAGGCGACGCGTGGGGCCGCCTCGGGATGCTCCGTTTCCCAGTCGGCGATCAGCCGCAACAGATCGCGGCCGAACCAGTCGACACGCGTCGCGCCGATGCCCCAGACGCGCAACAGTTCCTCGCGGTCACGCGGACGCTCCGAGGCGAGTTCACGCGCGGTGCGGTTCTCGAACACGAGGTAGGGGTCGCGCCCGCCGGTGCGCGCGATCTGCTCGCGCAGGTCAAGGATCGCGTCCACCAGATCGTCCAGTTCGCCGTCCGGCGCATCCGCCGCCGTGTCGGTGCAGCGGTCGCAGGCGTCGCAGCGGTCTGGCGGATCCTCGCCAAAGTAGCGCAGTACGAGCGCGCGCCGGCAGGAGGTCGTCTCGGCGTACTCGGTCATCTCGCGCAGACGGGCCTCGGCGTGCGCGCGGTGTCGGGCGATGCCGGAGACATCGATCGGAGCCTCCGGATCGAACGAGGTGAGGCGGAGCGCCACCTGGTCGAGCAAGCTCGACTGCCGGAGCGCGCCCACGACCAGGGCAAACGTCTCCTGCTCACCCGCACCCAGATCGGCCGGCAGTTGCCCCTCCGCACCGGCCAGGGCCACCCAGCGCCGCCACATCTCGCGCACCGCCTCCGGCTCGGGATGCGCCTCTTCGATGAAGTGCTGCTGGTACACGCGATCGCGGCGGCCGTAGAGCAACGTGCACTCGGCCGGATCGCCGTCGCGGCCGGCGCGACCCGCCTCCTGGTAGTAGGCCTCGAGGCGGCTCGGCAGGTTGAGGTGGATGACATAACGGACGTCTGGTTTGTCGATGCCCATGCCGAAGGCGTTCGTCGCAACGATCACCCGCACCGTACCGAGGGTGAACCGGCGCTGGATCGACGTGCGATCTTCCCGTCTCAGCCCTGCGTGGTACGGCGCCGCCTCGATGCCGGCAGCGACAAGGTCGTTCGCCAGCTCCTCGACACCGCGCCTCGTGCGCACGTAAACGATGCCGGCGTCGTCCGGGCGTTCGAGGGCGTAGTCCACCACCCAGCGTCGCCGCGCCTCGAGCTGGCTCACGGGCACCACCGCGAAGTGCAGGTTGGGCCGATCGACGCTTGTCACCACCTCGGCCGCGTCGCCGGTGATGCCCAGCCGCGCGGCGATGTCGCGCCGCACCTGTGGGTTCGCCGTCGCCGTCAGCGCCAGCGTGCGAGGGCTCCCGAGCCGCTCGCGCACCGCGCCCAGCTGGAGGTAGTCGGGGCGAAAATTGTGCCCCCACTCTGAAATGCAGTGCGCCTCGTCGATCGCCAGCAGGTGCACCCCGGCACGTTGCAGCCCCGACGTGAACGCCGGGTTTTGAAAGCGCTCGGGCGCGACGAAGAGGAGGTCCGTTCGGCCCTCGATGAAATCGCGATAGCGACGATTCTGCTCCTCGCGACCAAGGTTCGAGTTGATGAACGTCGCCGCCACGCCCGCGGCCTGGAGCGACTCGACCTGGTCCTGCATGAGGGCGATCAGCGGCGAGACCACAAGCGTGCGCCCGACCTCAAGGGCGGGCAGGGCGTAGCAGAGGCTCTTGCCGCTGCCAGTGGGCATCACGGCCAGCGTGTCGCGCGACGCGAGCGCGGTCAGGACATCGGCCTGGCCGTCGCGGAAGTCGGGGAACCCGAACGTGTCGCGCAGTTGCTGGCGGTACCTCGAGAGCTCGCTCGGCAGCCGCACCGCCGGCGCCTGCGGTATCGCCTCGGCAGGCGTGGCCGGCGGTACCGCTGACGAGGGCGGTCGGATCCGCGTCCGTGGCTCGGCCGGGCGCTCCGCCCCCATCGGCGGCGGACCGTCCTCGAGGCGCGCCCCGCACTCATGGCAGAACGCGGCCTCCTCGACGAGGGTCGCGCCGCATTCGTCGCAGCCCTCGGCGGGGGCGGTGTCCATCGCTCGTGCTTCCACGCTGCTCCCAGCACTGCTACCGCACCCGCGCAGCAGGTGCGCGAGGCGATATCGGACCCGATCGCGTCTCGGCTGGGGTGCAGTGATCCTAGCAGCGTGACCGCCTTCGACGGAGCGCGATGGCCGTTCCGCCGCGGTCCGCGGATAATGCAGGCGCGGGCGGGTGAGAGTTGGTGGTCCGCGTGTCACGTCGCGCCTCAGCTCGCCCGGCGCTTGCGCGCCTCGGCGGTCTCGTCTTGCTGACGCTCGCCGTCGTACTCGTTGCCTGCGGCGACGACGCCACTGAGGCGACGCCGACGCCGGCGCCACCCACACCGACCGACCCGGAAGCGACGCCGCTCCCGCCGGACTGGCCGAGCGACCTGCTCACGCTCGCCGAGGCGGATTTCGGCGCCCTGCCTGTCCTCGACGAGCTGCAGCGGCTATCGAACGGCGGGTCTGTTCCACAGGAACGTGTCGCCCTGTACGACCTCATCGGCGAGGACGACGTGCTCGAGGCGATGGTCTTTGTTGAGTCCGGCGGCACGCTCGGTGACCTCGGCCTCGCGATCTACGAACTCCTCGACGGTGGTCCGCGCCTCGTGACCTACATCGCTGCGGCCGGGCGCATCGAGTTCAACCGGGACCTTGAGCTGTTCTTCTCGTTCGAGGGCATCTACGAGGCTGGCGATGCCGAATGCTGTCCCTCGAAGCTCCGCGAGATCGCCTACGGGTGGGATGGCGAGCGGTTCGAGGTGGTCAGCGACCAGACGGTGGACAACCCCGACCGCTAGCGCGCCGCGCTAGGCCTCGGACGCTTCGCGGGCCTCGGCGGCCGCCGCCAGCTCGCCCAGCTCCAGGGCCGCGACGTGAGTCTCCAGGCTCTGCGCGCATCGCGCGGGCTCGGCGATGGCGACCTCCGTGAGCAACTGTCGCAGCGTGCCGAACTGGAATGCCGTGTGGTGCGTCTCCTCGAGCCGCGCCTCCAACGCTCGGGACAGCGAGGCCAGCTGTCGGCGATCCTGCTCGAGGCGCGCGAGCAGACCGTCCAGGTCGGGCGTGGCGTACATCAGCGAGGCGATGGCGAGGGGCGCCTGATCGCTGCGCTCCGGGACCGCTGGCGCGCCGGCGCCGATCGCGGTCAACGACTGCGCCGCCAGCTCCAGCGTTGAGGCGAGCGCGGTCACCCGCCAGCGCGGTGTCACGCCCGTCTCGTCATCCTCGTCGGCGCGTGACTCACCGACGCGCCGCAGCGCGCTGCCGAGGCGGCGGTGCAGTTCGCCCGACGCCTCCTCGAGCATGTCGAGCGGCAGCGCGTCGAACTCTGCGCGTGCGGGATCGCTGGTCATCGTCGTCCGGTCCTATGGCGCCGTCCGCGCCCGCCGTACCGTGGAGAGCGTGAACGGCATCGGTCTTGGCACCCATCTTCTGATCTTCGGGGCGCTCGTCGTCAACCTCTGGTTCGGCGGCGACCTGGTCGAGGCGGTAACGACGCACCAGGTGCGTGGCCTCTTCGAGCTCACCGTGATCCTCGGCTGGCTCTGGTTCGTGATCGGCATGCAGGTGCCGCTGCCCGGCAGCAAGCGCTGGCGCGAGCGCCGCGCGCAGCTACGTGAACTCGACGAGGAGCGGCGCGAGGCCGAGGAGCGCGACCGCGGCTAGTGCGCACCGCGCCGTTGTTTACCTGCTCAAACTAGTTGACGACGTCAGGACCGATCACGAGGTAGCTACCGCCTCCGCCTTCCGGACGAATACCGCCGAGACACGTGCCCTCCAGGTTCGATACCGTCCAACCCGCGCCAAGTGGATGCACCTGTGCACTCTCTTCGCCGGGCTCCAGGGTCGCGATCAACTCGCTCTGCAGACTGACGTCGAAGCGGTGCAGATCCACCGGCTCGTCGCGGATGTTGACGAACACCGTGAGCGTCACCTGGCCATAATGGATGTCGTCGCTCGGTTTGGTGACCGCGGTGCAAGCCGCAACGCCCCGAACTAGGTCCCGGCGCTCGAATCGAAACGGCTGCGACTCCGCCAGCTCTTCCGCGCTGCAGCCCAGGCTCACGGCGACACCGATGTTGTCGATCGCCGTCCCCACGTCGCAGACAGCGGCAAGCCATTCGCTCTTCACGCCCTCGTTCAGCTGTGCGTTGGCCGCTTCCTGTCCGCGCTCGTCGATGTCGTCCGCCATCGCCAGCTGCACCTCCAACCAGCGCGAGGTCACTGAAACGAGAGCGACGTGGCTCTCGAGCAACTCGCTCGGCGGCGCGAGTTCGTCGAGAGTCGTGGCGAAGGAGGACAGCACGACGCTGCTCTTCCGGAGCTCCTCGGCGATGTCAAATTCACCGACGTTCGTCTCGAGCAGGGGCACGTCCTCATCGAACTGCTCCTTCGTCGATTGGAGTGATGCCGCGTAGGCCTCGACGCCAGCCACGTCGATCACACCAAGGGCCGGGCTAGCGTCAGCGTTTACGGAGTCATCGCCGTCGCCGCAGGCCGCCACCAGCACGGCGGCGACGAAGAGCAGCGGACCGAGCATGCGAACGCGCTTCATGTGCTCTCGCAATCCGCGGAGGGAGTGGCGGATCTTCTCAGCCTGCGACGTCAGTGCGTGTAGGGCGTCTCACACTCGCGCGTCCTTGACCCCTCGATCCGCCCATGTCTAGCATCGATCGGCCCACCGCGGGCCTCGAGGGCGGTTAGCTCAGCTGGCTAGAGCGTTCGGTTTACACCCGGAAGGTCAGAGGTTCGAGCCCTCTACCGCCCACCAACTCGCTACCCGTGGGAGGCGGGAGTCCGCTCGCGAGTGCCGCCTCTTCTCTAGAGCTGGAACAGCGAGCGCGCGTTCTCACCGAGTACCAAGCGGCGGCGGTGCTCGGAAAGCGCGCTGACGCTGTCCCGAATCTGCTCCGGCGCAAGGATGCTTGAGTCGATGTGCGGATAGTCCGAGCCCCAGATGAACTGCCCCTCGCCGACCAGGTCCATCATCGAATCGATCGTGCGCTCGCGCGGCTCGATCACGTACCAGACGTTGCGCCGCAGATACTCGCTCGGCTCCAGCTCCGTGCGCTCCGCGTAGCCGAAGTGCTCGTACTTCTCGTCCAGGCGATCCATCAGGTAGGCTGCCCAGCCCGCGCCCGCCTCGACGGCCAGACACTTGAGGCGTGGGAAGCGGTCGAAGAGGCCGCTCATCACCAGCGACGCGGCGGCCGGGATGATCTGGAATGTCGCGCCGAGTCCGAAGCTGTAGGTGCGGCTGCGCTCAGTCAGCAGCGAGAATCGCGCGCCCGGGTTCGGCACGGCGCGGTTGAAGCGCACGATCACGTGCAGGCACACGGGCAGCTCGGCGTCCTCCAGCTCGTGCCAGAGCGGATCGAAGTCTGCGTGCGCCGGGCTACGGTCGCCCACGGGCTCTGGCGCCAGGAACATGCCCTTGAACCCCAGCTTGAGGCAGCGGCGGAGCTCGGCGAGCGCCAGCTCGGGATCGTTGAGCGGGATGTGCGCCATCGGGAAAATGCGGTCCTGGCGGTTGTCGACGACTCCTCCCAGAGCCAGCGGTTGTAGGCGCGGCTGTACGCGTCGGCCAGCCGCGCATCGTCGGAGTCCCAGAGGATGCCGATCGTGGGGAAGACGACCCCGCCGTTGATCTGCCAGTCCCGGTACAGATCTATACGCGCGGCGCCGTCCATGCTTGCCTTCGGCGCGCCCTCGAGATAGGTCATGCCTGGCAGCTCGGAGCGATGCACCTCGACGCCGCCGAGACCGGAGAGACCGCCGTTCATGATCACCCGGCCGTCGATGATCAGCTGCTCGTCGATCGCGAGCCGCTGCTTCATCTCGTACGCCATCACGTTCTCGGCGGCGGCCTCGTCGCCCGCGTCCGGCGCCCGCGAACCGGGGTCGGGCGGCCGGCCCTCGTGGTCCTCGATGCCCTGGGTGATGCGAATAGCCCGCGGGCGAAACTCCGGTTCGAGATACTCCACCCACAGGTGCGGCGGTTCGAGCACGTGCGCGTCGCCGTCGATGATGTACTCGGCGCGCTCGCCGGCGGCCGGATTCGTCTCAGCAGCGTTCGAGGTGGCCACGGGCGCACCTCCCTATCTAGTTCGATCTCGTCTGAGCACCTCGACGTTACGACCGCGCACCCACGACTCCGGGCGTTTCGCGACGCGAACGGAGACGCTCCTCGCTAAAGCACTAGAGGAGAAGGGTAAGGAGTCGTTGGCGGCCTGCAAGGAGAGGGACCTCATCCAGGCGAGTCATATCAGTCTCAGGTGATCGGTCAGCCGCCGGGGTTACTCCGTCGATTGGGTCCTGTCGCCCGCGCATCAAGGCTCAGCGGCAACCATCAGCCCGACGCCGCCGCGGCGAAGACCGGCGATCATGCTTTAGTGCTCGCGAGTGTTCACGCTACGACCCCGCCAGCTCCAGGCGCGCACCTTGCCGTAGGCCCTCGACGTCTGCGAGTGCCGCGTCGAAGACAGAGGCTGCCTCTGCCTCAGGGCAGGGGCGTGGCTGGAACTGCACGCGGTCGTTGTCCGTGAGGATGCAGCGCAGTTCGATGGCGGAGAGCTGCTGCGAGCTGACCTCCACGGTTGCGATCAGTCCGTACCCGGGGAACCGGTCGCGAAACCGCCCCGGTGTCCCGAACACGAAGTTGCCAGCGAGTACAGCACCGGCACGCCCCTGAGCACCTCCACGGGCTGCACCACGTGCGGACCATGGCCGACCACCAGGTCGTACCCCGCGTCAACGAACAGCCATGCGAGGGCGCGCTGCGAAGGCTGCACCTCGCTGTAATTCGAACCCCAGTACACGAACGCCACCACCAGGTCTGCGCCGTCGCGGCGGGCCTCGTTCGCCGCGCGCACGATCGCGCACGGGTGGTAGTTCGCACCGCCCGCCTGGTCGTTGGCGGCAATCCGCTGGCCACCGTAATGGTCGCCGAAGGCAACAATGGCTATCGCCCCCGCCGAGGTTCGCAGCAGCAGCGGCAACTCGGCGGACGAAGCGGTCTCACCCGCACCGACCGAGGCGATCCCAGCGTCCGACAGCGCCTCGACCGTGTCTGCGAGGCCGTCCGGACCGCGGTCCATGGCGTGATTGTTGGCGAGCCCAGCCACTGTCACGCCCGCGTTCGCGATCGCCTCGGCAGCCGCAGGCTGCGCGTTGTAGCTCCAGCGGCTGCGCCGCGCATACGCTTCCGTCCGTTCGGTGATCGGCCCCTCGAGGTTCGCCACCACGTGCTCGGCATCGAGGAGCGACGCCAGCTCATCGAACGGCCAGCCGTAGCCGTTCGCGTCGAGCAACGGCTGGGCCGCATCGCCGAGCAACGTATCGCCGAGGAACGTGATGCGCACCGGCTGGTTATCCAGATCGCGCGCCGGGCGACGCGCAGAAGGCTCGATCGCGCAGCGATGGTCCTCGATCGATGCGACCGCGCCCGCTCCGCCGGCGACACCGGCGACCGCGAGCGCGACGAGCAGCAGCGACCGGCGCGCGAATGTCCGCATGCGCGCGATGGTAGTGCGATCGTCAGCCATACTCGGCAGCCGGAAGCGTCGAGGAGCAGCGATGCCAGCAGCAGGCGGCCGCCCACCCCTCGACTCGTACCGCGACCTCTGCGCGCAGGCCTACGACCTCGACAAGCCCAAGCCGCCGAAGCACGAGCTCGCGTTCTACTGGCGGCTCTTCGAGGAGACCGGAGGCGTCGACGCCGGTGTCGCGGTCCTCGAGGTGATGTGCGGCAGCGGGCGCTTCCTCGTGCCCTTCGCAGAGCGGGGCGCTGACATCGACGGCGTCGATGCATCGCCGCAGATGCTGGCCGCCTGCCAGGCGAAGCTCGATCAGCGCGACCTGGCGGCCGGGCTCTTCGAGCAGTTCACGCAGGACCTCGACCTGCCGCGCGAGTATGGCTACGCGTTCCTGCCCGCCGGGTCCTTCACGCTGCTAGACCGGGCCGATGCACTCGCGACGCTCTCGCGCGTGCGCTCGCATCTGCGTTCCGCCGCCACCTTCGCGTTCGAGTGCATGACGCCGAGGGCGGACGAGGCCTTTCCCTGGACGGCGGGGGAGCGGTCGTGGACGCGCGCCGACGGCGGCGTTATCACTCAGACGTTCGTCGAGCCCGGCCTCGATCGCTACGACCTCCAGATCGAAGGCGCGCTCGTCGCCACCGAGGAGGAACGGCTGTCGTACCACTACTGGGACCAGTCAGACCTCGAGGCCGCACTCGTCGACGCTGACTTCGCCGACGTACGCGTCGTCAAGCCCTACTACCTCGATCGTCCGGCCGAGGATGAGTTGCTCGCCGTGTACGTCGCGCGGGCTTAGGGCTAGCCCTGACCCGGCGCCACACCTAGACTCGGCCTCCCGAGGGGTGTGCGAGGCGGCGGGCAGCGTTCGTGCGCGCCCACCGCCGTTCCCAGCACGGAGAAGGTGGCGTCCGTGACCTCCAAGAGCCTGCGCGAGTGGGAAGAAACGACCCACAAGAAGGCGACTGACCGCTTCGCGGAACGACGCGAGCAGTTCGAAAGCTCCTCGGGCGCCGAGGTGAACCCGCTCTACGCGCCGGAAGACCTCGCCGAGTGGAACTACCACGAGAAGCTCGGCTACCCCGGCGAGTACCCCTTCACGCGAGGCGTGCAACCGACGATGTACCGCGGGCGCCTCTGGACGATGCGCCAGTACGCCGGGTTCGGCGACGCAGAGGAGTCCAACAAGCGCTACAAGTTCCTTCTCGAGCAGGGCCAGACCGGCCTCTCCGTCGCCTTCGACCTGCCGACGCAGATCGGGTACGACAGCGACTCGCCCGAGGCCGAAGGGGAGGTGGGCAAGGTCGGCGTCGCGATCTCATCGCTCGCCGACATGGAGATGCTCACCGACGGCATCCCCATCGAGGACGTCACCACGTCCATGACCATCAACGCGACGGCGCCGATCCTCCTCGCGCTCTACGTCGCCGCGGCGAAGAAACAGGGCGCTGACCTCGCGAAGGTCGGCGGGACGACGCAGAACGACATCCTCAAGGAGTACATCGCGCGCGGGACGTACATCTTCCCGCCGCGGCCCTCCCTGCGTCTCGCGACCGACATCTTCGCCTGGTGCAAGGACGAGCTGCCGAACTGGAACACCATTTCGATCTCCGGCTACCACATGCGCGAGGCCGGCTGCACCGCCGCCCAGGAGCTCGCGTTCACGTTCGCCAACGCCATCGAGTACGTCGACGCCGGCCTCGAGGTCGGGCTCGAGTTCGACGCGTTCGCGCCGCGCCTGGCCTTCTTCTGGGCGTGTCACTCCAACTTCCTGGAGGAGATCGCGAAGTTCCGGGCCAGCCGCCGCATCTGGGCGAAGATCGCCACGGAGCGCTACGGCTCAACGAATGAACGTTCGCAGATGCTGCGCTTCCACACGCAGACCGGCGGCGCAACGCTCACCGCGCAACAGCCACTGAACAACGTCATCCGCACCACACTGCAGGCGCTCTCGGCGGTGCTTGGCGGCACGCAGTCACTGCACACCAACAGCTACGACGAGGCGCTGGCGCTGCCAACTGAGGGTGCCGTCGAACTCGCGCTACGCACGCAGCAGGTGATCGCCTTCGAGTCCGGCGCGGCCGATTCGATCGACCCGCTCGCCGGGTCCTACTACATCGAAGCGCTGACCGACCGCGTCGAAGAGGAGACCTGGTCATACCTCGACCGCATCGAGGACATCGGCGGAGCGCTGACCGGCATCGAGCAGGGTTTCCAGCAGCGCGAGATCCAGGAGAGCGCCTACCGCCTGCAACGACAGGCGGAGACGAAGGACCGTGTGGTCGTCGGTGTCAACGAGTTCGACACGGGCGACGAAGTCCACCCGGAGTTGCTCCGTGTCTCGCCGGAGGTCGGCCGCCGCCGCGCGGCGGAGGTGGCGGAGGTCAAGGCCGGACGCGATCAACGGGCCGTCGATGCCTCGTTGGCGCGCATCCGTGCTGCCTCGCAGAGCGACGAGAACATGATGCCGCTGCTGATCGAGGCCGTCGAGGCATACGCCACCGTCGGCGAGATCTGTACCGTCCTGCGCGACGAATGGGGCGAATATCGCGAGGTGATGACGATCTGAGCCTCGGCCGATCGCGACCATGCCCGACACGCCTACCGACACGCCTACCGACGCACCGCCCGACATCGCCTCGGCGCTCGCGGAGAACGCGATGGCGCGCGCCGGGCTGATGGAGGCGATCGATGCGCTGCCAGCGGCGCGGCGCGCCGAGCCGGCGTTCGATGGCTGGTCGATCCAGGACATCGTCCTGCACATCGCCATCTGGCAGGAGGCGGGGGCTGGTGCGCTGACACAGTTCACGGCGGGCGAGCGACCGACCATCGAGGGTTACGACGGTGACAACACCGACGAATGGAACGCGGCGCGAGTGGCCGAGGCGCGCGGAGGCAGCTGGGAGCAAGCGCTCGCGCGACTGCGTGCGGCACGCGAGGCTTTCGAGGCGGCGGCGCGCGTCGCTGCGGAGTCCGTGACCGCGGAGCGGCTCGCTGAAAACCGGACCGTCGAGCGGGTGAGTGATCTGGGCGGCGACCACGACCAGGAACACACCGAACAGATCCTCGTCTGGCGGCGAGAACACGGCATCTAACGCCGAGGACGACGAAGTAAGAGCGGCCGGAGGAGGTCCAAGTGATCGGTCACATTCGCCACGTGGGAGTGGTCCTGCCGGACGCAGACGAGGCGCTCAGCTTCTACCGCGACACGATGGGCCTCGCGGTGACAGACGACATCACGATCGAGGATCAGGGCGTGCGCGGTGTGCTCCTCGGCGTCGGTGAGAACGAGATCGAGCTGCTACAGCCAACGAGGGATGACACCGGGGTGGCACGTTACCTCGATAGCCGCGGACCGACGCTGCACCACATCTGCTTCGAAACGGACGACATCGAGGGCGAGCTGGAGCGGCTCAAGGCGGCGAACGTGGACCTCATCGACGAGGAGCCGCGCGACGGCATCGCCGGCCGCATCGCCTTCATCCATCCGAAGGCATCGCATGGGGTTCTCATCGAGCTGGCACAAACCCCCGACGGGTCGCATGTGTCGCCGGAGAAGGGGTTCGACCACCTCGCCATGACCGTCGCTGACTACGAGGCGGCGCAGGCGACCTGGAAGCGGCTGCTCGGCCTCGAGGTCGTCAACGAGATCAGCGTCGAGGGTCGCGGGATGTTGATCGGGCAGATGCCGAGCGGCCAATGCATGGTCGAGCTGCTCGCCGCCGAGCACGAGGACTCGCCGATGGCCCAGCGCATCGCAGAGAACGGCGAGGGCCCCGCCTCGATGGTCGCGATCGAGGTCGCGGACATTGACGCCGAGATCGCCCGCTACCGCGAGGCCGGCGTCGAGCTGCCGGATGCGGCACCGGGTCCGCTGCCGAACTCGGTCACGAGCACGATCTCACCGAACCAGAGCTACGGCCTCGCGATCCAGCTCGTGCAGTTCGCTTAGCGACCGAAACACCCGCGGGAGGCGTGGCGCAAATCGCGCGTCTGCGGCAGACTGATGCCGCTAACGTTGCCGAGCGCATTCACGCGCGGCGCAAACGAGGAGCGCTCCCCATGGCCGACGACCGACCGATTCGCATCCTCATTGCCAAGCCCGGCCTCGACGGTCACGACCGCGGGGCGAAGGTGTTGGCGCGCGCCCTGCGCGACGCCGGTATGGAGGTCGTGTACACCGGCATTCGCCAGACGCCCCAGATGATCGCCGAGGCCGCGCTGCAGGAAGATGTCGACGTCGTCGGCCTCTCCATCCTCTCTGGCGCCCACCTCGAGCTGTTCCCGCGCGTCGTCGAGGAGCTGAGAGCGCGTGGGGTTGACGACGTGCTGCTCTGCGCCGGTGGCATCATCCCCAACGAGGACATCGAGCAGATCAAATCGTTCGGGTTCGACTTCGTGGGCGGCCCCGGGATGGACACGCGCGACTTCGTCGCGTTCATCAACGACCACGCGGCCACGCGCGCCTAGCGCGGCTGGCGAGAAACCATGGATGCTGCCGAGCTGATCGAGCGGGTCGCCGCGGGCGATCGTCGAGGGCTCGCGCGCGCCATCTCCCATGTCGAGGCGGATAGCGCCACCGGCCGCGAGGTCGCGGCGGCGCTCTATTCGCGCACCGGCCACGCGCAGACCGTCGGCATCACCGGCTCTGCCGGTGCCGGCAAGTCGACCCTCGTCGGAGCCCTGGCGCGCGAGCAACGCGCCCGAGGCCGCACGGTAGGCATCGTTGCCGTCGACCCCTCCTCCCCGTTCTCGCACGGGGCAATCCTGGGCGACCGCATCCGGATGCAGGACCTCACCGCTGACTCCGGCGTCTTCCTCCGCTCGATGGCCTCTCGTGGCAACCTCGGTGGCCTCGCCGAAGCGGCGACGGGCGTCATCGACCTGCTCGACGCAGCTGGCTATGACGTCGTCATCGTCGAGACGGTCGGTGCTGGCCAGGACGAGGTCGAGGTGGCGGCGGCCACCGGCACGACCGTCCTCGTCGCCAACCCCGGCGCCGGCGACGAGGTGCAGTCGATGAAGGCCGGCCTGATGGAGGTCGCGCAGATCATGGTCGTCAACAAGTCCGACCTCGCCGGCTCCGATACCGCGGTCGCGCAGCTGCGTTCACTGCTCATGATCGCCGACCTCGGCGCCTGGGAACCGCCGATCCTCAAAGCGGTCGCGACGAAGGGCGAAGGCATCGACGAATTGATTGACGCCATCGACGACCACCAGCGGCACATCCACGACTCCGAGCACGCTGCCGATGAGCGGCGCGAGCTGTCGAGGAGTCAGGTCATCGCCCTCGCACGCGCGGCGCTGCACCGCACCGCCCTCGACGCCGCTCACCGCAGCGGAGCGCTCGATGCGCTCGTGGACCGGGTGGCCGCCCGCGAACTCGACCCGCGCGCCGCCTCGATGCAGCTGATCGAGGCGATCCAGTCCGGCTGGGCGACTCCCGAGTAGAGACCGGCCCGCGTAGCCTGTCGGCATGCCACAGCGACTGCGCATGACCTTCGCCACGCACGGCCCGATGCGGTACGTGTCGCACCTCGACACGATGCGCACATGGGAGCGCGCCATCCGGCGCGCGCGGCTGCCGCTGGCGTACACGCAGGGCTTCTCGCCGCACCCGCGCATCGCCCTCGCCGCACCACTGCCTGTCGGCATCGAGGGTGCGCGCGAGCTCATGGACCTGTGGCTCGACGACGCGAATGGCCCCGAGGACGCAGCACGCACCCTGGACGCCAACGTTCCGCCCGGCCTGGAGGTCGTGGCGATCGAAGAGGTGAGCGACAGCCTGCCCTCGCTGCAGTCGCTGCTCAGCTCCGCGCGCTACCGGGCGCGCCTCGACCCGTCGCAGGCCGAAATCGATGACGTCTGCGCTCTGGTGGCGGAGCGAATTAGCCAGCTGCTCGCGCTCGACGAGCTCGAGTGGGAGGAACAGCGTGGTGAGAAGGTCCGCCGCTACGACCTGCGTCGCACGATCCTCGACCTGTCGCTCGACGCGGGCGACGGGCCGAGCGTCGAGATGCATCTCTCGCTCGAAGAGGGCCGCACCGGCCGCCCGGCGCAGGTGTTGCGGGCGCTCGATCTCGATGGCGGAGTGCCCCACATCCTGCGCACGGAGATCACGCTGCGCGATCCGAGCGAGCCGAAGCCGGAACGTACCGAGGCAGGGCAGACCGCATGACGCGTCTCTACCTCGTGCGGCACGGCGAGACCGATAGCAACCTCGAGGGCCGCACACAGGGTGCGCGCGACGTGCCACTCAACGACCTCGGCCGACTGCAGGCGCAGGCAGTGGCCACGAAGCTCAGCAGCGCCGGTCTCTCCGCCGTCCACGCCTCGACCTCGTCCCGCGCCCTCGATACCGCTGCACCGATCGCGGCCGCCCACGGCGTCAAGGTGGCTCCGGACGCTCGCTTCGCCGAACTCGACCAGGGCGACCTCGACGGTCTGACCAGCGAGGAGCTGCGCCACCAGCACACCGACTTCCTCCAGCGCTGGCGGACCGAGGACCCGGCCACCTTGCGCATGCCGGGCGGCGAGACGCTGGGCGAGGTGCAAGAGCGCATGGTCGCCGCAGCCACCACAGCGGTCGCTGCCGCCGACGATGACGCCGCGATCGCGATCGTGTCGCACAACCTCGCGCTGCGTTCGCTGCTCTGCCACATCCTCGACGTCCCGCTCGCCGCGTTCCGCCGCTTCCACCATGACGTCGCCGCGATCGCCGAGGTGGAGGCGTCGGCCGACACGAACTGGTTCGTGCTGGGCCTCAACGAACACTGCGAGGTACCTCGACAGGTCTAGCCGGGAGCCGGCCTGCGTGCGGCGAGGCGCGACATCTGCTAGCTTCGAGTTAAGCGGGTCGCCCAGTTCGGTGGGCGCGGAACTCCAGCTCGTGACCGCTCGTCTCCCCACCTTCGGTCCTGCGCACGTCGTGCTCGTGCTCGCGCTCGTGTTGATCGGGCTGTTCGTCTACGCCTCCGCGCAGACCGCGGCGCGGTCACACCAGCTGCGCGAGCAGCAGCGCGCGCTGGCGATCGAGGTCGAGGAGCTGCGCGACGACCATGCCGAACTCACCGGCGTGCTCCGCTGGACCCAGACCGACGAATACGCCGAATCGCTCGCGCGCGAAGAGTTGGGTCTGGCGCGCCCGGGTGAACTGATCGTCGAGGTCGACAGCCCCGAGGTCCCGATCGACCGCACCCAGCAGGCCGGCGAAGACTGGTGGGAGCTGCTCTTCCGCTGACCCCGGCGCCCGGGGCGCCCGTCGGGGAGCAGTCGTGTATTAGGCTGGCGTCATGAGCGCCGCCGCGACAGACCGCTGGCCGAGCACACGCCGCACCGGCGCCTTTGAACTACGCCTGCGCGACGCTCTCCGCGATGCCCTCGGCGAGGACGCGCTGGCCGGAACGCCCCTCGTAGTCGCGTGCTCCGGCGGCCCCGACTCGACAGCGTTGCTCGTCGCCAGCGCTCGAGTACTAGGGGGGTCACAGGTCGTCGCCGCCCACTTCGATCACATCATGCGCTCTGCGAGTGAACGCGACGGTGACCGCCGCTTCCTGGAAGGCATCGCCGCGCGCCTCGGCGTGCGATGCACCAGCGGCGCCGTCGCCGACCGGCCGGCGAGCGAGGACTCGGCGCGCATCGCCCGCTACCGCTGGCTCGCCGAAGCTTGTCGTGACGCTGGCGCACGCGCCTGCGCCACCGGGCATACGGAGGACGACCAGGCTGAGACCGTGCTGCTGCGCCTCACGCGCGGCGCCGGGCTCGATGGCGTCGCCGCCATGCGACCACGCGCGCCCTGGCCGGTCCCCAGCGTCGACAGAGACGACCCCGCGATCGTGCGTCCGCTGCTCGAGCGCTCACGAGGCGAGATCGACAGCTATCTCGACGCGTTGGGCATCGAGGCGCGGGAGGATGCGACCAACGCTGACACCTCCTTCGCCCGCAACCGTGTGCGCCGTCGGATCGTGCCCGAGCTGCGAGCGGTCAATCCGGCCGCCACTGCGCACCTCGCCGCCTTCGCCCGCCGCGCCGGCGAGGACGCGGCGCTGCTGCGCGCCATCGGGCGGCGCGAGTTCGCCCGCATCGGCGCCTGCGAAGCCGCAGCGGCGCGCCTCGATCGTCGTGAGCTGGCCACGCTGGAGCCCGGGCTCGGACCGCACGTCCTGCGCGCTGCCGCCGCCTCGGTCGGCCTCGACCTCGATGCGGGCCAGTGCCGCGCCGTGCTCGCCCTCGCCGCTCGACGCGGCGCCGAGGTCACGTTGCGCGGCGGCCGGGCACGGAGCGACGAGGACTGGGTCTGGCTGGAGCCGAAAGAATCGGCGAAGACGGTTGACGGTAGCTGACCGAGATCCGTAACCTAGTGCTTCGCGGCTCAAGAGCGCGCAACGCACATTCACATCTGGATAGCAGGCAGAATCTAAAGGCGGATCCGGTCAATCGGGCTGCGCTGCATTCTGCGTCCTGGGACGGCCTCCTCGGAGGTCGCCTCAACAGTCCTCGTACGCCTCGGGCCTCGTGCTCGCGGTGGGCGAGCGCTGGGTCGCGCTGTGCTGCGGTGCTCGAGAGACACGATTCAATCGGATGAACTCTCACTGACCCCGGATCTCGATTCGGGCTCGGTAGACATTCTGTTGTGGAGAGTTTGATCCTGGCTCAGGATGAACGTTGGCGGCGTACTTAAGGCATGCAAGTCGCACGAGAAGCCGGACTTCGGTCCGGTGGGCAGTGGCGGACGGGTGCGTAACACGTAGGAACCTGCCCGAGAGTGGGGGACAACCCTCGGAAACGAGGGCTAATACCCCATATGGTCTTCGGACTAAAGCTTCGGCGCTCTCGGAGGGGCCTGCGGCGGATTAGCTAGTTGGTGGGGTAATGGCCTACCAAGGCGACGATCCGTAGCTGATCTGAGAGGATGGTCAGCCACACTGGGACTGAGACACGGCCCAGACTCCTACGGGAGGCAGCAGCTAGGAAGATTGCACAATCGACGCAAGTCGGATGCAGTGACGCCGCGTGGGGGAAGAAGGCTTTCGAGTCGTAAACCCCTTTTGCGAGGGAAGAAGATCTGACGGTACCTCGCGAATAAGTCACGGCTAACTACGTGCCAGCAGCCGCGGTAATACGTAGGTGGCGAACGTTGTCCGGATTCACTGGGCGTAAAGCGCGCGCAGGCGGACTGGTCAGTCCAGGGTGAAATCTCCCGGCTCAACTGGGAGGAGTCCCCGGATACTGCCAGCCTTGAGGTGCCTAGAGGAGAGTGGAATTCCGGGTGTAGTGGTGGAATGCGTAGATATCCGGAGGAACACCAGTGGCGAAAGCGACTCTCTGGGGGCAACCTGACGCTGAGGCGCGAAAGCGTGGGGAGCGAACCGGATTAGATACCCGGGTAGTCCACGCCGTAAACGATGAGTACTAGCTGTATGGGGTATCGACTCCCTGTGTAGCGAAGCTAACGCGATAAGTACTCCGCCTGGGGACTACGGCCGCAAGGCTAAAACTCAAAGGAATTGACGGGGCCCCGCACAAGCAGCGGAGCGTGTGGTTTAATTCGAAGCTACGCGAAGAACCTTACCAGGGCTTGACATGTTATGGACCGCCGGTGAAAGCCGGTTTCCCTTCGGGGCCATATCACAGATGCTGCATGGCTGTCGTCAGCTCGTGCCGTGAGGTGTTGGGTTAAGTCCCGCAACGAGCGCAACCCTCGTCGTGTGTTGGATTTTTCACACGAGACTGCCCGGGGCAACCGGGAGGAAGGCGGGGATGATGTCAAGTCAGCATGGCTCTTACGTCCTGGGCTACTCACACGCTACAATGGGCAGTACAGACCGCAGCAATACCGCGAGGTGGAGCTAATCGGACAAAGCTGTCCTCAGTTCGGATTGCAGGCTGCAACTCGCCTGCATGAAGCCGGAGTTGCTAGTAACCGCAGGTCAGCCTTACTGCGGTGAATACGTTCCCGGGGCTTGTACACACCGCCCGTCAAGTCATGGAAGTCGGTAACACCTAAAGTCGTTGCGCTAACCCTTCGGGGAGGCAGGTGCCTAGGGTGGGACTGGTGACTGGGACTAAGTCGTAACAAGGTAGCCGTAGCGGAAGCTGCGGCTGGATCACCTCCTTTCTAAAGGAGCATTTGTCGGTCTGTCGGCTCCCTCGAGGTCAGTCAGCGTTCGCGCTGGCAGTATCAAGGGAAGCCGGGCCGCGAGTACGGTGTATTCGCAGCGCCGACGAGACTCCAAGTCGATTCACTCACCGGACTGCATCGCGTCAGGTTTCGAGCCCTTGGGCCCGGAGCCAGGAACGCGACGCGGCCGACCCGACCGCGGACCGGAGAGTGACCCCACGGGCCTCGCGAGATCCCAGCGAGAGATTCTGTCTGCTATCCAGCGGTCAATGTGCGCCTGCGCCGCCCGGCATTTACGCCGGGTGGGCGTGCGTCGGGGGCCATTAGCTCAGCTGGTTAGAGCGCAGTCCTGATAAGACTGAGGTCCCTGGTTCGAGTCCAGGATGGCCCACCACAGCCTCCACCAGCGAACACCAGCTCTGGGGCCGTAGCTCAGCTGGGAGAGCGCCGCCTTTGCAAGGCGGAGGTCGGGGGTTCGAGCCCCCCCGGCTCCACCAGCACCCCATGCCGCACCGCACAGACGACACGAGCAGCGCTCTGCGCTGACGAGGCCACCGAGGTTGCCTGGTCAGAAGCCGAGCGACGCTTGAGCGTCGCCGCCGCGTCCTCGGACGCGACATCACCTTCACAACGAAAGAGCGAGAGCACACAAAGGATATTGAGAAGACAAATCCTGAAAGTAAGCCTGCATTTGATGAGGTAGCTGCTGCTCAGGCGACTGTCACCCCTCGGGGTGGTGGATGGTTGGGCGGTAGCAGTTTGAGAATCGCAGAGCGTGCTTGACGGAGGGTCAAGCTACTAAGAGCGCATGGTGGATGCCTTGGCGCCAAGAGCCGATGAAGGACGTGGCAAGACTGCGAAAAGCCCGGGCTAGCTGTCTAGCGAGCTCAACCCGGGATCTCCGAATGGGAAAACCCGGCCCGAGTCACTTCGGGTCACCGCCGGCCGAACACATAGGCCGGATGGAGGGAACCGGGGGAACTGAAACATCTAAGTACCCCGAGGAAAAGAAATGATTCCGTTAGTAGCGGCGAGCGAACGCGGAGTAGCCCAAACCATCCCCGCTTGCGGGGGTGGGGTTGTAGGACCGGCAATACGGAAGTGAGCAATCGACGGGATAGCCAAACGCGCCTGGAACGGCCGGCCATAGCGGGTGACAGCCCCGTAGGCGACATCCCATCGACTTCCGCCGGAATCCTGAGTACCACGGGACACGAGAAATCCCGTGGGAATCTGGGGAGACCACTTCCCAAGGCTAAATACTCTTGGCGACCGATAGCGGACCAGTACCGTGAGGGAAAGGTGAAAAGTACCCCGGAAGGGGAGTGAAACAGTTCCTGAAACCATGTGCTTACAAGCAGTTCGAGCTCGGACCTTCGGGTTGAGTGAGAGCGTGCCTATTGAAGAATGAGCCGACGAGTTACGTTCGGTGGCAAGGTTAAGCAACGAAAGTTGCGGAGCCGAAGCGAAAGCGAGTCTGAATAGGGCTATTCAGTCGCCGGATGTAGACCCGAAACCTGGTGAGCTACCCATGGGCAGGGTGAAGCGGAGGTAATGCTCCGTGGAGGCCCGAACCTGTATACGTTGCAAAGTGTTAGGATGACCTGTGGGTAGAGGTGAAATGCTAATCGAACCAGGAGATAGCTGGTTCTCCTCGAAATGCGTTTTGGCGCAGCCTTGAGTGTTTTCTACCGGAGGTAGGGCTCTGATTGGGCTAGGGGGCATAGCGCTTACCAAACCCATTCAAACCGCGAATGCCGGTAGATAAGAGCTCAGGAGTGAGACTGCGAGGGCTAAGCTTCGTAGTCAAAAGGGAAACAGCCCAGACCCTCAGCTAAGGTCCCCAAATCCATGCTCAGTGTGAAAGGATGTCTGACTGCCCAGACAGCCAGGATGTTGGCTTAGAAGCAGCCATCATTGAAAGAGTGCGTAACAGCTCACTGGTCGAGTGGTCGGGCGCCGACAATGTAACGGGGCTTAAGCATGGTACCGAAGCTAGGGGATCGCACGGTTCGCCGTGTGATCGGTAGGGGAGCGTTCCGCCAACCGTGAAGCCGGAGGGGTGACCCCTGGTGGAGTGGGCGGAAGTGAGAATGTCGGCATGAGTAGCGAAATCTGGGTGAGAACCCCGGACGCCGTATGCCTAAGGGTTCCTACGCTAGGTCAATCCGCGTAGGGTTAGGCGGGCCTAAGCCGAGGGCGAGAGCCGTAGGCGATGGATAGCAGGTTAGTATTCCTGCCCCACTGGCAGCATGTTTGAGACGAGAGGCGTGACCCGGGAGGATAGGTGCAGCGGGCCCTGTGGACATGGCCCGTTCTTACGTCGTAGGCGACTGGCCGTAGGCAAATCCGCGGCCAGGTTAAGCGGAGGGCGTGAGAAGAGTGGAGACGACAGTCAAAACGATTGTGCTGAGTCCATGCCGGCTAGAAAAGCGTCGTCGTCGAGTGCTGTCGGTGACCGTACCGAAAACCGACACAGGTGGGCGGCGGTAAGTACCGTCAGGCGTTCGAGAGAACCTTCGTTAAGGAACTCTGCAATTTAGCTCCGTAACTTCGGGAGAAGGAGCGCCCCTGAACGTGAAAGACTTCGCGTCTGGAGCAGTTCGGGGGCCGCAGTGAGCGGGCCCAGGCGACTGTTTAACAAAAACACAGGTCTCTGCAAACCCGTAAGGGGACGTATAGGGGCTGACGCCTGCCCAGTGCCGGAAGGTTAAAGGGCGAGCTGAGAGGCTCAAACTGAAGCCCCGGTGAACGGCGGCCGTAACTATAACGGTCCTAAGGTAGCGAAATTCCTTGTCGGGTAAGTTCCGACCCGCACGAATGGCGTAACGATCTGGGCGCTGTCTCGACGAAGGACTCGGCGAAATTGAACTGGCCGTGAAGATGCGGCCTACCCGCAGCAGGACAAAAAGACCCCGTGGAGCTTTACTGCAGCTTGACGCTGGGGTCCGGGCTGAGATGCGTAGAATAGGTGGGAGGCTTTGATCGGTTGCTTTTGGGCGGCCGTGAGCCACACGTGAAATACCACCCTTCTCTGTCTGTACTCCTAACCTCTGAGCAAGCAGGGGAACAGCGTCTGGTGGGCAGTTTGACTGGGGCGGTCGCCTCCTAAAGAGTAACGGAGGCGCGCAAAGGTTCCCTCAGGGTGGATGGTAATCACCCGTTGAGTGTATTGGCATAAGGGAGCTTGACTGCAAGACAGACACGTCGAGCAGGGACGAAAGTCGGCCAAAGTGATCCTATGGTCCCGTGTGGAAGGGCCATGGCTTATCGGATAAAAGCTACCCCGGGGATAACAGGCTGATCCTGCCCAAGCGTTCACAGCGACGGCAGGGTTTGGCACCTCGATGTCGGCTCGTCGCATCCTGGGGCTGAATCAGGTCCCAAGGGTTGGGCTGTTCGCCCATTAAAGCGGTACGCGAGCTGGGTTCAGAACGTCGTGAGACAGTTCGGTCTCTATCCGCTGTGGGCGCAAGTGGCTTGAGGAGAGCTGCCCCTAGTACGAGAGGACCGGGGTGGACGGACCTCTGGTGTGCCGGTTGTTCCGCCAGGAGCATCGCCGGGTAGCCATGTCCGGAACGGATAACCGCTGAAAGCATCTAAGCGGGAAGCCGCCTCCGAGATGAGGCCACTCACCGGGTAAACCGGGTAAGACCGCCAGGAGACTACTGGCTTGATAGGCCACAGGTGGAAGCACAGCAATGTGTGTAGCTGAGTGGTACTAATGGTCGAGGGCTTGACCCTCTATCAAGCACGTTTGGCGATTCCGCCCTCACAAATGCAACGCTTACTTTTAACGCTGCCCCCTTGAGGTCACAGCGACCGCAAGGTCGGACCCTCGAGGTAGCAGCACCGCTCTCGCCCTTTCGCTGTGGTGCCGCCGGATATACTGGTGGCACGACGCTGGTCGTCGACGCGGGATGGAGCAGTGGTAGCTCGTCGGGCTCATAACCCGAAGGTCGGGGGTTCGAATCCCCCTCCCGCTACCAGACCAACACAGACGGAGCCCCCACAGGCTCCGTCTGTCTGTCCGGAGTTCTCTGACCGGAGCCATCACGGGGCGTGTGACTCCCACGAGCGAAAGCGCCGGTAGGAGGCGATCGGCCCGCGCGGCCGGGAGCAGTGCAGCGCTTGTTCGTCGCCGCCGGAGCCTTCATACTCAATGGTCCTGGTGGTTAGAGCGCGGTGGAACCACCCGTTCTCATTCCGAACACGGAAGTGAAACGCCGTAGCGCTGACGATACTCCCTGGGTGACTGGGTGCGGAAAATAGGCCACCGCCAGGACTATGCGGGCCATCCCGAAACACGGGATGGCCCGCTGCTTATATCCCCCGCGCCCCTCCCACACTTATGCGCTCCGGTGCGTTCGCTCCCATCTGAGGATCGATGCGCGGCTCGGACCACCCGCTTCACCAACCTTTGGCGGCGCCGTCAGGTCGAGGTCCCTACGCACGACGCGTGCTATCCTCGGCGGGCCGTGGAGCGTTCTGCGCGACATGGACACTTTCTGGAGGCATGGCAGGCACTTTGACGAATCAGACCCCACCCGCGGACGCCACCGAGGCGTCGACTACACCAACACCCACAGAGGCACCGACAGCGGCACCCACAGAGGCACCCACAGAGGCACCGACTGAGGCTCCGGCTGGGGCCCCGACTGAGGCTCCGGCTGCGGCTCCTCCCGAGGCGCCACCCGTGGCTCCGACGGCTCCGCCAGAGGCGCCGGCTCCAGCCGCGGCCGACCACCCGGAGATCGAGGACATGGCGGCGCTGCTGGAGTCACCAGGCGTCGTCGAGCCGCGCCAATTACGCCGCGGCGAAGTCGTCGAGGGCACGGTCATGGCCGTCGAGCGCGACGGCGTCCTCGTGGACATCGGCGTCAAATCGGAAGGCGTCGTGCCCACCCAGGAGATGCACTCCATGGGCGCCGACCCGCTCTCCAAGATCCACCCGGGCGAGCAAGTGCTCGTCTTCGTCGTGCAGCCCGAGACCCAGGAGGGCCAGGTCGCCCTCTCCATCGACCGCGCCCGCGGCGAGCAGGGCTGGCGCACGCTGCAGGAACGTTTCGAGAGCGGCGAGATCTTCGAGGCGGAGATCACCGGCTACAACAAGGGCGGTCTCCTCGCCAACGTGGAGGGTGTGAACGCCTTCATCCCCATGTCCCAGGTCGTCGGCGCGAAGCCCGGCTCGGACGGCGCCAACCCGCTCTCCGCGCAAGTCGGTCGCGTGCTGCGCCTGAAGGTCATCGAGATCAACCGCCGTCGCAACCGCGTCATCCTCTCCGAGCGCGCCGCGCTGCAGGAGTGGCGCGCGGAGCAGAAGGACCGCCTGCTGGCCGAGCTCACCGAAGGTGAGATTCGCACCGGCACCGTCACCTCCATCCGCAACTTCGGAGTCTTCGTCGACCTCGGCGGCGCGGACGGCCTCGTCCACCTCTCAGAGCTGTCGTGGGACCGCAACGCCCAGCCGGAGGACCTGTTCAAGGTCAGCGACGAGGTGAAGGTCTACGTCATGCGCGTGGACGAAGAGAGCAAGAAGATCGCGCTCTCCATTCGCCGCGCGTCCCCTGAGCAGTGGGAAGAGCTCATCACCCAGTACTCCGTGGGCGATGTCGTTCCCGGCGTCGTCACCAAACTCGTCGCCTTCGGCGCTTTCGCCCGGCTACCCGGCCCCGTGGAAGGGCTGGTCCACGTCTCCGAACTCGTCGACCGTCGCATTGGTCACCCGGAGGAAATCGTCGACGAAGGCGATGTCGTCCCGCTGAAGATCGTGCGCATCGAGCACGACCGGCACCGCCTCGGCCTCTCGCTCCGCGAAGCGCGCAACGAAGCGCAGATCCGCGGCTGGGAGTTTGACCAGGAGGGTCGCGTCGTCGCCGTCTCCGAGGCGGCGATCGAGAAATTCCCCGAGGAGGTCGAGGCCACCGCTGCCCGCTACGTCGAGCGTAAGGAACAGGCCGCGTCGGCCCCTTCGGCTCCAGCCGCAGAGCGAACGACCGCGGCGTCGAGCAGCAACGGTGGCGGCGCGGCTCCCGCGAAGGCCGCCGCCCGCGACGAAGGTCCGGTCCTGACCGCGATGCAGCAGGCGATGCAGGAGGCCCAGGCCGCGCAGCGCGCCGAAAAGGCCGACGAGACGCCCACAGACGAGGCGCCCGCCGCCGAAGAGTCGGCCGAGGAGCTTGCCGACGAGGCACCGGCAGCCGACGAACCGGCAGCCGACGAACCGGCCGACGAGGAACCGGCCGCCGAAGAGTCGGCCGAGGAGGCACCGGCAGCCGACGAACCGGCCGCCGACGAACCGGCCGCCGAGGAACCTGCAGCGGAAGAGCCGGCGGAGGAGGCACCGGCCGGCGAAGACGACGCTCCGGAAGAGGCCTCCGAGGATGCGCCTGCGGAGGAGAAAGAGCAGAGCTAACTCCCCCGACCTATCACGCGAACAGAGAATCAAGAACGGGACGCCAGGCGGCGTCCCGTTCTATTCGGCGCGATCGCTGGGCCCGCCGTTCGCCAAGTGCTGGGTTCCGAACGCGCCGCCGTGCCTGTTTCGTATCTAGATCGTTGGGTACGATCGATCATGCCGACGAGGCCGCGAGAGCGGCCTTTCGTCTCCCCCTGGCTCCCCCGCGAGGAGTCTCCAGCTTCGGGGATTCCCCGATGTTGGCGGAACGCGCGGAGGCGCACGATCGAAGAACGCGCGACGCTAGCTACGGAGGCGTGCGACGCGCTGGAGGGCAGGAGACCGCCGCTCGAGGCGTGCCGGGCATCACGGTTCCGATCCCTGGCGACGCCCCGGATCAGGACCCCAAAAGGTGCTGTGTTAGCCTTGATCTAGCGCAGGTCGGAGTGCACGGACGGAGTCGCCCATGGCTGACCGGTTCGACAAATTCACCGAACGAGCACGCCGCGTGTTGACGCTCGCCCAGGAAGAGGCGCAGCGCTTCAACCACAACTACATCGGCACCGAACACTTGCTGCTGGGCCTCGTCCGTGAGGGCGATGGCGTGGCCGCCAAGGTGCTATCGAACCTCGGCGTGGAGCTCAACAAGGTCCGCTCGGCGGTCGAGTTCATCATCGGCCGTGGCGACCGCACATCGAGCGGCGAGATCGGGCTGACCCCGCGTGCCAAGAAGGTGATCGAACTGGCGGTCGACGAGGCACGTCGACTCTCCCACTCCTACATCGGTACCGAGCACCTGCTGCTCGGACTCGTCCGCGAGGGCGAAGGCATCGCCGCGGGCGTCCTGGAAAGCCTCGGCGTCAACCTTGAGCGCGTGCGCAACGAGACGCAGCGCATCCTCGACCAGTCGCAGTCGAAGGGCGGGCAGCAGGGCGCCGCCGCCGGCCAGCGCTCCGTGCGCACGCCGACGCTCGACCAGCTCGGCGTCGACCTCACCGCCATGGCTCGCGCCGGACAGCTCGACCCGATCATCGGGCGCGAGACCGAGATCGAGCGCGTCGTCCAGATACTGTCACGACGCACCAAGAACAACCCCGTCTTGATCGGCGAGGCGGGCGTTGGCAAGACCGCCATCGCCGAGGGCCTTGCGCACCGCATCGTCGAGGGCGATGTCCCCGACACGCTGATCGGCAAGCGCATGCTCACCCTCGACATCGGTCTGCTCGTTGCCGGCACGAAGTACCGCGGTGAGTTCGAGGAGCGTCTGAAGAAGGTCATCGAGGAGATCAAGACCTCCGCCAACTGCGTGCTCTTCATCGACGAGCTCCACATGCTCGTCGGCGCTGGCGCCGCCGAGGGCGCGGTCGACGCCGCGAACATCCTCAAGCCCGCACTCGCCCGAGGGGAGATCCAGGCGATCGGCGCTACGACGCTCGATGAGTACCGCAAGCACATCGAGCGCGACGCCGCGTTGGAACGCCGCTTCCAGCCCGTCCGCGTCGAGGAGCCGACGGTCGAGGAGACCATCCTCATCCTCCGAGGCGTGCGAGGCGCGTACGAGGAGCACCACAAGCTCAAGATTCTGGACGAGGCGCTGAACGCAGCCTCCGAACTCTCGGCTCGTTACGTCTCGGACCGCTTCCTGCCGGATAAGGCGATCGACCTCATCGACGAGGCGGCGGCGCGCGTGCGCATCCGCCGTCACTCGACGCCGCCCGCGGTGCGCGAGGCCACGAGTGCGCTCGAGGAGCTGCGACGCGAGAAGGACTCGGCGATCGCCAACCAGCAGTACGAGTTCGCAGCGGAGCTCCGCGAGCGCGAGGTCAAGCTGCAGTCCGAGCTCGAAGAGCTCGAGGCCGAAGTGGAGAACGAGCGGGCCGCCGAGGACACCGTCGTCGGCGAGGACGACATCCGTGACGTCATCTCGCAGTGGACCGGCGTGCCGCTGGCTCGCATCGCCGCCGAGGAGTCACAGCGTCTCCTTGAAATGGAGAAGTTCCTGCGCGAGCGGGTGATCGGTCAGGACGAGGCCATCACCGCCGTGTCCCGGGCCGTCCGCCGGGCCAGCGCAGGCCTGAAGGACCCCAAGCGCCCGATCGGCGTCTTCATGTTCCTCGGCCCGACCGGCGTGGGAAAGACCTACCTGGCGGAGATGCTCGGTGAGTTCCGCTTCGGCTCGAAGGACAACATTGTCCGCATCGACATGTCGGAGTTCATGGAGAAGCACACCGTGTCGCGGCTCGTCGGCTCGCCTCCGGGCTACGTGGGCTACGAAGACGGTGGGCAGCTGACGGACCTCGTGCGCCGGAAGAGCTACTGCCTCATCCTCCTCGACGAGATCGAGAAGGCACACCCGGATGTCTTCAACGTGTTGCTCCAGATCTTCGACGACGGACACCTGTCCGACGCGAAGGGCCGCAAGGTCGACTTCCGCAACACGATCATCATCATGACCTCGAACGTCGGCTCCGACCTGATCCGCAAGGACCAGCGCTTCGGGTTCTCCACGTCGGGTGACGAGACGAAGACGACCGAGGAGCGCTACAAGCGCATGAAGGGCAGCGTCGAGGACGAGATGAAGCGGGTCTTCCGGCCCGAATTCCTCAACCGCATCGACCAGTCCGTCGTGTTCCACGCGCTCGAGAAGGAGCACATCCGCCAGATCGTCGATCTGGAGCTGGACGACCTGCGCAATAACCTCGGTGAGAAGTCGATGGACGTCGAAGTCACCGACGCGTTGCTCGACTACCTCGGCGAGGAGGGCTTCGACGCGACCTTCGGAGCGCGGCCCCTGCGCCGCGTCATCCAGAACCAGGTCGAGGACCGCATCTCCGATGCGTTGCTTGAGGGCAAGTTCGAGGAGGGCGACTACATCCGCGTTGACTACCGCGACGACGAGGTCGCGTTCGAGAGCATCGAACGTCCCGTCGAAGAGGAGGGCGACGCCGAGGTGGATGAGACCTCCGACGAGGCGGATCAGACCTCCGACGAGGCGGATCAGACCTCCGACGAGGCGGATCAGACCTCGGACGAGACGGAAGCCGCACTCACCTCGTAGTGACCGGCTGAATCGAACCACACAGCGGGGCCTCCGGGCCCCGTTGTTGTATCCGAGATCGCATAGGGCACGGCTCGCGAATGATGAGACGATGAGCGCGTGAGTAACCCGACCGACCGACCCAACCACTACTCCTCGTGGCAGCTCGACCGTATCCACCACCGTCGCAACGACGAAGCGTGGCTCGCGGCCCAGGTCGAGGACGTCTCGACGCGTGTCGTGCTGCACCACGGTCTCGAACATGCGGTCGTCGAGGCGGACGACAACCGTCTAGAACTCGCGCGCGTGTCCGCGAACGCAGAGGTGCGCCACGCGCGTCCGCCCCAGGAGTGGACGCTCCTCGGCGAGCTCGACGGCGTGGTTCACTTCGCAGCTGAAGTGGGCGAGCCAGAGCTCGCGGCGCTGGCGCCCGACGCGCGTCTGGAGGACCTACGGGCAGCGGGCGGGCTCGTCCCCGATGCCGATGCCGGGCTCATGGCGATGATGCGAGGACTGGCGATCTGGCGCGACGGACATCGCTACTGCGGGCGTTGCGGCTCGCCGACCCCCGCCATCTCGGCCGGGCACGCACTGACCTGCACCAGCGAGGCCTGTGGCCGCACCAGTACCCACGAATCGAGCCGGCCATCATCGTGCTGGTCCATGACGGCGGAGACCGCTGCATTCTCGCGCGGGCGCACCGGCACCCCTCCGGCATGCACTCCGTCCTCGCCGGCTTCGTCGAGCCTGGTGAGAGCCTGGAGGATGCCGTCGCGCGCGAGGTGTTCGAGGAAGTGGGCGTCCGTCTGACCGACATCCGCTACCACTCGTCGCAGCCGTGGCCCTTCCCCGCCTCGCTGATGCTCGGATATACCGCGCGCGCGACCACCTTCGACATCGTCGTCGAGGACGCCGAGCTGCGGACCGCAGGCTGGTTCGACCGGCAGTCGCTCATCGACTCGCCTGAGAACGAGGGATTCCGAGGCCCTCGAGGCCAGTCGATCGCCCGGCGCCTCATCGACGAATGGATCGCAGAGGGCTCGTAGCGCTCGGGCGTTAGCGGTGGCGCGTCAGTGCCAGCGCTGTCCGGTCCACCGCTCCTCGGACGTGGCCGGGCGGTGTGCGGCCACGCTCTCGATGATGCCGACGGCGAAAAACATCGCGAGCATCGCCGAGCCGCCCTGAGACACGAACGGCAGAGGCAGGCCGGTGGTCGGGAAGACGAGCAGATTCACCGCGACGTGGATCGTCGCCTGCACGACGATCAGCGTCGTCAGGCCCGCCGCGAGCATCCGCCCGAAGTCGTCCGGCACGATCGCCGCCGCGCGGAAACCACGCCATGCGATCAGCGCGAACAGCGCCAGCAGCGCGGCCCCTCCGAGCAGCCCCGTCACCTCGCCAATCTGCGCGAAGACCAGGTCGGAAGTCCGCACCGAGATGCCCTCGAGGGCGGAGGTCTCGCTGTCGAACCCGCGACCGGTGAAGCCGCCGGAGCCGAGCGCCAGCTCGACCCGCTGGCTGACGAACCCCGTACCGAGGGGGTCGCTGTCCGGCTCGAAGAAGACAGCGAGCCGTTCGCGCTGGTAATCCGGAACGGCCACGGCGAAGAAGATCGGCAGCACGGCCAGCGTGACTACGGCGAACGTCCCGAGGACCCGAAAGGGCACTCCCCACGCAGCGGTCAGCGCTACCCATGTGACCGCGAGCACCAGCGTCGTGCCGAGGTCCGGTTCGATCGCGATGAGACCGATCGTGAGGGCGAAGACGAGGCCGGTCGCGAGCACGGCCTGCACGCGCGGGGGCCGCTCGGCGGCGATGGCAGCCGCTGCGACGATCGTCGCGAGCTTCGCGAACTCGGACGGCTGGAACGTGATGCCACCCAACGCGAGCCAACGGCTCGCGCCGAACTCACGCTCGCCGATCGCGAGCACGATCACCAGCAGCGCAATGCCCAGGAGATAGAGCGGGACAGCGCCATTGCGCAGCAGGTGATAGTCGATCCTCGACAGCGCCAGCATGGCGAGCCCGCCGAGCACGACGAAGACCACCTGCCGCATTACCGCGCCGTCCGGTGCCTCGCCTAAGCCGGGGCCCACCCACTGCATCGTCAGCAGTCCCACCGGCGCCAGCGCTCCTACCGCGAGGATCAGCCACAGGTCGGCGACGCGGATCAGACGGAAGTTGATCACTCGCTGCCCCCAACCCCGGCCACGAGTTCCTCGTCGAGGCCGAAGTACGCCTCGAAGATCGCGCGGGCCGTGGGCGCGGCGTGCTGCGAGCCGCCGCCCTGTTGCAGGTAGACCACGACCGCGATCTCCGGGTCCTCGTACGGGCCGTAGCCGATGTACCAGCCGTGCGTGTCAAACTCACCGTCGGGGTAGGGCAGGCCCCACTCGGCGGTGCCCGTCTTGCCGGCGATCCGCAGGTCCGCGGGCTGCCCCGCTCGCGCGGCCCCGGTGGGGCTCACGGCCTGCCGCATGGCGCGCTGCACCACTGCCAGCGAGGAGGCGCTGACCGGGAGCTGGCCGGTCACGAAACGCCCGGTCGACTCGGTGCGAGTGCCGTCGTCGATGGCCGACACCAGCCGAGGCGCGAGCAGCTCACCACCGTTGGCGATGGCGGCAGTGAGCACCGCCATCTGCAGCGGCGTTGTCGTGAGGAAGCCCTGTCCGATGCCGAAGGTGTACGTGTCGCCGAGCACCCACGGTTCATCGAGTGCGGCGGACTTCCACGCCGAGTCCGGCACGAGACCGCTCGCCTCGCCGGGTAGGTCGATCTCGGTCGGTGTTCCCAGTCCACCTGACCGCGCGTAGGCCGCGAGGCGTTCGATGCCCAGCCCCTCAAACGTCTCGTCGCTGCCGGGCGCTGTGTAACCACCAGAGAGGTAGTAGAAGTAGACGTCGGAGGATCGAGAGATACCGCCGTAGAGGTCGAGCGATCCGTGCACGGTCCAGTCGCGGAACACGTAGAAGACATCGGGGTTGAACTCGTCCTGGACGCTGATCGAGCCCAGGCTCGTGATGCGCGTATCCGGTGTGGCCACGCCCTCCTCGAGGGCGGCGAGCGCCACCAGCGGCTTGAACGTCGAGCCCGGCGAGCGCGCCTCGCTCACGGCGCGGTCGATCAGCGGGCGGCCCGGGTCCTGCAAGAGCGCCGCCAGCTCTTCGTCGTCGACGACCCCGGCGAAGAGGTTGGCGTCATACGAGGGCAGCGAGACGAGCGCCTTTACCTCGCCGGTGCGAACGTCGATCACCACCGCGGCGCCGACGGGTTGCGGCTCCTCGCGGTCCTCGCGGAACTCGGGACGGACATTGGCCAGCCCCGCCTCGATGCCGTCGGCCAGCGCCGCAGCGACCTTCTGCTGCAGCTCGAGGCTGAGCGTCAGGTGCAGGTTGGCGCCGGGCTGCGCGGCAATCGCGCTGACCGAGTTAGTCTCGTGGCCAGCCGGGTCGACGAGGATCAGGCGCTTCGCGGGCTGGCCGCGCAACAGGTCCTCGTACATCAGCTCGAGGCCCGTCAGTCCGGCCGTGCCGTTGTAGGGGTAGCCCGCCTCCAGGTACGCGTCCACCTCGTCGGGCGGGATCGACGAGACATAACCCAGGATGTGCGCCAAGGCGTCGCCGCCGGCGTAGGTGCGGACGGGTGTTGCGAGGATCTCGACGCCTGGCATGCCTGCCGTCGCAGCGCGGACGGCGATCGCTTCAGCGCGGTCGAACCCGGCACGGACGATCACCGGCGCCTCCGGGTCGACCGAGGCGCGCCCGCGCTCCACCGCGGATTCGAGCGCAGCGAAGCTCGACCCGCTGTGGCGTTCGAGGAGCAGCAGATATTCGCGCAGCTCGTCCGGATCGTCAGGCAGCTCGGCCGGCACGATGGTCATGGCGAACTGCGGGATGTTGTCGGCGATCACCACGCCGTCGCTGTCGTAGATCAGACCACGCGGCGCCTCGGTGGCGAGTACGCGCGGTGCACGCGCATCGGACGGGCGATCGGTGCGCGCCGGGTCCGCCAGCATTTGCCACGTCATCGGTACGAGCATCAACAGCAAGATCGCCACCGCGCCCAGCCGAAGCATGTGGAGCCGCCCGTTGCTCCTCGGCGTCACGCGAACAACCCCACGTCACGCGGGCGGGTGCGTGCGAGGACGGCCGCCATCGGCATGGCGACCAGCGCTGTCATCAGCGCAGCGCCGATCAGCGCGTCGCCGGCCTGTGGTACCTCCGTGATGACACCGCCGGCCAGGGCCAGCAGGGCGGTGTACGCCACTACACCGACGGCCGCGACCGCTCCAGCAACGAGGGCACGCGGAGGCGCACCCTCGGGCCGCGCGAGCAGCGGTTCGAGGGGTACTGCGGCAGCTGCAGCGGGGACCAGGGCGAGCACGAACCAGCCAACCCGCTCGGATGAGAGCACGCCGAGGAACACCGCGATCAACAGCAACGCCGGCGCCACCTCGCGAGGCTCGCGCGCGACGGCCCATGCGGCGATGAGCGCCACCGGCAGTGAGGGCACCGCAATCGGGTCAAGGAACACCAGCGGCACGGCGCTCGCCTGCGCGAGCGCGACCAGCAGTGCGACCCCGGCGGCCAGGACGTACGTCACGGCGTCGCCTCGGCGTCCTCTTCGCTCTCGTCGGCGGTTTGCGAGGGCAGAGCGACCCCACCCTCGAACGAGGTCATGACGAGCAGCTGCTCGAGCCGGCGGTAGTCGGCGAGCGGAGCCACCTCGATCGCGCCAAACAGTTCCTGGTCGGGCGCGCGCACCTCGGTGATCCGGCCGATCGGCAGTCCGGTCGGGAGCAGGCCGCCCAGCGAGGAGCTGACGATGATGTCTCCCACGGCCACAGGCGAGCCGACCGGCACGAAGTCGAGGCGCAGACGCTCGCCGTCGCCGACGAGCGAGCCGGGCGTCCTCGAGGCCTGGACCAGCGCAGCGACAGCGGCGTCGCGATCGTTCAGCAATCGCACACGCGCTCGCGACGGCGCCACCTCGACGATCGTCCCGACGAGCGTCGCGCCTGCGCCGAGAACGGGCTGGCCGAGGCGTACCCCATCGTCGGTGCCGCGGTTGATCAGCAGTGTCTCGCGGCCCGGCGCCGGGTCCCGCAGCACCACCGAGGCGGCTAGGAACTCCTCCACGGATTCGCCGACCGCCGCCAGCAGGGCTTGGACCTGCTCGCCCGCAGCACTCTGCTCGCGCAACGCCGTCAGCTCCGCCTGTGCCCGCGCCAGCTCCTGGCGGAGGGCCACGTTCTCCGCGGACAGCTCGTCGATCTGGCCAGCGCGCAGGATCACGTCCGCCACGGGGCTCGCCACGCTGCGGACGCCGCTGATGGCGGGCTCCAGGGCCGTGCCCAGGCGCGCCTCGAGGTCCCCGGCCGAGCCGATCGTCGATAGCACGATCAACGCGAAGCCCGCGGCGATCGTCAGCGTGAGCCAGGCATTGCGGACACGAGCCAAGGTCGGCCCTCAGTTCCTGGGGCGCGCGACTCGCCCGGGTGGGGTCGCGGTGGTCAGGGTGTGGCGGAGCGAGGCACCGGCGTGCCGTTGCCGATGCAGCGTCAGCGATTGCCGATCAGCGCAGCGGCCGGCGGCTGGCAACGGCGGCCTGCACCTTCTGCAACGTCTCCGCTTCCTCCAGCGCGTCGGCGCAGCCCCGAACGACGGTCCGTAGAGGATCCTCGGTGACGTAGACAGGGAATCGTGTGTCAGTCGCGAGGCGTCGATCGAGGCCTCGCAGCAGCGCACCGCCACCGGTCATCGCGATGCCGTGCAGCATCAGGTCGGCGACCAGCTCCGGTGGCGTCTGCTCGATCGTCTGGCGGACGGTGCGCACGATCTCGTTCGTAACGCCGGAGAGTGCATCACGCACCTCGACGGTCGAGATCTCTACGGACTTGGGCAACCCCGTCGCCAGGTCGCGCCCGCGCAGGTCGACCACGCCCTCCTCGTCGAGGGTGTAGGCGGAACCGGCGTCGATCTTGACGGTCTCGGCGGAGCGCTCGCCGATGAGCATGTTGTGGACCTGGCGCGCGTACTCGATGATCGCGCGGTCCATCGCCTCGCCGGCCGCGCGCACGGAGGTCGAGCGCACGATGCCGCCGAGGGCGATCACGGCCACCTCGGTCGTGCCGCCGCCAATATCGACGCACATGGAGCCCGCGGCGCTCATGACCGGCAGCCCGGAGCCGATCGCAGCCGCCATCGGCTCCTCGATCAGGTAGGTCTGACGGGCGCCAGCGGCCATCGCCGCGTCATGCACGGCGCGCTTCTCGACCTCGGTCGCTCCACTCGGGATGCCGATCACGACCCGTGGCTTCGGAATGCCGAGGCCAAAGCGCTCGTGCACCGAGCGGATGAAGTACTGCAGCATGCGCTCCGTGACGGTGAAGTCGCTGATCACCCCGTCCCGCAACGGCCGTACCGCCACGATCGTCGAGGGCGTGCGCCCGACCATCCGTTTCGCCTCCTCGCCGATGGCGAGGATCTGCTTCGACACCTTGTCGATCGCTACCACCGAGGGCTCATCGATGACGATGCCGCGTCCGCGCACCGAGACGAGCGTGTTGGCAGTGCCGAGATCGACACCGATGTCATGCGAGAACATGCCTAAGAATGACGACAGGGGATTGATCACTGTGGCTCAACCTTGGCGACTGGACCCGGACACCCGCGGGGAGGGCGGCTGGACGGTGTGAGACTCGCTGCGCGGAGTATAGAGACAGGCGCCCCACCGCGGCAAGTTTTTCGCCTCGACGAACCTGTGCGAGGCGAGCGATTCGATCGAGCGTTGCTCAGATTCCCGCGATCTCGCCGACCAGGCTCCCGATCCCGAACGTGATCGCAGCCGCCGCGAGACCGAGGAACGCCTGGCGTCCGCCCGAGAACCACACGCTGCGGCCGGTCAATAGGGTGATCCCACCGCCGAGAGTGAACAGCCCCAACGCGGACAGCCCGGCGCTCGCCACGATTGCACCGGCGCCGTCACTCACCAGGAACGGGATCACTGGGATCAGCGCTCCGATGCTGAACAGCACGAATGACGCGAAGGCGGCCGTCCAGGGCGAGCCAAGATCGCCCGGCACGATCCCGAGCTCCTCGCGCGCGAGCGTGTCGAGGGCGGTCTCCTCGTCGGCCACGATGCGAGCCGCGAGCAGCTTCGCGTCTGCCTTCGGCAGGCCCTTGGCTTGATAGATGAGCGCGAGCTCCTCCGCCTCCGCCTCCGGCATCAGGGCCAGCTCCTCCGCCTCGACGGCCAGCTGCGCCTCGGCCGCCTCGCGCGACGAGGTGACCGACACCCATTCGCCCAGGGCCATCGAGAAGGCCCCGGCGACGAGGCCCGCGATGCCAGCCAGCACGACGGTCGCCTGACCGGGTGCGGCGCCGGCGAAGCCCATGACCAGTGCCAGGTTCGAGACCAGGCCGTCGTTCGCGCCCAGCACCGACGCGCGGAGCGCGTTCCCACCGCCCAGGGCACGATGCCGCGCCTCGACGCGGCCAATCGCGGAGCCCGGTGACGTTGTGCCGGACGAGGCGATTGCGCTGAAGATGCGCGCATGTGACGCCTCGTCCTCCGGCAGGTGCGCCGCCTCCGCGATCGCATCGCCGACGTACATGTCCGTCGCATCAGCCTCGAACGTCTTGATCACCGGCAGGACGAGGTCCGGTCCGAAGCGCCGGGCGAGCCACATCAGCAGCCGCACTCGTCTCGAGGGATTGCCCGTGGTCGTCTCGACGCCCGCCTCGCGTAACTGCTCCTGCCACAGCGTGAGATGCCCCTGCTCCGTCAGCGCGAGCTGCCGGTAGACGTCGGCCAGCCGCTCGTCGGGCTCGATCTCGGCGAGCTGCTCGTAGATGTAGAGGCCGTCGACCTCCTCCGCCAGGAACTCCTGGTACCGCTTGATGTCCGTCGCCGAGGCCATGTCTACCCCTCCCAGCCGAGCGCATGCAGGCGCTCGACGAACGCTGCCTCGTCGATCACGTCGACCTCGAGCTCCTCGGCTTTCGCCCGCTTGCTGCCGCCTCCGGCGCCGGCGAGGAGGAACGACGTCTTCTTCGACACGCCGCCCGTAACGCGGCCGCCGAGCTTCTTGATCAGATCCTCCACCTGGTTGCGTGACCAGCGATCGAGCGAGCCGGTGACCACCGCGCTCTGACCCTCGAGGATTCCATCGACCGCCGAGGCGCCTTCGTCCATGCGTACGCCAGCTGCCGCCAGCCGGTCGAGGAGCGCCGAGCCGCGCTCGCTCTGGAAGTAGGCGTGCACCGCCTCCGCCACGATCGGACCGATCCCGTCAATCGCCTCGATCTCTTCGACGCTCGCCGCGCGCAGCCGGGTCGCGTCGCCGAAGTGGCGTGACAGCGCACGCGCCGTCTCCCCGCCCACATGGCGGATGCCGAGCCCGATCAGCAGCCGGCTCAGCGGTTGTTGTTTGCTCGCCTCGATGCGCAAGAACAGCGCGTCGAGCGTCTTCTCGCCGATGCCGTCCAGGGCCAGCAATTCCTCGCGGCGCGCCGGCAGCGCATAGAGGTCCGACAGTGTCTCCACGAAGTCGAGGTCGACGAGCCGAAAGGACAGCTGTTCGCCGAAGCCCTCGATGTCCAGAGCGCCGCGGCCGGTGTAGTGCTCCAGGGTGCGCGAAACCTGAACCGGGCAGTCGATGTTGGGGCAGTAGTAGGCGGCCTCCTCGGGGTCGTGGACGACCGGGTCGCCGGAGACCGGGCACGTCGTGGGCATCTTGAACCGTCGGAGCCGGCGGCCCTTGCGACGGGAGAGCACGGGCCCGACCACCTGCGGGATGACGTCGCCTGCCCGCTGGATGATCACGTCGTCGCCGGCGCGGATGTCCAGCTCCGCGACGTGATCCGCGTTGTGCAGTGTTGCCATGCGCACCATGACCCCGCCGACGATCACCGGTTCGAGGACCGCGAACGGCGTCAGCACGCCCGTACGACCCACCGATACCTGGATCTTCTGCAGCCGCGTCACCGCCTGCTCCGCCGGGAACTTCCACGCCGTCGCCCAGCGCGGTTCGCGTCCAACGACGCCTAGTTCGCGCTGAAGCGCGAAGTCGTCGACTTTGATCACCACGCCGTCGATCTCGTAATCCAGCTCGTCTCGCCGGCGCTCCCACTCGAGGCAGAATGCCGCCACCTCCTCGACGCTCTCGAGGCGGCGCGCGTGCGGGTTCACCGGGAATCTGGCCTCGCGTAGCAGCTCCAGCGCCTCCCACTGGCTCTCCGGCCCGTCGGCATCCTCGGTCCAGCCGAGCTGGTACACGAAGAGGTCGAGGTTGCGACTCGCGGTCTTCTTCGGATCCAGCTGGCGCAGCGATCCTGCTGCGGTGTTGCGGGGGTTCATGTACAGCTGCTCGCCCGATGCAGCGCGCTCCCGGTTCAGCCGTTCGAACTCGCCCTGGGAGAGATAGACCTCTCCGCGCACCTCGAACGCCGCGTCATGCGCGCCGTTGAGCACGAGCGGCAGCGAGCGGATCGTCCGCAGGTTGGTCGTGATCTCCTCGCCGCGCAGCCCGTCCCCGCGCGTTGCGCCGACGGCGAAGTGGCCGCCCTCGAAGATCAGCGAGATCGCGAGCCCATCGATCTTCGGCTCGCACACGAACGCAAAATCGTCGCGTTCGAGTAGCCGACCGACGCGTGTCTGCCACGCCTCGAGTTCCTCGGCGCCGAACACGTTGCCGAGCGACAGCATCGGCTGGCGGTGCTCGTGCTCGGGGAACGACTCCGACGGCTCGCCGGAGACGCGCTGGCTCGGAGATTCCGGCGTGATCAGCTCGGGATGCCGGTCCTCGAGGTCTCGCAACTCGCGCATCAGCGCGTCGTACTGGGAGTCACCGATCTCCGGTTCCTGCAGCACGTGGTAGCTGTGATCGTGGTGGCGGATCTCGGCGCGTAGCGTCTCGACGCGCTCGCGCGCCGCCTCGAAGTCGGCCGCGGCCTCGTGAGACTCGTTCGACGCCATCGAGCGCAGTATAGCCGCGGGCCGTCTGCCGTTCTGTCGCCGATCGGATGGAGTCTAGGCACCCCGGCAGTACACTGGATCATCCGAGGATCCTCGCGGCGCAACCTGCCGACAGCGCTGCGAGACACACCTGGATCGTCACATGTCCGATGTCGTGATCGTCGACTACGGAGCGGGCAACCTGCGCAGCGTCGCGCGCGCGGTCGCCCACGCCGGGGTCGACGCCGTTGTCTCCGCGGAGGCGCGAGTCGTCGAGGGTGCACGCGCCCTGATCGTGCCCGGCGTCGGCGCGGCCGAGCACACGATGAGCAATCTCCGTTCAGCTGGCCTCGACGGTCCGATCCTCGACTACATCGCGTCGGGCAAGCCGTTCCTTGGCGTGTGTATGGGGATGCAGGCGCTCTTCGACGTCTCCGAGGAGGGTGGCGAGCACGAGTGCCTCGGCGTCCTCGGCGGCCGCCTCGTGCGCTTCCCGCAGGGCGAGACCGTGCCGCACATGGGCTGGAACACGGTGCACCTGGAGCGCCCGCACCCGGTCTTCGAGGGCGTACCCGACAACGCCTACTTCTACTTCGTGCACTCCTACTACCCCGAACCGAACGAGGACGCTTGCGTCATCGGCACGTCTGACTACGCAGGCGTCGTGTTTCCCGCGGTCGTGGGGGAGGGCAACCTGATCGCCACGCAGTTTCACCCGGAAAAGTCGGGCACGCACGGTCTGCGGCTCTACGAGAACTTCCTCCGCCTCGCCCTCGAACGAGGCACGATCGCACCCGAAGGCGCCACGGAAAGCACCGCGGTGGCCGGCTGATGGAGGTCATCCCCGCCATCGACATCCGCGATGGGCGATGCGTGCGGCTCGAGCAGGGCGACTACAACCGCGAAACCGTGTTCGGCGACGATCCGATTGCCGAGGCCGTCCGCTGGGCCTCGATGGGTGCGCGCCGCATCCACGTCGTCGACCTCGACGGGGCACGCGAGGGCCGGCAGGCCAACGCCGAGATCGTCCGTCGCATCGTGCTCAACGTCGGCTCGTCGGTGCAGACCGGCGGTGGCATCCGTGACCTCGAAACGCTCCGCTCCACCCTCGACTCCGGCGTCAACCGCGTCGTCCTCGGCACAGCAGCCGTCGAGGACCGCACGATGCTCCGCGAGGCGATCGCCACCGCGCGCGAGCAGCTCATCGTCTCCGTCGACGCGCGCATGGGGCGCGTCTCGACCAAGGGCTGGACCGAGGAAACCGACCTCGACGCACTCGAGTGGATCGGGCGACTCTACGAACTCGGGGTCGAACGCGTCGTCTACACCGACATCGACCGCGACGGTGTGCGTAACGGTCCCAACTTCCCGATGTACGAGCGACTCGCCGCCTCTAGCTCGATCGCTCTGATCGCAGCGGGAGGCATTGGCAGCGTCGACGACCTGCAGCGCCTCGATACCCTCGGCGTCGAAGGCGCCATCATCGGCCGCGCCCTCTACACCGGCGAGATCGACCTCGCCGCCGCGCTGACGGCGGTGGACTGACCTCGATGCTGACCAAGCGCATCATCCCTTGCTTCGATGTCGACAACGGCCGCGTCGTCAAAGGCGTCTCCTTCGTCGAGTTGCGTGACGCCGGCGATCCGGTGGAGCTAGCGGCGAAGTACGACCTCGCAGGCGCCGATGAGCTCGTGTTCCTCGACATCACAGCGTCCTCGGACGGACGGCAGACGATTTACGACATGGTCGCTCGCACAGCCGACCAGGTCTTCATCCCCCTGACCGTCGGTGGGGGCATCCGCGAGCCCGGCGACGTGCGCATCATGCTCGAGCTCGGCGCCGACAAGGTCTCGATGAACACGGCCGCCGTCGAGCGCCCCGAGCTGATCGAGGAGGGTGCGTACGGCTTTGGCTCGCAGTGCATCGTCGTCGCCCTCGATGCGAAACGCCTCGACGGCGCGGACGACCGCTGGGAGATCTATACACACGGCGGACGCACGCCCACCGGCCGCGACGCCGTCGAGTGGGCGCGTGAAGCCGTCGATCGAGGCGCGGGCGAGCTGCTGGTCACCTCCATGGATACCGACGGCCACCAGCGTGGCTACGACCTGCCCATGCTGCGAGCGATCAGCGACGCCGTCGACGTACCGATCATCGCCTCGGGCGGCGCCGGGGAGCCGGAACACCTCTACGAGGCCCTCGTAGAGGGCGGGGCGAACGCTGTGCTCGCCGCATCGATCTTCCACTTCGGCAAGTACGACATCCCCTACCTCAAGGACTATCTCCAGGAGCGTGGCGTCCCGATGCGCCCCGCGCCCGAAGACACACCGAACGGCGATCAAGCGAACGAGGACGATCGATGAGCGACGACACCCCCTTCGGGGAGTACGACCCCGCCGACCTCAAGTACGACGACCGCGGACTGATCCCCGCGATCGTCCAGCACGAAGAGAGCGGCGAAGTACTGATGCTCGGCTACATGAGCGAGGAGACGTTGCGCCAGACCATCGAGGTCGGCCAGGCCGTCTTCTGGTCGCGTTCGCGCCAGGAGATCTGGCACAAGGGCGCCACGTCCGGCGACTACCTCGACGTCACCGGCATTCTCGCCGACTGCGACCAGGACACGCTGGTCGTGCGCGTGCGACCGAAGACCGGCGCCGTCTGCCACACGGGCGCACACTCCGACTTCGTCGAAGAGGACGACACCACCCCTCGCGTGGTGAAGCTGCGCAGCTAGCGATGTCCGCCCCGTACCGCGTCTCGCACGTCATCTTCGATGTCGACGGTACGCTCGTGGACTGGGACCACTCCTATGCCGCAGCGCTGCTCGCTGCGTCCGAGGAGCTGTCCGGCCGCCTCGGGCGGCCCGTCCCGCCCTCGGCGCTCGCGCAGATCCGCGAACTCGTCGTTGCCGAGCCGGACTGGAGCGGCCGGCTGCTGCGAGAGATCCGCAGCGAGTCGTTCCGCCGCGCCCTCGTCGCTGCGAACGCCTACACGGACGAAGCGCACGAGGCGGTTAGCGGCGCCTACTTCCGCGCCCGCGACGAGTCACTGCTGCCGTTCGACGACGCAGCACCGGTCCTCGAGGAGCTCTCCGGCCGAGGTTTCACGCTTGTCGCCGCGACGAATGGCAACGCCTCGCTCCACCTCCTCGACCTCTCGCGCCACCTCGACCACACCTATCTCGCCGAGCAGGACGGTGTCTCCAAGCCGGACACTCGGTTCTTCAGCCGCGTACTCGACCGCTCGGGTGGCACGGCCGCCGAGGCGATCTCGGTCGGGGACAGCATCCCCAACGACATCGAGCCACCAAGTGCGCTTGGCATGCACGCACTGCTGATCGACCGTCGAGGTCACGCGCGCGACGCCGGCGGGCCGCGCATCGAGTCGTTGGCGGAGCTGCCCGCGCTGCTGGAGCTGCCACAGCGCTAGCGGCGGATCAGGTGCCGCTCCAGGTTCGGCTCCGGTCGGTCGAACGGCTGGTACTCCTCGTCTGGATGCCCGAGGACCACCAGCGCCTGCGGCTCCCAGTCGCTCGGCAGGTCGAGGGCCGCGCGCACCTCCTCGCCCGCGTAGAGCGGTGCGGAGATCCAGTAGGCGCCGAACCCTCGCTCGCTGGCCACGAGCAGGATGTTCTGCAGCGCCGCACCGAACGAGTGCTGCGCCAGTCCCCACTCGGCGCGCGCTCGGCGGTCATCGTCGTAGGCGTTCAGCCCCTCGGAGACGAGGCAGCCCAGCAGCAGGGTCGGTGCGCCGACGATGCGCCCGCGCGAGCGCGCCCTCGCACGCTCGATCTGAGCCTCGGCGAGGCCGTCACGCTCGAGGTCGCGTTGCCACGCTGCGCCCATTGCTTCGGCCAGTGCCTCGCGACGCTCCGTCGAGACTTCGGCGAAGCGCCAGGGCTGCGTGTGGTGAGGCGCCGGCGCGGTCAGCGCCAGCGCGACCAGCCCTTCGACCTCCGCGGCGTCGAGTGGTGGCCCCACGAGGCCACGGATCGACCGCCGTCTGCGAATCGCATCCTCGATGCTCACGACTCGTCCTCGACGGGCGCGCCCAGCGGCAGATGCTCGAGCAACGCCGTCGTCGCCTCGCCGAGGCGCGCCGCCACCTGATCGAGGTCGGCGAGTGTGTCCACGTCGACGCGCAGCGAGGGCGGCGTCAGCTCAACGAGCGCCACGCCCGCCTCCGCGGCCGCCTCACGATGGCGCTCGGCCGATCGCTCGCCGAAGCGCGGCGCGATCACGTCCAGCGGCCGCAACCCCACCGCGATCGTGCCGCCGTCGTTCGCCGGCACGAGCAGCACCCCGGGCGACGAGAGGCCATCGAGGACGCTCGCGAGGTCCTCGGCGCTGGCGTGTGGCAGGTCGCCGGGAAGCAGGAGCGCCGCCCCCGCTCCCTCGGCCGCGGCCAGCGCAGCGAGGAATGCGGCGTTCAGCCCCTCGCCCGGGTCGCCCACCAGCTCGGCGTCGTGCGTCGCCGCCACCGGCCCGTAAGCCGCATCCGGCGAGACGACGAGGATCGGTCCCTCGTGTATTCGTCGCAGCGCGGCCAGCAGATCGTCGAGCATCGCGATCACGAGCGACTGGCGCGCGCCTGGGTCCAACTGCTCGCCTAGTCGACTCTTGGCGCTGCTCACGTCGCGCACGGCGATGACGACGGCGATGTCCGTGCTCACGCCGTGCGTTCCGCCGTCACCTCGACGCCCGCAGCGCCGAGGACGTTCGCCGCTACGCGCCGCCGGCCCTCGTCGCCGACCATCATCGTGTCCGCGACGACGGCGGCGATCCCCAGCGCTTCGACATCGCTGGCCAACGCCGCGTCCCGGTCGTCGAGGACGTAGCAATCGATCCAGCCTTCATACAGCCGTGCGACGCCGAGGGCGGACACCTCGTGGCCGAGCGCCGCGAGCATGTCGGCCGCCGGGCCCTTGATCGCCTCGCCGCCCACGATCGGCGAGACCGCTACGCGTGTCGCGTCCGTCGAGGCGAGCGCATCGCGCACACCAGCGACCCGCAGCAGCGGTTCGATCGAGACGAACGGGTTGCTGGGAGCCACGATCACCACATCGGCCTCGGCGATGGCCTCCAGGACGCCCGGCGCCGGCTGCGCCGCGTCCTCGCCCGGGAAGCGGAACCCCAGGACCCGATCTTGCGCCCGCCGCTGCACGAAGTACACCTGGAACGGCAGCTCGCCGTCCGCAGTCTTGACCACGGTCGGATGGGGGTCGTTGGTCACGGGCAGCACCCGCGTCGCAACGCCGCGCACCGCGCAGACGTGCGCCGTCGCCTCGCTGAGCGTGCCGCCCGAGGCGAGTACATCGTTTCGCAGCAGGTGCGTCGCCAGGTCACGATCGCCGATCGTGAACCACTCGTCGTCGTCGAGGCTGCGCAGCTCGTCGAGCGTCGTCAGGCTGTCGCCGTCGATCCCCCAGCCGAACTCGCCTTCGATGCCGGCGAGCGTGTAGACCACGGTGTCGATGTCCGGCGAGATGTGGAGCCCATGCCACTGCAGGTCGTCGCCCACGTTGCAGATCGCGGTGATCGTGCGCGGGTCTACGACCTGGGCGAGGCCGGCGAGGAAGCGTGCGGCGCCCACCCCACCCGCGAGCAGGGTGATCGCGGGCGAGCCGCTCGAGGGGGAGGCAGGCGTAGTCATGACGGAATGCTACCCGCCCGCGCGCGGTTCGAGGCGCTCACCGGTCATCGCCTGACCACCGTCCAGCTGCACCTCCCGTCCGTCCAGCTGGGCGTGCAGCACCGCGGCGTTGGCAAACCCTCGATTGATCGCTACGAGCACGCCGTCGCGGCCGTACACCGCGGTCGTAGGGACCGACAGCACACTGAACTCGGCCGCCAGCTCGCGCTCCGCGACGGCGTCGTGGGTCTCGAGCCGAAGCGCCGGCACCTCGTGGAGGACGGCGTCGAGCGCCGGCTCCTGCTGCGCCCGGCAGACGACGCAACTCGTGGTCGTGAAGTAGACGATGCGCGGCCCCTCGGCGTCGCTGGCGGCCTTCGCCGCTGCATTGATCCGCGCGATCAGCCGCGCGTCGCGACGGCGCAGCGCAAATCGCACGACGGCGATCGCACCGGCAATGGCGGCGATCAGCGCGGCGGCGATGAGCAGCCGTTCCGGCATTCGAGGTCAGCGCTGGACGCGGCTGCTCGCGATCGAGGCCGGGAGCAGGCCAACGCGGTCGAGTTGGAAGTAGACGAAGCAGCCCGCGCAGAACTGGACGGTGAGGTTGATGAAGGCCAGCGCGGTCACGATCCAGTTCAGTACCCAGCCGAGGCCGGTCGCGCCGCCGAACAGCGCGACCGCTGCGCCGAACAGGAACACCGCACCGACCGCCTGTGCGAATTCGTGCGGCATCGGGTCCTCGAACTCTGGTGCTGCGGCCAGCAGGCCTGCCGGCAGCAGGATCTTGCGGTGCACTTGCTTGAACAGCGCCAGCGGCCGGTAGATCGTGCCCACGGCGAGGACGAGGCCGGTGCCGAGGACGATCCAGCGCCCCGTCTCATCGCCGAGCACAAACGCGAGCACGGTGATCCCGACGATGAACGCCTGGTTGGTCCGCAACGTATTGCGGTCGATGTGCAGTGTGTTGGGTTCGTTCATGGCGTCTCAGGTTGCCGCCGCGCGCGCGGTCCGCTCCGTGCATCGATCGTAGCACCGCGGGAGCGTCGTCCCGCCCGATCGTTGGTCACGCGGCGGGCGCCTCCTCCTCGGCGCGCACGCGCTCGAGGGCCGCCACCGCCACCTGGATGTGCTCGTCCTCGGGCACCCGCGTCGTGAGGTGCTGCAACGCGATGTTGGCGGCGAAGAGCCAGCGCACGACCGGCCAGTCCTGGTGGAACCCCGCGAAGCGGATCGCCTCATAGGAGATCGCCGCCACCACTGGCACGAATACGATGCGGGACGCGAAGCGCCACCACAGCGGCTCGGTTCCCGCCACCGCGAACACGAAGATCGCCACGATCGCCACGGTCAACAGGAACGACGTGCCGCACCTCGGATGCTCCTTCGCGAAGCGACGGATCGAGGGCACGGTCAGCTCGTGTCCTTGCTCGAACGCGAGGATCGTCATGTGCTCCGCGCCGTGGTACTGGAAGACGCGTCGCACATCCTTCGCCCGGCCGATCGCCCAGATGTAGCCCAGCAACAGGACGATGCGGATGCCGCCCTCGATCACCACCGAGATCCACGCCGCGCCCACGATCGAGTCGAGCCACGCGGTCGCCAGGACCGGGCCGACGAAGAAGATGCCCGCGCCGACGCCCAGGGTGAGGATCAAGATCATCCACTCGATGACGCCGAGGGGAGTTGCTTCGCCATCGTCATCGACCTCGTCGGCCGCGACCGCCGCTGACCAGGCCAGCGCGCGGAAGCCCAGCGCCAGCGTCTCCCACAGCACGAGCACGCCTCGCAGCAGCGGCACCCGGCGCACCGTTCCGGTGTAGATGCCGCCGAGGCGTTCGCCGCGTGTCGTGATACTGCCGTCGGGCTTGCGCGCGGCGACCGCCATCGACCGCGGCCCGCGCACCATCACGCCCTCGATCACCGCCTGGCCACCGTACGTGGCCTGTTCGCTCATGCACCAAGCGTACGAAGCGCCGCGCCAACGAACGAGGCGCGGACAGCCCGAGGGGTCAGTCGCGCGTGGAGGTGCCGACGTAGATGGCGAACGTGACGCCGATGATCGCCAGCATCCACATGCTGGCCTTGGCGTAGCTCTCGATCGCCCGCTCAGCGCTCGAGGCGTCGCCGGCGGTGGTGGTCGTGTTGATCGCGATCACCACCAGCAGCACCGCAGTGACGACCGCTGCCGCCATGCGGATCAGACCGCGCTGTCTTGGTGACATGGACTCACCGCCTCATCCGGCGTGGCCCAGAGCGGCGACAGGCTAGCTGCTCGCCTCCGCGGTTTCGGCCGCGGCCTCTGTGCCGACCTGGTCCGCCTCGTTCGAGCCGGACTCGTCCGAGCTGGTCTCGGTCTCCTGCTGAGCGTTGGCGTAGCGACGACGGAAGCGCTCGACGCGGCCCGCGGTGTCGACGATGCGCTGCTCGCCCGTGAAGAACGGGTGGCAGTTGGAGCAGACGTCGAGGTGGATCTCCGGCTTCGTCGAACGTGTCGTCCACGTGTTCCCGCAGGCGCACGTGATCACGGACTCGCCGTACTCGGGATGGATTTCTGCCTTCATCGTCGTTCCTGTGTGTCCCCGAAGCCTGTTAGGCCTCGGTCGGGATGATGGAAACCTGCTTGCGACGCCCCTTTGCGTACGGTGAGAACTTGACCGTGCCGGGCACCTGCGCCCACAGCGTGTGGTCGCGCCCGACCTTCACGTTCTCGCCGGGGTGGAACCGTGTCCCGCGCTGTCGCACGAGGATCGAACCGGCCGTCACGAGCTGCCCATCGAAGCGCTTCACACCGAGGCGCTTCGAGTGGGAGTCGCGACCATTGCGGGTCGATCCACCGGATTTCTTGTGCGCCATGCTGGGTCCTTGCTGTCCGCGCTAGCCGGCGCTGATGCCGGTGATCAGCAGCCGCGTTCGGTACTGACGGTGGCCACGGTGGGTTCGCTGGCGCGTCTTGTTCTTGTACTTGAAGATGCGAACCTTCTTGTCGCGAAACTGCTCGTCGACGAGGGCGCTCACGGAGGCCCCCTCGACGAGGGGTGAGCCGACCGTGGTCGCGTCGTCATTGCCGACCAGCAGCACTTCGTCCAGTGTTACATCGTCGCCTTCGGCAGCGTCGAGACGCTCAACGGCGATGCGATCGCCCTCGCGCACGCGATACTGTTTGCCGCCCGTTCGGACGATGGCATACATAACCTGGATCCGTTCGTGGGTAGATTTGAGTGTAACAGGGAGCGGTGCACGATCAATGAATCGGTGGGTATCCCGCCCCGCCAGAGCAACCTCGGAGGCCGATCCTGGACATCCTGATCGACATCGTCACGGCTCCCTTCGATGGGCTCAACTGGGTGACGGACCAGGTCTTCCTCGCGCTCAACGACCTCTTCGACCAGTACGGCACGCCCATCGTCTTCTTCTCGGGTCTGGCCGAGGCAACCGTCGGCGTCGGCCTGGTATTCCCCGGCGTCATCATCATGTTCCTGGGCGGCGCCTATGCGGCCGAGGGCGGCGCATCGCTGCCCGTGGTCCTACTCGCGGCGACGGCAGGTACGGCGCTCGGCGACGTCCTTTCCTACTCCCTCGGACGGTGGGGTAGCGGTTGGATGCTGTCGACCCGGCTTGGGCCGTCGCTGCGCCTCGGCTCGCAGCTGATCGAGGGCCGCGCGCGCTGGTTCATCCCGTTCTATCACCTGTACTCGATGACGAGGGCGGTCGGACCCTTCGGCGCGGGCGCCCTGCGACTGCCGCTGCGTGTTTGGCTGCCACTCGACTTCCTGGGCGCTCTGATCTTCAACTTCACCTATATCGGCGCGGGCGCCATCCTCGGCACGGCTGTCCTCGACGAGGACGGCCGGCTGGAACAACATCCGCTGCTGCGACTGGGTATCTTCATCGCCGCCGTGGCGTGGTTCCTGCTACTGCAGGCGGCGGTGCAGCGGCGCATCCGCGACATCCGCCGAACACCCGAGGTGCGACTGGATCCGCAGCCCGACGGGGAGAAACCGCCGGTCGCGAGCTGACCGCGCGAGCGGCGACATGAACAAACCGGCCGGTCAGATGACCGGCCGGTTTGGGTTCGTTGCTCCGACGGTAAATCGAAGGTCAGTCCGACGGTGGAGGTGACGCGCTCGCGTCGCCCCAGGCGATGCCCGGGCGGCCCTGCGGTGCCTCGTCCTCGTCCGGAATCTCCTCACCGCCAGGCGCGGCCGGCGTCGAGGGTTCGTCACCAGTAGTGATCTCGACCTCGTCGGACAGAAGCGGGCGCCCCTCGGCCGGGCCGAGGATCCGCAGCAGTTCGTCGCCTTCGAGGGTCTCGACCTCCATCAGCTTCTCGGCCAGCTCGTCCATCTTCTCGCGATGCTCGGCGATGACCGCGCGGCAGCGTTCGTGCGCCTCGTCGATCACCCGGCGCACCTCGTCGTCGATCTCCTCGGCGGTGCGCTCAGAGTAGTCACGCTCCTCCGAGATGTCGCGCCCCAGGAACACCATGGAGGTCCGACGCCCGAACGTGCGCGGCCCCAGACGGGCACTCATGCCCCACTGCGTGACCATGTTGCGCGCGATCTGCGTCACCTTGCCGATGTCATCGTGCGCCCCGGTCGTCATCTCGCCGAACACCATCTCCTCGGAGACGTGCCCGCCGAGGGCGAAGACCATCATCGCCTCGTAGTAAGAGCGGTCCTGCATGCGCCGGTCGTCGTCGGGCAGCGGGCGAGTGAAGCCGCCGGCCATGCCCCTCGCCACGATCGTCACCTTGTACGGGCGGTCTGCTCGGGGCGTGAAGTACGAGGCGACGGTGTGTCCAGCCTCGTGGTAGGCGACCACCTTCTTCTCGTGCGGAGTGATCACGCGCGACTTGCGTTCGGGACCCATCTGCACGCGGTCGATGGCCTCGTTGAACTCATCCATCGCAACGCGCTTGCGGTTGCGCCGTGCAGCCAGGATGGCCGCCTCGTTGACCAGGTTCGCGAGGTCCGCGCCGGAGAAGCCCGGCGTTTGCTTGGCGATCGTGTCCAGCGAGACATCCTGCTCAAGCGGCTTGCCCTTGATGTGCACGTCCAGGACCGCGCGCCGCCCTTTCACATCCGGCAGGTCGAGTGTGACCGTCCGGTCGAAGCGGCCCGGGCGCAGCAGCGCTGGGTCGAGCACGTCGGGACGGTTCGTTGCCGCGATCACAATCACGTTCGAGTCGCTATCGAAGCCGTCCATCTCCACGAGGATCTGGTTCAGCGTCTGCTCCCGCTCGTCGTGCGAACCGCCCAGGCCGGAGCCACGCATCCGGCCGACCGCGTCGATCTCGTCGACGAAGACGATCGCCGGCGCGTTCCGCTTCGCCTGCTCGAAGAGGTCGCGAACGCGGCTCGCGCCAACGCCCACGAACATCTCGACGAACTCCGAACCGGAGATGTGGAAGAAGGGCACGCCCGCTTCGCCGGACACGGCCCGCGCGACCATGGTCTTGCCGGTGCCGGGAGGTCCGACCAGCAGCACGCCGTGCGGGATGCGTGCGCCCAGGGCGGCGAACTTCTCGGGGTACTTCAGGAACTCGACGATCTCCTGGAGCTCCTGCTTCGCCTCATCCTGCCCGGCCACATCGATGAACGTCACGGTCGCCTTCTGGCCCGTGAACATCTTGGCGCGGCTCTTGCCGAAGGACATCGCCTGGTTATTGGCGCCGCCAGCCTGACGCATCATGAAGATCAAGATGGCGCCGAAGATGATCAGCGGCAGGAAGTTGAGCATCAGCCCGAAGATGTTGCCGAACTGACTCGGCCCCCCGACCACGATCTCGATGTCGTCGGGCACCCCGGAGTCGCGGAACAGCTCCTGGATCGAGGAGCCGCTCTCCTTGCGCGAGCGCACCGGGTCTGTATCGCCCGAGGTGAAGACGAGCAGGTCGTCGCCACTGACCTCGACCTTCGTCACCTCACCGGCCTTCGCGAGCGTGATTACCTCGGAGATCGCGATGTCGCGCGAGCCGCTGGAGGGTCGGAACACCATCACCACGACCAGCACGACGGCGACGAGGATCAGCAGGTAGATGAAGGAATTGCGCATCCAGCGAGAGCTCATAGGGGGGCCTAGCAATCCAGGTTCAGCACTCTCCGGTCGGCGGGGACGCGCAGCCGGCGGTTCACGCGAATCGTAACATCGGCATCCGCTACACCCCGGCCCACCGAGGTCGCCCGAACCCGACTCACCTGCTTGATTGTCGTCACGATCGAGCTGAATTACATCAGTCTCCACGGAGAGTCTCCAGGGAGATCGTGTGCGGCTGACGCACGCCACGGCCGTCTCACGCCTCGGCGGCTGCTTCGTCCTCCACCTGGTCCACACGCAGCCGGCCGCCGGTCGCCCAGTCGTCGATCGCGTACTCGCCGAAGAGCACGATCGTGTCCTCGGGGTCGGCGTGCGCGATCTCGCTCATCGCTTCCGTGATCACGCGCGCCAGCTCTCGTTTCTGGACGAGCGACCGCCCGGGCAGCATCTCGACTCTGACAATCGGCATCCGCGCCTCCTTGCTGGGCCGGGTTGGGCGTGGCGGATCATATGTCGGGCCTGTCGCCGAGGGGGCGCCGAGCCGAGGAAGATCCGATCACTTGCCCGATCGATATCGCGGGCCTAGGCTGCAGCCATGGTCCTGGCCACCCCGCCTGCACCGCCCGCGCCGGCGCCCGCGTTGCGACGTCGACGTCCGCGTCCCAGCTGGCGCGCCGAGCGCGCGCTCTGGCGCGAGGGCTTCCAGCGCGTGGCTGGTGTGGACGAGGTTGGTCGTGGGCCCCTCGCCGGGCCCGTCCTCGCCGGGGCGGTGGTGCTGCCGCTGACACCCTCCGGGCAGATCCCGCGCCAGGGCTGGATGCGCCGCCTGCGCGACTCGAAGCAGTTGAGCGCCGCCCAGCGCGAGGCGCTCGCCGAGGAGATCCGCGCCCGCTGCGACTGGGCCGTGATGGCCGTCTCCTCACAGGTCGTCGACCAGATCAACGTGCTCAAGGCCTCACACCTCGCCATGCGCCTCGCCGTCGAGGCTCTCGGCGAGGCGCCCGATGCCGTGATCATCGATGGTCGCGACCGCCTACGGCTGCGAGTCACCCAGCGCCCAGTCGTCGGCGCCGACGCACACTGCATCTCAGTCGCCGCCGCCTCGATCGTGGCCAAGGTGGAACGTGACAGGCTGATGTGCGAACTTGATGGAGCGTTTCCCGGTTACGGGCTGGCCGAGAATAAGGGCTATGCGACCGCTGAGCATCGGGCTGCACTGGAGCGATTGGGCTCCAGTAGCGTGCATCGTCTATCGTTCGCGCCGGTCCGGCTCGCTGTAGGTCGGACAACGGGCTAGACGCCCCTTGAACGACTGTCAGTACCCTGACGCGAGCTGCCGGCCGAGAGCGCTGAACGTCTGTCGAGTGGAAGCGATCCGATTGTCTGACCGATCACAGCGACTGGGCGAGGCCGGTGAGCGTCTTGCCGCGGAGCACCTGACTGGCCTGGGCTACGAAATCATCGACCGCAACGTGCGCCGGTCCGAGGGCGAGATCGACCTTGTCGCCATGGACGAGGGCACGCTCGTCTTCGTCGAGGTCAAGCTGCGCACCTCACGCCGCCTCGGTGGTGCCGTTTCGGCGCTCAGCGAGCGCAAGAAGACCCGCATGGTGAAGCTGGCTAACGCCTACCTGGCCGACCACCCGGAGCTCCCGGCGCTCGGTCGCATCGACCTCGTCGGCATCGACCTCCGCGGCAACGGCGAGGTCGGCGAGATCAACCACATCCACAACGCCGTCGAGGAGTAGCGGGACGCGTCCGAGACGCCGCAGCAGCCCCTGGCCTCGATCACCTCGGCCGAATAGCAGCGAGACATAAGGCGTACACTGCCGCCATGCCGATCTACGAGTACCGCTGCGACGACTGCGAGCGCATCACCAGCGTCTTCCTACGCTCCGCGCGCGCCAAAACGGCGGCGGAGTGCGAGCACTGCGGGTCGGAGCGCCTGCACCGCGTGATGTCGCGCACCGCGCGCGTGCAGTCCGCCGGCGATGTAATCGAGGAGCGTGGCATCCCCGGCGCCGGCGGGCAGTACGAGGACCCGCGGCAGATCGGCGCCTGGGTCGAGAAGCGCTTCGAGGAGTACGGCATGGACGTGCCCGAGGAGACGCGAGACATGATCGACGCTGCCCACGATGGCGAGCTGCCGGACAGCGTCTCCGACCTCTAGCCCGCCGCCGGCAGGCTCGATCGAGCCCGTCTCTGCGGGGTTTCACAGCTATCTCAGCGCCATCGCCGCTAACCGGGGGCGATGCTACGCTCGCCGCGGTCCGCCGCCGCGAGTGGTGCGGCGTACGGCCCGACCGAGCGTCGGCCTGACCTCGCCACGGAGGACTGTCTTCCATGGGCTCGTTGATGATCGCCCTCGCGGCCGGTGTGGCCGCGATTCTCTTTGCCATCGTGCTGACTCGCCAGATCCTGAGCGAAGATGAAGGCAACGACGTGATGCGCGGCATTGCCGCCAGCATCCAGGAGGGCGCGGCCGCCTTCCTCAGACGTGAATACACGTTCATCGCCGTCTTCGTCGTCGTGGTGACCGCCGTTCTCGTGATCTTCATCGACTACGACGCACTCGATAAGCTCAGCGGCGGCGATCCCAGTCTGCTCACTGACACCGAATCAGGCGAGCTGACCGGTCTTCCGCGTACCGCCATTGCCTATGTGCTTGGCGCTTTCGCATCCGCGACCGCCGGCTACGTCGGGATGTACGTGGCCGTTCGCGCGAACGTCCGCACCGCCGCAAAGGCCCAGACCGGCCTCAACCCGGCGCTCCGCGTCGCCTTCTCCTCCGGCACGGTCATGGGCATGTCGGTTGTCGGCATCGCTCTCATCTTCGTCACGGTCCTGTACATGGTCTTCCAGAGTGTTCAGCCGCTCACCGGCTTCGCCTTCGGCGCCTCATCGATCGCCCTCTTCGCCCGCGTCGGCGGCGGCATCTTCACCAAGGCGGCGGACGTCGGGGCCGACATTGTCGGCAAGGTCGAGGCTGGTATCCCTGAGGACGACCCGCGCAACCCCGCCTCGATCGCTGACAACGTTGGTGACAACGTGGGGGACGTCGCCGGCATGGGCGCGGACCTCTTCGAGTCCTACACCGGCTCGATGGTGGCGACCATGTCGCTTGCCGCCGTCGCCGTCATCGGCGCGGGCGAGAACGGCGTGTTCGAGTCGGCCGAGGCGGCGCTCTACGACTCGCCGGCCTTCGTCCTGCCGATCGTGATCATGGGGCTGGGCATCTTCGCCTCCATCGCCGGATCGTTCCTCGTCCGCACTGGCGAACAGGCCAACATGGGGCGCCTGCTCTGGGCCCTGCGCACGGGCATCTTCTCTGCCGGGGGACTCGCGCTGGTCGCCACCGCCGCTGCGGTGCTGGTGCTCGACATCGACTTCAAGCTCTTCTGGGCTGTCGTCACGGGCCTCGTCGCCGGCCAGGTGATCGGCACGGCAACCGAGTACTACACCGCCTACGAGTTCTCACCGACGAAGAGGCTCGCCGAGCAAGCAGAAACCGGCGCCGGGACGCTGATTATCGGCGGCCTCGGCCTCGGCATGTTCTCGACCGCGATCCCGCTGCTGACGCTTGTCGCCGCCATCTGGATCACGTTCCAGCTGGCCGGCCTGTACGGCATCGCTCTGGCCGCCGTCGGCATGCTCTCCACCCTCGGCATCACGCTCGCCAGCGACGCCTACGGCCCCGTTGCGGACAACGCGGGCGGCATCGCCGAGCAGGCCGGCCTTGACCCTGAGGTCCGCGACCGCACGGACGCTCTCGACAGCCTCGGCAACACGACCGCGGCGACCGGCAAGGGCTTCGCCATTGGGTCCGCGGTGCTCACCGCACTGGCGCTGATGGTCACCTTCGCCCAGGTCACGAACATCGACGTCGCGAAGCTCTCGCTGCTCGAGGTCGAGGTGCTGATCGGCCTGCTGATCGGCGGCCTGATGCCCTTCATCTTCGGCGCGCTGACGATGAGCGCGGTCGGACGTGCGGCGATGGAGATGGTCAATGAGGTGCGCCGCCAGTTCCGTGAGAAGCCCGGGATCATGGACGGTACCGAGCAGCCCGATTCCGCTCGTGCGGTCGCCATCGCCACCGATGGCGCTCTGCGCGCGATGATCGTGCCGGGCGCACTCGCAGTGGCAGTGCCGGTCGCCGTTGGCGCACTGATCAGCGCCGAGGCCCTGGGCGGCCTCTTGATCGGCTCCATCTCCTCGGGCGCCCTGCTCGCGCTGATGATGGCGAACGCGGGCGGCGCCTGGGATAACGCGAAGAAGTGGATCGAGACCGGCCAGCATGGCGGCAAGGGCTCCGAGGCCCACAAGGCCGCCGTCGTCGGCGACACCGTCGGTGATCCCTTCAAAGACACCTCCGGGCCGGCGCTGAATATCCTGCTCAAGCTGATGGCGATCGTCGCCGTCGTGTTCGGGCCGCTCTTTGTCTAGTCGGCACTCGTAGCGCATTACGCAGAACGGCCGGCATCGCCGGCCGTTCTGCTGTCCAGGGCATCGCGACGCCAAGTGTTCGTCAGTCCTCGTCGAAGCTGAACTCGAACCCCAGGGTCATCGCGGGGTTGCGGATGAACGGGTTGAACTCGCGCTCGGTCCCAATCGTCGTCGCCGGCCCGTGTCCCGGCAGCACTGTTGTCTCGTCGGGCAGCGTCAGCAGCTGGTCGCGGATCGAGCGCATCAGCGTCGGGCCGTCCGAACCGGGAAAGTCGTGCCGGCCGATCGAGCCCTGGAAGAGCACGTCGCCCGTGAACACGAGCCCCTCGCCGGCGATGCAGACTGAGCCCGGCGTGTGCCCCGGGGCATGGAGTACCTCGAAGCGGTGCGAGCCGGCCTCGAGGATGTCGCCGTGCGCGAGCGGTGTCTCCGGATCCGGCGGCGCCGCGACCTCGCGCCCGATCCACATCGGCGCGCTCGCCAGCTGAGGAGCAATCATCGCGAAATCGTCTGCGTGCATCGTCCAGCGCGGCGTCTGCCCCGCGTCCTTCAGTCCGGCCACCAGCTCCGCGACGCCGCCGGCGTGGTCCAGATGGCCGTGGGTCGCGATCACCGTCGTCACGCTCAACTGGCGCTCCGCGCACTGCTCAAGCAGGAACGCGGCGTCGTCGCCGGGATCGATCACGATCACCTCGTTGCTCGTTTCGTCGCCCACGACGTAACAATTCGCCTGCAAGCGCCCCACGGGGAACGTTTCGAGGATCATCGCGCCTCCCAGCTGGGAGCAGCGGTAACGGGCAGCCGTTGGAAGAATCTGCCCGAATCCCGCTGCGTCCTTGCAGTCTGCAACCCTCAGGATTCTCGCTGAACGTGCCGACAATGAGAAGGACTGCGGTGATGCGTATCGGACGCCGCCGCCGCCACTGCGTAGTCGGAGGTCACATGCAGGACGCGACGAACCTGGCCATGCGTCTGGAGCGCTCCGGCGTGACGAACTGGCGCGGCGGTACGGGTGAACTCGAGCCGGCGCGCCGGATCGATCTGCTGCCGCACCTCAGTGGTGCCTTCGATCTCGCCGAACACCAGCCGATCGGCCACGCCACGCGCGTCGCGCACATCGCCGTGGCCATAGCGCGCGAGCTCGGCCTTCATGCTGGCGACCGTCGCACGGTTGTCGACGTTGCGCTCGTCCATGGGGCCGGGGCCGCCTTGCCCTCAGCGACCCTCGAGGACAGCGCCTGGGTCGCCGACGCCCTGGGTCTCGAGGAACGCGTCCGCCACGCCGTCCGCATCTTCGGCGAGCGGTCAGAGGGTGGTGCTCAGGCCGTTTCCTCCGCCGACATGCCGCTCGAAACCTCGATCGTGCGTGCGGCCCACTGGGCCGTCGACACGGCCGACAGCGAGCGCAACCCGCTCCGCGCCCGCGCTGAGCTTCAGCGCTCCACCGTCGAGGAGATGCGCGCGACCATGGGTCGCGAGGTGTCTTCGGCGCTCGCCAACGTCCTCGGCGACGACGAGACCTGGATGGTGCTCTGGTCGCCGGGGCTGCCGCAGATCGTCGCCCATTCGGGTGCGGGCGAAGGCCGGCCCTCGCTCCGCAAGGTCGAGTGTACGACCGCTGCCATGGGCAGCGTGATCGATGCCGCCATTCGCGAGCCGCGCCGTGCAGCTCGCATCTCCGCGCTCGCCCGCGAGCTGGCGAGGCGACTCGAACTGTCGCCGGGCCGCGCGCGCGCCATCGGCGTTGCGGCACAGCTGCTCGACATCGGACAGCTTGGCGTGCCGCGCCACATCAACGACAAGCCCTCCATCCTCTCGGTCGACGAAATGGAAGTGATGCGCCGCCATCCCTCGCTCGGTGCGAGCATCCTCGAGCAAGCCCCCGGCTTTGGCGAGATCGCCCGCTGGGTCGGCATGCACCACGAGCGGGTCGACGGCCGCGGGTACCCGGACATGATCGAGAGCGAAGAGCTGCCGCTGGCGGCACGCGTGCTCTCGGTCGCCGACGGCTACTGGGCGCTGCGTGCACGCCGCCCCTATCGCCAGGCCATGACGCATAACGAGGCGACGGACCTCATCGAGGGCGCCACTGGCGACCAGTACGACGAGGCGATCGTGGCGCACCTGCGCCCCGCCATCCGCGACTCAAGTGTCGACGACGAGGCGCTCACGGCCTGACGACTCTCTGTGTGGCTAGATCCGCTCGAAGCGGTCGATCGCCACGACGAACACGATCGCGCCGCCGACGCGCACCTCAACCGGCTCAGCCGAGAACGTGCCCTCGCCCAGGAAGGGCAGCGTCTGCACAGGAACGTATTCCTTGCGCGCGTGACAGAGCTCCTCGACCAGCTCGAGCACCCCGTCGACCTGCTCGTCCGAAACACCGCTGAGGATGGTGGTGTTGCCGCGCCGCAGGAACCCACCGGACGAACCGATCTTCGTCGCCGGCAGACCCTCCTCGACGAGACGGTTCATGAGCCGGTCGGCGTCGTTGTCCGAGACGATCATCACGATCAGTTTCGTGGGGATCGGCAGCTCAGGCATCGTCTTCGCCCTCGCCGCCCTCGGAGGGTGCGGGCGTCGCGCTGGGAGCAGCGCCACCCTCCTCCGCCTGCAGCTCCGCACGCGCGGAGAGCACCACCGCGATGCAAACGCCGATGCTGATGCCCAGCACGAGGATCGCGATCGTTCGCATCGTCGCCTCCTGCACCTTGCCGCCGCCGCGTCCACGTCCAGTTGCGCGCATCTTCGGATCCTCGACGCCGATTCGTCCAGTGCCCCGGGTGAAGCAGGACACGATCCTCCGCGGCTCAAGCGTTCATTGAGGGCACGGAATCGCGATGCTACGCTCGCCTGACGAGCGCGCGGCCGAGGCTTCGCCGGCCTGACGCGCCCACGCAACCCCAGCGGTACGGCTCTTGAGGAGTGAAATGGCAGACGCGACCGAGCCCGCCTCGGAGATGACCGCGGACCTCGAAACGATGGTCTCCCTGGCCAAACGTCGAGGCTTCGTGTTCCAGTCGGCCGAGATCTACGGTGGGTTCGCTGCTGCCTACGACTACGGCCCATTGGGCGTCGAGATGCGGCGCAACATCCGCGACCTCTGGTGGCGCAACACCGTGCAGGAACGCGACGACGTCGTCGGTGTCGAGGCGGCGATCATCACCAACCCCGACGTCTGGCGCGCCTCCGGCCACCTCGACACGTTCACGGACCCCCTCGTGGAGTGCCTGGAGTGCCACACGAGGCACCGCGCCGATCACATCGAGGACAACACCTGCCCCGAGTGCGGCAAGGTCGGGCAGTTCACGGAAGAGCGCGACTTCCACATGATGCTCTCCACGTTGGTCGGCCCTGTCGCCGACGAGAGCGCCCGCGCCTACCTGCGCCCCGAGACCGCGCAGGGCATGTTCGTCAACTTCGAGAATGTCCAGACCACCACCCGCAAGCGCCTCCCCTTCGGCATCGCCCAGATCGGCAAGTCGTTCCGCAACGAGATCACGACCAAGCAGTTCATCTTCCGCACGCGCGAGTTCGAGCAGATGGAGATGGAGTTCTTCTGCCGCGCGGAGGACTCTCTCGCGTGGCACGATTACTGGAAGCGCGAACGGCTGCGCTGGTACTACGGCCTCGGCGTCCGCCCCCAGCACCTCCGGCTGCGCGACCACTCCGCCGAGGAGCTCTCGCACTACTCGAGCGCCACCGCTGACATCGAGATCCACTACCCCTGGGGTTGGGGCGAACTCGAGGGCATCGCGCACCGAGGCGACTTCGACCTCACCGCGCACAGCGAGGCCAGCGGCAAGCGGCTCACCTACTTCGATCCCGACTCGAACGAGCACATCGTCCCGCACGTCGTCGAGCCCGCCGTCGGCGTCGACCGCATCATGCTCACGCTGATGATGGACGCCTACCGCGAGGAGACACTAGAGAACGGCGAAACCCGCGCGCTGCTGAAGCTGGCGCCCGAGGTCGCGCCTGTCACCGTCGCCATCCTCCCCCTCTCCCGCAACGAGAAGCTGACCCCCACCGCACGAGGCGTCTGGGACCGTCTGCGGCCCCACTTCCGCACGCAGTTCGACGACGCGCAGTCGATCGGCCGCCGCTACCGCCGCCAGGATGAAATCGGCACGCCGCTCTGCGTCACCGTCGACTTCGACACGCTGGACGACGAGGCGGTCACCATCCGCGACCGCGACTCCATGGAGCAGATCCGCGTCCCCATCGAGGGCGTGGCGGATGCCCTCCGCGAGCGCATCGAGGCCCTGCGCCCGGAGGTCCCGGCACGCGAGGACGTAGTCATCGAGGCCTCGTCGTGACGCCGCCAGATACACAGCAGGGGACGCGGCCACGCCTCAAGTTGCTGCACACCTCGGACGTGCACCTCGGCGCCTACGACTCCGGTTCGGTGGAGCTGCGCGCCTCGATCCAGGACACGTTCCGCCGTGTCATCGACGTCGGCATCGCCGAGGGTGTCGACCTGATGCTGATCGCCGGCGACTTCTTCGACAACGCCCGCGTCAAGCCGGAGACGCTCGCCTTCGCTGCCGAGCAGCTCGGCCGGATCGGCGTCCCCGTCGTCCTCAACCCCGGCAACCACGACCACGTTGGCCCCGGCTCCGTCTACGACCGCATCGACCTCGAGGCGGAGACTGGCAACGTGCGACTCATGCGCGAGGCGGACGGCGAGACGGTCGCGATCGAATCGCTCGATGTCGAGGTCTGGGGCCGCTCCCATACCGAGCAACTGCCCGACTTCTCGCCGTTCGGCGACCCACCGCCGCGGGGTGATGCCGCGTGGCAGCTCGGCATTGGCCACGGGCACTACATCCACCCGCGTGCGCTGCTGCACCACAGCTTCCACATCCGCGAAGAGCATCTCGCCGCCACCGAGCGCGACTACGTCGCGCTCGGGCACTGGGAGCAGATGACCCGCGTCAGCGCCGGCGCTGCCGTCACCGCCGCCTACAGCGGCGCGCCCGAAGGCCTGGGACGCCGCGACCAGCACGGCCACGTGCTCCTCGTCGACCTGCACGAGGACGGCCGCGTCGAACTCACCGGCCACCCCCTCGCCGAGGCAGACCCGATCGCCCACGACGACCTGGGCCTGCTCGAAGCACTGCAGGACTAACCGCTACGCGGACATCGCCGCCGACGCCGCGGCCTGCGCGACTGCACGGGCGGGTGGAAGAACAGAGCCGCGCGCGCTTAGCTCTACGAAGACAAACGAAAGACCCCGGCGCAGCGGGGTCTCTTCGATCGTGCCCCCCTCGAGGGGAGGCGCGTCGGCAAGCGGCTAGCCAGCGCCTTCCGGCACCTTCGAGCGCGCCGCGTCCTTGTCCTGGTACCAGAGGATGTTGATCTCCCGGTAGGCCTCCTGGTCATCCGGCAGATCGTCCTCGGCGTAAATGGCGGAGACGGGGCAGGCCGGCTCACACGCGCCGCAGTCGATGCACTCGTCAGGGTCGATGTACAGCATCTTGTCGACGCCCTCGTCGAAGTGGATGCAGTCCACGGGGCAAACATCGACGCACGACTGGTCGAGCGTATCGATACACGGCTGGGTGATGAAGTAGGTCATCCCCGGTCCCTTCTGGCTCCGTCGCTCATTCGCTCCGCGCGCGCCGCTGCAGCGGCGTCACGCTCCCGCCCAACGCGGAATATAGGCAGCGTGGCGCTAGCAGACAACCGAGCGCCCGCGCGCCACCGTCGTGGGCGCGCCCTCCGAGGCCCCGACCGCCCTCAGTCGCCGCCGCCTCGACGCCACACCTGCCACCAGCGGCCACGTTCCGCACGCTGCTGTTCGTCGGCCTCAGCCTGCGTCGCGGCAATCTCGGCTTCCGCCTGCGTCACCGCCAGGTCGATGCGACGTCGCAGCGCCACGGGCTGCCCGGCCAGGTCCATCGCCGACCCGGGATCGGCCACCACCTCCGGGAAGAGGAACGCCATCGACTCCTCGAAACGAGGCACGGTCGACCGCCCGTCCGCGATCCCGTACTGCTTCAGCTCGTTCGACACGCCCAGGAGCGCCGTCCCCAGCCGCACCACCTGGAACGGCGACAGCTCCACCTCGACGACCGCCTGATCGAGCAACGGCAGCAAGTCGTCATGCACCGCCCGTAACCCGAAGTCAGCGCGCCCCGCCGCCTCGGCGGCAATCTCCGCCCCCGGCCGCCCGAGGTGATACACCGTCGCGAGATACGCGATGCGCGCATCGGCGTTCTGGAACTGCATCAAGGGCATGCGGGAAGGGTAGCGGCCTGCGGCCTTGTTCGGACGCGACGGCTCTCGTGCTGTCTTGCACGCTCGGTGAGCCGGCTACTGATCGTTCGGGCCATCCCCGGCAGTCCTCGGCTCCACTGCGCGCCGCGCTAGCTCCAGCGTCAAGCCGAGGCCCTCAAGAATGGCAGCGCCCACGCCAGTGCCCTCAATCAGGATGCCGAGGAGCAGGTGTTGTGAGTCGGCGCCGCCGTGCGGCACCTCTTCGATTGCGAGTTCGACCACGCGGCTCGCCCTTGGTGCGAACGCGGGCGGAACCTCGGGCGACGCTTCGCCCCTCCCGATCACGCGTTCGACAGCGGAGCGCAGGCCGTTGGCGTCTACCTCGAGGCGCAACAGCAGCTGCGCGGCGGCGCACTCGGGCTCCGCGGCGAAGCTGAGGAGCAGGTGCTCCTGCCCGACGTAGCTATGCTCAAGCCGCTGCGCTTCGTCAATAGCGCGACGGAGCGCCGCCCGCCCATCCTCGGTGAAGAGGCCCGGAGCGACCGCCACCCGGAGACCGACCTGGAGCGCTAGACGGCGTGCCTCGGTCTGAGCGTGTTCGGTTTCGAACAGGAACTCGACAAGCCGTGACTCTGACACGAGCCACTTCCGTCCGAGCTGGAGCCCCGGCAGCGCGCCCTCCTGGAGGTATTTGTACACAGTCTGGCGGTCGATCTGGAGCTGCTCAGCCACCCACTCTGGCGACCGAAAGTCGAGTTTCGAGGGTGTTTCAACCATGGTGGTATCGATTAATTATCTCTGGAAGATGGTATTCAGTGTATATGATGGGACGGTCTGTGCGCTAAATCCGTCGCGCAACCTGTCGCCAGCAGGGGGCAGGCGGGTGACCACTGACCGCATAGGCGGGGTAGCACGAGGCCGAGGTAGTCGCACGGGGTGCTCTCGGGTCTCGCGATGAGGTTCTTGTCGTGACCGAGAGAACGGGCGTCGCGGCCACGGCTGTGGGCTAGGAAGCCCTCGTCCGTGAGCGCTTCGTAGCGCCCGAGGTGGGGGTCGAGCCGTTGCGGGAGCGGCCGTTCGAGGTTTTGCCGGCCGGCTTCTTTGCTTTCGCTGCGGCCTTCGCCGCAGCCTTCGCCTCGCGTTCCGCCTTGCGGGCGCGCTTCGCCGCTGCCTTCGAGGGTGGGCGGTTCGGGGTGAGGTCTGGCTTCTCCTCGAACTCTTCGGGTGGTGGCAGCGCGCCGCCGCCGTGCTTCGCCAGCGTCTCGGCGAGGAAGCGGCCGGTCGCCGAGTCCTCGCGTGCCGCGACCTGCTCCGGTGTGCCCTCGGCCAGCAGCTCGCCGCCGCGGTCGCCGCCGTAGGGGCCGAGGTCGAGCAGCCAGTCGGCGTTCTTGATCACGTCCAGGTGGTGTTCGATCACGCACACCGTGTTGCCCTGATCGACGAGGCGCTGCAGCACCTCCAGCAGCGCTGCCGTGTCGGGGAACGACAGGCCTGTGGTCGGTTCGTCGAGGATGTACATCGTGCGGCCCGTGGCGCGCTTCGACAGCTCCGTCGCCAGCTTCACGCGCTGCGCCTCGCCGCCGCTGAGTGTGGTCGCCGGCTGTCCGAGGCGGATGTAACCCAGTCCCACGTCTTTCAGCGTTTCGAGCTTGCGACGCGGCCCCGGGAACGCCTCGAAGTATCCGAGCGCCTCCGTCACCGTCATCCGCAGCACCTCGGCGATGTTCTTGCCGCGGAACAGGATCTCCAGCGCCTCGCGGTTGTAGCGGTCGCTGCCGCACTCCTCGCAGGGGACGGTCACGTCCGGCAGGAACTGCATCTCGATCAGGTTGTAGCCCTCGCCCTTGCACGCTTCGCAGCGGCCGCCCTTCACGTTGAACGAGAAGCGCCCGGGCTTGTACCCGCGCGCCCGCGACTCCGGCACCTTGGCGAAGAGGTCGCGGATCATCGTGAACAGCCCGGTGTACGTCGCCGGGTTCGACCGAGGCGTGCGCCCGATCGCCGACTGGTCGATCACGACGACCTTGTCCAGGTGGTCGAGGCCCTCGACGCTGTCATGCGCGCCGGCGCGCTCCCGCGCGCCGTTCAGGTCGTGCGCCAGTTGCTTCGCCAGGATCAGGTTGACCAGCGAGGACTTCCCGGAACCCGAGACGCCGGTCACCGCAATGAACTTGCCGAGGGGGAACCCGGCGTCGATCTGCTTGAGATTGTTCTCCGCTGCCCCGCGGATCATCAACACCTCGCCGTTGCCGGCGCGGCGACGTTCGGGCATCGGGATCTGCTTGCGGCCGGAGAGATACTGGCCCGTGATCGACTTTCGCTTCTTCTTCACCTGCTCAGGCGTCCCGACCGCGACGATCTCGCCTCCGAACTCACCGGCGCCGGGGCCGATGTCGATCAGGTGGTCGGCCGCCATCATCATCGCCTCGTCGTGCTCGACCACGAGCACCGTGTTGCCCAGGTCGCGGAGCTGCGTCAGCGTGCGGATCAGCCGCTGGTTGTCGATCGGGTGCAGACCAATCGAGGGCTCGTCGCAGACGTAGAGCACCCCCATCAGCGCCGACCCGATCTGCGTCGCCAGGCGGATGCGCTGGCCCTCGCCGCCCGAGAGCGAACCGGCCGAGCGCTCCAGCGTCAGGTACTCCAGGCCCACGTCGCGCAGAAACCCCAGCCGCCCGCCGATCTCCTGCAGAATCTGCCGTGCGATCTGTTGGTCGCGGCTGTTCAGCGGCGTGTCGTCGCCTCGTAGCATCGTCGCCCAGTCGAGGGCGTTGCCGACCGACATCCGCGAGATCTCGACGATCGAGCGATCGGCGACACTGACCGCGATCATCTCCGGCTTCAGTCGCGCGCCCTCGCAATCGGGGCAGGGCTCCTGGACCATGTAGCGCTCGATGTCGTTACGCACCCAGTCGGACTCGGTCTCTTTGTAGCGACGCTGCAGGTTGGTGAGCACGCCCTCCCACGTCACGTTGTACGTCCGCCCGTGGTGCTCGATCACGTCGGTGATCTGCTCCGTGCCCTGCATCAGCGATGCGTACTGGCGCTCGTCGAGGCTGTCGATCGACTGGTCGAGCTGGAAGTCGAACGCATCGGCGAGACGCGAGAGGCGGCGGCGATACCAGGAGCGGCTGGTCGACATGCGCTGATACGGCGCGATCGCCCCCTCGTCGATCGAGAGCTGCTTGTTCGGGATCACCAGTTCCTCGGCCAGCGTCATCTGGAAGCCAAGCCCGGTGCAGGCCGGGCAGGCGCCGTGTGGCGTGTTGAACGAGAAGTTGCGAGGCTCGATCTCGCCCACCGAGTACGGCGCGTGCTCCGTGTTCGAGCAGGCGAAGTGCTCCGAGAACGTCTCCTCCGAGGTGACCTCGCCACCCTCCGCGAGCACCGCGAAGACCATCACGCCCTCGCCCACCTTGAGCGCCTGCTCGACCGAGTCGGAGATGCGCTGCCGCGTCGCTTCCACCTCCTCCTCGGTCCGTTCGGGGATGGCGATGCGGTCAACGACCACGTCGATGTCGTGCCACTGGTTCTTGTTCAGCGTGATGTCGTCGTCGACGTTCAGCACATCGCCATTCACGCGCACACGCACGTAACCGGCGCGCCGGACTGCCTCGAACACCTGCACGTGCTCGCCACGGCGGTGCTGGATCACCGGTGCGAGCAGCATCGCGCGCGTCCCGGCCGGTTCGGCGAGCACGGCATCGACGATCTGCTGGATCGTCTGTCGTCGGATCACGCGGCCGCAGTGCGGGCAATGCGGTATGCCGACGCGAGCGAACAGCAGGCGCAGGTAGTCGTACACCTCGGTCACCGTCGCCACGGTCGATCGAGGGTTCTTCGAGACGCCCTTCTGGTCGATCGAGATGGCAGGGGAGAGCCCGTCGATGTACTCGACGTCCGGCTTCTCCATCAGGCCCAGGAACTGGCGCGCGTACGCCGAAAGCGACTCGACATAACGCCGCTGTCCCTCGGCGTAGATCGTGTCGAAGGCGAGCGAAGACTTCCCCGAGCCCGAGACGCCTGTGATCACGACGAGTTTGTCTCGTGGGATCTCGACGTTGATGGCTTTCAGGTTGTGTTCGCGCGCGCCGGTGACTGTGATCCGGTCGGCTGGCACTCGGGGCACCTCGTTCGCCGCACTCCAGCAGCAGGGGGGAGATTAGAATGTACGTTCGACTGGGTATCGTACCGCCTCTGCCCATTTGGGCTCAAGACTCACACCCGCGGCGTCCCCAGCCGCCGATGTCCGGCCGTCGCCGGTAGAGAGCATCGCCTCGTGCGCATACTGGTGATTACGGAATCTCGCGCTTCGCGGCGTGTCTTCAGAGGCGCCATTGAGGCTGCAGGACACGAGGTCGTCGCGGAAGCGACGCCAGCGACGGTCCTCGCCACCGCGCATGCCGCCGATGCCGACCTCACCGTCGTCGAGGCGGGTACCCACTCCGGGGCCAGCATGATCCTCGAGCGTGCGCGCGGTGCGGCGGAGCGTCACCTCGCCGCCGTCGTCGTGCTTCCGGACGGTGCAGCCTGGCTGCGGGTCGCCTCCGACGATCCGAGCCTGGTGGTGATCGCGCGGGGCACGGTCGAAGAGCGGCTCGCCTGGGCGTTCGCCGAGCTGGCACCGCAGGTCCGAGGGGAAGCGCGCACTCGAGACGTGCGGCTACGTCTCGACATCGATCGCGGGACGCTAAGCGCCAACAGCGACAGCATCTCGGTTACGCCCTCCGAGGCGGTCCTGCTCGACGAGCTGCTCCAGGAGCCGGGCGCGGTGGTCCGGCACGGGCGCCTGATCGAGGCAATCTGGGGTGGCCAGCATCCGGTCAACGTCCGCGGAGCGCTGCGGATGCACGTCCACACCTTGCGCGCAAAGCTCGCCCATATAGCGCCGCAGGCCCAGATCACGAATCGGCCCCACATCGGCTACGTCTTGAATCTCCGCTAGTCGTCGTGTGCTGCGCCCGGCTGCGTGAGCAACAGTCCCAAACGTTCTTCGCTTCGTCGGCGTGGCGTAGTTGGTCTCTCCAGCGTGGGCTCAGGGGCCGTGGAGGGGCAGGCTGGGAAGCCGGGGGTGTGAATCAGTCAGAAAATATTAGAATGCTGACGCATTTCATCAGAAACCAGTAGGGAGGTCACCCGACCACCCGCTCGCATGTCAGGAGTCCACCCTTGAAACGAGTCATAATCAGCGTCGCCGTCGGTTCGGTGCTGCTCGTTGCGGCGGCGAGCGCCACGCTCTCGCCAGCCTCAGCCGATCATGAGGGTTACACCGGAGGTGAGATTAGCGAATGCTACTCAACGAATGGTTGCCCCGACGGTGATGCCCTGGGGTTAAGCAGGCTCACCTACGCCATCGGTGATCTTGCCGACTCGGTTAACGACGACTGGTACTGGTGGTGGAACTGGTAGGTAGTCGAGGGCCGAGCGAGGCCTACGGCGAAGGCTCATACTCGGGCACTGCGCCTCAACGCAGCGACTGGGACACCAGTTGCGACGCGATGAGCAGCATGTTCCCCACCCGGTGTCCGGAACCGTAGGCGCCTGAGCCGGTGCCTCGCGATGATGGCTGGGAGATGGAGGACCCCGATGTGGGGACCTCCATCTACTCTCAAAGGCCGGATGGCACAGGCGGTGGTCGCGGCAACATCACTGTTGTGAACCGCCCCGGGTTTAGTGGAGACTCGGTTCATTGAGTCCCGGCACCTGCCGAGACCAGCTCACGTTCCTGGTTGCGCTCGTACTCGGCGGGTGGCAGGTAGTCGAGCGCACTATGCAACCGCCGATGGTTATACCAGTCCACCCACTCCAGCGTCGCCAGCTCGAGGTCGTCGAGTCCGCGCCACGGTCCCCGGCGGTGCACCAACTCCGCCTTGTAGAGCCCGATCACCGACTCCGCCAGCGCGTTGTCATAGGAGTCACCACGACTCCCGACCGAGGTCACGGCCCCGGCCTCGGCGAGCCGCTCGGTGTAGCGGATCGAGAGGTACTGCACCCCACGATCGCTATGATGAATCAGCCCGTCGAAGGGTCCGTTCCGCGCCCATAGCGCCTGCTCAAGGGCATCGAGCGCGAGTTCGGTCCGCAGTGAGCGCGATGCCTGCCAGCCGACGACCGAGCGCGAGTAGACGTCGATGACGAAGGCGACGTAGACGAAGCCCGACCAGCTGGGCACGTAGGTGAGGTCGGCTACCCAGAGCCGGTTGGGGGCTGGTGCGTGGAAGTCCCGCTCCACGAGGTCCGCCGGTCTGGGCGCGCTCTCGTCCGCCACGGTCGTCCGTTTGACCTTCCCACGTACCACCCCAGAGAGACTCAGCTCCCGCATCAGCCGCTCCACGGTGCAGCGCGCGACGGGGATGCCCTCGCGGTGCAGCTGGCGCCAGAGCTTGCGCGCACCGTAGACCCCGAACTGTTCGGCGTGGACGTGCTGCAGCTTCACCTTCAACGCCTCGTCACGCACCCGCCGCGCCGAGAGCGGTCGGCTCCGGGCGGCGTAGTAGCTGGACGGGGCGACCTGCAGTTCCCGGCAGATCGGCTCGACCCCGAAGCGTTCGCGGTGGGTCTTGATGAAGCGAGTCATTTCGGCAGTCGCGGGTCGAGCTCCCGCGCGAAAAAAGCCGAAGCGGCCTTGAGGATCTCGTTCGCCCGGCGCAGCTCACGGTTCTCGCGCTCGAGCTCCCGCAGCCGCGTCTGCTCCTCCGTCGTCTGCCCCGGCCGTGCGCCGCCGTCGACCTCAGCCCGTCGCACCCACTTCCGTAACGTCTCCGGCGTCATCCCGAACTTCGAGGCGATCGAGCTGATCGTTGCCCACTGCGACGAGTGGTCCCGCTCGTGCTCGAACACCATCCGGACCGCCCGCTCGCGGATCTCCGCTGGGTATCTGCCTGGTCGTGTCATCGCTCCATCCTCTCAAGGACTGGAGCCTCCAACATTCCCGGGGCGGTTCAGTTGCCCTGGTCCGTCGTTCGGGGGTTCTCCTCGTTCTGGCGGTAGTGGCGCAATTCGTCAGAAACCTGACAGCGCACGCGGGGGCAGCCTCGGCGGTACGTCGTGTAACCGCCGATAGAGAGCGAAGCGAGTTTGACAGCGATACACAGACGAATGCTTCTAGCAATCTGGGTTCCCACGTTCCTAGTGCTGGTGGTGGCCGCTGGGGTGGGGGCAGCGCAGGCCGATTGGCCCACCCTCGATGAAAACGGCAACTTCCATGATGTACCGAATACCGTCGAGGACGACTTCGGCTACGGCGGCTGTGGTGCGGGGGGAGCCCTATACAACCCCGCTACAGGCACGTTGTTCACGGCCTGTGGGGACGGCACTCAGTGCGACTACTCGATCTCTAATCCGGCTTGGGCCGTTGGAGGGTTTACTGGGAGCTGTGGCTCAGAACAGGGCGACTGGGACACCAGTTGTGACGCGATGAGCAACCTGTTCCCCGCCCAGTGTCCGGAACCGTACTCGCCTGAGCCGTTGCCTCATGATGGTGGCTGGGAGATGGAAGACCCCGATGTGGGGGACGTCGACCTCGACCTACCGATCCCCGATCCACCGCCGCCCGTGCCATCCGGCGGTAGCGGCAACATCACCTATGCCCCTGCTCCGTCGTTCTGGGGGTATCTGTCGTCCGGGGGGTGGGGTATTCCCGCGTTCTGGCAATAGTGTGGCGCAATACCCGAGGCCAATCGAGCCGACGCTGGAGCGAACGGTAGGACTAGCCCCGCAATGCGGGGCTAGTCTTTGTCCGCCCCTCGGTCCTCCGGTGGATCGTCGATCCCGCGGTCGTCGAGCGGTGTGTCGTCCTCGTCGCTCGCATCGTCAAGGCCAGCGTCGTCGAGGGGTGTGTCACCCTCGATCGCGTCCTCGCCAACAGCCTCATCGCTGCTGAAGAACACACCGAGGTCGTCACGCCCAAGCGACGAAAGCTGCTCGCGGAGCTGACGCTCCACCTCACGCATCTGTTCCTCAGTCACGCCCATCTGTTCCAGCGTGCTGCGGATCAGGCGCTGGACTTCGACCATGTCGCCGCGGATCAGCGCCTCGGCCACTTCCAGCTGCGTCTCGATCGCCTTGAAACGCTCGCGCCGCTCGTAGTCGTTATCCGTTGTCAGGATCGTCGACATGAGCTTCGTGAACAGGTTCGAGGTCCGCGCAATGCGCACGCGGTCCTCCGGGTCCGCCGGGAACTCGCCGGTGACCCGCACCTCGAGGCCGGACTCGGCGTCCGTCGCGGAGTATTGCTGCGGCATGTCCAACCTTCCAAGGAGCGGCGTTGCCGCCGTCGATCGTACGCTACGGCTCCACGGCGGCAGGTCCCGGCCTGCGCGGTACGGGAGAACCCATGCCCGACCTCACTCTGCTCGACCTCGTGCGCAACCGCACGATGTCCCCGGCCATCGCCTCGACGTTGGCGCTGGCGGCAGAGGAACGACGTTCGCTGCTGATCATCGCCATCCCACGTCACGCCGGGAAGACGACAACGATGGAGGCGACGCTCGCCCACGTACCTGACGGCACCGCGATGCACGAAGTGGACGAGGCGGCGGGCGGCGACCTCGGCATCCCGTCCGAAGGCGACGGCGGCTATCTCAAGATGGCGGAGGTGTCGCAGGCGCCGATGTCGAACTACCTCTGGGGCGATCCCGTGCGCCGCGTCTTCGCCGCCCTCGAACGCGGCTTCTCCCTGGCCACCGCGCTCCACGCGCCCGGCATCGACGAGGCGTTCGAGGTGATCTGCGGCCAGAACGGGGTACCCGACGCGGATGCCGGGCGCCTCGACCTCGCCGTCTACATCGCCACCGTCGGCGACGATTGGCGCGCGCCCGAGCGGCGCGCCATCGCTGAGGTCCGTGAGATCGACGCCGCCGAGGGTGGCCGTCCCCTCGGACGCACCTTGCATCGCTGGGACCCAGAGACAGATGTGTTCGAGGATGTCGACAGGGCGCAGCTCATCGAAGGCGCACCGGGCCGTCGCGGAGAGCTGCTCGCCTCGTTCCAGGCGCCCTAGTCGTCGCCGGCGGCTGCCGCGGGGATCTCGCCGAACGCGCCGCGGTCGCGCAACGCGCTGATCTCGTCCCAGTCGAGACCCGCCTCGAGCAGGACCTCCTCCGTGTGCTGCCCGAGCTCCGGTGCGAGGTGCCGCAGGCTCCCTGGCGTCCGGCTCAGCCGCACCGGCAGCCCGACCGTCGGTACATCGTCGCCATCCTCGCGCGGGATGTAGTCCAGGTAGCCGTTGGCCCAGGCCTGTTCGTCTTCGGCGATCTCGAGGTAGCTGCGGACCGGCTGCACCATGAAGCGCGGTGACAGCTCGGCGATCCACTCGTCACGCGACTTCGCCAGGAAGACCTCCGCCAGCCGCGCGCGGGCGGTGCGCCGCCACTCGGGGCCCTGCATGTTGGTGAAGTACCGCCCCTCGCCCAGCTCCGGGCATCCGAGGACATCGCAGAAGTCGCCCCACCAACGGTCCGGCGTCCCGCCGCCGACCATGATCGCCTTGCCGTCCGCACACTCGTACGAGCTCCAGTGCGGCCGGCGCTCCTCGACGGGCTGTCGCTGCTGCTCGCGCTGGTTCCACATCGCCGATGTGATGTTGAACCCCTGGATCGTCAGCTGGCCGCCGTAGAGCGAGGTGCTGACCTGCTGCCCCTCGCCGCTGCGCTCACGCTCCCAGAGCGCCACCATCATCCCGTACGCCGAAATGATCGCCCCCACATGGTCCGCAAACGGCGCGCCCACGGGCATCGGCCCCGTGTCAGGCGTGCCCGTGACCGACATGATCCCGCCACGCGCCTGCGCCAGGATGTCCATCGACCCCAGCTGCGCCTCCGCGTCCGGCCCGAGGTCACCCCACCCGCTGGCGTGGCTGACGATGATCCGGCGGTTGACCGCGCGCAGGTCCTCGTACGTCAGGCGCAGCCGCTCGACCACGCCCGGCCGGGTGTTGTGGTGGAAGATGTCCGCGCTCTCGACGAGCTTGAGAAACGTCTCGCGCCCCGCCTCTGCCTTTAGGTCGAGGCTGATCCCGCGCTTGTTGCGGTTGAGGTGCTGGAAGTATGCCCGCAGCCCGTTCGGCGCATGGTCGAGCCCGGTCCCACGCCCCGGGTCGGGGTGGTCTGGCGACTCGACCTTGACGACGTCCGCACCCATGTCCGCCAGCATCGCGGACGCGTACGTTCCCTGCTGAAACACCGACAGATCGAGGACACGCACCCCCTCGAGCGGCAGCGGCATGCCGGACCTCCTCGCAGCTACGAACGCATCCTAGCGCGAGGTCGCCGATGAGGATCCGGTAGGCTTGCGGTATGGACGTACACCGGCTTACGAGGTGGTTCTCGTTCGCGCTCGTCGTGTCTGTGCTGCTCATCCCTGCCGTGGCGCTGGGCCAGGTTGAGCCGGGCGGCGTCTTCTGCCGCGACGCCGAGGGCTGCGATCGCACCGGCACGGTCGCTGAATCGTGGACGCAGGCCGTCCTGGGCCTGCTCACCCTCGGCTTTAGCTGGGTCGTGGCGACCAGGCGGATTCGCACCGTGCCTTCCGTGGCCCCAGCAGGGACGGTCAATGATCCCGTCGCCGCCGCCGCCACCGACCGGCAGCGCAACGTCGCACGCGTCACCGCGTTGGCTCATCTCACCAGCAGTCAGACAGAACGCCGGGCGCTGTTCGAAGGAGCCCCGCTCGGCGCCATCGGCGCGCTGATCCTGGCAGTCTGGCTCGGTCAGCGGACGGGGGGCGAGTGGGCGATCATCCTCGGCGGGCTGCATCTCATCGTCTTCATCACCGTCTACGCATCGGCCACGTTCCTGGTCGTGCAAGCCCCGGGGCGGGCCGTACGCGCGGTCTTCGGCCTCGGCGTCGCGGCCGGACTGCTCCTCGGCTGGGCCGTCAGCTGGTACATCGTCGAGCCGATCTTCTAACCGGCGATCGCCCCGATCACGCGATTCACGACGCCCGCCGCATCGCCCGCCCAACGCGTCACCACCACCAGGTCGTGCTCCGGCACCACCGCCACCACGTTGCCCCCCGCACCCGAGGCGGAAAATGCACCCTCCGAGGCGGCAGCCCACGTCCGCTGGCCCGTGTTGAGCCACCACATGTAGCCGTAGATGTCGCGGATCCCGCACGGCGTGAGCGCTGCATCGATCCAGGACTCGGAGAGCAGTTGGCGGCCGCCCCAGTCACCTCGTCTTAGCCAGAGCTGGCCGAACCGCGCGTGGTCGAGCGCTGAGATCCAGAGCCCGCCACCCCAGTGCGCCCCGCCCGGCACCGAGGGCGTCGCCACGCCATCGATCTCGATCGTCGCGTTGTCGTACGGGTGCCACTCCCACGTCGAGGTAGCGCCGATCGGGTCCATCACCTCGCGACGGATCACGTCCGGCAGCGGCTCGCGCCAGACGTGCAGCGCCGCCACGCTCAGGACGTTGACGCGCACATCGTTGTACTCCCAGAAGGTGCCGGGCGCGTGCAGCTCGCGCCTCTCGCCCTTCTTTCCGACGTTCTCTCCCTGCCGCACGGAGCGATTGTGGTCGACCGTGTCCGGGATGCCGAACAGCGTGCCCGACCACTCGCTCGTCTGCTGCAGCAGATGCTGCCAGGTGATCGCCCCGTTGTGCTCGCCTTCGAACCACTCGCCGTCGACGTAGTCGGCGACCCGGTCGTGCACGCTGCGGATCATCCCTCGATCGAGGGCCAGGCCGACGCATGTGGAGAGGTAGCTCTTCGTCGCGCTGAACGTCATGTCGACGCGCTCGGGCTCGCCCCACTGCGCCGCCACGTAGCCGTGCCTGACCACCACGCCGCCCGCGGCACCGCGAGGCTTCGTCGGGCCGAACGGCCGGTTGAACGGCGGCGGATCGTTGCGCCCGACCATGTGCCCGACCTCGGTCGGCCACTCGATCTCGCTCGCCACCGCGTAGCCGACCGCAGCCTCGAGTGCCTCGCCATCAAACCCCAGCGCCGAGGGCTCGGCGGTCTCCCACCCCTCTGCACCCGGCAGCGTCGGTTCGAGTCTGGTCACCCGCGTCATCGTGGGTTCGCTCTCTAAACCGTCTCGACCGTGTCGGCGCCCTCGACGAGCTCGCCGGAACCGGAGACGCGGATCGCCACCTCGCGCAGCTCGTGGAGCTGGTCCTGCATGGCGACCTGCATCAGCCGTGCGTCGCTCGAGTGCATGACGAAGCGAGCGCCCAGCTCGATCGCCGTCGCCGAGGTCTCGGGCGTCTGCTGGTGGATCATGACCGGAACGCCCTTCGCCTCCGAGCGGGCGATCACGTCCTTGAGCACGTCGAGGTACTTCGAGTTGGTCACGTCGTCCGGGATGCCGAGCGAAGTCGACATATCGTTCGGGCCGATGAAGATGCCGTCGATGTCGCCCACGTCGAGGATCGCGTCCAGGTTCTGCTGACCGGGCACGCTCTCGATGCCGACGATGATGATGCTGTCCGTGTGCCGCGCGCGCAGGTAGGCCTCGGCGTCGTCGCTCGGGAACACCCCCTCGCGGACCGCTCGCAGCAGATACTCGCCCTTGAGCGGGTGCCACTTTGCGGTCGCGACACAGGCCTCTACCTCCTCCACGGTCTCGCAGTAGGGCACGAGCACGCCCGCGGCACCGGCGTCGAGGGCCATCGCCACCCACTCCGCTTTCGGGACCGGCACCCGCACGATCGGGGCGATGTCCACATCGCGGAGCATGCCGCACAGCTCCTGGATCTCCTTGCGGTCACGCGACCCGTGCTCCGAGTCGATCACGACGAAGTCCAGCGTCGCGCCCGCCAGGCTGCGCTTGAACCTCGTCGTTCCCATCGCCGAAATCATGCAGCCGAAGACGTAGCCGCCTCCGCCGAGCCGTTCCTTGATCTTCGCGCCGTCCATTGCCGGTCCTTCCAGTGCTCTGTTGTTGCGTTCGAGCTACAGCGTCCGCTTCCACCAAGCGAGTTGTTCCTCGACGTACGCCTCGCGCAGCCTCGGATGTGCCGTCACGGTGAAGCCGTGGTAGCCGCCCGGGAAGCGCAGGAACTCGACCTCCTTTCCCATCCGCTTCAGCGCCACGTAGTACTCCTCCGACTGCGCGATCGGGCAGCGGATGTCGAGTTCGCCGTGCACGAGCAGCACCGGCGTCTCGACGTTCGACGCGTAGGTGATCGGTGAGTGCTTCGCGTACTCCTCGAGGTTCGTCCAGGGCGGACCGCCCCACTGCCGCTCGCCGAACCCGACGCCGATGTCCGTTGTGCCGTACATCGAGTACAGGTTCGTCACCGGCGCGCCCACGATCGCGCTCTTGAAGCGGTTCGTGTGCCCGATGATCCACGAGGTCATGAACCCGCCGTACGAGTACCCCGTCACGCCGAGGCGTCGGCCATCGACGTAGGGCCGGCGCAGCACGCGATCGACCGCGGCCATCTGGTCCTCGTAGTCCTCGCCACCCCAGTCCTCGAACACCCGCGCCATGAAGTCGGCGCCATAGCTGGCGGATCCGCGAGGGTTCGTCCACAGCACGAGGTAGCCCTGGGCTGCCAGCGTCTGCGCGCCAGGCACCCAGCCGTTGGCGTAGAACCCGTTCGGGCCCCCGTGGATCATCAGGATCAGGGGGTAACGCCGGCTCCGATCGAAACCCGGCGGGAACGTCAGCCAGCAATCGATGTCGAATTCGCCTCTGGATACCGAGAGGCGCTCGGTACGAGCCACGTCGTGCTCGCGCACGTATTCGCGCGACACGTTGGTCAGCCGCCGCGAGTCACCCGTCGCCGGCTCGTGCACCGCGATCTCAGGCGGGCGACGGAGTGTCGAGCTGGTGAACGCGAACATCCCGGCGTCCGGCGTCGAGGAGAACTCGAACACCAGTTCCGTTTCGGTGTGGACGCGCTGCAGTCGGCCGCCGCTGGCGGCCACGCTGTAGATCCCCGTCGAGCCGCGCTCGGCCGCGAGGAATGTGATCCGTCGGCGGTGCCAGACGATCGGCGGACCGTCGACCAGCAGGAAGCCCGCCCCCAGCGGGTCAATGCTGTCGTTCGTCAGTCGCCTCGGCTCGCCGCCGCGTCGTGCGACCGACCAGACGTATGCGTACGCGTCCTCGTCGCTCGCGATGTATGCGATCTCGCGCCCGTCCGGCGACCAGGCGATCGAGCCGGAGCCGCGGACGTCACGCACGAGGCGATCGACGCTCCCGGCGCGCGGCGAGATCGCGCACAGCTCGAACCGCCCCGGCAGCTTCGTTTGCCGCGATCTCGAGCGGTCGGTGGAGAAGAACGCGATGCGCCGACCGTCCGGTGACGGTGCGGCGCTCGAAGCGTCGTGGTCGCCGCGCGTCAGTTGCCGCGTCCCGCTGCCGTCCGCCTCCGCGAGGAAGAGCTGCCGGTGCGAGTCCCCGCGCCAGCCGATGCCATCCGCCCGATAGTAGATGCGGTTCACCCGCTGAACGTGAGGCCCCTCCTCGTCGCTCGCGTTTGGATCGACGTCGGCGGTGACGACCAGTTGCGCGCCCGAGGGCATCCATACGATCGAGGCGACCCCGCCGGCGATGTCCGTGACCTGCTGCGCCTCGCCACCGTCGAGTGGCAACACCCAGACCTGGGCCCGTCCCGGCTGGCCGTCGACGGTCGGCCGCCGCAGGAACGCGATCCGCGATCCGTCCGGCGACCAGCGCGGCACCGCGTCGCCGTCGCCCGAGGTGAGCACCCGCGGCGCTCCACCTTCAATCGACACCAGCTCGAGGTGCGCCGAGGCCTTCATCTCCTCGCGGCTCACATCGCCTCGGACGTAGACCACCTGGCTCCGGTCCGGCGAGATCGCAGCCTGCCCCACGGTCGGCAGGTCGAAGATGTAGTCGGAGCCGATTCGCTTCGCCATGACGCGCCCCCTTCGGGCGCGCCGACGCTAGGCGGCGTACGCCGCGCGGGTCAAGGAGCCGGATCGAGTCGGATGACTAGCGCTCGCCGGTCACCCCGCCGGCGTGCGCCAGCAGCTCCTCGAGGTGCATCTGCCACTCGAGCGCCTCGCGCCGCCGCGCGGCCGTGGTCGCGACCTCTTCGTAGATCGCCTGGCCCCAGCGCAGGTGCTCCTCCTCGTCGAGGAGGATGTGCTTGAGGATGCGCACGGTCGGACCGTCCGAGACGGGATCGGTCGCCTGCATGTGGTAGCGGTAATTGACCGCGAGGTGCGTCTTCAGCACGCGGTAGAGCCCCACGATTCGCAGCAGCTCGTCCCCTTGGCCCTGCAGCTCCTCGCAGAACTTGACGAAGTCGTCGTTCGGCGGCTCCTCCGCTGTCGAGGAGCGTAGCGTCGGCGGGTTGCCGTAGTCCGCGCCCTCGAGGATGCGCAGCTCCGGCAGTCGCATGCCGAGATCGTGGTGGTGGACGGCGTCGTCGTAGGCGAACTCAGAGATCGTCCACTTGATCTTGATCGTCGGGCAGGTCGGCGCCCAGCCGGCGCCGGTCACCATGCAGATGCGTTCGGCGTATTTGTAGTTGAGTAGCCGTCGCGCATTGTCATCGACGGAGAACGCCCCGCCGATCGTGCGCTGGTCCAGGGCGTACTCGGTCATGTCGTGCTCCCAGCCCGGCGCTCGATCACCGCCGACGCACGCGAGTCGACGGCGGTCTTCAACTCGCGGCCACGGTGAGCGAACTCATGCGCGCGTGTGACCGCCCGCTCGCGCTGCTCGGCGCTCGGCTGCACCTCCGGGTGCGAGGTGATGCAATCGATCGGGCAGAGCGGCATGCAGATGTTGCAGTCAATGCACCACTCGTCCTCGACCACGTGGTGCCGATGCCCGGTCGAGAAATACTTGATCGCGCCCGTTGGGCACGCCAACCGGCAGAGCCCGCAGTTGATGCAGGGTTCCAGCTCGATCCGGTAGGTCATCCAGCGATCACGCGCACTCGGATCAGTCGCCGGCGGCCGCGGTCGAAGCACCCGAAGGCGCCTCGGGCTGCGCGTCAGGCTCGTAGCCGTCCGACAGCGGTCCGACCAGGACGGATGTCGCACGGTCGGTCTCGCCCTGCATGAAGTCGATCACCTCCGCCTTCACCTCGGCAGAGACGTTGCGTCCGACGCGATCGCGCATCGCCTCGGTCATCGCCTGGGCGCGCATCGCGACCTGCTCGGCCTGCGGCTTGTCCTCGGCGATCTTCTTCAGGAACCAGTCGCCGATGGCGACGTGGACGACCTCGTCCGCCCAGTTGTAGTCGTAGACCAGCTCCATCATGTCGTCGCCGATGTGCTCGCCGAGCCGGCTGACGCCCGAGAACAGCCGTAGCGCTGCGCCCTCGACCCCAACGTTTGTCGAGGAGAGGGACATCACCGGGTTGAGCTGGCGGATGCGCATGGCCTGCCGCTGCTCCTCGTTCATCTGGTCCCCGACGCTCGCGCCGGCCAGGGTGTCCGGGTACTCGCCCAGCGTGCCGCCGTACTCGAGCTCGAGCAGCTCCGTGCCGAGGCGTGCGTGGCGCACCTCGTCCCAGGTCTGGCGCACCATCGCGTGGATCAGGCCGTCCGGGACCACCTGGTCCTCCCAGCGGGCCACATTACGGCCGAACGCATCGATGCCGGCATACTCCGCGCTGACGATCGAGGAGACCATCGCGCGCTTGTACTCCACGTCCTCCGGGTCCGAGATGATCAGCCGCTGCAGCACGTCCGCGCCGTAGTTCTCAGCGCCGCCGATCTTCTCGTCGAGGCGTTCGCGCTCCGCATCGTCGATCACCGCCATCGGGCGGTACTCGGGGTCGCGGACAGCGGGGTGGTCGTCGAGGAAAGTGGCAAGAATGCCCATGCGAGCCTCCGGAGGGGCGCCGGGCGAGCCCGGCGACTGCAATCGATTGCCTGCCTGAACGATATTCGTCGGTGAGGTGAGCCGTCAAACTATCGCCGGCGCTCGGACCCGCTCCTGCTCACTCGCCTTCGCTGACGTCGATCCGCCCGAGCACCTCCGCTGGATCGTAAACCGCGCCGTCCTTGACCACGGTGACGAGGTTGCGCGTCGCAGTGATGTCCTCCAGCGGGTCGCCATCGATCACGAGCACGTCGGCGACGCGCCCCGCCTCGAGCGTGCCCTGTTCGCCGTCGGCCCGCAGCACGCGCGCTGCGTCGAGGGTGGCCGCCTGCAGCACGTCCGCGTTCGTAAAGCCGTTGCTGGCGAGCAGTTCGAGCTCGCTGTGCAACGAGAAGCCCGGGTTGAGCGGCGGCACCGCACCGACGTCGGTGCTCGGCAGCACGCGCCCGCCGGCCGCGTGCACTCGATGCAAGAACTCAATCTGTGTAACCTGCGCAGCCGCCGCGATCGCGGGCGTCACCGGCTCGCTGGCTGGGGCCTCGCTGGCGGCCCGTGCGGCTTGCAGTTGCTCCCGCATCGCGGCTCGCTGGCGGTCGCGTTCGCGCATGATGCGCGGCCGGTACGCCTGTCCGGGGCGCTCCTCGTCGGTCGCGCTGACCAGCCCGCCGATCAGCACCGTGGTCGGACTGATCGCCACATCGCGCTCGACCAGCTGGCCGATGAAGTCGGTCACGTAGTCCGCTTCGAGATCAGCGTTGGCCCAGCCGTGGCTCAGCCACGACCAGTAGTCCCGGCGGCCGCCGTTCCCGCCTTCCCGCGTGTGCCGGTCCTCGGGCCGCGCGACATCCTGGTAGACGGTCGCGTGCACGAGCTCGAGGCAGTTGATCCCCAGCGCCACCGCCTCGCTCGCCCAGGTCCGTCCGAGGTGGCCCGTCACCGGGACGCGCCCGCCTGCGGCCTCGATCATCGGCCCGGCCAGGTCGGGGCGGAGCCCGGCGTAGAGCTTGATGCCGTCCACGCCGCGGTCGATCAGCTGGTTGATGTGCGCGACACCCTCCTCGACGGTGGACTGCATCCACGTCAGTCCGCCCAGCGCGCCACCGAGGACAGACGGGTCGCCGTCCAGCAGGGGGCCATAGACGAAGAGGCGGGGCCCGATGCGCTCGCCCGCCGCGATCGCCGCGCGCATCGGTAGCGACTGATCGATGTCCGATCCCACATCGCGGACCGTCGTGATCCCCGTGCCCAGGAAGCTGTACAGCGAGTCATCGCTGCAGAGCTGCACATGAACGTGCATGTCGACGAGACCCGGCATCACGAAGCGCCCGCGTGCGTCGATCTGCTGCACACCGTCGGGCGGAGCGTCTGTCGAGGTGGAGACGATCCGCCCGTCCTCGATCAGGACGGTCGCGTCGTCCAGGGGTGCGTCGCGCGTCGCGTCCCAGACGCGTCCGCCGACGATCGCGAGTGCGGTCACCCTAGACCTCGTGGTTGCATCTAGAACTCGTGGTTGATCGCCGGCTCAAGCGTGTACTCGTAGTAGGTGATGGCCTCGGACACGGCTAAGTGGTCGCGAATGAACTCGATCTCCGGTTTCTTCGCCATCACCGAGTCGAGCTTGAGGTTTGCGCCGAGGTTCGGCCAGCGCATCACCGCCGGCATCTTCCGACCCGGGCGAGGCTCGATCGTCTCCTCGAGCATGTCGGGCTTGTGCGTCAGTTGGTACAGGTATGCATCCGCGAGGATCTTGACCGCGTCTGTCCCCTGGCCCTCGCGCATGTGCTGGTAGGCGTTCTCGATCTGCGCGCGCAGATCGCCGTCCTGGATCTCGTCGGGCTTGGCCATGGCGCGTCTCCACACTGGCGCGAACGCCGCCCGGCGCCCGCGCGTGTTCTCGTCGAGGCTAGATCGAGGAGTTGATCGGGAACTCGACCCCGGCCAACTGCTCCTCGCGCCACGACCGGTGGACGGTCTCGTGCCGCTCCTTGAACTCGGGCATCACCTTCGTCCCGAACTCCTGGATCGACTCCATGATGTGCTCGTGCTTCCGGTCACCCGCCTGCGCCACGAAGATCATCGTGTCCAGGTGCTGATCCTCGTAGAGCTTGAGCGTCTCGCGCACGCTGTCCACCGTGCCGATGGCGTTGCCGGAGCGTGCGGCGGGGTAGAGGGCGCGCTGCACCTCCTCCTCCGGCTCGCCCTCGCGGATCTGCGTCTCGGTCAGGAAGCCACCGCGAGCCGCCTGCACCTCGGCCGCACCCTCCGAGGAGGAGTCGCGGTACTGCTTGTAGAGGTTCTGCGTGCCCGGCTGGTGCTTTCCGCCCGTCGCCGGGTTGTAGTAATAGCCCAGCGAGTAGGAGAAGAACCCGGGGCCGCCCGCGGAGCGCTTCAGCGCCTCCTCGTCGCTCGGTCCGATCATGAAGGTGTTCAGCACTGCCAGCGCCGGGTTGATGGCCTGCCCGATCGGCATGCACTCCTCGCGCACGAGCCGGTAGTATTCGTTCGCGCGATCGCCCAGCTCCTCCGGCGTCTCGAACCCGAAGCCCAGCGAACCCATCCCGAAGCGTGCCGCCACCATCGTCGTCTCGCGCCTCGACGCGGCCACCCATAGCGGCGGGTGCGGCTTCTGGCGAGGCTTCGGCACCACGTTGCGCGAAGGCATCGAGAAGAACTCGCCCTCGAAGCCGTCGTACGGCTCCTGGGTCATCATCTTCGTGATCTCGCGCGTGGACTCCTCCCACATCGCCTTCTTCATCCCGCGCTCGACATCGAAGCCGCCCAGCTCCATGTCGGACGCGGACTCGCCCGTGCCGAACTCCACGCGACCATCCGAAAGCAGGTCGAGCGCCGAGATGCGCTCCGCGATGCGCGCCGGGTGGTTGTAGTTCGGCGGCGTCAGCACGATGCCATGGCCGAGGCGAATGTTCTTCGTGCGTTGCGACAGTGCCGCCATCATCAGCTCAGGCGCCGAGGAGTGTGAGTACTCCTCGAGGAAGTGGTGTTCCACCTCGAACACGTAGTCAAAGCCAGGGAGTCAGCGAGTTCGACCTGGTCCAGCATCTCGTTGTAGATGCGGAACTCCGCCTCCTCGTCCCACGTCTCATCGTCGTACTGCTTCGGGAGTTGGAGTTCGTAGAACAGTCCGAATTTCATGCCGTGGTTCGCCTTCGCTTCGCCATCGCGGGCCGGTGGGACATCGTTTGCAACGCTCGCCTCATCCTGTTCGCCGCCCCTCGCGCTGTCAAGAGATCGGTCAGGATGGCCGCCGCACATCGATTTAGCCGGCTGCGCCGAACGGTGGCGGCGGAGTTGGCGACCGATCCTCGAGGATGTCCTGCATCCGCACCTCGACCCGTTCCTTGATTTGCGGGTGCGTCAGGATATAGAACCGCTCGTCCCGGATCGCCTCGAGCACGATCGCCCCCACCTCATCTGGCGGCATGCCTTCGTCGAGGAAGCGCGCCTCCATCTCCGCCCGCAGCGCCGTCACCTGCTCCTCGTTGTCGCGCTCGTCGCGCAGGTCCGCCGGCCGGTTGCGCTCTGCCGAAATGATGTGCGTCGCGATCATCCCCGGGCACAGCACCGAGGCTCCGATCGGCGCGCCGCTGTTCTGCAGGTCGTAGTAGAGCCCCTCGGTCAGCCGCGTCACCGCATGCTTCGACAGGCCGTACACCGATCCCGGCCCCGTCGACAGCCCCAGCACCGACGACGTGTTCACCACGTGGCCGGGCTCGCCCCCCTCGATCATCCGAGGCACGAACGCCTGCAGGCCATGTACCACGCCCATCAGGTTCACCCCGAGCGTCCACGCCCAATCGTTCTCGCTCGCGGCCCAGACGCCCTCGCCGCCGCCCCCACCGCCGGACACCCCGGCGTTGTTGCAGAGCACGTGCACCGCACCAAAACGCTCGTACGCGGCGTCCGCCAGCGCCTCCACCGACGCCAGGCTCGAGACATCCGTCTGCGCCGCCAGCACCTCGGCGCCGCTCTCTACCAACTCCCGCTCCGCGATCGCGAGCGGCTCCCGCTCGATGTCCGCCAGGACGAGCTTCATCCCCGCCTCGCCAAACCGCCCGGCCAACCCCCGCCCGATCCCACTCGCGGCCCCGGTCACCACAGCGACTCTTCCAGCGAACTCATTCATGGACTCAAATCTCCCTGGAATCTCCATAAATCTTCGTGAAGTATAGAAAATGGTCGTTTCGACCAGTCTATGAGACGAATTATTGCCTAAATGAAGTACCAACGGCGTTCAATGGACGTCACACGGTCAGTTGGTAGTTCCGTGGCGAGTCCTACAACAGGGCGGGCAGTGTTTGGAATCACGGTCGCTGGCGGCAGCCGTAATTAGGGTGCACCGCTGGCGGTGGCCCACCGAGGGAAAGACTATATGCAAGGGCGCGACTACAGGTCGCGAATGATGGGCTCGCAGATCCCACTCCGCGGCGCCCTCGTAGATATTGATGACGAGGTTTGACAAAGCCTTGGTAGATCCCTACAAGGAGCCAAGACAGGTGGGATCGCAATCGCCGGTGGTGTGCCGTACGGGGGCACGCTTGCTGCTGGCGATCACCCGGAGGGAAGATCAATGGACGAGCGCAACTACTGGTCGCGCATGATGGGCTCGCGCATTTCTCGTCGCGGCGCTCTTCGTGGCGCTGGCGTCGGTGCGGCCGGCCTGGCCGGTGCAGCCCTGATTGGCTGCGGCGACGACGATGACGACGACGACGATGACGGCGGTGGTGGCGGAGGCGGTGGCGGCGGAACGCCAGCTCCGACGGCCGCTCCGTCTGCAACCGTTGACCCGAACGCGGTCAAGCGCGGCGGCACGTTTAAGCAGGCGACGGTCACAGTCGCCCCGCACTACAGCACGCTGCACCCCGGTGCGGATCCGTCATACATCAACACGTTCCGCCGGCAGAACTACTACCGGCGCCTCTGGCACACGCGTGGCGGGCTGGGTCTCGACCCGGCTGAGCTGACGAATCTCGACCTCGCTGAGTCGATCGAGCGACCGAGCGAGACTGAGGTGATCGTCAAGGTCATCAACACGCCGTGGCAGAACCAGCCGCAGAGCGACTCCAACGATACGGTCGGCCAGCGTGACTACGTGGCCTCGGACACCGTCGAGCGGTTGAAGTTCATGCAGGCGGTCGCCGACACGAACGCCTCCGTGAACACCTTCATCGCGAGTGACCTGATCGACGTGGAGGCGATTGACGACACGACGATCAGGTTCACGACGGCGCTGCCGGCGGCGTTCTTCGAGGAGGAGTCCGACGGCGTCGCGTTCCGCAGCGGTGAGCTGCCGCGCGAAATGCTCGACGAGGAGATCCTCAAGAACCACATTCCGATCGGCAACGGGCCGTATATGTACGACGACGGCCAGGCGTCCTCCTTCGAGCACGCCGTGCCCAACCCGACGTATGTGGATCCGAGTGGGGATGATCGTCCCTACCTCGACAAGCGGGAGCTCACCATCGTCCCCGACGAGATCGCCCGCGAGACGGCGTTCCGCGCGAACCAGATCGACCAGATGTGGTTCACGGACGTTCGACAGGCGGACACGATCGAGGGCGACCTGGGCGCCGATATCGATCGCATCACCTACCCGTCGCAGAGTGGTCAGGCCTTGATCCTGAACATTCGCCGTGACCCGTGGAAGGATGAGCGCGCCCGCCGTGCGGTGCACCTGGGCATCAACGTGCAGCGCGTGATCGACACCATCTGGTTCGGTGACGCTCGCCGCGGCTGGTACTTCGCGGAGCCGGTGACGACTCGGTTCCCGATCGGGTACCCCGGCGTTGAGGACATCATTTTCTACGACCCGGCGGAGGCGGCGAAGCTCGTCGCAGCCGTCAAGTCGGCTGGTGTCTACAACGACGAAGAGATGACGATGTTCCTCCCGGTGGAGGCACAGACGTGGGTCGACTCGGGCGTCCTCGAGATCGAGGACCTCAACACGATTGGCTTCAACGTCGTGTCCGAGCCGCTGCCGAGGAACATCTACCTCGGACGGTCCGGGAACAAGCCGCGGGATGACCCGAGCGGCTCGTCCGACTTCGACATCACGATGACGATCAACCTGGCCTACCACCACGCCACGTCCCAGACGTCTTCGTTCTGGAACAACGGCGCGCTGGAGGACGCGGAGATCGACGACATCGTGGTGCAGATCAGCAGCACCCTCGACACCGAGGAGCGCGCTGCGCTGTCCAACCGCTTCGAGCGGCTGTTGGCAGAGAAGGCCGCGAACTTCGTGCCGATCCTTACGGGGAACAGCCACACGGGCTACTACAACTACGTGAAGGGCGCGGACTTCGAGATGTCGTCAGACGGCGTCAGCAACACGCAGCAGCTGAACTTCTGGCTCGACACCTAGAGCCAGAGGTCTGCTGAGCGTGGGGCTGGGTCCCGAAGGGAACAGTAGTAAGTAGTAGCAGGGCCGGGCGTCGCCTCCTCGCGACGCCCGGCCCTGCTCATTACTGCTCCGACCGGTCGCCCGACGAGCGCTCGAACCACCAAGGGAGAACGCAGTGGGCCGTTACGCGCTCCGCCGCATCATCTTCTTCGTTCCCGTCCTGCTGATCACCAGCCTGATCACGTTCTTCGCGATCAACCTCGTGCCGGTCGAGCCGTGGATCATCTTCATCGGGCAGGACGCGCTGCCCGAACAGATCGAGGGTTTCAACAGGACGCACGGGCTCGACCGGCCCATCCTCGAACGCTACGTCGACTGGCTGGTCGGCATGGTCCAGGGCGATCCCGGATCGTCGTTCCTCGGCGGTCGGTCAATCCAGTCGGAGATGAAAGACCGATTGCCTGTGACGGCGATGATCATGATCTTCTCGCTCCTGTTCACGATGGTCTTCGGTATGGTCTTCGGAACGCTGGCCGCAGTGTTCCAGGACAGTCCGATTGACTACATCGTGCGATTCTTCGCCCTCTTCATGGGGTCGATCCCCGACTTCTACGCGCTGACGCTGCTCCTCATTCTTCCCGCGATCTTCTGGAACTACTCGCCGCCGTTCGGATACGTTCCGCCGTGGGAGGATCCGGTCCGCAACTTCCGACAGATCTTGCCGCCCACACTCTTGCTGTCGCTCGGTGGTTCTGTGTTGCTGATGCGGCTCTCTCGGTCCTCGATGCTCGAAGTTCTGCGCCAGGACTACATTCGTACTGCTCGTTCGAAGGGACTCGCTGAGCGCGTCGTGATCCTGCGCCACGCACTCCGCAACGCGCTCATTCCGGTGCTGACGATCGCTGGCGGCCTCGTCGGGGTGCTGCTCGGCGGAGCGATTATCCTGGAGCGCATCACGGCGCTGCCTGGGCTCGGTCAGTACACGATCGTGGCAGTCCAGCAGCAAGACCACGCTGTCGTGATGGCACTCACGATGTACGCCGTGCTGCTGGTCGTCACTACGAACTTGGTTGTGGACCTGCTCTACGCGGTCGTCGATCCGCGGATCAGGTACACGTAATGGCTGAAGAGGTACTTCAACCGCGGCGCCCTCGTACGATCCCCGTGCTCGGCACAGTGCTCGTTGTGCTCAGGGCTTCGCTGAAGTACGCGCGTCGTCAGCCTCTGGGCGCGTTCGGCATCGCGCTCGTAGCCATCTTCCTGTTCATCGCGATCTTCGCGCCGTGGCTGGTCCGCCACGACCCGACGAAGACCGTCGCGCTGCCCCTGCTGTCCCCATCGAGCGAGCACTGGCTGGGCACCGATGCGGTCGGCCGAGACGTCTTGAGTCGCACGATTGCTGGCAGCCAGATCTCGCTGGCTGTGGCGATGACCGTGATCGTCATCAACGTCGTCCTCAGCACGGTTCTCGGGCTCTGGGCTGGTTACTACCTGGGCATTGTCGACTACATCATCCAGCGCTCCGGAGAGATCTGGTCGGCGTTCCCATTCTTGATTGCACTGTTGTTGATCATCACGCTGCTCGGACCACCATCAACGGGAAGTGGCAACTTCTTCCTGGTCTCCTGGGAGCTCCGCAACTTGATCTTCGCGTTCTCTCTTGGGGCCGTGTTTGGCGGGTCACGCATCGTGCGAGGAGTCGTTATCTCGCTGAAGGAGCAGGACTACGTCCTGGCCGCGAGGGCGCTCGGAGCGGGTGACCAGCGCATCATCGGAAGGCACATCCTGCCGAACGTGATGCCCTATGTGATCATCACCGCCACCGCTGGCGTGACGGTTGTCATTCTCGGCGAGGCCGCGCTCAGCTTCCTCGGCTTCGGAATCGCACCGCCGACAGCCTCGTGGGGCCAGGACCTATCGGGCCGCAACCGCGCATTCTTCCGCGAAGCGATGTGGGTCGCGCTCGCGCCGGGTACCGCGATCAGCCTGACCGTCCTGGGCTTCGGTCTCTTCGGCGACGCGATGCGAGACATCCTCGACCCGCGCCTGCGGGGCAGTCGATGACACTCGCGTAGCCGAGGGCTCGAACCAACCCGATTGAGCGTCAGGAGGGCCCGGCAACCGCCGGCCCTCGTTCGTGGCGAGCGTTCGCGCTAGTCCAGCTCGCCCGCGGCGAACAGCACACCGTCCGGGGGGCCGCACGAGTCGCCGTGCCGGTCGGCCGCCAGATAGAGCATCGCTATCGACTGCCCGATCTCGTCGCTGAACCCGGCGGCGTCGTCGCCAGGGTGGTACGCTTCCGAGATGAGGATCCAGGCGCGGATGCTGCGATCGAGCGCCTCGTAGGCTCGACGGTGGCTGTCGTCCTCTCGAGTCGCTGCGTTCGAGGTGTGCTGCTGGACCGCGAGGAGCCGCTCGTATTCCTCCTCCGGGTCGCCGATCGGGCCGAGTCGCTGCGAGGGGATCAGCGCCTCGCTGGCGACGATCTCACGCATCTCCGAGAGCGGGTCGAGCGCGTCTTCGAGCTCCTGCAGGAGCCCGTCGAACTCGTCGCACGCGAGCGTGAGACGGCGCGCCTCCTCCGGCGTCGGCTTCGTGACTCGTTCAGCAAACTGGCCGCAGCTGGAGAGCACGAGCATCACCAGGGCGGCCGCCATGATGGCGGTGGGAAGGTGGCGCGAGCGGCCTGGGCGCTGCACGTCGGCTCCGCTCAGCTCAGACCCGCTGGAGCCGGACCGATCGACGGCCGTTCGATGAATCGAGCGACCTGGAGCGAGGTCACAGGCGGCGGCTCCTCGCCCTCGACCCAGTCGGCGACGAGCGCCGAGGCGCGCCGTCCGATCTCCTGCGTATCAACGTCGATGGCGGCCATCGGCGGGTAGATCAAGCCTTCGGTCAGCCGTGACTCAGTGAACGTCACGACCGAGGCACCGGCGGGAACCTCGATCCCGAGTTCGCGCAGGACGCCAACCAGCATCGAGCTGCGCGGGTAGTCAACAATGAACGCCGTCACGGGCGTGGGGCCGGTCGCCAGCTCGCGGACCTCGCGCGCGAACACCTCGACGGGGGCGCCTTCCACTGGTTGGCGTTGCACGATTTCGACGCCGGCGCTCGTCGCGAGATCGCCAGACACGAAGTCGCCCCCGATCGTGGCGATGCGGCGATGTCCCAGCTCGATCAGGCGTCGAATCGCCTGCGCCCGTGCGTCTGCGACGGCGGCCGTGACGACCGGAATGTCCTCGGCGCCCGGCCCTCGGCGGAGCAGGGCAAGCACCGGCGTGCCCGCCGCGCGGAACGTCGCGAGCTCCGGTTCGATGCCCTCCGGGGAGGAGAGCAGGAGGCCGTCCACGCGGCGCTCGAAGAGGCGTCGGATGAGGTGCCGATACACGGTCGGGTCGCTGCGCGCGCTGGTGACGAGCAGCGTGTAGTCGCGCTCCGCGCTGCCCGCGTTGAGCCCGTCGAGGAGATCCAGCATCACCGGGCTCTCGAGCCGGTTGAAGATGACGCCAAACGTCATGGTGCGCGCCATGCGCAGCGATCGCGCCGCCTGATTCGGCCGGTACCCGAGGTCGCTCGCGGCGCTTTCGACCCGCTCGATCAGCTCCGGATGGACGCGGCGCGTCCCCGTCAGCGCGCGCGATGCCGTGCTGATCGACACGCCGGCCTGCTCCGCGACATCGCGCAGAGTGACCGTGATCCGCCGCTCCTCGGTAGCCATGCGGCAACCATAGCGCCTCGGCCGCGCTCCTCGCACCGGTCTCGTGACGTCGCGCGATCGCGTAGGCTGCGCCGCGGCGACGGTCAATTGCGGACGAGTGGAGGTCGATGATGGGCGCAGACGAGGCACAGGCGGCGCTGACGATGCCGCTCGGCGAAGCGATCTTCACGCAACGCGCGATCCGGCGCTTTCGCCCCGACCCCATCCCCGCGGATGACCTGGCGCTGATCCTGGAGGCGGCGATTCGCGCGCCCAACGGTGGCAACGCGCAGCCATGGCGGTTCATCGTGCTGCGGGATCCCGAGGTTCGCGCCGAGTTCGCGACGCTGTACCACGAGGCATGGTGGGCGAAGCGCCGCGACGAAGGCTACCTCACGCCCGAGGATCTGCCGGATAGCCCGGTGACACGCTCCGCACGGCGGCTTGCCGATGAGTTCGGGCAGGCGCCGATCGTCGTGCTGCTCTGTTCGACGGCCCGTGGTCCGGGCGCAGCCAACTCGGTGGTGCCGGCTGCGCAGAACCTGCTGCTCGCCGCTCGCGCGCTCGGGGTCGGCGGGACGATCACGACGCTCCACGCGGACGTCGAGGACCGCGTCCACTCGCTGCTCGACGTGCCAGAGGAGGCACAGGTCGTCTACGCGCTGCCGCTGGGCTACCCCAGGGGCGGCTTCGGTTCGGCGCAACGGAAGCCGCTGGGCGAGGTGGCGGCGGTCGACGGCTGGACGCGACCCTTCGAGGGTTAGCCCGCGGTCGCCCGCAATGCCGCCTCAGCGGCCTCGGTCGTGCGATCGATCGTCGCCTCATCGTGGGCCAGCGAGACGAACCAGCCCTCGAACGCCGCGGGGGCGAGGTGTACGCCGCGGTCGAGCATCGCGCGATGGAAGCGCCCGAACCGATCGAGGTCCGCGTCGCGGGCCTCGTCGTAGTTAGTCGGCGCCTCGCCGCGGAAGAACAGCGTCAGCGTTGAACCGGAGCGCGACACGCAGGCCGTGGTGCCCGTCGTCTCGATCGCCGCCTCGAGGCCCGACTGCAGGCGCGCGCCGAGAGCCTCGAGCCGCGCGTACGCTCCCTCGTCGCCCGCGAGCAGGTCGAGGGTGGCCGAGCCAGCGGCCATCGCGAGCGGATTCCCCGAGAGCGTGCCAGCCTGGTAGACATCACCGACGGGGGCCATCAGCTCCATCAGCGCCCTCGACGCGCCATAGGCGCCAACGGGTAGGCCGCCGCCAATCACCTTGCCGAGCGCCGTGATGTCAGGTCGAACGCCGTACAGCTCCTGCGCGCCGCCCAGGGCGCTGCGGAAGCCCGTGATCACTTCGTCGAAGATCAGCAGCGCGCCGAACTCGTCGCAGAGCGCGCGCAACCCCTCGAGGTACCCCGCGGCGGGAGGCACCACGCCCATGTTGGCGGCGACTGGTTCGACGATGATCGCCGCCACCTCGCCACGATGCGCCTCTAGCTGCTCGCGCGCGGCGTCGAGGTCGTTGTAACGCGCCAGCAGCGTCTGTGCCGCGAAGTCGGCCGGGACGCCCGGTGAGTCGGGCAACGACAGCGTCGCCGCACCGGAACCGGCCGAGGCGAGCAGGCCGTCCGCGTGGCCGTGGTAGCAGCCCTCGAACTTGAGCACGCGGTCGCGCTCGCTGGCGGCTCGCGCGAGCCGGATCGCCGTCATCGTCGCCTCGGTCCCCGACGAGACGAAGCGCACCATCTCGATCGAAGGCACGGCCTCCACTACGCGCTCGGCGAGATCGCTCTCGGCCTCGGTCGGCGCGCCGAACGAGGTGCCACCGGCCGCGGCCGCCTGCACGGCCGCGACGACCTGCGGGTGCGCATGCCCGAGGATCAGCGGTCCGTACGAGCAGACGTAGTCGATGTACTCGTTGCCATCGACGTCGACGACGGTCGCGCCGGAGCCACTGGCGAGCACGACCGGGTCGCCCTCGACGGCGCGGTAGGCGCGGACGGGTGAGTCGACACCGCCAGGGAGCAGCGCGCGTGCGCGCTCCATGGCGGCGCGGGAGCGCTCATGCTCCACGCGCACCCCCGTCGGCCAGCCAGCGTGCGGCGTCCTTCGCGTGGTAGGTGATGATGATGTCGGCCCCGGCGCGTGCGATACCTGTCAGCGTCTCGAGGACGATCCGCCGCTCGTCGAGCCAGCCCTGCTGCGCCGCCGCCTTCACCATCGCGTACTCGCCGGAGACGTTGTAGGCCGCCAGCGGCAGATCGGTGCTCTCTCGCACGGCGCGGATGACGTCAAGGTACGCCAGCGCCGGCTTCACCATCACGATGTCGGCCTGCTCCGCGATGTCGGCCGCCACCTCGCGGAGCGCCTCGCGCACGTTCGGGGGGTCCATCTGGTAGCCGCGGCGGTCGCCAAACTGCGGCGTCGAATCGGCGGCCTCGCGGAACGGACCGTAGTAAGCCGAGGCGTACTTCGCGCTATAGGACATGATCGGCGTCGCCTCGAACCCGGACCCGTCGAGGCCCTCGCGAATCGCCGCGACGCGGCCGTCCATCATGTCGGACGGCGCGATGATGTCCGCGCCCGCCTCGGCGGTGGAGACCGCCATCCGCGTCAGCAGCTCGAGCGAGGGGTCGTTGTCCACTTCACCCGTGGCGGTGAGCACCCCGCAGTGGCCGTGGTCCGTGTACTCGCAGAGGCAGATGTCAGCGATCACCGCAAGGCCCGGGTCGACCCGCTTCAGTTCCCGGATCGCCTGCTGCACGATGCCACCGTCGTCGTACGCCTCCGAACCCTCAGAGTCCTTGCTTGCCGGCAAGCCGAAGAGCAGCACCGCGCGCACGCCGAGGTCCGCGAGCTCGCCTGCCTCGGCCGCGAGCTGGTCGATCGAGAGCTGCGCCTGGCCCGGCATCGATGCGATCGGCTGACGAACGTCGCTGCCGTGTGTGACGAACAGCGGGTAGACAAACTGCGAGGGGTCGAGCCGGGTCTCGCGGACCAGCCCACGCAGCGCCTCCGATTGCCTCGTGCGGCGCGTGCGTGTGAACCCTGTCGTGCGTGTCGTGCTGACCATGCGATGCCTCCGTTCAACCCTCGCGCGCGTGCTCATGCTCGCGCAACGCCTCGACGAGCCCATCGATCGTATGTTCCGACGCAACCACTGCGGGCGTTAGTCCGCATGCCTCGGCGGTCGCCGCGGTGGCCGGGCCGATCACCGCGACCGTCGTCTTCTCGAGGCCCGCCAGGTCGTCTCCGAGGATGCTCGCCAGGTTGCGCACCGTCGAGGACGAGGTGAACGTCGCGATGTCCACCGCGCCACTGCGAATCGCCGCGACGACCTCCGCCGGCACCTCGGCCGGCGGGGCGGCGAGGTAGAGCGTCACTTCGTCGACGGCTGCTCCGGCGTCGCGCAGTGCCGCAGGCAACTCCTCGCGTGCACCGGAGGCGCGCGGCAACAACACGCGCCGGCCATCAAGCTCGCCCGCAGCGACGATCGCGGCGGCGAACGGCTCCGCGAGCCCCTCGTCCGGCACGAGGTCGGCAACGAGTCCGCGCTCGCGCAGCGCCGAGGCGGTTGGTGCGCCGATCGCAGCGAGGCGGACGCCCGCCAGCGCGCGGGCGTCGCGGCCGGCCGCGAGCAGTGCACCGAGATAGCGGTCCACGGCGTTCGCGGAGGTGAAGACGACCCACTCGTAGGCTCCCGCGTCGAGCCCATCGTTCGAGGCGGCAAGCGCCGCCTCGTCGACCCGGTCCTCGAGTTCGATCGCGGGCAGCACGAGCGTCGATGCGCCCTCGAGGGCGAGTCGCTCGACAAGCGCTGGGGCCTGCGCACGCGTTCGCGTCACGAGGACCTGTTTGCCGGCGAGCGGCGCCGTCAAGGCGGGGTTGAGCTGATCGTGGAGCGCCGCGACCGCGCCGACGACCAGCAGGGCAGGCGCGCCCATCTCCGCGTGGGCAGCGTCCTCGGCGATCGCCCTGAGGGTCGAGCGCAACGTGCGCTGAGCCGGTGTCGAAGCCTCTTGCACGAGCGCTGCGGGCGTCGACGCGTCACGACCGCCCTCGATGAGCGCGCCGGCGATGGCGGGGAAGCGGCCGACACCCATCAGCACGACGATCGTGTCGACCGCGGTGGCGAGGCGTTGCCAGTCGACGGAGGTCTCCGGTTTCGTCGGGTCCTCGTGGCCCGTGACGACGGCGAAGGACGACGCCAGCCCGCGGTGAGTGACCGGGATGCCGGCCGCGGCGAGCCCCGCGATTGCCGAGGTGGTGCCGGGAATCACGGTGCAGGGGATGCCCGCCTCTGACAGCGCCGTTAGCTCCTCGCTGCCCCGGCCGAACACGAACGGATCGCCGCCTTTGAGGCGGACCACGCGACGGCCGGCGCGCCCCTCCTCGATCAACCAGGCGTTGATCTCGTCCTGGGTCAGGGTGTGGTCGCCGGCCGCCTTCCCGGCGTCGACCAGACGTGCATCTGCGGGCGCGAGTTCGAGCAGCGCTTGCGGTGCGAGCCGGTCGTAGAGCACGACCTCCGCCCGACGCAGCGCCTGTTCGCCGAGCCGCGTGAGGTACCCGGGATGGCCGGGACCAGCGCCGACAAGCCAGACGTGTCCGAGGCGCGGTGTCACGATGTCTCCTCGACGTAGGTGGGCGCCAGCTCGGCCGCCAACGCGCGGCCCAGCGCTTCGGCATCGCTTGGCGCGCCGCGCGTTTCGCCGCGACGCACCGACTCCTCTGTGGAGCCACCGCCGAGGGCGGCCACGATCGTGAGCTGCCCGTCGTTGAGTGTGGCGAACGCCCCTACGCCGAGGTCGCATCCGGTGCCGAGCGCCGCCAACACGGCTCGTTCGGCGTTAGCGACGGTGTGGGTTTCGGGGCGGTCGATGGCGGCGAGCAGTGCGACGGTCGCTGAATCATCGGCGCGGCACTCCAGGGCGATCACGCCCTGTGCCGGCGCTGGCGGGAACTCCGACGGCGCGAACGCCTCCGCGATGCGGTCTGCGCGGCCCAGCCGCTCGAGGCCGGCCACCGCGAGCAACGCCGCGTCGTAGCTGCCGTCGTCAACCTTCGCGATGCGCGTGTCGACGTTGCCTCGGATGTCGACGACCGCGAGGTCCGCGCGTCGATCAAGGACGAGGGCGACGCGGCGGGTCGAGGAGGTGCCGATGCGAGCGCCGGCCGGTAGCGCGTCCAGCGTCGCGCCGTCGCGGCTCACCAGTGCGTCGCGCGGGTCGCCCCGTTCGAGCACGGCGGCGACCGTCAGTCCCTCGACGGGCGTCGTCGGCATATCCTTCATCGAGTGCACGGCGACGTCGGCATCGCCGCGCAGCACGGCCTCGCGGACGGCGCCGACGAACACGCCCTGCCCGCCGAGAATGCGTAATGACGTAGTGCGATCGCGGTCTCCGGCGGTGGTCACCTCGACCGTCTCGACTTCGAGCGCCGCGTCGTGGGCGCGTAGGGCCTCGGCGGCGAGCTGGGTCTGGGCGAGCGCCAGCGTCGAGCCGCGGGTGGCGAGTCGAACGACCATCAGTCGTCGCTCCGCGCCGCCTCGTCCCCTGCGTCGTCGAGGAGCGCGTCATCGAGGGGTGCGTCATCGAGCGCGAACAGCTCACGCACCGCGTCGACGTGCCGATCACGGTCGCCGCCCTGCTGCAATCGGGTGATCGGCTGGTGCAGCAGTTGCCGCACGAGGGCCCGGCTCAGCGGCTCGACAATCTCCTCGACGCGTGCGCGTTCGTCGGCGGAGAGGGCACGGCCACGGAAGGCGCGTTCGACCTGGCGCGCGCGCAGGGCCTCGGCGCGTTCGGTGAGCTGGCGGATGGTCGGCGTGGCACGACGGCGCTCGGCCCACTCCTCGAAGCGGACCACCGCGTCCTCGACGATCGCTTCGACGGCCGGAATCTCGCTCTCGCGCAGCTCCGAGTGGTCGGCTGCGATCAACTGCAGGTCCTCGAGGTCGAGGTATTCGACGCTGGGGAGGTCGCGAACGCTCGCCTCCACGTCGCGTGGCAGACCGAGGTCGATCAGCAAGAGGCCGCCCGTGTCGCGCTGCGCGATCGCCGACCGTACTAGCGCCTCGCCGAGTAGCGGTTCGGGCGCGCTGGATGCGGTGATGGCCGCTGCCGAAGTGGCCAGTTCCGCCTCGAGGCGGTGTAGCGGCGCCGCGCGTCCGCCCAGCTCCGCGGCCAGCGCCTCGGCATGCTCGAACGTGCGGTTGACGAAGCGGAAGTCGGTCACACCGGCGTCAGCGAGCGCCTCGGCCGCGAGCCTGCCCGCCTCGCCGGTGCCGAGGATCATCACCCCCACCTCGCCAATGTCGGGGAAGCGGTCGCGCACCTGCTGCGCCGCGATCGAGGAAGTTGAGAGCGCGTGGTGCCCGATCGCGGTGTCGCTGCGTGCGCGCCGGCCGGTGCGGATCGCGGTGTGAAAGAGGCGCGAGAGCAGCGCGTCGTCAGTCTCGCTCGCTACGGCTAGGGAGAACGCGCCGCGCACTTGCCCGAGGATCTCGGACTCGCCCACGACCATCGACTCAATCCCGCTGGCGACTCGGTACAGGTGCCGAACGGCGTCGCTGCCGGCGCGGAGGCTGAATGATCGCTCGATCGTGCTCGCGTCCGTGTCGAGCACTGCAGCAAGAAGCGGCAGCAGCGTCGAGGGCTCATGATCGCCGGAGGCATAGAACTCCAGCCGGTTGCAGGTCGAGAGCAGCGTAACGCCGGCGTCGATCTCTCCGCTCACGCGCTGTACCGCGGCCTCGAGCGCCTCCGTCGGGAGCGAGAGACGCTCGCGCACCTCAAGGATGGCGTTGTGGTGGCTGATGCCGGCCATCGTGATCATGCGCGCACCCCCTCGCGCCACCAGGCGGCTGGCTCGAGCTCGCCCGCGACGCCGAGGCGCTCGACGAGCAGGGCCCGCGCGGCGTCGCCGTCCGTCACGATCAGGTCGAGCAGCTCCTCGTCGATCGCCTCCTGCCAGTGGTCGGCCGGGATGCGGTTCGGGCACTCGCTGCAGAGCAGGGGCGGTGGGATGCGAGCGCGCGTGCAGCGCGCAGCGCAGGCGTGGTCGCGCTCGCGCACCTCGCGGCGCACGTCAGCGAGCAAGTCGCCGAGGCCGACCACGCGGTCATCGAGGAACTCCTGGAGTCGCTCGCGCAGCCAGCGAGCCATCGCCGGACTTGTCCCGCCCGTCGAGGCCGCGATCGCCAGTTCACCACGGCGCACGAGCGAGGGCAGGATGAAGTCGCAATTGTTTACATCGTCGGCGGCGTTGACCAGGATGCCGGCTGCCCGCGCCTCGTCGGCGACGGTGCGATTCACCTCGCCGTCGTCCGTCGCCACCATCACGAGGAACGCGCCCGCGGTGTCGCCGCTCAGAAACGGACGCTCGAGCAACTCCGCGCGGCCGTCCTCGACGTACGCCCGCACCTCGGCGATCAGCTCTGGCGCGACCACGGTCACACGCGCGCCGTGGTCGACCAGCTTGCCAATCTTCTCGAGAGCGACGTGCCCGCCGCCTACGAGGAGCACCGGCTGGTCCGTCACGTCGAGGAAGATCGGGTAGTAGCCCACGTCGCCTCGCCTATCCGCCACTGCCGAGCGCTCGCTCCAGGGCGTGCCGCCCGCGCTCGTCCAGGTCGAGTGCCAGCGCCGCCTCGCGCCCGGCCTCGCTCATCTTGCGCCACGTCCGTGCGAGGACCCGATCGAGCGCCGCGGTCTCCGGCAGTCGCTCGGTGAACTCGCCTAGCTGAGTCTCAAGGAAGACCAGGCAGAGCGCATCCTCGAAAACCTGAACAAATCTGTCTGTCCCCAGACCCTTCTTGGCGACGATTTCGCCGACGCGGGTCGTCGCGGGCGTGTCGTAGCCCTCGGCGGCCATGAGGCGGGTGAGTTCCGCGGCGTGGAAAGTGTGGAGCCGGTTGCGCCAGTCGAGGTAGCCGCGGCGGCCCTCCGGGTAGTCCTGTCGAGGGATCTGCCAGCGTCGGATGTGGTGGCCACGCGCGGCGATGCGCAACTCCTCCGGCGGATCCTTGCTGAGCTCCTCCACCCAGTGCGTGGCCATGCGGCCATGGACCAGCGTTCGAGGCTCCTCGATGGCGCCGATACGCAGCCCAACGGGGTCTTCGGCGTTGGCCTGATCGATGGCAGATATCACGCGCGTGAAGCGAGAGGCGGACTCTGTCATCGGGGATACTTGACTAACCTAATCATCATTAGCGAGTATAGATGCTCAAGGTAGGTGTCGGTGCGCCTCCGCCGCGTGATTTGAGTGGTGGGGCGATCACATCGTTTCCCGGTGCGCGCGTCCGCGCGTACCGTGCGAGATGTGGTCGGCACCGTCAGACGACCGGGCACACCTGCAGCCCTGAGCGCAGGATGCAAGCCAGCTGTACCGCTTCGGCGAACAGGACCAGCGGCAAGGGACGTGTGATGACGACTGCAAACCGTGTCGAGCGGCCTGGCTGGGTGATCCCGATCCAGGGCGATGAGTTCGAGGACTTCGAGACCGAGGCCACGGCCTTCCTGGACGGCGACCGCGACGAGGCGAAGTTCATCGGCTTCCGCCTCAAGCAGGGCGTCTACGGGCAGCGTCAGGCGGCCCGCCAGATGATGCGCGTGAAGCTGCCATTCGGTGGCGTCAGCGCTGACCAGCTGGACGCCTTCGGCGAGCTGGCGGAGCGCTATACGCCGCTCGGCAAGGGCCACATCACGACCCGCCAGAACTTCCAGTTCCACCACATCCCACTCGCGCGCACGCCAGAGGCACTGCGCCTGCTCGGCGACGCCGGGCTGTCCACTCGCGAGGCCTGCGGCAACGTCGTGCGCAACGTCACCGGCGATCCCTGGGCCGGGATCCGAGAGGACGAGCCGTTCGACATCACGCCGTACGCCGGTGCGTTCGTGCGCTACTGGGTGCGCAACGAGATCACGCAGCTCCTCCCTCGCAAGTTCAAGGTGACGTTCTCGGGGAGCGACCGCGACGACGCCTGGACCGCCATTCACGACATCGGCTTCATCCCGCGCATCAAGGAGATCGACGGCCAGCAGGTGCGTGGTTTCAAGATGATGGTCGGTGGCGGCCTCTCGACGATGGCCAAGGAGGCTGTGGTCGTGCGCGAGTTCTCCCCGGTCGACGAGTACCTGAAGGTCTCCGAGGCGATCTTGCGTGTCTTCAACGAGGCCGACGAGCTGCGGAAGAACCTGGCGAAGGCGCGCCTCAAGTTCCTCGTCCACCGCGTGGGCGAGGAGGCCTTCCGCGAGATGATCGACGAGGAGCTGAAGCAGGACTGGGCGCAGCACGACATCAAGCCCGATGCCCTGCTCTACCTCGACGACGAAGCGGCCGACGCGCCGTCCCTCATGCCCACCGTGACGGCGCAGCCCAATGGTGACGAGGCGGAGTTCGAGGCGTGGAGGAGCGCGTCGCTGATGGCGCAGAAGCAAGAGGGCTACTACGCCATCGAGGTGCAGGTGCCGCAGGGCGACCTGACGCCGGAGCAGTTCCGAGGCGTCGCCCACATCATCCGCACCTACAGCAACGGCCGTGCCCGCACGACGCAGTGGCAGAACCTGGTGCTGCGGTGGATCCCGGAGCTCTCGCTCTACAGCGTCTGGAAGGACCTGCAAGCGCTTGGTCTGGGCTCCTCGCAGGCGCGCCAGATCGAGGATGTCGTGTCCTGCCCCGGCACCGACAGTTGCAAACTCGGCATCACCTCCTCGATGGGTCTCAACCGCGCCATCGTGGAGCGTCTCGGCGAGATGCAGGTCGACGACGAGTTGACGCGCGAGGTGCTGATCAACGCCAGCGGCTGCCCCAACTCGTGCGGCATGCACCACATCGGCAACATCGGCTTCCATGGCGCGGCCATCAAGTCGGCCGACGGCGAGCGGCAGGTGCCTGCGTACAACGTCTTCGTCGGTGGGTCGCGGCAACTGGGTCAGCAGCTCCGCATCGGCACGCTGCTCAAGCTGAAGATCCCGGCGAAGCGCGCGCCCGACGTGGTTGAGCGCTTCGTCGCGATGTACGAGCGCGACCGCAACGAGGGCGAGCGCTTCAATGACTTCGCCGACCGCATAGGCCGCGAAGCGTTCGAGGACGAGATTCGCGACCTGACGGTTGCGCCGGAGTTCAAAGCAGAAACGATGCAGGAGTTCATCGACTGGGAGCGCGAGGGCCTGTACGTGCTCGAGCGCGGCGAGGGCGAATGCGCCGTTTGAGCGGCGGCCCGCGGCGGAGCGCGGCGCCCCCCAGCACGCAGCGCGATCGCCCTCGGGCGATCGGCGATGAACGGCGGCGACGTTGACTCAGACTGCCCCCACGGACGCTCGACCCGAGTCGAGCGAGGCGACACCCGACGCCCCTCGCCGGGTGGAGTTGCCCGAGAGCGGGCATCTCCGCGACCTGGAGGCCGAGGCGATCTTCATCGTGCGTGAGGTCGCTGCAGAGTTTGAGCGTCCGGTGCTGCTCTTCTCCGGTGGCAAGGACTCGATCGTCCTCTTGCGGATCGCCGAGAAGGCGTTCTGGCCAGCGCGCATCCCCTTCCCGGTGATGCACGTCGACACGGGTCACAACTTCGACGAGGTGATGGACTTCAGGGACCGACGGATCGCCGAGGTCGGCGCGCGCCTCGAGGTGGCATCGGTACAGGAGGCAATCGACGATGGGCTGGTCGTCGAGGAGACCGGCCCGCGTGCCTCCCGCAATCGCCTCCAGACCGTGCCGCTGCTGAAGGCGATCGAGGGTCACCGCTTCGACGCCGTCTTTGGCGGTGCGCGCCGCGACGAGGAGAAGGCGCGGGCCAAAGAGCGGATCTACTCCTTCCGCGACGAGTTCGGGCAGTGGGACCCGCGCAACCAGCGGCCCGAGCTGTGGAACATCTACAACGGCATGCACCGCCGCGGCGAGCACATTCGGGTGTTCCCGCTGTCCAACTGGACCGAGCTCGGCATCTGGCAGTACATCCTCGAGGAAGATCTCGAGATCCCGTCGATCTACTTCGCGCACGAGCGCGAGGTGTTCGAGCGCGACGGCATGCTGATGGCGACCGGGCCCTACCTGCAACTGATCGAGGGTGAGCAGCCGCATCGTGAACTGGTCCGCTACCGCACCGTCGGTGACATGACCTGTACGGCCGCGGTGGCCTCGGCGGCGGCAACGCTGCCGCAGATCATCGCCGAGGTCGCGGCGGCTCGCATCACCGAGCGTGGCGCCAGCCGTGCCGACGACCGTGTCTCCGAGGCCGCGATGGAAGACCGCAAGCGCGAGGGCTACTTCTAGCCCTGGACGCCATCAAACGCACACGTTCGAGGTAGCGATGGAACTCCTCCGCTTCGTCACCGCCGGCTCCGTCGATGACGGTAAGAGCACCCTGATCGGGCGCCTGCTGTTTGATTCGAAGGAGATCTTCGAGGACCAGCTCGAAGCCCTCGAACGATCGAGCCGCGACCAGGGGCACGACTTCATGAACCTGGCGCTGGTCACCGACGGGCTGCGCGCGGAGCGCGAACAGGGGATCACCATCGACGTCGCGTACCGCTATTTCGCGACACCGCGGCGGAAGTTCATCATCGCGGACACGCCCGGGCACGTGCAGTACACGCGCAACATGGTGACCGGTGCCTCGACGGCGCAGCTGGCGCTGATCCTCGTCGACGCGCGCACGGGCGTGATCGAGCAGACGCGCCGGCACGCGTACCTCACCTCGCTGCTCGGCATTCGACAGCTCGTGCTCTGCGTGAACAAGATGGACCTGGTCGAATACGACGAGCGCACGTTCGACGCGATCGTCGAGGACTTCGGCGACTTTGCGCGACAACTTGCGGTCGAGCACACGACCGCGATTCCGGTGTCGGCCCTCGACGGCGACAACGTGGTCGAGGGCTCGATGCACATGCCCTGGTATGACGGGCCCCCGCTGCTGGAGTTCCTCGAGGCGATCGAGGTGCATCGGGCGAGCGAGCAAACGAGTGCGCGCTTCCCCGTGCAGACCGTGATCCGGCCGCGCACAGAGGCCCATGCGGACTACCGCGGCTATGCCGGCGCCGTCGCTGGCGGCGAGATCCATCCGGGCGACGCAGTCGTCGTGCTGCCCTCGGGCGTGCGCACCACCGTCGAAGGCATCGACGTGTACGAGCGCAGCCTGCAGGTCGCGCGGCCGCCGGAGTCGGTGACGCTGCGCCTGGCGGAAGATGTTGACGTGACACGCGGCGACATGATCTGCGCGGTCAAGGCGCCGCCGCTAGAGACGAACGAGTTCACGGCGACGCTCTGCTGGATGGCCGAGCGGTCGAAGCTCGAATCGGGCTCGAAGTTCTGGCTCAAGCACACGACGCGCCGCGTGCGAGCGGTCGTTGACGACGTCGAATATCGCATCAACGTCAACACGCTGGACCGCGACCGCGCGGTCGGGGAGCTGACGCTCAACGACATCGGCCGCATCCGGCTGCGTACCACGGAGCCGATCTTCGTCGATCCCTACACACGCAACCGGGAGACGGGCAGCTTCATCCTGATCGACAGCGCGACCAACGTCACGGTCGGCGCGGGGATGATCGCCGACCTCGAGGCAGAGGCGAGAACGGGGGTGCGCGATGGTCTCGGCATCTAGCACCAGCGCGGCTGAACTCGAGGCGCTGTCGAGCGAACTCGTGCGCCTGCATCCCGCCGACATCGTCAAGCGCGCGCTGGAGGACTATGCGCCGGAGATCGCCATCTCGTTCAGCGGGGCGGAGGACGTGGCGTTGATTGACATGGCGAGCCGCCTCGGACGCCCGTTCCGCGTGATCACGCTCGACACGGGGCGCCTACATCCGGAGACGTACGCGTTCATCGAGCGCGTACGCGAGCACTACGCGATCGACATCGAGCTGTTCTTTCCGCAGCCCGAGGCCGTGCAGGACCTCGTGCGTTCCAAGGGACTGTTCTCGTTCTACGAGGACGGGCACCAGGAGTGCTGCGCCATCCGCAAGGTCGAACCGCTGGGGCGCGCCCTCGACGGGATGCGGGCGTACGTCACCGGTCAGCGCCAGGACCAGAGCCCGGCGACGCGGGGGCAGGTCCCGATCGCACAGCTCGACGAGGTGTTCGCCTCGCCGGGTGTGCAGCTCGTCAAGTTCAACCCGCTCTCCGAGTGGACCTCGGCGCAGGTCTGGCAGTACATCCGGGAGCACGAGGTGCCGTACAACGAGCTCCACGATCGCGGGTTCCGCTCGATCGGCTGCGAGCCGTGCACGCGCCCGACCAACCCCGGGCAGCACGAGCGCGAGGGTCGGTGGTGGTGGGAAGAAGCGACGAAACGGGAATGCGGGATCCACGTCATCAGCGTGTGACGGCGACCTCCGCGAGCCCCGGGAATCTGTGTAAATCTCGTTCGTTGTGACAGTTCGCGGTTAGATCTCGGAGAATTCGCATGGCGGCTAACCGTGAGTCTCGCTAAACAGCTCTAAATCTATCTAAATCTCTCGTTGCGACTCACCTCGCGAGGGCTCAGCCTCGCGACAGACGAGGGGGCTCCGTGCGCTATCGAGCGATTGCTGGGACTGACGTCGAGTTGTCTGAGGTCGGTTTCGGCGTCTGGACCGTCTCCGCCGGTTGGTGGGGCGACTACAGCGACGCCGACGCGATCTCGCTGCTGCGTCGGGCGCGCGAGCGCGGGATCACCTTCTTCGATACCGCCGACACATACGGCAACGGGCGCGGCGAGACGATCCTGCGCGACGCGTTCCCCGGTGCCGAGCGCGACGGGATCGTGATCGGCACGAAGTTCGGCTACGACTGGGAGTCGAACGTCGGGCAACGTCGCGAGGGGCACGAGGAGGCGCCGCACCGGTTCGACCTCGCGTTTCTCGAGCGCGCGCTCGAGGGTTCGCTGCGGCGGCTCGGCACCGATCGCATCGACGTGTACCAGTTGCACAACGTGCGGCTGGAGCACATGCAGACGGACGACCTCTGGACCTTCGTCGAGCGCGCGCGGCGCGACGGCAAGGTGCGGTCCGTGATGGTCGCGCTCGGTCCGGCGATCGGCTGGGCCGAGGAGGGTCGGTACGCCCTCGAACAGTGCCCGGTCGATGGCGTCCACATGATCTACAACGCGCTGGAGCTTGACCCCGGTCGTGAATTGATCCGGGTGGCGCGGGCGACTGGCCGCTCGATCCTGACGCGCGTGCCGCACTCCTCGGGGATGCTCGAGGGCCACTACACACCCGACACGGTCTTCCCCGAGAACGACCATCGCCGGCATCGCCCGCGGGCCTGGCTGATCAACGGCATCCGGAAGGTCGAGCAGCTGCGCTTCCTCGAGGAGCCAGATGCAGAGGGGCGTCGCGCGACACTCGGCCAGGCGGCGCTGCGCTACGTACTGCGCGCACCGGAGGTCGTGAGCGCGCTGCCCAACATCTACGACGCCGACCAGGTCGATGAGTTCGCCGGAGCGGCGGACGCGCCGGTGATCACCGACGACGAGGCGGCGCGCGTCGAGCGGCTGTTCGAGACCAACTACGGGCTCCCCGTGGAGCAAGAGGCGGGGGTGACCCGACAATGACGAGCGGAACGACCGAGGCACGATCGCAGACCGAGTCGCCGAGTGCGGTGCAGGCGAAGCCACGCGCGGCGGGCGGTGTCGACTTCGACGAGACATCGCGACGCCTGCTCGAGCTGCTGCAGGAGGCGTTTCCCCTGGTTGAGCAGCCCTACGAGGCGCTCGGCTCGCAGCTTGGGCTGAGCGAGGCGGAGACGCTGCAGCGGCTCGCCGAGGCGCAGGACGCCGGTGTGATCCGCCAGATCTGCGCGATCTATGACACGAAAGCGCTGGGCTACTCCTCGGCGCTGGTGGCGATGCGAATGCCGGAGGACCGGCTGGTGGACGGCGCCGCAGTGATCAACGCGCATCCCGGCGTGTCCCACAACTACCGACGCAACCACGACTTCAACATGTGGTTCACCGTGGCGATGCCGCCGGGCCACGACCTGGGAACCGTGATCGACCGGTTGCACGACCTCGCAGGCAGCGAGTCCACGCGTCCGATGCCGACGCTGAACTTGTTCAAGATTGGCGTGACGCTCGACATGACGGGCGACCGACCGCTCGATGCACGCGGGCTGCCCGAGTACACGCAGGCGCGGCGCGATGACGCCGCGGCGTTCGAGGTAGGCGAGACGGAGATCGCGTACATCCGCGCGACTCAGGGGCACCTGGCGCTGACGCCTCGGCCCTTCGACGCGGTCGCCGACGCACTGGGCTGGGATGTCGAGCGGGTGCTTGCCTTCGGGCAGTCGATGGCGGACCGGGGCTTCCTGCGACGTTTCGCCGGTATCCTCAACCACCGCGCGGCTGGCTTCCGCGCCAACGGCATGGCGGTCTGGCGTGTGCCAGAGGAGCGTATCGAGGAGTTCGGTCAGTTCGTCGCGGGCTATCGCAACGTGACCCACTGCTACCAGCGGCCGACATACGAGGACTGGCCCTACAACGTCTTCTCGATGCTGCACCACCCGAAGGTGGCGGGCGTCGAGGCGGCGGCGGCGGCGATCGCCGAGGAGACCGGCATCGAGGACTACCAGGTGCTCTACTCCTCCACGGAGTTCAAGAAGGTGCGGCTGCCCTACTACGTGCCGGAGTACGAGGACTGGGAGGCGCGCTGCGAGGCCGTGGCGCGGGAGCGCGGTCTGCTGTGACGGCCGTCGAACGCCCTGCGAGCGAACGAGCCGCGGCTGCGCCCTACGCACACCGCGGCGGGGGCACGCTTCGAGGCGTGCAGTCCGTCAAGTTCAGCTTCTACCGCCTGAGCGACGATGCGCGCCGACTGCCGCACGAGGAGCGGCTCAGCCTCGATGCGGCGCTGCGAGAGCTGCTGCAGACCTCGGCGGCCGCGATGATCACGCGCACCTACTCGACGGTGGGAACCCGCGCGGATACCGACTTCCTCGTCTGGCAGGTCAACGACGACCTCGGCGCGATCATGGACTGGCACAGCGAGCTGCTGCGCTCGCCGCTGGCGGGAGCGCTCGAGCGGACGCACTCCTACCTCTCGATGACGATGCGATCCGTCTACGAGAATCCGTTGCACCCGCCCGCCGAGAGCGCGACCAACCGTGAGCGTCTGCGCACAGACGGTGGCGACACCGAGTACCTCTTCGTCTACCCGATGGCGAAGACGCGCGATTGGTACAAGCTCGCGGCCGACGAGCGGCAGCGGATCATGGCCGAGCACATCGAGATCGGCCACAAGCACCACTCGATCAAGATCAACACGACCTACTCGTACGGCCTCGACGACCAGGAGTTCGTCGTGGCGTTCGAGGGTGATGAGCCGGGCGAGTTCCTGGCGCTGGTCCGCGAGCTGCGCGACTCCGAGTCCTCGTCCTACACACTCTTCGACACGCCAATGTTCACGTGCCGGCGCATCGACGCCTCCGCGCTCGGCGAGCATCTCGGACTGACCGCGCCCGAGGCCTGACCGTCTTCAGCGGCCAGTGGGGTCGTCGCGCTAGCCGCCCTGCCGCGGCGGAAACTGCGGGATCTGCGGTACCGGGTTGCGCCGCTCGAGGATGTTCTCCATGCGGGTGCGGATCGAGTCATCGAAGTCGTCGTGCGTGAGGATGTAGAACTGCTCGTCGCGGATCGCGGCGAGGACCTTGTCTGCGACCTCCGAGGGCGGGATGCCGAGCTCGCCGATGCGCTCGATGCTCTCGGCCCACTGCGCCTCGAGCGCCGCGTCGTCAGGGCGCTCGTCCCAGAGGTCGTCGGGCCGGTTCCTCGATGACGCGCCGATCTTGGTGGCGACGAAGCCGGGGCAGAGGACGTGCGCCTGCACGGGCGAGTTGCGCATCGTCAGCTGCAGGTGCAACGCCTCCGAGGCGCGGACGACCGCGTGCTTGGTGACGCTGTAGATATCCATCATGCCGCCGGTGAGCCCGGCGACGGAGCCAGTGTTCACGACCGCGGCGGGCTCGTCCTGCTCGATCATGATGGGGACGAACGTCTTGATGCCGTAGACGACACCCCACCAGTTCACGCCGAAGGTCCAGTTCCAGTCGTTCAGTGAGCGCTCCCAGATCGTCTCGCCCAGGCCGCCTCCACCCACGCCGGCGTTGTTGCAGAGGATGTGCACGCCGCCGAACTCGTCGAGCGTTCGCTGCGCCAGGTCCTGCACGGATTCGTAGCTCGAAGTGTCGGCGCGGACGCCGATGACATCACGCTCCTGTTGCCGCAGCTCAGCGACCGCTGCCTCGAGGGCCGGCTCCTCGATGTCCGCGAGCACCACTTTCATGCCCTCGGCGGCGAAGCGGTCGGCCATCGCTCGGCCGATCCCGCTCGCTGCGCCGGTCACGACTGCCACTTTGCCCTCGAAGTCCTGCATCTGCGCCCGCCTTTCCGTGCGCGCGGCACGGTCGCACAGATCGAGGGCGCGTCACAACAGTCGTGCCAACATCGGCGGGCGGCCGCTGGCTATGATGCGCGGACCTCGAGGAGCGAACGAAGGAGGTCGCCGATGCCGAAGATCACGATGCTGCTGCCGGGCGCGCCGCTGGGGTCCGACTCGGGCGCCGTGGCGTTCTGCAGCGTGTTTCTCATCGAAGGCGACGGGCGGCGCGTGCTGTTCGACTCGGCACACGTGGGGCGTCGCCAGCAGCTGAAGGCGGCCCTCGCCGCGCTCGACCTGACGCCCGAAGACATCGACGCGCAATTCCTCTCGCATGCGCACTGGGACCACGTGCAGAACGCGGACGTCTTCCTGGACGCGCCGATGCTGATTCACCGCGACGAGTACCGCTACGCACACCAGCCGCACCACAACGACTGGGCGACGCCGGCGTGGACCGGCGCGATCCTCGACATGTGCACGATCGAGGAGGTGGGCGAGGGGGCCGAGTTGATGACGGGCTGCCGCGTGCTTGATCTGCCGGGGCACTCGCCGGGGTCGATCGGCCTCGAGGTCGAGACGGACGACGGCGTCTGCATCCTCACGGGGGACGCCGTGCACAGTGCTGCGGTGGCGATCGCCGGCGAGAGCTCGCTCGTGTTCTGGAACGCCGAGCAAGCGGACGCTTCGGTGAAGCGCGTCGCGGCGGCGTCGAGGGACGATGGCGCGCTGGTCTACCCGGGCCACGACTCGCCGTTCCGCATCCGTGACGGCGAGGTGGACTACCTCGAGCATCCCAAGATCATCGTCACCACGCGTCCGTGGATGACGATCGTCGAGAACCCGACGCCGGGCCCGCGCTGGGTGATGCCGGGCATCGAGGACCAGCGGCTCGCGTGACGCCGAGGCCGGGATAGGCGTGCCGCCGAGGTCGGTTGGCGCGCTCCTCGGCATGTGCGATCGTCTGTCGGCGGGCTAGCCCGCGTGACGGAAAGGGAACCACCATGGGCGAGGTGCGACTCCCCCTCGAAGGGCTGCGGGTGCTCGACCTGACACGCGCCCGTGCGGGACCGACGGCGGCCCGACAGCTCGCCGACTGGGGCGCCGAGGTCGTGAAAATCGAGGAGCCGCCCGACCCGACCTCGACGGTCGAGGCGATCACGGGCGCGCGGCACGGGCCGGACTTCCAGAACCTCCATCGCAACAAGCGCTCACTCACGCTCAACCTGAAGCACGACGCCGGTCGCGAGGTGTTCATCCGTCTGGCGACGGACGCGGATGTGATCGTCGAGAACTACCGGCCGGGCGTGAAGCATCGCCTGGGCGTGGATTACGAGGCCGTGCGGGCGGTGAACCCTCGCATCATCTACGGCAGCATCTCCGGCTTCGGCCAGAGCGGGCCGTACCGCGACCGTCCCGGCGTCGATCAGATCGCGCAGGGGATGGGCGGGCTGATGTCGATCACGGGCCTGCCCGGCCAGGGGCCGGTGCGCGTCGGCATTCCGATTGCCGATTTGACGGCTGGCATGTACCTCGCACAGGGCATCCTGCTCGCGCTGATCGAGCGCGAGCGGTCGGGCGAGGGGCAGTGGGTGCACACGTCGCTGCTCGAGGCGCAGATCGCGATGCTCGACTTCCAGGCGGCGCGCTGGCTGATCGGCCACGAGCGGCCGCCACAGGCCGGAAACAACCACCCGACGGGCATCCCGACGGGGGTGTTCCAGACCTCGGACGGTCACATCAATATCGCCGCGTCGGGCGGGGCGCTCTATGTGCGGATGTGCAACGCGATCGGGGCGCCGGAGCTGATCGAACACGAGGACTACAAGACGGGCGGCGCGCGCTACCGCAACCGCGATGCACTCAACGCCGAGATCGAGGCGAAGACGGTGGCGAAGACCAGCGCAGAGTGGGTCGATCTGCTGAACGAGGCCGGCGTCCCGTGCGGTCCGATCAATTACGTCGACGAGACGCTCGAGGATCCGCAGGTTAAACACCTCGGCATCGCGACGCCGGTTGAGAGCGACGCGCTGGGGCGCATCGAGGTCGTTGGCCAGGCCGTGCACCTCGAGCGGACGCCGCAGCCTTCGGAGATGCGCCGTGCGACGCCGGAGATCGGCGAACATAGCGACGAGGTGCTCGGCGAGGCGGGGTTCAGCGCCGAGGAGATTGCGGCGCTGCGTGAGTCGGCGACGATTTAGCGACGCCTGGAGCGTCCTCGAGAGGGCATCACGTGGAGGAACTGCAACTCCAGACGCAGAAGATGATCGGCCGCAAGGGCGACGGCATCGGTTGGATGATCTTTAACCACCCTGAGCGTCGGAACGCGATGTCGATCGAGATGAACCGGGCGATCCCGGAGATCCTCCACGACTTCCGCGACGACCCCGAGGTGCGCGTGGTCGTCCTCGCCGGGGCGGGCGGCAAGGCGTTCGTCTCGGGAGCTGACATCTCTGAGTTTGACTCGCGGCGCGCGTCGCCGGAGGCGATCGCCGAGTACGACGCGATCGGAGCGGCTGCCGGGCGCGCCTACGGCGAGCTCGACAAGCCGATGATCGCGATGATCGATGGCTTCTGCATGGGCGGTGGGCTGCTGACGGCGCTCCGCGCCGACCTCCGCATCGCGAGCGAGGGGTCGCGGTTCGGCGTTCCCGCTGTGCGGCTCGGCCTTGGCTACGGGTACTCCTCGACGAAGACGATCGTCGATCTCGTGGGGCCGGGCAATGCTCGCGAGATCTTGCTCACCGGCGGTCAGTTCGACGCACCGCGAGCCCTCGACATGGGGCTGATCAACCGCGTCGTGCCGCAGGAGGAGCTGAAGTCGACCGTCGAGGAGCTGGCGGCCACGATCGCGAGCAACGCGCCGCTGACGGTGCGCCTCGTTCGGGCCTCGATCGCCGAGGCGCTGCGGTCGCCGGAGCAGCGGGATCCGGACGCCATCCAGGCGATGGTTGACGCTTGCTTCGCGAGCGAGGACTACGGCGAGGGGCGTCGCGCGTTCGCAGAGAAGCGCCAGCCCAACTTCAACGGACGTTAGCGATGCCCTCGACGGCCGCGCCCAAGGAGCGCCCGCCGCTCGACCGCCGCGGGCCGCTGATGGGCCTGCGGGTGCTCGACCTGACCTGGGTGCTGTCAGGACCGTTCGCCACGCTGACGCTCGCGGACCTCGGGGCGGACGTCGTCAAGTGCGAGCGTCCGCCGTACGGCGACGTGTCCCGCACGACGGGGCCCATCATCGACGGCGAGTCCGGGTACTTCTTCTCGGTGAACCGGGGCAAGCGCTCAATCTCGATCGACCTCAAAGCCGAGGAGGGGCGCGACCTCTTCAAACAGCTCGTCGTCGAGTTCGATGTGGTGGTCGAGAACTTCCGGCCCGGCGTCATGGCTGCCCTCGGGCTCGGCTACGACGCGCTGTCCGAGGTCAATCCGCGGCTGATCTACTGCGCCATCTCCGGCTACGGGCAGACCGGACCGATGCGCGACCAGCCCGCTCTCGACGTGGTGGTGCAGGGCGCTGGTGGGGTGATGTCGGTGACCGGCGCGCCCGATGGGCCGCCGGCGCGGCCCGGCCTGTCGCTGGCCGACATCTCAGCGGGGCTGTACGGCGCGATCGGTATCCTCGCCGCGCTGCGCGAGCGTGAGAACTCGGGCCTCGGTCAGTTCGTGGATGTCTCCATGCTCGACTGCCAGATCGCGATCCAGGAGAACGCGCTGATGCGCTACCACCTGACGGGTGAACCGCCGCAGGCGCTTGGCACGCGCCACCCGACGGCGGTGCCGTTCCAGGCGTTCCAGACGGCGGACGGCTACCTTGTGATCGCGCTGGCATGGAGTGTGCCGAACCAGTGGCACCTGCTCTGCGCCGAGCTCGGCGTCGTCGAGATCGCGGACGACGAGCGGTTCGCGACGGCGGCGGCGCGCTCGAGGAACCATGGCGAACTCGAACCGCTGCTGGGGGCCGCGTTCCTGGAGCGGACGACCGAGGCGTGGCTGACGCCGCTGCAGGAGTACGGCATCCCGTGCGGCCCCCTGAACACGATCCCACAGGCCGCGGCCCTACCGCAGATCGCCGAGCGCGAGATGCTCGTACCTACTGAGCACCGCACCTTCGGCGAGGTGCCCCTGCCGAACACGCCGGTCAAGCTCTCACGCACGCCCGGCGGCATCGCTGGCACGTCGCCGGACATGGGCGAGCACAGTCGCGAGGTCCTCGCGGAGCTGCTGGGCCTCGATGCGGCCGCGATCGAGGACCTGATCGAACGCGGGCTGGTGGCGGAGGAGCGGCCGGAGGTCGACCTCGGCTGACCGAGAGAACGAGGGGGGCGGACATGCCGGAGCCGTACAGCGAGCGCGCGGCGGTGATCCTCAAGGGCGCGGTTGACCTGCACGTCCACACTGGGCCGGATCCCTATGCCGACCGGCGCATGGACGCACGGGAGCTGGTCGAGGACGCGCGCAAGCATGGCCTGGGTGGGGTGGTGCTCAAGAGCCACGAGTACAACACGCAGCCGCTGGCTTGGCTGCTCAACGAGCTGTACGACGACATCGATGTGTACGGCGGCGTGTCGCTGGACCACGGCATGGGCGGCCTCAACCCGGAGGCGGTGCGTGTGGCGATGCGCATCGGTACGCGCTTCGTCTGGTTCCCGACGTTCGATGCGGCGCATTGGCGCGGCTACCGACCCCAGCAGTTCAACAGCCTGCAGCCACCGATCCGAGTGCTCGAGGAGGGCCTGACGCTGCGCGCTGACGTGCACGCGATCCTCGACGAGCTGGCGGAGCACGACGGGGTGCTGGCGACCGGGCACCTCTCGACGGAGGAGACGCTGGCGCTCGTCTGGGCCGCACGCGACCGCGACATCCGCACGATCGTGACGCATGCGTCGTTCTGGATCCCGACGGAGGCGCAGAAGGAGATGGCCGACCTCGGCGCGTACATCGAGCACGTGGGCGGGCTCGCCTTACGCGACGGCGGCGACGAGGCGTTCGCCACGATCGTCGAGCAGACGCGCGCCGTCGGGCCGCAGCACGTCGTGATCTCGACCGACCTCGGCCAGGCCGCGAACCCGCCGCCGCCCGAGGGCTTCGGCGTGGTGATCGACCGGCTGCTCGATGCCGGCTTCAGCGACGACGAGGTGGCGACGATGGTGCGGACGAACCCTCGGACGATCGTCGACGACTGACAGCGCCCGGCGGAAGCGGGCGCTAGGTGAAGGTGAAGCTCAGGCCAAGGCGCTCCTCGGTCTCTCGGAACCAGCCGATCACCTCGGAGTGGTAGGGAATGCCGTCGGCGAGCCGGCGACGCTCCTCCTCGGCCTCGAGCTGGCCTGGGTAGACGACGCGCTCGTGCCCGGGCGCGGGCGGCGTCTCGGCGAGGCCGCGGAGCATGTCGTCCATCTGCGCCTTGAACGTCTCGACATCCGCGAACGCCTCGATGCGGTAGGCCATGAGGTGGAAGGCTGGTTCGAGGGCTATGAAGCCGGGGCCGATGCCGGAGAACATGCCGGTCAGGATGTCGATCACGGCGGCGAGGCCGTAGCCCTTGTGCGAACCCAGCTCACGCGTGCTGCCGAGGGGGAGCAGGTAGTACTTGTCGGGGAGTTCGGCCAACTCCTCCATGATCGGCGTGCCGTCGGTCGATGCGATCCAGCCGGGGGCAATCGGCGCTCCGACCCGCTTCGCCAGGCGCATCTTGTTCTGCGCCACCTGGGTCGTGCCGACATCGAAGACGAACGGCGCCATCGTCGCCGCGGGCGCCGCCCAGGCGATGGGGTTGGTGCCGAAGCGTGGCTCGGCGGCAAAGGTCGGCACCATGGAGAGCAGTCCGCTGGCCGACATCGCCACGCCGACCATGTCGTGTTCGAGGGCGAGCATGGCGTGGTAGCCGGCGCCGCCCATGTGGCCGACGTTGTGTACCGTCGCGGCGCCGATCCCGTGCTCGTTGGCGCGCTCGATCGCCATCGCCATCGCCTGCGGCGCGATGTGCAGCCCGAGGCCGCCGTCGCCGTCGATGCGGACGGCGGCGTCGCGCTCGCGCTCGACACGCAGCTCCGGTGTCGGGTTCTGCCGGCCCGCCTCATACCTCGCGACGTAGGTGCGGAGCATGTTGGAGACGCCGTGCGTCTCCACGCCGCGGAGGTCGTTGAACATCAGCACGTCGGCGGCCTGCACGACATCCTCGGGCCGCAGTCCCATGGCTCCGAAGATCTGCTCGGTCGCGTCGCGCATCTCCTCGACGTCGACGATGATCTGGTCGGCCTCGGGGACCTTGAAGCGCTCAAGCATGGGGCGATCCTCTATCGGTGCGGTCAGACGTGGTGGCGGAAGGATACGAGGGCGACGCAATTGTGAGCCTGGGCACCGTTGGTCACTCTCACTAATTCATGACCCGTGGGCACATCGACGTCAGCAGTTGGGCCTGGCGCTAGCAAGTAAGTCGCGCGATCGCTCGACGAGAAGCGCTGGTAGCCCCGGCGCTTCGTTGATCTAGCCTCGAGGACTAGACGGGCGCGGGTACCATTGCGTGGACAGCGGTCGCGCGAGAGGGATCCCGATGACAGCGCTCGAAGGCATGCGCATCCTCGATATGACGCAGTACGAGGCGGGGACGTCTTGCACGCAGGCGTTGGCCTGGCTGGGCGCGGACGTCGTCAAGGTCGAGCGTCCGGTCGTCGGCGACCCGGGGCGCGGTGTGGCGCGCGGGACGGACAACTCGCCGTACTTCCTCAACTGGAACTCGAACAAGCGGAGCTTCGTCGTCGACCTCGCACGGCCCGAGGGGCGAGCCCTGCTGCTGCGTGTCCTGCCGGAGTTCGACGTGTTCGTCGAGAACTACGGACCGGGCGTCATCGAGAAACTGGGCCTGACCTACGAGGAGATGAAAGCCGTCAACCCCTCGATCATCCACGCGCGGTTGAAGGGCTTTGGCACCTCCGGTCCGTACAGCGGTTACAAGAGCTACGACATGATCGCGCAGGCGGCGGGCGGCGCGTTCTCGGTGACCGGTTACCCCGACACGCCGCCGACCAGACCCGGGTACACCGTCGGCGACAGCGGCACGGGCGTGCAGCTGGCGCTGGCGATCACGGCGGCCTACGTCCAGCGCCTGCGCACCGGCGAGGGCCAGCAGATCGAGATCTCGATGCAGGAGGCGGTGACGTATTTCATGCGCACGGTCCTGGCCGGGACCGACTGGGGCAAGAACGTGATCGGACGCCGGGGCAACCGCGCGGGCCCGCCGACCGACCTCTACCCGTGCGCGCCGGGCGGGCCGAACGACTACGTGTACATCATGGTCGTGACGAGCCGGATGTGGGACACGTTCTGCGCGATCATCGAGCGGACCGATTTCCTCGACGATGCGCGCTTCGCGACCGGGCCGGCGCGTCTCGAGCACGGCGACGAGCTGCACGCCGAGATCTCTGCGTGGACGATGCAGCGCACGAAGTACGAGGCGATGAAGTTCCTCGGCGCCGCGGGCGTGCCGGCGAGTGCTGTCCTCGACACGGCCGATCTGTACACCGATGAGCATCTGCTCTCGCGCGACTTCGTGAAGACGATCGAGCACCCGACCGAGGGCGAGATCCGGCTCCTCGGGTGGCCGGCGCGACTCTCGGCGAGTGATGTGCCGCTGCAGCCAGCGCCGCTGCTCGGTCAGCACACCGTGGAGGTGCTTGCGGACCTGGGCGTTAGCGCGGAGGAGCGCGCGCAGCTGATCGAGGATGGCGTGGTGAACACGGTCGCGGAGGCTGTGCTCGGCGACTAGCGCCGTCGAGGTCGCGCGGCGACACGTGCCACCGTCGTCTCGTCGAGATCGGTCGCGAGCGATCCCGCGTCGAGCGTCCCCCTCCGGTCTCCTCGTTCGCGTCCGCCCTGCCGGCCGGTCTGATCGGACGGCTCTCGGAGGGGCTAGGCACGAAGAAGTGTGACCGAGGCGCAGACCGATCGCTAGCCGGGCGCACGCAGCCGGGTGATCTGCTCCTCGACCGCGACGGTGACGGCTTCGGCACTGCCTCAGAATCGCTGACACCCGCTACCAGCTTCGCCTCCAGCGCCAACAATCGTTCGGTGCTGATGCTGATGCGCAGCTCCGTGCTGCCGTCCTCACGCTCGAACGCGCCCGCCAGTTTCAGCAGCAGCTCGTGCGCGCGGGTCGATGCGGACGCCCAGGTCGTGTCGGCGGATCTCCTGCCGCTCACAACGTTCACAGAGTCCCGAGGGATTCGCCAGGTGGCCACAGGGACATGCGGTCGAAGCCCGTCGGCAACGAGGCTGCGTCGATCCAGCAGCAGGTCCCGGAGGGCGGCCCGGTCGGCTCCAACCGTCTCGTCGATTTGCTGTTCAAGTCCGCAGAGACCGCACACGATCAAGCACGGGAGAGGCGGATCAATCCGACTAGGCTTCCGTCCCAGCGCGCGCATGTTCCGTGCACGACGGTCGTTCCGCTGCACTTCTCGCCGGAGATCGACCATCGGCCAGAGAGCAGTGGTCGCTCGATTTGAGGGTGAGGCGACGCGGCGCCAGACGCCCCGCGTCCTCTCGTAGTACTGCGATATCAGGAGACCCATGGGAGCGAGGAATAGATCTGTAGCCGTCAGCTCAGGGGGCTTAGGGAAGCGGGCTAGGATCTCTCCGCAGCCCGTACGGGCACACCGAACCCGACGGCGGTCGGAGGTAAGGAGAGCGTTGGTTGGTGGCTGCTGCTCGCGGCGGTTCATCACAGTTTGTCTCCGAGGCCGAACCGCCTGTGAGCTAGAGTGGCCCGCTCGTCGGCCGCGCTCGCCGCGTACCGCTGGAGCATCGTGGGGCTGCGCCAACCCATGAGGCGCATCAGATCCGACCCTTCTCCGCCGCCTGCCTGCCAGTGATGGGCAGCGGCGTGTCGGAACAGATGGGCGTGCAGCCGTCGCTGGATGCCTGCTTCTCGACCCCGACGCCGAACCACCTGCGCGATTCCAGACGCCGACATCGGCCCCTTACGCGCCAACCATAGCTCCGGAGCGTCAGCGTGGGTGTGGGCGGGGCGTGCACGAAGGTAACGGTCGAGCGCGCGTCCGGTCTTCGCGCCATACGGCACGACCCGCTCACGGCCGCCCGTGCCGAGGACGCGGATCTGCCGGTTGTCTGAGTCGATGTCAGACGGATCGGCGCCGCGATCGAGGACCAGGCCCGCGATCTCGCTGAGGCGTGCACCTGTGTCAATGAACAGCCGCAGCATCGCGTGATCTCTACGCTCCTCGAACCCGCGGCCTGAGGTGACGTCAAGCAAGGCGGCTAGCTCGTCGAGGGTGAGCACCGGCATCGGCTGCTCGGGCACTTTCGGAGGCTTCATGCGCTCCATTGGGTGTTCGTCGATCACCTCCTCGTCTAGGAGGTAGGTGAAGAAGACACGGAGCGCCCGGAAGCGGTTATGGGCCGTGGAGGCCGAGCGCGTCTCGACAAGGTGGGCGACGAAGTCTCTGACATCATCGCGCGAGATCTCTGCGAAGCTGGCCAAGCGCCCACCTTCCGCGAGGTGCTCGCAGAGCTGGGTAACTGCCTCCCCGTAGGTGGCGATGGTCTTATCGGCCTTGTTCTCGGCGCGGAGGTGGCGCTGGAAGCGCGCCAGCTCTGCCTTGACCGCCTCGGTGAGTGGGCCTTGAATGGAGGCTGGAACCGAGGATGCCATGCTCGTTGACCGTTCCGGGGAGTGCCCCAGTTATACGCTCTACGAGCACTGTGCTACAAGCCAGATCCAGTTAGGCGCTGTTCTCAGGTTTAAAACGGAGCGGGGGTAGCTCAGGGGTAGAGCTCCTGCCTTCCAAGCAGGTGGCCGCGGGTTCGAATCCCGTCCCCCGCTCCAGTCACACTCGGAGCCCGCTTCGCTGGGGACCGGCGACGAACTGGCTGCGGCGATATGACTTCCCGAGTGCTCCTCGTCGTTGCGATCGTCACTGTGGGTGCGCTCGGGGCGTGCAGTGCTGAGCCGACGGGCCCGTCGGCCAGCGGCGGTTTCAGTCGTAAGGCGGCGGCGGGCGGTGCTGGCGTTCGAGGGCGCGCACGGTCCGGGCGGTCCATCGAGGCGTGCTAGCGTGCGGCCGGGGGACGCGCATGGGCGACATCAACGCGGCGTTGGCTCGCTACCCACGGGAGTCGCTCACGCGCCTGCCGACCCCGCTGCACTCGCTCCCGTCGCTGGGCGCTCGGCTTGGCGTCGACCTCTGGATGAAGCGTGACGACCTGACGGACCTGGCCCTTGGCGGCGACAAGCCGCGGAAGCTCGAGTACGAGGTCGCCGCGGCGCGCGCTGCCGGCGCCGACACGCTGGTGACGTGCGGGAGCGCGCAGAGCAACCACGCTCGTCTCACCGCTGCGGCCGCGCGTCGCCTGGGCATGAGCTGCACCGTGGTTCTGAGTGACGACCAATGGCGAGCCCTTCAGGGGAACCTGCTCACGGTGTTCCTGCTCGGCGCCAACGTCGAAATCGTGAAGGTCTCTGACCACTGGGACCTGGAGAAGCACGCGCTGGATCACTGCTCGCGGATCGACGCCGCGGGAGGGCGCGCTCACTACATTCCGGTCAGCGGCACGACGCCGATCAGCTGCCTCGGGTACGTGGGAGCCGGCCTCGAGATCGCCGATCAGATCGAGGAGCACTCGATTTCGCTCGACGCGGTCTATGCGCCCTTTGGCACCGGCGGTGTCTTCACCGGCATCCTGCTGGCCCTCCGCGAGCGCGGGATCGATTGCCCGATGGTCGGCATCAGCGTGAACCGGGACCAGAGCACGTGCGAGAAACAGCTGGAGCACTGGTGGCGGGCACTCGGTGACCTGCTCGACCTCCCAGCGGACCGCTCGCCGGGGGCATACGAGCTGTACGACGGCTTCGTGGGGCGCGAATACGGAGACCCGACCGAGGCCTCACTCGATGCCATCCTCGATATGGGCGAGAGCGAGGGCATCCTCCTCGATCCCGTGTATTCGGGGAAGATGACGGCGGGATTCCTCGACCACTGTGCGGCGGGACGATGGGCAGATGGCGAGACGATTCTGCTGATCCACACTGGTGGGGTTCCGGCCCTGTTCGCCTATCAGAAACCACTCGAGGAGCATCTACGCCGGAGCGGGCGGCTGGCCAGTCTGCCCGAAGACGCCTGAACGTTCGAGTCCGACGCCCAACTCCTCTAGACTGCGCCGCGAGCCGTCGCCGGTGCCTCGGCGCGGCGAGCGGACCTTGATCGGTGGCATGCGGTGTCCCGGCAGATGCACCTCAACCTGTTCATCCAGAGCCGAGGTCACCACGAGGCGTCCTGGCGTCATCCGGCGGCCTCGCCACTGTCCCTGACCGACATTCGGTACTACCAGGACCTCGCGCGGCGCGCGGAGGCGGGTCTGTTCGACTCGATCTTCTTCGCCGACCAGCTGGCGGTCGGGACGGACATCGCGCAGGGGCCGCGCACCGGGCTCGAGCCGGTCACGCTGCTGGCGGCGCTGGCTGTGAGCACTGAGCGGATCGGGCTCGTCGCGACCGCATCGACGACCTACACCGAGCCCTTCAACCTCGCCCGCCAGTTCTCCTCGATCGATCACATCAGCGACGGGCGCGTCGGGTGGAACATCGTCACCTCGTGGCTGGCGGGCGCGGCTCGGAACTATGGCGGCGGGGCGCAGCTGAGCCACGAGGAGCGCTACGCGCGCGCCGAGGAGTTCATGAGCGTCGTCAACGGCCTGTGGGACAGCTGGGCGGCCGACGCGGTCGTCGACGACCGCGCGAGCGGCCAGTACTCACGCCCGGGACGTGTTCGCGCGACGGCGCACGAGGGCGCGTACTACAGCGTCGCGGGGCCGCTGAACCTGCCGCGGTCGCCACAGGGCCGGCCGGTCCTGGTGCAGGCGGGGTCGTCCGAGACGGGCCGCGGGTTCGCAGCGCGACACGCCGAGGCGATCTTCACCGCGCAGCTCGAGAAGACGACGGCGCAGGCGTTCTATACCGATCTCAAGGCGCGCGCCGTCGCTGAAGGACGAAGCGCCGAGGAGGTGCTGGTCCTGCCAGGGTTCAGCCCGCTGATCGCCTCGACCGAGGCCGAAGTGCAACGGTTGGCCGACGAGTTGGACGCGCTCGCGGACCCCGAAGTGGGACGGACGCGTCTCTCTGCCCGCTTCGGAGGCCACGACTTCTCCTCGCTGGAGCTCGATCGTCCGCTCACACCCGAGGATTTCCCCGACCCGGACACCGTTGAGGCGGCTCGCAGCCGGACCGTGGTGATCGTTGACCTCGTGCGGCGCGAGGGGCTGACACTACGGGAGCTCCTCCGCGTCCTGGCCGGCGCGCGGGGGCATTACACGTTCGCCGGTACGCCCGAGCAGGTGGCCGATCTGATGCAGGAGTGGATGGACGACGGCGCAGCCGACGGCTTCAACGTGATGCCTCCGCTCCTCCCAACCATGCTCGATGTCTTCATCGACGAGGTGGTGCCGCTGCTGCAACATCGAGGGCTGTTCCGCACGGAGTACGAGGGTGCGACGTTGCGGGAGCACTACGGCCTGTCACTCCCGGTGAGCCAGTTCGACTAACGCATCCGGGGCCTGGCTCCCCCGTGGCGCAGCTCGAGGAGCGCGTGTCTCGCGTAGGACACGCGGAGCGCAGTCCGCTACGCTCCGGCCGTCTCGCGTCAACGGACGTGATGAGCCAAAAGGGGGGGGGGCATCGTGGTTGGTACCCAGTCGGCAACGGTCGCGCAGTTCAAGACGGCGCTCGACGATATCTACGGGCGCTCCGAGGAGCTGATGGACAGCCTGTCGGCGGAGGACTGGCAGCGAAAGCACGGTGCGGACTGGACGATGTCCGACGTGCCCTTCCACATCGCCTACTTCGATCGTGAGCTGGTCAAGAAGCCGCTCGAGGCAGGCGAGAACCTGGCTGAGGGCGATCGGGTCGTGTTCGACTCGCTCGAGTCGATCGACGCGTGGAACGCGGCCGAGTTTGCCAAGCGCTCCGCCGGACAGACGATCGAGGAGACGCGCGAGCAACTGGCGTCCGTGCGATCGAGCATCCGGGCTCACGTGGATGCGATGAGCGAAGCTGACCTCGAGGCGCGCGTCTGGATGGCCCTCGGCGGCTTCGAGTGGCGTCCCGCTCGGGTCGCGCTCAGTGGGTGTCTGCTGCACAACTGGAACGAGCACATCCAGCTCAGTTTGCGCCTCGGTCGCACCGGATTCATGCCGGCGGCGGAGACGACGCACATCGCGCTGGACACGATGCTGCGGATCATGCCGATGGGATGAACCGCGAGGCGGCTGCGGAGCCGTTCGCTGTTCGATTCGCCATCTCCGGCCCCGGTGGCGGCGAGTGGCTGCTCCAGGCGGCCGAGGGCGAATGTGAGGTCAGCGAGGACGGGACATCGCCAGCCGATATCACGATGAGGATGTCGAGCGAGAACTTCGTTCGTATGACCGGCCAGATGAGCAACCCGATGATGATGATGCTGACACGCAAGCTTCGCGTGAGCGGCCTCTTCAAGATGCCGACGTTCGGAAAAGTCTTCCCGCCACCGGGCGGTGACACTCAGTTCCAGGGAGACCTGGTCAAGCTCTAGAGACGACGGCGCACGCGCTAGCCGCCAGCGATCTTCACACGGTGGCCGTCGGCCTCGAGGAGCGTCTGCAGCTTCTCTCGCTGGTCGCCCTGGAGTAACAGCACGTGGCCCTCGCGCGAGCCGCCGGCGCCGATCTGGCGTTTGTAGCGCTTGAGGATGGCGTCGAGGTCCGCGTCGCTGCCAGTCAGTCCGACGACGAGCGTGCGTGGCTTGCCACCTCTTGCGGCGGTCCCGCGGTGCAGCCGCACGAAGCCATCGCCGGGGTCCGCCGGCAGTTCGTGCGAACTCCCGCGGCGCGGCTTCTTTGACGCTCGACGCGGCGGATCGTCGGCGGGCGGGCGCACGCGGCCGCCATCGGTCGAGTAGACGAGGCGGGAGTTCTGGTCGCTCATGACGGCGATCATAGCGCCGAGAACACGCAACCCGGTTGCCACGGCGGGCGACGGGCGCCTAGATTCCGATTCGATAAGGGAGCGGCCATGACCTACGAACAGATCCTCACCGAGACTCGCGACCGCGTCGGAGTGATCCGGCTGAACCGACCGGAAAAGCTCAACGCTTGGACCGGGCAGATGTCCTCCGAGATCATCGACCAGATGACCGCCTGGAACGCCGACCCGGCCATCGGGGCGATCCTGCTGGCGGCGGAGGGACGGGCCTTCTGCGCCGGTGCGGACCTGAACGACTTCGCGCAACGCGTGGAGACCAACAGCGACGGCTCCGGCGAGCAGTTGAGCCGCGGTGGCTACGGGATCACGCAGTTCATGCGAGCTTCGAAGCCGACGCTTGCCGCGGTCAACGGCTACGCCGTAGGCGTGGGGCTCACGATGATCCTGCCTTGCGATGTGCGGATCGCCTCGACCGAGGCGCTGATGAGCATCCGCTTCATCAAGATGGGCCTGATGCCAGAGCTCGGCTCGACGAGGATTTTGTCCGAGATCGTTGGCCTCGGCCACACGACCGACATGTGCCTGACCGGACGCATGGTGCCGGCAGACGAGGCGCTGCGCATGGGTCTCGTGTCGGCGGTGACCGAGCCCGAAGATCTCTTCGACACAGCGCTCGAGCGTGCCTCGGAGATCGGTGACAACCCGACGAACGCGGTGATGATGATCAAGGAGCTGCTGGCGCAGAACCCGCTCGACCGCGATCTGCAGGCGGTCATGGAGCGCGAGGGCCTGCGCGACCAGATCGCTCGCCGGCGGCCTGACCATCGGGAGGCGGTGGCCGCGTTCGGTGAGAAGCGTCAGCCGAAGTTCAACCAGAGCTGAACCAGACGGCGGCCGTCGAGGTCTCGCGTGGCCGCTAGTTCGGCGTCGGCGCCACCATGCCGATGTCGGCGGGCGTCACGCCGAACTCCTCGATCACCTCGGCGCTGTAGCGGATGCCAGCCGTCACCGTGGCGGGGTCCCCTGTCACGGTGACGGCTGGCATCCGCCATCTGCTCGACCGGCTCCGAGTTGTCGAGCATCTCCTGGCTGTACGTACGGCCGTACATCTGGCCGGGCGTGGCCACGACGAGGCTCGGCGACAGCGCGTTGACCGAGATGTGCGACGCGAACATTTCAGTGGCAAGACCGGTCGTGAAGCGCTCGATGGCCGCTTTCGTCATCCCGTAGACAGCGCCATCGCCGCCGGAACGTCCACCCGGCGTCGGGTGGATCGCTGCGCCTGACGAGATGTTGAGGACGGAGCCACCGTCGCGTTCGATCATGCCTGGGAGGACGAGCTGCGAGAGGTGGAACGGCGCCTTCACGAGGATCTCGAACATGCGGTCGTAGTAGCGCTCCGGGAACTCGATCGTCCCGCCGGGGACGAGGATGGCGGCGTTGTTGACGAGCACGTCGACGGCGCCGTAGGTCTCGATCGCGCTGGCGACGAGCTGTTCGCGGTCCTCGCTCCTCTGCAGGTTCGCCGGGATGGCCGTGGCCTCGCCACCGGCCTCGCGGATCGCCTCGACGACGGTGTGGACGGTGCCGGGGAGGCGTTCGTCGCGCACCTCGACGCTGCGCGCAGAGACGACGACCTTTGCACCGGCTTGCGCGAACCGGCGCGCGATGGCCTCGCCGATGCCCCGCGAGGAGCCGGTCACGATCGCTACTTTGCCTTCGAGGGTGGTCATGTCGCTCTCTCCTTCACGCCCTGCGGTCATCGCCGTGCGGCGAGCGCGATGATAGCGACCTGCGGCGCGACGTGCCGGGGACTGGTGCTGACCGTCAGGCCGTCGGGTCGGCGACTGGGAGCCGCACGGTGAAGACAGAGCCTTGCCCGACGCTCGATTCCACCTCGACCGTGCCGTCGTGGGCCTGGACGATGCCGCGCACGATGGCGAGCCCGAGCCCGGTGCCGCCTCGTTCGCTGCGACCGCTGACGAAGCGGTCCCAGACGCGCGGGAGGTCGGGTGCCGCGATGCCTTCGCCGGTGTCGCTGACGGCGACCCAGGCGGTGCCATCGTCCCGTCCGAGCGAGACGGCCACGGTGTCGCCAGCCGAGGTGTGTTCGAGCGCGTTGCGCAGCAGGTTGCCGATCACGCGTTCGATGCGGTTGCCGTCGATCGGGATGGGCGGCGACTCGGACTCGATGTGGAGCTCGAGCGCCACGTTGTGCTCGCGAGCCAGCGGCCCCATCGCGTCGACGACGTCCGCAGCGATCTCGACGATGGGCAGGGGCTGCCGATCGAGGTGGATCGCGCCGGCGTCGAGCTGGGCCAGTTCGAACAGGTCCTCGATCAAGCGGTCGAGGCGAACGACGTCGCGTTCGATGCGGTCGAGATAACGCGGCACGTCGGCTGCGGGGACGATGCCGTCCGCCAGCGCCTCGACGGAGGCGCGCACACTGGCGAGTGGCGTTCGCAGGTCGTGCGAGATGGCGGTGGTCAACTCCCGACGCTCGAGGTCGAGCCGCTCGCGCTGCTCCTCGGCGGCCGCAAGTTGCTGCGAGAGGCGATCGAGACTGACGCTGAGGCGGTCGAGTTCGGCATCGTGGGTGGGTTCGCTCGGCTCGTGGTGCAGGCCACTGGCCAGCGCCTCGACGGTGTCGGTTAGCGCTGTGACGCGCTGGCTGAGGCGGCCCGCGTGCAGATAGGCGATGGCGCCGCTGACGATGGCGGCGAAGCTGAGGACAGCGAGAAGCACCGGCAGGTCGTGGCCGGTCGAGATGAACATTGTGGCGGCGAGTGCCAGCACTGAGATCAGCGAGGCGACGCTGGCGACGACTGCGCCCAGTGCCGCCCTTGTCCGCAACGACGTGAACCGGGTGCGTTCGAGCGCCTCGATCGCCACCCACGAGACGACGAGCACGGCTGCACCGGTGAGCGCGAGGTAGACGCCGAACTCAATCGCCTCGTCGGCCGGCGGCGTCATCAGCAGCTCGAGCAGCAGCAGCCCGATCGCGGTCGCCAACACCAGGCTCCCGACGCCGACGAAGACGACACGAGCGAGCGAAGGACCGGCCGCTGTAGGCCGCAAGTCAGCGTTTGTCGGGCGTTTAGACCTCGAGGCGATAGCCCACCCCCCAGACCGTTTTCAGATGCTGTGGGCGTGCGGGCTCGCGCTCGACTTTGGCTCGGAGGCGGCGCAGGTGAACGGTGACGGTCGATTCACCGCCTTCGTAGTCGGCGCCCCACACGGCCGTCAGGAGTTCGTCCCGGGAGAACACGCGGCGCGGATGCCGCGCGAGATGCCACAGCAGCTCGAACTCGAGTGCGGTCAGTTCGACTTCCTGGCCGTTCACTCGGGCCTCGCGCGTGATCGCGTCGAGGTGGAACGGTCCGGCGCTGAGAGCGTGCTCAGGTGCGACGTTCGCGCGGGTCCGGCGGAGCACGGTGCGCACTCGGGCCGCGAGCTCGCGCGGGCTGAACGGCTTCGTCACATAGTCGTCGGCGCCCAGTTCGAGCCCCAGCAGCCGATCGGACTCGCCGGTGCGGGCGGTGAGCATGATCACCGGGGTGTCGGAGCCGCCGCGGATGTGTTCGCACAGCTCGTAGCCATCCGGCTCGGGGATCATCAGGTCGAGCACTACCAGGTCGGGCTGCTCATCGCCGAGGGCGCGCAGCGCCGACTCCCCGTCGCTGACCACGCGGACGCGGTGGCCGTCACGTTCGAGGTAGCGGCCGACCACCTCGGCCACCTGCGGCTCATCCTCGACGACGAGGATGCTGGCCGGTCGGTCCTGCGTACTGGCTGGCATCGTGATGCGACCGTTCTCGCGGGTGCGCCCGGGCTCGCTCGGAAGCGAGGGGCGCACCCACGATCCAGTCTATGCGCTGGACTCGACGCCTAGGCCCGGGTCCGGGCGCCGACGGCGAAGCGCCGGGCTGCGAGGCTCATTGCGACGACTGCGGCAGCGAGCAGAGCCAACGTCCACGGCGTCGATGAACCCTCGGTCGTGCCGAGGTTGCCCGTCGAGGCTGCGGCGGGTGCCTCCTGGGTGGAGGTGATACTCGCAGCCCCGGTCGGGACGCTGCCGAAGTTCGCGCCGAGCGCTGTTAGCGTGTGGTCGGCGAGACCCGATGGCACGCTGGCGACCAACGGCTTGATCGAGAACGGTCCATCGCCCGTTGGGTCGACACCGCTCATGTCCGGTTCAACCGAGAGCACGACCAGCGAGCTGCCGTCAGCGAGGTTCACCGGAGCAGTGATCGACGCGGGCAGGTTCGTAAGGAAGTCCTCGCCCGGGAACGGCGGGCCGTCGTTGGGTCCGGAGTACGGAGCGGCGGCGTCGGGGCCGTCCGGTGTCGAGAAGCGGCCCGTCGACAGTGGCGTGCCCTGTGTGACGCCCCAGCCCTCGTACACCCAGCCCGCGGGCAAGGCAGGCAGATCGAGCGCCGCGCTCGGACCGGAGGGGTCGAGGAACCAGAGGCCAGCGACGTCGTTCGTGTCGTCATCATCGGTGGGCGTGGCGAGGATGTACCCGCCTAGCACGCCGCCGAGGTCCACCGGGAACGACAACGCAGCGACGCCGGCGGTGAGTGGCCCGACGAGCACGATGATGCCGCTCGGCTGGTCGTCGACGTCGCCATCGGGCTCGATTGTCAGTACAAACGTGTCGGCGGCGGCGGCATCGCCGTCGGTGGAGAAGACGTCGAACGGCGCGCCGTCGAGGCCGACGAGCGAGCCGTCCGCAGCGATCGCGAACTTGCCGGTCGAGAGCTTGACGTCGCCCGTGACGGCCCAGCCCTCGTAGTGGCCGGCTGCCAGCGGCTCAAGCCCGTTGAGCGAGAGCGCTACCTCGGCGGTGCCGGCCGTACTGGCCGGAGTGGTCGTAGCGACGAAGGCGAAGGCCAGCGCCGCGAAGATGAGCAAGATGCGTGTAGGTCGAACAGTCGTCATTAAGTACCTCCTCGGGTCTGCAAGTCGACGCTAGAAGGGAGTTCTTACAGCGGGCTTACAGGCCTCCTGCTCATCCGCTGCGTGTCTGGCGCGCTAGGCTCTTGAGGAGTGGGCAGCTTCGGAGCAGATCGATGTCCTTGCCAGTCTTACCGCGAGCGGTCGCCGCAATCACCGAGGTGATCCCGGTGATCGCGCTGGGCGCGGCCGCGTGTGTAGCCATCGTGGCTCTGTCGCTGCTGATGACCGGCACGTTTGTGTTCGAAGGGGCCGCGTCGCCGGGTGAGCAGGAGCACGTGTCACCGTACTTCGGTGGCGTCATCGGAGCGGCGGTCACGACGGCATTGGTCGCCGGCTGGCGCCTCCTCGACGGAACGCGTGCCCGGACCCGCGTTCGCCACCGCTGACGCCTACTCGGGCGCTCCGAAGACGCGGATCTCGATGGCGCCGGTATTGCCACCAGTGCTGGCGTCAACCTCGAAGCGGAGCAGGCGGCCGCGCACTTCCGCGCGTTGCAACGCGGGCCGAGCCGGGGTACCCGCCTCGAACGGGCCGAGGCGCGTGCCGTCCTCGAGGATCACCGAGTAGGCGAGGATGGTGGCGGAGCCGTCCGCCATGCTGCGCGTCACAAACTCGAAGGCGCCGATGTCTTGCATCGCGCCGAGGTCGATCGTGATGTACGCGTCATCGCCGTCGCCAGCCGTCGACCACTCGGTCGACGCGTCACCGTCAAGGGCGTTTGCGCCGCCCCAGAAGTCGCTGAACTCGCTGCTGACCTCGACGATCGTTGCACCTGCGCGCAGATCGACGCCGAGATCACTTGCATCCTCGTCGGCGGAGGCGGGCGGCGGCGGGTCGGGCAGGGTGAAGCTGGCGAGCTCGGTCTGGTAGAGCGTGCCGTCGGCCGTGGAGCCTTGAACCCGGTAGACGTACGTCTCGCCGCCGCGGGCGTTGGGCAGGAAGACGTTGTGCTCGATGATCCCCGTGCCGTTCATCGCGAGCGAGTTGTTGAACCGACCGAGGGTGTCGGTCTCACCCCAGACAATCGCGCAGATCATCGGTTCGGTGGTCTCGACTCGGAAGATGCCGCGGTTGGGATCGTTCGGATCGAGTTCGAACACGAACTCGGTCGCCTGCACCTCGGAGAATGGTCGAACCTCGCTCGATTCGCTGTCGCTGCCGCCGCAGGCGGCGAGCAGGGCGGCGATCGCGACGAGGCTGGCGAGCATCGGCAGCGTCGAGCGTCGAAGAGTGGTCATGCGGGCACCCCGATCGCGCGTGCGGGCGGCTGCGTAAAGCGCGCGCCCTCAGCGAAGACTAGTCGAGCCGAGGGTCGTGACGCCCCCGTCAGCTAGCTGGAGGTCGGTCGATGAAGCCCCGCACGACCTCGACGACTGCTTCCATGTCCCCGGTCCACGGCGCTGGGGGCCAGCCGTCGGCCGACACCGCCAGCCGGACCATCATCCCAGCTGTGGTGCCGCCGCGTCCGCGCGATGTTGCTGTCCATGCGACGATTCGCGGGAAGCATCGGGAGGATGGTCAGACATGCTTGCAGTTGTTGCCCTGGACGGTGGTCCGACCGACCGCGATGTCGTCGCCGCTGCCGCGTTTGTATTGCACTCGGATCGAGACGAAGTGCGTCTGCTGACGGTGGTCGACCCTTCGGAGATCGAGGAGACGCGGGGCGGCACGGCTATCAGCGCCACGCTTCCGCAAGCAACGGGCGGCGGGCGCACCCTGCCGATCGCGCAGACCGGCGCGCCGCTCGCGGAGGGCCGGGACCAGGCCGTCGCGCGTGCATGCCGAGAAATCGGTCTACCTCGAGAGCCTGGCGCCGTTGCTCGGGGAGCTTCCGTACGAATGCATCGTCGAGGTCGGCGAGCCCGCCGAAACGATCGTCGAGGAAGCGCAGCGACTGGGCGCGGGCGGCATCGTGATGGGAACGCGTTCGAAGCGATCACGATTCGGGAGCGCCGTCTTTGGCTCGGTGGCTGAAGCGGTCGTCCGCGCGGCGGACGTGCCGGTGCTGGTGGTCAAGGAGGGCACTGCCGCGCCTGCTGAGGGGTAGCGCTGCGCTTAGCCGCCGAACCGCATCGGGTCATACGGGGTGAGATCGAAGCAGTCGGTCGCGCCGCCCAGGATCAGGTCGGCGATCGCGCGGCCCGTCGCGGGCGCCATCAGGATCCCCTGCCGGCCATGGCCGGTGGCGAGGTAGGCGCCGTCGAGGCCCTCGATCGCGCCGATCATCGGCCGCTCGTCGCGCGTGAGCGGACGCAGGCAGGCGGTCTGCTCCACCAGCTCGGCATCGCGCAGCGCGGAGGCGAAGCGCAGGCCCCAGCTCAGAATCTCGTCGCGAGCCTCCTCGGTGACCCCGCGGTCGAACCCGACGCGCTCCTCGGTCGTGCCGAGGAAGACGATGCCGTCCGGCTTGGTGATGGCGTAGTTGCCGGCGTGGCTGAAGCTGTGCGCGGCGAAGGTCTGCGACGGGCGGACCTTCACGATCTGGCCCTTCAGCGGAACGACCGGCACACCCGTGCCAAACCAATCGCCCGCCTCCGCAGACCACGGGCCCATCGCCACCACGACCCTCGAGGCCTCCACGGAGCGCCCATCGAGCGCGACGCCGATGACTCGCCCGCCGTCGCGCATGAGGCCCGTCACGCGGCCGCTCTGAACGATCGCGCCGAGACGTTCGGCGGCGGTGACCAGGGCGAGAGTGAAGCGATAGGGATCGAGCTGGGCGGAGGGTTCGAGGATCACGCCGCCGCGGTGGCCCTGGTCGACCCAGCCGGTCACGGCTGTGAGCGCGTCGGCATCGACCCAGCGCCCGTCATCGCCGGCGGCAGCCAGTCGCTCCGCGATGGCACGCGCCTGCGCCTCCTCCTCGGCGTTTGTCGCGAGCAGGACGCGCGGCGTGACGCTGTAGGCGTAGTCGACGCCCGACTCCTCGGGGAGCCGCGTGGCCAGATCGGTGTGCAGCGCGAAACTGACGCGCCGCAGCTCGTCGAGGGGGTCGCTGCCGCCCGCTGGTGGCGGCGTGAGGATGCCGGCGGCGGCACCACTCGCGCCCGAGGCGACGGCGTCGGATTCGATGATGAGGGGCGGCCGGCCGCGGCTGGCAAGCTCATAGGCGATCGCGGCTCCAATCACCCCGCCGCCGCAGATCACGGGGCGGTCGCCCTCGAGGGTCACGATGAGGCCTCGACGGTTGCGAAGTAGCGGCGGACGGTCGTTTCAAGCTGCGCGCCGAGGACGGCTCGGGCGTGATCGGGTGCTGCGGCGAGCGCTTCCGCTTCGGAGGCTGCCCCCGCGCAGGCGGCGCTGACGCCCTCGAACGCGGCCGCTTGCGACTCGACGAAGGCCACGTCCACGGGCCGCCCGTGCCCGGGCATGAACGTCGTGGCGTCGACTGCGGCGAGCTGCCGCAGCGTCGGGCCCCAGTCCGCGGGGAACGCCTCGAAGGCGGCAGGGGGCGCCGACTCCTCGATCAGGTCGCCGGCGAAGACCACGTCGCTGCCGACAGTGATGGCGATGTCGTTGTCGGTGTGTGCGCGGCCGAAGTAGTCGAGTCGCAGCGCGCGCTCGCCGAGGTGCAGGTGCAGCGAGTCCTCGAGTGTCACGCTGGGCGGCGTGACCGTGACAGCGGCCAGCGCCTCGCGCGCCATCGGTACGAGTTGCGCGAACATGTCCCGGTGCTGCGTCCCGGCGTCGCCGACGAGGCGGACGCGGCAGCGCTCGTGCCCGACGACGATCGCCGGCAGCAGCCACCAGTTGCCGAACGAGTGGTCGCCGTGGTGGTGCGTGTTGATGACGTAGCGCACGGGGAAGTCGGTCAGGGTCGCGACGACCTCCAGGATGGCGCGCGCATCCGCCTCGATCGTCCCGGTATCGATGACTGCGACGCCGTCGTCGCCGACGACGATACCCGCGTTGACGATCATCGCGCCTCGCAGCTCGAGGCTGTAGACGCCGGTCGCCAATTCCGTGACACGATTCGAGACCATCGGTTGCCTGTCTGATGCGCCCGCTGCGAGGAGACGCTAACGCGCGCGCTTCGGTGCGGTCGAGCGCCCGGCCGCGGATTCGATCGCGCGGTGGGCAGGCCGTAGGCTCGGCGAGAGCCATCGAGGCACCAGCGCGACCTCGACGCGTCAGACGTGGGCACCCGGAGGTCGCTGGTGGAATTCGTCGTGGTCCTCGTGTTGGTCGCGTTCTCGACCGCGCTGCAGGGCACAGTCGGGTTCGGGTTCGCGGTGGCGCTCACACCGGTGCTCGCGCTGCTGATCGATCCACGCGATGCGGTCGCGTTGACGCTGGTGCTCGGACTGATGGTCGCGATCGGGCTCTACCTCGGACACTCGCCGAAGGCGCCGCCGCGCGGTGTGATGCCGATCGTCATCGGGGGGCTGCTGGGCACGCCGATCGGCCTCGCGGTGTTGCTCGCAGTCGACGAGCAGCCGTTGCGGGTGCTGATCGGCGCAGCGGTGGTGGTGGTCGCGATCGGCCAGGCGGTCCACGGGCGGCTCGGCGAGCCTCGGCAGCAGGGCCTGTGGCCGATCGGCGTCGGCGTGGGCGTGGGGATGCTCTCCGGCGCGATGCGAGGCGCAGTCGGCATGCCGGGACCGCCAGCGTTGGTCTACCAGCACTACCTCGGCGGCAGCGCCGACGAGATCCGGTCGCAGATGTTCGTCTACATGGTGCTGTTCACGCCGCTGGCGACGCTGATCGCAGCCTTCACCGGCGTGTTCACCCGTGACGTGCTCGCCCTCGCGGCCGTGGGCGCGGTGGGTGTCGTCGCCGGCGTCGGGCTCGCCGGACTGGCACGGCCGAGGGTCGACGAACGTTGGTTCGGGGGCATCACCGTGGTTGTGCTCATAGCCTCGGGCGGCACGGCCTTCCTGGCAGCGCTGCTCGCGTAGGATCCGCTCAGCCCTCGATGAACACGCCCGGCATGGGCGCTGGGATGGAGCGAAGCATGGCGACGGTGGACCTCGATCGGGTGCGCGCGCTGACGTTCGATGTGGGCGGCACGGTCTTCGACTGGCATCACACGATCCGCGACGAGGTGGCGGAGCTCGCGAACGCGCAAGGTGTGGACCTCGACGCAGCGCAGTTCGCGAACGACTGGCGACGCCGTATGTTCGAGTTGCTGTTCCAGATGCGCGCGGGCGAGATCGAACGCACGAACGCCGATGCCTGCACCGCCTCGCGCTCGAGGATGTGGTGCCGTCGCACGGCCTGGACCTCGATGCGGCCGGGCGCGACGAGTTGAACCGCGTGTGGCATCGCCTGCGCGTGTGGCCGGACTTCCCTGAGGCCCTCGAGGCCTTGCGCGGCCGCTATACGGTTGTGGTGCTGACGGTGCTCAGTTGGTCGATCGCCGTCGATTCCTCCAAGGTGAACGACCTCTGGTGGGACGGCATCCTGTCGTGCGAGTTCCTCGGGCATTACAAGCCAGACCGGGAGGCATACCTCGGCGGGCTCGAGGTGATCGGCGTGACGCCCGAGGAGACGATGATGGTGGCGGCGCACCCCGGGGATCTGCGCGCAGCGATGGAGGCGGGTCTGTCAGCGGCCTACGTTCCGCGGCCGGGCGAGCGTGGGGAGGGCAACGACGGCGACCTCTCGCCGCAGGACGACTTTGCGATCAACGCGACGGACTTCCCGGACCTCGCCCGGCAACTCGTCGGCTAGTCCTCCCAGCGGCGTTCGCCGCGGCCGCTGACCCGGTACCGCAGGTACAGCTCGCTCGTCTCCTCGTTGTGGTGCGCCGAGACGAGATCGAGCTGCCCGAGGTCCGCGAGGGTAGGCGCGACCCGAGACTCGATCGGGGTGAGCGGCGCGTTTCCCGAGACGAGGACCGGTCCCAGCGTGAGGAAGTACTCGTCCACCGCACCGGCCGCCAGCAGCGAACCGTTGATGGTGGGACCGCCCTCGACGAGGAGTGAGCGCGCGCCGACCGCTTCGCGCATGTGACGCAGCATCGCCGCCACGGGGTCGCGCGACGGGACGATCACCACGGTCCGCCCGGTCGCCTCCACGGCCGCGCGCCGCTCGGCGGACGCCGTGTCGGCCAGGTAGACGATTGCATCGAAGTCCTCGCTGTGGAAAAACAGTCGGTCGACGGGCAGGTCACCGCTGGCGCTCAGCACGCTGACGACGGGGTTCGGCGAACGGCCCGCGGCGACGCGGAGCGCGATGAGGCGGTCGTCGGAGATGCGGGACGAGGTGCCAGACGTGCGCAGCGTCGATGCCCCGTTCAGCACCATGTCGACCGCGGCGCGGAGGTCGCGCATCAAGCGCTGGTCGGTGGGCGAGCCGAGCCCGCGCTCCGTGCCCTCGACGGCCACCTTGCCGTCGGCCGACATCACCATGTTCGTCACGACGTAGGGGCGGTCGGCCGGAGGGTCGGGGAAGCGCAGCGAGGAGTAGTCGGGGAAGCCGGCTGCTGGCATGGCGCGATCATACGCGGGGCGTCGGGGTGAGGCAGTCGCCTCGCCGCGCGCGCCTTCGATTCGGTACGATGGAGGGGCGCTGCGCGTCGGAGCCCTCCGCCGACGGCCTGGCGTTAGAACGGCACACCCACGTTGTCCGCTCCCTCGAGGTCTCCGACAGGCTCGGGCCACCGCATTCTCGTCGTCGAGGACGAGCCGCAGAGCGCGGAGGTCGTCGAGCGCTATTTGCGGCGCGACGGGCACGATGTCGAGGTCGTCGGCGATGGTGAGGCGGCGCTCGACAGCTTCGAGTTGCGCCGCCCCTCGCTCATGGTCCTTGACCTGATGTTGCCCGGCGTGGACGGCCTGGAGGTGTGCCGGCGGGTCCGCGAACGGTCGCAGCTGCCGATCATCATGCTCAGCGCGCGGACCGAGGAGGTCGACAAGCTCCGCGGGCTCGCCAGCGGCGCGGACGACTATGTGACGAAGCCCTTCAGCCCACGCGAGCTGGCGGCGCGGGTGGCCGCTGTGTTGCGCCGAGCCGGCGAACCGGCGAGCCCGGAGCGTGAGCTGCGGTCGGGTGACATCCGCCTGGATCCCCTCGGTCGGCGTGCGTTTAGCGGCGAGCGGCCCGTAGCGCTGACGGCGCGCGAGTTCGATCTGTTGTTCCACCTGGCGTCACACCCGGGGCGGGTGTTCTCGCGCGCGGAGCTGCTCGACGCGGTCTGGGACTCGGAGTTCGACGGCGGCGACGGCACGGTCACCGTCCACATGCGCCGGCTGCGCGCGAAGGTGGAGGTGGTGCCCTCGAGGCCGCGCCACCTGCGCACGGTGTGGGGGATCGGCTACAAGTTCGAGCCTTGAGTGACGCCCTCGGATCCGAGGCTCAGCCGAGTTCTCTTGCCAGATCCTCGTCGGTGCCGGCGAAGACCAGCAGGTCTCCGGGCTCGATGGTGTGCGACAGCGGCGGGTTGAGGAGCACCTCCTCGCCACGAACGACCAACAACAGCCGACGCTTCGTCTCTTGTTGCTCGACGCGTTCGAGCGTCTGTCCGTGCAGCGCGGAGGTCGCGCGGTAGAGGCCGATGCCGTAGTTCTCGCTGAGGGAGAGATAGTCCTGTGCCGCTCGGACGCGGATCAGGTGGGCGAAGCGCTGGCCTCCCTCCTTCTCCGGCTCGACCACGCGGTCGGCGCCGAGACGCTGGAGGATCTGCGCGTGGCGCTCGTTGCGCGCCTTGGCGTAGATCGGCTGCACGCCCAGCGCCTGCAGGTTGATGCTGGCGAGGACGCTGGCCTCGAGCGCGGAAGTGGCGACCACGGCCGCGTCCATGCTGTCCACGCCAAGGTCGCGCAGGGCCGCCTCATCGGTGATGTCGGCGATTGCGGCCTTGGCGACGCGGTCGGCAAGCTGCTGCACCGTTGTGGCGCTGCTGTCGATGGCCAGCACCTCGTGGCCCTGCCGCGCGAGCGACAGCGCCAGCTCTGTGCCGAAGCGTCCCAGTCCCAGTACGGCTACCTGCATGACTTGACTCCTTGTGAGCTCCTGAGCGGACTCGACGGCCCGCCTGCGGCGAAAGCGGCATCAGCCGATGCGCACCACGCCATCCGGGTACTGGAAGCGTTGCTGTGGCCGGTCGGGGATCGTGAGGACCACGATGAGCGGGCCGAGACGCCCGATGAACATCAACGCAATCATGATCATCGCACCAGCATCGGAGAGGCTCCTCGCGACACCCTGTGACCAGCCGACGTTCGCCAGCGCCGACATGGCATCGAACAGCAGTGGCAGAAACTCGACATCGTCGGTGAGGCCGATGGCCCAGGCGCCGGCCGAGTGGATCCCGAAGCCCAGCATCACGATCGAGAGCGCACGCAGCACCACCGCCTGCGGGATCTGACGGCCGAAAGCGTGCGCCGAGGCACGGCCGCGCAGGCCGGAGGCGACGACCACCATCGTCACCATGAACGTACCGATCTTGACCCCGCCTGCCACCGAGCTGGAGGCACCGCCGATGAACATCATCACCAGCAGTGCGGCGGTCGTCGTGTCGGAGATCGCCGACATATCGACGCTGGACATTCCGGTCGTGCGATTGACGGAGAGGAAGAACGCATTGGCCGCCAAATCGACCACGCCGAGGTCGGCCAGGCCCTGCCCGACTTGCTGCTCCGTGACCAGGAACAGCCCCATCCCCACGAGCAGCACGGTGCCCATGCCGATGACGACGAGCCGGGTGTCGAGCGTCCATCGTCTCGGCGCCCGGCGGATATTGAAGATGGTCACGAAGGACAGCGAACCGAGGAACGCGGCCGTTCCCAGCACGACGAGTGGGTAGGGGGAGTGGACCTGCCCGGTGAACCCGAGTCCGCCTCCCATCAGGTCGAACCCGGCGTTGTTGGACGCCGAGAGCGCCGTGAAGAGGCTGCGCCAGAGGGCTGTCGGCAGATCGTCGGTCCTGAGGAACCAGGGGACCAGCAGTGCGAACGTCGCGGCTTCCAGAGTGCCCATGAAGATCATGACGCGGCGGAGCAGTCGCAACACGTCACGCTCTTCACTGCCCAGCAACTCGACGCCGAAGAACTCGCGCCCGCGCAGTCCGATGCGGCCGCCGACGACGAGGATCACGAGCCCGGCATACATCGTCACGCCGAGCCCTCCTGTCTGGAAGAGCACCGCGATCACGACCTCGCCGAACCCGCTGAAGTGATCAGCGGTGTCGAACCTCGTGAGGCCGGTCACGCAGACCGCGGACGTCGAGGTGAAGAGCGCGTCCGTCAGGCTTGTCCACTCCCGATTCTCCGACGAGATCGGCAGCGCGAGGAGCGCTGCGCCGATCGCGATCAGCACGGCGAACGCCAGGGGGATCATCCACGCGCGCAGGCTGAGGGGGAGACGGTCGCGTCGTCGCCGCGCGATCTTGATCGTCTCCGATCGCCGGCGTCGTCGCCGTATGACGATGTTACCGAGGAGGCGTTGACCGTCGTGGGTCATGGGGCGCGTCCTCGTGCGGCCCGGGTGGGCGGGGACGCGAGGACAGACATCGAGCGCGGGCCCGACCTCGCTGGGTCGGGGGCGCGGCGTCGGCTCACCCGATCATTCTTGCGCCGCCGGGCCGGTGGGTCCACCGTTCGCAGCCCGCGCCCCTGCGGGCCGCGGCAACCCGCTACCAGGGCTCGCTGCCGAGGAGCCTGCGGCCGAGCTCGGTCAGTTCGGGCTCCGCCATGCGGTCCTCGTAGCCACGGTCGTCGCCGTGGAAGGCAGCGCTCTGCGGCGGACGGCGCAGGCGGAAGGCCTCGAGACGGGCCGCCAGCACTTCCTCCTCGTCGGGTTGCGCCGGTGACATGGTGACGTACTGGGCGAAGCGCGGCTGGTTCGTGACGTTGTGGCCGTTCCCGTGTGCGAGCGACCGCGTCCAGATGATCATGTCGCCGGCTTTGCCCGCTACGTGCGTCACGTCGAGGCCGGTGAGATCCGGGTTGCGGGTGTCGCGGTCCTCGGGTTGCGTCTTGCCCCACTCGTCGTAATCGCGGTGGAAGCCGACGATGCCCTGCCAGCCGCCCTGCTCCTGCGACGTGTCGCCGAGGTAGAGCACGCCTTGTAGCGAGAACGGGAACGGCCAGTTCTCTGTATTGCCGTCCCAGTGCACGAAACCGGTGTGGTCGTAGTCGGGGTGGTCGGTGTGTGGCGGCGGTTTGAAGCCGACGCGGTCGAGCGAGACCCAGAGGTCGGCCTGGCCCCAGAGCTCGCTGAACACCTCGTAGACCGCGGGATGTTGCCGCACGTTCCACATCGCCGGGTGGTGATAGAGCTCGACGAAGCCGCTCGTGCGGTGGGTCTCGCGGTACCAGTCCTGGGGATCGTTCGGGTCCATACCGAGGAAGTCGAAGATCGCATCGACGACGGCAGCACACTTCGCTTCAGGCACGAGTCCTTCGACTTTGATGTACCCGTTCTCGTCGAAGAACGCGCGATCGGCGTCGCTGAGGATGGCCATGTGGGCGGCTCCGCTCTACTTCGCGTGAACGTCGAGGACCTGCGCGGCGAGGATGGACGAGCCTCGACGCATCTGCAACCGTGCGCGGCATGAGCGAGCTGCCCGCTGCCCAGCGCCTCGTCGACCTGCACCTCGCGAACATCTGCGACTTCGACGAGCGGGGCCGGCTGACGGTTGAGCGCACTGGCGGCTCGGGGACACCCTCCCCACGCCTCCGCCTGGTGCTGGCGGCTAGCGCGCACCGCTGGTTCTGCCGCGCTGATGTCGAGGATGCGCGGGCCGAGCAGCTGAACGCGCTCGCGGCTAGCGAGCCGGTGACCGGGACGATCCCAGCGTGGCCGCGGCATCGCGAGGCGTACCGAGACATCCTCGGCGCGAGCGATGACGACGAGTACGGCGGGCCGGCCTTCGTGCTGCCGGAGCGACCGTTGCCGGACGGTCCCGCCGTGGAGCTGGGCGAGGCGGACCGTCCACTGCTCGAGCGTCACATGGAGGGCTGGGCGCGCGACTTCGAGGCGAGCCGGCCGTTCGGCGCGGTGGTGGAGCATGGGGCGGTGGTCTCCGTCTGCGCCAATGCGCGCCGCCTCAGCGCGGCCGTCGAGGCCGGCGTCGAGACCGTGGAGGCGTACCGCGGGCGGGGCTATGCGCGCGCCGCGACGGCCGTCTGGGCCTCGGTGATTCGCCGCGAGGGGTTGGTTCCGCTGTACAGCACGAGCTGGGACAACGTCGCCTCGCAACGGATCGCGGCGTCGCTCGGGGCGGTGCAGTACGCCGTCGATTACACGGTGAGGTAGTGGATGCGTGACGGTGGACAAGACATAACGCTACCGGAGCGAATCAGCAAGTAGCTCGACCGCATGGCGCGGGCGACGCGACGAGAAGTGGTCGATCTGCTGCCGGCACGAGACGCCGGTGACGAGGATCTCCGTGTCGTCCGAGGCGCCCTCGACGGCCGGGATCAGGGAGCGCCGGGCCATCGCCTCTGAGATCTCGTAATGCTCGGCCTCGAAGCCGAACGAGCCGGCCATGCCACAGCAGGCGCTATCCACCAGCTCGACTTCGAGGCCGGGGACCAGCGCGAGTGCCTCGAGAGTCGGCTCTGCGCCGACGAGTGCCTTCTGATGGCAGTGGGCGTGCAGGAGCGCTCGAGACGTCGGCGCGCCCTCGAAGATGTCGCGCACCGAGCCATCCCCCGCCGCCAGTTCCACGATCAGTTCGTCCAGGAGCCGCGCTGCCCCGGCGACGGTCTTGGCGTCGTCGTTGCGCAGCAGGTCCGGGTACTCGTCGCGCAGAGTCAGCAGGCAGGAGGGCTCGATGCCGACGATGGGCAGGCCACGCTGGGCGTAGGGGAGGAGCACCTCGACGGCCTGCTGCGCCCATTCGCGCGCCTCGGCGAGCTGCCCCTTCGAGATCAGCGGCCGTCCGCAGCAGCCGAGGCGCTGGACCACCGTCACCCGGTAACCAAGTGCCTCCAGCACCCGCACGGCCGCCTGCCCCGCCTCCGGGTGGAAGTACTGCGTGAAGGTGTCGTCGAAGAACACCACCTCGCCGCGAGGCGCGTGAGCGGTCGGCGCGCGGTCAGCGAACCAGCGCCGGAACCTGTGGCGGGCGAACGTGGGTAGTGACCGTCGGCGGTGGATGCCGATCGTGCGTTCGAGGAGTGCTCGAACGGGAGCAAGGCGCGCTATGGCGTTCGCGACAGGAACGAGAGCCGGAAGGGCTGTCGCCACACGCGCGCCAGTGGCGATACGGCCGAACAGCCGCGAGCGGAGCGGCACGCCGTGGCGTTCGTGGTACGCGGTCAGCACCTCGTACTTCAGCTTCGCCATGTCGACGCCAGACGGGCACTCCGCCTTGCAGGCCTTGCACTCCACGCACAGGTCGAGGGCGTCGTAGACGCGCTCCCCGGCGAGCTCGGACGCCGGGATGACGCCGTTCAGTGCCTGTCGCAGCAGGTTGGCGCGACCGCGAGTCGAGTGCTCCTCGTCGGCCGTCACCATGTACGAAGGACACATGCCGCCGTCGTCCTTGCGGCAGGCGCCCTGGCCGTTGCACAGCTCCACGGCGCGGGCGAGGCCGCCGTCGGCGCTGAAATCGAGATAGGTCGGCGGCAGCAGGTTGACGGTGTCGGGGCCCAGTCGCAGGTTGTCGCGCAACGGCGGCGTGTCGATGATCTTGCCGGGGTTGAGCAGCCCTCGAGGGTCGAAGGTGCGCTTCAGTTCGCGGAAGGCCTCCGTCAGCTCCGGGCCGAACATGCGCTCCGTGAAGACGCCGCGGAGGATGCCGTCGCCGTGTTCGCCCGAGAGCGAGCCGCCGAACTCGAGCACGAGGTCGGCGACATCGCTCGCGATCGATTCTGCGACGTCGAGGCCCTCGCTCTGCTTGACGTTGATCATCGGGCGGATGTGCAGGCACCCGACCGAGGCGTGCCCGTAGTAAGCGGCGGTCGTGCCATGGGCTTGCACGACCGCGTCGAAGCGCGTCACGAAGTCGGCGAGGCGCTCCGGCGGGACGGCCGTGTCCTCGACCAGCGCGACCGGCTTGGCGTCACCCTTCACCGACATCAGCACGCCGAGGCCCGCCTGACGCATGCGCCAGAGCCGCAGTTGCTCACCGGCGTTCGTGGTCGAGTGCGTGGCATAGGCGCCCGCCCGTGCCTCGAGGTCGGTCGCGAGGGCGTCCAGGCGCGCCTGGATCGCCGTTTCGTCGTCACCGAACAACTCGATCAGCAGGAGCGCGCCGGGATCCCCGACGACGAAGTCGACCAGGCTCGCGTAGCCGATGCTCTCGTGGCAGCGCTCGATGATGACGTTGTCGATCAGCTCGATGGCGGCCGGTTCGTGCTCGAGAGCCGCCATCGTCGCGGCGCAGGCTGCCGGCACGGACTCGAAGTGCAACACCGCGAGGCCACGGGCCACCGGCAGCGGCTCCAGCCGCACGCGCGCCGAGGTGGCGACAGCCAGCGTGCCCTCCGAGCCAACGATCACGCGCGCGAGGTTCATCGGCCCGTCACCGGTGAACTCGTCGAGGTTGTAGCCGCTGACGCGCCGCTGGATCTTCGGGTAGTGCTCTGCGATCGCCTCACGCTGGGCGTGGGCGATGCGACGGGTGCCGCGGTAGGCGGCGCCCTCGAGACCGGGCAGGTCGAGCTTCGCCTCGAGCCGCGTGCCAGCGAGTTCCTCGAACGTCGTCGCTGTGCCGTCGGCGAGCACGACGTCGAGGTCGATCACCTGCTCGAGTGTCTTGCCGTACAGCACCGAATGCGTGCCGCAGGAGTTGTTGCCGATTCCTCCCCCGACGGTCGCGCGGTTCTTTGTCGAGGGGTCCACCGTGTAGTTGAGCCCGTACGGCCTGAGTTCACGGTTGAGTTCGTCGATCACCAGCCCGGGCTCCACGCGCGCCCAGCGTTCCTCGACGTTGACCTCGACGAGACGGTTGAGGTGGCGCGAGCAGTCGAGGACGATCGCGTGGTTCACCGCCTGGCCGGCCAGGCTCGTCCCGGCGCCACGCGGCAGGAGCGGCACGCCGGTGTCATTGGCGACGCGCACCGCGTGCTGGACATCCTCGGCGGAACGAGGGAAGACGACGGCGACCGGCTCCATCTCGTAAATCGACGCATCGGTGGCGTAGAGGAGCCGCGAGGGGCGGTCGACGAGCACGTCGTCGCGACCAGCCTCAAGGCCCGCGGCGAGCGTGGTGGCGAGCGCCTCGAAGCTTGTGGGGCCCTCGTGGAGCGTGTCGAGCGCGCGTTGCACCGAGGCGTGGCGCGTGGGCGTTTCGCCCTGGATCACCGGTCGCGGGTCGGCGGGCCGGGGAGTGGTGGTCACGGCGCGAGCGTAGCACGGGTGATCGCGACGAAATTCTGCGAAAATACCGCGCCTGTGATGTCGATCTGCGCGGGGCTGCCCGTAGTGATCATGGAGCGACAGGCCTCCAGAGACGTGTGAGAAGGAATGGAGATTCGCGTGCAGTACATGCTGTTGATCTACGAAGACGAGGCGGCCGAGGACGGTCCGCCGGATGACGTCGTGATGGCCGGCTACATGGCATTTGGCGAGGAGATCACCACGAACGGGAGTTTCGTAGCCGGTGAGGCGCTGCAGCCGACCAGCACGGCGACGACCGTGCGCGTGCGCGACGGCGAGACCGGTTCCACTGACGGTCCGTTCGCGGAGACGAAGGAAGTCCTCGGTGGCTTCTACATCGTGAACGTCGACAATCTCGACGACGCGATCGCCACGGCGGCGAAGATCCCGGGCGCCGCGACCGGCGCGGTCGAGGTGCGGCCGATCCTGGTGTTCGACTAGCGATCCGATGAGCGAACGCTCTGCCGCGACGGATTCCGCCTCGGGCAGCGCGCTTGAGGAGGTGTTCCGGCGCGAGTCGGGACAGATTCTCGCCACGCTGATTCGCGCCACCGGCGACTTCGACCTCGCCGAGGAGGCGCTGGCTGACGCGGTGGCGGTGGCGGTGGAGCGCTGGCCTGTAGACGGTGTCCCGGCGAACCCGGGCGGATGGCTCACGACGACGGCGCGGCGGCGTGCGATTGATCGCATCCGCCGCGACCGTCGCTTCGCGTCGAAGCTCACGGCCCTCGGCGCGCTCTACTCGCAGCAAGAACACGAACCGGTCGAGGAGACGCCGCCGGAGGAGCGCCACGACGGCACGGTGGGCGACGACCGGCTGCGACTGATCTTCACCTGCTGCCATCCCGCGCTTTCCACCGAGGCGCGCGTCGCGCTGACGCTGCGGACCCTGGGTGGCCTCACCACCCCGGAGATCGCGCGCGCGTTCCTCGTGGCTGAACCGACGATGGCACAGCGCATCGTGCGCGCGAAGCGCAAGATCCGGGACGCCGGCATCCCGTATCGCATCCCGCCCGCGCACCTGCTGCCGGAGCGGCTCGCGTCCGTACTGGCCGTCGTTTACCTCATCTTCAACGAGGGCTACTCGGCCAGCGAGGGCGAGCGGCTCGTGCGCAAGGACCTGGCGGAGGAGGCGATCCGACTCGGCCGCGTGCTCGCCGACCTGATGCCGGCCGAGCCCGAAGCGCTGGGGCTGCTGGCGCTGATGCTGCTCCACCATGCGCGGCGGGAGGCGCGGACGGACGCTGAGGGCGACCTCGTGACGCTCGAGGCACAGGATCGGTCACTCTGGGACAGCGCGCTCATCGCCGAGGGGCAGCGTCTCCTCGACGCGGCGATGCTGCGACGGCGGCCGGGGAGCTACCAGGTGCAGGCGGCAATCGCGGCGCTCCACGACGAGACAGCAGTGGCCGGCGAGACCGACTGGTCGCAGATCGCCGCGCTCTACGCGACCCTCGAGCGGCTGCAACCGTCGCCGGTGGTCGCACTGAACCGGGCGGTCGCGATTGCGATGGCGGAAAGCCTCGATGCCGGGTTGAGTCGCCTCGAGAGCCTCGCCGGGGAGCTTGAGGAGTACCACCTCTGGCATGCCGCCCGCGCCGACCTACTGCGCCGCGCGGCGCGCTACGAGGAGGCGGCGGTCGCCTATTCGGCGGCGATCGCGCGCTGTGGCAACGAGATCGAGCGGCGCTACCTCGAACGGCGGCTCGTAGAGATGGGCTCGCAGACCTAGGCTCACGCGCGCGCCGCCCGGGCGTAGGCTGCCTCGGAAGGTGGGTGTGATGCGCTGGTGGAACCGCCCGCTCGTACCAATTGCCGCCTCGCGCTTCGGCGCGTGGATGTACATCCACGTGCTCACGTACATCGACCGGGTGCTGCTGCGAGTCAGCCGCGGGCGTCTCGGCACGAGCGTCGGCGAGCCGCTGCTGCTGCTGACCACGACGGGGGCACGCACAGGACGCCGGCACACCGTGCCGCTCCTCTTTCTCACCGACGGCGACGACATCGTCCTGTTCGCCTCGAAGGGCGGCGCCACGCAGCACCCCTCGTGGTATCGCAACCTGAAGGCCCACCCGCGGGTCTCGGTGGCAGTGCGCGGCGCGACGACGGAGCGCGAGGCGCACGAGGCGGAGGGTGAGACGCGGGAGCGCCTCTGGCGGCGCGCGGTTGCCTACTACCCCGGCTACGCGAGCTACCAGGCGCGGACGGACGGGCGCGAGATCCCGGTGCTGATCCTCGAGACGGTCGATCGCTCGGACGCAGACGGCGACTAGACGCTCCGGGTCGAACGCCGAGCGATCGTTCGGCGGGCGCGGCTATAGTCCTCGGCAGCCGCCAGCGCGCAGCTGAGAGGACCGCGATGCCGTCGCAACCAGAGTTCGGGGCGGTGCTGGCGCGCGACGTGGGAATGACCGCGCGCGATGGCGTGCACCTCGCGACGGATGTCTGGCGGCCCGCGCTCGATGGGGAGCCGCTGCCCGGACCGTTCCCAGCGGTGATGATCCGCACGCCCTACAACCGCACCGGCGAGCGCTACGGTCGCGAGGCCGCGTTCTGGGCAGCCCGCGGCTACCTCTTCGTCGTGCAGGACTGTCGAGGGCGCTTCGACTCCGGAGGCGAGTTCGTGCTACTCGCGAACGAGGGCCCCGACGGCTACGACGCCGTCGAGTGGGTCGCCGGGCTGGCGTACTGCGACGGAAAGGTCGGCACGTACGGCACCTCCTACTCCGGGTGGGTGCAGAACGCACTGGCGATCGAGCGCCCTCCGCACCTCAAGGCGATGTGGGTGAACCAGGGCGGAGCCAACGGCGTCAGCTCCTCGCTGCGCCACAACGGAGCGCTCGAGCTGCGCTGGCTGACGTGGGCCGTGACGCATGGGGCGGCCGCCTTCGCGCGCAGCGATCCGCCGCTCGCCGAAGAACTGCGGCAGCAGGGGCTCGAGATGTACGACTGGCTCCGCCGGCTGCCGTGGACGGATGAGACGCCCCTCGAGGCGCTGCCGGGCTACGACCGCTGGGCCCGCGAGCTGTATGAGCACGGTGATGCAGCAGGCGAAGACGGCTACTGGCTGCAGACCGGCCTGAACTTCGAGGCCTACTACGACCGAACAGCGGACGTGCCGACGGTCTACTCGGGCGGTTGGTACGACTCGTACACGCGGGCCACGACCGACAACTACCTGGGTCTCGCGCCGCGGCTCGAACAGCAGCGGCTGCTGATGGGCCCGTGGACCCACGGCGATCTGCCGCTCGACCGCTCCTACGCCGGTGAGACGGAGCTGGGTGCGGCAGCCGCGATGACCTCGAACGCCGAGGTGTTCCCCGGCGGCTCACGCCTCGGTGAGTTGCTGCGCTGGTTTGACTGTTGGCTGCGCGACGACGACGACGGGGTGCGTGATGCGAGCCCGGTACGGCTGTTCGTAATGGGCGGCGGCAGCGGGCGGCGTGATGCGGGTGGGCGTATCGAGCACGGGGGTGCGTGGCGCGACGAGGAGGCGTGGCCCCTGAAACGCGCGGTCGCAACGCCGTTCTACCTGCAGCCGAACGGCCGCCTTGAGACGACGGAGGCGTCGGAGGACAGCGGGTCCTCGACGTTCCGCTATGACCCACAACGACCGTTGCCGACGGTGTCTGCCAACACGTCGTCGCTGAACCAGATCCTGCCGACACCGGATCGCGTGACGCTGGCGACGCCGATCTCGCTGATGCGGGTGATGGTGATCCAGGGCGGGGCCGACCAGCGTGTCCGTGAGGACACGCTGCGCCTCGACGACTTCACCGGGCCACTCGAGAAGCGGGAGGACGTGTTGATGTTCGAGACCGAGCCGCTCGCCGAGGATCTCGAGGCGACCGGACCGATCGAGGCGATCATCTACCTCGAGTCGGACGTTCCGGACACCGACCTGTTTGTGATGGTGCAGGACGTGTATCCAGCCTCGGAGGATTGGCCGGATGGGTTCCGGCTCAACGTGGCAGACGGACTGATGCGAGTTCGCTACCGCCACGGCTTCGACGCAGGCGTGCCGCTCGTGCCGGGTGAGGTCTCCGAGGTCTGCTTCCAGCTCTACCCGACGAGCAATCGCTTCGTCGCCGGGCACCGGATCCGCGTGCTCGTTTCCTCCTCGTCGTTCCCGCGCTTCGATGTCAATCCCAACACGGGCGAGCCGATCGGACGGCACACGCACACACAGGTCGCAACGAACACGATCCACCACTCGGTCGCACACCGATCGAGGGTGGAGCTGCCGCTGGTGTCGATCGTGAGCTAGGACGCGTGGCGTTGTTGGGCTATGCGGCCTGGGTCGCGATGTGCTCAAGCGGAAGGCTGGCGAGTCGGTATCCGATGCCCCACTCGTTGAGGATGTAGATGGGCTTAGCGGCGTCGTCTTCGATCTTGGCGCGCAGGTAGCCGACGTAGATCCGCAGGTAATGCTTGTCGTCGACGTACTCGTCGCCCCAGACCTCGCGCAACAGGTCCTCGTGCAGAACGACTTCGCCGACGCGGGTGGCCAGGGCGTCGATCAGCCGATACTCGGTGCGCGTGAGGCGGATCGCCGTGCCGCTCTTCGCGACGTGCTTTGCCTCGCGATCGATCACCAGCGCGCCGGTGCTCACCTCGCGAGCCGGCTCGCCGTCGTTGCGACGCTGGGCGTAGCGCCGGAGCGTCGCTCGCATGCGGGCGAGGATCTCCGGGACGGGACAGGAGCGCTCGACGACATCGTCGGCGCCGTTGTCGAGTGCGTCGGCGATGAGGTTCACTTCGCCGTCGGGCGCGATGCAGAGGATGGGCATGTCGGTGGCAGCGCGAAGCAGTCGCACCAGCTCGACACCGTCGAGGCCGTCAGAGATGAGATCGACGACCGCGCCGGCGGGGCGCGACTCGAACGCCACGCGCAGCACATCCAGAGCGCCCTCAACCTCGACTGTGGCGTAGCCACCGGCGTCCAGGGCACGCGCCACGCGCCGCCGTACCAATGGATCCGGGCTCGCGATCTGAATCAATGCCATGGTCCTGCTCCCCCGCAGTTAGGACATCCCATAGCGATCATCGGAAGCTCTCATACGGCTCTGAACCCTATTTGGCCGCTGCGGGAACGCACTTCTGGTCAGCTGCCGCGGCCTGAAACAGCGGGCACAGCTCAGAGATCGCCGAAATCGCTCCGATACGGCCCTGGGACAAATCCACCTCGCCGCGGTCGAGCATGAGCCCGGCAGTTTCCTTACGCTCTCCCGCGGAGGGCGCGGCCGTCGGGCCAGATCGCATTCACGTAGTTGATCGCGGCCGAAATCAGAGCATTGAGCTGGGCTGGCTCCGCTAATATCAACGCATGAGCTTCAGCTACCTCGTGCGGAAGATTCGCGAGAAGCAGGACGAGCCTGAACGGGTCGCGCGCGCCAATCGTCAGTATCTCGAGAAGCCTTCGGACCACGGCCACCAGGTCCATGTCGCACAGACTCGCGGTCTCGACTACTCGATCCTTCGTGCAGCGCGCTGGCTGCGACGCCGATTGACACGCAGCGCAGAGTAGTCACAGCGTCGGTCCGTGCCCCGCAGGCTGCCATCGGCGAGGGGCGGTGAGGGTCAAGGAGCGCTCAAACGCGCGCGTCAGTCGCCTGATCCGGCGGCCACGCCGGTGCTGGTGCTCTCTGGCGCACGCTCGACGCGGAGGTCGGGCAGCCAGAGCAGCCACGAGGGCAGGTACCAGTTGCGGTCGCCGAGGAGCTGCATCGTCGACGGGACGAGCACGGTGCGCACGATCGTTGCATCGAGGAAGACCGCGACCGCCAGCCCGATGCCCATCTGCTGGAACATCACGAGGTCGCCGAGGGCGAAGCCGCCGAAGACAGCGACCATGATCGCCGCCGCGCCGGTGATGATGTTGGCCGTCGACCGCAGTCCGGTCGCCACCGAGGCTGTGTTGTCGTGCGTCGAGTCGAAGGCCTCGCGTACCCGGCTCAGCAGGAACACGTGGTAGTCCATCGAGAGACCGAAGAGCACGGTGAACAGGAAGAGGGGTAGCCAGGCCTCGATCTTGTCGACCGTGCCCATGCCGAGCTCATCGGCGAACCAGCCGAGCTGGAAGATCGCGACGACAACTCCGTACGCCGCGCCGACCGAGAGCAGATTCATAATGATGGCCTTGACCGGGACCACGAGCGACCGGAAGACCAGCAGCAGCAGGATGAAGCTCAATGACAGCACGAAGGCGATCACCAGTGGGGTCATCACGCCAACCACCGCGAAGAAGTCGCTCGACTGCGGTGTCTGGCCGCCGATCAACACCTCGGCGCCGCTGACCGAGTCGAAGTGAGCGGGCACGTAGTCGTCACGGACGCGCTTGAACGCGTTGATCGCCTCGTCGCTGGCGTTCTCGCCAGGGACGGCGAAGGAGAACACGGCGACGTTCTCGGTCGTGCTGATCTCGGGCGGGCCGAGGAGTGCGAGCTCCGAGTCGGCCACGATGTCCGCGACCACGCCGCTCAGGGCCGTCTGTACATCGCTGCGGGTGATGTCGTCGACGAGGACGATGCCCTCGGTCGGGGTGGCGCGCCCAGCATTGAACTCCTCGTCGAGGATGTCGAAGGCCTGGCGCGCCTGGAAGCTCTCCGGAATGGCCGAGGGCCCACTGAAGCCGAGCTGGATGGCAAAGAACGGGAGCGTCAGCAGCAGCAGGAAGGCCGCGCTCGAAATCATGCTGACCCAGGGACGGGCCATGACGCTTCGCGCTGCCCACGCCCAAAACCCGCTGTTCGGGTCGTCTACGCTGCGGCGACCAAAGAAGGGGATCCTCAGGCGGTTGACGTTGTCGCCCAGCAAGCGCAGGACGGCGGGCAGCATCGTGATGGAGAGCAGCACCGAGAAGATCACCGCGAGGCTCGCACCGATGCCGAAGCTCTGGAAGATGCTCATCGGCGTCAGCAGCATGCCCATCAACGCGATGACGACGGTCACACCAGAGAAAACGACGGCCCGACCGGCCGTGTCTCCCGCCACTGCGATCGCATCCATGACGTCACGTCCGAGGAACCGCTCCTCGCGGAAGCGCTCGACGATGAACAGCGCGTAATCGATGCCGACGGCGAGGCCAATCATGATCGTCACGTTGGCGACGAAGAAGTTGAGCTCCCACAGGTTGGTGACGAGTGTGATCACTCCGAAGGCAAGGGTCAGAGCGACCGCCGCCAGCGCCATCGGCAGGATCGAGGCGACGACCGCGCCGAAGACCAAGATCAGGATGATGAAGGCGACGGGCAACACCTGAAGCTCGGTGCTGAACGCTTCCTCGGCGGCGATGTTGAACGCCTCGTTGACCGTGGCGAAGCCGCCTGAGACGACCAGGAACCCGGTGCCGGCGCTGTGCTCCTCGAGGATGGTCTCGAGCGCTTGGACACGCTCCGGTGAGTCGTCGAGTTCGCCGACGAGGCGTACTGGCACGATGGTGGTAGCGCGGTCAGCCGAGACGAACTCATCGACGCCGGTCTCGTAGAACGAGGTCACGGACTCGGTGACGAAGTCGTCCGGGTGCGACCGCAGTTCGGCGACGAGCTCTTCCACGAAGCTCTCGAACGCCGGGTCATCAACGGTCAGCAAATCGGCCTCGATCACGACGCTCTCGAGGAGCGGTTCCGGTCCGCGGAAGGCCTCTAGCGCGGTCTTCGCGCGCTGCGACTCAACCTCAAGGTAGGTGAACTCGACCTCGGTGGTGAAGGTTCCGCCGATGGCGGTCGCGGCACCGGTGATCAAGACGGCCGCCAGGAGCCAGAAGCCGATCACTCGCCACGCGTGCCGGGCGCTCCAGCGCCCCAGCGCCCCAGTCGTCCCGTCAGTCCGAGATTATCCGCGTGCTGATCCACAGTCAGCCCTCTCCTGGCGCCCGGGGCTTGCCCCCTTGACGCTGTCGTGCCCGGTTGTCCCCTTTTGGTGGCTCAATCCGCGGGGCCGGTCATGGCCTCTGGGTCAGCCGAGCCTCAGTCTAGTTGGGCGACTAGTTAGCGTCGCGAAGGTGCTCGAACGGAGCGAGCAGGCGTTTCTGGATCTCCCACACGACCGCCGAGTTGGCATCGTCGCCGAGCTGTAGTTGCAGCAGCTGCATGCCGGACACGAGCGCGTACAAGACGGTGGCGAAACCACGGGCGTCGAGGTCGGCGTCGATTTCGCCGCCCGCCTGTGCGCCCTCGACGAGCCCCGTGAGCCCGTCGAGGACGGTCTGTGCGGAGCGCTTCGAGGCGTCGCCGACCTTTGGGTTGCGAGCGGCGACGAGGAGCGCTTCGAGGGTGAGCAGCGTCTGCTCGCGCTGCCCGTCGGTCCCCATCTGGGCCCAGACGTGGTCGCCCAGCGCACCGAGGGCCGCGTTGGGTGACATCGACATCTCCGCGGCCTGGGCGAACATCGCCCGTGCGTCATCGTCGCAGCCTTCGCAGACCGCGGCGATGAGCGCCTCCTTGTTCGGGAAGTAGCGGTAGATATTGCCGGCGCTCACGCCGGACTCGGCAGCAATCTGCTGCATCGAGGTGCCGTCGAACCCGCGCGCTACAAATGCGCGGCGGGCGGCGTCCAGGATTCCCTGACGCCGCGCTGCAACGAACGCGTCGCGCGGGCTCTCCACGGTCTCGGTCACCGCGTTCGGCGCGTCTGCGCCTTCTACGGTTGTCTGCTGCACCATCTATCGCTCCTCGATCGAACGGCGCGGTGGTCGGTGGCGGCCTAGCGGCGGGCCAGCGGGTCCGCGCCGAAGCGTGCGGCGACGAGACGGGCGTAGTCGTCACGCGCCTCGGCAATGGTGGGGTGACCGCCGCCCGAGCGACGAATGATGTTGGTGTAGAAACGCTGGATCATGATGCTCTCCCGGTTCATGCTCCTCGACCGTCCGGCCGGGTGAGAATGAACGTTCATGCAGTGAGAATAAACGATCATTCTCAGTTGTCAACCCCGTCGCGAAGAAACTTAGGGAGAGCCGATTGCAGGGGACGTTGAGGCGTGTCAGCGCGCGGCGGAGAGGCCGAACCCGTCGTCTTCGAGCAGGTCGGGATCAGGGTCGAGGTACGGGATCAACGCGTCGAGCAGGTCGGTCTTCGACTCGAGGATGCGTCCGAGGCCGGACAACAGGCCCATGACGCGGGCGATCAAGATGACGTCCCCGGGCACGTCGACCAATGGGTTGCCGCGGAGGACGCGACCGACCCGCTCGTTCACCTCGGCCATCATCTCCTGGTCGGCGTAAGACTGGCCCGAGCGGAGGACATCGCCGAGGAAGGCATCGCCGAGCGCGTTGTACGTCTCGACGTCGCGTTCACGAGTGCGGAAGCCCATCTCTTCCATCGAGCTGGTGATCGCCTCGGGATTGCGCCCGACGATGGCGCTGGTGAGCACGATCAGCTGCTCGCGGAACTCGTTCGGCAGCACCTTCGTCAGCCCGAAGTCGACGAGCCCGATGCGCGCGGGCGCCGAGGGATCCTCGGCCGGTAGGACGAAGAGGTTGCCGGGATGCGGGTCGGCGTGGAACACGCCGCGCTCGAGGATCATCGTGTTGTAGAGGTCGGTCAGGGTGTCGGCGACGGCCGCAGTGTCGACCCCGGCCTCGCGCAACGTCTGGACATCGCTGATCTTGATGCCGTCGATGTAGTCCATCGTGAGCACGCGCCTCGACGAGTGCCCCCAGACGATGCCCGGTACGACGACGTCGTCGCGGTCGGCCAGCAACTCCCCGATCAGTTCGGCTGCGTGGCCCTCGTGGATGAAGTCGACCTCGTCGGGCGCATTACGCTGCATCTCGACCACGACCGGGCGGAAGTCGATGACCTGCTCGAGGCGCGCCCAGACGTCGGCCAGCAAGCCGATCGTCCGGAGGTCCTGGTGCACGATTTCCTCGATGCCGGGGTACTGGACCTTCACCGCGACGTCGCGGCCATCAAGGAGCCGGGCGCGGTAGACCTGCGAGAGCGATGCCGCGGCGACCGGTTTTCGATCAAAGGTTGCGAAGCGCTCCTCGATCGAGCCGCCGAGCTCATCCTCGATCACTCGCCGCATCTCGTGCCATGGCCGCGGCGGCACACTGTCGTGCACGAGCGAGAGCGTGCGCACGTACTCGTCCATGAGGATGTCGGCGCGGCTGCCCAGGAACTGGCAGGTCTTGATGATCAGCCCCTGCTGCCGGATGGCGCGCCGCACGATGCTCTCAGCGGCGTGGAGGTGGAAGCGGTGCGTCGCCTCCTCCAGGGCTTCGACGCCCTGGATGCGCCGGCGGATGCGGAGCCAGCGCCAGCGGAGCCAGAGCCCGGTGATGGTGCCGATCAACGGCAGCGAGCGACGCCAGCGGGCGCGCGGGGCACGCGAGGGAGCGGCGACGTCCAGCATCGACATCGTTGGATCTCACCTGATTCGTGCGGGGGGGCGTCCACCTGAGGCCGACGTTGCGCCGTCTGAGGATAGCGCGCGCCAGCTGAGCGATGGTGGATACCGACGCCGGAGTGCCCCAGTCGATAGAATGCGGCGCTCATGGCGTTCTTCAATCCGTTCCGCCGTTCCTACATCGAGAACCCCTACCCGGCGCTGGCCCGGCTGCGTGCCGAGGAGCCGGTGCACCGCAGCCGAGAGCTCGATGCCTGGGTGATCACGTCGTACGACCCCGCCCTCGAGGTACTGCGCGACGAGGCGCGGTTCTCCTCGGAGCTGAGGCGCGCCCGGGGGCGACTCGGGGAACAGGTCGCTCAGCAGCGCGAGGCCTCGGCGTTGGGGACCGCGACGCGCATGGTCTCCTCCGACCCGCCGGAGCACACGCGGCTGCGGCGCATCGTGAGCCGGTCGTTCACGCCGCGCTTCGTCGCAGGCCTGCAGCCATTCATCGAGGCTGAGGCGTCGAGACTCCTCGATGCGGCGAGCGCGGATGAGCCGTTCGACCTGCTCACCCAGTTCGCGGAGCCGTTGCCGCAGGCGGTGATCGGTGAACAGCTCGGCGCGCCGCCGGAGGAGCGGGCCGAGGTGATGGCGTGGGCCGATGCGGTGATGCGCACGACCGTCCGCGTGGACCTCACGCGCGAGGAACGGGCAGCCGCTGAGGAAGCGCGCGACCAGCTCACGGGCTACCTCGATGGCCTCGCGACACGCAGCGACGTGGCGGAGGGCGCACTGATGGTCCAGCTGGCGCGGCCGAACGAGGATGGCGAACGACTCGAGACGGAGGATTTGCTCGAACTGGCGATCGACCTCGCACTGGCCGGCAACGACACGACCGCGAACATGATCGGCAACGGCGCCCTCGCCCTCGTGCAGCACGCCGAGGCAGAGGAGGCCCTGCGCGCCGACGGGAGCCTTCTCGACGGGGCGATCGAGGAGATGATGCGGTGGGACCCGCCGACGCAGGCGGTGCTGCGCATCGTGGCGGACGACACCGCCCTGGGGCGTCATCGCATGCGCGCGGGCGAGCCGGTGTTGGTGATGCTGGCGGGCGCGAACCGCGACCCGGCACAGTTCGAGGAGCCCGACCGCTTCGACGTGACGCGTGACCCGAACCGGCATCTCGCCCTCGGCATGGGCATCCACCACTGCATCGGCGCTCCGTTGGGGAGGCTGCAGGGCGTGATCGCGTTCCGAGTGCTCCTCGATCGGTTCGATTCGCTCCAGCTGGCGACCAGCGACCCGCTGCCGAGGAGCGACGACTGGATGATGCGTAGCGCGCGACGCATTCCGATCGACACATCGCGGCTCGCGCGCGGTTCATAGACGGCTCATCAGTCTCAGGTAGGCTCACGTCATGGCGATCTTCAATCCGTTCGCTCCCTCGTACCGGATCAACCCCTACCGGCAGCTCGGCCGGCTGCAGGAGAGCGACCCGGTGCACCGCAGCGACGTGTTGCGAGCCTGGCTCGTCACGCGTTACGCCGACTGCGTCGAGGTATTGCGCGACCCAGCGCTCTTCTCGTCGGACGTACGCAGTGCCCGCGGCGATCTGGCCGAGGTGATCCGGCAACGCCGCGAGTCGTCACCGCTTGGCGACGCGGCAACGGTGTTGAGTTCGGACCCGCCCGTGCATACGCGTCTGCGAGAGCTGGTCAACCGTGCCTTCACGCCTCGGCTTGTGGAGGCGATGCGACCGCACATCGAGCAGGTGGCGCGCGAACTCCTCGAGGAGGCGCTGCGTGAGAGCGATGGCAGCTTCGACGTGATGACCGGTCTGGCGCAGCCGCTGCCGGTGATCGTGATCGCGGAAATGCTGGGCGTCTCTCGCGATGACCGAGCCGACTTCCGCCGCTGGTCTGACGCCATCGCGCGGGTGACGGACATCGCTAGTGGCGCGGAGGCGCTGCGCGAGGCGCGCGATGCCACGCAGGCGCTCGTGGACTACTTCGACGCGGTCGTGACGGCCAGGCGTGCCGAGCCGCGAGACGATCTGATGAGCGCCCTCGTACACGCCGTCGATGAGGGCGACCGGCTGACGCACGAGGAGCTGTTGGCGTTCGCCGTGCTCCTGCTCGTGGCCGGCAACGAGACCACGACCAATCTCATCGGCAACGGGCTCCTCGCGCTCGCGGCAAGCCCGGAGCAGCTCGATCGGCTGCGCGCCGATCCGGGTCTGATGCCCTCGGCGGTGGAAGAGTTGCTGCGCTTCGACAGCCCGGTCCAGGGCATCGTTCGCTTTGCGACCGCGGACACCGAGGTGGGCGGGCAGCCGATCGCGAACGGCGATTCGCTGCTGCTCATGCTGGGGATGGCCAACCGTGACCCACAGCAGTTCGACGAACCGGATCGCCTCGACGTGAGTCGCGAGGAGAACCGACACCTGGCGTTCGGGCTCAACGTGCACTACTGCCTGGGCGCGCCACTGGCGCGGCTGGAGGCGGCGATCGCTTTCGATGCCTTAATGGAGCGCTTCGACTCGTTCGAGGTGGAGGTCGACGGGCTCGAGCGCGGGGGCACGTTCCTGCTGCGCGGTCCGACTCGGCTGCCGTTGCGCGTGCCCTCGGCAGCCGCGCGCTCGAGCTAGCGACGTTTTGCTAGAGCGACTCGTCGCCACGACGTGGGCCCTCGAAGAGGGCACGTACGTCGTCGACGGCGGTCTGCGTGGCGATCACGGTGACGCGATCGCCGGCGATCAGCTGTGTGTGCCCCCGGGGGATGATCGTGACACCGCCACGGCGGACCGCGACGATCACGGCGTCCTCGGTCAGCGGCACGTCGCTCAACAGGCGTCCACTCAGCTGGCTCGCGGCGGTGACTCGCAGTTCGAGATAGCGCACGTCGTCGGAGCGCGTTGCGGTCGAGAGCCGCCCGCGCCGGGCGGCAGCGTCCCGATCGTCGATCCACGAGGCGTAGGCGTTGGTGATATCGGCGCGACGGAGGACCCCGGTGGTGACATCGGGATCGTCACGCAGCGTCACGGGCAGTGCATGCATCGAACGTCCAGCGAACACGCCGAGCGCCTCGTGCAGCGATTGATCTGGGTAGATGGTCACGGGCTCGGTGGTGCAGATGTCGGAGGCGAGCAGGCCGCTCGCGCCCTCGGCGATCGCGGCATTGACGTCGGTGTCGGTGATGATGCCGTAGAGGCGTCCGTCCTCGGTGACGACGAGGGCGACCGCGTCGTGATCGCCGGAGATGGAGCGCGCGATGTCGTCCACCGGGGCATCGGGGGCGACGGTCAACATGGCCGGACGCATCGCGTCCGAGACCCGCAGCGACTGCATCACGTTGACCGGGAGCTGCTCCTCTTCGATGAGCACGCCCTCGCGGGCGAGCCGAAGGGTGAAGATGTTGTACTCGGACAGCATCTGCGACACGAACGTGGCGAGGACTGAGGCGGTCATGACCGGCAGGATGATCGCGTAGTCGCGCGTCAACTCGAAGATGATGAGCACCGCGGTGATCGGCGAGCGCGCCGTGCCGGCGACGAGTGCAGCCATGCCGACGGTGGCATAGACGTTCGCCTCGGCCGAGAACTCGGGGACGATGCCCTCTCCTCGGTGAGCAGCTCAGCCAACGTCCCGCTCGAGGTGCCGAGGATGCCCTGGTTTTCGAGCGCGAGCAGACCGACGGCGAGCCCTCCGAGGGCGGGCAGGAGCATCGCGGGCGGGTAGGGCAGCGCCGCGAATTTGTCGCCGGTCCAGTACAGCAGACGGATGAACGCCACCGAGGTCACGCCGGCGAGCACGCCGAGGCCCGCGTAGAACGCGATCTCGACGGCGTGTTCGAGGCCGACTTGTGGGATCAGGATCGTGGGATCGTCGCCGCGGAACGATACCGCCGTGACCGTCGCCACTACCGAGGCCAGCACGACGACGCTGAAGTTCTTCGTGCTGAAGCTGCGGAGCACAACCTCGAGGGCGAAGAAGACTCCGGCGATGGGGGCGTTGAAGGTGGCGGCGATGCCGCCGGCAGCGCCCGAGGCGAGCAGCAGGCGCATGTTTTCGTCGGAGAGCCGCAACACCTGTGCCACGCTGGAACCGATGCTGGCCCCGATCTGGATGATCGGCCCCTCGCGACCGGCCGAGCCGCCCGAACCGACGGTCAGCGCCGACGCGACCGCTTTGGTCAGTGAGACCTGCGGCGCGATACGGCCCTGCTTGGTCTCCACGTCGTAGAGCACCTGCGAGACACCGGGACCGCGGGCCTCGGGAGCGAAGCGCTGAGTCAGCGGTCCGACGAGCAGCCCGCCGAGCGTGGGCGCGAGGATGATCTTCCAGTGCGGGATCTCGCTCAGCCAGTCGTCGAGAAACAGGTCGAACGTGAACCAGTGAACGAGATTGACCAGTTCGGCGAAGGCGATCGCACCGAGGCCGGTGAGGAAGCCAACGAACAGCGCCATCAGCATGGGGCCGAGGCGCGGCGACCGCTCCACGAATACACGAAGATATCGAGGTAGTCTGGCGAGCGCCCGGGTGGCTGGGGCGGCGAGCGTCACGGTGTCCGCATCGTAGCGCCCACGCTGCCGGGCGCAATCCGTTGAGCAGGAGGAGGCGAACGAGGTGCCCTACGACCCGGACAACATCTTCGCGAAGATCCTGCGCGATGAGATCCCCAGCGACCGCGTTCACGAGGACGATGAGTTCGTCGCGTTCCGCGACGTGGGGCCGCAGGCGCCGACCCACTTGCTGCTCATCCCCAGGGGGGAGGCGCCGACCTCGACGGACGAGCTCACGGAGGGCGACGCCGACTGGCTGGGCCGCATGGTCGTACTCGCGACGCGTATCGCGCGGGAGCAGGGACTCGCCGACGAGGGGTACCGGCTCGTCCTTAACTGTGGCGAGCACGGCGGACAAACGGTCCCGCACTTGCACTTGCACATCGTCGGTGGCGCACGCCTCGGCCGGTTCGGGACGTGATCGCGCGGGCGCGGCGCGCGATGATGCGGAGATGAACGACCGCCCGGGAGACCCCGACCGCCACGAGGAGCTGCTGGACGCGCTGCTGCTCTCCGTGTCGCACGACCTACGTTCGCCGCTGCTCGCGATCTCGCTGAGCGCTGAGCTGATCGAGCGGGGCGGTGAGGGCGTCGAGGAGGCCACCCGGGCGCTGCGTGTCGGCGCGACGGACCTTGAGCGCATGCTCCAAGCGCTGACGCTGCTCTCCCGCGCACGCCGCCGTGAGTTCGACGTGGCGTCACACGCGCTCGGCGACCTGCTGGGCGGTCATGTCGTGATCTCCGAGGTCCCGGAGCTGGCGTCGGTCCGCGTCGTCGTGGACGGGAGCACGATCGGCGAGCTGCTGGCGACGCTCGCCGAAGCGGGCCCGGTGGAGGCGCAGATCGGCGTCGAGGACGGGACCGTGCGCTGCGACTTTGCGCTGCGCACGGAGGTCGAGCCCTCGGACGCGTCACCCCTCGCCGTCCTCGTCGGCTCGCTCGAACAGCACGCAGGAACGCCCGTCGAGGCGTTAGCTGTCCACGAGGTGACGCTGACGCGCCAGGGCGTGGGACTTCAGCGCAAGGGGCAGCGTCTGATCGTCACGCTGCCGCTGGCGTCGCAGTGACCGCGGACCATGCGAGCGGCTTGCTAAGATCGCGCAGCAGTGCCGGTGGACGTGGGGCCTGTAGCTCAGCGGCCTAGAGCAGTCGGCTCATAACCGATCGGTCCCAGGTTCGAATCCTGGCGGGCCCACCACCAGCCAGTCCGAGTCAAGTCGTGGCCCGTGGCACGAAGAGCCGAGGTAGCGCCATCCTTCGTTCACGCGTCCGCGCGGCTCTCGCTGCGCACCAACCACGGGAGCTGCCGCGCGAGGACTATCGGCTGTCCGCGGTGATGGCGCTGCTCTACGAGAGCGAAGGCAGCGAGCGCCTGCTCTTCCAGGTGCGCACGCAGACGGTCCGGCACCACAAGGGCGAGATCTCGTTTCCCGGCGGCCGGCACGACGAGGACGACGCGGACCTCCTGGCCACGGCGCTGCGCGAGACCGAAGAGGAGATCGGCGTCGACCGAGGCGAGATCGAACTCCTCGGTCAGCTCGACGACACGCTGACGGTGGTCTCTAACTATCTGATCCGACCCTACGTGGGCGCGCTGCCGGCTGGGCGTGCGTACGAGTTCACGCACGCACCACGCGAGGTGCAGGAGCTGCTGCAGGTGCCGCTGCCGCACCTGCTGTCCGAGGAGGCGGCAGCGTGGCAGGTCGTCGAGGAGGGCGGCGAGCCGAGGCCAACCCGCGCGTTCATGTACGGCGAGCACCTGATCTGGGGTGCGACGGCCCGGATCCTCTCGCAGCTCGTCGACCTCGTCACCGCGCAGCCGGCCGAGGTGTCGGCATGACGCTGGCGCTGGTGCGTCACGGGCAGTCGGAGGGCAACGTGGCCGGGTTGATCCAGGGCTGGGTCGACGCGGCGCTGACCGAACACGGACGGGCACAGGCTGCCGCCGTCGGTCGCCGCTTCGCCGATGAACCGCTCGTCGCGATCTACGCCTCGACGCTCGGGCGTGCGTATCACACCGCGGAGGCGATCGCGGGACATCACGCGCTTGAGGTGGAGGCGCACGCGGAGTTGCGGGAGCACCACTTCGGCGAGGCCGAGGGGATGAGCTGGACCGACGCCACCGAGCGCTGGGGACTTGCGGGCCAGTGGCACCGGCGGGACGAGTTGATCCCGGGTATCGAGCCGACCAGCGACTTCCACGATCGCGTCGTGATGAAGGTTGAGGAGTTGGTCGATAGCCACGAGGACGAGCTGGCTGTCGCCGTCGCCCACGGTGGGGTGATCGGGCAGGTCGCGCGCCATGTGCTCGCGATCGAGCCTCGGGTGGCGCCGAGGCTGACAGTCAGCAACTGTTCGGTGACCCTGCTCGAGCGCATCGGAGGCGTGATCGTGATGCGCACGTTCAACGACCGTTGCCACCTGGGGGAGCTGGACTAACCGCTCGAGCGCGCTACGTCGTCCCGGCGATGCGCACGACCGTCACGCCGACACCGCCCTCCGCGGGCTCGGCCGTCTCATACTTCGTGACGAGCGGGTGTCCAGCGAGCATGTCGCGCACGGCGCGACGCAGGGTGCCGGTACCCCGCCCGTGGATCACGCGCACGCGCGCGAGGCCGGCCCGGGCGGCGTGGTCGAGGAACAGATCGACCGCCGGGAGCGCCTCCTCGATCGTCTGACCGCGCACCTCGATCGACTCGCTGGCGAAAGGCGCGACCGGCACGCGCACGCGTCGCGGCTCCTTGTCGTCGGGCGCCTGCGTCTGCTCGACCTGTTCGAGGCGTGCACGGGTCCTCAGTGCCCCCAGTTGCACGTCGAACTCACCGCGCTCGTCGGGGTCGGTCAGCGCCTCGCCGGGCACGCTGACGCCACGGAGATAGACCACGGCGCCGGCGACGACGGGCAGCGGCTCGTCATCCGACTCGGCGGCGGCTGCGAGGTCGACGACTTCGGGCGGCGGGGTGGGCTCCGGCGCCAGCTCCTCGGCGGCGCGAGCGGCGCGGGCGAGGTCAGCCTCGGCCTGCTCCAGACGTGCGGCCTCCACGTCTCGGCGGGTGCGTTCGAGGAGGCGCTCGACATCGCGCAGCTCCTCGCGCACGCGGGCGCGCGCATCTTCGCGCAGCCCGGCGGACTCCCGCGCGAGCGTGTCGAGCTGCTCACGCAGGTCGAGGCGCAGCCGGTTCGCTTCTTCGGCGTCGGCGGCCGCACGGGCCGCCCGCTCCTCGGCGGCGGTGAGCTGCGCACGCAGGTCGCCGAGTACGCGTTCGAGGTCGCGTTCGCCGCGGGAGAGTCCGCCACGCGCGGCGTCGACCACCTCGTGCGGCATGCCGAGGTTGGCGGCGATGGCGAGCGCGTTGGACTGACCGGGCAGTCCGATCGTGAGGTGGTAGGTGGGCGACAGCGTCTCGACATCGAACTCCACCGAGGCGTTCTCGACGCCCTCAGTCTCGTGCGCGTAGAGCTTCAGTTCGCTGTGGTGGGTCGTGGCGATCAGCGTCGCTCCCGCCTCGACGAGGCGATTGACGATGGCGATGCCCAGCTGCGCGCCCTCGGTCGGGTCGGTGCCGGCTCCGATCTCGTCGAGCAGTACCAGTGACTGGGCGTCGGCGCGTTCGATGATGTCAATGATCGCGCTGATGTGGCCGGAGAAGGTCGAGAGGGACTGCTCGATCGACTGCTCGTCGCCGATGTCCGCGAAAATCGATTCGTAGACCGGGACGCGAGTTCCCGCCTCAGCGGGCACGGGCAAGCCGGCGAGGGCCATGAGGCAGAGGAGACCGGCGGTCTTGAGCGCGACCGTCTTGCCGCCGGTGTTGGGCCCGGTGATGAGCACCGCGCGGATGTCGCCGCCGGCCTCGATGGTGTTCGCGACGACATCGCCCTCGAGCAGGGGGTGGCGGGCCTCGACGAGGCGCAGCTCGCCCGGCGCTTCGACCAGCCAGTCGTTCGCCGGCTCGAGCGTGAGATCGAGCGCTCGGATCTCGCGGCCGTAGCGCAGCTTCGCCTGCGTGGCGTCGAGGTGCGCCAGGCGCTCGACGGTGTCGACGACATCGCTCGCCACCTCGCCGACGGCTTCGGAGAGCTCATGGAGGATGCGCTCGACCTCGTGCTGCTCTGCCAACTGCAGCTCGCGCCACTCGTTGCCGAGGTCGACGACGGCCATGGGCTCGACGTAGAGCGTCGCGCCCGAGGCGGAGGTGTCGTGGACGACGCCGGGCAGGGCGCCTCGGAAGTCGGCCTTAACCGGCAAGACATAACGGCCGGCGCGCAGCGTGACAATTGGCTCTTGCAGCGCGTTGCGCAGTCCGGACGAGCGTGTCATCGCCTCCATGCGCTGCTGCAGGCGCTCGTGCACTGACACCACGTCGCGGCGGATGCGCTGTAGCGCGGGCGAGGCGGTGTCTTTGACCTCGCCACGGTTGTCGAGCGCCTCCAGGATCAGCGCCCGCAGCGGGCCGAGTTCGGCCATGCCGGCGGCGATGACGGAGAGGCGCGGGGTGTCGGCGGAGGTGCGCTGCAGCAACCGCTGTACGTCCTGGGCAGCGCGCACGAGGTCGGCGACGTTGAGCAAGTCGCTCGCGACGAGGGTGACACCGCGTGCAGAACCGAGCGCTTGCGTGCGCACGTCGTGGGCGCCGCCGAAGGGGATCTCGAGACCCTCACGGTAGAGGGCCGCGGCTTCAGCGGTCTCGCGCTGGCGGATGATCACCGTTTCGCGGTCGGTGCTCGGGCGCAGCGCCTCGATCGCTTCGCGGCCGGCGGAGAACGACGCATGGCGCGCGCAGCGTTCGATGACGGCTGGGTACTCGAGTACTTCGAGCGCGCGATCGTCCATCGAACGCTAGGCGAGACGGCGCAGCGTCGAGGCGACGTGCTCGTCGTCCTGGGGATCGACAGTGCGCGGGTCGAGCAACACGCGGCCCTCGTGAATGCGTCCCACGATCGGCGGGTCCGCGGCGCGGAGAGCGGTCGCGAGCTGGTCAGCGCTGGCCTCGGGTGCGATCGCACAGACGAGGGTCGGCAGGTCCTCGCCGGGCAGTGAGCCGCCACCGACGGTCGAGCGCGCGCTGGCGGAGGAGGCGCCGCCGCCCGCGGCGTCGTTCCAGGCCTCGACCCACAGTTCCGTGCGTGGGCGCAGCTCGTTGATGTCGGCGGCAATCATACGCCAGACGGGGACCGCCTCGACCGCGTCGCCACGTTCGTAGTGCGTCAGCGTGGCGGCGAGGCCCGCGATCGTCGCTTTGTCCATGCGCACGGCTCGGGCAAGGGGGTGGCGCTGCATCTTTGACACCGGTCCCTGGCGACCAACGGCGATGCCGGCCTGCGGTCCGCCGAGGAGTTTGTCGCCCGAGAACAACGCGACATCGACGCCTGCGGCGAGTGAGTCCTGCACGGTCGGCTCGTCGCCGAGGCCGTAGCGGGCCGTGTCGAGCAGCGCGCCGCTGCCGAGGTCGTCGATGGCCAGCACCTCGTGCGCGTGCGCCAGTTCGACGAGGTCCGGCAACGCGGTCTCCTCGGTGAAGCCGACGACGCGGAAGTTGGAGGCGTGGACGCGGAGGATGGCCGCTGTGCGCTCGGTGATCGCCTCCTCGTAGTCGGCCAGGCGTGTGCGGTTGGTGGTGCCCACCTCTACGAGGGTGGCGCCCGACTGGCGCATGACATCGGGGATGCGGAAGCCGCCGCCGATCTCGACCAGCTGCCCGCGCGAGATGATCACCTCGCCGCCAGCGCAGAGCGCCGCCAGGGCGAGCAGCAGCGCCGAGGCGTTGTTGTTGACGGCGATGCCGGCGTCGGCGCCGGTCACGCGCTGCAGCGTCGCCTCGAGGTGTGTGAAGCGCGAGCCGCGGCGGCCCTGCTCGATGTCGTACTCGAGGTTGGAGTAGCCGCTGCCGGCCGCCGCCATCGCCGCGATCGCGGACTCCGGGAGTGGCGCACGGCCGAGGTTGGTGTGGATGATGACGCCAGTCGCGTTGACGACGCGCCGCAGTGACGGTGTCAGCGCCTCGGCGGCGATCAGCACCCGCTCGGCGACCGTCGTCTCGGGAGACTCGCCCGTCGCGCCGATCTCGACACGCACTGCGTCGATGGCGTCGCGCACGAGGCCCGTCACCGCCTCGTGGCCGTGGCGTTCGACAAGGGGTGCGATGAGCGGATCGTCGAGCACCCGGTCGACCGAGGGCAGCTCGCGATAGACGTTCGTCATGCCTCGATTGTAGGCGGCGAGGCCGTCACGTTGACCGTAGCTGCGGCGTTCCGCACGATCGTTCACCCACGAGGACACGCCGACGGAGGACCCTAGTGAACCTGCGACTTCCCGGCCCCACCCCGGTTCCGCCGGAGGTGGTCGAAGCTGGTTCCGCGGACATGATCAACCACCGGGGACCGGAGTTCGCAGCGCTGCTCCAGGCCACGACCGAGGGCGTACGGCGCGTCTACGAGACCACCAACGACGTATTCATCCTCTCGGCCTCGGGATCGGGCGGGATGGAAGCAGCCGTCGTCAATCACGTTCACCCTGGCGAGGAGGTTCTCGTCGTCACGATTGGCGTGTTCGGCAAGCGCTTCGTCCAGATCTGCGAGGCGTTCGGCGCGCGGCCGACGGAGCTCGCGTTCGAGTTTGGGACCGCCGCGGACGTGAACCAGATCGACGAGGCGCTACGCGGCAACCCGAACTTCCGCAGCGTGCTGATGACGCACAACGAAACCTCGACGGGCACGACCAACGTTTTTCTGCCGCACGTCGCGCGGGTGGTGCATGAGCACGATTGCCTGCTGATCGTCGACGCCGTCTCGTCGCTGTCCTCGATCCCCTGCCCGGTCGACGAGTGGGACCTCGATGTCGTCGTTTCGGGTTCGCAGAAGGGCTGGATGACTGCGCCGGGCCTCTCCTTCGTCTCGGTCAGCGAGCGCGCCTGGGAGCGGGCGGCGAACAACCCGACGCCGCGCTTCTACTTCGATCTGCAGAAGGCCAAAGACTATCTCGAGACTGGCCAGACGCCCTGGACGCCAACGATCTCGGTGTTCTACCAGCTTGAGAAGGGCCTCGAGATGATGTTCGAGGAAGGGCTCGACCACGTGTACCAGCGTCATCGCGACCTGGCACGCATGACGCGCGAGGGCGTGCGGGGCATGGGCCTCGAACTCCTCGCCGGCGAGGGTCTCGCGTCCGACACGGTCACGGCGGTCAAGATCCCGGACGGCATCGACGGCCTCGAGTTCGTGCGCGTCGCACGCGAGGAGTTTGATACGGTCTTCGCCGGCGGGCAGGGGCCGATGCGCGGCCAGATCTTTCGATTCGGACACCTCGGTTACGTCACGCCGGAGCATGTGGAGGCGGGGCTGAGCGCCGTGCGAGACACCCTCGAACGCCTCGGCCACCCAATCCCAGCGGCCACCGGCTAGCGGCCTCAACGAGCGCAGGGAGGGCCTGTGGCCCGCATCCTCGTCGCCGACACGCTTGCGCAGCAGGGCATCGACCGCCTGGCGGAGCAGCACGAGGTCGTCGTCCAGACGGGCCTCTCGGAAGACGAACTCGTCGATTGCATCGCCGGGTTCTCCGGCCTCGTCGTGCGCAGCCAGACCCAGGTCACAGCGCGGATCATCGAGGCGGCGACGGACCTCGAGGTGATCGGTCGCGCCGGGGTCGGTGTCGACAACATCGATGTCGCCGCGGCGAGCGAACGAGGCATCGTCGTGGCGAACGCACCGCTCGCTAACACCATCTCGGCGGCGGAACACACCTTCGGTCTGATGCTGGCGGTGGCTCGCCACATTCCGCAGGGTCACGCGTCGCTGCGCGGCGGGGCGTGGAACCGCTCGCAATACATGGGTGTGGAACTCGCCGGCCGCACGCTGGGCATCGTTGGCCTCGGGCGCATCGGGTCCGAGGTTGCGCGCCGCGCCCGCAGCTTCGAGATGGAGATCCTCGCCTACGACCCGTTCGTCTCCTCGGACCGTGCGTCGCAGCTCGGCGTGCGCCTGCTGGACCTCGACGAGCTGATGGCGGGGTCGGACTTCGTCACGCTGCACACGGCCTTGGTCGACTCGACCCGGCAGATGATTGACGCGGAGCTGCTGACCAAGGCGAAGCCCGGGTCGTACGTCATCAACACCGCGCGAGGCGCGCTGATCGACGAAGACGCACTGTATGCCGCGGTGCGTGCGGGCCAGATCGCTGGCGCTGCGATCGATGTCTTCTCGGAGGAGCCAGCCGTCGGGAACATCCTGACCACCGACGAGGACGATCGGATCATCGTGACGCCGCACCTGGCCGCCTCGACGGAGGAGGCGCAGGACCGGGCCGCGCTCGACGTCGCGGAGCAGGTGCTCGAGGTGCTCGCGGGCGGTTCGGCGAAGTTCGCGGTGAATGCGCCGACGGTGGACCCGGAGACGCTCGCGATCATCGGGCCGTACATCGACGCGGCGGAGCTGGCGGGCTGCGTCCTCATGCAGCTCTCACGAGGGCGCATCCAGCGGGCGAAGCTGGAGTACTTGGGCGAGATCGGCAACTACGAGACCTCGCCACTGCGCGCGGGCTTCATCGTGGGGATGCTGGACCAGGTGGCGACCGAGAAGGTGAGCGCCGTCAATGCCGAGCGCGTGCTGGCCGAACACGGCATCCCGGTCGAAGAGGAGTCCGGCCCGGCGCAGGAGCCCTATGCCAACCTCGTGACGGTGCGCGCGGCGACCGAGGACGGCGACGAGGTCGTGTCGGTCACGAACACGCCGACCGGTCTGCGCATCGTCGGCATCGACGATTACGAGGTCGAGATCGGTCCTGATCTGCCCTACCTGCTGGCCATCCACAACACCGACCGCCCCGGCATGGTGGGGCGGGTCGGCACGGAGCTGGGCGAGCTGGGCGTGAACATCTCCTCGATGTCCGTTGCCGCGGGGGCGGAGGGTCGGGCGTTAATGATCCTCAGCACGACGCGTCGGCTGGAGGAATCAGAGGTGGCTGTGCTGACCGCCCTCGACGACATCTTCCACGTCGACCAGATCGATCTCAGCGTCCTCTAACCGAGACTGCGCCGCCGAGCGTTCAATCCTCGAAGGTGTAGAAGACCATCCCCGTCGCCAGCTTCGGGTAGAAGTACGTCGTCTTCGCGGGCATCACTTCGCCGCGGTCGCAGACGTCGACCACCTGCTGCACGGTCGTCGCGTTGAGCAGGAACGCCATGCGGTGCTCGCTGGCGACTCGCCGCCGTGCTTCGTCGACGTTCGCCGTGAACTCGACCCGATCGCCGTGGCCGAGCACCTCGGCGTCGATACCCAGCAGCGGCGACAGGATCGTCTCGGTCAGCACCACGGCGTCGAGGCCCCGCGAGGCGTCGGAGAGGCCGGCTGGTAGGGCTGCCGCGATCGCAGCATCGTCACGCGCCGTCGCGAGGTGGACGCGGCCGTGCTCGGCGCCGAGCACGGCGAACGTCATCGTGCCGCCGGCATTGGTCTGCACGCGACGCCACGCCTCGGCGGTGGCCGCGGCCGGGTCGCCCGCGATCGGCTCGACTTCGTAGAGCCCGGCGAGACCGCTGAGGAACCCGTCCGGCACCGGGTTGGCGTAGACCAGGCGGTGCGCCGACAGGATGGTGAGCCCGGGGTCGTCGTCGGGCACGAGGCCCATCAGCACGAACGCCTCGTCGTCGTCGTCGCTCCACGCCTCGCTGCGCTGCTCGCGGACCTCGCGGCGGTAGTCGAGCGCGGTGTGCGTGCGGTGGTGACCGTCGGCGATCGTGATGCTTGAGGCGGCGAGTGTGTCCACGACGGTGGCAATGCCCTCGGCGTCGGCGAGGAGCCAGAGACGATGGCGGTCGCCGAGTGCGTCCGTGGCGTCAAAGACGGCATCACCTGCGGCGGCGGCGTCGAGGGTGGCGCGGGCGCGGCCGTCGGGGTCGCCGAACATCGAGAAGATCGGGCTGATTTGTGTCCTCGTCGTCCGCAGTAGCTGAAGCCGCTCGGCTCGCGGGCCCGCCATGGTCGACTCGTGGAACCGGATCACGCCCTCTTCGGGCTCGTGGAGGCGCACGGCGGCGAAGACGCAGCGGCGCACACGCGTTTCGTTCTGAACCTGCGTTTCCTGCTCGTAGATGTAGAGCGCCGGCATTTGGTCGCGGATCACGGCGCCGGTGGCCTGCCAGTCTGCGAGCGTCGAAGCGGCGCGGTCGAACCGACGGTCGTCTTCGCCCTCGGGGTTCTCGATGTGCGCGGCGTTGTACGTCGAGCGCGCACGCAGGCCTTCGAGGTCCTGAGCGCTGACGATGTCGTACGGGGGTGCGACGACCGCGTCGGGCGTGACGGAGGCCGGGTCGTAACGGAGCGCTCGGAAGGGACGGATCTCGGCCAAGTGGCAGTTCCTTTGCGCTGTGGGGAGGTGGTTCCTAGACTGAAGGCCCTCGGAGGGGCGCGACGGCGCCGACCGGGATCTCAACGAGCGTCCTAGCGAACGTAGGCCCACTCCCGATGATGCGCCAACGTCACTGCGTGTTCTGCGAGATCGCGGCTCACGACGAGCCCGCCGAGATCATCTACGAGACCGATGACGTGATGGTGTTCCGCAACCGCTTGCGCTGGGTGCCGACGATGCTGCTGGCGATGCCGAAGGAGCACATGACGCAGGCTGAACTCTGGAAGGACATGGGCAAGGTCGGCGAGGCCGCGGTCAAAGTGGCCGAAGAGGAATGCCCCGGTGGCTTCCGCCTGATATCGAACAGCGGCTATGACGGCATGCAGTCACAGCAGCACGCCCACGTGCACATCCTCGGCGGCATGTTCCTCGGCGAGTACGCCTAACTGCGCTCTGGCGCGCGGAGTTCGGCGTCCGTTTCCTCCAGGGCGTCGAGACGCTGCCGCTCCGATTGCAGCGCGCGCTGCAGAAACTGACGGCCGAAGCGGTAGTTGCGCAGCGGCGACCACACGGCCGGACCGACCTCGAGGGGGAAGACCAGCGCGACATCGTGCTCACCGATCGCACCTTCGAAGGTGTCGCGCACGACGCGTGCGGGGTGGTCCGACTGCAGCAGCCAGACGCTGTCGGGGAAGTGCCACGAAGCAACCGAGACCGACTGGACCGCGCCGAAGAGGGTCGGATATTCAGCCGCGGGACGGCTGAGACGACAACAGACGGCGAAGAGCATCGCGCACCCTTACGCCCCAACCGCGAACATAACGCTAGAAGCCGCGCCCCAGTGCGTCAACTGCTGGCAGACGCGCCGGGCGGCCGAGGTCAGCCGAGTGAGGTCAGCTGAGTGAGGCGCGCCAGTCGTGCAGCGCGGTCTGCTGCACCTCGAACAGCCGCTTGATGCCGGACGTTGCGAGGTCAATCAGCTCGGTCATCTGCTGGCGCGAGAAGGGCTCACCCTCGGCGGTGCCCTGCACCTCGACGAACTGCCCGGTGCCGAGCATGACGACGTTGAAGTCGACGCCGGCCGCGGAGTCCTCGCGGTAGTCGAGGTCGAGCAGCAGCGCGCCCTCCATGAGCCCGACCGAGAGCGCGGCCACTGAGGTCTGCAGCGGCGAGGTCGGCAGACCACCCGCGCGCTGCATCCACTCGACGGCCATTGCCAGTGCCACGTAGGCGCCCGTGATCGATGCGGTCCGCGTGCCGCCGTCGGCCTGGATCACGTCGCAGTCGAGGGTGATGGTCTGCTCGCCGAGCTGTTCGAGGTTGATCGCGGCGCGAAGCGAACGGCCGATCAATCGCTGGATCTCCTGCGTGCGTCCGCCCTGGCGTCCCCGCACGGCCTCGCGGTCGTTGCGGGTGTTCGTTGCCCGGGGGAGCATGCCGTACTCGGCCGTCACCCAGCCGGAATTGCTGCCGCGAAGCCAGCCGGGCACCCGCGGCTCGACGCTCGCGGCGCAGAGCACCCTAGTGTCGCCGAAGGAGACCATTGTGGAGCCCTCGGCGTGTTTGAGCACGTCGAGTTCGATCGTCACCGGCCGCTCGTCGCGCGGGCCGCGGCCTCCCGATCGTTCGAACATCGAGCGTCCTCTCGGTGGTGTGGCGGAACATGGCGGCGCGGGAGCGGCCGGTTCGCGGGCGGGAGCGTAGCACGGTACGCTCGGGCCTCAGCGCCCCCCCCCCGAGGGGTCGCGAGTGCGAGGAAGCGCATGCCCTCCTATCGCCTCTACGCGGACGAGCGCGGCCGGACACACCTCGAGCAGACCGACCTGTTCGCACTCCCGTTCGAGAATGGCCCCGGCGCCTTCAAAGGGGTTGGTGGCAGCGTCCTCGGTGACGCGAGCCGGGTGATGATGATGCGCTTCGAGGTGGGCGCACGGCCCGAGTTCCACCGCGCCGTTCCAAGCTTCGCCGTGCTGCTCGCTGGCGTGCTCGTGGTGAGCGCCACCTCCGGCGACGAGGTCGAGCTGCACCCGGGCGACGCTGTCCGGGTCGAGACCACTGGGCGCGGCGGCTGGCGCCTGGGTAACCGCGGCGACGACGAGGCGCTGCTGGCGCTCGCCCAGATGCCACCGTCGTCTGAAGCGGGCCAACCCGCCGAGGACTAGTCAACCTCTCGCTCCGACTCGAAACGCAGTTCGACGCCGTCACTCTCGAACGTGACCTCGCCAGCCTCGCCGGTGCGCAGCAGCAGCGAGCCGGCGTAGCGCTCGACGACCTCGGGCGCCGGGTGGCCGAATGAGTTGCGCGCGCCGACCGAGATCACCGCGACAGACGGATCGACCGCCTCGACGAAGGCGGGTGACGACGAGGACTTCGACCCGTGGTGCGGCACGACGAGCACGTCCGCGCGGAGCAGGAGCCCGCTCGCTACGAGCCACGCCTCAGCGGGCGCCTCGACGTCGGCTGCCACGAGGATCCGGCGTTCGCCGATCGTAACGAGGAGGACGAGCGAGCCGTCGTTGCGCTCCGCATGCGCCGCGCTGGCCGTCGCGAGCGGCGGTGACAGCACCTCGATCGTCGTCCGTTCGCTCAGCGTCAGGCGGTCGCCGATGTCGACCGCACGCGCCCCCTCGAGCGCGGCCTCCTCGATCGTCGCGGGCGAGGCCAGGATCGAGCCGATGGCGCGTCGCCGGGCGAGTTCGGCGAGCCCGCCGAGGTGGTCGGCGTCGGCGTGAGTGACGATCACAGCGTCGAGGCCAGCGCGCGCCCGACTGCCGAGCGCCTCGAGCAGCGCGCCATCAGGCGGGCCGGTGTCGATCAGCACGGCCGATCCACGGTCCTCGACGAGCACGGAGAGGCCCTGACCGACATCGAACACGGTGACGCGCGCGTCGGTCGAGCCCGGGGTGAGCACGATGACCCAGAGGCCGACAGCGACAACGCCTGCAAGGACCGGCGCGCCGTAGCCACCTCGACCGGGGTCGAGCGGCGAGGCCTGCCGCCCGAGGCGAGCGAGGTACCACGTGCCACCAGCGAGCAGCGCGACCCAGACGACGCCGGCGAGCAGTGGCGCGCGCAACGCTACTTCGGCGCTGGGCCATGCCGAGACGACTCGTGTCACGAACAGGAACGCGGCGGGTGCGAGCTGACCGGCGGGGCGGAACGCCTCGGCGGCGGTCTCGCTGAAGCCGACGACCGAGGCCACGACGGCGATGGCCACCGTCGCCTCGTAGAACGGCGCGACAAGGATGTTCGCCGGGATCGTCCACAGCGACACGCGCTCGAAGGCCGCGACCTGCACCGGCACGACGGCGAGCGCGGCCCCGGTCGCTGTGGCCGCCAGCTCGATCGCGGAAGCTCCGAAGCCGGTCGAGGCGAGCCGGAGCCTCGCGAGGATCGCGTCGCGGAGCGCGGGAGCGATCACCACGACGCCCAGCGTGGCGCTGGCGCTTAACTGGAACGCCAGATCGGTGGCGTAGCGCGGGTTCCATGCCAGCATGAGCGCCACGGCGTAGAGGAGGTAGAGCCAGCCGGGGGTTCGCCGACCGAGGATGCCGCCCGCCGTGATGCCAACGGCCATGAGCGCGGCGCGCACCACCGGCGGATCGGCGCCGACGAAGACCACGTACGGGAACAACGTGAGGAGGGCGATCCACGACGCCGTACGCCTCGACACGACGAGCGTGAGCGCTGCTACCAGGATCCCAACGAGCAGGGCGATGTTCTGGCCGGAGACCACCACGAGGTGGGTCGTGCCCGTGCGCCGCAGGTCCTCGACGATTGACGCCGGTAGTGCTCGGCGTTCGCCCACGAGCACCCCCGAGGCGAGGCCGGACGCGGGCTCCGGCAGCGCTCGCTCGATGTGACGGACCATCGCCCGGCGGAGCCGCGCCAGCAGCGCGGCGAATGAGGTGCGGTCGCCGTCCTGGACCGTCCAGCGCTCGGGGAACGCGGCGGTGGCGTCGAGGCCAATCGACCGCAGTCGGTCGGCGATGTCGGCTTCGTCGAAGCCGGTGAGCGGTTCAACCTCGACGGTGGCGGTCACACGGTCGCCGCGCTCGATCGGCTCGCGCGCCGGGACGGTCAGGCGCAGGCCGCCCGTGATCGGGGCGCCGTCCAGTCGGTCGACGCGGAGATCGACCCGGGCGAACGTTCCGGAGACGATCGCATCTTCACGGGCCGTGCCAGAGACCTCGTGCGTCCCGACTGTCGAGGCAAGCGCGGAACGCGGCTGTTCCGCTGCGTCGTTGAATCGCGCGTGCGCCCCACCGGCGAGGGCGGCGAGCACCAGCAGCGTCACGAAGGTCCTCGGCGTAGGCCGCCACATCACGATGCATCCGCCGACGAGGAGCCAGAGGCCAGCGCTCAGCCACCACTCGCCGCCGGCGATGAGTGCGGTGAGCACGCCGAGGATGTAGGCGGCCGCCGCGGTGACGAGGAGCGGCACGAGCTCGCCTCGGCGCGGCGGGATCAAGGCGTCGTCTCTCTACCGGGCGTGGCCACGAGGTCGCGAATACCTTCGTAGACACTCGGCGGTATCAGGTCGCGCGTGAGCAGGTCGTCGGTGGTGGCGAAATGGCGCTCCGCTCGCGCGTCGAGGATGGCGTCGGCGCGGGCCGGTCCGATGCCCGGCAGCGCCTCGAGTTCACGCCGTGTCGCTTCGTTGAGATCGAGCAGCGGCGGACGCTCGCCACGACGGGGCACGCGGATGCGGTCCTCGTCGGTGACGCGGCGTGCGAGGTTCAACGGTGTGAGATCGCCGTCAGAGGGGACGCCGCCGGCGAGAGCAATGGCATCGCCCAGGCGTGCGCCGGGGTCGACCGTGTAGACGCCGGGCATCGCGACCTCGCCGCCGACGTCGACGCGGATCTCGTCGACACCGGGCGGCGGGTCGCGTGCCTCGATCAACACGCCGGAGCCGCCAGCGTCGCGGCCGACGAGGATCGCCAACGCGATCAGGGCGAGGGCGGTCGCGGCGACGATGAACGTCGCGCGGCGAGGCAGCGAGGGCATCCGCTCGTTTCAACTGATGCTGGACCGGGGCCAGCGAACGGCGCGGCGTGGACCGCGGGACGCGCCCATCGTAGCGGCGCGCTGCGGCGGCGTGCGGGGCCGCGTGCCGCTACATAAGCGGGTCGGTATACTCGGTCGGCAGGCGCTTCGCTCAGGTGGACGGCCCGCCGCCGCCTCGGAGCGTGCGTCACGGTTCCGCCATACCCTGCGCGAGCTTCGGAGGACACGGTGCTCGGCCGCGACTTTACTTCGATCCTCGATATCTCGAGCGCCGAACTCGAAGAGATCCTCGAGCTTTCGCTCGGGATGAAACGCGACGGCGCAGGCCCGATGCTGTCCGGCCAGACGCTAGCGCTGATCTTCGAGAAGCCCTCGTTACGCACGCGCGCCTCCTTCGAGCAGGCGATGTATCGCCTCGGCGGTCAGGTGCGGCACTTCTCGGCGTTCGAGGTGCAGATGGGCGAACGGGAGCCCGTGCGCGACGTCGCACGCGTGCTCTCCACGATGGTGCAGGCGATCGGCGTCCGCACCTTTGCGCACGCCACGATCACGGAGATGGCGGACTACGCGAGCGTTCCCGTGATCAACGCGCTGAGCGAGGACGAACACCCCTGCCAGGCCCTGGCCGATGTCCTGACGCTGCGCGAACGTTTTGGGCAGCTCGCCGGCCTCAAACTGACCTATGTCGGCGAAGGCAACAACGTCGCGCGGTCGCTCGCCTATGCTTCGGTGCTTGCCGGCATCGAGTTTACGTGCGCCTCCCCGGAGGGCTTCGGGCTGCCGCCCGAAACGCTCGAGGTCGCGCGCGCCCTCGACGGCTCCGGCAGCGTGACGCAGACCGACGATCCAGAGACGGCGGTCGGGACCGCGGCGGCGGTCTACACCGACGTCTGGGCCTCGATGGGTCACGAGGATGAGCTCGAGAGCCGTGTCGAGATCTTCAAGCCGTACCAGGTCAACGCGGAGCTGCTGGGACACGCTCCGGCGGATGCCCTGGTGATGCACGATCTGCCCGCCCACCGCGGGCAGGAGATCACCGATGATGTAATCGAGTCCGAACGCTCCGTCGTCTTCGAGCAGGCGGAGAACCGGATGCACGCGCAGCAGGCGTTGCTGGCGCTCCTGCTGGGCGGCTCGCCGAGCTAGGGGCCGGCCCAGCCGCCTGCGCAGGCCCCGTTCAGGAGGTGCCTTCCGTGCCCGACGTACCGGCCGGGATCAGCGACGTATTCGCACGTCTGGACCTGTCCGCGGTCGTCGACATCCTGATCGTCTCGATCTCGATCTACTGGATGCTGTTGCTCGTGCGCGGTACGACGGCGATGACGGTCCTGCGAGGGGTCGGCGTGCTGCTGATCGCCGCCTTCCTGCTGAGCCGGGTGCTCGACCTGCGGATGCTGAACTGGATCCTCCGCAACTCGGTCGCCGGCCTGGTGATCGGCATGGTCGTCATCTTCCAGCCTGAAGTGCGTCGCGCCCTGGAGCGGCTCGGTCGTACCGGGCTGCGCTCGGCGCTGGGCCGCCGCGAGTATCGCGACACGCTGGACCTCGTCGTCCGCGGATCGCAGGAGTTGGCACGGCAGCACGTCGGCGCGCTGATCGTGCTCGAACGGGAGACCGGCCTCGAGGACGTGATCGACACGGGCGTCCGCGTCGATGCCAGTCTCACGCTCGAGTTGCTGATGAGCATGTTCACCTCGACCTCACCGCTGCACGACGGCGCCGTGATTATTAGCATCGACACCATCCTGGCCGGCGGCTGCACGCTGCCCCTGTCGCAGGCGGAACTGCCAGCTGGGCAGGGCACACGTCACCGCGCCGCGCTCGGCATCACCGAGACGACGGATGCCGTCGTGGTCGTGGTATCCGAAGAGCGCGGCGAGATCTCGCTGGCTTCGAACGGGCGCATGGTCGCCTCGCTGGACGAGTCGCGCCTGAACCGCCAGCTGCACCGGCTCTTCGACCTCGAGTTCCACGAGCAGGCAGACGAGGTCCCGGCGACCGGCGCGCGTCCAGCGGGCTCTGAGCGCCGGACCGGCTGAGTGCAGTTCCCCCGCTTCTCCGAAGAGAGCAGACGTGAAGCGCTCGACCTCACGCGTGACGCGTGGCGTCGCGGCTGGTCCGCCATGCGCGGGACGCCGGGGTTGCTGCTGCTCTCGTTGTTCCTCGGCATTTCGCTCTGGGTGTTCGTCACCGAGGACGAGAACCCCACACGGGTCGATGACTTCCCGCGGGTCGTCGAGGTGGAGGCGGTCAACATCGGTCTCGAGCTCGCGTTGGCGAACCAGCTCGAGACCGTGATCGTTCGCGTTTCGGCCCCGGAGGACCGCTGGGAGAACCTCACGGTCGCCAACTTCCGTGCGTTCGTCGACTTGAACGACCTCGGCGCGCGTGAGCAGGAGGTGCGCGTCCAGGTCGATGTGATCGACGCCGGTGGCGGCGTCCGTGTAGTGGGCACGGTGCCGGAGGCGGTCGTCGTGAACCTCGAGGATCTGGTGCGCAAGGATGTCCCGGTGCGACTCAACGTCCTGGGCGCGCTGCGCACGGGCTACGAGCTGGAGTCGATGAGCGCCGACATCGAGATGGCGACCGTCGTGGGCCCGGAAACCCTGGTGACGCTGGTCAGCGTGGCGGAGGGCAACGTCAACGTGACGGGGCTGAACGCCGGAGTCGAGCAGACCGTCCCGCTGGTGCCGACGAGTGGCGCAGGGGAGATCCGAGGCGTCACGCTGGAGCCACGATTCGTCGTCGTGGACGTCGAGATCGCGCAGCGCACGCTCTTCCGCCTCGTGCCGTTCTCCGCGGAGGTGGCTGGCGAGCCGGCGGCGGGCTACCGCGTCAGCGGCGTCTCCGTGTCGCCGAGCACGATCGAGGTGCAGGGCATCATCCAGGCGGTGCAGAGCCTCGACTCGCTGGCTCTGCCAGCGATCGACATCAGCGGCGAGCAGTCAGACGTGATCCGGGTGGTGACCGCCAACCTGCCGAACGGGCTGTCGACCGACGACTCTCGCTCGGTGACGATCTCCGTGACGATCGAGCCGATTCCGAGCACGACTCGTCTCTCGCTCGCGCCGGTCCTCGAGGGCCTCGACCCGGAGCTGGAGGCTACGTTCGACGCGAACGTGGAGCTCACGCTGAGCGGGCTGTTGCCAGTGCTGAACGCGCTCGCCGATGGTGATGTCCGCGCCGTACTCGATGTCGATGGCCTCGGCGCCGGGACGTTCAACGTGGCGGTGCGCATTGAGACACCCGACGGCGTGATCGTGGAAGCGAGCACGCCCGAGACGGTCGAGGTGGTCCTGTCGTGAATGAATCGCTCCCCTTGATCGCGATCGTCGGCCGGCCGAACGTCGGTAAGTCCGCGCTGTTCAACCGCCTGACGTCCTCGCGCGACGCGCTCGTCGAGGATCTGCCGGGCACCACCCGAGACCGCCATTACGGCGTGTTCGACTGGCGCGGCCGCCACTTCCGCATCGTCGACACCGGCGGCTACCTGCTGGAGGACGAGGAGGATCCGTTCTCACCGCTGATCCGCGCGGGCGTTGAGCGCGCTGTGTCCGAAGCGAGCGTCGTGCTGTTCGTCGTCGATGCGGTCGATGGCGTGCTCACGGCCGACGAGGAGATCGCCGACCTCCTCCGCCGTTCCGAGGTGCCGATCCTCGTCGTGGCGAACAAGGTCGATGTCACTGCCGGTGCTCTCGGCGCGGGCGAACTGCATGCGCTCGGTCTCGGGGAGCCCTTCGAGATCTCGGCGTATCACGGGCTCGGTGTCGGCGACCTGATGGATGAGATCGTGGAGCGCGCCGGCGGGGCGGAGGAGCGTGCGGAACCGGGGCAGCTCCGCATCGCCATCGTCGGTCGGCCGAACGTGGGCAAGTCGTCGCTGACGAATGCCATTCTCGGCGACGAGGTCACGATCGTGTCCGATGTGCCGGGGACGACCCGGGACGCGATCGACACGCCGTTCGACTTCGACGAGCAGGAGATGGTGCTGGTCGATACGGCCGGGATCCGCCGTCGAGGCAAGATCGAACGCGGCGTCGAGCGGCACTCCGTGAGCCGCGCCGAGCGCGCGGTCGACCGGGCGGACGTGGTCTTCCTGCTTGTCGACCAGTCGGAGCCGCTGACGGCCCAGGACACGCACATCGCCGGCTATGTGCAGAAGCGTGGCACGGGCCTCGTGCTGGTGGTCAGCAAGTGGGACCTCGCCGAGGACCGCGATGTGCGCCATCGCCTCGCTCGCCGGATCGATTGGCGTTACCGCTTCGTCGGTTGGGCTCCGGTGATGTTCAGCTCGGCGGTGACCGGCGAGGGGGTCCGCGACCTGCTGGAGCTGGCCGTGCACATCGCGGAGGTACGGAAGCGCCGAGTGCAGACGAGTGAGCTGAACCAGGTGGTGCACCGCGCCGTCGCGGAACACGCTCCGGCGACGGTGCGGAACAAGCGCCTCAAGGTGATGTACGTGACTCAGGCCGAGGTGGAGCCGCCCACGTTCGTGTTCTTCGTCAACGATCCATCGATTGTGCACTTCTCGTATCGTCGGTACCTGGAGAACCAGATCCGCGGAGCGTTCGACTTCGAGGGGACAGGAATCCGGCTCGTGTTCCGCAAACGCTCAGCCGACCGATTCGAGGAATCGGCGTGACGACCTTTCTCGTCGCGATCGCCGGCGCGGCGATTGGTTACCTGCTCGGTTCGATCCCGACCGGTCTGCTGGTTGGTCGCCTGAGCGGCGTGCGCGATGTTCGCGAGTATGGCTCTGGCAAGACCGGGTTTACGAACAGCCTGCGCGTGATCGGCGTCCGCTGGTCGATCGTTGTGGTTGCCGTCGACATCGGTAAAGGCGCCACGGCGGTGTTGATCGGCCGCTACCTCTTCGACGAGCCCTGGGCCGCGGCGCTGGCGGGTGTCCTCGCGGTGGTCGGCCACCAGTTCCCCGTCTTCGCCGGCTTCCGAGGTGGACGCGGCGTCGCCACGATCTTTGGCGCGTTCGTCGCGCTCGTGCCGCCATTCGCGGCTGTGGCCGTCGGTGTCTTCGGTATCGGTGTGCTCCTGATCTGGCGCTACGCGTCGCTGATGTCCGTCCTGGGCACGGCGGCCGGCGGGACGGCGCTGTTGCTGTTGATCGCGTTCGGCGAGATCGCACGGGAGAACCTGATCTTTGCGCTGGTCGCGGTGGCGGCCGTCGAGTTCAGCCACCGCGGCAACATCCGACGGCTCCTGGCGGGCACCGAACCGAAGCTCGGGCAGGGCGGCGAGCGCCGGGGCGGGGCCTAGCCCGTGCCGCTCCAGCGAGCGGCAGTCATCGGCACCACGTCGTGGGGCACCACGCTTGCCATCCTCCTCGCGCGCAACGAACTCCGTGTCGACCTGCTTGCCCGCGACAGGGACGAGGCGCGGGCCCTCGACGAGGCGCGTGAGCACCCGCGGTTGCCCGCTATCGCGTTTCCGGACTCGCTGCGGCTCGACACCCTCGACGGTTGGGAGGGCGAAGCCGACCTCGTGCTCTGCGCCGTGCCCTCGCGCACCGTCGAGGGGAACCTGGCGCGGGTTGCCGGGCGGGTGCCGAGCGACGCGCTAGCGGTGACGGCGACGAAGGGGCTGGACCTCGAGACCGGACGCCGCATGAGCGAGGTGGTGGCGGATGCGTTGCCGGTGCGCGGCGTCGCGGCGTTGTCCGGCCCGAACCTGGCGCGAGAGATCGCCGCCGGGCTCCCGAGCACGACGGTGCTGGCGTACGGCGGTGCGACCGAGGACCTCAACGCGCTGCGGGTGGCGTTCCATTCCGACGAGATGCGCGTCTACACCTCGACGGACGTCACCGGTGTGGAGTTCGGCGGCGCGCTGAAGAACGTGGTCGCGATCGCAGGCGGGATGGTCGACGCGCTGGCGTTCGGGGACAACGCGAAGGCGGCGATCGTGACCCGCGGTCTCGCGGAGATCACGAGGCTGGGCGTGGCCGGCGGCGCAGATCCGCTGACGTTCCAGGGCCTGGCCGGCGTCGGCGACCTCGTCGCCACGGCCTACAGCCCGCTCTCGCGCAACCGGCGGCTCGGTGAGCTGCTCGGTCAGGGGCTGACCCTCGAGGCTGCGCTCGAGGGCGTCGGCGAGACTGCCGAGGGTGTTGCCACCGTGCCGGCGGCCCTGAGGCTAGCGGAGCGGCTCGACGTCGACATGCCGATCGCCGCGGGGCTCGAGCTGATCTTCGAGGGGCGGCTGGCCGTGGCGGATGCGCTGGGCGCGCTGATGAGCCGAGAGCCGACATCGGAGCTGCGTTGACGGCGACCAGTGCGAGACCTGAGCGCAAGCCGAGGCAGCGGTACACTGCGATCGCAACGCGTGATCTGCGCGCGGAGACCTCCACGTGACGAACGACCACCAGGACATCGACGGCGCGGCCGGCGGCGCACCCGACGCGGACGACCTTGAACGCGACGATCCGGTCGAGGTGTTGCCGGAGCCGAGTGAGGTCCTCGCCGAGCTGCGCGCGGCCGGCTCGTTCGATCCGGCCCACCTGAAAGCGCTCTCCGAACCCTCGGTTGAGCTGCTGGCGCAGTGCCTCGGGCTCTGGCCCGACCTTGAGCCGGAGCGCCGGCGCGAGGTGTTGGCGGCGATGCAGCAGCTGGCTGATGAACAGGCGACGCTCGACTTCCACCGCATCCACCTCACGGCGCTGCGCGATCCCGACCCAGCGACGCGCATGCTCGCGATCCGTGGGCTGTGGGAGGACGAGCGGCCGGAGTACATGCGCGTGCTCGTAGCGCAGCTCCGTGAGGACCCCTCGGCCGCTGTCCGCGCCGAGTTGGCCGGCGCTCTGGGCGCCTATGTCATCGGCATGGAGTTCGGCATGATGAGCGAAGCCGAAGCCGAGCTGCTGACGGCGACGCTGCGCGAAGTGATCGAAGACATCGAGGAAGCCGACGAGGTACGTGGGCGAGCCCTCGAGGCCCTCGGCGCATCGTCGGAGGAGGCAACCGCCGAACTGATCGGTGAGATGTACGAACTCGGCAACCACCGGCTGCGCGTGGCGTCGCTGCGGGCGATGGGCCGCAGCGCCTCGGACGGCTGGCTGGACCTGCTGGTGTTCCACTTCGACGACGAGGACTCAGAGGTGCGGGCCGTCGCTGCGGAAGCGGCTGGCGGGCTGCTCCTCGCCGCCGCCGTGGCGCCGCTAACGATGCTCGCGACCGAGGACCTTGACGAGGACGTGCAGCGTGCCGCGATCGGCGCGCTCGGCGAGATCGCGAACGAGGAAGCGGAGCGGATCCTGACAAGATTCCTCGAAGAGCGCGGCGAGCCGCACCTGCTCGAAGCTGCTCGGGATGCCCTCGAGCAGGTGCACCTGATGACGATGGATCCGGTCGAAGACTCGAACCGCGAGCCCACGTTCGAGGACGACTGATGGCGCGAGTTGAGACGCAGCAGGCGATGTCCGCGGGCGGCGTGGTCTACCGCGTCGGGGCCGACGGCGTGGAGATCGTCCTCGTCGGGCGTTCGCGCGAGCAGCTCTGGGCGCTGCCGAAGGGCACGCCGGACGACGGCGAGTCGATCGAGGAGACCGCGCTGCGCGAAGTGCGCGAGGAGACGGGCCTGGAGGTGGCCATCGTCGACGAGGTCGGCGACGTTCGCTACAGCTTCGTGAAGCCCAGCGGCGGACGCGTCTCGAAGGTGGTGCACTACTTCCTGATGGAGCCTCGCGGCGGTGGGTTCAGTGGTCACGACCACGAGCACGACATCGTCGACTGGTTCCACATCGTCGAGGCAGAGCGCCTCCTCACCCATCGCAACCAGTTGCACATCCTGCGTCGGGCTTCGGAGCTGATCACCGCTCGTGGGCGGGAGCTCGACAGCGAAGCGGCCTCAGGCTGACTTCGACAGCGGCGCGTCGGTACAATGCGCCGATGACTGCGACCCAGCCGGCAGTGATCGCCGAGGGCGAGTGCGTACGGATCCGCGAGAAGCAGATCGACGACGCTCACCTCGACTACCAGTGGCGCTCCGACCCGGAGCTGGCCTCGTACGACGCGGCACGCCCGATCACGATCAGCTACCGCAGTTTCCTCGCGGCGATGGCCGACGAGCTGGAGTACCCGACCGTCCAGCGGCGCACCTACGCGATCGAGGATCGCGAGACCGGCGACCACATCGGCAACGTCATGTACTACGGCTATGACGCGGGCCGGCGTGAGGCTGAGCTGGGAATCACGATCGGCGACCGCGAGTACTGGTCGCGGGGCTTTGGCACCGAGACGGTGGCCCTGATGCGCGATCACCTCTTCGAGGAGCTCGACCTGCTGCGCGTGTACCTCCACACGCTCGCCTGGAACCACCGCGCGAAGGCCGCCTTCGTGCGAGCCGGCTTCCAGGAGGTGCGGCAGGTGGAGCGTAGCGGTTACGACTTCGTGCTGATGGAATCGGTACGCGAGTCAGCCGAGGAGTGATCGCGCGAGCTGGCCGTCCGACGAGGCCCTCCACAACGAAGCCGTACCGAACGAAACAGCCGCCCCGAAGGGCGGCTGTCAGGTCGGCCTCGTGCGGTCCACGACCGCCGTTGGTCGTTAGTCCTCCTTGGCCACCGGGCGGCCGGGGAGGTCGAGGTCGGGTGGGGGCGGCGCCGGGTTGGTGAGGCCTGCCATCAGTTGGCTCGGCACCAGCGCGCGCAGCTCATCCATGTCCCACATGCCGGGCTTCGCGAGGGAGCGGTTCGGGCCCTCCTCCCAGGCGAGACTGACCTGACCGCCGGACACGTAGAACACGCGCCCGTTGACGTCCCAGGCCTGGTCCGTCAGCAGATACGTGGTCATCGGCGCGACGTACTTGGCGTCGCGCAGCTGCGTGACGATCGAGGGCGGACGCTCCGCCTGCGCGATCCCCGCCCGGGCGCGCAGCTGGCGTGCCGAGTCCGGCACGGACTGCGTCATGCGCGTGTTGGCGCCGGGAGCGACCGCGTTGGCGGTGATGCCGTAGCGACCGAGGTCGCGCGCCAGGCAGCGTGCGCCACCGGCGATGCCGGCCTTCGCCGCACCGTAGTTCGCCTGACCAACGTTGCCGTTCAGCCCCGAGCCGGACGAGAAGCCGACGATCCGGCCGAAGCGCTGCTGGCGCATCAGCACGGACGCTGGCTTCGCGACGTTGTAGAAGCCGTCCAGGTGGACCGCGATGACATCGTCCCACTCGTCCTCGGTCATGTTGAAGACCATGCGATCGCGCAGGATGCCGGCGACGTGCACGACGCCGTCGATGCGGCCGAACTCGTCGACTGCCTGCTTGATCATGTTTTCGCCGCCATCGACGGTCGCGACCGAGTCGAAGTTGGCGACGGCGGTGCCACCGGTCTCGGTGATCTCGCGCGCGATCGTCTCGGCCGGTCCGGTATCCTCGCCGGAGCCGTCGACGTTCACGCCGGGGTCGTTGACCACGACCTTCGCACCGGCGGCTGCCGCGAGCTTCGCGACCTCCGAACCGATGCCGCGACCGGCGCCGGTGACGACGATGGAGCGTCCTTCAAGTGGAGTTGCCATGTCTTACTTCCTGTTCCGGCTTACGCCAGCGCCTGGGCTTCGGTGTCGCGTCCGGGGACCTCGACATCGTCGCGCGGCGGGGCGGGGTTGGTCTCACCTCGGAGCAGCACGTTGTGGACGGCGTCGTCGAGTTCGTCGAACTCCCAGAGGCCGGGCTTGAACACGGTGCGGCGAGCGATCGGGTGGTGTCCGATTGAGACGTTGCCGGCCGAGACGTGGAAGACCTGGCCGTTGATGTTCCAGGCGTCGTCCGAGGACAGGTAGCCGACCATCGGTGCCACGAACTCGGGCTCGCTGAATCCGACGAAGCGGCTCACCTGCGCCGGAGCGTTCGAGGACGCGCCGGTGACGCCAGCACGTACACGCAGGTCGCGTGCCGAGTCCGGCACGGTCTGCGTCATGCGTGTGGCAGCGCCTGGCGCGATCGCGTTGCAGGTCACCCCGTAGCGACCGAGGTCACGTGCGACGACGCGCGTGAGGCCGGCCACGGCGGCCTTCGCCGCACCGTAGTTGAACTGCCCGGTGTTACCGAGCAGCCCGGACGTAGAGGAGAAGTTGATGATGCGACCGTATCGCTGCTGACGCATCAGCACGGAGGCGGGCTTGATGGTGTTGTACTGGCCCTTGAGGTGAACGTCGAGGACGTCTCTCCACTCCTCCGGGCTCATGTTGAAGATCATGCGGTCGCGGAGGATGCCGGCGACGTTGACGACGATGTCGATCCTGCCGAACTCGTCCACCGCCTGCGTGATCATGGCCTCGCCGCCCTCGAGCTTGGCGACCGAGGCGAGGTTGGCCGTGGCTTCGCCGCCGGCCTCCTGGATCTCGTTCACGACCTCCTGGGCTGGGCCGGCGTCGGAACCACTGCCGTCGACGTTGACGCCGGGGTCGTTGACCACGACCTTGGCGCCCTCCTCGGCGAACAGCTTGGCGATGCCGCGGCCGATGCCACGGCCAGCGCCGGTCACGACGGCGACTTTGCCGTCCAGTGCGCCCATCTCTGTGTCCTTCCTCGACCCCTCGCCGGGGCCTCGTGAGTTGCCTGATTATCCGCGGCTCGGCAGCACGACCTTCGCCGTTCCCGGCGTGGTCTTCTGGCCGTCAGGGTTCTCCGTCCAGATGTCGAGCTCGACGAAGTGCTGATCACCCTCGACGTAGGTCTTGGTGACAACGCCTCCACAGGTGATGTCCTGGTTCGGGTAGTCCATACCGCGATACTGGCAGCCGAACTCCTTGACCTCGCCGCCCGGCGCGACAAAGTCGTGCAGCAGCTGGCCCAGGAATGCATTCTTGAGTGCACCGTGCACGATGATGTTGTCGAGCCCGGTGGTCTTGGCAAAGGTCTGGTCGTAGTGGATCTGGTAGAAGTCGCCCGAGGCGCCCGCCCAGATCACCAGCTGCTGCGTCGAGCAGTTCTTGGCGATCTCCGGGATGGAGTCGCCCTCGTTCACATCTTCGAAGTAGACCTGGTCAGCCATGGCGGACCTCCTCCCGGTCGTTAGTACTGGATCAGGTTGCCGTACATCTTGGCCACGGTCGTGCCATCCTGCCGCGTGAACTCGGTCTCGCGGTAGGTGATGAGCATCGAACCGATCGAGCCTTCGCGCTCCTGGAACTCGGTGATCCGGGAGACCGAGGTGATCACGTCACCCGCGACGATCGGCTCGAGGTATTCGTAGCTCGTGCCGCCGTCGAGGATGCGCTTGTACGCGACGCTGAAGCCGCCGCCGGGCGGCCCCGCGGGTCGCGGTCCATCCGCGGCCGGCTTGTAGATCCGTGTGCCGAGGTACCCCGGCGGCGCGACGATGCCGAGATAGCCGCGCTCTTTCGCCACATCTTCGTCGTAGAAGATGAGGTCCTTGTGGCCGACAGCGCGCGCGAAGAGCCGGCAGCCGGTCGTGGTCACCTCGGCGACCGACTGTGGACCATCGACGCCGATGGCTGCGTTCATCTCATCGGTAATGACGGAATCCGCCACTCGACTACCTCCTCGAAGCGAGTGAAATGTCGATTTCGGGCGTGCCTGCGCGACGTCGAGGTCAGACGCCCAGAGTCGCGGGCCGCTGGCACGATATGCTCGGCCCTCGGTGGTGTCAATTTGGAGAGCACGCGACCGGGGTTGGGCGATCCCGGGTGCGCAGTGACTTGCGCCACTGGCAGCGTGAGGCCCACGCTGGAGCCATGGCGCCGCCACTCAACCGGCACGAAATGGGGCTCCCACCGGAGCCCGATCTGTCCGCCTCGACGCTCCCAGAGCAGGTCGAGGGCTATTCGGTGCGCGCGTCGCACCTGGCGTTCGATGGCGCATCAGCAGTGGCGACCGGTCTGCGTACCGAGATCTGGGTCGGCGGTGCGCACGCTGCACACGGCTCGACCGTGGGGACAGCTGAGGTCCGCGACGCATGGATCCTCGACCTCGCGGGCGATCTGCCTTCGGCACTCGTCGCGCATTCGCGCCGCCACGTGCCGAAGGTGTTCCAGGACATCGAGGCCGTCCCGCAGGACTACGGCCGGCTGCTTGCGATCGTCGACGCGCTGGCGCGAAGCATCGAGGGCGCCCCGGCGCCGACTGAGCACGAGGGACGGGCGCTGCCGGCGCTGCCGGCCGAACCGCCGCCGCGGCTCTACGTGATGTGCAAGCAGGGGCTGAACCGCTCCGCGTTGGCAGCGGGGTTGCTGCTGCGCGCCTTTGGCGTGGAGGGGCCGCAGGCGGTCCGCCTCGTCCGGGAGCTCCGCCCCGGCGCGTTGAGCAACGTGACGTTCGAGGAACTGCTGCTCGCCTGACAGATCGGAGTATGACGCGACATCTACGCGCCTCGGCGGTGGCTGCTGGGGACCAGCTCACATGCAAACTGATGGGCAGCGGCGTATGCTACCCCGCGAATTCAACAAGCGAACCGGCACCAGCTCTGGACCGCGCCCAGCGGCGTCAGCGCGAGGTGTGAAGGGGGCCAGCATGGCAGAACTGAATAGCGTGGTCGTGGTCGACACGGCACGCTCCGCGTTCACTCGTGGCGCGCGTGGCGGACTCGTAGCGACCCGTCTGGACGAGGTGGGCGCAGAGATCGTGCGCACGCTCCTGGACCGCAACCCGAAGGTCACGCCGAGCATGGTCGAGGACATGGGCCTCGGTCAGGTCGGCAACGCTCCGGAGCTTTCCGGCATCGGCGCCGACAACGTGCGTCAGCTGTCAGGTTTGCCGCCGGAGGTGGCCACCTTCGAGACCAACCGGCAATGTGGCTCCTCGATGGATACGCTGCAGCGCGTCGCGCAGTCGATCATGGTCGGCGCGTCGAGCGTCGGCATCGCCATCGGCGCCGAGCGCATGGGCCGCACCCTGGGCGGCGGCGGGCGCGGCGAGACCAACCGTCTCACCGAGTTCAACTCGAAGCGCCTAGAAATGAACGACGTCCAGCGCAACATGTCGCCGAATCACGACGCGAACTTCTCGCGCCCGATCCCCGACTACATTCTGGACGCCCCTCCCGTCACCTCGATGCTCCAGACCGCACAGAACGCGGCGGAGATGTACGGGCTGACGCGTGAGGCGCTTGACGAGTTCGCTGTCGAGTCCCACGCCAAGTACGGTGCGGCGCTCGAGAAGAACTGGTACGCCAACGAGATCGTGCCGCTCGAGGTCGAGCTGCCGGTGTTCGACGACGAGGGCAACCACCTGGTCGACGAGCACGGCGAGACGAAGGTCCTCGAGTGGGACGAAGGCTATCGCGCCGGTACGAACATCGAGGCGCTCAGTAACCTCAACCCGGTGCCGGGGTTGCAGTCCTACGGCGACCAGGAGCTCCTGATCACGCCGGGCAACGCTTGCCCGACGAACGATGGGTTCTCCGCCGTCCTGCTGATGTCTGAGGCACGCGCGCTTGAGTTGGGTCTCGACCCGCTCGCTCGCATCGTGGGCTTCGGCATCGCGGGTGTGAAGCCGCAGTTGATGGGCCTGGGCCCGATCCCTGCGACGGTGAAGGCTCTGGCCCACGCGGGAATCGAGGCCGGAGAGATCGACCGTGTCGAGTTCAACGAGGCCTTCGCGGCCCAGGTGATCCCGTCCGTGGCCGATGTCGGCATCCCGCTCGACCGGGTCAACGTCAACGGTGGTTCGCTGGCGATCGGTCACCCGATGGGCGCCACGGGCGCCCGCCTGGTGGGCACCGTCTCGCGTCAGGTCAAGGAGGAGGGGCTGAAGTACGGCCTCGCCACCCAGTGCATCGGCGCAGGCATGGGCATCTCCACGATCGTCGAGGCGATCTAGGGACGCCGTCGCCTCCTCGGAGGCAACGCGACGAACGACAGGGCCCCGCTCCGGCGGGGCCCTGTCTCGTCCGAATGGGGGTCGGGATGAGGGCAATCGTTCAAGATCGCTTCGGCAGCCCGGGGGATCTCGAGTTTCGCGAGATCGACACGCCCGAGGTCGGTGACAGCACCGTTCTGCTACGCGTGCACGCCGCGGGTGTTGATGCGGCTGACCTGTTCATGATGCGTGGGCTGCCATACATCGCGCGTCCGATCTTCGGCATACGTAGGCCCAAGACGCCGGTGCGGGGCCTCGATGTCGCCGGGGTCGTGGAGGCGGTCGGCTCAAAGGTGACGCTCGTCAAGCCGGGCGACGAGGTGTTCGGGGTTTGCCGAGGTTCCTTCGCCGAGTTTGCCGCGTCCAAGGAGGACCGCCTTGCTCCGATACCGGCGGGCCTGACGTTCGAGCAGGCGGCGGCGCTACCGGTGGCCGGTCTCACCGCGCTCCACGCGTTGCGCGACGAGGGGAACGTCGAGGCTGGGCAACGCGTGCTGATCAACGGCGCGGGCGGCGGCATCGGCTCGTTCGCAGTCCAGATCGCAAAGGCTTTCGGCGCGGAGGTCACGGGCGTATGCAGCACCTCGAAGGTCGAGCAGGTGCTGGGACTCGGCGCTGATCACGTCGTGGACTACACACGCGAGGATTTCGCCGCGCGTGGCCAGCGCTACGACCTGATGCTCGACATCCCGGGGAATCGATCGCTGCGAGACTGCCGGCGGGTGCTCACGCCTCGAGGGACCTACGTCCAGATCGGCGCGCCGAGCGGCGGGCGGTTGCTCGGACCGCTGGTCCGCACGGCGCGATTGATGGCGTACTCGCTCTTCGTACGACAGTCGCTGCGGACGTTCGTGTCGTCGGAGCGCCGCGACGATCTACTCGTGCTGAGTGGGCTCGTGGAGTCCGGTGAAGTGACGCCGGTGATTGACCGCACCTACCCCCTGAGCGAGGTGCCCGAGGCGATGCGCTACCTCGAGGAGGGGCATGCCGCGGGCAAGCTCGTGATCCAGGTCAGGCCCGAGTAGCAGCTATCCCGCCCGCGCGGTCTCGAACGACTCGCGCGCGGTGTCGCGGGTGCTCCAGCGCTCGCCGAGGTCGCTCGGGACGCTGTGGTGGTCGGCGTTCTCGGTGAGCGTCCCCTGCGTGAGATCGACGGCCCAGCAACGACCAGCGCGAATCTCGTCGATCAGCTCGCGCTCGTTGGTGATGTCACGCTCGAAGTAGGTCGCGGCCTTGCCGATGTCGCCCAGCGCGTGCGAGTCCGTGCCGGCGGTGGAGGGCATGCCCATGCGTTCCGCGAGGCGCTGCGAGAACAGGTTCTCGTTGAGGTTGCCCCGACCGTTCAGGATCTCCATGGCGGCGGTGTACCGGTAGGCGCCGTTGCGTTCGGCGCGCTCGAGGGCGTCCGACCACTGCTTGTCCTCGTCCCACACCCAGGGCGCCTGGCGGCGATAGGGGTGCGCGGCGACCATGACGCCCTCGTGTTTCGCGACGTGTTCAGCGAGTTCGTGGGCGCGGTGCATGCCGAAGACGTACTCGTGCATGCCGTAGACGAGGATGTGCCCGTCCTCGGTATTGATCTCCATGCCGGCCATCACCAGGTAGTCGTGGCGCTTGGCCAGCTCGGCCACTTCGTCGGGATCCCACGCCCAGTCGTGCTCGCTGAGCACGACGCCATCGAGGCCGGCGCCTTTGCACTCCTCGATCAGCTCGTCGGCGGTGAGGAACGAGTCCCACGACGAGGGGTGTGTGTGCGTATGGAGGTCGATCAGCATGTCTCGCCTATGCCTCCGAGGTGTCGTGCCGGGAATGCAGCGAGGACGGCCTGCGCCGCCCTCGTCGCGAATCGAGTCTCGGTCGGTCCGGGCCAACCGGCAAGGAGCTAGTCGGCAACCAATACCAGCGTCCCGGTTACCGAGAGCGAGCCGCCGGTGCCGTTGACGACGCACGTCTTGGCGCTCGTCTGCTTGCCCGGGAGGCCGTTGACGCCATCTTCGGCGGTGCCGGAGAGCTGTCGGTAGGCCTCGACCATGAGCTGCATGCCGTACATGCCGCTGTGGTTAAAGGAGAGGCCGCCGCCGTTGGTGTTGACGGGGATGCCGGATCCGCCGGGGCCGGCCTTGCCGCCCTCCCAGAGACTCGGGCCCTGTCCTCGCGGGGTGAGACCGAGCATCTCGGCGGTGATGGCGGCAGTGACCGTGAATGAGTCGTAGATCATCGCCAGTTCCATCTCGTCCGGGCCCATGCCGGCCATGCGGTAGGCCGCCTGGCTGGAGGCGAGCGCCGAGGTGGCGGTGAAGTCACTCATCTCGAGCATCATCGCGTGGCTCTGGTTCTCGCCAGCGCCGGCGATCCAGACGGGCGTCGCTGCCAGGCTCTCCGCCTTCTCGCGCGAAGCGAGCAGCACAGCGCCGCCGTGGTCGGTGACCAGGCAGACGTCGAGGAGGTTGAGCGGCCAGGAGATCCAGCGGGAGGTGAGCACGTCGTCGATCGTGATCGGGCCGCCGTACGGGTTGGTGTCCCGCGAGTGCATGATCGCCCGCGGGTTAAGCGTCGCCCAATCGCGCGTGGTGACGGCGACCTGAGCGAAGTCCTCCTTGGTGGAGCCCCACTCGTGCATGTGCCGCCGCATGGCGTGCGAATAGGCCGAGGGCGCGCCGGAAGTGCCGTACGGCGCGTCGAACTGCGCGCTCGGGGACCAGGGGTCGCCACCGCGGGCGCGGCCTGTACCCTTGCCGCCCGTCTTGCGTTGCGACCAGCCGATCTCGCCGTGCGAGATGACGCCGAGGTCGATGATGCCCGTGGCGATGGCCGCCATCATGTGGTGCGCGTGCATCTCGTAGGAACAGCCACCGACCGAGGTCGTGTCGATCCATTTGGGGTGGATGCCGAGGTACTCGGCGACCTGGTTGGCGACGCCGGGCGAGGCGATGCCCTCGATCTCGGAGGGCTTCACGCCGGCCTGGGCGCAGACGTTGCGGATCGCTTCGATGTGGAGCTGCATGGCCGTGACCGGGCGCTCGATGTACCCAATCTCGTCGGACTCCGCGGCGCCGACGATGGCTGCTTCCATCGAGGGGTTGTGAGGCATTCGGTTCTCCTTCGTCCGGTCGAAGTCGTTCGGTGCTGGTCTCGGGGCGCTAAACGACGCGCCAGAACGGGATCGCGATGTCGTCGGTGGCCTGCTCGAATTCGACCTGCACCTTGGCGCCGATCTCGATCTCCTCGGGCTTCTCGGGGTCGACGCCCCTGAGGACCGTGAAGATGCGGTCGCCCTCGGCGAGGTCGATGTAGGCGGTCACGAAGGGCGCCTCGTCGGCCCAGCCGCCGAAGGCGCGGTGCTGGACGGCGTAGGTGTGGATGAAGCCGGTGCCAGACGCCTCGAACCACTCGATCTGCGAGGAGTGGCAGTAGGGGCAGATGACGCGCGGGTAGAAGTGCACCTTGTTGCAGGTCGTGCACCGCGGGAGCATCAGCTTCCCCTCGTTGGCGCCGTCGAAGAAGACCTGGTTCGTCGGATCGGGGTCGGGGATGGGCTTGGTGTAGTCGGCCAAGCGTGCGCTCCTTCCGGGCCCTTCCGGGCTTGCATGCGGGCTGTGGCAGCGTGCGGGCCGCGATGTCTGCCGGCGAGATGCCGGTCGACGTGTGGCAGCCATGGGAACGCCAGCGCCATCGCGAGCGCGGAGGTGAGATCCGTCGTCAGGGAGCAGGCCAGAGGCGAGGCTCGCTGGGCCGGTTCGCGCCCCACGGTCGCGACCGCCGGAACTCTACGCGGGGCTCAGTCTGACGGTCAAATCTCGCGGCGTGACGGGCGTTGCGGTTCATTGCTCGCCATATAGGCCCGTGCTACATTCGCGCCCGAACCGGCCTTGTGAGCGCAGTCACGAGTGCTCACCGCCGCGTCGAGGGCGCAGCACTGGCGTGGCGCTTGCCGGCGCCGAATCGGCGACCTCGATGGTGGCGACGGTCGGAAGAGGGGACGCCCGTGATACCGGAGACGTTCGGGCGGATCGCGCTCCTCGCGGTGTTCGCCCTCGCGTTCCCGGCGCTGCCGCTGACGGTCTCCTTCATCTTCTATCGCTTCAAGTTCCGACCGGAGCACCCCGACCCGATCAAAAGTGCCACGTACGAGTGTGGCGTCGAGGCGGAGGGCAGTTCCTGGGGGCAGTTCAACGCCCGCTACTACCTGTTCGCCCTGGGCTTCGTGATCTTCGATGTCGAGGTGATCTTCCTCTACCCGTGGGCGGTCCAGCATGCGGAGTTCCCGCTGGGCACGATCTGGAAGGCGGCGCTGTTCATCGGCATCCTCGCTTTCGGCCTGGGCTACGCGTGGCGCCGGCGCGCGCTGGAGTGGCGCTGATGCCGCTGGGGCCGACGCAGCTGCGTGGCGACGAGGTCGCGGCGGTCCTCGAGGAGGCGCTGCCGGGCATCGTCAGCGCCTCGACGGACGAGTGGATCGAGGTCGATCCGGCGCGCCTCGACGAGGCGCTGCGCTGGCTGCACGACTCGGAGACCTACGATGCAGCGCAGCTCAGCAACCTCTGCGGTGTCGATCGCCACAACCACTTCGAGATCGTCTACCACCTCCAGTCGCTCGACCTGAACCACCAGATCGTGGTGAAGGCGCGTATCGAGGACCATGAGGCGCCGGCGCTGCCCAGCGCCTACCCGGTCTACAAGGGGGCGCTGCTGCAGGAGCGCGAGGTCTACGACCTGATGGGCGTCCACTTCGAGGGTCACCCGGACCTCCGGCGGATCTTCCTCTGGGAGGGCTACCCCGGCCATCCGCTGCGCAAGGACTTCCTCGGTATGGAGCAGCAGACGCCGGGCCTGGAGCGCTTCCCCTTTGAGCAGCCCGACGCGCCGGATCGCATCATGAACCCGGACGAGAACCTGGATGCGGACCGCAACGAGGAGAATCTGTCGCCCGACGCCGGACGAGCGGGGGCGGGGCGATGACCACAGCGTCCGAGCCGTACATCCTCAACATCGGTCCGCAGCACCCGTCGACGCACGGCGTGTTCCGCCTGCGGGTGGTGATGGACGGCGAGAAGATCCAGGACCTCGACATGATCGTCGGGTACCTGCATCGCTCGATGGAGAAGCTTGCCGAGGAGCGCACCTACACGCAGAACATCCCGTTCACCGACCGCGCTGACTACCTCGCCGCGATGTCTAACAACCTCGGGCTCTGCCTGGCCGTCGAGCGGCTGGCGGACGTCGAGGTGCCCGAGCGCGCGACCGTGCTGCGCGTGCTCTTTGCGGAGCTGCAGCGCATCGCGAGCCACGCGATGGCCAACGGCACGCTCGTATCCGACGCCGGCGCCTGGCAAACGCCGCTGCTCTATATGTTCCGCGAGCGCGAGAAGATCCTCGACCTGTTCGAGATGACCTGCGGCGCGCGTCTCACGACCAACTACATGCGCATCGGCGGCGTCGCCTTCGACCCGCCGCCCGAATTCTGGCCGGCGTTGCAGGAACTGGTCGATGAACTGCCCACGAGGATCGACGAATATGCGGAGCTGCTCACCGACTCCGAGATCTTCCTCGCACGCACGCGTGGCGTCGGCGTGATCTCGCCCGAGGACGCGATCAACGGCTCGCTGGTCGGGCCGGCGCTACGGGGCTCGGGCGTGCCCTGGGACCTGCGCAAGGCGGAGCCCTACTGCGGCTACGAGGACTACGACTTCGACATTGCCGTCGGCAGGGACGGCGATGTCTACGACCGCTTCATGGTGCGGCTCGAGGAGACGCGCCAGTCCGTCCGCATCATCAAGCAGGCGATGGCGCGTGTGCCGGACGGCCCGCACAAGACCGAGATCCCGCTCGCCCTCGCACCGCCGCCGGGCGAGGTGTATGGCCGCGTCGAGGGTCCTCGCGGCGAGCTGGGCTACTACCTCGTTTCGGACGGTTCGCCGGCGCCGTACCGCTTCCACATTCGCGCGCCGTCGTTGATCAATCTTTCGCTGTTGCGGGAGCTGGCCGTGGGCGCGGCGCTGCCGGACGCCGTGGTGACGCTGGGCTCGATCGACATCGTGGTCGGGGAGATCGACCGATGAGCGAACGCGCCTACACGCCGCTCTACCCGGACGGCCCCGCCACCCCGATGGCGCAGCAGATCCTCGAGCACCGCTCGCTGCTCCAGCGGGCGATGGGCCTGCCGACGATCGTCAAGCTCATCGGAACGGTCTTTGGCCTGGGCTTCCTGGCGGCCAATGGGGCGATCGGCTTCTTGATCCTCGACGGCCGGCTCGACGGTGAGTGGTACGACATCCGCGACCTGGGCTTCGCTGTGGACCGGCTGCGCTTCGAACTCGATGACCTCGGCGCCGGGCCGTGGCTCTCCTACTGGGTGACGGCGCTGCTGGGCGGGCTCGGCATCCTCTCGTTCGTGGGCGGTGTACTGCTGATCGGCAGCTGGGTGGAGCGGCGGCTGCTCGCGAAGTTCCAGATCCGCCAGGGTCCGAACCGGGTCGGCCCCTTCGGCCTCCTGCAGCCGCTCGCCGACGCGTTCAAGCTCATGCAGAAGGAGGCGTTGATACCGCTCGGGGCGGACCGCTTCCTCTTCTACCTGCCGCCCGTGTTGATCTTCATTCCGGCGATGCTCGGCTGGGGCCCGGTGCCATGGGCCGAGAACATGGCCTACCTCGACATCAACGTCGGGCTCGTCTATGTCATCGCCATCTCCTCGCTGGCCGTGATCGCGGTGTTCCTCGCCGGCTGGTCCTCGAACAACCACTACGCGCTGCTGGGCGGTATGCGGACCGTGGCGATGATGGTGTCGTACGAGATCCCGATTTCGCTCGCGCTGCTGGCGGTCGTGCTGATGACGGGCTCACTGCAGCTCAGCGAGATCGTCGTCTGGCAGTCGACGCACAACGCGTGGCTGGGCCTACTGCTGCCGCTGCCCCTGTTCACGTTCTTCTTCGCCTCGACCGCCGAGATCAATCGCACGCCCAACGACATCGGCGAGGCAGAGTCCGAGATCGTGGCGGGCTTCCACACCGAGTACTCGGGCATGAAGGCCGGCCTGTTCCTTGCAGTCGAGCTCGGCAACGCGATGCTGATTGGCGCCTTCGTCGCGACGTTCTTCCTCGGCGGTTACACGCTGTTCGGCCTCGAGGAGTGGATCCCGGGCTATCTGATTCTCTTCGCGAAGATCAGCACGATCTACTTCCTGCTCGTCTGGATGCGAGGCACGCTGCCGCGGTTCCGCCTCGATCAGCTGATGGGCTTCGCCTGGAAGTTCCTGATCCCGCTCTCGATCCTGCAGGTGCTGCTCGTAGCGGCGGAGGTCACGATCATCTCGCGCACGGACTACGCGGGCGTCGTGGAGCTGGGCGCGGTCGGCGTGATCAACCTCGTCGTCACGGTCGTCTCAGTGCGGTTGCTCGCCGAGGCGCTGGGGTACAACCCGCGCCCCGGCGCGCTGCGGGCGCCGCGACTGACGAACGAGGTCGGCGGCCTGCGCGCCGCTCGGACGCTGCGGGCGGGGTCGTAGATGGAGTCGACGGGCATCATCGTCGCCTTCTGGGTACTGTCGGCGGCGACCGTGGGCTCGGCCGTCGCGGTGTTCGCTGCGCGCAACCTGATCCACGCGATCGTGTTCCTGATCGTCTCGTTCCTCGGCATGGCGGGGCTCTTCATCACGCTCTCCGCCGATTTCATCGCCGTCGCGCAGATCCTGATCTACGCCGGCGCTATCTCCGTCCTGTTCGTCTTCGCCGTGATGCTCACGCCGCTGGCGTCGAGGGATAACTCGAACTCGCTCTACGTCATGCCGGGTGTCCTCGCCGGGGGAGCCATGGCGGCGCTGGTCGTCTTCGTTGCGGTCGATGCGAACTGGAACGAGCTGACCGGTTCGGCCCTGGACGCGGCGGCCTTCGAGACCACCGTCGGCACCATCGGCGACCAGCTGATCGGCCGCTACGTGCTGGCCTTCGAGGTCGCGTCCGTGCTGCTGCTGTTCGCGCTGCTCGGAGCGATCGTGCTCGTGCACCAGCACTCCGCCGACGAGCAGCTAGCCAGCGACGATCCATCCACGCTCGACGTCGAACACCCGGATGTCGCCGCCGACGATCCGACGGAGGAGGCGGTATGAGCGTGACGCTGGCGCACTACCTTGCCGTCTCGGGCGTCGTCTTCGGGCTCGGGATGACGATCGCGCTCTCCAAGCGCAACGCGGTGGCGGTGCTGATGGGCATCGAGCTGATGCTGAACGCCGTCAATCTCACGCTGCTCGCCTTCTCACGCTTCTCGGCGGCGTTCTCCGGCGAGGAGGCGGCCCTCGGTGGCCATGTCTTCGTCGTGTTTGTACTGACGGTCGCTGCCGCCGAGGCCGCGGTCGCCCTCGCCATGGCGGTGCTGGTGTATCGGCGTCGCGAAACGGTCGACCTTGACCGCCTGAACCTGTTGCGCTGGTAGGGGGCGCGCGATGTGGGTGAAGTTCATGGATGTGCCGAACGGCTACGCCGCGACGACATGGCGCGATCTGTTCAACGCGGAGGCGCTCGCCGTGCGCGTGGTGCCACCCCTCGAGGTCGGCTCGATGCGCGACGCTCGTGAGATCTGGGTCCCCGACGGCAAGACGCATGTGGCGCGAGAGGTCCTGAACAAGATCTGATGTACCTGCCCGACATCAACGAAACGGCCATCTGGGCCATCTATCTCGCGCCATTGGCGTCGTTCCTGCTGATCGTGCTGCTGTTCTGGCGACCGCGCACGGTGGCCGGCTTCGAGGTGGATGCCGGCAAGGTCACCGTAGTTCTGGTGGCGGTCTCTTGGCTGCTCTCGCTGTGGGCGCTGGACACCGTGCTGGTCGATACCGAGGCCCACGCTCGGGGCGCCGCGATCCCCTTCGGGCCGCACGAGTGGTTCACCGTCTTCGACTTCACGTTCGATGTCGGTGTCCGCCTCGACGGGCTGAGCGCGATGATGCTGTTCGTCGTCACGTCGATCTCGCTGATGGTGCAGATCTACTCGACGGGTTACATGGCGGGCGACACCGGCTACTCCCGGTTCTTCGCGTTCATGTCGCTGTTCACGATGTCGATGCTCGGCCTCGTCATGGCCTCGAACCTGCTCCAGCTCTTCGTGCACTGGGAGCTGGTCGGCGTCACCTCGTTCCTGCTCATCGGGTTCTGGTTCCACAAGCCCGAGGCCGCCGCGGCCGCGAAGAAGGCGTTCATCGTCACCAGGTTCGGCGACTTCGCCTTCCTGGTGGCCGTCGTCCTGATCTGGACGAAGACGGGCACGTTCGACATCGCCGAGATCAACATCGCGGCGCACGAGGGCGCGCTGTCGAGTGCGGTCCTCGCTGGCTTCGTGCTTGGACTCTTCTCGGGAGCCGTGGGCAAGTCGGCACAGTTCCCGCTGCACTTCTGGCTGCCCGACGCGATGGAGGGCCCAACGCCCGTCTCCTCGATCGTCCACTCCGCGACGATGGTGGCCGCCGGCGTCTATCTTCTCGCCCGGTTCTTCCCCGCCGTGGAGGCCGCACCGGCGGAGGTGGGGTGGGCGATCGCGTACATCGGCGGGTTCACGGCGCTCTTCGCGGCTTCGATGGGCGTGGTGGCGACCGACATCAAGCGAGTGCTGGCGTATTCCACGATCTCGCAACTGGGTTACATGGTGATGGCGATCGGCCTCGGCGGTTACGTCGCCGCGGCGTTCCACCTGTTCACGCACGCCTTCTTCAAGTCGCTGCTGTTCTGGGGCGCCGGCTCCGTCAGCCACGCGACCAACACCTTCGAGATGCCAAAGATGGGCGGCTTGCGCTCGGTCATGCCGATGACCTTTGCAACGTTCCTGATCGGAGCGCTGTCGCTCTCCGGCGTCTTCCCCCTCGCCGGGTTCTGGTCGAAGGACGAGGTGCTGCTCGACGCGTGGAACGAGTCGAAGCTGCTGTGGGTGGTCGGCACCGCCGTCGCGTTCCTCACGGCGCTCTATATGTTCCGCGTGATCTTCCTGACCTTCTTCGGCGAGTACAGAGGAGGCGAAAAGCCTGCGCCGGGCGAGCACGGCAACCAGGGCAGTCCGCACGAGTCGCCTCGCTCGATGCTCGTGCCGATGGTCATCGGCGCCGTCATGGCGGTCGGCGCCGGGTTCTTCATCCTGGGGGGCTTCGGTGAGTTCGTTGAGGCGTCGCTCGAGGTGACGCCAGTGCACCCCTTCGAGTTCCACACCGAGAGCATCGTCGTCGTCTCTTCGACGATCGCGGCGTTGGCTGGGATCGGCTTGGCGGCGGCGATCTACTACCAGGGCCAGCCCTCGGCCGCCCGCGTGCGGGCCGCGTTCGGCCCCTTCGCGCGGCTCGTCGAGCGCAAGTACTACGCCGACGAAATCGCCGAGGACGTGGTCGTTCGAGGCGTTCTGCAACGCGGCATCGCGCGCGTGGCGGAGCTGTTCGACAAGTACGTCGTGGACGGCATCGTCAATGGCGCCGGCGCTGCGGCACGCCTCGGTGGCGACGCGTTGCGGCGCAGCGAGACCGGGCAGCCGCAGGCCTACTCCTCGATTTACTTCATTGGCCTGATCGTCGCGGTGGTCATCATCTTCGTGGTGAGTGGTGAGGTGCTGGAGCGCTAATGCTGACCGCCTTCATGCTGCTGCCGGCCGTCGGGGCCCTGATGGTGATGACACTCCCGCGCGAGCGCGCCCGCGACGCGCGGCACGTCGCGCTCATCTTCGCCCTGCTCACCTTCGCCGTTTCGATCGTGGTCTTCATCGACGTCCGCGATGTCATCCTGGGGATGTCCGGCGGCGAGAACGCTGGTTACCAGCTCGTCGATCGCTTCGAGTGGATCCGAGCGGGCGACGCCGGGTTCTCGATCCAGTACGCCCTCGGCGTTGACGGCCTCTCCGCGCCGCTGATCTTGCTGCTCGGCCTGCTGACGGTGGTCGCGGTCCTCGTGAGCTACAACATCGAGGAGCGCACCAAGGAGTACTTCGCCTGGCTACTCCTCCTCGAGACCGCGGTAGCCGGCGTGTTCCTTTCGCTCGACCTGATCCAATTCTTCTTCTTCTGGGAGCTCGAGCTGCTGCCGATGTACATGCTGATCTCGATCTGGGGCACCGGAAACAACCGGTACAGCGCGATGAAGTTCCTGCTCTTCACCCTCGCCGGGTCGGCGTTCATGCTCGTCGGCTTCCTCGTGCTGGGCCTCGAGGCGGGGACGTTCGACATCGCGGTGCTGACGTCGAGCCCACCCGCCGACGCGATCGTCCCGCTGGGGCTGGTGTTCTGGGCGATCATGCTGGCGTTCCTGGTGAAACTGCCGATCGCGCCGTTCCATACCTGGCTCCCCGACGCTCACACCGATGCGCCGACGGCGGTGTCGGTGATGCTGGCGGGCGTGCTGCTGAAGATGGGTGGCTACGGCATCCTGCGCATCGCGTTGCCGATCCTGCCGGGACAGGCGAGGGACTACGCGGTCGTGCTGGCCGTCCTTGCCGCGATCTCGGTGGTCTACGGCGCCGTGATGACGCTACGGCAGACCGATCTCAAGCGCCTCGTCGCCTACTCATCGGTGTCGCACATGGGGTATGTGCTCCTCGGCGTGTCGGCACTGGGGGCCGTCGGTCTCTCCGGAGCGGCCCTCCAAATGTTCACGCACGGCACGATCACCGGGCTGCTCTTCGTGATGGTCGGCCTCGTCTACGACCGCACGCATACACGAGAGATCTCCGAGATGAGCGGACTGCTGCACCGCATGCCGGTGATCGGTAGTGTGATGCTGATCGCCGGTCTGGCCTCGCTCGGTCTGCCCGGCATGTCCGGCTTCGTTGCCGAGATCACGACGTTCCTCGGCACGCTCGGCGAACATCCGGCGGCGACGATCGCCGGCATCTTCGGCGTCGTGCTCTCGGCGGGCTACATGCTCTGGGCATACGAGCGCGTCTTCCACGGCCCGCCGTCCGAGCGCTGGCGTGACCTCACCGACGCGAACGAGTGGTGGGAGTACGCCGCGATGGCCTCGCTGGTCGTCGTCATCATCGGCGTCGGCGTGTATCCGGCGATCCTGACCGATGTCGTCGAGAGCGGCGTCGAGCCGATCGCGCTGATCGTGGGGAGCGTCACGTGACCGCCACGACCGCTGCGGAGAACCTCCACTACCTGGGCCCAGCGCTGGCACTCTTCGTGGGCGGCGGGCTCGTCCTCGCGACCGACCTCGTGACGCCGCGCCGTGCGCCCGTGTGGGGGCTCTCGCTCCTCGCGGTCGTGGCGGCGTTCCTGTGGGCGTTCTGGCATGCCAACACCGGTACCGACGGCACCGGGTTCGAGGGCGCCCTGGTCGTCGACCGGTTCTCGCTGTTCTTCGCGTTCCTGATCACGATCGCCACCGCCGCGGTCGTCGTCTCGACGCGGACGTGGGCGTCGCGGTTCGAGCAGGCGCCCGAGTTCTACGCATTGCTACTGGTCAGCGCCGCGTCGATGATCGTGCTGGCGCAGGCGAACGATCTGATCACCATCTTCGTCGCACTGGAAACGACCTCGATCTCCCAGTTTATCCTCGCTGGCATCACCCGCACCGACCGTTCATCGGAGGCGGGCCTCAAGTACCTGCTCACCGGCGCAATCGCCGCGGCGGTGCTGCTGTACGGCTTCGCGTTCCTGTTCGGCATCTCGGGCACGACAGACCTCGAGGGCATCGCCGCCTTCGTGCGCGAAGGTGACGAGGGCCTCCGGCTGCCGCTGACGCTCGGCTTTGTGCTTGTGGCCGCGGGCTTCGGGTTCAAGATGGCGATCGTCCCGTTCCACGCCTGGGTGCCTGACGTCTACCAGGGCGCGCCGACGCCGGTGGCGAGCTTCCTCTCGGTCGCGTCGAAGGCCGCCGGCTTCGCCATCGTCCTGCGGCTGTTCTATGCAGGGCTCGGTGGACCCGAGACGTTCATCGCGAACGACTGGGCGGTCATGTTCGGCGTCTTCGCCGCCGCCTCGATGCTGTTCGGCAACGCCGCTGCACTCGTGCAGACGAGCGCGAAGCGGTTGCTCGGCTACTCCTCGATCGCACAGGCGGGCAACATCGCGATCGGGCTCGCCGCTGTCGCCGCGGGGAGCACCCTGGGGCCCGCGGCGGTGCTGTTCTTCCTCGGCACTTACGTCGCGACGAACCTGGGCGCGTTCCTCGCCGTACAGGCGATCTCTGATCGCATCGGGTCGGACCAGATCTCGGACTACGCGGGCATGTTCCGGCGCGCGCCGCTGGCCGCGGGCGTCCTCACGCTCTGCCTGCTTTCACTCACGGGGATCCCGCTGACCGCGGGCTTCATGGCCAAGATCTACGTCTTCAACAGCGCTGTTCAGGCTGGCGAGGCGTGGCTCGTCGCACTCGTCGCCATCGCCGTCGTCAACACGGCGATCTCGGCGTTCTACTACCTCCGCTGGGTGCGCACGATGGTGCTCGATGACCCCGTCGAGGAGTCACCGGTCACCCCTGCCAGCGACACGATGGCGGTGGTCTTCGTGGCGGGGGTGGCGATCGTGGTGCTTGGCATCGTGCCGACGCCGCTGATCGCGGCTGCCCAGCGCGCCGCCGAGGTGCTGACGATCGCGCCCATCGGATAGCGTTCGCGCATGCCCCACGATCTCCAGATCGAAATCGCCGAAGGCGTAGACGTCGCCGTGGACCTCGACGCCCTGCGCGAAGTCGTCGCGCGTCTCCTCGAGCAGGAACGCCCGGGGGGTGGAGCGCTGGCGATCCAGCTGGCGGGCGACGGGCTGCTGCAAGCACTCAATCGCGAACATCGCGACATCGACGCCCCGACCGACGTGCTGTCATTCGCCGCCGAGGAGGGTGATCCGTTCCCCGCGCCCGGCGAGGGGGCGGACGATGACGATGCGAGCTACCTCGGGGACATTGCAGTCTCCGTCGAGTTCGCCGGCCGTCAGGCCGAGGAGTCGGGCATCGCGCTCGACGAGGAGGTGCAGCACATCGTCGTGCACGGCGTGCTGCACCTGCTTGGCTACGACCATGAGACGGCGGCCGAGGCGGCGGCGTTGGAGTCGGTCGAAGAGGCGCTGCTGGGTTCGCACATCCACCGCGGACGCGCGCACGAGGGAGGTTGACGGTGTCGTCCCACTCGACGTCGGTCCCTGAGCGGCGGCGTCGGATACACTGCCTGAGCGGCGCCCTCCAGACTCCCCTCGGAGGGCCGGGGGTCATGTGACGAACGGCGAATCCGGGCAGGTGCTGTACCGCCGCTGGCGTCCGCGCGACTTCGCGGGCGTCGTCGGTCAGGCCGCTGTGACCACCACTCTGCGCAACGCGGTCGCCTTCGGCGCTCCGGCGCACGCGTATCTGTTCACCGGACCGCGAGGCACGGGCAAGACCAGCGCCGGTCGCATCATGGCTAAGGCCGTGAACTGCGAGTCACCGGTCGAGGGTGAGCCCGACAACACCTGTGCCTCCTGCGAGATGTACAACACCGGACGGGCGCTCGACCTGATCGAACTCGATGCTGCCTCGAACCGTGGCATCGACGAGATACGCGACCTCCGCGAGAGCGCTGGATATGCGCCGACGTCGGGGCGCTTCAAGGTGTACCTGGTCGACGAGGTGCACATGCTGACCGACGCGGCGTTCAACGCGCTGCTCAAGACCCTCGAGGAGCCGCCGCCGCACGTCATCTTCATCCTCGCGACCACCGAGGCGCACCGCATCCCGGCGACCATCACCTCGCGTTGTCAGCGCTTCGACTTCCGTCGCCACCGCATGGACGACCTCGTCGGACTGCTGCAGACCATCGCGGAGGGCGAAAGCGTGACGGTCGAGGAGGGCGGATTCGAGCTGATCGCCCGGGAGGCGACCGGCTCGGCTCGCGACGCCGTGAACCTCCTGGACCAACTGATCGCGTACCGCGGTCGCGACCTCACCCTCGACGCCGTGCAGGCGGGCCTGGGCCTCGTCGTCGACGAACGCGCCACCGAGCTGGCGGCCGCCGCGGTTCGACGGGACCTCGCCGCCGGGCTGACCGTGCTCGCGGCGGCCCGTGACGACGGGATCGAGATCCGGGCGTTTGCCCGCGAAGTCGTCTCGACGTTGCGTTCGATGCTGTTGCTGCGCGCCGGCTCCGAGCAACTGCCGATCTCGGACGCGCAGCACGAGGAGCTCAGTTCGATCGCGAAGGAGGTCACCGTCGACGATATCGTCCAGGCGCTGCGTGCCTTTGGTGGGCTCGACTTCGCCGGCGATGCTTACGATGCGCTACCCGCCGAGATCGCATTCGCTAGCCTCGTCGTCACCGACGCGCAGCCCTCGACGGCTGCCGCCGCTCCGCCGGACGTTCCTCCTGCAGAGCCGGCGAGGCGTGAGACACCCGCTGCACAGCCGGCACCCTCGAGGCAGCAGCAACCACGGGCGCAGCAGCGCTCGTCGACCCCGCCGCCTGTGCAGCCGACAGCACCACGGCCCGCGGCCCGACCTGCTGCCGCTTCGGGCGGCGGCGCGGCCAGCCGGCCGTTCACCCCGCCCGACGAGGGGCCAGTCTCGCCGGAGCTGGCCGAGCTGCGGGAGCACTGGGACCAGATCCGCAGCGCCGCGCGCGAGGCGCACGTCAAGGCCGGTGCCCTGCTGAACGCCGCTTACCCGCGATCCGTGGAGGGCGATCGCGTCGAGATCGGTTTCCGCTTCCCGCCACATGTCGACCTCGTACTGAACTCCGAGTCGGGCGCGGTCCTGACGGCCATCACCCAGGCCGTGAGCACGGCCGCCGGGCGCAGCGTCGAGGTGGTACCGGTGCACTGGGAGGCGCTGGCCTCGACTGGCCCGGCGCCGGCGGCTCAATCGAGCGGCGGCCATCTCCTCGACGAGGCGATGAAGCAGGGCGCCGTCAAGATCGACGACTGAGCCGCGAGTAGAATGGAGGGGTGAATGAACAGCACCCCCCGGTTTTCAGCGGCGCCACCTCGCCGATCACGCGCCTCGTCGAGGCGTTCAACCGCCTGCCCGGCATCGGGCCGAAGTCAGCGCAGCGCTTGGCGTACCACGTCCTACGCGCCTCGCGTGAGGAGGCACAAGAGCTCGCCGACGCCCTCCTCGAGGTCAAAGTCTCCGTCGTGCTTTGTGAGCACTGCCAGAACCTGGCGGCGACCTCGCCGTGCAGCGTCTGCGAGGACCGCAGTCGTGATGGCTCGCTCATCTGTGTCGTCGAGGAGCCCCTCGACGTGCTCGCGATCGAGCGGACGGGCGGCTTCCACGGCCAGTTCCACGTGCTCCACGGTGTCATCTCGCCGAGCGACGGCGTGGGGCCCGAGGACCTGAAGCTGCAGGAACTGCTCGCGCGCATCGGCGACGCCGACCCCGAGGTGACGGAGGTCATCGTCGCCACGAACCCGAACCTGGAGGGTGAGGCCACCGCGATGTACATCGGACGACTGTTACGACCGCTGGGCGTACGCGTGACGCGGCTCGCCCGCGGCCTGCCCGCCGGCGCGGACCTTGAGTATGCCGATGAGGTGACGCTCGGACGCGCCCTGGAGTACCGGCAGGAGGTGTCGTAATGGACGACTTCGTCGAGCGCTGGTCGGCGCTGTCGCGGCCCTGGAAGACGTTCTGGGTCGCCCTCGTGATCACGCTGATCCTCTTCGTCGCCACCGGGTTCTTCCGAGTCGCGCCGGCGTTCGCGCTGATCAGCGCCGTCATCTGGGCGGCCGGTGCGGCGTCGCTCGTACGCATCCGCGATCACTACATCCCACCTGACGAGGAGCCCCGGGACCGGCGATGACCTCGCGCGTTCCGCGGGTCACCAAGTCCGACGCCATCGCCCTGCGCCATCGACGGCTCGGCGACGCCGACCGCATCGTCACGCTGATCACGCCGTTCCGAGGCAAGCTCGACGTCGTGGCGAAGGGCGCGCTGCGCGTGCGCAGCAAGCTCGCGGGGCACCTGGAGCCGCTGACGCACCTGGAGATCGTGCTGGCGCACGGGCGCTCGATGGACATCGTGACGCAGGCGCAGACACGTGAGTCCTTCGGGAGCATCCGCGGCGACCTCGAACGCCTCGCGAGCGCGATGTACTTCCTCGAACTGGTCGACCGGCTCACGGTCGAGCACGCCGAGGCGCGAGGCGTCTACGACCTGCTGCTCGATGCGTTGACCGCCCTCGATCGCGGCGACGGTGCGAACTTCGTCGCCCGCACGTTCGAGTTGCGCCTGCTGGAGCTCGTCGGCTTCCGGCCTGAGCTCCAGCAGTGTGTGTCGTGTGGTCGTGATGTCGCGGCGGATGAGGCGCTGTGGAGCGCCCTCGGCGGTGGCGTGCTCGGCAAGGAGTGCGCGCGGCCCGAGGAGGAGGTGAGGGTCGTCGATGCCACGGCCCTGCGCGTGCTGCGGGCGTTTCAGGAGCTGCCCTACGAGGAGGCGGCCCGCATCCGCCTCGACGACAGCCTGGCAGCGCAACTGGAGAACCTGATGCAGACGCTGGCGCAGGCGGCTTCGGAGCGCGAACTGAAGTCGGCGCAGTTCGTCGCGGCTACGCGGCGGGCCGGGCTTGCTGAACGCGACGCCGCCAAAGCTTCGCCCGGCGAGCAGGAACGAGCCGAGGGCTAGAGCTCGCGCTCGAAGACGTAGTTGACCAGACCCGCGAGCGTGTCGCGGACCTCGCCGTCGTCGATCGGTGCGAGTGCCTCGAGCGCCTCGTCGCCGAAGCGGCGGGCGGTCGTCAGTGACTCGGCCATCACGTCTGATTCCAGGATCTCGCGGATCGCACGCTCCAGGTTGGCGCGGCGTCGTACGCCATCGAACGCCTTCTTCACCGGGTTGTCGTTCGGCCGCTCGCGCATGTAGAGGATCGTTGGCAGCGTCAGCGTCCCCGCCTGGAGGTCGGAGCCGACGGGCTTGCCCATCACCTCTGGGTCACCGGTGAAGTCGAGGATGTCGTCGACGATCTGGAAGGCGATGCCGAGCCGCAGCGCATAGAGCCGCAGCGCCTCGCGTTGCTCCTCTGACACGCCACCGACGATCGCGCCACCCTCGGCGGCCGTGCCGAAGAGCGACGCGGTCTTGCCGGTGATGCGATCGAGGTAGCCCTGGATGTCCTCGTCGTACTCGAACGCGGTCATGTCCTGCGTGAGCTCGCCTTTGGCCATCACCATCAGCGTTCCGGCGAAGCGACGGACGACGAGTGTGTTGTCCGTCTGTGCAATCAGGTCTGCGGCGTGGGCGAACATGAAGTCGCCGAGCATCACCGAGGCCGCGTTGCCGAAGAGCGCGGCCGAGGTGGGGACGCCTCGACGCTCCGCCGCCTCGTCGATCACGTCGTCGTGGACCAGCGTGGCGGTATGCAGCAGCTCCACGCTGGCGGCGAGGGGGACAAGACGGTCGAGCGGGTAGTCGCCCAGGCGGCCGGCCAGTAGGGCGATTGCGGGGCGCATCATTTTCCCCGTGCCAGCGAGGGCGTTCGCGAGCATCTCCCGGACGAATTCGACATCGACACCGTCGGCGATGGACCGGAGGCGAAGCGAGACCAGTGGCAGGTCGTCGGCGACAGGCCCGTAAAGCGTTCGCGAGTCGACTGAGGTCGTCATGGCGCCTCCGCGTCAACGCTGAAGCCGAACAGCCGGCCCGCGTTCTGTGCGGACGCGCTGGCGACAGCCTCGGGCGTCTCACCTCGGATCGAGGCCACGAACCGGGCGGTCTCGATCACGTACGCCGGCTCGTTCCGCGCCCCGCGATGGGGCGCCGGGGTGAGGTACGGGCAGTCGGTTTCGATCAGCATAGCGGAGGCTGGGAGGGTGCGCGCCACCGCCTGACCCCGCTCGTTGTTCTGGTACGTGACGGTCCCGGGTATCGAGATCAGCAGGCCGAGGTCGATGTAGCGCGAGGCGAGATCGGCGTCACCGGCGAAGCAGTGCATCATCCCGATCTCGCGTTCCGGACCAAGGTAGCGGCCGACCCGGCTGGCCCACACCTCGATCACCTCGAACGCTTCGAGGTCCGCGGCGCGCGAGTGGATCACGACCGGCAGGCCGTGCTCGCGCGCGAGGTCGAGCTGCCACTCGAAGGCGACCTGCTGTTGGTCGCGCGGCGAGAGGTCGCGGTAGAAGTCGAGCCCGATCTCGCCGATGGCGACGAAGTCGCCGGAGGCGGCGAGGCGTTCGAGACCAGCACGTTCCTCGTCGAAGCGCTTCGCCTCGTGTGGGTGGAGGCCGGCCACGGGATGGACGCGCGGGTCGAGGCGTGCGAGGTCGCGTGCACGTTCGCTGGTCGCGACATCCACGCCCACCTCGATGATCGCGGCCAGTCCCGCGGTCCACGCGCGGGACAGCATTTCGTCGCGGTCGTCGCCAAACTCACGCGACGAGGTGTGCGCGTGCGCGTCAACGACGCCGGCGAGGGGTGCGGGATCGGGATGCTTCGTTCGTTTCACGACACGTCGGCGCGTCAGGCCTCACTGCCCGAGGCGCGCCTCCTCCTCGGGAACGATCGAGGGGTCGAGCTTCTTGAACAGCGGCGCGGGCTCCGGAAGCAGTGTCCCGGGCGCGACCGGCGTACGGCACCAGCCAGCGGCTTCGATGTCGCCCTCGTGGCCCAGCATCGCCCACGCCCGCGGTGAGGTGAACGGCAGGAACGGCTGGAGCAGAGAGGCGAGACCGCTGATCACGTTGAGCGCGACGTATAGCGTCTCGGCGGCGTGCTCGCGGTCCTCCTTGACCGCCTGCCAGGGCGCGCGCTCATCGAGGTACTGGTTGGCCGCCTGCGCGACGCTCATCGCGTCAGCGAGGGCGCGGCGCAGCTCCACCTCGTCCAGGTGGCCGGCCTCCACCTCGAATGCCTCGTCGACACGCGCAAGCATTGCTTGCGAGCTCGCCGATAGCTCCTCCGGCGGCGTCGGGACGCGGTCGTCGAAGTTGCGCCGGGTAATCGTGAGCACGCGGTTCACGAGGTTGCCCCAGCGGGCGACGAGCTCGTCGTTGTTGCGCCGCAGGTACTCCTCCCAGGTGAAGTCCGAGTCGGACGTCTCCGGCATCGTTGCGGTCAGGACGTAGCGCAGAGGGTCGGGGTCGTAGCGCTCGAGGTAGTCGGGCATCCACAGCGCCCAGTTGCGGCTCGATGAGGCCTTCGAGCCGGACATGGTCAGGTACTGGTTGGCCGGCACGTCCGAGGGCAGGTTGAGATCGCCGTACCCGAGCAACATGGCGGGCCAGACCACGGTGTGGAACGGCACATTGTCCTTCCCGATGAAGTAAACGGTCCGCGCCTCCGGGTCCTGCCACCAGCGCTTCCACACATCTGGATCGTCGCCGCGCGTGGCCGCCCACTCCTTGGTCGCCGAGAGGTAGCCGATCACTGCCTCGAACCAGACGTAGATGCGCTTGTCCTCGTACCCCTCGAGGGGGACCGGGACGCCCCAGGAGATGTCGCGTGTGATCGCGCGGTCGATCAGGCCCCCACGGAGCATGCCGAGCGTGAAGTTGCGCACGGCTGGACGCCAGTCGGTCTTCGTCTCCATCCACTCGGTCAGCTGCTCGTCGAACGCGGAGAGTTTCAGGAAGAAGTGCTTCGAGGTGCGCCGTTCGGGGGTCGCGTCGGACAGCTTCGAGCGGGGATCGATCAGATCGAGCGCGTCGAGGGTGGACTGGCAGTTGTCGCACTGGTCTCCGCGGGCGCCGTCATCGCCGCAGATGGGGCAGGTACCCTCGACATAACGATCAGGCAGGAAGCGCTCGGCCTTGGGGTCGTAGAGCAGCGTCTGCTCAGCCTCGTACATCAAGTCCTGCTCGATCAGGCGGGTGAAGATGTCCTGCGTGACCTCGCTGTGGTTTTCGGTGTTCGTGGAGGTGAACAGATCAAACGAGATGCCGAACCGCTCGAACACGTCGAGGAACGACTGATGGTAGCGCTCGAAGATAGCCTCGGGCGTGGTGCCCTCATCCTCGGCGCGCACGGTCACCGGGGTGCCGTGCGAGTCGGAGCCGGAGACCATCAGTACGTTCTGGCCGCGCATGCGCTGGAAGCGGGTGAAGATGTCGGCCGGCAGGTAGGCGCCGGCGATCTGACCCGCGTGGAGCGGGCCGTTGGCGTACGGCCAGCCAACGGCGACGAGGATGTGTTGGGGCGCAGGATCGCTCATCGAGGACGATCGTATCAGCGATGCCGCTTGCGAACCGTCGGGCCCTCGACGCGTTGACCGTGCCTCGGGCCGGGGCTAACCTCTCTTGAAATCCCCTTGACCCCTGGCGGGGAATCGATGGTGAGTTTCCTTCAGCGGCCCCCCACCCATGCGCATCGGGCTCGTACGCCCGGGCTCACGCGCGCGGAACCGACAGCCCCCTCTCGCGAGGGGGTTCTGCGTATCCGAGTGAGCGGCGGCCGCGCCGGGCGATCACGTACAAGAGCAGCGACACGGGCAACAGGTCAGAGGTGGGGTGACACGTGGTAGTCAGCGATACGCGCGCGAAGATCGACGCCAGCGCAGCGACGGTCCAGCCGAAGACTCTGCAGCACGCTTACGGCTTCGACGATGTTGCCATTGTTCCCGGCGCGGTGACGACGAACCCCGAGCTGGTCACGCCCGAGTTCCACCTCGGTGACCTCAGCTTCAGCATTCCTGTCATCGCCTCCGCCATGGACGGCGTCGTCGACCCCAAGTTCGCGATCAAGATGAGCGAGATGGGCGGATTCGGCGTGCTGAACGTCGACGGCCTCTGGACGCGCTACGAGGACGGCGACGCCATCCTCGAGGAGGTCGCGGCCGCGACGATCGAGGAGGCGACGGCCATCATCCAGCGCGTCTACTCGCAGCCGGTGCGGGACGATCTCGTGGCCCAGCGGGTCGAGGAGATCAAGGCGGGCGGTGGTGTCGCGGCCGTCGCCTGCACGCCGCAGAACACCAAGCGGTTCGCGCCGATCGTCAGGGAGGCGGGCGTCGATGTCCTCGTCGTCGCCTCGACAGTGACGACGGCGCGCCACATCTCGCGCTCGCTGACTGGTCTCCGTCTCGACGAGCTGGTCGAGCAGATGGGATCGGTCCCGGTGCTCGTCGGCAACACCGTCGACTTCCACGCCACGATCGAACTGATGGAGACGGGTATCCACGGTGTGCTCGTGGGTGTCGGTCCGGGCGCCGCCTGCACCTCGCGGGAGGTGCTGGGTATCGGCATGCCGCAGGTATCGGCCACGATCGAAACCGCGCATGCGCGCGATGTGTACTACGAGGCGACGGGGCGGTACGTCCCGATTGTCACCGACGGGGGCATTCGCACCGGCGGCGACGTCTCGAAGTCGATCTGCGCCGGTGCCGACGCCGTGATGATCGGCTCGCCCTTCGCGTCCACGCTGGGCGCACCCGGCCGGGGGTTCCACTGGGGCATGGCCACCCTGCACGCGGAGCTGCCTCGAGGGGTGCGCGTCGAGGTCGGCCAGACGCACAGCGTGGAGACGCTGCTGTTCGGCCCGACATCGAAGACTGACGGCACCGAGAACCTCGTCGGGGCCCTGCGGACATCGATGTCGACGTGCGGCGCGCAGACGATCAAGGAGTTCCACGAGGCGCGGATGATCATTGCGCCGTCGATCAAGACGGAAGGCAAGATCTACCAGATCGCGCAGACCCGCCCCGCGGGCGTCTAGCGCTCGGCGGCCGCCTCGCCGTAGCCAAAGCGCGCCTCGACGACCCTCCGGACGCCCCCGAGATCGCGGTGTGTGGTCACCTCGAGGCTTGGCGCGCCGTCGAGGGCTCCGCGCAGGCGTTCCGCCACGAATCCGGCCTGGCCCGCGCCGACCTCGAGCAGCACCGCGCCGCTGTCCTCGGCCAGGGGGCCGGGCAACTGCCCGAGCAGCCGCTCGATCAATTCCGTGCCGGTTGCGCCGCCCTCCACGGCATCGCGTGGCTCGTGCTCGCGGATTGCGGGCGGCAGCCCCTCGAACTCCTCGGTCGGTACGTAGGGCAGGTTCGATACGAGCACGTCGATCGGCTCGGCGAGTGGCTCCAGCAAGTCGCCGGCCAGCAGCACGAGGCGGTCAGTGAGGCCGAGGGTGCGCATGTTGCGGGCGGCCCACTGGAGGGCCGCTGTTGAAACATCCGTCGCAAAGACTTTCGCGTTCGGCGCGTGCCGGCCGACCGCGCAGGCGATCGCGCCCGAGCCGGTGCCGATGTCGGCGACCCGTACGAGGCGTGCGGAACGGGGGTGTCCCGCGACCGCTTCGAGTGCCGCCTCGACGAGCGTCTCGGTCTCCGGTCGTGGCACCAGCGCGCCCTCGCCGACCTCGAGCGTGAGCCCGTAGAACTCGCGGTGTCCCAGGATGTAGGCGAGCGGCTCGTGGGCCAGTCGGCGCGCCAGCAGTGTCTCGAAGGCCTCGACGTTCCGGGCCGGCTCGGGACCAGCGGCGATGACCGCGGCGCGATCGAGGTCTCTTGCTGCGCCGTAGAGCAACTCGGCCTGCAGGCGCGCATCGTCCACATCCTCGGCGGCGTGGACCGCGAGCAGGCGCGCTTCGGCGTCGTGCACGAGCTCGCGGACCGTCGAGGGCTCGCTCATCCTTCGCGCCGCGCGGCGAGGTCGTAGAGCAGCACGGAGGCGGCAGCGGCGAGGTTGAGCGAGTCGGCGCGCCCTCGCATCGGCAGTGCGACGATCTCGTCGCAGGCGTCGAGTTGCGCGTCGCTCAAGCCCGAGCGTTCCGTTCCGAAGAGCAGCGCGGCGCGTTCGCCGTAGTCGGCGCTTCGGTAGTCGGCAGCGCCGCCGTCCGACGAGCCGACGAGCCGAATCTCGCGCTCGGCAGCCCACGCGGCGAACGCCTCGAAGGTGGCGCGCGCTATACGCCGCGAGAACAGCGAACCCATCGAGGCTCGGATCGCGGTCGGGTGGTATGGATCGGTGCTGTCATCGAGCAGCACGAGGTCAGTGATCCCGGCGCCGTCGGCGCTGCGAAGGATTGTGCCCAGGTTGCCGGGGTCGCGCACTTCGGCGAGCGCCACCACATCCGCCGTGCCGAACGCGGTGTCGTCGAGGCCGCTCCAACGTTGTCCGATGACGGCACAGAGTCCGACGGACTGGTCGCGGCTGGAGAGCGTGGCGAGCACCTTCGGGGCAACCGGCAGCACCTCGATGCCCCGGGAGCCGGCGTCGGAGACGAGCTGGAGGCCAAACTCGCTGGTGAGCTGGTCCGGAGCGAAGACCAGACATCGCACGTCCGCGTCGAGCTGGACCGCCTCGCCGACCTGGCGGATGCCCTCGACGAGCGCCAGACCGCTGGTGCGGCGTTCCTTGAGCTTCCGCAGCCCGCGGATCGAGCGGATCCGAGCGTTCGCCGTGCTGGTGATGGTGGCGCGCACCCGAGCGTCCGAGGCGCGCTCAGGCGGTGGCGGCGAGCTGGCGCGCCTGCTGTTCGGCGCTCACCGCGTCGATCAGCGGCTCCAGCTCACCATCGAGAACGCGCGGGAGGCCGTGCACGGTCAGCCCGATGCGGTGATCGGTGATGCGGTCCTGCGGGAAGTTGTACGTCCTGATCTTCTCTGAGCGGTCGCCGCTGCCGACCTGTGCGCGGCGGACGTCCGCCTCCTCGCGGTCGGCGCGCTCCCGCTCCACCTCGTACAGCCGGGCGCGGAGGACGGCCTCGGCCTTCGCGCGGTTCTTGGCCTGCGAGCGCTCGTCCTGGCACTGCACGACGATGCCGGAGGGCTCGTGCGTCATCCGCACCGCTGTGGCGACTTTGTTGACGTTCTGACCGCCCGCGCCGCCGGAGTGGTAGATGTCGATGCGTACGTCGTTCCAGTCGATGTCGACATCGACCTCGTCCGCCTCCGGCATCACCGCGACGGTGGCCGTCGAGGTGTGGATGCGGCCCTGCGATTCGGTTTCGGGGATACGTTGGACGCGGTGCACGCCGGATTCGAACTTGAGCTTTGAGTAGGCGCCGTGGCCGTTCACCTCGAAAGTGATCTCGCGGTATCCGCCAGCACCAGACGCCGACGTGTTGAGCACGCCCGTCTTCCAGTTCTGTCGCTCTGCGTAGCGCTGGTACATGCGGAACAGATCGGCGGCGAAGAGCCCGGCCTCCTCGCCACCGGCGCCCGAGCGGATCTCGACGATGACGTTCTTCTCGTCCGCCGGGTCTTTCGGCAGCAGGGCGACGCGGAGCGCATCTTCAAGGGCTTCGAGCTCCGGGACCAGTCGCTGCTCCTCTTCACGCCCGAGATCGCGCATCTCCTCGTCCGCGTCGCGCAGCAGCGCGCGCGCCTCTTCGAGCGCCGCCTCGGTCCCACGGAAGCTGCGGAACAGCTCGACGACGCCCTCGAGGTGGCTGCGTTCACGGTTGAGCTCCTGGACACGGCGATAGTCGCCCGCGATCTCGGGATCCGCGAGCGACGCTGTCAACTCGGCGAAGCGAGCCTCGATTTCTGCCAGACGTTCAAGCATGAATCCAGTCTACGACGCCGGTTCGGCAGGATCCGTCGGAACCCGCGCGTCAGGGCGAGGGCGGCAAGGCTGCCGCAATGGCGGCCGCGACGCCGTCGAGGGGCACCGCTCGTTGCTCGCCGTCAGCGGTCAGTGGCTTCAGCTGCACCTCGCCCGCCGCGACCTCGGCGTCACCGACGATGACAGCGAACGCCGCGCCGGAGCGGTCCGCGCTCCGCAGCTGCGCGCGCATGGAGCGGCCGGGTGTGCCGTTGCGGACGGCCAGCCCGGCGTCGCGCAGCTGACGCGCCACTTGCATCGCCGCGCCTGGTCCCGCCTCGCCGAGGGGCACGGTGACGGCGGCGAGCGGTGGTTCCTCGCCCGAGTCCAGCCCGGCGTCGCGCATGTTCATCGCGACGCGCTCGATGCCGGTGGCGAAGCCCACGCCGGCGGTCGGAGGGCCACCGAGGAGTTCGACCAGCCCGTCGTAGCGTCCGCCCGCGCCGACGGTCGACTGCGAACCTTCGTCCTGCGGCTCGAACTCCCAGACGGTGCGGGCGTAATAGTCGAGGCCGCGCACGATCTTCGGATCGACCTCGTACGGCTGGCCGAGGCCATCAAGGTAGGCGCGCACCTCCTCGAAGTGCTCCAGGTCGGACGGCGTGAGGTAGTCGAGGATGCTCGGGGCGCTCGCGACTGCCTCGGCGTCCGCCGTTTCCTTCGAGTCGAGGATGCGCAGCACGTTGGTCTCCAGGCGTCGCTGCGAGTCCGGAGACAGGGCGTCGCGGTGCCCCGCGAAGTGCTCCGCCAGGACCTCCACATAACGCTGCCGTGTCTCGGCGGTGCCGATCGAGTTGATGCGCAGCACGAGGTCGTCGAGGCCGAGCTCACGGTAGAGCGAGGCCTGGAGGTCAATGACCTCTGCGTCGGCCGCAGAGGACTCGTCCCCGATGCACTCGACGCCGAACTGCCAGAGCTGCCGATAGCGGCCGGCCTGCGGGCGGTCGTAGCGGAAGTAGGGGCCGAAGTAGAACAGCCGCACCGGCTGCGGGCGGCTGGCCATCCCGTGTTCCAGGTAGGCGCGCGCGACGGAGGCGGTGCCTTCCGGACGTAAGGCGAGACGATCTCCGCCACGGTCGTCGAAGAGATAGACCTCCTTGGTCACGATGTCGGAATCGTCGCCGACGGTGCGCAGGAAGACATCCGCGTCCTCGACGATCGGTGTCTGGATCAGCTCGTAGTCGAAGCGCCGGGCGACGCGCTCGGCGGTATCGCGGATACGACGCCACAGGGCGGCGTCCTCCGGGAGGGTGTCGTGCATGCCTCGCGGCGCCTGCAGATCGGCCATGTCGCCACCATACGGACGCCTGGATCGGCGGGCAATCGAGGCGAGGAGCCGCGGTCTCCGTGCTAGAGTCGAATACACACGGGACGAGACATATGGTCGCCACTGAGACGGCCGTCCCCGGCCGCGAGCAGCTCCTGGAAACGGTCACGAACTACCTTCCGACGAAGCGGGTGGGCGCTGTTGTGCGCGCCGTGGACTTCGCGACCCAGGCGCACGAGGGGCAGAAGCGCAAGTCGGGCGACGCGTACATTTCGCACCCCCTCGCGGTCGCGCAACTCGTCGCCGACCTGCGGATGGACCCGCCGACCGTGCTGGCAGCGGTGCTGCACGACGTCATCGAGGACTGCGACGTGTCCGCGGCCGAGCTGCGGCGCCGATTCGGCGCCGATGTCGCGAGCCTGGTTGAGGGCGCGACGAAGATCGACCACATCACGCCGGGTGGGGTCCTCGACGTTGAGACGGTCGACGGCGAGACGTTGCGCAAGATGTTCATCGCGATGGCCGAGGACGTCCGCGTGGTGATCGTCAAGCTGGCGGACCGGCTGCACAACATGCGGACGCTCGCCTACCTCGATCCGGACCGCCAGCAGGCGATCGCCCGCGAGACGATGGATGTCTACGCCCCACTGGCCTCGCGCCTCGGTGTCTGGCAGTTCAAGTGGGAGCTCGAGGACCTGGCCTTCCGCTACCTCGAGCCGGAGCGCTACCGCCGGCTCGCCGTTCGGATCCAGTCGAAGCGCAGCGAGCGAGAACGCTACGTGCGACGCGTCGAGGCACAGGCCCGCAAAGCGCTCGCAGAGGCAGAGGTCGAGGCAGAGGTCGTGGGGCGGGTCAAGCACCTGTACTCGATCGAGCAGAAAGAGGAGCGCTACGCCGCCGAGGGGCGCAGTTTCGATGATATCCAGGATCTCCTAGCCGTGCGTATCCTCGTCGACTCGGTGGCCGATTGCTACAACGCGCTCGGCGTCGTGCACCAGGCGTGGCAGCCGATCGCCGGCACCTTCGACGACTACATCGCCAGCCCGAAGGAATCGCTCTACCAGTCGCTGCACACGTCGGTCCTCGGCCCCGGCGCACGAGCGTTCGAGGTGCAGATCCGCACGCGGGAGATGCACGAGCTCGCCGAGTACGGTGTCGCGGCGCACTGGCAGTACAAGGAAGACGCGTCGCGTCGCGACTTCCAGGCCGAAGAGCGCATGTCCTGGCTGCGCCAGCTCCTCGAATGGCAGCAGGAGGCATCGGGAACCGACGACTTCCTTGAGTCAGTCAAGACCGACATCTTTCGCGACCAGGTGTTCGTCCACACACCGCGTGGTGACGTGAAGGTGCTACCGGCCGGTTCGACGCCCATCGATTTCGCGTACCGGATCCACACTGATCTGGGCCACAACTGCGTGGGCGCCAAGATCGGCGGCAAGATGGTGCCGCTCGCCACCAAGCTGCAGAACGGCGATGTCGTCGAGATCGTCCGGTCGCGGCAGCCCAAGGGTCCATCACGCGATTGGCTGCTGCCGTCGCGCGGCTACCTCGGCGCGAGCCACTCGAAGCAGAAGGTCCGCCAGTGGTTCCGCCGTCAGCATCGGTCGGAGAACATCGACCAGGGCCGCGCCACACTCGAACGCGAGGTGAAGCGGCTCGGGATCGACAAACTGCCGCGCGACCTACCACGGCAGATGGGGTACGAGAACCTCGACGACCTGTATGCGGCCATCGGCTCCGGCGACGCGTCGCGGCAGAAGCTGACGAACCGCCTCGGCGAGCACGCGCCGGCGCCCACGGAGCAGCCGGCGCCGCGCTCCACCGTCGTCGTCTCGAAGACCAAGGGCGCGCCGGGCGTGCGTGTGCTGGGCACCACCGGGCTGCACGTCGTGCTCGCCCGGTGCTGTGGCCCGCTGCCCGGCGATCCCATCGTCGGCTACATCACCCGCGCCCGAGGCGTCACCGTCCACCGCCGCTCCTGCCGCAACGTCTTCCAGCGCACCGATGACGCCGATCGGCTCGTCGAGTGTGATTGGGGCCCCACCGGCGAGATGTACTCGGCGGCCGTCGAGGTCCTGGCCTGGGACCGTGTAGGTCTGCTGCGCGATCTCAGCACCCTTGTCGCAGAGGACCAGGTGAACATGGTGCGCGTCTCCACACGCGAGCACGACGACCGCACGACGACGGTCTCGCTCACTCTCGAGACGGAGGGCGGTGCGCAGTTCGCTCAACTGTTGACCCACCTCGATGGCGTTCGCGGCGTGATCTCGGTTCGCCGCGTCGGCGCCTAAGCGACCCTGGCCGCCAGCTCCTCGGACGTAATGCTGGTGACGATGCTCGACCGGCCCGCGTGGCGTAGGATGCGCGTGTCTTTGCGACTGATCCGACCGCCCGCACCGGACGCGCGTGGCTAGACGGGACCTACCGCCTCGTGAGCCTCGCCACCGTGCGCAGCGGCGCGCTGCGCGGCATCGAGGGCATCGCTGTCGACGTTGAAGTCGACATCGGCATCGGACTGCCCGCTTTCAACATCGTCGGTCTGCCAGACGCATCAGTGCAGGAAGCGCGAGAGCGTGTGCGTTCCGCGATCCGGAACGCCGGCTTCGAGTTCCCACTGCGGCGCATCACCGTGAACCTCGCGCCGGCCGACGTGCGGAAAGAGGGGCCGATCTACGACCTGCCGATCGCGATCGCCATCCTGGTCGCTTCGGGGCAGGTCGAGGACCGCTTTGGCGACCACGCGATCGCGGGCGAGCTATCGCTGGATGGCCAGTTGCGCCACATCAACGGTGTGCTGCCGTTTGTGGCGATGTGCGCCGAGGAGGGTATCGCCGGCGTCGTCGTCCCGGCCGTCGACGTGCGCGAGGCCTCCATGGTCGACGGCGTCGAGGTCAGCGGCCTCGCCGATCTCCGGAACGTGGGCGAACCACGCGAGACGTGGCCGGCAGCGGAGACCGCGCAGGCGCGCGCCGAGGACGATCGCCTCGTGACGCTGGACCTCGCGACGGTGCAGGGGCAGGAGCACGTCAAGCGCGCACTGGAGGTGGCCGCGGCAGGTGGCCACAACGTGCTGATGCAGGGGCCGCCGGGGAGCGGCAAGACTCTGCTCGCGCGCGCCCTGTCCGGTCTGCTCGCCCCGCTGGGCAGCCGCGAGGCGATCGAGGTGTCGAAGCTCTATTCGATCACCGGGCTGCTGGCGCGCGATGCGCCGTTGATGACGAACCGCCCGTTTCGCTCGCCGCACCACACGATCTCGCATGCGGGCCTCGTCGGCGGCGGGAGCCAGATCCGGCCCGGGGAGGTCTCGCTGGCGCATCGCGGGGTGCTCTTCCTTGACGAGTTCCCCGAGTTCAGTTCGGCGGCCCTCGAGGCGATGCGGGAGCCGCTGGAGTCGGGCGCCGTCACGATCTCGAGGGCCCGCGGCTCGCTGACGTTTCCGGCGCGCTTCCTCCTGGTCGCAGCAATGAACCCGTGCCCGTGCGGCTACTACGGCGACGCCAAACGTGCGTGCTCCTGCGCCGAATCCACGGTCTCCCGTTACCAGCGGCGCGTCAGCGGTCCGCTCCTCGATCGGCTCGACCTGTTCATCGAGGTGCCGCGGGTCGACTACCAGGAGCTGACTGGAGCCCCGACCGGCGAGCATTCAGCCGTCGTCCGCGCCCGCGTCGTGGAGGCGCGGGCGCGGCAGGCGCGACGGCTGGCGGGTACCACGTTCGTCACGAACTCGGAGATGGGGCCGGTCGAGGTGCGACGCTACTGCCAGGAGCCGCTCGCGCCCGACGCCGAGCCGTTGATCGCGACCGCGATGGAGCAGCTCGGGCTGTCCGCTCGTGCCTTCCACCGGGTCCTGAAGGTCGCGCGTACGGTCGCAGACCTCGCCGGCTCCGACACCATCGAGGCGCTGCACATCGCCGAGGCGATACAGTACCGTCGGCGCGGTTCCGACTGAGCCGCGTTTCCACCGGCGAGTCAGCCGAGCGAGGGGACCGCGTGCCGTTCGATCCGTTCCGCATCGAGTTCTCGCAGCGCGCGATCGACGATTTGCATCGCCGGATCGACGCGACGCGCTGGCCGGACCTGGCGCACGACCCCGGCTGGGCCGAGGGCGCGAACGACGCCGTGCTGCGCGAGCTCGTGCGGTACTGGCGGAACGACTACGACTGGTTCGCCGCCCAGGACGCGCTCAACGAACGCACGCACCTCCGAGGCGAGGTCGAGGGAGAGGCGATGCATGTCATGCTCACCACCGGGCCCGGCGGGGGCGAGCGCATGCCGCTGCTGCTCCTGCACGGCTGGCCCGGCTCGTTCATCGAGTTCCTCGACGTTGCGGATCGCCTGAGCGAGGGCATCGACAGTGTCGCGTTCGACCTGGTGGTGCCGTCCTTGCCGGGCTTTGGGTTCTCGGATGCGCCCTCGGCGACCGGGCTGCACCCCGGGCGGATCGCTGAGCGGATGCACCTGCTGATGCAGGAGCTCGGATACGAGCGCTACGGCGTCCAGGGCGGGGACTGGGGCGCCATCATCGGCACCGCCCTCGCCTCGCGACATCCGGAGGCGCTGACCGGATTGCACCTCAACTTCACCATCGGCGGGCCGCCGCCAGCAGACGGCGAGATGTCCGAAGAGGAGCAAGAGTGGCGGAAGTTTCGCCAGGGCTTCGAGCGCGAGGAGACGGGGTACTCGCGGATCCAGGGCACGCGCCCACAGTCGCTCGCGTACGCGCAGCAGGACTCGCCGGTCGGGTTCCTCGCGTGGATGCTCGAGAAGTTCTGGGTCTGGACGGACCACGGGGACGATCTGTGGGACGCGGTTGACCGCGACTGGCTGTTGACGAACGCGATGCTCTACTGGTTGACCGGGAAGGTGCTCTCCGCCGCCCGCATCTACTACGAGACGTCACACATGAGCGAGCCGCTCTTCACCCCGCCGATTGAGGTTCCGATGGCCTACGCGAAGTTCCCCGCCGAGGCGTGGGCGGCGCCTCGCGAGGTCGTCGAGCGCGTGTACAACCTCGTTCAATACACAGAAGCGCCCCAGGGAGGGCACTTCGCGGCGATGGAACAGCCCGAGTTCTTTGCGAGCGATGTCGCGGCGTTCTTCTCGAAGCGCGATTAGCAAGAGTGACTGCCGGAGACGAGGCGCAGGCTCGTGCGAGCCACGGGCTGTGGATACACTGGATCTCGGGCCCTCGTAGCTCAGTGGATAGAGCACTGGCCTCCGGAGCCAGGTGTCGCAGGTTCGAATCCTGCCGAGGGTACCAGCAGGTCCGCTCCCCACTTGAACCCGCCGAAAACGCGTGATCGGAGACCGTAAGTGAGCGATCGTCGTCAGCAACGTCGACGAGATCGACAGCGCCGCCGCCGCCAGGGTGGCGGAGGGAGCCCCGGCTACGAGCCGGTCGGGGACGTCGAGTTCGGCGGCATCATGGGAATGATGCAGCGCAAGGCGCGTGTGCTCTTCCTCGGTGGCATCGTGGTGATGGTGCTCAGCCTCGGCAGCATCTTCTTCGTCACCCAGCTCGGCGGCGCGTCTCCGCATACCGCCCCGAACGGCGATGGTTCCGGCGATACCGCGCCGACGCCGGTGGCATCCGTCGAGGCGACGCCAGACGCCACCTCGGACGACCCCGATGACAGCGAGCCGGCGATCGTCCGCTCGTACGACTCGGCGCCACTGATGGAGATCGACGTCGAGCAGACGTACGAGGCCATCATCGCGCTCAAAGGTGGCGGCGAAGTGCGGCTGGAGCTGTTGGCGACGGCAGCGCCCGGGTATGTGAACAACTTCGTCTTCCTGGCTCGCAACCGCTTCTACGATGGGCTCATGTTCCATCGCGTCGTCCCGGGCTTCGTCGCACAGGCCGGCGATCCGACGGCGAGCGGCTTCGGCGACGCCGGCTACGACCTGATCGAGGAGAGTAACGACCTGACGTTTGGCACAGGAGTGCTCTCGATGGCGAAGGCGGGAGCGGTCACGAACGGCTCGCAGTTCTTCATCACCCTTGCGCCGGCGCCCCACCTCGACTCCGGCTTCACGGTGTTCGGTCAGGTGACCGGGGGCATCGAGCTGCTGCAGGCGCTCGAGGCTCGGGACCCAGCGTCAGCCGGCACTCCCGGCCTCACCATCGCCAGCATCGAGATCGTCGAGGGCGGATAGCACCGTGGCGAGGCACTACGAGGCCCCGCCGGAGTCGTCGATCGATCCGAGCCATCGCTATGCCGCTGTGCTGCGCACGGAGCGCGGCCCAGTGAGCATCGCGCTGCGGCCGGACCTCGCGCCGGTGGCCGTCAACTCGTTCGTGTTCCTTGCTCGGGACGGCTACTTCGACGGTTGTGCGTTCCACCGCGTGGTGCCGGGCTTCATCGCGCAGACGGGCGATCCCACGGGCACGGGGCGTGGTACGCCCGGCTATCGCATCGAGGATGAGCCCAGCGACGAGCCGTTCGTCGCTGGCGCCGTCGGCATGGCGAACGCGGGCGCCGGGAGCGCGGGATCGCAGTTCTTCATCGCGCTCGCCGATCTGCCTCACCTCGACGGGCGGTTCACGCTCTTTGGCGTCGTCGAGGACGGCTTGGCGCTCCTGTCGGACCTCGAACGTCGCGAGCGCTCGGACGATCCACCGGACCCGCTCTTGATCTCGCAGATCGAGATCGCGGAGGATGACGCACCCGCTCCGAGCTGAGCCGCGCCACGCGTACCGAATCAGCGACTGCTTGCCGATAGTGAAAGCACGACGGGCGTGCGTGTGCCCGCACGAACGCTCTAGCTCGGTGGCGAGCCCTGAGAGGCGTCGGCGGAGCTTCCAGCTCGCCGCTCGACATAGGCCATCAACCCGAATGAGGGGATGAACAGGGCAAACGCGATCAGCGCCGGTAGGACCCATCCACCGATGAGGAGGAGCAGTCCAATCGCCAGCGCGAAGGACATGCCCAGGATCGAACCGATCCGGGCGACGAGAACGTACGGGGGGACGCCGTCTGGCATGAGCGCCGCGATCGTAGCAACGGGCCCAGCCGGGGACAACGAGGACACTGACGCCGCCTTGCGCGTCCGCGTCGAGTCCTCCGCCGTGACCTGGCAGCAGCGGCGACTGCTGCTCGTCGCCGGCGCGCTGGTCGCGTCCTCTTCACACCTCATCGGCAGTCCAATCATTGCGGCCGTCGCGATCTACGGGATCGCCATCGGCGTGCTGGTCGGCGAGGCCGAGGTGATCCTCGCTCGTCGGGCTCGGAGCGAGTGGCAGTTCGATGCGATCACCCTGGTCGCTCGCGTGGCGCTGGTGACCGTGCTGGCGGTCGCTCTGACCTTCGGCGGAGCAGGGACCTGGCTCACACTCGGGGTACTCGCGGTGCTGGTGATCTCCGTCGCCGGTTCCGTCAGCACCGTGTCGATGGTCGTGGTCGTCGCCTACACGTCAGCAGTCTTCGTTACGACCGAGTTCCTCACGATCCGCGACGCCGTCCCGCACGCCCACCTGGTCGCCTCGCATGAGACCGGGCACATGTCCATCCTGCAACTGCTCGGCGTCGCACTGGTGGCGTTCCCGGGCCTAGCGGCGGTTGTTCACCTCCGCTGGCGCGCCTCGATCGAGACACGCGAGGAGCTCGAGGAGAGGGTCGACGAGCTGAGGACAGCGCGCGGCGCCCTCGAGGACTCTCGCGGCGAGTTGGAGCGCCTGAACCGCGACCTCAACGCGGAGGTGAGCCAGCAGACATCAGAACTCGAGCTACGCAACCGCTACCTCTCTGTCGTCAACGCCGTCTCGACCGCCCTCGGCGAGCCGGGGAACGACGAGCCGCTGGTCGGCCGCGCAGCGCGGATCGCCGGCCGGTTGATCGGTGGGAGTGCCGCACAGGGCTGGCAGATTGCGAGTGACACCGAGCCGACCTCGACGTTCGTGAAGCTCGATGGCGAGTCAGGCGCCGAGATGGAGGCACTGCCGCTCGAACTGCTACAAGAGGTTGCGGATCGCCGCGAGCCGCTGCTCAGCGAGGACGCCGTCGGTCCCGATGGCGAACCGCTACCGGACCCGGGCGGGCCATTCGTGGTCGTTCCGATCCACTCTCACGGTGAGTCGCTGGGCGCGTTCGCCGTGATCGGCATCGAAGTTGGAGAAGTTGGCCCACGCGAGCGCAATCTGCTCCTCTCGGTCGGCCGCGAGGTCGGCGCGGCGCTGGTGAACGCCGCGCACATTCGGAATATGGAGACCCGCGCGGACCGGGTCGCCCTGCTCAGCGACGTCGCGAAGTTCGCGAGTGGTCGCCGGGAAACGCGCGACGCGCTCAACGAGGCTCTGGCGCCGGTGCGCGAACACCTCGATGCGCTACGTGTGTCGGTCGTAGTCTCGCAGCACGACGGCCAGGGCGAGACGCTAGCTGTGGCGGGACCGCCAACCGAGTACAGCCGCGGTGGACGCCACATCGATCGCCTGCGGAGTGAGGTGGCGAACGGGCAGCCGGTGCTCTATCGGCGCGCCGACGGCGTTCTTCCGGAAGACGTGGCGCGGGGTGTCGGCACGATGATCGTGGCGCCGGTGGTGGCGAGCGTAGCGGGGGTGACTCCGTTCGGCGACCCGCCGGCGAACCCAGACGCGGCGAATCACAGCGACGCCGAACGCGTCGTGGGCGCCCTCGTCTGTTCGTCTGCGGAGGAGGACGTGTGGGATGCCGATACCGTTGCGCTCATCACCGAGGTCGCCGAGGTGGTGGCTCGCCGCCTGGAGGCCGACGCATATGCCCGCCTGCAGAGCCGGCGGATCGATGAGCTTGCGAGCCTGACTGAAGTAGCACGGCTGATGCAGTCCGGCGCCGACGTGGAACGACTCTGCGGCGGATTCGCACAGGCCCTGCGCGCCCTCATCTCGTACCGAGCGCTCACGATCGTGCGAACTTCGACGTTTGGATCGCGCGACCAGGTGCACCAGTTCGACGCTGACGCTCTGACAGTCGACAGCCGACCAGACGCCAGCCCGCCGGAATCTGCTTCGCTGCTCCCGGAGCCGGTCGTCTGGTCCGGTGGCACTGGTCCGAGCCTGCAAGAATTGCTCTATCGGCCGGCGGATAGCGGCGTGGCGCTCCCGATGCTTTCGAAGGGGCAGTCGGTGGGCGCGGTCGTGATCGGCCTCGAGGGCGGTCTCGACAAGGAGCTCCTGTCGATTGTCGTTCAGGCGGTCGAACAGCTCGCTCTCGCCCTCGACGCGGCGATGCTCTACCAGCAGGCAACCTCCAGGGCCTCGCAGATTCAGACGCAGAGCAACCTGGCTCGCATCGTCGCCTCGCAGCCCGACCTGCGGCAGGCGTTCGACGAGTTTGCCGAGGAGATGCGCTGGCTCGTCCCGTTCGACCAGGCGCTGCTGTTCCTGGCGGCCGAGGATGACTCGGAGCAAATGCTGCCGTACGCAGTCGCGCCCGGGACGGCGTCGCCGGCCGGCTGGGGCGCGCCTCTCGACGAAGCGATCGTCGAGGTGGCGGGCAGCCAAGACCAGCCCTTCGCCCTGCACCGCAACGACCTCGAGCATGTGACCGACGAGGAGTGGCGCACGCTCGGAGGTGACGCACCGCACGCCATCATCGTGCCGGTCCGTGATCGCAGCCGGCTGATGGCGCTGTTCGTGCTGCTCTCCGGCTCCGAACAGCACGGGGTCGGCGTCGACATGAACCTATTGACGGAGGTGGCCAGCCTCCTCGCTGTCACGATCGAGCGCCTGCGATTGTTCGAGCGGTCGGAGCACATGGCACGACACGATCAACTCACCGGTTTGCCGAACTTCCGGTACGTGCAGGAGCACCTGGCGGCAGTCGGGGAACGCTCCACCGGTAAGCAGACCTCGATCTTGATGATCGACATGGACAACCTGAAGCCGTTCAACGACCAGCTCGGTCACGAGGTGGGAGACCGTGTGATCCGCATCGTGGCGCGCGAGCTCATCGCCTGCAGCCGCGCCGCAGACTTTGTCGGCCGTGTTGGCGGCGATGAGTTTGTGATGGTGATGGAAGAGGTCGGGGCGAACGAGGCTCTCCATGTCGCATCACGCGTCCACGCCGCCCTCGCCCAGGCCCACCTCGAGATCGACAACGCACCAGGATCGATCTCGGTGTCAGTAGGCGTCGCCAGCTCTCCCGAGGACGCGGCGACCATGGCGGAACTGCTGCGCGAGGCGGACCGTGCGATGTATACCGCGAAGTCGCTCGGCGGAGGTCGTTCGGCGCTCGCGCGGGATGGCGCCCGGCGCGGCGCAGCGCCACAGTCCGTCGGTCGGGCCGGACGTTTGACCGATGTCCTGCTGCGTTCAGCGGCGGGCAACGCCACCGAGGCGGAACGGACCGCGATCGCGCTCGCCGATCGCTACGCCGGACTCGCGGCAGAACAGCTGGGACTCGATGTGTCTGTGCTGCCCGCGCTGCGCGTGCTCGTCATCGCCTCCTCGGTGAGCCGGCTCGACCACGAGGAACGCCGCCAGGAGGTGGCCGTCGCCCGTGCGTTGCTGGCCGCTGTCGATGCCTCGACACTCGTCGATCACACGGTCGCGCCCCAGGTGCTGGCCATCGCCGAGGGCTCGGTCGAACTCGCCTGGGTGCAGACGCCCGGGCTCGGCGCGTCACCCGTCGATGCAGAAGAGGCCACGCGGCACCTCGAGTCGCTGCTTTCACGGCCCGAGGCGCAGTCCGCGGGGACCGTGCTCGCCAGCATCGTGAGGCACGACGCCGCGGAGCGCCGGTCGAACGAACGAGTGGCCTGAGCGCCGCTCGAATGCCGCCATCCACGGGTTTCTCCCGACGCTGGCCACCGGTGCCATCATCGATGCTCGATGCACGGGAGGCAGCGTGACGTCAGCCAAGCGAACGTCAGCGCGGGCACACAAGCGTCCGCACAGCCTGGACGCCGCTGCGCGTGCCGATGCGGCACTCCAGCGCCGTCGAGGCGGTCGCTCGAAAGCGGCCGCACGCCGACCCCATGGCCGCCGACACTACTCCGTATACGTGATCGAACTCGACCCGAAGGCGGATCCCGGGCCCTCGCACGACGCACCGTGCGTCTACGTCGGCATGACCGGCCTCCCGATCGGTGAGCGGCTCCGCAACCACCTGCGCGGTTACAAGGCGGCACGGGTGGTCACGCGCTATGGCCGCGGGCTGCGTCCCGAGCTGTACCGCGGGCTCAATCCGATGTCCTACGACCAGGCCGTCGAGGCGGAGGCCAAGCTCGCGGACGCGCTCCGCGGCCAGGGCCTGATCGTGTTCGGCGGCCATTAGCCCGCAGCGTATCGTTGGACCGTGAGCGACGGACGCCTGCCCCTTAAGGTCGGACGCACCGCCTTCGGCGTCGATGCCGAGGTCTACGATCGCGCACGCCCACCGTATCCCGACGCGTTATACGCGCTCCTCGACTTCGGGCAGCTGATCGAGGGTCGAACAATCCTCGACGTGGGCGCGGGCACGGGCGCGGCCACGCTGGAACTGGCCCGCCGCGGGGCGCGCCGGATCACCGCGTTGGAGCCCCACCCGCGGCTCGCCGAGCTGCTCGTGTCCAAGTCCAAGAGTTCGAACGCACCCGTCGAGGTGCGCGTCGAGATGCTCGAGGAAGCGGACCTGCCTGACGCGTCGTTCGACCTTGTGGTGTCTGCCACCGCGTTTCACTGGGTCGACGAGACCCTCGGACTCGAGATTGTGCGGCGCGCGCTCCGCCCTGGTGCTGCGATCGCGCTGTGGTGGACGGTGTTCGGCGATCCGACGCGGGATGACCCGTTCCACGCCGCAACGAAACGGCGCCTGGACATCGGCTTCACGAGCCCGTCCGCCGGAGTGCGACCGACCCGCGATTGATTGAGGTGGCCGCTTCCGCGGGAGGCTCGTCCTCTGAGGGCCAGCCTCGAAGAAGCTTCCGTGACGGGAACGACGCCTACAACGCACGCCAGCTTGAGCGTCGGCACGACACGCCGTCGAGTGAGCTGGTTGATGAGTTCGGTCGCAACCGCCACGCCACCGTCGAGGCGGTCTCGAACATGGACCCGAGCCTCCTCGACGCACCCCTCACCTCCGCGGGCGGTATCCCGGGCACGCTGGAGTCAGTCCTGATCTCGGTCGCGGTTACCCACGTCGATGAGCACCTGCGCGAACTGGCTCAGCTTTGAAGGCAGACGGCGGGCCCGCCGTTCGTGCCAGAGCGCTTGATCGTGGGGCGGTATCGAAACCCGCGCGTCCGCTGATCTGCGTCCATGGATCGGCCTGTTGTGTTGGGTCCGAGGTAACGCGCGGCACGCGTCAGCGGCGATGAGTAACACGCCTCGGTCACGGAATCAGGAGAGCCGGCCCCGGTGGGTCGGCTCTCCTTGAATCTCTTTGTTCGTGACTAGCTAGTCCCCAAAGACGAATGCATGAGCGTCGAAGCACGGGAACAGAGCGTCGCCGTCAGGGTCGCCCACCGTGCAACCGCCGGTGAAGCTGCCGAGCTGTTTCGCGAGGATCGCCGCGTCCGTGGAGGCGGGTCCGTGCGTACGCACCGCTGCGTGGATTTCGGCGTTCGCTATGTCGATCGTCGCGGGGTCGCCGATCAGCACCTCCCCGCTGCCGCTGTTCGCTCCCGTGGAGTCGATCCATGCAGAGATGACGAGATTGCCGAGGTGTGTTGAGACGCCGCCAGCACCGTGCATCAGAATCACGTCGGCCGTCCCGAACTCCGTGACGATGTCCGCGCCGCCGCAACCATCGATGCACCCGCTCGGGTCGTTGAAGATGATCCACCACACCGTGTAGGCGTTGTTCGCCTCCAGGTGGCGGTCGACGATGTTCAGCGTCAGTCTCGTGCCGCTGTTATGCAGCGTCGCCAGCGTGTTCGTGGTCTCGACCAGCACTTCGTGACTGCACTCAGGACCCTCCTGGAATGCAGCGCCGATGTTGATGCACTGGTGGAATGACGCGCGGCTCGTGCCGGTTGATTGGGCACTGCTGGAGTCAGAACTTGCAAGCGCTAACACCACGATAAACAGCGGCACCGCAAGCGCCGCAGCAATGTACTTCACTTCTACTCCCCATCCGCCTGAGCTGAGAGCGGTCGCGCTCCCTGAGCAAGGGCATTCTTCACTACGGGTGTAATGCTTTACTGTGATCCAAGTCACGCTCAGGCGACCCGCTGACCGAGGATCATGGGACTTCCTCCCTCGCAACCTGCACCCCTGCGAGTCGTAAACGCCCATGGCTCTGGCGGTGTCGGGATGCTGTGGCGTATCAGTCTCATACCAGCCATAGGGTTCGCCCGCCGGCACGATGGACCGCGTTGCGCACGCGGGAGCATGAAGAAGCGGTGCCTCCCCCTCCCCCTTTCTGATGCAGGTCGAACTAGCAACCCGCACCTCCGGCCCACCCGCCTGGTCGGGACTGCTCCGCTACGTGCGAGCCGGCACGGGGAGTGATACCCCCACCTGGTTCGACCCGGCAGGGAGCGCCTTCATTGCTGCTACCGTCGCACCGCCCGCCGCAGTGGCGAGGCAAAAAGGGGGATAACGATGGCAGATTCAGATGCGGCTAGCGCAGCCCAGGCCTTCCTGACCGGCTTCAACACCGACGACTGGGACGCCGATCCGCGCCGTCACGGCGGACGATGCCGTCTATGAGGAGTTTGGGACGCAGCGCACCATCGAAGGCGCTGACGCGATCATCGAAGTGCTGCAGGCGTGGAAGACCGCGATGCCCGATGTGACCGGCACCGTAGGTAGGGTCGCGAGCGTCGGCGACTCAGCACTCCTCGAGTTGGTCTGGGAAGGGACGCACACCGGACCGCTTGAGACTCCGGATGGCACCATCCCGGCGTCTGGGAAGACGCAACGCACTCCCGGTGTGTTCTCCGTTGACGTCCAGGACGGGGTCATTACGTCCAGCCGCAACTACTTCGACATGCTGACCTTCTTGCAGCAGATCGGAGCAGCGCCAGCCTAGTCATCGCCGATGATGACAGGCGACGGCCGTCCTTCAGGGCGGCCGTTTCGCTTATTGGGTTGCTGAGATCACGTCCCACCCCTCCCACGCAGGGCACGGGGACCGCCTACGTGCGAGGGCGGAGGGTGGAAACGGGCCGTGGATAGATTGCGTCGACGGTGATCGGGGGTGTTTGCGCCCCTCTATCACTATTGTAGGATGCGCACCCCATTGATCAGCGAAGGAGCTACTCATGGCGCTGCGAATCAATGATGTCGCGCCGGACTTCACGGCCGAAACAACCGAAGGCACGATCAGTTTCCACGAGTGGATGGGCGACGGTTGGGCGCTCATGTTCTCGCACCCGAAGGACTTCACACCCGTTTGTACCACCGAGCTCGGTGCCGTCGCTGCGCTGAAACCACAGTTCGAAGAACGCAACTGCAAGATCGTTGGGATCAGCGTCGATGGCGTGTCTGACCACGAGGCGTGGTCCAAGGACATTGAGGCTTCACAGGGTCATGCCGTCAACTACCCATTGATCGGCGACCCGAGCCTCGAGGTGGTGAAGCTCTACGACATGTTGCCTGGGGATGCGGGCGACACGTCAGAGGGACGGACTGCGGCTGACAACGCCACCGCGCGGTCGGTCTTCATTGTCGGCCCCGACAAGCGGATCAAGGCGACGCTCACCTATCCCATGACCACCGGTCGTAACTTCGCCGAGATCCTACGTCTGCTGGATTCGTGTCAGCTCACGGCAGCGGAGCAAGTGGCGACGCCGGCGAACTGGGAGCAGGGTGATGACGTAATCATCGTGCCGTCCGTGTCCGATGAATCCGCCGCCGAGAAGTATCCGGACGGTTGGGAGTCGCCGCTTCCCTATATCAGGCTGGTCAAACAACCCAAATAGCGTCGCGAGGCTGGGACGCGACCGCTCCGCGCGCGGAGCCGAAGGCCCCGCGCGCAGCCGCCCTTGAGCTACCCGGAAGCGCACCCTCGATCGGTCGGGGTGGCAGCGCGTCCAAAGCCCAACCTCGGCCCGACACACAGATGGCGCTCAGAGGCATCGAGATCATCGTCTGGGATCGGGACCAGCATGATGGGAGAACACACCGGCCTCCCTGAAGTACGCCACCGCTGGCGGGCAACGCGATGTCTGGATCATGCGGGCCGATGGTAGTCAGAGACGCCAGCTGACCGACGACGTTGCTGACGACTGGATCGTGCAGCCGTTCTGGTCACCGGACGGAGCACAGATCCTCTATCAGTGGGGAGCGCGCGGCGCCTACTACGTCGTCGGACTGGACGGAGGGGAGCCGCAGAAGCTGTTCGGCGAGCCGTCTGTGGTGAGTCCGTGACTCGGTTGGACCGGGACTCGACGAGCGTGGTGTCCCCTGTCCGCGGTGCGCCGCTGACGCGGTCAGCTTCGCCGTTGACATCCGTAATGGGCGTCTCTACGGTCCTCGCCTACGAGCGAGGAGAGACACACATGGCGGCTCGATAGCGGTTGGACGTCTACGCGTCTAGACCCGTTCATGAGTTGAAAGAACACACCCATGGCTGATTCGCAAGTACTTGCAAATTCGATGGCGGGGCGCCTGCTCGCACCCGGCGACGCCGGATACGAAGAGACGCGCCAAGTTCAGAACGGCATGATCGACAAGCGCCCAGCGCTGATCGCACGCTGCCTCGGTGTGCGCGACATCGTGGAGGCGGTGAACTACGCGCGGGAGTACGGTCTGGAGATCTCGGTGCGTGGCGGCGGCCACAACGTGGCGGGCAGAGCCGTCTCGGACGGTGGATTGATGATCGACCTCGCCGAGATGCGCGGCGTCGTCGTCGACCCGGAACGCAAGGTCGCTGTGGCGCAGGGTGGTGCTACGTGGGGTGACTTCTACCGGGCGACGGAGGTCTACGGTCTGAGCACTACTGGGGGTGTCGTCTCCACTACCGGAGTCGCCGGTCTGACGCTTGGCGGTGGGATCGGTTACCTGATGGGCAGTCATGGACTGTCGGTAGACAACTTGCGGGTGGTCGAGCTGGTCACCGCAGACGGCGAAGTCCTTCGCGCCTTCGAGGCGGAATCGCCTGACCTGTTCTGGGCGCTGCGGGGCGGAGGCGGCAATTTCGGCGTGGCCGCTAGTTTTGAGTTCGACCTGCACGAGGTGGGACCGACAGTGCTTGCTGGAATTGTCGCGCATCCCTTCGAAGCCGCCGGCGACATGTTGCGCTTCTACCGGGACTTCACCGCGGCGGGCGTTCCGGACGAGCTCCAGGTCTTTGCGGCGGTGCTGCACGCGCCGGACGGGTCGGGGGTAAAGATCTCTGCCTTAGTCTGCGCCTATGCCGGTCCCCTGGAGGAGGCGGAGGAAGTGCTGCGACCACTTCGGGAGTTCGGGTCGCCGATCCTCGACACGGTAGCTCCGATGGCGTTCTCCGAGGTGAACGCGATGCTCGACGACGGCGCGCCGAAAGGGGCGCTCAATTACTGGAAGTCGAGCTTCCTCGAGAGCCTTACGGACGAGACGATCGACGCGGTCGTCGAGCAGTTCAGCGATGCGCTGCCACCGCTGAACGCCGCTCTGTTCGAGCACATGCACGGTGAGGCGACCCGTGTCGCTCCGGATGCGACGGCGTTCACGCATCGAGAAGAGGGTCACAACTTCTTGATCACGGGGGTCTGGCAGGACCCCGGCGAGACGGAAACGAACGTCGCGTGGGTGCGCCGCTTCTTCGACGAGCTGTCGCCCCACTTCCGCGACAATCGGTACGTCAACTACCTCGGCGACGACGAAGGCGAAGTGGCGCCGGACGCCGCCTACGGCCAGATTTACGAGCGGCTCCGAGAAGTGAAGCGGCGTTACGACCCGGACAACGTCTTCCATCTGAACCAGAACATCGTGCCCTAGGGCCGGCCTGGGCGGTGAGCTAGGCGACCTCGCCGAACTCCAGCGAGGATGTGGGGCTGGGCTCACCAGAGCTCGAGGAGCTGGCCATCGAGCGCGCATCGGTCAATGGGATCGAATTGGGGTACGAGACCGCGGGTGACGGTGAGCCGGTTCTCCCGCTCCACGGCGCGTTCATCGCGGGCTCCTTCTGACCGCTCTTCGCCGAGCCCGCGCTTGGTGCTCGTTGAGGCAGGCGGCCGGTACTTGCAGCACGACGCTGGACGAGCCACAGCCATGCGAGTGGCTCACCTCGGCGTCACATCGGGGATGCTCGACGCGGTCTTCCTGACACCACCACTCCGTCCACCTGCAAGGACTCGACGACCTTGCGTTCAGTTCTCGCCCCGCGGCCGCCGCGGATGCGCTGCCTCGTGCTCACGCTGGGCTGGGCAACGCTGATCCCGCGTGTCGTCGGCGCGGACGAGCTTTGGCGGTGTGGACATTCCTGTCCCAGAGCGCCCGTCCCGAGGGCAACGCGAAGGCTTCGTCTTCGCAACTAGCGCGAGCCGCCGCTAACCGGGCTCCGCCTTGTACAGACGGCACCGGTCGGCGGGGTCCATTGACGGCGGTCGTAGCCGCCTCCCTAGCGCGGTAGCCACCACTGTCGCCGCCACCACGAGGCTTGGCTTCGTTGACCTTCAGGTCGCGGCCGCCTAGGTCGGTCCCATCCAGCGCGGCGATCGCGTTGCGAGCATCGCTGGTCGCCATCTCGACGAAGCCTAAGCCACGGGCCTGACCGCTATCGCGGTCAATCGGCAGCGAGCGACGAATGACCCCACCGTGCTCCGCAAACAGCCGTTCGACAACGCCCCGAGATCGCGCACGATGATCTTGTGCGACTCCTCCCCCTCCTGGCACTCCGGGTCGGCGTGCGCGGCTAACTCGGTCCAGTCGAGGTTGTGTCCGTCGGCGAGGTAGTGCGCCAGGGTGACGATCAGGTGCTTCTGGCGGTTGGCTGTTGTGTAGCTCATGGCGGCGAGACGGAACCACAGGCATCGAACATACGTTCTAGTCAGGAAACGCGCGTACGGCGTGTACAGAGCGTCTCGCTAGCGTTAGAAGCTGAGTTGGACTCTGTCCGGGGCGCGTGAGGCGATCAAGCCAAGCGCGTCGCCCCGATTTTTAGAGGGCTTCCTCGGAATCAGCGGCCTCACTCCTGAGCCGCCGCGCGAAACTCAGTTCATTCCCGTCCGGGTCGCGAAGGTGGAAGTAACGCTCGCCCCAAGACGCATCGCGAGGCGCGAACAGCGGGCGAAGTCCAGCTGCCGTGGCGCGAGCGTGCACCCCGTCGACATCCCCCACGTAGAAGATCACGCGCCCCCAGCGCCCCGCTCGACCGTCGGGCTCTGCCTGCTGCAAGTTGAGGTACTGTCCGCCCACCGCATAGCTTGTGAATGACGCCTCGGCGCCACCGTACAGTCGCCGTAGCCCCAGGGCCTCGTAGAACGTCGTCGCGACCCGCATGTCACGCACAGTCAGCGTGATCGCGCTGATCGATTCGATCCCAGGCTCCGGTGCTGTGTCGCTCACTCGAAGCAGACTATCCGCTCGCGCCCGGCCAGTCGGCTCGCTTAGTCCTTCGCAGCGCAGCCTCTCGGCGGACTAGCCGATGTGCAGTACCGCTTTACCGCTGATTTCACGATCGAGCAGGTGGCCAGCTACTTGGGCGACATCGGTCCACGCAGCTTCGTGGTCGATTTTTGGTACGACTGAACCCTCGGCAACCATCGCCGCTAATCGAGCGAGACCCTCGGACGCCGGCTGCTCGCGGATCTCGCGGAATAGTGTGAAGCGGTAGAACTGCGCTGCGCCTGCGGCGAGGTGCTCGCGGGCATTGAATGCGAACTCGGCGCCGGACGAAACACCGTAGAGCACGCACATCCCCCCGGGCACGACCAGGGTGAGCGCCATCGAGAGCGTCTCTCCCCCGACTCCATCAAAGACGAGGTGATATGGCCCGTGCCTCGCTGCGGTCTCCCGGTCCTCGCCGACGACGATCTCCGCCGCGCCCGCCTTGCGCGCGTCGGCCTCGCGTTCCGGTCGACGAACCACGCCAACGACGTAGGCACCCGCATTGCGGGCGAGCTGGCAAGCAAAGTGGCCCACACCACCGTTCGCGCCAGTGATCAGTACGCGGCGCGCGAGGATCGAGCCGTTGCGGTCCAGCCCATACATCGCAGTTAGACCGGCTACCGGGAGGGTCGCCGCCTGAGCGAAGGAGACCGAGTCTGGTAGTTCCGCCAGCGCATCGGTGGGTACAGCCACAAGCTCCGCCCAAGACCCGGACGGTACGAACCCAACAATACGAGCACCGGCGGGGGGTCCGCTGCCGTCCGCCGCGGCCGCCTCGACAGTCCCGGCCAGATCCCAGCCCGGGCGCCAACCATCGTCAGCGACCTGCGTTCGCCGCGTCTCGCCCAGGTTTAGTGAGAAGGACGAGACGCGAATGAGGGCTTCGCTGGAGGTTGGTACTGGCTCGTCGGCATCGGCAATCACTAGGCGCCGCTCCGCGCTGGAGTCGACTAACACGCTACGCATGATGACCTCCATGTACCGACTCCGAGCACTCTACTGGACCGCTAGCGTCAACCGTGCGCGCTCGGCTCGCTGGCACCGGTGACCTGGCGGCGCGGCGCGTACCCGTTGAGCCCACGCGAGAGAGGTCTTCGCACCCGCTTCCAGGGGTGGCGGTGTGCCATCGGCGCGTGTCGTGTCCGTAGCCCGCTATCATCACGCTCGCCATGAACCGAACGCTGTCTGACGCTGAGCACGTGACGTACGCGATGGGGCGGGCGTGATGGACTTCGACATCCGGTACGCGCACACCAAGGACGGTCGAATCGCCTTCGGCGTCGCCGGGGATGGGCCGGTCCTGATCACGCCCCCAAGCACGCTGATTTCCAGCAACTTCTCTCGCGGGCTCTGGTTCGGAGGGTTGGGAGATGGAGACGTGCTTCGCCCCGGGCATACGGTGGTCGTCTACGACCACCTCGGATCAGGCTTGTCTGACCGAGCACGCTACGACTTCACGCTTGATGGTCTCGTTGGAGAGTTCGAGGCCGTCGTTGCGGCTCTCGGCGCTGACGACATCGGAATCGTTGCGAACGGCGCTGCCGGGCCTGTGGCAGTCCGCTATGCGGTCGAGCATCCGGATCAGGTGCGTGCGCTGTGCCTGGACCGGACGTGGAGTCGCGGGGCGGACTATGTGCGCAGTGATCGCTTCGCGGGATACCTGGATGGGCTCCGAGGCGGCGATTGGACGCTCGCCTCCCAGATGTTCCTTCGCCTCGTCGGCAACCTCAGCGGTCCGGAGGCTGAGGAGTGGGCTGCCGTCTTGCGGGAGACCTGCGCCCAGGAAGACTACCTGACGTACATAGATGCAATCTCAGAGCACGATGTGACCGAACTCCTTCCTCTGGTGTCGGCCGCGACGTTGGTCACCGCCGACGAGAACGCTCTGTTCATCGATGTAAGCATTCAGAGCGGCGTCGCGGCGGACATACCCGGCGCTCGGCTCCACATTTTTAGCGAAGCCAGCGAGAGATCGGAGCACATCGCCGCTTTCCTGACCGACCTGGAGACGCATCATGCTGATGGGCAGGGCTCATTAGGGGGTGGCTTCCAAACCATCCTCTTTACCGACCTCGAAGCCAGCACACCCCTGACACAGCGCCTCGGTGACGAGGGCGCGCAGGAGATCCTCCGTGGCCACAACACCGCGGTCCGAGGAGCCCTCGACGAACACGGGGGCCGCGAGGTGAAACACACCGGCGACGGCATCATGGCCTCGTTCCCGAGCGCCGTATCCGCAGTGACGGCTGCGCTGCAGATTCAGCGTGGGCTGGCTGGCGGCGAGGTGCGGGTGCGCATCGGGCTCAACGCCGGTGAACCGATCGCCGAGGACGACGACCTGTTCGGCCTCAGCGTGATCAAGGCGGCGCGCATCGCCGACCGTGCGGAGCCGGGTCAGGTGCTGGTCAGTAACGTCGTCATGGAGCTGTGCGAGGGCAAGACGTTCGAGTTCGCCCCGCTGGGTGCGGTCAGTCTCAAGGGATTCGACGAGGCGGTGACGCTGTTCGAGGTGAGTGCGTGACTGCGTTCTCAGTGCAGTACGCGCAGGTGTCCGGTCGTCCGCTTGCCTACCTCGTAGCTGGGGGCGGACAGCCGCTAGTGGTCCTGCAACCGTCGCTCCTTGAATCCGTGATGGAAATCTCCGACTGGACCAGCTTCATCGAGCGGCTCGCCTCACGGTTCGAGGTCGTCGTCGTCGACTCATACCCCGGCATGGGCACACTCTCACCGGGCGCGATCGCTGATCTCTCGACGCGCACGGCCATGCTGGCTGAGCTCCTCGAACAGCTCGACCTACGCAGTACCACGGTCCTCGGGATCGCCCGGGGCGTTCCGATCGCTATCTCGTTGTCCCACGCACGGCCCGAGCGCATCTCGGGGCTCGTCCTGTGGAGCGGCCTGGCGGACTTGCGACTCTACGCCGCCTCAGAGCGTGTGCAGGCGATGGAGGCCTTCTCCGCCGCCGACTGGGAACTCTTCATGAGAGCTTCTACCGCATTAATGGCAGGTGCCAACAACGAAGCCGCCGCTGATCGAACTAGGGATGCCTGGATGCGCCACACGACACCCGAGATGTTCTATTCGGGGCTGCGACTGAGTGACATGGAGGATGCCAGCGCGCTAGTCGGGGAGCTTCAGATGCCGACGCTCGTGGTCCACCGCCGAGAAGCGGGCGTTCCGGACGGCGCGCAGATCGCGGGTCTCACGGCGTCCGTTCCCGACGGAACACTGCGCTTGCTTTCGGGCTCGGCGGTATACCCCGAACTCGGCGACCAGGCGGAGGCCGTGGAACTCATCTCAGCATTCGCTGGGCTCGAGCCGCACGATCAAGCTCACGATCGGGCTGTCCAGACCATCCTCTTCACCGACCTCGCCGGTTCCACGTCGATGCAATCGCGGCTCGGCGACGAGGCGGCGAGAAACGTTCTGCGCGCGCACGACGCTGCGGTGCGGCAGGCCATCGAGGAGTTCAACGGTCGCGAGATGAAGCACACGGGCGACGGCATGATGACAGCCTTCGGCTCCGCCGCCGATGCCGTGAACTGCGCCCTCACCGTCCGCCGCGATATCGCGACGTACAACGACTCGCACGAAGGCGAAGAGCTGCGCGTGCGCTTCGGGCTCAACGCGGGCGAGCCGATCGCGGAGGACGACGACCTCTTCGGGCTAAGCGTGACGCTGGCTGCGCGCATCGGGGACTGGGGCGAGCCGGGGCAGGTGCTCTGCTCGAACGTGGTGCGCGAACTGCTGCTCGGCAAAGAGTTCAAGTTCACCTCGGTGGGGAGCGCGGAGTTGAAGGGGCTCGACGAGCCGGTACCGCTGTATCAAGTGCTGGGCCAGTGAGCGGGGGTGGGGGTGCCGAACAGACACTCCCGACCCGAGCTGTCCTGATCTACGACGGCACCTGACGGTTTTGTCGCGCAGCGGCGAGGTTTGTCGCCCGGCTCGATGCTCGCGAGCAAATCGCGTACCTGCCGTTCGAGCGCCTCGAGGCAGCGCAGCTGCTGCGGGCTACGCCGACCGATAACCGCGAGAACCATTGGCACGTGCTGACCCCAGACGGCGAGGACCTGGTCGGCGGTCGCGCTGGGGTGGCAGTCCTCGAACTGTTGGGGCGGACGCGTCTTCTGGGACACACGCTACGGGTCCTGCACCTGCACCCTGTCGTTCACGGCATGGACTGGCTCGTTGGGAGGCTCCGCTCTCGTCTTGGCCGATTCGTAGATCCTGGTCCCGGCCCAGAACGATATCCGTAGGACGCGCGCGACACTTGCCCCGCGTCGACGATCTACGTGCTCGCTACGCAGCGGCTACCTCATAGGACACGTACTATTTGGCCTCCATGCTGTCGAACTGGTCCTCAGCCACGTTCCGGGCCCTGCGGAATCGTCACTTCCGTATGCTCTGGTTCGGCACGGCTTTTTCGTTTCTCGCTTTCAACATGTCCTGGATCGTCCAGAGTGTGGTTGCGTTCGACATCACCGGGAAGAACACCTCGGTAGGGGTCGTCTTCACGGGAATGGGGATCGCCACACTGTTCGTCGCCCCGTTTGGCGGCGTCATCGCCGACCGCGTCTCCAAACGCCGACTGCTCCTTCTGGGGCAGTCGGCGATGTGCCTAACCGTCTTCGTGGTCGGCGTCCTGGTGTTCACAGACAGAATCACGATCCTGTGGCTCTTCCTGTCGACACTGTTGATGGGGCTCGTCTTCTCGTTCATCGCCCCCGCGAGACAGGCATGGGTCGGCGAGATTCTTCCGGAGGAAGAAATTCCAAACGGCGTCGCCCTCACTCAGGTCGCAATGGCGGGTACGCGAGTTATCGGTCCCGCCCTTGCCGCCATCTTCCTCGCTCTGGCCTTCGTTGGTGCCGGTGGGACGTACCTCCTTATGGGCGTCTTCCTGGCGATTGTCGTCGCGACGCTCGTCCTGCTACCTCCCACCCGGAGCATCCCTGCGCGTGATCGCAGCCCAGTCCTTGATGATCTTCGGGATGGGTTCCGGCACATTGTCGGTCGACCGCGTTTGCGACTCCTGGTGCTCAGCTTCATCGGCATCACGGTGACGGCCTTCTCATCCCAGGTCGTATTCCCTGGACTGCTGGAGAACGAATTGGGTATCGACCCCGAACAAGGTCTGGGGCCCGTGTACGTCGTCTCAGCAATTGCTGGGCTGATCGCGACCGTGCTGCTCGCAGCTGCGGCGAGTGGTGGCCACGCTTGGCGCTTGATGCTGATATCAGGCGTAGCTCTCGGCGTTGGCACGACGGCGACAGCCTTCGTACCGAGCTACCTCGCTCTCGTCATCCTGATGATCCCGGTCGGGGTCGCCATGAGCGCCTTCCAACTCCTCAACAATGCCTTGGTCATGCGAGAGTCGGAACCAGCCTTCTACGGCCGCGTCATGTCGCTCACGATGATCGCCTGGGGGCTGAACAGCCTCGCCGGCCTCCCGTTTGGGATGTTGGCGGACAGCGCTGGCGAACGAGAGTCTTTGGTCGTGATGGGTGTGCTCGCTACCGTCGTGGCTGTGGGAGTGATGCTGATATTCGCTCGGCTTCGGGAGCAAGAGTCACGGGACCTATCGGCAGCAAGGGCGACGGGCGTCGCAAGTGAGTTCCGAAGCGGCTGAAAATCGAGGCGGACACTAGGGAAATCCTCATCTCGGAAGTGGTGCGACAGGCGGTGGCGGGCAAGGCCTTCGAGTTCGAGGACCGCGGCGAGGTGGAGCTGAAGGCTTCGACCGGCCGGTGCGGGCGTGGGCCGTACGCTTGGTCTGGTAACCCGGTCAGCCACCTTGAGCCCGAAACGGCGTTAGTGGGCCGCGCAAAATAGAAATTGAGATTGACGGTTCGAACCCTTTCAGGGTCGCCATACCCGCCTCCATCCTGTTCGTGATATGACTCCAACCGATTGTCGGATGACTATCGGGTTGCGTGGAGGGCAGAGCAAATGGTTGATACGAACGTCTGGTGGAACCGACTCAGTGCCGTGAGCGGCCTGATTGCCGTCGTTGTGCTCGCGGCGGCATTCGCGGTGACCGGGGCGTTTGACGGGGACATCGATCCGTCAGACTCAGCTCAGACCATCGCCAATGAACTGGCCCACCGCGACATCGGGATGGGCCCGGTGATCGTCCTCGCGGGCATGCTGGTCTTCCTCGTATTTGCTAGCTACCTCAGACGCCACATCATGCGGGCGCACGATTCCTGGCTCGTCGACCTCTTCTACGGCGGCGCGTTGCTGATCGTGGCGGCGGTCTTCGCGTTCGCGGCGCTCTCCTTGTCTATGGATGCGCTCGACGATCCGCGTGCCAACCCAGAGATCGCCAAGACGCTCTTCGTCATGGAGTGGAATCTCATCTGGATTCTTGGGCCTGGGATCATCGCCACCGCCGGTGCTGCCGCGGCGATGAGTATCCGATTCGGGGCGCTGCCCACATGGCTCGGTTGGTTCTCGGTCCTCGTGGCCATGACCGGCCTGATGCCGTGGATCGGTGCCCTCGCCTTCCTACTGTGGGTCGGCGTTGTTAGTGCGACGCTGCTTGTCGAGCAGTTCAGAACGGCGTCGTAGCTGCGTCCAGGTGACAAACATCGAGGGGCCCCGCTTCGGCGGGGCTTCTGCATCGCCGCCGCCGTATCTAGGCCTGGGCTTCGACCTGACCCCCAATGTGGATCCGGGGAGCCCGCCCCGGCCGAGAGAGTAGCGAGGGACCTCTGAGGCTCGGAGAGACGCGGGGCGTCGTACGTGAGTCGACCGATATCGTTACAGTGCGTGTCTCGAACAGGGGGCTCCCCATGCCGATCGATCCACCGAGCGGAATTAGCCACTTCGCCATCCGCGTCAGAGATATTGAAAGCGCCAAGAAGTTCTACGGCGAGACCCTCGGCTGGACGATGGTCCGCGAGACGAAGCGTGAAGAGGACACGGTCATCAATTTCGTGCTCGGAGGCACGATGTTCGGGATCCGTGGCAGCCACGCAGCAACAGACAGCGACGACACGTTCAATCCCTTCCGCGTCGGTCTCGATCACCTCGCCCTTCCCGTGACGGACGAGGCCGACCTTCCGAAACTGGTCGCCCAGCTCGACGAGGCAGGCGTGCCCCATGCGGGCATCCAGGAGCAGTCCGGGTCGAAGTTCATCTGCTTCAAAGACCCCGACGGCATTCCCTGGGAGCTCTTCTTCGCACCTCCAAGGGGCTAACCAAGGCTGGCGAGAACCGGGCTGTACCCCGTTCAGGCTCCCATGGCCGGCTCGAGGCACGAGTCGGACGCCGCTGAATTCGATGCTCGTGGTGTCACCATCGCCGCCAACAAGGCGTAACGCGGGGACCGGACCCCGACGGCTGGCGGCGAGCGATCAGCGTCCGCGGTAGACCGGCGTGCGCTTCTCCCACCAGGACGCGCGGCCCTCGGCCGCATCCTCGCTACCGCGAGTGCGGTCGCTCAGCTCGAGCTCCCGCGCCAACGACTCGCGCAGACTGTGCTCAGCGGAGTAGTCGATCGCCGCCTTGAAGACCCCGGACGTGATCGTGGGCAGCTGCGCCAGCATCGAGATGTACTCGGCGGCACGCTCGTCGAACTCTTCGAGCGGCCACACGTAGTTGGCCCAGCCCCACGCCAGCGCCTCCTCGGCGCCAAGATGGCGCCCGGTCATCAGCAGCTCGAGCGCCCGTCCGCGACCGACCAAGCGCGGCACGAACCAGGACGAGCCGCCGTTGAGCGCGATCGAGCGTTGGACGCGATGGTCGCCGACCTCGCAGTTGTCGGCCACGAGGCGCAGGTCGCAGGCCGAGGCCAGCTCCCAGCCGTGCCCGAGCGCAAACCCCTCGACGAGAGCCACGACCGGCTTCGGCAGATCGCGAATCGACAGCAGCAGCGGGTGGTGCACGGTATGCGAGCTGTCGACCCCCGGCTCCGGGTCCATCCCCTTGAGGTCATCGCCGGAGCAGAAGGCGCGGGAGCCCGCGCCGCGCAGGGTCACGAGCCGGACCTCCTGCGTCGCAGCCGCATGATCGATCAGCTGCTGCAGCTCGCGGAGCATGCGGAAGTTGAGCGCGTTCAGTCGCTCCGGACGGTTCAGCGTGATCGCCAGGGTCCCCTCGGCACTGTGCTCCCAGAGCACCTCGAACATCTCGCGCTCCTCGATCGGGGGAAGGGCGCGAGCCTCGCCACGGCTGCCGGATCGCAGGTTCGTCATCTCAGGCTCCTCGACGCGCTGAGAGCATAGCCGCGCCACCCACGTCGCGGCGTCCGCGCCCCGACCCTTGCGTCCGAGGTAGCGTAAGCCGAGACATGTCAATCCGCTCCAGCTTCGAGGCCCGCCTAACGTCGACCCGACACGCATATGGCGCTCAGAGGCATCGAGATCATCGTCTGGGATCGAAACCCGCACGGATGGGAGAACACACCGCCCGCCGACATCGAGATGTTCTCGAGTGAGCTGGTGACTTTGTGATCGGCCCGCTCATCGGGGGCGTGAGAACGGCTATCAACTGCCGACGATGGCGCGACGCAAGCAGGAGGATTGTGGTCTGAGATCTGAGAGAGCCGAGTGTGAGATCGTCCACCGGAACTGTCAGTCGATGCGCACCACACCCGACGCGTACTTGAAGCGCTGGCGCGCGATCCCGACAGCGCAGGCTCAATCACCGCTGGTCAGCAGTTCGGCCTCGAGCAGATCGCCAAGCCATCGCTCGTAGCGGGAAGGTGCCCAGCCGAGGCCATCCGTAGCGAGCAGATACTGCTCGGCACTCGTCAGGAGCCATAGACGCTCGGCGGCGTCCTTCGGTCTGACGCCCTCGCGTAGAGCGCCCTCGCTCGCTAGCTGACGGGTCAGCCTTGTGGTGCCCTCGCGTCGGTTGCGGTCTCCCTGTTCCGCCACGGCCGCTACATCGGGATGACTCCGCGCCGCCATGAGCGCGCGGAGGATCGGCGCTCCCGCCTCGAAGAGCGCACGGTTGAACGAGACAAACAGCCTGAGCCGCTTGTGCGGGTCCGCCTCACCGAGCATGCGGGCCACCCATGCGTCCTCGTCGGCGGCCTGCTCGAGGTCATCAAGCATCGCGCCCACGATGCCAGCCTTCCCGCCGAACACGGCGTAGACCGTCTGAGATGACACGCCGGCTTTGTCGGCGATCTGGTCGATCGTGGTCCGCGCGAAACCCTTGGCCTCGAACAGTTCCCGTGCGGCACGGCGAAGCCTGAGCTTCGTCTCCTCGGCTTGCTCCTCGCGAAGCGTCGAGCGGTATCGGCGACGGCTTGTCATGGACTAATCCTACTTGACAGGAGTACCCGATATTAGATATAGATCACTATAATCGTTATATTATCATCTCATGAGCTAGGGAGCCAGCATGGAGCAACTCCAGAACACACACCGCTCTAGCCCGGCAGTGCGATGGTTGGCGCTTGGCGGGGTCGTGGGGTCGGCGCTGTTCGTCACGCTGATCGTTGTCGCCGGCCTCCTCGACGAGGGCTACAGCCACACCAGCCAGGCGATCAGCGAGCTCGGCGGCGAGGGTGCCGACTACCCCGCCCTCCAGAGCGCGAACTTCATCGTCTTTGGCCTCCTTGTCGTTGGATTCGCCTGGGCTCTGGGTCGCCATCTCGGGGGCTCCCTTCTCGGCCCCGCGCTGATCGCCTTCTTCGGACTGACCACTGCCATCGGGAACGGCGTGCTGCAGTGTGATCTCGGCTGCGAAGGGCAATCCACCGAGGGCCTGCTGCACAACATCAGCGGCGTCTCAGGATTCGTGGCGGCCATCGTCGGCATGTTCGTGCTGGTGCGACGGTGGCGGCCCGACCCCACTTGGCAGTCTCACGCCCGCTTCACCCGTGTGATCGCACTCGTCGCTCTCGGGGGTCTCGTCGCGTTCATCGCAACGCAGGGCTTGGAGGCCGAGGCGGTTGACGGGCTCGCTCAGCGCGTGTTCGCGGCGGCACTTCTGATCTTCATCGCCGTCACCGCACTTCGGCTGCACCGAGAAGTGAGTCGATCCGCGATCGTGGCAGCGTCCAGCTCGACGAGGTCGGAGTAGAACTGTGACGCGGGCGATATCTCGTACTGAGGCGCACAAGCTGCTGGGCGCGTTGTCCGGAGTCGTCGTGGTGCTGGGCTTCACCGCGGTCCACTACGTCTTCATCTCCGACATCTGGGCCTACCTCGGACAGATGTTGTTCGCGGGCGCCCTGTGCGGCGTTTTCATCGTGTGGAGCTACCGCGAGGCGGTGACCGAGCACTCCACTGGGGCGTGGTTCCGCTATTGCGGACTGTACGCCGCCGAAATGATCGCCCTCGGAGGCGTATCGCTGCTCGTCCTACGGCCCCAATTCACGATGGCGGAGCTGCTGGCAGCCGACGATGCCTTCGATCGGCTGTTGCCACCGTCGATACCGCTGATGATTGGAGCGATGGCAACCGGCACGATTGTGATCTGGTGGTACTACGGTCGGCGGCGGGCTGCGCTCGCCCCGATCCTGGTGACACAGGTCATCCTGGTGTTCCTGCTGGGACACCAGTTCGCGTTCTTGGGTCTGGTGGAGCCGTCGACGTCGTTGCTCGTGGTGTTCGGCGAGTTCGCGCTGCTCACGATCGCCCTGGCGGCGGGGTTCGGCGCCAGCGTGATGTGGGCAGAGATGGCTGCGGAGGGCATTCGGGCGAGGGCCCAGCAGGCGCCGCGCGAGGCTCGCCACGACGGCGAGCAGAGGTCGAAACGATAGAGGTGCACTCCCCCACCACGCCTGCCGACCGCCGATTTCCGATTCGCTGCCGCCCCTTAGGGGTGCCGCGCGGAAATGAATAGTGGAGTGCCACCGCAATTCGAATCCGCGGCCTCCCCCTTAGGGGGCCGCGCAAAATAGAAATTGAGATTGACGGTCGAACCCGTTCGGGGTCGCCATACCCGTTTAACTCAGCCGCCCTCCCGGGGCGGCTCTCTCGTGTGAACGACAGCCGGCGCGGGCCGTCGAAAACCATCCTTACGCGGTTGAATCGGCCGAGCTTTGGCTGAGGCCGAACTTGCGCGCGATCGCCGCCTAGTCCAGCTGCTTCAATTCGACCTCAATCGTGTGCGTGGGCCCAACCAGAACCTCGGCGGCGTGCTCCTCCCCGTCGGACCAGACGGTGTCACCAGAACGCCGCTCCACGATCGAGACGCGCCCCGTTTCATCCGTGGACTTCATGCGGTACGAGTTGATAGCAACGATGACTCTCGGGGGATGTGAGTGCATCGCTAGCTCTGCGCCCTGTGGCAGCCTGATCTCGAGCACTCGGACGTGTTCATTCTCCATCGCCACCAGATGACCCTCGGGATCCACGACGGTGGAGTCAGGTGACCGCGCCATTTACTCTCCTCCATCGTCCGCGACCAGACCGCACGTAGCCGCTCGGCCAGGTCAGGCTTCGTGCGACGGAGCGTATCGCGTCCACGGCCCGCTATCATCACGTTCGCCATGAACCGAGAACTGCAGCACGTGACGTACGCAGTGGGGTGGGCGTGATAGACGCCCGTCTGATCCAGTACGCGATGACGGAAGACGGGGTGCGGATTGCTTTCACCGCCGTGGGCAGCGGACCACCGCTTATCCATCTTGCCCCCTCTGGCTGGGGTCACGCCGCTGCCGAGTGGGATGTCCCGGAGCTCAAGTATTGGTACGACCTGCTGAGTGCGTCGTTCCGCTTGATCAGGTACGACCATCGCGGATTCGGTTCTTCAGATCGCGCGCCGGTACTGGAGACGCTCGAGGATCGGACACACGACCTCGAAGCGGTCGTCGAGGCACTCGAGCTAGAAACGGTCGCGATTCTCGGCTGGCAATACGGCTCGCCGTCCGCCATCCGGTTCGCGGCGCGCCATCCCGATCTCGTTTCGCACCTGATCCTACTGAACGGCGGCGCACGATCTGCCGACTTCGTCCAGAGCAACCGAACGAGCGACGCCATGCGTCAGCTGATGCATGACGAGTGGGAAGCCTACGCAGCCTTAATGGGGCTGAGGACCTGGGGCTGGAACCGCGCCGAGACGGCGCGACGATGGGCGGCGCTCACGTCTGAGGCCGCGTCCGCTGAGGCGATGGAAGGGCACCTGGCGATCATCGAGGAATTCGATCTGTCGAACGAGCTCTCTGACATTCGCGCAAAGACACTCGTAGCGCAGCAAGGCGGCACGGTTTCGCAGGAAGGCACTGCGCTCGTGGCCAGGGCGATTCCCGACGTAGCCGTCGTCGCGTGGGACCGCCGTCATTGGCAGCCGTGGTGGGACCAGGAAACGGCGGACGCTGGATTCAAGCTGGTCAGCGATTTCCTCCTCGACGGCGAACGGCCCTCGGAGAGCGCCGGGAGGCCCGCACTGCAGATTGTCCTCTTCACCGATGTCGAGGCGAGCACGCCGCTCACTCAGCGTCTCGGCGACGAGGGCGCACAGGAGCTGCTACGAGCCCACAACACAACCGTCCGAGGAGCCCTCGAAGAGCACGGAGGCCGCGAGGTGAAGCACACCGGCGACGGCATCATGGCGTCCTTCCCCTCGGCGGTATCCGCGGTCACGGCTGCATTGCAGATTCAGCGGGGGCTAGCTGGCGGCGAGGTGCGCGTGCGCGTCGGGCTGAACGCCGGTGAACCCATTGCTGAGGACGATGACCTCTTCGGACTCAGCGTCATCAAGGCGGCCCGCATCGCCGACCGCGCGGAGCCGGGTCAGGTGCTCGTCAGCAACGTGGTCATGGAGCTGTGCGAGGGCAAGACGTTCGAGTTCGCCTCGCTAGGAGCGGTAAGCCTCAAAGGGTTTGACGACGCGGTCGAGCTGTTCGAGGTGCGCGGTTGAGGGCGGCTCTGATGGGAACCAGTCGCTGACTCGCCCACGCTTTAGCGGTCGGTGAGCGCCACTCCGTACGGCTACTATGCCTTTCGTTATTGAGCCTCCGTTCAACAGGGTCAGGTGATTACCGTGGACGCACCCCCCGTTCAGTACACGCAGACGAGTGATGGGGCGAACATCGCGCTGGCGTCGATCGGCGCGGAACCAGCCGTGGTCCTGCCTCCCGCGTGGATCACCCATGTCCAGCGGACGTGGGATGTCTTCGGGGCTGCGTACCAGCAGTTAGCCGATCGCGGCAGAAGAGTTGTCTGGTACGACAAGCGGGGCACAGGGCTCTCCGACCGCGAACACTCAGACTTTTCGTTGGAGGCGCTCGTAACCGACCTCGAGGCCGTCGTCGACCACATTGAGCCGGAGGATCCTGTCTCGCTCATCGGTCTCTCGCTGGGTGGCCCAACGGCGATCGCCTACACCGCACGGCATCCCCAGCGGGTCGGTCGCCTGGCCCTGTGGGGATCGTGGGCGGGACAGCCGGAGATCGACGCGGCGACCGAGGCGATCGTTGCACTCATTCGCGCCGATTGGGATACGGGCTCGGGTGCCCTTGCCTATCGCTTTGCAGGCGACGAGCCCACGGTGCCGGACGGAGCGACCGACTTCAGCGCAAGCATGTCCGCGTACGCTCGCCTAATGCGCAACGCTGCCACGTCTGACGTTGCGGCGGATGTCTGGGAGGCGCTCCACAGCGTTGATGTCTACGACCTGCTCTCGAGTCTCACAGTTCCCACGCTCGTCGGACACAATCAGTTCGACCGCGTCGTCGCGTTCTCACGTGGTCAAGAGCTGGCTGCCACGATCGACGGGGCGCTCTTCGTCGCTCAGGAGGAAAGCTCGCACGCCCCAGCCCCCACAGGCTGGGAGGCCATATTTGAATTCCTCGTGGCCGGCGATGACGTGGATACGACGCTGGACCTCGAGCGCGCCCTTCAAACAATCCTCTTCACGGACCTTGCGGGCTCGACCGCGATGCAATCGCGCCTCGGCGACGAGGGCGCAATGGAGGTCCTGCGCGCTCATGACGCGGCGGTGCGACAGGCAATCGGCGAGTTCAACGGACGCGAGGTGAAGCGCATCGGCGACGGCACGATGGCCACGTTCGGCTCTGCCGCCGATGCCGTGAACTGCGCCCTAACCGTCCGCCGCGACATCGAGACGTACAACGACACGCACGAGGGCGAGGAGCTGCTCGTGCGCTTCGGGATCAACGCGGGCGAGCCGATCGCGGACGACGACGACCTCTTTGGCCTGTCGGTGACCCTTGCCGCTCGCATCGGGGACTGGGGCGAGCCGGGGCAGGTGCTGGTGTCGGATGTGGTGCGGCAGTTGCTGCTCGGTAAGGGGTTCGAGTTCACCTCCGTCGGGGAGGCGGAGTTGAAGGGGCTCGATGAGTCGGTAGCTCTGTACGAGGTGAACCTGTGAGCTGGAACCGTTAGCTACCGCCGTCGATGTCGAACCCGCAGAAGTCAGCCAGTCGAGCCGCTGCGGCCCCGTAGCTCTCGCTCTGGAGTACGGTGAAGCGCGGGTCATCGGCGCCATCAGTAATGACGCGGCTTGCATCGAAGTCGTACTCCTCGAAGAGCTGAAAGAGACCCCGCATGACGGCAACAATCGCGTCGACTTCAGCCTTGATTTCGTCCGGGGCGCCGCCGACTAGCTGGTCGAGGGCGGGGTTCATCAGGTCGATCTGGTCTTCAACATCGTCGATACCGGAAAAGTCCAGCCCGTCGAAGATCACCTCCACATTGTCGGGGGCGCAGAAGTCGCCACTGGACGGATCGCCGGCGGGCGTGGCGCTCGCGTTCGGCGTAGTGCCCGGTCCGCCTGAGTCGGCGCTGGAGTCGTCACCGCCGCCGCCGCAAGCGATAGCGAGCGCGAGCATCGGGACAGCGAGCATCGAAGCGACTCGGCTCATATCGGCTTTCACCTAGCGACTTTTGGCGGGCTAGACAATAGAAGGCAGCGTGCCCTCAAGCAAGGAGCAACACTCGACGACACCCGCGCCTCCCGAAGCGCCGCTAAGGCGCTGACCACTACCTGCGCGCAGCCAGCAGCGAGATGCGCGTCTCGTCGCGAAGCTGAATCAGGGTTTCGGGTACGTCGCCGGAGCCGCCGCGAGTCGGATGGTGCGCTCTGCATCGAGGTAATCGGCCCTGGAAAAGCCATCACCCCGACTAGCGCGCTCCGTCATGGCACGGCGCTTTGGTGTTCGGCGCTCCACTTGTGGCCGCAGTGCACGCACTCCAAATCGGTCCTCCCCCTGCGCATGCGCGACAGCATCGAGCCTGACGCCGGCTCGTTGCGACAGGAACCGCAGTACCAGACCTCGCACGGCTTGGAACCAAGAGTGCCCCGGTGGACCGATCCGCCGGGGCACTGTCTGAGCAGGGAACTCGGCTAGCTGCCTTGCACATCCTCCTCGAGGACCGGGTTGGGGGCCGCGTGGATTTCTTCTGCGTTGGGATCTAGCACCGGCACTGGGTCGGACTCGGATCCGTTCACGACGGCTTGTGTTACCGCCGTCACCGCTGTGCCAGTAGATCCGCTCGAAGCCTGAGCCTCGATCCGGTCCGAGCTCGCGAGGCGAGGCTCCGACGAGTCCGGGTGTGGTTCCCCGACGGCGATCCCCGGGGAGGGAGGCGGCTTGACGGCCGGCATCGACACCGGCTCGTCACTCGGGTTGCTGACCGAGACGGTGCCATCTGGGAGGTCTTGAACACTCACCGGGTGGTCCAAGGCGATCATGGGCTCGCCGTCGATGAACAGGGGCTCAGGTATGCCGATGCTTTGCTGTGTGTCCGCACCGAGATCGGCTGCGGTGGGCAGTGACTCAGATGCCACTGCGCCGGCAACGGTCTCTAGGTCCGTGGTGTCATGGCTCCTGATCGCCAGGGCAGTCGACATGGCTGCTGTGGCGACGAGGACGGTGATCCCCAGTACCGCAGCAGGGAGCTTGAGTTTGCTTCGGTAGTTCATTTCGCGATCCGTGTTCGTTGAGTGCTTCGTCTTCTACTCAAGCAAGACGCACTACCCGCTCAGATTGTTCCCAGAGGCTAGAAAGCATCGGTGGTGGGGGTGTAGTGAACCGCCCCGGGTTTAGTGGAGACTCGGTTCATTGAGTCCCGGCACCTGCCGAGACCAGCTCACGTTCCTGGTTGCGCTCGTACTCGGCGGGTGGCAGGTAGTCGAGCGCACTATGCAACCGCCGATGGTTATACCAGTCCACCCACTCCAGCGTCGCCAGCTCGAGGTCGTCGAGTCCGCGCCACGGTCCCCGGCGGTGCACCAACTCCGCCTTGTAGAGCCCGATCACCGACTCCGCCAGCGCGTTGTCATAGGAGTCACCACGACTCCCGACCGAGGTCACGGCCCCGGCCTCGGCGAGCCGCTCGGTGTAGCGGATCGAGAGGTACTGCACCCCACGATCGCTATGATGAATCAGCCCGTCGAAGGGTCCGTTCCGCGCCCATAGCGCCTGCTCAAGGGCATCGAGCGCGAGTTCGGTCCGCAGTGAGCGCGATGCCTGCCAGCCGACGACCGAGCGCGAGTAGACGTCGATGACGAAGGCGACGTAGACGAAGCCCGACCAGCTGGGCACGTAGGTGAGGTCGGCTACCCAGAGCCGGTTGGGGGCTGGTGCGTGGAAGTCCCGCTCCACGAGGTCCGCCGGTCTGGGCGCGCTCTCGTCCGCCACGGTCGTCCGTTTGACCTTCCCACGTACCACCCCAGAGAGACTCAGCTCCCGCATCAGCCGCTCCACGGTGCAGCGCGCGACGGGGATGCCCTCGCGGTGCAGCTGGCGCCAGAGCTTGCGCGCACCGTAGACCCCGAACTGTTCGGCGTGGACGTGCTGCAGCTTCACCTTCAACGCCTCGTCACGCACCCGCCGCGCCGAGAGCGGTCGGCTCCGGGCGGCGTAGTAGCTGGACGGGGCGACCTGCAGTTCCCGGCAGATCGGCTCGACCCCGAAGCGTTCGCGGTGGGTCTTGATGAAGCGAGTCATTTCGGCAGTCGCGGGTCGAGCTCCCGCGCGAAAAAAGCCGAAGCGGCCTTGAGGATCTCGTTCGCCCGGCGCAGCTCACGGTTCTCGCGCTCGAGCTCCCGCAGCCGCGTCTGCTCCTCCGTCGTCTGCCCCGGCCGTGCGCCGCCGTCGACCTCAGCCCGTCGCACCCACTTCCGTAACGTCTCCGGCGTCATCCCGAACTTCGAGGCGATCGAGCTGATCGTTGCCCACTGCGACGAGTGGTCCCGCTCGTGCTCGAACACCATCCGGACCGCCCGCTCGCGGATCTCCGCTGGGTATCTGCCTGGTCGTGTCATCGCTCCATCCTCTCAAGGACTGGAGCCTCCAACATTCCCGGGGCGGTTCACGCAGCTACTCAGGTGTCGCGCCAGCTCGCGTCTTGACAGTCTGGCAGCGCGCTGATAGCACTCCAACGATGCAAGCTCCGACCGGACGTCGTTTGGCGGTGGTGAGCTGATGCTTCGTTACACGGTGCGTCGTCTTGCGCTGATCCCCATCACCCTGTTGCTGCTGTCGGCGCTCGTGTTCTGGTCTATCCGCCTGATCCCCGGGGATGTTGTTGCTATCCGACTGGAGGACAGCTATACGCCGGAACGCGCTGCTGCGCTCCGCGCGCAACTGGGGCTGGACCAATCATGGTGGATCCAGTATCCGAAGTGGCTCGCTGGGGTCGTACAGGGAGACCTTGGGAAGTCGTTCCTCACCGATCGCCCGGTCGCGACTGAGCTCTGGGAACGGCTACCCGTCACGCTTGAACTCGTCGTGTTAAGCATGATCATCAAGACGGCAATTGGCGTCCCGGTGGGGATCATCGCTGCCGCCAAACAGGGGTCGTTCACCGATCATTCCGTCAGATTAGTCTCGATTCTAGGGTTGGCTTTACCTTCCTTCTGGATCGCCACGCTCGTGCTCATCATCCCGTCGCGGTACTGGGGATGGGCTCCGCCCTTCGGATACAGCCCCTTCTTTGACGATCCGCTCCGGAACCTAGAGCAGTTCATGATCCCAGCGATCATCAATTCGGTGGGGCTCGCTGCGGTCATCATCCGGCTGACGCGAGTTCAGATGCTCGAGGTGATGCGACAGGACTACATCCGCACCGCCCAGGCCAAGGGGCTAACCGCCTCCGCCGTACTCACGCGTCACGCGCTCAAAAACGCACTCTTGCCCATAGTGACCGTTCTTGGACTCTCCCTCGCGAACGCGCTGAGCGGGTCAGTAATCATTGAAAGCATTTTTGCGCTGCCAGGCTTGGGCACGTATGGAGTAGATGCGGTCGCGCGGCGAGACTATACAGCCATCCAAGGTTTCGTGTTGCTCATTGGCCTCATATATGTCGTTGTCAATTTTGTGGTTGATCTCTCGTACGTTTACCTCGACCCGCGCGTCCGTCTCAGCTAAAACTGACACAAACCTCGAAGGATGCAATTGGTGACCATTGAGCGAACGGCGCTGCTGGTCCAAACAACGACTCTGACTGCCGGTCAGCGTCGTATCAGGCGGGTCAAGCGATTTGCTCGTGAGCAGCCGCTGGGTGTGTTGGGGTTATTCATCATCTTGCTGGTCGCCTTCCTTGCCATCGCAGGCGATGTAGTAACGCCGTACGACACGTTCAGCACGTCGCCTACAGAGCTGTTCGAGGGCCCATCCCGAGACCATTGGTTCGGTACAGACGACTTTGGCCGCGACTACTTCACAAGGATTGTTGCGGGCGCGCGTGTGACAGTCACGATCAGCATCACGTCCATGTTTCTAGGCACTCTCATGGGTACGTTCCTGGGAGTCGTTTCTGCTTATCTCGGGGGAGTATTCGACCTCCTCTTCCAACGTGTTATCGACGCGATGCTCGCCCTCCCGACGCTGATCGTGGCAATGCTGCTGATCGCGGTGTTCGGTTCAAGCATTACGAGCATGATCACTGTGCTAGCGATTGCCGTTGTTCCTGGGGTCTCACGGCTGGCACGAGCCGCGACGTTCGGCGTGCTCGCCGAGCAATACATCGAGGCGGCTATCGCTCTAGGCTCTTCCTCTCCTAGGCTGATGATTCGGCATGTCGTACCAAATATTACGGCACCGATCTCGGTGATCGTAACTACCGGGATTGGCGGCCTGATCCTCGCTGAGTCGAGTCTCAGCTTCCTTGGGCTCGGTCTAGGCCCACCAACCGCCGCGTGGGGACAGATGCTCAGCACAAGCAGGGAGTTTGCAATCGGTGCGCCAATGCTCGCCGTGTATCCAGGTCTGGCGATCGGGATCACCGTGCTCGGCTTCAACCTGCTGGGAGACGCGCTGCGCGACGTGCTCGATCCCCGAATGCGTTAGCGGGAACAATCAAGGGGATTCGCCGAACCCGAGTCAACCGTACTACTCGGCCAAGCTTGTGCTCTTGTCAGAAACGTGTTAGCACGGTCCGAATACGAACGTGTTACATGGCTCCCCCAGAAGGACACTCCCAAATGCGGTACTGGGACTCACTCACTCGGTCGAGGTTGTCGCGGCGTGGGCTACTGCGGGGATCCGCAGTGGGAGTGGCTGGGTTAGCCGGGGCTGCGATCCTCGGCTGTGGTGACGACGACGACGACGACGACGACGCGACTAGCGCACCAAACGGGGCGGGCCCGACCGTAGACGCGGCGAAGGGCGGTGGCATACTTCGCATGCCGGACTTGGCTCCGCCTGACGTTTTTGACCCGGCCCAGACCCTCCACACAGTGTCGATGAGCTTCGGCACGACGACCGCCCTTACTGGCCTGCTGTACTACAACGACGACGGGGTCGTCGTCGACCATATGTCGAACATGCCAGAACAACCTGACGATGTCACGTACGTCTTCACGCTAAAGCCGGGAATCTTTTGGCACGACCTGGAGCCCGCGAACGGACGTGCGTTCACGGCTGAAGATGCGGTCTTCGGCCTAGAGCGTTTCACTGAGGATGTACCGGGCTTCATCTGGGGTTCGAGTCTAAACGCGGTGACCAAGTTCGAGGCGATCGACGATGTTACATTCCGTCTGACCACCTCGGAGCCATTCGCGCCCCTGCTCTCGGCGCTCGCGAACGACTTCGCCATGATGGTGAACCGTGAGATGCGGGAGAAAGTCGGCGACGACGGCTTGAAGCTGTACGAGAACCTCCTCGGCACCGGTCCGTTCATTCGCAGCGAGCACATCCCGAACGTATCGAATGAGTTGGTGAGGAACCCAAACTACTTCAATAACCCGAGGCCGTATCTCGACGGCATGAGATTCGACCTGATCACGGATCGAGTGGCGCGGCTTGCGGCATTCAGGTCGAAGCAGATCGATATGTCGAGGCTTTGGAGTGGCTTCAGAGGCGAAGAGCGCGATTCGCTTCTCGATCAATTTGGCGATGACGTGGCGTGGGGCACACGCGTATCGGACGCCTTTGGGAATAACCAGTTCAACGTCAAGGAACCACCGTTCGACGACATACGCGTCCGCCAGGCATTCCACCTAGCGATTGACCGGCAGGCCATCACAGCCGGTGATCGGATCATCTCGGGGCCGATTCCGCAGGCGCTGCCGTTCTGGGCGATTCCCCCTGACGAGCTTGAGAGCCGCCCCGGCTATCGTCAGCCGAAAGACCAGGACCTGGTTGAGGCGAAGCGCCTGCTCGACGGCGCTGGTCACGCGGGCGGGCTCAAAGTGAAGATGAATACTCAGACCCGCAACACGTCTGGCGTGATCATTCAAGACAACCTCCGGCCGCTCGGAGTTGAGATCACGATCGAAGAGCTAGCGCCGGCAGACAATCTGGCGCGCCGGGCATCGGGTGACTTCAGCTTCATCTTGGCGGGTCTGACGGGGGCTCCCGACCCCGATCAGTACCTGTATCTCCCATACAGGACGGGAGGCGGCAGTAACTTCGGCGGGTACTCGAATCCAGCCGTGGACAAACTCGCCGATGACCAACGCAAGCTCTTCGACCCGGACGAACGCCTCGAAGTCGTACTCGAACTGCAGGACCTCGTGCTTGAGGAAGTCCCTATGGTGATGACGAGTTCCGCGGTCGCCTACCCCGTGTGGTACAGCTATGTGAAGGATCGTGTTATCACGTCCGGGCGGAACCAGGGGCCGATTACGCAGAACATCTGGCTAGACACCTAGCCTGTTCATTGGGCGTTGAGCGCGGGCAGCCGCCAAGCCCGAGCGTGCTGCGCGAGTGGGGGCATCGGTGATCGGTCTCGCCCACTCCTGCTCTCCGAACGCATCATGACTCGTCCGCTACTGCGTTCGGTGCGCATGCGCACATCGCGGCCAAGATCGAGGCGGGCTCCCGGCGAGCCGGAACGACGCGCAGGATTGCTATATCGAGTCCCTCGGCGAGTCTGAGAAATGCTTCGCGCGCGCGGGACGCCGGACCGAAGTAGCCTAGCGCACTCAGGATCTCATCAGGGAAAGCGCTAATCAGCTCCGAGCGCGATGCGCCGCGAAGGCGCATCTGGTCCAGCTCCGATAGGCGCTGCCCGAAGCCCATTCGCTCGAAGTGGGCGCGATAACCGAAGCGGCGTTCGCCAGCGCTTAGTGCCGTCGGGCCAACGACATACCTCAGGAGCGCCTGCGCAAGAGCAGCGCGAGCAGCAGCAGTGTCATCGTCGACACAGACCCGCACATATTCCGCAATCGGAATGTCGGCATGTTTGCGACCTGCAGCTCGAGCCCCCTCAGCAACACGATCGCGAGCCCAGGTCCGGTGCGCCGGGGTTGACCAGTTCAGCACAACGCCATCGGCTAACCCGCCCGCGAGGCGCAGCATCTTAGGACCCAATGCTGCGGCAAACACTGGTGTGCGTTGCGGCAGGTGGCCCGAGAGCTGGGCACCGTGGAGCGACAGAGTGTCCCCCTCATAGTCGACGCGCTGGCCGGCCAGCAGGCCGCGCATGCTTACCAGGTAGTCGCGCATCACGGATAAGGAAGAGACCATCCGGCCCGCTCGCGAGACCAGTTGTACGGTACCGCCCTTTGTGCTCGGTCCCACGCCAATTCCGCACAAAAAACGGCCGCCGGTAATAGCGTTCAGCGTAGCGGCTCGTACCGACAAGCTCATCGGACTGTGCTGATTGACCGGGATCACGCCGGTGGCGGTCAGAAGCCCACCAGGCACCACCTCGGCGGTTGCCTGCCAACGAAGTAAGCACAGCTGCAGCACATCCTGTGAACCGTCATCTGAGGTCCACAGGCTGCCATAGCCCAGCTCCGCAGCGCGGCGGGCGAGCGCGATGTGCTGGTCGAACGTCAAATCGAGCGATGCGCCAAGCCCGACCCCTACTTGCACCGTCCGCCCCTATCATGCGTATTGCGAGATCGGTCATCGACCGGGACTGGCTCGTCAGGTACCGGCTTCTCGCTACCGTTGAGCATCGTTGGGTCTCCCGCTCCCGCAACACAGCCATCCTTGCAGCGATGACAAGATTGCCTCCCAACGCGGTCAGCAGTCGTGGCGGGTGTCCCTGCGTCGGTCGACCGAACCCTCGTCCTCCCCGACGCCCGTCGGGCATCTTGCGCACAAGACACCTGTCCCGGCATGGTCAGACGGATGCCTCCGCGGTCATTCTGCCAGTGTTAGTGTGTCTTCGCTAGACGCCCAGGGGCGGCTGTGTCAGCCGGAGTTCGTCAGACAGGAAGCTAGGCAAGATCGAGGCACGGCGTCACGCTCACGGATCGGGCGGCGAAGCGCGAACAGGACTCCGGTTCGAGCGCCTCCTTCCATCAAGCGACGGCACGCGCGCACCGAGGTATTTGATCCGCTACTCGCAGCGGGCTGATCGATCCAGTGTGGAACGTCCTCGATCCATCTGAAATACCGTATTTCGCCGCGCCGACATTCTGAGGCCGCGGCGCGGGGTCAACCCAATACCGGCGTCCCCCCGCTGTCGTAGCGCGGCCGTCGGACCTCTACTCCGATCGGCAACCGTCGCATCGAGGGTTCTTTGTGACGCGACCATCCCGTGATCGGCCGAACGTAATACGATGGCCGGCGACAAAGTGCCCCGCAACACCGCGCCGCCCACGAAAAGACGGGGCCGTTTCTGGGAGAGGACAATCAGCAGGTCCGATTCGATTGCCGAGTACGCAGTCGCCGGAGCGCCGAGATTGAGCTAGCAGCTGTCGCAGATGGGAAAAGTCGATCCCGGGCACGTAACTGAACTCTCAACGTGCCTCCGGATGGATCTCTCGTCGGATCACGGCACGTCGCGCGGAGTGCGCCATGTGTCGCACGCACTCGCTGAGACGGTATACGGCCAGGGAACGTAGCAATCGGGAGGATCAAATGGTCGGGAACGTGCCGAAAGTACGATACGACGGTCCCGAGTTCGCAGGTTACGGTCAGCTCGGAGAACCTTACTCGCGATATCGCCGTAGGTCCGCTGTGCGCTTCGGTAGCGGCTCAAACCGCTTTGAGGTAGTTGATAACTGGGCTCGGCGCCCAAGCGGCTTCCCGCTCGGCGACGTGGCTGGCATCGCGGTCGACTCGGAAGACAACGTCTTCGCCTTCACCCGATCCGATCGCAGAGTACAAGTCTACGATCGCGAAGGTCACTTCCTGGACTGGTGGGGCGACCGCCGCGAACACACGACACCTCACGGCATCACGATCGACGCTGATGACAACGTATGGCTTGCCGACACAGGAGACCATACCCTCAAGAAGTTCACTCGTGAGGGTCGACCGCTGCTGATGCTCGGGAGGCGCCACCAAAACGCCGAACGAAATAGCGGTCGGCCTTTCAACAGCCCGACACGACTGGCTGTCGCCTCAAATGGCGATCTCTTCGTTAGCGACGGTTACGGCAACAGCAAGATCCACGTCTTCACGGCCGATGGCGACTTTCAATTCAGCTTCGGAGAGCCGGGTGCGGGGCCCGGTCAGCTCAACACACCGCACTCGATCGTAATAGATGAAACTGACCGCATCTGGGTCTGCGATCGCATGAATAGTCGAATCCAGATTTTCAACGTGGAGGGCGAGTACCTGACGGAGTGGAACGGGCTGCATCACCCAGATGATCTTGTTATTGCCCCCGACGGCACGGTATATGTCGCGGAGCTTCAGCACCGGATCAGCATCTGGAGTCCAACAGGCACACGGCTCGCAGGCTGGGGCGACGAGGGCTGCGACTGCGAACCGGGCCCTGTCGCGACGAAGCGCTGCTCGGGCGAAAGTCTCGACGCCGGAATGGTCATCGGACCCCACGCGATCGCCCTCGACTCAGAGGGATCCCTCTATGTGGGCGATCTGGCCGACTCCTACCGCGGTGTGGACCGGGGCTCGCGTTCGCTCCAGAAGTTCTTACCGGTGAGCTGACCTTCTTGCATGTCTTCGTGGCCGACGCCGTTGCGTGGCGACACCTGATCGCGGTACACATCACCGAGCAGACGAACCTTGTACGAGGCGGCCAGTGCTCAAACCGGCTGTCGGAATGGTTGGTGGCCTAGGTTGAATGCCGCCCAAGCTGAGACGCCCGCCCCCGGTCCCCTCACGGGCGTGCGCGTAGTCGACTTCTCCTGGTACGTCGCTGGCCCATTCTGCGCCCGTATGCTCGCGGACTACGGCGCGGATGTCATCAAGGTGGAGCGTCCTCGCGTGGGGGATCCGGCTCGTTCATTCGGTCCGTTTCCCGGCGACCGGCCTCACCCCGAGCGGTCGGGGGCGTTCCTGAGCCTGAATACCAGTAAGCGCGGGATCACGCTAGACCTCCGTGCTCCCGAGGGCCTGGAGATCGCCTCTCGCCTGGTTGCCGAGGCAGATGTCGTGGTCGAGGCGTTCAGTCCGGGCGTAATGGACGGACTTGGGCTCGGCTTTGAGGCGCTCGCCGTATCGGCGAGTCAGCTTGTGTACTGCTCGATCTCCAATTTCGGTCAGAGCGGGCCCTACCGCGACTACCAACTCACTGACTTCACCCTCTACGCGATGGGCGGCGCCATGCACGCCACCGGGCTCCCCGATCGTGAGCCGTTGAGGCTCGCAACCGGCACTCAGCTCATCCAGGGGGGCTACATTGCTGCGACAGCGGCGCTCATAGCCTACTACGGTGCTCGGCGCTCGGGAATTGGTGACTGGGTGGACGTATCGCTCTTCGAGACAGCGATGGGGTCGATCGATCGCCGGTTGACTCACCTGACCGCGCATGCGTACGCCGGCGGGCTGCAGAGGCGCGAGCCCCAATGGGGCACCGGCTATCCTACCGGCTTCTATCCATGCAGCGATGGCTACGTTCTGATCACGGGTGGCGGTCAATTTTTCCCGCGTGTCGCGAGAATGGTTGGGCGACCGGAGCTCGGGATCGACCCACGGTACGCCGCCGATGAGGCGCAGCGCGATCCGGCCCGCCGCGAGGAGTTTGAAGCGACCGTCCTTCTCCCATGGATTCTCGAACTTACGAAGGAGGAGGTGTGTCTGGCCGCGCAGGAGGCAGGCGTACTCTGCGGCGCGGTGAACACGGTCGCTGACGTGATGCGGTCGGCACAATTCCTCGAGCGAGGTTACTGGGCGCAGGTCGACCATCCCGAAACTGGCGAACTCCCATATCCCGGCGCACCATTCAAGATGTCGCGAACCCCTTGGGCTATCGGTCGCCCAGCTCCGCTGCTTGGCGAGCACAACCGCGACGTGCTGGTCGAAGAGCTCGGGGTGCCTGTGCGGCGCTTCCAGCGGTTGCAACGAGCAGGGGTGATCTGATGGCGAAGTGGCCGGCCCGGAAAGAACGCCCTGTTCCCTCGACAGCCGGCACGGTCTTGCCTCTCGAAGGGATTCGTGTCTTAGATTTCACACTTGTCCTCGCTGGTCCGTACGGAACAATGTTACTAGCGGACCTAGGAGCGGAGGTGATCCGCGTCGAATCGCCGAGGCACTTTCCGAGCAGCACGCGGGGAGCAAAGCCGCGCCCGGAGCCCCGCGATCTGCAAAGTGCCACGCTATACGGCCGCGCGTACCCAGGAGCGCAGCCAGGCGAGCGACCGTGGAACCGCTACGGACCATTCAACTCGCACGCCCGAAACAAGCTTGCGATTACGCTGGATTTCGGCAAGCACGGCGCGCAGACGCTCGTCCGCCGTCTGGTTGCGGAGAGCGACGTGGTCGTCGAGAACAACGCCCCGGGGGTGATGAAGCGCCTCGGGCTCGGATTCGACGAGCTTCGCAGTGCCAATCCCGAGATCATCATGGTCTCCTCCAGCGCGTTGGGCGCCACAGGCCCATTAGCTCGTCTCCGCGGCTTCGGCGGGCACATCGACGCCATGACGGGACATCTCTCGATGCGGGGTTACCCGGATACGGATCCGTCAGCGGCGGGGAATGTTGTGATCTCAGACGCGGCCGCCGGACCGGCGATCGCGTTCGCGACGCTTGCCGCGCTAATCCATCGGGACCAGACGGGCGAGGGTCAGCACATCGACATGTCCCAAGCCGAAAACCTTATGCACTACTTCGCGCTCCCGGTCTTTGACTACTCGATGAATGGCCGCATCCCGACACCGACTGGTAACCGGCACGAGAAGTTTGCACCTCAGAGCGTTTATCGATGCCGAGGCGATGACCAGTGGATTGCCCTAACTGTCCGCGATGACTCCGACTTCGCGGCACTCTGCCGGGTCCTGCGACGCCCTGATCTCGTGGGCGATGTGCGGTTTGCCGACTCCGCCGCGCGGTACCGGAATCAAACCGCGCTTGACCCGATCATCGAGGAGCGAACATCGCAAGAAGAAGCTCGCGTTCTTTTCGACGCCTTGCAGCGTGAGGGAGTACCGGCGGGCATCCTCCTCAACGAGGCCGACGCGTACTCCGATCCGCATCTGGCGGCTCGAGGATTCTTTGAGTCCGTGCAGCATCCCGATGCTGGAACGCATCGCTACCCAGGGATGCTCTGGCGACAGCTCCGTCGGCCGCTGAAGATCCGCCGATATGCGCCGCGCCTTGGCGAAGACAACGCCTACGTCTATCGGGACATCCTCGGGTTGAGCGCTGAGGAGTACGTCACGTTAGAGGCCTTGGGGCATGTCACGACCGAGTATCTGCCGCCAGTAGTTGAAGCAGATCATGACCCTAGCCGTTCCGGTTGAGAGGCCCGCAGCGTAGTCACGTTGCGGCCTGGACGGCATGGCAGCGTGAACCACGAGTCTCCGACGGCGTGACGGCTAGAGCGAATTGTAGACGGCTTGAGCTAATCCCGCAGGACGCGGATCCGCCGCCGACCCAGCCCACATGCAATTCGTGACGTAGCCGAAGCCAATCCGCACGTCGCCATCGGCCCAGCCAGCGGAACCGGCCATACCGGAGTGGCCGAAGGCGTTCTCGCCCCGGACGTCACCAGTCTCAGGCAGCGGCAACACGAACCCCATCGACCGTCGCACCTCGACATTCATCACCGCGTCGAGGCCTCGTACCTGCTCCGTGCGCGCTCTCTCGATCGTCTCCGCGCTCATCAGCCGGACACCGCCGATCTCGCCTCCACGTGCTAGAGCGCCATAAATACGTGCAAGCGATCGAGCATTGCCATGACCGTTCCCAGCCGGGATCTCGGCTGCGCGTAGTTCTCGATGGTTTATACCTACGCCCTCTTTAGGGGGACTGTTGCGGAACGAGCGCGCAGCCACTCTCCCGCGTTCCGAGACCGAAGCGGGAATGCCACTTCCCGGAAAGTCCGGCGTAGCCACGATCATATCTGCGACGCGGTGGTCCTCTTCTGGCCCGAAGCCGATGAAGAAGTCAACACCGAGCGGGCGCGCAATCTCGTCGCGTACGAAGTGTCCGACACTCAACCCTGTGACGCGTCGAATCACCTCACCGACCAGCCAGCCGAACGTTCCAGTGTGGTACCCGTGCTTTGTTCCGGGCTCCCACATTGGTGCCTGCCGCTCGAGAGCGCGAACCATCGTTCCCCACTCGAGAGTGGCGCCAGCCGGGAGCTCCTGTTCAACCAGCGGGAGGCCTGCCTGGTGAGTGAGCAGCCATTTCACAGGGATATGCGCTTTGCCGGCCTGGCCGAACTCGGGCCAGTAGCGGGCGACAGGTGACTCAAGGTCTATCAGCCCCTGCTCGGCTAGCATGTGCGCCGCAACCGCGACCACTCCCTTTGTGCATGAGTACAAGATGACAATCGTATCGCGCCGCCAAGGTCGGGTCCGTGCGGCGTCTGTAAAGCCCCCCCAAAGATCGACTACCGTTTCGCCATCGAGTGTGACGGCCACCGCCGCCCCCACCTCGCCATGGTCCGTGAAGTTGCGAGTGAAGGCCTCGCGGACACCCTCGAACCCTGACTGACATTGCCCATTGATATTGACCGCCGGCCCTGGCATCTTTCGACCCTATACTCAGTCTTATCGAGTCCCTTTGGAGCGCGCTCGCTGAGACACTCACTTGGTGCGAGACTCGGACCGCCATGTTGGCTTGCTTGGAAGGGCAATTGTGCAACTCCCGACTGTGTTCGTGCGCCCATCCTGACTGTGGGCTCGAAGATCGCAATCGATGAGGTGCTCGTCCCCCAAGACACGCTTCGCTGTGACCTGTCCGGTGTAGTAGTTGCAGTCGCCGCTCAAGTTCAACCCGATGAGCTTCCCCTTCAAGTACTTCAGGTCGGCGTCATCCCCCATCCAGCTCGCCACTGCTCGCATCAGCCACGACATTCGCTGAGGTCCGCTGTCGAATGCGCGCGGTATCGCGCGGTTCGCCCACGTCGAGGCGCTCGGGTTAGCGCTCGTGTGTCCACTGGTCCATGGATCCGGTTCAAAACTACGCATCGCGGCTTCAGGCTCGCGCGGAAAGCCAGCAAATCCAGGATCATCCGGTCCACGCCGCGTTCCCATTGTCCAGATCGCGATTTCAGCTTCCCAAAGCGGTCCCTGCACGACCGGCGTAATGACGTCGCCCTCGTGTGTGTCCTCATAGAATCTCGGTTCAGCGCCACGGGGCCGTAGGCCCAGAGCCTTGTCCTTTGCGATCCGTCGCTGGTCCGCATCCGAGTAGACCGGAATTGCCGACACGTCTCGGTAGAGACTGCGTTTCGATGCGGCCTCGGCGGGCGCCACAACCGCATGAGCGATGGCGGTCGCCAGCAGCTCTCCTCGCTGGTTCACGTATCGGATCTCCGCAGACAAGACTCCAGATTTGCTGGCATAGCCACTTACCTTGTCCTCGGCGTCGAGAAACTCATGCTCCACCGCGATCACGTCGCCGGACCGGACCGGTCCGTAAAAGGTCCAATCGGTACCAGCGTAGAGTGTGTTCAGCTTGGGCGTGCTCGCCTCCAGCGCCGGCAGCGTGATCAGTAATTGGGCCGTGTTGTCGATGGCGTAGAAGAAGTAGGGTGCGCCGATCACTCCGCTGAAGCGCGTGTTCCGAGCGTAGCCGGGGTTTGTGTAAAGGGGGTTGTAGTCGCCAACCGCGTACGAGCACTTCCGAATTTCCGAGGCGTCTACAGGCTCAGCGTTGTGAACTCGCGCCGGCCATCGCCTCCCCCTGTACTCCTTAAGATGGTTGAGACTGAACTCCACGGCGGTGATCCCTTCTACGTCGCGGCCCGGGCTTGGCCGGGTTCAACTGGCCACTCGCCCCAGCCGCGCCGCTGCGCGAAGGTCGCGCTAGCCACGACTTGATGCCGGATCACGCTTCTCGCGAAATGCGCGCACCGCCTCACGAGCAAACTCCGTCGTCCGAGCCATCGCCATCGCCCAGTCAGCATCCTCGAGAGCATGGTCCAAGCTCGTGTCCTGAGCGCGATACGCGAGGCGCTTCGACAGTTGGATCGCAACTGGCGATTGGTCCGCGACGCGGGCCGCAAACTCGTGAGTCGCTGAGACCAGACGCCCGGCAGGGAAGACACGGCTGACGTAACCGGTGGCGAGCGCGGCTTCAGCGTTCATGAAGTCACCGGTCCACATCAACTCGAACGCCTTTGAGAGCCCCACGATCCGCGGAAGGAAGTACGCGCCACCGTCACCGGGAACGAGACCGCGATTGACATAAGACATGGCAAATCGAGCGGATTCCGACGCAAAGCGAACGTCGCACATGCTCGCGAGGTCCATCCCAGCGCCGACGGCCGGCCCATTGACTGCGGCTATGTAGGGCTTGTCGAGGAGCTGTACGGCACGTGTGAGGGCGTGGGCTCCGTCTCGCAAGAAATTTCGCCGCGAGGCGGCTGTTTCGAGTTCATCAGTGGCGAACTGGGCTTCCCCGCCGCGGAGATCTGCACCAGCGCAAAACCCTCGACCAGCTCCGGTCAAGATCACGACGTTCACTGCCTCGTCCCGGCGGGCATCATCGATCGCGACGCGCCACTCATCCAGCATGCGGAATGTGAAAGCGTTCATCTGCTGTGGGCGGTTCAGCGTGATCGTCGCGACACCATCCGCACGTTCATAGGCTATGTCTTGGAAATTCATCTTGGACCTCCCCATAGTGAACCGCCCCGGGTTTAGTGGAGACTCGGTTCATTGAGTCCCGGCACCTGCCGAGACCAGCTCACGTTCCTGGTTGCGCTCGTACTCGGCGGGTGGCAGGTAGTCGAGCGCACTATGCAACCGCCGATGGTTATACCAGTCCACCCACTCCAGCGTCGCCAGCTCGAGGTCGTCGAGTCCGCGCCACGGTCCCCGGCGGTGCACCAACTCCGCCTTGTAGAGCCCGATCACCGACTCCGCCAGCGCGTTGTCATAGGAGTCACCACGACTCCCGACCGAGGTCACGGCCCCGGCCTCGGCGAGCCGCTCGGTGTAGCGGATCGAGAGGTACTGCACCCCACGATCGCTATGATGAATCAGCCCGTCGAAGGGTCCGTTCCGCGCCCATAGCGCCTGCTCAAGGGCATCGAGCGCGAGTTCGGTCCGCAGTGAGCGCGATGCCTGCCAGCCGACGACCGAGCGCGAGTAGACGTCGATGACGAAGGCGACGTAGACGAAGCCCGACCAGCTGGGCACGTAGGTGAGGTCGGCTACCCAGAGCCGGTTGGGGGCTGGTGCGTGGAAGTCCCGCTCCACGAGGTCCGCCGGTCTGGGCGCGCTCTCGTCCGCCACGGTCGTCCGTTTGACCTTCCCACGTACCACCCCAGAGAGACTCAGCTCCCGCATCAGCCGCTCCACGGTGCAGCGCGCGACGGGGATGCCCTCGCGGTGCAGCTGGCGCCAGAGCTTGCGCGCACCGTAGACCCCGAACTGTTCGGCGTGGACGTGCTGCAGCTTCACCTTCAACGCCTCGTCACGTACCCGCCGCGCCGAGAGCGGTCGGCTCCGGGCGGCGTAGTAGCTGGACGGGGCGACCTGCAGTTCCCGGCAGATCGGCTCGACCCCGAAGCGTTCGCGGTGGGTCTTGATGAAGCGAGTCATTTCGGCAGTCGCGGGTCGAGCTCCCGCGCGAAAAAAGCCGAAGCGGCCTTGAGGATCTCGTTCGCCCGGCGCAGCTCACGGTTCTCGCGCTCGAGCTCCCGCAGCCGCGTCTGCTCCTCCGTCGTCTGCCCCGGCCGTGCGCCGCCGTCGACCTCAGCCCGTCGCACCCACTTCCGTAACGTCTCCGGCGTCATCCCGAACTTCGAGGCGATCGAGCTGATCGTTGCCCACTGCGACGAGTGGTCCCGCTCGTGCTCGAACACCATCCGGACCGCCCGCTCGCGGATCTCCGCTGGGTATCTGCCTGGTCGTGTCATCGCTCCATCCTCTCAAGGACTGGAGCCTCCAACATTCCCGGGGCGGTTCAGAGAGCCGAACTAAGCGAGGTTGCTACTGCCCCGTATAAAGTGGAGCGCGGCGCTCCTGGAACGATCGACGGCCTTCCTGGTAATCCTCTGTCGCCTTAGAGAATGTCCAGAGAAACTGCTCGTACTCCGCGTGAGACGCGAGGTCCGGTTCTGCGAGTGCGCGGTAGACCAGCCGCTTGGTTAACTCGATCGGGACCGAGGGGCCGGTAGCAAGATCACGAGCGAAGGTCATCGTGCGCTGCATCAGCTCTTCGTGGGGGACGACTTCCTCAACGAGACCTTGGCGCCAAGCCTCCGATGCGTCGATCGCCTCTCCTCGCCAAAGCAAATGTAGTGCGCGGCTGGGCCCGATGAGGTGTGTGAGCAAGTGCGACGCGCCACCATCCGGCAAGATCGCACGACGCAGGAACGCAGGAAGGAAGCTCGCTCTGTCCGAGGCGAACCGCACATCACAGACCAGTGCTAGCGAAATACCGGCACCCGCGCACACACCGTTCACCGCCGCGAGCACCGGCTTCTCGAGCCCCCGAAGCTCCGTGATCCATGACCAGCGTCCCTTATACCACTCCGCGCGCGGTCCTTCCTTCTGGGTGAGCATCGGACTACCTGTTGTCGCGCTCAGGTCTGCGCCTACACAGAAGCCGCGTCCCGCCCCGGTGAGGACCAATACTTTTGCGTCGTCGTCGTGAGCAACTTGCCTAATCGCCTCAAGCAGCGCCTTCTTCATCTCGTCTGTGAGCGCGTTTAACTTGTCTGGGCGGTTGAGTGTCACCGTAACCACGCCGTGGTCCTGTTGAATCAGAACTTGTGTGTCACTCACTGAGCACCGCCTCAAGACGTCTCGGCTGAACGGACCTCGGTGTCGAGGCCCAGCAGTCGCGCGGCGTTTCCTCCGAGAATCAAGTCGGCCTCGTCGCGCGTGAACGCTCTTCCGTAGCGGTCGGCGCGCTCAGGAAGCTCGCGCATGAAGGTAATGATCTCGGGGTAGGTGCCGCCCGCGACAGTCCTCGGCCCAGCGGCAAAGTCAGTGCCGAGCAGGATCCGATGCGCGCCGAGAACGTCGCGCATCTCAGACAGCACAGTCACAAACAGCTCTGGATTACGGAGAGCTTCCCCTGTCCACTGCGAGATCTCGATGTACGAAGTGGGATGGCTGCGGCTGACCTGAAGGGCCTCCTCCCACCAATAACGGTACCCCGCGTGTCCGTAGATCAGCGTGGCTTCCGGGTAACGCGCCGCGAGCTCGGAGACAGCGCTGGGGCGCGTGAGCGCCGCTCGGAGGGGCGGCGGTACATGCGCTGTGTGCACGAGCACAGGTAAACCTCGCTCAACACACGTTTCGATAAGCGGCTGACAGATGTCGTCCGCAACGCTGTAGCCGCACGCCGGATAGAGCTTTAGCCCCTTGAAGCCCCACTCATCAACCGCTCGTCTGAAATATTCAAGGGTTTCGTCGCGACGCGGATCCATGCCGAAGAACGCAAAGAAACGACCAGGGTATTTGAGGATCAGCTCCCCGTGATGCTCGATCACGGCTGAGGGCGGGGTGTCTTGATCTTGGCCGAATGCGAGACCCAGGTCGACGGTCATCGCAACTACTGCGTCAACTCCTGCTCGATTCATCTCATCGAGGAGCAGGGTTCCATCAGGATCCGAAGCCCCTTCCATCACCCTCGGAAGAATGGCCAACGGATCGCGGTGAGGGAGCGTCCGGTATGCCGCCGACTTAGCCATCCCGAGCTTGTAACCCGGCGGCTGGTAGCCCTCGTCCCATACATGCACGTGCATATCAACGATCATCGATTGTTCTCTGTCACAGGCCGAGCAGGGCGTCCTTCCCCCTCATCATTCGGTCTCGCCTCGGTTAAACGCGGCGATCGCTTCCTTCAATCCGTTGGTCCGGACCATGTTCGCCAGCTTCTCCACAGGCTCCGATGCGTGTAACAGCGCGTCGATCTCGGAACCGAACGTCACGGCTACGCGGAACCCCTGGGTATCCACCGTCCTGTTGACGGAGAGCTTTTTCATCTGGAGGATCTTCGATGGTACCGTCGCGATCTTCATCGCCATTGCCCTGACCGTACTCTCTAGCTCCTCGGGAGGTACGGCGCGATTTGCCCAGCCCCAGTCTGAGGCCTGTTTTCCGCTAATCTGGCTGCCTGGTACGAACGACATCTCCTTTGCCCGCTTCGGTCCGACAAGCCAAGTCCACATCGGACTTATGTAGCCGCCTCCGACTGGAATCCCAGGAAAACCGACGATGGCGTCTTCGGCGATGATGGTGATATCGCAGAAGATACAAAGCTGTGTCGCTCCGCCCAGACAGTAGCCATGGACCTGAGCAATAACTGGCTTCGGGCAATCCCAGATCTTGAGCCACAGATCCGTGTTGCGCTGCAGTCGGTTGCGATCGTCTATCGTATCCTGCGTCGGCTGACTCGCTTCATCCCCCGGGCTGAGGTCGTACCCCGAAGAGAAGGCTCGTCCGGCTCCTCGGATGATGATCACCCGCGTATCCGGGTCGTTCGTCGCATCTTCGATAGCGGCCGCGATTCCCTCCCGGATCTCATCGTTGATGGCGTTCAGCCGCTCGGGGCGGTTCAGCGTAAGAACGCCAATCTGCCCGTCCTTCTCCCACAGCACGCTGTCACTCGACATCCTTACTTCTCCCTTCGGTCACCCCAGAACCAAGCACGGGCGGACCTGCCACCGAACGACGCTCCGAGCCGACGGCACCGCTGGGGGACTTGCACCCGACGCCATCTAAGTCACCGGATGCCAAGTCGGCTCGTTTCCGATGACTTCGTCAGCCTGAAGCTGAGCTATCTCCTGATCGGATCGCCCCAGGATCTCCTTGAGAACAACAAGATTATCTGCTCCCAGAGTTGGAGAGGCTGTGTCCCACCCTGCAACCGATCGCTGGAAATGGAACGGAAAACCGACGTAGAGGTGCGCCCCCGATACCGGCCGGTCGAGAAGCTTTATATCACCACGGTCGTGAAAGTGTTCGATTGCGAGCGCCTGCGACTGATTCGCGACCGGTACTGCCGAAACACCCACTGCTTGCAACGTCGAGGCCAATTCGAAGGCGTTGTGTTTCCTTGTCCAATTGGAGATGTCCCGATCGAGATCCTCCAGGTGCTCCCGACGCCCTTGGATCGACAAGTACCGCGGATCGTCTGCGAAGCTCTCACCCGAAGCTACGCCGCACAGGGCGGTCCACTCCAAATCCGAGTCCACGTCGATTGAAATCCACTCATCAAGGGCAAGCTTAACAGGGCGTTCCTCGGTCGAGTTCGCCAGCGCGATGATGACCTCCTGCTCGTCGCCTGGCTGGCATAGGTATACATTCTCTGGACCTGGCTTGCGATTCCCATCAGGCTCCTGCACCCGCTGATTCAGTGCGGAGTCCATCAGGAACTCTATCCCGAGTAACGCAGTGATCTCGACCTGTGCCTGTTCGATGATTTGACCTTGGCCGGTTGCATCACGGCTACGCAAAGCCGTGATGATCGAGAAAACGGCAATCGCCGCGTTGAAAACGTCCGAGTAAGGGACCGCCGCATCGCCATTGGGCCGCTCGCCACGATATGCATGGGCGGCCGCGACGCCGGCAAGCTGGGTGAACGTGGCGCCGTAGCCAGTTCGGCCTGCGAGCGGTCCTTCGGAGCCGAAGCCATCGAGGCTCGCATAGATCAGGCGCGGGTTCACCTGAGACAGCTGCTCGTACCCGATCCCGAGTTTCAACGCACTACCAGGTCGGTAGCTTTCGACCACGACATCGCTGACCCGCGCGAGATCGAGGAAGATTCGGTGACCGCGCTCATCGTCGAGGTTGACGGTGAAGCCGAGCTTCGCGTGATTGTACCCATTGAACGCAGCGCTCCATTCATGGCCGTCGGGGCCAGGCCTGCAGATGCGCATTAGACGAGCACCGTCATACCGCTGGATCGCTTCGACTTTAATCACCTCGGCTCCGAGGCCGCCGAGCAGGCAAGTCGCCAGTGGCCCAGCCCAATGCGAGCAATGATCGATGACACGGATGCCGGCGAGCGGCCCAGCCCTAACGGCGGGCATCAGTGTTCGCCCGCCAGGCTTAGCTCCTCGATCGCCTCGTTCGTCAGGCCCAACGCAGAGAGGACCTCGACGGTGTGCTCACCGACCAGCGGTGCCGGAGCCAGCGGAGCGAACGGCATCCCGGATGCACGAATATAGTTGCTAGGCATGCGCACTGACGAGCCGTCAGGCAGAGCTTGGTCGGCGAAGTAGCCTCTCACGTTGAGGTGTTCTGCGCCGAGGACATCCTCGGCGGTCAAGACCGGGCTGATGGGGATCTGGTTCCGCTCGTTGCCCTCCTCAAAGAGTTCATCGCGCGTACGTTGCCGCATAAGTGGGTCGAATATCTCGTACAGTTCGTCGGCGTGCTCTATCCGAATCGCAGGGTTTGCGAACCGCGGATCTTCCAGCAGCGCATCCAATCCGAACATCGAACAAAGCCTTCGCCAGTGGTCGTCAGTCAGCAGGTTGATCCCGACGAATCCGTCCGCACATTTCATCACACCCGGAAAGGGGAGGTGGATACGCTGGGAAATGGCCCCGATATAGGAGAACCGCATCAGTCCCAGCGTCGCCGTCAGCAACTGGCTCCCCACCTGGCTAATATCAATCAGCTGCCCGAGGCGTTCCCGCCGGTTGGCTCGCAGAGGCGCCGCAAGCATCGCTGCTGCACACGCCCCGGTGAGAAGCTCGGAGGCTCTCCCTGGAGCCCGTAACGGTGGCCCATCTGTCGCGCCCCACCCGTACATCCCGCCCGCGATCGACTGGAACGCCAGGTCGTGGCCCTTCCAGTAGCGCCAAGGCCCGGTCATCCCGAAAGGCGTAATCCGAAGCCAAACAAGCGCCGACAGGTCGGACCTCAGAGCGAGAATGGGGTCGTCATCAGGGTTGAGTGGACGGGAGTCGATCACTGCGTCTGCGCTGCGGAGCAGGATGTGGAGCGCTTCGCGACCCGACCGGGTCTCGACATCGAGTACTACGCTCCGCTTCCGAGCGTTCAGGAACGCGTGCATCCCGCTCAATGGAGGGCCAGTGGCGGACTGTTTGAGAGGCGGCAGGGACCGTGTGTCGTCGCCTCCGCTCGGCTCGACCTTGATGATGTCCGCGCCGAGGTCGGAGAAGAGCTTCCCGCAGAGAGCCCCGGCTATGCCACCACCGAGTTCTACGATGACGACCTCGGCATACGGACCGCTGTAAGATTCAGTGGTCATCACGTTCCGAACGTCTTTAGGATTCGGCGAATGTTCGCAGCTGCATCGGCGCGGGCGGGCCCGGCGGCATGCGAATACAAAATCGGGGTGACAACGCTCTGGAACCGCTCAACGCGATCGATGACGTCGCTCGCTGTGCCCGCAGCTGCGATGGTGTCGATCATTTCATCGGTGACAGCAGCTGCCAGCGCGTCCCAGTCGCCCGCGCTGAAAGCGTTTCGAATCGGCTGCTTTTGACTCGACCAGCCGTGCCAATCCAGCAGCTTCCCGTATGACTTGGTGCTCAAATAGTAGCCGATCTGATAAGCCGCTCGCTTGCGCGCCACCCCGCGATCTTTGTCAATCGAGGTGATGACCCAGCTCGTCAACCTGAAAGCGGCGTCACCCCGTCCGGCCTCATCCAGGCCCTGTTTCACCTTTGGTGCCGCAGCGCGCTCTAGGTACTCTGGCGAGAAACAGGGATGGCCGGCGAGTCCGTCGAACGTGCGACCGGCCGTCCGGAGCATATAGTCGTTAACCGCCGCCAAGTAGATCGGGATCGGCGGCTCGACGCGCGCTCGTTTTAGCGCGGGCCCGTCGAGCGTGACGTTGATGAAGGTCCCGCTGAAGTTAAAGGCGCCCGGTTCGGCGTAAGCCCAAACCTGCCTAAGGAACTCGCAGAGCTCGGCCACACGCGGAGCGGGGTGGTCGAATTCCTCGCCGAGTTGGTAGAGGTTCTGACGCTTCGTACCGGTGCCAAGGCCAAGGATGAAGCGCCCATCAGTCAACGATTGGAGGTTGGCGGCAGCCGTCGCCAGAGTCAGAGGTGAGCGAGCGAAGGCGCGAGCGATCCCGGTCCCAAGTGTGGCGCGCCGCACGACGTGGGCGATTGAGGCGAGGGCGACGAAAGCGTCGCCGTCCTCCACCCAGATGGAGTCTAGGCCGCCGCGGTCGGCGATCTCCGCCAGCCGGATTCGTTCGCGCACGTCAACATGGGCCAACGAAACCCCTAGCGGTTGTCCTGCATCCATGAGAATCCTCTTCGAACCGATCGTCGCAGCGAGCTTGTGCCTGTGTGGCCGATCTCGGCCATGTACCGATGCAGGCGGGCGGCGGACTGAAGACGCCTACTACCATAACGGCGCGCCGGCCCAATACGACCCACTCTCTCAGCGCTGTGTGTGCCGCTTCTCCTCCCAGGCCCACCCCTACATGTTGACGCGGATGTTAGCCTTCGCCGCGGAACGTGCTCGGTAAGGATATCGCGGACAGCGCGTCGCCACGGTGATCACCGCCGTCGAGGACCGCGAGGTGCCGGGGCTGCACACGCTGTTGCATCGCGACTTCCCGGAGATCACGATGCCGATGCCGGCCCAGGCTTTCGGCATCGGCATCGACGAGGGCGGCGACGAGATGATGGACGTGCGCGTCCACGGCGCCGTGATGTTCGTGATGCCGCTGGACGAGCTGTTCCGCAGCTGACGCCGAGTCCGTTCAGGCGGTGCGGACGAGCTTGTTGAGCGACTTCAGCTCCCGCGGCGGATCGAGGCGGCTGCCGGCGTTGGTGTACGAGACCTCGCCGACGTAGACATCGCCGCGCGAGTCGACGGCCACGCTGTGCGGTGCGATGAACTGGCCGGCGTCACTGCCCTCCTCGACGGCGCCGAACCGCCCGAGGAGCGTGCCGGAGCGGTCGTACACGCTCACGCGGTGGCCGATCCCGAGCGCGCCATCCATCAGCGCCACGCCGTTGAGCTCGCCGATGTAGACGAGACCGTCCTGCCCGACGGTGAGTCCGCACGGCCGGTGGACATCGTGCCAGACGTCGAGAAGCGTGCCCTCGCCGTCGAACACCTGGACGCGGAGCGCCTCGCGGTCGGCGACGTAGAGGCGGTCGTCGGCGTCGATGCTGATGTTGTGCGGGCACATGAACTGCCCTCGGTCGATGCCGGGCGAGCCCCAGGAGTGCAGCAACTCGCCCTCGGCCGAGTAGTGGTGCACGCGCGCGTTGCCGTAACCGTCGCTGATGTACAGGCTGCCGTCCGAGGCGACGGCAACGTCGGTCGGGCGGTTGAACGGCTCACCGCTGAACTTCTCGGCGGGCTCATCGGGGCGACCAATCGTCAGCAGCAGCTCACCCTCGGGCGCCCACTTCGTCACGGTGTGGCGGCCGTCGTCGACGCAGAACACGGAGCCATCGGGCGCGATGGTGATCGCGTGCGTGCGTGCGCTAAAGGTGCCCGCGCCGAACGTGCGGACGAAGCTACCGTCCGAGTCGAAGACCAGCACCGGGTTGTCCGTGTTGCGGGTGAGTGCGAAGAGCCGGTCGTCCGCGTCAACGGCGACGCCAGGCGTCTCGTGCAGCGTCATCCCGTCGGGCAGCTGATGCCAATCGATCTGCGCCTCGAACGCGGGCGCGGCCTGGGTCGTGGTGGTCATGGTGCGACTCCCCTCGATGGTCGAGGCAGCGATGATACGTCGCTTGGCGGGGCTGGGCAGCGCTTGACGCGAGCGTGCCGGCTCGACAGCCTGCGCAGCGAGAGCAGATACGACCAAGGTGCGACGAGGCGAGGTGCGGCGCGCAGATCACTGGCATCGAGACGTTTGTGGTGGACGCGGGATGGCGGCCGTGGGCCTTCGTCGCCGTCCGCACCGACGAGGGGATCACGGGCTACGGCGAGTGCTCGGACGGTCGCAATCCCTTCGGCATCGTCGGCGCGATCACTGACTTCGAGCCGATCGTCCTCGGGCGCGACCCGCGGGTGGTCGAGGCGATCTACTGGGACCTCTACCGCGTCGGACGCCAGAGCCCCGGCGGGCGACCCTCCGGCCGGTCGGTGCCGCGCTCGCCGCACACAGTGCAGAGATAGGCCTCTGACTCCAGCAGCTCCCCCTCGGCGCGCGAGCACTCCGCACAGATGCCCTCGGTGAGCATGGTCCGCCCGCAGCGCTCGCACTCGTACCGCGGCTGCGTGAGGTCCTTCAGGTCGCCGAGCTCGAGGGCCTGGAAGGCGTGTTGCATGGTCGCCTCTATGACCTTAGGGGCGTGCCACCCTCTTGCCCGGAACTTCTCTATCAGCTCTCGCGCCGTCCAGCCCTCGCGCAGCTCGAACACGGGGTCGGCGTCCGTGCCGGCGACGAGCCGGATGGAATCGCCATCGCTGTTGCTGATATCCGCGGCGAGCCCGGACTGTACCGGCTCCGGCCTGGCGGCCTCCTCGGCCTCCTCGGCGGTCGCCAGGCGCCAGTGCTCCCAGCCGTAGCGGACCTTGCCGTCCACGCGCATTTTCTTGAGCGCTGGCAGCTTCGGGTGGAGCTGCACGATGACCGTGCTTTACCTCGGCGTCGTGATCTCGGTGTTGACGCTCCCGGCGTCGCGGCCGACGCAGGTGGTGGTGGGCCGGTCGGTGTTTGGCGACATGCTCGCCGGGTGGCGCTACGTCATACGCCAGCCACGCCTGCGCACGATGATCCTGCTCTTCTACTGCATGATCATGCTCGGTCTGTCTTCGACCACCGCCTTCCCTGGCCTGGTCGAGAACGAACTCGGGCGCAGGGTCGAGGACATCGGCGTGATGTCTCGGTGAGCGCGGTCGGCGGCCTGCTCGCGAGCGTCTTCGTCGCTCCGATCGCCGGTTCGAGGCGTGCGCTGCCGGTCTACGCGGCTGGCGGCGTCCTCACCGGGCTGTCGTTGGTGCTCGTCGGCCTGACGCCGACGTTCCTGCTGGTCTTCGGACCGATGTTCCTGATGGGCCTGGGCACGGGCGCATTCCAGACACTCAACAGCGCCGTGATCGTCACCGAGTCGGCGCCGCAGTACTACGGCCGCGTCATCTCACAGACCTCGATGGCGTTTGGAGCGTTCATGCTCGCCTCGCTGCCGGTCGGCCTCGCTGCCGGTCGGCCTCGCGGCCGACGCGTTCGGCGAGCGGGCGACACTGATCGTGATCGGACTGCTGATCATCCCGTGGGGCGGCAATATTCCATCCAGTCCATGATTTCAGCTTTTCGGAGTCAGCGGCGCGCCTCGCGGATACGGCGGATGAGGTTTTCGTGCCCCACAGGGTGGGGGTGTGAGATCTCGGTACCCGCACGACAGAACGGCTCCGGTACGTGCACGACATGTGGTGCAGGGTACTAGGCTGCATTGATCCGGTCCGGCCTGCCACCTGGGTTCGCAAAGGCACCATGCTCCTTCCTGCGGTCGTGTCTGGCCGCGTGCGTACGAATGATTCGGTCATCGCTCCAGATCGGCACCGTGTCGCCTGCCAGGGAGACCTCCACCTGGCGTCCCCGGAACGCGTTGCCGACGCGGTAGTTGGCGCCCGCGAAGCTCACCGAGCCGTTGCGGTCGACCTTGCGGACGACCACCCGGTCCGAGGCCGGACGCTTCGGCGCCGCGGCGAGCGCCTGCTTCAGCACCCGCTCCTCCTGCTCAGGGAGGTGCCGCCGGGCGTGCGTCGCCACGAGCACCGCGTCGTGGAAGACCTCCACGAGACCGTCGTGACAGACGAGTTCGACGGACTGTCCGGCGAGGTAGCGGCCGACGTGGTACTTGAAGTTGAGCAGGCTCACCTTGCCGTCCACGAGCACCCGCCGGAGCAGGCGCGGGGCCGGTGGACCGGGCTCACCCTCCGGGGCTGTTGCCACCGGCTCCGACTCCTCAAGGGGCGTCGGATGCGCGGTGGCGAAGCGCTCGGCCGGGGGCCGGTTGCCGAGGCTCTGGTGCTCGCGGCAGTGGTTGTAGTCGTGCACCCAGGCGTCGATCGCTGCCTGCGCCTCGGCGATCGACGCGAAGACCTTGCCGTCCAGGGACTCCCGCTTCAGCGTCTTGTGGAAGCGCTCGACCTTGCCGGTGGTGGTCGGTGACGCAGGCGCGGTCAGCAGGTGGCGGATGCCGTGCTCGCGGCAGATCCGGTCGAAGCGCACCTCGCTCTGGCGCGGCCCGAAGCGGCCGGTGAAGACCTTGCCGTTGTCGGAGAGGATCGCCTCCGGCACGCCGTGACGGCGCATTGCCTCCAGCAGGGCGTCGCAGACCGGCCGGGCGGTGGCGCGTGCGACGACCTTCGCCGAGACGCAGAACCGCGAGTGGTCGTCGATGCCCGTCACGATCGAGGGGCGCGAGCCATCCTGTAGCCGCACCCCGAGCGTAATGTCCATCTGCCAGAGCTCCATCGCCCGCGAGCGCTCCCAGCGCTTGTAGTCGCTGGGCCGCCTGCGCCGTCGCTTGGGGTCGATGAGCTGGTGGCGGACGAGCGCCCGGTAGATGCCGGACCGAGAGGGGAGAGGCGAGACGCCGGCGCGGGCAAGCCTGCTCAGGATCGTGCGCGGCCCCCAGCCGCGGTGCTGTCGTCTCATCTCGACGACGCGGGCCTCGACCGCCGGCGGCATCTGGTGCGGGCAGTTGCTGGGGCGTGAACTACGGTCGGCGAGCCCCGGGAGTCCTTCGGCCGCGTAGCGCCGCAGCCACGTGTGCACCGTCTGCCGCCCGACGCCGTAGCGACGCGCGACGTCGGTGACGCTCGCGGCTCCGTCGAGTACCTCGAGCACCGCCCTATACCGCTGTTCCACGAGCCCCAACTCCACCAGCATGGCGGCCTCCTCCGCTGCGGACGGGATCGTCCACCGGGAGGGGCCCTCGAGCAGGACCAGGAAGAGCAGCCAGGTGTCGCCCGGCTACCGGAGCCAGTGTCGCCTGCGTACCGGAGCCGCGTCCGCGAAGTGTCGTGCAGGTACCGGCGCCAGGGTGTCGCCTAGCTACCGGAACCTCACACACTCCATGCAAGTGGCGAAGTCTGGAGCGGGAGAAGGGATTCGAACCCTCGACCCTCTGCTTGGGAAGCACGCTGGTTGCCGCAGCAGGCGACATAACTCAGATGTGAGACTGCAGGGAAACTGCAGGGGAATCGCAGGTCAGGGGCCCGCTCGGTGCCGCTTCTGAGGCGGGCTCAGCGAGACACCGGGCCGATCATCTGGTCGCCCGGGGAGAAGCGATGGTGGCGTGTTGCCGCCTGCTCCGAGCGGTAGGCCGAGCTGTAGCGACGCACCATGTCGGGCGAGGAGTGTCCGAGCAGGTACTGCACGTCGAGTTCGCGGGCATCGTGTGCGATGGCCCACGTCGCGAATGTGTGGCGGAAGCGATGCGCGTGCACTTTCGCCACTTCTGCGCGACGACCCAGGCGGCGGAGCATCTGCTTGAGCCCGTTCGGTCGGAGCGCGGTCGCTGGCTTCAACTCACCAAGGTGGCTGGCCGCTACGAAGAGCGGACCCGGAGCCGTTCCCCGCCGCTCGAGGTAGCGCTCCAGCGCGGCGCCACAGTGCGCTGCAAAGGGCACCACGCGCTGCTTGTTGCCCTTGCCGTGGCGTACGCGCAGCCGGCGCGTCTCGAGGTCGAGGTCATCGAGCGTCAGCTGAACGAGCTCTGAGCATCGCAGGCCAGTGTCGAGTAAGCACAGCACCATCGCACGATCCCGCAGCCCGAGCGCGGTGGCTGAATCGCACCCCGCCATCAGCTGCGCGATGTCGGCTGGCGAGAACGGCTCGACAATGCGCTGTGGCAGCCGGACGTTCTTGATCCCCCGGAACGGGTTGTCTTGGAGGTGGCGAGCGTCGACGAGCCAGTTGAAGAAGCAGCGGACCTCGCGGAAGTAGCGGTGTCGAGTCTCAAGGCTGAGGTGAGAGAAGCCGCCCAAATAGCGGTAGACGTCTTCCGGCGTGACCGCCGCCGCGTCGGCGACCGTCACTGCGCGGGCGAAGCGATTCAGTGACTCTCGGTATGCGCGCACCGTCTGCGCGGACTTGCCCTCGACCTCACAGCGCAGGAGGTACAGCGCGCTTAGCTCGGTGAGGGAGGGGCTCGCGTTCATCACGAGCATGGACGCTCTCTCCCAGGCCGAAGTCAAGCGGTGCCGCGGCCATCCGCATCGTCGGCGAGCTGCGTGCGCTTGGCTTCGACGTCAGCGCTCGCACCGTGAGTCGTTACCGCCGGCAAGCGCTGCGGCGACCGCCGAGCCAGTCGTGGCGCACGTTTCTCCGCAACCACGCGTCCAGCATCTGGGCCGCCGATCTGTTCACGGTCCAGACGCTCGCCTTCCGCACGCTCTCCGTGCTCATCGTGATCGACCACGACCGGCGCCGCATCCGGCACTGGAACGTCACGGAGCATCCGAACGCGCCCTGGATCTGGCAGCAGATGATCGAGGCGACCGCCTGGGGTCAGCAGCCAGGGTTCCTCATCCGAGACCGCGACCGTAGCTATGGCGGAGACTTCATCGCACGCGCTCGACGGCTCGGGATCGAGACGATTCTGACTCCGGTGCACGCGCCGAATGCCAACGCCATCGCCGAGCGCGTCATCGGCACGCTCAGGCGCGAGTGTCTCGACCATGTCATCGCGGTCAACGAACAACATCTCCGGCGGGTGCCTGGTGAGTACGTCCAGCACTACAACGCGATGCGGCCGCATCGATCATTGGCGCTCGACTCTCCGGAGGGACGCTCGCCGGTGCAGCGGACGCCGAGTCAGCGAGTTGTCAGCAAGCCGGTGCTAGGAGGTTTGCATCATGAGTATCGGTGGGCCGCATCAGGTTTTGCCGACTTGTTTGAATCCGGCCAGACACCGGGGGTTGCGGCCCTAAGGTGTTGAGGACGCTGGTCGGCTGACTCCAAGTTTTGCTGCCGTGCTGCTGAGCAGGACTGGCTCTGGGGCGGAGTATCGCCGGCCACCGTCCGGCCGCGGTGTGACTCGACAGAGGCGTGCGGGTGCTCCCGAAGTCGGCCTGTCCACCGCCCTCCCCACCGCAGTTCAGCTACGACAGGGAGAGCTTCATGATCTTGATCGCCGTCGACCCCCACAAGTCCTCGCATACCGCCCTCGCCGTCGACCCCGCGGGCCGCGAGCTCGGCCAGCTCCGGGTGGAAGCTCGTGCGCACAGACGGCTGCTGCGCTGGGCGCGGCCGTGGCCCGAGCGCCGCTGGGCCGTGGAGGGGGCCCGCGGTCTCGGCCACGGCCTCAGCCAGGGGCTGCTCACGGAGGGCGAGTCGGTCGTCGATGTCCCGGCGCGGCTGGTGGCGCGCGTGCGCTTGCTCTCCGGTGGCGGGAAGTCCGACCCCGCAGACGCGCGTGCCATTGCGCTCGCCGCCCAACCCCTCACGGCGCTGCGTGCCGTGCGGGCGGAGGACGACACGGCGGTGCTGCGACTGCTCTCCGACCGCCGCGACGAGCTCACGCAGGAACGCACGCGCGTGGTCAACCGGCTGCACCGGCTGCTGCGCGAGCTACGCCCGGGTGGGGGCCCCTCCAGGCTCTCCGCGGATCGCGAGCGGCTGCGTATGGCCCGCGAACTGGTGCGCGAGGTGCGGGTGCTGGACCGCAACCTCGTCGCGAACGGCCGCCGCCTCGAGGCAGCGCTGCGCGTACAAGGCAGCGCCCTCACGCGCATCCCCGGCGTCGGCGTGATCCTGGCGGCGAAGATCGTGGGGCGCAGCGGAGCGGTCAGTCGCTTCCCCTCGCGCGCGCACTACGCCAGCTACACGGGGACGGCGCCGCTTGAGGTGTCGAGCGGGGAGGTCCAACGCCATCGCCTCAGCCGCGGTGGAGACCGCCAGCTGAACCGGGCGCTCCACATCGCGGCGCTCACCCAGGCGCGCATGCCGGGCACCGAAGGCCACGGCTACTTCCGTCGCAAACTCGCCGCTGGCAAGAGTCGGAACGAGGCGCTGCGCTGCCTCAAACGCCGACTCTCGGACGTCGTTTACCGATGCATGGTGGCCGATGCTCGCACCTGCGCTACCGAGGCCGCTTGACACAGAGGCTCCGCCCCACGGGTGCAACCGGCCTCTTTGCGGAGGGCGTCGTCGATATTCTTGAAGGCTTGTTCAAACATGGTGATCGTGGACCTTCGCCTCACGTGCCCAATCGTCGGTGCTGGCGGCCGTCAAATCAGACGCCTCCGTGAAGCCGCTACGGTGAACCTCCGCGCCGGCATGGCTACCGGCCGGATACGCAGAAGGAGCCGACGCGTACCGTGGCCGAACGGGCCGAGCTCATGGCGCGTGGGGGCCGCGGCGGCCTTCCTCAATGCGTGTTCCTCAAGTACTGCACGATCTCCATCATCACCCTGCAGTCGACCTCGTTGTAGCGCCCGATCTCCTGCATTAGCTCGGTCTCGGGGAGCGTGCAGCCGCGTTCGTCGGCTTCCCGCGCGCAGCTCCAAGCGCCCACCATTGCGCCGAGACCATCTGCCGGCCCGTCGCCCCACACCGTCTCGATGAGGCCACGCTCATGCATTGCCTTGGCGACCGGCTTCAGACTGAATTCCAGCGACCCCCGCACCACTACTGGCTGCGCCGTCATTACTTCGCGATAGAAGTCAAACCAGCGCGGGGTAGGCCAGCTGTTCCCCGCGTGACGCACCTTGGCGGAGTTGTATGCAGTCTCGAACTGCGTCGGCTCGTGATGCGACCAGTGGAAGAGGCGAGGCTCGTCGCCGTCCGGATCCAGCCGCTGCCGCGCCGCCGCCATGTGCGCGAACCAGGCATCGAGGATGGTAGCCTCATGTCCCTCGGTGAGCGCATCCACGGTGAACTGCGCGAACTGCCAGTCCCCGTTCTCGACGTGCCCGCACCCAATCATGAAGATGAGGGACTGCCCCCCCTTCTCAGGGATGCGGGAGAAGTCGTCATCCAGATCCTCGACCGTTTCGAAGTCGACGTAAAATTCGACCGGCGCCTCTGGGCGCCACTCCTCTTCAGCGGCTTGAATGTGCGGCGGTGCGACCGGAAGTCCGTCGGTCGTCTGATTGATGTCGAGGACCGCTTGAAGCGTCGGCGCCTGCTTTGAACCGCTGACGCCGACTGTCTGAGGCGTGCAGCTGGGAGCGGTCCACCGGTGGACGCCGGCCGCATGTGCCTGCCGACGACCGATCGGACCGACCTGCCAGAGGAGCGTGAGTTCTTCAAGTTCGTCGGCGATTTGCTTCTTCGCCGCGTGCCAGGGAGCGTCCTCATCGTTGCTCATGTTGGGACACAGCTCTGGGACAGAGGGTCTGGGAAATGCCCGCCAGTCGGCGCCCCGTGCGCGCCCTCTCTATCCACTGGCACGCATCGCGCACCGCGTCTGCAATGGCGTAATCCCGTGCCATGCTGCCCGTCTGCGGAACCGGGGCTAGGAGCTCCATGCAGCTCGTGCCACGGAACGTCTCGCGTCCGCGTTGCCGCCGCCAGCCGCGGCCGAGCAGGTGCGATGTGGGCGGCGTGAGCCCTTGCAGGCGACCCAGCGCGCGGTTGTAGATGAAGACCTGCGTCTTGTACGCCGGTGCTGACCCGCCATTGTCGAGCTCACCGCCGGCACTGAGGCCGAGTGTCGCGAACTTGATGTCCACGACCCGGTAGTGCCAGCGCTCGCCGCCGAGATCGGGCGCCGGCTCCATCGCCTCGTCGTCGGTGAGCGCGCTCGGGAAGAGGTCCCGCAACGCGTCGCTGCGCACGAGCAAGTCCGGAGCACCATACACCCGACTCTCGGCGTCGCGGAGCACTCCCTGGTGGATGAGCGGCGTTCCCGCGCGCATTGCCTCAAACGTCTCCTCGGTCTTCATGAGGTCCCGGATTTCCGCGGGGCCGGAGGAGACGGTCACCACGTCCGTGAGCTTTCGCAGGCCGCTGACGACAGCCTCTTCGAACTCGGCGCCCCTTCGGAAGATGAACTCAGTGAAGTCGGTGCGGGCGTCGTAGTCCGGGAGCGCGGTGTCGCGCTCGAAGCCCTGCGCCTCGCCGCACAGTTCCAGCCAATCGAGCAGCGGGTCGCCGAGGACGTAGTTGCGGGTGCGCGTGGCGCTGACCCACTCGGCCCAGTCGTCTGACGACTCCGGAACGATCAGGCGACCATCGTCGCTATACGTGAGTGCATCGATGCTCACGGCGGCATCCTACTGGAATGGAGCTAGCCGAGTCGCTGTTCGGCTGCATCGTGGCAGAACTGGGCCAGATCTCAACTGGCCTTGATCCGCTTTGACGGACACGTTGGCTATGCCGCCTGAGCGGTCTCCGGCTGGCCCTCCTTCTGCGCTTCGTACTCGGCGGGACTAAGGTAGCTGAGCGACGAGTGCAGCCGCTGGCGATTGTAGAGGACCTCGATGAACTCGAAGATCGCCCGACGCCCCTCGGCCCGGGTGGGCCAAGAGCGCCGTTAGATGAGCTCGTTCTTGAGGGTCGCGAACCAGCTTTCCGCCACCGCGTTGTCCCAGCACTGCCGCGGTCCCGAGAGGCTCTGGCGGATCGCGTGGTCGGCCAGCAGCGCGGTGAAATCCCGCGCGGTGTTGTGGGGCACGAAAACTCCGTCCGCTCTCAGGCAGCCCAGCGGTAGACGTGATGCAGGCCACCCAGTACAGGCTCTGCGACGACGCGGTCTCGCACCGATGACGGCGGCAGCTCCCGCGGACCGGACGGCGGCCGCAGACCGAGGGAGCGGTGCGGGCGCGCCGTGTTGTAGTAGGAGATGTACTCGCCCAGTACGCCGCGAAGATGCCGCTCGTTGATGACGATGAGGTGGTCGAGACATTCGCGGCGGATGGTCCCGATCACTCGTTCCGCGAGGGAGTTTGCCTGTGGTGCTTGGATCAGCGTGAGCACTGTCTCGATGCCGATCGCCGCCGCCCTGCGCACGAAGTCGCGGCCGTAGCTCCGGTCCCGGTCGCGGATCAGGAACCGCGGTATCGTGTTCCAAGGCGTCGCCTGGATGATCTGGCGCCACACCCACGGGGCAGTGGGATGGGCGGTCACGTTCCAGTGCGCGATCCGGCGCCGGCCATGACTGAGCAGGACGAAGACGTAGAGCGTGCGGAAGGTCAGGGTAGTGTCAGATCTCAGGGCGCGTCGACCCTCACGCGTCGAGGCGATGTCGCTGGTCGTCTATGCTGCAGCCAGTTCGCTGATCAGCGAGCGCCAGCGTGTGAGGAAGAGCCGTCGCTGCTCGGTCGGCGCGACATGGGCGCCACCGCGGCGGCGAACGCGGAAGTACTGTCGTACCTCATCGAACGCGCTACAGAAGCGCGACGCGGACTCGAAGCTCCCGAAGCCCTGCATCGGGTAGTAGCGCTGCTTCACCGCTCGGTGACTCTGCTCGGTGTAGTTGTTGAGGTACTGCGTCGTGCGATGCCAAGCCTTGCGGCCGATGATCCAGCGGATCGCCTGTCGGTAAGCGGGGTGCAGGTCGGTCGTGATCCGTGCGGGCTTGCGTTCGGTGATCTCGACCAGTCTCCGCAAGAACCTCCGCGCGGCATGCTTGTCTCGACGCTCGCTCAGCATCGAATCGATCAGTTCTCCGTCGCCGTCGATCGCTCGGTAGAGGTAGCACCAGCGCCCAGCGACTTTCACGTACGTCTCGTCGAGGTACCAGGACTCGCCGGCTCGGGCTCGTCGCTTGGCGCGGAGCTGGCCGGCGAGCAGTGGGGCGAATCGAAACTCCCACTCCCGGATGGTCTCGTGCGTGACCTCAACACTGCGCTGGAGGAGCATCTCTGCCACGTCGCGGAAACTCAGCTTGTAGCGCAGACGCCACAGCACCGCGATGAGCACCACGTCGGTCGGGACCTGAAGATCGTTGAACGGCGTGCCGGTTCGCTCGTTGAAGCGACGCTTGCACGAGCGGCAGTTGAACCGCCGGTAGCCGAGCGTCGTGCGCGCCTGGCGTCTGGTCGTGGCGGCGGATGCACAGTGCGGACAGTTCACCGATGTCTCCTCGTCCATGCTCAGACGAGGCTAAACCTCACAGTTCGAGCCCTCAGATCTGACGCAGCCGATGCAAGTTACTGGCTACTGCATTGGCTGGTCCGGATGCCAAAATCGCTGAATCCGTCCAAGCGCAGCCCCTCGATGCCGACCCGAGTCGTCTGGTTGCGCCCGCTGGCCCCGGCGTCGTCCTCGGCGCAAGAAAGTCGCCCTAGATGCCTACGTGACGTTCCAGTGGTGGGGATCAACAGGAATTGTCATCATCTTCGCCTAGGACTTGGTTTCTGAGCTGGTGGCCGGACGTGGGTCCGGCGGCGCCGCGCGCCCTCAGGAGTGAACAGCGCGCTCCCGCGGGGCGGGGCGCTATTGCAGCACGCCCGCGATGGCAAGCTCGCCGATCTCGTCGTCGGAGTAGCCCAGCACGTCGCGCAGGATTTCGTGGGTGTCCTCGCCGATGAGGCGGCTGCGGCGGAGGTTGCAGGGGGCGTCGGAGAGACGGAAGGAGTGGCGCGCGGCGCGATACGTGCCGAAGGCGGGGTGGGCGAGCTCCTGCCAGAAGCCACGATGCTTGAGCTGGGGGTCGCGCTCCATCAGGTCGCTGCCGCGCTGTACGGCCCCCGCGGGGACGGCGGCGGCCTGGAGCTGGTCCATCACCGCATCGGGAGCGCGCTCGCGGGTCCACGTCTCCACGTGCGCGTCCAGTTCGTCCTCGTGCTGCTTGCGGGCGGCGAGGGTGGCGAAGCGGGCGTCGTGGGCCCAGGCGGGGTCGCCGATGGCGGTGCGGAAGGCGTCCCATTCGTCGTCGGTCGTGACGGCGATGGCGCACCAACGGTCGTCATTGCACGGGTAGGCGCCATGTGGGGCGGCGTGGGGCTGCCGGTTGCCTTGCCGCGTGGCGACGCGGCCGTTGACTCCATAGTCGAGAAGGGAGGGAGCGAGCCAGTGGAGGGAGGTCTCGTACTGGGAGACGTCGAAGAACTGTCCTTTGCCGGTGCGACGACGATAGTCGAGGGCGGCCAGGAGCAGACAGACGTTGAAACGCGGCGCGATGAAGTCCGTGTAGACACTGAGATAGCCCGGCTCGGCGTCGGGCCAGCCGGCGAGCTCGCTGAAGCCGGCCAGGGCAACGTAGTGACCGCCTCCGGCCTTGCTCGCCTTGTGCGGTCCGTCCTGCCCTTGCCCGCAGCAACTGAGCACGATGACCTCGGGGTTAATGGCGCGCAGAGCGTCGTAGCCGAGGCCGAGGCGCTCCATCGTGCCGGCGGCGAAGTTGTCCACGACGATGTCCGCCCACGCGACGAGGCGCTTGGCGACGGCCAGCCCCTCGGCCCGGGTGATGTCGATCATGAGCGCGCGCTGATTGGTGCGGACCTGGGCGTAGTCACCGCAGCGCTCGGCGTCGGCTATCCCGTCCTTGTGGGGGCCGATGAGGCGCAACGAGTCCACGCGCGTGCTGCTCTCGACGTGGATGACGTCGGCGCCGTAGTCGGCCAAGGGCTGCGACGTCATCGGCCCAACGACCATCCAACTGAAATCGGCGACCTTGACGCCGGCGAGCGGCAGCGGCGCGGCGGCGCCCCCGGCGACATTGGAGTTACGGGCGGGCGGGGCAGCGGCGAGGGCGTTCTCGAGCTCGGCGAGGACCTCGTCTTGATGCTCGCCGAGGAAGGGGGCGCGGCGTCGCAGCGTGGGTGGAGCCTGTGTCGCTTTGGCGAACGGGCCGGGGTAGCGGATGGTACGGCGCCACTGCTCGTGCTCCAGGTCGCGCCAGAAGTCGCGGGCGGCGAGCTGGACGTCGCCCAAGGTCTCGTCGGCACTGGCGCTGGGGTAGAGATTAAAGCCGTAGTCGTTGGCGGCCGCGTAGAGCTCCGCCTTGGCGAACTTGGCGAGGATCGCGGCGGTTCGCTCACGGTAGGCATCCCAGTGCGAAGGGGGCAGGGCGCCGGGATCGGGCGGCTCCCAGTCCAGCGCGAGCAGGGCGTCCGCCTCGCCGGTCGATTCGAGCCAGGCGATGAAGCCCGCGTTGCGCTCAAGGGACAAGGGGCCCAGGTAGAAGGTGTAGACGACGTAGCCGTCGCGGCAGCGCCAGGTCCAGGGCAGCCTGGAGACGCTGGGCCGCTCCGCGCGGCCGATGTCGCGACCGAGCATGTCCCAAGTGGCCGTGATCTGAAAGGTCGTACGGGCGACGGCGTCGCGGATTGCTACGTCGACGTGCTGGCCGCGGCCCGTCCCTTGCCGCTGCGCGAGCGCCAGCAGGGCGGCGATGGCGGCGTCGCCGCACGCGCTGAAGCGCGACTGGGCGTCGTCGCTGAGGTGGGCGGGCGGGCACTCCGGCTGCCCCGCGACCGACATCAGGCCGCTCATCGCCCAGGTGACGATGTCGGGCCCTTTGTAGGTGGCGTACGGGCCGTCCTGCCCGAACGGCGTGATCGAGACGAGCACCAGCCCTGGGTTGAGCTCCGCCAGCCGCTCGTAGCTGAGGCCGAGCCGGTCCATCTCCCCCGGCGCGGAGGACTCCAGGACGACGTCGGCCGTCGTCGCGAGGCGCTCGAAGCGGGCGCGGCCGGCCGGGGACTCCAGATCGAGAACGACGCCGCGCTTATTGGCGTTGTAGGCGAGCCAGTACAGCCCCTTCTCGGGGTCGGGGTCGTCGTCGACGAAGGGCGGCCGGCGGCGGGCAGGGTCGCCGCCGGGCGGCTCGACCTTGATCACATCCGCGCCGAGGTCGGCGAGGAGCTTGCCGCAGGGCTGTCCCGTCTCGCTCGTCAGGTCCAGCACGCGGTACGGCGCGAGCATGCCGTCGTTCTCGTGCATCACCCGTTCCTGGATTGGCGCGACGGTCGCGCGCCCCTGATCGATCCACGACCCGTGTCTTCCGGGGCGCTCGCCTGCGAGACATCCCGACGGAACACTATGTTGTCATAGTAATGATGGGAATGGGGAGCACCTGTTGGACCGAGTCCTGAGTCGCTCCAATCTGATGGGCGACTGGCGGTCGTCGGAAGGACCAGTTCCCCCGCAAAGTTCTGTGTGAGTGCGTTGATACCCAGCTAATGGCTCCCGACATTCTTCAGGGATCGCGATCGCGCCGAAGTTCTGCCAACGCTCGGCCGCCACATCACATTGAAGGCCATCAGGCACGCCCCTCTGGCCAGTCGCGTCGGTTTGCCGCCTCCTCCGCCTGGTCTGGCGGGCGGTCGATCCGCAGTTGCATACGCTCCGAAAGCCATGGCGGACGTGATGATAGAGGATGGGGTGTGTGACTCCCGGCACCAAGTTGAGAATCTTGATCAATGAGCGACGGGGGCCGCCGGAGTCCCGCTCGAACCAGCACCCCCCACCCTTAAGGGTGAGGGGCTTCGAGCACCCGGTCGGGCGGGGACGGCGTTCTGGGAGTAGCCGCACAGTTGTGGCCGAGCTGCCCCCGGTCAGGCGTCACGTCGCGGCGCAGCCTCAGCTAGGCTGCGACCGGGGTGGAGGGGCACGATGCGTGACATGCGGGCGGCGCAGGTAGCGGTCTCGCTCGGGGGCGGGTCGGTGCTCATGGCCATCGGATCGTTGTTGTCCGGGGGGTGACGTGATGAAGTTTGGCGCGCAGGTCAGTTGCTACCTCACGACATGGGACGACATCCGCGCGGTGGTGGAGACGATGGAGGCGGGGCGCTGGCACAGCCTCTACCACGCCGACCACTTCGTGCCCCCGAAAGGCGGCTCGTACGAGCAGATCAATCCGCACGCTTTCGTGCCCCCGAACGCTCCGAGGAGCGATGAGCCGCTGACTGCGTATGAGGGCTACACGGCCATCGCCGCCTCCGCGGCGATCACAGAGCGACTGCGCCTCGGGCATCTCGTGCTCGGCAACACCTACCGCAATCCAGCGCTCGTCGCGAAGATGGCCGCGAACATCGACCAGATCTCGCACGGCCGCTTCACGCTCGCTATCGGCGCGGGCTGGTTCCGGCGCGAGCACGAGGCGTACGGCTGGGTGTTCCCATCGATGCGCGAGCGTTCGGACCGCCTCGAGGAGGCGGCAGCGCTGATCCGCCAGCTGTTCACCGCCGACGGCCCGGTCACCTTCGAGGGCCAGTATTACCAGCTCGACGAGGCGCCGCTGTCGCCCCCGAGCTTCGACGCGCCGATCCCGCTGATGATCGGTGGCACCGGACCGAAGCGGACGCTGCGCACGCTCGCCATGTACGGCGACGTGTTCAACCTCGACGGCTTCGCGCGTCGCGGGATGTCGGTGGAGTTGCTGCGGGAGAAGCGAGAGATCCTCGAGCGGCACTGCGAGCGCGTCGGGCGCGATCCGGACGAGATCCGCATCACGATGCTAGTGCCCACGAAGCTGACCAACGACCAGGCCGAGGCGGACGAGTTCATCGAGCTGATCGGCCCGAAGACGGTCGCTGGCAGCGCTGACTACATCGCGCAGCGCCTCGGCGAGTTCGCCGCTGAGGGCGTGGACGAGGTGATGTTCGGCCGCCTGCCCAACACCGTCGAGGCAGCGCCCGCCCGGGCATGATGTCCTGGGGGAACCGGAAATTCTGCGGAAGGGTGAGTTGCTTGCGGGCTTCGATCACGTGGCGCCCCCATCGGCGCTTGGTCGTCGCCAGACCGCATGACTGAACGTGGACGCTAACGGGGCCGTCATTCTGGGCGTGGGACGGCAAAACCTGATAGGTGCAGCTCTGTCCTGAGATAGCAGAGTATCGGCGAGCCACGAGAGGCTCGTCTGTGCTCTACCTCCGTCTGCTTGTCGCAGCACTCTTCGCATCGGTCCGCGCCCGCCGAGATCTCGTCCTCGAGAACTTGGCGCTGCGGCATCAGCTCGCCGTCTACACAAGGGGCCGTCGTCGACCGCGGCTCCGTCGCCACGACCGCCGACTCTGGTCACTGCTGGCACGTGGTTGGTCCGGCTGGCGAGGCACGCTCGTGATGGTCGAGCCGGACACGGTGGTGCGCTGGCATCGTTCTGCTTGGCGCGCCTACTGGCGCTGGAAGAGTCGTCGCCGCTCCGGACGACCCCGGATTCCCGCAGAGCTGCGACAGCTGATCGTCCGCATCGCCACTGAGCATCCGCGGTGGGGCGCCGTCCGCATCGTCGGCGAGCTGCGTGCCCTTGGCTTCGAGGTCAGCGCCCGCACCGTGAGTCGCTACCGTCAGCAGGCGCTCCGGCGACCGCCGAGTCAGTCGTGGCACACGTTTCTCCGCAACCACGCGTCCAGCATCTGGGCCGCCGATCTGTGCACGGTCCAGACGCTCGCCTTCCGCACGCTCTCCGTGCTCATCGTGATCGACCACGACCGGCGCCGCATCCGGCACTGGAACGTCACGGAGCATCCGAACGCGCCCTGGATCTGGCAGCAGCTGATCGAGGCGAGCGCCTGGGGTCAGCAGCCAGGGTTCCTGATCCGAGACCGCGACCGTAGCGATGGCGGAGACTTCATCGCACGCGCTCGACGGATCGGGATCGAGACGATTCTGACTCCGGTGCACGCGCCGAATGCCAACGCCATCGCCGAGCGCGTCATCGGCACGCTCAGGCGCGAGTGTCTCGACCATGTCATCGCGGTCAACGAACAACATCTCCGGCGGGTGCCTGGTGAGTACGTCCAGCACTACAACGCGATGCGTCCGCATCGATCATTGTCGCTCGACTCTCCGGAGGGACGCTCGCCGGTGCAGCGGACGCCGAGTCAGCGAGTCGTCAGCAAGCCGGTGCTAGGAGGCTTGCATCATGAGTATCGGTGGGCCGCATGAGGTTTTGCCGTCCCACGGCCAGCCCGGGTCGCCGAGGTCCCTTGCCGAGATGGCCGTGGCCTCTGGCGAGATGGAGCCGGGAAAGAGCTCCAGCAGCACATCGGGCGAGCTGGTCCCCGCGCTAGGTATGGTGGGCTGCCCGCGAACTCCGCCACGATCAAGTCGGCGAAGTCGCCAGCAGAGACTTCGCGTTGGGGGGCAGCCTGTGAAGCAGGGCAGTAGGTCGTCACTCAGTGGGACTGCCGAGCCCGTGCGTGATCAGTTTCGTGGCGATCCCGATGTCATCCGAGTCTTTGAGGACGGCGAACGCGGGGACTCCGGCGAAGAACTCGACGACGCTGACCTCCAGTTCGTCGAGGATCGTGAGCAGGTTCACCACCGAGATGTCACGCGCGCCGCTCTCGTACAGAGAGAGCGATCCCTGGGACAGGCCCACGGCCTCTGCAACGCGCTGCTGCGAGACCTTGCGTAGGAGACGAATCTCCCGGAGACGCGCCCCGACCGACCGCACCAACGCACTCTTCGGTGGTTTGCTCTTCGGCACGTAGTAGACCCTTCGCTGTCGATGGGCTCTGGCACGACCCCGCGCAAACCGCGCCGAACGTGCAGTGGGTGCGTGATTTCTACGACGACTTGCAGCCGCACTCGACCGGGCAGATCTACGTCAATTTCCTCGGCGGCCGCGCATCGCTCCCGTGATTACGGGGCACCCACCAGCACGCCACGGGGCGACTGGTGAGTGGAATCAGAACGGCGGATCGCCCTTCCCTGTTAGTTGGACAACGTGCGTCGCTTCTGGCCCGGCGGTATCCATCCTCACGGCGCCAAGGGAGCCGATGGGCGCCGATCGGCCGTCGCTGAGGCGTAGCTCGCTCGGTGGCTCGTCGCCCACCCAGCGTAGGCCGACCGCCGCTGGGGCGGTCAGCTCCCCGCCCCAGCGGGCACCGCGGACCTCGAGGCTCAGCTTCCAGAGCTCAGCCGCCACCTCAGCCACCACGATCCCGTTCGGATCGAGTAGCTCGGCGGTGCCCTGCCAGTGCACCGTCCGCTCGGTGGGTTTCATGATCAACGCCATCTTCCTGGTCGATCGGCGAGCGCATGCGACTCAGACAACGATACCGCGATCCTCCAGTGGGGCAGACATCAGGCGGTGGAGCCGAAGGGCTTCGACAGGCTGTGCGGGCGTGGGCCGTGCGCTGGGACGGCTACCCGACCGACCTACGTCGGCGACAGAGACACCACGATCACGATCTCGGCACAAAGACATACACGATGGGTGAACACACCCGTGGGGCGGCAATATTCCATCCAGCCCATGATTTCAGCGTTTCGGAGTCAGCGGCGCGCCTCGCGGATACGGCGGATGAGGTTTTCGTGCCCCACAGGTGTGGGGCGCGGGTGACACGGCCGAGGAGTGCATGCAGTCTCTCGACGAACGATTGGGCTCTGGGTCGAGGCGGAGCTCGAGGGCGGCCGGGACATTCCCGAGCCGAGTGACCCGGAGCGCTACTCGGGCCACTACACGCTGCGCATCCCGCCGGCGCTCCAAGCGGACGCTGCCGAGTTCGCGGAGCTGCAGGGTGTAAGCCTCAACCGTGTCTTCTCTGCCGCCATCGCGTTCTACGTCGGCCGGCACACCGGTGGCATCGCGGTTGATGAGCTGGCACCACCGGTGCACCGAGAGCTCGTGCCGTTTCAGCTCGAAGCTCTAGAGAAGATCGTCGACCTACAGGGGGCTGCGGGCGGATGACGAACGTTCAGTCCAGCTTGGACCGTGCGCGGCTCGAGCAGTTCGAGTCAGGCTTTCGGGATCGTCGGCGCGAGATCGCTCTCGCAAGATCGTCGAACAAACACAAGCTCTCACCCTCAGCAGCTGTGAAGTTGCTGAACGCACAGGGCTCTCGACGGCGGGTATGACGGCAGCGTGAGAGATGGCCCATCGCGAAATGTGAAGCCTCGCTGTCGCTCAGGATGCGGATTGGAGCGACCGACGGCGGCGCAGAGGGGGCTCGTCGGCAGTCGGTGGAGGTAGCCAGCGCTTTGCCCGATTGAGCCTCGAGGTGGGTGCCACCGACGACGCTCGATCTTGGTCGCACCGGGTATAGGCACCATTGGAGGCCCCCTGACCGCTCTCTAGTAGTGGGTGGGGCGGGCTGTCAGTCGAGCTCGTGGAAGTCGGGAACGGAGGAGCCGGCTTCGACGCCGTCGGTCGCAGTCTGGCGAGCGAGCTCGCCGCAGGGGCGATGCCACCTCGAGGGCGCGCGCCCGGCGCGCCTCGGGTGAGGTAAGCTCGCGACGGACCGAGGAGACGCCCGTGACGACCAGCATCGAGACCCCGCAGCCGCGCCTCCACGTCGTCGAGGACGAGGCATCCGCGATCGACTACTGCTACGAGCAGGGGTGGACGGACGGCCTGCCCGTCGTGCCTCCTACCGAGGAGCGCGTGCAGGCGATGCTCGAGTGGGCCGCGCGCCCGCCCGAGGAGGTGCTGGCGACGCACCCACCGACCGGACGCGCCTGCACGGTGTACGCGGCGGCGGTGAACGCCGTCCTTGCCGGGTGTTTGCCGGAGTACTTCCCGGTGGTGATTGCGGCGCTTGAGGCGATGAGCGAGCCGGAGTACGCGTACCACGCCTCGACGGCGAGCACGGGCGGGTCGGTGCCGATGCTGATCGTGAGCGGCCCGATCAAGGACGAGATCGCGATGAACTCCGAGGGCAACGTCTTCGGCTCGGGTAACCGCGCCAACGCCACGATCGGGCGCGCGATTCGCCTCGTCACACTTAACGTCTTCAAGATGACGCCCGGGATCGCCGACCGCTCAACGACCGGCTGGCCCGGCAAGTACTCGTGCTGCATCGCCGAGTACGAGGAGGCGAGCCCTTGGAAGCCGCTGCGCGTCGAGCTGGAGTTCCCGGACGAGATCAGCACGGTCACGGTCTTCGCCGCGAGCGGCTTCTACAACATCGAGAACCACTACACCGACGACCCGGAGGCGCTGCTGACGACGTTCTCTGATGCGATGGCGAGCCTGGGCGCGTTCAGCCCCGGCGAGTCGGTAGTCGTGTTCTCGCCGGAGCATGCGGCGATCGCCGCCAGCGGTGGCTGGTCCAAGCAGGACGTGCGCGAGTTCCTCTTCGAGCGCGCCGCGCGCACGCGCGAGGAGCTGCGCCGCGCGGGCAAGGTCCCCGGCCCTGTCGAGCCCTCGGACGGGACGACCCTGGTACATCGCGGGCACTCGCCTGAGGACATATTGATCGCGGTCGCAGGGGGTGAGGCGGGCGGTCACTCCGCGTTCCTCACCTCGTGGAGCCGCGGCCGCGGCTCGCTACGCCAGACGGCGCCCATTGGCGTCTGCGTCGACTGCTAGGGAGGCAGCGTGATGGCCGTACAACTGGTCGACCCGACCGTCGAGGCGCCGGACACCGACAACTCGTACGCTCCGCGCCTCGAAGTCCTCGACGGGTTACGCATCGGGCTGCTCTGGAATGGCAAGGTGAATGCCGACGCGCTGCTGCGCGAGACGGCGCGCTGCTTCGAGGAGCATCACGGCTGCGCGGTCGTCGATGAGGCCTCGAAGCCCTCGGCGAGCCACATAGCAGAGCCGCAGGTGCTGGAACGTCTGGCGGAGAACGTCGACTTTCTGATCACCGCGGTAGGGGACTGAGGCTCCTGCTCGACGTGCAGTGTGCACGACGGTATCTCGTTCGAGCAGCTCGGCAAGCCGGCCCTCGTGCTGTGCACGAAGCCGTTCGAGGCGACGGGCCACATGATCGCCACGACGACAGGGCTGCCTGACTTCCGCTTCGCCCTCCTCGACCACCCGATCGGGAGCGCCAGCGCAGCAGGCATCGCCGCCCGCGCCGAGGATGCCTACCGGCAAGGGTTGTCGATCCTGCGCGCGGACCAGCAGCCAACCAGATTCGTCGAAAAAGCCAAGCCCTCACCCTGAGGCGCTACCAGCCTGTTGAGCTCAGCGGTCTGACGCTCGCGGTGTGACGCTGGCAGGGTTCCGGACCCGAGCGCAGTGCTTCACACCTGAGTGTCGGAGTCAATCCGCTCGCGTGTCGCCGTAGAAGTAGAGCTGGTCGCCGGCGAGCGTCGGCGGTCCATGCCTCGAAGTCGCCCGGTGACATCGCCGCCCAGTCCGGGGTCTCGTGGGGCGGCAATATTCCATCCAGCCCATGATTTCGGCGTTTCGGAGTCAGCGGCGCGCCTCGCGGATACGGCGGATGAGGTTTTCGTGCCCCACAGCGGGCATGCCGAGTCACCGGCCAGCACCGCTCCACACAGCGCCGCCTGTCGGCGCGCGGCCACGGCGACGACGCGCTGCGGACGGAGTTGCACGCCTTCTCGCGTGGCCACCCCCGCTGGGGTTACCGCCGGGCGTGGCGCGGCGGCTGAATGACCGCCTCGCAGTCCGGCGCTATTGAGAAGTGTGGGTGTGAGATCTCGGTACCCGCACGACAGAACGGCTCCGGTACCTGCACGACATGTGGTGCACGCGAACTGGCAACCGCGCCCAGCCGCTTCGCATCGTCAGAAACTGCCGTCAGCACTGGGCGGATGCGCCGCGAGGACCTTGGGGTACACGAGCGAGGCGAAGCATCCGCGCTATGCGGGTGGTGAGTCGTCCCTCTCTTCACCATCATCGCCGGCATCCTCGTCGCCATCGCCATCGCCGTCGATAAGGTCGCGCGCCCGATCGACTGTTCCGCTGGCGGCGTCCACAACCGCCTCGGCCGCGTCGCCAGCCGTTTCGACGACCTGGTCGGCGGCCGATGAGGCCGCCCCCGCCGCGCCGCTCGCTGCGTCAGCCGCGCCGCCAGCGAGGTCGCCTGCAACGCCCTTTCCTCTTCCGAACATCCCCTTGATTGAATCGAGCAGTCCCATGCACCACCGCCGTGGGACGGCAAAACTTGATCCGTGCAGGTCTGTCCTGAGATAGCAGAGTATCGGCGAGCCACGAGAGGCTCGTCTGTGCTCTACCTCCGTCTGCTTGTCGCAGCACTCTTCGCATCGGTCCGCGCCCGCCGAGATCTCGTCCTCGAGCACTTGGCGCTGCGGCATCAGCTCGCCGTCTACACAAGGGGCCGTCGTCGACCGCGGCTCCGTCGCCACGACCGCCGACTCTGGTCACTGCTGGCACGTGGTTGGTCCGGCTGGCGAGGCACGCTCGTGATGGTCGAGCCGGACACGGTGGTGCGCTGGCATCGTTCTGCTTGGCGCGCCTACTGGCGCTGGAAGAGTCGTCGCCGCTCCGGACGACCCCGGATTCCCGCAGAGCTGCGACAGCTGATCGTCCGCATCGCCACTGAGCATCCGCGGTGGGGCGCCGTCCGCATCGTCGGCGAGCTGCGTGCCCTTGGCTTCGAGGTCAGCGCCCGCACCGTGAGTCGCTACCGCCGGCAAGCGCTGCGGCGCCCCCCGAGCCAGTCGTGGCGCACGTTTCTCCGCAACCACGCGTCCAGCATCTGGGCCGCCGATCTGTTCACGGTCCAGACGCTCGCCTTCCGCACGCTCTCCGTGCTCATCGTGATCGACCACGACCGGCGCCGCATCCGGCACTGGAACGTCACGGAGCATCCGAACGCGCCCTGGATCTGGCAGCAGATGATCGAGGCGACCGCCTGGGGTCAGCAGCCAGGGTTCCTGATCCGAGACCGCGACCGTAGCTATGGCGGAGACTTCATCGCACGCGCTCGACGGCTCGGGATCGAGACGATTCTGACTCCGGTGCACGCGCCGAATGCCAACGCCATCGCCGAGCGCGTCATCGGCACGCTCAGGCGCGAGTGTCTCGACCATGTCATCACGGTCAACGAACAACATCTTGAACCGCCCCGGGAATGTTGGAGGCTCCAGTCCTTGAGAGGATGGAGCGATGACACGACCAGGCAGATACCCGGCGGAGATCCGCGAGCGGGCGGTCCGGATGGTGTTCGAGCACGAGCGGGACCACTCGTCGCAGTGGGCAACGATCAGCTCGATCGCCTCGAAGTTCGGGATGACGCCGGAGACGTTACGGAAGTGGGTGCGACGGGCTGAGGTCGACGGCGGCGCACGGCCGGGGCAGACGACGGAGGAGCAGACGCGGCTGCGGGAGCTCGAGCGCGAGAACCGTGAGCTGCGCCGGGCGAACGAGATCCTCAAGGCCGCTTCGGCTTTTTTCGCGCGGGAGCTCGACCCGCGACTGCCGAAATGACTCGCTTCATCAAGACCCACCGCGAACGCTTCGGGGTCGAGCCGATCTGCCGGGAACTGCAGGTCGCCCCGTCCAGCTACTACGCCGCCCGGAGCCGACCGCTCTCGGCGCGGCGGGTGCGTGACGAGGCGTTGAAGGTGAAGCTGCAGCACGTCCACGCCGAACAGTTCGGGGTCTACGGTGCGCGCAAGCTCTGGCGCCAGCTGCACCGCGAGGGCATCCCCGTCGCGCGCTGCACCGTGGAGCGGCTGATGCGGGAGCTGAGTCTCTCTGGGGTGGTACGTGGGAAGGTCAAACGGACGACCGTGGCGGACGAGAGCGCGCCCAGACCGGCGGACCTCGTGGAGCGGGACTTCCACGCACCAGCCCCCAACCGGCTCTGGGTAGCCGACCTCACCTACGTGCCCAGCTGGTCGGGCTTCGTCTACGTCGCCTTCGTCATCGACGTCTACTCGCGCTCGGTCGTCGGCTGGCAGGCATCGCGCTCACTGCGGACCGAACTCGCGCTCGATGCCCTTGAGCAGGCGCTATGGGCGCGGAACGGACCCTTCGACGGGCTGATTCATCATAGCGATCGTGGGGTGCAGTACCTCTCGATCCGCTACACCGAGCGGCTCGCCGAGGCCGGGGCCGTGACCTCGGTCGGGAGTCGTGGTGACTCCTATGACAACGCGCTGGCGGAGTCGGTGATCGGGCTCTACAAGGCGGAGTTGGTGCACCGCCGGGGACCGTGGCGCGGACTCGACGACCTCGAGCTGGCGACGCTGGAGTGGGTGGACTGGTATAACCATCGGCGGTTGCATAGTGCGCTCGACTACCTGCCACCCGCCGAGTACGAGCGCAACCAGGAACGTGAGCTGGTCTCGGCAGGTGCCGGGACTCAATGAACCGAGTCTCCACTAGCGAACCCGGGGCGGTTCAGTCCGGAGAACCGGGTCAGGCTCCGAGAGCCTCAGTTTGAGTCGAGGAGGAAAGCATGTCCATCCTGATTCGTGCGGCAGCGGCTTACCTTGTGTTGCTTGCGGCTGTGGTTGCCGTAAATTTTATCGTTACTCCCCTGTACCACCCGGGCGGAGACGAGCCATTCACGGTGTGGGAGATACTCAACTGGTTCATGGCGGTGGGTATGGTGATTGCCTTGGCCGGCAGCTACGTGGAAAAGCGCCGTGTCGATGGCGACGGTTCGGCGGACCTGAAGCGATACCTAGAAGCGAACGCGGTTTTCTACGGGGTAGTTGCTGTGTTCATCCTGTTCTTCTGGAACTGGTTTAGCTCTCTGTCTCCCAACAACGAGGCCGACGGACAATTTTGGGCCGTCATCGACACCCTCATGCCCATCGTGATGGGCGTAACGGGCTGCCGCATGTGCAGACACAGCAGCTGACCAAGGAACGCCGCGCAAGGTCTCTGGCAAAGCCCGTTGCGACCCTTGGTACGAGTTCGCAGTACAGCACGCTTAGGCCCACCACCCTGACTGAAGACAACACCGGGGCCGCCGTGGGACGGCAAAACCTGATAGGTGCAGCTCTGTCCTGAGATAGCAGAGTATCGGCGAGCCACGAGAGGCTCGTCTGTGCTCTACCTCCGTCTGCTTGTCGCAGCACTCTTCGCTTCGGTCCGCGCCCGCCGAGATCTCGTCCTCGAGAACTTGGCGCTGCGGCATCAGCTCGCCGTCTACACCCGGGGCTGTCGTCGACCGCGGCTCCGTCGCCACGACCGCCGATTCTGGTCACTACTGGCACGCGGTTGGTTCGGCTGGCGAGGCACGCTCGTGATGGTCGAGCCGGACACGGTGGTGCGGTGGCATCGTTCTGCTTGGCGCGCCTACTGGCGCTGGAAGAGTCGTCGCCGCTCCGGACGACCCCGGATTCCCGCAGAGCTGCGACAGCTGATCGTCCGCATCGCCACTGAGCATCCGCGGTGGGGCGCCGTCCGCATCGTCGGCGAGCTGCGTGCCCTTGGCTTCGAGGTCAGCGCCCGCACCGTGAGTCGCTACCGCCGGCAAGCGCTGCGGCGCCCCCCGAGCCAGTCGTGGCGCACGTTTCTCCGCAACCACGCGTCCAGCATCTGGGCCGCCGATCTGTTCACGGTCCAGACGCTCGCCTTCCGCACGCTCTACGTGCTCATCGTGATCGACCGCGACCGGCGCCGCATCCGGCACTGGAACGTCACGGAGCATCCGAACGCGCCCTGGATCTGGCAGCAGATGATCGAGGCGACCGCCTGGGGTCAGCAGCCAGGGTTCCTGATCCGAGACCGCGACCGTAGCTATGGCGGAGACTTCATCGCACGCGCTCGACGGCTCGGGATCGAGACGATTCTGACTCCGGTGCGCGCGCCGAATGCCAACGCCATCGCCGAGCGCGTCATCGGCACGCTCAGGCGCGAGTGTCTCGACCATGTCATCGCGGTCAACGAACAACATCTCCGGCGGGTGCTTGGTGAGTACGTCCAGCACTACAACGCGATGCGTCCGCATCGATCATTGTCGCTCGACTCTCCGGAGGGACGCTCGCCGGTGCAGCGGACGCCGAGTCAGCGAGTCGTCAGCAAGCCGGTGCTAGGAGGCTTGCATCATGAGTATCGGTGGGCCGCATGAGGTTTTGCCGTCCCACGGGCCCATAACTACGCCTGTATCGCGGTTCAGTGTGGCACCATCACTCGCGGGTAGCAGCGGCGAAGTTGGGGCAATGGCCATGTACGCCGGTGACTCCGTGCGTTTCATCCGCGGGGTCGAACCTGCGAGTGAGATAGTTCGCGAGATCGCTGAAGGTGCCGACGAGCTCCTGCGTGCGCGGAGCTGAGATCCCCGGCCCCCGGCAGGGCTGACTGCGTATTGACGCCCGGGCAGCATCTTCCTCTGGGACGGCGACGGCTCAATGACGCACGAGGACTCGATGCGCAGCCTGCGGCTGATGGGCGAGGAGGTGCTCCCTGCCATGCGCGAAGTCGCCGACGAACTCCGCCTAGACGGCCCCTTCGACGTCCACCCGATGACCGGAGCACGCCGCGAAGGCTCGGCCGTCGAGGGCTAGGCGCGTCTTCCTACGCCCCCACCTCGCCGAGGTCGCGGAGGGCCTCGGCGAGACGCTCATAGTCGGCGCGGGTGTTGTAGAGCTGCGCCGAGACGCGCAACAGGCGTCGAGGCGGCGACGGCCAGCGCATCACGGGCACCTCAATGCGGTAGTCCTCGATCAACGTGGCGTTCAGTTTGTCGGACGGTCCGCGTCCGGGCGTGACGTCGTCGGGCCAGCGCAGCGGCAGCGCCGCCATCGAACCGAGCATGTCGTCGGGCGCTGGTGCTGTGGTCATGTCGAGGGCGTCTACCAGCAGGTCACGAGCCTCGAGGGCGAGTGCGTGGTTGCGTTGGCGGATGGCGTCCCAGCCGCCTTCGTGCGCCGCGCCGACCGCGTCGATCGCGGTCGGGACGCAGAGCCAGGGAGTGATGTCGGCGGTGCCGAGCCAGTCGAACTCGTGGTGGAAGCGAGAGCGCGAGGCGTCTTGAGCGTTCGCGCCGTGGCTGATCACAGTCGGGCGGATCGCGGACTGACGCTGTGGTGCGACCCAGAGGAAGCCAGCGCCCTTCGGCGAGCAGAGCCACTTGTGGCAGTTGCCGCTGTAGTAGGTCACGCCGACCTCTGCGAGGCTGTCGAGGTCCAGCGGGATCATTCCGGGCGCATGCGCGCCGTCGACCAGCACCTCAATGCCGCGCGAGGTGAGTGCCGACGCCATTTCCTCGAGGGGGAGCACTAGCGCGGTAGGGCTCGTGATGTGATCGACCATTGCCAGGCGAGTCCTCGAGCTGACGCGCTCGAGCAGCGAATCGACGACCTCGCCCGGCGACTCGATCGGGAACGGGATTGGCGCGACGACGACTGTGGCGCTCGCGCGCTCGGCGACGAAGTCGAGGGCATTGCGGCACGCATTGTAGGCATGGTCGGTCACGAGCAGCTCATCGCCGGGCTCGAAGCGCAACGAGCGCAGCACGGCGTTGACGCCGGTGGTCGCGTTGTTCACGAAAGCGAGATCGGCCGTTCGAGCGCCGACGAACGCGGCGAGTGCCGCGCGAGCGTCATCGATGCGCTGTTGTCTCGTGCGGGTCAAGAACTCGATCGGCTCGCGCTCGAGTTCGTCGCGCAACGCCTGCTGGCGTGCCAGCACGGGCCGAGGTGTCGCGCCGTAGGAGCCATGGTTGAGGTATGCGACCTCCGGGTCGAGCGCCCAGAACTCCTGTGTCGTGCTGCTCCCGGCTGGCGGCGCGCCGTCGCTCACTGCGAGGTGGCGAGCGCGACCGCTGCGAACGATCGCTCGACCGAGCCGGCGCGGTCCTCGCGGTCGACGAGCGGCTGCGCGAGCACCTCGTCGATGCCGGCATCGCGCCAGCGGTGAAGCCCTGCGGCGACCTCCTCGACCGTGCCTGAGACGACGAGGTCGTCGAGCAGGTCGTCGCTATAGCCGTCGCTGACGTCATAACCGGCGGCGCTGAACATGCCCTGGTAGTTCGGCACGCGGGCGTACATCGCGAGCTGCTCGCGCGCCCAGCTGCGAGCCGTCTCCAGATCGACGCCGACGGCGATCGGCACGTGTGCGACCAGCGGCGGGCGCTCACGGCCCGCGGTCGCGGCGCCGGCCTCCATCGCCGGCAGCGCCGTGCCTAGCAGGTAGCGCAGCGGGCTCATCCACGAGATTGCGCCGTCACTGAGCTCGCCACAGAGCTCGTACGACTTTGGGCGCAGCGCAGAGGCCATCACCGGCACCTCGGCGGTGGCCGAAATTCGGCCGCGGGAGCGGACGTGCACGCCCTCGAACTCGACCCGCCCCTCGGCCAGCAGGGTGCGCAGCGTCAACAGGTACTCGCGCAGATTCGTGAGCGGCTTGTGGTACGCAGTGCCATAGAGGCGGGTGACAAAGAACTCGGTGGTCGGGCCGATGCCGAGGCGGAAGCGGCCGGGTGCGAGCTGGTCGAGAGCGAGCAGCTCCTGCGCATAGATCACGGGGTGACGCGGCCAGGTGTGGAGGATGGCGGTGCCCATCTTGACACGCTCGGTCTGGACCGCGATCGCGGCGAAGACGGGCAGCATATCGGCGCCCCCGGCGCCGTTCATCGTCGCCCAGATCGACTCGATACCGGCCGCCTCGGCGGAGATCGCCTGAGCGACCGCGCCTCGCGCGTCGCTCGCCTGGATCGCTACACCGAACATGCTCGCCTGCTCTCTCGCAGCGCTCGTGCCGTAGGAGGCACAGCCTCGCACGCCTCGCTGTCCTCGTCACGAGCGCCAATCGAGGATTGGCCCTCTGGGCGCTATCATCGCGACCGTCTGCGGGGAGCGGACGTTGCTCGTGAACGGAGCGTCGAGGATGGACTGGAGTGACACGCGTGGGACGGCCCTGATAGGTGCAGCTCTGTCCTGAGATAGCAGAGTATCGGCGAGCCACGAGAGGCTCGTCTGTGCTCTACCTCCGTCTGCTTGTCGCAGCACTCTTCGCTTCGGTCCGCGCCCGCCGAGATCTCGTCCTCGAGAACTTAGCGCTGCGGCATCAGCTCGCCGTCTACACCCGGGGCCGTCGTCGACCGCGGCTCGGTCGCCACGACCGCCGATTCTGGTCACTACGGGCACGCGGTTGATCCGGCTGGCGAGGCACGCTCGTGATGGTCGAGCCGGACACGGTTGTGCGGTGGCATCGTTCTGCTTGGCGCGCCTACTGGCGCTGGAAGAGTCGTCGCGGACCTGGGCGTCCCCACATTCCCGCCGAGTGGCAGCGGCTGATCCTGCGCATCGCCACTGAGCATCCACGGTGGGGCGCCGTCCGCATCGTTGGTGAGCTGCGTGCGCTTGGCTCCGACGTGAGCGCCCGCACCGTGAGTCGCTACCGCCGGCAAGCGCTGCGGCGCCCGCCGAGCCAGTCGTGGCGCACGTTTCTCCGCAACCACGCGTCCAGCATCTGGGCCGCCGATCTGTTCACGGTCCAGACGCTCGCCTTCCGCACGCTCTCCGTGCTCATCGTGATCGACCACGACCGGCGCCGCATCCGGCACTGGAACGTCACGGAGCATCCGAACGCGCCCTGGATCTGGCAGCAGCTGATCGAGGCGACCGCCTGGGGTCAGCAGCCAGGGTTCCTCATCCGAGACCGCGACCGTAGCTATGGCGGAGACTTCATCGCACGCGCTCGACGGATCGGGATCGAGACGATTCTGACTCCGGTGCACGCGCCGAATGCCAACGCCATCGCCGAGCGCGTCATCGGCACGCTCAGGCGCGAGTGTCTCGACCATGTCATCGCGGTCAACGAACAACATCTCCGGCGGGTGCTTGGTCAGTACGTCCAGCACTACAACGCGATGCGGCCGCATCGATCATTGTCGCTCGACTCTCCGGAGGGACGCTCGCCGGTGCAGCGGACGCCGAGTCAGCGGAGTCGTCAGCAAGCCGGTGCTAGGAGGCTTGCATCATGAGTATCGGTGGGCCGCATGAGGTTTTGCCGTCCCACGGGGAGAGGCGAACTCGTCGAGCGACGTTGAGACATACATTCGGCGGGCGCTGGCGGTCAGCGCGGACGAGCGGGAGGTGTTCGAGGCAGCCCCGCACCAGTCTGAACGCGAACTCGCTCCCCGCGAAGACGGTGCCGCGGGGGAGACAAGAGTCGCATCGCCCACTCCGATTGAGCACGAGCCGACTCGTCGGCGGCGGTGATTCTCTCACGCGCGGCACGCCCGAGGAGATCGCGGTCGCAGCCGCCGCCTCGTGAGCCTTCGAGCGATCGCGGCGGCCCGCCCCGGCCGCGGGCACGCCACCGATCGGCGCAGCTCAGACCCTCCGGTAGCGCTCGTTCAGCGGCGGAGCGTACATCGGCGGGTTCGGGAACATGTCGCCCTGCATGAACCGCAGTGAGGTCTCCTGCGTCAGCGCTCGTCGCTCCTCGATCGCGGCGACCATGGCGCGGTAGTCTGGCCCGTCGCCGCCGAGCGCGGAGGCGGAGCGAGTCGCCTGCCAGTGCTCGTAGCTGGCGTAACGCGTCAGCTGCACCGCTTCGTCGTGGTCCGGGCTCTCCTCGCGGTCCACGATCGGCGGATCCGGGTAGAACCGCCGCCATTCGCCGATCGGTCGGACGCCGATCTTGTCTAGGTACGGCCAGACCGCATCCTGCAGCGCCGCGTGGAAGCGGTCGAAGCTGCCCTTCTCGATCTTGAAGGTGCGGAACGCGACCAACTCCTCACCCGGCTGCGCCACGTCGAGGCGCACCGGGTGCGGTGCATCGTCGGGCAGCTCCTCTTCGTCGCCGATCCGCTGGTACTGCTCGTTCAGACCGGGCAGATAGTAGGGGCCGCCGGGTGCCATTCGGCCGTCTGTGAGGAAGAAGACGTCGTCGCGGCTGATCACGTACGCGTTCCGCTTCGTGCCGCCTTCGCGAGAGCGGTCCCGCAGCGGGCCGTTGCCGCCGAGCAGCTCGCCGTCGCGGGTGTCACGCCAGTGGTCCATCCCGGCGTAACGGGCGAGCCGCCATCCGTCCTCGTGGTCGGTGGGTGGCGGGGAGCCGTCCGGGTAGATCACCTTCCACTCGCCCACGACGCGCGCGCCGATGCGCATGAAGAAGGTCCAGATGCGGGATCGGCTCCATTCCATGAACTGTCGGTGCGAGCCCAGCTGGAGGGCGTGGTGGCGCAAGACCAGCACCTCCTCGGCCGGGTGCATCGTGTCGTTGCGGACCGCCTGCGGTGCCTCTTCTGTGACCATTGCGCCCCCCTCATCGTGCTCGGCGGGAGACGAAGCCGGTGCAGCACTAGCGCCGCGAGGATGGCGGCCGCGACCACGACCGCCAAATCGCCCAGCAGCTCCTGCCCGCCCTCGTGCACTCGTCCCCCCACGCCCGCGTCGAGGGCTCGCGACTTCGGCCGACGCAGCAGACCCACGCCGCTCCGCGGCCTCGAAGCGGTCTGCCTGCTCGGCCGCATCGCGCGCGAGCGTGTTGATATCGATGCCTCGGTGAGCCGAGCCGTACTGCGCGATCCGCTCGAGTCCTCGACGCACCAACGCCTGTGCCCCGTGGGCATTACCACGCTGGTAATGCGTGTAGCCAGCACCGAGCTGCGACAGCCCCTTGAAGAACTCCTCGTCTTTGCTCCCGCGGGCTTCGCGCCAGGCGGTCTCCCATGCTTCGTGCGCCCCGAAGAACTGGCGCTCGTTGAAGTACCGCTTCCCAAGCTGATGATTCTCTTCAATCGAGAGCGCGTCGAAGTCCTCCAGCCTGAGCCGGGAGACGGAGCCGGCAAGGCAGCGGACGGCCAAACTCGTCCCGGGGACGTTCCACCTTCTGCGGTGCCGATTCTGGTGCGTCTTCGGCGTTCCCGAACATCTCCACCCTCGAGTGCCACCCTCGGGCGCTACGGCTCGCGTCGCAGCGATCCAAGGCCACGCTACCTCGGCTACAGCGACCTGTCCTGATTCGACCGCCTGGCGGAGGCGATAGTACTCCGAGCTTTATGGACCCGCAGCCGGAGTTGCTCGCTCACGGCCCACATCCGGCGCTCGATACTTGATCGCCCGCGTGCAGCATCACAGCGGCGGGCCCCCATCGACCGCGAACTGGGCGGACCCTAGACTCGAGTCATGCGCAGGCCCATTCGCATCCTCCACACCTCGGACCTCCACTTCCACCGGACGTATCCCACGGAAGCGTTCGAAACGATCCGGGCGCTCGCCCGATTCGCCGAGGCCGCGGCGGCTGAGGCGGTGATTGTCGCGGGCGACTTGTTCGACTCCGCGAACCAGCCGGCCGAGCTCATCGAGGCCGTGGCCGCGGAGTTCAGGGGCCTGCCGCTGCCCTTGGTCGCGATCCCCGGGAACCACGACATCCGCTACTCCGAGAGCGACGGCGATGCCTTCGGCGGACTCGCGGCGCTCGCGGCAGACGGGCACATCTACATCGACGAGCCCGGCGGACGCGCCGTCGACTTGCTTGACGGTGCGGTCAGGGTATGGGGTCGAGGGATGCCAGAGCACACTCCGGCGAACGACCCGTTGGCGCACCTGCCCGGCGCACGCGATCACGGCCGGTGGTCGATCGTCCTCGCGCACGGCGAGCTCAACCCACCCGAGGGCACTCGTAGCTCACCGATCGTCCTCGAACGCCACGCGGAGGCGCTAGCGGGCGTCGACTACCTAGCGCTGGGCCACCGTCACGCGCCAGAGACAGCACGCTTCGGCGCGATGACACTGGCGTACAGCGGGTCGGGGTCGAGTTCGCCCGTCGTCGGCCCGGGCAGCGTCGCGCTCGTCGACCTCCGCAGCGACGGGAGCGTCGTGGTCACCCACGAGCAGTTGCACTTCGAGAGGGCGACCGTTGAGCAGCTGACGAGCCGCTGAGTTCGGCGGATGCTTCGTTGGCGTTTGTGCTGCGCGACGAGGACCGTCGGCGGGCTCCCCATCAGCGCCGACCACTAAAGCTACGCAAGCACGGGCGGTCCGGCGAGGTCGGGCTTCCGCGGTTTTGAGTCCGGAGCCCCCACCCCACTTCCTTCAACCCTCGCCCTCGCACGTATCGACCCCCCACCGGGGTGCCTACGCGTGAGGGCGAGGGGAGAGAGGCGTCCATCCCTTCATCCACGCACCTTGAACTGGCAACCCGCACCCTCGGCTGGAGGGTGGCTAGGTGCGAGGACGGGAGCGGAGAGCTGCCTGAGCCGAGTTTCGAGGATTCAGTACGCCGGATTCGTGCTGTCGCGGTTACTGCTGGCGCTCCAGCCAGCGCCGAGGATGCCGGCCGTCGACGTTGCCGACCAAGTTGCCCCACATGTTGTAGCCGAGCAGCTCCTGCAGCTCCGGAGGGAGCGTCAGCACCAGCTCGCGAGGCACAGCGAGATACTGGTTTTCCTGCTGACGCAGCCACGCGGCACAATACTCAAGGATGACTCCTAGGCGAGGCGCATCCGAGTCATTGGCACCGCCGCCGTGGTAGACCGAGCCGAGGAACAGCATCGCCGAGCCCGAAGGCATCGTCGCGCGAGTAGTCGCGGTGTCGTCGTCGGGTCGCTCCTCGACCCAGCGGTGACTTGCGGGGACGACGTGCGTCGCGCCGTTCTCCTCGGTAAACGCATCGATCGCCCACATCACGTTCACGACCAGCTCCGGCTTCGGCGGGGGGAGTTGATAGACGCCGTCGTCACGGTGCAGGTTCTGCGCGCTCTCGCCCGGGGCGATCTGGATCGCCTGGGGTGCGCTCAGGGTGGCCGTGCCGAGCACCCGTTCGACGGCCCCGAAGATCAGCGGATGAGTGGCCGGCTCGTCGAAGACTCGAGTCTTCGCGAACAGCGCGTAGATGCGCCGCGTCGAGAACCCCTCGAAATCGTTGCGACCAGTCGGTGTGGCGGCGATCAGACGCTCGAGGGCGCGCCGCTTCTCCTCCACCTCCTCGGCCGTCAGCACGTCATTGACGATCGCGAAGCCGTCGCGCTCGAGCCGCACTACGAGCTGATCCACAGTCGTCTCGGTCGCGCTGAGGTTCGACATCGCCTCGGCCATCGTGCACCTGACCATCCCGGAGCTGGCGCGCGCGTCGCCCTACTTCGTCTGACGCTGACCTATCGTAACGCCGCCAACACACTCCTCGGCGCACTTCAGCGGACAGTATCTCGACGACGCTGGGGTGTACGGCTGTACATGGACAGCTGTCTAGCCGGCAGTTGCGCAACGTGTTGCGGTATCCCGCCCGTGAGGGATAGCGCTGCACGACTGATGTCCGCTGGGATCTAAAGCGTGGCCAGGCGTGTACTGATCGTTGCGCAGAAGGCGTTGCATGCGCCTCGAACGGGCGTTCACGCCGTGGAGAGTACCAAGGGGGCGGATGATGACAGCCCAACAAAGCGCCAGTGAATGGGGCGCGCTCAGCCAGCTCGATGAGCCATCCCGTAACGAGGCGGCCGGATTTGAACCGGCGACCGACGGCTTATGAGTCCGGCAGCCGAGTCGGCCGACTAACGGTCGGTAACTGAGGCAACGGACCGCGAATCCGGCAGCGCAGTCCCGAGTGCCAGTTCACGTCGCTCGCGGACGACCGTTCTTAGCGCCGCGAGCGCGTACCTCAGATCCGGCAACATCGACGCCTCCCACCTCAGCGGCAGGCGTCGCTCGTCGTCCTTGTTGACAAGGACGTGAGGCTCCCCGCCGCGAACACTCTCCCCGACTAGGGAACGAATTGAGGCCCGCAGTCCGGAGCGAAGCAGTGGAGGAGCATCAGATCTCGATTTAGGACATCGTGATAGGTGACTAGCGGATTCCCGGCCCCATCGAGCGCCAGCGAAGGATACACACCGTAGTGTCCGCCAGCGGTGTCCACGGCGATCGAGCCCTCGTTCATGGACCTCGATCGGTTCAAGTTGATCAATGACTCGCTGGGGCACCCGGTGGGCGACGATTTGCTGCGCTCCGTCGCCGATCGCGTCAGCTCCGTGCTCCGTAGCGAGGACGTGTTTGCACGCTTCGGCGGCGACGAGTTCGCGCTGATGATCCGCGGCCCGGTCGATCCTCGAGCGGCAACATTCGCGGCGCAGCGGCTGCTGCAGCGCGTGCGCACGGTCCACAACCTGAGCGGGCGCGCTGTGAACATCAGCGCCAGCGCTGGTATCGCGATCTATCCGGAGCATGGCACTACGCCTAACGAGCTGCTGCGCAACGCGGACATTGCGATGTACGACGCGAAGGGTCGAGGCGGTGATCGCGCCGCCTTCGCCTCCTCGACACTGACGGCTGCTGTCGACGAGCGGCTCGCGATCGAGCAGCGGCTCTGGTCGGGCCTCGATCAGGGCGACTTCGAGCTGCACTTCCAGCCGGTCGTGAACCTCGCACAGGGGAACATCATCGGCGGCGAAGCATTGCTACGCTGGCGCGACGGGCCCGAACTCGTGTCGGCCGCGCGGATGATCCCGATCGCCGAGGAGACTGGTCTGATCGTCGAGATCGGTCGCTGGGTGGTCTGGACTGCGCTGGCCCAACTGGAGGAGTGGCACGCGGCCGGTCTGACCGACCTGTCCGTTTCCGTCAATGTCTCGCCTGCCCAGTTCTTCCGCGGCGACATCGTCGCGACGTTCCGCAACGCGCTGGAGGCAGTCGACGTGCCGCCGGAGCAGGTGATCGTGGAGCTGACCGAGAGCGCGATCGCCGGCGAGCTTGACTTCGGCGCCGGTCACTCGTCGCTCAGTCACCTGGTGATGCTGCCAGTCGACATGCTCAAGATCGATCGCTCGTTCGTGTCGGAGTTGCCGCACAACGATGGCAATGCGGCGATCGTCGACGCGGTCGTCACGCTGTCGCGAAGACTCAACCTGCGGGTGATCGCTGAAGGCATCGAGGACGTTGAGCAGCTGCGGTTCCTACAGAACGTGGGATGCGACGTCGGTCAAGGCTTCCTCTTCAGCCCCGCCATCAGCGCCGAGGACTTTGTCCGGCGAGCAGGCGATGCGAGCGCGGCCGGCCATGTGGAGAGGGCCGTCGCCTAAACCTCAGGCAGGCGGTCCTCGATCTCCAGCTCCGCGATCACTCCCTTGAACCACTCGATGACCTCCGGGTGATACGGAATCCCGCGCTCGCGCCGGATCGCCTCCTCCTCGTGTTCGGGCAGCCCGGCGTAGTACACGCGCTCGGCACCAGGCGCAGTCTTCGCCTCGCGGAGGCGGCGCAGGTAGGCGTCCATGTCGTCCTTGAATTGGTCGGGGTCGGTGAACGCATCGAGGCGGAGCGCCAGCAGATGATGAGCCTGGCCGGCGCGACGGTCGGGACCCGCCGCGCCACCAGAGAGGACGCTGGTCAGCACCTCGATCATGACCGACAGGCCGAACCCCTTGTGTGAGCCGATCTCTCTGGTGCCGCCCAGGGGCAGCATCATGTACTCGTCCGGGAGCGGCTGCTCCACCATGATCGGCGCGCCGTCGGCGCTGGCGACCCAGCCGGGCATCGCGTCGCGGCCGAGGCGCTGTGCGAGTCGCACCTTGTTGCCGGCTACCGAACTCATCGAGGCGTCGAAGATGAAGGGCGGCTCCTCGCGCGTGGGCACGGCGATGGCGATCGGATTGAGGCCCACTAAGCGCTCGGCGCCGAACGTAGGTGTCACGGCCACGCCGCCTGCGGTCATCGAGATGCCGATCATGTCCTCCTCGAGGGCCATCGCGGCGGTGTAGGCGGCGGCGCCGTAATGGCCGCCGTTGTAGACCGCGACCGAGCCGATGCCATACTCGCGCGCCCGCTCGATGGCGATGCGCATCGCCTCCGGACCGATCACGCCGCCATGTGCGCCGTCCGAGTCGATCGTGCAGGCGGCCGGACTCTCGTGCGTGATGCGCCACTGGGGGTCGAGGTTGATGCGGCCGTCCCGGATCGCCTCCACGTAGACCCGCAGCATGTTGGACACGCCGTGCGAGTCGATGCCGCGCGAGTCCGCGTAAAGCAGCACGTCGGCCGACTGCTCGGCGTGTTCCTGGGGCATGCCCAGTGCGACCAATACGTCCTCGACGGTGGCACGCATTACGCCGCGATCGACCCGCACCTCGATGTCGGCCGGGATGTGGAACTGCTCGAGCATGTCGCGACCTCCGGGGTGTGCGCTCTGTGATGTTCGCACGAGTATGCCTCGCACGTTCGCTTACAGGCGATCGATCGGAACTAGCTCGACCCGGCGTCGAGCGCCTTCTGCGTACGCCGGCGCTCGTGCAGCACCGGCTCGGTGTAGCCCGAGGGCTGGTCGATGCCTCCGAAGACCAAGTCGAGCGCCGCCTGGAACGCCTCGCCGTCGTAACCGGGGGCCATCGGGCGATAGAGCGGATCCGCGCTGTTTTGCCCGTCGACGACGGCGGCCATGCGCTGCATGACCTCTCGCACCGTCGCCTCGTCCACGACGCCATGGTGCAGCCAGTTCGCGATGTGTTGCGAGGAGATGCGGCAGGTCGCACGGTCCTCCATCAGGCCTACGTCATGGATGTCCGGGACCTTCGAGCAGCCGATCCCCTGGTCGATCCAGCGCACCGTGTATCCGAGGATGCCCTGCGCGTTGTTCTCCAGCTCCTCGCGGACCTCCTCGTCGGACCAGTCGGGGTCCGAGGCGACCGGGATACGCAGTAAATCGTCGAGCTGGGCGCGGCGACCGTCGCGCTCGAGTTCGGCCTGGCGGGCGAGGACATCGACCCGCAGGTAGTGCGTCGCGTGGAGTGTGGCGGCCGTCGGCGAGGGCACCCACGCGCAGTTTGCGCCGGCGCGGGGATGCCCGATCTTCTCCTCGAGCATCTGCGCCATGAGGTCGGGCGCGGCCCACATCCCCTTGCCGATTTGCGCGCGGCCGGGCAGGCCGCAGGCCAGGCCAACGTCGACGTTCCAATCCTCGTACGCCGCGATCCAGTCCTGCGCGCGCATGTCCGCCTTGCGCACCATCGGCCCGGCCTCCATCGAAGTGTGGATCTCGTCGCCGGTGCGGTCGAGGAAGCCGGTGTTAATGAAGGCGACGCGCGCCTGCGCGGCGCGGATGCACTCCTTGAGGTTCAGCGTCGTGCGTCGCTCCTCGTCCATGATGCCGAGCTTCACCGTGTTGGCGGGCAGCCCGAGGACGCGCTCGACGTGTCCGAATACCTCGTCTGTGAACGCCACCTCGTCCGGGCCGTGCATCTTCGGTTTGACCACGTAGATCGACCCTGTGCGCGAGCTGCGCAGACCGTCTCGTTTCACGAGGTCGTGCTTGGCCCCAAGCACGGTGATCATCGCGTCGAGGAGTCCCTCGGGCGCCTCACGGCCGTCGCGATCGAGGACGGTGGCCGTCGTCGTCAGGTGCCCGACGTTGCGCACCAGCATCAGCGCGCGGCCCGGCAGCGTCAGCGATGCACCGTCCGGTGCGGAATAGGTGCGGTCGTCCGCGAGGCGCCGTGTGAAGGTGACGCCGTCCTTCGTCACCTCCTCCGTCAGGTCGCCGCGCATGAGCCCGAGCCAGTTGCGGTAGGCGAGCACCTTGTCCGCGGCGTCGACGGTGGCGACGGAGTCCTCGCAATCCATGATCGAAGTGATGGCGGCCTCCAGCAGCACGTCGGCGATGCCGGCCGTGTCCGTCGCACCTACGTCGTGCTCGCGGTCGATCGTCAACTCCAGGTGCAGCCCGTTGCGGCGCAGCAGCACTGCCGATGGTGCAGCGGGTTCGCCCTGGAACCCGGCAAGCTGGTCGCTGTCGGTAAGCCGGACACTGCGACCATCCTCAAGCGCCACCGCGAGGTAGCCCTGCTCGACGGTGTACGCGGTCGCCCTCGCGTGCGATCCAGCCTCGAGGGGTGCAATCTCATCGAGCAGTGCCCGCACCCAGGCGATGACTCGCTCGCCACGGGCGGAGTCGTAGGGGCCCGGTTCGGGCGTGTCGCCCAGGACATCTGTCCCGTAGACAGCGTCGTAGAGCGAACCCCAGCGCGCGTTCGCCGCATTGAGGGCGTAGCGAGCGTTCGTGACCGGTACGACCAGCTGCGGTCCGGGCAGGTGCGCGATCTCCTCGTCGACGTGCTCGGTCGTGATCAAGAAGCCGGGCCCTTCCGCCTCGAGGTAGCCGATCTCCTCGAGGAAGGCGCGGTAGGCCGTCGCATCGAAGTCGTCGCCGCGATGTTCGCGATGCCAGGCGTCGAGGGCGCGCTGTAGTTCCTCGCGGCGTTGGAGCAACGCACGGTTGCGCGGACCGAAGTCACGCATCAGCTCGGCGAGTCCCTGCCAGAACGTCGCCGACTCGACTCCTGAGCCTGGGAGCGCGTCGTCCTCTGCGAAGCGGTAGAGCTCCTCGGCGACTCTCAGTCCCGCCGTCTCGACCCGCTGTTGCTCGCCCATCGATCCGCTCGCCTCACCGTGTCACCCTGCTGCGGTCAACGGTAGCGGAAGCGCGCCTGCGGCATCGACCCCCGGCGGCTACAGTCACCCGGCGGCGGCAGACCACCGGAGCCGGGCGCGGCCCGCAACCACAAGGAGCTGAGCGATGGCAGGCGAGCGTGTGGCGTTCATCGGGCTGGGCGTCATGGGCTACCCCATGGCGGGGCATCTGGCGGCAGCGGGCCACGACGTGCGCGTCTACAACCGCACGACGGCGGTCGCCGAGCGCTGGGTCGGGCAGCACGGCGGCGAACGCGACTCGACGCCGGCCGCGGCCGCCGAGGGCGCCGCTACCGTCTTCGCTTGCGTCGGCAATGACGACGATGTGCGCTCAGTTGTACTCGGCGACGAGGGCGCGCTGGCAGGCATGTCAGACGGCGCTGTGTTCGTCGACCACACCACCGCCTCTGCCAACGTTGCGCGCGAGCTCGGCGGGATCGCGGCCGAGCGCGGGATCGGGTTCCTCGACGCCCCGGTCTCGGGCGGGCAGGCGGGCGCCGAAAACGGGCGGCTGACGGTGATGGTCGGCGGGGATGCCGAGGTTTTCGCGAGCGCTGAGCCGTTGATGCAGGTCTACGCCCGCGCGGTGACCCTGCTCGGACCGCTGGGTTCGGGTCAGCTCACCAAGATGTCGAACCAGATCGCGATCGCCGGCACCCTGCAAGGATTGTCCGAGGCGATCAACTTCGCCATACGCGCCGGCCTCGACGGCAAGCAGGTTGTAGACGTGATCTCGAAGGGGGCCGCGGGTTCATGGCAGATGGAGAACCGCGGTCACACCATGGTCGACGATCAGTTTGACTTCGGATTCGCTGTCGACTGGATGTGCAAGGACCTCGGCATCGCGATCGACGAGGCCGGTCGTAACGGCTCGACCTTGCCCGTCGCCGCGCTCGTGGCGCAATTCTACGGTGAAGTGCAGAGCATGGGCGGAGGCCGCTGGGACACGTCGAGCTTGTTGCGACGGCTGACGGGCTCGTAGCGGCTATCGCCGCTAGCGGTTCGGTCCACGACTCATCGGCACCGGCTGCCAGCGGCGCAGTTTCGAGGTGGCGAGCACAGAGGGGTTGACCACGCTGCGGGGCCAGCGGCCCTGTAGCGCCGAGGCCAGCTCCTGGCCGAGTCGTCGGCGCGTCTCTGGCATCATCCGCGCGGTCGCCGAGGCGACGTGCGGCGTGATGATCACGTTGTCCATGCGCAGCAGCGGGTTTTCGGCGTCCACCGGCTCGGTCTCGAACACATCGAGGCCGGCGCCCGCGATCTCGCCGCGCTGCAGCGCTTCGATCAGCGCGTCCTCGTCGTGGCAGGGGCCTCGGCCGGCGTTGATGAAAATGGCGGTCGGCTTCATCGCCAGAAAGTGCTCGCGCGTGATCATGCCGCGCGTCTCGTCATTCAGCGGCGCATGGTTGGAGACGAAGTCGGCGCGTTCGAAGAGCTCGTGGTAGCCGACCGGCTCGACCCCGTCCGGCGTCATCTCCAGTTCGCTCACGTACGGGTCGTGCGCGATCACGCGCAGGCCGAAGGCGTGGCAGCGTCGCGCCACCGCGCGGGCGACATTGCCGTAGGAGATCAGCCCGATGGTCTGACCGTAGAGCCGCGGGAACTGCCGGAGGTAGGGGTGCCCCTCGACCCAGCGTCCCTGGATGATCAGCTCGCGCATTTCGTAGAGGCGGCGGTGCGCAGCGAGCAGGATCGTCATCGTGTGGTCAGCGACCTCCTCGATGAACACGTCCGGCACGTTCGTGACGGGGATGCCGGCCTCCGTCGCGGCGTCGACGTCGACGGTGTCGGTGCCGACGCTGCCGCAGCCGATCACGACGGCACGTTCGAGGCCCGCGATGATGTCGGCGTTGATACGCCGGCCGCGCGCGATGATCGCGTCCGCGTGCTTGCACCTTCCAGGAACTCGGCGTCGGTCTCGGCGCGGATCTCGACGATCTCCGCCTCGATGCGATCGAGCGCCTCACGCTCATAGCTGTAGTCGGCAGCGGCGAGGTTGAACGAGGAGCCGCCGCTCTGCTGGGTGGCGCGCGGCGCCTGCACGGCAACGGTGAACCTCGGCTGCCCGCTGTTGTCGTTCGTCATCTCAGACCTCCCGTCCTGCCGCGCTGCATGCTAGCGCGCCGGCCGTTGGGGGCCAGCGCGCCGGCTCGTGACCCCTCGGGGGGGGGGGGGGGGGGGGGGGGCAGCCGACGTTCAGGAGACGTAGTCGTAGAGCAAGCGGTAATAGCGGATGCGATCGGCGTCCGGCTCGACGCCATAAGCTCGCAGGAACGTCTCCTCCCATCCGGCGCCGATGTTCCAGATCGTGCTCCAGCTACCGACCGCGAGGTCCCACCAGCGGTCCGCGACGCCGAGCTCGCCGAGGTCGACGAAGCCGCGCAGCTCCCAGTCCTCATAGAGCACGTTCGGAAAGCAGTAATCGCCGTGGCAGACGACGAGACGCTCCTCCGTCGGGCGCTCGCGCTCGAGGATGGCGAGTCCCGCCTCGAACGTCAGATGCTCAAACTCGGAGTGGAACGGGCCGGCCACGCCCCGCTCCGTCCGATCGCGCGCCAGGGCGAGTAGCGCGTCGAGGCGCGAGTCATAGGGACAGTCCTCGACGGGCGCCTCGTGGAAGCGGCGTAGCGACTCACCGAGGAGCTTTGCGATGCGCTCCGGATCGGCGAGGTAGCTCGGGTGGGTGGCGTCGCGGCCGGACATCGCCTCGGTCAGCAGCCAGTCGACTTCGCCGTCCGTTCCCGCCTCGAGGACCCTCGGAACGGGGAGGTGGCGCGCGGCCCAGCGCATCCGTGCTGCCTCATCCTCCGCACGTGGGAACCACGAAGCGTCGATCAGCTTGAGGAAACGCACGCGCCCGTCTGCATGCGCGAGGCGGTAGGTCGAGACCGGGGTGTAGTCCCAGTGCAGCGTGCGCGTCCACAAGGCGTGCGATTCCCGTAGCGCCTCGGGCGCCCGCCCATAATCCATCGTTCGAGCCGGACCGCCTAGCTGACCCGCAGTGGCAGCGCACGCAGGCCGCGGAACGCGCCGCCGCCTCGCCACTCGATTTCATCGAGGGGTACCGTCGCTTCGATGTGCTGGTAGCGCTCGAGTAGGACTCGCAGCCCACCCTGCGCCTCGGCCCGCGCCAGCGGCGCGCCGATGCAGTAGTGGATGCCACCGCCGAAAGAAAGGTGGCGATTCTCTCCGCGCGTCACGTTGAAGGTCTCGGGGTCGTCGAACACCTCCGGGTCGCGGTTGGCGGCCATCAGTGACACAGCGACGTTCTTGTGCTTGCCGACCGGACAGCCAGCGATCTCCGTGTCCTGGGCGGTGAGGCGGCCGGAGTTGGAGACCGGCGGCGTATAGCGAAGCATCTCCTCGACGGCAGACGGGACGAGCTCCGGGTCGTCGCGCAGGATCTGCATCTGGTCGGGGTGCCGCAGCAGCTCCAGCAGGCCATTGCCCAGGAGATCGGTTGTGGTGAGATTGCCGGCGGCCAGCAAGAGCCGGCACAGCACGATCATCTCCGGCTCGCTCAGCCTGTCGCCCTCCTCCTCGGCCTCGATCAGTCGCGATATCAGGTCGTCGCCCGGCTCTGCCCGACGTCGCTCCACCTGTTCACGGAAGACGTGGACGACGCCTCGAACGCAGTCGCGCAGGCCATCGACTTCGGCATCACGCTGTTCGACACCGCCGAGGTGTACGGCCCCTACCACTCGGAGGAGCTACTGGCGAAGGCGCTGGGACCGCGACGCAACGAGATCACGCTCGTGACGAAGGTGGGATTCGACTACAACGACGAGCCGCGGGTCATCGGACGCAACTCCAAGCAGGCCCATATCGTCGAGCGAGCCGAGGGCTGTCTGCAACGTCTCAACACCGACGTCATCGATCTGCTGCTGATCCACTGGCCCGACCACGACACGCCTTTCGAGGAGACGATGCGCGGTCTCGAACAGCTCGTGGCCGACGGCAAAGTCCGCTACTACGGCGTCTCCAACTTCACGACGGAGATGATGGAGGCGTGCAACGAGCACGGTCGTATCGCCGCCAACCAGGTTGGCTACCACCTGTTCGACCGACGCATGGAGGCCGAGGTGCTGCCGTGGTGCAGCGAGCACGAGACCGGGTATATGGCGTACGGCAGCCCGGGGTTCGGGCTGCTGTCCGGTGCGTTCACGCCGGAGACCACCTTCGTCGATTGGGACTGGCGCAGCCGCGGCAAGGCCTTCGGTCTCCCCCTCTTCGAGGAGGAGCCGTTCGCGAAGGAGCTGCGCGTCGCGGAGCGGCTGAAGGCGCTCGCGGCCGAGCACGACAAGTCGCTGCCGCAGCTCGCGATTGCCTGGGTACTGGGCAATCGCGCCGTCTCAGTCGCCCTCGTCGGCATGCGCAACGAGCGCGAACTGAGCGAGAACGTGGCGGCCGCCGACTGGCGGCTGAGCGAGGAGGATCGCGCGGCGATCGACCGCGTGTTCGAGGAGGAAGGCGTGCCCACCTACCGCGACGCGCCGCAGGCGATCTAGCGCGCCCCCTTTGTTCGGAGACGCTACCTCGAGCCAGGAGCGATGCCTCGGACAGCGGTCTCAACGCTGTAGACGCTGGTCCCGGCCGCGAGGAACAGCGTCGCGAACTCTGCGCCCCCGAAGGTCAGGTTCGCCGCGTGCTCCTCGGTCTCGAACACGCCCAGACGGTGACCGTCCGGTTCGTAAACGCTGACACCACCAGCACCGGTCGTCCAGAGCCGACCTTCCTCGTCGACTTTCATCCCGTCCGGGTTGCCTCGACGCTCGTCGCCGCTCTGGTCGGCGAAGATCACGGCGCCTGAGAGGGTTCCGTCCGAGGTCACGTCGTAGCGTCGGATGATGCCGTCCTGCGAGTCGCCGATGTAGAGCTGTGACTCGTTGGGCGAGAAGGCCAGGCCGTTCGGTTGCGTGAACTCGTCGGTCAGCATCGTCAGCGTGCCGTCCGTGTCGACGCGGTAGACGCCGCGGAAGTCGAGCTCCGCCTGCTGGTCGGGTCCGCCCAAGCGGTTCTCCTGTCCCGGCCGCGCCAGGCCATACGTCGGGTCGGTGAAGTAGATCGCGCCCGAGGACTGCCGGACGAGGTCGTTGGGGCTGTTGAAGCGATGACCTTCGAACATCGCAGAGAGATCGTGGCCGGCGCCGTCCGGTCCTGCGGCAACGTAGGGCGAGCGCGAGACGCGGCGGCCCGAGTGCTCACAGGCGAGGACGTTGCCATCGGGGTCGAGGGTGAGCCCGTTTGAGTTGCCACTGGGCTCGCGGTACACCTCGGCGGTGTCGGCGCCGACCCGCCAGCGGTATATGCGGTTGCCCGGGATATCGCTGAACAGCAGGGCATTGTCGTCCGGAATCCAGATCGGCCCCTCGGTGAAGACGAACCCACTGCATAGCTCTGTCTCCTCCGCGGAGACGAGCAGCTCCGACAATCCCTCGTCGTTCTCGATGCGCATGCGGACCTCCTCGGTGGTGTTTTGCGGGCGGATGATAGGCGAGCCTCGGGTCAGGGGCTCGTGCCGAGCGGCCCAGGCGTTGATAATGCGCCAGCCGAGGAGTCAGCCGACACAGCGCACGAGGGGCGGACGAGATGAACACGATGGAAGCGATCGCGCAGATCCTGAAGCGTGAGGGCGTCGAGTGGGTCTCGTGCTTCCCCTCGAACAACCTGCTGGAGGAGGTCGCGAAAGTCGGCATCCGGCCGGTCATGTTCCGCCAGGAGCGTGGCGCGCTGATGGCAGCCGACGGCTTCAGCCGCATGAACGACCGCAACGCCTTCGGTGTGGCCATCACCCAGGGGGGGGGGGGGGGGGGGGGGGGGGGGGCTCCGAGAACTCGATGGGTGGGCTGGCGCAGGCCTGGGCCGACAACGTGCCAATTCTCTACATGCCCGGTGGCGTCACTCTCGCCGAGCGTGGCGTAGCGCCCAACTTCTTGCCATCACGCACGTACGAGGCCGTCTCGATCCACTCGGAGGCGATCCTGACTGCGGACTCCGCACCCAGCGTGATGCGCCGTGCGTTCCACGCGCTGCGCAACGGCCGGCCCGGCCCCGTCATCGTCGAGCTGCCTGCGGACGTCGCGAGGGCGGAACTTTCCGCCGAGGAGCTGCGCTACCAGCCGCCCAAGCGTCACCTCACCGCCCCCTCGGCGGACGATGTGCGGGACGCGGTGAGGGCGTTGCTCGGCGCGGAGAAGCCCGTGATCTGGTCGGGTCAGGGCGTGCTCATCTCCGGCGCCTCGGCGGCGCTGACTGAGCTGGCCGAGCTGATCGAGGTGCCGGTGTACTGCTCGATGCCGGGCAAGTCCGGTTTCGACGAACGTCATCCCCTCGCGCTGGGCGCGGGCAGCGGCGCTACGACGCTGCAGGCGCGGACGTGGCTCCAGGAATCCGATGTGCTGCTGGCGCTCGGATCGAGCCTGTCGCGAACCGGCTACGGCCAGCCGATCCCTCAGGGCAAGGTGATCATCCAGAACACGCTGACCGTCGAGGACATCAACAAGGACCAGACCGTCGACATCGGCCTGCCCGGCGACGCTCGACTCACTATCGAGATGCTGATCGCGGAAGTGAAGTCGCAGATCGGCGAAGATGGCCGTCGAGGTCAGACCAACGTTGCCGCCGAGATCGCCGAGACGAAGCAGCAATGGTTGGCCGAGTGGCAGGATCTGCTCACCTCGGACGAGAAGCCGATCAACACCTACCGCGTGATCGCCGAACTGGAGCGGGTGCTCGACCACGAGCAGAGCATTGTCACGCACGATGCGGGCGCACCGCGCGACACGATCATGCCGTTTTACACAGCCACGACGCCACATAGCTACATCGGCTGGGGCAAGTCGACGCACCTCGGCTACGGCATCCCGCTGATGATCGGCGCGAAGCTGGCGAGGCCTGACAAATTCTGCATCAACTTCATGGGCGACGGCGCGTTCGGCATGTCGGGGCTCGACATCGAAACGTCCGTCCGGGCCGGTGCGCCGATCACGACCGTCGTGCTCAACAACGGCGGCATGGCCACCTACCCGGGCGGCTACCCGGTCGCGCGCGAGCTGTTCGGGACGACCGAGATGACCGGCAACTACGCCGAGATCGCCCAGGGTTTGGGCGCGGTCGGCATCGTCGTGACCGAGCCCGGCGAGATCGCCGGAGCGATCGAGGAGGCGCAGCGCCACAACGCCGAGGGCCGTTCGGTGTTGCTCGACATTCACACCAACCTCGAAGGGCGGCGCTCGACCTTCAGCTGAGGCGTTCGGGGCCGCGCAGCTCAGACTTTGTAGCCGCCATCGACACTAATCACCTGGCCGGTGATCCCGCGTGACTCGGGTGCGGCGAGGAGCGCGGCCATCGGTCCCAGCTCTTCCGGCTCGAGGATGCGGTCCAGCAGGTTGTCTTCCGCGAGGAACGCCTTTGCGCCCTCAACGTCCGTGCCCAGCTGCTCGGCGCGCAGGTCGATGCGGATCAACTCGGTGTTCGTCCAGCCCGGGCAGAGGCAGTTAACGGTGATCCCGTGAGCTGCCACCTGCCCCGCGAGCGCCCTCGTGAAGCCGACGATGCCGTGTTTAGCGGTGCTGTATGCGAGCGCACCGCCGCTGCGCTTCGAGTAGCCCGAGCCGATGCTGATGATGCGTCCGAAGCCGGCCTCTCGCATGGCCGGCAGCGCCGCCCGCGTCGACCAGTAGTGCGTCACCAGGTTGAGCGTGATGTTCTCGACGAAGTAGTCATCGTCGTGCGCGAACGGATCCTGCGCGTCGGGTCGAGGCGGCGGCGTACCGCCCCCGACGTTATTGACGAGAATGTCGACGCTTCCGAGCGTGCCCTGCGCCTGCTCGATCGCGCCGATCGCCTGGCCGCGGTCGAGTGCATCCGCCTCGATCGCGAGTCCGCGGCTGCCTGCCGCCTCGATCTCCGACACCACAGCGTCGAGCTGGTCGCGTGTGCGCGAGGTGACAGCGACTGCCGCGCCCTCCCGCGCGAGTTCGAGCGCGATCGCGCGCCCAATGCCGCGCCCGCCACCCGTCACCACGGCGTTAAGTCCCTCGAGTCGTGCCATCGTGTGCCTCATCTCACCCGCCTGCGACCGAGGGTAGGCGGGCGCCGATGATAGCGAGGAGGTGGAGGCTTTGCGCGATGACGGAAGCCAGTGGTTCGCCCGGCCTGCCAAAAGCACAGAGGCGTCCGAGCCACATGCCCAGAGGCCGAGGCTGCTGGCTCGGTGGACCACCGGAGCGCAGATCGTCGATGTTCAGCGCCAACACGGTCCGCGGAGCCTTGCCTCAACGCTCCGCCGTCACTAGGTCAGGAGTGGAGGGCGTCAGGGTAGCGGGCGGGCCAGCCCCGCCGCCTCGAGGTCCGACCAGAGCGCGGCGGGCAGGTCCGCGCCGATCACCGCGAGGTTTGTCTCGAACTCCTCAAGGTTGCGCGCGCCGGGGATCACTGCGGCGACGGCGGGGTGACGCAGTGGGTACTGCAACGCCGCCGCGCGCATGTCGACGCCGTGACGTTCGCAGGTCGCTCGGATCGCCTCTGCGCGCGCCCAACGATCGTCGTCGACGGGGCGGTAATCGTACGTCGCTCGTTCGCGGCTGGCTGTGGCGAGCATGCCCGAGTTGTACGGCCCGCCGATCACCACCGAGACGTTGCGCTCCAGACAGCGCGGCAGCATCTCGTCGAGCGCGTCCTGTTCGAGGAGCGTGAAGCGTCCGGCGAGCAGGAAGACGTCGACCTCGAACAGGTCGAGCACGCGCATGCAGACCTCCCACTCGTTCACGCCGAGGCCGAACGCGCCGATCACGCCCTCGCTGCGCAGGTCCGCGAGCGCTGGGAGGATGCCGTCCACTGCCGCCTCGAAGATGCCGGGCTGTGCGTCGCCGTGCGTCCAAACGTCGATGTCGTGGCAGTAGACGATGTCGATGCGGTCGAGCCCGAGGCGCTCCAGGCTGGCCTCGAGCGATCGCCGCGCCCCGTCGTAGCTGTAGTCGTAGCGGATCGAAGGCGCGCCGCCCGTGGATGGTTCGAGCAGGCGGCCCACCTTGCTCGAGAGCACGAAACTGTCTCGATCGACGTCCGCGAGTCCGCGCCCGATGCGCTGTTCGCTGCGACCGGCGCCGTAGAGCGGCGCAGTGTCGAAGTAGCGGACTCCGGCGTCATAAGCGGCGCGAACAAGAACGGCCGCATCGTCCTCGCTGCCGTCATCGTCAAGCGTGCCGATCGGACCACCACCGAAGCCGAGTTCGGTCACACGGAGTTCGGCCGCATCGATTGGGCGCGTGCCGAGCGCCATGACGCCTCCTCGTCGCTGCTGCCCAAGCGATTCTAGCGAGCGAGCGCCTACGCGCTTCGGTGTTTGGCTAGCGAATCGCGGAGACCACGCTTGTGCCACCGATACAGGAGCCCTGGCCCGAGACCCAGTCCCACGATTCTGAACCGGAGAGTTTCTCAGTCACGGGATCGTAGATCAGCGTGAACGTCGCCGTGGTGATGCCGACGCCGTCTACTTTGCTGCCCCCGAACTTGAGCTGGTTGCCCTCGATCGACCCGATCCAGGGTTCCATCTGAGAGCCCCTGATGCCCGTGGCGCGCACTTCGTCGCCGACGATCTCGATCGTGATGTTGTCGAGGTAGGGGCGCCGTGTCTGCTGCGGAGGAGCAGATGCCGATAGGGGCTGGGGTGACGGTCATACGCCAGGCGCCTGCAGGAGATGGCGCCGGGTCCGGAGGCGGTGTCGCCGTTGCTGTCGGCGGCGGCGGCGTGGCGGTTGGCGTTGGGGTCGGGGTTGCCTCGGGCGTGGAGGGCGCAGTCGGCGATGCTGTTGGCACCGGCGTCGAAGTCGATTGCGCTGCGGGCGTGGGTGCTGGTGTGTCGGTGGGCATCGGCGTTGCAGTTGCCGCGGGCGTGGCCGTCGGCATCGGCGTCGTCGCGGCGGCCGGTGTGGACGTGGCGGTCGGTGTGGAAGCTGCCGCGGTCGGGGTCGGCGCGCTCACCAGGGCGTCGTCGTTCTTGTCACCGCCCGAGGCGACGACAACCAGCACCACAACAAGAGCTAGCAGCGCGCTCGCGCCGGCCAAGAACCACCAGATGAAGAAGCGTCGGCGGCGTCGTCGCTCCTCTTCTTCCTCCTCCGGTTCGGTTGGTGAACCAGGTTCGTCTGTCATCCCATGCCCCGTGGGGCGAAGGATACGCGGTCGCACTCTGATCGTCGTTCGCCGGGAGATCCTCGTGCGGAAATCTCCAGCGGCGAGCTCTGCTGTGGCACGACCGATGAAAACGGACGACGCCGAAGACCGGCGTGCGCATGCGACAACCCCTGCAGCTCGAATCTGCAACCGTTCAGGCGGCTGCGGGCTACGCTGGCGCGGGAGCACAGCGGGGAGGACGCGATCGTGGCAAGCTGGCGTGACCTCGAGGGCCAAGCGACCGAGATCGCGGCCGCCTGGCGGCGGATCTGGGGCGAGATCGACCTCGCTTACATCGCCACCGTGTCGGCCAGCGGCTGGCCTCGCGTGCACCCGATCGTCGTGGTCTTCGTCGATTCCGATCTGATGTTCTCGATCGGGCGACAGACACCGAAGTTCACTGACCTGCAGCGTGACGGACGCTGCGCACTGCACTCGCCGCATCTCAATGCGGAGGACGAGGAATTCTTCGTGCGAGGCCGCGTAGTTGCAATGGACGATGAAGCGAGCCGCGAGCGTTTCGCCGCGGCAGCGCCGTACGAGCTCAAGGATCACGAACACGTCTACGCGCTCGACCTCGATCGCGCGCTGTGGACGCGCTGGTTCCACCCTGGCCAGCCGGACACGCGCCCGATCTGGGAGCTCTGGCGCGCCCGGAGCTGACTCGCCCGACCCGTCCGGATAACAGGCGTAAAGTGTGCAGGCCTTGCCCGGCGCCGTCGAGGAGCTGCACCGTGACCCACGCCATCGATCGTTATCCGATGACCGCGCGCGTTGGCGATGAGCCATTCGAGCTACGGCAGATGAACGATGCTGACGGCGATGCTGTCCTCACGTTCGCGCGCGGGCTGCCCGAGTCAGACATGCTGTTCCTGCCTCGTGACATCACGCAGCCGGAGCACGTGGCGCTCTGGCTTGAGGACATCCAGCGCCGCGCCAACGTCACAGTGCTGGCGTTGCAACACAGCGTGGTCGCTGGCTACTCCTCGGTTGATCGGAACCTGGTCGGGTGGAAGCGACACGTCGGCGAACTGCGTGTGATCGTCGGCGAGGAGTTCCGCGGCCGCGGCCTCGGCCGGTTGCTGGTACGCGAGGCATTTCTGCTCGCGGCCATGCTGGGTGTCGAGAAGATGGTCGCCCACATGACGCCCGAGCAAGAGGCGGCCAGCCGCACCTTCGCCCGCTTCGGCTTTACCGAGGAGGCAGTGTTGCGCGGAGAGGTGAAGGATCGCGAAGGTCGGCGCCACGATCTCGTCGTCATGGGGCACGAGGTCGCGACCCTCGACGATCTCGAGGTGGAACTCGATTGAGCTGTGTCCGCGGCTTTAGTTCGAGGCGAGTTCAGTCCGAGAGGTGCGACAGCGTCTCCTCGAACGATTGCACATCCTGGTGCATCACCAGCAGGTCGTACGTGGTGCCGTCGGTGTCCACCACCTGATCCGCCAGCACCGCCAGCGGCACGAACCCGAGGCGACGGAACACCCGGATCGCCGCCAGTTGGTCCAGCGTCATGTTCGCGATGACGCGGCGCACGCCGAGGTCCGCTGCGACGCGAAACGCCTCGACGGTGAGCTGGCGACCAAGCCCGAGGCCGCGCGTGGCCTCGCCGACCACGACACGTATCTCGGCGACGTGGCGGTTCCAGGCGGTCGGTGCGCGCACGACGGAGCTGAAGCCGAGAATGCCGTCAGAACCCTCGGCGAGGATCACGCCTGCGTAGCCCATCAGGATGTCGTCGATCCAGCTGTTCAGACCTTCGATCTCCGTGATGTCCGTCGGCAGGAACATCAGGTCGTGCACCGGAACGGAGCGAACGAAGGCCAACAACGCCTGTGCGTCGGCACTGTTCATATAACGCAAGTTCACGGAGCGCCCGTTGAGGTCGGCGCGATGCAAGCTGGCGGTCCGCTGCTGGGTCACAAGCGCTCCTTCGGACCGGGCGGGGCCGTCAAGTCGCACGCACTTTACTGCAATCGAGCCGTCAGCAGGTTGCTCCGGCCTAGGCCTCGGGCGGCGGCGGATCGCAAGGGCGGGGCGACTTATGCTGCCTCGAAGCTCTGGCTCGGCGAGTCTGTTGGCGCGCGCGATCGCGAGGAGGATGAGGCATGCTGCAAGATCTGACCGGTCAGGTGGCGTGGGTGACCGGGTGCCGGGACGGGCATCGGCGAGGCCAGCGCGGTCAAACTCGCCGAGGCTGGCTGCAAGGTGGTGCTGTCCGGGCGGCGCGCTGAACCCCTCGAGCGAGTCGCTGGCGCGATCGAGGCAGCCGGCGGTGAAGTGGTGGTCGAGCCGCTCGACGTGTCTACGCAGCAGGACGTCGGCGCCGTGGTGGACCGCACGGTCGAGCGCTTCGGATGCATCGACATCGGCGTCTTCAGCGCTGGCATCAACGTTAAAGATCGCAATTGGCCAGTCGTCTCGACCGAGGGCTGGGACCAGGTCATCGGCATCGACCTTGATGGCGCGTTCTACTGCTGCCACGGGCTCTGTCAGGTTTCAGGGCGCGTCGGCCCTTAGACGTCGAAGGAGACCTTGTTGGTCGTCTATGCCGCAGCCACCTCGCTGATCAGCGAGCGCCAGCGTGTGAGGAAAAGCCGTCGCTGCTCTGTCAACGCGACATGGGCGCCACCGCGGCGGCGGACGCGGAAGTACTGTCGCAGCTCATCGAACGCGCTACAGAAGCGCGACGCGGACTCGAAGCTCCCGAAGCCCTGCATCGGGTAGTAGCGCTGCTTCACCGCTCGGTGACTCTGCTCGGTGTAGTTGTTGAGGTACTGCGTCGTGCGATGCCAAGCCTTGCGGCCGATGATCCAGCGAATCGCCCGTCGGTAGGCGGGATGCAGGTCGGTCGTGATCCGTGCGGGCTTGCGTTCGGCGATCTCGACCAGTCTCCGCAAGAACCTCCGCGCGGCATGCTTGTCTCGATGCTCGCTCAGCATCGAATCGATCAGTTCTCCGTCGCCGTCGATCGCTCGGTAGAGGTAGCACCAGCGCCCAGCGACCTTCACGTACGTCTCGTCGAGGTACCAGGACTCGCCGGCTCGGGCTCGTCGCTTGGCGCGGAGCTGGCCGGCGAGCAGTGGGGCGAATCGAAACTCCCACTCCCGGATGGTCTCGTGCGTGACCTCAACACCGCGCTGGAGGAGCATCTCTGCCACGTCGCGGAAACTCAGCTTGTAGCGCAGACGCCACAGCACCGCGAGGAGCACCACGTCGGTCGGGACCTGAAGATGGTTGAACGGCGTGCCGGTTCGCTCGTTGAAGCGACGCTTGCACGAGCGGCAGTTGAACCGCCGGTAGCCGAGCGTCGTGCGCGCCTGGCGTCTGGTCGTGGCGGCGGATGCACAGTGCGGACAGTTCACCGATGTCTCCTCGTCCATGCTCAGACGAGGCTAAACCTCACAGTTCGAGCCCTCAGATCTGACGCAGCCCTGCACGTCGAGTTCGCGGGCATCGTGTGCGATGGCCCACGTCGCGAATGTGTGGCGGAAGCGATGCGCGTGCACTTTCGCCACTTCTGCGCGACGACCCAAGCGGCGGAGCATCTGCTTGAGCCCGTTCGGTCGGAGCGCGGTCGCTGGCTTCAGCTCACCAAGGTGGCTGGCCGCTACGAAGAGCGGACCCGGAGCCGTTCCCCGCCGCTCGAGGTAGCGCTCCAGCGCGGCGCCACAGTGCGCTGCAAAGGGCACCACGCGCTGCTTGTTGCCCTTGCCGTGGCGTACGCGCAGCCGGCGCGTCTCGAGGTCGAGGTCATCGAGCGTCAGCTGAACGAGCTCTGAGCATCGCAGGCCAGTGTCGAGTAAGCACAGCACCATCGCACGATCCCGCAGCCCGAGCGCGGTGGCTGAATCGCACCCCGCCATCAGCTGCGCGATGTCGGCTGGCGAGAACGGCTCGACAATGCGCTGTGGCAGCCGGACGTTCTTGATCCCCCGGAACGGGTTGTCTTGGAGGTGGCGAGCGTCGACGAGCCAGTTGAAGAAGCAGCGGACCTCGCGGAAGTAGCGGTGTCGAGTCTCAAGGCTGAGGTGAGAGAAGCCGCCCAAATAGCGGTAGACGTCTTCCGGCGTGACCGCCGCCGCGTCGGCGACCGTCACTGCGCGGGCGAAGCGATTCAGTGACTCTCGGTATGCGCGCACCGTCTGCGCGGACTTGCCCTCGACCTCACAGCGCAGGAGGTACAGCGCGCTTAGCTCGGTGAGGGAGGGGCTCGCGTTCATCACGAGCATGGACGCTCTCTCCCAGGCCGAAGTCAAGCGGTGCCGCGGCCGTCCGCATCGTCGGCAAGCTGCGTGCCCTTGGCTTCGAGGTCAGCGCCCGCACCGTGAGTCGCTACCGCCGGCAAGCGCTGCGGCGACCGCCGAGCCAGTCGTGGCGCACGTTTCTCCGCAACCACGCGTCCAGCATCTGGGCCGCCGATCTGTTCACGGTCCAGACGCTCGCCTTCCGCACGCGCTACGTGCTCATCGTGATCGACCACGACCGGCGCCGCATCCGGCACTGGAACGTCACGGCGCATCCGAACGCGCCCTGGATCTGGCAGCAGATGATCGAGGCGACCGCCTGGGGTCGGCAGCCAGGGTTCCTGATCCGAGACCGCGACCGTAGCTATGGCGGGGACTTCATCGCACGCGCTCGACGGATCGGGATCGAGACGATTCTGACTCCGGTGCACGCGCCGAATGCCAACGCCATCGCCGAGCGCGTCATCGGCACGCTCAGGCGCGAGTGTCTCGACCATGTCATCGCGGTCAACGAACAACATCTCCGGCGGGTGCCTGGTCAGTACGTCCAGCACTACAACGCGATGCGGCCGCATCGATCATTGTCGCTCGACTCTCCGGAGGGACGCTCGCCGGTGCAGCGGACGCCGAGTCAGCGAGTCGTCAGCAAGCCGGTGCTAGGAGGCTTGCATCATGAGTATCGGTGGGCCGCATGAGGTTTTGCCGTCCCACGGGAGCCGCCGGTAGGCGCGTTGGCCAGCGCTGACAGCCGCTCAGCTCGTCACGGCTTCGTCGATACCGAGTTCCGCACAAGGAGCAAGCCCGGCGGACGCTTGGCTGTCGGGTCTGTAGCCCACTACAGCGCCGCCGCCTACTCGATGCTAGCTCGGCCTCCAGTGCTGGTGGACGCGCAGGCCGCCTCCCTTCCTCCGTGATGTCTGTCGTGGACCTGCGCGATCACGGACAGCGACGCGGCGGTCGGCCTCGTTCCGCTCGTTCAGGAAGTTGAGCACGACCCGTGGGACGGCAAAACCTGATAGGTGCAGCTCTGTCCTGAGATAGCAGAGTATCGGCGAGCCACGAGAGGCTCGTCTGTGCTCTACCTCCGTCTGCTTGTCGCAGCACTCTTCGCTTCGGTCCGCGCCCGCCGAGATCTCGTCCTCGAGAACTTAGCGCTGCGGCATCAGCTCGCCGTCTACACCCGGGGCTGTCGTCGACCGCGGCTCCGTCGCCACGACCGCCGATTCTGGTCCGTGGGACGGCAAAACCTGATAGGTGCAGCTCTGTTCCTGAGATAGCAGCCCCCGGGTCTCCCAGCCGGGCGAGCATGCTCGTGCTAGGGGAGCGAGGGCTCGTTGCACATCTTCTGTGCGGTGCTTGGCGGGAGCCGCTACCGCTTCGTCCGCTTCGCCGCCACGAGCGCCATTACTCGCTCGCGGCCTCAATCGTCACGGTCAGCCGCTGCGGTAGCGGTTGGCCGAGCGCCCATTGCTGCACATACAGCGTGCCGACCACGGGCGGCTTGCCGTTCGCCTCTTCCTGAAAGCGGACGGTGTTCTCGTCACCGTCCCAGGCCCACTGAGCGCCGTTGCTGAGCGCATAGCTGATGGGCCACTCGGTTACTGAGTACGCCCCGGCGGCGTTCGGAATCGCGACCACCAGCGCCCGCTGGCCATCCCGCAGGTTCCAGTAGAACTCACCCAGGGCCTCCGGGAACGGGTAGTGATCCGCGTAGCGCTTCCCGCGCCCGCCTTCTCCGAGATCGACCCACGGGATGGCCGCCTCGATCTCGTCGGTGAAGTCCGGTCCCAGACGCCGCATGGGGATCGGGTCGTGGCCATAGCGCGGGTACTCAGACATCAGACCTCCCGGCCGTCAGTCACCAACCATCCCGTTGCGGTCATAGAACGTGTCGCCTACCTGCACGACGCGGTGCTGCTGGGCGAACTTATCCCACGCGTCGGCATCTCGCAGCGCGGCGGCGAGCCGAGCGATGCTCATGCGCTCGATGCTGGCGGTGCTGGGGGTCTGGCCGGCGCGGTGACGAGCGTTCATCAGGGCGCCGCCAAGGCGACTGTGGAGCGCTTTCCTATTCAATCTCCCAGCTCCTCTAGAAGCCCCCTGAAGAAGTTCTTGATGGATATCTCCTTCTCAGCGGCCAGCGCCTCCGCGATCTTCTCATTGGCCGCTACGATGCGAGGCACGTGCGTTGGCCAGGAAACGGAAGGGGTCACCGCCGGGGCGCTCGACCTTGATCACGTCGGCGCCGAAGTCAGCGAGGATCATCGTGGCGATGCCGCCGACCGGCCCGTTGGTCAGGTCGATCACGCGAATGTCGCTGAGCGGACCGGCCACCTCGACGCTCCCTTCCACCCCGATCATCACGCGCGCCGCCGGAGGCGCAGGCTCCGCATGTTAGGTCAGCCCGCGCCACCGTCCCAGTGGTCTCCGCGTGCCGAGGGTCCTCGACCGAACGGCTAGCGCCGCCCGCCGGCCAGCGCGAGCGAGGCGGGTGAGGCGCGCAGCAGGAGCATCGAGGCAACACCAAACGCCGGGCCGATGGCGAGTACGGCGAAGGCGACGCCCCAGCCCCACTGCTCCTCGAGGATGGGCACACCGCGGATCGTGATCGCGGTGAGCAGGAAGCCGACGCCGGTCTGGAACGCAATGGCGCTGCCGCGGTAGCGCTCGTCGGCGAGTTCCGTGATCGCCGTCGAGAACTGCGCCGAGTCGGCCACCACCGTCGATCCCCAGATGATCGCGACGATCGTGACGACGATGACGGTGGCCGGCAGGAAGCCGATCACCAGTGCCGAGCCACCGCTCACCACCATGGCGATCGAGGTGACGGTGGTGCGCCCGAAGCGTTCGGCGTAGATGCCCGCCACCACGCAGCTGATCGCGCCCAGGAGGAACACCCCGAAGGCGGCGAAGCTCCCCGCCTCGAGGCCGATCAGCGGCAGCGTGCGTTCGCCGTAGACCTCGACGAGGAAGACGGGCAGCCACGCCCACATCGCGTAGAGCTCCCACATATGGCCCAGGTAGCCACCGAGGGCAAGCATCGGCGCGCGTGCCGAGATGCCTCGCCAGAAGTCGGCGAGCCAGACGACGGCGGGAGGGGTGACGTAGGGGCCGTCCTCGACGAAACGCAGCATGATCACGCCGCCGAGAGCGGCGAACGCCGAGGCGCCCAGCATCGCCAGCTGCCAATCCTCGGCCAGCGCTGCGCGCAGCAGGTGAGGCGATCCCGAACCGAGCGTCAGCGCACCGACGACGACGCCGATGGCGAAGCCGCGCCCGGCGCGATACCAGCCGGACACGACATGCAGCGCCGGTGGGTAGACGCCGCCGAGGAAGAAGCCAGTCGCGAACCGTGCGAGCAGCCAGACCGCGAACGACTCGCTCTCGATCGGTGCGAGGTTAGCGAGCGCTGCCAGCACGGCCGCCGCGAAGAACAGCCGCCGCACGTGTACCCGCTCGGTCAGGTTCGTGAACGCCGAAGTCAGCGTGCCGGCGACGAAGCCGAATTGCACGGCGATGGTGAGCCAGGCGATCTGACCGTCGTCGAACCCAAAGTCGTCAGCGAGCGCGCCGGCAACGGCGTTGGTGCTGAACCAGACGGAGAGCGCACCGAGGGTCGCCAGCGCGATCCAGCCGAGGGCTCGGCGACGCCCGGCGAGCGCCGCTAGATCCTCGGCGATCGGTCTGGCTGCGGTCATGACTCCACCACGATGCGGCTCACCATCGCATGTTCTCCGCGATCCTCGTCACGCTGCTGCTGGCTTCAGCGCACCGCCGTGACCATGCGCGAGCCTCGCGTTGCCGGCGCTCGGCGTCCGAGGTCGCGCGTGATGGCAGCGAACCGCTCGACGTCGGGCACGCGATCCTCCGCGATGAGGCGCCGCCCGTGTTCGCGCGCGAGGTCGCCGGAGTGTGCGGTGCCCGTGGGACGGCAAAACCTTGATAGGTGCAGCTCTGTCCTGAGATAGCAGAGTATCGGCGAGCCACGAGAGGCTCGTCTGTGCTCTACCTCCGTCTGCTTGTCGCAGCACTCTTCGCATCGGTCCGCGCCCGCCGCGATCTCGTCCTCGAGAACTTGGCGCTGCGGCATCAGCTCGCCGTCTATACAAGAGCCGTCGTCGACCGCGGCTCCGTCGCCACGACCGCCGACTCTGGTCACTGCTGGCACGTGGTTGGTCCGGCTGGCGAGGCACGCTCGTGATGGTCGAGCCGGACACGGTGGTGCGCTGGCATCGTTCTGCTTGGCGCGCCTACTGGCGCTGGAAGAGTCGTCGCCGCTCCGGACGACCCCGGATTCCCGCAGAGCTGCGACAGCTGATCGTCCGCATCGCCACTGAGCATCCGCGGTGGGGCGCCGTCCGCATCGTCGGTGAGCTGCGTGCCCTTGGCTTCGAGGTCAGCGCCCGCACCGTGAGTCGCTACCGCCGGCAAGCGCTGCGGCGCCCCCCGAGCCAGTCGTGGCGCACGTTTCTCCGCAACCACGCGTCCAGCATCTGGGCCGCCGATCTGTTCACGGTCCAGACGCTCGCCTTCCGCACGCTCTCCGTGCTCATCGTGATCGACCACGACCGGCGCCGCATCCGGCACTGGAACGTCACGGAGCATCCGATCGCGCCCTGGATCTGGAGGCAGATAATCGAGGCGACCGCCTGGGGTCAGCAGCCAGGGTTCCTGATCCGAGACCGCGACCGTAGCTATGGCGGAGACTTCATCGCACGCGCTCGACGGCTCGGGATCGAGACGATTCTGACCCCGGTGCACGCGCCGAATGCCAACGCCATCGCCGAGCGCGTCATCGGCACGCTCAGGCGCGAGTGTCTCGACCATGTCATCGCGGTCAACGAACGGCATCTCCGGCGGGTGCCTGGTGAGTACGTCCAGCACTACAACGCGATGCGTCCGCATCGATCATTGGCGCTCGACTCTCCGGAGGGACGCAAGCCGGTGCAGCGGACGCCGAGTCAGCGAGTCGTCAGCAAGCCGGTGCTAGGAGGCTTGCATCATGAGTATCGGTGGGCCGCATGAGGTTTTGCCGTCCCACGGCCAGCCCGGGTCGCCGAGGTCCCTTGCCGAGATGGCCGTGGCCTCTGGCGAGATGGAGCCGGGAAAGAGCTCCAGCAGCACATCGGGCGAGCTGGTCCCCGCGCTAGGTATGGTGGGCTGCCCGCGAACTCCGCCACGATCAAGTCGGCGAAGTCGCCAGCAGAGACTTCGCGTTGGGGGGCAGCCTGTGAAGCAGGGCAGTAGGTCGTCACTCAGTGGGACTGCCGAGCCCGTGCGTGATCAGTTTCGTGGCGATCCCGATGTCATCCGAGTCTTTGAGGACGGCGAACGCGGGGACTCCGGCGAAGAACTCGACGACGCTGACCTCCAGTTCGTCGAGGATCGTGAGCAGGTTCACCACCGAGATGTCACGCGCGCCGCTCTCGTACAGAGAGAGCGATCCCTGGGACAGGCCCACGGCCTCTGCAACGCGCTGCTGCGAGACCTTGCGTAGGAGACGAATCTCCCGGAGACGCGCCCCGACCGACCGCACCAACGCACTCTTCGGTGGTTTGCTCTTCGGCACGTAGTAGACCCTTCGCTGTCGATGGGCTCTGGCACGACCCCGCGCAAACCGCGCCGAACGTGCAGTGGGTGCGTGATTTCTACGACGACTTGCAGCCGCACTCGACCGGGCAGATCTACGTCAATTTCCTCGGCGGCCGCGCATCGCTCCCGTGATTACGGGGCACCCACCAGCACGCCACGGGGCGACTGGTGAGTGGAATCAGAACGGCGGATCGCCCTTCCCTGTTAGTTGGACAACGTGCGTCGCTTCTGGCCCGGCGGTATCCATCCTCACGGCGCCAAGGGAGCCGATGGGCGCCGATCGGCCGTCGCTGAGGCGTAGCTCGCTCGGTGGCTCGTCGCCCACCCAGCGTAGGCCGACCGCCGCTGGGGCGGTCAGCTCCCCGCCCCAGCGGGCACCGCGGACCTCGAGGCTCAGCTTCCAGAGCTCAGCCGCCACCTCAGCCACCACGATCCCGTTCGGATCGAGTAGCTCGGCGGTGCCCTGCCAGTGCACCGTCCGCTCGGTGGGTTTCATGATCAACGCCATCTTCCTGGTCGATCGGCGAGCGCATGCGACTCAGACAACGATACCGCGATCCTCCAGTGGGGCAGACATCAGGCGGTGGAGCCGAAGGGCTTCGACAGGCTGTGCGGGCGTGGGCCGTGCGCTGGGACGGCTACCCGACCGACCTACGTCGGCGACAGAGACACCACGATCACGATCTCGGCACAAAGACATACACGATGGGTGAACACACCGCCCACCATGGTGCGGATGAACTGGGGGATGAACTGGGGGATGAACTGGGGGATGAACTGGGGGATGAACTGGGGGATGAACTGGGTGATGATCCGTCGGCTGCTAGTCGACGTCGAGCACGGCCTTCCCGGCGACTCGACGCCCGAACAATGCGTCCGCGGCTTCGGCGATCCGCGTCCACGACCCGCGCCAGCCCACATCGACGCGTAGCTCGCCCGTGAGGATCAATGTCAGCAGGTACTCGAGGTCCTCGCCGGAGTGCGGGCCCTTAGTGAACGCGTGGAGGCTCCGTTGCATCCCGACGAGCGACGGGAACGAGCGCGAGCAGGAACTCCCGTGGGACGGCAAAACCTGATAGGTGCAGCTCTGTCCTGAGATAGCAGAGTATCGGCGAGCCACGAGAGGCTCGTCTGTGCTCTACCTCCGTCTGCTTGTCGCAGCACTCTTCGCTTCGGTCCGCGCCCGCCGAGATCTCGTCCTCGAGAACTTAGCGCTGCGGCATCAGCTCGCCGTCTACACCCGGGGCCGTCGTCGACCGCGGCTCCGTCGCCACGACCGCCGATTCTGGTCACTGCTGGCACGCGGTTGGTCCGGCTGGCGAGGCACGCTCGTGATGGTCGAGCCGGACACGGTGGTGCGCTGGCATCGTTCTGCTTGGCGCGCCTACTGGCGCTGGAAGAGTCGTCGCCGCTCCGGACGACCCCGGATTCCCGCAGAGCTGCGACAGCTGATCGTCCGCATCGCCACTGAGCATCCGCGGTGGGGCGCCGTCCGCATCGTCGGCGAGCTGCGTGCCCTTGACTTCGAGGTGAGCGCCCGCACCGTGAGCCGCTACCGTCAGCAGGCGCTGCGGCGCCCCCCGAGTCAGTCGTGGCGCACGTTTCTGCGCAACCACGCGTCCAGCATCTGGGCTGCTGACCTGTGCACGGTGCAGACCCTCACCTTCCGCACGCTCTCCGTGTTCGTCGTGATCGACCACGACCGGCGCCGCATCCGGCACTGGAACGTGACGGAGCATCCGAACGCGCCCTGGATCTGGCAGCAGATGATCGAGGCGACCGCCTGGGGTCAGCAGCCAGGGTTCCTCATCCGAGACCGCGACCGTAGCTATGGCGGAGACTTCATCGCACGCGCTCGACGGATCGGGATCGAGACGATTCTGACTCCGGTGCGCGCGCCGAATGCCAACGCCATCGCCGAGCGCGTCATCGGCACGCTCAGGCGCGAGTGCCGCGATCACGTCATCGCCGTCAACGAACGGCATCTCCGGCGGGTGCTTGGTCAGTACGTCCAGCACTACAACGCGATGCGGCCGCATCGGTCATTGGCGCTCGACTCTCCGGAGGGACGCAAGCCGGTGCAGCGGACGCCGAGTCAGCGAGTCGTCAGCAAGCCGGTGCTAGGAGGCTTGCATCATGAGTATCGGTGGGCCGCATGAGGTTTTGCCGTCCCACGGGCAACGTGAGGGAAGACGGATTCGAACTGGACGTGACGCTGCTCGACACCGCGCCCCGCATTTGGCGCCACATCGCCGTCTCCGCCGGCGAGACGTTCGCCGACGTCCACGCGGTCGTTCAGGTGGTGGTGGGATGGTGGAGTGAGCGCGGTCGAGGGGCAAGGGAGCGCGACCGGGTCGCTACGCCTCGAGCCGGAACGGCGGGTAGCGGTCGGTGATCAGCAGGAACGCATAGGCGAAGGCTCGCAGCCACCACCGACTGACGCCGACCGAGAAGTTGAAGAGCCCTCGGGGGTAGCGCCCCGTGAACAGGATCGCGAACCATGCGATCACGGTCACGAAGAACGCCAGTACGGACAGCACGAACAACAGGATCCAGTGCGGGATCGCCAGCAGCCATTTGATCAAGGGCAACCAGCGATTGAGTCCCGCTTCGGCGTCCGGGTAGTCAAGGTCGAGATGGATTCGCTGCTCGTCCTCGGTCGATGGGTACTCGTCGACCAACAGCCCGAGGTAGGCGTACACGCGCGTGCCGAAGCGGTTGAACGCGAGCATGAAGTCGAACCACCAGCGTGGGTAGCGCTGCCGGAAGAGGATCATCAGGGCGGTCGCGAGAAACAGACTCGCGCCGACGGTGACTCCGGCCTCCTCTCCGCCCTCGCCTTCGCCGTTGAGGATGGCGAGGATCAAAAGGATGGGGAGGATGAGGATGATCCGGAACGCGGCGGTCAGCCGGTTACGGCCTTCGGTGTAGTCGATCTCCAGCCGCGCCGCGTACGCCGGCAAGCCATCGGCAGTTGCCACGAGCAACCTCCAAGCAGATCCCGCCAATCCGAACGTTATCAGACGCCGCCGCTCCGCGCGTCGAGGAGGCACAAGACGCATCGGCGAAACCGCGCACCATAGACCTCGGCGGGGTGCCCGAGTGGTTGAAGGGAGCGGTCTTGAAAACCGTCGTGCGTTTCGGCGTACCGTGGGTTCGAATCCCACCCCGTGGGGCGCAAAACCTTATCCGGCCAGTGTTGACGGCCGTTTCTAGCTGCGCGCTGACTCAGGCTTGAATGACCGACGGCTTATGAGTCCGTTGATCATCCTGACCGTGACGACATGCTCAAGACGACGAGAAACCCCGCAAACACTGGACGGATGAGGAATTGCCGCCCCACGGGGGCCGTCCCTCCATCCCGCCCGAGCACCTGCTCAAGGCGAGCCTTGCTGATCGCGCTCTACTCCATAGGCAGCGAGCGCCAGTTCTGCGAGCGGCTGCGCTACGACCTGCTCTTCAAGTGGTTCCTCGACCTCAACGTCAGCGACGAGCCGTTCGACGCCTCCACCTTCTCGAAGAACCGCGAGCGGCTGCTGGAGCACGACGTCTCCCACGCCTTCTTCTCGGAGGTGGTGGCCGAGGCGCGGCGGCGCCGGCTGCTCTCCGCCGACCCGTGGGGCGGCAATATTCCATCCAGCCCATGATTTCAGCGTTTCGGAGTCAGCGGCGCGCCTCGCGGATACGGCGGATGAGGTTTTCGTGCCCCACAGCTAGGAGGCTTGCATCATGAGTATCGGTGGGCCGCATGAGGTTTTGCCGTCCCACGGGACTATGTCCTTAGCGGCCTCGACGTCGCGACAGACGGCGCAGTGCTTCAGGGTCAGGCGGGCGCGCTGGGTGCGCGAGCGATGAACTCGCCGCCGTAGCTGCGGTCGCGGTCGCGGATCAGGAACCGCGGCTGCTCACCCCAGGCCGTTGCCTCGATCAAGCCGGGGCAAGTACCTGTTCATCTCGAGCCGCTTTCCCAGAGTGGACGTCCTCGTGCCGACCGCGCTGGCCGCAACCTCCGCACGGACTGGCTCCAGGCCGACGGGGTAGCGACGGGTCGAGAGCCCTGCGAGCATCCGCTCCAATCGCCAGCCGGCCCAGCACCTCTGTGCCCCGGAAGAGCTCGTAGCTCGGCAGCGGCAGCTCCCCGGACCCATCCGCCGCGCGCATCCGCTACCATCGCATGCGCCGGGGCGCCGGCAGCTGCGGGAGGGGTGTGCGATGGGCCTCGAGGACGTGCGGGCACTGACGTTCGATGTCTTCGGCACCGTGACCGACTGGCGTGCATCCGTGATCCGCGAGGGTGAGGAGCTGGCGGCGCGGAAGGGCTTCGAGACCGACTGGCCGTCGTTCGCCGACGAGTGGCGCTTCGACGGTTACATCGCCGGCATGCTCCGCGTGCGAGATGGCGAGCTGCCATGGATGCCGGTCGACCAGTTGCATCGCATCAAGCTCGACGAACTGCTTGCAGAGCGCGGGATCGACGGTCTGACCGAGAAGGAGGTCACTGACTTCAACCGCGTCTGGCACCGGCTCCAGCCATGGCCGGACGTGCCAGGGGGCCTCGATCGGCTGCGTACCAAGTACATTGTCTCGACGCTGTCTAACGGCAACGTCGCGCTGCTGACGAACATGGCCAAGCACGGTGGCTTCGCGTGGGATTGCATCCTCTCGGCGGAGCTGACGGGCGCGTTCAAGCCAGATCCGCAGTAGGAGGCATCCGTGGGCTCGGCGTTCTCAGCACTCATTCGGACGGTCGCAGCGTGAGCGCGCTAAGGCCGCTAAGCGCGAGGCGAAGCGAGCGGCCCGTGCCGCTCGCAAGCGGCCTCTCGATAGAGACGCGACTCCGGATCCCACACCGGAACGGACTCCCAACGCGACCGCGGGCCCGATCTCGGCTGACCTTCCCGACGGGAGAATCATCTTGACCACGGACACATTCGGAGCCTGGCTGAACGATCGCGCTGACAGCCACGACGAGTGCAGCTCGATCGCAGCTCTGGTGGCAGCCGATGACTGTCTTTGGTCGGTTGACTACCTGGACATGTCCCAGCACCGCGTTCGCCGACACGGCGCCACGAGCTCCGAGATGACTGCCCTACACGCGGCCTTCGAGCGCTGGTCGCTCTCCCGGGAAGGCGCCGAGGCGCTCGGTTAGCGTCTGGTCTTTGCGGCCCGACGCTAGCGAGGGACCCGTGGTCTGATCTGACAGAGCCTGCTGAGCTGGATGTGCCGTATGCAATACCGTCGCAATCGAACGACGAGCAGCAGAATTGGTGTGAAGGTGTGGCACTACCGAGACGACTGCCCGCACTGGCCCATGAAGAACTACGAGTGGAGAGAAGAGCGACCACCGAACGAGACCATCTGCTCCAAGTGCAAGGCTGCACAGGTCCGAGATAGACCCGTCGCGCACGTACGTGCGAGCGACAAATAGCGGTTCCGTCAGATCTCAGACCACGACTCTCCTGCTAGCGTCGCGCTCACTGACGATCCAGGAGAGGACCGACCGTGATCGACTGCGTCAGATCTGAGGGCTCGAACTGTGAGGTTTAGCCTCGTCTGAGCATGGACGAGGAGACATCGGTGAACTGTCCGCACTGTGCATCCGCCGCCACGACCAGACGCCAGGCGCGCACGACGCTCGGCTACCGGCGGTTCAACTGCCGCTCGTGCAAGCGTCGCTTCAACGAGCGAACCGGCACGCCGTTCAACCATCTTCAGGTCCCGACCGACGTGGTGCTCCTCGCGGTGCTGTGGCGTCTGCGCTACAAGCTGAGTTTCCGCGACGTGGCAGAGATGCTCCTCCAGCGCGGTGTTGAGGTCACGCACGAGACCATCCGGGAGTGGGAGTTTCGATTCGCCCCACTGCTTGCCGGCCAGCTCCGCGCCAAGCGACGAGCCCGAGCCGGCGAGTCCTGGTACCTCGACGAGACGTACGTGAAGGTCGCTGGGCGCTGGTGCTACCTCTACCGAGCGATCGACGGCGACGGAGAACTGATCGATTCGATGCTGAGCGAGCGTCGAGACAAGCATGCCGCGCGGAGGTTCTTGCGGAGACTGGTCGAGATCACCGAACGCAAGCCCGCACGGATCACGACCGACCTGCACCCCGCTTACCGACGGGCGATCCGCTGGATCATCGGCCGCAAGGCTTGGCATCGCACGACGCAGTACCTCAACAACTACACCGAGCAGAGTCACCGAGCGGTGAAGCAGCGCTACTACCCGATGCAGGGCTTCGGGAGCTTCGAGTCCGCGTCGCGCTTCTGTAGCGCGTTCGATGAGCTGCGACAGTACTTCCGCGTCCGCCGCCGCGGTGGCGCCCATGTCGCGTTGACAGAGCAGCGACGGCTCTTCCTCACACGCGGGCACTCGCTGATCAGCGAACTGGCTGCAGCATAGACCACCAGCGACGTCGCCTTGTGGCGCCTAAGGGTCGACGCGCCCTGAGATCTGACACTGCCGTATCGCACCAAATACAGCGAAGGTTGCATGCCGCTAGCCGAACAAACGTACTCGGAAGGCCTAGAGATTTGCCTTCGCCTTGAATGGACGAGAAGATCTCGGCTTCACCGCTTGGTAAACGGCTGACGAGTAGTTCGCTCTTCCCGTTCGTCTCTAACATCTGCGGCGGACCAGTGAGCTGGGCACTGAACACCCCTATCAGTCCGTGGCGGCTGCGCGGGTGGAGCCAATGATACCCGAGGAGGGGCACCATCCGGCGGGCGAGGAAGGGGTGTCAGGCCGGCGCTGACGATTCCAGGTTGATCGGGCCCTCGAAGACCTCGCCGTCGGGCAGGCCAGGCACCACGACTGCATAGGCCGAACCGGGTCGTCGCCCTTCGACCGGAACAGCTCGGGGTCATGGAACACGTGGACCCCTCGTAGGCCCGAGCAGTTGGGGCAGGCTATCGCGAAGCTAGCCCAGCGTGCAGACGCTGATGGCCGAGCAGCACCGGGGCAGAACAGCCGCGACCGCGTCCGCGCCGCCGAGGTGCTGCTGAAGCTGGCCGGGTACTTCGACGAGCAGCGGCCGGAACAGCACCTGCACCTGCACGCGGCGCTGGACATGCTCAGCCGCGACGAGCTTTGCGGCCCTTGCGGCGCAGCCCGTGGGGTGGCAAAACTCCATCCGCACCAAGATCAGTAGCTGTGCGCGCGTGATGCTTGGCGACCGGAGGGTCGTCGATGCGGATGTACATGCGTCTCCCGCTCGGTCTGGCCAGTCGGACGCTGCGCTCTCGCAACGATCTGCTGATGGAGAGGTCCTGCGCCAGCAGCTCGCGGTCTGCGCTCGCCGGCAGACGAAGCCTCAGCTCCACAGCGAAGATCGCGCCTTCTGGTCGGTCGTTGCAAGCGGTTGGAGACCGTGGCGAACTCACCTTCAGCTGGTTCGACCTGAAACGGTGATCGCATGGCGGGTGACGTGCTCGGTCCTGCTACTCCGGGTCTCCGATCTGGATGTAGTCCAGGAACCCCGGCTACCTGCCGAAGCGGCCGTGTTCTTTATCCGCGATGGCCGACGGCTTGATGCAGCCACCACTGGATGCTTACCACATGTCTTCAACCGACGCTTCCGACATGAGCTGGCATCGAACTGCCTGGCGTCGCTGCGCCGAAGCACGAGGTCTCCGGGGCGGTGTGCAAGCGCTGCGGCGCCGGACGCGACTTTCTCCGACTCGACCAGCCGATCAGCATGGATGAGTACGTTGATCATCCCCGCGGTCCGGACGACCTCGCGGACGGCAAGAAACGGCGCAAACACAGGCCGGATGGAGTTTTGCCGCCCCACGGGCCCGCTCGGTGCCGCTTCTGAGGCGGGCTCAGCGAGACACCGGGCCGATCATCTGGTCGCCCGGGGAGAAGCGATGGTGGCGTGTTGCCGCCTGCTCCGAGCGGTAGGCCGAGCTGTAGCGACGCACCATGTCGGGCGAGGAGTGTCCGAGCAGGTACTGCACGTCGAGTTCGCGGGCATCGTGTGCGATTGCCCACGTCGCGAATGTGTGGCGGAAGCGATGCGCGTGCACTTTCGCCACTTCTGCGCGACGACCCAAGCGGCGGAGCATCTGCTTGAGCCCGTTCGGTCGGAGCGCGGTAGCTGGCTTCAGCTCACCAAGGTGGCTGGCCGCTACGAAGAGCGGACCCGGAGCCGTTCCCCGCCGCTCGAGGTAGCGCTCCAGCGCGGCGCCACAGTGCGCTGCAAAGGGCACCACGCGCTGCTTGTTGCCCTTGCCGTGGCGTACGCGCAGCCGGCGCGTCTCGAGGTCGAGGTCATCGAGCGTCAGCTGAACGAGCTCTGAGCATCGCAGGCCAGTGTCGAGTAAGCACAGCACCATCGCACGATCCCGCAGCCCGAGCGCGGTGGCTGAATCGCACCCCGCCATCAGCTGCGCGATGTCGGCTGGCGAGAACGGCTCGACAATGCGCTGTGGCAGCCGGACGTTCTTGATCCCCCGGAACGGGTTGTCTTGGAGGTGGCGAGCGTCGACGAGCCAGTTGAAGAAGCAGCGGACCTCGCGGAAGTAGCGGTGTCGAGTCTCAAGGCTGAGGTGAGAGAAGCCGCCCAAATAGCGGTAGACGTCTTCCGGCGTGACCGCCGCCGCGTCGGCGACCGTCACTGCGCGGGCGAAGCGATTCAGTGACTCTCGGTATGCGCGCACCGTCTGCGCGGACTTGCCCTCGACCTCACAGCGCAGGAGGTACAGCGCGCTTAGCTCGGTGAGGGAGGGGCTCGCGTTCATCACGAGCATGGACGCTCTCTCCCAGGCCGAAGTCAAGCGGCGCCGCGGGTTGGTGTTCTCCAATTCGAAGCAGCCGCTTCGATTAACCAGCGGGCGGGCTTCCTGATCGTCCCGTGGGACGGCAAAACCTGATAGGTGCAGCTCTGTGCTGAGATAGCAGAGTATCGGCGAGCCACGAGAGGCTCGTCTGTGCTCTACCTCCGTCTGCTTGTCGCAGCACTCTTCGCATCGGTCCGCGCCCGCCGCGATCTCGTCCTCGAGAACTTAGCGCTGCGGCATCAGCTCGCCGTCTACACAAGGGGCCGTCGTCGACCGCGGCTCCGTCGCCACGACCGCCGACTCTGGTCACTGCTGGCACGTGGTTGGTCCGGCTGGCGAGGCACGCTCGTGATGGTCGAGCCGGACACGGTGGTGCGCTGGCATCGTTCTGCTTGGCGCGCCTACTGGCGCTGGAAGAGTCGTCGCCGCTCCGGACGACCCCGGATTCCCGCAGAGCTGCGACAGCTGATCGTCCGCATCGCCACTGAGCATCCGCGGTGGGGCGCCGTCCGCATCGTCGGCGAGCTGCGTGCCCTTGGCTTCGAGGTCAGCGCCCGCACCGTGAGTCGCTACCGCCGGCAAGCGCTGCGGCGCCCGCCGAGTCAGTCGTGGCGCACGTTTCTGCGCAACCACGCGTCCAGCATCTGGGCCGCTGACCGGTGCACGGTGCAGACGCTCGCCTTCCGCACGCTCTACGTGCTCGTCGTGATCGACCACGGCCGGCGCCGCATCCGGCACTGGAACGTCACGGAGCACCCGATCGCGCCCTGGATCTGGAGGCAGATGATCGAGGCGACCGCCCGGGGTCAGCAGCCAGGGTTCCTGATCCGAGACCGCGACCGTAGCTATGGCGGAGACTTCATCGCACGCGCTCGACGGCTCGGGATCGAGACGATTCTGACTCCGGTGCACGCGCCGAATGCCAACGCCATCGCCGAGCGCGTCATCGGCACGCTCAGGCGCGAGTGTCTCGACCATGTCATCGCGGTCAACGAACAACATCTCCGGCGGGTGCCTGGTGAGTACGTCCAGCACTACAACGCGATGCGTCCGCATCGATCATTGTCGCTCGACTCTCCGGAGGGACGCTCGCCGGTGCAGCGGACGCCGAGTCAGCGAGTCGTCAGCAAGCCGGTGCTAGGAGGCTTGCATCATGAGTATCGGTGGGCCGCATGAGGTTTTGCCGTCCCACGGGTGCGCGAGGTGCGGGTGCTGGACCGCAACCTCGTCGCGAACGGCCGCCGCCTCGAGGCAGCGCTGCGCGTACAAGGCAGCGCCCTCACGCGCATCCCCGGCGTCGGCGTGATCCTGGCGGCGAAGATCGTGGGGCGCAGCGGAGCGGTCAGTCGCTTCCCCTCGCGCGCGCACTACGCCAGCTACACGGGGACGGCGCCGCTTGAGGTGTCGAGCGGGGAGGTCCAACGCCATCGCCTCAGCCGCGGTGGAGACCGCCAGCTGAACCGGGCGCTCCACATCGCGGCGCTCACCCAGGCGCGCATGCCGGGCACCGAAGGCCACGGCTACTTCCGTCGAGGCTCCGCCCCACGGGCCCATCGCCTCGCCAGAGCGCGGCCTGACGATCTGGAACGAAACCGCACCTTGGTTAATTGTGTTCCCAATGAACGAGGACGGGATGTGGGAGCAGTCGGCGTCGATTGCCAGCGCTTCGCAGCCGTGCACGACAACGTCCGAAGCGGTCGGGCGGGCCGAGGGCGTGGTCGGGCTGACCGTCCGGTACATGGGACGCTCGCACAACTTCCAGTCGAGCATCCTCATCGAGCGCAGCGGCAAGATCGTCCGAACCGTTCAGAAGTAGAAGCCGTGCCATCGTTTGATGGTACAAGGCGCTTTTCCTGAGGAGACAGGCGCCCTGCTCGCGCTCAACGCATTCGGTCGAGGCACTGGCTAGCCTCCGTGCCGCACGGGATGCACCGATGTGTTTCGGCCGGATCTTCGGGCATGGCGGGAACGCGGACTCCACCTCGGGTAGAGTGTTAGGCACGCAGCGTTCTCCCCGTCGATCGGAACGGTGCTTGAGTAGCCTGACCTTCGTTGATCTCTTCGCGGGGATCGGTGGCACACGCCTAGGCTTTGAGGCTGCGGGCGGTCAGTGCGTCTTCTCCTCGGAGTGGGACAAGTTCGCGCAGCGCACGTACGCGGCCAATCACGACGAGTGGCCTGCGGGTGACATCTACGAGGTCAACCTCGACGAGATCCCCGAGCACGACGTACTGGTGGGCGGCTTCCCCTGCCAGCCCTTCTCGATCGCGGGCGTGTCAAAGCTGGCCGCCCTGGGCCGGCGGGACGGCTTCACCAACCCTGAACAGGGCCACCTGTTCTTTCGTACGGCGGAGGTCCTCGACTACCACAGGCCGCGGGCCTTCATGCTAGAGAATGTACGGAACCTCGTCTCGCACGACCGCGGCCGGACCTTCGAGACGATCGGCTTAACCCTCAACGCGCTGGGGTATAGCTTTGAGTGGCAGGTGATCGACGCCGCCAACTTGGTCCCACAACACCGCGAGCGCATCTACATTGTCGGGTTTCGTGACCGGGCAGACCTTGACTCGTTCGAGTGGCCCACCATCGACGACCTGAAACCCCGTCTCAGGAACGTACTAGAACCGGCGACGCGAGTGGATCCCAAGTACACGCTGTCGGACAGGCTCTGGGAGTACCTTCAGGGCTACGCCGCGAAGCACCGCGCACGAGGCAACGGCTTCGGCTTTGGACTGCCCGATCTTGAGGGGGTCTCACGAACGCTGTCAGCGAGGTACTACAAAGATGGATCAGAGATCTTGATCAGCCAGCCCGGTCAGAACCCCCGCCGCCTGACGCCTCGCGAGTGCGCGCGCCTGATGGGGTTCCCCGAGCAGTTCGTTATCCCTGTTTCCGACACGCAAGCCTACAAACAGTTCGGAAACTCGGTGGTAGTCCCGGTAGTGGCTGCCATCGCTAAGGCTCAGGCCCGGGCTCTGGGCCACACGAGGATGAGGGGACAGCGCCTGAAATCATGGCGACCGAAGACAGCACCGCCGCTTGTCTCACAGACGAGGAAGTCCGGCACCTACGCCGCCGCATCCTGACATGGGGGCGGGCTAACAGACAGGATTTCCCGTGGCGACACCCGGCCACACCGTTGTGGCAGGGGCTAGTTGCCGAGGTCCTTCTTCAACGCACGCGCGCACGGCAGGTTGCACCGGTGTACGAGGCGTTCTGCGAGCGCTACTCCGATGTCGCAGACTTCGCAGACGCCAGCGAAGAGGAGCTAGCGACCCTGTTGCTCCCCTTGGGGCTCCGGTGGCGCATTCCGCTCCTGCGCCGACTTGCTCGTGAGCTAGCGAGTACCGAGACGGTGGACGGAGACCAGCGGCAGCTTGAATCGTTGCCCGCCGTAGGGCCGTACGCGGCCGCAGCCACACTCAGCCTCCATGCTTCGAAGAGGGCGGTCATCATCGACTCGAACGTCGTACGTGTCCTGTGCAGGGTGGTAGGCCGGCACTGGAACGGCGAGACGCGTCGGGAGCCGTGGCTGCGCGACCTAGCGGACAGGCTCACACCCCGCCGAGTCTTCAAGGACTACAACTATGGTCTCTTGGACCTTGCCATGACCCTGTGCCGTCCGCAGCGCCCCGACTGCGTAAACTGCCCGTTGCGAGGTGGCTGCGCGAGTGCGAAGCCGGAGTGCGCGTAGTGGCCAAGCTCATAGGACAGTACTCCGTCGCTGTGAAGCGGCTGGCCGCGGTCGATGCCGACCTGACTGTCTCCAACCAACACGAGATCACCGCTGTGGCAGCGTTCAGAGAGGTTCTTGGAGAGGCCTCGCGAACGTGGGAAGCAGTGCCATGGCTCATCCTGCGCGACGCCGGTGACCACGCGTTCGAAGAGCACTACATGACTTGGTACGACTCGCGTGCTGCGGTCCCCACGAGGTCAGCCGAGTGGCGTTTGTACTTCGACGGGGACACCGAGGTTGGTCCCGGCGATCTCCTCGCCCTCCTAGTACAGGGAGGCGATGTGAGCGCTGTCATCTCAGCGCCCTCAGGCTCGACGTGGGATTCGCAACTCGCTGAGATCTTGGGCGAACCTGCCGACGCCCACGGCCTGTACGTGAATGTTGACCTCGCAGAAGTGCCAGATAGCCATCTGGAAGTCACGTTGGACCTGTTCTCATTGCTCGGCTGGGATGAGTCTCCCGGCCAAGAGGTCGAGGGCCCCAGCGTGGAGGAGGCAATCGCAGAATTTGGACTGACGTTCCCTCCAACGGGGGACCTCTCCGCCTTCGTCCGTGATCACACAGACGTGAACCTAGGCGATCCGGACACCGCAATCACCACATGGTGGCAGGCCGAAGAGGCACTCTTCAGGGGCCTTGAACGTGTGCTCATTGAGCCTCAGGTGCTCAGTGGATTCACGGATGTGGACGAGTTCCTTGAATTCTCGCTCTCGGTGCAGAACCGGCGCAAGAGCCGGGCCGGGCACGCGTTCGAGCACCATCTGGCGGCGCTCTTCACCGCCGCCGGGCTGGTGTTCAGCCGAGGCAAGAAGACTGAAGGCAACAGGAAGCCGGATTTCATCTTCCCGGGGAGCGATCAATACCGCGACCCAGCGTTCAGCACGGCGGCGCTGACCATGCTGGGGGTGAAGACCACCTGCAAGGATCGTTGGCGTCAGGTGCTAACCGAGGCCGCGCGCATCGAGATGAAGCACTTGTGCACGCTCGAACCCTCGATCTCTGCTGCCCAGTTCACAGAAATGGGTGAGGAGAAGCTGACGTTGGTGGCACCCGCTGCGATCATCCAGACCTACGCGCCACTTAGCGGGATCTCGCCAATGAGCGTGGCCGAGTTCATGGCGCTAGCGCGACACCGGCAGGACGCTAGCGGCCTCTGAACAGGGACTTTTCGCCAGCCACTCCCTCTATGAAGTTCACGAGGCCCACGGGAATGGGTAAGCACAGTCGTGGCAGAAGTCCGGACGCGTGTACCTGTCGTGGGACGGTAAAACTTGATCCGTGCGGTTCGATGCTGAGATAGCAGAGTATCGGCGAGCCACGAGAGGCTCGTCTGTGCTCTACCTCCGTCTGCTTGTCGCAGCACTCTTCGCATCGGTCCGCGCCCGCCGCGATCTCGTCCTCGAGAACTTGGCGCTGCGGCATCAGCTCGCCGTCTACACCCGGGGCCGTCGTCGACCGCGGCTCCGTCGCCACGACCGCCGACTCTGGTCACAGCTGGCACGTGGTTGGTGCGGCTGGCGAGGCACGCTCGTGATGGTCGAGCCGGACACGGTGGTGCGCTGGCATCGTTCTGCTTGGCGCGCCTACTGGCGCTGGAAGAGTCGTCGCCGCTCCGGACGACCCCGGATTCCCGCAGAGCTGCGACAGCTGATCGTCCGCATCGCCACTGAGCATCCACGGTGGGGCGCCGTCCGCATCGTCGGCGAGCTGCGTGCCCTTGGCTTCGAGGTCAGCGCCCGCACCGTGAGTCGCTACCGCCGGCAAGCGCTGCGGCGCCCCCCGAGACAGTCGTGGCGCACGTTTCTCCGCAACCACGCGTCCAGCATCTGGGCCGCCGATCTGTTCACGGTCCAGACGCTCGCCTTCCGCACGCTCTCCGTGCTCATCGTGATCGACCACGACCGGCGCCGCATCCGGCACTGGAACGTCACGGAGCATCCGAACGCGCCCTGGATCTGGCAGCAGATGATCGAGGCGACCGTCTGGGGTCAGCAGCCAGGGTTCCTGATCCGAGACCGCGACCGTAGCGATGGCGGAGACTTCATCGCACGCGCTCGACGGATCGGGATCGAGACGATTCTGACTCCGGTGCACGCGCCGAATGCCAACGCCATCGCCGAGCGCGTCATCGGCACGCTCAGGCGCGAGTGTCCCGACCATGTCATCGCCGTCAACGAACGGCATCTGAGGCGGGTGCTTGGTCAGTACATCGAGCACTACAACGCGATGCGGCCGCATCGGTCATTGTCGCTCGACTCTCCGGAGGGACGCTCGCCGGTGCAGCGGACGCCGAGTCAGCGAGTCGTCAGCAAGCCGGTGCTAGGAGGCTTGCATCATGAGTATCGGTGGGCCGCATGAGGTTTTGCCGTCCCACGACGGGGTCGGCGCGCATCAGCCTCGGGAGGTGCGCTTCAGTGGCAGCGCACTCCAAGTTCGCGAGATACCGACAGTCGAGGAAGCCAACGAGGTCGGTGGCCGAGTACACGAGGCGACCCTCGATCAGCTGCATCGGGGCATCCGACTCTCATCCCTGCGTTGGGTGCTGCTCGCCATTCAGCATTCGCCCCGCCTAAACGTCTGTGACGCTGCCCTCCCCGCAGGACGCGACACGCCCGACGCTCCGCGACGTCCAGGGCAGTCTGCGCGTGGCGGACTGCCTGGCGCCGGCGCGCCGGGCTTAGAAGTTTCCCGAGGCCACTTCCTTCAAGATCGCGTTGTCCAGCGCCTGATCCGCCACCAGTCGCCGCAGGCGCTGGTTCTCCTTCTCCAGCTCCTTCAGCCGCTTCGCCTGGTGGACCTGCAATCCACCGTACTCCCGCCGCCAGCGGTAGGAGGTCTGTTCGGCGATGCTGAGTCGCCGCGCGACCTTCGCCACGCTGTTCCCCGGGGCGAGGGCGACCTCCGCCTCCCGCAGCTTCGCAATGATCTGCTCCGCCCTGTCGCGCTTCCGTGCCATACCTGCTCCCTTCGCGACCCCGATCCTCGCATTGGACCTGGATCACTTCTCGGGGGGCAGGTCACAGCGGCTCCAGCGGTTCGCCGCCCCGACCGCCCAGTGCGTCACCGACGTACACATCGGTGAACAGCGGCGGCGCGTCAGCGAAGCCATGGTCGACCGTCAGCAGCTGCCGCACCGCGGCGGCGAGCACGTCTGCGGCGTCGCGCTGCCGCTGCGCCAGCGGCTGCCCGGGATCGTCCAGGTCCTCGCGCTGCGCCAACTTCGGGACCTTGGGCCGCCGCGCCTGGCGGCGGGCGGCCGCCTCCGCCCGCCGCGCTCGATAGTGGCGGCGACCTCCGTTGCCGGCGATCGCGCGAGACCGTCGACGGGGCGTGTCCGAGCCCTCGGGCGATGCGCCGACCGGAGTCCCCGGCGGCGACGCCGCGCGAGATCTCTTCCCGCTCCGCCAAGGAGAGCCGCCGCCCAGACGGCGACCTCCAGCGCGGGCTGCGGCCGCCCGTCGCTGGCCTCGCTCGCGGAAGCCACGGAGCGCGCGTTCGGCCCGGCGCAGCTGTTGGTCAACAACGCGGGCGTGATGACGCGCGCCGACCTCGACGACTCGGACGACGGCGACTGGACGTGGACGCTGGGCGTCAATCTCCTGGGCGTCGTCGAGGGTGTGCGCACGTTCCTGCCGCAGCTCCGCACGCACGCGCCGAACGCACACATCATGAACACCGGCTCGATGGCCGGCCTCGCTCCGCGTGTCGACGCCGGCGCCGGCGCATACAGCGCCTCGAAGGCCGCGGTCGTCGTCTACAGCGAAGTGCTGCGCCAGGAGCTGTCTGGCGAAGGCATCGGCGTGACGGTGCTCTGCCCGGGCACGGTCTCGACCCGCATCTTCGACGCCGAGCGCAACCGGCCTGCGAGCCTCGGCGAGGGGCACCGCGTGCGGGTGCCCGTGCGCGTGGCGCAGGCGATGACGGCGGACCCGGTCGCGGCGGCAGTGTTGGATGCGATCGCGACGAACGAGCCGTTCATCTTCACGCATGATGACTCGCGCGGCCGCATCGAGGCTCGCTTCGCACACATCGCCGACAGCCTCGATGCGGCGGACGTGCGCGTGGATGGTGGCGCGTGAACTTCGGGGCGTTCTTTCTCTCCGGCTCGCCAGCTTACGTCGATGATGGCGATTCGAACTTTCGCGCAGCTGTGTTCCACGCCGCGATGATCGACCAGTTGACTAACGCCAGCAGCCGGTCGTCGGGTAGGCCTTGCAGCGTCGCCGGCAGGTGCGGACGGATGTCGGCGAGGATTCGCGCCGCCACAGCGTCAATGGGGGCACCGAGGGCATCCGAGTTCATGATCTTCGTTGCGATCATCTCAGCCGTGTTGGTCGGTTTGGTTCTTGTCCTCACCGTCGGAGCAGGTTAGTGCCCGCGGGGCGGACGAGCGCCAAGGCCTATGCGCGCGGGGGCATGGAGCCGTTAGTCCTCGGCCCGCGCCCGCGGTCCTCCCAGCCCTCACGCGTAGGCCGCGAGGGGTGGAAGGAAACGGGGTGGGCGTTGCGCGTTCCACTCCTCTCCGCGTGCCGCGGGGAGCATCGAAGTGAAGTTAACCGCTCCCAATGCGCCCGCTGAATCCAGATTCGTTACGCTCAACGCATGAGGGTGCTTGCTCTGGGTCGAACTGCAGCACAGCTGTGCGACGAACTTCGCGAAGACCCGCGAGTCACAGAGGCCGTCGCTGGCAGCCATGCCGAAGGAGGGTCGCGTAGCGAGGTGGGCGAGCCGACCTTCGATCTCGTCCTGCATGATTGTGACGATTGGCATCAGGACTCCCAGACGGGCCTCCCCCAGGTAGGGGAGCGGTTCCTCACGGAGGTGTCCGAAAACGGAGGAGTCCACGTGAGCCTCGTCCGGCATGGGAAGGATCACAAAGGCGTTGGGCATCTAAGGGCGATCTCGCGCGATCAATCGGGCGTAGCCACCCCTGTGATCGTCGGGGCAGACGGCCCCGCTGGCATCCATCTTGAACCGTTCCTCGACTCGTATGGCGATCTGTTCGGGCGTCAGGTACTTGGAATTCACTCGGGATACTCGCCGCCTGTCGGCGAGGGGCCTAGCCCGTTGTACGACCGCCCCGCCCTCGGGTTGGCTGTCAACCAATACGATGACGTGGTCATTACGTCGGGCGACGAGTCCTTTGCCGTAATCGCGCTCGCGCGGCCCTACGGTGACGCCGACGAGGAGGCGGTACGGCTGCTCTCAGCGTTCACTACGCGCGCAATACCAGCGCTACACCCTGAGCTTCTGCATGGCCTCGGGACGTCGGACGCGGTGGAATCGCTGCGAGGCGAACTTGCTGAGGAGATTCGGCGACATCGCGAGGTCACGGACGAGATCGAAGAGCGTCTCCGAGTAGAGGAGGCCTTCGTTGCTCGACACAGCCCGCTGGCTTACACACAAGACGAGATGCTGAAACTAGCAGTGAAAGGAGCGCTTCAGGAGGTCTTTGGGCTGGAGGTCGTTGATCTCGACGAGGCGTTCACCGAGGAGAAGCTGGCCGACCTCTACGTCCCAGAAGCAAAGACGGTGATTGAGACCCGCGGCTCGCGAAGACGTAACGCGCAAAGGGGGGACGTGGAAGGCATCGGCCTCCACTCTGAGCAGCTCGTTGCAGCGGCGTACGACGTATCGAGGCGCGTACTCGTCTTCAACGGGCAGCTTTCAATTCCCGCCAGCGCGCGGGCGGCCCAGCCGTTCGCTCCGGCCGTCGTGACCGAGGCTCTGGTCAGGAGTGTTTCGTTAACCACGGGTACGGAACTTCTCGGCTGGGTGATTGCAGCTGGCGCGGGAGACTTCACGCGGGATGATCTGCTGAGAAAGTGGTCCCAGGCAGGCATGTCCAGCTCCGCGTAACACCGACCGATGGCCTGACGATGGCTCGCACGGCGCCCCGCTTGTGTCGGGCGCCACTCCCCTCACGCCCTCACGCGTAGGCCCCCCGGTGGGGGTGGGGGTTGCTAGTTCGACCCCTCGATGAAACGGGGTGGGGCACTCCTCCCCTCGCCCGCTCGCGCGTAGGCCCCCGGTGGGGGTGCAGGTCGCTAGTCGACCCCTTGATGGATCGGGGTGTGCAGATGGCCGCGCGACGCGCAGTCGCGCGATCGTCAGAGCTCGCGAAGAGAGACGCGGGGCCCCTAGTCGAACTGGGCGATCACCTCTTCTTCGAAGCGCTGGAAGTCCTCGACGGTGTTGGGCAGGCGGCCGAACATCACCTCGTTCACGCCCTCAGCGGCGAACTCGCCGAGGCGCTGCGCGATGTAGTCAGCGCTGCCAGCGACCGTCTTCGGGCCGATCAGCTCGATGAACTCGTCCGCCTCGGCCTGGTCGTTGGTCAGCTTCGTGGGCACTAGCATCGTGATGCGGATCTCGTCCGGATCGCGCCCGACGCGCTCGCAGTGCCGCTCGAGGATCTCTCGCTTCTCCCGCAGCAACTCCACCGACATCCCGCGACGCGCGAAGCCGTCGAGGTTGAACACGTCGCCGTACATGGCGAGCGTGCGCAGCGTCCGCTTCGGTCCGGTGCCACCGATCATCAGCGGGATCGGCGCGTCGAAGCTCCGGGGCGACAGCGGCGCCTCGTCGAGCTGGTAATACTGGCCCTCGAAGGTGACCGGGCCGTCGGCGGTGAACAGCTGGCGGATCAGCGCTGCCGCCTCCTCGAGGCGGTCCGAACGCTCGCGCATCGATGGGAACACCCAGCCGTACGCCTCGTGCTCGCGCCGGAACCAGGCCCGCGCCGATAGCGAGCGTGAAGCGGCCGTGCGAGATCTGGTCGATGTTCGCGGCCATCTTCGCGACGAGCGCTGGATTGCGGTAGGTGTTGCCGAGCACGAGATGCCCGAGGCGCAGTCGCTCTGTGATCGCCGCGGAGGCGGCGATGGCCGTGTAGCCCTCATACGCAGTCAGCGGCTCATCGCTCCTCGGAGCGTTCGGGGGCACGAAAGCGTGCGGATTGATCTGCTCGTACGAGCCGCCTTTCGGGGGCACGAAGTGGTCGGCGTGGTAGAGGCTGTGCCAGCGCCCCGCCTCCATCGTCTCCACCACCGCGCGGATGTCGTCCCATGTCGTGAGGTAGCAACTGACCTGCGCGCCAAACTTCATCACGTCACCCCCCGGACAACAACGATCCGATGGCCATGAGCACCGACCCGCCCCCGAGCGAGACCGTTACCTGCGCCGCCCCGCATGTGCTCCGGGAGCGTCGCGCTCATCAGGTTGCGCGTGCGGGGCTCGCGACAGCTCGCACATGGACCTGCCGGGCCTTGGGCCACACGCGTGACGGGCCGCGTCAGTCCCCGCTGGGGGTCGGTCGCGTACAAGACCTGGGCGGCCACGATCGCGTCGCGCTGCGGCACGGCCTCCCGGAACGCGGGATCCGCCGCCAAGTCGAGGACCGCCTGGCGGGTCGGATACTGGATCAGGACCATCCGATCCCACGTGCCACCCACATCCCCAACGAGCAACTCCGCGATGCTACCAGCATACACAGAAGCGGGGTGGGGCCTCTCTCCCCTCGCCCCCTCACGCGTAGGCCCCCCGGTGGGGGTGCAGGTTGCTTGTTTGCCCTGCAACAGAAGCGGGGTGGGCCCCCTGCCCTCTATGTGGGACTCCGGGCCGGCTCCCCGGGCGCCGCCGCTTGGCCTCGCAAAGCCTGGCCACGGCGGTGGCCGCGCCGACCAGGCTCGCCTGTTGTATGCCAGCCGCCCCGCCGGGTCGTCGGGCGCCGCGCCGGGATGGCCGAGGCCGTACAGCACGCCGCCGGCGGCTACCCCGGTTGGGTCGGAGGCCGGCAGCCTTTCCCCGCCGCGCTTCATCACCGCGTCGACGAGTCCAAGGTGCGGGTGGATCTGCCGCAGCCGATCGCTGGCCAATACCCGTCGCGCCGCGGGCGACTTCTGCAGCGGGGCAAGCACGATGTCGAGGCGCCCAGCAGCCGGTCGACGAGGTCCCAGGCGCCCGGCGCCTCGAAGCTGAGCGCCAGGCTGCGCTTGCCCGCATTGTGCAGCAGGTGGCGCAGACTGCTGTCGATGTCCGCACGACCGGCCAGGTGAGGACCGGCGATTCGCAATCCGTCGCCGCCCGCCGCCTCAACGCGAACCACGTCCGCACCCAGGTCGGCCAGGAGGCGGCCCGCCAGACCCAGACACTCGTCGCTGAGGTCGACGACGACTGAATCCGGTCAGCGGCAGCGCGGACATCGCCACTAGGCGTCCGCGGGCTCGAATGGATGCAGCCGGTAGAGATCCGACATGCGGTGGCCGATCAGTTGCATGCGCAGGTCATCGTCAAGCGCGGGAAGGAAGGAGCGGTTGAGCGACTCCTTGAGGACGCCGAGGTAGCCGTGACGGGTGCGGCCGATCTCGGCGAGGCGCTCCGCCAGCGCGCTCACCTCTTCCTCGAGCGCGCCCGGCGCCGCGACTTTCGTGATCAGGCCCAGGTCCGCGGCTTCCTGCGCCGAGGTAAAGCCGTCGTCGACGATCAGCCGCCAGGCGTGCTTCAGCCCCACATACTTGGGCAGGAAGGCCGTTGCGCCGATTACCAGTTGTAGTTGGGAGTCGGGGTCGGCGATCGCGAAGTCGGAGGCGAGGATGAGGTCGAAGCCGGACCCCATGCAGTAGCCGTGCACCTCCGCGATCACGGGTTGAGGGATACGCCGCAACAGGGGTTGCAGCTGGAAGTAGGGATGCCGTCCCAGATTGAACGGCGCGATGTGCGCTGCGTGGTAGGGGTTCTCCCACGGGACGTCCGGGATGCGGCCGCCCTCCGTCGTGTCGTCGCCCGAGCAGAACGACTTCCCAGTGCCGCCCAGGATCAGAACCTGGACAGTCGGGTCGCGACCCACGCGCGTCACGACATCGATCATCTCGTCGCCGACCTCCGTGTTGATCGCGTTGTGCCGTTCCGGCCGATTGATCGTGAGCCGCGTGATCGGCCCGTCCTCGATGATGAGTTCCTTGGTCACGGCGGACCTCCGGTCTCGTGCGCCGCGCGTGGATTCCCACGCGCCCTCATCGCGAATCCTAGGCCACTGGTTCAGCGAGGGGAGCGGTTGGGGCTATCGCCACCTGATTCTGCGCCCGACCTGATCCCCCGCGGGGGGCTCACGATGGCCCGAGCTGGTGGCCGGACGTGGGTCCGGCGGCGCCGCGCGCCCTCAGGAGTGAACAGCGCGCTCCCGCGGGGCGGGGCGCTATTGCAGCACGCCCGCGATGGCAAGCTCGCCGATCTCGTCGTCGGAGTAGCCCAGCACGTCGCGCAGGATTTCGTGGGTGTCCTCGCCGATGAGGCGGCTGCGGCGGAGGTTGCAGGGGGCGTCGGAGAGACGGAAGGAGTGGCGCGCGGCGCGATACGTGCCGAAGGCGGGGTGGGCGAGCTCCTGCCAGAAGCCACGATGCTTGAGCTGGGGGTCGCGCTCCATCAGGTCGCTGCCGCGCTGTACGGCCCCCGCGGGGACGGCGGCGGCCTGGAGCTGGTCCATCACCGCATCGGGAGCGCGCTCGCGGGTCCACGTCTCCACGTGCGCGTCCAGTTCGTCCTCGTGCTGCTTGCGGGCGGCGAGGGTGGCGAAGCGGGCGTCGTGGGCCCAGGCGGGGTCGCCGATGGCGGTGCGGAAGGCGTCCCATTCGTCGTCGGTCGTGACGGCGATGGCGCACCAACGGTCGTCATTGCACGGGTAGGCGCCATGTGGGGCGGCGTGGGGCTGCCGGTTGCCTTGCCGCGTGGCGACGCGGCCGTTGACTCCATAGTCGAGAAGGGAGGGAGCGAGCCAGTGGAGGGAGGTCTCGTACTGGGAGACGTCGAAGAACTGTCCTTTGCCGGTGCGACGACGATAGTCGAGGGCGGCCAGGAGCAGACAGACGTTGAAACGCGGCGCGATGAAGTCCGTGTAGACACTGAGATAGCCCGGCTCGGCGTCGGGCCAGCCGGCGAGCTCGCTGAAGCCGGCCAGGGCAACGTAGGCACCGCCTCCGCCCTTGCTCGCCTTGTGCGGTCCGTCCTGCCCTTGCCCGCAGCAACTGAGCACGATGACCTCGGGGTTAATGGCGCGCAGAGCGTCGTAGCCGAGGCCGAGGCGCTCCATCGTGCCGGCGGCGAAGTTGTCCACGACGATGTCCGCCCACGCGACGAGGCGCTTGGCGACGGCCAGCCCCTCGGCCCGGGTGATGTCGATCATGAGCGCGCGCTGATTGGTGCGGACCTGGGCGTAGTCACCGCAGCGCTCGGCGTCGGCTATCCCGTCCTTGTGGGGGCCGATGAGGCGCAACGAGTCCACGCGCGTGCTGCTCTCGACGTGGATGACGTCGGCGCCGTAGTCGGCCAAGGGCTGCGACGTCATCGGCCCAACGACCATCCAACTGAAATCGGCGACCTTGACGCCGGCGAGCGGCAGCGGCGCGGCGGCGCCCCCGGCGACATTGGAGTTACGGGCGGGCGGGGCAGCGGCGAGGGCGTTCTCGAGCTCGGCGAGGACCTCGTCTTGATGCTCGCCGAGGAAGGGGGCGCGGCGTCGCAGCGTGGGTGGAGCCTGTGTCGCTTTGGCGAACGGGCCGGGGTAGCGGATGGTACGGCGCCACTGCTCGTGCTCCAGGTCGCGCCAGAAGTCGCGGGCGGCGAGCTGGACGTCGCCCAAGGTCTCGTCGGCACTGGCGCTGGGGTAGAGATTAAAGCCGTAGTCGTTGGCGGCCGCGTAGAGCTCCGCCTTGGCGAACTTGGCGAGGATCGCGGCGGTTCGCTCACGGTAGGCATCCCAGTGCGAAGGGGGCAGGGCGCCGGGATCGGGCGGCTCCCAGTCCAGCGCGAGCAGGGCGTCCGCCTCGCCGGTCGATTCGAGCCAGGCGATGAAGCCCGCGTTGCGCTCAAGGGACAAGGGGCCCAGGTAGAAGGTGTAGACGACGTAGCCGTCGCGGCAGCGCCAGGTCCAGGGCAGCCTGGAGACGCTGGGCCGCTCCGCGCGGCCGATGTCGCGACCGAGCATGTCCCAAGTGGCCGTGATCTGAAAGGTCGTACGGGCGACGGCGTCGCGGATTGCTACGTCGACGTGCTGGCCGCGGCCCGTCCCTTGCCGCTGCGCGAGCGCCAGCAGGGCGGCGATGGCGGCGTCGCCGCACGCGCTGAAGCGCGACTGGGCGTCGTCGCTGAGGTGGGCGGGCGGGCACTCCGGCTGCCCCGCGACCGACATCAGGCCGCTCATCGCCCAGGTGACGATGTCGGGCCCTTTGTAGGTGGCGTACGGGCCGTCCTGCCCGAACGGCGTGATCGAGACGAGCACCAGCCCTGGGTTGAGCTCCGCCAGCCGCTCGTAGCTGAGGCCGAGCCGGTCCATCTCCCCCGGCGCGGAGGACTCCAGGACGACGTCGGCCGTCGTCGCGAGGCGCTCGAAGCGGGCGCGGCCGGCCGGGGACTCCAGATCGAGAACGACGCCGCGCTTATTGGCGTTGTAGGCGAGCCAGTACAGCCCCTTCTCGGGGTCGGGGTCGTCGTCGACGAAGGGCGGCCGGCGGCGGGCAGGGTCGCCGCCGGGCGGCTCGACCTTGATCACATCCGCGCCGAGGTCGGCGAGGAGCTTGCCGCAGGGCTGTCCCGTCTCGCTCGTCAGGTCCAGCACGCGGTACGGCGCGAGCATGCCGTCGTTCTCGTGCATCACCCGTTCCTGGATTGGCGCGACGGTCGCGCGCCCCTGATCGATCCACGACCCGTGTCTTCCGGGGCGCTCGCCTGCGAGACATCCCGACGGAACACTATGTTGTCATAGTAATGATGGGAATGGGGAGCACCTGTTGGACCGAGTCCTGAGTCGCTCCAATCTGATGGGCGACTGGCGGTCGTCGGAAGGACCAGTTCCCCCGCAAAGTTCTGTGTGAGTGCGTTGATACCCAGCTAATGGCTCCCGACATTCTTCAGGGATCGCGATCGCGCCGAAGTTCTGCCAACGCTCGGCCGCCACATCACATTGAAGGCCATCAGGCACGCCCCTCTGGCCAGTCGCGTCGGTTTGCCGCCTCCTCCGCCTGGTCTGGCGGGCGGTCGATCCGCAGTTGCATACGCTCCGAAAGCCATGGCGGACGTGATGATAGAGGATGGGGTGTGTGACTCCCGGCACCAAGTTGAGAATCTTGATCAATGAGCGACGGGGGCCGCCGGAGTCCCGCTCGAACCAGCACCCCCCACCCTTAAGGGTGAGGGGCTTCGAGCACCCGGTCGGGCGGGGACGGCGTTCTGGGAGTAGCCGCACAGTTGTGGCCGAGCTGCCCCCGGTCAGGCGTCACGTCGCGGCGCAGCCTCAGCTAGGCTGCGACCGGGGTGGAGGGGCACGATGCGTGACATGCGGGCGGCGCAGGTAGCGGTCTCGCTCGGGGGCGGGTCGGTGCTCATGGCCATCGGATCGTTGTTGTCCGGGGGGTGACGTGATGAAGTTTGGCGCGCAGGTCAGTTGCTACCTCACGACATGGGACGACATCCGCGCGGTGGTGGAGACGATGGAGGCGGGGCGCTGGCACAGCCTCTACCACGCCGACCACTTCGTGCCCCCGAAAGGCGGCTCGTACGAGCAGATCAATCCGCACGCTTTCGTGCCCCCGAACGCTCCGAGGAGCGATGAGCCGCTGACTGCGTATGAGGGCTACACGGCCATCGCCGCCTCCGCGGCGATCACAGAGCGACTGCGCCTCGGGCATCTCGTGCTCGGCAACACCTACCGCAATCCAGCGCTCGTCGCGAAGATGGCCGCGAACATCGACCAGATCTCGCACGGCCGCTTCACGCTCGCTATCGGCGCGGGCTGGTTCCGGCGCGAGCACGAGGCGTACGGCTGGGTGTTCCCATCGATGCGCGAGCGTTCGGACCGCCTCGAGGAGGCGGCAGCGCTGATCCGCCAGCTGTTCACCGCCGACGGCCCGGTCACCTTCGAGGGCCAGTATTACCAGCTCGACGAGGCGCCGCTGTCGCCCCCGAGCTTCGACGCGCCGATCCCGCTGCGGCGATCACGTCGGCGCCGAGGTCGGCGAGGATCATCCCGGCGATCATGCTCTCGTCGTCGGTCAAGTCGAGTACGCGGTAGTGCTGCAGCATCAGTGTGGGCTCCGCTCTCGCCCCACGATTCGCGCTAACGACCGGGCTCGGCCGAGACGATGGACAACAAACGTGGTGGTGAACAACCCGCTAGTCGTGAGCGCGTCTGGCTAGTCGTAGGGTGGCAGGATTCTATCCGGCCAGCGTGGCCGTTTCTCGTGCGTTCGAAGGGCGTCCCATGGTCTTGATGATCAACGGACTCATAGGCCGTCGGTCATCGTCCGGAAGAGTCAGAGCCAAGGACGGCGCGCCACTCAGAGCGAGCTGAACAGCATCAGCAGCCCGCTGTCCGTTAGCTGCGGTGGGGCCCCCGCTCGCTGCGACTGGTTCCGCCAAAGCTCTGCGTGGCCGCTGTAGGGCTCCACTTGCGTCCCGCGAGGCTGCCTGAGAGCGGGCTCGAGTTGCGGCTCCGCGCGGTGGACCTGGATATATCTGAGCGACGTACCGGGGTAGGTGATGCTGCGGATGATTGGCCCGTGGTGCGTCCGCCAGTAGAGCTGCGCCTCTTCTTCAGTCAAGTCGTCGCGGTGCCTCAGACAGAAGAACAGCTTCACGATCGGGCTTCGTTCGTGCGCAACGATGTTCTCGGGCGTTGGATTCACCTGCGGATACTCGTATGCGAACCAGAGCGGCGAATTGGGATGGTCGATGAAACTCGCTTCATCTTCGATCAGCTCAGCGCTGGCGGCCTGGGCTTCTTCGTCCTCGAGCGTGGCCAGCAGATCATCGCGACTTCGCCACCACAGCTCTGCGACTCCGTCGTAGGGCTCCTCCATCCCACCGCGCGCCTCGGCCATCTGTGCGTTGGCCGGATCGTCGATCGTATGCACCTGCACGTACCTCAGCAGCCGCAGGCGCTCGGCGTGCCCGGCAACGAGGGGACCGTGGACCCTCCGCCAGTAATCCTGGAATTCTCCGCGGGAAGCCCCCGGCTGACGTCGCAGCACGTACGTGAGTCGAATCACAGCCACCCTCCCGGTGTCCGCATGTGTCCTCAGGTCGGTACCGGCCGCCAGCATATACACCAGAACTGGAGCTCCGCGGTCCCGCCCTGCTCTCACGTCATGAGCCGTCGCACGTTCACGATCGGCGCGCTCGAAGCCGGTCCCAGCGGGAACGTGTGTTCCTCCACACTCGCAATCGCTCGTCCGACGCTAGCCACGACCGCCGACGGTCCGTCCGCGCACGCGCTGCCCAGCTCCAGTTCCAAGTCGTCATGCACGTGGATGTATCTGCAGCGCTCGATCACCGTCGCCGTCGCCTCGGCCGCGAGCGATCGCACGAGGGTCAGCTAGTGCGTGCTGTGTGGTAGCAGGACCAGAGCCCAGCTCGAATGCCCCAGTACCCACAGGCATGCCTCGGCACGGGCAAGGCCGACGCGATCCGGCGTCGAGCCGAATAGCGCGACAACGTCAGCACCGCGTTCTTTCTAGCCCTGAGGAGGTGGAAGCGGCGGAGCTGAGCTCTCCGCCGCCGTGGACGACTGAGAGTCCCCATCAGCGCCAAGCTACCTACGGCGTCCGCGTGGTGCGCTGAAACCGATGTCAGCATCTAGCGCTTGATGTAAGCCGGGTGTCAGCAGTTCCTGCACGACTGCCAGCTACTCCTTTGACCTCGGCCTCGAGGTCGCTGAGGCCTGCGGGGGAGACCTCACAGCCGCCCTCGACCTCGCCGAACTGCGCGCTGACCCTGATCCCGAGCTGGACGAGACCCTCTGGATCTACAACCGTGAGCCAGCCGAGCTGCGGTTCAACCCCTACCTCGAGCCACACCACCGGCTCGCTGCATTAGAGGCCGGGTACGACCCCGTCGACAGCGTGCAGACGCTGCCGCAGCGCTTCGGCGCCTACCGGCGCTGCTGCTACCGACCGAACGGTGAGCTGAGATTGTTGTGGGACGGTGGTGGCTCGCGGGCGCGGGCGACCCGTGTGAGGACGGTGTAGCGCGTCCCAACCCACGGGCCGGTAAAGAAGTACCGCCTTCGGGCGTGAGGCGCCGCTCCAGCCGCCACGCCAGCATCTGTGGGCGCTATGGCGCTGGACGTAGAGGTCATCGCGTGAATCAGTGCCCCCGACCCCGGTCCGTGCGGATCGCGCCGTGGCATTGGTGGGGGTGCGGCCGTCGTCGCCGCCCTGGTCGGGCCCTTCGTAGCCCTTTAGGGCGCTTACGAGCTCTCCGCCGCGTAACGCTGCCGTCGCAGTTCGCCAGCACGCGCGTGCACGTCGGCGGGTGACGCTTCCGTCTCTCGCGGAGCACACCGGCCTGCTTCGGCGGACCGGTGTTTTCGCATCGAAAGCGCCCGGCGAGGTAAGAGTCCGCGCCCGGGCTCATCGCGTCCGCCCCGACCAAGATCTCACGGAGATCTCCCCACGCAGGCGGTGTCCGCAGCGCAAAAGTCGTGAGGCGGCTGGGACTTCCTTGAGAGCCAGTGGCGTCATCGGGAACCCGGCGGAGCCCCGATAGGCCTGAGGTACCGCTCACCGACCCAAGTCACTGCGCCTGGGTCGTGACGCGGCTCCAGCCCAGCCATGAGCCTTCGCCGACCACCAACCCGGACGCCATGTGGACGTCATAACTGGCGGCGAGGGTGCGGATGACGTCGGCGGAGTCGGCGAAGAAGAAGTCGCCACGGGCGCGGACGTAGTGGTCGACGGCGTCACTCAGGCGTGCACTTTCGTCATCGTCCGGCTGCTCGATGCCGAGCATCTCGCACATGCCGCGAACGACGAGGATGCCGCCTGCCGCGTACGGCTCAAGGGTGAGCTGGTCCGCCCCCTCTGCTCGGGTCTTTCTTCCGTTGCGCGCCCCGTCATCAGTCGCGTATAGCTACGACGAGGTCTCTCACCGAGGGTGACCGAGCCTCCGAGCGGAGCGGGTGACCGGTGGGATCGAGCGCCGACAGGGTCAGTTTCCTCGACGCGGCCAAGCCCTTCCTGAACGTGTGGGGGCCATACCGCCTCACGCGCGACGAAGTGACTGAGACAGCCATCCGCCGCTTCTGCGAGGTAGCCGAGGACGGTAACCCAGTCTACTGGGATCCTGACTTCGCGGAGGGAAGCCGATTCGGACGCGTGATCGCGCCACCGCAGTCGCTCTTCTCAATGACCTTCCCCGCCTGGTGGACGCCTGAATACTACGAGCGCATCACAGCCGAGGACTCAGCGGCCCTCAATCCCCCCAACCTCGTCGCTGACGGGGGAGGGCTGTACGCGATCTGCGATCAGTTCGGGTACACCGTCAACACTGTCGCCGCGCAGGAGGTCGAGTACCTCGCCCCGTTCGGGCCTGGTGATGGCCGCCTCAAGATGCGGAGCATGACCACAGAGGTCTCAGACGAAAAGTCCGTGCGCGTCGGAAGCGGCATCTTCATCACGAGCGTCACGGAGTACCGGACCGAGGCCGACGATCGCCTGATCGGTCGCTCCACGATGGTCCTCCTCCGCTACAATCCGACCGAGAGGTGACTGATCGATGACGTCTGCGTTTACCACCCTCGACTGGGACACCGTCAACGAGGCGGATCAGATCGCGGATCTGTCGTTTCCCATTTCGATGCGGACGCTGATGATCGACGTCGCCGGGACGCGAGACCTCTACCCGATCCACCACGACCGCGAGTTTGCCAAGGAGGCGGGCGCCCGGGACATCTTCGTGAACACGATGTTCTACGAGGCGCTGTTCGGTCGCATCGCGACTGACTGGGCGGGGCCCGAAGCATTTCTGCGGCGGCTTCGCTTCTCGATGGAGAGCCCGAATTGTCTCGGCGACACGATCACGTCGCGCGCCTGGGTGACCCGCAAGTACGAGCAGGACGGGCAGCGGCTGCTCGATCTGGAGATCCATCTCGACAATCAACTCGAGAGTGACGTCACGATCGCTGAGCTCACGCTCGAGCTGCCCTAATCGAACGCGTGCGCGCGATTGCCACTGGAGCTGACCGCTGTAGCCCTTGAACGAGGAGGCCGGCATGGAGCAGAACCCACTTCACACCAGGCTCTGTGACGTCTACGGATGCGAAGTCCCGATCGTGGCGTTCTCGCACACGAAGGACGTGGTCGCGGCGGTGAGCAACGCCGGTGGGATCGGCGTCTTCGGTGCGGCCACCCGCACCCCGGATGAACTGAGCCGAGACATCGAGTGGATCAATGAGCGCGTCGGCGAACGGCCGTTCGGAGTGGATCTCGTGCTCCCCGCTTCCTTCGTCGAAGGCAGCCGTGAGGATCTGGAGGCCATGATCCCGCAGGGTCATCGGGACTTCGTTGCGCAGCTAATGCAGGAGCATGAAATCCCGAAGCCGACGGAGCCCGAGCGGCGCGTCCCCCTCGGATCAAACCTCCTCCGGAACTCGCGGGCGCAGCTGCAGGTCGTGTTCGATCACCAGGTACCGATCTTTGCCGCGGCGCTCGGGAGCCCGGCTTTCGTGCTGGAGGAGGCGCACGCGGCGGGCACGAAGGTATGGGGTCTGGTCGGGCTGCCGCGCCAGGCCCGACGGCAGATCGAGGCCGGGGTCGATGTGGTCATCGCGCAGGGCTACGACGCCGGCGGTCACAGCAGCACCGTCGGAACCTTCACGCTGGTACCGGAGGTGCTGCGGCTCGCCGAGGGCACCGAGACGCTGGTCTTGTGCGCGGGTGGGGTCTCGAGCGGGCGTCACCTGGCCGCCGCTCTCGCGATGGGCGCCGAGGGAGTGTGGACGGGCACGATCTGGCTCGCCACCCACGAGTCGGAGACCGAGCAGTTCCTCAAACAGCGCCTGATCGAAGCCCAGGCCGAGGACGCCGTTCAGACGAGAGCGTCGTCCGGGAAGCCGATGCGGCAGCTGCGGTCGAAGTGGAGCGAAGCATGGGCCGCTCCTGACGCACCCACCCCGCTGCCGATGCCGCTCCAGCCGATGTTGGTGGCCGATATCGAGGCGGGCATCCGCGAGGCGCGCAAAGAGGACTGGAGATACACCCCCGCCGGGCAGTCGGTGGTGGGCGTAGACCGGGTCCAGCCCGCCGCGGAGCTTGTGTATTCAATGGTCGAGGAGGCGCTCGATCAGCTCGGCGGCCTCCACGAGGGACCGGGGGCGTAACCCTCGCGATCGGCCCGCACCAAGCGGGAACCGCCGCGACCGGAGGGCGCCCATGTACACTCGCCTGCGATCGGTTGGTGTGCGTCATGAGTATCCAGCTGCTCGCTGGTCTACGCGTCGTCGAGATTGGCGACGTCACGACTGAGTACGCCGGCAAGATCCTCGCTGAGCTGGGCGCGGAGGTGTTCCTGATCGAGGAACCTGGGGGTGCGCCCACCCGCCAGCGACGCCCCTTCGCGGCCGTGGCGGACCCGACGCGGGCGAGCATCCCCTTCCTCGCGCGAAACTCCGACAAGCGAAGCGTCGTGTTCAGTGCTGACGACGAGCGCGATCACGACGCGCTCCGCTCGCTCGTGCTGGCGTCAGACGCTTTGCTAGCGCCGTCGGGCTCGCCATTCGAGGAGGCGCTGACTAGCCTCGAGCCCGCGATCAGCATCTACGTCGACGACCCCGACGGTATCGCTGCGGCCTCGCTCGTCGCCTTCGCCGCCAGCGGCGGCCTCTCCTCGAGCGGCTGGCCACATCAGCCGCCCTGCAACGCTCCGTCGCAGCTCGCCCTCGATGCCGGGGGGGTCTACGCGGCGATCGCGGTCGTGGTGGGCTATCGGGAGCTGCTGCGCGGCAGGCAGCCGGCCATCTCCCACGTCTCGCTGCGCGAGGCGGCGATCGCCGGGATCACACCCTGGACCCGTCCACTGCACTCCTACGGCCTCGAGGCAGCGGGACAGGGCATCGGCGCTCGGCGCCTCGGCCCCACAGGCCATCCGATCCTGCCGGCGAGCGACGGCTACGTCCGCGTGCTCATGGGCACGCCTCGCCAATGGGAGGCGTTCATTGAGCTGCTCGGGCGCCCAACGGAGCTCACCGGCGACGAGTGGGGTGAGCCTGCGTTCAGGCGCGAGCACGCGGATGTCGTGTTCGAGATCGCGTCCCAGTTGACCCGCTACCGAACCCGTGCCGATCTCTTCGAGCATGGCCAGCGGCTCGGGGCGACGATCACACCGGTCAACACGGTCGCAGACGTGATGGATGACCGGCATGTCCGTGAGCGTGGGCTGTTCGTGCCGATCTCCGATCCCGATCTCGGCAGCGTGCGAGCGCAGCGTGAGCCGTTCACCCTGGCTGACCGGCCACCCACAGCGGTGCCCGCCCTCGGTCCGGCGCTCGATGGCTCCGCGAGCGACGCGGAGCAGGCGGCGCGGCAGCCGCGCCAGAGCTGCGAGCTCGCGCGACCCGATCGTCGCGGGCCGCTGGGAGGGCTTCGCGTGCTGAACTGCGGCGTGGGCGCCGTGGTGCCGGAGGCGGCCGAGCTGCTGGCGCTGCTCGGTGCGGAGGTGATCAAAGTCGAGTCACGGCGCCGTGTCGACTTCCTGCGGCAGCGCCAGCTCAACGACTCGCCCGCATTCAATCAGCTGAACCTCGGGGTCCAAAGCATCGCTGTGGACATGACACAGGAGGCTGGGCGTGAGCTGGTGCGCCGTATCGTGCCGCACTGCGACATCGTGCTCGAGAACATGCGCGCGCCGGTGATGAGGAAGTGGGGGCTCGACTACGAATCAGTGCGAGCGCTCCGACCGGATGTCATCTATTTCAGCAGCCAGGGATTCGGCTCCGGACCGTATGGCGACTTCCAGACGTACGGCCCGAACCTCCAGGCGTTCTCCGGGATCACGGCGTCCTGGGCGCATCCGGATGACCCCTACCCGGTGGGCACGACGCTGAATCACCCCGACCACGTCGCCGGGAAGCAGGCGCTGCTCCCAATCCTTGCCGCGCTGATTCGACGGGAGCAGACCGGCGAAGGTGCATCGATCGAGTGCGCGCAGTACGAGGTGGCGACCGAGCTCATCGCCGAGCGGTTCCTGCAGGAGCAACTCCAGCCCGGCTCCGTCGCCCCGCTCGGGAATCGCAGCCTCGACTTCGCTCCCCACGGTGTCTATCCGTGCGCGGGCGAGGATCGATGGTGCGCGATCGCCGTGACCAGCGAGGACGACTGGGCGGCATTCCACGCCGCCATCGGGGAGCCCTGGTCTCGCAGCGAGTCCTTCGCGACCGTTGAGGGTCGCCTGGCCCATGCCCACGACCTCGATCTCCATGTGGCCTCCTGGACCGCGGCGCGCACGGTCGAAGAGGTCGAACGAGTCCTACGAGGCGCGGGGATACCGGTCTCGCGGGCGGTCACCGGGGACGACATGGCCGCGAACGGCACGGATGCGTCCAGCGGATTCTTCGTGCCGCTCGACCATCCAACGGTCGGGACGCACCACTACACCGGCCTCCCGTTCACGCTGGACGACGGTCAGCGGGTGCCGCTGCGGCGTCCACCACTGCTGGGCGAGCACACCGAGCGCGTGCTCTACGACCTCCTGGAGCTGGACGTGGAGAGCGTGAGCGAGCTCATCGCGCAGGGCGCCGTGGGTTACTGACGCGTGGCCGCGCTCACCGCCACCACCGCGGTCGCAGCCACACGTCAGACTCAGCGCTGTGGGGGACGATCCGGCCGTGGGGTGGCAATATCCCATCCGGTTAGTGTTTGCAGCGCTTCTCGACGCATCACCGGACGTCCTCGACACCGCGATGATCAACGTACTCATAAGCCGTCGGTCATCGCGCCCAGCCGCTTCGCATCGTCAGAAACTGCCGTCAGCACTGGGCGGATGCGCCGTGAGGACCTGGGGTACACGAGCGAGGCGAAGCATCCGCGCTAGGCGGGTGGTGAGTGGTCCCTCTCTTCGCCATCATCGCCGGCATCCTCGTCGCCATCGCCGTCGATAAGGTCGCGCGCCCGAGCGACGGTTCCGCTGGCGGCGTCCACAACGGCCTCGGCCGCGTCGCCAGCCGTTTCGACGACCTGGTCGGCCGCCGATGAGGCCGCCCCCGCCGCGCCGCTCGCTGCGTCAGCCGCGCCGCCAGCGAGGTCGCCGGCAACGCCCTTTCCTCTTCCGAACATCCCCTTGATTGAATCGAGCAGTCCCATGCACCACGGCCCTTCAGCCGACGAACTGTCGACCAATTCCGCGGGAATCGTAGCCGTCTTCGTTCCTTCCTGTCGCTCAGCTCGGCGCACTATCTCGGCGGACCAGGTGTCATCGCCCCCGAGGGCAGCGCGCTCATGGCGCCTTAGCGCGGTGTAGGCGATCCGCTCGCTGCCGTATGGTCAGTGCAATCTCCATCGAGAGCTGAGGCTGAAAGTGAGCGCCTACAACGGGCGCGTCCACGGCGCCGTGATGTTCGTGATGCCGCTGGACGAGCTGTTCCGCAGCTGACGCCGAGTCCGCTCAGGCGGTGCGGACGAGCTTGTTGAGCGACTTCAGCTCCCGCGGCGGATCGAGGCGGCTGCCGGCGTTGGTGTACGAGACCTCGCCGACGTAGACATCGCCGCGCGAGTCGACGGCCACGCTGTGCGGTGCGATGAACTGGCCGGCGTCACTGCCCTCCTCGACGGCGCCGAACCGCCCGAGGAGCGTGCCGGAGCGGTCGTACACGCTCACGCGGTGGCCGATCCCGAGCGCGCCATCCATCAGCGCCACGCCGTTGAGCTCGCCGATGTAGACGAGACCGTCCTGCCCGACGGTGAGTCCGCACGGCCGGTGGACATCGTGCCAGACGTCGAGAAGCGTGCCCTCGCCGTCGAACACCTGGACGCGGAGTGCCTCGCGGTCGGCGACGTAGAGGCGGTCGTCGGCGTCGATGCTGATGTTGTGCGGGCACATGAACTGCCCTCGGTCGATGCCGGGCGAGCCCCAGGAGTGCAGCAACTCGCCCTCGGCCGAGTAGTGGTGCACGCGCGCGTTGCCGTAACCGTCGCTGATGTACAGGCTGCCGTCCGAGGCGACGGCAACGTCGGTCGGGCGGTTGAACGGCTCACCGCTGAACTTCTCGGCGGGCTCATCGGGGCGACCAATCGTCAGCAGCAGCTCACCGAGCCTCGGGCGTCCACTTCGTCACGGTGTGGCGGCCGTCGTCGACGCAGAACACGGAGCCATCGGGCGCGATGGTGATCGCGTGCGTGCGTGCGCTAAAGGTGCCCGCGCCGAACGTGCGGACGAAGCTACCGTCCGAGTCGAAGACCAGCACCGGGTTGTCCGTGTTGCGGGTGAGTGCGAAGAGCCGGTCGTCCGCGTCAACGGCGACGCCAGGCGTCTCGTGCAGCGTCATCCCGTCGGGCAGCTGATGCCAATCGATCTGCGCCTCGAACGCGGGCGCGGCCTGGGTCGTGGTGGTCATGGTGCGACTCCCCTCGATGGTCGAGGCAGCGATGATACGTCGCTTGGCGGGGCTGGGCAGCGCTTGACGCGAGCGTGCCGGCTCGACAGCCTGCGCAGCGAGAGCAGATACGACCAAGGTGCGACGAGGCGAGGTGCGGCGCCAACACGGGCTGGGTGGGGGGGCTAGCGGGGCGCGGGTTCGCCGAACGCGGATGCCCCGAGCATCTGGTCGGCGGGCGAGAAGCGCGCGTGGCGGCGGGCGGCGTCCTCGGCGCGGTAGCTGGCGGTGTAGCGGCGCACCATCTCGGGGCCGGCGTGGCCGAGCAAGTGCTGGACGTCGAGTTCGCGGGCGTCCTGCTGGATGGCCCAGGTCGCGAAGGTATGGCGAAAGCGGTGGGCGTGGCAGCGGGGCACGTGGGCGGGGCTGCGTCAGATCTGAGGGCTCGAACTGTGAGGTTTAGCCTCGTCTGAGCATGGACGAGGAGACATCGGTGAACTGTCCGCACTGTGCATCCGCCGCCACGACCAGACGCCAGGCGCGCACGACGCTCGGCTACCGGCGGTTCAACTGCCGCTCGTGCAAGCGTCGCTTCAACGAGCGAACCGGCACGCCGTTCAACCATCTTCAGGTCCCGACCGACGTGGTGCTCCTCGCGGTGCTGTGGCGTCTGCGCTACAAGCTGAGTTTCCGCGACGTGGCAGAGATGCTCCTCCAGCGCGATGTTGAGGTCACGCACGAGACCATCCGGGAGTGGGAGTTTCGATTCGCCCCACTGCTCGCCGGCCAGCTCCGCGCCAAGCGACGAGCCCGAGCCGGCGAGTCCTGGTACCTCGACGAGACGTACGTGAAGGTCGCTGGGCGCTGGTGCTACCTCTACCGAGCGATCGACGGCGACGGAGAACTGATCGATTCGATGCTGAGCGAGCGTCGAGACAAGCATGCCGCGCGGAGGTTCTTGCGGAGACTGGTCGAGATCACCGAACGCAAGCCCGCACGGATCACGACCGACCTGCACCCCGCTTACCGACGGGCGATCCGCTGGATCATCGGCCGCAAGGCTTGGCATCGCACGACGCAGTACCTCAACAACTACACCGAGCAGAGTCACCGAGCGGTGAAGCAGCGCTACTACCCGATGCAGGGCTTCGGGAGCTTCGAGTCCGCGTCGCGCTTCTGTAGCGCGTTCGATGAGCTGCGACAGTACTTCCGCGTCCGCCGCCGCGGTGGCGCCCATGTCGCGTTGACAGAGCAGCGACGGCGCTTCCTCACACGCTGGCACTCGCTGATCAGCGAACTGGCTGCGGCATAGACCACCAGCGACGTCGCCTTGTGGCGCCTAAGGGGTCGACGCGCCCTGAGATCTGACACTGCCAGTTTTGCCTCCCCACGGGGAACCATCATCACCGTCAGGTCCTCATAGTCGAACGTGGGTCTATCCCCGCGCGAGCGGGGGAACCGCCGCAGCGGCCGAGATCGCCGAACGTGCGAACGGTCTATCCCCGCGCGAGCGGGGGAATCCCGTTCGCCTCGTGCCGCATCAGCACCGGCGTGGGTCTATCCCCGCGCGAGCGGGGAACCGCCGCAGCGGCCGAGATCGCCGAACGTGCGAACGGTCTATCCCCGCGCGAGCGGGGGAATCCCGTTCGCCTCGTGCCGCATCAGCACCGGCGTGGGTCTATCCCCGCGCGAGCGGGGGAACCAGCCGCGCCAAGCCGCACGCCCCTTCTCTGCCTGCGGTCTATCCCCGCGCGAGCGGGGGAACCGCGAACGCCGCGGGCAATAACTCGCTAGGTAGCGGTCTATCCCCGCGCGAGCGGGGGAACCTCGAACCTTCAATCGTGCGCGACGGAGTAGCCAAGTCTATCCCCGCGCGAGCGGGGGAACCGAGATGATCTTCCGGTCGCCGCACTGGGGCAACGGTCTATCCCCGCGCGAGCGGGGGAACCGGGACAGCTTGTCTCCAAGTTCAAGTTCATGCGGGTCTATCCCCGCGCGAGCGGGGGAATCGCTGGCTAGCGCCCGGTTGACTTCGGTCACAAGGGTCTATCCCCGCGCGAGCGGGGGAACCGAGACGATGACCGGCATCCCCAGCACGCGGAACGGTCTATCCCCGCGCGAGCGGGGGAACCCCATTGCGACTCACATTGGGCAATCTTCGCCGCGGTCTATCCCCGCGCGAGCGGGGGAACCCGCAGTGAGGATCCGTCCGAACGGCACATCAACGGTCTATCCCCGCGCGAGCGGGGGAACCCCGGTGCTACCAGACATCACCCTGCCCGTCGGAGGTCTATCCCCGCGCGAGCGGGGGAACCACCGCATCCTCGACCGCGACGAGCTCCGGGGCGGGTCTATCCCCGCGCGAGCGGGGGAACCGTATTCGGCCTCGAACATCGCCCGTCGCGCCGCGGTCTATCCCCGCGCGAGCGGGGGAACCAGCGAGTCCCACTCCTCCACCACCGATCGCAGCGGTCTATCCCCGCGCGAGCGGGGGAACCCATTCAAGCGGACCGCAACGCTGATCCCCATGAGGTCTATCCCCGCGCGAGCGGGGGAACCCCCACCCTTGCGGGGTCGTTGCGCGCAACGATCGGTCTATCCCCGCGCGAGCGGGGGAACCCCGTAGAACGGGTAGCGCACGGAGGCACCATGCGATCAGGGTCTATCCCCGCGCGAGCGGGGGAACCCATCGCCGAGTAGACCAAGTCGTCTACTCGCCCGCTGCCCGGGCACCGTGTAGGCTTCGCCGACGTTGACGGGGCCTCTATCCCCGCGCGAGCGGGGGAACCCCCACGCAGTTCTCCATCGTGGCCAGTGACGTCAGGTCTATCCCCGCGCGAGCGGGGGAACCGTGTAGGGCCATCCGCTACATCGATTGGGCGGTACGGGTCTATCCCCGCGCGAGCGGGGGAACCCCCTGCGCAGTCAGCTGCGGTCGTATTGCTGACGTTGCAGGGTCTATCCCCGCGCGAGCGGGGGAACCTCGACATAGGTGCCGCCGCTCGCGATCCTCCGTCACACTGGTCTATCCCCGCGCGAGCGGGGGAACCCGAAGAACAATACTGCCCAGTGAATATTGCCGCTAGGGTCTATCCCCGCGCGAGCGGGGGAACCTCGATCTTCTCGGCGCTCGCGTCCTTGTCGAACGGTCTATCCCCGCGCGAGCGGGGGAACCTGTACTACTGCCACGACTGCGCGGTCGTAGCTGGGTCTATCCCCGCGCGAGCGGGGGAACCCGACCCGCCCGCAGGCTTGCCGTCGTTGTCCACGGTCTATCCCCGCGCGAGCGGGGGAACCCCCCTTTCTGCGTCTACCTATGTGACAGACAGGGTCTATCCCCGCGTCGAGCGGGGGAATCTCCTGATGGCTTCCCATGATCGGGAAACGGCTGTACCAAGGTCTATCCCCGCGCGAGCGGGGAACCAGTCGGTCGCGCGATCACAGGCGCAAGGAGCAGGGTCTATCCCTATCAGCGAGCGGGGAACCGAGTGGGTCGCGCAGGCCGTGGGACTCCGCCCGACGAGGGTCTATCCCCGCGCGAGCGGGGGAACCCGCGCCATACAGCGAGTATGGCGCCTCCGGTATTGACCTGGGTCTATCCCCGCGCGAGCGGGGGAACCCTGGGCATATATGCACTATTAACGCAAGCTGAAAGGGGTCTATCGGGCCCGCGCGAGCGGGGGAACCCCTTAAGAAACATTTCCCTGCAGAGGGGCGCCTGCAGGACCACAGCGAACGTCAAGCGCCAAGTCCGTCACGGGGCAGACTCCTCGCCCCGATGACCGATGTGCGCGGTTAGCGCCTCGGCCAAATATCGATGCCGTCGGCATCAGCACAATTGTCTTGCCGAGCCTCAGGCCGAGTGTTCGTATTCGTTGTTCCCGTGGGACGGCAAAACTTGATCCGTGCGGTTCGATGCTGAGATAGCAGAGTATCGGCGAGCCACGAGAGGCTCGTCTGTGCTCTACCTCCGTCTGCTTGTCGCAGCACTCTTCGCATCGGTCCGCGCCCGCCGAGATCTCGTCCTCGAGAACTTGGCGCTGCGGCATCAGCTCGCCGTCTACACAAGGGGCCGTCGTCGACCGCGGCTCCGTCGCCACGACCGCCGACTCTGGTCACTGCTGGCACGTGGTTGGTCCGGCTGGCGAGGCACGCTCGTGATGGTCGAGCCGGACACGGTGGTGCGCTGGCATCGTTCTGCTTGGCGCGCCTACTGGCGCTGGAAGAGTCGTCGCCGCTCCGGACGACCCCGGATTCCCGCAGAGCTGCGACAGCTGATCGTCCGCATCGCCACTGAGCATCCGCGGTGGGGCGCCGTCCGCATCGTCGGCGAGCTGCGTGCCCTTGGCTTCGAGGTCAGCGCCCGCACCGTGAGTCGCTACCGCCGGCAAGCGCTGCGGCGACCCCCGAGCCAGTCGTGGCGCACGTTTCTCCGCAACCACGCGTCCAGCATCTGGGCCGCCGATCTGTTCACGGTCCAGACGCTCGCCTTCCGCACGCTCTACGTGCTCATCGTGATCGACCACGACCGGCGCCGCATCCGGCACTGGAACGTCACGGAGCATCCGAACGCGCCCTGGATCTGGCAGCAGATGATCGAGGCGACCGCCTGGGGTCAGCAGCCAGGGTTCCTCATCCGAGACCGCGACCGTAGCTATGGCGGAGACTTCATCGCACGCGCTCGACGGCTCGGGATCGAGACGATTCTGACTCCGGTGCGCGCGCCGAACGCCAACGCCATCGCCGAGCGCGTCATCGGCACGCTCGGGCGCGAGTGTCTCGACCATGTCATCGCGGTCAACGAACAACATCTCCGGCGGGTGCTTGGTCAGTACGTCCAGCACTACAACGCGATGCGGCCGCATCGATCATTATCGCTCGACTCTCCGGAGGGACGCTCGCCGGTGCAGCGAACGCCGAGTCAGCGGGTCGTCAGCAAGCCGGTGCTAGGAGGCTTGCATCATGAGTATCGGTGGGCCGCATGAGGTTTTGCCGTCCCACGGGCCCGGGGCCGGGCCGTCGACGAAGGGTGAGTCACCCGCAGCACGGAGCGTGAGCGCGAGCGGGCGGCCCAGGCGGCGGCCGATGCCGATCCGGCTCCCAAACGCGCTCAGGACGAGGCCGTCGACGGCAAGGGCGGGCAGCGCCGCGAGCGCGAGCAGGGTCCACGTGCTCGGCTCGCTCGCGCCGCCGAGCACGGATGCGGAGAAGCGACCGAGGTCGAAGGCGGAGAGCGCGGTGCGGCTGCAGAACGAGCCCTGCACCCAGGGAAGGGCGTAGCCGGCGAGGAGCAGCGCGTGCACGGCGACGAGCGGCCAGTCGGCGCTCGGGCGCGCTAGGCCGTCTCCGTCCGGTCGGGCGGCAGTCATTGCCCGGCAGGAGGTGTTCGAGAAGCTCATGAACGGCGCTGGGCTCGAGAAGCGGGCAGCTAGCGACGAGATGCGGCGCTGCCCGTGGCACGCGGATAGCGAGCCGTCATTGCACATCAACTGGCACGCAACAGTCTTCTACTGCTTCGGCTGCGGAGAGGGTGGCTCCGGGCACGCCGATCGTGGTTCCAGCCTCGGGACAGCCCGCTATCATCGGCGCGGTCGGAGGCGCGGTCGGAGGCGCGGTCGGAGGCGCGGTCGGAGGCGCGGTCGGAGGCGCGGTCGGAGGCGCGGTCGGAGGCGCGGTCGGAGGCGCGGTCGGAGGCGCGGTCGGAGGCGCGGTCGGAGGCGCGGTCGGAGGCGCGGCCGGAGGCGCGGCCGGAGGCGCGGTCGGAGGCGCGGCCGGAGGCGCGGTCGGAGGCGCGGCCGGAGGCGCGGCCGGAGTGGGAGCAGTGCGATGCCCGAGGGCGGTCTGAACGTCGAAGGGTGTGTGTCCGTCGTTACGGGCGCAGCGAGTGGTATCGGACGCGCCATCGCGGTGGCGCTCGGCGCCCGCGACGGCCGTGTCGTACTTGCTGATGTCGACGCGGACGGCCTCGCCGAGGCGGTGGCGGCCGTCGAGGCCGCTGGCGGCCAGGCTCTGGGGCACGCGACTGACGTCAGCCTGCAGACCTCGTGGGCCTCGCTCGCTGAAGCCACGGAGCGCGAGTTCGGCCCGGCGCAGCTGCTGGTCAACAACGCGGGCGTGATGACGCGCGCCGACCTCGACGACTCGGACGACGACGACTGGACGTGGATCCTCGGCGTCAATCTCCTGGGCGTCGTCGAGGGTGTGCGCACGTTCCTGCCGCAGCTCCGCACGCACGCGCCGAACGCACACATCATGAACACCGGCTCGATGGCCGGCCTCGCTCCGCGTGTCGACGCCAGCGCCGGCGTATACACCGCCTCGAAGGCCGCGGTCGTGGTCTACAGCGAAGTGCTGCGCCAGGAACTCTCGGCCGAGGGGATCGGCGTCACGGTGCTCTGCCCCGGGACGGTCTCGACCGGCATCTCCGACGCCGAGCGCAACCGGCCTGCGAGCCTCGGCGAGGGACACCGCTCGCCCGTGCCCGTGCGTGTGGCGCAGGCAATGACGGCGGACCCGGTCGCGGCGGCCGTCCTCGACGCGATCGCGAAGAACGAGCCCTTCATCTTCACGCACGACGACTCGCGCGGCCGCATCGAGGCTCGCTTCGCACGCATCGCCGACAGCCTGGACGCCGCGGACGTGCGCGTGGATGGTGGCGCGTGAACTTCGGGGCGTTCTTTCTCTCCGGCTCGCCGGCGCGTGAGGATCCCTCGGCGGTGTTTGCGCGCCTCGAGGAGTACATCGTGCTGGCGGAGGAGCTCGGATACGACTCCGTGTGATTCGCCGAGCACCCGTGGGACGGAGCCTCTGTGTCAAGCGGCCTCGGTAGCGCAGGTGCGAGCATCGGCCACCATGCATCGGTAAACGACGTCCGAGAGTCGGCGTTTGAGGCAGCGCAGCGCCTCGTTCCGACTCTTGCCAGCGGCGAGTTTGCGACGGAAGTAGCCGTGGCCTTCGGTGCCCGGCATGCGCGCCTGGGTGAGCGCCGCGATGTGGAGCGCCCGGTTCAGCTGGCGGTCTCCACCGCGGCTGAGGCGATGGCGTTGGACCTCCCCGCTCGACACCTCAAGCGGCGCCGTCCCCGTGTAGCTGGCGTAGTGCGCGCGCGAGGGGAAGCGACTGACCGCTCCGCTGCGCCCCACGATCTTCGCCGCCAGGATCACGCCGACGCCGGGGATGCGCGTGAGGGCGCTGCCTTGTACGCGCAGCGCTGCCTCGAGGCGGCGGCCGTTCGCGACGAGGTTGCGGTCCAGCACCCGCACCTCGCGCACCAGTTCGCGGGCCATACGCAGCCGCTCGCGATCCGCGGCGCCCGTCGGACGCAGGCGGCGTAGGAGCGCCTGCGCGCGATCGGCGGAGAGCCTGGAGGGGCCCCCACCCGGTCGTAGCTCGCGCAGCAGCCGGTGCAGCCGGTTGACCACGCGCGTGCGTTCCTGCGTGAGCTCGTCGCGGCGGTCGGAGAGCAGTCGCAGCACCGCCGTGTCGTCCTCCGCCCGCACGGCACGCAGCGCCGTGAGGGGTTGGGCGGCGAGCGCAATGGCACGCGCGTCTGCGGGGTCGGACTTCCCGCCACCGGAGAGCAAGCGCACGCGCGCCACCAGCCGCGCCGGGACATCGACGACCGACTCGCCCTCCGTGAACAGCCACTGGCTGAGGCCGTGGCCGAGACCGCGGGCCCCCTCCACGGCCCAGCGGCGCTCGGGCCACGGCCGCGCCCAGCGCAGCAGCCGTCTGTGCGCACGAGCTTCCACCCGGAGCTGGCCGAGCTCGCGGCCCGCGGGGTCGACGGCGAGGGCGGTATGCGAGGACTTGTGGGGGTCGACGGCGATCAAGATCATGAAGCTCTCCCTGTCGTAGCTGAACTGCGGTGGGGAGGGCGGTGGACAGGCCGACTTCGGGAGCACCCGCACGCCTCTGTCGAGTCACACCGCGGCCGGACGGTGGCCGGCGACACTCCGCCCCAGAGCCAGTCCTGCTCAGCAGCACGGCAGCAAAACTTGGAGTCAGCCGACCAGCGTCCTCAACACCTTAGAGCCGCAACCCCCGGTGTCTGGCCGGATTCAAACAAGTCGGCAAAACCTGATAGGTGCAGCTCTGTCCTGAGATAGCAGAGTATCGGCGAGCCACGAGAGGCTCGTCTGTGCTCTACCTCCGTCTGCTTGTCGCAGCACTCTTCGCTTCGGTCCGCGCCCGCCGAGATCTCGTCCTCGAGAACTTGGCGCTGCGGCATCAGCTCGCCGTCTACACCCGGGGCCGTCGTTGACCGCGGCTCCGTCGCCACGACCGCCGATTCTGGTCACTACTGGCACGCGGTTGGTCCGGCTGGCGAGGCACGCTCGTGATGGTCGAGCCGGACACGGTGGTGCGGTGGCATCGTTCTGCTTGGCGCGCCTACTGGCGCTGGAAGAGTCGTCGCCGCTCCGGACGACCCCGGATTCCCGCAGAGCTGCGACAGCTGATCGTCCGCATCGCCACTGAGCATCCGCGGTGGGGCGTCGTCCGCATCGTCGGCGAGCTGCGTGCCCTTGGCTTCGAGGTCAGCGCCCGCACCGTGAGTCGCTACCGCCGGCAAGCGCTGCGGCGCCCGCCGAGTCAGTCGTGGCGCACGTTTCTGCGCAACCACGCGTCCAACATCTGGGCTGCTGACCTGTTCACGGTGCAGACCCTCACCTTCCGCACGCTCTACGTGTTCGTCGTGATCGACCATGGCCGGCGCCGCATCCGGCACTGGAACGTCACGGAGCACCCGATCGCGCCCTGGATCTGGAGGCAGATGATCGAGGCGACCGCCCGGGGTCAGCAGCCAGGGTTCCTGATCCGAGACCGCGACCGTAGCTATGGCGGGGACTTCATCGCACGCGCTCGACGGATCGGGATCGAGACGATTCTGACTCCGGTGCACGCGCCGAATGCCAACGCCATCGCCGAGCGCGTCATCGGCACGCTCAGGCGCGAGTGTCTCGACCATGTCATCGCGGTCAACGAACAACATCTCCGGCGGGTGCTTGGTGAGTACGTCCAGCACTACAACGCGATGCGTCCGCATCGATCATTGTCGCTCGACTCTCCGGAGGGACGCTCGCCGGTGCAGCGGACGCCGAGTCAGCGAGTCGTCAGCAAGCCGGTGCTAGGAGGCTTGCATCATGAGTATCGGTGGGCCGCATGAGGTTTTGCCGTCCCACGGGTGTCGTCGGCTTTGAGTCCGAGCAGCGAAGGCGCTCCCCGCGCGCTGGTTATCTCGATGGCTACACCGCCAGTCGAAACCTCAGGACGAAAGTTCTTGATTTCGTCCAGTACCGCCCACCAGACTGGACAAAATCGAGAACCTTCGCTCTGAGGTTCCGCTTGGCGTTGTAGCCGCCGAACGCGGAGCGAATCACGGACTGCTTATGAGCGGACGACGACCGGGCTTGGTGACCGCGGGGATCCTGCGCGGGCGCCTTCGCAAGCTGCGTGCTCTTGGCTTTGAGGTCAGCACCCGCACCGTGAGTCGCTACCGCCGGCAAGCGCTGCGGCGACCCCCGAGGGCGCGTTCGAGACGATCGGTGCCGCCGGTATCGACCTGCGTTCGCGGCGCCGGAGCCCCATGTGGCTCGGTGGCATGTCCGGCAATGTGCTGCAGCGCATCGGCCTTTACGAGACGACCGGATTCCGGCAACGAGTACCGTCGTCGCACTGCTGGACTCGGGGTATGTCGCTGGCTGTGACACCGTCTCCTCCCCGCGCCGGATTCAAGCTACTACGGAGGCGGGAGTGCAGGTGTCGGGAGGGCGTGTCCACAGGGAATCAGGTTACAACTCGGCGCAGATACGGCGATCGCGCTGAGCTTGTCGCAAGGAGGGCTGGGGTGAGAGCTCATTCCCTCCGGCAGCAACTCACGCGTCGTACCATTCCGCTTCCCGCAAGGCCGCGGGAATATCTTGATCCGCTCCTCCCGCGTCTTTGCCACTTGTCCCGACTCTTCTATGCCTTTACCGCCGGGATCACGTCTCCATCGGCTGCAATCCCATCAGCCACTTGGTTACGCAACGGCGCGCTGAATCCCTCCGACGCAATAGTGATCTCGTCCCCGGCGGCGTATTTCCACCTGCGGGTCGAGTAGCTCAACTGGCTCGTTCCGAAGAAGTGAATATGAACGTCGCCCGGCACGCGATGCCCTGGATACTTGAAGTGGTGATCCTCACAATTTGCCAGCGAGTGCGACATGTATTTCTCGCCAGTGTAGAGCGGACCGCTCGCGTAAATCGTCTGGCCACCGCGCGTGACCGTGCACTGGAGCTCCAGCTCGCCGAAGTCGAAGTCCGTCACCAGTTCCGGCCCAATGGAGCACACCCGCAACTTTGAAGGCGCCAGATACAGATAGTTGATCCTCTCGGTCTCGTGATCGGACCACTCGTTGCCCAGAGCGAACCCCAACCGCCTCGGCACGCCTTCACGGTCGATGATGTAGCAGCCCGCAAGCTCAGGCTCCTCGCCGCCATCCAGTGCGAACGCCGGCAGCTCCAATGCCTCGCCCGGCGCCCGCAGGAGCGTCCCATTCCCCTTGTGAAACCACTCCGGCGCAGTCCCGCGCACACCCGCGCTGGGCTTTCCGCCCTCGATGCCCATCTGGAACATCTTCGCCGAGTCCGTCGCAGGTTCCTCCACGTCCAGCGCGTCTGCTTCGGCGTGCATCTTGTCCCTCGACTCCATGCTGCCCGTGTGAGTCAATCCCGTCCCGGAAATCAACACGTGGTGCGGATCATCATGGTCGATCGGCGAAAGCAGATGCGGCGCCTCAGGACTCTCGGCCGACCCTTCTAGTAACGATGAGTACGGCAAACGAGTCGCATGACCCGAGTCCGCAACTGTCCCCATCGCTTCTTCGAGGCTCAGGCCATCTTCCTGCGCATGCTCGAATACGCGATAAACGGTGGTCAGCGTCGGCTCGGACGAAGTTAGGTCGATGACATCCTCGCCATCGACTACGCCTACCCTTCTCCCTTGGCCTGGCAACTCAAACTGGATCACTCGCACGGCAACCTCCCTCGACGCTCAAGAACGCGGTGGCGCAGATAAGAACGCCGGCACGGGCCATGCTGCGCAGTTGGTGATCATCTTCTCGATCTGCTCATCCCGCCGCGGCCCGTTAAGCATGATGTGGTCGTAGAAGGAGATCGGGACGTTCTCGATCGCCGAGAGCTTCATCCCGAACCCTGCCACGGCGACTCGAAGCTCTATCAGCTGGTGCTGCGGCCACGTTCCGTCGTGTGAGGGCAGGTGCTCGGTGCTGGGGACGATGTCGGTGGCGCCGAACTGCTGCGCGTACCGCAGCGAAGGCGATCCGCCCGGTCTGCCCGGACGATCGACCAGAGCGATGCCGCTTCCGAATCCGACTCTCATCTTCTACCTCTGTGCCACCGGGTCTGGGACCTGACGCTGCCGCTCACGGCCGCACCCACCGGGTGTCGTGCGTCCACCCGAGCATGCGCTTCGCCTTGGAGTTGTCGATCGCACTTTCGAACCCGTCGAGGGGCCTCCGCATCGGGACGCCGGGGTAGCCGCGCTCGATCGCCTCACGCGTCGGAATCGCGAGCACTGTCTCGTCCGCATTGATGAAGAACGCCTCGTGGCCCCTCCAGTCGGCCTCCAGCGCGAGGCGGCACGCGCGGGCGGCGTCCGAGCGGTCGGTCCAGCCCCAGAACGAGTTGTAGCGCACGCGGTCGTCCGTCGGGTCGGAGATCGACAGCTGCTGCTCTGCGCGCTGCTCGTCGCTCGACATGAGGAGGTGGAAGCGCAGGCTCGCGATCTGCATCTCGCGTCGGCGACAGAATGCCTCGGCCATCTCCTCCCCGAGCCACTTGCTCTGCGCATAGGCATCTTCGGCGCGTGTCGGGTGCGCCTCGTCGACGGGAAAGTAGCGCGGTGGCACGGCCGTCTTCGAGAAGCTCGCGCCGAGCGCGTTGATGGAGGACGCCATGACCGCCTTCGGTATCTCGTGGATCTCAGCGGCCTCCAGCACAGCCCAGTTGGACAGCATGTTCACGCGGAACACCACGTGCTCAGGGTCGTCCGTCGGAGCAGGAATGGCGGCCATATGGATCAGGGCGTCGACGCCCTTGAGCGCGGCGACGACCTCGCCGAGGTCGGTCGTGTCTACGCGCTGGAAGCGCGTGTCGGCGGCGCCAGGCACGGCATCCACATTCGTGACATCGTAGCCGTAGGCCAGTAGCTCGGAGAGGATGTACTGCCCGATGCGCCCGCTGCCGCCCGTCACCGCTACGTGCATCAACTCATCCCTGCCGGTACGCATGGCCTGGGGGCGGCGAGAGCATCATACTGGCGGCCGGGATCGGTCAAGTGGAACTCGCCTCGTCGCTGGCACGGGACAGCGTGGGCAACGATGCAGAAGGGAGGCCGCCTGAGAGGCGGGCCCGTCGCCAACCTGGGCCCCGCATCCTCGGGACGGTCGGGACCGCGCTCCGCTGATCATCGTATCGTGAGGACAACCCTTCAAGGACGAGAAACGCCGCAAGCGTTGGCCGCGCGCCACGGACGTGACGCTCACGATCCCGTGGGACGGCAAAACTTGATCCGTGCAGGTCTGTCCTGAGATAGCAGAGTATCGGCGAGCCACGAGAGGCTCGTCTGTGCTCTACCTCCGTCTGCTTGTCGCAGCACTCCTCGGCAAACGCTTCTCCGTCGACGAGGAGACCTGGGACAGTTGAGCTGCGGTCAGGGTCGTTGACGCAGACGGCGCCACCTTCGATCGGCGGAGTCGCACTGGGGGTGGTCGTCGGCTCAGGCGTCGTCGTCGCCGTGGGAGTCTGAGGCGTGGTGGTGGCAGCCGCGGTGGAGGCCGCCGCAACCGTCGGGGGCGGCGTAACGGTCAGGGTGGCATCCACCACGCCACCCTCATCACCAAAGCAGGCCGCGAGCGGAAGCGTGGCAAAGCTGACGAGCAAGAGCGCTGCTCTCAAAACTGTCGCTCCTTCGGGGCTAGTTTTCCCGACTCACGGCCGTTCTGGGAAATGCTGTGAGATCTCGGTACCCGCACGACAGAACGGCTCCGGTACGTGCACGACATGTGGTGCAGGGTACTAGGCTGCATTGATCCGGTCCGGCCTGCCACCTGGGTTCGCAAAGGCACCATGCTCCTTCCTGCGGTCGTGTCTGGCCGCGTGCGTACGAATGATTCGGTCATCGCTCCAGATCGGCACCGTGTCGCCTGCCAGGGAGACCTCCACCTGGCGTCCCCGGAACGCGTTGCCGACGCGGTAGTTGGCGCCCGCGAAGCTCACCGAGCCGTTGCGGTCGACCTTGCGGACGACCACCCGGTCCGAGGCCGGACGCTTCGGCGCCGCGGCGAGCGCCTGCTTCAGCACCCGCTCCTCCTGCTCAGGGAGGTGCCGCCGGGCGTGCGTCGCCACGAGCACCGCGTCGTGGAAGACCTCCACGAGACCGTCGTGACAGACGAGTTCGACGGACTGTCCGGCGAGGTAGCGGCCGACGTGGTACTTGAAGTTGAGCAGGCTCACCTTGCCGTCCACGAGCACCCGCCGGAGGGTTCGGACCAGCGACCCCCTGGACCACCTGCTCAGAGAGCAGATGGCCCAACTTCCCACACGAAGAGAGCCCGCCAGATGGCGGGCCCTACGTCTATCTGCAGTGCTTGGAGCGGGAGAAGGGATTCGAACCCTCGACCCTCTGCTTGGGAAGCACGCTGGTTGCCGCAGCAGGCGACATAACTCAGATGTGAGACTGCAGGGAAACTGCAGGGAAACTGCAGGGAAACTGCAGGGAAACTGCAGGGAAACTGCAGGGAAACTGCAGGGAAACTGCAGGGGAATCGCAGGGGAATCGCAGGTCAGGCCCGCTCGGTGCCGCTTCTGAGGCGGGCTCAGCGAGACACCGGGCCGATCATCTGGTCGCCCGGGGAGAAGCGATGGTGGCGTGTTGCCGCCTGCTCCGAGCGGTAGGCCGAGCTGTAGGCCGAGCTGTAGCGACGCACCATGTCGGGCGAGGAGTGTCCGAGCAGGTACTGCACGTCGAGTTCGCGGGCATCGTGTGCGATTGCCCACGTCGCGAATGTGTGGCGGAAGCGATGCGCGTGCACTTTCGCCACTTCTGCGCGACGACCCAGGCGGCGGAGCATCTGCTTGAGCCCGTTCGGTCGGAGCGCGGTCGCTGGCTTCAGCTCACCAAGGTGGCTGGCCGCTACGAAGAGCGGACCCGGAGCCGTTCCCCGCCGCTCGAGGTAGCGCTCCAGCGCGGCGCCACAGTGCGCTGCAAAGGGCACCACGCGCTGCTTGTTGCCCTTGCCGTGGCGTACGCGCAGCCGGCGCGTCTCGAGGTCGAGGTCATCGAGCGTCAGCTGAACGAGCTCTGAGCATCGCAGGCCAGTGTCGAGTAAGCACAGCACCATCGCACGATCCCGCAGCCCGAGCGCGGTGGCTGAATCGCACCCCGCCATCAGCTGCGCGATGTCGGCTGGCGAGAACGGCTCGACAATGCGCTGTGGCAGCCGGACGTTCTTGATCCCCCGGAACGGGTTGTCTTGGAGGTGGCGCGCGTCGACGAGCCAGTTGAAGAAGCAGCGGACCTCGCGGAAGTAGCGGTGTCGAGTCTCAAGGCTGAGGTGAGAGAAGCCGCCCAAATAGCGGTAGACGTCTTCCGGCGTGACCGCCGCCGCGTCGGCGACCGTCACTGCGCGGGCGAAGCGATTCAGTGACTCTCGGTATGCGCGCACCGTCTGCGCGGACTTGCCCTCGACCTCACAGCGCAGGAGGTACAGCGCGCTTAGCTCGGTGAGGGAGGGGCTCGCGTTCATCACGAGCATGGACGCTCTCTCCCAGGCCGAAGTCAAGCGGTGCCGCGGGTTGGTGTTCTCCAATTCGAAGCAGCCGCTTCGATTAACCAGCGGGCGGCGTGGGACGGCAAAACTTGATCCGTGCGGTTCGATGCTGAGATAGCAGAGTATCGGCGAGCCACGAGAGGCTCGTCTGTGCTCTACCTCCGTCTGCTTGTCGCAGCACTCTTCGCATCGGTCCGCGCCCGCCGAGATCTCGTCCTCGAGAACTTGGCGCTGCGGCATCAGCTCGCCGTCTACACAAGGGGCCGTCGTCGACCGCGGCTCCGTCGCCACGACCGCCGACTCTGGTCACTGCTGGCACGCGGTTGGTCCGGCTGGCGAGGCACGCTCGTGATGGTCGAGCCGGACACGGTGGTGCGCTGGCATCGTTCTGCTTGGCGCGCCTACTGGCGCTGGAAGAGTCGTCGCCGCTCCGGACGACCCCGGATTCCCGCAGAGCTGCGACAGCTGATCGTCCGCATCGCCACTGAGCATCCGCGGTGGGGCGCCGTCCGCATCGTCGGCGAGCTGCGTGCCCTTGGCTTCGAGGTCAGCGCCCGCACCGTGAGTCGCTACCGCCGGCAAGCGCCGCGGCGCCCCCCGAGCCAGTCGTGGCGCACGTTTCTCCGCAACCACGCGTCCAGCATCTGGGCTGCTGACCGGTTCACGGTCCAGACGCTCGCCTTCCGCACGCTCTCCGTGCTCATCGTGATCGACCACGACCGGCGCCGCATCCGGCACTGGAACGTCACGGAGCATCCGAACGCGCCCTGGATCTGGCAGCAGATGATCGAGGCGACCGCCTGGGGTCAGCAGCCAGGGTTCCTCATCCGAGACCGCGACCGTAGCTATGGCGGAGACTTCATCGCACGCGCTCGACGGCTCGGGATCGAGACGATTCTGACTCCGGTGCACGCGCCGAACGCCAACGCCATCGCCGAGCGGGTGATCGGCACGCTCCGGCGCGAGTGCCTCGATCACGTCATCGCCGTCAACGAACGGCATCTGAGGCGGGTGCTTGGTGAGTACGTCCAGCGCTACAACGCGATGCGTCCGCATCGATCATTGTCGCTCGACTCTCCGGAGGGACGCTCGCCGGTGCAGCGGATGCCGAGTCAGCGAGTCGTCAGCAAGCCGGTGCTAGGAGGCTTGCATCATGAGTATCGGTGGGCCGCATGAGGTTTTGCCGTCCCACGGGGTGATCGCGCCCTGGATCTGGAGGCAGATGATCGAGGCGACCGCCTGGGGTCATCGAGACGATTCTGACTCCGGTGTGCGCGCCGAACGCCAACGCCATCGCCGAGCGGGTGATCGGCACGCTCCGGCGCGAGTGCCTCGATCACGTCATCGCCGTCAACGAACGGCATCTGAGGCGGGTGCTTGGTGAGTACGTCCAGCGCTACAACGCGATGCGTCCGCATCGATCATTGTCGCTCGACTCTCCGGAGGGACGCTCGCCGGTGCAGCGGATGCCGAGTCAGCGAGTCGTCAGCAAGCCGGTGCTAGGAGGCTTGCATCATGAGTATCGGTGGGCCGCATGAGGTTTTGCCGTCCCACGGGGCAGCTAGCGACGAGATGCGGCGCTGCCCGTGGCACGCGGATAGCGAGCCGTCATTGCACATCAACTGGCACGCAACAGTCTTCTACTGCTTCGGCTGCGGAGAGGGTGGCTCCGGGCACGCCGATCGTGGTTCCAGCCTCGGACAGCCCGCTATCATCGGCGCGGTCGGAGGCGCGGCCGGAGTGGGAGCAGTGCGATGCCCGAGGGCGGTCTGAACGTCGAAGGGTGTGTGTCCGTCGTTACGGGCGCAGCGAGTGGTATCGGACGCGCCATCGCGGTGGCGCTCGGCGCCCGCGACGGCCGTGTCGTACTTGCTGATGTCGACGCGGACGGCCTCGCCGAGGCGGTGGCGGCCGTCGAGGCCGCTGGCGGCCAGGCTCTGGGGCACGCGACTGACGTCAGCCTGCAGACCTCGTGGGCCTCGCTCGCTGAAGCCACGGAGCGCGAGTTCGGCCCGGCGCAGCTGCTGGTCAACAACGCGGGCGTGATGACGCGCGCCGACCTCGACGACTCGGACGACGACGACTGGACGTGGATCCTCGGCGTCAATCTCCTGGGCGTCGTCGAGGGTGTGCGCACGTTCCTGCCGCAGCTCCGCACGCACGCGCCGAACGCACACATCATGAACACCGGCTCGATGGCCGGCCTCGCTCCGCGTGTCGACGCCAGCGCCGGCGTATACACCGCCTCGAAGGCCGCGGTCGTGGTCTACAGCGAAGTGCTGCGCCAGGAACTCTCGGCCGAGGGGATCGGCGTCACGGTGCTCTGCCCCGGGACGGTCTCGACCGGCATCTCCGACGCCGAGCGCAACCGGCCTGCGAGCCTCGGCGAGGGACACCGCTCGCCCGTGCCCGTGCGTGTGGCGCAGGCAATGACGGCGGACCCGGTCGCGGCGGCCGTCCTCGACGCGATCGCGAAGAACGAGCCCTTCATCTTCACGCACGACGATTCGCGCGGCCGCATCGAGGCGCGCTTCGCCCGCATCGCGGACAGCCTCGACGCGGCGGACGCGCGCGTGGACGGTGGCGCGTGAACTTCGGAGCGTTCTTTCTCTCCGGCTCGCCGGTGCGTGAGGATCCCTCCGCGGTGTTTGCGCGCCTCGATGAGTACATCGTGCTGGCGGAGGAGGTCGGATACGACTCCGTGTGGTTCGCCGAGCACCCGTGGGACGGAGCCTCTGTGTCAAGCGGCCTCGGTAGTCCACGTCAGCTCTAGCCGACCCTCGTACACGTCGCTCATCGACGGATCTTTCCACTGATGGGGACTACTTGCGGCTCTGGGGAGCGGGGCAAACCGGCCGAACACTCCTACGCGGTCCACCGACCGCGATACTACCAGTCGACGAACCGCTGACCATCGTCACGTGATCGTCGAGGCAGTCCAGGGAAGGGACTGACGACATCGGAGCGGGCAGCTACTAGGGCTAGCTGTTGCTAGCTATGCAGGATTGCCAAGCCGTTGGTGACGAGAGTCAGCGGTTTGCCAAGCCGTTGCTCTAGCTAAGAGCAGTAGTCTCGGAAGCCGTCGGCCTAGCCAGCGCTGCAGGATTCCCAATCCGGGCGCCTGGGCAGCCAGTTGGTCGGTCGCCGCGCTAGCTCGCGACTAAGGGGCGGGGTCCGCTGAATCAGTGCGAGGCGGACACCCGCCGGGCAGCGCCGGCATCACCGGTCTTCACTGACCCGCGGGCGCAGGGCGAGTTGTTCGCAGTGCGACGCCTTAGCTCTGCTGAAGTGCCGCGCGGGCTCAACGGATCGAGCTCGCGTGCAGCGCGCCTGGACTGACCGGCTTCGGGTGCGCTCTCTTCTTGATCGGGTCATGAGAGTGGAGTGTTCCAAGACGCGCACGGTAGGCGCGGTCCTCGCGATCGACCAGCGGCTGCGCCAGCACCTCGTCGACACCGGCGTCGCGCCAGCGGTGGAGGCCGGCGGCGACCTCCTCGGCGGTGCCGGAGACGACGAGGTCGCCGAGCAGGTCGTCGCCGTAGCCGTCGCTCACGTCGTAGCCGGCGGCGGTGAACATGCCCTGGTAGTTCGGCACGCGCGCGTACATCGCGAGCTGCTCGCGCGCCCAGTCGTGCGCCGTCTCAACGTCGACGCCAACCGCAATCGGGACGTGCGCGACCAGTGGTGGTCGCTCCCGCTCGGCCTTGGCGGCGCCGGCTTCCAGCGCCTGCAGCGCGGTGCCGAGGAGGTAGCGCAGCGGGCTCATCCAGGAAATCGCGCCGTCGCTCAGCTCGCCGCACAGCTCGTAGGACTTCGGGCGCAACGCCGAGGCCATCACCGGGATCTCTGCCGTGCGCGCGATTCGGCCACGCGAGCGCACGTGGTAGCCGTCGAACTCGACCGAGGCGACAAAAGACGACACCGACAAAAGACGACCGGTCGCCCGTCACTTCCATGCCGCCCGCGTGCTCCACCTTCACGTTGTCGCGGTACAGGTGCGGTCGGTGCGCGCCGCCTCGAGGCAGCGCTGCGCGTACAAGGCAGCGCCCTCACGCGCATCCCCGGCGTCGGCGTGATCCTGGCGGCGAAGATCGTGGGGCGCAGCGGAGCGGTCAGTCGCTTCCCCTCGCGCGCGCACTACGCCAGCTACACGGCGACGGCGCCGCTTGAGGTGTCGAGCGGGGAGGTCCAACGCCATCGCCTCAGCCGCGGTGGAGACCGCCAGCTGAACCGGGCGCTCCACATCGCGGCGCTCACCCAGGCGCGCATGCCGGGCACCGAAGGCCACGGCTACTTCCGTCGCAAACTCGCCGCTGGCAAGAGTCGGAACGAGGCGCTGCGCTGCCTCAAACGCCGACTCTCGGACGTCGTTTACCGATGCATGGTGGCCGATGCTCGCACCTGCGCTACCGAGGCCGCTTGACACAGAGGCTCCGCCCCACGGGGTCGCCTGGGACCCTCGAGCCAGCGCCTGCACGTCCGGGCGGCCACGAGGGAGAACGTGGACGGGTTGTCGTCGCCGCTGCGGGCCGAGTCCCTGATACCATCCGATCGGCTCCGCCACCATGCGAGACCCTTAGGCATCGAGGCTCGCGCCGGTTATCAGCGTGTGCCGACCGCGATTGGTCCAATCCAGGAGGCATCCGTGGGCTCGGCGTTCTCAGCACTCATTCGGACGGTCGCAGCGTGAGCGCGCTAAGGCCGCTAAGCGCGAGGCGAAGCGAGCGGCCCGTGCCGCTCGCAAGCGGTCTCTCGATAGAGACGCGACTCCGGATCTCACACCGGAACGGACTCCCAACGCGACCGCGGGCCCGATCTCCGGCTGACCTTCCCGACGGGAGAATCATCTTGACCACGGACACATTCGGAGCCTGGCTGAACGATCGCGCTGACAGCCACGACGAGTGCAGCTCGATCGCAGCTCTGGTGGCAGCCGATGACTGTCTTTGGTCGGTTGACTACCTGGACATGTCCCAGCACCGCGTTCGCCGACACGGCGCCACGAGCTCCGAGATGACTGCCCTACACGCGGCCTTCGAGCGCTGGTCGCTCTCCCGGGAAGGCGCCGAGGCGCTCGGTTAGCGTCTGGTCTTTGCGGCCCGACGCTAGCGAGGGACCCGTGGTCTGATCTGACAGAGCCTGCTGAGCTGGATGTGCCGTATGCAATACCGTCGCAATCGAACGACGAGCAGCAGAATTGGTGTGAAGGTGTGGCACTACCGAGACGACTGCCCGCACTGGCCCATGAAGAACTACGAGTGGAGAGAAGAGCGACCACCGAACGAGACCATCTGCTCCAAGTGCAAGGCTGCACAGGTCCGAGATAGACCCGTCGCGCACGTACGTGCGAGCGACAAATAGCGGTTCCGTCAGATCTCAGACCACGACTCTCCTGCTAGCGTCGCGCTCACTGACGATCCAGGAGAGGACCGACCGTGATCGACTGCGTCAGATCTGAGGGCTCGAACTGTGAGGTTTAGCCTCGTCTGAGCATGGACGAGGAGACATCGGTGAACTGTCCGCACTGTGCATCCGCCGCCACGACCAGACGCCAGGCGCGCACGACGCTCGGCTACCGGCGATTCAACTGCCGCTCGTGCAAGCGTCGCTTCAACGAGCGAACCGGCACGCCGTTCAACCATCTTCAGGTCCCGACCGACGTGGTGCTCCTCGCGGTGCTGTGGCGTCTGCGCTACAAGCTGAGTTTCCGCGACGTGGCAGAGATGCTCCTCCAGCGCGGTGTTGAGGTCACGCACGAGACCATCCGGGAGTGGGAGTTTCGATTCGCCCCACTGCTCGCCGGCCAGCTCCGCGCCAAGCGACGAGCCCGAGCCGGCGAGTCCTGGTACCTCGACGAGACGTACGTGAAGGTCGCTGGGCGCTGGTGCTACCTCTACCGAGCGATCGACGGCGACGGAGAACTGATCGATTCGATGCTGAGCGAGCGTCGAGACAAGCATGCCGCGCGGAGGTTCTTGCGGAGACTGGTCGAGATCACCGAACGCAAGCCCGCACGGATCACGACCGACCTGCACCCCGCTTACCGACGGGCGATCCGCTGGATCATCGGCCGCAAGGCTTGGCATCGCACGACGCAGTACCTCAACAACTACACCGAGCAGAGTCACCGAGCGGTGAAGCAGCGCTACTACCCGATGCAGGGCTTCGGGAGCTTCGAGTCCGCGTCGCGCTTCTGTAGCGCGTTCGATGAGCTGCGACAGTACTTCCGCGTCCGCCGCCGCGGTGGCGCCCATGTCGCGTTGACAGAGCAGCGACGGCTCTTCCTCACACGCGGGCACTCGCTGATCAGCGAACTGGCTGCAGCATAGACCACCAGCGACGTCGCCTTGTGGCGCCTAAGGGTCGACGCGCCCTGAGATCTGACACTGCCGGTTGTGCCTTCCTAGGAGGCGCGAGCAATCACGAACAGGAGGAGGTACTTGCAGGGATCCTCGAGGTCCCCATCAACCAGATTGGTGGCGCGCGAGAGCACCGGCTCCCGATCCAAAAGCCAATGCTTGTTCGCCCCGGATTCGCGGACGCTGGTCTGGAGAATGACAGTCGGTACGGCCGGGATCTCCGCCGGGCCATCGGCAGTGACCAACTCCGCCCCCGAATCCTTGTCCGTGAGGTAGATGCCTTCCACCACGAGCCGTAGGCGGATCACCTGCTCGCCTGTGCGCCGATCCACTCCGTCTACCATCAGTTCGTCGCCGACGTTGATGTCCTGTAGCACGTGGAACAAGCCGGGCTGATTCTGCCAGCGGCTGTGGCCGAAAATCCACGCCTTGTTCTCGAGACCTCGGAACGCCTCCTCTGGCGTCGCTATCCCCTCCGTGGGGACCGTCAGCGTCTCCTGACCCTGCGGTGGCGCGGGACAGCCTGGCGGGGGCGTCGACGTGTCTGGAACGGCCTGGCTGCCAGAGACCTCGGCGTCGATGTCGAGCACCGGGATCGTCAAGCGGCTGACCCGCACGTCCCATGAGACCGGCTGAGGATCGGCCGGCGGCGAAGCTGTGGGCGTGGGGCTCGGCGTGGCTGTCGAGGTCGCGGGCGTCGCGCTCGGCATCGCTGTAGCCGCAGCCGGCGTTGGGCTCGGCGTTGCCACGGCCGGGACGTCGGATGCGGCGCAGCCGACGGTCAGCGCTACGGCGACGAGCCCGCCGACGACCGCGACCACGAGGGGCAGCCGTGCATTCCACGAACCTTGATCGCCGACCATGTTCCTACTCCGCGATCAGACGATACGGCTCTGGGCGGGCGGTTGGCCCGTCCCACGCACAGCGACGGGATCAGGCAGCCTCGCCGAAGATCGTCGAGTCAGGATGGAAGGCCGCCCAGCCGTACCACTCCGTGAAGAACGAGGTCACGAAGGCGAGTTGCACGCCGGCGAGATCGCCCTCGACGGCCAGCCCGGACGAGGTCCAGCGGGAGCCTGTCTGCACGTCGTAGATCGCGTCCCCACGCCGCTCGAAGTCAAGCACGCGCCCGTCAGTCAACAGGCGGTGGTATGCCAGCGAAGGACTGCCCTGCGAATCTTCGAGGACCACCACGGGGACGCCGCCGACCCGTGGGACGGCAAAACCTGATAGGTGCAGCTCTGTCCTGAGATAGCAGAGTATCGGCGAGCCACGAGAGGCTCGTCTGTGCTCTACCTCCGTCTGCTTGTCGCAGCACTCTTCGCTTCGGTCCGCGCCCGCCGCGATCTCGTCCTCGAGAACTTGGCGCTGCGGCATCAGCTCGCCGTCTACACAAGGGGCCGTCGTCGACCGCGGCTCCGTCGCCACGACCGCCGACTCTGGTCACTGCTGGCACGTGGTTGGTCCGGCTGGCGAGGCACGCTCGTGATGGTCGAGCCGGACACGGTGGTGCGCTGGTATCGTTCTGCTCGGCGCGCCTACTGGCGCTGGAAGAGTCGTCGCCGCTCCGGACGACCCCGGATTCCCGCAGAGCTGCGACAGCTGATCGTCCGCATCGCCACTGAGCATCCGCGGTGGGGCGCCGTCCGCATCGTCGGCGAGCTGCGTGCCCTTGGCTTCGAGGTCAGCGCCCGCACCGTGAGTCGCTACCGCCGGCAAGCGCTGCGGCGCCCCCCGAGCCAGTCGTGGCGCACGTTTCTCCGCAACCACGCGTCCAGCATCTGGGCCGCCGATCTGTTCACGGTCCAGACGCTCGCCTTCCGCACGCTCTACGTGCTCATCGTGATCGACCACGACCGGCGCCGCATCCGGCACTGGAACGTCACGGAGCACCCGAACGCGCCCTGGATCTGGCAGCAGATGATCGAGGCGACCGCCTGGGGTCAGCAGCCAGGGTTCCTCATCCGAGACCGCGACCGTAGCTATGGCGGGGACTTCATCGCACGCGCTCGACGGATCGGGATCGAGACGATTCTGACTCCGGTGCGCGCGCCGAACGCCAACGCCATCGCCGAGCGGGTGATCGGGACGCTCCGGCGCCAGTGCCTCGATCACGTCATCGCCGTCAACGAACGGCATCTGAGGCGGGTGCTTGGTGAGTACGTCCAGCACTACAACGCGATGCGGCCGCATCGGTCATTGGCGCTCGCCTCTCCGGAGGGACGCTCGCCGGTGCCGCGGACGCCGAGTCAGCGAGTCGTCAGCAAGCCGGTGCTAGGAGGCTTGCATCATGAGTATCGGTGGGCCGCATGAGGTTTTGCCGTCCCACGGCTGTCCCCCGAGGACGACCCTGTATGGACACCCGAGACCGTGTCGCGCCTGCCCCCGCTTGAGAGCCTGCGCTTCTGCGAAGCCGCGGCCCGCCATGAGAGCTTCGCGCGCGCCGCGTCCGGACTGGGCGTCACGGCGGCGGCCGTCGCCTACCACGTACGAGCCCTCGAGGAGCATCTCGACGCCCCGCTCTTCGAACGCCGCCAGCGGGGCGTGCACCTCAACCCCCTGCGGGCACGCGCTCACTTCCGCGCCGCCAGGTGGGCCGGCATCCCGCGGCTCCGGGCGCGGCGCTCCGGAGGCGGCTGGGGGGCGGGTCCCCGGTCGCCATTCTAATCTGATCGGCAGCCGCGCCCGCAACGGGTTCCGACGAGCCCGTGTCGCGACGTTTGTGGAGACGGGCGCTGGAGCCGCTGCGGTTGGATCCGTTGTCGCCGGGTGATACGCCTCGCGCACGAACGGAGCCATGCCATGACCTTCCCCGAGCTCGGCCTCGACGGCCGCGTCGCGCTTGTCACGGGCGGCGGCCGCGGCATCTCCGACGCCGCCGCGCGCGGAGACCCCCTCAGCGTCGAGGACCTCGACCTCACGCTGAGCCTCAACCTCACCGCCACGCTGCTGTGCTGGCGGGCGGTCGGGCCGCACATGCTGGAGCGCCGCAGCGGCGCGGTCGTCAGCGAATGTGGCTGAGCCACAGCGTGCGCTTGGTCTGGGTTGTGCGTCAGCAGGCGCGCACGGTGGATGTGCATCGGCCCGATCAAGCTGTCTCAACCCGCACAGAAGATCACGTCCTCGACGGGCTGGAGGTGCTGCCCGGCTTCTCCTGTGTGGTGAGCACCGTCTTTCGGGCGTATTCTGCACGGATTCCCCGAGGACCGCCTCGGTGGCCCTCTGCCGCATTGACGAGGCCCGGGGATAGCGAGGCGCGATTCTTAAGGCCTCCGTCTCGGGCGACGGCGAAGGGGAGCCCGGATGCCGCGGCGTGATGACCTCGAAGTCCCCGAAGAGCCCGTCCCGGACATCATGGAGCTGATCGCGCGCGCGCCGTGGCGAGAGGCGGTCACCTACCGCGATACGTGGCCCCATGAGTACGTCGTCGTCAAGGAGGACGGGCAGCAGGCGCTGTTGGCCGCGTTCTGCGCCCGCATCGCGCGCGGCGAGGGCGTCGAGGGCCGCTTCTTCGGCCAGACGCGCGAGTACCTCTTCCTGGGCGCGCACAAGTACTGGACGATGACCGACTGCGCGGATATCGACCTTGAGTCCGACGACTACGTGCTCAACCGTGCGCTGCTCTACCGCGACCGCCGCGACTTCGTCGCGCGCGGGGGCGACAGCGGCCGGCGAGAGGGGTAGACCGCCATGACAGCGTCCGGGGAAGGCGTCCAGCGCGTCGCCGTCCGCTCAAAGTGGCCGAACGAGGCGCATGACTTCACGCCGTGGCTGGCCGAGCACCTCGACATCCTCGGCGCGGAGTTGGGGCTGACGCTGGAGGAGGTCGGGCAGGAGGTCGCGGTCGGCCCGTACTTCCTCGACATCCTGGCGAAGGCGCCCGGCGAGGACGGCGGCGACGTGCTGGTGGCGATCGAGAACCAGCTGGAGTGGAGCGACCTCCCGCATCTCGGCCAGTTGCTCACCTACGCGACGGGGCTCGATGCGCGCGTCGCGGTATGGGTCGCGCCCGAGTTCCGGCGTCAACTCGCCGAGGCACTGCACCGGCTCAACGAGTGGACTCGTGACGGGATCGGCTTCTACGGCGTCCGGGTCGAGGTCGTCAGAAGAGACGGCTCGACGGAACTCGAGGTGCGGTTTCACAAAGTGGTGTGGCCCGGCGGCTGGGACGAGGACTCCACGGCTCCCGACGGCGCCCAGTCGGAGGAGGGCCGACTCTACGACGACTTCTTCAAGCCGCTGATCGGCGAACTCGTGCGGACGGGATTCGCCGCTGGGGCCCGCCAACACTTCGACCGTACCGGTCGATTCTTCACCCCCGAGACCACGGGAAGTATCGGCTACGCCGGCTACGCCGCGTCGCTCCAGGGGCAGAACGACGCCTGGGTCACGTTCCACATCCGCACGGACCAAGTCGAACAGGCCAATCGTATCTTCGACGAACTCCACGCCGCCCGCGAGGAGATCGAGGGGGAGTTCGCCGGCCTGCTCGGCGACCGCCAGCAGGTCGGTGCGGTTGCCATCGCTCCCGAGTGGAACTGGGATAGGTTCAGCCCACACGAGTTCGCCAGCATCAGCATCAGGCGCGACGGGGCGATCCACGACCAGCCCGAACAACTGGAGGAGATCCGCGCCTGGATGCTCGGCCACCTCCCCAGGCTCAAGGCAGTCTTCGCCCCCCGCATCAAGGCGATCCTCGGGCGGTTGACCGCGGGCGGTGACTGAGCGGCGACCGTCCAACCGCGCGGTGGGAGGCGAGGACTGGGGTTGGAGCAGAGATGGCGGAGATAGCGAAGCGGAGTCCGGGGCGAGGAGGCCTGGAGTAAGCGCCCAACCCACCGGGGCAGCTCAAGCGGACAGCCGAACAGGGAACAGCGTCAGCGACGGCTCGTCAGCGTCGTCGCGATGGTCGCTAGGGATGGCGTGGGGCGGCAATATTCATCCGCGCGATCCTGACTGAGCCCCCCCAGGAGGAGGATCGGCTAAGTCTCTCCTGGAAGCTCCCTGGATCGCTCACGATCTAGTTTTGCCTCCCCACGGGTCACGTTCGCCCGACCGGTGCGTGCCAGATGGACTCGGAGGCGCGGCCGACAAATCAGAGCGAGAGCAGCCGAAGCGCCAGTCAGAATCTGGGGTCAGACCGAGCCCGGGAGCCCACCCGGCACCGTAAACGCTCGCCGCCTAGTGGTGGCTGGGCGTCGTACCGATCATCCCTGTCAGAACTCGGACAAGGACGCGAAATCCGGCGCCATCTGGGGCACGGACACAGCCTCAGTCGAGTCGGACGGCCGGCCGTCCGACGACTAGATCGCGGGCCTGAGAAGCCCCGGGGTCTGAAATCTAGCAGAACCGGGTACCGGACCCCCGCGAATGCGCCGCCGGCTCACGGGACCGGGGATTCGTGCCCGACAACCCCGAGGCCGAAAGAGACTTGGTTCAGTCCCCCCTGCCCGGTGGCGCGACGGACAGGTCCATCCGCAGCTCATCCACGATTTCCCTGGGCAGCACGACCCGCTCCGTGATCTTGTCTGTCGACCATTCGCTGGAGTCGATACGGCCGCCCATGACAACCTCGAACCACCGCTCTCGGTCTTTCACAACACGGTATTGCTTTTCGTCGCTGCCCCCGGCGATGAATGGCTCGTACACGACCATCGGCTTGCCGCTACGTTCGACCTTGCTGTTGATCCGGTCGAGGCGACCATTCCTTTGCTCAAGCACACTCGGATTCCAATCGAGGTCGTGATGGATCACGTGTCGGCAATCGAGATGCAGGTCGACGCCCTCGCCCATTACCGAACTCGCGATGAACACCTCCGGGAAGAACGGCGTGTTGAAGGCGAGCATGAGCCGCCGCCGAGTCTCCTGCGCAGTCTCGCCGTTCGCGAGTCGTACATTTGGAAGAACCACCTCGCGCCGAGTAGCGTGCTCGGCGGCATCAAGAATCGAGATCGTGCGGTCACCAGTCTGAATCGCGCCCAACGCATCGAAGAGCTCGTCCCGCTCGGCCTGGACGAGCGTAGCGACGTGCTCGGTGAATCGTCTGATCTTTTCTTCGAGCGTGATCTCGGAGAGGTCCGTCCGCTCGAATGCCCGTTCGATGATTCCGTCGCGATCATCCGAACCGAGGTCAACGTACCGGGCAAGGAATGGTGCCGTCCGCACGAAGCGGAGCGTGAGCTCGCTGATCTGTTCCTGCTCCTGTCGACCGAGGCCCTGGTCCAGAGCAATGGCCTCCACTCGCGCGCGCAGGAGTCGGGTAGGCCGACTGTCCGTACGGAATAGACTCTCGCCACGCGCGTCTATCGCCTGCATCACCTGTTCGACTGAAGTCCTGGACGGAAGACCAAGCATCCGACGACCGTCGGCGGCGATGGACTCCCGCAGCACGGTCGATACCTCGCTCCGCAATGCCCGGCCGGTCTCCCGATAGAAGCAGAAGACCAGGATCTTCTCTCCGGAACGCCAGAGGCTGAGGACACGCTGCGCGGTGGCGGCCAGCTTTGGGTGCCCTGGAAGTTCCTCGTTGCCAAGCGTCTCGTTGATGCGATCCACATACCACCGCACTGTTCTCGATATCTCATCGCCCGCCACCGCCGTGGCCTCGTCATCGAGGGCCTGCTCGCGCCGGCTGCGGGTATCGAAGTAGGCCTCGAAGGAGGACGCAATACCACCGGCGAACCACGCCCGCGTCGCCCGATGCTCGGCCACACCCTCGAGCGAGACCACTGCCTGCGCGCGCGCAGCAAGCAGGAACGGGAGCACCGCTTCGTCATCGATGTCGAGACCGACGACCGGCCCTGTCGCGTCGTCACTGACGATTCCCCTACCGGGAATGAGCACCCGGCGGTCATCGCGGTCGTGCCTGAGGTGGCGGATCACCCAGGGGGCGAGCACAGACCGGGCCTCGCCGAGCGCCTGGAGCGCCTCGCCTATCCTCGCAGCCGTAGCCCGCGCCTTCTCGGGAGGATCGGCGGGCGGCATGACCCACCACCGCGGTGAAAGCCCCTCCAGATCCTCAGCGTTGATCGCTCCCCACGCCCGCTCCAAGCGTGAAGATGCGATCTGGGCACGGTCCAGGCTCCTGTGCAGCTCATCGAGTTCCTCGCCGAACTCCACGCGGTCGTGGCCCGATGACCAGGCGATACCGTCAAAGCGACGGAGAACGTTGAGCAGCTCGCCGTGGCCCAGCTGGAATGGCGTGGCAGTGAGAAAAAGCATTCGCTCGAATACGCCGTGAAGCGGCCCCGCAAGGCCGGTCGCCTGCCTGCCACTCTTGTCCGCGAACAGTCCGGCGACCTGATTGGGGTTCTTGAGATGATGAGCCTCGTCGAGCACGAGCAACGGGAGCCGTACGTGGGCGGCACTGAGGCAAGCGTGCCATGTGGCATCCAGAGCGTCGCCCAAGATCTGTCTGGCAGCCTTGAGCCGCGCAGCCAGGGCGGCACTCGCCCGTAGAGGGACCTCCCCAATCGCGCGTCGCACGTCTTCAAACGGGATCGTGGGCAGCACGCGAAGAATCGCGTCGGGTACAGGATCGTCACCGAGATCGGCTCCGGTCTCGTCTCGCCAGACAGCTCGCCAGGTCTCTGGCTTGGCCGAGAACAGTCGCTCTACGGCCTGAGGGTTCCGCCGGAACGGCGGGTGGTTGAGAAGGTCACCAGCCCAGCGATACAGGGCGACACGTTGATTGCTGAGACTGCGGCGGTAGAGCAGCGCCTGGCGCAGGATCGCGAGCCTGACAAACGGGTCTCTCAGAGACGCGGTGAGCGCGTAGTGGGTCAGGAAGATCAGGTGGTTGCGCGTCTCCGGCGGGTCGTCGAGCAGCTTCAGGAACTCGGCACCTCGCCGCACGGTATGCGCCGTCGCGCGGACTGGCAGGCCACCCGTCAGGCACCGCTCGCTGAAGACCTGCCATTCCTTTGGCCACTTCGCCGCGACGCTGGAAGGCACCATTACGACGACCGGCCGCCGCCGCGAATCCGCCTGTGCGACAGACGCGGCAACAGCTAGCGCGACAAAGGTCTTGCCCATGCCAACCTCATCGGCGAGCACGACACCCGGCTGGTGCTCGAGCCGACGCAGGATTTCGGCAGCGGTGCCACGCTGTCGTTCCGCATCCTCGGGAGAGATGCGCGCCTCCCCGGCTCCACCGAGCCTGACGTACCGGCTGAGCTCCCATCTCAAGTCAGTGCTTCTTCGAAGGCGGTCCGCGCGTACGACCGGATCGACTCAGGGGCATCCGCCGAGGCCGTGCGATCGAGGTAGCGAGCGTGAAGATCTTCGAGAACCGAACTCACCCGTGCCTTGACCGTCCGTACCGGAACGTGACCAGCCGCACTGGCCCAGTCGACATTTCGTACCGTCAGAGCCAATTCGGCAAGGAAGAACTCGGCCTCTCCAGGAAGGAACTCCACTGCCTCGTCGGTGAGCAATCTCTCCGCGAGCGCCGTCGGTCCGAGCATCCCCCCGAGACGCCATTCGAGCGTTTCGAGCGAGTTGATGCGGCGACCGAGCCGCGCGTGCAGGCCCCAGAGAGCGGCCGACAGGCGCCGCGCTCTGTGGAGGATGCGTGCGGAACCGTCGTGCTGGAGCAACGGATCGGCCTGTACCTCGCCATCCACAGTCGCCTGACGCTGACGCCTGAGCGCCTGCTCCAGAGACTCACGCAACGGACGTATGCTGGCAAGAACGTTAAGAATGACGGTGGTATCGAGTTCGCGAAGCTCCTGCGGAGGCGGAAGCAATCCGGTATCGGTAACGTTCACAGCCCAGTCGGACTCGGCAACCCCGTCGCGGCCGGACCAGGAAACCCGGAGAACCGATGGAAGGATCGTGCCGTCGAGTATCAGGTGATGCTCGGTCGGGCAGCCAGCGCTGGCCCAGCCGTCCTCGTCCAGGAGGAGCCTTTCATCGAGACCTGTCACCGACCACCGCGCCGGCAGCCGGGCGGGATCCAGTCCGAGAGTGAGTCGCGCGGGCACCGCCGGTTCGATGAGCGCTTCCCGAAAACCGACAGGCAGGGGCGGAGTGGTCTCTTCGTCCTCCGGTGGCTCAGGCTCGAATCGTGCGGTATCGGGGGTGATCTCCTCGCCAAGCGAGAGCAGGGCCAACAGCTCGTCAGCCCCCTCGGAGCCGGCCGGGCAACCCAGCCAGACATTGACCTCACGGTGCCCGTAGTTCTGTGCCAGGCCGAGACCGGCCTCAGTGATGTTGGATGAGCCGACAAGGATGGCCACCCAGTCGTCGCTCTCGTAGGCGAGACACTTCGCGTGGAGGCGCCTGTCCTCGCCGCCGACGTCTCCAGGCGGCGCGAACGCGACACAGCGAGCTTTGATCCGGTCGGGGCGCTCGCATTCGAGGATGGCGCTGGGAGCCCGCGCGATCATGGCATCGATGTGATCGACCGGGACGACGTACGTCGCACGAAGCGGTTCGCCTGCACGCCTCTGCACGGCGAGCCGCCCCTCTACCGCATGGATGGCGGGGACCTCGTCACGCGTGTCCCAGAAGGGTGATAGGGCCGTGAGCCGACGCGGGGCAGGGCCCCTCCACACCTCGTCAAGTTGATCGAGCGGCGATCGGCCAGGCGCAGATGGCGCGAGTGCGAGGCGGAGGTCGCGGGCCTGCCTCTCGGGAAGGTCAGCACCGGCCACTCGCTCCTCAAGGCGATCGAGCGTGGCATGGGCGCGAGTCTTCGGCCCCGGCCGATCGGCCGGCCCCGGAGCAAGATCGACAAAGGCTCGAAGCTCCTGCACGAGGTCGTCGAGTAGGCGGCGGGGCACGGCACAGCGGCCCTCGAGGTCGATCGCCAGCGCCAGCTCGACCTGATTGCGATACCCGGCCGGGGTGAGGTTCGGTGAGCCGATCACAACCCGCGTCGCACGCTCCCAGAGCATCACGGCGACCTTCGCATGAAGTAGTCCACCGGGGACGGGGACGTCGATCAAGTCCCATCGAAGGTTGTGCTGCTCGGTGGCGGCGCTGCGGTCGGCGAGCACTGTGACACTTGCTTCGCTCAGTTTCTCTTCCTCTTCCAGAAGCAGGGCGATATCCGCGATCTCATCCTGGTCACCCCTGGCTCCGGTGAGCATGAGGAAGCGAGCGATGCAGTCCTCGGCAAAGAACGTGCCGTCGAAAGTGAACGTTGTGGCAAGGCTGGCCACCGGCGCGCCGGCGCCTTCGGGCGGCAGCCAGTGGTCGAGCAGCCGAGCAGTCCTCACGGCGACGTCGTTTCCATGAATGCGCTGAGCGTCTTCAGGCGAATCGGATGGATGAACTCGTCAGTCAGCTGTGGACGTGCGGGCTCGCGGTACGCAAGGCGCACGACGTGGCCATCGCGGTACGGTTCGAACCACGGCCTTTTCCCTTTTGCGTCCTGCACGCCTTCGTGGTGGGCGGCGATCAGGCCAACGAGTTCGCCGGGCCCGTGCTGGTCCGCGAACGCTCCGAGTAGTTCCTCGATGTTGACCTCTTCGGGCAGCCTGGCGACTGAGTCCGATGAGGCCACGTAGGCTGCGGGCATGTCTGCGGCGCACCTAGCCAGCGTCGCATCGTCCTTCACTGCAACCGGGGTGAGCGGAGTGGACCCCATCGCTGTGGACAGGTAGCGCATCTGTCGAAACGCGACATCCAGCAACGTCGAGAGCCGCTCGTACGCGGCGATCGCGTCGAGGTAGAGGCCCAGATCTTCGGAGGCACGTGGTCTTACCGTGGCGAGCAGAGCAGCCTCACTCTTGTCGGGATCGGTGCCGCGGAGGAGCCGGGCCAGCTCCCGCCGAACCGGCACGGACTCATCGCATAACCACGCTCTCAGAGTCTTCCGCTCACGCGGGCCGGCTTCAGTTGGCATGAGCCCGCCGGCGAGCTGGCCGAATATCTGTGATGTCGGGCCCGGGGCGCAGTGACCGCTACTGAGAGAGGCCTCAATGGCGGTTTCCAGTCTGTCTCGAAGGCTGCCGCCAACCGTGCCACGAGCGCCGTCGACATAGCCCGAAAAGCCCTGCTCATCCGCCCAGATCGAGGCGAGCTGCATGCAGCGCTCCGCGGGCAGGAGTCCGCCGTTGACGACGCCCATCCCGACGGACAACGGCTTGTGAACGCCGGTGAAGCCAAAGACGGTCGGCGTCTTCAGATAGTTCCCCGCGTCCAGCCGACCGTCTCGCTCAAGCACCGTCTGTGCCTTGAGCACTCCCGGAACTCCCGTGGGCATATCGCGGGCTCGGCGGCGCAAGAACGCTTCGAGCACGAGCCACTCGAAACAGATCGCGGGCGTGCTCGTGCCGTCGGCCGGCACGTCATCAATAAGAGACTCCCAGGCAACAGCGCCGACCGCGGTGGCCGTGACGAACCGAATGTGGCGCATGCGATTCCGAACATGAGGGGCAACAAAGTCCGCCAGTCGATCGGACGCGGGCGCGAGCCCGAGTGGATCGATGCTGCCCTCGCCGGCCACGGGTGGGTCGTGCTCTGAGAGGTGGGGGAAGGTGAGCCCGGACACCATGCTCAGCACCCGTCAGTTCGGTCGCGGACTACAGCTTAGCAGGCCCCTCTTCGAACGCAGCGACGACTGCTTGCCGCCTGGGCCCGGAGGTGTCTGCTCGAATGCGATTGACACATGACGCTGTAGGCAGGCACCCGGTCTCCTATTTACCCAACCCGACTTCAACAAGCCGGGCCAGCGCGTTCGCTAACCGCATCTGGCGGGGAGTACGGCAACGCACACGCAGCAGCGTGGGGCTGGCGACGACGACGGCAAGGCACTGTGCGCGACTGGTGGCAACGTTCAGCCGGTTGAGGCTGTAGAGGAACTCCAGGCCGCGAGGGGCCTCGTCGGCGGAGCTAGTGGCCATCGAGTAGATCGAGATCGGGGCTTCTTGGCCCTGGAACTTGTCGACGGTGCCGACGCGCGCGCCGGGGAGTTCGGCAGTGATCGCCGCGACCTGAGCGTTGTACGGGGTGATGAGCAAGACATCGCGGTCGGTCAGCGGCTTCGTCTCGCCGTCCGCGTCCGTCCATGTCGCGTCCGAGGCGAGCAGTCGTTGCACGTGTTCGGCGACGGCCGCGGCTTCTTCGGGTGACTCGCTGGAGTAGCCCTCGTGTGACACAGGGACGAAGCGGATCCCAGTGCCGGAGAGCGGCTGCTCGCCGGTGAGGGCGAGAGCGTCGCGTCCCGGGTGGGAGTGCAGGCGGCCTTCGTAGAAGACCTCCGAGGTGTACGCGCTGATGCTCGGGTGGAGGCGCCATGTGCCGTCGAGAAAGAGTCCGAGGTGGTCAGGCATCACCTGCTCGCCGGCGAGGACGTGCGCGAGGGCGGAGCGTTCGGCGCCCGGCGGGTGCGTCCCCTGCAGGGGTTGGTCGAGCTGCTGCGGGTCGCCAAGGAGGACCAGGTTGGTGGCGGAGGGCGACGCGGCGAGAGCATCAGCGAGCGACATCTGGCCGGCCTCGTCGATGAAGAGCACGTCGACGCTGGCCGCCATATCTTCGCGTGCCCAGAGCCAGGCCGTCCCTCCCACGACGTCGAGCGAGCCGTCCGCAAGGGCGTCTCGCGCCGCATCGTTGCTGGTCAGGGGAACAGCGTCGCGGTAGGCGGGCTCGCCGCTCGCGCGCTGGCCGATCGCGACGGTGATGCCTCGCTCGCTCGCGACGCTCGCGGCCTTGTCGAGCAGCTCCCCGATCACCTTGTGGCTGTTGGCCGTTACGCCGACGCGCTTTCCGGCGTCTACGAGGTCGACAATCATCTGCGCGCCGACCGAGCTCTTGCCCGAACCGGGTGGGCCCTGGATCGCGAGGTAGCTCCCGTCGAGCGCGGGGACGAGGCGCCGGGCGGCGTCCTGGGCATTCTCGCCGTCGCGCGCGAGCGCCTGACCGGCCGGCTGACCAACTCGCGGCGGGCGGCGCATGAGCAAGTCGCGCGCTGCGCCGTAATCGCCGGGCGCTTCGATGCTGTTTTCGATCACCCACTGTGCGAGGCGCTGCAGGCTCTCGGGCTTCGGCCGTGGCCGAATGAATTCGTAGGGGATGAGGGACGTCGGCGTCGGCGCTGGGCTGTTCGATCCAAGCTTCAGATCGATGACGCCATCGTCATCGTCGAGATGCGCTACGGTCCCGCCGCGCACATCTGTCTCAGGATCGCGCGGCGAGTCGCCGACGCCGATCCTGTGCTCCTGGGGCGGGAAACTGAAGCGGTAGATGGTGGAACGGGCACGCGGCGCCGGGTCTTTCCACGAATCTACAAAGGTCAGGCCTCCAAGGGCGTCGGGCTCATCCCGGCGCTCTTCGTCGGTCAACTCATCCCTGAGGAAGAAGTAGCGCCACCAGAAGGATTTCGCCTCGCGCCGGTGCCAGTTGAGAAGCTGCGCGAGCAGCCACTGCCCGCGCTCGTGATCATCCGCGCCTTCGAGATCATCGGGCAGGTTCACCGTGAGTTGGTCGACCAACTCCTGCACGGCCTTCTGGGCGTCACTGTCCTCGGTCTCCTCCGGCTCGGGCATCGTCGGCCGAGGTAGGTCCTCGCCGAGCTCGCCCGCGAGTGAAGCACGCTGCCGCTCAAGCCAGTTGCGCAACCGAAGCGTCGAGACACAGTCGTCGCGGTTGTAGCCTTCGATCTCGGAGAGCAGGTCACTCCGTTGATCGCCCTCTCCCAGTTCAAGCCACGTCTCGAACTCAACGATGCTCGTTCCAGCGTCTCGCAGGTCGATGCTGCGTTCGAAGTCGTAGAGCGGCTCGAGACGCTTGATGGAGTAGCTCTCCACCGAGGCGCGGATTCCCTGCCGGACAGTGCGGTACAGGTCGACGAAGACATCGCCACGCAGAAGTTGATCAACTTCCTCCTCGCGAGTGCCGTAGCGACCGGCCAATCGCTTCATGGCCGTGGGCTCGTAGGGTGCGTAGTGGTAGACGTGCAGCGTCGGGTCGGCCGCGAGTCGGTCCATGATCAGGTCGATGACGGCTTCGAACGCTCTTCGCTCCCCGGCGGTGGTGACCGTGCCGCTATCGATTGCCCAGAACGCGTGGAATGTCGGTTCTCCCGCAGCGTCGAGACGGCCCGGTTCGATGATGCCGTGGAGGTACTCGATCCCGTCCACTTCGTCGGAACCGAAGAACGGGTCGCCTTCGATGTCGAAGAAGAGGTCGCCGGGGGAGGGTCCAGGAAGCATCAGCAGCCCGTGATTGGGCTCGAGCGCACCTTCGCGATCGCGGGCAGGTGTGATGCGCTCGGAGATGACCTCGCCCCGACGTTCGCCGCGCACCTGGATGTTGGCCTGCGCCTGAATCCGCACCATGGCCTCGCGACCAATGCCGTCGATCCTCTCGGGGAGTGGGGGCTCTGGCTCCGCAAGAGCGGTCCGCGTGGTGACTTCGATCAAGTGCAGCGCGCGCCGCTGGCGGGTGGGCAGGTTCGCGACAAGGGCGAGGTCATCTTCCTTCCGCCACCACGCTCGACACTCCAGATTCCAGCGGCAGACACCACAGTGCTCGGCCGGTTCGGGGCTAGTGGGGATAGGAAATGAGGCGCCCTCGGCGTCCAGGAGCTCCTCGAAGTCCCGTGCAACCGAGCGGTAGTAGGCACCGTAGTCCGCCACGCGGAAGGATGCGGTCTCACGCTGCACGCCACCGAGGGCGAGGTGCATCTTCTCAGGCGCCTGGCCCTGGAGAGTCCCGAGCAGTTCCGAGTACATGCAGAGCTGAAGCACCGCTGACGCCTTCGCATGCCGTGCCAGCTTCGTGTCCCAGACCTCGTAGCCCCACGCGCCGAGGTCGCTGGGCCGCTCCACTCGACGCAAGAAGTCCGCGTAGCCAAGCCGCCGGCCATCGAAGAGCACGGCCTGGTAGATGACGTCGGCGCCGGCACGCATGGCGTCCAGCGTGGCGTCTCTTTGACGCGCGACTCGTTCGGAGTGAGAGTCAGTCTCCTCCGATGTGATCTCGGCGACCGTGACGCCTTCAGCGGTCAGCTCTTTGAGGAAGCGAGCTTCGTGCTCAAGTCCGCGCTGCGCGATGCGGTCGAGCACCGGGTCAGCGCGCACAGGCCTGGTGAGGTTGCCCTCGAGGGCTCCGCGCTCGAGGTTCGAGAGGTGCCGGCACTCAAGGAATCCGACGAGGTCCGTCGCCGAGTAGACCAGCCGCCCATCGATCAGCTGCATGGAACAGCTACCCCCGGGCACATTGAACCGCACCGCTCGGCGGTTTGCTAGCCGCCCGTCCGCCCCGATGCGTCCGCAAGGGCTGTGAGTCGATCAGCGAGCGAGCGTAGCTCGTCCACATCGACACCCTCGAAGAGCGGATGCTTCGTCGTGAGGCCCTCCCGTGGGAGCGGCTCGATGCCAGTCTCGCCGAAGACAGCCCCGGCCAGCGCGCCTGCCACGGCGCCGACTGTGTCCGCGTCATGTCCCAGCGACACCGCCCGCCACACCGCATCCGCGAAGGAGTCTGCCCGGTCGACCGCCGTGGGGCGGCAATATTCATCCGCGCGATCCTGACTGAGCCTGGCCCCCCCCCAGGAGGAGGATCGGCTAAGTCTCTCCTGGAAGCTCCCTGGATCGCTCACGATCTAGTTTTGCCTCCGCACGGTCGTCGCCGCTCCGGACGACCCCGGATTCCCGCAGAGCTGCGACAGCTGATCGTCCGCATCGCCACTGAGCATCCGCGGTGGGGCGCCGTCCGCATCGTCGGCGAGCTGCGTGCCCTTGGCTTCGAGGTCAGCGCCCGCACCGTGAGTCGCTACCGCCGGCAAGCGCTGCGGCGCCCCCGAGCCAGTCGTGGCGCACGTTTCTGCGCAACCACGCGTCCAGCATCTGGGCCGCCGATCTGTTCACGGTCCAGACGCTCGCCTTCCGCACGCTCTACGTGCGCATCGTGATCGACCACGACCGGCGCCGCATCCGGCACTGGAACGTCACGGAGCATCCGAACGCGCCCTGGATCTGGCAGCAGATGATCGAGGCGACCGCCTGGGGTCAGCAGCCAGGGTTCCTCATCCGAGACCGCGACCGTAGCTATGGCGGAGACTTCATCGCACGCGCTCGACGGCTCGGGATCGAGACGATTCTGACTCCGGTGCACGCGCCGAATGCCAACGCCATCGCCGAGCGGCGTCATCGGCACGCTCAGGCGCGAGTGTCTCGACCATGTCATCGCGGTCAACGAACAACATCTCCGGCGGGTGCCTGGTGAGTACGTCCAGCACTACAACGCGATGCGGCCGCATCGATCATTGTCGCTCGACTCTCCGGAGGGACGCTCGCCGGTGCAGCGGACGCCGAGTCAGCGAGTCGTCAGCAAGCCGGTGCTAGGAGGCTTGCATCATGAGTATCGGTGGGCCGCATGAGGTTTTGCCGTCCCACGGGGATTGACGCTATGGGGGCGCGCGCACAGTATCGCTCAGGTTCGTCGAGGAGGCTGAACGTGTTCTCTTCATGGCACTTCGTGACACTCTTATCCTTGGCAGGATGGCCCAGAAAGGTGGGGCTCCTGCGGCGCGAGGTCGTCAATTCACAAGTGGCCGACACACTCGCCAAGGGGCTGTTGGATGCAGGGATGGCCTTTGGTGCCTTCGACATACGACTAGCATGCGCGCTTGTAGCGCAGTTGTTTGATAGACAAGAGTGGGGGCCAGACTTCGATGAGATTCTGCGAAGCAAATACGTTGAGGGTCGTGACCAACTGCTAAACTATGGTGAGACTGTACCACTGAGTCTCATCGAAAGTAGCGAATTTCAGTCCATACTTGGGTTCGATTTTATCGCTGCAGTATGGCACGGTGTACGTAATCCTGAAGACGTTACTCATGCGTTTAATGAGCTCGCAGCTCAGAATCGGCAATCGGCCCGCCGGGCAATCGAAGCGGGAATGGACATTGACCCTGCTCACTTGCCCGAATCAGCAGAAGGGTACTTCGACCTCGCGAAGGGGTATATCGAGGCGTACGAGGAGGCCCGGGGACCGATACCTGACGCGCCCGTGCTTCTCGTTGAGCTGGCAGAATCGGTCAGAGGCGACCATTAGCAGGGTGCTGAAAAAGGGCTGGCGAGGGGATCGCGGGGCGTCCGGCCGGCGGGTAGGATAGCGCTGGCGGGGGCACAGCCTGGAGGTGCCCCGTGCGAGGCGACACTGAGCGTCAGGCGAACATGCTGCTGGCGGTCACGCCGGACTCCTTCATCCCCGTCGACCACCCGATCCGCGGCATCAAGCCGATCGTCTAATCGGCGCTGGCGCGGCTCTCGTCCCTGTTCGACACGATGTGCGCCGAGCGGGGCCGTCCCTCCATCCCGCCCGAGCACCTGCTCAAGGCGAGCCTTGCTGATCGCGCTCTACTCCATAGGCAGCGAGCGCCAGTTCTGCGAGCGGCTGCGCTACGACCTGCTCTTCAAGTGGTTCCTCCGCAGCCCAGGCGCGCCGGCTCTGGGACCACGGTATCTCATTTTGGGAGCACGTTCTCGCGCGCGAAGAGGGCGGCGGCGCGCTTCAGAATCTCGTTCTCCATCTCCAGGGTGCGGTTGGCCCGGCGCAGCCGCACCAGCTCCGCTCGCTCGTCGCTCGTCAGGCCCTCTCTGTGGCCCTCGTCGACATCGGCCTGCCGCAGCCAGCGGTGCAGGCACGACCCGGCGATCCCGTGGGACGGCAAAACTTGATCCGTGCGGTTCGATGCTGAGATAGCAGAGTATCGGCGAGCCACGAGAGGCTCGTCTGTGCTCTACCTCCGTCTGCTTGTCGCAGCACTCTTCGCATCGGTCCGCGCCCGCCGAGATCTCGTCCTCGAGAACTTGGCGCTGCGGCATCAGCTCGCCGTCTACACAAGGGGCCGTCGTCGACCGCGGCTCCGTCGCCACGACCGCCGACTCTGGTCACTGCTGGCACGTGGTTGGTCCGGCTGGCGAGGCACGCTCGTGATGGTCGAGCCGGACACGGTGGTGCGCTGGCATCGTTCTGCTTGGCGCGCCTACTGGCGCTGGAAGAGTCGTCGCCGACTCCGGACGACCCCGGATTCCCGCAGAGCTGCGCAGCAGCTGATCGTCCGCATCGCCACTGAGCATCCGCGGTGGGGCGCCGTCCGCATCGTCGGCGAGCTGCGTGCCCTTGGCTTCGAGGTCAGCGCCCGCACCGTGAGTCGCTACCGCCGGCAAGCGCTGCGGCGCCCCCCGAGCCAGTCGTGGCGCACGTTTCTCCGCAACCACGCGTCCAGCATCTGGGCCGCCGATCTGTTCACGGTCCAGACGCTCACCTTCCGCACGCTCTCCGTGCTCATCGTGATCGACCACGACCGGCGCCGCATCCGGCACTGGAACGTCACGGAGCATCCGAACGCGCCCTGGATCTGGCAGCAGATGATCGAGGCGACCGCCTGGGGTCAGCAGCCAGGGTTCCTGATCCGAGACCGCGACCGTAGCTATGGCGGAGACTTCATCGCACGCGCTCGACGGCTCGGGATCGAGACGATTCTGACTCCGGTGCACGCGCCGAATGCCAACGCCATCGCCGAGCGCGTCATCGGCACGCTCAGGCGCGAGTGTCTCGACCATGTCATCGCGGTCAACGAACAACATCTCCGGCGGGTGCTTGGTGAGTACGTCCAGCACTACAACGCGATGCGGCCGCATCGGTCATTGGCGCTCGACTCTCCGGAGGGACGCAAGCCGGTGCAGCGGATGCCGAGCCAGCGAGTCGACAGCAAGCCGGTGCTAGGAGGCTTGCATCATGAGTATCGGTGGGCCGCATGAGGTTTTGCCGCCCCACGGGCTCCGCCTCACGGGGGCAGCCTCTATTCGGCCAGCGCACCCTCAGCGATGTACTCGGGAGCGTCAGGATCGAGCAGCGCACCAGCGTCAACGCGCTCACGCGCCAACTCGAGCGCTGTCTCGACCTCCGGCCAGCCCGGCACAAACATCTCACCAGTGCGCAGGAAGAGTAGCGCGAGCGCAGGGCGAGTGCGCAATGCCCGTTCCAGAGCGAGGCCATAGAGGCCCAGCTGCGAGACGTAGGGCTCTGCCAGGTCGTCAAGCGATCGTGTCACCTGATCAGTTTTGAAGTCCACGACATGCCAGCCCTCGACGTCTCGGTAGACGAGATCGATTGAGCCGTGAACCGGGACGCCGTCCCAGTCCCACGCGAAAGGCAGCTCGAAGTACGACTGGGTCTGCGGATCGCGTAAGACTGCCGCGAGCTCCGAGGACTCGAACCGCCCTAGCATCGGTGCGACCGCGGCCACCACGGCGTTCACGGTCTGCTCGTCGAGCGCACCGCTCCCTTCGGCGCGAACGAGCTCCGACAGCTCGGGTGGATCAGACGAGGTGAAGGAGAGCTCGATCGCACGGTGGGCAACGCTCCCACGAAGCGCGCCAAGCCCATCGTCGTGCGTGGCGCGGCGGTACACGGGTTCGCTCGCCCTGAGGGCCGTGACCGGTGTGCTCGCGTGCACTGGAATCACCCGCGGACGAGCCAGCAACGGAGCCACGTAGTCCGTCTCTTGATCTGCCGGCGGGGGTTCGACGGGAGGCTGCTGCCGTCGCCTGGCGATCGCGTTCGTGTCGACGACAAGCTCGGGCCGGATGTTGATCCCGTCGCCCGCGTCGGCGACGTCGAGCGCGTCCCTCGCCGCGTGTAGCCAGCCCCGCGAGCCCGACTCGTCGCCGGAGATGAACAGGTAGTCCGCCGCCCGCGTCGCGGCGACGTAGAAGAGACGCTTGTGCTCGGCCTCCTGCTCGGCCGCCTCGAGCCCGGTCAGGTAGGTGTAGAAGCCGGGCTGGCGTCGCCGGTCTTCACCGAGCTCGCGCTGCATGGTCACTGCGATGCCATCCTCGTGCCGCCAGCGAACCGCATCCGACGAGACTCGCCAGGGAAGATGTGACTCGGGAACAAACACGAGCGGAAACTCGAGGCCCTTGGCGCCGTGTACCGTCATGATGCGCACCGCATCGCCACGATCGACAACGGCCTGCCCTTCCCGCACCGTCAGCTCGTCGCGCCGCTGCGCCAGGTAGGCCGCGAACTCGTCGAGCGAATGTCCCGCAAGCGTCCGCGCCATGCTCGTGAGCTTCCGCATGTTGGCGACCGCCTGCTCGCCGCCGCGGATCGGTGTCCAGGCCGCCTCCACGCCGGTCGCGTCGATCGCGCGTTCGAGCACGTCATACACGGTCTCGATCTCGGCCAACCGCCTCAGCTCGCGCAGCACCGTGACCGCGTGTTCGCAGTGAGCGCGCATGGTGGAGTTGAGCTCCGCGGGCGGTGAGCCGAGCGCGCCGAACAGCGAGCCGCGGCGCTCGCGCAGGGCGAGCAGCGAGGGGTCGTCGATCAAGAAGAGCGGGGAACGCAGCGCTCCGGCCAGCGCGATCTCGTCGTCGGGCTCCGCGAGCCAGGCAAGCAAATTGGTGAGGTCGAGGACCTCCTGCCGCGTGAAGAACCCGGCGCTTCCGGGGTTGGCGTACGGCACGCCATGCGCCTCGAGCGCCTGCTCAAACGTGTGCACGTTCAGGAGGCGCCGCAACAGGATCGCGACGTCGCTTGGCTGGGCCGGACGGTACTGCTGAAGCGCCCCATCCCAGATCGGGCGCTCCTGCTCGAGGATACCGGCGATCTGGCTCGCGACGAGATCGGCCTCGACGCGGCGCTGATCGCCTTCGCTGGCACGGCCTCCACCCACTCGATCATTTGAGATCGGCGTGATCGTCACGTGGGGCGCTGCAGGAGGCGAGCTGCCCCTGCCGCTCATCGCTTCCATCACCGCCTCGTAGTCTTCGATCGCTCCTGCGAAGACTTCCCCGAACACGGAGTTGAGGCGTTCAACCAGCTCGTCGTGGGTCCGGAAGGACCGACTGAGCGGCAGCACCTGGCCCTGACGGCCCTCAATCTCTTCGCGCAGGCGATTGAACTGCCGCACGTCGGCACCGCGGAAACGGTAGATCGACTGTTTGGCGTCGCCGACGAGGAAGACGGACGGTGAGGTGAGGTCGCCGCGCTCGCCGACGAGCAGGCGGATCAGCTCCACCTGCAGCGCATTCGTGTCCTGTACCTCGTCCACCATCACGTGCCGCAACCGGCCGCGGTAGTCAGCGGCCACGTCCGGGTGCTCGCGCAGCAGACGCACCGCCTCCACCTCGAGATCCAGGAAGTCGAGTGCGTGCTGCTCCCGCTTCGCCTTCGCGTAGCGCTCACACGCGCCCTCGAACACTCCCTTCAGGGCCTCGACCACCTGCAGCGCGAGTTCGTCGTGCTCGTTCCAGTGCGGCAGTTCCCCGATCCGCTCGCCGATCTCGCGCACGTTCCTGAGAGCGTCGCGAGCCTCGGCGACCGGGACCGCCCAGTTCGCCTGAGATCCGCCCCGCAGGCTGATGCGCTCTCTCGCCCGTCGCAGACGCTCGCCCCAGTCGCGCCAGTCGCCCGACGAAGAATCGCCGACGATCTCGCTCACAACGTCCAGAACCCGTGTCAGCGCGTCGTTCGATCCAGGTGCCCGCTGATCCGCGAGCCACCCGAGCGCGTCACCGACCGGCTGCCGGGCCTGCTCGAGTTCCAGCTCGAGCGCGGCATCCAGCCGGCTCCGGATCGCCTCTCCCCACTGCTCGGGGCCGGCGCCCACCAGCGCCTCGAACGCGTCGCGAATCTCGTTGCGGCGGGACACCATGAGTGGCAGCTGCTCGCCGAGGCTGTAGATCCCGATCTCGCGCAGCGCCAGGGCGCCTCCTTCGTCGCTCTCCGCTGCGGCCTCGAGCGCGTTGGTGCAGGCGGCGAGTCGGAGCAGTTCGCCCTCGTCTTCGGCCAGCACGGAGGCGCGGGGGTCGATGCCCGCTTCGACCGGGTACTGGTGAAGCACCCGCAGGCATAGCGAATGGATCGTTCCGATCACAGCCTCGTCCAGGTCGACCCGATGGCTGGCGAGTGATTCGTCATTCATTACCGCGCGCCGGACGCGCTCGCGCATCTCGGTCGCCGCGGCCTCGGTGAATGTCACGGCGACGATTTCAGGTATGCGGTACTCACCGAGCAGGTGGACGTAGCGCTCGACCAGAACGTGCGTCTTACCGGTGCCTGCGCCGGCTGAAACCACCACGTCTCTCGACGAGCTATCGACGATTGCCCGCTGCTCTGGCGTCAGCTCCATTGCTTCCACCGGCTGAACTCGTTCACGCGGCAGATGTTGAGGAACGAGCAATACGAGGGGCACGCGGCAACGGCCGGGTTCACACGCAGGTCGCCCACTCGCACCGCGTTGCGCACGGCGACGACCGTCTCAATCGCTTCATCGATGAGCGTGGCGTCGTCAGCATCACCGGTGTCGAGCTGCCACCGCTCGCTGCGCGGATCGATGTACGCGTAACGCGCCACAGTCCGCTGCTCGTGGAACTGCTGCCGCGCGAGGTGGGTGTAGAGCTGTAGCTGCACCCGCCGACGCTCGACGAGGTCCCGGCGCGGGATGCCGCGACCCGACTTGTAGTCCACGACCTGCAACCGATCGTCTGCGCGGTCGAGCCGGTCGACCTTCCCGATCACGCGGATCGGATCGTCTGCGGGACCGATCTCACCGGAGACGTCGACCTCGGTCCCGACGATCGCGGTGATGCCCAGCTGGGAACTACGGTCAGCCTCTCGTTCGAGCAGAGCCTCGAGGGCCACGAGCACAGACTCTCCGTCGATGCGCCACAGCGCCGAGCGGCCGAACCCGTGCTCGTCCGGTGCCCGTTCCCATATGGCGGGCCCCTCCGCGCGCAGCCTAGTCAGAGCCTCGTCCAGGCTCCCACGGTCCAGCGGGCGCTCGGATGCTGCGAGCGGCGCGAGCGCTTCTTCGAGCATCTCGTGAATCACGGTGCCACGAGTCGCGGCGTCTGCCGCGTCGGGCTCCTGGTCGAGCTCGTTCAGCCGCAGCCCGTAGCCGCCGAAGAACTGGAACGAGCAGGTCAGGTACGACTCGAAACGACTGGCGCTCCAGACCGCTTCTGGTCGGGTGAGACGCTCGAGGCTCGCAGCCGGCAACACTCCCTCGAACTCCCCGGCGCCATCGAAGGAGCGGCGTACCTGCTCGACGGCCACGGAGGCGCGCACTACCGGCCAGGCGGCCATCTCTTGCGGGCGGCGCTGCTCACCCGCTCGCCAGCGACCGGTGAGGGCGGCTGCGAGTTCTCGCTGCGAGGCGGCTCCCTCGGGTGCGATCTCTTGAGGCTGATCGGTCGGAGTCGCATCGAGGACGTCGAAGTAGTAGGAGGCTGCGCGCGGGCGCCCGCGGTCGTCGAGCCGCGGACGCCAGAGACTCATCGAGTGTTCGGCTCGAGAAGCCACGGTGCGCCAGAGTTCATCCTCGGCGGCTCGTGCCTCGGGCGGCAGGTCCAGGCCTGCCTCGGCCAGCAGCGCGCGGCCCCTGGCATCGATCAGCGGTCGCGCCGTTCGCGGCGCGGGGAACTCGCCCTCGACTAGTCCCCCGACCGACACGTGCGCGAACCTCAGCCCGTGCAGCGTGTGCATCGGCGCGAAGAGCACCCCGCCAGCTTCCCTCACCACGACCGCCGGGGCCTCCATGCGCGCCTCGAGTCGGGCGACGAAGGTGGCGAAATCGACGGGCTCTCCGCCCAGCGCATCGTCGATGGCGACAAAGACGCTGAGCTCGCGGCGCAGCGCGGTGATTTCGACGTCGACGCTCGCGGGCCGCTCGCTGTCCAATCGCACGATCGCCGACGGCCCGAACAGCGCTTCGTCCAGCTTCCTCGCGAACGCAGCTGCCGTCTCCGGCTGGGGACGATCGAGCAGCGCTTCGAGCTCATCGAGGGCGGACGTGAACGCCACTGCCGCAGCCCGCAGGCGTTCGGCGAAGTCGGGCGCTCTGCCCTCTACTCGCGCGTCGTCCTCCAGCCCCGGTGCGACGCGGCGAAGCTCCTCCATGCCAGACCAGAGGTGGTTGCGGCGAGCGTACCGGGTGACGAGTTCGATGCCGCCGCGGTCGAGCTGCCACCTGCCGCGGTCGATGAAGCCGCTGGAGAGCAGGTCGATGAGATCGAGCATCCGCCAGCCGTGCTCGGGGAGGCGGAGCAGCCGCAGCAGCCAGGATCCGATCGGCGTGCGGGCCAGCCGCTCGCCGGCGGCGGGGTCGAACGGCAGCTCGTACTCGGCAAAGACGTGCCGGGCCAGCGCCAGGCCCGGCATCACCTGCCTGAAGGTGACCGCGAAGTCGCTGGGGCGCAGAGCGCGGTCCGCGGTGAGGCGCTCTTTAATCTCCCGCACCATCGCCCGCAGCTGGGCCTCGGCATCGCGCAGCGTGGTTGCCCCGACCTCGGCTGCCTGTGGCTCGTGCGCCGTCGCAACGCGTTCAGCCTCCGGAAAGAGCCTGTCGATCTCGGCCGCCGTGTGCCGGGCGCGGTCGCCAGCGTCGGGGTCGAAGGCGACGAGGACGTCGGTCCGCTCGGCGAGCGCCGCGAGCAGTTCCAGCTCGGCCGAACGGAAGAACAGGAAGCCATCGACCAGCACCTGCCCGGGGACCGCAGCACCCTCGCGGATCTATCGGGCCGCGACCGCCGGAAGCATCCGAGGATCGAGCCACTCGCGTCGCGACAGGGCGTCGAGGTACGAGGTGTAGATGTCGGCGACGGCTGCGAGCGATCGGTCGCCACTCCCGGATGCAGCCCGCATCAGCGCCTCCGGGTCGACGCCATCCTGAACGAGAGCGGACACGGCTTCCCCGACGAGCGTGGCCAGGCCCGGCATGTCGGCGATCGGGGCGAAGTAGGCGGCGCCTCCGCCCTCGATGCGTTGTCGCGTCGCCCGCTGCAGCAGCTCGGCCGCAACATCGGGAGCGAGAACGGCGTCGTCTCGCTCCTGTCTCCTGGCGAAGACACCGATCGTGCCTACGTCCAGGTTCATCGCAACCCCGCAGCGATCAACGAGGCGACGCCTGAACTGGTCCGCGTGACGCACGGTCGGCACGAGCACAAGCGTGGGGGCGAAGGGGTCAGACGCGTAGCGCTCGGCGGCACGCTCAACGAGGAACTGCGTCTTGCCGCTTCCTGCCGAGCCACTAACGAGTGTCATGCCGCTCACAGGCGGCAATGTACTTGATCCGAGCTGGCCTCGGGCACGTCAGGGCACCATCACCAGGGGGGAGCGCCAGCCGGGCCAATACCGGGAGCGCCACGACCAGGAGCGACGGTCGGCTGGCTTCGTTCGGGTGCGAGCGCGCTGACCGGTCAGCACGGCGAGCTGTTGCCGCAGGGCCAGGTTCTCGAGCATCCGGTCGTGCTCTGATCGCAGCGCGCTTCGAACCGCGTTCGTCAGTAACCCAGGGTACGTTCGCATGGCGGAGCCTCCTGCCCACGCAGGAGGCAGCCTTCAGATGGACGCCCGCGGGGTCAACTCAACGCCAGGATGACGTTTTCTGGTAGCACACCCGGCCTCAGTCGGCCGTGCCGACAATCACCGGCACGACAACCCGAGGCGGCGGGTAGCCCTCGCGTGGGACGGCAAAACTTGATCCGTGCAGCTCTGTCCTGAGATAGCAGAGTATCGGCGAGCCACGAGAGGCTCGTCTGTGCTCTACCTCCGTCTGCTTGTCGCAGCACTCTTCGCATCGGTCCGCGCCCGCCGAGATCTCATCCTCGAGAACTTGGCGCTGCGGCATCAGCTCGCCGTCTACACAAGGGGCCGTCGTCGACCGCGGCTCCGTCGCCACGACCGCCGACTCTGGTCACTGCTGGCACGTGGTTGGTCCGGCTGGCGAGGCACGCTCGTGATGGTCGAGCCGGACACGGTGGTGCGCTGGCATCGTTCTGCTTGGCGCGCCTACTGGCGCTGGAAGAGTCGTCGCGGACCTGGGCGTCCCCACATTCCCGCCGAGTGGCAGCGGCTGATCCTGCGCATCGCCACTGAGAATCCGCGGTGGGGCGCCGTCCGCATCGTCGGCGAGCTGCGTGCCCTTGGCTTCGAGGTCAGCGCCCGCACCGTGAGTCGCTACCGCCGGCAAGCGCTGCGGCGACCGCCGAGCCAGTCGTGGCGCACGTTTCTCCGCAACCACGCGTCCAGCATCTGGGCCGCCGATCTGTTCACGGTCCAGACGCTCGCCTTCCGCACGCTCTACGTGCTCATCGCGATCGACCACGACCGGCGCCGCATCCGGCACTGGAACGTCACGGAGCATCCGAACGCGCCCTGGATCTGGCAGCAGATGATCGAGGCGACCGCCTGGGGTCAGCAGCCAGGGTTCCCGATCCGAGACCGCGACCGTAGCTATGGCGGAGACTTCATCGCACGCGCTCGACGGCTCGGGATCGAGACGATTCTGACTCCGGTGCGCGCACCGAATGCCAACGCCATCGCCGAGCGCGTCATCGGCACGCTCAGGCGCGAGTGATCTCGACCATGTCATCGCGGTCAACGAACAACATCTCCGGCGGGTGCTTGGTGAGTACGTCCAGCACTACAACGCGATGCGTCCGCATCGATCATTGTCGCTCGACTCTCCGGAGGGACGCTCGCCGGTGCAGCGGATGCCGAGCCAGCGAGTCGACAGCAAGCCGGTGCTAGGAGGTTTGCATCATGAGTATCGGTGGGCCGCATGAGGTTTTGCCGCCCCACGGGTGCGCGAGGTGCGGGTGCTGGACCGCAACCTTGTCGCGAACGGCCGCCGCCTCGAGGCAGCGCTGCGCGTACAAGGCAGCGCCCTCACGCGCATCCCCGGCGTCGGCGTGATCCTGGCGGCGAAGATCGTGGGGCGCAGCGGAGCGGTCAGTCGCTTCCCCTCGCGCGCGCACTACGCCAGCTACACGGGGACGGCGCCGCTTGAGGTGTCGAGCGGGGAGGTCCAACGCCATCGCCTCAGCCGCGGTGGAGACCGCCAGCTGAACCGGGCGCTCCACATCGCGGCGCTCACCCAGGCGCGCATGCCGGGCACCGAAGGCCACGGCTACTTCCGTCGCAAACTCGCCGCTGGCAAGAGTCGGAACGAGGCGCTGCGCTGCCTCAAACGCCGACTCTCGGACGTCGTTTACCGATGCATGGTGGCCGATGCTCGCACCTGCGCTACCGAGGCCGCTTGACACAGAGGCTCCGCCCCACGGCCCGGAGACAGACGGCGAAGCTCTGCTACCTGGGCCATCTGCTCACCGAGAACCGCCACGGCCTGGTGCTGGACGTCGAGTTGACCCAGGCGAGCGGCTACGCCGAGCGCGAGGCAGCGCTGGCGATGCTCGACCGCTGCGCGGCTGGGGGCGCGACCCTCCACCGGCGCGTCGTCTGGCCACGCGCCGCCGTACCCCAGCCACATCACGCCACTAGGTACTTCTCTGTGTAATGGTATGAAAGCCACTGACGATAGAGGTAGCGGCCTTCCGGGCCCAGACCTATTGGATCAGATGGAAATCCTCATCGAAGGGAGCTGACGTGAAAAAGAGCTTCTTCCTGGCAATGGTCATCGCTCTGGCGTTCGCGGCCTTAGCCGCCTGCGGGGACGACTCCGAAACGACGGCGCAGCCGTCCGTCGTCACGGACCCCACAACCAGCATCGATCCCGGCGTCGCCGTTTCCGGCGGCATCATCCTTGCCGACGGTTGTACGGCAGGCAGCACGTTGGACGACACTACAACGGTCATTGCGTGCAACACCCAGGCCATGCAGCAGTATGAGAGCTTCTCCTTTGACGCAACGTTCAATCTGCTGGCCGTCTTTCCTGTGGAAGGCGCGCCGGAGGGAGCTGGGGAGGGCCTCATGCGGCTGAGCGGCGGGGTTCTTCTGCCGGACAAGCTCCAGTACACCGTATCCCTGGGGCCCGCGGGGCAGACAATCGACACCAATGGCGTGACCATCGGAGCGGACACCTACTTCCAAGACCCAGCATCCATGCAGTGGGTCAAGGGCGCTCCTCCCGATGACGCGCTGTTGAGCGTTATGCAGATGGTCGGGCTGCTGTACCTACCGAACGACGTCCCAACCACGCTGGGGGAGATGGTGACCTTCGACGACGGGACCAAGGGCTACGTGCTTGTCACTGAACCTCCGGCCGAACAGAGCGGCGGGATGGGCGGCAGGGACCTTCTGTCAGCCGGCAACCTCACCCGTGTCGTGGGCGCCGATGACTTTCTGACCAGGGAGGTCCGGGTCTCCGTGGTGGGCCTCGGCGGTGAGGCAGGCGACATCGTCACCATCCGCTACCACGGTTTCGGGGAGCCCCTTTCGATAGAACCGCCTGAGAACTACATAGAGCTTCCGCCGGAGGCGCTCTCCAGCGGCGTCCAAGGGCCGGCCACGGTCTTGGGTCTCGCCCGCAACGGTGATGGCAACGTGGAGGTCACCTTCAGCAAGCCCGTGTTTGTTCAGGGCGAGATTGTGTTGTACGTCTTGGAGCCATCCACCGGAGGGTGGGAACTGCCACTGCTGGGTGGAAGCGGCACGGATACGCTCATCTTCAGCGCTGCCCCAGAGGGCAAGCCCGCGTTGATTGTTGGAGAGAGCCAGATCGCCTGGATTGGCTTTGGCTCGGACGCGCAGCTAGTTGACGCGAACGGCGTTCGGGCGAACGACCTTTTCGACGCCTGGATGTATCAGTAGGGGCTGCGTCAGATCTGAGGGCTCGAACTGTGAGGTTTAGCCTCGTCTGAGCATGGACGAGGAGACATCGGTGAACTGTCCGCACTGTGCATCCGCCGCCACGACCAGACGCCAGGCGCGCACGACGCTCGGCTACCGGCGGTTCAACTGCCGCTCGTGCAAGCGTCGCTTCAACGAGCGAACCGGCACGCCGTTCAACCATCTTCAGGTCCCGACCGACGTGGTGCTCCTCGCGGTGCTGTGGCGTCTGCGCTACAAGCTGAGTTTCCGCGACGTGGCAGAGATGCTCCTCCAGCGCGGTGTTGAGGTCACGCACGAGACCATCCGGGAGTGGGAGTTTCGATTCGCCCCACTGCTCGCCGGCCAGCTCCGCGCCAAGCGACGAGCCCGAGCCGGCGAGTCCTGGTACCTCGACGAGACGTACGTGAAGGTCGCTGGGCGCTGGTGCTACCTCTACCGAGCGATCGACGGCGACGGAGAACTGATCGATTCGATGCTGAGCGAGCGTCGAGACAAGCATGCCGCGCGGAGGTTCTTGCGGAGACTGGTCGAGATCACCGAACGCAAGCCCGCACGGATCACGACCGACCTGCATCCCGCCTACCGACGGGCGATCCGCTGGATCATCGGCCGCAAGGCTTGGCATCGCACGACGCAGTACCTCAACAACTACCCCGAGCAGAGTCACCGAGCGGTGAAGCAGCGCTACTACCCGATGCAGGGCTTCGGGAGCTTCGAGTCCGCGTCGCGCTTCTGTCGCGCGTTCGATGAGCTGCGACAGTACTTCCGCGTCCGCCGCCGCGGTGGCGCCCATGTCGCGTTGACAGAGCAGCGACGGCTCTTCCTCACACGCTGGCACTCGCTGATCAGCGAACTGGCTGCAGCATAGACCACCAGCGACGTCGCCTTGTGGCGCCTAAGGGTCGACGCGCCCTGAGATCTGACACTGCCGGTTGTGCCTTCCTAGGAGGCGCGAGCAATCACGAACAGGAGGAGGTACTTGCAGGGATCCTCGAGGTCCCCATCAACCAGATTGGTGGCGCGCGAGAGCACCGGCTCCCGATCCAAAAGCCAATGCTTGTTCGCCCCGGATTCGCGGACGCTGGTCTGGAGAATGACAGTCGGTACGGCCGGGATCTCCGCCGGGCCATCGGCAGTGACCAACTCCGCCCCCGAATCCTTGTCCGTGAGGTAGATGCCTTCCACCACGAGCCGTAGGCGGATCACCTGCTCGCCTGTGCGCCGATCCACTCCGTCTACCATCAGTTCGTCGCCGACGTTGATGTCCTGTGGCACGTGGAACAAGCCGGGCTGATTCTGCCAGCGGCTGTGGCCGAAAATCCACGCCTTGTTCTCGAGACCTCGGAACGCCTCCTCTGGCGTCGCTATCCCCTCCGTGGGGACCGTCAGCGTCTCCTGACCCTGCGGTGGCGCGGGACAGCCTGGCGGGGGCGTCGACGTGTCTGGAACGGCCTGGCTGCCAGAGACCTCGGCGTCGATGTCGAGCACCGGGATCGTCAAGCGGCTGACCCGCACGTCCCATGAGACCGGCTGAGGATCGGCCGGCGGCGAAGCTGTGGGCGTGGGGCTCGGCGTGGCTGTCGAGGTCGCGGGCGTCGCGCTCGGCATCGCTGTAGCCGCAGCCGGCGTTGGGCTCGGCGTTGCCACGGCCGGGACGTCGGATGCGGCGCAGCCGACGGTCAGCGCTACGGCGACGAGCCCGCCGACGACCGCGACCACGAGGGGCAGCCGTGCATTCCACGAACCTTGATCGCCGACCATGTTCCTACTCCGCGATCAGACGATACGGCTCTGGGCGGGCGGTTGGCCCGTCCCACGCACAGCGACGGGATCAGGCAGCCTCGCCGAAGATCGTCGAGTCAGGATGGAAGGCCGCCCAGCCGTACCACTCCGTGAAGAACGAGGTCACGAAGGCGAGTTGCACGCCGGCGAGATCGCCCTCGACGGCCAGCCCGGACGAGGTCCAGCGGGAGCCTGTCTGCACGTCGTAGATCGCGTCCCCACGCCGCTCGAAGTCAAGCACGCGCCCGTCAGTCAACAGGCGGTGGTATGCCAGCGAAGGACTGCCCTGCGAATCTTCGAGGACCACCACGGGGACGCCGCCGACCCGTGGGACGGCAAAACCTGATAGGTGCAGCTCTGTCCTGAGATAGCAGAGTATCGGCGAGCCACGAGAGGCTCGTCTGTGCTCTACCTCCGTCTGCTTGTCGCAGCACTCTTCGCTTCGGTCCGCGCCCGCCGCGATCTCGTCCTCGAGAACTTGGCGCTGCGGCATCAGCTCGCCGTCTACACAAGGGGCCGTCGTCGACCGCGGCTCCGTCGCCACGACCGCCGACTCTGGTCACTGCTGGCACGCGGTTGGTCCGGCTGGCGAGGCACGCTCGTGATGGTCGAGCCGGACACGGTGGTGCGCTGGCATCGTTCTGCTTGGCGCGCCTACTGGCGCTGGAAGAGTCGGCGCGGACCTGGGCGTCCCCACATTCCCGCCGCGTGGCAGCGGCTGATCCTGCGCAGCGCCACTGAGCATCCGCGGTGGGGCGCCGTCCGCATCGTCGGCGAGCTGCGTGCCCTTGGCTTCGAGGTCAGCGCCCGCACCGTGAGTCGCTACCGCCGGCAAGCGCTGCGGCGCCCCCCGAGCCAGTCGTGGCGCACGTTTCTGCGCAACCACGCGTCCAGCATCTGGGCCGCCGATCTGTTCACGGTCCAGATGCTCACCTTCCGCACGCTCTCCGTGCGCATCGTGATCGACCACGACCGGCGCCGCATCCGGCACTGGAACGTCACGGAGCATCCGAACGCGCCCTGGATCTGGCAGCAGATGATCGAGGCGACCGCCTGGGGTCAGCAGCCAGGGTTCCTCATCCGAGACCGCGACCGTAGCGATGGCGGAGACTTCATCGCACGCGCTCGACGGCTCGGGATCGAGACGATTCTGACTCCGGTGCACGCGCCGAATGCCAACGCCATCGCCGAGCGCGTCATCGGCACGCTCAGGCGCGAGTGATCTCGACCATGTCATCGCGGTCAACGAACAACATCTCCGGCGGGTGCCTGGTGAGTACGTCCAGCACTACAACGCGATGCGGCCGCATCGATCATTGGCGCTCGACTCTCCGGAGGGACGCTCGCCGGTGCAGCGGACGCCGAGTCAGCGAGTCGTCAGCAAGCCGGTGCTAGGAGGCTTGCATCATGAGTATCGGTGGGCCGCATGAGGTTTTGCCGTCCCACGCCGCACGAACTCGAACGTGACCTTGCGGTCGCCCGCGATCTCCATGCCGCCCGAGTGCTCCACCGCGACGTTGTCGCGGTACATAGTCGGCCGGTGCGCCTTGAGCAGAAACATGAGCAGCGCGTCCGAGTAGACGCGCTCCGACCCCACGACCCTGCCGGCGTACCAGACATCGCGGTTCATGCCCGTAGCACGCCGCCGGGCCTCGCCGGCGAGCAGATCCACGGCCTGCGCGAGCGCCTCGTCCCACTGGCGCCTGAACCTCTTGTTCCGGCTACGTGTCTGATAGGCGTTCTGGCGGGTCACGCCCGCCCCGGTGGCTGCGAGCGCGACATTGGCCGTAGCCTTGAGCCGCTCGAGGAACACGCCCCGCCAGGCTACAGTCGTCGTCATCGGTTCTCGCCATTCCCCTCTTTTGACGTCAACATGGTGTCAATGGCCATTCCCCTCTTTTATAGTGTCAACATGTGTCAATACCCGCGCCGCCCGATCGCGGTCGTCTGGCCCATCGGCGGGCGGATCATTCCACTGACTATCCCTTGAGCCGTAAGGCTTTTCAGGCATCGGCCGGCTGCTCGTCGTCATGCTGTCGAGGTGCCGCCACCTCGAGGCCTCCGAATGGGTGCTCAGCCCGGGATTCGCCCGGAACGGGGCTGGACTGGCCCGGATCGGCCCGTCTGCTCATGCTTTTGTCGAAAACGGCGCCGGTTCCGATCGTCGCCTGGTCCCAGAGGCGACAGAGTGCGCCACGCACTCACGTACCAGCAGCGTTGCGAGCGCCTGCGCCGCTGTTCCACGAGCCCCAACTCCACCAGCATGGCGGCCTCCTCCGCTGCGGACGGGATCGTCCACCGGGAGGGGCCATCGAGCAGGACCAGGAAGAGCAGCCAGGTGTCGCCCGGCTACCGGAGCCAGTGTCGCCTGCGTACCGGAGCCGCGTCCGCGAAGTGTCGTGCAGGTACCGGCGCCAGGGTGTCGCCTAGCTACCGGAACCTCACACACTCCAGCAAGTGTGGTCTGGAGCGGGAGAAGGGATTCGAACCCTCGACCCTCTGCTTGGGAAGCACGCTGGTTGCCGCAGCAGGCGACATAACTCAGATGTGAGACTGCAGGGAAACTGCAGGGGAATCGCAGGTCAGGGGCCCGCTCGGTGCCGCTTCTGAGGCGGGCTCAGCGAGACACCGGGCCGATCATCTGGTCTCCCGGGGAGAAGCGATGGTGGCGTGTTGCCGCCTGCTCCGAGCGGTAGGCCGAGCTGTAGCGACGCACCATGTCGGGCGAGGAGTGTCCGAGCAGGTACTGCACGTCGAGTTCGCGGGCATCGTGTGCGATGGCCCACGTCGCGAATGTGTGGCGGAAGCGATGCGCGTGCACTTTCGCCACTTCTGCGCGACGACCCAAGCGGCGGAGCATCTGCTTGAGCCCGTTCGGTCGGAGCGCGGTAGCTGGCTTCAGCTCACCAAGGTGGCTGGCCGCTACGAAGAGCGGACCCGGAGCCGTTCCCCGCCGCTCGAGGTAGCGCTCCAGCGCGGCGCCACAGTGCGCTGCAAAGGGCACCACGCGCTGCTTGTTGCCCTTGCCGTGGCGTACGCGCAGCCGGCGCGTCTCGAGGTCGAGGTCATCGAGCGTCAGCTGAACGAGCTCTGAGCATCGCAGGCCAGTGTCGAGTAAGCACAGCACCATCGCACGATCCCGCAGCCCGAGCGCGGTGGCTGAATCGCACCCCGCCATCAGCTGCGCGATGTCGGCTGGCGAGAACGGCTCGACAATGCGCTGTGGCAGCCGGACGTTCTTGATCCCCCGGAACGGGTTGTCTTGGAGGTGGCGAGCGTCGACGAGCCAGTTGAAGAAGCAGCGGACCTCGCGGAAGTAGCGGTGTCGAGTCTCAAGGCTGAGGTGAGAGAAGCCGCCCAAATAGCGGTAGACGTCTTCCGGCGTGACCGCCGCCGCGTCGGCGACCGTCACTGCGCGGGCGAAGCGATTCAGTGACTCTCGGTATGCGCGCACCGTCTGCGCGGACTTGCCCTCGACCTCACAGCGCAGGAGGTACAGCGCGCTTAGCTCGGTGAGGGAGGGGCTCGCGTTCATCACGAGCATGGACGCTCTCTCCCAGGCCGAAGTCAAGCGGTGCCGCGGCCGTCCGCATCGTCGGCAAGCTGCGTGCCCTTGGCTTCGAGGTCAGCGCCCGCACCGTGAGTCGCTACCGCCGGCAAGCGCTGCGGCGACCGCCGAGCCAGTCGTGGCGCACGTTTCTGCGCAACCACGCGTCCAGCATCTGGGCTGCTGACCTGTGCACGGTGCAGACCCTCACCTTCCGCACGCTCTCCGTGTTCGTCGTGATCGACCACGGCCGGCGCCGCATCCGGCACTGGAACGTCACGGAGCATCCGAACGCGCCCTGGATCTGGCAGCAGATGATCGAGGCGACCGCCCGGGGTCAGCAGCCAGGGTTCCTCATCCGAGACCGCGACCGTAGCTATGGCGGAGACTTCATCGCACGCGCTCGACGGCTCGGGATCGAGACGATTCTGACTCCGGTGCACGCGCCGAATGCCAACGCCATCGCCGAGCGGGTGATCGACGCTCCGGCGCCAGTGCCTCGATCACGTCATCGCGGTCAACGAACAACATCTCCGGCGGGTGCCTGGTGAGTACGTCCAGCACTACAACGCGATGCGTCCGCATCGATCATTGTCGCTCGACTCTCCGGAGGGACGCTCGCCGGTGCAGCGGACGCCGAGCCAGCGAGTCGACAGCAAGCCGGTGCTAGGAGGTTTGCATCATGAGTATCGGTGGGCCGCATGAGGTTTTGCCGACTTGTTTGAATCCGGCCAGACACCGGGGGTTGCGGCCCTAAGGTGTTGAGGACGCTGGTCGGCTGACTCCAAGTTTTGCTGCCGTGCTGCTGAGCAGGACTGGCTCTGGGGCGGAGTGTCGCCGGCCACCGTCCGGCCGCGGTGTGACTCGACAGAGGCGTGCGGGTGCTCCCGAAGTCGGCCTGTCCACCGCCCTCCCCACCGCAGTTCAGCTACGACAGGGAGAGCTTCATGATCTTGATCGCCGTCGACCCCCACAAGTCCTCGCATACCGCCCTCGCCGTCGACCCCGCGGGCCGCGAGCTCGGCCAGCTCCGGGTGGAAGCTCGTGCGCACAGACGGCTGCTGCGCTGGGCGCGGCCGTGGCCCGAGCGCCGCTGGGCCGTGGAGGGGGCCCGCGGTCTCGGCCACGGCCTCAGCCAGTGGCTGCTCACGGAGGGCGAGTCGGTCGTCGATGTCCCGGCGCGGCTGGTGGCGCGCGTGCGCTTGCTCTCCGGTGGCGGGAAGTCCGACCCCGCAGACGCGCGTGCCATTGCGCTCGCCGCCCAACCCCTCACGGCGCTGCGTGCCGTGAGGGCGGAGGGCGACACGGCGGTGCTGCGACTGCTCTCCGACCGCCGCGACGAGCTCACGCAGGAACGCACGCGCGTGGTCAACCGGCTGCACCGGCTGCTGCGCGAGCTACGACCGGGTGGGGGCCCCTCCAGGCTCTCCGCCGATCGCGCGCAGGCGCTCCTACGCCGCCTGCGTCCGACGGGCGCCGCGGATCGCGAGCGGCTGCGTATGGCCCGCGAACTGGTGCGCGAGGTGCGGGTGCTGGACCGCAACCTCGTCGCGAACGGCCGCCGCCTCGAGGCAGCGCTGCGCGTACAAGGCAGCGCCCTCACGCGCATCCCCGGCGTCGGCGTGATCCTGGCGGCGAAGATCGTGGGGCGCAGCGGAGCGGGCAGTCGCTTCCCCTCGCGCGCGCACTACGCCAGCTACACGGCGACGGCGCCGCTTGAGGTGTCGAGCGGGGAGGTCCAACGCCATCGCCTCAGCCGCGGTGGAGACCGCCAGCTGAACCGGGCGCTCCACATCGCGGCGCTCACCCAGGCGCGCATGCCGGGCACCGAAGGCCACGGCTACTTCCGTCGCAAACTCGCCGCTGGCAAGAGTCGGAACGAGGCGCTGCGCTGCCTCAAACGCCGACTCTCGGACGTCGTTTACCGATGCATGGTGGCCGATGCTCGCACCTGCGCTACCGAGGCCGCTTGACACAGAGGCTCCGCCCCACGGGAGCCTCAGCGTGAAGGTTCTCGATTTTGCCCAGTCTGGTGGGCCTCTGTGAGTCCCCGGCAGCGCCTCACTCGCACATAACCCCGTCGCCGTCCCGATCATCCATGTACAGGTAGGCGGGGTGACCGCGGCTCACGGGGGCGATGCCGTGCCGGCGCGCCTCGGCGCATGTGATGCGGCCATTCCCGTTGTCGTCGTACAGCTCAAGAGCGCCGCCCTCCGCGCCTGCGGCCGGAACCGGGGTCGCCGTGGCCGCCTGCCCGGACGTGTCGACAATCATGACGGTCGAGGAGCAGCCCGAAAGGATCCCCGCGATCGCCTCGCGTTCGCGCTCATCGACGGTGAGGACGTACTTCAGGCGGACCTCGACCACGCGGCTTGCGAACCAGCAGCGATTCAGATCGGGAAGCCACTCCGCAGCATCCTTGCCGCTCTTCTGCGAGCGGTTGACCGACGGACTGGCCAACGTGAGATTCAGGATGTCTGAGGCGAAGCGCCGCCGCGTCGCGGCATCCGCCGCACAGAGGCCGCTGTCGTGCGCCTCCGAGCGCGCGACGATGTGCTCGATGTCGGTCTCGGATGTGCTGGCGAACCACGTTCCGGTGTACGGGCCGTAGATGATGCCGCCCATGTCCCCAACGATCAGCTGCTCAACCGATTGCGAATAGGGGTAGTCGTCGGCGTCGTACGGGGTGCAGCGATTCTCCGGGGCGACCCCCAAACCGCTCCAGGTGCCAGCGCCGGACACAGTTGGTGCGGTGGCCTGTGGTGCCGCTGTGGCCTGTGGTGCCGCTGTGGCCTGTGGTGCCGCTGTGGCCTGCGGCGTTGCGGTGGCCTGCGGCGTCGTCCCGGTGGCCTGCGGCGTCCCGGCGGCCTGCGGCGTCGTCCCGGCGGCCTGCGGCGTCGTCGCGGTGGCCTGCGGCGTCGTCCCGGCGGCCTGCGGCGTCGCGGTGGCCTGCGGCGTCGTCCCGGCGGCCTGCGGCGTCGCGGTGGCCTGCGGCGTCGTCCCGGCGGCCTGCGGCGTCGCGGTGGCCTGCGGCGTCGTCCCGGCGGCCTGCGGCGTCGCGGTGGCGGCAGTCTGGGTGGTGGTGGGCGGCTCGGGCGACCTTGGCTCGTTCCCGCTGCAGGCCGTGATTGCGAAGGCGCCCGCCACGGCAAGCAGGATCCCCGCGGTCACCAAGCCCGGTCGTCGTCCGCTCATGAGCAGTCCGTGATTCGCTCTGCGTTCGGCGGCTACAACGCCAAGCGGAACCTCAGAGCGAAGGTTCTCGATTTTGTCCAGTCTGGTGGACCTGAGTGCACGGTAGGTGGAACCGTCTTCGAGATGTGGTTGGGGGCCCTGTGATCCTCGGTAGCACGACTCTTGCCGGTAGTTCGAGCCTCTTGCAGCGGGGTGGTGCAGGACTGGAACTCAGGCTGCCGCGGTCGGCCGCAGTGCAAAGGCTGGCGCCATTGAGCGTCGGACGTCGTTGTTTTGGGGAAGTTGGGGGTTGGCTGGAACGCGCTGCCCCGCCTTGTAATTCCTACAGGGCCAGGGCGTAGCAGGCCCGCCGCGGATCGGCGCCGGTGCTGAGAGAGCCGGCTGCGTCGTCCCGGACCGAGACAGTGGCTCCCAGGCCACAGTTGGCGGTCCGTTCAATTTTGTGCCCCAGAACCCGCAGCGCATCGGCGGTGGAATCGGGGATTCCCGGTTCCAGATCGAGTTGGCCCGGATAATAGACGTGGGGATAAAAGGAATTGACATTGCTGGCGGTGGCAAACCGGGGCGCCTCCACGGCCTGCTGGGGGTCCATTCCAAAAACGAGGGAGTTGAGCATCAACTGCACGTTGGCCTGGACCTGATTGTCGCCGCCAGGACATCCGACGGTCATCAGAGGTTGTCCCTCTTTGGAGATGATGTAGTTTACCAGGGTAGTCCTGGGACGCTTGCCGGGTTCGACGACGTTGGGATGGCCGGGTTCGCAGTTGAACATCTCTATGCGTGTGCTCAGGGCGCAACCCAGCTCAGGGAAGAACACGGATTTAGCGAAGGAACCGCCGCTGATGGTGCCGCATACGAGGTTGCCATGCCGGTCAAGGACTGAAACGTGGGTGGTGCCGTCGTCGGCGGACGGGTCAGCACCGGCTACCGCCGGCTCGGACATGACGGGGGACGGGGTGGAGCCCCGGTGTTTGGAGAAGCGCCAGGGGTCTCCGGCCGGAGGTTGGGCCGGGTACGCGCCTTCGGGGTCAATCAAATGGGCGCGCTCGGCGGCGTATTCTTTCGACAGCAGTCCGTCCACCGGGACGGTGGCGTATTCGGGGTCGGCGTAGAAAGCCTCCCGGTCGCCGAAACACAGTTTCAGGGCTTCGGCCACGGTATGGATGTAGGCCGGACTATTGTGACCCATCGCTTTGAGGTCGAAGTTCTCCAGGATGTTCAGAGTTTGCATGAGCATGGGGCCCTGACTCCACGAGTCCTGGCCCTGGATTTCGTAACCGTGGAAGCTGCCGCCGGCGGGAGTCTCAAACCGGCTGGAGTAGGAGGCGAGGTCCTCCGTGGAAATGATGCCGCCGACCTTTTCCGAACACTCGACAATCAGCCTGGCAATGGGGCCGCGATAAAAGGCGTCGCGGGCGGCCTGCATCCGCTGGGAGCGGTCGCCCGGGGCTTCTGCCGAGGCGTCGTGCAGGGTCTGCAGGGTGGTGGCCAACCCGGGCTGCACCAATAGGGAACCGGCGGGAGGCACTTCCCGGTCATGGTAGAACACATCCCATCCGCCGGGCGGGAAGTTATCGAATTGCCGTTGACCGGAAGTGGAATTGAGTCGCTCCAGCATGTACTCGTAGTTGGGGATTCCCTCTGCGGCGTAGCTGACGGCCGGAGCGATGACGTCGGACAGTTCCATGGTCCCGTAGCGTTCCAGCAAGGAGATGAATGCGTCAACGATGCCGGGCAGCGTAAAGGAGAGGGGGGCATCCTTCCCGGGGCCGGTGGGAATGCGTTGGTGGCCCCGGGAAAGGTAGAAGTCGGCGGTGGCATTGCCGGGCGCCGTGCCCTGTCCCGACAGGGACAGCAGGTCTCCGCTGGAAGCATCGTAGAGCATGAAGACGCCCTCGGCGGCCAGGGAATAGGAGGCGATGGGTTCGACGACAGCGGCGGCGAATCCGGCGGCCACCAGCGCGTCGAAGGCGTTGCCGCCGGCCATCAACATTCGCATACCGGCCATGGACGTCAGGTAGTGGCCGGAGGAGATGACCCCCTCGGTGGAGCGCACCACCGGGCGGCCGGTGACGGGCAGAGATATGTCACCCTGTTCGAGGTTGTGATGAGATTGTGCGCTTACCATCTCAGTTCCTCCGGTTGCCGGTGTTGAGTACGTGCCGGTCGATGGGATGGAGACGAGCCTATTATAAGCAAAGCTGAAGGACGCAAGGAAGTTTGGTGGGCCAGTTTGGACGGTAGACAGAACCACTTTCGAGCTTGCAATGCCATTATAGCAACGAGGAGTGGCCAGGTCGCAGCAGGAATCCACGTGAACCGATACCCGTTGAGGGCATTGCTCCGGTCCCATTTGGGGTCAGGCCCGAGCTTGGGAAGCCCGGGTGGGATTATCGCAGACTCACTTCCTCGATGGCGTTTGGGAAGACCGCGGCCCCGGGTTCGATGCCGTCGACGGCAAACCCACTGAGGCCCGGCCCGTGAGTAATCTTACGGTTGCGAGGGGTCCGATCGATCTCCCATTGCAGGGAGTCAGGGATGGCCATGATGTTGTACGGAAGCTTGGCGGACTCCGGGCTAGGAGCCGGACAGCCACTCCCTGAGTGCCCGGATGTGGTCGGGTCTCGTGCCGCAGCACCCTCCAACTATCCGCGCCCCCTGCTCACTCCACACCTTGGCGTATTCCAGGTACTGCTGTGGGTCCAGGACATTTGCCTTGGGGGTTGGGCCGCCGTGGCCGGGGAAATGGGCGTAGGCGCCGAAGGTTCCCGGCCAATTCTTCTTGACTATCTCCAGCCCGGGCCCCGTGTCGTCCACCGGCGTGTGCATTATGAATACCGATGCGATGTCCCTGTCCTTGATGGCGTCCATGGCGTCTTGAAGGGTCTCGCTTCCATGCCTGTCCTGGATGCCCAGGTAAAGCCCGTCTCCATCCCGGACCAGGGAGAGCCCGACCCACACCGGTAGACCCAACTCCGCTGCCGCTTCTATCACCGCCAGCGTGTCTGATATCCGGACCAACATCTCGCCCACCGCCACGTCCGGGCCGCCTTTGGCCAGCTCTCCCAGCTGCTCCCGGTAGGTCTCTAGAGCTTTCTCATAGGGCACCGGAACTTCCGCGTGTGCCTTGGGAGCCATCGTAGATACGGAGGCCGCAATGACCACCGAGTCCTCTGTCCCGGCGTTTCTCCTTGCCTGTACCGCCGCTTCGATTCCCAGCTTGTTGGCCCCGGCCACCTTATGCTCGAGGCCGCCCCTTTCCAGCATGTCACGCCCTGTGCCAAAGGTGTTTGTGATGATGATCTCGGCGCCCGCTTCTATGTATTCCTGATGAATATCCCTCACCAACTCGGGATGGGTGAGCATCGGACCGCCCGACCACATGGTGGGGCTTGCCAGCCCCCGCCTCTCGAACTCCGAGCCCATACCCCCGTCCATCAAGATCGTCTCCCCCGCTGCCAGGCGGCCCTGCAATTTCTCAAAATTGCTCATCATTCTCTCCTGGTGAAATCCGAATTTACCGTTCCATCCGGGGGCTGGACATAGGTCCCAGAGACTTGGGGCACGGGCTTATGTAATTCCGACCCCGATGCGGCTGAGCCTCGTCAGGAAAGATCTTGCCGGGGTTGAAACCCGCATCGGGGCAGAAGGCCGCCCGCAGCCGCTTCGTGGCAGCCATGTCCTGCTCGCTGAAGGTCCAGTGCATGTACATCTGCTTCTCCGCCCCGATGCCGTGCTCCCCGGTAAGAGTTCCCCATGCGTCGATGCACGCCCGCATCACCTCACGCCCCGCCTCGATCTGGGCTTCAAGGTCGTCAAAAGCCTGGGCTGGAAGTGGGACAAGACCCGGCGCACCGACCCGGCGGGCGTCTCCCGCCACTGGCTGGTGCTGTCGGTGGCAACACTGCTGGCCCTGGCCTATGGCACCAGGGTGGAAGACGCCCATGACCGCAGGATTGCTCCAGGCAACCTGCGCACGCCGCCCAAAGCCTGCCTCGTACTGGATACGGGGACGCCGGCCCCCAGGCGCCGCGACCCCTGGGGCGGGCCGGTACGGACCGTCAGCATCATCCGCTGGCGGACGTGGCCCCGCAGGAAGGCGCCCAGAGCCTGCCCTCGCGAAAGCGGGGGGTGGATGGCGCCTTGACCGTGCCGCCCAGCGTGCAGGCCGTCCCCCCGGTGCGCAACGCATCGGCGTCGTCGATGCAGTCGCCGCCAGCCAGTGCGGAGGCCACCAGCGTCATCATCTTGTCGCCGGTGTTGGACCGCCCCGGGGAGCTGCCGAGATCGAGGTGATGGTCGACGAGTCCCCACAGGCCCAGGTGCTGGGCGGCCCGCACCGACGTGTACACCCGGAGGGTGACCTGCCGTTGCGGCGAGAGCACGACGACCAAGACGGTGCGGATATATGTCCACCACCCTGAGCACGTGCGGGCCGTGGAGACCCAGCGCGCTCCCGTCACCCGCACCAGGCCGGAGACGATTCCCCTGGCCTCAGCCCCCGTATCGAGTACGGGGCAGGCTCTGGGCGTGGGGGCCGACGACCCCCACAAGGCGTTGCACGTTCCCCCGCCCACGCCGCCACCACCGCAGGCGGAGCAGACGCCGGTGGGCGATTCCAGTTGGTGGAGCTGGCCGTGGTAGGGCGCATCACCAACATCCTGCTCGCCTCCGGCGCGGCCCTGGCGTCCATCGCCGCCGCGCCGGACGACGCGGGCCAGGCAATGCGGGACGCCTTCGACGCCGTGCTGACGGGCATGGCCTACGCCGGGGTGGGCCTCTGCTTCTTCGCCATCGTCTGGGCGGGGTTCGTGCTGATGGCCGAGGGAGCCGAGGGTGAGAACCGGGGCCGCACCAGGAGCGCCGTGCTGATGGCGGTGGTGGGACTGGTGGTGGTGCTCCTGGCTAAGGGCATCGCCGCCGCGCTCAACAGCCGGATCATCGAAGTCCTGCCCGGCCCATAGAACGAGAAAGGAGACGACCGAAATGAAAACGACACTACCCAACATCAAGGCGATCATCAGACGTAACTCCCAGGAAGAACCGGCTGAGCCCGTCGTCGAAGTGCCCAAGCCACCGCCGCCCCTGTCCCTGTTCTTCATGCTGTCCCACCTGGAGGACGACGGCCCGGTGCGGCTGGACGGGGTGAAGCTGGCCGTGTGCGAGGTGATGGGGCTGGAGTTAGACGAGCCCAAGCTGGGGGCCTTCGCCGGTTCGCTGAACGCCCTGGATTTCCCGGTGCAACTGCTGGTGCGCCAGCACCCGCCGGTGTTGCAGGGGTTGCGGAGCAATTTGGCGGCAGCGCAACCAGATGACCTGCCGCAGCAAACCCGCGACGCCGCCGACAGCCTGGGACGGCTGCTGACCACTCTGGAGACCCGCGAGGGCATCCTGGACCGGCGCTTCTACGCGGTCTGCGAGCACAGCCGCGCCGACGAGTTGCGCGGCCTGCTGGCAAGGGCCGGTCTCGGGGTGTTTCCCCTGAACGGAGAACCCCTCCGCCTCCTGCTGCTGGCCTCGGCCCTGGGCGGCTCGCCCAACGAAAGGGATGAAGACGCCGAAATGGAGGTCGAGGTCAACCGCCGTGACATTCGCGTTGGCGATCACCTGACCCGCTCTCTGCACCTGGGCAAGTGGCCCAGGTCCCTGGCCCCCGGCTTCCTGCAGGGGCTGATGGCCGCCGGAGCGCCAATGGACCTGTCGGTCCACCTGGGCGCCATCCCGGCGGAGCAGGCCGCCCGCACCCTGGAGTGGCAGAAGGTCCGTTTCGAGTCGGCCCAATCGCTGTCCCTGAACCGGGGCCGCTCCATGTCACCCGAGGCGGAGATCGCCCTGGAGGACGTTTCCCGTCTCCGGGACGAGGTGCAGCGAGGCCGGGAAAGGCTGTTCCACGCATCCCTGTCAGTGACGTTGCACGCCGCTGACCAGGACGGGCTGAAAGACCTTACGCAAAAGGCCCGTGCTCACTTTGCCGCCACCCTGGGCAAGCTGGACGCCCTGGCCTTCCGCCAGAGGGAGGGCCTGCTGTCCACCCTGCCCCTGGGCCTGAACGCGGTGGCGGTTTGGCGGACGCTGGACACGTCCTCGCTGGCGCGCCTGTTCCCCTTCTCGCCGCCGGACCTGGACACCCGCAGCGGCACCCTCTACGGCATCGACCTGCGGGCCTGTGCCCCCATCGTCTACGACCCCTTCGACGGCACGCACCTGAACGCCAACACGGCAGTGCTGGCCCGTTCCGGCTCGGGAAAATCCTTCGCCACCAAGCTGGGGGTGTTGCGCGGCGTCTGTCGTGGCGTCAGGGCCTACGTCATCGACCCGGAAGGAGAGTACGCCGACATGGCCCGCGCTGTCGGTGGGCGGGTGCTGTCCCCTGGAATCGCAGGCCAGGGCATGAACCCCTTCGTCATCGACCGGGGCGACAGCGAGGAACTGTTGCAGCGCATCGGCAGCCTGCGGCGGCTCATCGAGGTGATGGTGGGGGAGCGGCTCAGCGCCGAGCGGCGGTCCTCCCTGGACCACGCCCTGGCCGGCTACTACGCCGAGCGCCGGGAGCGCACCGGCTTCCGCGATTTCTACGCCTACCTGGAAGAGAGCGGCGACGGCGACCCCGAATCAAGTTCGGGGCGGGCTATAGCTCACCTGCTGCGGCCCTTCGCCACCGGCAGCCTGCGCCACCTCCTCTCCGACGAGGGCGACGACCTGCTGACCCACGAGGCGTTGGTGACGGTCTTCGACCTGCACCTGCTGGAACCGGAGCTCAGGCCCGCCGCCGCGATGGTCTGCACCGAGACGGTGTGGGCCGCCGCCGCCCAGGACCCCCGGCCCCGGCTGCTGGTGGTGGACGAGGTGTGGAGCATCATGCAGCACCCCGAGGGCGCCGCCTTCATGGTCAGCATGGCCAAGCGCGCCCGCAAGCACCGGCTGGGTCTCCAGTTCATCACCCAGGACGTGCAGGACCTGCTCAGCGAGGACTCCTCCCGCACGATCACCGGCCACAGCGGAAGAGCCCTGCTCCAGAACGCAGCCTTCAAGCTGCTGCTCCAGCAGGACGCGGCGGCGATAAGCACCGTGGGCGAAGCCTTCGACCTGCCGGTGGAGCTGCAACGCTGGCTGCTGTCCTGCCCCAGAGGCGACGGCCTGCTGCTGGCCCGTGGCAACCGCTTTCCCGTCCGCATCGAGGCCACCCCCGAGGAAACCGAGGTCATCGAGTGGCGGCCCGGCCCCCGTCATTAGCCGCCAACACCGATTCCCATAAAGAGAGGTTGTCCCCATGAATACCAACGTCAATACCAACATCAAAAAAATCCTGTTCGGCAACAGTCGTCAAAAGCGCCCCCCCGCGCTGCTGGCGGTGACGCCGCCCAGGACCGGCGAGCGGACGCTCCTGGGCGTGGAGAACCTGCTCCAGTCCATCGCCGTCCCCGAACCCTTCTCCCTGGAGTTGGCCGGGGACATGGACGGCGTGACGCTCATGGCCCGCTGCCAGGACGACCAGGTGGTGCGGGGCCAGCTGGCCGCCCACTACCCCCAGGCCCGCATCCGGGAGGTGCCCGTGGACGAGGACCCCATCTTCGTCCACGTGGGCGAGCAGGCCTGGGGCATGACGCTGCGGGCCGGCGGCCCGGAGTACGTGCCCCTGCGCACCTTCCGCGACGACGATCTGCTGGACCCCGGTTCCGACCCCCTCATCGCCCTGATGGGCGCCCTCTCCGAGCTGGAGGAGGGGGAACGGGTGCTGTGCCGCCTGCTGCTGCGATCCCTGGGACCTGACTGGTCCCAGGGACACCAGGCCCGCGCCCACCGGCAGGCGGTGCCGGACAACCGTGAGCCCTCCTACACCTACCAGACCAAGCCCCTGCAGCTGGACGGCGTGACCATGGCCGTCCTGGGCGCAGGGGCGCTGGCCGCCGAGGAGGCGGCAGCGCTGATCCGCCAGCTGTTCACCGCCGACGGCCCGGTCACCTTCGAGGGCCAGTATTACCAGCTCGACGAGGCGCCGCTGTCGCCCCGGAGCTTCGACGCGCCGATCCCGCTGATGATCGGTGGCACCGGACCGAAGCGGACGCTGCGCACGCTCGCCATGTACGGCGACGTGTTCAACCTCGACGGCTTCGCGCGTCGCGGGATGTCGGTGGAGTTGCTGCGGGAGAAGCGAGAGATCCTCGAGCGGCACTGCGAGCGCGTCGGGCGCGATCCGGACGAGATCCGCATCACGATGCTAGTGCCCACGAAGCTGACCAACGACCAGGCCGAGGCGGACGAGTTCATCGAGCGGATCGGCCCGAAGACGGTCGCTGGCAGCGCTGACTACATCGCGCAGCGCCTCGGCGAGTTCGCCGCTGAGGGCGTGGACGAGGTGATGTTCGGCCGCCTGCCCAACACCGTCGAGGACTTCCAGCGCTTCGAAGAAGAGGTGATCGCCCAGTTCGACTAGGGGCCCGCGTCTCTCTTCGCGAGCTCTGACGATCGCGCGACGCCCCGCCGCGACAGACGAGACCGATCGAGGAGCAGCCCATGCGCGAGCCAGCAGCGGCACCGAAACCGATCCGCAACGACGTGATGCAGCCCGCGGAGGAGGTGCTGGTGCTGCGTGACCACGCGCTCCGGCTCGGCTCGCACCGTCAGTACTTCGAGTGGGCTGCGTCAGATCTGAGGGCTCGAACTGTGAGGTTTAGCCTCGTCTGAGCATGGACGAGGAGACATCGGTGAACTGTCCGCACTGTGCATCCGCCGCCACGACCAGACGCCAGGCGCGCACGACGCTCGGCTACCGGCGGTTCAACTGCCGCTCGTGCAAGCGTCGCTTCAACGAGCGAACCGGCACGCCGTTCAACCATCTTCAGGTCCCGACCGACGTGGTGCTCCTCGCGGTGCTGTGGCGTCTGCGCTACAAGCTGAGTTTCCGCGACGTGGCAGAGATGCTCCTCCAGCGCGGCGTTGAGGTCACGCACGAGACCATCCGGGAGTGGGAGTTTCGATTCGCCCCACTGCTCGCCGGCCAGCTCCGCGCCAAGCGACGAGCCCGAGCCGGCGAGTCCTGGTACCTCGACGAGACGTACGTGAAGGTCGCTGGGCGCTGGTGCTACCTCTACCGAGCGATCGACGGCGACGGAGAACTGATCGATTCGATGCTGAGCGAGCGTCGAGACAAGCATGCCGCGCGGAGGTTCTTGCGGAGACTGGTCGAGATCACCGAACGCAAGCCCGCACGGATCACGACCGACCTGCATCCCGCTTACCGACGGGCGATCCGCTGGATCATCGGCCGCAAGGCTTGGCATCGCACGACGCAGTACCTCAACAACTACACCGAGCAGAGTCACCGAGCGGTGAAGCAGCGCTACTACCCGATGCAGGGCTTCGGGAGCTTCGAGTCCGCGTCGCGCTTCTGTAGCGCGTTCGATGAGCTGCGACAGTACTTCCGCGTCCGCCGCCGCGGTGGCGCCCATGTCGCGTTGACAGAGCAGCGACGGCTCTTCCTCACACGCTGGCACTCGCTGATCAGCGAACTGGCTGCAGCATAGACCACCAGCGACGTCGCCTTGTGGCGCCTAAGGGTCGACGCGCCCTGAGATCTGACACTGCCCTCTCCCCTCGCCCCCTCACGCGTAGGCCCCCCGGTGGGGGTGCAGGTTGCTAGTTTGCCCTGCAACAGAAGCGGGGTGGGCCCCCTGCCCTCTATGTGGGACTCCGGGCCGGCTCCCCGGGCGCCGCCGCTTGGCCTCGCAAAGCCTGGCCACGGCGGTGGCCGCGCCGACCAGGCTCGCCTGTTGTATGCCAGCCGCCCCGCCGGGTCGTCGGGCGCCGCGCCGGGATGGCCGAGGCCGTACAGCACGCCGCCGGCGGCTACCCCGGTTGGGTCGGAGGCCGGCAGCCTTTCCCCGCCGCGCTTCATCACCGCGTCGACGAGTCCAAGGTGCGGGTGGATCTGCCGCAGCCGATCGCTGGCCAATACCCGTCGCGCCGCGGGCGACTTCTGCAGCGGGGCAAGCACGATGTCGAGGCGCCCAGCAGCCGGTCGACGAGGTCCCAGGCGCCCGGCGCCTCGAAGCTGAGCGCCAGGCTGCGCTTGCCCGCATTGTGCAGCAGGTGGCGCAGACTGCTGTCGATGTCCGCACGACCGGCCAGGTGAGGACCGGCGATTCGCAATCCGTCGCCGCCCGCCGCCTCAACGCGAACCACGTCCGCACCCAGGTCGGCCAGGAGGCGGCCCGCCAGACCCAGACACTCGTCGCTGAGGTCGACGACGACTGATCCGGTCAGCGGCAGCGCGGACATCGCCACTAGGCGTCCGCGGGCTCGAATGGATGCAGCCGGTAGAGATCCGACATGCGGTGGCCGATCAGTTGCATGCGCAGGTCATCGTCAAGCGCGGGAAGGAAGGAGCGGTTGAGCGACTCCTTGAGGACGCCGAGGTAGCCGTGACGGGTGCGGCCGATCTCGGCGAGGCGCTCCGCCAGCGCGCTCACCTCTTCCTCGAGCGCGCCCGGCGCCGCGACTTTCGTGATCAGGCCCAGGTCCGCGGCTTCCTGCGCCGCGGTAAAGCCGTCGTCGACGATCAGCCGCCAGGCGTGCTTCAGCCCCACATACTTGGGCAGGAAGGCCGTTGCGCCGATTACCAGTTGTAGTTGGGAGTCGGGGTCGGCGATCGCGAAGTCGGAGGCGAGGATGAGGTCGAAGCCGGACCCCATGCAGTAGCCGTGCACCTCCGCGATCACGGGTTGAGGGATACGCCGCAACAGGGGTTGCAGCTGGAAGTAGGGATGCCGTCCCAGATTGAATGGCGCGATGTGCGCTGCGTGGTAGGGGTTCTCCCACGGGACGTCCGGGATGCGGCCGCCCTCCGTCGTGTCGTCGCCCGAGCAGAACGACTTCCCAGTGCCGCCCAGGATCAGAACCTGGACAGTCGGGTCGCGACCCACGCGCGTCACGACATCGATCATCTCGTCGCCGACCTCCGTGTTGATCGCGTTGTGCCGTTCCGGCCGATTGATCGTGAGCCGCGTGATCGGCCCGTCCTCGATGATGAGTTCCTTGGTCACGGCGGACCTCCGGTCTCGTGCGCCGCGCGTGGATTCCCACGCGCCCTCATCGCGAATCCTAGGCCACTGGTTCAGCGAGGGGAGCGGTTGGGGCTATCGCCACCTGATTCTGCGCCCGACCTGATCCCCCGCGGGGGGCTCACGATGGCCCGAGCTGGTGGCCGGACGTGGGTCCGGCGGCGCCGCGCGCCCTCAGGAGTGAACAGCGCGCTCCCGCGGGGCGGGGCGCTATTGCAGCACGCCCGCGATGGCAAGCTCGCCGATCTCGTCGTCGGAGTAGCCCAGCACGTCGCGCAGGATTTCGTGGGTGTCCTCGCCGATGAGGCGGCTGCGGCGGAGGTTGCAGGGGGCGTCGGAGAGACGGAAGGAGTGGCGCGCGGCGCGATACGTGCCGAAGGCGGGGTGGGCGAGCTCCTGCCAGAAGCCACGATGCTTGAGCTGGGGGTCGCGCTCCATCAGGTCGCTGCCGCGCTGTACGGCCCCCGCGGGGACGGCGGCGGCCTGGAGCTGGTCCATCACCGCATCGGGAGCGCGCTCGCGGGTCCACGTCTCCACGTGCGCGTCCAGTTCGTCCTCGTGCTGCTTGCGGGCGGCGAGGGTGGCGAAGCGGGCGTCGTGGGCCCAGGCGGGGTCGCCGATGGCGGTGCGGAAGGCGTCCCATTCGTCGTCGGTCGTGACGGCGATGGCGCACCAACGGTCGTCATTGCACGGGTAGGCGCCATGTGGGGCGGCGTGGGGCTGCCGGTTGCCTTGCCGCGTGGCGACGCGGCCGTTGACTCCATAGTCGAGAAGGGAGGGAGCGAGCCAGTGGAGGGGGCTGCGTCAGATCTGAGGGCTCGAACTGTGAGGTTTAGCCTCGTCTGAGCATGGACGAGGAGACATCGGTGAACTGTCCGCACTGTGCATCCGCCGCCACGACCAGACGCCAGGCGCGCACGACGCTCGGCTACCGGCGATTCAACTGCCGCTCGTGCAAGCGTCGCTTCAACGAGCGAACCGGCACGCCGTTCAACGATCTTCAGGTCCCGACCGACGTGGTGCTCATCGCGGTGCTGTGGCGTCTGCGCTACAAGCGAGCCATGCTGAGTTTCCGCGACGTGGCAGAGATGCTCCTCCAGCGCGGTGTTGAGGTCACGCACGAGACCATCCGGGAGTGAGAGTTTCGATTCGCCCCACTGCTCGCCGGCCAGCTCCGCGCCAAGCGACGAGCCCGAGCCGGCGAGTCCTGGTACCTCGACGAGACGTACGTGAAGGTCGCTGGGCGCTGGTGCTACCTCTACCGAGCGATCGACGGCGACGGAGAACTGATCGACTCGATGCTGAGCGAGCGTCGAGACAAGCATGCCGCGCGGAGGTTCTTGCGGAGACTGGTCGAGATCACCGAACGCAGGCCCGCACGGATCACGACCGACCTGCACCCCGCTTACCGACGGGCGATCCGCTGGATCATCGGCCGCAAGGCTTGGCATCGCACGACGCAGTACCTCAACAACTACACCGAGCAGAGTCACCGAGCGGTGAAGCAGCGCTACTACCCGATGCAGGGCTTCGGGAGCTTCGAGTCCGCGTCGCGCTTCTGTAGCGCGTTCGATGAGCTGCGACAGTACTTCCGCGTCCGCCGCCGCGGTGGCGCCTATGTCGCGTTGACAGAGCAGCGACGGCTCTTCCTCACACGCTGGCACTCGCTGATCAGCGAACTGGCTGCAGCATAGACCACCAGCGACGTCGCCTTGTGGCGCCTAAGGGTCGACGCGCCCTGAGATCTGACACTGCCAGATCTCGGTACCCGCACGACAGAACGGCTCCGGTACCTGCACGACATGTGGTGCACGCGAACTGGCAACCGCGCCCAGCCGCTTCGCATCGTCAGAAACTGCCGTCAGCACTGGGCGGATGCGCCGCGAGGACCTGGGGTACACGAGCGAGGCGAAGCATCCGCGCTATGCGGGTGGTGAGTCGTCCTTCTCTTCGCCATCATCGCCGGCATCCTCGTCGCCATCGCCGTCGATAAGGTCGCGCGCCCGAGCGACGGTTCCGCTGGCGGCGTCCACAACCGCCTCGGCCGCGTCGCCAGCCGTTTCGACGACCTGGTCGGCCGCCGATGAGGCCGCCCCCGCCGCGCCGCTCGCTGCGTCAGCCGCGCCGCCAGCGAGGTCGCCGGCAACGCCCTTTCCTCTTCCGAACATCCCCTTGATTGAATCGAGCAGTCCCATGCACCACCGCCCTTCAGCCGACGAACTGTCGACCAATTGCGCGGGAATCGTAGCCGTCTTCGTTCCTTCCTGTCGCTCAGCTCGGCGCACTATCTCGGCGGACCAGGTGTCATCGCCCCCAGGGCAGCGCGCTCATGGCGCCTTCGCGCGGTGTAGGCGATCCGCTCGCTGCCGTATGGTCAGTGCAATCTCCATCGAGAGCTGAGGCTGAAAGTGAGCACCTACAACGGGCCGGCGACATTGTTCGTCGGCGTGCACAAACTCGAGCTCACCCTGCGTGCGGTCACCGCTGATCGAAACGGTGGCCTGTCGTGGAGTGGGACGCTGAGTGCCACAGCGATTCCGAACGACGTGAAGAACGCGCGCGAGGCGCGGATCCGTGTGAGCCGACGCGAAGTTGCCTGTCGCATCGTCAGCAGCGCCACGCGACAGGGCCGCGGGCAAGTGTCCTTCACCATCGAGGTCGCCGGCGACTATCCGCCGTTCAGCCAAGAGCCGAGCGACCACTAGCATCATCACAGTGCGTGTCCGCCCGAGCCCGCCTCGAGCCCGCGATTTCGATTCCACTAGGTAGCCGGTCGTGGGACGGCAAAACTTGATCCGTGCGGTTCGATGCTGAGATAGCAGAGTATCGGCGAGCCACGAGAGGCTCGTCTGTGCTCTACCTCCGTCTGCTTGTCGCAGCACTCTTCGCATCGGTCCGCGCCCGCCGAGATCTCGTCCTCGAGAACTTGGCGCTGCGGCATCAGCTCGTCGTCTACACAAGGGGCCGTCGTCGACCGCGGCTCCGTCGCCACGACCGCCGACTCTGGTCACTGCTGGCACGTGGTTGGTCCGGCTGGCGAGGCACGCTCGTGATGGTCGAGCCGGACACGGTTGTGCGGTGGCATCGTTCTGCTTGGCGCGCCTACTGGCGCTGGAAGAGTCGTCGCCGCTCCGGACGACCCCGGATTCCCGCAGAGCTGCGACAGCTGATCGTCCGCATCGCCACTGAGCATCCGCGGTGGGGCGCCGTCCGCATCGTCGGCGAGCTGCGTGCCCTTGGCTTCGAGGTCAGCGCCCGCACCGTGAGTCGCTACTGCCGGCAAGCGCTGCGGCGACCCCCGAGCCAGTCGTGGCGCACGTTTCTGCGCAACCACGCGTCCAGCATCTGGGCCGCCGATCTGTTCACGGTCCAGACGCTCGCCTTCCGCACGCTCTACGTGTTCGTCGTGATCGACCACGGCCGGCGCCGCATCCGGCACTGGAACGTCACGGAGCACCCGATCGCGCCCTGGCTCTGGCAGCAGATGATCGAGGCGACCGCCTGGGGTCAGCAGCCAGGGTTCCTCATCCGAGACCGCGACCGTAGCGATGGCGGGGACTTCATCGCACGCGCTCGACGGCTCGGGATCGAGACGATTCTGACTCCGGTGCGCGCGCCGAACGCCAACGCCATCGCCGAGCGCGTCATCGGGACGCTCCGGCGCCAGTGCCTCGACCATGTCATCGCGGTCAACGAACAACATCTCCGGCGGGTGCTTGGTCAGTACGTCCAGCACTACAACGCGGTGCGGCCGCATCGGTCATTGGCGCTCGACTCTCCGGAGGGACGCAAGCCGGTGCAGCGGACGCCGAGTCAGCGAGTCGTCAGCAAGCCGGTGCTAGGAGACTTGCATCATGAGTATCGGTGGGCCGCATGAGGTTTTGCCGTCCCACGGGTGTCTGAGACGAAGCGGCGGCGCTTCCGCCGCCGCTACCGCCCCCGGGTGTCCCAGCCGGGCGAGCATGCTCGTGCTGGGGAGCGAGGGCTCGTTGCACATCTTCTGTGCGGTGCTTGGCGGGAGCCGCTACCGCTTCGTCCGCTTCGCCGCCACGAGCGCCATTACTCACTCGCGGCCTCAATCGTCACGGTCAGCCGCTGCGGTAGCGGTTGCCCGAGCGCCCATTGCTGCACATACAGCGTGCCGACCACGGGCGGCTTGCCGTTCGCCTCTTCCTGAAAGCGGACGGTGTTCTTTGTCTCTCGCTCCATGACGAACAGCAACGTCTGCCGCTCCATCGGTACCTCCCTCCGTGCGTAGAATCTGGCCTTGCGCGAACATCCGCCAGCGTACGCCGTCCCTCCGCGGCATAGTGGCAACGTGAGGGAAGACGGATTCGAACTGGACGTGACGCTGCTCGACACCGCGCCCCGCATTTGGCGCCACATCGCCGTCTCCGCCGGCGAGACGTTCGCCGACATCCACGCGGTCGTTCAGGTGGTGGTGGGATGGTGGAGTGAGCGCGGTCGAGGGGCAAGGGAGCGCGACCGGGTCGCTACGCCTCGAGCCGGAACGGCGGGTAGCGGTCGGTGATCAGCAGGAACGCATAGGCGAAGGCTCGCAGCCACCACCGACTGACGCCGACCGAGAAGTTGAAGAGCCCTCGGGGGTAGCGCCCCGTGAACAGGATCGCGAACCATGCGATCACGGTCACGAAGAACGCCAGTACGGACAGCACGAACAACAGGATCCAGTGCGGGATCGCCAGCAGCCATTTGATCAAGGGCAACCAGCGATTGAGTCCCGCTTCGGCGTCCGGGTAGTCAAGGTCGAGATGGATTCGCTGCTCGTCCTCGGTCGATGGGTACTCGTCGACCAACAGCCCGAGGTAGGCGTACACGCGCGTGCCGAAGCGGTTGAACGCGAGCATGAAGTCGAACCACCAGCGTGGGTAACGCTGCCGGAAGAGGATCATCAGGGCGGTCGCGAGAAACAGACTCGCGCCGACGGTGACTCCGGCCTCCTGTCCGCCCTCGCCTTCGCCGTTGAGGATGGCGAGGATCAAAAGGATGGGGAGGATGAGGATGATCCGGAACGCGGCGGTCAGCCGGTTACGGCCTTCGGTGTAGTCGATCTCCAGCCGCGCCGCGTACGCCGGCAAGCCATCGGCAGTTGCCACGAGCACCCTCCAAGCAGATCCCGCCAATCCGAACGTTATCAGACGCCGCCGCTCCGCGCGTCGAGGAGGCACAAGACGCATCGGCGAAACCGCGCACCATAGACCTCGGCGGGGTGCCCGAGTGGTGTTGCTCGCCGATACGCGCTTTTAGACGTCAGCGGCGAGATGTCGACGTGCAGAGTATCGGCGAGCCACGAGAGGCTCGTCTGTGCTCTACCTCCGTCTGCTTGCCGCAGCACTCTTCGCTTCGGTCCGCGCCCGCCGAGATCTCGTCCTCGAGAACTTGGCGCTGCGGCATCAGCTCGCCGTCTGCACCCGGGGCCGTCGTCGACCGCGGCTCCGTCGCCACGACCGCCGATGCTGGTCACTACTGGCACGCGGTTGGTCCGGCTGGCGCGGCACGCTCGTGATGGTCGAGCCGGACACGGTTGTGCGGTGGCATCGTTCTGCTTGGCGCGCCTACTGGCGCTGGAAGAGTCGTCGCGGACCTGGGCGTCCCCACATTCCCGCCGAGTGGCAGCGGCTGATCCTGCGCATCGCCACTGAGCATCCACGGTGGGGCGCCGTCCGCATCGTTGGTGAGCTGCGTGCGCTTGGCTTCGACGTCAGCGCCCGCACCGTGAGTCGCTACCGCCGGCAAGCGCTGCGGCGACCGCCGAGCCAGTCGTGGCGCACGTTTCTCCGCAACCACGCGTCCAGCATCTGGGCCGCCGATCTGTTCACGGTCCAGACGCTCGCCTTCCGCACGCTCTCCGTGCTCATCGTGATCGACCACGACCGGCGCCGCATCCGGCACTGGAACGTCACGGAGCATCCGAACGCGCCCTGGATCTGGCAGCAGATGATCGAGGCGACCGCCTGGGGTCAGCAGCCAGGGTTCCTGATCCGAGACCGCGACCGTAGCTATGGCGGAGACTTCATCGCACGCGCTCGACGGCTCGGGATCGAGACGATTCTGACTCCGGTGCACGCGCCGAGCGCCAACGCCATCGCCGAGCGCGTCATCGGCACGCTCAGGCGCCAGTGTCTCGACCATGTCATCGCGGTCAACGAACAACATCTCCGGCGGGTGCTTGGTGAGTACGTCCAGCACTACAACGCGATGCGGCCGCATCGGTCATTGGCGCTCGACTCTCCGGAGGGACGCAAGCCGGTGCAGCGGACGCCGAGTCAGCGAGTCGTCAGCAAGCCGGTGCTAGGAGGCTTGCATCATGAGTATCGGTGGGCCGCATGAGGTTTTGCCGTCCCACGACCGTCAATCCGCTAGTAGCGTCGCGCTCGATGGCCATCGCCACCCCTCGGCTGCCGTGACGCGTCGACCGTTGTCCGCGTACCGCTAGGTACGGCCCGTGTGAAGCCAGTCGAACTGCTGCGGCTTGCGCCGCGCACGAGGATCGATCGCGACGTTGACGATGGCCGGGCCCTCGCCCTCGTTCGCCTCGCGTAGCGCCGGCTCGAGTTCGGAGGACTCGGAGACGTAGTACCCGCGGCCGCCGAAGGCGTCGATTATCTTCTCGTAGCGGGCGCCGGGCAGGAGCACGCTCGGCGGCGGTGGACGGTCGCTACGCAGCTCGGAGACGCCACCGCCGATGCCGTTGTTGTTGATCACGATCGTGGTGATCGGCAGGTTGTGGCGGCACATCGTCTCCAGCTCCATGCCGGAGAAGCCGAACGCCGCATCGCCCTCGACCGCCACGATGCGCTTGCCCGGGTTGACCACCGAGGCCGCGACCGCGAAGCCCATGCCCACGCCCATCGTGCCGTAGCTCCCGGCGTCGAGGCGCTCGCGGGCGTCGTAGTTGTTGAGGATCGTGCGCCCGATGTCCATGGTGTTCGCGCCCTCGGACACGATGATGCCGCCACGCGGGATCGAGTCGCGGATCGCTGCCAGCACGTGCTGGTAGTTCAGCGGCGAGGAGTCGTCCGCGATCATCTGGTTCGTGATCTCGACGTTCGCATCGATCGCGTTCTGCAGGCCGGAGCGCCAGGTCGTCTCCTCCGGGTACTGCCACGGGTCCTCGTCGAGCGCGGCGTTGAGCTGACCCATGACGGCGCGGCCGTCACCGACCAGCGCCACCTCCGCCGGCACGTTCGTGCCGATCTCCTCCGCGGCGATGTCCAGCTGCACCAGGCGCAGGTCCTCGCGGAAGCGCGGCGGCAGGCCGAAGTGGAGGATCCAGTTGAGCCGCGCACCCAGCAGCAGCACGAGGTCAGCGTTGCCGAGCGCGAAGGTGCGCCCGGCCGCGACCGAGAGCGGGTGGTCGTCTGGCACAACACCCTTGCCCATCGGCGTCGCGAGGTAGGGGAGCTGCGTCTTCTCGATGAAGTCACGTACCTCGTGCTCGGCACGGGACCAGGCCATGCCCTTGCCCACGATCACCAGCGGATTCTCGGCGCTCTTCAGCGCCTCGATCGCCTTGGCGACCGCCGCCGGGTCGGCGCCCGGGCGCGGCGGGTCGCCCACGGTCGGCGCCTCGCGCACGCGGTCGATTGGCACCTCGGCCGTCAGGATGTCATCCGGCAGGTCGAGGTAGGCTGCGCCGGGTCGCCCGAAGAGGGCGGAGCGGATCGCCTGCTCGACGTAGTAGGGGATGCGCTCCGGCTCCTCGACGGCGTGGGCGTACTTCGACAGCGGCGAGGCGACGACCACCTGGCGCTCCTCCTGGAAGCCGCCCATGCCGTTGTGGAAGGTGGCGGAGGCGCCACCGATCAGGATCATCGGCCAGCGGTTCGCCTGCGCGTTCGCAAGCCCGGCCAGCGCGTGGATCACGCCCGGCCCGGAAACCACCGCGCACGCCTGCGGGCGGCCGGTGAGGTAGCCGGCGGCCTGCGCCGCGTACGAGGCGGCCTGCTCGTTGCGCATGCCGATGTAGGTGATGCCCGCGCGCTGCGCCTCGGCGGCGAAGGCGGTGATCGGGAACCCGACTACGCCGAACATATAGTCGACGCCCTGCTGCTTCATGCTCTGCGCGAGCAGCGCCGCGCCCGTCGTCGTCTCGGTCGCCGTCTCTGCCGTCATGGTTGTCGTGCCCTTCGTTCGGTGCTGGATTGCCTGTCGTCGTTACTCTGTCGTTACTCCGCCGTGGCCGCCGTGGCCGCGTCGGCGGGGGCGCCGATGGCGCCCGCCTCGCGCAGCGCGCCCAGTGTCTCGGCCCCGATCGCCAGTTCCTCCGCCAGCACGTCGTCGGTGTGCTGCCCGAGGAGGGGGCCGGCGCGCAGCTCGACGCTCGAGTCGCTCATGCGGATCGGCGACCCCATCAGCGTGACCTCGCCGTGGTCGGGGTGCGGCACCCGCTGGATGAACCCGCGGGCGTTGAGGTGCGGGTCGGTGAAGACGTCCATCGTGTCGTTCACCGCGCTCGCCGCGACGCCCGCCTCGCAGAGGATGCGCATCGCCTCGTGCTTGTCGAGCTCGCGCGACCACGCGGTGATCTCCGCGTCGAGCTCCGAGCGCGCTACCCGACTCCTGACGCCGCCCGGCGAGGCGCGATCCCAGGTCCTTGAGGAACATCGGCACGCCGTAGAGGCGCCCCTCCGGATCCGGGCCGTCGGCGGCGGGATCCTCGAGCACATCGTCGAAGGTCTCGAGCGCACCGGAGAGATCTCCGTCGACCCGCGCCAGCGCCTGCGCGGCCTGGCCCACGACCTCGCGAGCCTGGAGCTGCCCGGCACGTACCAGGCCCGCGAGACTCACCGCATCGTGGCTTACCCACTCCGGCCAGCTCATCGGGCTCGAGGTCATCTTCGTTCGCTCCTAGCAGCGTCCACCGATCCGAGGACCACGAGCGCCTCCGATGTGAGCGACTCGCGGGACTCCGCGGTCAGTATATGGCTCGCACCCTCGAGCATACCGAGCGGTCCGCACACGTGCGCGGTGGCGTGATCGGCCAGGACCTCAGTCCTCCCACAGCCACGGGCTCAGTGCCCCGCGCAACGTGCGGTGCCGGTCGATTGGCGCGACGGAGGCACCTGGACCGCGTGTGGCGTGAGCCCGCCGAACAGATCAGCCGAGAACTCGGGCAGCGGCCCATCCTCAAGGGGACGAACAACCCAAAACACTAGGTGAAAGCCACGCGCTGTACGGCTGATCGCGACCGTCGGCGGCAGAACCCCGCGCAGGCGCGCCAGGACGATCTCGGGTGCAACACCGGTGTAGTGCTCGCATGTACAGGCTACGTCGCTTCTCGTCGACCGATGGACGCAGTGTTCGCTGCCATCGGCGTGCTCATCGCGGTCGTGGCCGCACGGGCACTTGCCGTCGAGATCGATGGCCCCCAGTGTTCGGGACCCATCAGCGGACGGGCCGGTACGAATCACGAGATTCGTCGGTCCGCTGTGCGCGACGTCGCGGGATAGCCGCCAGCAGTCTTCGTGCGGTGTCCGGGGCCAGCCCTCGAGTCGCGGCCCCTTCCTACCTCGCGGACCCGGCAGCGTGGCAACGCCGAGGCGCTGCCAGCGATCGATCTCTTCGAGAACCCCTACCGATTTCGCGCGTGAGCGGGCCACTGCCTCTTCCTCCCGGAAGAGGCGTTCGAGCTATGGACCGGGCGATCGGCGAAAGGAAAGCGGAGGTGAATTCAACGTGCTCATCAAGAGGTGGCTCGGGCCGGCGGCGAGACCTTCTGACAACATGCGGGTGCCCGAGCAGCCAGGGATTGCGCGGGATGTTCTCCACAATAGTCCCCAGCGCGGAGGGCGATCCGTGTGGCCGCGCGAACTCCACGGATTCCGCCGGCGGACGCCGTCAAGCGTCAGCGGGGCTCCTCGTGCGTGACCTGAACCAGACGATCGCGGCTGCGGCCAGCAGCGCGACCACGACCACGGCGATCACGGTGGTAGTCGCGCCGCCCGACCCGCCACCGCCCGTCAGGGCCGTCAAGTTGCGCGGCTGATCCGAGAAGAAGTCGAGGCTCCAGACCAGCGCGCCGCCGTCGACGTCGTCGGCGTTGTGCTCCACGACGTCGCCGGGCAGCTCGAGCCGGATCGTGAAGCTCGCGTCCTCCAGCAGCAGCTCGGCAAATTCGCCGCCGAGGGCACTGCCGCCGCCGTCCGACAGCGCCTCCGGGTTCAGCGGCGGCACGACGGCGTCGAAGCGCCAGCCACTGCCGTCGCGTCGCAGGTCGAAGCGCTCGAAGAGGCCATCCAGCCCTGCCGGTTCGCCGGAGGGACCGTCGCCGGTATCCGACAACAAGGCATCGATCGTGTCTTTGACATCGTCGCCCGCCGCGAACGGGAACGTGGCGCGCACCCCGACGAAACCGTCCTCGTCATACTCCTCGACTGCGGCGCCGAGCGGCAGGTCGGATCCGTCAAGGTCGCCGAGGGGGTTCCCCGTCTCGGCCCCGAGGTCCCCTCCTAAGGCGCTCATGGCCTCGGTGTTCAGGGCGCTCAGGATCGAGATATCGCCTGAGCCGTCATCGTTCAGGCGGATCCCGAGTTCGACGCGGATGCAACCGGTCAACACCACCACGCCGGTGAGCAGCGCAAGCAGGGGCCAGCGGCGTAGACGCGCGGGCGGGGCCGTTTGCGTACTCATGGCACGAAGCATACAGCGGTCGACGCGAAGAGCGTCGACCGCTCCCGCCGACCACTGCCGCGCCGGCGAGGCCGACAACGAGAGCGAACCGCCCAGCCGCGTTGTCTCGAACTGCGAGCGCCGCGCGGTAGACTCCGTGCCATCCCGAACCCAAACAGGTCTCGAAACGCTGGTCGCGCGGCTGGCGAAGATCGATGACACGCAGAGCGGCGAGCGGGCCACGCGCGAGATAGCGGTGAATCCCGTCATCGGCGCGCTGGCCGGGACACGTTCGGTCCTGACGACGTCGCCCGCGAGCACTCGGTTCGAGGCGGGCGGGTGGACTACTCCCTTCGAGCTGCGTGCCCTTGGCTTCGAGGTCAGCGCCCGCACCGTGAGCCGCTACCGCCGGCAAGCGCTGCGGCGACCGCCGAGCCAGTCGTGGCGCACGTTTCTCCGCAACCACGCGTCCAGCATCTGGGCCGCCGATCTGTTCACGGTCCAGACGCTCGCCTTCCGCACGCTCTCCGTGCTCATCGTGATCGACCACGACCGGCGCCGCATCCGGCGCTGGAACGTCACGGAGCATCCGAACGCGCCCTGGATCTGGCAGCAGCTGATCGAGGCGACCGCCTGGGGTCAGCAGCCAGGGTTCCTGATCCGAGACCGCGACCGTAGCTATGGCGGAGACTTCATCGCACGCGCTCGACGGCTCGGGATCGAGACGATTCTGACTCCGGTGCACGCGCCGAATGCCAACGCCATCGCCGAGCGCGTCATCGGCACGCTCCGGCGCGAGTGTCTCGACCATGTCATCGCGGTCAACGAACAACATCTCCGGCGGGTGCTTGGTCAGTACGTCCAGCACTACAACGCGATGCGGCCGCATCGATCATTGTCGCTCGACTCTCCGGAGGGACGCTCGCCGGTGCAGCGGACGCCGAGTCAGCGAGTCGTCAGCCCTCGATCAGTCGGCCGACACGGTGATCGTCACGGTTCCGGCGCCACCAGCAACACGTTGTGAGCGATGGTCGTACACCCTACAGAGGATGCCGGCGTCGGACGTCACGTAGGTGCCGGGCACGTACCTCGTCTGGCACGAGGTAGGTGCCCGGCACCGAAAGAGGTGCGAACGCTGGGCGTGTGTGGGCGGAAAGTCAGGGGCGAACTCAGCGCCGCTCCGGCCGGGGCTCGACCGCTCGCTCAGACCACGATCGCGAAGGCGATGCCGAGGACGAGGACCTGGGCGATCGAGCCGAGCACCGCCGTACCGATGGCGCGCCAGGTCGAGAAGTCGAGGGCGGCCCGAATCGCGATGACCGTCGTAACGAGCACCCAGATGCCCACGAAGAGCCCGATGATCGGACCGATCACCGGGACGAAACCGACGATCAGGAGCGCCCTCGGTGAGTTGGCGTAGCCGAGCGTGCGCGCCAGCTCGCTCCAGCTCGCACTGGTCTCCGGCCCGGCGAGGATGCGGGTGCCGATGAAGTAGGTCAGCCACGCATAGACGGCCCAGGCGATGAGGGCGAGCACCGCGAACACGGGGATCCAGACGATCCCCGCGCTCAGACCGCCGATGCCCGCGGCAATGCTCGTGCCGACCACGACGATCGCAGCCTGTCCCGTTGCGTCGGGGTCGTGCTCGACCTCCTCGTAGAGGTCGTTGTCCAGCTTCGCGGCCCGGATCATGCGATCGATGATCGAGCTACTGGCCATCGATGTGTCCACGTCATCCTCCACGCTACCGTCGCCGCTTCCCCAACCCAGGAGCATCATAGCCACGGATGTTGCGGGCGCGCTCGGTTAGGGTGCGCTGAACGCGTGCTCGCGCCTCGACGGTGCGAGCGTTCGGAGGACGGTGCGCGCATGAAGCTCTGCATGGTCGTGGTACCCGAGGCACACGAGAAGCAGCTCCTGGAGAGCATGCGCGTCGCCGGATTCCGGTTCACCCAGATCGAGGCGCGTGGGGGCTATCGCGGACAGCGCGTCGCCACGGTGATCACCGCCGTCGAGGACCGCGAGGTGCCGGGGCTGCACACGCTGTTGCATCGCGACTTCCCGGAGATCACGATGCCGATGCCGGCCCAGGCTTTCGGCATCGGCATCGACGAGGGCGGCGACGAGATGATGGACGTGCGCGTCCACGGCGCCGTGATGTTCGTGATGCCGCTGGACGAGCTGTTCCGCAGCTGACGCCGAGTCCGCTCAGGCGGTGCGGACGAGCTTGTTGAGCGACTTCAGCTCCCGCGGCGGATCGAGGCGGCTGCCGGCGATGGTGTACGAGACCTCGCCGACGTAGACATCGCCGCGCGAGTCGACGGCCACGCTGTGCGGTGCGATGAACTGGCCGGCGTCACTGCCCTCCTCGACGGCGCCGAACCGCCCGAGGAGCGTGCCGGAGCGGTCGTACACGCTCACGCGGTGGCCGATCCCGAGCGCGCCATCCATCAGCGCCACGCCGTTGAGCTCGCCGATGTAGACGAGACCGTCCTGCCCGACGGTGAGTCCGCACGGCCGGTGGACATCGTGCCAGACGTCGAGAAGCGTGCCCTCGCCGTCGAACACCTGGACGCGGAGCGCCTCGCGGTCGGCGACGTAGAGGCGGTCGTCGGCGTCGATGCTGATGTTGTGCGGGCACATGAACTGCCCTCGGTCGATGCCGGGCGAGCCCCAGGAGTGCAGCAACTCGCCCTCGGCCGAGTAGTGGTGCACGCGCGCGTTGCCGTAACCGTCGCTGATGTACAGGCTGCCGTCCGAGGCGACGGCAACGTCGGTCGGGCGGTTGAACGGCTCACCGCTGAACTTCTCGGCGGGCTCATCGGGGCGACCAATCGTCAGCAGCAGCTCACCCTCGGGCGCCCACTTCGTCACGGTGTGGCGGCCGTCGTCGACGCAGAACACGGAGCCATCGGGCGCGATGGTGATCGCGTGCGTGCGTGCGCTAAAGGTGCCCGCGCCGAACGTGCGGACGAAGCTACCGTCCGAGTCGAAGACCAGCACCGGGTTGTCCGTGTTGCGGGTGAGTGCGAAGAGCCGGTCGTCCGCGTCAACGGCGACGCCAGGCGTCTCGTGCAGCGTCATCCCGTCGGGCAGCTGATGCCAATCGATCTGCGCCTCGAACGCGGGCGCGGCCTGGGTCGTGGTGGTCATGGTGCGACTCCCCTCGATGGTCGAGGCAGCGATGATACGTCGCTTGGCGGGGCTGGGCAGCGCTTGACGCGAGCGTGCCGGCGCGACAGCCTGCGCAGCGAGAGCAGATACGACCAAGGTGCGACGAGGCGAGGTGCGGCGCGCAGATCACTGGCATCGAGACGTTTGTGGTGGACGCGGGATGGCGGCCGTGGGCCTTCGTCGCCGTCCGCACCGACGAGGGGATCACGGGCTACGGCGAGTGCTCGGACGGTCGCAATCCCTTCGGCATCGTCGGCGTGATCACTGACTTCGAGCCGATCGTCCTCGGGCGCGACCCGCGAGCGGTCGAGGCGATCTACTGGGACCTCTACCGCGTCGGACGCCAGAGCCCCGGCGGGCGACCCTCCGGCCGGTCGGTGCCGCGCTCGCCGCACACAGTGCAGAGATAGGCCTCTGACTCCAGCAGCTCCCCTTCGGCGCGCGAGCACTCCGCACAGATGCCCTCGGTGAGCATGGTCCGCCCGCAGCGCTCGCACTCGTACCGCGGCTGCGTGAGGTCCTTCAGGTCGCCGAGCTCGAGGGCCTGGAAGGCGTGTTGCATGGTCGCCTCTATGACCTTAGGGGCGTGCCACCCTCTTGCCCGGAACTGCTCTATCAGCGCTCGCGCCGTCCAGCCCTCGCGCAGCTCGAACACGGGGTCGGCGTCCGTGCCGGCGACGAGCCGGATGGAATCGCCATCGCTGTTGCTGATATCCGCGGCGAGCCCGGACTGTACCGGCTCCGGCCTGGCGGCCTCCTCGGCCTCCTCGGCGGTCGCCAGGCGCCAGTGCTCCCAGCCGTAGCGGACCTTGCCGTCCACGCGCATTTTCTTGAGCGCTGGCAGCTTCGGGGTGGAGCTGCTTCACCAGGTCCACGATCTGGTGCCGCCCAACACCCCACGCCTTGTCGGTGCCCGGCTGCTCGCCGGTCGTCTTGAGCGCCGCCTCCCAGAGCGCGTCCGTGGAGAGCCGGTGTTGGTCGTCCGCCACGATCGCCGTCTCGAGCCAGCGACCGACGTCGCCGAGGTGGTCGGCGCGCAGTTCCTCACGAGCGGCCGCCACCGCGGGCACGTTCGGCGGCGGCGGCCGGTGCGCCACGCACTCACGTACCAGCAGCGTTGCGAGCGCCTATACCGCTGTTCCACGAGCCCCAACTCCACCAGCATGGCGGCCTCCTCCGCTGCGGACGGGATCGTCCACCGGGAGGGGCCCTCGAGCAGGACCAGGAAGAGCAGCCAGGTGTCGCCCGGCTACCGGAGCCAGTGTCGCCTGCGTACCGGAGCCGCGTCCGCGAAGTGTCGTGCAGGTACCGGCGCCAGGGTGTCGCCTAGCTACCGGAACCTCACAGCCACAGGGTGGCGAAGTTGGAGCGGGAGAAGGGATTCGAACCCTCGACCCTCTGCTTGGGAAGCACGCTGGTTGCCGCAGCAGGCGACATAACTCAGATGTGAGACTGCAGGGAAACTGCAGGGGAATCGCAGGTCAGGGGCCCGCTCGGTGCCGCTTCTGAGGCGGGCTCAGCGAGACACCGGGCCGATCATCTGGTCGCCCGGGGAGAAGCGATGGTGGCGTGTTGCCGCCTGCTCCGAGCGGTAGGCCGAGCTGTAGCGACGCACCATGTCGGGCGAGGAGTGTCCGAGCAGGTACTGCACGTCGAGTTCGCGGGCATCGTGTGCGATGGCCCACGTCGCGAATGTGTGGCGGAAGCGATGCGCGTGCACTTTCGCCACTTCTGCGCGACGACCCAAGCGGCGGAGCATCTGCTTGAGCCCGTTCGGTCGGAGCGCGGTAGCTGGCTTCAACTCACCAAGGTGGCTGGCCGCTACGAAGAGCGGACCCGGAGCCGTTCCCCGCCGCTCGAGGTAGCGCTCCAGCGCGGCGCCACAGTGCGCTGCAAAGGGCACCACGCGCTGCTTGTTGCCCTTGCCGTGGCGTACGCGCAGCCGGCGCGTCTCGAGGTCGAGGTCATCGAGCGTCAGCTGAACGAGCTCTGAGCATCGCAGGCCAGTGTCGAGTAAGCACAGCACCATCGCACGATCCCGCAGCCCGAGCGCGGTGGCTGAATCGCACCCCGCCATCAGCTGCGCGATGTCGGCTGGCGAGAACGGCTCGACAATGCGCTGTGGCAGCCGGACGTTCTTGATCCCCCGGAACGGGTTGTCTTGGAGGTGGCGAGCGTCGACGAGCCAGTTGAAGAAGCAGCGGACCTCGCGGAAGTAGCGGTGTCGAGTCTCAAGGCTGAGGTGAGAGAAGCCGCCCAAATAGCGGTAGACGTCTTCCGGCGTGACCCCGCCGCGTCGGCGACCGTCACTGCGCGGGCGAAGCGATTCAGTGACTCTCGGTATGCGCGCACCGTCTGCGCGGACTTGCCCTCGACCTCACAGCGCAGGAGGTACAGCGCGCTTAGCTCGGTGAGGGAGGGGCTCGCGTTCATCACGAGCATGGACGCTCTCTCCCAGGCCGAAGTCAAGCGGTGCCGCGGCCGTCCGCATCGTCGGCAAGCTGCGTGCCCTTGGCTTCGAGGTCAGCGCCCGCACCGTGAGTCGCTACCGCCGGCAAGCGCTGCGGCGACCGCCGAGCCAGTCGTGGCGCACGTTTCTGCGCAACCACGCGTCCAGCATCTGGGCTGCTGACCTGTGCACGGTGCAGACCCTCACCTTCCGCACGCTCTCCGTGTTCGTCGTGATCGACCACGGCCGGCGCCGCATCCGGCACTGGAACGTCACGGAGCATCCGAACGCGCCCTGGATCTGGCAGCAGATGATCGAGGCGACCGCCCGGGGTCAGCAGCCAGGGTTCCTCATCCGAGACCGCGACCGTAGCTATGGCGGAGACTTCATCGCACGCGCTCGACGGCTCGGGATCGAGACGATTCTGACTCCGGTGCACGCGCCGAATGCCAACGCCATCGCCGAGCGGGTGATCGACGCTCCGGCGCCAGTGCCTCGATCACGTCATCGCGGTCAACGAACAACATCTCCGGCGGGTGCTTGGTCAGTACGTCCAGCACTACAACGCGATGCGTCCGCATCGATCATTGTCGCTCGACTCTCCGGAGGGACGCTCGCCGGTGCAGCGGACGCCGAGTCAGCGAGTCGTCAGCAAGCCGGTGCTAGGAGGCTTGCATCATGAGTATCGGTGGGCCGCATGAGGTTTTGCCGTCCCACGGGGTTTTTTTTATTGCTTCGGGTTCAAGCCCGGAGTTCAAGGCGTCGCCAGGCCACCCTCGAACGGGCGGAACTCGTGGGAGATGCCCGTGTCGGCGACCTCTACGACTCGATAGCCTGATTCGCCGACCATCGGTAGTCCGACCGCACCTGAGACCACCATCTGCATATCGCCATCAGAGGCGTACCGGTTCTGATGAAAGTGACCGGCGAACACGGCATCCACACTGTGGCCTCTGAAGAGATCGAGCAGGCGTAGTCGACTCTCTCGGGCGACTGCGCCCGGCTGAGTCTCACTCAGGTCACGCCAGAACAGTGGCGTGTGCATGAAGGCGACGATGTGCTGGGCGTTCCGAGCGCGCTCGGAGGCGAGTTCGTCCTGCAGGAACTGGAACTGCTGATCCGCTTCGTCCGGCGTATGGGCAGGACGGTGGAACGTCTCGCTGTTGAGTGCGAGGAAAAGCGTCCCGCCATGCTCGAACGCGTAGTAGTCGGCACCGTGCCGGGTGCGGTACTCGGACAGCAGGTCCGGCGTCGGGGCCGAGGCATCGAGGGCGAGGTCATGATTGCCAGGCACGAGGTAGAGCGGAACCTCGTCCTCCAACTGCGCGCCAACCTCTCGGAACGTCTCGTGCTGCTCTGTCGAATCAACGCGATGGACGAGGTCGCCGCACACGACGACGAACGCCGGGCGCAGCGTGTTGGCGGCAGCGATGGCTGCCGCGTAGCGCTCTCGCTCAGGGTCGAGACTCGTGATGCCGGGCTGCGCCCTGGGCAGAGCGTAGTCCTCCGGGAGAATCAGCGCGAAGTTCGCGGCGCGCTGCTCCCACTGAGCGTCGGTCATCCCGCTGAGGTCAGCGAACTGGCCAAACTGTGGGTCCGCGAGTTGCATGAAGCTGAACGATGGCATCGGCGACCTCAGGCGGATGGCACTCGTGGCCGGTGAGCCTCACTGCGTGACGAGGATAGCCCTCAATTCGCCAGCGGCGAGCATGGCTGCCGCCTCGTCGCTGACGACGTCAGGGAGCGCCCAGAACTCCGCGCCGTGCCCGTCGTAGTACCCACTCTCGGAAACCGGTCTGAAGAAGATCAACGTCGGCTCGTTCGTGAGCCCGCGGTACACGCCGCAGATGGCAAAGATCGACGAGATCGTCGGCGGATTTCACCCGAAGCAGGGTGTGACGTACGCGGCGCTGGCGCTGAACGAGCGAGGCGTTCAGCGCGCGCGTGAGCACAGCCCTCCGTTGACCGTGGGCGGCGGGGGCGTGCCATCGCTTTCGTGTCACATGTGTGACGTGTTTGTCCGCCGAAACGCCAACCGCTCGCAGGCTCAGGAGATCGAGCGCTGGCCGGCGATCGTTGCGGCCGCCATAGAGGGTGGCGCGACCGAGGCCGGGATCGGAATGAATGCAGCCTGGGGATCGAACTTCGTCGGCGAGTTCACCCAGGAGCAGCGCATGGAGCTCCTCGAGCGCGAGCATGCGCTGTGGGATGAGGCCGGCATCAAGGTGACCCGCGTCTCGCTGGGTGATCCGATGAGCTGGAACCGCCCGTGGGTCGTCGAGGCCCAGCTGGAGGCGATCAAGGAACGCTGGCCAGCGATCGAGCGCTTCAGCCTGCATCTCCACGACGCTCGCGGCCTCGCGCTGGCTTCCACGTATGCGGCGCTCCGAGTGCTGGACTCGTCCGACACCCTGCACATCGATACGACCATCGGTGGCATCGGCGGCTGTCCGTACTGCGGCAACGGTCGCGCGACCGGGATGGCACCGACCGAGGATGTCATCCACATGCTTGAAGAGATGGGCATCGACACGGGCGTCGACCTCGAGCGGTTGATCCGCGTGGTGTGGATGCTCGAGGAGATCCTGGGCCGCCCATCGATGGGCCACGTATCGAAGGGCGGCATGCTGCCGCGCGGCGAACAGCTCTACGACGCCAACATGCCGTTCGTGGAGACGTTCGAGCAGGCGCGGCACTTCCTGAACGGTCCGGGCGCCTACGAGGGCGGAATCTACCCGTGGTCTGAACCGATCACAAGCCCACAGCTGGATGCTGTGCGCGGTTCGCCGCAGCCGGCCGGCGTCGGCGACGGATAGCCACGCCGAGCGCCCTTCGTACCCAGTGGACCGGGTCCGCTGGTCGTGGCTGGCGTGAGGATGTTTCTTGGTGCTGATTGACCTCCACACGCACACACGCCCCGGCTCGGCCGACTCGTTTCTCGACCCTGATGAACTGATCGAGCGCTCCATGCAGGCAGGGCTGGATGCGATCGTGCTCTCCGAGCACGACCGGATCTGGGAGCAAGAGGCGCTGCGCAGACTCGAGCGGCGTCATCAGTTCCGGATCCTCAGCGGCGTCGAGGTCTCGACGGAGGGTGGGCACATCCTCGCGTACGGCGCCCGCGCATAGGGCACCCGGTGGGGGGCGCAAGTTGCGAGGGGGGGGGGGTGGCCAGAAGGCGCGTCCTGGGACCGGCCTCACCCAGGGCGGAACCCCGTTCACGCTGGAGCGTCGGCGTCGAGAGTTGCAGCATGAATCTCCGCAGGGCTTCGAAATACCCATCGCCACCGGCGATGTGGGTGTCGTTGTGTCCAGCGCCGTGGATTATGTAGAACTCCTTGGGCGCCGGGGCGGCCTCAAAGACCTTCTCCGCAGCCTCGATGGGGACGATGTCATCACGGTCGCCGTGCAAGACGAGCAGGGGCACACCCAGACTCGACATCTTGCCGAGGGCGTCGTAGCGCGCTCGGACGAGGAGCCACAAGGGCAGGAAGCGATACGTCCGGCGGGCCATATACGGGATCGACGGAAGGGGTGACTCGAGCACGAGGCCCCGGGGTATCGCCGGCAGCCGTTGATCGCGACGCTGGCGCTGGGCGCGGCCAGGCCAACGACCCGCACAACCAGGAGATCGGGCTCTGCATGCTCGAGGACTACGGGCGCACGTCGTCGCCGCACCGCGACCGCCTGCTGCTGGCCTGTGCGAAGCACATCGCCGGCCACCGCAGTACGGCGACTCGCTCGAGTCGTACGGCCGCTTCGCCGAGGCCTTCGGCCTCCCGCCGGCCACGGGCGCGCACGGCGAGGGCGATCCGATCGAGATGGTCCTGGTTCGAAGGCCATGTCGCGCCTCACTCCGCACCGCCCGCTGCCCTGTTCGCCTTCGTCGGGGGCGGTCGCTGGATGCAACCGCAGATCGCGGCAGGTCGAAGGCGCTAGTATGCTCCGACGAGTCACGCGCGGTGGAGCGAGGGTCGATGGGACAGCATCAGGAACGGATGGTCGGGAACGCGACGCTGGTCGCACTGCAGGACAGCTGGACGCCGGTGCCGGTCGCCCGCTTCTTCGGCAGCGTCGAGGAGAGCGCGTGGGAGCCCTACCTCGAGCTACTCGACGCGGAGCGCAGCTTCACCCTCAACTTCGGCGCCTGGCTGATCCGCAGCGAGGGCCGCACGATCCTGCTCGACACCGGTATAGGCGTGCGCGGTCCGATGCGGTTGGCCGAAGAGCCGGCCCTGCCCGAGGTGCTACGCGCCACCGGTGTGTCGCCCGAGGACGTGGACACGGTCGTCCTCAGTCACCTGCACTTCGACCACACCGGGTGGAACACGATCGACGATGACGCCGGCGCGCCGGTGCCGCTGTTCATCAACGCCCGGCACGTCGTCCAGCGGGCGGAGTGGGACTACTGGACCGGCAGCGAGGAGCGGCGCAACGCCGCGAGCTACGACGCGGTGCTCGCGCCGATCGAGACGTGACGTCGGAGCTCGTGACGATCCCGACGCCGGGACACACGCCCGGTCACGTGTCGATGGTCGTCGCCAGTGGCGGCGAGCGCGCCTACCTGATCGCCGACGCCGCGCACCACCGGGTGCAGATCACGGAACCGACCTGGGGTCCGGGAGCCGACGTCGACTCCGAGCAGGCGGCGCGCACCCGCGCCGCGCTGTTCGAGCGGATCGAGCGCGAAGGCGCGCTCGTAGCGAGCGGGCACTTCGACTTCCCCGGGTTCGGCACGGTCGTTCGCGACGGAGACGGCAAGCCGGCGTTCCAGCCCTCGGCGTAACGGGCCGGCGCCGCTACGCGGGCGGCTGCACGATCAGCACTACTCCCACGACGAGGAGCGTGCCGACCGGCCTCCGACGGACCTGGACCACTTTGCAGCGCGCCTGACGCGCGTCGGGCGTCACTTCGAGCCCACGTTCGAGCAGCAGTTCGGCGACATCCGCTCGTTAAAGCTGCTCAGGCATGCGCCGCAAGCGAAGGTGCGGTACCCGAGCGAAGTCCGCCGTCTGCGACGACTAGTCTGGTTCGAGCCGCAGCGCGCAGCAAGCCACCATCATTCCTCTCCTGCGAGTTCGCGGGCGTCCTGCTGGGTGGCCCAGGTCGCGAAGGTATGGCGAAAGCGGTGGGCGTGGCAGCGGGGCACGTGGGCGGCGCGTCCGCGGCGGCGGAGCAGCTGCTTGAGGCCGTTGGGCGGGAGCCGCACGCCGGGCCGCAGCTGGCCGGGCTCGGTGACGGCCCACACGAGCGGGCCCGGCGTCGGCCCGCGGACGGCGAGGTAGGCCTCGAGCGCGGCCCGGCAGCGGCGGGCGAAGGGGACGACGCGTTGCTTGTTGCCGTGGGACGGCAAAACTTGATCCGTGCGGTTCGATGCTGAGATAGCAGAGTATCGGCGAGCCACGAGAGGCTCGTCTGTGCTCGTGCTCGCTCCGCACCTCGACGCCGTCGACGAAGAGCTGGGTGCTGCGCCAGCCGGCGACCAGGCCGAGCAGGCGGTCCAGCGTCGGCAGCCGATCGGAGTGGACCGGCACCAGGTGCCGGCGCACGCCGTGCGCCTCGGTGAGGCGGGAGCCGGGGACCGACGCGGCCAGCGCCTCGGCCTCGGCGTAGCGTCGAGACGACGACTTGGCGAAGGCGATCACGTAGCGAGATCTGCGCTCGTCCATCGCTGAGCATGGACGCTCGACGCTCCCACCAAGTCAAGTCGTACCGACCGGCGACCAGCGGGACTCGTGATGGGGTGCGGGCAATTGAGAACATGTGTGCTACACTCGCGCCGATGCAAGTAACTACTCCTGGTGATCAGCCTGGGCAAGCCCATTCCGAGAGCGGAAACTCGTCCCGTGGTGGGCTTCTCGAACAGCAGGCCGCCGCGCTGCGAGGCCACTTCCGGGCCGGGCGATACGCCGATCCGTCCGTGCTCAGCGTTCCGCCCAGCGGCGCCGCGCGGACCGAGGCGCCGACCGAAGGTAGGGCAGCTGGTTCCCAAGAAGGGGACCGAGGGTTCGAATTCCTGAATCGACCGCGTTGGGTCCTCGAGAAGGCGCGCACCTCGGCGCCCCCGGCGAGGATACGCAGCCCGGCCGCGTCGCTTCGGACGGTGGCTCCGCCCACCCGCCAAGCTCGGCGTCACGGTATGATCCCCAGATCCGGACATGTGTTCTAATAGCCAGAGGATGACGGTCTCCTGACCGCTGTTACCATCGGCCGCGCTCGAGGGGGCCGTTTATGAGCGACAACTCGGCGATCGAGTGGACCGAGGCGACGTGGAATCCGGTGACCGGCTGCACGAAGGTCTCCCCAGGGTGCGCACACTGCTACGCGGAAACCTTCGCTGAGCGGTTCCGCGGCGTGGCCGGGCATCCGTACGAGATGGGGTTCGACCTCACGCTTCGCCCCGAACGCCTCGATCAGCCGCTCCGGTGGAAGCGCCCGAGGACGATTTTCGTGAACTCGATGTCGGATCTATTCCATGAGGACGTCGACGTCTCGTTCATCCGATCGGTCTTTGACGTGATGACCGCAGCGAGCTGGCACAAGTTCCAGGTGCTCACGAAGCGCAGCGAACGCGCCGCTGAGCTTGCGCCGAATCTGCTCTGGCCCGAGAACGTGTGGATGGGAGTCTCGGTCGAGAACCAGCGATGGACATCACGCATTGACGACCTGCGTCGTGTCCCAGCGGCGGTTCGATTCCTTTCCTGCGAACCGCTCCTCGGCCCACTCGACCTGGACCTCGATGACGTTCACTGGGTGATCGCTGGCGGCGAGAGCGGGCCGCGCGCGCGGCCGATGCGGCCCGAGTGGGCGCTCGCGGTTCGAGACCAGTGCGTCGCCGCGAGCGTCCCGTTCTTCTTCAAGCAATGGGGGGCCCACGATGACGAAGGAATCCGGCGCGGCAAGCGCAAGGCTGGGCGGCTGCTCGACGGACGGACCTGGAACGAGATCCCCCTAACCGTTTAGCCGGGGAAACGTGATTTTCACGGTCTCCTCGGCCATCGTGCGCTTACGCTGACTGCTCGCCGGTGGATCGCATGAGATCTCGCCCCGCTTCTCGAGTTCGAGCAGGGCGCGAAGGTAGTTCGCAGGCACAAACGGCGTTCCGACGTTGTGCTCCTCGAAGATCTCGGCGCGCGTTAGAGTTCGTGTCGCGAATTGTTCCGGGAGATCCTCAAGCAATGTGAGGTACGGACGCGCACGGGGCGTCAACGGCATCTGCAGCCCCGCGTCCTCGACGGCGAACGTGAAGAGCGCGACGTCGTCAGCGTCCTTCAGGCCCTCGCCCGCCATTACGCCTTTCATGATCTTGTAGGCGAGAGGATTCTTCGAGACGTGGATCAGCGACCGCTGCAGCCGTCCGCTGCTGCGGCGGAACTGGAACGCGACGCGATAAGTACCGCCGAGTTCGTCGATTCGTTCTCCCAGGTGGCGGAAGATGATGTCGGGGCGCTCGTCCCGGTCAGCAAGTTTCAGCTGAGCCTGAAGCTCGGCAAGGCGCGCGGCTGTGAAGAGCGCCTGCATGTGAGGGCGAACCTTCGGATTCGCGATCGCAGCGTTGATCCGGTTGTAGTTGAAGAAAAAGATCGTCTCGCAGCCCCAGTCGCGTACCGTCCTCTCGATCAGGCTGAGCGTGAGCCCCTTGTAGCCGTAGGGGTCGATGAACGTGAGCGAGGGGATCATCCGTTGGACCTCCTCGAGCTCGGAGATCAGCTCATCGGTGATCGCGAGATTCATTAGACGGGGCTCGAAGCCCAGCGTCTCGATTCCGGGGAGCAAGGACAACTCCTGGCCGAGGCTCTCAATCGCCTCCTCGTCGGCGTCGTTGAAGATCGACACGAGCTTTGGTGCAACTTGCTCGTTTGCGATGGCGCTCGCGACCACCCGCAGGGGCGTCGACGTCGTTCCGTCCCGGTAGCGCCCAGGACCACTGAACAGGTCGATGTAACCAATCCGGCTGACCCGGCGGCGGGTAGCCATGATGCGGGCCCAGGCGCTGAAGTAGCGGCTGACGATGCGAACCTTCGTCAAGGACGACGGCGTCGGCTCGTCGAAGAAGGGGTCGTAGGGCACACCGATACCGATCTAGCGGACACCACTCGCTCGGAAGTCAAGCACCCGGCGAGGCCGCGCCCGTGCGAATGTTGATGCCGAGTGGACACGGATGCCCCCGCCGTGCCCTGACGAGGAGTCGATCATCGTGGATCGAGTTGTGGTTTTCAATACCGTGACGAAGCGCATAAGCGGGTTCGCAATAGGGCCGCGACACGCAAACATCGTCACGAGAGCAGATCCGAGTCGGCTCACGCAACCCGAGGGGCCGGTCGCGTGGTCTCAGGCGAGTTCGGCAGAGAGCTGAGCGTGGTCGTGAGACGGCAAAATCTCATCCGCCCGGTGTTGCCACGTTTCCCGTATCTCGAGCGGATGTATTCGATCTCTCGATGATCAACGGACTCATAAGCCGTCGGTCATCGCGTCCAACGACATCGGAACCCCTGAACGGCCGTCAGTACTGGTGGGACGGGATATTCGTGCCCACAGGTGGGTAGGAGGCGCGCTCCGCGGCCTGGCCGAAGAAGGAACAGACAGGAGCGCGGCAAGCTGCGAGTCGTCGAGGCTGGCGACTCCATTGCGAATGTGCTCATTAGCACGAACTTGTGCGCCTGTCAGATGGCGATCTAGGGTGCGGCTGTCACAGATCGTCCGCAAGGATGGACCGCTCGCCCCGGGTGTCCGATGCACTACTTGGTCGTCGCCGATCGGACAGCAACGAGCCCGCAGTTAATGCGCCGGCTCGCGAGTCTCGCCGGTGAAGACCCCGGGCGCACTTACGTGACCTTGCTGCTACCAGTGGTTATGGCGGGGGCGGACTGGACGGGTAGCGTTGCCGCAAACCAGGCTCGGCGTCGAGCCGAGCAGGCGGAGGACGAGATGCGGGCGGTCGGAATCGCTAGCACCTCCATCGTCGTCGGCGACGTCTCTCCGCAGCTCGCGATCGAAGACCACGTCGCCGACCACGGCCAGCGATACGACGCCATCGTGATCTCCACCCTGCCCCCGGGTATGTCGCGCTGGCTGCGGATGGACTTGCATCACTGGGCCGAGCGGCACCTTGAAGCGCCGGTGATTCACGTCGTGGCGGAGAGCGGCGCAGCGAGCGCTCCGGCCAGCGATCCCACGTGCCGTGTCCTCCTCGACGCGCTCGAAAGCGGTCGGGTCATGGCGGAGTCGCGCGACGGACCTGCGGCGCCGATTCGCGAGCCGGTTTCGCTCCCGGAAGTGTCGCCCGAGAGAACCCTGGAGTGCCTCCTCAGGGTGCAAGACCCCGGCCAGCGAATGATCCTGACCCGTGACTACGTGGCCTGCGCGGGCGACCACTTCGCGGCCGTAGGCATCGTCGAGTTTCTCCGGCGCGGCGACGCACCGGTGCGTGAGGCGACCATGGAGGCGGCCATCACGCTCGGTCGCCCCGCGATCCCGGCGCTCGAGATGCTGCTCCACAGCGAGTCACGCGAGGTCCGCTGGTACGCCGTGGAGGCGCTCCGCCACCTCGGCGGCCTACGCAGTGTCGAAGCTCTGGTCGCCGCGCTAGAAGACCAGGACTTCGCGATCCGGTGGACGGCGGGCAATGCCCTGATACCTACAGGCGGAGGGGCGTTCTGGGCGACACTCGAGGCCATAGCTGGACGATCGCCCTCGCTCGCATTCCACCAAGCCGCGCGTCGGGTACTCGAGCGAACTTGCCCGGAGGAGTCGCGCGAGCGAGCGGCAAGTCTGCTGGCGAGCCTGAGGCACGGTACGTCGACTGTCCAGTCGCCGCCACTCGCGCGCGAGCTGCTGGCGTCAGCGGGCGCCTCACGGTTTCAAGCGCCTCGCGTGAGCCTCTGATCGCGCTTCGCACTACGTCCATTACGTCCGCTCGACGTGCGCGGCGTTCACGCCGTGCCGATCTCGCGGCTCCGAGCCAGCCCGCTCCGCAGCGCAGTGGTCAAACCCGGGGGCTGCCCCAAACGGCTGATCCCCTTCGCGTGAGGCTGCCGTGCTTCGCACTACGCTGGTTACGTCGACCGTTGGGTTGCTACGCAGCGCGAACTCACCCGGTCCGTCGCTCCGAGCCAGTCCGACGCGCATCGCCGTGGTTAAACACAGGGGCGCTCCCTTACTGTCCGCAGGCTCTCGCGCGAGGCTGACGCGCTTCGCACTATGTTGGTTACGGGCTTCTCGAGTCTCACTGCTCCGACCCAGCCCGCCTCGCCGCGCCGTGGTTACACGCAGGGGCTCCCCAACAGACTTGAAATCAAGATCCGGCTCGATGCCACCAACTGACGCGGAACGGCGAGGCTCTTTCGCGTGAGGATCTCGTCAGGCCAGTGAAACACTGACCTAGCGAGTTCCAACCCGCTCGGGGTCGCCATACACCTCATCTGAGCGGCCCCTCCGGGCGGCTTCTTCGTGCCTAGGGCTCGGAGACTGTCCGACGTGTGCGAGCTGTCCCCTGGGTGCGAGCTACGATCGCCGGTGCCGTCGGAGCACGTAGCTCTTAGAGACCTCCGGAGTTCACCCCGTCATGTTTCTTCACCCGCGGTGAGCTTCCCCAGACAACGGAGACGATCCAGACTGTCATTCTCCGCCACGAAGGCCGCGTCCCAGCTTACAAACCCGACCTGGCCGTCAGGCGCATGTCGCGCTGCTCAATACGGCAGCTGGGGCTAGGGAACGAGGCTCGCAATAGCGGCTAGAGAGGCCAAGATCGTGGCGCCGGGAGCGACGGATCTGAGGAGGCCTCCACCTACAGCGCTTGCCTTCCGATTCCACTCGGAATCGCTGGGCCATTGTTTCTCGATAAGGTTCCCAAGTACAGCCATTCTTCGTTTGTCGGCTCTGCCAGCTTGGTCGCAAAGCCTGCTGATCACCCTGAAGAAGTCGGTGAACTGCTCAGGGGTTGCGTCCGCCCCTACTGGCCAGAGCTTCCGGAGCTCCACTGCGACCGTCTTTCTCAGCGAGCCCGGATTCGTGAAGAAGACTATGGCCGGAAGAGCGTCGGGCGGATATCCGAACGCTCGCGCCAACGCGTAAGCGTGGTCATTCTGAAGACCCCGTGAGGTCGGCTTGCCTCTCTTCGTCGTCTGCATCCAAAGGAGCAGCCATTCTGGTCCGGTCATCGAATCAAGCTCGCGCCAGTTTTGCGTCAGGTACTGGGCGAACTGCCGATCTAGCCCCTCTGCCCGCGTGTGTAGCGCAATGCCATAAACGCGGAACGGTTCGACAGGAGAAGGGCCGAGGCCGGCGATCAGATGTTCGAAGCGCTCAACGACGGGATTAGCGTAAAACTCATCCCTGAGCCTACGCTCGAGCTCTGCCGCCTCCTCCGGGGTGAGTGTTTGACCCCCCATTCGCTCCGTCTCATCTCGGTCGAGCCGAAGCGCGGCCGGGCTCGGTGGCAGCCGCTCCCTCTTCTATGGCGGCGGCGCTTATCGAGCGGAGCTGCGCTTCAGCATGCGGCGCTCGGGGCTGAACGTTTCGCAGTCTACTGCAACCCGTCAGGATTACGCCTTGCCCCAGCCTCTGCCCGGCCGGGTCAATCCGCGCTAGGCGCCAAACAAGCCACGGCCGCGGTCTACCTTTCCTTGCTCTGGTTCTGCGCAGCGGCACCCTACGACTCTGACTTGCCCGAGCGCTTCTGGGGTTAACTGTTGCTGGACCATCGAGGTCGGCGCGCGACTCGTAGGATTTTGGACGCGATCCGCTGGCTCGAAGACCACCACTTTCTCCGGGCGGAGCGCCACCGTGGACGCCCGACGAGGCTCGTGCTCCTTAGCGACGTCGGCGGCGGAGAGCGCTGGTCAAGCGCAGGGCAGCCTGCTAGCTGGACGTGGCGGCGGGCGCAGAGGAGACTCCCCTGTGTCCAAGCGACGAGTTCATGACTCCGGCACACTGGCGTGGGCGGCAACCGGTCACAGCAAGGAGAGCAGAGCATGGTCCACGCAGAGCTAGTTGCCGCCTCGCCTGCCGATGTAGGTGTCGATCAAGATCGCCTTGACGAACTCTTCGCCGCGGTGCAACGGCGCGTCGACGCAGAGATCATCCCGGGCGCGCAGGTGGCGCTTGGGCGCGGCGGCAAGCTTGCGGGAATGCGCAGCTTCGGCTCCGCAGTCCAGGGTGGCCGCGAACGTCGCGTGGACGATGGGACGCTCTTCTGCATCTACTCCTCGACGAAGGCCATAGTCGGCGCTGCCATGTGGGCGCTGATCGAGGATGGCCAGCTCGCGATCGACGAGCGCGTTGCCGATATCGTGCCGGAGTTCGCGGGGCACGGGAAGGCCGAGATCACCGCCGAGCAGGTGATGCTGCACATCGGCGGCTTCCCGCACGCCCCGATGCACCCGAGGCTCTGGGAAGATCGGGCGGCGAGGCTGGAGCGGATCAAGGGCTGGCGACTGAACTGGGAGCCGGGCTCGCGCTTCGAGTACCACGCCACGGCCGCGCACTGGGTGCTCGTCGAGGTCATTACGAACCGCACCGGCAAGGACTTCCGCGACTACGTGCGCGAGCGACTAATCGAACCAATGGGCATTGACGATCTGTTCGTCGGTCTGCCTGATGATCAGCACGCGCGAGCCGCCGATGTGGTCTACATGGAAGAGCTACCCGACCCAGCCGAGGTGGCGGGGGAGGTCAACCGCGACACGATCCTGCACTTCAATCTGCCGTCGCAGAGACGCGCCGGCTGCCCGGGCGGGGGCGCGTTCGCGTCAGCGGGAGCACTGGCACTCTTCTATCAGGCGCTCATGCAGGACGGCCGCACGGGCGCTCGCCAGGTGCTGAAACCGGAGACGGTCGAGATGGCGACGCAAGTGCGCACCGCCCCGCAGCTTCACCGCAATCCGCTGACGGACATCGCCGTGAACCGCGGTCTGACAGTCGTGGTTGCCGGCGACGATGGGAATGGGCACATGCGCGGCTTCGGCGACGGCACCTCGCCACTGGCCTTCGGGCACGGCGGCGCTGGCGGCCAGGTGACCTGGGGCGATCCTGCGAGCGGCATCTCGCTGGCGTTCGTCACGAACGGTTTCGCGGCTGACCAAGAGATCAGTGAGCGGACGCGCGAGCTATCGACGCTCGCGGCCGCCTGCGCCACTTAGCTTCACACTACCCACCTACCTCGAGCGCCCCGCTGAGTCCTAAGCCGCGCCGGTTCGTGGGTCCGACCCAGCCCGTTTTCGCAGCGCTGTGGTCATACGCGGGTGTGCCCACACGGTTCACAGCCTTCGCGCGAGGCAGAAGGCGCTTCGCACTACGCCGGTTACGTCGACCCCTGGGTTCGACCGCAGGGCGCGCCCGGCCGCTCCTGCCGCTCCGACCGAGCCCGCCTCGCACCGCGGTAGCTAAACGCGGGGGCGCCCACACGGTTCAAAAGCCCACGCGCGAGGCGGCAGCGCGATTGAGCGCTGAGGCTCGTCACAGAACGGGCGTGGGCTAGCGCTGCCGCCGAGCCCATCGTGGCTCCGACCCAGCCCGTCTCTCTGCGGCGTAGCTAAACGCGAGGGCGCCCCTAGAGAATCGAAATCAAGCTACCGCGTACAATCCGCGCCTGATGGTGAGCCCGCTCGCGACGCTGTCGTTGGCAATCCATTCGAACCCGGGAGCGTACTCCGTACTCGTGGGCTCCGGGGTCTCCGTAGGCGCCGGCGTCCCAACTGGCTGGGGCGTCGTGCTCGACCTGATCGCGAAGCTCGCGCGCCTCGAGGGACTCGACGCCGGAGAGGACCCCGCCGCGTGGTACGAGGCCCGGTACGGCGAGGAGCCCGATTACAGCCGCCTGCTCGACGCGCTCGCGAAGTCGCCCGCTGAGCGCAGCATGCTCGTCCGGTGCGGGCGTCGCCACGCTGGCGACGCGCATCCACGACGAGACCGACGGCCATCCCCGCTTCGTTGCCGAACTGATCGCCCGCTTACGCGAGGCCGGCAGCCTCGAGGCGGACGCAGTGGCACAGGCCGCCGAGACGTTGAGCGCCGGTGCTGAGGCGGTTTTCGAAGCGGCCTGCCCGTACATGGGCTTGCGCGCGTTTGAGCCAGACGATGCATCGCTCTTCTTCGGCCGTGAAGAAGCGGTTGCCGGGCTGCTCGGCCGCCTCGCTGGCACGCGGCTGCTCTCCGTCGTCGGCGCATCAGGGAGCGGCAAGTCGTCTCTCGTCCGTGCGGGCTTGGTGCCCGCGCTAGTCGGCGGGGCGCTACCGGGAAGCGGCGATTGGCCGGTCGTATTGATGACCCCTGGACCTCAGCCGCTCACCGAGCTTGCCGCGCAGCTAGCGAGCCTCACCGCCGGCAGCGCCTCGTCCTTGCTCAGCGATCTGGAGGGCGATCCCCGGGTCAAATGTCATTCCAACGTACTGCGGCGACTTCGGGATTCATTCTCGTCATCCTTTTGGTAATAAACGGCGTGTTACTCGGAAACGTCCCGCTGGCGGGAGACGACATCGATGAAATCGAGGATTACGTCACTAACGACGTCGGCCTTCACAAAACGGCACTATTCATTGGGGTGATCGTTCTACCCTTCGCCATCGCATTCTTCGCTGGGGTGTTCCATCTGTTAAAGAATAGCGATCAGGAACGCAACGAAACCTGGGCTGCCGCAGCCCTCGCCAGCGCAATCCTGGTCGCAGCCTCTGCCGGAATCGGCGATACGCTCTACGCGGCTCTCATATTCCGTGGTGGGGACGGCCTCGACCCCTCCGCCACGCGTGCCCTTTACGACATCCAAGCGGTGGCTTATGCATCGGTCGGCATCGCCTTGACTGCGCTTGCGCTAAGCGTCGCGATACCAACGCTCATGCACGGCATTCTGCCATCGTGGTACGGGATTCTCGGCCTTGTCATCGCCGCTCTGGGGGTCCTTTCGACCTTCGGTATGGTCCTGGACAGCAACACCGGCAGCTTCCTCGGTGGTACGGCATTCGTCTCATTCGGGGTTTGGGCGCTCGTCACGAGCGTGCTCATGTACCGGCAAGAGCGCGTGTGAGCAGCTCCGAACTCGCGACGTCAGCCGTTTTGCGACCAGGCTGGTTTTGCTCGCCTTCCGTCGCACATCCTGAGACCGGCAGGTCGGCCCACCACCACGCCTCGCCTCTGTAGGCTTGATCTCATGCTTACTGCGTTCGGTTCCGTCGCCGTGTCGACCATGGCCTTTTCGTACTGGATGGAGGCCCGATCTGCGTGGTTCGTCCTGCTGTTCGCGGTCGCTTCGATTGCCACAGCCGTCTACAGCGGAATCGCCGGTGTCTATCCCATCATGGTGGTGGAGGCCCTTTGGGCCGCCGTCGCGGCTCGCCGCTTTGCCGCCCGCGAGTATCGACTGTAGAGGTGGCGAAAGAGCTGAGATGGCGAGCCGTCGCCGATGCCGCGCCATCTCAGCCTGTCTGGACAGTTTCTAGTCGGCCGCGGCCGACTTTCGCTTCGCCAGGGACTGAGCGAAGCGCGAGGCATCGAATCCGCCCGGAGAGCGGGTCTCGAAGTCCGCGTAGTCGGTGGACTGCATACTCTCTGCCATTACGTAGCGCTCCTTCAGCGCCCGTACCGCAGGCGGATTCGCGTTGCGCAGGCGCTCCAGGACGGTGTCGAACTCCGACCTGAAATGGGCGTCTTCGAAGACATCATTGACCAGCCCAATCCGCTCCGCCTCGCGGGCGTCGATGACGTCGGGCAGGAACGACAGCTGGCGGGCCTTCGCCGGCCCGACGATACGCGGCAGGGACCACGGCACTGACATGTCGCCGGCGAATCCGCGATCGAGGAATGCGGTCGTGAATTTCGCTGATTCGGTGGAGTACCGCAGGTCGCATCCGCAGGCCCACCCGAGTCCGGCGCCGGCGCAGGAGCCGTTGATTGCCGCGACGGTCAGCTGTGGCATGTTGTGAAGCACTGCTGGAATGCGGTAGATCATCCGGTTGTACCCGGCCGCCTGCTGCTCCGCCATCTCGCCGCTGACGATCGCCTTGATATCGCCACCAGGGCAGAACGTATCTCCCGCTCCCGTTAGCACCAGCACGTTGACGTCCATGCGATAGGAGATGTCCATGAGGTTTTCATAGAGCTCCTTGCACATCGTGATGTCGATGGAGTTGTTGCGGTGGGGACGGTTCAGCGTGATCCTGGCCACGCCTTCGTCGATGTCGATCAGAATGGTCTCCGGCATTTTTCCTCCTCCTGGTAGATACTCACCTTGGCCGGTCGCCGTTGGGCGTTAGATGATTTGAATTCCGGCCCTATGCTCCCCGGAACGCGAGATCCCTCTTTCCGAAAGTCCACGTACAGCCTCGCGAGAGGGACGGCGGTCTCGGAATACACCGTGATCGCCTGATGTCCTCGGTTCCCAACGTCAGTAGTTTACTCATCTTCGCGCCAGCTGCGGGACTAACGCGTTCGGTAGGGGCAGGGTTCTCCTCCGGCATTCTCGCTGCTCTGCTTGCTTTCCCGCGTCGCTGATCCACGCATCCCAGAGGGTGTACCGTGGCTCTGTGGGGCCATCATCCGGCCCGTGGGTGCCCGATGAACGTGGTGTTTACGCCCGTGGCAGTCCGAATCCGCGCGTGGCGATGATGTTCCGCATGACTTCGTTGGAGCCGGCTCCGAAGGTCGGCATGACGGCCGCGCGATAGCCCTGCTCTATCCGGCCGCCGATCGGGGCCCTCGGGTCTTGGGGAGTCAGCTGACCGTACGGTCCCAGCATCTTCGTGCCCGCGTGTTGGAGCCTCTGCATCATCTCCGTACTGAAGATCTTGACGATGCTTGCCTCATAGTTGGGGTGATCACTGATCCCCCCTCGAATGTTCGCGGTTAGCCTATGGATTGGCTATGCTACACTTCCATCTCCATGGAAAACAAAGGTTCCATGCAGAAAGCAAAGAACTCCAGCCCTCTCCGGGATATTCGTGTGCTTGAGCTAGGCACCGGGGTAGCTGCCCCATTTGCTTGCCAGCTACTCCAGATGCTTGGCGCGACCGTCGTGAAGCTGGAGCGGGCCGAGCGCGACCCCGCTCGCGAGTACCCCGTTGATGACAGGGAAACGGAGCCGCCGAGCCCTCTGTTTCTTTACCTCAATTGCGGAAAGCGCAACGTCGAATGGGACGCCAAAAGGCTAGCGGCCGGCCTTGAGTGGGCCGACGTCGTGGTCGATAGCCGGGTCCAATCCGAAGTTGAGCCTTCGATTCTCGACGCGGTTGCGGCTCGCAACAAACGATACATCACGATAACGGCCTGGGGCTTCGAAGCATCGGAACCTGGCGAAATCGACGACGAGCTGATTGTGCAGGCACGAGCGGGCGTCATGACGGTCACAGGCGATGTGGACGCCGCGCCATTGAGGTTTCCAGGTTTTCAGTCTCAGTACCTAGCTGGGGCATTCGCCGCCGCAGGCGCTACGGCGAGCCTACTTGCGGGGGACCAGGGCGCCTTACATGTCGATGTTCCGTGGGTGTTCGCTATGACCGCCGGGACCGAAGGAAGCTACCAACTGTATCTTCACCTTGGGATCATCCGGCCACCGCCCGGCCCGAACCCGCCCGGCTTGTTTCCGTCCGGGGCGTTCAAGTGCGCCGACGGATTCGTCGTTCCGGGAACCGTACGACATCACGACTGGGAAGTGCAGTGTCTTCTCTACGGACGGCCAGATTTGCTCACCGACGAGCGATTTGCTACTCCCGCCGCCCGGGCGGAGAACTACCGGGCGCTCTGGGCCGAGATTCAACCCTGGTACGACGAGAACACGAGGGCTCACATCTTGAGTCAGGCGCTCGGAGTTGGCTGGGCGTGCGGAGTGGTGCTCGACTCGTTGGACGTCCTAACAGACCCACACCTTAATGACCGGGGATTTCTTGCTACGGCCGCTCGGGGCGAACGATCGTGGAAAGTTCCGGCCCGATTGGCCCGTGGGCTTGAGTGGGACGGGTCGCGCGGAATCAGTGAATTCGGGGCCGACTCCGTCTGGTTCGATGAAATGGCAGCTGCGCAATGACCAGGGTTAATTGGCTGATACGAACCAGGGTTGTGGATTTGACGACGATGTGGGCTGGGACGGCTCCAGGACGCCTGCTGGGGGCGCTCGGCGCCGACGTTGTCAAGGTGGAATCGGCGCGGCGTGTCGACATTTGGCGGGGAAACAACGCGAACTCCTTAAAACCACCGGGAAAGGGGAAGCATTACGACCAAACTCCCCACTTCCTCGGGCTAAATCGTAACAAACGCGGAATCTCCCTTGAGCTGACTCAACCAGTTGGCAAAGAAGTCTTCTTGCGCCTGGTTGAGGTCGCGGATGTCATGGTTTCCAACTTCACGGCACGGGTGTTGCCGAATCTCGGTTTGACCTACGAGACGTTGAACGAAATCAATCCAAGGCTCGTTATGTTGAACATGCCCTCGCTGGGAGCTTCCGGGCCCTATAAAGACCTCGCAGGCTACGGATCCATCATCGAAGGCGCTGGAGGGATGGCTTCCAGGTTTGGATATTTACATGAGGGCGCTCGGGTGAGTCCGACATTTTTCCCCGACGGAGTGGTCGGAATTCATGCGGCTTTATCGCTGCTTGCTGCCTTGCGAAAACGGGAATTGACGGGGCAAGGCACCTACATCGACTTTTCTCATCAGGAAGCGATGTGGCTGCAACTCGGTGAAGGAATCGTGATGAGTTCCTTGGCGGGAACCTCACCCCAACGGCTCGGTAATGCAGAGCCGCGACGAGTCCCATCGGGGATATTCCCTTCGGCAGATGGCGCATGGGTCGCCATCGTCGTAAAGAGCGACCAGCAGTTTGCCGATCTTGTCGATGCAGCCAAGCCTCATCTCGATGCCTTTTTCACGACAGATATTGACAAGCGTCTTGCTGCTCGGGAACCAATCGACCAAGGTCTTACTGCCTGGACATCGAGTCTTCCCATCGCGGAACTGTTGGAACAGTTGACCATCCGGAAAATACGGGCCGCTCCAGTCAACAATTACGAGTCTGGGTCGAAGGCTCGCGAGTTACTCAGTCTGAAGGCATTCGAGCAAGTGGAGCACCCGGACGCTGGCGAGCAGACCTATCTCCGAATTCCGATTCGGCTCGACGGTCAGCCACTCACAACTCAGCGGCCCGCTCCGCGATTCTCAGAGCATACGGATGAAGTGCTCCGAGAGTGGCTTGGAATGGGCGATTCGGATCTAGCGCGGCTCCGGAAAGCTGGTGTGATAGTCGACGAGATTACCTTTCCGTCTTAAGTTCGACTCAGACAAGGAGGATGCATTTGCACCCAGATATATCAGCGACGCATTGCCACGAGAGGGACGCCGCCAGATGACAGAACACCAACAGATAATCTATCGCGAAGACGGTCCGATCACGGCCTCTCGTCTCCAGAGGGGTAAGACGCCGCCCCTGTGCAGACCCTCACCCTGCAGACTCTCTATGCCATCGTGTTCATCGCCCACGACCGGCGTCGCATCGTTCACGTCAACGTTACCAAGAACCCGACCGCCTCGTGGGTCTGGCGCCAGCTGATCGAGGCGACGCCGTGGGGGCCCAGCCCGGACACCTGATTCGCGACCGGGATCGCTGCTACGGGAGCGACTTCGTTGAGAAGGCAGCACGAATCGGCATACAAGCAGTCCTCATTCCGGTGCCGGCACCCAATGCGAATTCGGTTTGCGAACGTGTCGTGGGCACCCTGAGGCGCGAATGCCTGGACCACGTGATCGTTCTTGGTGAGCGACACCTGCTTCGGGTGCTGCGGGAGTACGTCGAGCACTACAACGCAATGCGTCCTCACCGATCATTAGCTCTGGATTCGCCGTTGGGCAGGGCGCCAGAAGCGGCTGCCAACGCGGGCTCCGAACTCATACGACGGGAGGTTCTCGGAGGGCTGCACAGCGAGTATCGATGGGCCGCATGAGGTTTTGCACCCCCACGGCATCGCCTCCACAAGAAACGCCTTGTCGGAACGGGTGGAGAGCGGCGTCTCCGTGATGGCCTGATGACGCGCCTTGATCATGGAGCGCAGCTGGTCGAGCACGAACGCCACCGCCGTGTCCGGATCCGGGTGTCCGATCTCGTCTCGCCGAGTCAACAGCAGATCGATCAGCTCTTTCGCGGAACTCGCTTGCAAACGCCATTGCCGAAGCAGACCTCGCATCGCTCTTGCCCACGGCGTTCGAGCGAAGCCTGCTTTGGATGGCTGCCCTTGAGCACTTTGAACGGCGGCTCATGAATTGGGACCAGCTGCTGAGCCGCCTAGTCACCACACTCCGTGTCGAAGGGGCCGCATTGGATATCAGCGGCTCAATCCCTCCGTTCCTCCAGGCACTGATCACACGGTTAGCGGCGGAGCGCCCCAGTGCCCTTGACCGCTTCTTCAAGCTCTGGCCCGCCCATGACAAGTGGAGACTGGAGATGCGGAACTACCACCCGATTGAATGGCGTCTTGGCGACGGCACGATATTGAACTTCTTCGGGGTGTTTCGTGACTGGAGCATTTTCGACGGCTCCCATGTGTTCGACTGGATGCCGGCGGACGCCGCTACGAGCACATGGACAGAAGACGCTGTGATTGCCGTGGGGAAGGGGGGCACGGCTCCCGGGATCGTCGACCTTCACCACAAGACATTCCCACGACTACTGGCCGAAGCTCGGGATGCCAATGTCCTGACTCGGCCACAATTGGGGAAGCGAGCTGGCGTCTCCGCAGACTCGATCTACGCGTACGAAAGCGGCCGCCGGCTCACCTGGCCGATGCTCTTCTCTCCGCTCCGGCAGAGCTGCACCACCTCGCCCTTGTACTCGTCCGTGAACGAACGCCGCGGCTTCTGTCCTTCTCGCTCCATCTGGACATCCTTTCTCGGGAGCATCTCTCCCTATCCTGACTGTCCGTCAAATCGGGGCAACTCCACCATTCTATCCTGCCGATATCAGAACCAGGACGGTTGGGGCAGGCACTCGAACACGACTTTCCTCTAGAATCGAACCCATCTAACGACCCAAGTTGCGGAGGAGTGTGAAATTGTTGGACCGAGTCGATCGACTCGCCCTGGTGGTACCGGGCGCTGACGAGGCCGCCAAGACATACGCCACGATCTTCGATACCGAGATCGTGGGCGACGAGAAAGATGTGGAGGCGGGGGCCAGGCGAGTGACCCTGCAGTGGGGACACGACCAATTGGAGCTCTTCGAGCCAACCGGTCCGGGACCCGCCCAGAGCTTTCTCGAAGCGGGCCGCCGGGGGCTCTTTCTTGCCGGCTTCGCCTGCGACGACCCATCAGCACTCGCTGCCCGGATCGAAAAGCGTGGGGTCCGGATCCGTCAGCAGGGACCCGACCGCTTCGTGGTGTTCCAGGAGGACCTCGACGGCACCGGCACGATCATCAGCAAATACGTCGAACGTGACCGGGTCGGTCTGGGAGACCGGATCTGGCAGATCACCTACGCCGTCAAGGACCTGGACGAGAGCATCAACCGTTACACGGACCTGTTCGGCCTCGAAAAGGCACACACCTCGCGGTGGCTCGGCCCCGCGAACGACGGCGCCATCACCTGGTTTGACGCTCGCGATGGCGGGGCCCTCGACAGCCTCGAGTACCTCGATCCGACGGACATGGGCAAGGCCGCCGGACGGTTCGTGACGAAAAACGGCAACGGCATCTATATGGCCAGCATCGAAACGTACGACATTCCGGAGATCCGCGAGCGTATCACCTCAACCGGCCCTGGCTGGGACCCCACGGACTTCGGGGGCTTCATTCATCCTATTCGCCTGCACGGGCTGCTCCTCGCGCTCTTACCTTACGATTTTTGGAACAAGCGACGGCCCCTGCCGTAGAGGTACCCGTGGGGCGGGATCTCCCGTCCCGGATAATCAGCGGCCGGGCCGCGCCCCGCTTTTCGTTCACGGCCGGCCGCAGAGCTCATATGGATGATGGCCGCAGCGATCGGCTCATCGGCCTCTAGGAGAACCCCATGGACGCCGTGAACTACTCAGTGGAAAACCACGTCGCGCGCATCGAGATGAACCGCCCCGAACGGCACAACGCACTCGACTTTCAGTTGCTCGATGACATCGATGCTGCCTTCACCGAGGCCGACGAAGGCGTCTACGTCGTTGTCCTCTGCGGGGCCGGTCGTTCCTTCTGCTCCGGATACGACCGCACCGGGTCGTATTACATCACGCCACCCGAAGGCGGCTGGAGCACAAACTCAGCGCTGATGCGATTGCGCGGCATCGAAGCCCGCTACATGCGCATCTGGAAGTGCCCCAAACCGACCATTGCCCAGATCCACGGGAACTGCCTGGCCGGTGGCTGCTACCTCCAGCTCGTCTGCGACATCTCGGTAGCCGCTGAGGATGCGGTTATCGGACACATGCCGCCCGAGACGTTTGGCCGCGGTGCGCTCAACGGGGTCACAAGCATGCCGCTCTGGCAGGTACTGCTCGGTCCCAAGAAGGCTCGATATCTGCTGATGACGGGGCGCAAGCTCAGCGGCAAGCAGGCTGAGCAGTTCGGCCTCGTCAGCCTTGCCGTGCCCCCCGAGCGGTTGGCAGCGGAGGTCGATGCCATCGCGTCCGAGATAATGGCTCCGGGTGGTCCCGGGTTCATCACCATGAAGGAAACCCTCAACACGGATCTGGAGATGATGGGCGTCGGCGCCATGTTCCGCGTGCACGGGCATATGAACGCCCTCGCGCGCCTCGATCAGAACCGGTAAGTTCGGTCGAGTTCCAGGCGGCCATTGAGATGCGGTCGCACCTGGGTGAGATATGACCGGTTCTTGTGTACGGAGGCCGGGAGAAAGTCACGCGGCGTCCCTGGAAGTGGTCTCGATAATACCGTCTTGGAAGAGTCTCCCGGCGAGCAGCTCCAGGATGAGCTGATGGCCGTCGAGTCTTCGCCAGCGGCTCTGGGCATGCTCGACGAGCTTGTAGACCATAGCCAGGCAGGCGTCGCGGTTGCCCGATCCCTTGGTCCGGCGATGCCGCAGGCGAACCGTGGAGAAGGTCGACTCGATCGGATTGGAAGTGCGGATGTGTTTCCAGTGCTCTGCTGGGAAGTCGTAGAAGGCGAGGAGTTCGGTGCGATCTTTGGCCAAGCAGCCGGTGGCCTTTGGATACTTGGCGCCGTACTTCTGAAGGAAGAGATCAAACGCCCTTTCAGCATCGCCTCGGGTTTCCGCCATCCAGATCTCGTGGAGGGCCTCTTTGGCCCGGCGCTGGGCTCCTTTGGGTAGCTTCTCAAGAACATTTCCAGATTTGTGCATCCAACATCTCTGCTCTGCGGTGCTGCTGTAGACCTTGCGCAGGGCCTTCCAGAACCCCAAAACACCGTCGGCGGTGGCGAGCTTCGGTGGAACCTTCAAGCCGAAATCCTTGAGGTCCAGGAGCAGCTCCCGCCAGCTCTGCTCGCTCTCCCGAAACCCATCCTGGAAGGCGACGAGCTCCTTCCTCCCATCCTTCGTAGCTCCGATTAAGACAAGAATGCACTGGCGATCGTCGTCGAGGCGGATGTTGAAATACACGCCGTCCGCCCACCAATACACGTACTCCTTGTCGTGCAGATCGCGTTTCTTCCATTCCCGGCGTTCACGATCCCAGGCGTGTTGGTGCCGAAAAAGGCGTCCCCGCGGATCATGCAGCTTCTCGGTATTCATTGATGAGTCCGTGACATCGGCACCCGTTCGATTCCCAGCACCGAGGGCGGCCCGCATGCGGTGATTTCGCGCTGGCTCGGCGGCTGCTGGTTGAGTGAGCGGTGAGGTCGGTGCCCGTTGTAGTGGTCGACGTAGTCTGCGGCGGGTCGTTGCAGCTGATGCTGATTCCAGACGATAGTTCGGTCGAGAAGCTCGCGACGTAAAGAACCAATCCAGCGTTCGGCGAAGGTGTTCGCCACGGGCGTTCGGATGGGTGTCTGCAGGACCTTCAATCCCTCGGCCCTAAAAACCCGGTCGAAGGACTCGACCAACTGACTTCCTCGGTCACGGATCAGGGCCCGGGACGAAGCGACCTGGTCGCCGTAGCGGAGGAAGAGGTTTCGGGCTGCCTGGGTGGTCCGATCGCCCGTTGGGTTCGTGGTGATGCCACCGAGGAACACTTTGCGGGAGCGAATGTCGATGAAGAACAAGAGATAGAAGCGGCGTAGGAATGCGGAGTCGATCGTGGCGAAATCGCAGGCGACGGCAGCTTGGGAACGGAGGAACTGAGTCCAGGTAGGGCTCGAACGCGTTGGCGCAGGCTCGATGCCGTGGGTGCTGAGGATCTGCCAGACGGTGGAAGGAGCGAGACGGTGTCCGAGTCGGCTCAGCTCGCCCTGGATTCGCCGGTAGCCCCACGTGGGGTTCTCTCGAGCCAAACGGAGGACGAGCTGTCGGATCTCGGGGACGGTCGATGGCCGCCCTGGGGAGCGTGATGGTTGGGTCCAGTGACGAGCGATGCGTCGTCGGTGCCAGCGCAGCAGGGTGTCGGGAGTGACCAGCCAGCCCTCTCGGCAAGCCCGCGGGAGTGCTCGTGCAGCCACAGCCAGTAGCGACCGGTCGGCGTCGTTGAGGGTGGGGCGGGCGACTTGCCGGCGAAGCACGGCAAGCTGATGGCGTAGCACGATGATCTCGATATCCTTCGAGCGGCCTGAGCGCACGGCAAGCCGAGCCAGTGAGGCGATGACGCGGTAGAGGATTCGATTACACAAGCCTCCATCATCAGCCTCCGTCCTGCCCGGTCAACGCCCCACGATCGAGTTTTCGGCACCAACACGCCTCGAAAAGCGCGGCCATCACGTCCTCAACGCGCCGGGGCGGCCACCGGGACCGGCGGACATCACGCGTGCCAACCAAACGGGTGCGCTGGCCCTTGGCGCCGGTCTGTTGCTGACCGTAGGAGCCGTTTACGCAGGGGGTCGCCGATGGCGCGCGTAGTCCACGGCGGGGTCACGATTGCGGAACTTGGTAGAAGTCGAGGTGATCCGTACCGAGGCGTCGGAGCGAGTTTTCGAGCGCTTTCCGCATGTAGGCGGGAGATCAGTCGTGGGGTCGCTCCTGCTGCCCCTTTCGATCGGGGTGGCTGTAGATGTCGTAGCCGCACTTCGAGCCGATCACGATCTGGTCCCGCACGTCGCCCAATGCCTCGTGCAGAATCGTCTCGGCCTCCCCAGTGGAGTACGTGTCCGCCGTGTCGAAGAAGGTGACTCCGAGGTCGAAGGCCTGGCGGAGGAGCCCGATACCGGTGGTGCGATCCTTGACCCCCCACCACGTCGTTCCGACTGTCCATACGCCGAAGCCGACCTCGGAGACGGTAAGGTTCGTGCCTTGGAGCTTCCTGTAGTTCACGCGGGTGCTCCTGATGGTTCGCACATCGAATGGGGATCGATGCCGCGTGAGACCAGCCACTCCCGGTAGAGGAGAGGCGAGATCTCCGAGGGTTTGATTTCGCTGCGGCCGCCCCAGAAGACGTTGGTATAGCTGACAGATATCCCGGCCTCGTTCAGATGCGCGTCGATCGCCGCCTTGTGGGCCAGAACCTGCTCTTTCTCCATCCCGTGGGCTACCGCCATGACGTTCACGTTTGCGAACTCCGGGCCGCCCTCGCGCCAATAGGAGAATGCCTCCGCGGCGGAGCGGTCGATATCGAACAGAGCGGTCAGCCGGACGGTATCCGGAAACCGCTGGTAGCCGCGGAGGTGCAGCCTGGAGGTCCCGCCGGTGCCGATGATCCCGACTCGGAACGGATTAGTGGGCTCAGTCAAAGCTACCTACTCCCTTCAGCTGCCACGAAGTCGCGGGTCGAAGATGTCCCGCAAAGAGTCACCCAGAAGGCTGAATCCAAGCACGGTAATCGTCATCGCCGCCCCCGGGAAGATGCTCAGGTGTGGCTCGCGCCACTGTAACCGACCCTCGGCCAGCATCCGGCCCCATGACGGTTCCGGGGGCGCGATCCCGAGACCGAGGAAGGCGAGGCCGCCCTCCGCGAGGATTGCGCCCCCGATTAGGGTAGTGACGTAGATGAACAGCGGCGGACCCATATTGGGGAACACGTGACGCGCCAGGATGCGCACAGGGCTTGCTCCGAGCACTCGGGCCGCCTCAACGTACGTTTCCGCCAACGCCCTGAATGTGTACGCGCGGATGATCCGCGTGAGCCCTACCGCATATAGCACGCCCAGGCCGATCGCCACCGATTCCCATCCCCGACCCAGAGCCTGTCCCAGCAGGAGTAGGAGAATGAGGCCCGGGAAGGCGAGGAGAACGTCGATGACTCGCTGTCCGAGCATGTCAAAGATGCCTTTTAGATAGCCCGACAGCATCCCTATGACAAGCGCGGCGCCGGTACCGATAACCATGGCCAGCAAGGAGAGCATAAGGGACAGGCGCGCGCCTGCCACGACGCGCGCGAAGTAGTCGCGACCCAAAACGTCTGTGCCGAACCAGTGCTCGCTGCTCGGACCCTGGAGCACGTCCGGGCCGAGCCTTATCGGATCGGCGGTGAAGTAAGGTCCAACGATCCCTACCGAGACGACGACGACGACGAGCAGGAGTCCGAAAACGCCGAGAGGGTGACGGACCACCACCCTGCCCATGCGTCGCAGAACATGCGGCCTTGGCTGAAGTATGTAGGCAGTATCGGCAATCGGAGCGGCCCCGGCTTCGCTCACGACAGCTTTATCCGCGGATCCAGCCAGGCGTAGCTGAAGTCCACAACCAGGTTCGTAAGCACGAAAATCGTCCCAAAGAAAAGCATCCAGGTCTGAACAACGGGTAGGTCGTTGGTCTGGAGCGCTTCCACGAGGTACCTGCCCATCCCGGGGATGTTGAATACCTGTTCCGTGATGACAGTCCCGGCGATTCCTCCGGCGAACGCGAGTCCAAGGATGGTCAGCAGCGGAAGCAGCGTGTTTCGAAGCGCATGCCGGAAGATGACAACCCGAGACCGCAAGCCCTTCGCGTACGCAGTTCGGACGTAGTCTTGGCGCAACACTTCCAACATCTCCGAGCGTGCAACCCGCACCAGGAGAGCCGCACTGTTAGTGGCCGACAGGATCGCGGCGGGAAGCATGATCCTCAGGTTCGCGCCTGGGTCGTCGAGGAAATAGGCATAAGGGACAGGCGGAGAGTAGCCCCACCAGAGGAGCGGCAGGATTATGAAAAGCGTCGCGAGCCAGAAATTGGGCACGGCGAGGAGCAGGATGGCAATGAACCTGGATATGAGGTCCTCGGGCCTGTTCTGTCGCACCGCCGCAAGGACACCCACTCCGATTCCGATTGGTATGTAGAGCACCATGGTGAAGGCCATGAGCTCCAACGTGACCGGCATCCGACGCTTGATCTCGTCGAGAACGGGTGTGTTGGTTAGCCAGGAATTACCCAGGTCCCCCCTGACCACCTGACCCACCCACCGCAAATAACGCTCATGCAGCGGCTTGTCGAGCCCGAAGTGCGCTTCGAGCCTCTCACGGTCCTCGGTTGTGTTGCCGTAGTCCAATCGCGAATCGACTACGCTCGCGGGGACCATTGCCATCATCACGAACAAGAAGATGGACAACAGTCCCACAGTCACGGGAACCAGCAATAGGCGGCGGAGTAAGTATTGGTTCATGCAACAACTCGATCATTGATGTCGAGTTGTTACGTGGTCATCGCTACGCGGGCGCGCGCCACATGCCCGCCAGGACTATGTTTCCGGCGGCGATGGAGGGAGTGGGCCGGAAGCCTCTCAGGTTCGACCTGAACGAGACAGTCGGACTCGAATTTACTGCCCAGAGCTGCGGATTGAGCTCGGCGAGGAGCAGGTCCTGCGCCTCTTTGTAGTGAATGTTGCGCTCGGTTGGGTCGTAGCTGCGACGGCCCTTCTCGAGAAGCGCCGTGATCCTTTCGTCCGAAAAGTTGCCGTAGTTCTGGCCGCCGTCGGGGTGCAAGTCGTTGTAGAGCAGATCCGGATCCGACGAACCCTGCCGACCGAGCACTACGAGACTGAAGTTCTCGCGGCCCTTGCGAGCGGCAAGAATATCGGAAGTGGTCAGCTCTTGGATTTCGACGTTGAAGCCGATGTCGGCCCAGTTCTGCTGCATGACCTGGCCGAAATCCGAGGCTGTGGCTGAACTCCGGACCTGCATCTTGGCACTGCTGTGGTCCACACCCGATGCCTCCAGCATCGCTTTAGCGTTCGCAACGTCCTTGTCACGCTCCGCACCTTCGCGGAAGCCCGGAGTCGCGCGGAGTTCCTGTTCAGTGAACCCGTACGGGCTGAGGACCGACGGGATCGGTCCTCCCAACACGGTGCCGCCCCGTCCGATGGCCAGGAGCTGCGTCCGGTCGAGCGCGAGGTGAAGTGCGGTGCGCACACGCGGGTCGTCGTACGGCGGCACCTTTGTGTTGAAGTGTGTGGCGGGGCCGAACGTGGTGGGATTCGGCACGCCAGTCACTTCATCCTTGCCGAGCTGATCCTGCACAGTTTCGAGGTCCTGCAGCGAGCCAATCCAGTGAGAATTCACCCAGTCTGTCTGGCCCGAAACGAATGCCGCCAGTCGAGCCGCGAGATCAGCGAACCAGAGCACTCTGTACTCGTCAAAATACGGTTGGCCCGTCCGGTAGTAGTTGGGGTTCTTTTCGAAGACCGTCTCTACAGATTCCTCGCGGCTCACAGGCATAAACGGTCCCGTCCCGATCGCGTTGTCAAGGTTAGCCGCGATTCCCTCGTCGCCGAACGCCTCGACGGCGTCCCGTGAGACCATCAGCGACGATGCCTCGGCAACATTTGCCAGGACCGCGCCGAACGGCTCTGAGAGATTGAGCCGTAGGGTGAGATCGTCCACCACCTCGTACTGATCAACCACCGAGAACCGCGGACGGAAGACAAACGTCGAATTGTCCTGGCCGAACCGCTCAAGCCCAAAGGCGGCATCGTCGGCGGTGAATTGGCGCCCATCCAGCGGCGCCTTGTCCTGCCAGAAAACGTCGGGCTTAATCTTGTAGATGACCGTCAACTCATCGACCTGTTCGGGCAGCTCGGCTATTGCCGATGTGAGCGTGAAGTTGGTATCGAAGTAGTTGAGCCCCTCGTAAATGCTGAAGACGCTCGCCACCGTGCCGCCGCGGATAACGGCCGCGGGGTCGAAGATGCTCCCGTCGCTTCCAGGCATAGTGACGGTTCCACCTGAAACCGGTCCACCTGAAACCGGCTGATCGGCTGGCGTCGACGTTGCGGCCGGGCTCCCGCTGGGAGTTCCGCCGGCATCGTCACCATCGCCGTCGTCATCGTCGCCACATCCAAATACGGCGAGGCCGATGGCTCCCGCACCGGCGGACCCTGCCAGACCTAGTGCGCGACGCCTCGATAGCCGCCCTCGCCCCAAACGCTTCCAATAGTTGCTGCTGTCCACTTTCGGTTTCCTCCCAGCGGCCAAGCTCGGCTCGAACCAGTGCGGTCCAGCCACCAGGCAGGCTGCAAGCTTATACTTCTGAAATAGAAAAGGCAACGTTCTGTACTGGTTCAGCACGTCCGATACACCTCCTGCTGTTTCTTGGCCGCCCAGTTCTGAAGGAACTGGGCTGGGGTGAGGTAGTCGAGCGCCTGGTGAGGGCGGATGAAGTTGTAGACGTCCTCGTAGTGACGGAGGGCGGGTTTGAAGCCCTCGACGGTCGGTGGGGCATCTGAGCATTGGTAGAACTCCTCGCGGTAGGTGCGGTTGGCTCGCTCCACGGCCCCGTTCAACTTGGGACTGTGCGGTGGCAGGACGAAGAGCTTTATGCCCTTCTCCCGGCAGGCCTCCTCGAAGCGAGCCATGAACTCCGAACCGCCATCGACCTGGATCGCTTTGATGGGGGAGGGCGTGCGCTCGATGAGGTCCTCAAGAGCCCGGGCCGCGGAGCTGGCGGTAGCACGGTAGGAGATGGTGGGAACCGACCAGCGGGAGACGACATCGACGGCTGTGAACTGCTTAAGGTCCACACCGGGCTCCGGCCGGATATCGACCGTGTCGACCTGGACGATGTCCCCCGGTGCCTTCGCTGCATAGTCCCTGGGCTTGCGGCTGGCGTAGTGGCGTTTTCGCTTACGCAGCCGGCTGCGTATCCGCCTCAGGGGTTCCTTGAGCTCACCCCGCCGCTTCAGGTAGCGCAGGATGCGGCCCACTCGGGAAGCGGAGAGCTGGATTCCCCGACGTGCCAGGAGGACGACCAGCTTCATCTTGCCCCAGGCTGGGTACTTCTCCCGGAGGGCTTTGACGGCGAGGATCTGCGTCAAGGTCCAGGTTGGCTGGCGAACCTTTTGGGGGCGGCTGGAGCGGTTCTCCAGAGCTGAGAGAGCGTAAGGGTTGTAGCGGCCGAGCCAGCGATAGAGGGTTGCCCGGCTAAGGCCGAAGTGGCGGCAGGTGAGGCTCACGTTCTGGCCGTTCTGATGGTGCCAGTCGAGCCATTTGAGACGCGCTCTGGCCTCTCGCGAGAGGTCCTCAAGGTGCATCTTCCCAAGGCGGTTCTGCTGCCACGTCTGGGCCCTGAAGTTCCTCACGGGGACACCATCGCTAGGAGTGATGGCTGAAGTGGCGTTAGGCTTGGACATGGGAGACCTCGTTCGGTTTGGCGTAGATATCCAAATCCTAACGTTGGTCTCCCTTTCTGCTGTCTGAAGAACGGTGATATCTGATCGCCGGTTGGCCCTTCCCTGGCACCCCAACAACTGCTTACACAATTGTCCGAGCCTGGGCTCCGAGCGGTCGTTGCGCCAGGACCTACTTCTGCCTCCCAGCACAGAGGCGACTGTCTCGCACCTATCCGGACTTCTTCACGTGAACTGCCCCGGCTTTCCTGGAGACTGAATTCATTGGGCGTTAGCCGGCGCTGGATCTAAAGAACCAGCGCGACTTTGTTCGTAGTCGGCGGGGGGCAGGTAGCCGTTTGGTCCGAAGAGCCGGCGGTTGTTGAACCAGGCCACATAGTCCAGGGTAGCCAGCTCAACATCCTCAAGGCCACGCCATGGCCCCCGCTGGTGGATCAGCTCGGCCTTGTATAAGCCGATCATTGTCTCCGCCAGGGCGTTATCGTAGCTGTCCCCGCGGCTGCCGACCGAAGTTACAGCGCCCGCCTCGGCGAGCCTCTCCGTGTAGCGGATCGCAAGATATTGACCGAGTTCATGTGGTCGTCGCAACACCCTCTAAAGAGTCCCTCCAGAAGTCGCGGTCCCGAAGCTCCTGCTGGTAGTCGTGCGCCCGGTAGTAATCTCGATCGTCGTAATAACCCATGGTCTCCTTCGCATCCGGATGCCCGATTGCACCGATGTTTCTAAACGAGATCCTAGGTAGCAGGCCGCGCCGACACAGTGAATAACTTCACTCAACACCCGGGAGCGTCGGCCCGATTAGCCGGCCGTGCTAAGACCGACAGAGCTGGACGCTCAGTCTTCCATCGCTCAATTATCACGGTCCGTAATAGTGACAATCTGGGGGGACATCCTCCGGGATGTTGTGCAGCGTGGCAGGCCCGCCGGGGCGCAAGTCCCCCCCAGGCGGTCGAGGCGCAGGGGGCGTTCGGCACTCCTGGCGGGCCGGCCGGCGAGCGCAAAGTAGACCGCTACTCTGTTTCAAGAAACGGCACTTCACGTCCTGAGTGAGGTATAGGGGGGCGTGCCCGCGCGGCATGGCTGATACCGTCGCGCCAGAACCCCCTCTCCAGCGCCCCGAACCGCTGAGGAGGGGGTTCAGGCTTGCCCCGAGGGCTGCGGGGCGGTTGCTCTCGGGGCCCGGATGATCGACGCTGCGCGTGTGGGCAGTCCGGTGCCGGTCTCCCCGCCTGTGGAATCGCAGGTCCCTGCCGCACCCGTAAGCGCTGCCCCCGCACGCCTCGGTACTTTCCACTCACTTCGAGACCCCGCATTCGCATGGTTCTTCATCAGCACGCTGGGAATGATGGGCGCCGTGATGATGCAGATGCTCGTGCGGGGGTTCCTCGTGTTCGAGCTGACGGGTTCGTTTACTGCCCTCGGACTCCTCAGTCTCGCCTCCGCGTTGCCCCAGCTGGTATTCGGGTTCTATGGGGGAGTTCTGGCGGACCGCTTCCCAAAGAAGATCGTCACCCAGGTTGGCCAGGTCATCGGGTGCGCGAACGTCCTGGGAATGGGATTACTCGCATCGTTCGGTTTGTTGGAGTTCTGGCATCTTCTGGCCAGCGGCGTCGGTTCGGGGCTCCTGGTGGGCATGATGATGCCCGCGCGTCAGGCAATGGTGTACGAAGTCGTCAAGGGCGAGCGAATGATGAACGCCATCTCGCTCAATTCCGCCGGCATGAACATGATGCAGATCACCGCGCCGGCGGTGGGTGGCCTCGTGCTTCGGGCCTGGGGAGCGGACGGTGCATTCTTCGTGATGGCGGCGAGCTACGCCGTCGCGATCCTCACCATGTCATTAGTGCCCGGGGCGCCGGCGACGCAGAGGAGCGCCGCGACCGCGAGCGGAGCGGTTCGTGAGGTTTTGGACGGTCTCAGGTATGTCGGGAACCACAGGGAGCTGAGGCAGATCCTGGTGTTCAGTTTCTTCGTGGCGCTCTTGGGGTCAGCCTATATGCCTGTCTTGCCCGGCTTCGTCCTCCGACGTGTTCTCCGGCGATTCGTCCGTTCTCGGTCTTCTCATCGCCGTGAGCGCCGCAGGCTCCCTCGTGGGATCGTTGGTTCTTGCTACGTTGCCCGACAGCTATCGCGGGCAGCTTCTGATCGGGAGCGGCATCGTGCTTGGCCTTGGACTGATCGGGCTCTCTTTCAGTCCCTCCGTTCTGGTTGCGATCCCGTTCATGGTGATCATCGGAATAGGCCAAGCGGGACGGCAGAGCGTCGGCAACACTCTGCTTCTTGCCTACGCGGACGATTCGTATCGTGGACGTGTGATGTCCCTCTTCATGTTGCAGTTCGCGGTTATGTCGTTCGGCGGGTTCGCTATCGGCGTAGCGGCCAGCCTAATCAGCATAGAGCTGGCATTCGGGACCGTCGCAATCGGCCTCGTTGCGGTTGGTCTCGTGACCGCATTGACGTCGCGCACGCTGCGGACGATTGACTGAGCTCGAGGAAAGGGGCTGAGGAACCAGCCCACTGCCGAGTCCACCACTCCTCGATCGGGCGTCACGCGGGTCCGGCCGTTTGGCGTGGGGCGTTTTGGAGGAGCCCGAGTCTCGCTTCTCCGGCGCCGGGCGCGATCGTGTGCTTCGGCGTGGTTCTTAATCGAGGAGCTATTCGAGGGTGGCGATGTGCTCTCGTCGGGCTAAGTTCCAGTCGATCTCGTACCCGAGCCCGGCTTTGGTGGGTGCCTGTACGACGCCGCCATCCATGTTGATGTCCTCGACCAGCCCGTACACGTTGGCGCCGGTACAGGGGAAGAATTCGAAGAACTCACAGTTCGGGACGGCCATCGTGATGTGGAGATTCGCGACGTTATTGAGGGAATTGCCTCCGTGATGCACTTCGCACTTCATTTTGAAACCCTCGGCGAGGTGACAGAGCCGCACAGTGGGAGTGATCCCGCCCGTAACGGCAACGTCGCCCCGAAGGATGTCGGTCGCGTACTGGACGATCCACTGGGCCATGCCGTAATACCGCCCGGGCGCATGTTCGGTGGACATAATCGGTATGTCCAATTTCTGGTGCAGCTTCACATAGCCGTAGAGGTCTTCTGCGGCCAAAGGGTCTTCATACCAGTAGAAGTCGAGTTCTTCGATAGCCCGCCCGACCCGCACCGCGTCTTCGTACCCGTAGGACCACATGGAGTCGAGCATGAGCTTCATGTCAGGGCCCACGGCTTCGCGGACGGCCCGGCAGATCTCAACGTCCGCTGCAGGGTCGTTGTGAGGATGGATCTTGTGCGCGGTCCAGCCCTCGTCTTTGAAGCGAACGGCCTCCTCGGCATACTCTTCCTTCGATTGGTGGAACGCAGTGCTCGAGTAGACCGGCACCGATTCCTTGCAGGTCCCCAGCAACCTATGAACGGGCTGGCCGGCGACTTTGCCGTTGATATCCCACAGACAGACGTCGATTGCGCCGATGACCTGTGTCGTTATCGCGCGGTTGATCTTCCAGAGCTCCGACCAGATCGTCCCGATGTCCTGAGGGTTGCGTCCCATGATTCGGGGCTTGGCCAGATCGATCAGGTTGGCAGCCAGGCGCTCCGGCGAGCTCAGAAACGCGTTCCCACTCACGCCCTCGTCCGTCTCGACGGTGACGATCCCGAGCTGCCTCTTCCCGCCGAAAAACATGCCCGTACCGGCCTGCGGCGGCTGGCCCGGCCAGTTCAGGATGTCCACTTTAACGTTCGTGATCTTCACGGGGTGCCTCCATTGGAATTCGCTGCGAGCCGATGAGATAACCCATGCACGACCGCATGACGTTACCGCCTCACCGTCGATGAGGGGCCGAATGGACGGGCCGGGAAGGGCTGGTATGGTAAGCGCTCCAAGGCCGCAAGGTCGAGGTCGATGCCGAGGCCCGGCCGTTCCGGCAGGTCGATGTATCCGTCGACCACCTCGAATGGGGGGATGGTGACCTCCCGGCCGAACTCCTCCAAGTTTACGAAGTATTCGGTAATCAGAAAATTCGGGATGGTTCCGGACACCTGCAGTGTGGCCGCGAGGCCGACCGTTGTGGAATTGTAGTTGTGTGGTGCCACGGCGACGAAGTAGGTTTCCGCCATCGCGGCGACCTCCCTGAGTTCCAGGATCCCGCCGACATTGCAGACGTCCGGGTTGATGATGTCGGCGGCCGACTGTTCGAAGACCTCCCGGAACTCGAATTTCGTATACAGCTCCTCGCCCGTGACCACGGGGATCGGAATCGATTGACGCACCTCGGCGAGAGCCTTCACATTCTCGGCAAGGACCGGTTCTTCGAACCAAAACGGATTCAGTGGCGCGATGGCCTCGGCGGCTGCGTCAGATCTGAGGGCTCGAACTGTGAGGTTTAGCCTCGTCTGAGCATGGACGAGGAGACATCGGTGAACTGTCCGCACTGTGCATCCGCCGCCACGACCAGACGCCAGGCGCGCACGACGCTCGGCTACCGGCGGTTCAACTGCCGCTCGTGCAAGCGTCGCTTCAACGAGCGAACCGGCACGCCGTTCAACCATCTTCAGGTCCCGACCGACGTGGTGCTCCTCGCGGTGCTGTGGCGTCTGCGCTACAAGCTGAGTTTCCGCGACGTGGCAGAGATGCTCCTCCAGCGCGGTGTTGAGGTCACGCACGAGACCATCCGGGAGTGGGAGTTTCGATTCGCCCCACTGCTCGCCGGCCAGCTCCGCGCCAAGCGACGAGCCCGAGCCGGCGAGTCCTGGTACCTCGACGAGACGTACGTGAAGGTCGCTGGGCGCTGGTGCTACCTCTACCGAGCGATCGACGGCGACGGAGAACTGATCGATTCGATGCTGAGCGAGCGTCGAGACAAGCATGCCGCGCGGAGGTTCTTGCGGAGACTGGTCGAGATCACCGAACGCAGGCCCGCACGGATCACGACCGACCTGCACCCCGCTTACCGACGGGCGATCCGCTGGATCATCGGCCGCAAGGCTTGGCATCGCACGACGCAGTACCTCAACAACTACACCGAGCAGAGTCACCGAGCGGTGAAGCAGCGCTACTACCCGATGCAGGGCTTCGGGAGCTTCGAGTCCGCGTCGCGCTTCTGTAGCGCGTTCGATGAGCTGCGACAGTACTTCCGCGTCCGCCGCCGCGGTGGCGCCCATGTCGCGTTGACAGAGCAGCGACGGCTCTTCCTCACACGCTGGCACTCGCTGATCAGCGAACTGGCTGCAGCATAGACCACCAGCGACGTCGCCTTGTGGCGCCTAAGGGTCGACGCGCCCTGAGATCTGACACTGCCAGGGGGCCCTACCTAGTTCGGCCCGGCACGGAGCGCCGTCATTGCTGCTACCGTCGCCACCGCCCGCCGCAGTGGCGAGGCAAAAGGGGGATAGCGATGGCAGATTCAGATGCGGCTGGCGCAGCCCAGGCCTTCCTGACCGGCTTCAACACCGACGACTGGGACGCGATACGCGCGGTCACGGCGGACGATGCCGTCTACGAGGAGTTTGGGACGCAGCGCACCATCAAAGGTGCTGACGCGATCATCGAAGTGCTGCAGGCGTGGAAGACCGCGATGCCCGATGTGACCGGCACCGTAAGGTAACGTCGCGACGTCGGCAACTCAACACTCCTCGAGTTGGTATGGGAAGGGACGCACACCGGACCGCTTGAGACTCCGGATGGCACGATTCCGGCCTCTGGGAAGACGCAACGCACTCCCGGTGTGTTCTCCGTTGACGTCCAGGACGGGGTTATTACGTCCAGCCGCAACTACTTCGACATGCTGACGTTCTTGCAGCAGATCGGCGCAGCGCCAGCCTAGTCTTGACTCATGATCGCAGGCGACGGCCGTCCTTCAGGGCGGCCGTTTCGCTTATTGGGGTTGCTGAGAAGGATCTGACGGTGCGCAACGGAGGCCCTGCCGCACCTCTACGGGCGGCGCGAATGTCCCCAACATGTCCCCAGGGACGACCAGAGCCGGGGCATCGCACCCCGGCTCGATCGCCAGATCGCCGGATGGCTGTTGGGTTTGTTGTGGCGACCCCGAACGGATTCGAACCGTCGATCTCCACCGTGACAGGGTGGCGTGTTAGACCGCTACACTACGGGGCCGCGTGCTCCAGACACCCTACGAGGCGTCCCCAGCGTGGTCAATCGCGCGGCTTCCTCGTCTCTCTGCGTCGATCTACACTCGGAGCAGCTCGTGCTGCGCGGTGTCGCGCGGCAAGTAGAGGGGCGGAGCCATGCCGAGTAGCAGCCGACGTCGGCAGCCGCACCGACGGCCACCGCCGCGACCCACTTACCGCGGTGCGCCTACCGCGGAGGAGGTCGAGGAGCACCAGCCTTCCACCTCGGCGCGCGCCTCGAAGCCGACCGTGTACATCGCCCGGCAGACGCCGTATCTCTTCGGCGAACTGCGGCGTGTGTTGCTGACGAGTGCGGCCTGTTTCGGCCTGCTGGTGCTGCTGATTGTCGTCGACCGCCTCCAGTAGTCGAGTTCGCAGGCGCTGCGCTAGCGCAGCCGACCCCACGCAGCGACCGCCGCGATCGCCACCAAGAACAACCCCACGGTGTCGCGTAGCACGTGCTCGATCGCGATGTCTGAGAAGACGATCCGGAGCACGCCCGCGGCGACGACGCCCGCGACGGCGATCACCTGCATGGTGACGCCCCGCTTGCCACTGGTCGCCCGTCGGATCGACTCGGCGACGACCGCCCCGGCGCCCGAGCCGGCCAGCAACGCGATGATTAGGGAGAAGAACCCGCCGGCCCGACCCGCAGGGATCACGATCGAACCGACGAAGCCGAGGGGAACCGCGAGGACTGCGACGACGGCGATCGCGAGCAGGATGTCACGGGAGCCCAGCTCGTACATCGGCGGGCGGCGCATCTGGGCGCAGTCAGGGCAGCGGATGCCGCCGGGTGTGTGGACGAGGCACTGTGGACAGATCGCGACGCCGCAGCGGCCGCACGTCAGACCCGTCTCGGTGCTCGGATGGCGTTCGCAGTAGACGGGCGCGGTCATGCCGAGGCCGGTTCCGGGATCGTGCAGCCCCGGGCAGACGCTGCCTCCAGGAGTCGCTCGACGGCTTCATCTGGGAACGTGATGTCGCCCGGTTCGTGCTCGTGTTCGCGATCGAGCCCGTGGAAGTCCGAACCGCCCGAGGCGATCAGACCGTTCGCCTCGGCGGTCGTACGGAGTTCCTCGACGATCGCGGCATCGTAGTGGCGGTAGTAGACCTCCATGCCGAAGAGCCCGGCCGCGACGAGCTCCGGGAGGTGTGTCTCGTAATCGGTCGTGAACGGCGGGTGAGCGAGGACGGCGACCCCGCCGCCCTCGTGGATCAGTTCGAGTGCCTGGACGGGGTGGAGCCGCTCGCGCGCCACGTAGGCCGGGCTCGAGGTGTCGAGGTAGCGGTCGAAGGCGTCGTTGATGTTGTCGACGTAGCCGGCCTCGACGAGCGCCCGCGCGACATGGGGCCGACCGATCGAGGCTTCGCCCGCGATCTCCTGTACGCGCTCCCAGCGGATTGGCGCGCCCAGCGCCTCAAGGGCGTTCACCATCTTTTCGCCTCGGGCGACGCGGGCTGCGCGCATTCGATCAAGTTCGCTCACGAAGGTGGCCCGGGCGGAGTCGACGAAGAGCCCGAGCAGATGCAGCTCCGTGCCCGGCAGATCGCACGACAGCTCGACGCCCGGCACGAGCCGAAAGCCGGGAGTCGCTGCCGCGGCGGCGCGCGCCTCGTCGAGGCCGAGCAGCGTGTCGTGGTCTGTGAGCGCCAGGTTGCGTACACCTCGGCCGGCGGCGAGCTGGACGACGTCGGTCGGGCTGCGCGTGCCGTCCGAGCGCGACGAGTGGCAGTGGAAGTCACCGATCGCGCGGCGGGGTTCGGGCACGCGCGGATCTCCTCGGCTGCGACTAGTGGGCGATCGCCTGGGCTCGGGTCTCGCGCACGACCGTCACGCGGATCTCGCCGGGGTACTGCATCGTCTCCTCGATCTGCTTCGACACGTCGCGCGCCAGTCGCACCGCGGCGAGGTCATCGATGACCTCTGGCTCGACGATCACCCGTACCTCGCGGCCGGCCTGCACGGCGAAGGACCGCTGCACGCCCTCGAATGAGTTCGCGATTGCTTCCAGGGCTTCGAGACGGCGCACGTACTCTTCGCTGGACTCGCGGCGTGCGCCGGGACGGCTGCCAGAGATGGCGTCGGCGATGATCACGATCACCGCCTCCGTGGTCTCGGGCTTGACCTCTTCATGGTGCGCCTCAATGCAGTGCACGACATCGCGCGGGACGCCGAAGCGGCGAGCGATGTCGGCGCCGATGCGCGCGTGTGGGCCCTCGAGTTCGCGATCGACTGCCTTGCCGAGGTCGTGCAGCAGTCCGCCGGCGCGACAGACCTCGACGTCCGCCCCCAGCTCGTGCGCCAGGGCGGCGGCCAGCCAGGACGTCTCGATGCTGTGGCGCAGCTGGTTCTGGCCGTACGAGAAGCGAAAGCGCAGCCGTCCGAGGTGCTTCACCACCTCCGGATGCAGGCCCTGCACTTCGGCGTCGACCGTAGCCTCCTGGCCAGCCTGCTCGATCTGGTCGTCGATCTCGCTGCGCGCGCGCTCGACGGCCTCCTCGATGCGCGTGGGCTGGATGCGCCCGTCCTGGATCAACCGCGCCAGGGCGACGCGGGCGATCTCCCGTCGAACTGGGTCGAAGCCCGAGACGGTGACCAGCTGCGGCGTGTCGTCGATGATCAGGTCGCAACCGGTGGCTGCTTCGAAGGCACGGATGTTGCGGCCCTCTCGGCCGATGATGCGGCCCTTGAGGTCGTCCGAGGGGATTGGCAGGACACTCACCGTTGTCTCAGCCGTGACCTCCGAGGTGAGTCGCTGCATGACCGTTGCCAGCGTCTTACGCGCGCGCGTGTCCGCCTCGGCCTGCGCCGACGCCTCCATCGCGCGCACTCGCCGTCCCGACTCGTCGCGCAGCTCTACGTCGAGGCTCGACAACAGCTGCTCGCGCGCCTCCTCGGTGGTCAGGCGGGCGACGCGCTCGAGGTCTGCTCGCGCCTGCTCCTCCGCCTGGTCCGACTCCTGCTCGCGGCGCTCAACCTGCTCTGCACGGTCGCGCAACGATTGCTCGCCACGGTCGAGCGTTTCGGCGCGGCGTTCGATCGCCTCCTCGCGCTGTTCGAGGCGACGTTCCAGGCGACCGAATTCGCGGCGTTCGTTGCGCAGTTCTCCCTCAGCGGCTTCGCGCCGTTCGAGGGCGCGTCGTTCAGCCTCGAGCTCCTGAGACTCGACACGACGTCGCGCCTCATCGACGACCCGCTCGGCTTCGGTCTCGGCGCCGGCAAGCGCGCTCGATGCGGAACGCTTCTGATAGACATAAGTACCTGCGACGCCGACGACGAGCGCGCCGATCCCAACGATCGCGATGACCAGCGACTCCATGGGAGCACTCTCCGTTGGGCGGCTGACCCTGGGCGCCGCACACCGCGACCGCAGGCCGCGATGGTGTCGCCGAATGGTCGATAACTCGTTAACCGCGGCGACCGGCTAGCCGGTCGAGGCGGCGCGCTCATCGTAGCACCACGTCTCCCGGCCGCCGGGGGTGGGTCGCTACTCGTACCCCGGCGGTGGCTGAAACCCGCCCGTCACGTCGGCCAGGCGGCGCGCGAAGTCGATCGGCGTGCGGTCCTCGAGGTGCGGACCAACGATCTGCATGCCGACGGGCAGGCCGTCGTCGCTGAGCCCGACCGGGGCCACGGTTGCTGGGAGGTAGGCCATCGTGATCAGCCCAACCCAGCTCAGCTGGTCGAAGTAGTTGCGGTCCTCGCCGTTGATGGGGATGGTCCGTTCCTGCGCGGGACTCTGGTCGTGCTCGATCGCGGTCACCGGCGTGACCGGCATCAACAGCACGTCGTACTCGCGGAAGAACTGGGACCACTCGTATCGGATCTGCTCCCGCTGCTCGTTGAGGAAGAGCCACTCCCGGTGCCGCTGCGCGCCGTTGCGCTGGACCGCTGGTGGCTCCTCGTCGCCCTCCGAGGGCAGCGCATCCTCGACGGTGATCGCGCCCTCGAGGATCTCCCCGGTGAGCCCGCGACCACCGTTGCCGGCCAGCAACGAGCGGTACACGCGGTTGGTCTCAGCGAAGTCGATCCCCGGGCGGGCGGCCTCGTCCACCTCGACGCCGGCGGCGCGCAGGGCGCCGACCGTCGCTTCGAGCGGTGCCAGCACGGCTGCGTCGACGCTGCAGGCCTCGTCGTCGAGCCATGCAGCCACTCGGTAGCCACGCAGCGTGGCGTGCCGCGAGGGCGGCAGCTCTAGGCGCCACGCGGCCGACATGTCGGCCTCCGGTCCGGCAACGATCGACAGCTCGAGCTCGAGATCCTCGGCGCTACGTCCCAGGGGCCCGGCGACCGACAGATCGCCGGCGGCCATGAACCCGGGCGGATGCAGACGCTTGCGCGGCACGATGCCGAAGGTGGGCTTGTGTCCGTAAATGCCGCTGTAGTGAGCCGGGTTGCGGATGGAGCCACCGATGTCGCTGCCGAGGTCGAGCGCGCTCATGCCCGTCGCCAGCGCCACCGCCGTGCCTCCCGATGAACCGCCCGGGGCACGCGTCTGGTCCCACGGGTTGTTCGTCGTCCCATAGACGTCGTTGTAGGTCTGTACGTCCATGCCGTTGAGGGGGGAGTTCGTCACGCCGAAGACCACCGCTCCCGCCGCTACGAGCCGGTCGACGGCAGGTGCGTTGGCCTCGGCGATCCGCTCTGCGAACTGCGGGTCGCCGGAGGTCCAGGGGAAGCCCTTCGTCTCGAACAACTCCTTGATCGTCATCGGCAGGCCGTGGAGTGGGCCCCACAGCTCGCCTCGACCGAGCGCGGCGTCGGCCTCGTCGGCGCGAGTTCGGGCCGTGTCGAGGTCGGTCGCGACGATCGCGTTCAGCGCTGGATTGAAACGCTCCACGCGTTCGACGTAGTGCTCGAGGAGCTCTCGCGAGCCGATCTCTCGACTGCGTAGCATCCCGGCCAGGTCGACGGCGGGTCGGAGAGCGATGTCCATGCTGTCGTCCGGGTGGTGCCGGCGTAGCGACAGGCGTCGCCTCGCGTGGGCGAGATGATAGCTCGCGCGCCGGCGGGTGCCCGTGGGCCGAGTCAGTCGAGGTCAATGTCGACCGTCAGCACCTCCGCGATCGCGCGCCGTGTCACGTCGTGGCTGAAGCCACGGTGCTGGAGGTAGCCGTACAGCCGTCGCCGCTGGAGGTCGGGCTCGAGGCGGCGCAGGGTGGGGACACGGCGCCGAGCCGTGGCCATCGCCGCCGCTGCTTCGTCGAGGTTGTCCGTGGCTGCCTCCACGTGTTCGCGGCCTACGCCTCGGCGCACGAGGTCCTGACGCAAGCGCCGGGCACCGAGCCGTCCGCGGCGCGCTTCGACGAACTCGCTCGCCCAACGCGCGTCGTCCAGGTAGCCGAGCTCCCGCAGGCGATCGATCGCGGTGTCGATCTCCTCGTCTACGAACTGGCGCCGGAGGCGCCGGCGCAGCTCATGTTCCGTGTGCGAGCGGTGTGAGAGCGACGCGAGCGCACGCTCGAGGGCGAGTCGCCGGCGACCGGTGGCCCGCAGCTCGGCCCACTCGCTCTCCTCGAGGGCGACACCCTCGGACAGCGCGCGCGCCTCGACAGGTTCGCGCGCGAGGAGATGCTCGCACGCTTCGCCGGCCAGCTGGATGGCGATGGCGCCGCGGCGGCGCGTGATCGAAGTGACGGTCGGCATGACCGCGACCCTCGTCGGGGACTATGCGTCGATCGAGAGCTGCTCGGCCTCGGCCTCGGCGGCCACGGACTCCGCCTCCTCCACGGCGGTCGGAGCCTCGTCAGGCTTGCTTGCAGGCGTGGCGTTGATCCCCGCGGCCTCGCGCACGAGCCGTTCGATCTCGTCGCGGAGGTCGAGGTGCTCACGCATGAACTCGCAGGAGTTCATGCGTCCCTGGCCGAGGCGCTGGTCGCCGTACGAGTAGAACGAGCCGAGCTTGCGCACGATCTCCTGCTCCACGGCGAGGTCGAGGATGTCTCCTTCACGGTTAATACCGTGCTGGTCGCCGGTGAACATGATGTCGAACTCAGCCATACGGAAGGGCGGAGCGACCTTGTTCTTGACGACCTTGCAGCGCACGCGGTTGCCGATGAACGTCTGACCATCTTTCAGCGACTCGATGCGTCGAATGTCGATGCGTACCGAGGAATAGAACTTGAGCGCGCGGCCACCCGGGGTGGTCTCCGGGTTCCCGAAGACGACGCCAATCTTCTCGCGCAGCTGGTTGATGAAAATGAGTGCGGTGTCGGAGCGAGCGATTGCCGCGGTCAGCTTGCGCAGTGCCTGCGACATCAACCGCGCCTGCAGTCCCGGCAGGGAGTCGCCCATGTCCCCCTCGAGCTCGGCGCGCGGTACGAGCGCGGCGACCGAGTCGATGACCACCGCCTCGACCGCGCCCGAGCGGATCAGCGCTTCGCAGATTTCGAGCGCCTGTTCGCCGGTGTCGGGCTGCGACACGAGCAGTTCATCGATGTTGATGCCACAGGCGGCGGCGTACTCCGGGTCGAGCGCGTGCTCGACATCGATGTAGGCCGCCGTCCCACTCTTCTGCGCCTCCGCGATGATGTGCTGCGCCAGCGTGGACTTACCCGCAGATTCCGGGCCGAAGATCTCGGTGACACGCCCCCGAGGCAGGCCACCGATGCCCAGCGCGATGTCGAGGCCGAGCGATCCCGTCGAGATGGCGGAGACGTTCATCGCCGCCTCCGGGTCGCCGAGGCGCATGATTGCGCCCTTGCCGAAGTCCTTCGTGATCTGTTCGATAGCCTTCTCGAGGGTGTCGGGGTGTTCCTTCGGTTGCTTCTTCTTGGCGGCCATGGCGTGTCCCTGTTTCGTTCCGTCGTACCGGTTCTTCTTGTCTCGTGCCCTCGCTCCAGGACGCCTGTGGCTCGCGCCACGCTGGCCGCTGGTGCCGTGCAGCCCCCACCGCGTTCCGAACACTAGTAGAACGCCCGTTCTACTGTCAAGCCGGCCGAACGGGCGGACGCGAGTGGTGCCTCGATGCTACGCCGAAGATCGGATCACGTGCGTGTGCAGTATGGACTCTGGCGTGATATCGATCTCGCCTGCCGTGTCTCGTGGGCTACTCGAAGTGGGGCGCGAAGTCCGGATTCGTGGCTGCGAACTCCTCGGCGGTGATGCCGAACAGCACTTCGTCGAAGTAGCGGCCGCCGGTCAAATACGCGCGCCGGCGCCGGCCCTCCTCGACGAACCCGAGCTGCTCATGCATGACGAGCGAGGGCGCGTTGAACTCATAGACCTCGGCGTGACCTTTCTGGAAGCCTAGCTCGCCGAAGTAGTAGCGCAGCAGGATGCGCACGGCATCGCGGGCGTACCCGCGGCGACGGTGCTCGGCGAAGATGCCGATGCCGTACCAGAAGACGCCGCTGCGGGGGTCAGTGCGCGAGGCGCTCAGCGAGCCGACGATCTCTGCCTCGGCCGACTCGATCACGAAGCTGCGGTCGCGGCCGTCACGGTTGAGCGCCTGCTCTTCAATCCACTTCTTTGTCGCCGCGGCAGACTGGGGCGGGGTCAGCCACCAGCCGGCGCGGGCCATCTCCGTGTCCTGGTCGTGGCTCCAGAACGTTTCCCAGTCGTCCGTCTCGTGCGCACGCAGGCGCACGAGGTCCCCGCGGAACAGGTTCGGCAGCTCTTCGGTCATGTGCGCCCCTCGGACGTTGTGCGGGTTCACGCCGAGGGCGAGCATAGGGCGATGCCAGCCCCGGATGCAGCGCGCGCGCTGCTCGACGTTCGACTCACTCCTCGTGCTTCGCGCGCCAGCGTCGAGGTCGATGGCGACCTCGTGCGGGTGCGCGTCACGGCGCCCCCCTTCGATGGTCGCGCGAACGCTGCTCTGATTGAGGCGCTGGCGAAACACCTGAGCGTCCCGAAACGCGACGTGGCGATCGTGCGCGGGTTGTCTTCGAGGACGAAGCGCGTGGCGGTCGAGGGGATGACGGCAGCCGAAGCCCTCGAACGGCTTCGCGCCTAGGGCGGATCAGCCCTGATAGTCGGTCAGGACACCCGCGATGATGAAGAGCGTGATGATCGCGACCATCGGGCTGATGTCGATCATCCCGATCCGCGGGAGGATTCGGCGTAGCGGTTCGAGCACCGGGTCGGTGATCGCCTCCAGGGCCCGCACGATCGGGCCGCCGCGGTCGATGGGGAACCAGGAGATGATGGCGCGCGCGAAGATAGCGAACGCCAGCAGCTGCACCAGCAGACCGACGCCCTGAACGACTTCTACCAAGCTATGCCCCTAGCTCTCTGCCTCGATTGTATGCGGCCTCGATGGCAGCATCGAAGGCGGCGCGTGCTGCATGCGCTTCGAGGGCGGCGAGCCCCGCGGCGGTGGTGCCGCCGGGCGAGGTGACGGCGTTGCGCAGCTCGGCGAGCGTTTCGTCGCTCTCGCGCGCCCAACGCGCTGTGCCCTCGAACGTCGCGAGCGCGAGCGCTTCGGCGTCGGGGCGCTTGAGGCCGAGCCGAATGGCGGCGTCGATCATCGCCTCCATCGCCAGCAGGACAAAGGCCGGTCCGCTGCCGTGGAGCGCCGTGCCGACGTCGATCAGCGCGTCGCTCTCCACCTCGACGACCGCGCTCGCGACTGCACCGAGGATCTCCTGCACGTGCGCACGTTGCGCCTCGCTGACGGCCGGAGCGACGAAGTAGGCGGCCGCACCGGCGCCGACCGAGGCGGGCAAATTCGGCATCACGCGTACCACCGCTTCGTGCTGCGTGCGTTCGCGCAGCTCGCCGAGTGTGATGCCGGCGGCGATCGAGATCACGACTGCGTCGGAGGGGATACCGCCCGCCATCTCCTCCGCGACCGTTGCGAAGTCCTGCGGTTTCACCGCAATCAGCACGACGTCCGCGGCCGCGAGGGAGTCGGCGGCGCTGGCGGTGACCGAGACGCTGTAGCGCTCCGCCAACTCGAGGCGACGCGCGGGGAAGATCTCAGCGACGGTCACGGTGTTGGGCTCGGTCACATCGGCGCGCAGCATCCCGGCGAGAAAGCCCTCTCCCATCTTCCCGCCGCCGACGAGGGCGATGCGCAGCGCCATCAGCCCGACCGTTCCTGCCGCGGTCCGAAGATCGCGCGACCGACGCGGACCACGGTCGCGCCCTCTGCGATCGCCACTTCGAAGTCGTCGGTCATGCCCATCGAGAGCCCGTCGAGGCCGTGCGCAGCGGCGAGCGTGGCCAGCTCGCGGAACAACGGGCGCAGGTCCTCCGGGTCTCCGGCCTGCGGCGCGACAGTCATCAGGCCGCGCAGCTCGACCGCGTCGCTGCGCCGCGCAGCCTCGAGGATCGGTGCGACTTCGGCGGGCGCGAGGCCGTGCTTCTGAGCCTCGCCTCCGATGTTGACCTCGACGTAGCAGTCGAGGGGGCGCATGCCGTCGGAGCGGCGCTCGATTTCCGTGAGGAGGCGCTCGGAGTCGAGCGAGTGGAGCACAGCGGTGTGTGTCAGCACCTGGCGCACCTTGTTGCGCTGGAGGTTCCCGACGAAGTGCCAGTGCGGCGCCAGGCCTGCCTCGGCGGACGCCTCGGCCTTCGGCGCGAACTCCTGCGCCCGATTTTCGCCGAGATCGACGAGGCCAGCGTCGAGGGCATCCCGCACGGCCTCGACGCCGTGGGTCTTCGACACGCCGACCAGCTGCACGCCGGCGGGATCGCGGTCCACGCGGTCGCAGGCCGCCTGGATGCGCGAACGCACCTCGGCGAGCCGCAGGGCGAGCTGAGTGGTCGTGGTCATACCACCCAGTGTAGTGGGCTGATTCATGCGATCGACTGCGCTGACGCGGCTACGGAACCTCTGCGGTCACCACCCACGTCGCTGAGTCGGTCTCCACGCCCTCGGCGCCGAGGTGGTCCGCGAGCACGTCTCCGATCGAGCCTCGGATCGTGGCCGCGAGCTCCGGGTCGCGCTCGTCGAAGCCCGCGAGCGCGGGGTTGAGCGTGTACATGAAGTCAACCGCTTCCTCGAGGGTGTCGCCGAGGTGGACCGGGAGCCGCACGTCCTGGAGTTCCACGCCGACGTAGCCGGCGTCGCCGAGGATGCGGCGAACGCGATCAGGGTCGGCGAGGGCGAGCGGACCGGGCGCGGTGGGGTCGCCGCCAATCGGCAACTCGATGTGCTGCCGCGTCGCAGCGATCGGCTTCGACACCCAGGGGTTGTCGGCCGCGCTCTGCCAGCAGGAGAAAACCATGCGCCCACCCGCACGCAGGCCCGAACGGAGGTTGGCGAAGGCGGCGACCGAGTCCGCGAAGAACATCACGCCGAAGCGCGAGAAGATGAGGTCGTAGGCGTCCGCCTCGAACGCGTGCGCCTGCGCGTCGGCGGTGAGGAACGAGATGTTCGAGGCGCCAGCTGCCTCGGCGCGCTCGCTGGCCGCGTCGACCATGGTCTGGCTGAGGTCGAGCGCGACGACCGCGCCATCGGGCGCGACCGCGGCGGCCAGCTGGATGGCGGTGGTGCCGGTGCCGCAGCCAACGTCGAGGACGTGCTCGCCCGGCTGCGCCGCGGCCACATCGAGAGCGCTCTGGCCGTGCTCGGCAACCTGCGAGTCGAGCTGGTCCTGGAGTGCCGCCCAGATGGGGCCGGCGTTCGCCCAGAACTTGGCCTGCGGTTCGTTGCCGGGGGCGATCTGCATCGTGGCTCCTGACTGTCTGCACGCGCATGTGCGCCGTATGCGGCGGTGAGCCTACCTCATCTGCTTCAGGCGGTGTCGTGTGGTCTGTTAGCAGACCCCGCAAAGCTTGCACCCGACCTCGGGGGGCGGGCAGGCGATGGTGGACTTCACCCGGTGGTGCTTGTCCATCTCGCGCAGCAGGAAGCGCTCCGTCAGGCCAACATCCACGATGTGCCAGGGCGGCGCTTCGCCCTCCCACGGACGAGGGCCATCGAGGCCATGTTCGCGGATGGCCCGGCGGTAGCTGCCGAGGCTGTTGTCGGTCATGCCCTCGAGCATCGTCGCGACGCGATCGTCGCCTCGCGAGAGCACGTCGTCGACGCGGGCCGTCCAGGCGGAATCGGTACGCAGCTCGATGCCGTTGGGGGCGAGGCGCTGCTTGAGGATGCCTTGGCGTTCCTTGACCATGCGGATGTCGTTCGCGTCCTCGTACTGGTACGCCGTCCACGGCTTCGGCACGGTGGGGCTGACCGACATCACGAGCCGGGTGCCTTTGCCGCCTGCGTCGAGCCGTTCCTTGATGCGGTTGCCGAGTTCGGCCATGGCATAGACGTCGTCGTCCTCTTCGCCCGGCAGGCCGACCATGAAATAGAGCTTGAAGCGCCGCGCGCCGGACTGGCCGACAAGGTCGGCGCCTTCGAGGATCTGCTCCTCCGTCACGCCCTTGTTGATGGCGGCGCGCATCCGTTCCGAGCCGGCCTCGGGCGCGACGGTGACCGTCTTCGTGCCGCCGGCGGCCAGGGCCTCGAGCACATCCGCCTTCAGGTTGTCGACGCGCAGCGAGGAGATCGAGACTCGCGCACCTCGTTCATGCGCTCCGACGACGAGCTCGGAGAGGTCCGGGTGGTCGGCGACGGCGGCGCCGAGGAGCCCGACGCGCTCGGTATGCTCGACCGAGTGCTCGATGAGCTCGAACAACTCCTCGAGGGGTCGGTAGCGCGGCGGGCGGAACACGTAGCCGGCGATGCAGAAACGGCAGCCGCGGCCGCAGCCGCGCGCGCATTCGATCAGCGTCATGTCGGACAGCTCAGTGTCCTCGGTGATGACGGTCGAATAGGCCTCGGTGCCTGCGAGGTCGTGGACGTACTGGCGCTCGATAGCGCCGAAGGCCGGCGGGCGCGTCGGCACGTAGACACCCGGGATCGTGGCGAGCGTGTCGAGCAGGTCCTCGCGCGAGCCGTAGAGACCGTCGCGCCACGCGGAGACGAGGTGCGGAACGATCTCCTCGGCCTCGCCCACGATCGCCGCGTCGAGGAAGGGTGCGACCGGCGCAGGGTTGGTCAGCATGCAGGCCCCACCGGCGATCACGAGCGGATGGCGGTCGTCGCGTTCCTCGGCGCGCAGGGGGATGTTGGCGCTGCGCAGGCACTGGATCATGTTGAAGTAGTCGAACTCGTAGGACAGCGTGAACGCCACGACCGAGAAGTCCTGCAACGGCCGCTGCGACTCCAGCGACACGACCGGCATCGGGTGGTACTCGTTGGGCCCCGGCGGGTCGTAGAAGGCGCGCTCACAGACGAAGTCTTCATAGGCGTTCAGCATCGAGTAGATGGTCTGCAACGCCAGGTTCGACATGCCGATGTAGTAGGAGTTCGGGTACGTGATCGCCACGGGGATGCGGCCACCCCAGTCCTTGGAGGTGCCCCCGCGCTCCTTGCGGAGCCGGTCACGGGCGATCTGCCGCACATCAGCCATGGGATCAGTGTACGTGCGGAATCCGGCGAGGGCAGCGTGACCGCGATGTCGGTCGGCGTTCTCGAGGGTCAGGCGTAGGGGTCGGGCCGGCCTTCTCTGATCGCCTCTTCGCGCTCGTCCTGGATGCGCTTGTCTCGGCGCACCAGCAGCCAGGCGCCGAAGACGATCGCCGCGAGCGGGATCAAGGAGAGGATCGGGTTCGCCAGCAACAGGTACAGCGTGAGCATCAGCAGCGCCATCGCTCCGAGGAACATCGCGAGCGGCGGTCCCAGTACCGCGAAGACCGCCCTGAGGATGGCCCAGACTTCGCTCCAGGTTCCGGCCTGCGGGTCGTCCTGCGGATCGTATCCATACGACATGGCGACAGTGTACGGGCTCCACGAAGCCCGCTTCGGACGCCGCAGCCGCTCGTGGTAGCGTGTCGCCTCGAACGTCGCGACCAGGCGAAGGGAAGTCCTCGATGGAGATGCCGCCCCCGGAGTACGAGCCGCTGCTGATGGAAGCGAACCACGCCATCATCACTGTCTCCCGTGGCGACGGCCGGCCGCCGCACTCGACGCCGGTCTGGTACGTCTACGGCGAGGGCCGCTTCTACGTTTCGATGACGAAGGACACGGTGAAGTACCGGCTGATGCAGCAGCGCCCGGAGCTCTCGCTGACCATCGACTCGGACGGCCCCACCGTCGTGGCCGAGGGCACGGCCGTGCTGCGCGACGACGACGGCTTCCTCCTGCAGATGGCGAAAGAGGTCAACGCGCTCTACCGACCGACCCTCGAACTGCCTCCCGACGACGAGCTGCTCGCCCAGCGCAAAGCGGAGCGTCGCACTGTGCTCATGCTCGAACCCTCGAGGGTGAAGGCGTGGGGCCTGTCGTGACCGGAGGCGTCTCCTCGACGATGCACTTCGGCGACGTCGCGGTCACCCGCGTCGAGGAGCTGGTCCTGCCCACGGCGATGTGGTGGCTCCTCCCCGACGCGCCCGAGGACGCCGTGGAGCGCCACAGCGAGTGGATGGCGCCCTTCGTCAACGAGCGCGGCCACATCCTCCAGAGCATCCACACCTTCGTCGTGAAGGCGGACGGCCTGACGATCCTTGTCGACACCGGGGTCGGCAACGACAAGGAACGCGACGGCGGGATCCCCGCCTTCCACATGCTCGACACGCCCTACCTCGAGCGGCTGGCCGCGGCAGGCGCAGCGCCCGAGGACATCGACCTCGTCCTCATCACGCACATGCACACGGACCACTGCGGCTGGAACACCACGCTCGTCGACGGTGCGTGGCAGCCGACGTTTCCGAACGCGCGCACCCTCTACGTGCGGCGCGAATGGGAGTACTGGGACGGCCTGGCGCGCAGCGTCGAGGGCAACCAGCTCGTCGAGGACAGCCTGCGGCCGGTCGAGGCGGCCGGCCTCGCTGACCTCGTCGAGGCGGACCACGTCGTCACGCCCTCGTTGCGGCTCGAGCCGAGCCACGGGCACACGCCCGGCCATGTCTGCGTGCGCATCAGCTCCGGCGGCGACGAGGCGGTCATCACTGGCGACGTCATGCATTCGCCGATCCAGTGCGCGTACCCCGACCCGCAGCCGCGGCTCGATAGCGACGCCGAGCCCGCGCGCCTCGCCCGCCGCGCCTTCCTCGAACGCTACGTCGACAGCGGCGTCACTGTCCTTGGCACGCACTTCGGTGGCCCCACCGCCGGCCGCATCACCGCCGACGGCGACGCCTACCGCTTCGACGCGGTCGAGGGGTTCTAGGCGGGTCCGTCGTCTCGCGCGAGGTGGTAGCGCACGCTGGGCGTGCCGTGGTCGTCGTAGCGCGCTACGAGCGAGGCGTTGAGGCGTGCCGCGACGCCGCGGGCGCCGCGGTTGGCGGCTGCCGTCTCGATGATCACCTCGGACAGGTGGAGCACCTCGAACGTATGGCGGACGAGGGCGCCTGCGGCCTCTGTGGCGATGCCGGCGCCACGGGCGGTGGGAGCGAGGGCGTAGCCAACCTCTCCATGACTGGTGCGCCGCACCAGGCTCAACAGGCCGATCAGCGCGCCATCCTCGACGCGCTCGATCGCGAGGTCGAAGAGGGCGTCGAGCTGCCAGGCATCGAGCGCGGCCTGTTCGGCGACGTAAGCGGCCGCGGCCTCCTCGGTCGCCCCGAGGTTCGCGGCGGCAGCGTAGACGTCGGGATCGGCGTTCAGTTCCAGGATCGCCGGTACGTCGGAGGGTTCGAAGCGACGAAGCAGCAGCCGCCTCGTGCGGATCGGGAGTCCGTCGTCGCTCACCGTCAACTGCAGCGCGTGTAGCCGCAGCTCTGGCAGGTGAGGCAGCGTTCGAGGTACTCCATCTGCTGGCCGCAGTCCGGGCAGGTCAGGCCCGAGGCCTCAGCGACGGCTGGTGCTGCATCGCCGGCCTCGGCGACGCCGAAGTGCAGCCGCAGCCAGCGGAAGATGTAGTCGAGGACGCTCGTGGCGAACGGAATCTCCGGGTTGGCAGTGATGCCGTAGGGCTCGAAGCGCGTCTGTTCCAGCTTCGTTGCGATTTTCTCGAGGCTGACGCCGTATTGGAGTGCGATCGAGGTCATCAGCGCGACGGCGTCCGTTAGTCCGGAGACCGTCGAGCCCTCCTTCGCCATCTTCACGAACACCTCGCCCGGGGTGCCGTCCTCGAAGAGCCCGACCGTGACGTAGCCCTCCTGGTCACCGACGCGGAACTTGTGCGTAATCGACTGGCGCTCGTCCGGGAGGTGGCGGCGATACGGCTCGCCCGCCGGACGGTGGGTCGGCGTTTCGTCGGAGGCATGAGCGAGCACCTGCACGGCGCGCGATCCGTCGCGGTAGACCGTCACGCCTTTGCAGCCGAGCTCGTGCGCGAGCTGGTAGACCTCGCGGATCTCTTCGGCGGTTGCCTCGCGCCGGAGGTTCACGGTCTTCGACACGGCGAGGTCGGTGTGGGCCTGGAAGGCCGCCTGCATGCGCACGTGCGTCTCGGCCGGCACCTCGTGCGCCGTCGCGAAACGCTCGCGGAGGTCGTCCGGCACCTCGCTGCGGTCCGCCAGGGAGACGCCCGCGGCCAGCGCCTGGTCGAGATCGTCAGAGGCGAATCCGGCGGCGTCCGCGGCCGCTCGGAAGGCAGCGTTGACCTCGGGCAGCAGTGTGCCGTCGCCCATGCGGCGCTGGTGCGCCAGTGAGAACAGCGGCTCGATGCCCGAGGAGGCGCCGGCGATGATCGCGATCGTGCCGGTGGGGGCGATGCAGGTGCGGGTGGCGTTGCGGAAGGTGCGCCCGCCGGCGTAGACCGACTGCTCCCAGTTCGGGAAGACACCCTTCTCGATCCCCAGCTCCGCCGAGGCGTCGTCGGCGGCCGCGCCGACCTCAGACGAGAGTCGGGTGGCGAGGGCGATCGCCTCGGCGCTCCCGTACGGCAGGCCGGCCGCGATCAGCAAGTCGGCGAAGCCCATCATGCCGAGGCCGATCTTGCGATTGCCCCGCACAGCCTCGGCGATCTGCGGCACTGGGAACGTGTTCGCCTCCACGACGTTATCGAGGAAGCGGATTGCGAAACGGACCGTCGCTCGCAGCGCGGGCCAGTCGAGGTCACGCGCGGACCCGTCCCAGAACCGCGCGACGTTGATCGAACCGAGCGTGCAGGCCTCCCAGGGCAGGAGCGGCACTTCGCCGCAGGGGTTGGTCGCCTCGATCTCGCCGAGGAGTGGCGTGGGGTTGGTGCGGTTGATCGTGTCGAGGAAGACGAGCCCCGGGTCGCCGGTCTGCCAGGCCGAGCGACAGATCTCGTTGAGCAGCTCGGCGGCGTCCACCTCGCCACGTCGCGAGCCGTCGCGAGGGTCGCGCAACGGGTAGCTCTGGCCGGCGGCTGCGGCGCGCATGAAGGCGTCCGTGACCCCGACGGAGATGTTGAAGCGCGTCGCGGTGACGCCGTCGTCCTTGGCGTGGACGAACTCGCGGATGTCGGGATGATCGACGCGCAGCACGGCCATGTTCGCCCCGTCGCGCTTGCCGCCCTGCGTCACCAGGCGCGAGACGTCGTCGTAGTGCTGCAGCACGGAGACGGGCCCGCACGCGGCCCCGTGCGTCGTGGCGATGGGTTCGCCGACGCCTCGCAGCCGGGAGAGCGAGAACCCGGTGCCGCCGCCGTACTTTTGAACCAGGGCGGTGGCCTGAGCGGTGGACATGATCGACTCGAGCGTGTCCTCGACGGGCAGGACGAAACAGGCGGCGAGGGTGCCCTGACCCGTGCCCGCATTCATCAGCGTTGGTGAGTTCGGCAGGAAGCGGAGCGCAGCCATCTCGTCGTAGAAGCGCTGCGCCCAGAGCAGGCGCGCCGGCTCGTCTGCCTCCACCTCGGCGATGGCCGTCGCCACGCGCGCGAGCATCTCCTCGGGCGTTTCGCGCAGCTCACCTTCCGCGTCACGCAGCAGGTAGCGCCGCTCGAGGACCGTACGGGCGTTGTCGGTCAGCTCGACGGGTGTCGTGCGGACGTCGCTGGTGGCGACCATGGTTCAGCCCCGCGCTCCGGACCCGATCCGCGGCTGGACCAGCCGGCCGGGGAGTAGAACATATATTCTACTCGATGGCAAGCGGACGCCACAAGGTTCCACGATCCAGTCTAGACCGCGGGCTCGGGCCGTAGTGGCTGCTCTAGCGGCCGCGCTTGAACCTAGACCGGCCGCGCCGCACGGGCGGCGTCGAGGGAGATCGGTGAGGCTGCCGCCGTCGCCTCCTCGATCGGGGCGTCCGAGGGTTCGGCGAGCGGCTCGTTCTCGAGCGCGGCGGCAAGTTCGTCGGCGAAGAGGCGCTGCTGTTCGGGGCCCGGCGGGTCGGGGGTGAGGGCGAGGCGCTGCAGCTCCTCGAGCATCTCCTCGAGCGACACGAACTGGTGGTAGACGCTCGCGAAGCGGATGTAGGCGATCGGGTCGAGCGGCTTCAGCCGGGAGATCGCCATCTCGCCGATCACGCGGCTCGGGACCTCGCTCTGGGTCGAGCCGGTGAGGCGCTGCTCGATGTCGTCGACGATGGCGTCGATGGCGCCTGTGGCGAGGGGACGCTTGCGCGCCGAGATGCGGAGGCCCGTCAGCAGCTTCTCGCGCTGGAACTCCTCGCGGCGGCCGTCCTTCTTGACGACCATGACCGTTCGTCGCTGGACCTGCTCGAAGGTCGAAAAGCGCTGTTCGCAGTGCTGGCAGAGCCGTCGGCGGCGGATCCCGCCCTCACCGGTGCGCGAGTCGACGACCTTGCTGGCGGTGCGGCCACAAAACGGGCACTTCATGAAAAACGAGCACTCTCTGGGGGAGCTCAGCGGTGGTTCGAGTGACGGTCTGGGGGGTCCGGTCGGGTGGGTGACCTCGACGGAGCCAGTACAGCACGCGACTCACCGAGGCCACAACGGGACTCGTCAACAGGTCGTTGCGATGTTGTCCCCAAACGTCGCCGCGCACTGTGGAGTGAGGCGACGCGGATACGCCGAACGCGACGACGGCGGCCCTGAGGGGCCGCCGTCGCTTGGTTCGTCCGGGCCTGCTAGCGGCTGGGGAAACTCCGCCGCAGGAAGGTCGGCAGGTCCGCCTCGGTCAGCGAGTCAGTGGGGTCTGGCGTGATCTCGCCGAGCTTGATCGTGGCCGCCTCCATCTCCTCGGCCATCGTCTGACGGATCTGCGTCGGCCGCGTGCCCGAGAAGCCGGTGGCAATCACCGTCACCCGCACCTCGTCCGCCAGGCTCTCATCCACGGCGGTACCGAAGATGATCTCGGCATCCGGGTCCACGACCTCGGCGATCACTCGCGCCGCGAGATCGAGCTCGCGGAGCGAGAGGTCGGCGGGGCCGGTGACGTTGAAGAGCACGCCCGTTGCGCCGGTGATGTCCACCTCGAGGAGCGGGCTGGCGATGGCCTGCCGCGCCGCATCGATGGCCCGCGCCTCGCCTCGGCCGCTGCCGATGGCCATGAGCGCCGGTCCGGCGTCGGTCATGATCTTGCGCACGTCGGCGAAGTCGAGGTTGACCATGCCGGGCACGGTGATCAACTCGCTGATGCCCTGGATGCCCTGGCGCAGCACATCGTCGGCGGCGCGGAAGGCGTTCTCGATCGAGATCGCGTCATCCGAGAGGTGCAGTAGCCGATCGTTGGGGATGACGATCAGCGTGTCGACCTTGTCCTGGAGGTCGCGGACGCCCTCCTCCGCCTGTTGACGCCGCTTGGCGCCCTCGAAGGTGAAGGGCTTCGTCACGACGCCGATGGTCAGCGCGCCGAGCTCCCGCGCCACCTCGGCCACGATCGGGGCCGCGCCGGTGCCGGTGCCGCCGCCGAGGCATGCCGTGACGAACACCATCTCCGCGCTGGCGAGCGCTTCGGCCAGGGCCTCGCGCGATTCTTCGGCGGCGCGCTGGCCACGCAATGGATCACTGCCGGCGCCGAGGCCACGCGTCAGGCGGTCGCCGATGCGCACCTTGACCTCGGCCGGGCAGTGCTCCAGCGCCTGAATGTCTGTGTTGATCGCGACGTACTGCACCCCCGGAAGTCTCGCGTCGATCATGCGTGTAACGGCGTTCGAGCCGCCTCCACCCACTCCGGCCACCTTGATCGGCGGCAGTCCCTCGTAGCGTTCCAGCATCTCCTGCTCCTGTTCCGCCGAGGCGCTGCCGCTCGGCGTGCCGGTCGCGGGGCGTCCGGCGCTTGCTCGCTTGCTCGTGGCCGCTGCGGCGGGCGCCGGATCGGCCTCAAATTCAGACTGGATCTCCGCCGCCGGCTGTTCGGCCGTGAGGTCGAGTGCCGGCTGCTCCTCGAGTTCCGCCGAGGGCAGCATTGGAATCTCGGCCCCCTGGGCCGGCTCCTCAGTCGCTTCGGACCGGCTCGTCGACGGTGACGAGCTGGAGGGCGGGTCGCGACGCCTGCTCGGCGGTGGACGCTTCGTCCGCCTCCTCGCCTGCGGCGGATGCGTCCTCGCGTCGCGCCTCCTCGCGCGCGGCGGCGAGGTAGTCGAAGAGCGTGCCCGCACCGATCGACGGTCCGCTGCCTGTTTTCGTAGTCGCGGCCTCGGTGGCGGCATCTGCTGTCGCCGTCGCCTCGGTTGCGACCCCGGTTGTTGCTGTGTCCTGGTCGCTCATTCGTGTCCCATTCCTCTCGCCTGTCGTGCTCGGGGCATGCCGCGGTGGTTACTGCGGCAGTACGACACGCATCAGGTGCGCCACCTTCCGGAAGAGTCCGCCCAGGGGAGCCACGGGCCCCGGCGCCGAGCGGAGCAGGATTTCCTGCTCCTTCAGCGCCCAACGCAGCAACCCGACCGACGTGGCGTAGGCCGGATCCTGCAAGATGTCGGAGAGTCCAGCGAGGTGCCGTGGCCGCCCCACGCGGGCGGGGAGCATCAGCACCTCCTCGGCGAGCGCATCGAGGCCGGGGAGGGCCGCTGCACCGCCGGTGATCACGACGCCGGCCGAGAGCATCTCGGGCTCGGCGCCTCGCTTGATTTCGGCCAGTGCGAGCTCAAAGAGCTCTTCGCACCGGGCTTGGAGTACCTCGGCCATGAGCCGGCGGCTGACGGTCTTCGTGCCGTCCGCGCCGAACGCATCGACCTCGATCTCCTCGTCCTCGTCGACCAGGGAGGGGATGGCCTGGCCGTACTCACGTTTGGCCTGCTCGGCGGCGGGCTGGGGCACCCGCAGTGCGACGACCAGGTCCTTCGTCATGTGCATGCCGCCGATCGGCAGCACCGCCGTGTGCACGATCGCGCCGTTGATGTAGACGCCGATGTCGGTCGTGCCACCGCCAACGTCGATCACGGCGACGCCCTGGTCGAGCTCCTCCTGTTCGACGACCGCCTCTGCGGACGCGAGCGGCTCGAGGATCAACGAGTCGACGCGCACGCCGGCGCCCTCGACACACTGCGCGAGGTTGTTCATCGCCGAGGTTGAGGCGGTAACGATGTGTGTCTCGACGTCCAGCCGGGAGCCGAACATGCCATTCGGATTGACGACGTGGTCCTGCCCGTCGACGAGGTAGTAGCGAGGCACGACATGAATCACCTCGCGGTTGTTGGGCACGTTGACGATGCGGGCGCTCTCCATCGCGCGCCCCACGTCGTCTTCGGTGATGGGGTGGCGCGGGTCGGCGATGGCGACGATGCCGCGCGAGTTCATCGAGGAGACATGCGGGCCGGCGATGCCCACTTGCGCGGAGGCGATGCGGGTGCCGGACGCACGCTCGGCGCGCTCCACGGACGATGCGATCGCCTCGATGGCCGCCTGGATGTTGTCGACCATGCCGCGCGACAGCCCGGCCGAGGGTCCGATGCCGACCCCGAGGATGCGCAGTTGTTCGTGCGGCGTCACCTCGGCCACGATCGTGCAGACCTTCGTCGTGCCGACATCGATGGCGGCGATACTGGGATGGGCCATCAGCTGCGTCCCGTCTGCCGACTCCCGGCATGTGGTCTGGCGTGCCGCCACGTCATCGCAGCACCACCTGTTTCCCGAACCTGAGGTCGATCTCGGCGACCACCAGGTCGCGCTGCGTGATCTGGTCGTAGACCTCGACCCAGGTGGCGAGCTTGAACTCGTAGCTCGATGAGTCCCCGAAGACCACGCTCGGTGCGTCCTCGAAGTGCACGGTGAGGCCGCGCTCCTGCTCGAAGATGAAGGCCACGGGCGCCGTTCCGCGCTCCTCGAAGCGCGGATCCTCGATCAACCGGGCGGCCAGCTGGACGGCGTCCGGGTCCGGCGTGACCGGCGCATCGGCCTCGCGCGGCGCCGCGAACTCGATGATCGTGGGCGCGTCCGCCGGCGCCGGGCGCGAGGCGACGAGGGCGTTACCCTCGCGATCGACGGCGACGCGGTCGCCGCCCTCCTGCCAGTAGCCCCAGGCCTGATGCTCGACGATCTCGATGCGCACCGTCCCCGGCCACGATCGCGAGACGGTGACCGTTTTCACCGAGTCCAGTTCGGTGATGCGCTCAGTGGCGCCGCCGCCATCCAGGGTGAACATCAGGTCGTTGCTGAGGTCAGCGGCGGCCACGATCGCCTGCGGCGACGTCACCTCGACGCCCTCGATCGCGATCTGCCTGACGCGGAAGGTGTCGCTCTGCGCCACCCAGAGCGCGACGTAGGCCAGGACGGCCACCGCCGCGACGCCGGCCAGCCGGCGCAGCCACGAGGCGGCGTCGAACCCTGCGCTGGACGGTGGAGCCGCGGCGCGGCCGAGTTTGAAGCGGCGGCTGCGATCACCTCGGCGCGAGAGGCCACGCTGCCGGCCGGGCAGCATGAGCAGGCGCCAGAACGCCAGCCGTCCGAGGCGGCTACGGGAGCGATCCGGCATGCTGCCGCCTCCTCTCCGCACGCTCGAGGCCCAGGTCGACCAGCCGTGAGATCAGTTCGCTGTAGCCGACCCCGGCCTCCTCCCAAAGCCGTGGATACATCGAGATCGGCGTGAATCCGGGCAGGGTGTTGATTTCGATGCAGCGCACCTCGCCGCTCTCGCTGACGAAGAAGTCCACGCGAGACAGGCCCGCCGCGTCGATCGCCAGGAAGGCGCGCAACGCCAGCTCGCGGACGCGCTCGGTCGTCGCCTCGTCGAGTTCGGCCGGCACGATCAGCGCGGCGCTGTCGTCCAGGTACTTCGACTGGTAGTCGTAGAACTCGGCGGAGGGGCGAATCTCGCCGACGGGCGAGGCTTCGGGCGCGTCGTTGCCGAGCACGGCGCATTCGACTTCCTGGCCCTCGAGCGCCTCTTCGACCATCACCTTGCGGTCATGGCGCAGCGCCTCGGTGACCGCCTCCTGCACGTCCTCGCGCGACCGGGCCTTCGAGATACCGACCGAGGAGCCGGCGTTGCAGGGTTTGACGAAGCAGGGGTAGCCAAACGTCGCCTCGACGTCCCGAAGCGCTTCGTTCGGCGGCGGGACGCCGTCGATCTCGCGCAGTACGAGGTGGCGCGCCTGCGGGATCTCGTGCGCGTCGAACACGGCGCGCATCAGCTCTTTGTCCATCCCCACTGCGCTCGCAGCGATGCCGGCGCCCACATAGGCGACGTTCGCTAGCTCGAACAGGCCTTGCAGCGTGCCGTCCTCGCCGTAGCGGCCGTGGATGATGGGGAACGCGATGTCGAGGCCGCCCAGCACCTCCAGCACTTCGGGGTAGGCGAGCACGCCCTCGCCACGCTCGTCGCCGATGTCACGCATCTGCTGGTCGGCGGTCCGTTCGAGGCGGCGGCGCGACTCGTCCGGCGTGAGCCATTGCCCGCCGCGCGTGACGCCGAGCGGAACGACTTCGAAGCGCTCCTCGTCCGCCTCGCGCAGGATCGAGCGCGCGGAGGTCACGGAGACCTCGTGCTCGGTGGAGAGCCCACCGAAGATGACGCCCAGTCGTTCGCGGCGGGCGGCGTTCACGGCGCAGCCTCCAGGCGTTCGAGGAGCAGGTCCGGCAGCTCCGTCACGGTTCCCGCGCCGAGCGTGATGCATACGTCGCCGCCCGTCAGTAGGCCCAGCAGGGCCTCGACCGCCTCCTCGAACGAATCGACGAGCACGGGCGGCGGCGACTCGATCTCCGCGGCCAGCGCCGCCGCATCGAGCCCGCGATCCGCGCTCTCGCGTGCCGCGTAGGTCGGCAGCATGATCAGCTCGTCGAGGCCTTCGAAGCACACGCGGAAGCCGTCGAGCAGGTAGCTCGAGCGCGTGTAGGTATGCGGCTGAAAGCAGCCGATGATGCGCCGCCCCGGGAAACGCTGACGCGCGGCGGCGATGCTGACGCGCACCTCGGTTGGGTGATGGGCGTACTCGTCGACCAGGGTGATCGGTCCCTCGGCGGCCTCCACCTCGCCGCGCAGCTCGAAGCGGCGGCGCGCGCCGGAGAACGCGCCGAGGGCGGCGGCAGCGCGGTGAAAATCGACGCCCGCGCGCATGCCCGCAGCCAGCGCGGCGAGCGCGTTCTGCATGTTGTGCCGGCCGGGCACACCCAGCGAGAGTTCGCCCAGCTCCGTCCCGTCGAGGTGCACCCGCGCGTCGAGGCCACCGTGGTCGTTGATGCGCAGCCGCGAGGCGTACCACTCCGCGCTGCTGTCCTCGACGGAGGTGCGCTCGACCCGAGCGCCAGCGGCGCGACGCGCATCGGCCAACGCTCCCGACCGCGGCGTGTCGATGCCGACGAGGAGCATGCCGTCGTCCGTCACCCGCTCGGCGAAAGTCGCGAACGCCGCCTCGTAGCGCTCCGGCGTGCCGTAGTAGTCGAGGTGGTCGAACTCGATGTTGTTGATGACTGCGATCTGCGGCGTGTACTGCAGGAACGCCTCGGCATACTCATCCGCCTCGACGATGGCGTGGCGTCCATCGCCGTCGCGCGCGTTCGTGTCGCCGAGGTCGCGTGCGTCGCCGCCGAGGAGCACCAGCGGGTCAAGGCCGCCCTCGACGGCGATCAACGTCAGCATCGAGGTGGTGGTGGTCTTGCCGTGGGTGCCGGAGACGGCGAGCACATCGCGCTCGGCGATCAGCGCCTGCACCATCTCCGCCCGCGACAGCACCGGCACGTCGCGCGCGTTCGCCTCGACCACCTCGGGGTTGTCGGCCGCGGCCGCAGCCGTCGCGACGACGAGTTCGGCGCGCCCGAGGTTGGCGGCGGCGTGGCCGGTGTAGATCGTGCCGCCCAGCGCCTCCAGGCGGCGGGTGTACTCGGAGGCCTCGAGGTCGGAGCCGGTCACGGTGTGGCCGCGCTGCAGCAGGATCTGGCCGATCGCAGACATGTGGATGCCGCCGGCGCCGACGAGGTGCACGCGCTGCGGAATCTTGTTCCCGTTGTCCTGTCGAGAGCGCTGCTTGAGGACGATCAGAGCACCGCCTCTCGTATCAACGCGGCGATGCGCTGCGTCGCGTCCGGGCGGGCGAGGGCGCGCATGGCCTCGGCCATCGCTTCGCGCCTCGCGGCGTCGCCGAGCAACTCGAGCACCAACGGTGCGAGGTCGTCGAGGGCATCGCCGGGCACCGTCATGGCTGCCCCGCGATCCTCGAGGTAGGCGGCGTTGTCGCGCTGGTCGGAGAAAGGCCCGGGGATGACGACGGCCGGCAGTCCGCTGACCGGCAGCTCGCCGAGCGTCGAGGCCCCGGCGCGCGCGACCGCCAGGTCGGCGGCCGCCATCGCCAGCGCGATCTGGTCGGTGTAGGCGAGCGGGTGGTAGCGCGAACGCAGCTCGGGTGTCGGGAGCGCATCGCGTGCGCGGACGAGCCAGTGCTCCTCGTCGGGTCCGGTGATATGCACGACCTGCGCCCCGGCGAGCAGGTCTTCGAGCGCGTCGTGGATCACGAGGTTGATGACGTGTGCGCCGAGCGAGCCGCCCATCACCAGCAGCGTTGGCAACGTCGGGTCGAGGTCGAACGCGCGTTGTCCGTCCTCGCGGCTGGCCGAGGCGAAGGCGGCGCGCACGGGGTAGCCGGTGACCACGCCTTTTGAGCCGACGAACTCGAGCGAGGGCTCCACTGCGCAGGCAACCGTCGAGGCGTAGCGCTGCAGGAAGCGGACGGCCCATCCGGGGCGCACGTCCGGGAGGAAGACGACCACCGGGACCCGCCGCCGCTTCGCCGGCCGGCCGATCGGGGCCGAGGCGTACCCACCAGTCGCGAACACGGCGTCCGGGCGGTCGCGATCGAGGTAGCGACCGGCGTCGCGCATGCCGCGCCAGAGGTTGATCGGCCCACCGATGAGGCGACGCGGGGTGCGTCCGCGGACGGCGGAGGCCGTCAGCACGCGGAACTGGATGTCCGCGGCGATCGCCGCGTCGCGCTCCGGCCCATGCTTCGTTCCGTAGTACACGAGCTCGGTGTCGAGGTGCTGGCGCAGCTCCTCGGCCACCGCGATCGCGGGGTAGACGTGGCCGCCCGTGCCGCCGCCGGCGAGCGCGAACTTCATCGCACACCCCCTCGCACGGCGTCGCGTGCGCGGCGCAACGACCAGGGCCGAGCCGCATCGGCAGCCTCGGCGTCGGCGGCGTGGTCGCGGGTGTAGCGACTGACCGAGAGCAGGACGCCGATCGCCGTGAGCGTGATCGCGAGCGACGATCCGCCGTACGAGAGCAGCGGGAGCGGAATGCCGGTGAGCGGGATGATGCGCGTCACGCCGCCGACGTTCAGCAGCATCTGGAACTCGAGCCAGGCGACGATGCTCGCCGCCAGCAGCGAGCCGAACTTGTCGTCGGCGCGCTTCATGATCAGCCAGCCGCGCCAGAGCACGAGCATGAACAGCGCCAGTACGAGCATCGTCCCGATGAAGCCGAGCTCCTCGCCGACGATGGCGAGCACGCCGTCCGTGTGCGAGCCGGGGAGGTAGAAGAACTTCTGCCGCGACACGCCGAGGCCGAGGCCGGTGAGGCCGCCGGAGCCGAAGGCGATCAGCAGCTGCAGCGTCTGGAACCCGAGGCCGGAGGGGTCCGCCTCGGCGGAGGTGAAACTGAAGATCCGGTCGAGGCGATAGCCGCCGAGGAGGATCAGGAGCGAGGCGATCCCCATGCCGCTGGCCCCGAGGATGAGGACGTGCCAGAGCCGGGCGCCAGCGAGGAAGAAGAGCGTGCCGGTGATGATTGCGATCATCACAGCGGTGCTCAGGTCCGGCTCAAGCACGATCAGGGCGCCGACGAGCCCCACCATCAACACGAATGGCAGGACGCCGAGCGACCAGTCCTTGACCGCGTCGCCCTTCGAGGCCAGCCAGGCTGCCATGTAAATGATCACGGCGAGCTTCGCGAACTCGCTGGGCTGCATCGGCGGGAGCGAGCCGATCTGGATCCAACGCTGCGCGCCGTTCGCCTCATGGCCGAAGCTCGGCAGCAGCACGAGCACCAGGCCACCGATCGCGGTCAGCATCAGCAGCGGGCTCAGGCGCGAGAGGTAGTGGTAGTTGACGTTCATCGCCACGAGCAGCCCGAGCAGCCCGATCCCGGCCATCACCGCCTGCCGCTTCGCGTAGTAGTTGGGGTCGCCCGTCTCCGCGTCGGCGAGGGCGTACGAGGCGGAGTAGACCGTGATCAACCCGAGGATCAGCAGCGCCAGCGTCGCCGTCAGCAGCCCGTAGTCGGGTGCATGCCGCACCGCCGCGGTCAGCCGTTCGCGCGCGCGGGCCATCAGGCGCTCAACCTCGCGACCGCATCGCGGAAGGCGACGCCGCGAGCCTCGAAGTTCGGATACGCATCGAACGAAGTGCCGCCCGGCGAGAACAGGACAACGTCGCCGAACTCTGCCACGGCGGCCGCTGCCTGAACTGCGGTCCGGACATCGTCGACGCGCGTGACCTCGAGGTCCTTGCCGGCGACCTCGCGCACGGACGAGGCGTAGAGATCGCCGGCCTCACCGAACGTGATCACGGCTCGACAGCGCTGCGCCGCCTCGTCGGCCAGCTCACCCAGCGGCAGACGCTTGTCGCGACCGCCCATGAGCAGGACGAGCGGTTCGTCATAGGAGCGGAGGCCGGCAAGCGTGCGCTCGGGCGTCGTCGCGATGGAGTCGTTGACGTAACGGACGCCGGCGAATTCGTCGATCGGTTCGAGCCGGTGGGGGACGCCGAGGAAGCCGCGGATGCCATCCGCCATCGCCTCGTCGCTGACACCCAACTCGGCCGCTAGCGCGACCGCCGACAGTACGTTGTCGACGTTATGGTCGCCGCGTAGCGCGATCTCATCGCGCGTGACGATGGGCAGCCGCGCATCGCCGTGCTGGCGCACAACGCGATCCTCGACCAGGGCGGCCCCGTCGCCCTCGATCGCGTGGCGACGCGAGGTGGTGGCGACCCGCGCTGGCGCCTCGGCGGCGAAGCCGGCGCAGACCTCGTCATCGAGGTTGAACACCGCCAGGTCGTCGCCCGACTGATGCTCGAAGATGCGCCGCTTCAGCGCGACATAATCTGTCCAGGAGTATGCGTCGAGGTGGTTCGGCGTCACGTTGGTCACACAGGCCACGTGCGGGCTGACCTCAAGGCTCTCGAGCTGCGTGTGCGAGAGCTCGACGACCACCTGTGTGCTCGGTCCGATGTCGTCGAGGAGCGAGAGCAGACCGACACCGATATTGCCGCCGACGACATAATCTGCGCCATCGGCGACCAGCATCTCCCCGAGCAGGGCGGTGGTTGTGGTCTTGCCGGAGGAGCCGGTGACGCCGGTGATTGGCGCGGGGCAGCGCTCGAAGAAGAGCCGGCTCATCGACGAGACCGGCGTGCCGATCTCGCGGGCGTGGTGGAGCATCGGCAGCCCCGGCGGAACGCCCTGAGAGACGAAGACAGCGGCCGCATCCTCGACATCCGCATCGCGGTGCTCGTCGAGCGAGAGGGTGGCGTCGCAGTCTTCGATGGCGGCGAGAGGCTCGGCGAGTTGCTCGGCCGAGCGGCGGTCGGAGACGGTCACCGCAGCGCCCTCCGCACTGAGGAAACGGACGAGGTCGATGCCCTCGATGCCGAGGCCGACGACGGTCACGCGCTTCCCCTTGAGGTTATGTTCAAGTGTCATCGCACGTGAGCCGTTTCCTCTCCGGAGGTATATCACACCGACAGAGCCAGAGCGATGCCGACCATCGCTCCGGCGATGCCGAGGAGATAGAGCCGCATCACGACCTGGGGCTCGCTCCAGCCGAGCAATTCCAGGTGGTGGTGGAACGGCGTCATGCGGAAGAGGCACTGCCCGCCCGTGGTCTGGAAGTAGGCGATTTGCAGCACATCGGAGACCGCCTCGAGGACGAACACGATGCCGACGACGGGGAGCAGCAACCAGTGCCCCGTCATCAGCGCGACCGTCGCCAGCGATGCGCCCAGGGGCAGGGCGCCGGTATCGCCCATGAACACCGAGGCCGGCCAGGCGTTGTACCAGAGGAACCCGAGCAGCGCGCCGACGACGGTGAACGAGAAGGTGGCGAGGAACGCCTGTCCCTGTACGAACGCGATCACGGCATAGGCGGCAAACGCCAACGCCGCCGTTCCGGCGAGCAAGCCGTCCAGTCCGTCCGTGATCGAGACCGCCGAGGTGGTCGCGAAGACGGTGATCACCGCGACGCCGATGTAGACATAACTGAGTTCGTATTGCCCGGCCCACGGGACGTTCACACTCTCGGCGTCGAAGCGGAAGAACAGCACGAGCGCCACTACGATCGACAGTGCGAGGATGAGCGTGAACTTGAGGCGCCAGCTCAGCCCGCCGTGCCCTCGACCGCCGGTCAGCGTGCCGAGGTCATCCCAGAAGCCGATGGCCATCGCCACGACGACGACGGCGAGGGGCAGCAGGATCGAGCCTCGCTCGAGGATGATCGAGCGGCCTTCGATCTCGAAGACGTTCGTCGCGGCCGTCACCAGCGCGACCGTGCCGTAGATGAACAGGCCGCCCATCGTCGGTGTGCCTTCTTTGACCGAGTGCGTTGAGGGACCGTCCGCCGAGATCTGCTTGCCGACGTTGCGCTCGCGCAGGCGCGTGATCGTCGGCCCTCCGAGGATGAGCGCGACGACGAAGGCGGAGCCACCGACGAGTAGCGAGAAGATCACGAGCTCACCTCCACCCCTCGCTCCTCGAGCCAGTCGGCGACCAGCCGGTCCAGCCCGAGCGCCCGCGATCCTTTGACCAGCACGGCGTCGCCCGGCCGGACCGTCGCGTCGAGGCCCTGGAGGGCACTCGCAGCGTCGACGTAGTGCTGAACCTCGGCCAGACCAGCCTCCTCGGCGGCACGTCCGATCTGCGCGCCCAGCTCGCCGACGGTAAGCAGCACGTCGAGGGTGGCAGCGGCCTCCCGGCCAGCGGTCTCGTGGGCCGCGTCGCTCTCCTCGCCGAGTTCGCGCATGTCGCCCAGCAGTGCAACGTGACGCCCCGGCAGCTCGGTGAGCAGCGTCAGCGCCGCGCTCATCGAGGCCGGGTTCGCGTTGTAGGTGTCGTCGATCAGACGAACGCCGCCGCCGAGTTCGAGAAGGCGGGTCCGCAGCGGCACGTCGAGCCGTTCGAGGGCGTCGCAGACCTCGGCGAAGGCGATGTCATCGGCGAGCGCGACCGTCGTCGCGGCCAGCACGTTCGAGGCGAGGTGGCCGCCTGGGAGCGGCACGTGGACTCGCCGCGACTTGTCGCCATAGGTGATCGTCAGCTCGAAGCCCTCGACACCGCTGGAGTTGAGAGCGCTGCCTCGTATATCGGCGTCGTCGCTGAAGCCGAAGCGCCAGACGCGCGCCGGGGTGCTCGCGGCCATGGCGCTGACGTCGGCGTCGTCGGCGTTGAGAACGGCGTGACCGTCCGCGCGCAGCGCCTCGACCAGCTCGCGCTTGGCCGCGACGATCGTCGCCATCGACCCGGCACGTTCGAGGTGCACCGGCCCCACGTTGAGGACGACGCCGATGTGCGGACGCGCCCACTGGCAGAGCAAGGCGATCTCGCCTGTGGTGTACATCCCCATCTCGATCACGGCGCGCTCCGTCGAGGCGTCGAGTTCGAGCAGGCAGAGGGGCACGCCGATCTCGTTGTTGTAGTTGTTGTCCGTCGCCTCGGTCCGGTAGCGGGCGCGCAGCACGGCGGCAATCATGCCCTTCGTCGTCGTCTTGCCGACGTTGCCGGTGACGCCCACGACCTCCGTGCCCTCGAGGGCATCGCGCCAGCGCGCGCCGAGCGCCTGTAGGCCCGCCAGCGAGTCGTCCACGAGGAAGCGCGCGGTCGGCTCGGTGCCGTCGATGGGACGTTCGAGGAGGCAGCCGCTCGCGCCAGCGGAGACGGCAGCGGCGGCGAAGTCGTGGCCGTCGACGCGCTCACCGGGGAGCGCGACGAAGAGATCGCCCGGCGCGGCGACGCGCGAGTCGATGATGGCGCGTACGAAGGTGGCGTCCGGACCCTCGCGGCCGCGCAGGCGGTCACCGAGCGCGCCGGCCACGAAGCTGGCGTCGAGGACGGGCGCCGGGGGGGTCACTGTGCCGCGGCCAGCGCGACGCCCGAAGGCGGCACATCGAGGTAGTCCATGAGCTCGGCGGCGAGCCCGGAGAACACCGGCGCCGCCACCTCTCCACCGAGGATGCGCTCGCCGCTGGGCTCATCGATCTTCACGAGGATCGAGATCTGCGGATCCTCGTAGGGGAGGAATCCGACGAACGAGACGATCGTCGTGCCTGGGTCGTAGCTGCCGCCGGTCGACACCTCGGTCGTTCCCGTCTTGCCGGCGACCGAGTAGCCCTCGACGGTGGCGCGATGGAACGAGACGCCGTCGACGACGTCGTTCATCAGTGCGGCGACGGTGGCGGCGGTCTGTTCCGACACCACCTGGCGCACGACGACGGGCTCGTAGGTGCGCACATCGTCCTCGGTGACGACACGCGAGATCACATAGGGGCGCATCAACATCCCGCCGTTGGCGAAGGTGTTGACGGCGGACAGGATCTGCAGCGGCGTCACGTTCACGCCATGCCCGAACGAGTTCGCGCCGAGGTCGGCCAGGTACCAGTTATCGTCGGTTGGGAGTCGCATCATGCCTTCGGCCTCACCCGTCAGTCCGACGTGCGTGAGTTCCCCGATGCCGAAGCGCTGGACATAATCATAGAACACCTGCGCGCCGACTTCCTGGGCGAGCCAGACCGCGCCGGTGTTGAGCGAGCGCTGGAGCAGGGTGCGCACGTCGGTCGTGCCGTTAACGCTGAAGTCCCAGTTCGCGATGATGCGGCCGCCGATCTCGACGGGCCCCGTGTCGTTGTACGTGGTCTCCGGGGTGACACGGCCGGTGTCGATGGCGATCGCGGCGGTCAGCGTCTTGAACACCGAACCGGGCTCGTACATATCGGTCACGATGCGGTTGCGTACGCTGGCGTTGAGGTTCGGATCGTCCAGAGCGATGCCGTCCAGGCCGACCGCCGGCCAGTTGGCCATGGCGAGCACTGCACCGGTCCGAGGATCCATCACGAGGATCGAACCGCCGGAGGCGCCGTGTTCGGCGACCGCCTCGCTGAGGTAGCGCTCGGCCAGGGCCTGGATGACGCGGTCGATGGTGAGGTGGATCTCGCCGCCCGGCTCGGCGGCGCGCTCGCTGCGAGGACTGAATGCCAGCGGCCGCCCCAGCGCGTCGCGCTCCAGGGCAATCACGCCGTCGCGGCCGCGCAGGATGTGGTCGAAGTCCGCCTCGATCCCCCAGAGACCAGCCTGGTCGCCGCCGACCCAGCCGAGTACCGGTCCGGCCAGGTCACCCTCGGGGTAGACGCGAACGGCAGAAGGCAGCACGCGAACGCCCCAGAGGTCAAGCTCCTGGAGCGCCCGGCCCGAGTCGTAGTCGAGATCGCGCCTGACGCGGACATCACCGGTCTTCTCGTCCTGTCCCTGCTTGAGCAGCCCTTCGCGCGACAGGTCCAGGACCGCACCCAGCTCGGCGGCGGCGGTCCGTGCCTCGTCGGGACGCAGGTTCCACAGGTAGCGGTCGATGTAGATGTCCCAGGTGTCGATCGAGATCGCGAGCGGGTAGCCGCCAGAGTCGAGGATCGGTCCTCGCGGCGCGGGGAGGACGGCGACGCCCGCTCGCGCCTCGGATGCCTGCTTCAGGTAGCGGTCGTGGTCGGCGATCTGGAGCTGGGCGAGGCGCGCGACCACGACGAGCACGGACGCCACCATCAGCAGCGCCAGCAGGCGATGTCGCCAGGTCAGATGATCAGCGGCGCGGTCGCTCAAACTCTGTCACTTCCTCGCTGGACCCGAAGGTCCGCGCTTCCCCGCCGCTCCGCCGTGCCTCCGCTCACCCGTGTCGATCCCAGCCGGCGCTACTGTGCCCCCAGCAGCTGTGCGAGCAGCCGCTCCCACCAGGCCGAACCGCGCATCGCTTCGACCTCACCGGCGGCCGCTGTCTCGACGAAACGCCGAGGCACCGTGGGACCGGTCGGCGCCGGTTCATCCACGCTGATGCGGAACGCCGGATCAGCCGGGAGCATGTCCAGACCCTGGAACGCCCGTTCCTCTGCGGCGGCGCGGGTGCCCTCGTTGGCAATCGCGACCTTCACCTGGCGGATCTCGGCCTGCAGCTGCGTCCGCTCGAACTCAAGCGCGCTCAGCTCGTAGCCCAGCGTGGCGACTTGGCTCGTCTGCAGGACCTGGAACACCCCGAGTGCGCCCAGCAGCAGCAGCACGAAGCCGAGCAGTACGGTCCGCGAGATCCGCGCCGGCAGCGCCCACCGGCGCACGCGCGGGGGGGCGGTCGAGCCGGCGCCATCGAGCGGCAGGTCGAGGGTGCGGTCGAGCGTCGCCATCAGGCGGCCGCTTCCAACGCCTCGGCGACCCGCATCCGCGCGGAGCGAGCTCGCGGGTTGCGATCTACCTCAACGGCGCTTGGGCGCAGCACACGTCGCGGCACACCACGCAGCGAGGCGACGTGCCCGCAGGTGCAGACCGGCTGGCGCGGCGGGCAGATGCAATCGCGCGACTGCGTCGCAACGTAGTTCTTCACCTCACGGTCCTCGAGCGAGTGGAAGGAGATCACAACCAGGCGGCCACCGGGTCGCCGCAACACGCTCTCGGCCCCGGCGAGCGCGGCTCGCAGCTGTTCGATCTCGTCGTTCACCTCGATGCGGATCGCCTGGAACGTCTGCGTCGCCGGGTGGATGCGGCCGCCCCGACCGCGGCCCAGCGCGGCCTCAACGGCCTCGCGCAGCTCGAGCGTCGAGGTCAGCGGTCGCCGCTCAACGATGGCCCGGGCGACGCGACGGCTGCGTGGCTCCTCGCCGTAGCGGTAGATGACCGCCGCCAGTCGCTCCTCGTCGTAGCTGTTCACGACTTCGGCGGCGGTGAGGGCTGAGTCGGGGTCCATGCGCATGTCGAGAGGTTCGTCGAGCTGGAAGGAGAAGCCACGCCCGGCCGACTCGAGCTGGTAGCTGGATACGCCGGCGTCGATCAGCACCCCGTCCACCGGCGCGAAGCCGTGCTGGGCGCAGATGTCGGCGATGGTGGCGAAGTCGCCGCGGGCGAAGATGCAGCGGTCGCCGAACCGCTCGAGTCGCTCTCGCGCCAGCTCGAGCGCACCCGGGTCGCGGTCGATGGCGAGCAAACGCCCGTCGGGAGCCGATGTCTCCGCGATGCGCTCGGCGTGGCCGCCGAGGCCAGTCGTGGCGTCGATGTAGCGGCCCCCGGGGCGAACAACGAGGCCTACGAGGGCCTCGTCGAGCATCACCGGCTCGTGGTGTGGCTGCTGTTGTGGGCGTGGAGTGTGGGGAGCGGTCACGCCTCGGTCAACTCTCAGTGGCTAAGCGTCTGTGTCGTCGTCTTCTTCACCCTCGCCACTTAGGCCGTCGAGTTCCTGGCCCCAGGCCGCGGGCGACCACAGTTCCAAGTAGTCGCCGCAGCCGACGATGACCATGCGGCCGTCACCGTCCTCCTCCGTACGAAGCTGTTGAGGCAGTAGCACTCGGCCCTGCCGGTCGAGTTCGACCGAGAAGGCGTTGTGCAGGAAGGAGCGTCGGATGCGGCGTCCGGAGCGTTGCCGGTTGCCAGACCCAGTGCCCAGACGGCGCTGAATCTCCTCGTCAAATGCGGATTCTGTGTAGAGCTCGATGCAACCTTCAGGGCCGTCCCGGAGGACACCCCCGTCGACGAACGCGCGCCGGTAGCGGGCGGGGATTGCTAACCGACCGCGTTCGTCGATGGAGTGTTCGAAGGTGCCGAAGAAGTACACAAGGCCGACATCCCTCGAATTCCGTTGGGGATGGGAATCTCTCCCATTTCTCCCCACATCGCTTCCGCAAGGTACAGATCGCCCCCATCGCGTGTCAACCCCCCGAGCACGAAAAAACGGAAAATCTTCTGTCGATCCCTGAAATCACCCGTCACTGCTACGATTTCTAGGCCTTCGAGGGCGGCAGATCGGTCCTCGCGGTCGCCCCAATGAGGTAACGGCAATGCCGGACGCTCCCACAAACGCCCCCGCAGCAACGCCAGATCACGGCTTCACAGCCGCGATCCTGACGATCAGCGACCTTGGGTCCCGTGGTGAGCGCGAAGACACGGCGGGCCCGGCGGTGGGCCGAATCCTCGAAGCAGCAGGGTTCAGCGTCGAGGAACGTGACATCGTCCCTGACAACGCGGAGCAGATTGCGGGCAGGCTCGTCGAATGGGCCGATCGCGGGCTCTCCCTGGTGCTAACGGCCGGCGGCACGGGCCTCGCGCCGCGGGATCGGACGCCCCAGGCGACCGCCTCCGTGATCGAGTACCGCGTCCCGGGGATGGAGGAGGCGATGCGCGCCGCAGCCGCCCCGCAGGTCCCCACCGCGATCCTCTCGCGCGGGATCGCCGGGGTGCGCGGACAGACGCTCATCATCAATCTGCCCGGCAGCGAGCGCGGCGCCACAGAGAACCTCGAGGTGGTGCTCCCGGTGCTCGCGCACGCCTGTTCGCAGCTGCTGGGCGATGCCGCTGAGGCGCAGCAGTTGCACGGACGACTCGCCGGTGACTGAGGCGACGCCCGAGCCCGCCTCATCGATCCGTTTCGATGTCCTCACGCTCTTCCCCGGCATGTTCCAGGGGCCGCTTGACCAGTCGATCTTGCACCGCGCCCGCGAAGCGGGGCTTATCGAGCTGGCGCTGCACGATCTCCGCGACTGGGCCCACGACCGCCACCGCACCGTCGATGACTACCCGTTCGGCGGTGGCCCGGGGATGGTGATGAAGCCCGAGCCGCTGTTTGAGGCGATCGAGGCGATCCAGCCGCTGGCCGATCCGCCCGCGACCGTCGTCCTGATGACGCCGCAGGGTCGCCGCCTCGAGCGCGCGCTCGTCGACGAACTCGCCTCGATGCCACGATTGCTCCTCATCTGCGGCCGCTACGAGGGCGTCGACGAGCGGGTTCGCGAGCACGGGGTGGACCTCGAGGTGAGCGTCGGCGACGTCGTCGTCTCGGGCGGTGAGTTGCCGGCGCTGCTGCTGATCGATGCGGTCGCGCGACGCGTGCCAGGCGTGCTGGGCGGCGAAGGCGCGCTCGACGAGGAGTCGTTCGAGGAGGGGCTGCTGGAGTATCCGCAGTACACGCGACCCGCCGAATTCCGCGGCTGGTCGGTGCCCGACGTGTTGCTCTCCGGCCACCATGGCGAGGTCGATCGCTGGCGACGCCTGCAGCGACTCCTGCGCACGCGACAGCGCCGGCCGGACCTCCTCGACGAGGCACAGCTGAGCCCTGCGGATCGCGATTGGCTGGCACGCGAGGAGGACTCGGTGGAGCCGCTGGACTGAGCGGCCGCAGGGCACTGACACCTCGACGGTAGCGGACCGCGGGCTCTAGACTGGGTGTCCTGGTGACGCGCGAGTGCGTCGCGCGAACGAGCCCGACAGCCCCGGAGCCCTGCGATGTCCGTTGATCTTCGTGAGCTGGCGCAGCCGCGCAATCCACAGATCCCCGAGTTCGGCCCCGGCGACACCGTTCGCGTCCAGGCGCGCGTCGTCGAGGGCGACCGCGAGCGCCTGCAGTCCTTCGAGGGTGTGGTGATCCGCGTCAAGAATGGCGCCGCCGGTAACTTCACCGTCCGCCGCGTCGCCTCGGGCGTAGGGGTCGAGCGCACGTTCCCGTTCAACAGCCCGCGCCTGGACTCGGTCGAGGTGACGCGGCAGGGTCGCGTGCGCCGTTCGCGCCTCTACTACTTGCGTGGCCGCACCGGCCGCGCGGCTCGCGTCAAGGAGGCCCGTCGCACCGTTGCACCCGCTGCGGCGCCGCCGCCGGAGGCTGCCGCGCCCGAGAGCGCGCCCGAGAGCGCGCCCGAGAGCGAGACGGCTGCCGAAGCCGAAGAGTAGCCGGCTCCTCGAACCGCCCGTACCTATCGGCTCGTCGCATCGCGGGTGAGCGCGCGCTGCGTATGATGGTCGTATGGCGGGGCACCCCGACGAGAGACCCGGCGGACGGCCCCAGTACGTCAAGGTCGCCGTCAACTCGGGCCGCTCGACCTCACTGACCTTTTCCTACGCCGTCGAACGCGACCGTGAGGTCGCGCCCGGCGAGGTGGTGCACGTCCCGTGGGGCCAGCGCACGCTGCAGGGCATCGTCGTCGAGGGTCCCTTCGACACGCCGGGCTACGACCCCTCTGCCGTGCGCCCGCTCGAACCGCCCGTCGAGGATGCGCCGCTCGTCCCACCGGAGCGCATGGACCTCGCCGCCTGGGTGCAGGACACTTATCTCGCGCCGCCGTGGGAGGCGCACGCACTGTTTCTGCCGCCCGGCGCCGGTGAGCGGCCCCGCACCTCGATCGTGCGGGGCGCCGCCGCTGTGGAGGACCGCGAGCGCGCACTCTCCGAGCGGCAGGAGGCGATCCTCGAGGCGCTGACGGAGGAGCCGCGGGAACTCCTGGAGCTGCGGTCGAGCCTGTCGGAGCAGATGCCGGCGCGCGGGTTTGACTCCGCCTTGCGTGGGCTCGTGCAGCGGGGGCTTGCAGAGCGGCGGTACTTCCTCGATCGCCCGCGCGGCCGTGCCCGGATCGCCGAGGTGGCGCGGCTCGTCGTCGAGCCCGCCGAAGCAAGACGCTTCGCGGCCAGCGTCGAGGGCCGTCGCGCCTCCCGTCGCGGCCGCGCGATCCGCGCGCTCGTCGCCGCCGATGGGCCGCTGACGTTCGACGAGGTGGCGCGCGAGGCGCGAGGTGCACCTGCGGTCGAGACGTTGATCGAGGACGGCGCGCTCGCACGCGATGGGGACAACGTGCGGTTGCTCCTGGACGAGACGGAGACCGCGACGCGGCTGCGCGAGCTGTCGCGAGGGCAGGCGGACCAGTCGGCCGTCGAGCTGCTCGGGCGGCTGGCCGACCTCGGCGATGCGGGCGAGCTGCCGCTGCTGCCGCTGCGTGGGCTGGCCGGCGAGGTCGGTCCGGGCGCGAGGGAGGGCGTGAAGCGCCTCGAGGCGGCGGGCCTCGTGCGGGTCGAGGAGATCCTCGACCGGCGCGATCCGCTGAGCGGCCTCGATGTGGTGCGCCGGCCGCCCGTCGAGCTCGTGGCCGAGCAACGTGAGGTGGCGGCCAAGGTCCGGCGTGCCCTCGACGCCCGCAGCGGCGAGGCGATGTTGCTGCGCGGCGTCACCGGCAGCGGCAAGACCGAGGTCTACCTCGATGCGTTGCGACACACCGTGGAGCAGGGTCGGCGCGGCATAGTGCTCGTGCCGGAGATTGCGTTGACCCCACAGACGGTGCGCCGCTTCGCCGAGCGCTTCCCCGGCCGCGTCGGCGTGCTGCACTCGGGGCTGAGCCTCGGCGAAGCCTTCGACGAGTGGCACGCCATCGAGGCGGGTGAGTACGACGTTGTCATCGGCTCGCGCTCGGCGATCTTCGCGCCGCAACCGGACCTCGGACTGATCGTGATCGACGAGGCCCACGAGTGGACCTACAAACAGCAGGACCCGGCACCGCGGTACGACGCACGAGCGGTGGCTCGCGAGCTGGCACGTCGCAGCGGCGCGACGCTGATCCTTGGCACGGCCACCCCCACCGTCGAGGACTGGTACGCGGCCGACCAGGGCGACTTACGCCGCCTCGACCTGCCGCGGCGCATCCGCCCGGTCCCGCAACCGGGCGGCGGCACACAGCTCTGGCCGTCCGACGAGCTGCCCGAGGTCGAGGTCGTCGACATGCGCGGCGCACGGCAGCTCTTCAGCGGCGCACTCGTGGAGGCGCTCGGCGAGGTCCTCGATCGCGACGAGCAGGCGATCCTGTTTCTCAACCGCCGCGGCCTCGCGGGGTATCTGCTCTGCCCGCAGGGCCACACCCCGACGTGCAGCTCGTGCGACGTCTCGCTCGCGCTGCACGAGCCGAAGCGGCTGCTCTGCCACCAGTGCGGGCGTTCGCGGCCGCTGCCGCCCGCCTGCAGCGAGTGCGGCGCGCCGCTGAGCCAGCTGAGCGCCGGTACTCAGGCCGTCGAACGCGAGGTACGGAAGCACTACCCGACGGCTCGTGTGCAGCGCTGGGATCGCGACACCGCGCGCACGGCCGATCAACACGAAGCGATCCTGACCGCCTTCCAACGCCGCGAGGCGGACGTCCTCGTCGGCACACAGATGGTCGCGAAGGGCCTCGATCTGCCGATGGTGACGCTCGTCGGCATCGTGCTCGCCGATTACTCGCTGCGGGAGGGTGACTTCCGCGCACGCGAGCGGGCGCTGCAGCTGATGGTGCAGGTCGCCGGGCGCGCTGGTCGCGCCGACCGCCACGGCCGCGTGATCCTGCAGACGATGCAGCCGGAGAGCCCAGCCGTCGAAGCCGCCGCCAGCGAAGACCTCGAGGCGTTCTACGAGGACGAGCTGCAGTGGCGCGCCGACCGCGGCTATCCGCCGTTCCGACGCCTCGTGCGGCTCGTCTTCAGCCACACCAGCGGCGCCTTCGCCGCGGAGGAGGCGAACCGCCTGTCCGACGAGCTCCGCGACCGCGCGCTGGAATACGCGGCGGTCGAGGTGATCGGCCCGACGCCGCCTCGTGTGGCCCGGGTGCGAGGCCGGCACCGCTGGTCGATCCTGCTGCGCGGCCGCGATCCCGTGGAGGTGCTCCGTGACATCGAACTCCCGGGCGGCTGGGCGATCGATGTCGATCCGGTGATCGTGGATTGAACGCGCCGGCCAGCGCTCCGGCGCTCGCTAGCGGCGAACGTCGGTACACTGACGCTCGTGACCAGCGAGCGACGACAGAGGGGCACAGGCCCGTGACGGTGCGCCCGATTCGGTACCTCGGCGATCCGGTGCTGCGCAAGCCGGCGAAGAAAGTGCGTCGGATCGACGACTCGATCCGGCGGCTGGTCGACGATCTGATCGAGTCGATGACTGCGGCCCAGGGCGTGGGCCTCGCAGCGCCGCAGGTCGGCGTCAGCCTGCGCGTGGTCGTCTTCGGCATGCCGGGCGAAGAGCCGTTCCCGCTGATCAACCCCGTGGTCGTGCGCCGTGCCGGCGAACGGCGTCTCGACGAAGGATGCCTGTCCGTACCCGGCTACCGCGGGCCGGTCACACGCGCGCAGCGAGTCACGATCAAGGGCCTCAACGTCGACGGCAAAGAAGTGCGCTTCCGCGAGGAGGACACCGTGCTGGCACAGGCGTTCGAGCACGAGACCGACCACGTCAACGGCACGCTCTACATCGACCGGCTCGACTCGAAGGACGACCTGATCAAACTGTCGGACCTGGCGCCCGCCTCGGCGGACCAGTCTGAGTCGTAGGAGGCCCCGTGGACCCCGTCATCCTGATCCTGCTCTTCGCGGTTGCGGCCTTCTACTTCATCCTGCTGCGACCCGTCCTCAATCAGCAGCGCGCCCGCCGCGCCTCGATCGCCGGGCTCGAGGTCGGCGACGAGGTCATGACCACCTCCGGCTTCTACGCAGTCATCGACGAGATCAACACGGTCGAGGACGGTCCGATGGAGATCGTCTTCGAGCTGGCCGACGACGTCTTCGTGCGCGGCACCCCAGACGCGATCGTGCAGGTCGTGGGGCACGAGGAACCAGATGAGGGCGGAGACGCGGGGGACGGGCTCGACGCCGAGCCTTCGGCCGGTGAGGATGGTGGGGACGAAGGTCAGGAGCGGAGCGACGACTGAGGACTGAACCCCGCCACCCGGAGGACTCCCCCACGACAAGGAAGTTACCCCGCTAGATGCCCTCGCTCTCTCGTCTCATGCCGTTGATCGGCATCGCTATCTTGGCTGGCGCTGCGCTCGTGATCGTGTGGCCGAGCGAGCCTGACCGCTTTCTCCCGGACGCCGTGCCGTGGCCCAAGGGGCAGGGCGTCTCGATTGGCAGCTTCGAGCGCGAGACGATGCGCCTCGGCCTCGACCTGCAGGGCGGGACACGGCTCCTGCTACGCGCAGAGGCGCCCGAGGGCTTCACAGGCGACATCAGCGATGCGCTGGACGGCACGGTGCGTGTGCTGCGCCGCCGCGTCGACGCTTCCGGTGTGTCGGAGCCAGAGATCACGAAGCAGGGCGAGCAGAACATCTCGGTCCAGCTCCCCGGCCTGACGATCGACGAGGCTCGATCGCTCCTCGGACGCACGGCACAGCTGCGCTTCTGCGAGGCGGCAACGGCGCAGATCGACACCTTCGGCGCTTGCGACAGCTCGGGCCGGTGGCAGCAGGCATTCGGCACGATCGCTGGCCAGCCGGTGGCGCTGACCGGCCGGTTCCTCAAGTCGAACGCCTTCGTCGCGACGGACCAGCTCGGGCTGCCGTCGGTCAGCTTCGAGCTTCAGAACGAGGGACCGGAGCTGTTCCAGCAGATCACGACCCGCCTTGTCGGCGAGCAGATGGCGATCTTCCTCGACGCGGAGCTGCTTTCCGCGCCCGTAATCCAGACGGTCATTCGCGATCAGGGACAGATCACCGGCCTCAGCTTCGAGCGCGCGCAGGACCTCGTGATCCAGCTGAACGCTGGTGCGCTCCCCCTCCAACTGACCGTGCTGCAGGAACAGACGGTCGACGCGACGCTCGGCGAGGATTCGGTGCGACGCAGCGTGCTGGCGGGCGAGATCGGGCTGATCCTCGTCGCGTTGTACATGGTGCTCTATTACCGCCTGCCCGGCGTCGTCGCGGTGCTGGCCCTGGCGTCCTACACGGTGCTGACGATGGCCGTGTTCAAGTTGATCCCAGTCACGCTCACGCTCGCTGGCATCGGAGCGTTCGTGCTCTCGGTCGGTATGGCCGTGGATGCGAACATCCTGATCTTCGAGCGGATGAAGGAGGAGATGCGCGCGGGGCGGTCCTACGCCGCTTCGATCGAGAGCGGCTTCCGCCGCGCCTGGCCGTCGATCCGTGACTCCAACGTAGCCACGCTGATCACCACGGGCATCCTCTTCGCTCTCGGCGGCGGCATCGAGCTGCCCGGGCTCGGCACGTTCGACGCACCGCTGGTGCAGGGCTTTGCCATCACGCTGGCCATCGGCGTGCTCGTCTCGATGTTCTCGGCGATCGTGGTCACGAGGTCGATCATGCGTGCCTTCGTCGGTACACCGCTGGCGCGCCGGACTGACTGGATCGTCACCGACCTTGACGAGGGCTCACAGCTCGAACTAGCCGAGGAGCGCCAGGACTGATGCGCACCGACGACGGCGGGATCAATCTGGTCGGCCTGCGCCCGATCCTGTTCGCAATCAGCGGCATGGCGGTGCTGATCTCGGTGGTCCTGCTCGCGATCCCGCCCACGCTTGTCCCCGGCATCGAGTTCACGGCCGGCACCACCACACTCATTCGCTTCGATGCGCCCGTTACCCAGTCCGAGTTGCGGGCTGTGTACGACGACCTGGGACACGACGAGGCGCGCATCCAGTCGACGGGCGCGGGCGAGTTCTTGATCCGCACGAGTGAGCTGGATGTACCGCCGGGTTCCTTCACGGAGGTCGCCCCCGACCCGACCGACGCGATCGTGCCCCCCGGGCCGAGCCCCGCGCAGGAGATCGGCACCGTCCTGCTCGGCGCCGAGGACCTCGAGGCGGGGACCGAGGTGCTGCTGCGCACGCCCTCGTTCGGTGACAGCTGCGAGTTTGGCGGCGTGGCCGGGCGGCATCCGGCTGGTACGGTCGCGACTGTCGCTGAGAACCTCATCTGCGGGGACGGCATCACCTTCCGCGTCGTCGTAGGCGAGGACGTCGGTCTGATCCGCGAGGCCGACACGCACGACTTCACGCCGCCGCCGGCGCCCGAGCCGGAGCCACCGGTGGCGCAGGGAGCCGGCGAGCGCACCGAGATCGAGACGCGCCTGTTCGAGGAGTTCGGCAACTTCGAAGTCCTCGAGTTTGCGAGCGTCTCCGCGGTCGTCTCCCGGGTCGCCGTCCGCAACGCCACGATCGCGGTGATCGTGGCCTCGCTCTTCATCATGGCCTACGTCGCGTTCGCCTTCTCCTCGGTTCCGAGGCCGTTCCGCTATGCGACGTGCGCGATCATCGCGCTGGTGCATGACGTGGTGATCGTGCTGGGCGCGTTCTCGCTCTTCGGCAAGCTGTTCGGCCTCGAGATCAATCTGATGTTCGTAACGGGCCTGCTGACGGTGATCGGCTTCTCGGTCCACGACTCGATCGTGGTCTTCGACCGCATCCGCGAGAATGTGGTCGGTTCACCGAACGCGCCGCTCTCCGACAACGTGAACGCCGCGCTGCTGCAGACCATGGCGAGATCGCTCAACACGTCGCTGACGCTGCTGGTGACGGTGATAGCCCTGCTCACGCTCGGCGGCGTCACGATCCAGGCGTTCCTGCTGGTCATCCTCGTCGGCGTGATCGCGGGGACCTACTCGAGCATCGCGGTCGCGGCGCAGCTCCTGGTGGCGTGGGACGAGGGCGACATCGGCCGGCTCTTCCGCAGACGCCGCGAGGCCAGCGAGGCGGCCTGAGCCGCAGTCCGCCGTCTACGTCACACCAGCACGCGAGCATCGCCCTGACGACGGGTCACGCCTCGGCGGTCGAGCGTTTCGAGAACCGCCTGCGCGGTGCGTCGATTCGTTTCGAGGGCATCTCGTGCATCGGCGAGCGTGACCTCACCGTGCTCTCGGATGAGCGCCTCGATCTGCGCCTGCGCAGCGTCGAAGGCCGCGCGCGCGATCACGACGCCGTCGCCACAGTCGACCGCGCGCCCGGCGCCCTCGAGGTGCGCCACCACCTCAGCGTCGGCGTTGAGGCGCGGCGGTTGCGCGCCGCCAGCGTCGAGGGCGCTTGCGACCTCCTCGATCGCGGCCTGCTGCGCCGGGCTGGGCGATGGCGTCCAACCAGCATCAACGACGCCGTCCCGCTCGGCGACGAGGTCGGGCGCGAGCGCGCGCAGGACCGCGCCGAAGGCGCGTGGCGCGAGGCCGAGGCGGCTGCGCAGCTCCTCGCGCGGCATCGCGAAGCGCAGCGGGAAGTCCTGGTGATACTGGGCGAGGGCGTTGGCTGCGCCTGCACGGACGCCGGCGAGGCCGGTGGCAGAGAGGTAGAGGGGCGCTCCGCCCTCGACCGGCAGGGCGAAGACGGTCCCTGCCTCGACTAGCTCTATGAGCGTGGTGTCGAGTTCCTCGCGAGCCAGTTCGATATTCCCCGCGAAGTCGTCGAGTGGGGCCGGTTCCGCGCCTCCGAGCGCGGCCAGCACTCGCGCCTCAGGCGTGCCGGCGGCACGCGCCTCGATGCGAGCGATGGTCTCCGCCGACGAACGGCGATGCCGTGGCGGATTGACCTCGATGATGCGCCCACCGGCGATGGTCTCGTCTGAGACGCGGAGCACGAAGAGGTCGCCCGGCACGGCAGCGACCGGCTCGGACAGCACGATCTGCGCCCAGCCCTCCTCGCTGGCGGCGATCGCGTCGCCTTCGAGGATCCGCACCCGGGCCTGCACGTCGGCAGCGCCCACGTGGAGCGCGACCCGCAGGTTGTGTCGCAGCGCCCGGTGCTCGAGCACCCGCACGCGGGCGTCCAGGGCGGTGACCGTCTGCAGCCGCCCGGGCGCCGCGAGCACCTGCCCGCGATGCACGTCATCGAGGTCGACGCCGGCGAGGTTCACGGCGACGCGGCTTCCGGGCTGGGCCTCATCGACGGCCTGTTGATGCGTTTGCAGCCCCCGGATGCGCGCCGTGTCGCCGCCGGGCGTGAGTTCGACCGAGTCTCCGACGCGCAGACGGCCGTCGAGCAGCGTGCCGGTGACGACCGTGCCGAAACCGGACATCGTGAACACGCGATCGACGCCGAGGCGGGGTCTGCCGATGTCGCGCGGTTCCTCGACCGCGTCCAGCGCGGAGTCGAGCGTCGAGCGCAGCTCGTCGAGGCCGTCGCCGCTCACGCTCGATACCTCGACGATTGGCGCATCGGCGAGGCGGGTGGGCTCGAGGATGCTGCGCACCTCCCCGGCGACGAGCTCCGACCAGTCCCCGTCCACCAGGTCGCGCTTCGTCAGCGCGACGACGGCGTGTTCCACCTCGAGCAGATCGAGGATCTCCAGGTGTTCCCGCGTCTGCGGCATCACCCCCTCGTCGGCCGCGATCACCAGCAGGGCGAGGTCGATGCCGCCGGCGCCGGCCAGCATGTGACGGACAAAGCGAACGTGGCCGGGCACGTCGATGATCGAGATCTCGCGGCCAGAGGGCAGCGTCATCCACGCGAACCCGAGCTCGATCGTGAGCCCACGTTCCTGCTCCTCGCGGAGCCGGTCGGGGTTGATGCCGGTTAGTGCCTGGATGAGGGCGGACTTGCCGTGGTCGACGTGTCCAGCCGTCCCGACGACGAACATGGCGGGCATTGTAGCCGCCGCGCTCGCGGTACTGCAGCGCGATTAATCGAGGACGCGATGCCCCTCGAGCGTCGCGCGCTGACAGGCGGGGCAGCGCGCAGGCAGGTCGTCCCGCGGCACGATCTCGCGCGTCCCGGAGACGCCGACCCAGATGTCGTCGCGCAGCCTCAGCGAGCGGTCGGGTGTGCCTAGCTCGCCGCTGGCCGCGGGTCGGCGCTCCTCCTCGACACGGCGCGCAATCTCCGCCTCGCTCATCGCACCCTCGCGCCGTACGAGTACTTCGCGACCGCAGTGCGTGCAGCGGTAGACATCGACCGTCATCTCAGGCGTTCGGTTCCAGCGCGTCGGGGTCCGGTAACAGGTCGACGAAGAGCTCGTTCGAGAGCAGCAGGCCCCGGTCCGTCAGCCGCAGGCGGCCGTCGCCACGGTCGAGGATGCCCAGCGCCTCGTACTTGGCCAGCGCTGGCCCAAAGCTCGTCTCGAGGCTGGCGCCGAATCGGACCTCGAACGGCGCCACCTCGACGCCGTCGGTCAGGCGCAGGCCGAGGATCAGCGCGTCGGCGAGGGCGGTCGCGGCGTCCGCTGTCTCGCCGGCGGTGATCTGGTGCAGCGCGCCGTGACCTTTGGCCTGCCGTTCTTCGTACGACTCGTTGACGGCCTCGACGTAGCGCTGCGGCGCGTTGACGTTGGCGAGCCGGTTGCCGTCGAAGTAGGAGTGCGCGCCAGCGCCGAGGCCGAGGTACGGCTGCGTCCGCCAGTAGACGAGGTTGTGCCGGCACTCGCGGCCCGGTCGCGCCCAGTTCGAGATCTCATACTGGCGGTAGCCAGCCTCGGCGAGACGCTCGCGTGTCCATTCGTACTGGTCCGCAGCCACGTCGGGATCTGGTTCCGGCAGCTGGCCTTTCTCCACCTGGTAGTACAGCGCCGTGCCCGGCTCAACCGTGAGCGCGTAGCAAGATAGATGTTCCGGCCCGAGCTCGATCGCTCGCTCGAGCGTGGATTGCCAGCGTTCGAGGGGTTGGCCGATCAGCCCGAAGATGAGGTCGAGGTTGACGTTCTCGAACCCGGCCGCGCGGACATCGTGGAAGGCCTCGACGGCTCGCTCCGCCGAGTGCAGCCGGTCGAGCTGCTGCAGCTCGTCGTCATGCAGCGACTGGACGCCCATCGACAGGCGATTGATGCCGGCGCCGCGGAGGCCCTGGAGGTGTTCGCGCGTCAGCTCGCTCGGATTCGCCTCCAGCGTCCACTCGGCGTCGGCGTCGGCGGCGACGGCGAACCGGTCGCGGATGGCCGTCACGATCGAAGTGAGGTCGTCGATCGCGGTCAGGCTCGGCGTGCCGCCGCCGAAGAACACCGTCTCGACGCGATGCCCCTGCGCCGCGGGCGCCCACAGCCCGATCTCGCGCACGAGGGCGGGCGTGTATTCGGGCACGAGGTGGTCGAGGCCCTCGTACGAGTTGAAGTCGCAGTACCCGCACTTCGCGGTGCAGAACGGGATGTGCAGATAGAGCGCCAGCGACTCGAGATCACCGCTCGCGGTGGTGCGAGCGGCCGTTTCGGCGTTCCGCGTGGCCTTGGTGCTGGTCATGGATTGAGCGTATCAGGGGCGATCGGCGGGTGCGATCGGCGGGCGACCGTGCGCGGTCAGCCGAACGCGGGCAGGTGATCATGCGTTGATCACAGTACCCGCCTACGCTGATGCTGCGACCGATTCGCGGCCGCTGGAGAGTGACGAGGCGCATGAATCGCACGCGGACCGGCGCGCTGGCAATAGCTGTCGCCGTGCTGGCGCTGATCGCGGCCGCCTGCGGTAGCGATGACGGCGCGAGTCGTGGCGCCGACGACGCAGGCGCGACGTTCGAGCAGACTCCCGAGGTCGCTGCGCCGAAGGTTACCGCTACGCCCGCCGCGCGCTCGACGTCCGTACCGACGCTGGAGCCACACCCCGACGGGCTGACCGGCGCACCGGTTGACCTCCCGAGCGCGGAGTCGGCGGCCTTCGATGCGGACCTCCTCAACGTCAACGCCGGGTCGTTCCCATCGCTCGATTATCCGAGCCTCGTCACGGCCGAGGAGGCGACGTGGCTGGCCGACGACTCGGCCGTCCTCGGCGCGGTACAGAATGGCGAGGCGCGTGCCTACCCGCTGGCGATGATGCGCTTCCACCATGTGGCGAACGACGAACTGGGAGGCGAGCCCTACCTCGTCACCTTCTGAATCGTCTGTTCTTCCGGGGTCGGGTTCGACCCCGTCATCGAGGGAGAAACGCTCCTCTTCACCACTGCCGGGCTCTACCAGGGCGTCTTCACGATGTGGGACGACGTCACCGGCAGCGTCTGGTCGCACCTCGATGGGTCGGCGCTCAGTGGGTCTTCGGCCGGGCGGCAGCTCGAGATCCTGCCACTGCAGACGACGACCTGGGCGGCCTGGTCGGCGCAATACCCGGAGACGACTACGCCCAACATCGACACGCCGTGGCGGAACTCCTACCGGGATCCGGTGCTCGGACGCGACTCGATCTCCGGTCTCTTCCTCGACACGCTGGGCGAACTCGACACGCGCCTCGACACCGGCGAGCTCGTGATCGGTGTGCTCGCGGGCGCCGAAGCGGTCGCGTTCCCGATCGAGACGGCCGCACCCGATGGCCCGATGCAGGCCGAGGTCGGCGGCGTGCCGGTCGTCATCCTCGAGGGTGAGGACGGCGTGCCGACGCTCGCCTATCACCGCGCGCTGACCGACGGGCGCGTGCTCGCCTTCGTCCGCGAAGGCGATGCCATCATCGATCGGCAGACCGGGTCGAGCTGGAATGCGAGCGGCGTCGCCATGAGCGGCGAGCTCGAGGGCGTCCAACTCACCTTCGTGACCTCGTTCTTCACGGAGTGGTACGGCTGGGCGGCGTTCCACCCGGACACCTCGATCTACGAGCCGGCCTAAGCCGCACGGCGCTGGGCTCCGCCTTGCTCGAACGCCCGCTAGAACGCGCTGAGGGCGCATGCGACACTCGCTGCGACGCCGCGTTTGCTGGTGCAATCGGGCGTGCGAGGAGGGCGCGAGCGTGCTCAAGACCCACGAGTGCGGTGAGCTGAGGGCCGAGCACGCCGGGCAAGACGTCACGCTAGCCGGCTGGGTACACCGCCGCCGCGACCACGGCGGGCTCGTCTTCGTCGACCTGCGCGACGCGAGCGGCCTCGTGCAGGTTGTCTTCCACCCCGAGACCGCACCCGAGGCGACGGCGCTCGCCGGCGACATTCGTAACGAGTTCGTGATCCAGGTGCAGGGCGCCGTCGCGCCCCGCCAGCCCGGCACCGAGAACGACGATCTGCCGACTGGCGCGATCGAGGTGCAGGTCGTCTCGGCGGTGGTGCTGAACCCGTCCGCCACGCCACCGTTCGCGGTCAACGAGGAGACCGAGGTCGGCGAGGCCATGCGGCTGCGCTATCGCTACGTCGATCTGCGCCGTGAGCGCATGGCAGCGAACCTGCGGCTGCGGCACTCGATCGTCAAGTACATCCGCGACTTCCTCTCGGAACGAGACTTCCTCGAGGTGGAGACGCCAACGCTGGGGCTCGCTACGCCGGAGGGGGCGCGCGACTATCTCGTTCCGTCGCGGGTGCAGCCGGGGTCGTTCTACGCCTTGCCGCAGTCGCCGCAGCAGCTGAAGCAGCTGCTGATGGTGGCCGGCGTCGACCGCTACTTCCAGATCGCGCGCTGCTACCGCGACGAGGATCTGCGCAGCGACCGGCAGCCGGAGTTCACCCAGCTCGACCTCGAGGTCGCGTTCGCTGAGGAGTCGGACATCCTGAATCTGACCGAGGATCTCTACCGCGGCATTGCCACCGCGGTGACGCCTCACTTCGACCTGCCCCAGCCGTTCCACCGCCTGACCTATGCCGAGTCGATGGAACGCTTCGGCACCGACAAGCCCGACCTGCGTTACGGCCTTGAGCTGCACGACGTGACCGACCTCGTCGAGAACTCAGAGTTCAAGGTCTTTGCCAGCGCCGCCGCGGAGGGTGGCCGCGTGCGCGCAATCGCCGTGCCGGGTGGCGCCGATACGCCGCGCCGCCGCCTCGATCGGCTCACCGAGATTGCCGTCGAGGCCGGTGCGAAGGGCCTCGTTTGGATCGTGTTCGAGGGCGAGGGATCGCTAGGCGAGCTGACCGAGGACGATGTGCGGTCGCCGGTCGCACGCTTCTTCTCGCCGGACACGCTGGCCGCCCTGGGCACCGCCTGCGGCGCCAGCCGGGGCGACCTGCTGCTGATCGCCGCAGACCGTGACGCCATCACCTCGCGCGTGCTCGACGTGCTCCGTCGCGAGGTCGCCTCGGAGCGCGAGCTGGCCGATCCGACTCGCCTCGAGTTCGCCTTCATCACGGAGTACCCGCTCTACGAATGGGACGAGACGACCGAACGCTGGGGCGCCGCGCACCACATGTTCACCGCGCCGGTCGAGGCGGATCTGCCGCTCCTCGAATCGGATCCCGGTGCGGTGGGCTCGCGAGCCTACGACTTCGTCTGCAACGGCCACGAGATCGCCTCAGGCTCGGTCCGGATCCACTCGCGTGAGACGCAGCTGGCCGTGATGGCCTCGCTCGGCATCAGCGCCAAGGAGGCAGCGCTGAAGTTCGGGCACATGCTTGAGGCGTTTACCTTCGGCGCGCCGCCGCACGCGGGCATCGCGCCGGGCATCGACCGCACGGTCGCGCTCTTCGCGGGCGAGAACGACATCCGCGAGGTAATCGCCTTCCCCAAGACGAAGTCGGCGTCCGATCCGATGACCGGTGCGCCGACGCCGGTGGCCGCGGAGCAGCTGAGCGAGGTGCACATCGACCTCGCCTCGACCGCTCGCGCAGCGATCGAGGCGCGCGCCGCCGGCGTTGACGCCGATGACACCGAGACGCCCGCCGATCCTCGGTAGCGGCGCGACCGTACTTCCTGTGAAGGTTTGTCGGGGGTAAGCCTGCTAACAGTCTCAGGCCTCTGCTGAGGTATCCTGAGCAGCACGTGCCGATAAGGCGTGGCGGCAGCTTCAGCTCGACGGCGCAACCAGGACCAACCACCGCCACGATGGAGAGTTGATCGATGGGCGGACAGAACCGACTCCTCGGCATGCTGCTGGGCGTAGTTGCTGTGCTCGTGCTCGTGATCGGAGGTCTCACCTTCATCACGACCCAGGGCGGCGACGACGAGACGGGCGGCGGTGGTGCGAGCAGCGTCTCGAGCGGCGTCGATGGTGGTGACAGCGACGATGTCGTCAGCTCGGCCAGCGGCCGCCTGCGCCTCGCCTCGGGCGACCCGATCACGCTCGACCCGCACATCTCGACGGACGCGCTGTCCGCGCAGTACATCGTCGAGGTCTTCGGCGGCCTCGTCACCATTACCCCGGACCTCGAGATCGCGCTGGACCTGGCGGCCTCCGTCGACATCAGCGAGGACGCGCGGACGTACACCTTCACCCTGCGTGACGACATCTTCTTCCACTCCGGCCGGCGCGTGACCGCGGAGGACGTGCAGTGGTCGCTGGAGCGTGCCTCGTCGCCCGAGCTGGCGTCACCAGTGGCGACGGCCTACCTCGGCGACATCGAGGGCCAACGCGAGCGGTTCTTCGGCCTCGCCGACGATATCAGCGGTATCGAAGTGATCGACGACCGTACGATCGTGTTCACGCTCGACCAGCCGAAGCCGTACTTCCTCGCGAAGCTCACCTATCCGACGGCATTCGTGGTCGACCGGCAGCAGGTCGAAGCGAGCCCGCGCAACTGGACACGCCGACCGAACGGCACCGGCCCCTTCCAGCTTACGGAGTGGCGCCTCGGCGAGCGCATCACCCTTGAGGCCAACCCGCGCTACCACCTCGGCGAGCCGCAGCTGTCGGAGGTGGTCTACCTGCTCTCGGGCGGTTCGGTGCTCACGCGCTTCGAGAACGGCGAGGTGGACGTCGCGAACGTCTCGGTGAACGATATCGACCGCGCGCGCGACACGAGCAGCGACCTCAACCCCCTCTACAGCCAGTGGGATGAGTTCAGCATCTTCTACATCGCCTTCAATACCGCCGTGCCGCCATTCGACGACGTGCACATCCGTCGCGCGCTGGCGCTGTCAATCGACCGCCAGAAGATCGCCGAGGTCACCTTCAACAACATGATCGTGCCGGCGACTGGCATCCTCCCGCCGCAGCTGCCCGGCTTCACGCCCGGTGACAAGACCTTCCCCTTCGACCCGGAACGCGCACGCGAGGAACTGGCGCTGTCCTCGTACGGCTCGGCGGAGAACGTTCCGCTGATCCAGCTGACCGAGGTCGGTGGCGGTGCCAACCCCGGCGTCGACACACAGGCGTTCGTCGAGCAGTGGCGCACGGAGTTGGGCCTGGAGGTCGAGATCCGGCAGACGGACTTCGGCACGTTCCTGTCGGACGCCAACGCTGGACGGCTGCAGATGTTCAACGGCGGCTGGATCATGGACTACCCGGACCCGGAGGACATCCTCGACCTCAAGTTCCACTCGAGCTCACAGCTCAACGACATCGGCTATGACAACCCGGAAGTGGATGCGCTCCTCGAAGCGGCGCGTACCGAGCAGGATGCGCCGGCGCGGCTGGACCTCTACCGTGAGGCCGAGCTGGCGATCATCGATGACGTCGCGTGGCTGCCCTTGTACTTCAGCCGGAGCCACATCGTGGTCAACTCGGACGTCAAAGGTTGGTTCGACCCGCCGATGGTGATCCCGCGACTGCGCTTCGTCTCGATCGACGACTAGGCAGCGCGCGAACCAACGTAGGGCGCAACGGGCGGGCCGCCGATGACTGGCTACATCATCCGACGGTTGCTCTACCTGCCGCCGACGCTGATGTTCATCTCGTTCGGCGCCTTCACCCTGACGCGCTTCGGGCCGGGCGATCCGGTCGAGCGCTACGCCGGCCAGTACCAGAACCCAGCCGTGCTCGAGCAGATACGCAAGGCGAAGGGCCTCGACGGCTCGGTCTTCGAGCAATACTGGCGCTGGCTGGTGGACGCGCTCCAGGGCGACTTCGGTGAGTCGTTCCTGCAGCAGGGCTACAGCGTCAGCGAGCTGATTTTCCCGCGTATGTGGATCTCCGCGCAGCTCGGGATCATCGCGCTGGTCATCGTCTTCGCGCTCGGGATCCCGCTGGGACTCCTCGCGGCCCGGGCCAACGGGACCTGGATCGACCCGTTCATCATCAGTTCACTGCTGTTCCTGCAGGCGATCCCGGTGCTGGTCGTGATCCCGCCAATGCTCTGGATCTTCGCCACGCAATTCAACATTCTGCCCGTCGGTGGCTGGGACAGCTCCGGCTACGACCTCAACGGCCTGTTCGAAATCTGGTTGGCGGGAGGTGTCGTCGCCATCCCCATCCCCGACCCTCATCTCTACATACCCCTCGTCGCCTTCACGCTGCCCGGCTTCGTCGGCGTGGCGCGCCTGGTGCGCATCTCCGCTCTCGAGGTCAACCAGGAGGACTACATCCGTACTGCGCGAGCCAAGGGGCTTCCGGAGTGGCGCGTGCAGACACGGCACGTCTTCCCGAACTCGCTGCTGCCCCTGATCACCGTGGTCGGCTTCGCGCTCGCGGGCGTGATCGAGGGCGCGTTGTTCGTGGAGACGCTGCTCGGCATCAACGGCATCGGCCGCTTCACCTTCGAGGCGGTGGTGAGCCGTGATTACGACGTGATCCTGGCGACGACGGTGGTCTTCGCCACTGCCTTCATCGTCATGAACCTCTTCGTCGACATCGCCTACGGCTTCGTCGACCCCAGGATCCGAGTTGGCCAGGCACGCTGATGGCTGTGACCGCGAACCCCGTCGTGCCGGAGGCGCGCCCTGGCTCGAGTGAGTGGGCGCTGCTCTGGCGCCGTCTCCGCCAGAAAAAGATCGCCATGATCGCCCTCGCGGCGATTGCCGTCTTCTACTTCGTCGGCATCTTCGCGAACTTCCTCGCGCCGTACTCCTTCACTGCGATCAACCTCGACCGGCCGCTCGAGGGACCCAGCGCCGACCACTGGCTGGGCACCGACCGCATCGGACGGGACATGATGACCCGCGTCATGTACTCGGCGCGGACGACCGTCATCATCACGACGACGGTCATCCTCAGCGGGTCGATTCTGATCGGGAACGGTCTCGGACTGCTCGCCGGGTACAAGGGCGGCTGGATTGACAACCTGATCATGCGGATCGGCGATGCCTTCGCCGGCCTGCCGGCACTCGTGATGCTCGTGCTGATGAACGCCACGTTGCTCCCTCGGGTGAATACGTTCGTCCGCTGGATCGAGGACACGACGTTCCTCGACGGCCTGATCCAGTCTGGCTTCTCGTCCTACCTCCTGGTCGGCGCCACGTTCTCTTTGTTCTTCTGGGTCGGTACCGCCAGGATCATCCGCGCCCAGGTGCTGCAGCTGCGCGAACGCGACTTCGTGATGGCAGCCGAGGCGCTGGGCGCCCGGCCGCAGCGCATCATCGTGTCGCACCTGCTGCCCAACGTGTCGTTCCTGATCATCCTCGCCGTCTCAACGAGCCTCGGCGCCATCGCCGGGTCGGAACTCGTGCTGACGTGGTTCGGTGTGGGCGTGCAGCCACCTACGCCCTCATTCGGATCGATGATCTTCGACGGGTCGGGCGCACGGACGTTCCAGGCGCACCCGCACCTGCTTCTCGTCCCGGGCTTCTTCGTCACCATGCTGCTCTTCGCGTTCAGCCTCTTCGGCGACGCGCTGAACGACGCCACACGCGCGCGCTGAGCGAAGAAAGCGTCAATGTCACGCTACGTGATCTGACGAAGACCTAACGGGTGCAGCGAAGGCGGGCGGTATACTGGATCTCATACCGGCGTTTACGCTGATCAGGCGGATCGCAGGCGGAAATCCGACCATCGCAACCGCGATCAGGGCAGTGCGGTCACGGACACGAACCGAACCGCTGCGGCAAGGACGCCTTCGGGCGCGACGGGTGAGGGTGGACGGCGTTGGCTATTACGACGGAACGGCTGCCGAGATCGCGGGTCGAAATCGAGATCGAGGTCGACCAGGAGCGCGTCGATCAGTCGATGGATAAGGCCGTGGGCCGCCTTGCGCAGAAGGTCAACATCCCTGGCTTCCGCCCCGGCAAAGCGCCGCGCCGCATCCTCGAACAGCGGCTCGGCACTGCTGCGTTGCTGCAGGAGGCGCTCGACGAGCTGGTCCCTGAGCTCTACAGCGAGGCGATCGAGTCTGAGGCGATCGAGGCGATCGACCAGCCGGACATCGAGCTGAAGTCGACCGAGCCCCTGATCCTCACGGCCACAGTCCCGGTAAAGCCCGAGGTCACGCTGAACGAGTACGAGGCCCTCCGCGCACCGCGCGAAGAGGTCGAGGCTACGGACGAGATGGTCGAAGAGTCGATCACCAACCTCAGACGCCGCTACGCCGTCCTCGAGCCGGTCGATCGCGCGGTCGAGTGGAACGACACGATCCGCGCGGACATCACCGTCGACGTCGAGGGCCAGGACGAGCCGCACGAGGAGGAGGGCGCCGAGTTCTCCTTGCGCGAAGACAGCGTCGTTTCGCTTCCCGGCTTCGTCGAGCGCCTGATTGGCCTCGAGCGCGGAGGCCCCTATGACATCGAGTTCACGGTCGATCCGGAGCTCGACTCGGAGGAGCTGGCTGGCAAGCTCGCGAAGTACGCGGTCACCATCCAGGAGGTGAAGCAAGAGGTCCTGCCTGACCTCGACGACGAGTTCGTCGTGTCCCTGGACGAGAATGACATCGACACGGTCGAGGCGCTGCAGGAGCGACTGCAGACCGACCTCCAGGACCAGCTCCAGCGCGAAGCTGACGTCGGCTACCACGAGGAGATCGTGGACCTACTCGTCGCCACCTCCGACATCGAGTACCCGGAGGTGCTCGTCGATCGCGAGATCGACCGGCTGATCGACCGCGAATCCAACCACGCATCACATACCGAGGAGGGCCTGAACCAGTGGCTGGAGACCATTGGCAAAGGCATCACCGAGGTGCGCGACGAGCTGCGCGAGACCGCCGATCGCCAGGTCCAGCGCATGCTCGTGCTCTCGGAGCTCGTGACCGCAGAGGACCTCGAGGTCGGCGACGAGCAGATCGACGGTGAGATTGACCGCATGGTCTCCGGCGTCGCCATCGGTGGGCCGGAAGCCGATCCCAGCAGCGAACAGATGGCGTCGATGCGGCAGCTCTTCGATACCGCGGAGAGCCGGTCGTCGATCGCCGGTCAGCTGACGACGCAGCTCGCTGTCGACCGCCTGGCCGAGATCACCTCGGCGCCGGAGGAGGAGAGCGAGACAGCAGAGGACGGCTCACGCCGTCGTCGTGGCAGCCGCCGACGTCGCGGCCGCGACGCGGACACGCCCGAGGCCTCCTCGACGACCGACGCCGATGACGAAACGAACGAGGATGCTGAAGCCGACTCCGCCACGGCGGAGGAGGCCAACGAGGACAAGAACTAACCGCCGTCTGGAGCGCTCGCGCGAGAATGCGCGAGTCCGACGAGCGTTATCCGTGAAGGAGCAGAGGTGACGTACCGCCCACTCAGCCCAGACGACTTCTCGCCCGGCTTCCTCAAGCCGGCAAATATCGTGCCGATGGTTGTAGAGACGAGCGCACGCGGTGAGCGCGCCTACGACATCTACTCTCTGCTGTTGAAGGAGCGCATTATCTTCCTCGGCACGCCGATCGATGACCAGGTGGCGAACTCCATCGTCGCCCAGCTGCTCTTCCTCGAGCGCGAGAACCCCGAGCGCGACATCATGCTGTACGTGAACTCGCCCGGCGGCATGATTTACGCCGGACTCGCGATTTTCGACGCAATGAACCTGATCCGCGCCGAGGTTGCTACAACTGCGATCGGCGTGACCGCCTCGATGGGGACGGTGCTCCTCTCGGCCGGTCAGAAGGGCAAGCGCTATGCGATGCCGAACGCGACGGTGCACATGCACCAGGCGCTCGGCGGCGGGAGCGGTCAGGCGGCGGACGTAGAGATCCAGGCCCGCGAGCTGATCCGCAACAACGACAAGATCCGCCAGATCTTGGCCGATGCCACTGGCCAGGACCTGGAACGCATCAAGCGGGACACCGACCGCGACATCTACCTCTCCGCCGAGGAGGCGAAGGAATACGGGCTCGTCGACGAGATCCTGTTGGAGAACGAGGAGTAGGCGAGGGGCTACCCTCGACGCGACTCCAGAACTGAGGACGATCGATGGCCGGCAGCAGCACTCGCAGCAACCGTGTCCAGTACAACTGCTCGTTCTGCGGGAAGAACCAGGATCAGGTGAAGCGCCTGATTGCTGGTCCCGGCGCGGTATACATCTGCGACGAGTGCGTCGAGCTCTGCCAGGAGATCATCAACGAAGAGACGCAGACCGGTACGCACTCCTCGTCGCCCGCCAGCGGCCTCAAGACTCGCACGCCGGCCGAGCTGGTCGATAAGCTCAGCGAGTACATCATCGGCCAGGACCACACGAAGCGTGTCCTCTCGGTCGCCGTCTACAACCACTTCAAGCGCATCGAAGCGCCCGTGCAGACGGACATCGAGCTCGAGAAGTCGAACATCCTGCTGATCGGCCCCACGGGTACCGGCAAGACGGAGTTCGCGCGCACGCTCGCGAGGGTGCTCGACGTGCCCTTCTCGATCGCTGATGCGACCGCCCTCACGGAGGCCGGTTACGTCGGCGAGGATGTCGAGAACATCTTGTTGCACCTGATCCAGGCGGCGGACTTCGACATCCAGCGCGCCGAGCGCGGGATTGTCTACATCGACGAAATCGACAAGATTGCGCGGAAGTCGGACAACCCTTCGATCACCCGCGACGTGTCTGGCGAGGGCGTCCAGCAGGCGCTGCTCAAGATCATCGAGGGCTCCATCGCCAGCGTGCCGCCGCAGGGCGGCCGCAAGCACCCGCATCAGGACTTCATCCAGATCGACACCTCGAACATCCTGTTCATCTGTGGCGGGGCCTTCGAGGGGCTCGATAAAGTCGTCTCCAAGCGGACCGGTGCGGGCGTCCGCGCGATGGGCTTCACGACTGACGGTCGCACCGACGTGGAGATCGAGGCGGAGAAGGCGCTCATTCTGCGCGACGCCACGCACGACGACCTGCTGACCTACGGACTGATCCCCGAGTTCGTTGGCCGCCTCCCCGTCGTCTCAACGCTCGACCCGCTCGACATGGACATGATGGTGCAGATCCTGACGCGGCCGAAGAACGCCGTGGCGAAGCAGTTCGAGCGGCTCTTCGCCCTCGACGGGATCGAGCTGACGTTCAGCGACGAAGCGCTGACGGCCATCGCTGAGCGCGCGATGGAGCAGCGCACCGGCGCCCGCGGTCTGCGCACGGTCGTCGAGGACCTGCTGCTTGACGTGATGTATGAGGCGCCCTCGCGGCCCGAGATCAAGAAGTGCGTCGTGTCAGGCGAGCACGTGATCAACCGTCGGAGCCCGCTGCTGATCTCGGAGTCCGGCCAGGCGGTCGACGACGAAGACGGCGAGGAGACCGAGGAGCAGGCGTCCGCCTAGCCCTCGGGAAACCCTGCCCTCCCCCTCGCGCCTTCCACCGCGATTGATATCGTGACTGCCATGGACGACTTCCCGCGGCCGAACCAGGTCGCGGTTTGCTACCACCCGGCCGTGGCCGGCGCGCAGGAGCTCGCCGAGTCGCTGGCGCGCGCCGCGGCTGCTGAAGGCCGCCACGCCTGGGTCGACACGCTGCCCAACCCCGAGGATGACCACACGCCGTTCCTCGCACGGCTGCCCGACGCCGACCTGCTGATCTGCGTCGGAGGCGACGGCACCGTGCTGCACGCGGCCGAGTTCGCCGCTGCCGTCGGCGTCTCCATCTTCGGCGTACGCATGGGGCGTCTCGGGTTCCTGACCGAAGTCACCGGCGACGAAGCGGAGCAAGGCCTGCACGCGGTGCTCCGAGGCGACGCGAAAGTCGAAACGCGCGCCACCGCACAGGCGCAGATTGACGGCGGCGATCCGGTCTACGCACTGAACGATGTCGTGATCGGCCGCGCCACCCTCGGACGGACGGTCTCAGTGACCGCCCGCATCGACGGCGTCCTCCTCGCCGAGTACCGCGCCGACGCGGTGCTGGTAGCGACCGCGACCGGCTCGACCGGTTACTCGCTTTCGGTGGGCGGCCCTATCCTGCCGCCGACCTCGGACGAACTGATCCTCGTTCCGGTCGCTCCCCACCTCACGCGTGCGAACGCGCTCGTGCTACGGCCGGACGCGTCGTTGCGCCTGACGGTGGAGCGCGGCTACGAGGCCGTGGTCACTGTGGACGGCTTCCATGAGCGGACGATTGGCTCCGGCGCCGTCGTCGAGGTCGGCCGCTCGGACCGCGTCGTCCGCTTCGTCCGGCTCGGTGGCCAGAACCAGTTCTACGCCAACATCGCTGAGCGCCTGCAGTGGCTCCGCCTCGACCACGTCCTTGAGGACCCCGAGGCGTGAGCGAGGCCGAGGCGGGCGAGTTCGAGATACTCGAGACCGAGACCGTCCTCGAGGGTCGGCCTTTCAACGTGGTGCGTCACCGCCTGCGCCTGCCCGACGGCCGCGAAGGCAGCTACCAGGTGGCGGAACACCCAGGCGCCGTCGCTCTGATCGCCCTCGACGACGAGGGGCGCTGGCTCCTCGTGCGGCAATTCCGCGTTCCGACCGGACGGGTCATGCTCGAGGTCCCGGCGGGCACGCGCGAAGAGGGCGAAGAGCCCGAAGTGACGGCCGCACGAGAGCTCCGCGAGGAGACCGGCTTCGCCGCCGGCGCGATCGAGCGCATCGGCGGCACATGGATGGCGCCCGGGTTCGTCACCGAATACATCCACTACTACCTCGCCACCTCGCTGCGCGACGATCCCCTGCCAGGCGACGACGACGAGTTCCTGTCACCGCCCGTCGCGATGACCTTCGACGAGGTGCTCGATGCCGTCGACAACGGGGCGATCGAGGATGCCAAGACCGTCGTGGCGACGGCCCTCTACCAGCGCTGGATGGTGCGACAGGATGCCTTGAGGGGCTGATCCTCGGCGGAGGGTTCCGCTCCCGGCCCCGCTCGCGGGACGCCGCTTGACCGTCCGCGGTGCTGCAGGCATCGTCGATCGAGACGCATCGATTCCAGTCACCACGGGGACGCTCGCCGATGGCGCAGATCGACATCGATCGCGGCCAGGAGTTCCACAAGTGCATCGAGTGCTACATCTGCCAGGACGTGTGCCACGTCATCCGCGACCACCCGGAGAACCTTCCAGCGTTCGCGGGGCCCGGACCTTCGTCCAGCTCGCGGCCGTGGCGATGCACCCCGTGGACAACAACAACTCGCGGATGTCGACCGTGGCTGACGAGTTCGGCCTCGAGTATTGCAACATTACGAAATGCTGCACGGACGTCTGTCCGGAGGGCATCCACATCACCGACAATGCCATCATCCCGCTCGATGAGCGGCGTGTGGACGAGCTGTACGATCCGCTCAGGATCACAGCGCACAAGCTCTTCAACCGGAGCTAGCGAGGAGGGACGGCCGCCGATGCCCCGTTACTGGCCCAGCCTGGCAATCGGCGCCGCGGTCACGCTCGCCGTCACGATCGCCTTCGCGAACCTGATCGTTGGCGTGATCATCGGAGCCAGCGCAGGGATCATCATGGCGTGGGAGCAGCGCCACAGCGGGACGTAGGCTCGCCCCTCGCTGACCTGGAGGGCCTGTGTCAGAGACAGCTGTGGAACCCCGCCCCAGCCTGCGCATACAGACGGTCAACATCGACTGCGCCGACGCGGACCCCATGGCTGATTTCTACGGGCGTCTCTTGGGCTGGGACGTCACGTACCGGGACGAGGGATTCATCCTCATGCGCGACCCGGACGGCGGCACCGGGCTGTCGTTCCAGGCGCGTGAGGAATACGTGCCGCCCGTTTGGCCCGAGGAGCCTGACACCCAGGACAGGATGATCCACCTCGACGTGCGTGTCGAAGACCTCGAAGCCTCAGTCGCGCAAGCGATCGCCTCGGGCGCGAGGCTCGCGGAGTACCAGGGCCGCGAGGATCTGCGCGTGATGCTCGATCCCGGCGGGCACCCGTTCTGCCTCTTCCTGCACTGAAGACGGGGCGCCCGTCCGCGGCGGGGTGCGAGGTGCACCCACTTCTCGTGTCGTGCTCGAACACCATCCGGACCGCCCGCTCGGGAAGGTCCGTCGAACCTCGAACGCTGCGGCTCAGGGCTTCGTCATCTCTGACGGCTGGATCCATTCATCGAACTGCTCCGCCGTAAGCAGGCCCAGCTCGATCGCGGCCTCGCGCAGCGTCGAGTCGTCGTCGAACGCCTTCTTCGCGATCTTCGCGGCGTTGTCATAGCCAACGTGAGGGTTGAGCGCCGTCACGAGCATGAGCGACGACTCCATCAGTTGCTGAATGCGCTGCTCGTCCGCCTCGATGCCAACCACGCAGTTGTCCGTGAATGAGCGGGCGGCGTCTCCGAGCAGGCGCAGGCTCTGCAGGTTGTTGAACACGATCACCGGCTTAAAGACGTTCAGCTCGAAGTGCCCCGTCGCACCTCCGACGTTGACCGCGACGTCGTTCCCGAACACTTGCGCGCAGACCATCGTCAGCGCCTCGGACTGGGTCGGGTTCACCTTCCCCGGCATGATCGAAGAGCCTGGTTCGTTCGCCGGCAGCCGGAGCTCGCCGAGGCCTGCGCGTGGCCCGGAGCCGAGCATCCGCACGTCGTTGGCGATCTTCATCAGCGATGCCGCGATCGTCTTGAGTTGGCCCGACAACTCAACCTGGGCGTCGTGCGCGGCCAGCGACTCGAACTTGTTCGGCGCGGTGATGAACGGCAGCCCGGTGTAGCCGGCAATCGCGTCGGCGACGCGCGTCGCGAATTCCGGGTGCGAGTTGAGCCCGGTGCCAACGGCCGTACCTCCGAGGGCGAGCTCGTACAGGCGTGGCAGCGTCCCCTCGACGCGATCTATGCCGTACTGGACCTGCTGCACGTAGCCCGAAAACTCTTGTCCGAGGGTCAGCGGGACGGCGTCCATCAGGTGCGTGCGACCGATCTTGACGATCGCGTCGAACTCCTTGGCCTTGGCCTGCAATGCATCGCGCAGGTGCGTGAGCGCCGGCACGAGGAGGTGTACGACTTGCTCGACGGTCGCGATGCTCATGGCGCCCGGGAAGGTGTCATTCGACGACTGCGACATGTTGACGTGGTCGTTGGGGTGCACCGGCTCCTTCGAGCCGCGCTCGCCGCCGAGTAGCTCGATCGCCCGGTTCGAGATCACCTCGTTGGTGTTCATGTTCGTCTGCGTGCCGGAGCCGGTCTGCCAGACGACGAGGGGGAAGTGATCGTCGAGGTCGCCAGAGATTACCTCTTCGGCCGCGCTGCGGATGGCGCCGGCGCGCTCATCGTCGAGCTTCCCGAGGTGCTCGTTCACCTGCGCCGAGGCGTGCTTCACGATCCCGAATCCGCGGATCAGCGGGCGCGGCATGCGCTCGGTGCCGATGCGGAAGTTCTCCAGCGAGCGCTGCGTCTGCGCTCCCCAGTAGCGGTCGGCCGGCACCTCGATCGTGCCCATGCTGTCGGACTCCGTACGCATCTCCGCCATCGCCGGCTCCTCCTGCTGCCCTCGAGGCTGGTTCGTCAGGCGGAGGGCGTGGCCTCGACCAGCTCCTTCACCGCCTCGCCCGCGGCGACCAACTCGGCGCGCTCGGAGTCGGAGACCGGGATCTCGTAGACCTCCTGGATGCCGCCAGCGCCGAGTCGCACCGGCGCGCCGACGTAGGCGCCTTCGATGCCCCATTGCCCCGTCAGCATCGCGCATGAGGGCAGGACGCGCTGCTCGTCGAGGAGGATGGCCTCGACCATGTCCGAGACGGCAACGGCTGGCGCTGCGACCGAACTGCCGGTCTTGATCAGCTCGACGATCTCCGCGCCCCCGCGTTTCGCGCGGTCGGCCACCGCCTGAATCTCGTCGGCGCTCAACAGCTGCGAGAGCGGTACGCCTCCGACCGTGGCGTTCGAGGTGATGGGGACCATCGTGGCCTCGGTGTGCCCGCCCAGCACCCACGCGCTGACGTCGCGGACCGAGGCGCCTGTCTCCATCGCGATGAAAGTGCGGAAGCGCGCCGTGTCGAGCATGCCGCCCTGGCCGACGACCCGGTTCGAGTTCAGCCCGCTCGTCTCCAGTGCTACGTGGCACATCGCGTCCATCGGGTTCGCCAGGATCACGAAGGTCGTGTCCGGCGACGCAGCAACCGCTGCCGCGACGACGCTGCGCACGATGCCGGCGTTCGTGCCGAGCAGGTCTTCCCGCGTCATACCGGGCTTGCGCGGCACGCCCGAGGTGATCACGACCACGTCCGAGCCCTCCGTATCGGCCCAGTCGTTCGAGCCGCTGACCTGGCTGCTCGAGCCCGTCCACGGCATCGCCTGCGCAATGTCGAGGGCGCGCCCCTGCGGCAGACCCTCGACGATGTCGAGCAGCACCACGTCGGCGTAGCCCTTGTTGGCCATCTTCTGCGCCGTGGCCATGCCGGTGTTGCCGGCTCCCACGATCGTGACTTTCTTTCGCACGGTGTGTCACCCCTCGCGTACTGCGGGCGCCGTTCCTTGCTGTTCGGGCGTGGGTGCGGCGCTAGGCCGCGTCCATCGCCGTCTGGAGGCCCGTATCGAGGGCCGCCAGGAACTGGTTCGTCGTCAGCCACTCCTGATCGGGGCCGACGAGCAGCGCCAGGTCTTTCGTCATCTGTCCGCCCTCGACCGTGTCGATGCAGACGCGCTCGAGCGTGTCTGCGAAGCCGGCGAGGTCGCTGTGATCGTCGAGCTTCGCTCGGTGGGCGAGCCCACGCGTCCAGGCGAAGATCGAGGCAATCGGGTTGGTCGAAGTCTCCAGCCCCTGCTGGTGCTGGCGGTAGTGGCGCGTCACGGTGCCGTGAGCCGCTTCCGCCTCGACGATGTCGCCGTCAGGCGTCAGCAGGACAGAGCTCATCAGGCCCAGCGACCCGAAGCCGGTCGCGACCGCATCTGATTGCACGTCGCCGTCGTAGTTCTTGCAGGCCCAGACGATGCCACCCGAGCCCTTCATCACCTGTGCGACCACGTCGTCGATCAGGCGGTGCTCGTACCAGATCCCTGCGGCCTCGAACTTGTCCTTGAAGTCGGCCTCGAAGACCTCCGCGAAGATGTCCATGAAGCGCCCATCGTAGGCCTTCAGGATCGTGTTCTTGGTCGACATCATCACGGGGAAGCCACGCTGGAGCCCATAGTTGAGCGAGGAGCGGGCGAAACCGCGGATCGACTCGTCGAGGTTGTACATCCCCATCGCGATGCCGGCGTCCTCGAACAACATCACCTCGTACTCGGTCGCCTCGCCCCCATCTGCGGGCTCGAACTTCATCGTGAGCCTGCCTGCGCCGGGCACGAGGAAGTCTGTCGCACGGTACTGGTCGCCATGCGCGTGGCGGCCGATCACGATCGGCTGCTCCCAACCGGGGATGATCTTCGGGATGTTGTTGCACAGGATCGGCTCGCGGAAGACCGTGCCGCCCAGGATGTTGCGGATGGTGCCGTTCGGCGACCGCCACATCTGCTTGAGATCGAACTCCTCGACGCGAGCCTCGTCCGGCGTGATGGTCGCGCACTTCACACCAACGCCATGCCGCTGGATGGCGTGGGCGGCGTCGATGGTGATCTGGTCGCTCGTCTTGTCGCGTGTCTCGACGCGGAGGTCGTAGTACTCGAGCTCAAGGTCGAGGTAGGGGTGAATCAGCCGTTCCCGGATGAAGGACCACATGATCCGCGCCATCTCGTCGCCGTCGAGCTCGACGACAGGATTGTCGACCTTGATCTTCGCCACGGATGCGCGCTCCTCGTCCGTCTCAGTGCGGCGCAGCGGACGGCGCGCCGCGCTGTGTCGATGGCCCCTCGAGGACGCCACACCGGTGGCGCGCTCTGGCCGTGCGGGGTGCAGCTGAGGCGTGCGCGCGGCGTGCAGGAGTATACGCGCGGCGCAACTAACGGGCTCGCAGCACGGACGGCGCAACGACTAGAGCGGAATGTTGCCGTGTTTCTTCGGCGGAACCGACTGCGATTTCGACCGCAGCATCGACAGCGCATGCGCGATCTTCGCGCGGGTGTCGCGTGGGTCGATCACGTCGTCGATGTACCCCTTCGCTGCCGCGATATAGGGGTGCTCGAGGCGGCCGACGTAGTCATCGACCAGCGCCTGACGAGTCACCTCTGCGTCGTCGGCGCTCGCCAGCTCCCGACGGTTGATGATGTTGACGGCCTGCGTGCCCGCCATGACGGCGATGGCGGCGCCGGCCCAGGCGTAGTTCACGTCAGCGCCGAGGTGCTTCGAGCCCATCGCGTCGTACGCGCCGCCGAACGCCTTCCGCAGGATCACGGTCACCTTCGGCACCGTGGCGGCGGCGTATGCATATACGAGCTTGGCGCCGTGGGCGATGATCCCGCCGTACTCCTGCGACACACCCGGGACGAAGCCGGGCACGTCCACCAGCGTCACGATCGGGATGTTGAAGGAGTCGCAGAAGCGCACGAAACGTGCGGCCTTCCTCGACGAGTCGCTGTCGAGCGCCCCGGCGAGGTACATCGCCTGATTCGCCACGATGCCGACCGGTGACCCGTCGATGCGGGCGAATCCAACGGTGACGTTGGGCGCGAAGAACTCGTGAACCTCCATGAAGTCAGCGTTGTCGACCAGACGGTCGATGACGTCGCGGATGTCGTACGCCTGCTCAGGATCGCCGGGCACGACCGAGAGGATGTCGTCCATCCGCCGGTCCCCGGGGTCGCCAGTGTCGATCACCGGCGCGTCGTCCATGTTGTTGGAAGGGATGAAGGAAAGAAGACGCCGCGCGTCCTCGATGCAGTCCGCCTCGCTCTTGGCGGTGAAGTGCGCCACGCCTGACTTCGTCGCATGCGAGTTAGCGCCACCCAGCTCCTCGAGCGTCGTCTCCTCGCCGGTGACCTGCACGATGACCTCCGGGCCGGTGAGGAACATCTGCGACGTGCCCTCGACCATGAACACGAAGTCGGTCAGCGCCGGCGAATAGACAGCGCCTCCGGCGCACGGGCCCATGATCAGACTGAGCTGCGGCACCACGCCCGAGGCCTGGACATTGCGGAAGAAGATCTCACCGTAGCCGGCGAGCGAGCCGACGCCCTCCTGAATGCGCGCCCCGCCCGAGTCCTTCATCCCGATCACAGGGACCCCGGTCTTCATCGCCAGGTCCATCGTCTTCGAGATCTTCTCGCCGACCACCTCGCCAAGCGATCCGCCGTAGACGGTGAAGTCTTCGGCGAAGACGGCCACGGTGCGACCGTCGATTCGGCCCCAGCCGGTGACGACCGCGTCGCCGTAAAACCGGCCGTTCGCCTCGCCGTTGCCGAGGTCGACCGCGAGCGCGTCGATCTCCTCGAAGCTGCCGGGGTCGACCAGCAGGTCGATGCGCTGGCGGGCGGTCATCTTGCCGCGCGCGATCTGCGCGTCGATCCGCGTCTGGCCGCCACCGAGCTGGGCCGTCTCCTTGAGCTCAGACAGCGCCTGCAGCTTGTCGTCGAATGACATCGGCCGGCCTCCGCGCCTGCGCGCACGCCGAGGCGCACACATGGGTGGTCAGATGCCGGGAGAGTATCTGAGAGAATCGCTCGCCGCGCTAGCGCCCTGGACGGCGATCGAGCGGCGGCGGGCCAGAGGCGCTAGTTGGCCGGTGGGATGTTCAGCACCTGGCCGACGAACAGGTTGTTCAGTTCGTCCACGCTCACCTCGTTCGCTGTGGCCAGTGCGTCGAGCGTAATGTTGAAGCGTTCCGCGATTGTGCTCGCGAAATCGCCCGATTCCACGGTGTACGTGGAAGGGTTCGCATCGCCCGTGGCGTTGCCCCCGGTCGAGTCGTCATCATCCGCAGGAGCGTCCCCGCCGCCCGCGTCGCCGCTGCCAGAGGGGATCACCAGCTCCTGGCCGACGAAAATGTTCACCGTCGTCAGGTCGTTCTCGGTCTGAATCGCGACGACGCTCGTGTCGAACCGCACCGCGATCGCGCTCAACGTATCTCCCGCCTCCACGATGTAGGTGACTTCGTCCGAGGGCGTGACGGGTGGCCCCGAGTCCGTGACGATTGTCGCCTCGGGGGCGGCAGCCAGGGGCGCGGCGGTTGCGACCGGCGGGGTCGCGCCCGGCGTCGCTGTACCGTCGATGTCGTCGTCGTCATCACCGCCGCCACAGGCCGCGACCAGCAACACCACCCCGATCACGGTAATCCAGCGTGCAGAGGACCCTGAGAACAGCGACATAGGTGGCCTTTGCGGGGAGCCAGTTCGAGGATAGCCGAGCCGCCGATCGGCGAACAGTCGCTCGGCCGTTACGGCACGACCTCCAGCAGTAGGCCACGCATCGCGATGTCCGAGATGCGCAGCATCGTCTCGAGGTCATCGAGGCGAATGTTGTCGATGTCGTCTGCAGAGGTGTGAATGACGCCGGCGTCGAGTCCGCTGTTGATCGTCACCGCCGGGATTCCCGCACGCTCGAAGCTGGCGTGGTCCGAGGATGAGAACGGACCCAGGTCGCCCGGCCTGATCGGGAAGCCACCGCCCGCCTCGTCGAGGAAGCCCACGATGCGCTCGATGAGCAACGCGTCCCCCACGATGACCGCGCGATCGATCTTGCCGGCCATGTCGATGTTGAGCACGCGCTCGAGGTCGTTCAGCTGGTGGTCAGCCACGAACGCGCGGGAGCCAAAGAGCCCGATCTCCTCGGCGCCGAAGGCTACGAAACAAAGCCCCGGTCGCCGGTAGACCCGTGCCAGCTCCAGCGCGACCGCCGTGCCGGATGCGTTGTCGTTTGCCCCCGGTCCGGTGAACACCGAGTCATAGTGCCCACCGACGAGGACTCGGCACGCCTCGACGTCTCCGTGCGTGGCGACGACGTTCTGCGAGGAGACATCGCGCATGCCGGCATCGGTCGCCACGCGACCCTCAACGCCGGCCTCGACGAGCACGTGCAGCTCCGACCGGACGTTGAGTTGCACCCCGACAACGGGGATGCGCGAGGCGAAGTCGCCGAGCGTGCCGAACAGCGGCCCGGCCTCGGTGTTCACCACGACCAGGGCGGCCGCACCCGCGGTCTCGGCGTTTCGCGCCTTCTCCGCAAACGGAAGCGTCCCGCGGTCGACGACGACGACTGCGCCGTCGACGTCGGCCGCGGCCAGCTCCTGGAGGGTGCCGATGCCAGCCAGTACGAGGCGACCAGACCGGGTCGCATTCGCGCTGCCGTTCAGGGCCGAGACCGAGAAGCTCCGCTCGCCGACCGTCAGTACCGAGTCGTCGAACCGCGTCCGCGTCTCGAACTCTTCGAGCGTGACCACGTAGCCCGCATCCTCGAGCACGCCGCGGATGTACTCGGCGCCGGCGCGCTCGCCCGCGCTACCCGCCGGCCGGATCCCCACCTCAACGGCGAGCGCTTCGATGTGTGCGAAGACATCCGCTACGGCGGGCGTAGCGGCCGGAAGCGGAGCGGAGTCGGCGGGAGGCGGGGCGTCAGAGGGCGCGGGCGTCGCATCGCCCTCGGCGGCGGTCGCGGCGACTATCGGCGTTGCGGTGGCGTCAGCCTCAGCAGCCGCATCGTCGTCGTCGCCGCAGGCGAGCAGCAGCAGCGCAAGGACGATCAGCCCCGCGCTCGCGTAGCGCCGAGGTCGCAGAGTGACGCGAGTCAGGTTCAAATTCCGGCTACCGCTTCAGGTGGGAGCGGGATGCAGGCGGATGGATCGACGGCACTACCGCCGGGTGCGCCGTGAGGACCACCAGCGACGGAGGCGCTGGGACAGGCTGGTACCCCGGGTGCTGTAGCGGATCTCGCGGCCGCGCCAGCGCTGCTCGACGGTCCCACGGCTACCGCCGCCTCGCGCGAAGACCATGATCGCGAAGCTGCTGACGAAGAGGATGATGCCGGCGTAGAGCAGCCAGCTCATCGGACCGAACCCGCGGAAGAAGAACGCTGCGAGGATCATCAGGAATGAGATCAGCATGACCTGCCCGATGGAGATCCGGCCCAGCGCCTTCGCGAAGGCGCGCTGCCGCTCGGCGATGGCGCCGCCGAAGCCGCGCAGAGCGCGCTTGCGTGCACGTGTGCGCCGGGTCTCGGCGTCCGGGAAGTGTTCGATCTTGCTGAGGATCTCCTCGATCTCGCGCTCGAGGCGATCGGAGTCGTCGGCCATGCCGCTCCTGCTCCGTGGCGGCGAGAGGTGGGACACCGCCGCGACTTGAGTATAGCAACGGCGGGAGGCGCAACGTGTGAACCGGCGTCGCAGGCTTGAGTTCGCTCGTTACGCCTCGGCGCGGCCCCAACCACCGCCTCCCGGCGTTTCAACGCGCACGCGGTCGCCCGGGCCCACCTCGACCTGTGCCCGCGCGCCCAGATCCTCGCTCGATCCGTCCGCGCGCAGCAGCGTGTTGCGCCCGACCGCGCCGGCCCCGCCACCTTCGAGGCCCCAGGGGGCGAAGCGACGGCGCTCTGTCACCAGGGAGACGGTGGCCTGGTCATGGAAGCGGTACTCGCGGAGCACGCCGTCGCCGCCGGGATGCACGCCGCCGCCGCCGCTGCCGCGCCGCAGCTCGTAGCGCTCGACGACAAACGGGTAGGCGAGGGGCAGCGCCTCGATCGGCGTGTTCATCGTGTTCGTCATATGCGTGTGCACCCCGGAGCGCCCGACGCGCCGCGGCCCGCCGCCCGCGCCTCCAGCGATCGTCTCGTAGTAGGCGTACGGCCGCTGGCGAGCCGAGTCGTAGCCACCGATCGTAATGTTGTTCATCGTCCCCGACGATGCGGCGGGCAGCTGTCCCGGCAGCGCCAGCGCCAGCGCGCCCAGCGCCACATCCGTGACGCGCTGGCTGGTCTCGACGTTGCCGGCGGAAACGGCGCGAGGTGGCCCCGCGTTGATCACGCTCCGCTCCGGCAGCGTGAATCGGATCGGGCGGTAGCAGCCCTCGTTCGCCGGCGCGTCCTCACCGGCGAGACAGCGCACCGCGTAGTAGCAGGCCGAGCGCGTCACGGCCCCGACGGCGTTGACCGAGGCCTCGGCCGTCTCGGGGTCACTGCCCGAGAAGTCGAAGTGCGCTTCGTCGCCTTCGATCGTGAGCGCGAGGCGGATCGCGAGGCCGTCCGGGCCCACCTCCATGCGGTCCTCGAATTCGTAGCGGCCGTCGGGGATGCCAGCGATTACGGAGCGCAGCACGCGCTCGCCGTGTGCGAGCAGCGCTTCGAAGCGAGCCGCCAGGCCGTCGAGGCCAAAGCGACCGACCGCGTCGTCGATCCGCGCTGCGCCGAGCGCGGTCGTGGCCAGCTGCGCGCGCAGATCGCCTCGACGTTCTTCCGGCGCGCGGGAGTTGCGGACGATCAGCGCGATCACGGCGTCGTTGGGCCGGCCACCATCGATCAACCGGATCGGCGGCACCACCAGGCCCTCCTGCAGGAGCTCCGTCGCAACCGGCATCGAGCCCGGCGCCATGCCCCCGATGTCGGCGTGGTGCGCCCTTGTTGAGACGAAGGCGATCGGCCGGTCGGTGCCGGCGAAGACCGGCGCCACGGTGGTGAGGTCGGGGAGGTGGGTGCCGCCTCGGAACGGGTCGTTCAGCGCCAGCACATCGCCCGGCTCGAACGGCGCCAGCTCCATCACCTGCCGTACGGCTGTAGGCATGGCGCCGAGGTGCACCGGCATGTGCGCCGCCTGCGCCACCATCGCGCCCTCAGCATCGAATACGGCGCACGAGTAGTCGCGGCGCTCCTTGATGTTGGGCGAGTAGGCCGTGCGCTTCAGCACCTCGCCCATCTCCTCCGCAATCGAGGTGAGTGCGGCGTCGGCGATGGCGAGGTCGCTCGCGGAGAGCACGATGTTCGGTTCGTTCGTCATGCACGCTCCAGCAACAGGTTGCCCGCCTCGTCGACGATCGCACTCCAGCCCGGCGTGACCAGCGTCGTCGTGTCGAGTTGCGTGACGATCACCGGCCCCGCCAGGGCCATCCCCGGGGTCAGGGCGTCTCGCCGATAGAGCGGCGTCGAGGTCGCCGCGCCGTCGAACAGCACATCGACCCGGTCAAACGGTTCGCCCGGCGTCGCGTCGAACGTGGGAGCCGGCGCCGAGTGCGCCTGGCGCACGCGCGCCGTGGAGCGGACGTTGACCACCTCGACCGTTGCTGACGCCTCGGCATGGGCAAAGCGCTGTTTGTGCAGGCGATGGAACTCGACCAGCGCGGGGGCCGGGTCGCTCGCATCGCTGAGCGCCACGGTCAGCTCGTACGACTGCCCGAGGTAGCGCAGGTCGAGCGCGAGCTCGGTCTGCGCGTCCGCGCGCAGTTCGTCTCGCGCCTGTTCGGCGACCGCGTTGAGCGCATCGCCGATCGCGGCGAAGTTCGCCGGCTCGAACGACACGAGGATTGAGCGGGTGCGCGTCGCCGTGAGATCGCTCTCAGCGGCGCCATGTGCGGCAAGGACGCCCGGCATCATCGGTACGAGCACACGAGGCAGCTCCAGCGACTCGGCGAGCGCACAGGCGTGCAGCGGCCCAGCGCCGCCGAAGGCCACGAGCGTGAACTCGCGAGGATCGAAGCCACGCTCCACCGAGACGACGCGCAGGGCGCGCTCCATGTTTGCGGTGGCTACTTCAATCACGGCCTCCGCCGCCTCCTCGACGCTCGCGAACGCCTCCAGCAGCGGCTCGGCCGCCAGGCGGGCGCGCTCGACGTCCAGGCGCATCGCGCCGTCCAGCAGGCCGCCGCCGCCGAGACGGCCCAGCACCGCCTGTGCATCGGTCACGGTGAAGTCCTCGCCGCGGCCGTAGCAGGCGGGGCCGGGCTCGGCGCCTGCCGAGCGCGGTCCCACCCGCAGCGCTCCGCCGGCGTCGAGGCGGGCGATCGAGCCGCCGCCCGCGCCCACCGTGTGGACATCGACGACCGGGGTGCGCGCGAGCAAACCGCCGACGACCACATCAGCCCGAGTCGGCACCTCGGCGTCGCACAGCGCGACATCGGTCGAGGTGCCGCCCATGTCGAACGTCAAGATGCGCTCGAATCCGGCGGCGCGAGACAGCGCGAACGCGCCGGCGACGCCCGCGGCGGGGCCGGAGAGCAGCGTGGCCACTGGCAGGCGGCCGGCGCGCTCCGTGCTGGCGGCGCCGCCGTCGGACTGCACGATGTGCAGCTCACGGCAGCCCCGGTCCTCGAGGCCTTGCGCGAGTTGCGAGACATAACGCGACATCACGGGCCCGACATAGGCGTTCAGCGCCGTCGTCGCGGTCCGTTCCACCTCGCGGTACTCGGGTGAGACGGCCGTGGAGAGCGAGAGGAACAGCCCCGCCTGGCCTGCCGGGCCGTTGAACAGCTCCTCGAGCGAGGGGTTGGCATAGGAGTAGAGCAGCGACACCGCGATCGCCTCGGCGTCACGTTCGGCGGCCTCGCGCACGATCTCGCGCACCTCGGAGTGGTCGGGCGCCTCCGCGACGGAGCCGTCGGGGTTGAGCCGGCCATGCAGTTCGAACAGCAGCTCGTCCGGCACGAGCGGTTCGGGCGTCTCTGGCTCCAGGTCGTAGATGTCCGGCCGCGTCTGCCGGCCAATGGTCATCAGGTCGCGCATGCCCTCGGTCAGCACCAGCGCAATACGCGCTCCGCGACGCTCGAGGACGGCGTTCGTGGCCACCGTTGATCCATGCACCACGAGGTCGGGCGTGACGCCCAGCGCATCGATGCCTTCGAGGACCGCGCGCGACGGGTCGTCGGGCGTGGAGGGCCGCTTGTGCACGCGCAGGGAGGCGCCGTCCCACAGCAGGAAGTCGGTGAACGTGCCGCCGACATCAACGCCAAGGACGACGCTCATGGCGTGATCGGCGGCCGTGTGGCGGGGTCCTGCATGGCGGCCATGCTAGCAGCGGTGCGCGCTCATCGGCGGCCTGCGACCTTGGCTCGTCTTGACCCTCTGCGGGCGCGTTGTTAGCGTCGAATGTCCGCACACGACACAGATCGAGACAGACGCAGCGCTGCCCCTCGGCGGGCGCGCGAGGACCACCACGATGACCGACACCTATCCCGTCACGCCGCGTGAGGTCACCGGCAAGAAGGTGCGCAAACTACGCCGCGACGGCATCGTGCCGGCGAACATCTACGGCCGCGGCGTCGAGTCGCTCGCAGTGCAGATCCCGTTCGCCGAGGCGCGCGTGATGCTCAACGAGCACGGCCGCAACACGCTGATCGAAGTCCTGGTCGGCGGCGAGGCGGAACCACGCTCCGTCATCGTCCGTGACCTGAAGCGTGAGCCTGTCTCGGGCTCGATCCAGCACATCGACTTCCTGCAGGTCGAGCTCTCGCGGAAGATCCAGGCGGACGTGCCGGTGCAACTGCTCGGCGAAGCGCCGGCGACCCAGACCTGGGACGGCATCCTGGTCCACGAGACCGACACCGTCACCATCGAGGCGCTCCCGAGCGACCTCCCGGACCACTTCGAGATCTCGGTGGAAGGCCTGATGGAGCTGGACGATCAGCTCATCGCAGGCGACCTCGTCATCCCCTCCGGCGTCGACCTCATCGCCGACGCGTCGACCGTGATCGCGCGCATTGCGCGGCCGCGGCTCGAGGTCGAAGAGGAAGAGGAAGAGTTGCTCGAGGGCGAAGAGCTACCCGAGGGCGAAGAGGCTCCCGAGGGCGAAGAGGGCGCGGCGGCCGACGGTGCCGGCGACGAATCTGCCACCGACGAGAACTAACTCTCGTCCGGCCTGCACGAGCCTGCCCTACGCGTCGAGCTGAATCACACCGATGTCGCTTGAGGCGGCGCTGCTGATCCCGGGCTGGACGTCGCTGCGGAGCTGTCCACATGCGGCCGCAATCTCCACGCCACGCTCGACACGAACAGTCGCGTTGATGCCCGCCCGCTGCAGCTCGCGCTGGAAGGCTCGCACGCGACCTCTCGTGGGACGGCGCAGGTCGGGCCCGGCCGTGGGGTTGTACGGGATCAGGTTGACGTGGGCGTTGATGCCACGGATGCGCCCCGCGAGCGCGCGCGCCTGCTCGGGCGAGTCGTTGACGTGGTCCAACAATGCATAGGCGAACGTGACACGACGCCCTCGACGCTCGATGTAATCGCGAGCGGCGTCGAGCAAGTCATCGATCGAGGTGCCGGCCGCTGTTGGGATCAGCCGCCGCCGCAGCTCGTCGTCAGGCGCATGCAGCGAGATCGCCAGGCCGATCTGCCATTCCTCGTCGGCCAGCCGCGAGATGGCGCGTGGCAATCCGACCGTGGAGACGGTGATGCCGCGCTGGCGCAGATCGAGCCCGCCTTCGTCGACGAGCCAGTGGATCGAGCGCAGCGTGGCGTCGAGGTTGGCGAGCGGCTCGCCCATGCCCATAAACACCACGTTCGTGACGCGCCGCTCGCGCGCGAAGTGGAGCACCTGGGCGACGATCTCGTGCGGTGTCAGGTTGCGGGTGAATCCCTGCAGGCCGGTCGCGCAGAACACGCAGCCCATCGCGCAGCCCACCTGGGTCGAGATGCAGACGGTCGTCCGTCCGCTCGCGGTTGCCTCGTCGGGGTCGTAATCCATCCGTACCGCCTCGACGGCGTCGCCACCGCCGAGGTCGAGCAGCACCTTCGTCGTTGCGCCGTCGTCGGTGGCCCGCTCGGCCAGTACCGGCAACGTGTCGAGGCGGTAGCGCTCTGCGAGCTGCGTCCGCAGCGCTTCCGGGAGGTTGGTCATCTCCTCGAAGCTCGCCGCGCCGTCCCGCAGCACCCAGCGCACCACCTGGCTCGCCCGGTAGGCGGGCTCGCCGAGTGCGACGATGTCGCGCTCGAGCTCCTCGAGACTGCGATCGAGCAGGGTTGTCGTGGGGGGCGCGGTCATGCGATCGAGGATAGAGCGCGCTCAGCCCAGCCGCGCGCCGATGAAGTCGCGGTCGCCGTTCAGGAAGTCCTCCAGGTCCATCGGTCGCTTGCCCGGGCGCTGGATGCGCAGCAGTGCGAGCGCGCCCACGCCGCACGCGACCACGGCCCGCGCCTCCCGGCCAGCGAGCGGGGCCGGCAGCGCTGCGCGCCCGCCGTCGAGGACGGTGCCGGATGGCGCCCTCGGGTCGAGGTCCAACGGCCAGGCCTCGTGAACCGAGAGCGGCTCGTCGCCGTAGGTGGTGCTGGCCACCGGCCATGGCTGCAACGCGCGCACGCGCCGCGCCAGCGCTTCGGCGGGCTGCGACCAGTCGAGCACCCCGTCGGCCTTCTCCAGCCGTGGCGCGTATGTCGTGAGCGACTCGTCCTGCGGCTCCTCGACCGCTTCCCCGCGCAGCCACGCTGGCAGCGTCTCCGCGAGCAGCTCCGCGCCGAGGTCAGCGAGGCGAGTGGTCAGCGTCTCCGTGGTGTCGAGCGGCTCGATCTGCGTTGCGCGCGAGGCAACGATCGGCCCGGCGTCGACCTCGCGGACCACACGCATCAGCGTGACGCCGGCCTCCGCGTCGCCCTCGAGGATCGCCGCGGCGACCGGTGAAGCGCCGCGATGGCGCGGCAACAGCGAGGCGTGCACGTTCAGCAGCCCTCGAGGCAGGGCGTCGAGCAGGTGCTGGGGCAGGATGTGTCCGGATGCGGCGACGACGCCCGCCTCGACGCCTAGCGCTGCCAGCGTCTCGGTCGTGTCGCGACGCACCCGCTGCGGTTGCAGGATCGGCGCCACTCCGCGCTCGACGGCCAGCTCCTTGACGGGCGTCTGCTGCGGCCGTCCGCTACGCCCGCGCGCACGGTCGGGCTGCGTGACGACCGCCGTCACCTCCACGCCCGGTAGGTCGAGGGTGGCGCGCAGCGAGGGCACGGCATAGTCCGGCGAGCCGAAGAAGGCGATGCGCATGCCTCGATCGTAGCTGCCTTCGCGCCGCCAGCGAGGTTCAGCGATCGCTGAAGTGCCACTCGTGGATGCCGTTGAACCGACTCGCCGCCGCGAACAGCAGGCCCGGCGCCGGGGCCTCGAGGCTGGCCGGTCGCACATAGCTGCGCACCGGATAGAGCAGCACGAGGCTGGCCGCCTCGCGATCGAAGCGCGCGACGAAGTCGTCGTAGAACTCGCGCCGCACGTTCACATCGAGGGTGCCCCGCGCCACCTCGAGCAGTGCATCGGCGATGGGGTCGGAGAACCCGGCGATGTTCTGGCCGTCGAGGCTCAACTGCGACGTGTGCCAGCCGCTGTACGGGTCGGGGTCGGCGGCGGGCTCCCACCCGAAGATCGCCAGGTCGAAGTCCCGAGGGCGCAGGCGCGCGGCGAGCAGCTCGGCGGCGGGCAGGGTCTCGATGTCGACCGTCACGCCCTGCGCACTCAGCTGCGCCGCGACCACCTCGGCGAGTGTTTCACGGAACGGGTCGATGTTCGTGGCGAGGGTGAGGCGCAGCACTCGGCCGTCGCGCGCACGACGGCGCTCCTCGTCCAGCGGCCATCCGGCGTCGAGCCACATCGCCTCCAGCGCACCCGCGCCCGGAGATGGCGAAGCGTCGCGCTCCGTTGCGGCCCACGAGGCGGGGACGAACACGCTTGCGCCCGGCAGTCCGCGGTCGCCGACGGCCAGCAGCTGGAGTTGGTCGCGGTCAATCGACGCCAGCACCGCACGCCGCAGTGCCGCGTCGTCGAGGGGCGATGTGGCGTTGTTCAGATAGAGGATGGTGAACGCGTTTCGCGTGAGCGGCGTCGCGACCATCGCCGATCCATCGACAGCGGCCACCCTGCCGGCCGTCTCGCTCAGCAAGGCACCGTCGATCTCGCCGGCGTCGAGCGCGCGCGTGAGCGAGCCCTCGTCGTCAAAGAAGCGCAGCGTCAGGCGCGAGAGGCGCGGTGAGCCCTTGTGGTACGACGTGTTGCGCTCGAGGATCGCCTCGGCGGTCGTGACCTCGACGAGGCGGTAGGGACCGGTGCCGACGATGCTCTCGACGGCGTGCTCCGGGCGGATGCCTACCACCAGTCGAGTCAGGAAGCCGGCCGACGGCTCGTCGAGGTGCAGGACGAGCGTGCGCTCGTCCACGCGCAGCAGTAGCACGTCGGACCACTGCGCGGCGAGCCTCGCCGAGCCGGCGAACGAGGGGTCCTGTATCGCCTCGAGGGTCGCCACGACGTCGGTCATTGTGACTGGTTGCCCGTCGTGCCACGTGAGGCCGTCGCGAAGGACGACCGTGTAGGTGCGCCCGTCCGGGGTGACATCCCAACGCTCTGCGAGGTCGAGCTGGGGGAGACCGTCAGGTCCGAGGCGCATCAGACCGTTGAACACGAGCGCCGCCAGATCGCGCTCGACGCCGGTCTGCGCGAGGAGCGGGTCGACCATCCTCGGTCGTCCGACGATGCCCTCGACATACTCGCTCGTGCTCCCGCTGCTTCGCCCGACCGCGAGTGCTGTGGCCAGCACCGCGGTCAACCCGAGCGCGAGCGCTGCGAGGTAGGCGGCGCGCGCCAGCGAGGTCACGCGGGAACCTCGAGCGGTGTTGTGGCGTGGAGTGCTGGCGTTAGGACGCGGCCACGGACCAGGCGGACATGCCGATGAACACCGCGACGACGACAATCGTCAGTCGGTGCATCGATCGTTGCAGACCGCGCTTCGTGCGGAACTGAGCGTCCTGACCGCCCAGGGCGGCGCCAAACCCGGTGCCACGCACCTGCAGCAACACGAGCACGATCAAGAGGACCGAGACGAGGATCTGCGCCAGGCTGAGGAAGTCGCGGAGTTCCATGGTGATCCGAGGCTATGGTGCGCTGGATTCTTGGGCAAGCGCCCACTAGCTGATCGTCGCGGCCTCGGCGGTCACCCGCAGATCGCGCTCGTAGTAGAGGCGCATTACGGCGCTCGCCAGCCGCTCTGAGTCGTGACGGTAGCGCTGCTCCGGGTCGACCACGTCGGCCAGCGCGAGCCGCGCGCCGAAGTAGTTCGCATCGCCGGGTGCGGAGACCGGGTCAGACTGCCACTCGTCCGGCAGCGGATCCGCGGGCAGGTTGGAGTTCGCCAGCACCACGTCGATCAGCCTCGGTGAGTCGAGGTGGCGATGGATCGCCGCGAGGTGGTCCGCGGCGTCGTAGCCGTCCGTCTCACCAGCCTGGGTCGCCACGTTGCTGATCAGCACCTTGTGCGCCTGCGTCTCGACGAGCGCCTCGCCGATCTGCTGGACGAGCAGGTTCGGCAGGATCGACGTGTAGAGGCTGCCCGGTCCAATGATCACGAAGTCCGCCTCGAGGATCGCGCGCACCGCCTGCGGATGCGCCCGCACGTCCGGCGGTTCGATGAACACCATCTCCGGTTGCGAGCCGGCAGTCGCGATGCGGGACTCGCCGCGAATCGTCTCGCCGTTGCGCAGCTTCGCGCCCAGCGTCACGTCCTCCAGAGAAGCGGGGACGATGCGACCCCGCACGGCGAGCACGCGTGAGGTGGCAGCGATCGCCTCCTCCATGTTGCCGGTGACTTCGGCCATCGCGGTGATGAAGAGGTTGCCGAAGGAGTGCCCGGCGATGCCCTCGCCGGCGCGTTCATCGAAGCGGTACTGGAACAGGTCCGTCACCAGGGGTTCCGCATCGGCCAGCGCGGCGATGCAGTTGCGCAGGTCGCCCGGCGGGATGACCTGGAGGTCGCGACGCAGGCGTCCGCTCGATCCCCCGTCGTCGGCGACGGTCACGATCGCCGTCAGGTTCGCGCTGTAGCGCTTGAGGCCACGCAGCAGCATCGAGAGGCCGGTGCCACCGCCGATGGCGACGATTCGGGGGCCGCGCTCCTGGGTGCGACGCTGGTAAACGCGCTCGAAGATGTCGTCCTCGTCCGACTGCGACGCCGGCAACAACGCCGAGGCCAGCGAGCGGTTCAGCCGCCAGCCGGCGAACGCGGCGAGCCCGCCAGCGATGCCGACGAAGAGCACGCCGCGGATCCATTGCGGGATGAACTGGAGGGTGATCCAGTAGGCAGAGTCGGGGAACGTGTAGGCGACGTAGAGCTCCCGCAAGAGGTACGCAAAGCCGAGGCCCATGATCGTGACGGCGACCACCAGCAGCGCTAACCAGCGCTTGATGTGGAGCCCGAAGTACAGCCACTTAGTGAAGTTCTGGCGGCTCACGTCTGAATGCGCTCTTCTCCACCCGCCGTGTGCCCAGTAAAGAGCCCGGCGGGAGCATCGTCAACAACGAAGACCCATCGACCAGCTATCGCCTCCTTGCCCAACGTCTACGAAGCACCGTCGAGGAGCCGCTGCAGCAGCTCCGCCGTGGCGTTCGGGTCGGCCTGTCCGCGCGTCTCGCGCATGACCTGTCCGACCAGGAACTTGATCGCGGACTCCTTCCCGCCGCGGTAGTCCTCGGCCGCTTTCGGGTTCGCCTCGATCACGCCTGACGCGACCGCTTCGATGGCGTCTTCGTCGGTCACCTTGCCGAGGCCGCGCTCCGCGACGATCGCCGAGGGCATCGCGCCGTCCGCGAAGGCTGCGTCGAGCACCGCCTTCGCCGAGCTGGCGGTGATCTCGCCATCCTCGACGAGGGTCACGAGCTCCGCGATGTGCGCGGGCGTGAGCTTCGAGTCGCTCAGCTCAGCGTCGGTGGCTATGCCGTGGAGCAGGCGCGTCACGTCACCCATGAACCAGTGGGCGATCGTCCGTGCGCGTTCGACCCCGGCGAGGTCGACCGTCGCCTCGTAGTCATCGGCGCGTGCGCGTGATTCGGTAAGCAGCATCGCTTCGTCGCGCGTCAGGCCGAGGTCGGCCTCGAGGCGAGCGCGGCGGGCGTCGGGCAGTTCCGGCAGCTGCGTCCAGATCTCCTCGACAATGTCCGGGGTGACGAGCAGTGGCGGCAGGTCAGGCTCTGGGAAGTAGCGATAATCGCTCGCCTCCTCCTTGGAGCGTTGCGAGACCGTCTCTCCCGTCGCGTCGATGTAGCCGCGGGTCTCTTGCACGATGCGATCGCCGGCGTCGAGGCGGCCCGCCTGACGCTCGATCTCGAACTCGATGGCGCGCTGGACCGCGCGGAACGAGTTCATGTTCTTCACCTCGACCTTGGCGCCCAGCTCGGTCGCGCCGGCGGGCCGCAGCGAGACGTTCGCGTCGCAACGGAACGAACCCTTCTCCATGTCCGCGTCCGAGACGCCGATGTAGCGCAGGATCTGCCGCAACTTGCGCAGGAACGCCGTGGCCTGACCGGCGGAGTGCATGTCCGGCTCGGTCACCAGCTCCATCAGCGGCACGCCGGCGCGGTTGACGTCCATCAAGGAGTACCCGCCGTCGCTACCACCGTCGTCGCGGTGTAGCAGGCGCGCCGTGTCCTCCTCGAGGTGGATGCGCTCGATGTGCACGTACGAGGACTCGCCATCGATCTCGACGTCTAGTCCGCCGCCGACGCAGAGGGGCTGGTCGTACTGCGAGATCTGGTAGCCCTTCATCAGGTCGGGATAAGGGTAGTTCTTACGGTCGAACTTTGACTGTTCGGGGATCGTGCAGCCCATCGCCAGGCCCGCCAGGATGGTGTACGCCACGGCCTGTTCGTTGATTACCGGCAGCACACCGGGCATGCCCAGGCAGACCGGGCAGACGCGAGTGTTTGGCTCGGCGGCGAAGTAGTCGCGGTCGCAGCTGCAGAACATCTTCGAGTGCGTCTTGAGCTGAACGTGGACCTCGCAGCCAATCACGGTCTCGTAACGGCTGGCAACGTCGGTGGTCACACGTGGGCTCCGGCTCGCCGATCGTCGAGGATGGAAGGCCAGTGTACGGCTCGCTCTGCCTGCGATCAGGCGACGCTCACCCCCGTCGTGCCTAGAATCGCCGCATGGCCGGCGAACGCATCCAGATCGCTTCGACCAAGTACGACGGGTCGCTGCACTACGAGTACGGCGCCACGCTCGAGCACGTCGAGGACGGTCTGGTGCGCTGTACCGTGCTCCGCGGTGAGCCATGGGTCGGCTACCGGGGCGAGGGACAGATCCAGGGCACGTTCACCGTGCTGTTCTTCTCCGATCGCTGGTTCAACGTCTTCCACAACCACACACCGGCCGGCAATCGCGGCATCCTCAGCTACGCCAACGTCGCCACGCCCGCCACCTTCGACGGCGACGTCGTGCGCTGGACCGACCTCGACGTCGACATCGTCGTCTCTGAACGCCTCGGGGTGACGGTGGACGACGACGATGAGTTCGAGGAGCACCAGACCCGCTTCGGCTATCCGGCCGATCTGATCGACCGCGTGTTGCAGACGCGAGCCGAACTGCTGACGCTCGCGGAGGCCTTCGAATACCCCCTTGATCGCGCGTCCCACGTGCCCGACTGATGCCCGACGTGCTGCGCCAGCACGATGCGCGCCTCGAGGACGGCGACCTCGTGTTGCGGCCGCTCACCGAGGACGATTGGGACGCCATCGCTCGGTGGGCGCTGGACTCGGAGGTGCTGTTCCTCGCCGAACTCGAAGCTGCGGCTGAGCCGAGCCTCGAGGAGGTGCAGGCCGTGGCGCGGGCCGCCTCCGAGGTCGGGCGTTGCTGGATGATCGAGCTCGGAGGCGAGCCCGTCGGCGATGTACGGGTGACGCCTGTCGACGCCGCGCGCGTCCTCGAGGCGCGGCCCGGCGAGGTGATGTGGCGACTCGAGGTGACGCTGCCAGTCGAGCGCTGGGGGCAGCAGATCGGGCGTCGGGCGGCGCGACTTGTCTGCGCTCACGCGTTCGAGGCGCTGGGGGCCGACAGCGTCTGGGCGCACCTCGGCGACCACAACGCACGCGCGCTGAGGATGCTCTACCACCTCGGCTTCGCTGATGCCGGGATGCGACATCAGCCCCCGGGGCGCAAGGCGTTTCGCGCGTACGACCTGGCGTTGGAGCGGGCGCGCTGGGAGCGGAAGCGATAGCCTCGACGGTCGCGCGTAGACTCATCGCGACCCCAACGGGAGGTGCGATCGTGGCGGGACGCCGGCAGCAGCCGCCACCCGGCGTGCAGCAGGAGCTGTTCGAGGAGCGCGCGGAGAGCCATCTCGCGCGCTACGAGCCGCTCGCCGCGCGCATGCGACCGCGCGACCTCGACGGGTTCGTCGGGCAGGAACACGTGGTCGGGACGGGCCGCCCGCTGCGGCTGATGATCGAGCGTGACGAGCTCACCTCGATCATCCTCTGGGGACCGCCCGGGTCCGGGAAGACGACCCTCGCGAGGATCATCGCGGAGTCCACCGAACGCTACTTCGCAGAGCTCTCCGCCGTCAGCAGCGGCGTCGCCGACGTGCGCAAGCTGATCGAAGAGGCGCGTGAGCGCCTCCGCGTCTCTGGCCGCCGCACGATCCTCTTCCTCGATGAGCTCCATCGCTTCAACCGCGCACAGCAGGACCACCTGCTCCCCCACGTCGAGGCCGGCGTGGTCACGCTGATCGGCGCCACGACGGAGAACCCGTCGTTCTATCTCGTCGCGCCGCTGCTCTCGCGTTCGCGCGTGTTCCAGCTGCACCTGCTCGAGCCCGACGAAATCGTGAGCATCATCCGCCGCGCCCTGGACGACCCCGCGTTCGGCCTCGGTGAGACGGACGTAGCGATCGAGGACGAGACGCTGCGGCTGCTCGCGCAGGTCTCGGGCGGCGATGCGCGCAGCGCGCTCAACGTGCTCGACCTCGCGGTGGCGGTGGCGGACCTGGACGAGGGCGGGACCCACCTCGTCACGAGCGAGCTGGTCGAGCAAGCGGCCGAACAGCGTCCGCTGCTCTACGACCGTGAGGGCGACGCACACTTCGACACCATCTCGGCGTACATCAAGACGCTGCGGGACTCCGACCCGGACGGTGCGCTCTACTGGCTGGCGCGCATGCTCGAGGCTGGCGAGGATCCGCTCTTCGTGGCGCGCCGCCTCGTCATCCTCGCCGCCGAGGACGTTGGCCTCGCGGACCCGCAGGCGCTGCCGATCGCCGTATCGGCGCAGCAGGCCGTGCAGTTCATTGGCATGCCCGAGGGTCGCATTCCACTGGCCGAGGTGACGGTGTATCTCGCCCGCGCTCCGAAGTCCAACAGCGCCTACGCCGCCTATGAGCGCGCGGCGCAGGACGCGCGAGCGAGCCGTAACGATCCCGTGCCGATGCATCTGCGCAACGCGTCGACCGGGCTGATGCGGGACCTCGGCTACGGCCGTGGCTACCAGTACGCGCACGACTTCGAAAGCCACGTCCCGCCCGCGCAGACGCACCGGCCTGACACGGTCGAGGGTCATGTCTATTACGAGCCCGGAACGCTCGGCGACGAACCCCGCGAGGGCGATTCGCCGCCCGCGTCGGGCTAGCGGCCTCGACGGTTACTCCAGCGTGAAGGCGGCGCTCATGCCAAGGGTGTAGTGCCCCGGCACGTTGCAGAGCAACACATAGTCGCCCGGCTCGAGCTCAACCACGCCGGCGACGGACATCCCCGCCTCGATGTCGGACAGGCGGACGACGATCTCGAGGTCCGTTTCGTCGACCTCCCCGTTTGCCGGCAGGGCATCAGGCGCGAGGTCCGTGCGGACCACCAGCAGTTCGTGCGGCGTGCTGCCCAGGTTCTGTGCTGCGAACGTGATCTCGCCGTGCGACGCGGTGGCAGCGTCAGGCGTCAGCGTGAAGTCCTCTAGCGCCACGCTGATGGTCGTCGCCGCGTCCTCCTGCGCAGCATCCTCGGTCGGAGCCGAGTCGCCGTCGTCGTCGCCACCACAGGCGGCGATCAGCCCGACGGCGAGCACAAGCAGCGCCCCGTACAGGATGGTGCGAAGCGATCTGGGCATGGTCCCTCCTCACGGGATGCCTTGTGCTCGGTGTCACAAACAATCGTAGCTGCCCCGCGTGTACCGATCTGGAGTGGCGGTCACGTCCGAGACTGAGCCAACAAAGAAACCCTCCGAGGTCGTCGGAGGGTTGGTGTGGGCGGTTCGTGTCGCTGTCGAGGGTTACTCGACCGTGAACGCGGCGCTCATCCCCTGCTCATAATGGGTGGGCACATTGCAGATCAGGACGTAGCTGCCCGCGGTCAACGTCGTGCGACCGAAGCGGCCCGACTCGAACTTCTCGAGGGCGAATACGACGTCCACGGCAGCCTCGTCGACCTGATCGCCGATGACCGGAAGCGCGTCGTGCGCCAGGTCGGTCTGGATCACCTTGAACTCGTGCGCCAGCGCCGGGCCGCGGTTGTCCACGTCGAACGCGATCTCACCGGCGGGTGCCGAGGAGACATCGGGCACGATCGAAAACTCGCGGACGGTAGCGTTCACCGTCGTGGAGGTGCCCCCGTCGTCATCGTCATCGTCATCGTCGCCGCCGCAGGCGACGAGCAGCACGGAGATGGCCAAGAGGCCGCCAAGCAGCAACAGGGCGCGAAACTTCGACACGGGAACCTTCATCAGGGCGCGCAGCAGACCGCTGCCGACGCTCGTAAGGCGCGATCCTACGTGAGCGCCCAGCTACGTCCAAACGCCGGACCCGCATCGGTTGCGACACGATTCGCTTATCATGCGCGCCGTCATCGCCCGCCGAGCTACCTGAGGAGACAGCATGGGTCTGCAAGACCGCACACCCCCGACCGTCGACGAGTACCTGGCGTACGGGGAGCGGTTCAGCAACTGGGGCCGCTGGGGCGACGACGACCAGCTCGGCACGCTCAACCACATCACCCCAGAGCGACGCCAGGCCGCGACCGCGCTCGTCCAGTCCGGGCGCAGCGTGTCGTGCTCGAACCCACTGGCGACCGCTGCGGTCCAGCCCGATCAGCGCCGCAACCCGAGGCCGGCGGACCACCGCATGATGCTGAGCGGCTGGACTTCGGGCGACTACATCGGCGTGGCCTACCACGGCTTCGTCAACACGCACATCGATGCGCTCTGCCACATCCCCACCGGGGCGAACGGCAAGCTGTACAACGACCGCCCCGGCGACCTTGTCACGGAGGAGGGCGCACGCAGCAACTCGATCGATTACTGGCGCGACGGCATCCTCACGCGAGGGGTGCTCTACGACATCCCGCGCATGCGTGGCACCGACTACGTCGAGGACGGGCGGCCGGTCGAGGGCTGGGACCTGGAGGATTGGGCGAAGCAGCAAGGCATCGAGCCGCGTGACGGCGACGCTGTCCTGGTGCGCTCCGGCTGCGACCCGTTCTGGGCCGCGAACCCGGACTTCGAGTTCGCGTTCCCGCCGAACACCCCCGGCGTCGCCGTCTCGGTCATCGAGTATCTCTACGACCACAACGCCTCCCTCATGGGTTGGGATCTGCAGGAGGCGGGCGGTCACCCATACCCGGAGCGCATCCCGGTGCACGCGGTTGTGATCCCGTACATGGGTATGCCGCTGCTCGACAACGCCAACTTCGAGCGCCTCGCCGAAGCCTGCGCCGAGGAGGGCCGGTACGAGTTTCTGCTCGTGGTCGCGCCGCTCGTCGTCGAGGGTGGCACTGGGTCGCCCGTCAACCCGATCGCGACGTTCTAGCGCGTCGCAGCGACCTCGAGGTCCCACAGAGGAGAGCATGGGGCGATGGCCGATCCTGCGATCCTCGCGATCGATCTCGGCACGACGCGGCTCAAAGTCGTGGCGTTCGATCGCAGCGGCCAACTCCTGGCGCGTGAGGCCACGCGGAACCTCGAAGAGCACGCCGTCGCCGAGGACGGCAGCGCCCGGGCCTGGCAATCCCCGGACCGCTGGTGGGCTGACACGGTCGAGCTCACCGCACGCCTGCTGGCGCGACCCGAACTCGACAACTACGAAGTCGCGGCAGTCTCGCTCTCCGGCCGCGGAGGTGGCTTCGTCGCGACGGACGAGGATGGCGCAGTCGTCGCCGATTCGTGGTCTGACCGGCGTCACGCGGAGGAGCTGCGTGCGCTCATGGCGTGGCGGGGCGGCGGCTATCACCTCGCGAACTACGCGGCCGCACTGCTCGCGAAGTGGCGCTGGCTGCAGCAGCATGAGCCCACGGCGGCAGCGCGGGTGCGCCAGGTGATCTACGCGAAGGACCTCCTGCACCTGCGGCTGACCGGCGAGGCGGTGACCGACCCGACGTCAGGGCCGGACCGCGACGACTTCGATGGCGATGCGCTCGGCGCGCTCGGAATCGAGCGCACCTTGCTGCCCCGCGTCGCCATGCCGTGGGCCGTAGGCGGCGAGGTCTCGCGTGCCGCTGCTGAGGCCACCGGCCTGCCCGCCGGCACGCCGGTGGCCGTGGGCGGCCACGACGGAATCTGCGCCAACGTCGGTGCTGGCGCCGGTGCAGTCGGGACCTACGCGCTCACGATCGGCACACATGCCGTCGTGCGCGCGGTGACCGCCGAGGCGCCTGCGGGCGCCTACCGCTTCTACGGGCTGCCACCGGACCGCCACATCATCGGGGGCAATGCGGTCCTCGCCGGCCGGGCGGCCGATTGGTTCCTCGACGGCTGGTACGACCACCCGTCGGAGGAGCGGCGCGCCGAAGTCTTCGCGCTCGCCGACGGTGAGGCCGCCGCGATCACGCCTGGCGCCGATGGCGTGCGCTTCCTTCCGTTCCTCGCCGGACAGGTCGCTCCCGAGGCGCGGCCGGGGGCGACGGCGGGGTTCGTCGGTCTCCAGGCGCGCCATAGCCGCGCCGAGATGTACCGCGCGGTCCTGGAGGGCGGCGCGTTCGCCATCCGCAGCATCTTCGAGCAGGTGCGCGGTTGGTGCGGCGACCCCTCGGTGGTGCGCTTCACCGGCAGTGGTGCGCAGTCCGAGGTGTGGTCGCTCATCATCTCCGATGCCCTGCGCTGGCCGTGCGAAACGACCGACCACGTCGCCGAGGCGCGGGGCGCCGCCATCTACGCTGCTGTCGCCCTCGGCTGGCACGACGATGTCGATACGGCCGCCGAGGCGATGGTGCACCCGACGGCGCGGCTCGAGCCGGACTCGGTCGCCGCCGACCGCTACGACGAGGCGTACGAGGACTGGTGCGCCGTGAGTGAGGCGTTGCGCCCGCTCGATGGTCGCGCTGCGGGCGGGGGCCTGTTGTGACGCTGACCGTCATCACTGGCGGCACGGTGATCGACCCGGTCGCAGCAACGACAACCCTTGCCGATGTGCTCATCGAGGACGGGCTCGTCGCCTCGATTGGGAGCACCGGCGACATCGCGAACGCCGAGGTGATCGATGCATCCGGCCTCTACGTGGCGCCGGGGTTCATCGACATTCACACGCACGTGTTTAACCACGGGCTGTTCGGCACGAGCCGCGTCGATGCCGATCGTGTGGGCGTGCGGCAGGGTGTCGCCTGCCTCGTCGACGCCGGTTCGGCCGGAGCGACGACCATCGACGCGTTCCCTCGCACCGTGCACGCGAAGCAGCGCACGCCCGTCTACGCGCTCGTCAACGTCGGCTCACCCGGCCTGCCGCACCTCGGCGGTGGGCACTCCTCGAGGCCGGAGCTCGTGTCGCTCGCAGGCACCGTGCGGGCGGTCGAGCGACATCGGGGCTGGGTGCGTGGCATCAAGGTGCAGGCCTCGGCTTCGCACACCGGCATGTTCGGCATCGAAGCGGTCAAGATCGCACGCAAGGCGGCCGATCTCACCGACCTGCCGCTGATGATGCACATCGGCAACGCCCCGCCCGTCCTCGACGACGCGCTCGAGTACCTGCACGAGGGCGACATCGTGACGCACGCCTACCACGGCAAGGTTGGTGGCGCGCTGAGCTTCGGCAACGAACCTCTGCCCGCACTGCGCGAAGCGATCGACCGAGGCGTCTACGTCGACATCGGCCATGGCCGCTCCTCGTTCGCGTTCGCAACCGCCGAGCGGGCGCTGGCGCTTGGCCTGCCGGTGCACTCGATCTCCACGGACATTCACCGCGCCAACATCGACCGCTATGTCGTCTCGCTGGCGCGGACGATGTCGAAGCTCCTGGCGCTCGGGCTCGACCTCGTCGAGGTCGTGGCCGCCGTCACCTCGACGCCGGCGCGTGCGCTGCGGCTTGATGCAGACGGCTTCGGCGTCATCGGCGTGGGCTCGCCGGCACACCTCACTCTGTTCGCGCTGCGCGACGTGCCGATCGAACTCGAGGACAGCGAGGGCGAGGTGCGGACCGGCGACCGCTCAATCGAGCCGACCGCTGTCCTCATTCATGGCGAGCGGTTCGATGTCTCCGCGCCACTCTGATCGCGCCCGGCCGGGCGAGCCCGGTCGAGGTAGGCTCACTGCATGAGCGACGGACCGATCTACGACCGCATCGGCGTGCCCCCGGTGATCAACGCCGCCGGCAAGTTGACCGCCCTCGGCGGCACCGCGCAGAGCGGGACGGTGGCGGCGGCGCAGGCCGAGGCGGCGCGCACGCACGTCGACCTCGCCGTCCTCCGCGCGCGCGCCGGGGAGCTGATCGCGGAGCATTGCGGCGCCGAGGCGGCGAGCATCACCACCGGTGCCGCGGCCGGCGTAGTGATCGCGGTCGCTGCCTGCGTGGCTGGCGACGATCCAAACGCCGCGGCGGCGTTGCCCGACGCTCGAGGACGGGCAGACGGTGTGGTGATCCAGGCGGGGCATTGGGTGAACTTTGGCGCGCCAGTCGAGCAGATGGTGCGCCTCGGCGGCGGCCGGCCCGTGATGGCCGGACCGGCGAACCGCGTGAGTGACGATGAGGTCGTACGCGCCCTCGAGGGCTCGGGCATCGCCGCGTTGCTCTTCGTGCAGTCGCACCATGCAGCGCAGGAGGGGATGGTCTCGCTGGCGCGCTGCGTCGAACTCGCCCGCGCAGCCGGCGTGCCCGTGATCGTGGACGCAGCCGCCGAGGAGGACCTGCGGCGCTACATCGACCTCGGCGTGGACCTGGTCACCTACTCCGGAGGCAAGGCGTTGGGCGGTCCCACGGTCGGCTTCATCGCCGGTCGCGCCGACCTCGTCGCCGCCTGCGAGGCGCAGACCCGCGGCATCGCGCGGCCGATGAAGGTCGGCAAAGAACAGATCGCCGGCCTCCTGACCGCCCTCGAGGAGTACGCCGAGCACGACGAGGCTGTGGAGGCCGAGCGACGCGCTCGCGTGAACCGCATCATCTGCGATGCCGTCGAGGACATCGCTGCGCTCGACCTCTCGATGCGTATGGACGAGGCCGGTCGCCCGATCGAACGCATCGCGGTGCGGGCACGCGATGGGGCGTTCGCGGTGCGCGACCTCGTGCGGCACCTCGCCGAGGGCTCTCCGAGCATCCGCACGCGCAACCATCACCTCGACGACGGCCTCTTCCTCATCGACCCGCGCGAGGTGACCGAGGCCCAGGCCGCCGTGGTCGGCGACCGCCTCCGCGCGTTCTTCGCCTAGCGTCCCCCGACGGCTGCCCACCCTGGGTCCAGCGCAGGCGCGTGAGCGCGCCACTGTTCCTCGATGCCGCGAACCGATAGATGCCGAGCCACTGATCGAAGGTCAGATCGCCGCGCCGCAGATCGAGGTCGATCCGGAACCGCGCCGAGAGGCGGCGCAGTTGCTCGGAGCTGAACTCGCGGCGCAGGCTGCGGCGCAGGTTCTGCCCCTGCTCGAACGCGCGCTCGAGGAACGAGCGATATGGCGTCGCGTCCTCGTCGGCGAGCAGCGGCCGCTCGCGGCGCAGCATCCACAGCAGCGCGGTGGAGACGCCCGGCGGCGGCGAGAACGCCGTCGCCGGCAGCTCCGCGACGATCTCGACATGCCACCAGGGTTTCAACCGCAGCGATTCCAGCGTCTCGCGCGCATAGGGTGAGCCGGCGAAGCGTTCGGCCGCCTCCAGTTGCACGACCAGGTGCACCTCGGAGGCCGTACCCTCGCTCGCGACGCGGCGCACGAGATCGGCGGTGCGGTTGAACGGCGGGTTGGCCACGATCCGGTAGGGCGCCGCCGGCAGCGCCACTTCCAGCGCGTCGCCCGTCACCACCTCGATGGTCGGGTCGTCCGAGGACGCGCGGCGCAAGCGCGCGGCCAGGCGTTCATCGAGCTCGATCGTCGTCACGCGCGCGGCGCGGCTTGCCAGCGCGCGCGTCAGCACACCCGTGCCGCCACCGATCTCAACGACGCGGTCGGAGCCGGCGACACGCGCCTGCTCAACAATTTGCGACGCCGCTGCGGGCGTCAGAAAGTGCTGTGAGAGTTCAGCTCGTCTCTGACGTCCCGGTCGCCTCGGCTGCCGCCTTGGCTGCACGGACACGGATGAAGAACGCGCACATAAGCCACGCCTCCCTGGCCAGAGCGTACCCGCCGAGGTCTCCGCTGTCAGCCGGGGTGGCTGAACTCCTCGATCGCCAGGCGCTCGACCGCGGCGTCGGTCCAGTGGAACCGACCGTCGACGATGTCGACGTGGCCGACAGTGAGGATCGGGAAGTGGCCGCCGGTGACCAGCGCACGCTCCCTCGCAGCGCGCTCGGTGAGCCCTCGACGGGAGTGCGACGCCCCCGCGGGGTCGAGATCGAACACCGGCGTCCACTCTGGGTGCTCGAGGTGCACCGTGGTCGGCGCCGCGTCGCCGACGATGTACAGCCGTTCGCCGTGCGAAGAGAGCGCGATCGAACAGTGCCCGGGCGTGTGCCCCGGCGTCGGGATGAACGTCATGCCCTCGATCGGCTCGTACTCGCCGTCGAACGTCGACAGCTGTCCCGCCTCCCGCACCGGCAGCACCCGCGTCCGCGAGAAGTCGGTGCCGGCGCCCGTGTTGCCCTCGTTGTTGAGGTAGGCGAGGTCCATGTAGTGCAGGTAGTAGCGCGCCTTTGGGAACGTGATCGGCCCGTTGTCGTCGAGGACGTTCCAGCCGACATGATCGCCGTGGAAATGCGTGAGCAAAACTACGTCGACATCGTCGGGCGCGACCCCGAGCTCACGCATGCGGTCGAGGAGCCCGGCCGCGCCGGGGTGCTCCCCGCGCGTCTTCTCGCCGTTGCCCGTGTCGATGAGCACGGTGGTGTCGCCGCGTCGCACGAGGAACGAACCGAAGTTGACGGGTAGCGTGGCGCGTGCGTCGTTGGCTCCGACGGCGGCCATCCACTCCTCCTCCGGCACGCCCGGGAACCAGTCGCTCGGCTGCTGCTGTCCGAGCCCGTCGGAGAGCGCGGCGACGTGCATCGCGCCGAGGCGGAACGGGGCGAGCAGCTCTGTCATGCCAGCACCTGCGCCGTCAGCCCACCGTCCGCGACGATCGCCGCACCGGTGATGAACGAGGCTTGCGGCGAGACGAGGAAGCCCGCGACGTCGGCGATCTCCTCGGGTGTTCCGACGCGGCCGAGGGGGTGCATCGCCTCCAGCTCCTCGACGCTGCGCACGTCCGGATACTCGGTCGCACCCGCCGCCGCGCGCGCAGCCAGGTGCTCGGCGACCGTCTCGCGGTCGGTCGTGCGGACGTTGCCGGGGCAGATGCAGTTGCAGCGGATGCCGTCACGCGCGTAGTCGAGGGCAATCGCCCTCGTCAGGTTGATCACGCCGCCCTTCGCCGCGTTGTAGGCGCCGTTCTCGCGATGTGCGACGAGCCCTTGCACGCTCGCGATGTTGACGATGCGACCGCCACCGCGCTCCAGCATCGCCGGCACCGCGTACTTCACGCCGTAGAACGTCGAGGACAGCGTGGTGTCGATGACGCGCGACCAGTCCTCGACTGCCAGTTCGTGCAGCCGCGCCCGCTGTCCGACGCCGACGTTGTTCACGAGCACGTCGAGGCCGCCCAGGCGCTCGCTCGCCTCCTCGATCAGGGCGCGCACCTGTTCTGGGTCGGACACGTCGGTCATCGTGGAGGCGACGGGCACGTCGAGCGCGGCGAGCTCCTCGCCGGTGGCTGCCGCGGCGGGGCCGTCGATGTCCGCCACCATCACCGCGTAGCCGTCCGCCGCCAGCCGGCGCGCGATCGCCCGGCCGATGCCCGAGCCGGCGCCGGTGACGAGAGCGACTTCGCGTGCCTCAGCCATGGCGGGCAGTCTAGCGCCGAGGCGTCACACGCGGGCTCGGGCGTGACTCGGGCCGGTGCTAGAGTGCCGAAACGCCGCGGTGGCGGCACGGTGCGCGCAGGGCGGAGGGAACGTGGCGACTCGACCCCTCGAAGGTGTGCGCGTGCTGTCGATGGAGCAGGCGGCGGCGCTGCCATACGCCACACGGCACCTCTACGACCTGGGTGCGGAGGTGATCCGCGTCGAGTCGCATACACGGGCTCGTGGCGCGGCGAACATGGACGCGTTCCGTGGCAAGCGCCGCCTCGCCATCGACCTCAACGCCGAGGGCGGTCCCGACCTCTTCCGCCGCGTGGCCGCGGAGTGCGATGTGGTGGCGCACAACTTCACGCCTCGGGTGATGCGCAAATACGGTATCGACTACGAGGGCATCCGCGCCGTCCGCGACGATGTCATCTACGTTTCGCTCACCGGGTTCGGCACGACCGGCCCGTGGGGCGAGCGCCCGCTCTTCGGTCCCGGTGCCGAGGCGGTCTCCGGCCACAACTGGCTGATCGGCGACCCACGGGCCTGGCCGGGCCGCCCCGGCACCATCGTCTATGCCGACAACACCTGCGGCCTCAATACCGTGTTCGCGATCCTCGCAGCACTCGACCACCGAGACGACACCGGCGAGGGTCAGCACATCGACATCTCGCTCTACGAGACGGCGATCTCACAGCTCGGGGGCGTGGTCGCCGAGCGCGCGCTGGGCGCGCCGCTGCCGGAGCGCGTCGCCAACGCCGACATGAACTACGCGCTGCATGGCGTGTTCGCGGTCGCCGGCCACGACCGCTGGGTCGCGATCAGTGCCACCGAGGAGCAGCGCGCGGACGCCACGAGCGCCCTCGGCGTCGCGGACCTGGAGGAGGCGACGATCGCCGCCGCGCTCGCAGAGCGCGACAAGACCGAGGTCGTCGCCGCATTACAGGACGGCGGTATCGCCGCCTCGGTCGTGGCCGACGCGGGCGACCAGCTCACCGATCCACAGCTCTGGGCGCGTGGCTACTTTGGCCCACTCGCGGCAGCCGAGGGCACGCGGCCACACGCGGGTCCAGCTTTTGGCGGCGGACCGCGCGAGGACTCGACGGCGCCCCGCCACGTCGGCGAGGACAACGCGTACGTGCTCGGCGAAGTCGCCGGTCTCGACGCCTCCACGATCGTTGAGCTCGAGGCGGACGGCGTGATCGGCGCTGTACCGCCCCCGCCCGCCAGACCCCTCGATGCGCCGGAACGCATCGCAACGCGGATCGATCGTGGTGAGCTCTCGCGAGTCGATGCGGACGTCGAGGGGTGGCGCACGGCCGCGGCGGAGGCCGGCCGGTGAGCCGGCGTGCGCTAGATCTCTCGACCGGCGTCGGCGCCTCGTACAGCGCGAAACTGCTGGCGGAGGTCGGTTGGGATGTCGTCAAGGTGGAGCCCGCCGAGGGCGATCCCTGGCGTTCCCGCGAGTCGCGGTGGGGCGGCGGGAACGGCGGAGCCTTCAGATTCGTCAACGGCGGCAAGCGTTCGGTCGTCGCCGAGGGGGTCACCCTCGAGCGCCTCGCCGGGGCGGCCGATGTCGTCGTCGGCGACTTCTCCGAAGCCGGTCGCGCGGAGGCCGGTCTCCCAGACGACGCGTTCGAGGCGCTGACGCCGCGGCTCGCAACCGTGTCCGTCTCCGCGTTTGGCCTCAAGGGCCCGAAGGCGGGCTGGGCCGCAAGCGATCTCGTCGTACAGGCGGCCAGCGGCCTCATGTTCCTCACCGGCGAGTGGGACCAACCGCCGATGCAGCTGCCGCCCTACGCCGCTGCGATGGCGGGCGGTCTCGCCGGCGCCTCGGCTGCGCTCGTCGCGGCGCGCGTCGCCCGACACGACGGTGCGCCGCAGCGCGCCGACGTCGCGATGCTCGAGGCGCTCGCCGGCCACACCTACGGACAGGCCACCGCCTACGCCTACCGCGGCGAGGTGCCTCGACGGGAGCAGCGCATCAAGCAGGCGTTGCGCATGGTGCCGGCCAGCGATCGCTTCGTGTACTGCGCCCCGGGTGCAGTCGCCAGCGTGCCGATGACGGGCGTCGCGCAGCTCCTCGGCGAACCGCGACTGGCCGAGGACCGCTTCCAGACCGCCGAGGGCCGCATGGAGCACTACGACGAGTACCTGGACCTCTTCGTGCCGCCGTTCCGCCGTCGTACAGCGGTCGAGTGGTTCGAGGAGGCGGAGAAACTGCACATGACGTTTGCGCTCGTACAGACCGTGGACGATCTCTTCGTTTGCCCTCAGTTGGGGGCGCGTAAGATGCTTCGCGACACGCCGGGTTTGGCCGCCGGCGCGGCGCTGCCCGGCCGGCCGTTCCGCCTGGAGGGCGGACCGCCAGCGGTGACGCGGCCCGCGCCGGAACGTCACGGCGAGCACACCGCCGAGGTTTTGGCGGAGTGGCTGAGCTAGGGGCCGACAGGAGGACCGAGATGACGACCGCATCCGGAAGGGGCCGCGCCGCACACACGGTCACGGCCTTCCTCGATGGTCCCGACAACCCCAACATCCCGAACGCCATTCACTCGACCGACGGCGCGAAGGAGTACGGCTACCAGGCCGCGCTCGTCGGCGGCGTCACCGTCTACGGCTGGGCCACGCCGACGATTCTCGAGGCGCTGGGCGACCGCTGGCTGAATGATGGCTGGGCGGAGATCTCGTTCCGCCGTCCGACCTACCCAGGCGAGGATCTGGCGATCACAATCGCTCCCGACCAGGACGGCAGCAGCGAACTCCACATGACCGGGCCCGATGGCCACGACCGCATCGCCGGCCTCGTTGGTCTCGGGGACGCGTCCTGGTTCGCCGATCTCGCGCGCCCCCAGCGTCACACGCCGGAGGATCGGCCCGCGTCGCTGCCGCTGCTCACGCCCGAGTCGGCGCCGGTCGGGCAGGACCTGCGGCCACAGGCGGTCCCGACACCGCTCGAGGAGCACATCGAGTACGCGGCGAGCAAGCAGCGGACGGACAACCCGCTCTTCGTTGGTGCGAGACCCCTCGTCCATCCCGGCTGGCTCGCGGGCCGCATGACAAGGCTGCTGCACCACTCGTACGACTACGGCCCGGCGATTCACGCGCGCAGCCACATCCAGCATCTCGCGCCCGTCGACACGGGGCAGACGCTCGTCGTCTCCGGCCACTTCGTCGAGACCTACGAGCGCAAGGGGCACCACTACGGCATCATCGACGGCCTGATCCAGAGCGAGGACGGTCGCGACCTCGTGCAGCTGCGCCACACCACGATCTACCAGGTCGCGAAGCGGGGCTGATCGAGGTGGTGATGACCGTCTGGCCGCGCGGCGGAGCGACCGACTGATGGCGGGTCCGCTCGCCGACGTTCGCGTCCTCGATGTCTCACGCAGCATCGCCGGAGCGTGGTGCTCCCGCGTGCTCGCCGACCTCGGCGCCGAGGTCATCCTGATCGAGCCGCCCGCCGGCCACCCGCTGCGCGCGGCGGCGCCGTTCGCCGACGACGGCACGAGCATCACCGGCACCTACGTGCTGGCGAACAAGCTCGCGGCCGCGTTCGACCTCGCGGACAAACGTGCGCACCGTCATTTCCTCGACCTCGTGCGGCACTCCGACATCGTCGTCACCAGCGGCACGCCCGCGACGCTCGAGGCGCAGCGCCTGACGTACGAGCAGCTCTCGCTGCGCCGGCGCGAGTTGATCCAAGTCTCGATCACCCCGCACGGGCTGACCGGCGATCTCGCCGAGGCGCCCGGCAACGACCTCACGGCGTTCGCACGCTCTGGCTGGGCGGCGCTGAACGGCATGGCCGATCGCGAGCCGTTGAAGGGCAGCGGCTGGCAGGCCTCCTACTGCGCCGGCACCGCCGCCGCCGGCGCCGCGATCAGCGCGCTGACGCACCGCGATCGCCATGCGGGCGAAGGTCAGCTGATCGATGTCTCCGAGGCCGAGGTCATGGCCTCGTTCGCCTCACCCGCAATTCTCTCCTCGCAGTACTTCGGCCAGTCGCGCGGGCGCAAGACCGCGATCGACATCACGACCGGCCCCGTGCCGGTCGCCGACGGGCACTTCGCGCTCACCATCAGCCGCGCCCACTTCTGGCGCGACGCGATGAACCTCCTCGGCCTGCACGACCTCGCCGAGGACGAGCGTTATGAATCGGGCTGGTACCGCCAGCGGCACAAGGAGGAGTTCGTCGGCCGCGTGCAGGAGCAGATGTCCACCTGGAACCGGATGGACCTGTTCGACGAGCTGGCGGTACGCCGTGTCATCGCCGGCCCCGTGCTGTCGATGAGCGAACTCGCCTCGAACGATCATCTGCGCGAGCGCGGTTTCTGGACGACCGCCGAGGACGACCCGGATGGGGTTGAGTACCCGGGTGCGCCGTTCATCATGGGCGAGACGCCCTGGTCGCTGCGGCGTCGCGTGCCACGCGTCGGTGAGCACACCCTGGATGTCCTGCGCCGGGTCGCCAACGTCACCGACGATCATCTGCTGTTCCTGCTCGACCACGGCATCGTCGGCGCGCTCGAGGACAGCGGCGCAGCCAGCCCTCGGACGGGCGCGAGCGACGAGGTGGCATCGTGACCGCTCCGCGCTCCGCGCCCCACGCCGGACCGCTCGAAGGCTACCGCGGCGTGGTGCTGACCCAGGCCTGGGCCGGGACGTACTGCACCGAGCTGATGGCGCTGATGGGTGCCGACGTGATCCAGGTGGAGGTGCGCAAGCGCCTCGACAGCTGGCGGGGTGCGTACGACTCGCCGATGCCGGGCGGGCTGGCGGACATCCCGACCGCGGAGCATCCCTGGAACTGCAGCCCGAACTACAACTCGGTCAACCTCAACAAGCGCTGTGTCACCCTCGATCTCTCGGAACCCGATGGCGTAGCGCTCTTCCGCACGCTGCTGCAACACGCGGACTTCTGTGCGGAGAACTTCTCCCCGCGGGTGCTCGGGAACCTCGGCATCACTTACGAGCAGATGCGTGAGGTGCGCGAGGATCTGATCCTGATCAGCCTCTCCGCCTACGGCCACGAGGGGCCATGGGCCAACGTGCCAGGCATCGGGGGCACGATCGAGCCCACCTCCGGCATGTCGGCGCTGCTCGGCTACGCCGATGGACCTCCGCTCAACTCGGGCCAGATGTACCCGGACCCGGTCGCCGGCGCCTATGGGTTCACCGCCCTCGTCGCCGCGCTGCACCATCGCGAACGCACCGGGCAGGGTCAGTACATTGACCTCTCGATGCAGGAAGCGAACCTGACGTTCGTCGGCGACGCTGCCGTCGAGGAGCACCTGACCGGCCGCCAGCGCCCTCGCGCCGGCAACCGCCACCCACAGTTCGCGCCGCACGGCATCTTCCCCTCGGCCGGGGACGACCAGTGGATCGCCCTCGCTGCCGAGTCTGAGGAGCAGTGGCGCGCCCTCGATGGGGTCGCCGGGCGTGGCTGGGCCGCCGACGAGCGCTTCGCCGACAACGACGCACGGAGGGCGAACGAGGACGCGCTCGAGACGGAACTCGCCGCCTGGACAGCGACCGAGGACCGCAATGCGCTCGCCGCGCGCCTGATCGCCGCCGGTGTGATCGCGGCGCCGGTCCTCGAACCGCACGAGGTAGCGCAGGACGCCGGCATGCGCGAGCGTGGCACGCTCGTGGAGATCGACCACCCCGAGACGGGAAGCTGGATCCAGGCCGCGAACCCGATTCGCTTCTCGCGCACCCCGGCCGAGGAGGCGTGGCACGCGCCACTGCAGGGTGAGCACGCACGCGAGGTCCTCGATCAGCTAGCCGGCGTCGACGACGCCGGTTACGCGGAACTCGTCGCCGCGAACATCACCGGGCAGGGCGCGCCCGAGTAGACCTCGACGCCCCACGACGAGGAGGAGACAGATGGCCGACGAACAGGTGCGGTACGAGATCGACGGTCACGTTGCGTTGCTCACGCTCGATCGTCCCGAGTACCGCAACGCGCAGAGGCGTCGCCTCCTCGAGGAGCTCGACGCCGGCTTCGTGCGCGCCGTCGAAGACAACGAAGTGCGGGTGATCGTGTTGCGCGCCGAGGGCGACCACTTCTCCGCCGGCCACGACCTCGGCACGCCCGAGGAGCTCGCCGATCGCGAGGAACGGCCGATGCAGGAGGGTTTGCGGGGGCGCTACAAGCGGTCCTGGGACAACAACGTCGACAAGACGATGCGCTGGCGGAACCTGCCCAAGCCCACGATCGCGGCCGTCCAGGGCTACTGCATCTTCGGTGGCTGGATCATCGCCTCGGGGATGGATGTGCTGTTCGCGGCGGAAGACGCCATGTTCCTGCCCACGAACTTCCAGTACTTCTCGGTGCCGTGGGACCTGCACCCCCGCAAAGCGAAGGAGATCCTGTTCGAGAGTCGCTTCATTGGCGCTGACGAGGCGGAGGAGCTGGGCTTCGTGAACCGCGTTGTGCCCCGTGATCGCCTCGACGACGAGGTGCTGGACTACGCGCGCCGGGTGGCGGAGAACGATCCGTTCCAGCTGCGCATGATCAAGCTCGCCATCAACCAGGCGCAGGACGCACAGGGTTTCGCCTCCCACATCTACGGCGCACACGCGCTGCACATGCTGTCCTCGGCGGGTGAGCGCGACCCCGACTACGCGCTGACGCGGCCCGACGATCGCCGCCGACCGATGGTCCAGCGCGCGCTCCAGAACTACGAGCGCCACCAGGCCGACCAGGCGGATCGCTCGTGACGAGCGAACCGTCCGAGGTCGCTCGCTACGACGTCATCGTCGTCGGCGCCGGCAACGCCGCGCTGTGCGCCGCCCTCGCTGCGGCGCAGCAGGGCGCTTCGGTCGTGGTCCTCGAGAAGGCGACCCGCGAGGAACGCGGGGGCAACACGTTCTTCAGCGGCGGCGGCTTCCGTTTCCCGTACGAGGGCATCAACGATCTGCGCGCGCTCATGCCTGACCTCAGCGACGAGGAGGTCGAGAGCATTGAGGTCGGCGCTTACACCCAGGCCGACATGCGCGCCGACCTCATGCGCGTCACCGAGAGCCAGGCCGACGACGCGCTCGTCACGCGCCTCGTGCGCGAGGCTTTTCCCACCGTGCAGTGGATGCGCGAGTCGTGCGGCCTGCGCTGGATCCTGATGTACGGCCGCCAGGCCTATCGCGTGGGCGACAAGCTGCGCTTCTGGGGCGGCCTGGTCACCGAGGCGGTCGGCGGCGGCGAGGGCCTCTCCGAGCTGCTGTTCGAGGCCTGTGAGGCGCAGGGCGTCGAGGTGCGCTACGACGCTGGCGCCGAGAGCCTGCTGTCAGACCAGCGCACGCGCCGCGTCACCGGCGTCCGCACCTTCGGCGCCGAGGGCTACCGCGACGTCGAAGCCTCGGCGGTCGTCCTCGCAGGAGGCGGGTTCGAGGCGAACCAGGAGATGCGTACGCGTTACCTGGGTGCCGGCTGGGAGTTCGCGAAGGTACGCGGGACAAGACATAACACAGGTCGCCCCATCCAGATGGCGCTTGAGTTAGGTGCCCAGCCATACGGTCACTGGTCGGGCGCACACGCGGTCGCCTGGGACCTGAACGCGCCGCCGACCGGCAACCGGCGTATCGGCGACCTCTACCAGAAGCATTCCTACCCGCTGGGCCTGATCGTGAACGAACGAGGCGAGCGCTTCGTCGACGAGGGCGCGGACCTCCGCAACTACACCTACGCGAAGTACGGCCGCGAGATCCTGTCGCAGCCACACAGCGTCGCGTTCCAGCTCTTCGACCAGCAGACCGTCGATCGTCTGCGCGACGAGTACCGCATCCGCGAGGTGACGAAGGCCGAGGCCGACACGATCGAGGAACTTGCCGACGGCCTGGGCATCGACCCGCCCGGGCTCATCGCGACCGTCGAGGCCTACAACGCAGCCTGTCGCAGTGGCGATTACGATCCATCCCGCCTTGACGGCGTGTCCACCGAGGGCATCGAGCCGCCCAAGTCGAATTGGGCGCTGCCGTTGGACCAGCCACCGTATGTCGGCTTCGCCGTGACCTGCGGTGTCACCTTCACCTTCGGCGGGCTGCGCATCGACCCGCGCACTTCGCAGGTCCTCGACACCGAGGACCGTCCGATGCCAGGGCTCTACGCGGCGGGCGAGCTCGTCGGTGGGCTGTTCTGGCACAACTACGCCGGCGGCACCGGCCTCATGGCCGGGTCCGTCTTCGGCCGCCAGGCGGGCCTGTCCGCCGCCGAGGCGGCGCAGGACTCCGCCGAGGGCTAGCGTCGCGCTCGCCGCTATCCGGCCGCCGAGGGCATCAGCTCGGTAGTCGTGACGCGGGCGTTGGCCATCGCCTCGATCGCCTCATCGTCATATCCGGCGATATCGCGCATCAGGGGCACGCTGTGCTCGCCGAAGCGGGGCGCGGGGCGCAGCTCCGAGACCGGCCGACGCTGCATGCGCCACGGCGGCGCCGCTGTGCGCTGATGTCCGGCGTCTGCATGGTCGTACGTCAGATACATGCCGCGTGCCACGAGGTGCTCATCGGTCGTGGCGAGCAGTGGCGTCAGGACCGACGAGGCTGCCACGCCCACCGCCTGTAGCTCAGCGGCCGCGTCGTCGGCGTCGTGATCTTGCGTCCACTGACCGATGACGCCATCGATCGCCTCTACCTCTGCACGGCGACCCACCACATCCTCGTAGCGCGGATCGTCGAGGCGTTCGTCACCGATCACGCCTCGTAGGGCGGTCCAAGCGTGGTCGCTGTCGATGGCGATGGCGAGCCAGCGATCGAAGAGCTCGATGGCGACCTCGCCGCTCGGCATGATCACCGGACGCGGGCCCTCGTCGCGCGTGGGGTAGACATTGTGCGGCGCGTACTCGAGGTCACGGTTGCCCAGCCGTGTCGGCACGCTGTGGCCCAGCGACTCGGCGACCATGTACTCGCCGACGAGGCTGACGATCACATCGCGCTGCGGCACCAGGGCGTAGCAGCCCTCGCCGGTGCGCTCGCGCCGCGCGAGGCCGATCGCCACCGCTGCCGCGGCCGCGGTGCCCGCGATCGGGTCGCCGTAACTAATGCCGGAGCGGTGCGGTGGCCCGCCCTCGTAGCCCTGCAGGGCCACGAGCCCGCCCATCTGTTCGATCGTCGGACCGAAGCCGATGCGTGCAGCGTCGGCGCCGCGGTGGCCGAAACCGGGCATCGACACGTAGACGATCCCCGGGTTGAGCGCGTGTACGTCTTCGTACCCCAGCCCGAGGCGCTCTGCGACGCCGGAGCTCCAGTTCTCGATGAACACATCCGAGGCTGCGATCAGCCGTTTGAGCGCCTCGAGGCCTGAGTCGTGCTTGATGTCCAGCGACACGCCCAGCTTGTTGCGGTTGTACTCGTTGAAGTAGGAGCTCAGGTTGATCTCCGGTGGCGTCGTCGCGCCGCCCATGGTTCGGATCGGGTCGGCGAACGTCGGGCCTTCGACCTTGATCACCTCCGCGCCCATGTCCGCGAGGAAGCGTGTGGCGTACGGCCCCGCCCACACCTGCGTCACGTCGACCACACGCACGCCGTCGAGGGGCATCGTCACCTCGGCCGGAGCGCCGCTTGAGGTCGGCGCAGACGCAGCCAGCTCCTCCAGCACCTCGTCGGTGTGCTGACCGAGTAACGGCGCCGGTGAGGCGCCGCCGCGGTCGTGCTCGCGATCGCTCGTCGCGAACTCGATCGGACCGCCGGGAAGGGCGTGCGTGCCCAGCACCGGATGCTCGACATGTCGCCAGAAGTCGACGTCGTGCAGGCCCTTCCAGTCGAGGAGTTGCCGCGGCGTCGGGATCATCGAGAACGGCGCGCGGAACTTTGCCGACTCCTCGAAGATCTCCTCGGCGGTGCGAGTCGCAGTCCACTCTGGTACGAGCACTTGCAGCAATTCGTTGGATTCGATCCCCCACACGGAGCCGAATGTCGGGTTCCCCTTCAGCTCCGGATGCCCGATGCAGTCATAGATGGAGTTGCTCTGCCGCGGCATCGACGCGAGGCCGACCCAGCCGTCAGCGCTGGGGTGGATGCCCCACGCCGCCCGCGCCGCGTTGCCGCTGCGCATCCCCTCCGAGCCGCGGGTGAGCGCGCTCGGTCCCTGGCCCTCGAGCGTGGTCGCCTGCACCTCCTGGAGCGAGAGGTCGATGCGATCGCCGACGCCGCTGCGGGCGACGGCGGCGAGCGCGGTGACGGTCGCCGCGAAGCCGTGCAGGCCGCCCTGGTAGTACGCCTGGTGCCCCGCCGTCTTGAGCGGAGGCTGGTCCGGGTCCCCACAGAGCGACATCTGCCCGCCCGACGCGAAGGAGGTAAGCGCTGTCGCCCGCCAGCCGGCCTTCGGCCCGGTCTGCCCGTACGGCGTGATCGAGGTGACCACCAGCGCCGGTTGCGCCTCGACCAAAGCGTCGAGGTCGATGCCGCGTGCTGCCAGCTCCCCCGGTGCGTACGACTCGACGACCGCATCGGCGCTCGCGATCAGCGCGCGCAGCCGCTCGCGATCCTCGTCGCCGTCGAGGTCCAGCACGACACTCCGCTTGCCCGCCGCGAGGTAAGCGAACAGCGCTCCGAACTCGGGGCCGTCGCCCTCACCAAGCCGCGGCGTCATCCATCGCAGCGGATGCCCGCCGGGCGGCTCGATCGCAATCACATCGGCGCCGTACAACGCCAGCAACCTCGAGGCGAACGCGCCGGCCACGTCCGTGCTCAGGTCAATCACACGCGTCCCGGTGAGCATGCAGCCTCCCCTCGGGCGTTGGATTCAGGCGAGTTCGACTGGATCGCAGCGGATGGTAGCAGCGGCCCCTCAGTCGACCCAGCCGATGACCGCGGGGCGATAGGAGCAGTCTGTTCCGCCAATGGGGCTGGCAGCCAGGAGCAGGAGGATCGGACCCAGCGCGCGGCGCATGCCCCCGCCGCTCTAGTCGGTTCCGCGACGCCGTCAGTGTAGCCACCGCCGCGGCTCCGGCCCTCGGACGCAACGAAGCCGCCGGCGATGCGGCGGCCTCGAGTGTCTGCGTCGCGCGGAGGTTACGCCGGGACGGCGAACTCCGTGTCGATCTTTGCGACGTTGTCGAAGAAGACCTGCAGGCTCGGGTTGTAGCGGAAGAACATGTCCGCCTTGAAGCCGTCCTCCATCAGGTTCCTGTGAATCGGCTCGTCGAACTTGAGGTCAAGCGTGTTCAGCGTCCAGTCGAGGCTGGCGTGGCCGTTGCTCGCGATGTCTTCGAGCATCCCGCGCCACTGGTCCGGTTCCATCTCGACGACGAAGTCGGCGTCGCGCATGTCGTTCTCGGTGATCGCTCTGATCTCGTGGATGTTCAGCACATCGAAGTTCACGCTGATCATCGTCTCGCCGACCTTGAACGCGACGACGGCGTTGAGGCGACCAAACTTGCGGTAGCCCTCGTCTTCGACGGTGATCGCCGCGAGCTCTTCAAACCACTCGGTGGATGGGAACTGAGCCATGGGTCTCCTCGTTGTACAGCCGCCGTCGAGGTTGCCCGCGGCGGGTCGTTGCCTAATTTCTGTCTAGAAGTCGATCGGCTCGCCGAGGTCCTCGGCCGCGTCGAACGGCGTCAGCTTGTTGAGCAGCCGCATCGGCTCTGCCTCCGGCGTCTTCGCCATCTGGTCGTCGACCATGCGCCGGTACATCGGATCGAGTGACCGCAGCGAGTCGACCTCGGTGTGGGTGACCGCGAACGAGGAGAGCTGGCGCGTCAGCGCCGCCTCGCCGCACTCACGGCACTCCGTCGGTTCACCCGTGCTGGCGCGCACGAGGACCTCGTAGTCGGCCCCGCAGGCGTCGCATCGATAGGTGTGCAGTGGCATTTCGTTCGTCCCGTCCGCGAGTCAGCCCTGGTCCTGTTCGGCCTTCGCCTTCGCCTTGGCCCGCTCCGCCTCCATGGCGGCGATCGCTTCCGGGCCGGCCAGCAGCATCTTGAACGGACCGATCATCGTTTCGGTGCGGTCGACGCCGGCCTGCTTGGAGCGGTCGACGTACATGCGCATCCAATCCTGGCGCAGCTCGCCGACCTTGGCCATGCCCTCGTCCATGTTCTCGATGCCACCGCCGAGGACGATCGCAAGCGCTTCCCACAGCGCCGGGTCGCGCAGCTCGCGCGCCTGGGCCGCCTCCAGCTGCGTGAGCGCCGCCTGGAAGCCCTCGCGCCACGGGGGCTGCTGCGAGATGGCGAAGGCGATGTGCGACGTGGCATACGCCGAGGCGCGCATCTGGTCGGGAATCAGCCGCGCGGCCAGCACCCGGTCCGCCTCGGTCGGTCCGTAGACCGAGAGGTAGCGGAGGATAGTCGTGACCAGCGAGCCCCGCACGACCCAGAGCCCGAGCACCGTCTGCGACCAGCCGGCGTAGGTCTCCAGCAGTGCGCGGTTCATCATGCCGGGGCTTTCCAGCATCATGCCGCCGCCGTTGACCATGGCGCGCTTGCGATAGCCCTCGAACATCCGCGCCGAGTCGAAGACGACCGTCGAGAGGAAGAGCTTCACCTCGTGGTAACCGGGGCTCAGATTCTGCAGCCAACCGGAGACCACCTCCGTGGCGATCGAAGCCGACTGCGACAGCTCCGTCGCGATCTGGCAGAGCGCCAGTTCGACGTCATCGGAGAGCCCTCGCGCGGTGTTCCAGGGCACGTGCGTCGCCGTCGACCAGCGACGGGAGATGCCCTCCTCGTACAGCCGGCCAGCGTGGTCGGACCACTGCTCGTACTTGTCCTGGAGATAGTAGCCACCGATCGACCCGGCCGACGCCGAGGGGAACGCGCCGCGCGGGAGACGGTTGCGGTAGGGAATGTGGTCCGGGATCTCGGAATAGACCCCGATGTTCAGCTGGTCGACCGTCAGACCGCCGCCGAACGGCTCCTGCTTGGCCTTCATGCCCCAGCCGAGCGTCTGCTTCATCCATCTCAGGTCGGGCTCCGCCTGCTCGCCGTCGGCCGCGCCCGGCGCCTGTTGCTGCTGAACCATGGGTCGCTCCCCGCCGTCGAAGGCACCGTCGGCGCACTCGACCAGTCGTCAGATGTTGTCGTTGTCTGGCGTGACCTCGAACGCTACGCGTTCACGTATTCGGACAGCGCCGCGTTGGCGCGACCGTTCTCGAAGCGGTCGCCGAAGCCGGCGACGCGCACGCGCTGCACGTACTCCTTGACCTGCCGCTGCCGCACCGCCAGGGCGATGTTCTCGCCCTCGGCGATCGAGGCTGCGTCGGCCCCGCCGCCCAGCAGAATCGCCAGCGCGGAGTTCGAAGCTGTGCCACGGGTGGCCGGGTTCTGGCCACCGGCGCCGATCACCAGTCCCATCTCGATCTCGTCCAGGTAGGAGTGGATCTCTTCGGCCCGGCTCGGGTCGGTCTGCGCCAGGTACTGCAGGTGCATCACGCCGAACGCCACGTGGCGCGACTCGTCCGAGGCGGCCAGGCGGTAGATCGCCTTCTCCGCGTCGTTGTAGGACATCAGCTCGCCCATGCGGAAGATGGACAGCACCAGGCCCTCGCCCGAAATGTGCAGCCGTGCCGACATCTCGGTGAAGTCACGCGCCGAGTCGATGGCGCCACCGGAGAGCGCCACGTTCGTCGTCTGGCCCATCAGCCCGCCGCCGTTGGCGAAGACGCGCTTGCGGAAGACGTCCATGTGCCGCGCCTCGTCCATGATCTGGGAGATCAGGAACATGCGGGGCTCGTAGTACTCAGGCGTGGTCTCTGCGATCCACTTGCCCGGCACGTCGCCGGCCACGAACTCGACCTCGGTCAGGAACGTGCCGAGCTGGCACTGGGCGCGCTCGATCTCGTCAGGCAGCTCCTCGAGGGTGTCCCACGGGATGTCGACGGACGACGACCACTGGCGCTGCACGGCCTCTTCATAGAGCTGCGCGCCGTTCTTCAGCCACACGTCCGACTTCGTGCGGATCGAGTAGTTGCCCACCCGGGGAGCGGCCGGCCGCGCGATGGCGCCACGGGGACGCCCCGTCATGTTGTTGCTCCAGTCGGCGGTCTCGGCCGCCTCGGCGCGGTCGATCTCCTGGAGGAGCAGACCGCCACGTTCGTCGCTCGCCTCGATCGAATCGCCGAGGGTCTCGCGGGTGATCGCCCAGTCGAACTTGTAGCCGCTTTCGCGGCCTAGCTCGATCAGCTGTTCGTAGGTGTTGGTTACTGGGGTCGCTGTCTCGGTCGCGGTCTCGGGTCGTGTCTCGGTCGCCATGTCTAGTCCACGTCCAGTGCGCCGCGCGCATCCGCACGCGCAGCCACACCGCCGACTCGGGGCTGTGTTCCGCCATCATACAGACTGTATGTGTCCTGTGCGAGCCCCGAGGCTCGCCCTCCACGACGTCAGGGAATCACGCCCGCGTCCTTGAGCTCCGTGATCCGATCCCACTCGAGGCCTAGCTCCAACAGCACCTCCTCGGTGTGCTGTCCGAGCTGTGGTGCCGGGGCTCGGACCTCCCACGGTGTCTCCGAGAAGTCGACCGGCGAGGCGACCATGCGCCCCGTCGAGCCGTCGGCTTCGGGGACATCGACCCACGCGCCGGCCTGCTCGATCGTGGGGTCGTTCGCGACCTGCTCGGGCGTCTGCACCGGCGCCCACCACACGTCGTGCTCATCGAAGATCGCCGCCCACTCCTCGATGCTGCGCTCGGCCAGCACCTCGCCGATCTCCGTGACCAGCGCCGCTGCGTTCATCGCACGCTGCAGCTGCGTCTCGTAGCGCTCGTCCGTCAGCCAGGACTCGCGATCGATGGCGCGGCAGAAGTCGGGCCAGTGGCGGTCGCTCTGGAGCATCAGCAGCCACACCCAGTCGCCGCCGGGCGGTTTGGTAACTGTTGATCAGCGGGTTGATCATCGAAGCGCGGTCGGTCGGCTGTGGCTCGACGCCGCTGCGCAGGTAGCTGTTCAGGTCCCAGCCGAGCATGTACGTCGCCGTCCGCACCAACGAGGTGCTGACGAGCTGACCTTCGCCCGTCCGCTCGCGGTGGAACAGCGCCGCCGAGATCGCCCCGGCGGCGTTCGCACCGGTGAAATGGTCGCCCATGCCGCCACGCTGCGACGGCAGTTGCCCGTCCGGCGTGCGCAGCAATGAGGCCACGCCACCCCTCGACCAGAACGCTCCGACATCGAAGGCCGCACGTTCCGCGTCCGCGCTCTCGCCGCCATACGCGGAGACCTGCGCGTAGATGATGCGCTCGTTGATCGCCCGCACCGAGGGGTAGTCGAGCCCCAGACGCGTCACGGCGCCGGGCCGCATGTTCGTCACGAAGACGTCGACCGCCTCGAGCAGGGGGCGCACGATCTCCTGCGCCTCGTCGCGACCAAGGTCGATCGTGACCGAGCGCTTGCCGCGGTTGTCCAGTTCGAACGGCGGCGGCAGCCCCTCCATGCCATAGCCGGCGCCCAGTCCTCGGAACGGGTCGCCGGTCGGCGGCTCGAGCTTGACGACATCGGCACCCCAGTCGCAAAGGATGCCGCTCGCCGAAGGCCCGGCCACCCACACGGCCAGCTCGACCACCCGGATGCCCTCCATCGGCCCGCTCATCTAATCGCCCCCCGCCGCGGCCGTGCGCGCGTTCCGGATGTAACTCGGCAGCGTGCGATGTCCGCCGCGCACCAGTTCGCCGGTCGTCGTGCCCGCGGCCGACCCGTCGCCCAGCCACCAGGCCGATCGACTGCCCTCGATGGTCAGCGCCGCGAGCTCCGCATCGGTCGCGTCGGGATGCGCCACCAGCGCCTCGTGGAGCGAAGAGGTGAGCGATTCGTGAGCTTCCCGGCTCGCCGCGAGCAGCTCGCGGACGCTGTCGGCGCCTCGCACGGCGGGGCCGAGTTCGCCGCTGCGTCCGTGGAAGTTGTGCCCGGCGAGGAGCAGGCGCACGTCCAGCTCCCCGACGCGGTCGATCGAGTCCGAGTAGTACTCCGGGTCCTGCAGCACGGGCAGCCGCTTCGGGTAGCGTCCCTGGAACGAGTCGGCGGTGACGAGCACACCCTCCGCCTCCCAGAGCAGCGAGACCGATCCGACGGTGTGCCCGGGCGTGTGCACGACCAGCAACTCCACGCCGCCGCCGAGATCGATGTGGTCTCCATCCTCGAGCAGCCGGTCAACCGCCACCTCCCGCCCGAGCAGGCCCAGCACCGCGGCTTCCAGCGGCACGCCATCCTGCGGGTAGCCGATGGTGTCGAACATCTCGCGCACCTCGTCACCCTGCGCCTCGTTCGATTGGGCGCGCCAGAGGTCGTTTCCGTGCAATGCGATCGGAGCACCGGCGTCGGCCATCTCCGAGTTGCCGCCCATGTGGTCGTAGTGCCCGTGGGTGTTGATCACCTCGTCGACATCGCCCAGCGCCAATCCGAGCCCGTCGAGGACTGGCGCCACGTCACGCGTCGGCGTGCCCAGCACGCCGGTATCGATCATCGCGGTGCGCGTGCCTCGGAGGATGTAGACGTTCGTGAAACGACCCGGCTGGTGCTCAGACGGGATCCGCCAGATTCGATCGTGCACCTGCTCCATCGCCGCACCTCTCGCCTCGAACGCTCGGGCTGGTACCGGGGGTGGGATTTGAACCCACACGCCGCCAAAGGCGACCACGGGGTTTAAGCCCGCTGCGTCTGCCAGTTCCGCCACCCCGGTACGGGCGACATCATGCGGTTTTTTCGGATCGACTGCGAGTCGGGAGCCGGGGATTGACCTCAACCTCGCCCGCAACCCCGCGCTCTGGCTGCCAAAATGGCGGCCTCCGACGTTCGTCGTTCGGGACCGAAAGGCCGACTTGCGCCGAGCGCCTGTGGCGTCCGGCTGTTACGCTGGTGCAGCCCACACAGTGAATTGTGTGCCGCCCAGACCCGTCTCATGACGACTCACCGAGGACGCTGCGACGACTGGTATATCGGTGGCACGAGCCATTGAGTTCGTGCGCCCTGGAGGTTAAGACCCTGGACATCTACGTAGGAAACTTGCCGTACTCGGCAAGCGAGAGCGAGATCGAGCAGCTGTTTGCAGCGCACGGAGAAGTCGTCCGCGTCAATTTGCCGACCGATCGTGAGACCGGCCGTCCCCGAGGCTTCGGCTTCGTCGAGATGGGCGACGGCGACGCGCGTACTGCGATCGCTGCGCTCGACGGTACCGACTTCGGCGGGCGCGACTTGCGCGTCAACGAGGCGAGGCCGCGAGGCGAAGGCGGCGGTGGCGGCGCCGGTGGCGGCGCCGGTGGCGGTGGCGGTGGCGGATACCGCCGCTAGTCGACAACGCTAACGCGCTGTACAAGAGCCCGGCTTCGGCCGGGCTCTTTTTTGTGCGCGGCGCAGCCCGCATTAATTTGGCCGCGAGGTCTGCTGAGCAGTCTGGTCCCGAACGCAACGGCTGAGGACATCGCACCCCTCGGATGGTGACATGCGCGCCGTTTGGTCAATGACTACGGCGCGGCCAGTGCTGCATGCTGCTCCGGAGCAAGGAGCTGGCCATGGAACCCGAGTCCCCCGTCGGACTGATCAACTACACAGGGATGACTCGTATCCCACGATGGATCTCGTTCAGAAGGTTCGTCAGGGCTGGGCTGCTCGTCGCCCTGATCGGAGCCGTGATCTCCGTTGGCGCCGTGACCGGGCTGCTGGGCCGGGCCTACGAGTGGTTCTGGATGAACACGATCGGACAGACCTACACCAGCTGGTTTGAGGAAAACCCCTGGCGCTATGTGGCGCTCGTTGCCGTCGGGCTGCTCCCGGTGAGCGTGCTGTTCCCGCCGCAGGCGTGGGCGCGCCTGATCCTCGTGAGCGCGGCGTTCGGGCTGGGCTGGCTCGGCGGGCACATCTTCTTCCCGCAGTGAGTCCCACGTCGGCCCCACCAACATCAAGCCCGACATCTATCGGGGGACTTACGACGTTCGCTGAGCGCGAGCCTGAGCCAGCATGCGTGGTCAGGCTCTCCTGTCAGGCCCTGGTGTTGCGGCAGCATCCGAGAGGGTCATGCCGCCTTCGTGGTCAAGCTTGAGGGGTGGAGGCGTAGTACCTCCGTAGTAGGCGCACGTTCTGGTTGGTGGACATCCGAGTTCTGGGCCGAGTTGCGTATCACTGGCTGGGAGGTCGAGCGTTACGACAGCCTCAGCGAACTGACCAGGCAGCACCCGCCGACGGCCGTTGAGGCTCAGCCTGAGAAGAGGTCGCGCTGGCCGGCGTCGCTCGAGGCCGCCGTGAACTCGAAGATGCCGCGCGCCATCGAGGAGTCTTCGAGCGCTCCGCGCGCTGTATAGATTTCCGCGCGCAGTTCGTGGGCGGCCGCCGAGTCCGGCTCGGCGCGCACCGCCGTCTCCACGATGTGGCAGGCGAGCCGCAGGTCGCCGGCGTCGCGCAGTTCAGCGGCGCGCGCGAGGAGCGCCTCGACGCCGCCAGCGAGGCGGGTCCACTCGGCCGCTTGCTCGGCTCGCGGCGCGGGCAGCAGCTCGTCCGGCTCGCCGTCATACCAGCCGCCGTAGAGCCGCCAGACGTTGCGCACGAGGAACTGCGGGTGGTCGTAGACCGGGCGGAGGTAGGGCTTCTCCAGCACCTCGGCCGGGATCTCCACCTCGTGCAGCACACGATCCAGCGACGCGCCCGTGTTCATCAACGCCAGCACCTGTCCCTCGATCGACTCCAGCAGCGCGGCCGTGTCGGACAGCGCCTGCCGGATGCGATCGGCCCCGAAGATCGGGAAGCCGTGACCGGGGACCAGCAGCTCGGCGTCGAGCGCGGCCATCTGGCGCAGCCCGGCCGCCCACTCGCCGACGTAGCGCTGCACCTTCTGCGGATTGCCGGCGTTCGGGACGGCCCAGATGAAGAGGTCGCCGGGCGCGAGGAGTTTCAGCTGCGGCACCCAGGTCCACGTGCTGTCCTCGGTCTCACCTCGGGTGTGGTTCAGCTCGAACGTGAGGTCACCTTGCTCGAACGTCATCCGGTCCTTGAACGTGACATCGGGATAGCGGAGGCCACCGTAGGCACGCTCTCTCCGCTCGGGGTCAGCGATCGTCGCGGCGGCGCGGGTCACCAGCCCGAATTGCTGGAAGAACTGACGACCGTTGATCGCCATGTTCCAGCCGGCAGTCCGCCCGTAGCGGTCGAAGTGCCAGGGCATGTGCTCGTTGCCGTACACGATCGGCACAACTGCGTCGGGCTCAGCCTCGAACGGGCCCACGCCGAAGATGTGGTCCATGTGGTGGTGCGAGAACACGGCGGCGGCCAGGCGATGGTCAGGACGCCACACGCGCACCGCCGAGTGCAATAGATCCGCGTCGTTACGGCCGCCCGTGTCCAGCATGACGAGGCCGTCGCCGGCATCGACCACGACGACGCCGGCCAGCCCCTTGTAGTAGAGCAGGCGGTCGTCGATCTCCTCGGCGGTGCGGTCGCGGTAGGGCGTCAGCACCGGGTGCGCCTCCCGGACGGTGTCGATCTCACCGTTCCACAGGCGGTCCGCGAACTCGCGTAGCTCAGACATGTGCGCCCTCCGAGGTCGTGCCCAGCAGTGCGCGCACTCTAACGGCTTTGCCGGTGGCGAGACCTCGAGGCGGCCCACGAGCGCGGCCGGTGCTACTATTGACGTGCACGTGAAGGTTAGTTTTCGTTGACGCTGGCTGAGCGTCCTTCCGCACCGTCGAATGGTCGCGGGCCAGATCAGGCCCGCGCGATCGAAACAAACGTCGACGAGCCGGGCTACAACCTCGCCGAGCGCATCATCGAGGGGCCGCCAGCCGAGGCGGTCGACGGTGACCCGCCGGCGGACGACACGTACAACCTCGCGTCGAGCATCTACAACGGCGATCGCGACAACGGCGCATCGACCGCTACCGTCGAGGTCCCAGCAGCGCCCACCGAGGGCGGCAACGGCGACGCTAGCTTCAACCTCGCCGAGCGTGTGTACGCCGACCTCGACGTCGTAGCTCCCGAGTCTTCCGCGGAACCAGCGCCCGCCCTCGACGGCCTCAACGGCGGTGTTCCGCCGGGCGCGCCGACTGTCGTCGCCGTTCCCCAGCGCCGCCGCCGCTGGCGGTTCCCGCGCACGTTCGAAGCGCTCGAGTTCGGCCCGTTCCGCTGGTACATGGGCGCGACGATCTGCTGGAACGCCGCGATGAGCATGCAGATGCTCGCCCGCGGCTACCTCGCCTTCAACCTGACCGGCGACTTCCGCGCGTTGGGGCTCGTGAGCGTCGGCTCGGCCCTGCCGATGTTGCTGCTGTCACCCCTCGGCGGCGTGATCGCCGATCGCACCTCGCGACGTGCGGTGCTGCAGCTGGGCCAGGGCTTCAGCGTTCTGCTCGCGGTGGTGGTCGCGGCGCTGCTGTTCTCGGGCACCCTCGTCTTCTGGCACCTCATCGCCGCCTCCATCGCCCAGGGGGTGATGATGGCGCTCGTCATGCCCTCGCGGCAGGCGTTCCTGCCCGAGGTCGTCGGCATGGGTCGGCTGATGAACGCCATCCCGCTGCAGTCCGCCGGCATGAATCTGATGCAGCTGATCGCCCCGGCCATCGCCGGCTTCATGATCGACTGGGTTGGCGCCGGATCTGTCTACAGCGTCATGGCTGTGATGTACGCGTTCTCCGTGATCGCCCTCTTCGGCGTGCGGTCGATGTCGGCCGAGGAGCTCGCGGCCTCACGCCGCGAGCTTGGCGCGGAGGCCCAGGGTGCGATGCGTCGGGGTGGGAGCCCGCGTGGGTCGCGATCCGCCGGCGGCGGGGCGATCGCCGAGCTGCGTGATGGGTTTGTGTACATCTTCCGCGACCGCACGATCCTCGCGATCGTGTCGCTATCGTTCCTCACGTCGGTGCTCGCGATGCCGATCCGGATGCTGCTGCCGGGCTATGTCGCGGCGGTCTTCGGCGACTCCGGTGCCACGCTCGGGCTGCTACAGAGCGCCATGGCGGTCGGCGCGCTGGTCGGCGCGCTGGGCCTCGCGACGATGCGCATGCGTCGCCATCGAGGGCTGCTCTTCGCCGGTAGCGCGGTGCTCATGGGCATCGCGATGTTGGCCTTCTCGACGACGGCCGTGTTCCTCGGCGGTGCGCTCGGACTGTTCGTCATCGGCATCGGTTCGGCCGGCCGCCAGTCGATGAGCCAGCTGCTGGTCCAGGAATACGTGCAAGACGAGTATCGAGGCCGCGTCATGGCAGTGTTCACGATGCAGTTCAGTGTCATGTCCGTCGGCGTCCTGGCCGTCGCTATCCTCATGGAAGCGCTCGGCGCGCAGCTCGCCATCGCCTCCCTCGGCGTGCTCCTGGTCGCGGCGACACTGGCATTCGTCGTGCTCGTCCCGCGCCTCCGTAAACTCGCCTAGCGCGGGTCGCGGTTCGATCCAGCCCTATGGCCGCATCCCCCGCAGCGTGACGCCGAGGTGGCGTCCCAGCTTGGGGTAGGCCATGTCCAGCCAGTCGCTCAGCAGCGGCCGCGTCTCCCGCGGGTCGATGATGTCCTCGATGTCGAGTACCTCGGCCGTGCGGAAGGGTGACCGCATCTCCACGAGCCGCTCCTCGAGGGCAGCGCGGTGCGCGTCCGGGTCCTCGGCGGCCTCGATCTCGCGCCGGTAGGCAGCGGCGACGCCGCCCTCGATCGGCAGCGAGCCCCACTCGCCCGATGGCCAGGCGACCCGGAAGTTGAAGTGCGAGTGCGCTTGGTGTGCGGCGCCGGCGACCCCATAGACGCGGCGCACCACCACCGTCGCCCATGGCACGCTCGCCTGGCCCATCGCCACGATCGCGCGCATGCCGGCGCGCAGCGTGCCGGACCGCTCGGCCGCGGGCCCGATCATGAAGCCCGGCTGGTCGGCGAAGTTGATCACCGGTAGATGGAACGTGTCGCAGAGGTCGACGAAGCGTTCGAGCTTGCGCGCCGCATCGGCGTCCATCGCACCGCCGTGTACCAGCGGGTCGTTCGCCAGGGCGCCGACCGGCCGCCCGTTCAACCGAGCGAACATCGTGATCTGCGCGCCGCCGTAGTACCGGGCATGCTCGAAGACCGAGCCTTCGTCCAGCACCATGCGCACGAGAGCGCGCGGGTCGTATGGACGGTTGCGTTCGCGCGGGATGTGGGACAGCAGCCGCTCGTCGCGTCGGTCGCGTGGGTCGTTCGTCTCCTCGACGGGCGGGAGTTCCCAGACGCTGGTCGGCATGTACGAGAGGAAGCGCCGGATCTGCTCGAACGCGTCGTGCTCGTCCTCCGCCTCGTTGTCGACGACGCCTGAGCCTCGGGCGTGCAGCTTGTATCCGCCGAGGTCCTCCTTGTCGATGTCGAGGCCGATCGCGCGCCGCACCACCGGCGGGCCGGCCGCGAAGACCTGCGACATGCCCTTCACCATCACCGAGAAGTGTGAGGCAGGCACCCAGGCGGCCGGGAGCCCCGCGACCGATCCGAGGGCGGCCGAGACGACGGGCACCTCGCTGAGCAGCGCGTTCGGGACCCGCCAGTCGCCTTGCGGCACGTACGTACGGTTCATCCCCGCAACGGCCCGGATGTCGCCGCCGAAACCGTCAATCAGGCGGATGAACGGCAGCTTGAGCTCATACGCGATGTGCTCTGCCGAGAAGTTCTGCGGCGTGCTGCCGCTCGAGCGGCCGGACTCCCCGGCGCTGCCGCTGCCGGGGCGCGCGGTGAAGTCCTGCGCCGTTAGCGCGATCGGTCGACCGTCGATGCGCGCCATGCCGAAGACCGTCGCCTTGGGGCGAAACTCGAGGAGGTTGCCGTCCTCGTCGTAGTCGGCGCCTCCGCCCAGCACACCACGCTCGAGGAAGCTGTCGGTGTCGATCAGGGCGTCGATGCGTTCTCGAACGGGCAGCTTGCCGCGGGCGCGTTGATCGGCGAGCCGCTCGTCGCCGCCCATGCCGTACGCCGCCTCGCGACGCCGCTGGATCTCCTCGACTTCTGGCTCCCAGGTCATCGTCGCCCGCCTGTCTCGTCAGCGCGCCTAGTAGACCACGCCGTCGGCCACCAGGCGGTCGAACTCCCCGCGCGAGCGTCCGAGGATCTCGCGGATCACGTACTCGCTGTGCTCGCCCATCATCGGTGCGCGCTCCAGCGCCCGCTCGTGGCCCTCGAGCCAGATCGGGTCGCGATCGATCGTGATCTCGACCGAGGGCTCGCTCGGCTGCCGTAGCGTCTGGTAATGCTCGGCTAGCACCGGGTCGCGAGTCAGCGTATCGCGGAGATTCTCGACGGGGCTGGCCGCAATGTCGGAGCCTTGCAACCGTTCCGCCAGGTCCCAGCCCTCGTGTCCGGCGGTCCACTCGCCGATCAGCGCCTCGAGTTCATCTTCGTGCTCCCGGCGCTCAACCAGCGTCGCGAACCGAGGATCCGAGGCGAGGTCGGGGCGCTCCATCGCCGCGGCGAAGGCTCGCCATTGCTCGTCGGACGCGACGGCGAGGGCAATCCACTGATCCTCGCCAGTGGTCGGGAAGACGCCGTGTGGCGACATGTTCGGGTCGCGGTTGCCGGGCCGTGGCGGTTGCTCGCCCTCGCGCCCGAAGCGCATCCACTCGGCGCCGAGCAACGACACCGTCGCCGAGAGCTGCGCCATCTGGATCTCGCGCCCCTCGCCGGTCCGCTCCCGCTCGGCGAGCGCGGCCAGCACCTCGACGACCGTGAGCAGCGGCGAGGTGAAGTCGGGGTAGGCGATGCCCACTCCGCGAGGCTCGCGTCCTTCGAAGCCCATCAGGTAGTTGAGTCCGGAAACGGCCATCAGCAGATTACCCAGTGTGCGGTGCCCGCTCCACGGCCCGGTCGTGCCCGGTCCCGGCATGTGCACGACCACGATGCGCGGATTGATCTCGCGCAGGCGTTCGTAGGGGAAGCCCATCTTGTCCAGCGCGTTTGCACGGTAGTTGTCGACGAGGACATCGGACTCGGCGACGAGGTCGAGCAGCACGGCGCGCGCTTCCTCGGTCGTGAGGTTGAGCAGCAGCGAGCGCTTGCCGGTGTTGGCGTCGTTCAGCACATCGCCGAGGTCCGGCGCGTAGCGGCCATCCGGCTGGCGAGCGTTGCGGAGCGCGTCCGGTCGCAACGTCGACTCGACCTTGATCACCTCGGCGCCGAAGTTCGCCAGCAGCCGCGTCGTCAGCGGCCCCGCCAGCACCCACGTCATGTCGATCACGCGCAGCCCCGCCAGGGGCCGGTCGGTCGCGGGCGGCGCTTGCTCCACGGCCGCAGGCGACGCGGCGCGAGTCGCCTCGAGGATCGAGTCATGCTCGCCGAGCGTCGGCGAGCGATCGGGCAGCCGCCCTTCGATCAAGGCGTCCACCGGGCTGCGCACGAACGAGAGATCCATGTCGAGTGTGTCGTGCCGGACGGACCGGAACTGCTCGTTGACGGTGTAGTGCTCCGACTCGGCCATCTCCGGGAACGTATAGGTGGGCATCGACGCCGACTCCATGTCCCACATCTGCCGCAGGAACTCCTCGCGCGGCAGCTTCGCAGCCAGCCTCGCCGCAGCGTGCTGCACCGGGTTGTCGAGGAAGCGCCAGACCGGCCGGTCGCCGCGGTAGACGATCTGCCAGTCGTCGCCGTGGAGCTCGTGCTCCACGCCCGCCGCGTCGAGGTGTGCGACGAACTCGTCCATCCGCGTCACCAGCACGTTGACGCCGGCCCAGCGGCCGTCCGCGCAGCGCACGGCGTTGCTGAGGCCGGGCCGCCTCGGCACCTCGTCGCGCCAGGTCAGCGTGTTGGGGTTGGAGGTCTGGATCAGCGAGAACGTCACGGCCTCCTGCAACGGCACATCGACGCGGCCGCGACCGCGGCCTCGACGCTGGCCGGTCAGCGCCAGCATCGCGCCGGCCGCCGCCGCGAGCGCAGCCATCGCGAACGAGAGCTGTGCGGGCCCTCGCGTCGGCGGGTCGTTCGGGTCGCCGCTGACCGCGAGCAGCCCACCTGCAGCCTGCGCGACGAGGTCAGACGACCGCCACGAGGCGCGCTCGCCCGCTGCCGGTCCGAAGGGCGAGATCACGACCGGGATCAGCGCCGGGTTCGCCTCGACCAGTCGCGCCGCCAACGAGGGCAGTTCGGTGCCACGCTCGGTCGCGACCACCAGCAGCTGCGCCGACCGCGCCAGCGCCTCGACCGCAGCGTCCTCGGTGCCCCCCTCGTCGAGGACGATCGAGCGCTTGCCCGCGTTCAGATAGAGGTGCCGATAGGAACGCTCGATGCCCGCCTCGCCGTCGAGGAACGGCCCCTGGACCCGCGTCGGAACGCCCTCGGGCGGCTCAAGCAGCAGCACCTCCGCGCCCAGGTCGCCGAGGATGCGCGTGGCCAGCGCACCCTCGATGCCGGCGAGGTCGAGGATGCGGAGACCGTCGAGGGGCAGTGAGCGCCCCCGACCGTTCGCTTCGCCTGCTGCCGCCACTAGGTCTCGGGCCCCTCCGGCGTGGTCGGCGTGTTGTCGCCGTCTTCTCCGGCCAGCGAACGCTCACGCGGCGCCGTGTCGTACTTGCCGCGGTAATCCTGGAACGGACCGTCACGCCACTCGAGCGCGGCTTTCAGGCCGCCCGCGGCCAGCTGGTCGCGCCACTCGGACGCCGCCGGACGGTGCTTGCTCATCGCCTCGACATCCGTGCCGGACATCAGCCCGTTGCGGATGCCCATCATCTCGTACTGCCGGTTCACAGAGCGCTTGGAATACATCAGCATGTCGTTGTCGATGTTCGCCATCCGCTCGGCGAACTCGTTAGTGAAGCTCTCGAGCTGGTCCATCGGCAGGGCATACGTCGCCCAGCCGAGGTCCGCCATCTCGCGACCGCTGAACGAGTCGCCGACGTACGCGAACTCGCGCGCCTTGGTCATTGGCATGTGCCAGGGCGCCCACATGATGTCCATCGTCCCCATCGCGCGCACCGGCGGGTACCCGATCTGCGTGGTCTCCTCGACGATACGGAAGTCGCAGAACGACGCCAGCTCGGTGCCGCCGGCCAGGCAGTAGCCGTGGATCTGGGCGATCACCGGCTTCGCCAGCTCCCAGATCGTCCAGTTGGCCAGCGTCACGTGGCGCGACCAGTCGTAGTGCGCCGGGTGCGTCGTGTTGGTGTCCGGCATGCCCGAGAACTCGGAGACGTACGGGCTCGGCTCGTCGGGCGCCGAGGGGTTCAGGTCGTAGCCCGCGCTGAAGGCGCGGCCGGCTCCCCGCAGGATGATCACTCCCACGCTGCGGTCCGCCTCCGCTGTTTTCATCGCGTGGAACATCTCGCCGCGCAGCTCGTTGGAGAGCGCGTTCAGCTTCTCCGGCCGGTTCAGCGTGATGATCGCGATGCGTCCGTCGGTCTCGTAGAGGATGTTCTCGTAGCTCATGGTGCCCTTCCCGGGATCGATCCTCGGCTGGCGCCGCTTCGTGCGGCACGCCGAAGATACACGCCCCCTCTGCGCTCCGCTCACCCATCGTCGCGGGGCCATCGACGCCGGATCGGACGAGTTCGTAACAACCTCTGACGCGCTCGCTGCCACCCTCACGGGAGACTGACGGAGCACGCAGGGAGCGCCGATGCCGCGCGTCCACAACCACCCGGCGCCGCTGCTCGCCGCGCTCGTGAGCGCGGTGCTGTTACTCGCCGCCTGCCAGGCCGCCGCGGCGCCGACGTCCGATGGTCCCGCACCATCCGAGGCGACCCCGACGGACGCGATCGCCGCTCCCTCGTCGCCCACGGCCACGGCCACCGCGGCCGCCGCCCCGGTTGCCACGGCCACGGCCTCACCGCCGCCAACAGCGATTGCGACCCCGCCACCAACGCCGGTCGCTGCGCCGCCGCCCGTCGCGACACCGCCATCAACACCCTCGCCGGCCCCCTCATCGACGCCGGCTGTCACGTCCTCGCCGACTCCGACGCCTGCACCTGCGTTCGACCTGGAGGCCGCCGAGACGCAGATGCTCGCGCTGGTGAACCAGGCTCGCGCTGCCCAAGGGCTCGCACCGCTCGCTCCTGACAACCACCTCAAGTCGATCGCGCGTACGCACTCAGCCGACATGGCTGCTCGCGACTACTTCGCCCACGTCAACCCCGACGGCTTGAGCCCGATGGACCGCCTGGTCGCCGCCGGGTACGAGTTCACTCTGATGGGCGAAAACCTGGCGCTCTACTCCTCGACGGTCGGGGCGCACGAGGGCCTCATGGACTCGCCGGGCCACCGCGCCAACATCCTGCGCGAGGGTTTCGGACGCATCGGCATCGGCATCCACTTCGAGGGCGAATACGAGATCTACTTCACCCAGCTCTTCGCCAACTAGCGCCGACACCCGCAGCCTGCGGTCGACCCCACTACCTCGCCATGTGACGCCCGCGCGCCCGATGCACCGATCGTGGTCAGTTCCGAGCGTCCGGACACAGCAGGCGGCGCTAGGCTTGAGGATGCGACGAAGGCAGTGGCTGATGGCTCACCGAACCGCGCGAAGGCTCGCCGCGATGCTGTTGTTCCTCCTCACGGCGGCGCTCCTGCTCGCCTCGTGCGACGAGTTCGACAGCGAGCGGTTCGAAGGCTCAGGCGTTCTCGTCACTCGCACCTTCGACCTCGAGGGCTTCGACCAGGTCTCGGTGAGCAACACGTTCAACGTCGAAGTCACGCGCAGCGACACCTTCACCGTGGAGGTCACCGCAGACGACAACGTTCTCGAACGCGTTGAGGTTCGCGTCCGTGGATCGACGCTTGAACTACAGCTCGAATCCGGTCTCTCGCTGCGGAACGCCACACTGGAGGCAGTCATCACCATGCCCGAGCTTGTCTCGGTCGAGGCGAGCGGTGCGTCGCGAGCCAGGTTCGAGGGCTTCGGCGCGACGGCCCGGTTCGACGCCCGCGCCTCCGGCGCGAGCAGCATCCGAGGCGACATCGAGACCGATGATCTCTCAGCCGATGTCAGCGGCGCCAGCACCGTCGAGCTTGCAGGCTCGGCGGCCACCGCGGAGCTCGAAGCCTCCGGAGCGAGCGGGCTCGAACTGCGCGCCCTCGAAGTGGCTGTGGCCGACGTCCGCCTCAGCGGCGCGAGCCGCGCCGACCTGACTGTGACGGACGAACTCGACATCGACGCCAGTGGCGCCTCGCGGGTGAGCTACCGGGGCGACCCGAGCATCGGCCGGATCGACCTCTCCGGCGGATCGTCCGTCGACCACGACGAGTAGCTCATCCCTCGACGGCGCGCGCTGCACACACCCCCTCGAGGGTTGGCCGCACAAACAAGAACACGGCCGCCGAAGCGGCCGTGTCCGTTGGGGGAAGCTGCCACAGAAACCTCGTGGGCACGGGAGTTTCTGCAGGGCTTCGCGCCGGCCCCGGGGCAGCCGCCAAGGCGACCACCCCGATGCCGACGTGCTGTTCCGCATGAGCGGAGCTGGCCTATACGTCGAACCAGAAGCCAGGCGCGGCCTCGGTTCCGAACCCGTAGGAACGAGTCTGGACGATGCCGCGCACCTCCGGCCGGTAAGCGGTCCAACCGGTGCCAGCGCCCGCCTGGGACGGGATGTAGTACCCCCTGCTCCATGTTCCGGACCTGTGCATCGTAGATGAGCTCGCGCCGTGTCTCCTCGTCGAGTTCGGCGGCCTGCTTGGCCGCGATCTCGTCGATGACCGGGTCCGAGATCCGGCTGTGGTTGGCCGGGTCGTCGCCGAACATGCGCGGGAAGTACCCACCCACCTCCGGGAACGGCGTCTCGTAGCCGAAGGCCACGCCGTTGAACTCGGAGCGGAAGGTCTGCGTGATGTACTTCGACGAGTAGTCCTGGCCCTCAGTCTCGGGGTTCAGGCCTGCCTCGATGAAGTAGTTGCCCATGGCCTCCGCAATGGAGTTGAACGTCGAACCGTAACGGTTCGTCGTGTACTGCCAGGTGAAGCTCGTGCCCTCCCAGCCATTGGCCGCGAAGATCTTCTGAGCTTCGTCTGGGTTGTACTCAAAGAACTTGGCGCTCTCACCCTGGCGCGCCGACTTCGGGTCGAGCGACCAGCGCGTGAAGCCGGCGGGAATCAGGTTGTTCCACGTCTCGATCACATCGAGGCCGGCCTCCTTGAGAGCGGTCACGTTGTAACCGAGGTCCGTCAGGGCGTCTCGGTCGTACGTCATCGAGAGCGCCTGGCGGAACATCGGGTCCTGCCATGCAGCACCCGGGTTCCGCTCAGGCTTCGAGAAGTAGACGAACGACAGCAAGGCCTGCTGGAGGCCGCGCCACTGCACATCGCCCTGCTCATCCTTGAGGCCCAACACGTCGTTCGCGTTGATGCCCGCAGCGGTCGTGTTGGCCGCCTTGAACTGCGACAGTCGGTTCTGGTACTCGGGATGATGATCAGGTCGACAGCGTCAGCAAAGGGCTTGCCCTCGACGAACCACTCGGGATTCTTCGAGTACTTGAGCTGAACGGACGGCTCGTACTGGTCGAAGACCCACGGGCCGGTGCCGATCATGTCCTGCAGCGGGTCGTACCCACCATCCGCCTCGGTCGGCTGGATGTGCAGCACGTTGGCATCGGCCAGGAAGTCCTTGAACGTCGCCGAAGGAGCGTTGAGCTCCACGTTCAGCGTGTAATCGTCCACCGCCTCGAACTTGTCGACGTGCGTCGTCATCGAGACGTTCGGCGACTCCGGAGCAGTGAGTTTGTCCCACGAGAACATGATGTCCGCGGTCGTCAGCTCCTTGCCGTTGACCGGGGCCTTGTTGTGGAACTTGACCCCCTGCTTGAGCTTGACGGTCCAGTTCTGACCATCGGTCGTCTCCGCGGACTCCGCCACGTCCTCCTCCGGGAGGGCCGCGTTCGGGTTGATGTCCGCGCGAGCGCCGACCTTGAAGAGACGGCTGTGCGCGTAGAGCGATACCGTCTTCGCCTCGAACGACAGGTTGCCGTAGGCGTCGATCGTCGGCGGGTCACCAGCGCGCGTGAGCCTCAGCGTGCCACCGCGGGTGATGTTCGCGAACGGGTCAGCGGCCGTCGGCGCCGGGGTAGCTGCGCCACCGCCCGCGTCGGCTGTCGTCGCCGTCGGGTCAGGCGTGGTGTCGTCGTCGTCATCGTCGTCGCCACAGCCGATCAGGGCTGCGCCCGCGAGGCCGGCGCCAGCGACGCCCGCTCCACGAAGGACTCCACGTCGCGAGACACGGGTCTGCCAGTACTTACTGGTGCTCAATCGATCCTCCGTCGTTAGTGTGAGCGGCCTGCCTCGACCCTCGTTGACCGGCCCAATTGGCCGCCAGCCACGCGGAGGTCGCCCGAGGCGCAGACGCTCGTCCCTGCGTTCATGAGACCTTACGTGGGCGAGCTCCTACTCGGATTCGCACGAATCTTGGTGAATCTACGCGAATCTCCGGAATCTAGCGTCAGGACCCCCTGGCCAGTCGCGAAGATCGATCCAATGTCGTGAGACCGGGCCTGGCTATGACGATCGTTGTGATACTGATGCGACGGTGGTGGCTGGTGGCCTAGAGTCCTCGCCACGCTGCGCACGCGACTGTCCGAGGGGGACGCTGCCATGGTGACGACGATCGATCGCTTCGCGGGGATGCTCGACCTGCTCGCCCACGATGTGCTCCGCAGCCTCGACGGCGTGCCGGACGACCTGCTGAACGCTGAGGTAGATGTGCCCGAGGCGAATTCGCTGTTTGCGATCGCGACGCACCTGCTGGCGTCATCGAAGGTGTGGACGCTCGTAGCCATCGGCGGCGGGACGTTCGACCGGGACCGCAACTCCGAGTTTGTGGCGGCCGGGACGGTGGACGATCTGCGCGTCGAGTACGAGGCGTGGCTGGCGGCGATGCACGAGGTGCTCGACGGGATGCCCGACAGCGAGCTGGCGCGCGAGACCGGCTACCCGCCGTACCGGGACGATCTGTTCAAGGCGGAGCCAGGCACGGAGTCGATGACGGTCGCGCATGCGCTGGCGCACTGCATGGACCACATCGCGATTCACCTCGGCCATATCCAGGTCACCCGCGACGCGCTGCTGGCCGGTCGCGCCGGCGCCGGTTGACACGCCTCCGAGGCGGTCCGTCCGATCAACCGTAGGGTTGAGCGATGGTGGCGCTGTCCGTGCCATCGAACGGAGAGGCTGTCCACGTGCACGGCATCTGGCGCCACATCGAGATCGAGGCGTCGCCCGATGTGGTGTTCGACGCGGTCGTGACCGCCGTTGCGCTGGCGGCGGCCAGACCGTGCCGCGTCACTTCGTGGACGGTCCCCAGGACCGCGAGAGCTAGCTCGCTGCTGTGAGCCGGTGGCCTCACTCTGGCGCGATGCCGATGCCCTCGACGTGGATGAACATGAAGAACGCCTCCGGGTCTCGGGCCCAGGCACGCCAGCCAGCGGCGATACGTTCGAGGTCCGCGCGCTCGGCCAGGCCGTACTCGATCGCCTGGTCTGCGAGCGAGGAGTGGGTGATGCGCTCCGCCCAGGAGTCGCCCCAGTTACGCACGTCGTCCGGTTCGCGGAAGACCCAGTTCGAGGTGGTGATCGCAATCTCCTCGAAGCCCGCGGCGGCTAGCCAAGAGGGGATGCGCCGCCCGGCGTTGGCGTCCCCACCGTTGCGCGCAGCGACGGCCGTGTAGAGCGCCCGCCAGTCAGCGATCGCTTCGTAGCGAGGCCATCCGACCATCGTCTGGTAGTCGGCATCGCGGATGGCGACGATGCCGCCCGGTCTCAAGACGCGGCGCATCTCCTCGAGCGCGGCCACGGGCTCAGCGAGGTGTTGCAGCACCTGGTGCGCGTAGGTCACATCAAACGAGGCGGCGTCATCGGGCAGCGCATAGACGCTCGCCTCCTCGAACCGGACGTTGGTGACGCCTCGCTCGCGAGCGATGGCGCGAGCGTCCTCGAGGATCGCCGGTTCGACATCGATGGCGACGACCTCGCCCGGTGCGACGCGAGCGGCGAGGCCGGCCGTGATGGTCCCCGGTCCGCAACCGACATCGAGCAGGCGCATGCCCGGCCGCAGACGCGGCAGCAGGAAGCCGGCCGCCTCCTCGGCGGTGCGCCGTCGGTGTTGGGCGACCACAGACTCGTGGTGGCCGTGGACGTATGCGTCGGGTTCTGGTCGGTCGCTTGCCACAGTGGCTTGATTGTCTCGATCGTCCGAGGCGAGCGCCAGCGGCGACGCTCGAAGCGACGTCAGATGAGCTGAGCGGCGAAGGCGATCGCGACCGCGCCAGCCGACGCGGCGGCGGCAGCGAGCCAGAGCAGCCGCTGCCTCGAAAACGCCCTCGACGTTTCCGGCGCTTGCGCGGCCCCGTGCCGTTCGATGGCGATCTTCAGGGCCTCGAGGACGGCCTCCGGGCCGCGGTCGCGTGCGCGGTGGAGGTCGATGCTGACCGCGCGCGAGCGGCGGTGGACGGCGTTCGCCATTTCCATCACGCGACGCTCGGTGGCGGCGCGGGATCGGTCGGCCTCGTGAAACAGAGCATGGGTGTTGAACGAGCGGGCACGGCGCTGCTTCGTCATCTGCAGATACAAGTCGCGATACTCCACGAGCAGCTCGGCTGGCGGTAGCTGCTCAAAGTCGACGACGCCTGCCTGCTCGAGACGGTCAAGGCTGGAGAGGATGCTTTGCTGATGCGCCACTGACACACCTCCGCTGACTGCGCCGGCGCTGCCGGGCGCCTGACGTTTGGGGCTCTACTTCCTTCATGCTGACAACAAGCGGAGATGTTTCATAAAGAAGCGTCAGATACCGTTTTGGATTCCTGACGCCGGCTTCGCGCTACGCTCCACGGCAGTTCGAGGGAGCTGCAAGCGGAGAGGGCTGCGATGACTGTTCCAGAGGGCTTCCGCGCCGGGTTCGGGATGCCGCAGGTGTTCCCCGACGGCCCCGTCGACGTCGAGGAGATTCGACGCGTCGCCGCAGCAGCGGAGGCGCGTGGGTACGACTCACTCTGGACACAGGACCAACTGCTCGGGCAGGCCAACACGGTGGAGCCGATGGCGCTGCTGTCGTATCTCGCCGCGATCACCTCGACGATCCGCCTGGGCGTCTCTGTGATCGTGCTGCCGACCCGCAACCCGGTGCAACTGGCGAAGACCCTGAGCGCGATCGACGTGCTCAGCGGTGGGCGGTTGATCGCCGGGGTCGGCCTCGGTGGCGACTGGGACGCCAAGGCGTTCGGGATCCCCAACGAGCGGCGGGTCGCGCGCTTCCTCGACGTGCTCGGCGCGGTCGACGCACTCTGGACCCAGCCACGCGCTCAGTTCGAGGGCGAGTGGCACCGCCTCGACGGTACGCCGATGAACCCGAAGCCAGTGCAGCAGCCACGCCCGCCGGTGATCTTCGGCGCGCGCGCCGAGCCTGCGCTGCGTCGCGCCGTGCGTCTGGGCGACGGCTGGATGGGCCCCGGCTCCTCGAGCGCCGCCGACTTCGGCGAGCAGGTCGCGACGCTGCGGCGGCTGCTCGAGGAGGCGAACCGCGACCCCTCCACGTTCCCGATCTCGAAGCGCGTCTACCTTGCCATCGACGACGACGCGGACCGCGCTGAGCGGCGTCTCCGCGAGTGGTTCGCACACAACTACGGCAACGCCGAGATGGCCACCGAAGTCTCGATCTGGGGACCACCGTCCGAGGTCTCGGAGCGCATCGACGAGCTGATCGACGCCGGCGACGACACGCTCCCGGTGCGACAGCTGCTGCTCAACCCGGTGTTCGACTTCGAAGAGCATCTCGACGCGCTTGCGCCGTACGCCGGCGGCTAGGCCTCGTAGGGGTAGCCCACCAGTTCGCTCCCCGGCGCGGTCGGATCGAACGTCCAGTACTGCCGGATCTCGGCGATGAGGCCGTCCGCGAACCGGTAGTGCTCGCTGCCGCGGACGACGAACGCCGCGCCCTCGTGCGTGCCTCGCATCGACCACTCGATGGCGGCGGCGTCGCTCTCGACGATCGCGGCGTCGACGGTCCAGCGTGCGCCGCGCCACTGCTCGTGGATGCGCGTCCAGAACGCGCCGATCGCATCGCGACCCCGAACGGGAGCGTGGTTGGTGTCGTAGATCGCGGCGTCCGAGGTGAAGTGGGTGGCCACCGCCTGCGCGTCGCCTGCGGTGCAGGCCGCGAAGTAGGAGCGAATCAGATCGCGCGGATCGGTGGGGAGAGAGGGCATCGCGAGCGTCGTTCAGCGGTCGTCGCGGCGGAGGTCGAGCCACTCGACCTCGCGCTGGCTGAGGTCGACCTCGATCGCCCCGACCGTGCTGTCCCACTCGGCGAGGGTGCGCGGGCCGACGAGGCAGAAGGTGGGGAAGGGTTGGTGCAGTGCGTAGGCCAGCGCGATGTTCACCGCCTCGACGCCGCGCTCCTCGGCCAGGTCGATCGCGCGGCGGCGGCGCTCGTGGTTCGCCTCGGAGAACCAGGCGTTTGCCAGCTCCGGGTCGTCCGAGGCGCGCTCCGGTGCACCGCGGTCGGTGAAGAACCTGCGCGCCTGGCTCGACCAGGAGAACTCCGGCAGTTGTCGGCGGACCAGCCACTCCCGGAAGCGATCGTCCGAGCAGGCGAGGACGCCAGGCCAGACGGGCCGTTCCATCCTCGCGAGGCTGAAGTTGTTGCTGAGCGCGCTGAAGCCCTGCAGGCCATGCTCGGCGGCGTAGGCGTTCGCCGCTTCGATGCGTTCGATTGTCCAATTGGAACCGCCGAAGACCCGGATCTGGCCGCGGCGCACGTGATCGTTCAGCACTTCCACCCACTCGCCAATGGGGATTCCCGGATCGTCGCGGTGGAGGAAGTAGAGGTCGGCTGTCTCGATCTGGAGGCGTTCGAGTGACTCCTCGAGTTGTCGCGAGAGCGCGTCGGGGTTGCAGTTCGGCGTATGCGCGCCCTTCACGATCACCGCGACCTCTTCGCGTACGCCGCGGGCGCGGAGCCACGTGCCGAGCAGCCGCTCGGTGACGCCGCCGGTGTAGAGATGGGCCGTGTCGAAGACGTTGCCCCCGCGCTCGAAGAAGTCGTCCCACATCGCCTCGGCGTGGGGCATCGTGACCTGGTTGTCGCAGCCCATGACCAGTCGCGACAGTGGCATCGGCACGCCGGCGACGTCAGCGAGCGGCAGCGGGGACGCGTCCGACGGCACGACCTGGCGGCGCAGGGGCCGGCCCGCGAGCGTGGACGCCGAGGCGGCCTCGGGGCGCTCCGCGTCGTAGACGAGGCCGATCGCCTCGCGCCAGCGGTCGAGCGTAGCCATGTTGCCCAGGGTGTCCTCGTGCGACATCGAGGGCGCCTCGCCGGCCTCGATGTGCGCCGCCACCTCGTCGGCCTCGATCGCGTAGAGCCAGCCCTCGTTCCGGACCTCGATCACCTCACGCTCGCCGCCACGCCGCACGAGGTCGATGCGGCCGTCGGCGGGACCGCGGCTGCCCATGCCGAACCACGGCTGCGGGACTTCCAGACGGCCCTCTGTGCCGATCACGGTGACGCTGTTGCGCAACGGGACGCGGACCGCGGTCTGCAGTTGGGCCACGATGCCATCCTCGAAGGTCAGCGTGGCTGTGGCTTGCTCGTCAACGCCAGTCGCGCCGAGCGTGCCGGTGCCGCTGACTTCGATTGGGTCGGCGAACGGCCGGCCGAGCGCCGCGCCGGCGATGAGGCGGGCCATCGAAACGGCGTAGCAACCCACGTCCAGGATGCCGCCACCGCCGAGGGCGTTCGCGAAGATGCGTCGCTCAGCGTCCTTGTCCGTTTCGAGTGAAGCGCGGTAGCCGAAGCTCGCCTCGATCAATCGCGCCTCACCGACGGCGCCATCGCGGACGAGTTCGACGAGCCGGCGCGTCTGCGGATGGGGGCGGTACATGAACGCCTCCATGAGAAACGTCCCCGCGCGCCGTGCGGCCTGGACGGCGGCCATGGCCTGGGCGTGGTTGAGCGCGATCGGTTTCTCGACGAGCACGTGCTTGCCCGCCTCGGCGGCGCGGATTGACCACTGCACGTGGTACGGGTGCGGCGTTGCGATGTAGACGGCGTCGACATTCGGGTCGTCGAGGAGCCTGCCATAGCCCTCGATCGCGTCGCCGCCGAACTCGTCGGCGAAGGCCGCCGCGCGAGCTGCGTCGCGGCTGGCCGTGGCCTGCAGGACGCCATTCGAGGAGTGCACGAGATCCTCGGCGAACCGCCGGGCGATGGCGCCGGGGCCAAGGATGCCCCAGCGCAGACGTTGCGGTTCGGTGTTCGTCACCCGCTGCCTCCGCGCCGCAGCGTAGCGGACGAAGGGGCCCCGCGCCCTGGGCTAGTCCTCGCCGCCCAGCGCGAAGCGATGCGCCGATGCGACGACCTCTGGGGCCGCCGCCAGCCGGTCGGCTGCGCGAATCACCTCGGCCGGCGACAGCGAGAGTGCGGTGCACCAGCGGAGGAGGAGTGTGACCGTGAACTCGGCACCGTGCTCGTACCGGGCCACGCTGTGCTCGGAGACGCCGATGGCGCGCGCGACCGACTCCAGCGGACGAGAGTCGTTGAGGCGAACGCGCTGTAGGAGCGGTCCGATCGCGGAGCTAGTCGCGGTGCCCGTCACGATTTACCCCCTGGTCGAGGCCGTTTTCGCACATCGAGGGGATCGCGTACAGCGACGAGGCTCACAGTTAAATAGTCAATCGACTAGACTGGCTTCGCGAGGACGGTGGTCTGGGGTGGGTCGAAACCGCGAAGCAGTGAGTGAGCTAGCAGTGGCTGTAGGCGCTCGCCTGCGGATCGTTCGCATCGGGGCCGGACGGAGTCAGGCCTGGGTCGCAGACGCGATCGACGTGACCCAGGGCTCAATCTCCAACTACGAAGCCGGGCTGCGCGACATTCCCGTACATCTCCTCCTCTCCGCGCTCGCTGCGCTTGGTCATGATCCCGGGCGGTTCTTCGACGGCCTACCCGGGCTGATCATTGCGAACCACGGCGACGCCCGTTCGGCCGCCGAGGCGATGCGCACGTCGCCGCTGCCCGCGGTCTGAACCGCCGCCACCTATCTGCGACTGCGGCTGTGATGGAACGCCCCGGCTGTGGCAGAATGCCGAGGCGCGCGGACATCCGGGAACGTTCCTCGACGCCGCGACGCGGCACATCTGCGAGCACACCGGAGGCGAATGATGGCGGGACGACTCGAGGGCAAGGTGGCGATCGTGACCGGCGCCGGCCGCGGCATCGGTCGCGGCGAGGCGATGGCGCTGGCTGACGAGGGCGCGGCGATCGTGGTCAACGACCTCGGCGGGTCGACCGGCGGCGAGGGCGCGGATGCTACCCCTGCGCAGGAAGTAGCTGACGAGATCATCGCCGGCGGTGGCCGTGCGGTCGCCAATTACGCCGATGTCTCCGATTTCGACGCCTGTGGCGAGATGGTCAAGCAAGCCCTCGACGAGTTCGGCAGCCTCGACATCCTGGTCAACAACGCGGGCATCCTGCGCGACCGCATGGTGTTCAACATGACCAAGGAGGAGTGGGACATCGTGGTGGCGGTGCACATGACCGGCACCTTCAACACGATCAAGCACGCCGCTGTGGTGATGCGACAGCAGCGCTCCGGCCGCATCATCAACACCAGCTCCAGCTCCGGCCTCGGAAACGCCGGACAGACCAACTACTCGGCAGCCAAGGAGGGCATCGTTGGCCTCACGCGCACGGTCGCGAGGGACCTCGGACGGTACGGCGTGACCTGCAACGCGCTGCGCCCGACGGCGGCGACGCGGCTCACGCTCTCGCCGGAGATGGAGGCGGCGCGCGATGCGGCGATCGCCCGCGGCGAGCAGCGTGCGGGCGGCGGCTTCGAAGCACTCGACCCGAGCGCGATCAGCGCGCTGGTCGTCTACCTGGCCTCCGACGACGCCCAGAACGTGAACGGCCGTGACTTCATGATCCGCGGCCGCGAGGTCGGCCTCTACAACATCCCGACCGTCGAGGCGCGGGCATTCGCCAGCGGCGACATCTGGACGACCGATGAGATGTTCGACGTCTTCTCGACGACGCTGGGCCCGCTGCTCTCGAACCCGTTCCAGCCGAAGGAAGAGGAGTAGCCCTCGTCGAGGGCGATCCATTCAGTCCGGGAGGACCCGATGCCAGATATCGAAACCGAGGTCGAGGCCGGGGTGATGACGGTGACGCTCAACCGCCCCGAGCGCATGAACTCGCTGAGCACGGAGCTCACCTCCGGTCTCCTCGACGCCGTGAACCGTGCGTCCAAGGACGAGGACGTGCGGGTGATGGTGCTGACCGGCGCCGGCCGCGCGTTCTGCGCCGGCGCCGAGGTCTCGCCCGACCGCATGCCCGCGGGCGGCAACGGTGCTGCGCCGGTCGCGCGGCCCCGGTCGGAGCGGATGAACTACCGCTCCGGCTCGGTGCAGACTGTCCAGGCGTTCGCGAATTGCGACGTGCCGATCATCGGCGCGATCAACGGCGTGGCCGCCGGGGGTGGCTTCGGTCTGGCGCTGTGCTGTGACGTCCGCATCTTCGCGGAGTCCGCGCGGATCGGCTCGATCTTCATCAAGCGCGGCATCGCCGCAGATTACGGCGCGGCCTACTGGCTGCCTCGAATCGTCGGCGTGCCGAAGGCGTTCGAACTGTTCTACGACGGCAACGTCGTCGACTCGGCCACGGCGCTCGAGCTCGGGCTGGCCAACCGCGTCGTGCCCGACGACGAGTTCGCCGCCGAGGTGCGGGCCTACGCCGAGCAGATCGCGGCCGGGCCGCCGATGGGCTACACGGCGATCCGTCGACTGATCGTCGAATCGGTCGATGCGATCGACCGGCTGACCTACCTGGATCGGGAGTGGTCGGCGCAGTCGGCGCTCCTGCGCACCGACGACGCCTCGGAAGGCTTCCGCAGCTTCGTCGAGCGCCGCGACCCGCAGTTCACGGGTCAGTAGGCCTCGAGTCGCCGGGCCGCCTTACGGCCCTTCCTCGGCCGTGGTCGTGATGTGCCGAGGCGGGAAGGGCTCGTAAGCGCGGCGCGCCAGCGCCTCCTCGTCGAGGGCGATGCCGATGCCGGGGCGGTCCGGCACGCGGATGTAGCTGTCCTCTACCTCGAACGGCACGTCAGCGATCTCGCGCCCGAAGCCCTCGAGGTTCACGAAGTACTCGGTGATGACGAAGTTGGGCATCGTCGCGGCGGCCTGCAGCGTGGCGGCGAGGCCGACCGTGGTGCTGTTGTAGTTGTGTGGCGAGACGGCGACGAAGTAGGGCTCCGCCATCGCCGCGATCTCTTTCAGCTCGAGGATGCCGCCGACGTTGCACACGTCCGGGTTGATGATGTCGGCCGCCTGCTGCTCGAAGACGGCTCGGAACTCGTGCTTCGTGTAGAGCTCCTCGCCGGTTACCACCGGGATGTTGATCTCGCGGCGCGCGGCCGCCAGGGCGTCGATGTTCTCGGCGAGCACCGGCTCCTCGAACCAGTACGGCGCGAACTCCTCGACGCCACGCGCGACGCGGATGGCGTGCATGGGGGCGAGCCGCCGATGGATCTCGACGAGGATCTCGATGTCCGGGCCAACGGCCTCGCGCACGATGCGCACGCGTTCGATGGCCTCGCGCTCCTGCTCTCGTGAGATGAATGTGCGCCAGGGGCCCGGCACCGGGTCGAACTTCATCGCGGTGAAGCCGCGATCGACGACGGCTCGGGCGCTGGCGGCCAGCTCCTCGTGCGAGCCGCTGCGGGCCCAGCCGTTGGCGTAGACGCGGATGCGGTCACGGACACGGCCGCCGAGGAGCTCATGCACCGGCGCTCCGAGCCGCTGACCCTGCAGGTCCCACATCGCCTGCTCGAGGCCGCTGATCGCGGAGTAATAGTCCATGGCGCCTCGACGGGCGGCGAAGTCGTTGTACATGACGTCGGTGAAGTGCTTGATCTGCGCCGGGTCGCGTCCCAGGACATAACGCTCGAGCTGATCGAGGTGGGCCACGATCTGGATGTCGCGGTCCGCCTGCGTATAGCACTCGCCCCAACCCGTCAGCCCCTCGTCGGTGTCGAGCGCGACGAAGAGCAGGTTCTTGCCCGAGGGCGGATGCACGAGGAAATGTCGTAGCTCCGAGATCTGCATGTGCGGCCTCCGCGGCGGAGCCTACGCGACGCCGGTGGTGCTCGGACGCTTCCGCGAGCCGTCGACAGGGGGCGTAAGATGCGGCGGCAACGGCCGCGGCGCCTCGGCGTGCGCGGCGAACGAGGGGTACGCGATGGCCGATCTCGATACCGAGCAGCTGCTCTACCTGTTCCGCACCATGGTCACGATCCGGGAGTTCGAAGAGGCCGCTGGGCGGCTGGCCGAGCAAGCGAAAATTCCGGGAGCGGTGCACCTTTACGCGGGTCAGGAGGCGGTCGCGGTCGGCATCTGTGCGCACCTGCGTGACACCGATACCATCGCCAGCACCCATCGAGGGCACGGTCACTGCATCGCGAAGGGCGGCGACATCAAGCTGATGTTCGCGGAGCTCTTCGGGCGTGCGGCCGGCTACTGCCGCGGCAAGGGTGGCTCGATGCACATCGCCGACCTCGACATCGGCATCCTCGGCGCCAACGGCATCGTCGGCGGCGGGCCGCCGATCACCACCGGCGCGGCGTTCGCGGCGAAGTACAACGGAACGGACGACGTCTCGGTCTGCTTCTCCGGCGACGGCGCGACGAATGAGGGCACCTGGCACGAGGCGATCAACCTCGCTGCGCTGATGGACCTACCCGCGGTCTTCGTGGTCGAGAACAACCACTACGGCGAGTTCACGCCGCAGGACAAACAGGGCGCGATCACGCGTCTCGCCGACCGAGCGGTTGCGTACGGCATCCCCGGCGTGACCGTCGACGGCCAGGACGTGCTGGCGGTCCACGAAGCCGCCGGCGAGGCGATCGACCGAGCGCGGAGTGGCCGTGGGCCGTCGCTGATCGAGGCCGACACCTACCGCTTCTACAACCACACCGGGCGCTCCGAGAACGATCCGCGTCCCGAGGCCGAGCGCGCCGCCTGGCGCGAGCGCGATCCAATCACCCTGCTGCTCGCGGTCCTCGAGGAGCGCGCGATTCTCGGCGGGGAGGGTGCCGAGCGTGTGATCGAGGAGGTGCGGGCGACCGTCGAAGAGGCGGTCGCGTTTGCCGACGCCGCACCATACCCCGACCCGGCACAGCTACTCGAGGACGTCTACTCCGCCTGAGCCGGCCGACTGCGAGGGGAGCACCGCTATGACCACCGAAACCGCCGAACGAACGATTACCTACCGCGAGGCGATCAACGAGGCCTTGAAGCAGGAGATGCGTGCCGACGACCGCGTCTTCGTCGCCGGTATCGACCTGGCCGAGCGCGGCGACGTGTTCGGCCTGACGCAGGGCGTGCTCTCCGAGTTCGGCCCGACGAGGATCCTCGACACCCCGATCTCGGAGAACGCGATCGTGGGCCTGGCGACCGGTGCGGCGTCGCAGGGGCTGCGGCCGGTGATCTCGATGATGTTCATCGACTTCATCGGCGTGGCCTTCGACCAGATCATGAACCAGATGGCGAAGATGAAGTACATGTTCGGCGGCAAGGCGACGCTGCCGATCACGGTGCTCGCCAACGCCGGCGCGGGGACCGGCATGGCCGCCCAGCACTCGCAGAGCCTCGAGGCGTTGCTCGCGCACATCCCCGGCCTCAAGGTTGTCATGCCGGCTTCGCCGGACGACGCGAAGGGGTTGTTCACCGCCTCGCTGCGCGAAGACAACCCGGTGTTCTTCATCATGCACAAGCGCTGCTCGCGGATCCGCGGGCACGTGCCCGAGGGCGACTACGTCGTGCCGCTGGGCTCCGCGCGCGTCGTGCGTGAGGGCACCGATCTGACGATCGTTGCGACCGCCTACATGGTCCACGAGGCGCTGGCCGCCGCCGATCAGCTCGCCGAGGAGGGTGTGAGCATCGAGGTTGTCGACCCGCGCACGGTGCAGCCCCTCGACATCGACACGATCGTGGCGTCTGTGCAGAAGACGCACCGCCTGCTCACGGTCCACGAGGCGGTCGAGTTCGCTGGCATTGGTGCGGAGATCAATGCACAGGTCGCCGACCTCGCTTTTGACTACCTCGACGCACCGCCACGCCGCCTCGGCGGGCCGTTCAGCCCGGTGCCGTACAGCCCGCCGCTGGAGCAGGCGTGGCTGGTCAACGCCGATGGCATTGCCGACGCCGCCCGCGGCGTGATGGCCGGCTAGGCGATGGCAGTCGCGGTCATCCTCCCCAAGATCGGGATGACGATGGAGGACGCCGTCCTCACGCGCTGGCTGATGCCCGACGACTCTGCCGTCGCGGTGGGTGACGCGATGTTCGAGATCGATGTCGAGAAGGTGCTGATGGAGGTCGAGGCGGAGGTCGCCGGGACCCTGCGGCACCTCGTCGGCGATTGCATCCGCTTCCTGCCGGGCGCCGTCGTGGCGGCGATCCTCGAGGAGGGCGACACGGAGGTACCGGCGACGATCTCGGCCGACGTGGAGTCGCAGTGGTCGGAGCCCGCCGAGGAATATCGCGACGCCGCCGATGTGCGAGAGACGCGGGAGGAGGCACCCGCGGAGCCCGCTTCGGCGGTGGCCGAGCCGGCTCAGAGCGGCGAGCGCGTGCTCGCCAGCCCGATTGCACGCCGCATCGCGCTGGATGAGGGTGTCGACCTCGCCTCGGTGGCGGGCACAGGACCACGCGGCCGCGTCACCGAGACCGACGTACGCAGCCACCTCGAAGGAGGCGCGGCGGTCGAGGCGACGCCAGCGGCCGAGGTCGCAGCCCCGACCGGCGACGCGACTGCGGCGTACAGCGGTCGCCGTCACTTCATCGGCGAGCGCATGCTGCAGAGTCTGCAATCGAGCGCGCAGCTCACGCTCACCTCCGAGGTGCGCGTCGACGACGCCATGCGGATGGCGCGCGGGCTGTCGCGCGAGTGGCGCAGCGAGGGTGTGGTCGTCACCATCACGATGCTCGTCGTGCGCGCCGCCGCGCTGGCGCTGCGCGAACATCCTCGACTGAACGCCCGGCTCGACAACGGTCAGATCGTGGAGGTGGGCGAGATCAACGTCGGCATCGCCATCGACGACCCGCAGGGTCTGATGGTCCCGGTCGTGCGGCGCGCCGATGCCCGCCCGTTGCAGGACGTGGCGGCGGATTACGCCGCGCTGGCGCGCAAGGTCGAGAGCAGCGAGCTCTCGCTCGCCGAGGTCACGGACGGAACGTTCACCGTGACCTCGTTGGAGGCGCTCGGCGTCGACGCGTTCACGCCGGTGCTCAACCCGCCGCAGGCGGCCATCCTCGGCGTCGGTCGGGTGCGTTCACGGGCGGTTGTCGAGGAGGGCAGCGTCGAGGCCGGGCAGACCACGGTGCTGAGCCTGACCTTCGACCACCGCATCACAGACGGTGCGCCCGCGGCGCGCTTCCTCGACCGCATCGCACAGCTCCTCGCCCGGCCCTACATGCTCATGTAGCCGAGCGCATGGTCAGGGCCGCACCGCTCGCTTCGGACGCTGGGCCAGCTCCGCGAGCATCGGCTGCGCCAGCCGTACGAAAGTGCAGGCGAGCCGGCGCGTATCGCGTGGGTCGATCAGGTCGATCACGTCGAAGTGGTGCGCCGCCTTCATCGGCGAGCGCATCTTCAGCAGCCGTTCCTCGATCATTTCGCGATGGGCGTCCGGGTCGGGTGCCGCCTCGATCTCCCGGCGATATGCCGCCGCCACGCCGCCCTCGATGGGGATGCCACCCCACTCCCCGGCCGGCCAGCCGAAGCGCAGGTTGAGGCCGTCCGGATGCCCGAGGCTGTTCGGCGCGTCGGCTGCGACGCCGTAGGACTTGCGGACGTTGAACTCGACCTTCGGCACCTTCGCCTCGGCGCTCGCGATCAAGGCGCGGACACCTCGACGCATCGTCGCTTTGCGCTCGGCCCACGAGCCGAGCATGAAGCCCGGCATGTCGAGGAAGATCACGACCGGCAGGTTGAAGGCGTCACAGAGATCCACAAAGTGGGCGTACTTGTCGGCCGCGTCGCCATCCATCGCGCCCGCGATCACCATCGGATCGTTGCCGATCACCCCGATGCTGTAGCCATCGAGGCGCGCGAAGCCGGTGATCAGCGAACCGCCCCAGTGCCGTCGCATCTCGAAGAACTCACCGTTGTCGACGACGAGGCGGATCAGCTCGCGCGGGTCGTAGGCCGCGCGGCGATCGATCGGCATGATCGTCAGCAGCTCCTCGACGCGACGATCGGGGTCATCGCCCGTGTCCACGCGCGGCGCCACCTGGTTCGTGGTGTTCGGAAGGTAGGAGAGGAACGCCTTGATCTGCGCGAAGGCCTCCTCCTCGGTGTCCGCCTCGTTGTCGACCTGTCCGCTGTCGTGGACGTGCATCTTTGCGCCGCCGAGGTCCTCCTTGTTGGTCGGCTCGCCGATGGCGCGCATCACTACCGGCGGGCCCGAGGGAAAGATCTGCGACTGGCCCTTCACCATGACCGTGAAGTGCGACATCAGCGCATACGCGGCCGGCGCGCCCGCGACGGAGCCCATGATCCCGGCGGCGACCGGCACGCGCGCCATCAGCCGCACCGCGCGGTGCCACTGCTCGCCGCCCGGCAGACCCATGTGGCCCTGCGTCTCGTCGGATTTCGAGGAGTGGCCGACGCCCTCGATCAGCTGGACATAGGGGATGCCGTACTGCATCGCCAGGGGTTGGGTGAACTGGCCGGCGCCCTTGCGCACGTTGTGCGGGCTGCCGCCGGAGATCGTGAAGTCGTCGCCGCCGATGGCGATCGGTCGCCCGTCCACCTCGCCGAGGCCCATCACGTAGGCGCCCGGCAGGAACTCCTCGAGGTTGCCGTCTTCGTCGTAGGAGGCTGCGCCGACGAGCGGCCCCGCCTCCAGGAAGCTGCCGGGGTCGACGAAGTGTTCGATGCGCTCGCGGATGGTGTAGCGCCCACCGTCGTGCTGGCGCTGGACGCGGTCCGGTCCGCCCATCTCCCGCGCGATCGTCTTGATGTACTCGATCTCGTCGACGGCGTACTCGAACGGCATGCCAGGCTTCCAGCTCTCGCGCTTGGGATCGGCGGGCATGGGGCTCCTCCATCTGGCCGCTCGTCTCGGACCGGTCGCAGGAGAGCCTACGCGAAGCCCGGTCGCCCGCGGCGGGCCGCTGGTGCGATGAGCCGTGTCATGTCGCGCAGCTAGCCGAGTGCCGTGTACGCCTCGTGGTCCTCGATCGCGGTCAATGCGCGGTTGGCCATCACGGCCATCAGGGCCCGGCCGGCCGCCGAAATCCGTTGTGCCGCGCTAACGGTGCCGTCTGCCCATTGGTGTTTCTAGAAAATCCCAGGCAAATCTCCCTTCTCTCTGTAAATCGCTGGGACACGTGATTGCTCGCGTAAGCGCGTCGTATTAGCGTGTCGCGGACCACCCGATCACGAATGTGATCAGATTCTCTAGCGTGCGGCAGGATGCTGCACCGGGTCCACCGTGTCTGCGGCAAGAGTCCTCGAAGGGTCCACCCATGCGTCCGACGATTGCCTACCTCGCCGATCCCGCCCGCCTGCTCGCCATCGGAGCGCTCGGCGCGCTGGCTCTAACGGTGCTCATGCTGGCCGGTCGCCCCGAGGCGGCGCCGGACGCGGAGGCGCTCAGTGCCCCGTCCACGAGCATCACGCTGAATACGGACGGAAGACTCACGGCTGTGATCACGGCTGAGGCTGCCTCGCCGGGAGAAGCTTGCAGCCTCGTTACCGTGATCCTCAGGAACGTCAGTCCTTCGAATCTCACCTTCACGGATGCACAGGTCGACACAACGGACGGGAATGGGAATACCCAGGGAGTGTCCGCGAACAAGGCTGACCGTATCGGCGGCGGACCGATCGCCATCGGTGATGTGTTCACCGTCTCGTGGGACAACATCTCCGGTCTGTCGGGAGGCGCCCTCAACGTGGATGAGGCGTCGATCGTCGAGATTAGCCTCACATCATTCGGCAGTGCTTGCCAGTCGAAGGAGACCGTTACGCTGGATTTTTCCGTTGTAGCGGCGCCCCCGGCGCCGTCGCTGACGATCGTGAAGGACACGCTTCCAGAGGCCGATCAGAGCTTCACCTTCACGACCTCGCCGAACTTGGGTGCGCCAGGCGACTCTTTCGACCTTGACGACAACGGGAACATTGCTGACACGCTCTCGAACACAGAGGTGTTCGGCCCGCTGACGAACGGCGTGGTGTACACGGTGGCCGAGGCCGCGGTGGCCGGATACACGACCACCCTCGCCTGCGACGACGATGCAACCACCGCGATCTTTGGCTTGGGCCTGACCTTCCTGCCGACGGACAACCAGGACGTGACGTGCACGTTTACGAACACGCGTGACACGGGAACGCTCGAAGTGATCAAAGACTTCGTCGGCGGCGAGCAAGGCGAAGTGGACTTGCAGATCGATGACGCCCCGGTCGAAACGGGTGCCGGCGATGGGGATACGACGGGGGCCCAAACCCTGCCCACCGGGACCTACTCGGTCGGCGAAATAATGAGTGCTTCGAACGGCACGAATCTTGCGAACTATTTCACGGAGATCGCCTGCACCGGGGGGTCGACGGCGTCGAACAGTGGCTCGACCTCGCTCACTGACGTGACGGTCGCCAAAGGCACGGCCACCGTTTGTACGATCACCAACAACAGGCGAGGCACGATCAGGATCGACAAGGTTGTGAACGGCAACGCCGGGAACGGCACTTTTGATTTCAGGACCACGGGCGGCCCTGAGTCGGAGGATGAGGTGACCTCGACGGCGAGTAACGGCTCCGGTGCCGCCGGCCGGCTGATGGGCCTGGCCCCCGGTAACTACAACATCGAGGAGACGGAGCTACTCGGGCTCGCGCTCACTGCTGCATCCTGCTCCGGCGGTCGCGGCACTCTGGGCAACAGCAACAACCTCGTCGACATCATGCTTCGCCCCGGTGAGACGCTGACTTGCGAGTTCACAAACGAGGAGGTGCCAACGACGGGCACGATCGTGATCGTGAAGGACGCGGACGGCGGCGACGACGAGTTCGACTTCACGAGCACAGGGTCGCCGCTACCTCCGCCAGCCGTGCTAGGCGCGTTCAGCATCGACACTGCAGCCCGCAGAATGGAGACGTTCACCGTCGATCCGGGTAGTTACGTCGTCACCGAGAGTGGGCTGCCGGAGGGTTGGAGCTTCACGAGCTTGGCCTGCGTGGTCGTCGACCTGGCCGCAGACGCGACCGTGGCTGACGCCAACGAGGACGGACAGATGGCGACGATCACGGTCGGCGCCGGTGATCAGGTGACGTGCACGTTCAAGAACACGAAGGACACCACGATCACGATCGACAAGGTCGTGGCTGGTGGGCCGGACACGACCTCGTTCCTGACGGTGCAGACGAGCGGTGCAACAGTCATTGACGACTTCATACTGCGCCAGGCCGGGTCAGCGTCCGGCCTGAGCGTGACGATTGTCACGCCTGGCGTCTACCAGTTCGACGAGGTGCTGCCTCGTGGTTGGATGCTGACGGATCTGGACTGCACCAACACGAGGTCAGCGCAGATCCTCGACGGTCTTGCCGGCAGCTTCGAGATCGAAGTTCGGGTCGGCGACGCTGCTACTTGCACCGTCGATAACACGAAGACGCCCACCCTCGAGGTGGTGAAGTCGGCGCCGGCCATTCCCGGTCAGCCGTTTGACTTTGGCATCTCGGCCGGCGCCCCGTTTGATCCTCAGCCGTTCATCCTGAACCCACTCCTGCCGGGCGACTTCGATCTGGCGGACACGGTGGTTCAGCGCCTCGAGGACCCGGCCCTGCTCGGACCCCTGCAGAACAACGTTCCGATCGAGATCGTGGAGGTGAACCTGCAGGGCATCGAGCCGATTGCGGTCTGCACCGATCCCCAGGGGCAGACGTTGGCGACGTCTCAGTTCGCGGAGATCCCCGGTCTGCCGCCGGGCTTCTTCGGGGTGCAGGTGATTCCGATGAACTCGGAGGACATTCGTTGCACCTTCACGAACGAGCCGCAGGGCACGATCACAATCGTGAAGGACACCGTGCCCGACCAGCCGCAGCGCTTCGGCTTCAACGTCGTCGGCTTCCCCGCGGCGCCGTTCCTGCTCGCTGATGGTCAGATGACGACGATCACGGGCATTCTGGACGGCACGACCGTCGACATCGACGAGGTGATTCCGTTCGGCTCTGACCTCGCCTCGGTCGTCTGCACCGGTGAGACAACGAGTCTGATCACCGTCGACGGAGACGGCGTCACGATTCTCCTTGAGGGTGGCGACGACATCGTCTGCACCTTCACGAACGTCGACACCGACGCCGACGACGACGGGCTGACGGACGACTTCGAGATCTCGATCGGTACTAACCCGAACAACCCCGACACGGACGGAGATGGCGTCGACGACGGCGAGGAGTTGTTCATTCACAACACCAACCCGAACGACCCGACGAACACCACGCCGGTGCCCGCGCCGCCTCCGGAGGAGCCGGTGTTTGGACCGCCGATCGCACCCAGTGGTTCGACGCTGACGAAGTACGGCGGAGGCTCGGTGCAGGACCTGATCGACAGCCTGGAGGCGGCCGGTGCGACCAGCGCGACGATGACGCTGCCCGGTGGGCAGTCGGCGACGCTGGTGGTGACTCAACTGACATTCGTCAACGATGTGTTCTTCGATGTCTTCTTCGACATCGACGTGTCCGTGGATGATCCGGCGGACCTGGGGATCGACAGCTTCTTCGACCTGGCGATCCCGCAGTGCACGCTGATGTTCGTGCGATCGGTGAACTAGCAGCGATGCGCAGTGGAGAAAGCGGGCCTGCCCGGATCCTCGACTGAGGTCGAGTCCGGGTGGGTCGTTCGTGGCGCGTTGAGGCGACGGCGCGATGGAGCTTCAGCGCCGCGTGCTGCCGATCTCGAGTGCGGGCCGGCGCCCGCCTACCCCTCGCAGACGGATGGCTGCCGGGTTCGGCGCGGCGGTCGCCGCAGACGCGACGGGGCTCTGGTTCCGGTCCCTCCTCGGAAACCGTGAATCGTTCGAGCGCACCGGGCGATCGGCTCGTGGGCGTAGCTGTCGACATCAGCGATCCACAGCAACCGCGACGCCGCTTCGCGCGTACGCAACCGCGATCAACCCGAATCCCACCGGAATCGTGAAGATGATGAACCAGGGCATCAGGATCGAGATCACAACGACTCCCGCAGCCACCAAGCCGACGCTGCGGCGGCGAGTCCTCGAGCTGAGCCAGAGCCCGCCGGCGATGAGCGAAGCAGCGACGATCTGCCCCAGGCCGTACTGAAGCCTCCCGGCCTGGGAGTCGAAGCTCCCGCCGCCGGCGAGGTTTGCTGCCCCGTGAACGAAGATGAGGGCGGTCACGGCGATTCCCGCCCACCAGGCGATTCTCCTGCCTCGGCCGCCCCGGGTGTTCGCCACGCGCGGCGCGGTCACTCCGCCACCTCGTACAGCGGCACCGGCTCGCCGAGCCCCTTGCCCAGCAGCAGCTCGCGCACGACGTTCGAGCACAGCACCTGCCCCGGCTCGCCCCACACCTCGAACAACGCCACCGAACTCCCTGAGGCTGACCGCCCCGAGCGACGCGAACTCACCGCGCGCACATTGCCGCCCGTTCGTCCATGACGCAGGGCATAGTAGCGCGCGCAAATGGGAGCGACGGGCGCTTCGGGCTGGCGCCGGCGCGAGGCACGGGGAGCGGTTGAGACAGTGCCTCGACCGCTCCGCCAGCCTATTATCCGCATCTTCCGCTTGCAGAGCGCGAACCATCGAGGAGCCTCATGGCCGACATCCGTCCGTTCAAGATCAACATCGACGACGACCAGCTCACCGACCTCAAGCGCCGCGTCGAGGCCACGCGCTGGCCCGAGGGGGAGACCGTCGACGACTGGAGCCAGGGAATGCCGCTGGCCTATACGCAGGAGCTGGCTCGCTACTGGGTCGAGGACTACGACTGGCGGGCGACCGAGGCGCGGCTCAACGAGTTCGATCAGTTCGTGACCGAGCTCGATGGCCTCGACATCCACTTCATCCACCAGCGCTCGCCGCACGAGGATGCCTTCCCGCTGGTGATCACGCACGGATGGCCCGGTTCGATCCTCGAGTTCCACAAGATCATCGATCCGCTGACGAACCCGACCGCGTACGGCGGGCGCGCCGAGGATGCGTTCCACGTCGTTTGCCCGGCGCTGCCGGGCTACGCCTTCTCGGGCAAGCCGGCCGAGTCAGGCTGGGGCGTCGAGAAGATCGCCGTGGCGTGGGACGAGCTGATGGGTCGGCTCGGCTACGAGCGCTACGGGGCGCAAGGCGGGGACTGGGGGTCGGCGGTCACCACTCAACTCGGTCGGAACGGCGGCCGCTGCGTCGCGATTCACCTCAACATGCCGCAGGGGCGGCCCACGGCGGAGAGCCGGGAGCACCCGACGCAGGCTGACCAGGACGCGATGGCCGGGGCCGCTGCGTACCAGGAGTGGGACAGCGGGTACTCCCGCCAGCAGAGCACGCGTCCTCAGACGCTTGGCTACGGCCTCGTCGATTCACCTGTCGGCCAGCTCGCCTGGATCGTCGAGAAGTTCTGGCGCTGGACCGACTGCGATGGCCATCCCGAGAACGCGCTGAGCCGGGACGAACTGCTCGGCAACGTCATGCTGTACTGGCTCAGCGCCTCCGGCGCCTCGTCCGGGCGCCTCTACTGGGAGAGCTTCGGCGGCCGTGGCGACCGGGCGAGCGTCGAGGTGCCGACCGGCGTCGCGTCGTTCCCGAAGGAGATCGTGCGGACCCCACGTAGCTGGTGCGAGGAGTCTTACAACCTGACTCACTGGACCGAGATGCCACGTGGAGGCCACTTCGCGGCCTTCGAGCAGCCCGAGCTGTTCGTGGACGATCTGCGGCTCTTCTTCGGCACTGTCCGCTGAGCTGCGGGACCCCTCGGCCGCAGACACGGGACCAGGGCTCCGCCCACCGTTAGCTGCGCTGCAGGCCTCTCACCGCTAGCGCCAGCAGTACCAGGCCGAGCACGGAGACGATCGCCAACTCCTCGAGGGTGCTCAAGGTGTGCCCGAACAACTCGACGTGGACGGACGCACCAACTGCCTCGGGGGCGAGCGGATTGGCGGCGAGCTCGCCCCGCAGGCCGGCCTCGCGGACCAGCGCCACGGCGTAGGTGATGGGGTTGATCTTGACGAGCACCTCCATCCACAGAGCACGTTGTTTACGGGGAAGAAGACGCCGGACAGGAACATGGAGGGGAAGATGATGAGCTGGGCGACCATCTGCATGCTCTCGACGCTCTTCATGCGCGTCCCCAGAGCCACGCCGCCGCTGGCCAGCACCATCGCCATCAGGAAGAGGGCCCCGAGCAGCGCCAACCCGCTGCTCAACGAAATGTCGACCCCGATGATCGGCGCGAGGAGAAAGAGTGCGAGCGACTGAAGGGTCGCGATCGTCCCGCCGCCCACGATCTTGCCCAGGCAGATCGCCGTCCGGCTCGCCGGGGACACCAGCATCTCCCGCAGGAAACCGAATTCGCGATCCATGACGACGGAGGTGCCCGCGAACATCGCTGTCATGATCACGCTCATCGCGAGGATGCCGGGGAAGATGAACTCGCGGTAGTTGACGCCGGGCGCCAGAGACCCCACGGCGTTCCCGAGCCCTTCGCCGAAGATGATCATCATGACCAGCGGCGTCGTGAAGGACGACAGCACACGCGCCCGGTCGCGGCCGTAGATGCGCAGCTCCCGACGGGCGACGACGAAAGCGACCCGGGACTGAGCGCGGAGACCGATGTGGGTGACCGCTACGGCAGGCACCTCCATCGGGGCTGGCTGCACCGCAGTTTCGCGTTGGGCAGCCACCTAACGCCTCCTGATGCCGGTGCGTGACGCGCCGTGCCGAGCGCTCTGCAGGAAGGCCCTCGCCTTTTCGGCCTCGCCCGCGCCTTCGTCCCGAATGGCGTGACCGGTGAGCGAGACAAAGACATCGTCCAGTGTCGGTTGACGTACGGCCACACTGCTATCGGCGTGGAGAGCGACGTGAACAGCTTCGGAACGAACTCCTCGGCGTTCTCAATCGCGAACTGCACCGTGCCGTTCGTCTGTTCGGGCGCGACATCGAAACGGTCCGCAATTTCGCGCGCCAACGTTGCGTTGTCGGGCCCGGAGCAGGTAACGAGGTCGCCACCCATGCTGCGCTTGAGGTTCGCGGGGCTGTCGAGCGCCACCAGTGTGCCCCGGTCGATCACGGCGATGCGGTCGCAGACCTCCGCTTCGTCCATGTAGTGGGTCGTCATGAAAATGGTGACGCCCTCCCGCTCGCGAAGGTCCTCGACCGACTGCCAGAGCGAGCGTCGCGTCTGTGGGTCGAGGCCGACCGTCGGCTCGTCCAGGAACAGGACGGCGGGGGAGTGCATCAGGCCGCGCGCGATCTCGAGGCGTCGTTTCATTCCTCCGGAGAACTGCACGACCTGTTCGTGCGCGCGGTCGTCCAGTCCAACCTGTTCGAGCATTGAGTCGGCGCGCGCGCCGAGGGTTGCGCGCTCCATGAAGTAGAGGTCTCCGTGCAGGAGCAGGTTCTCACGCGCCGTCAGTCGTTCGTCGACCGTCGTGTCCTGGAACACGATGCCGATCTGTCGGCGCACACCGGCGGAGTCCGTGGCGACATCGTGCCCGCCGATCGAAGCGCTGCCCGAAGTGGGCGGTAGGAGCGTGCACAGCATCGAGATGGCGGTCGTCTTCCCGGCCCCATTCGGGCCGAGGAAACCAAAGATCTCGGAGGTGCCCACCTCGAAGCTGATGTCGTCTACGGCGACCAGGTCTCCGAATCGCTTCGTGAGGCCGTCGACGACGATGGCAGGTTCGGGTGCGCTCACGACCGGCATGATCCCAACTCGATCCGAAGTACGAGGGCTCCACGGCTTCGTAGCGCTGGGAGCCGATGTTTACTGGAGGCCACGGCGAGAATCGAACTCGCGATAAGGGTTTTGCAGACCCCTGCCTTACCACTTGGCCACGTGGCCTCGGACCTTAGATTACGGGCGATCTCGGGGACGGTCGACGGAGAGTGAGCCGCAGAATCGCCGGCAGGCGCCGCGTGACGAAGGGCTAGATCCACCGGTCCGCCAGCGGTTGCGCCTCAACAGAAGAGTCCACCGTGTACAGGGCATCATGACACTAGTAATATCTGCGCCTTCTGGAAGGGAGCCACTCATGCCTGTACACGGGGTAGTTGTCGTTCACGGGGTAAGCCAGGGCCGTACGAGAGGGAGTTTCCTCGCTGAGGTTGCGGAGGGGGTTGCCGATGTGCTCGACGAGCGCGGCGGCAAGGTAACTCGCCACTTCCGCGCGGCCCGCGGCGAGCATGGCGACGATGTCGGGACGATGCCCCGCGGGACGATCACCGCAGAACCACGTGGCGGCGCCGAGGCACACGAGCGCCATGAATACCGGTTCATCGAGGCGTTCTGGGACGACGCCTTTCCACCACCCAGCCGTTCGAACATCGCTGGGCGTGTGCTTCAGGTAGCAAATTCGCAGGTCGTGCAGTCTTTGCGGGCGTTGTCGGATGTCAGCAACGGGCGCCGCGGGGAGCCGCAGAGTTCACCGACCGCTACCTCTACTACTGTCCCGGTCCCACCGATTCTGCGCCTGATCTTCGGTATCGAACTCGCCGTTCTGTTCGCGTTGGTCCTGGTCGGATGGGCACTTGCGATTCCGCTAACGCTGGCGATTCTGTTGATGGTCTTGCTCTCTGAGACTCCCGGCGTTCGCCTCTTTGGGCTGTGGGACCGAGTTGTCATCCCGTTCGTCGACCGCCTCGATCCGTTCCTCACGCAGAATCTTGGCGATGCGACGACCATTGTGGAACGCGGCATGTGGTCCGCAAACGCCCGCCGTCGCGTCGAGATCTCGGTGGAGGCCCTGCTCAACGAGGGCGTCGACGACATCGCAATCGTCGCTTACTCAGGTGGCGCCGGGATCGTGTTCACTGCGCTACTCGAGGGCAGCAACATCGCTGACCAGCTCGCCCACAGCACGACGAAGCTGACCTTCGTCAGCGTTGGCAGCGGCATCAACCGCATGCACCTCATCGCCCGAAAACTGGAGGGTCACAACGACGTCGCGCGGAACATTGTCACGCTACCGTTCGACTCGCGCCTTAGCGAACGGACAGTGACCTCGGTCGAGGACGTCCAGCCGCGGGACCGCTTCTACTGGATCGACATCTACGCTCGACTCGACCCGATTGCCGCGGGTCGCGTGCGTGAGGACATCGTCATACAGACGGGCATCGACCCGACGCAGCTGAAGGTCCGCCAGGTCATCAATTTTGACACTCCGCATGAGGATCACGGGGGCTACTTCAGTAACGCCGACCTGGTGGTACCCCGCCTGGTCCGCTCAATCAGTGGTGGCGATTACCCCTGGCCCGCGGAGCGACCCGAGAACGTACCGGAACCGCAGATCGAAGCGAGCGGGGACGAAGCGGATGCGAACGACCGGAGCAGCAACTGGCCGTACCTGGGAGCGCGTCGAAGGCTCCAGAAGCTCGCGATCCTGGCGTCCGTACGCGCGCTGCTCGTCGTGGGCGTCGTGGCCCATTTCGTCGCCCTCAGGCTGAGTGACGATTGACTGGGCAAGGTTGAGCGATTCCTGGACCGCCTCGACGGTTGGATCGTCTGGCTCGGAGAGCGCATCCCTGCGATCGACTGGATCTGGGACAATGGGGAGAGCGCTGCCGCCGTCTCAAGCGGGCAACTCCTCGCCGTGTTTGGCGTGCTCGTGATCGCGCTGGCCATCGACCGCCTGGCTCGCTTCACGCTGTTCGAGAGGGCTTGACCGCCCTCGGAACTCGAGTGGTGACATCGCCGAGGTCGGAGGGGCGAGGCCCCCGATCGGCGGTGGCGTCTGATCGTCAACGAGCGCCCTGGTGAGACCGGTAGGGGGCTGGAACCGACGTGGGGCGGCGAGCGTCTTAGTGGTGTCGATGCTGGTCCGCTCGACATCCGTCTGGGTCCTCGACATGGAGCCGATCCGATCTCTCACTTTCCGCCGCTGCCGCGCCTGCTGGTTCCCTCGGTCGTTGCCATCGCTATCCTTGCCGCCGCCTGTGGCGGCGGTTCATCCACCGAGGCTACCGGCGACGATGTCGGTGCAGTGCCGACCGTCGCTGGGACGTGCCTCGAGGGCGCCGCAGATTGCCAGGACACCGGCGAGCCGGGCGACGAGCCGCTGCTGCTCGACTACGAGCCAGACGGCGGCGTTGCTCCCGGTGGCGCCGGTCTGCCGCTGGTCATCGGTGGCGGCCTGACGGTGGCGGATGCGCTGACCACGGACGCCGTTGGACCACTGGCGGTCGGCGCGTTCTTCTACAGCGACGGCGAGTCGACCTGGCTGTGCGACTCGCTCGCCGAGTCCTACCCGCCACAGTGCGCCGGAGAGCGCGTCGCGTTCGAGGGCGCATCAGCCATCGATCCGGACGAGCTCGACGAGACGCAGGGCATCACCTGGTCGGCACAGCCCGTGACCGTGATCGGCTCGATCGTGGACGGGACGTTCGTCGCGACGACGCTGTCGCAGTAGCTCACCACTCGTCATTACAGATCGGCCCGGCTGCACTGGGGTCGCCTAGCGGAGGTCCCAGTCGAGGCTGCGCCACTCCTCGATGATCTTTCCGTCGCGGATGAGCGACGTAACGATGCCGAACAGGTTGACCTCTTTGCCGCTGGGCGGAACGCCGCGGAACTGGCCGGTGTGGCGGCTGGTGCCGCGGATGCGAGTGACCACCCGATCGCCGTCCGCCTGCATGTTCTCGATGTCGAAGGTGACGTCGGAGAAGGCCTCGAGCGTCTGTTGTGCCGCCGCGGCGATGCCCTCCCAGCCCTCGAACTGCTCGCCCTGGCCGTGCATGACCACGTCCGGCGAGTAAACCTCGCGGATCACGGAGTCGGGTTTGCCGAGGATCGGATGTTCGAGAAAACGACGCCGGATCAGCTCAAGGTTTTGCTGCTCGCTCTCGGAAGCCATGGCTTCACCCCTCGCTCGCCAGTCCCGTGCCTACCCGATGATGCCCAAAGCATGCCCGAGGACTCAAGGGCCGCCGCCTGACGGCTGGGGGGTCGCGTGGTTGGGCGCCGCTACACGTCACTGTGTGTGTGATTGCACTATCCAGCAGCGACGGGAGATCTTGGCAGCCGAGGGCAGTTGGAGCGGAGACGAGATTCGCGAAATCAGTGTCGACCGTCGGCTGATGTCCGTACCGGTTCTCGTGCGGAGGTGATGAGGCTCAGCTCGCGAGAAGCGACGCTCCGAGGGCGATCAGTGCAGCGCCCGCGCCAATCGACATCACAATCTGCGCCGTTCGCAAGTGCTCCCTGAACGTCGCCCGCATCAGGTTCCGACCGGCGCCGCGCGAGATGCGCATGCCGAGCACAGGCAGCTGCATCGCCGATCCGAACTCCATCCGCTCGAAGCGCAGCCATAGCCGTTCACTGATGATGAACGCTACCCCGGACCCCAACACCGCAACGCCGAGCAGCAAGACCAGGACCGCTACTGCTGTCGTGACCACCCGCCGAGACTATGAGATCGGGATTGATCGCACGACCCAGGCTCACCCGAGGGGGTAGGGTTCCGGTCGCTTCTCGTGGCGCAATTCTGCGGCGGTACGCTCCGGCCTGGCGTCGTCAGTGGGGGAGTGTGGAGCGGAAGACGAGATTCGAACTCGCGACCCCGTCCTTGGCAAGGACGTGCTCTACCGCTGAGCTACTTCCGCACTGACCGCGCCGGGTGGTGCCCCCGAGGGGTCGCTTCCAGCCGGGATCGAGAGTCTAGCAGCGGCCACGGATACGGGGGAGTCGCGGGCGTTGGCCCCGGCTCCCGTGCACCAATCGGCGTCGGCGACGGTGGCGTCAGCGGCCGATTCCCGCTACCCGGGGGGTCTAGGCGGAGTCGACCCCAACGGCGAACGCGACCATGGCGCACACCTCGTCCGAGCGGTTGTCCCAGGCGTGCAGGACGCCGTTCACGACCACGACGTCGCCCGCCCGCAGCAGGCGCTCCGCGTGAGCTCCGAGCCGGAGCCAAATTTCCCCCTCGACCACGACGTCCAGCGTCTGGGTGGCGTGCAGCCCGCTTCGCCCGAATCGGTGTGATCGAAGAAGCCCGGCAATTGCTCCTCCTACTCCGCTGCGACGACCTCGGGGTCGTGTTCGGGTGGTGGCGCCGCTGGGGCGATGCGGAGCAGCGAGACGCGGAACCCGTCGGGCGGAGGGAACACGCTGTCGTACTGGTTCCCGCTCCCGTCATTCGGCACGCGGGGACGGCTGTCGCGCCCCCACAACTGGCGGCGCCCGGCGCCCTCCGGCCAAGTGCTAATGGACTTCGGTCCGACAACCTCGTCGGCCACGAACGCCGGAACGCCGCTCGCGTCCAAGGCTGCGACCACTCTTCGCGTCATCGTTCCCCATTTCGGGCGACCTCGATGGCTGTGACTCGCGTGAGGGTAGCGCCCGTGCAGGGACAAGCCGCGATCCGGCGGCAGGGGTACGCGGGGTATGGAGCGTGACCCCACCCCCTCCGATTGAGGTTGGGTCCGTGAGGCCCGCACCTGGTCGAGGCAGAGCTTCGCTTCAGCTGGTAGCGCCGCTCGCTAGTCATCGCGGTCTTCGTCGGTGTCGCTCGTATCTGTGTCCTGCGAGCCGCGCCGCCGGCGGTACTCGGTGGCGGCGCCGATGGCGAGGCCGATGGCGATGCCAAGCGCGATGCCCTCGGAGCCCAGCCAGCGCGAGAGCACCACGCCCAGCACGACCCCCATGGCCGTCCACGAACCGATGTTCATCACGCATCTCCCGTATAAGCAGGTCTCTCGATTCGAGGCTCGGACTATACGGGGAATCAAAGAAGGCGAAGGTGTTGGGCAGGTTCTCGATGGCCGCGAATTACTCAAGCCGCACAGTGCCCAAGGGTGACCCCACCCCCTCCGATTGAGGTTGGGTCCGGGAGCCGCTCTGAGAGCAGACGAACCACCGTCACCGTTCCCGCCACAGGCGGAAGAGCCATGCCATTGTCGACACACACGCGACTACTACCACAACAAAGGCAAGGAACAGAGGCAGGAGGATGACCGCCGCTGAACCGCCCCGGGTTTAGTGGAGACTCGGTTCATTGAGTCCCGGCACCTGCCGAGACCAGCTCACGTTCCTGGTTGCGCTCGTACTCGGCGGGTGGCAGGTAGTCGAGCGCACTATGCAACCGCCGATGGTTATACCAGTCCACCCACTCCAGCGTCGCCAGCTCGAGGTCGTCGAGTCCGCGCCACGGTCCCCGGCGGTGCACCAACTCCGCCTTGTAGAGCCCGATCACCGACTCCGCCAGCGCGTTGTCATAGGAGTCACCACGACTCCCGACCGAGGTCACGGCCCCGGCCTCGGCGAGCCGCTCGGTGTAGCGGATCGAGAGGTACTGCACCCCACGATCGCTATGATGAATCAGCCCGTCGAAGGGTCCGTTCCGCGCCCATAGCGCCTGCTCAAGGGCATCGAGCGCGAGTTCGGTCCGCAGTGAGCGCGATGCCTGCCAGCCGACGACCGAGCGCGAGTAGACGTCGATGACGAAGGCGATGTAGACGAAGCCCGACCAGCTGGGCACGTAGGTGAGGTCGGCTACCCAGAGCCGGTTGGGGGCTGGTGCGTGGAAGTCCCGCTCCACGAGGTCCGCCGGTCTGGGCGCGCTCTCGTCCGCCACGGTCGTCCGTTTGACCTTCCCACGTACCACCCCAGAGAGACTCAGCTCCCGCATCAGCCGCTCCACGGTGCAGCGCGCGACGGGGATGCCCTCGCGGTGCAGCTGGCGCCAGAGCTTGCGCGCACCGTAGACCCCGAACTGTTCGGCGTGGACGTGCTGCAGCTTCACCTTCAACGCCTCGTCACGCACCCGCCGCGCCGAGAGCGGTCGGCTCCGGGCGGCGTAGTAGCTGGACGGGGCGACCTGCAGTTCCCGGCAGATCGGCTCGACCCCGAAGCGTTCGCGGTGGGTCTTGATGAAGCGAGTCATTTCGGCAGTCGCGGGTCGAGCTCCCGCGCGAAAAAAGCCGAAGCGGCCTTGAGGATCTCGTTCGCCCGGCGCAGCTCACGGTTCTCGCGCTCGAGCTCCCGCAGCCGCGTCTGCTCCTCCGTCGTCTGCCCCGGCCGTGCGCCGCCGTCGACCTCAGCCCGTCGCACCCACTTCCGTAACGTCTCCGGCGTCATCCCGAACTTCGAGGCGATCGAGCTGATCGTTGCCCACTGCGACGAGTGGTCCCGCTCGTGCTCGAACACCATCCGGACCGCCCGCTCGCGGATCTCCGCTGGGTATCTGCCTGGTCGTGTCATCGCTCCATCCTCTCAAGGACTGGAGCCTCCAACATTCCCGGGGCGGTTCACCGCAATCCAGCCAACCAGACCACTGTTGAACAACAGCAGGAATACGCCGTACGCGAGCACAATAGCGACGATGGTCCCTGTGAGCCCGATCACCCCGCAGCCGCTGGCTATGCCACCGGCACTGCGCTGTCCCGGGCCGGGGGTGATACCCGAGTCTGCCCATCGATTACCGGGGGGCACTCCCATACCTGTTCGCTTCAGCGTCCCCGGGCTGAACGTAGAGATAGAGCAGATATAGACCCCCGAAGAGGGGAATAGCGCCCAGAGCAGGTTCCATCCGTCCTTGTTGATGTCGCGTAGGCGACGAACCGACACGGCGATTCCCGGTAGCAACAGGCCGAGACCGGTTAGCCCATAGAAGATTGGCGCGCTTCCGAGGATTCCGTCGGCGAGGATGGCGACGACGCTCGCAATGACGACGAAGAGAAGCCAGAACCAGTACTCAGAGCGCATCGCTCTCGAATGGAAGTTCACGTAGTTGCTGAATCCGGAGCTGACCGCTTCACCGAAGCTCACGGGTACCTCCTGGTCGAATCTCCCGCTCTCGTCATCGTCCGCCGCTCCGTGCGTATCATCGCACCCGTGATGGTCGAACGGAACGAAGAAGGGCATGGTGACGGGGCGCTGCTCTGGCAGACGTTCTTCTCCGGCGAGGCGGTGCCCGCTCCTCGCGACGACCTCACGTTGCTTCTGGGATGGGTTCCGGTCCTCGAACCCTTTATCGAGGGCGCGTTCTCCGAGCTCGAAATAGTCGACCCGAACTTCCCACCGGCGGGTGTGGTCACACTCGCGGTCCTTGACGCCCACGGTGAGCCTGTGGACACGTGGGCGCTCCCGCAAGGCGTCCGGCAGAGCGCGAGCGTGGCTGTTGTCGCGGGTGACGTCGGGGCGTGGTGGGCATCCGACGGTGAGCGTTTCATCCTGTTCACGGCGAGCGCGGGGCGCACGCTCTCCACCTCGAAGCAGCAGCTCTGGCAGTTCGAACTAGGCCAGGATGAGGGCCTCGTCCTGCGTGAGGTTGAGGTACCTAACAGCCAGCCGTCCGCCGACAACCCGCAGTGGGTTTGGGCCAGCATCCAGTCGCGGTAGAAAAAGCCGCCCTCGCGGGCGGCTGAGTTAGGCGGGTATGGCGACCCCGAACGGGTCGGAGCGGCTCGCCTCGGTTGCTCTGCTATCGTCCGGACAACCAGTTTTCGCTCCGGCGAGGAAGACTACAGCCCACCGCAGTTTGCAGTCTCAAGGACAAGAGAGAAGCGGCCCCCGAAGGACCGCCTCAATGTGTTCAGTGGTGCCCAGGATGAGATTCGAACTCATACACCCTTACGGACACTGCCCCCTCAAGACAGCGCGTCTGCCAATTCCGCCACCTGGGCACGGCCGTATCGCCGCCGGCACTCGGAGTGCCGTGTGTTGGCAGGAGTGGAGGGACTCGAACCCACGACCTGCGGTTTTGGAGACCGCTGCTCTGCCAACTGAGCTACACTCCTCGGCCGATTGGGAAGTGTATCAATGGGGCCATCGAGGCGGAAGCGAGAGCGTTCGTCAGCGCCCGAGACGCCCCGCGATCGCAGCCGGGACGTCCCCGCAGATGGCGTCCACGCCTGCGTCTCGCACGCGATCGACGTCCTCGAGGTCGTTGACCGTCCACGTCGAGACGCGCAGGCCAGCGTCGTGCGCCCGCGCGACGATCGAGGCGTCCACGAGCCGGTGCGCGAGCGAGATCCCGGCAAGGCTGAGATTACTCGCGACCGTGACGGGATCGTGGCCGTAACTGGCGGCCGAGGTCATGCCCCAGTTGAGCGAGATCGGTAGCTCTGGCCGGGTCGCCGCCATCGCCGCGCAGACCTCGGGCGAGAAGGCCCAGACCCAGCACCATTCGGCGGCGTTTGCCTCGTCGACCAGGCGAGCGACGCGCTCCTCGAGCCCGGGCTCCTTGATCTCGATGACGAGGATGGCGCGCCCCTCGATGGCGGCGAGCGTTTCACGCAGGGTTGGGATCGCCTCAGGTTGCTGGTAGGCGTGCAGGGGTTCGACGCGAACATCGCGCAGCTGCCCGCGGGTGCGCTCGGAGAGCGCGCCGTCGGTGTCGGTGGTGCGTGCGAGGTTTGCGTCGTGCAGCAGCACGATCTCTCCATCAGCGGTCGCCCGCACGTCGATCTCGACACCGTCAGCACCGTCGCGGATCGCGCCCTCGACCCCGGCGAGCGTGTTCTCGGGCAGCGTGCCCATGTTCGTGCGATGCGAGATGACGAGTGGCGAGCTGCTCATGGTGTCCTTCGGCGTGCCACACGATTTAGGCATCGCGCGCGCGACGCGCGCGACGCGCGGGGACTCCCCCCTAAACGCACGCAGCGTATAGTCATTCTCCTCAACGCGGCGTCCTGGAAGGGCGCTCATCGGAGGCGAGCGCATGACCAGTCCGCAGGCCCAACCTCCTCATTGGGTGGACCCTGACGAGGCCAATCCGTCCGCGGGATACCAGCTGTTGCTACGCCTCCAGATCGCGCACCAGGCGGGGAATCTCGGACGCGTCACGACCACGCTGGGCGAGGCCGGGGCGAACATTCTCGACATCGACATCGAGGACGTGACCGAGGGTCACATGATCCGATCGATTCGGCTGCTCTGCGACTCCGAGGAGCAGGCGCACAAGATCGTTGGTGCGGTCGACGCGCTGCCCTTCGTCGAGGTCATCCTCGCGTCCGACCGCACCTTCCAGCTGCACCGCCGAGGCAAGATCGAGATCGCGAATAAGGTGCACATTCGCACCAACGCTGAGCTCGCACACGTCTACACCCCCGGCGTGGCCCGCGTCTCGATGGCGATTTATGAGAACCCGGACGCGGCATGGTCGCTGACGATGAAGCCGAACACGGTCGCAGTCGTGACGGACGGCACGGCGGTCCTCGGGCTGGGCGACATCGGGCCGGAGGCGGCGCTCCCGGTGATGGAGGGCAAGTCGATGCTCTTCAAGTCCTTCGCCGACATCGACGCCATTCCGATCTGCCTGGACACCAAGGACCCCGAGGAGATCATCAGCATCACGAAGGCGATCGCGCCCGGATTCGGCGGCATCCTGCTGGAGGACATCTCGGCGCCGCGCTGCTTCGAGATCGAGGAGCGGCTACGCGAGGTTCTCAAAATCCCCGTGTTCCACGACGACCAGCACGGCACCGCCGTGGTGGTGCTGGCCGCGCTGATGAACAGTCTCAAGATCGTCGAGAAGCGACCAGAGGACCTGAAGGTCGTCGTCTTGGGCGTCGGCGCCTCGGGCGTCGCCTGCTCGAAGATCATGATGGAGTTCGGCGTGAAGTCGCTCATCGGCTTCGACCGCACCGGCGCCATCTACGAGGGTCGAGACAACCTGAACCCCGCCAAGGAGTGGTTCGCGGCGAACACCAACCCGGAGGGCTTTGACGGCTCAGTGTCCGAGGCGCTGCAAGGGGCGGACCTCTTCCTCGGACTGTCCGGCCCCGGGCTGATCGAGCCCGAGTGGATTGGCGAAATGGCGGACGACGCCATCGTGTTCGCGTTGGCGAATCCGGTACCTGAAGTGATGCCGCAGCAGATCGTCGGCTTGGCGCGCGTGATTGCGACCGGACGGTCCGACTTCCCGAACCAGATCAACAACGTGCTCTGCTTCCCCGGCCTGTTCCGAGGCGCCCTCGACTCGCGGGCGCTCGAGATCTCGGAGGAGATGAAGATCGTTGCGGCCCGTGCCATCGCCGAGGTGATCCCGGACGACCAGCTGTCGGAGGACTACATCCTGCCGTCCGTCTTCAACGATGAGGTGGTGAGCCGCGTCGCCCAAGCGGTCGAGGCTGAGGCGATCCGCTCAGGCAAAGTCCGCGAGCGCGGCTCGCGGGTGTACATCTAGCACACAGACGCACCAGAAGTGGCGCACAACGCATAAAGAGACCGGGCCGACAGCCCGGTCTCTTGCGGTGCCGCTCGATCGTTTACTTCGTCAGTCGCCGGCGACTGCGGCGCGCGCGTCGACGGCGTCGGCGACGGCCTGCTTCAACACCTTGAGATCGGGGTACTCGCCGGTCGCCCGCTTCGAGTAGGCGAGATCGCCGTCAATGGTCAGCTCGAAGTCGCCGCCACCGCCCATCTCGAGGTCGAAGGACTCGATGTACTCTTGGAAGCCACCCAACAATTCGGCCGCCGTCCAGACGGCCCGTTGCAGGTAGTTTCACCTGACGCAGTAACGCAGCTTGATGCGGAGACCATCCTCGGCCATCGCGGCTGTCCTCTCTAGCGCTCCTCGGAGAGCTTGCATCACGGCGCAGGGGCCGCCGATCCTGGTGGGCGGCTACCCGTAGCGCTCCTCGCGCCAGGGGTCGCCGTGCATGTGGTAGCCGTACATCTCCCAGAAGCCCGGCCGGTCCTGTGCGACGAACTCGATGCCGCGGACCCACTTCGCGCTCTTCCAGAAGTACAGCTCTGGGACGACCCCTCGGAGGGGCCAGCCGTGTTCGAGCGTGAGCGGTTCGCCGTTGTGGCTGTGCGCGAGCATCACCTCGTCGCTCTGCAACTCGTCGAGGGGGACGTTGGTCGTGTATCCGCCATACGAGTGGAAGATCACGTGCGAGGCCTCCGGCTTGAGCGCGACGAGCGCCTGCACGTCCGTAAACCGCACGCCGTCCCACTGGTTGTCGTATCTCGACCACGTCGTCACGCAGTGGATATCGACCACCTCGCGCGTCTGGGGGAGGGCGTTGAACTGCTCCCAGTTGAGCGTCACATCCTCCTCGACGAGTCCGAAGATCGTGAACTCCCACGTCGCGAGGTCGATCCGCGGGATCGAGCCGTAGTGGAGGATCGGCCAGCCGTCGGTCAGGCGCTGGCCGGGGGGGAGGCGTGATCGGCCATCGTCGCGGCGCTCGCCGCTCTCCTCGGTGCGCGGTCGAAACAGTTGCACGTATCCCCCGGTCATCACACAGCTCGATCGATAGTGGGGACAGCCATTGTAGCGGAGCCTGGCCTCAGCTCGCAGCGTCGAGGTCGCGGGGCGAGGATCGCTGGCTGGTGCTGCCGTAGGATCGGTGCATGGACCGCGATGCCTCGACGGACCTCATAACGCACCCGCGCGGCGTCGCGGACGTGGTTGTGCGGCTGCGCCCGATCGCCCTCGTCGCCGGCCTCGTCGTCGTGCTCGATCAGGTGAGCAAGTCCGTCATCCGAGGCTGGCTCAGCCTCGGGGAAACCTGGCCGGCAGACTTCGACCTGATCCGCCTCACACACGTCGAGAACTCCGGCGCGGCCTTCGGGATCTTGCAGGACGCCGGGCTCTTCCTGCTCGTGGCCAGCGTCGTCGCTGTGGTGCTCATCACCGTCTACCTGATCTGGACGCCGCTGGAGGGCTGGATACCTACAGTGGCGCTCGCGCTGATCCTCGGTGGGGCGCTGGGCAACCTCGTGGACCGCTGGGCGCGCGGAACGGTGACGGACTTCATCGACCCCACGAACTACCCCGCGTTCAACCTCGCCGACTCATCGATCGTCGTGGGCGTGGCCACGCTCGTGATCCTCTCGATGTTCGAACCGCGTCCGGAGGAGCCCTCGGACGCTGGCGACGAGCTCGATGGTGGCCCGTCATGAGCGACTGGCGCACGTTCGAGGTGGAGGCGGACGGTCGTCTCGATCGCGCCGTGGTCGCGGCGATGCCGGAGCTCTCGCGCTCGCAAGTGCGCCGCCTGATCGAGGAGGGGCATGTCCGTGTCGCCGGGCAAGAGTCGCCCAAAGCGGCCACCGCCGTGGTCGCCGGGGCGGTGCTCGAGGTTGCGCCGCCCGTCGTGCCGAACCTCGACCTCGTCGCCGAGGACGTGCCGCTCGACATCCTCTATGAGGACGAGGAGACACTCGTACTGAACAAGCAGGCCGGGGTCATCGTGCACCCGCGGCCCGGGATGAACGCCGTCACACTGATCAACGCCGTGCGCGTGCGCTACCCGGAGGTCATGGCGATCGACGACACCGACCGAGGCGGCATCGTCCACCGCCTCGACCGCGATACCTCGGGCGCGATCGCCCTCGCGAAGACCGCGGCCTCCCAGGGCGCGCTCAAAGAGCAGTGGCGCAACCGCGAGACACTGAAGGTCTACCTCGCGCTCGTCGAGGGCTTCGTGACGCCCGTCGAGGGCATCATCGACGCGCCGCTCGGTCCCGACCCGATCGACCATCGACGCCGCGCGGTGATCGAGGACGGCCAGACCGCCCGCAGTCAGTACCGGTTGCTCGAGCAGTACGGCGAGGAGGCGGCGCTGCTCGAGGTGCAGATCTTCACCGGGCGCACCCACCAGATCCGCGTCCATCTGCAGGCGATCGAGCATCCGGTGCTGGGGGATGTCATGTACGGGCAGCCCTCGACGCTGATCAGACGGCAGGCGCTCCACGCGTCGCAGCTTGGGTTCACACTCGCCTCGACGGGGGAGTGGCGTGAGTTCATTGCGCCGGTCGCCGAGGACTTCGCGAAGGCGGTACGCACGCTGCGCTCGAAACATCTCGTCGCCGCGAATGCGGACGAGGTTCCGGCATGACCTCGACGATCGCGAGCGCTGCCGAGCGGCATGCGGCGTTCACCGGCCCGGCGCGCGTGCGCTACGGGCCGAGCCCGACCGGTGACCCGCACGTCGGGAACATCCGCCAGGCGATCTGGGCGTGGCTCTACGCGCGTCACACGGGCGGCCAGTTCATCGTGCGCCTCGAGGACACCGACCAGTCGCGCTCGGTCGAGGGCTCGATCGAACGCATCTACGACTCGCTGCGCTGGCTCGGCGTCGACTGGGACGAGGGCCCGGACATCGGTGGCCCGCACGCCCCCTACGTGCAGTCCGAGCGGCTGCCGCGCTACCAGGAGGCCGCCGCCCGCCTCGTCGAGGAGGGCAGCGCCTACCGCTGCTTCTGCACGCCCGAGCGTCTGGCGGAGGTGCGCAAGGCACAGCAGCAGGCGAAGCAGCAGCCGCGCTACGACCTCCTTTGCCGCAACATCCCGCCGACCGAGGCAGCGTCTCGCGCCGAAGCTCGCGAGGCGCACGTGATCCGCTTCGCCGTACCCCTCGAGGGCTCGACCACGGCCAGCGACCTGCTGCGGGGCGAGATCACGGTCGACAACGACCGGCTCGACGACTTCGTGATCCTCAAGTCCGACCGCTTCCCCACCTACCACCTTGCGAGCGTCGTCGACGACACGGCGATGGAGATCACACACGTCACTCGGGGCGAGGAGTGGCTGCCGTCGCTGCCGCGCCACGCGCTCGTCTACGAGGCGTTGGGCTACGAGCAGCCGATCTGGGCGCACGGGCCGGTGATCCTCGGATCTGGCGGTGGCAAGCTCTCGAAGCGCCACGGCGCGCGCTCCGTGCTCGAATACGCACAGGAGGGGTACGTTCCGGAGGCGCTCTTCAACTACCTCTGCATCATCGGTTGGGCGTTGGACGACCACACCGAGATCCTCAGCGTCGAGCAGTTGGTCGCGGCGTTCGACCTCGCCGATGTGAACGCGAGCCCCGCCACATTCGACCTCGAGAAGCTCGAGTGGATGAACGGCGTCTACCTGCGTGGCATGTCGGCCGAGCGCTTCACCCAGCTGTTCGGCGAGCGGCTGATCCGGGAGCTGCCGCCCGAGGTGCCGCGCCCCCTCGACGCCGGGTTAGTTGAATCGGTGGTCCCGCTCGTTCAGGAGCGGGTCAAGCTGCTGACGGAACTGACGCCCCTCGTCGCCTTCTTCTTCGCGCAAGAGGTCTCGACGCCGCCCGCCGAGGAGTTCCTGACGCGCCGCTGGTCCGACCGTGGTGAGGATGCGGCGAAGGCCCTCGATGCGGTCGTCGAGGCGCTCAACGGCTTCGAGCCGTGGGAGTCGGATGCGCTCGAGGAGTTGCTGCGCGACCTCGCGAAGAACCTCGACGTGCGAGCCGGCGACCTGTTCTCGGTGATCCGCCTGGCCACCACTGGCCAGCGCGTATCACCGCCGCTGTTCGAATCGATGGAGATCATCGGCGCGGGCCCCTGCCTCGACCGCATCGCGGCGGCCGCCGCGGTGCTGGGGGGCGGCTGAGCTTCGTCGGCTGCGCTGCTAGAATCACGCGTGTCATCGCGATTCGGAGGTCACCATGACGGATCTGGCTAGCTCGGATCGTCTGATCCGGCGCGTCTTCCACGAGGGAACGCGCGTCCCGAACTCTCGCGAGGAGCTCTCGACGATCTTCCGTTCCGACTTCATCTGTCACGGTCCGCCCGGGATGAACCACTCGCACGACGACGGGCCTCAGCCGATCGAGAGTTGCATCTTTGGTGGCGCGTTCGCGGACCTCGTCTTCACCGTCGGCGATGTCGACATTGAGGATGACGGACGCGTGGTGACCCACTTCTCGGCCACCGGGAACCACATTGCCGACTTCCACGGCGTGTCGCCGAGCGGCGAACCTCGCACCGTCCACGGCACGGCCACGTTCCGCCTCGACGACGGCATGCTAGCGGAGGGCTGGGGGACGCTGGTCTGGAGTTGAGCTCCCGGCGTGACCTTGCGAGGCGGGCTTGCTAGCCTCGAAGACGCCTTCGCTGGGGACTCGTCTAATGGTAGGACGCTGGATTCTGGTTCCAGAAGTCGGGGTTCGAGTCCCTGGTTCCCAGCCACCTCAAAAATAGCGACCCTCGCCTCGGCGGGGGTCGTTTGGCGTCCGGGCCGCTAGCGCTCCGTCGAGGTGCGCGCGGCGATTTCGCTGATGGCGAAGACGGCAGCGAAGCCGACGATAGCGAGCGCGATGGCGGCGGGGATCGCTTCGTCGGGGGCGCTCAGCCTCGTGCCGTCGAGGCCGTTCGGCCAGGGCCAGAGGACACGCGTGGAGCCGAGCATGAGGCCGATCAGCGCCGCCATGACGGTGTCGCGGTGACGTTCGAGGGCGCGGTGGAGCAACTGCGAGAAGAGCGCGAGGCCGAGCGTTGCGCCGATCAGGAAGACGACGAGGACGCCGATCTCGCGATCAGTGACGGCGTCGAGGACCGGCGTGTACATCCCGAGCAATACGAGGATCAGGGAGCCGCTGATGCCCGGCAAGATCATCGCGCAGATGGCGATCGCGCCGGAGAGGAAGTACGCGAGCAGCGCCGGGTCGGCTGTCTGGCTCACCGTCTCCTCGGTGGTGCCGGCGCGCATGCCGAGCGCAACGAAGACGCCGACGCCGACGACGACCAGCACGAGGAGCCTCGACAGGTCGCGATTGCGCAGGATGCGCCAGGCGACGATCACGGAGCCGGAGACGAGGCCGAGGAACAGCGCAGCGACCTCGATCGGGTGGTCGTCGAGCTGCGTCTCGATCAGGCTCGCGAGTGCGAACACCGCCAGCCCGATGCCCGCGAGCAATGGGACGAGAAACGACCACTCGACGCGACGCAGCCAATCGGCCGCCGCATCGATGTCTAGTCGGGCGAGGCGGCCGAGCGCGGAGCTGCCAGCGCGCACCGAGCCGATGAGGCGTTCGTAGATGCCGAGAATGAGCGCGATGGTGCCGCCGGAGACGCCGGGCACGACATCGGCGGCGCCCATGAGGAACCCTCGCACGATCGAGCCGAAGACGGAGCGCGCCATCGGTCGAGTTTAGGGACCGGCCGCGGTAGCGCCGAGGGTCACGTACAATTCGGCGCACGGGTCTCAGGGGGCGGCAATGGGCAAGCTGGACGGCAAGGTCGCAATCGTGACCGGCGCGAGCCGGGGCATCGGACAGGCGATCGCTGAGCTCTTCGCGGCCGAGGGCGCGCAGGTGGTCGGCGCTGCCCGCACGCTCCACGAGGGCGACCACCAGCTCGAGGGTTCGCTCGACCGCACGATGCAGAACATCGGGGACGCGGGCGGCGAGGCCACCGGCATCGCCGCGAACGTGTCGGAAGAGGACGACTGCAACGAACTGGTGGAGGCGGCGCGCGCGGCCTACGGGCCGATCGATGTGCTGGTGAACAACGCCGCGCTCAACTACTACATCCCGATTGTCGATTACCCGGCGAGCCGCTGGATGCGCTCCTTCGCGGTCAATGTGCACGGGCCGTTCATGCTCGCGAAGGCCGTCCTGCCCGACATGATCGAGCGCGGCAGCGGCGCCATCGTCAACATCTCCTCGGGCGCCGCGATCGGTCCCGGCCGTGGCCCGTACGAGGATGTACCGGCTCGCGGCGCAGTCATGTACGGCGCGAGCAAGGCGGCACTCGAGCGCTTCACGCAGGGCCTCGCGGAGGAGGTCTACACCGACGGCGTCTCAGTCAGTTGTTTTTCGCCCTCGCAGGTGGTGCCGACACCCGGCACCGTCTTCCACAAGCTCGTCGAGGGGATGGACGACCCGCGCGGTGAGCCCGCGTCGATGATGGCGCAGGCGGCGTTGCTGCTGGCGACGGAGCCGCTCGAGCAGGTTTCGGGCCGGGTCACCTACAGCCAGCAGATCCTCAAGGAGTTCGGCTGGATCGACGAGGCGCGCGGGCGCGGCGTGGACACGGTCGGCTCAGGTTACTCGCAGGTCTAGCGCTCCTCGAGCTTCGCGCGGTCGGCGGCTGCGCGCGAGATGAATGGACGGCGGCATGCACGAGTCGATTCGCACGCTGGGTGTTATCGAGCCGCTGCGCGACCCGGTGTTCATCGCGGCGTTCACCGGCTTCACTGACCAGCAGGGCGGCGCAGCGGCGACGGTCGAGTACCTCGTTAAGCAATGGGACGCACAGCCGATCGCGGAGATCGACCCGGAAGGGTTCTACGACTTCACGGTGCAGCGTCCGCGCGTGCGCCTGGACGAGTCGGAGGAGCGCGCCATCGATTGGCCCGTCAACCGTTTCTTCCGCGCCTCCCCGAAGGGCGTTGATCGCGACTTCGTGCTGCTCTCAGGCGTCGAGCCGCATCTGCGCTGGCGCACGTTCACCGAGGTGGTCACCGAGGTCCTCGAGGCGGTCGGTTCGACGATGAGCATCACGCTCGGCGCGCAGCCCGCGCAGGTGCCGCACACGCGCCCGCTGTCGACGCAGCTCTCGGCCTCGCACGAGGAGTTCGAGGAGATCTTCTCGCTGAAGGCGCCAGAGTCGCGCTACCAGGGCCAGACCGGCATCGTCGGCGTGCTCAACCTGCACCTGCGGTCCAAGGATTGGCGCAACGCCAGTCTCTGGTCGATGAGCCCGCACTACCTGACCGTGGGCCCGAACCCCAACATCGCGATGGCGCTGACGCGTCTGATCGACCACGGCTTCTCCACCTCGACGCCGCTCTCCGACCTCGAGGAGCAGGCGCGGGCGTTCGAGGAGCAGGTGCAGACCGTCCTCGACGAGTCGAGCGATGCGGCTGCGTATGTCAGCCAGCTCGAGGAGCAGTACGACAGCAACCGTCCGTCACTGCCGGCGATCCAGGAGGAGGGCGCCGACCTGCCCCCAACCGAGGAGCTGCTCGGCGACCTCGAGCAGTTCCTGCGCGATCAGCGCGACGACCGACCCGACGGTCCCGGCCGGACATCTGCCGGCCTGTAATCCGGAGCACTGGGCGCGTCATTGCCCGACGGCGTAGAATGCCTGCGCGGCGGGCGGGGTGGCCCGCCCGGATCCTTCCCCAAAATGCGGTAGCCGCGCGTCGCGCGGAGAACGAGGCATTCCGATGCGAACTCTCCTGCTCCCAGTCCGATTGGCGCTCCTTCCGGTGCGCCTGCTCCTGCTACCGGTGCGTCTCGCCCTGCTCCCACTCCGCCGCCGGCGCGGCGAGGCGAGCGCGACCGACCTGGCGGACGCCATCGAAGAACTCGCAGAGCTCGGCGATGCCCTCGGCGATCTCGACACCGACGAGGTGGTCGAGGCGGTGGAGGCGGTGGTCGAGGAGGCGGCGGGTCGCTCGCGGCGCTCGAAGGCGGCGCGCGGCCTGGTGACGCTGCTCGTCATCGGCGCAGTGGTCTGCGTCGCGCTCTACCTGCTGCGGCAGCGCCGCGACCTCGAGCCCGCGCGACTCGTGCCTGAGCCGGAGCAGCCTGACCTGACGCCGACGGACCCGATCACGCCCGTCGACTCCTTCGACGACCCGGATGCGGACGACGGCGATGGCCCGGCCGTCGACTCGACCGACGAGGTCACGGAGGAGGCCGAGGAGCGCGCGAGGGAGCCCGTCGCGGGAGGCTAGGCCTGACGCTCGCGCCTGTGTGTGGCCCGGGCGACTGGTCCGATGATCGTGGATCGCGTCGCTGTTATTCTCGACAGCGACGCGCCCCCATCGTCTAGTGGACCAGGACGTCACCCTTTCAAGGTGAAAACAGGGGTTCGATTCCCCTTGGGGGCACCACACGCCGTGATCCAGCGCGCCGCATCCGTCTTGACGATCGTGCGCCAGACGTGAGCGTCGCTCGTCGCTACTTCCGCACCATCGACGGCCGGCAGGTCCCGGCCGTGACCGTCGAGGAGATGCGCGAGATCGATCGCATCGCGGTCGACCGCACCGGTCCCACGCTGCTGCAGATGATGGAGCACGCCGGCATGGAGCTGGCGGAACTCGCGATCGAGATGCTGGGCGTCGGCTGGCGGTCCTCGCGGGTCGTCGTCCTCTGCGGCACCGGCGGCAATGGCGCGGGCGGCGCCTGCGCCGCGCGTCACCTCGCCAACCGCGGCGTCGATGTCCTAGCCGTGACGATTCGCCCGCCAGCGCAGTCCGACGGCGCGCTCGGGCAGCAGCTGATGACACTGAGCGAGGGGCCGGCGCAGTTGAAAGGCTGGTCCGAGGCGTTCGACGCGTCGATGGCCGAGCTCGTGATCGATGCGGTGATCGGCTACTCGCTGAGCGGCGCGCCGAGGGCTGCGCAGATGGGCCTGATCCGCGCGGCCAATGGCTCCGGTGTGCCCGTGCTGTCGCTCGATGTGCCTTCCGGCGTCGATGCGGGCACCGGCGCGACGCCGGGGGCAGCCGTCGCAGCGACGAAAACGCTGACGCTTGCGCTGCCCAAGGTGGGGTTGCGCACAGAGAGCGCTGGCGAACTCTGGCTGGCTGACCTCGGCATCCCACCCGGTGTCTACGCGCGCGCTGGGGTGGCGTTCGAACCGTTCCTCGATGGTCGTGGGCGTCAGCAGCTCGAGTACCCGACGGGTTAGGCGCGTGCGCCGCTACTAGGCGTCCACGACGTTGAGACGATGCGGAAGGTCGGGCTGGGGCTCGAGCCTCGCGACGAAGCGCGTGCCGTCCTCGAACTCGAGCTCGTACTGACCGGCCACGAGATTGCTGTCGGGGATCTCGAGGACGTTGGTGCCCCCGCCGGCGCCGTCGCCCTCGAAGTCCACGCGAGCGATGCCGACGATGTCGCCTTCGACGAGCTCGCGGACGGTGACCGGTGGGCGCACATCCCGGCGGTCCTCGGTCATGCGGCTGTCTGCACCTGCGGCAGGATGTCCGAGGCGATCAGCTCCATCGTGTCGAAGTCGGTGTTGGCGTGGTGCTGCATCATGATGCGCGTGATCCCGGCTTCCTCGCGGCGACCGATTTCCTCGACGACCTGCGCGGGTGTGCCGACGAGCCAGCCCCGTTCGGCCGTCCCCTGCAGCAACTCGTCCGGATCCTGACGCTGGAACATCGGCAGTTGCTCCGCGATCCGTGTGAGGTGCGCCTTGATCTCGGCATCGTCGCGGCCGATCACGAAGCCGGCCATCTGTGAGTGGCGGATCTCGCTCGGGTCGCGGCCGACGTCGGCGCAGTGACGCTCGAGCACGGCGCGCTTGTGCGCGTAACCCTCGAGGTTTTGCCCAACGACGTTCCACTCGTCCGCGTGCTCCGCAACGATGCGCAGCGTCCTCCGCTCGCCACCGCCGCCGACGAGGATCGGCAGATGCTCTTGCGCCGGCTTCGGGTAGCACTCCACGTCCTTGAGCTGGAAGTGCTTGCCCTCGAACGAGGCCGGGCCGTCGCCCCAGAGCGTCCGGCAGACGCGGATCGACTCGTCCAGGATGTCCATGCGCTCACCGACGCTCGGGAAGGGGATGCCGAAGCTTTCGTGCTCCGGCACGTTCCAGCCCGCGCCCATGCCGCAGATGAAGCGGCCGCCCGATAGCGCGTCAATCTGCGCCGCCTGGCGCGCGAGCAGCGAAGGATGGCGGAAGGTCATCGACGCGACGAGCGGCCCAAAGCGGATGCGCTCCGTCGTCTCGGCGAGGAGCACGAACGAGAGGTACGTCTCGAGCGCGTTGCGGTCGTGCGGGCCGCTCAGCGAGAAGAAGTGGTCGGAGCGCCAGAGTGACTCAAAGCCGAGATCCTCGGTCTCGCGGCAGAGCCGCCGCCAGAGGTCCCAGTCCAGATCCTCCTGGCCTTCGATCATTACGCCCAGGTCCATAGGCTTCCGCGGTCCCTTCATCCCTCGTCGGTGCGGCGTCGGTCGCCGCCGCGCATGCTAGCGCAGACTCGGTCCACGAGGGGTCGAAGGTGGCGACGGAGGGCTATTCGTTGCGCTCGACGCGCACCATGAACAGCAGCAGCACCCCCATGTGCACTACCGAGACGCCGAGCATCTGCAACGCGAGCGTGCCCATCGAAGAGTCGGGGTCGAACCTTGAGACGACCATGAGCAGGTAGCTCATCACGGCCAGCGCCACCAGGCGCGCGATCAGCGAGCGACGGTCCGAGTCGAGGTCCAGAAAGCGCACGCGATAGAGGTACACGCCGAGGATGAAAACGTGCAGCAGCACCAGCCCGCCGGCATACAGCGTCGCCGGCAGTCCGTCCTTCACGGAGACCAGTGGCAGTAGCGCGAAGGCCAGCCCGAAGACGCTCACCGTCTTCACGGCGAACAGTCGAGGGTCCTCGATCGAGAGCCGGCGCCGACCCACGGTCATGCCGCGTGACTGGCTGGTGCTCACCGTCATGCCCACACCGCATCCGGCCGCGCTTGGCGCGGCCTCACCTCGACCGTGGAGTGGACCCGGGTTCCGAATCTAACAGAGCGGCCGAGCACCGGCTGCCGATCGTTGCCACTCGGAGCAGGACCGCGGGCCCTCGAACGCTTGAGTCAGCACCGACGTACGGGTACGTTGGACTCCCGCGAGGGACGCCCTCGCGCACTGCGACCGGCCCCTTCGTCTAGCGGCCTAGGACATCGCCCTCTCAAGGCGGAAACACGGGTTCGAGTCCCGTAGGGGCCACCAGCATTCGAGCCCGAACCGTCGATCAGACTTTCTAACGCCGCACAGGTCGCGGCGGCGAACAACATCTGTCCGAGGTAGGCCCAGATGTCGGCGATGAAGACGTACTGGACCAGTGAAGCCCAGCGCCACGACGACTCCGGACAACGCGCCTGGCAGCTTGTGCGCCTCAGTCGAACGCAGTACTAGCTCAGCTGGCGTCAGGTTGGGGGGCGCGGGTTGGCGGCGAGGCCCCTCAATCAAGCGGGGCGGGTGGCCGCGGGCGCCGTGTTAGCTCAGAGCGGGGATCACCTCATCGGCAAGTCGCTCGTAGAGCGCAGGGGTGTTCGGCAGGCCCTGGAAGATGACGCCGTCGACGCCCAGCGTGGCGTAGGCGCCCAGCGCGTCGATCACGTGCGCGGCCGTCCCGATCGGGAGCGCGCGACGCTCTTCCTCCGGGCGTCCCGCGGCCCAGAGGTCGCGGAGGCGTTCGGCCCGCGTCTCGTCGTCCGCCAGGCCGACGGGCGTCATCACCGTCTTCGTGATGGTGGCGGGGTCACGCCCGAGGTCCGCGCAGTGCGCCTCGAGGACCTCGATCTTGTGCTGCACCAAGGCGGGCGATCCGGACACGTTCATCACGTCGCCGTAGCGTGCGAGCGTCCGCAGCGTCCGCTTCTCGCCGCCGCCGCCGACCATGATCGGCGCGTGCGGCTCTTGCACGAAGCGAGGTGCGAACGGCGCCGCGTCGAGGTGGTAGTACTGGCCCTCGAAGTCGACCGGCCCGTCGGCCGTGAACAGGGCCTTGAGCAGGGCACACGCTTCCTCTAGGCGGTCGGAGCGCTCCTTCACAGACGGGAAGGGCCAGCCATAGGCTTCGTGCTCGCGCTCATGCCAGGCTGCGCCGATGCCGAACTCCAGGCGCCCGTTCGAGATGTGATCGAGCGTCGCCGCCATCTTCGCGAGCAGCGCGGGGTCGCGGTAGGTGTTGCCGGCGACGAGCACGCCGAGGCGCACGCGCTCGGTCACGGCCGCCATCGCGGTAAGCAGCGTCCAGCCCTCGAGGTTGTCGTCGGCCTCGTTCAGGAAGGCGAGCGGCGGGACGAAGTGATCCGGTACCCAGGCGCTGTGCCAGCCGCCCTCGTCCATGGTGCGGACGGTCGCGGCGACGCGATCCCAGGTGGTGGAGTTGGCGTGGAGCTGCGATCCGACGAACATGCTGCTCTCCCCTCGGGCGGTCCGATTCGTTGCAGGAGCGTACAGCGCGCGACGACCGCGATCGACGCACGGGCTGCAGCGCCGGGCGTGGCCTGCTGGCGCAGCTGGCGCCCTTCCCTTCACGCCCTCACGCGTATGCCCCCGGTGGGGGTGCAGGTTGCAGGTTCGGGGGTCGATGGAAGTGGGGTGGGGGCTCTTCTCGCTGTCCGCCCTCACGCGTAGCGACCCGGGTGCATTAGGGGTTGAAGGAAGTGCATGGCGTGACGGTCAGTCGGTGGCGCGCCCGGCTAAGATGGCGCGACGCGACGAGGAGGCCGTAACACTAGATGCCAGATTCAACAGGGTTACTCGGCTCAGTGCTCAGCCAGTTCGACGGTGCCGCGTCACATTGTGACCTCGAGCCTGGGCTCCTCGACCAAATCCGGCAGACCGACTCGGTCTATCGGATGCGCTTCCCGGTCGAACACGACGATGGCTCGATCCAGGTGATCGAGGCATATCGAGCGGAGCACAGCCACCACCGGCTCCCGACCAAAGGGGGCGTCCGCATCAGTCCTCTTGTTGACGAAGACGAGGTGGTGGCGCTCGCCACTCTGATGACGTTGAAGTGCGCCATCGTGGAGGTGCCGTTCGGCGGCGCCAAGGGCGGAATCCGACTCGACCCGCGCGGCCCGACCGGGGTCCGCCGGCGTGCGGTTCGCCGCTACACAGCCGAGTTGGTGTCGAAGAATTTTATCGGCCCGGGGATCGATGTTCCGGCGCCGGACTACGGCTCCGGCGAGCAGGAGATGGCCTGGATGGCCGGCACGTACCGAGCCATGCGTGAATCCGACCTGAACGCTTGGGCTTGTGTCACCGGGAAACCGGTCTCGTTGCACGGAATCCCCGGCCGGGTGGAAGCCACCGGACGCGGCGTGTTCCACGGGATCAACGAGTGCGTCGCCAACGCGGAGCACGTGGCGGCGACCGGGCTCTCCCCCGGTCTCGCCGGCAAGACGGTTGTGGTGCAGGGCCTCGGCAATGTCGGATCGCACTTTGCGCGAATCGTCCAGCAGGAGGGTGACGCACGCGTGATTGCGCTCGCGGAGATGGAGGGCGCCATTCACTCGGAAGAGGGGCTGGAGGTCGATGCGGTGCTCGCTCACCGTGCAGAGACCGGCAGCATCCTTGACTTCCCCGGGGCGACGAACCTCGAGCGATCGGAGGATGCCCTTGAACTCGAGTGCGACATCCTCGTCCCGGCGGCCCTCGAGTGCGTGATCACGCCCGAGAACGCCCCGCGCATCAAGGCACGGATCATCGCCGAGGCAGCGAACGGTCCGGTCGAAGCAGCGGCCGAGTCGATCCTCCGGGAGCGCGGAACACTCGTCATCCCGGACGTCTATCTCAACGCAGGTGGCGTGACTGTCTCTTATTTCGAGTGGCTCAAGAACCTCTCACACGTGAGCTTCGAGCGAATGCACAAACGCTATGAGGAGATGGCCACCCGAGACGTCCTCGAGGCCGTCGAGGAGTTGACGAGTTCACGATTCGACGTGGGCCAGTTCGCGGCGCTGACTCGTGGCCCAGACGAGATCGACTTCGTGCGCTCAGCGCTTGCGGAAACGATGTCTGATGCCTATCAGCAGATCAGCGAAATACAGCGCCAGCGCGACCTGCCCGATCTGCGCACCGCCGCATTCGTGATCGCAATCGAACGCATCGCCAGCAACTACACCGCGCTTGGCATCTTCCCGTAGGGTTTCGCCACTCCCTACCCGCCCTCGCGCGTAGCCACACTGGCGGGGGGGGTGCGGGGTTGCTAGCTCGACCCCTCGATGGATCGGGGAGTGCGAGGGCGGGGCCCGATTTGTAAGTTGGTCACTAGGCTAGGATTGCGCGCGCGCCGGCGAAGGTGCTGGCGGGGGAGGAGATCAATATGCCGTTCGTTCGCTACGCGCTGATGACGCCCAAGGTCGGTCAGGCTGACCGTCTGCGGGAATTGATCGACCAGCTGCTCGAGTTCCACCGTGACCGTGACGGTTTCGTCGCCGCTTACCGGCTCGATCCCGACGAGCACGACGTGCATTCGTTCGTCGGCCGCTTCACGGTCTGGCAGTCTGAGGCGCACGCCAATGCGACTGCCATGCAGCAGCGCGACCAGGCGTTACAGTCTGAGATCTTGCTGGCGGCCGATAGCAGCACGCACGAGGAGCGCGCGTTCCTGGCCGAGACGTTCGAGGTGAGCTAGCAACTCCGCACTGACGATCTACAACTGCGAGAGTCGTCTCACTGATGCGGCGTGGCTGCTGAGCACTCTGTGCATAGGGCCAAGGGTGCAGCGACTACGACTGGTGAATCGAATCACCCAGGTTGAAGACCGACGGAGCCGCCGCTGCGCCGATCGCGGCGGGGGTGCGCAGCATCAGGGCGGCGGGCCTCGTCTACGCAAGTCTCCGTTCGCTGGCGGGGCTCGCCCGAGCATCAAGCGCGCGGAGCGATTCCTCGTTGAATAGCTCCACGCCCACTGAACGAAGACCAGCACGCGGTTCTCGAACTCAGTGAGTGACCACAGGTGCACGCCGATCCAGGCAAGCCAGCCGGCGAAGCCCGTGAGCCGAACCCGCCCGAAGTCAGCGATCGCGAACCCCCGCCCCACCGTGGCCAGCCTGCCGCGGTCCCGGTATCGAAACGGGCTGACGGGCTGACCGGCAAGGCGACGCTTGAGCAGGCGTCCGACATAGCGGCCTTGCTGAAGGGCCACAGGCGCCAGTCCCGGAAGCGTGCCCGATGCGTCCTCCACATGTGCGAGGTCACCGATGACGAACAGCTCAGGATGTCCAAGGAGGCTGAGGTCCGAGCCGACAACGACGCGGCCGTGGGCGTCGACTTCGGCGCCAGTCTCGGCAGCCAGCAGGCGCCCGAGCGATGATCCCTGTACTCCCGCGGCCCAGAGCACCGTATGTGTTCCGATTCGCTCCACACCCTCGGCCGTCCTGACGACGATTGCGCTTCGTTCGACACTCGTCACGGACGTTTCGGTGAGTACCGTGACGCCGAGCCGCTCGAGCGCTCGAGCCGCCTGTGCAGCGAGCGCGGCGGGGTAGGACGGAAGCACCTGATCGGCGGCCTCTAGCAGCAAGATGCGAGCCGACGCCGGGTCGATAGCTGAAAAGTCCCGCCGCAGCGTGTCGTTCGCCACCTCGCCCAGCGCACCCGCGAGTTCGACGCCGGTCGGCCCTGCGCCCACTACGACGAACGTCAACCATTCTCGAACCTGGGTCGGGTCATCCGCCAGCTCGGCCGCCTCGAAGGCGCCGAGGATGCGGCTGCGCATCTCAGTCGCATCGCCGAGGGTCTTCAGCCCTAAGGCGAGCGCTTCCCAGTCGTCGTGACCGAAGTAATGGTGTCGCGCGCCGGTGGCCACAATCAGCACGTCGTATGCCACTGAGGCCTGCCTCAGCCGGACTCGTTGTTCGCTCGCATCGATGGCGATGACCTCGCCGAGGAGGACTCGAGCATTGGTCTGGCGCCGCAGCATGCCCCGTAGCGGCGCCGCGATGTTCGCGGGCGAGAGCGCGCCTGTTGCGACCTGATACAAGAGTGGCTGGAAGAGATGGTGGTTGCTGCGATCGATCAGCGTGACGCGCGCTGGCGTGTCCCTGAGTTCTCGAGCCGCGGCCAGCCCTCCAAACCCGCCGCCCACTATCACGACGTGCGGTCGTTCGGCCGGGGCTGCGGACTTTTCAGTCATGTTGAGAGCGCCGATGTCGCGCCACCGAGGGTAGCCTCTGCCTGCCCGGGAGTTGCGGTCGGGCCTCGCGACCAGGCGGTCTCCAAGGGCGTGGGCCCCGATGCTAGCCCGGACACGGCAATAGGTCAGGTGCGGGCAGGCGAGGACGCATGCGACACCAAATGCGCCGGCTCCGAGATGGTGAAGAGCGAGCCGAGGTATCGGGCGACAGCTTCGGGGCCCGAGCGGCCAGCTTCCGCTTCGACGACCGCGTTGTAGTTAGTGTTGGTGTTGATGTCGTACGTAACGAGACGGCCGTCGGTGGACTCGATGAATTCTATGCCGGCGATGCCGATGTCCCAATGGCGGCAGAAGTCGAGATAGCGGTCGACGATTGGGTGTTCGAAGCCCTCGCGCCAGTGGAAGAGGCTGGCCTCCTCGGGTGCGTCGGCCGGCAGCCCGTCGATGGCACAATCGTCGGCCGGGCAGAGCGTGAATCCCTCGCTGGTGTCGGCGGTGAGCGCATAGAGGAATTGATCGCCGACGAGCTCGACGCGCGTGATCGTGCCATCGGCGGGGTGGACATACTCCTGGAGCAGGGTGATGCCGTCGACGGGCTCCACGAACTCCGGTCCCCCGACATAGGCTTCGAAATCGTCGAGTCGCTCGAACTTACGGACGCCGAGGCCGCGACCCCCCTGGTTGTGTTTGGTGATGAACGGGACCGGGAGTTTGCGGGCTTCCTCGATCAGCTTGGCGCGACCGACGACCGCGACGGTACGCGGTACATCGAAGCCGGCGGCACGGAGGGCCGCGTGCTGGTCGACTTTGCTCATCTCGAGCTCAAGGACGCGACGACCGTTGACGACGGTGCGGCCGTGGCTCTCGAGCCAGCTCAGCACGGAGCGTGTGTAGTCCTTCGAGGCGGCGTGGCCGCGGGTGTGCGAGGAGGCGCTCATCCGCGAGTAGAAGACGCCCTCGGGTGGTGTCGTGTCGAGGTCGAGCGCGCCGTCGTCGAGGAACCATTCCAACCACGGAACGCCGAGCGCGTCGAACGCGGCTGCAAACGGCGGAAGCCAATCGGGGTTCTCGTGAATCACATGGACCCGGGACATCCAGGCTCCGATCAATGCAGCAGATTGTTCTTGACCAGTTTAGTCGTCTTTGTCGTGAATCGCGAGAGTGGCGCCTCCCAGATCTCCCGCCGACCCGGAGTGCCAGGACGGCCAGGAGTCGCACAAGCCGATCGTGCGCTGCCTCGAGGCGTTCGGGCAGATCCTTCAGCACTCCAGTCCGTGGACACCGGGTTTCGCCGATCTAGCTCCCTACCACGGTGCTGGTGAGCGTGCCTGCTCGTGACGCGCTCTGGGACGCTCTACACCTGCCACTTGCGTTCGTTCGGGACTCGAGGCGCTTCGAGAGGTTATCGTTCATGCCGTCCGACTGGCGGAACGCCGAAGTATCGGCGAGCGCCAGCGATTAGGAGCGAGGAACTCGGTGAACCTGCAGCGCACGTATGAGTGTCCCGACGGCACGCCCTTCGAGGTTGTGTGGCCCGACGAGGAGTCGGCAAGCGCCTCCTGGCGTTGGGACCAGCTGCACGGCCCGACACCGACGAGCCCGTTGTCGGCGGAGCTGGGCAAGATGCTGCTCGAAGGGTTCGCACGTGGCGCGGAGTCTGTCGGTATGCCGTTTCACATGCAACAGATGCACGTCAACGGTTATGGCTTCATCCGGATGCTTCCGCCCACCTCGGAAGCGATGCAGGTCCTCGATGGTGTCGCCGCACGTGACAGCGAACGACGCCTCCATCGCCAGGTCGAGGTCTGGGAAACTGAGTACCGGCCCGAAGTCGAGGCGATCAATCGCGCGCTCCGCACATGGGCCGCCCCGGAAGACACCCTGCGCACGCTCTTCGACCGGTACGACGAACTGGAGGCGATGCGCCGCCGGCACGGGCAGCTGCACATGATCGCGCTGAGTCTGACGACAGTAGCGATGGATCGCTTCGAGCGGCTCTGCGCGGCAGCATTCGGCGACGACGGTCCGCGGATCGCGAGGGACGCGGTCGGCGGCATGCCGAACATGTCCCTGCAGTCTGCTGAGGCGCTCTGGGATCTCTCGCGGGAGGCTCAGTCGCGACCGGAGGTGCTGGCCCTGCTCAGGGAGGAGCGGCCCGTCGACGTGCGCTCCAAGCTGGAGGGCGTCGCCGATGGGCTGGAGTTCCGCGCGCTGCTGGACTCGTACCTCGAGGTGTACGGACAGCGTAACGAGTCGTTCGACGAGTTCGACTTCCCGACATGGCAGGAGGACCCTCGCTTCGTGCTCTTCCTCCTGCGCAGCTACGTCGACGGGACGGAGGACGCCAGCCCGGCGGCGCTGCACGCGAAGACCGCTGAGTTACGCGAGCAGACGACTCGCGAAGCAGAGGACCGACTCTCGGACGCGGAGCAGGTCGAGGAGTTCCGGGTCGCGCAGCGCGCCGCGCAGGCGCACACGATCCTGAGCGAGGACCACAACTACCACATCGACCAGCGGGGACACGTTGCCGCACGCGCCGCTTGCCTGGCACTCGGCGATCGGCTGAGCGCGCAGGGAAGCGTTGACCAGCCGTCGGACGTGTTCTATTTGCACAAGGCGGAGATCGGTGCGGCGGCCACCGACTCGGACGTTCGGTACCAGGACGAGATCGCGGAGCGGCGGGCATCGCGCGCTCACTGGATGCGTACGCTCCCGCCGGCATTCATCGGGGATGGCGAGGCTATTCCCAACCCGTTATTCGCGAACTTCTTTGGCCCGGACGAGTTCGAGCCAGCCGAGCCAGGTTCGATCCGCGGGGTTGCGGCCAGTGGCGGCGTCGTTCGTGGGACGGCGCGTGTGATCCTCACGCTGGAGGAAGTCGACAAGCTCGCTCCCGGCGAAATCCTCGTTACCTACGCGACGGCGCCGCCCTGGACACCGCTGTTCGCCGTCGCGGGTGCGGTCGTGACGGACAGCGGTGGGGCGCTCTCGCACTGCGCGATCGTCGCGCGGGAGTACGGCATCCCCGCGGTGACCGGGACGAAAACAGGCACGGCCGCGATCGAAGACGGCATGCTCCTGCCGGTCGACGGCACCGAGGGCCTGGTGCGGATCGAAGGCTAGCGCAGCGATCGCCGCCACACGGCGGCGAGCAAGGGGCCCGTCGAGCAGCACTTCAGGATGACCCACCGTGAGTCCGACGTAACGGGGCACCTGAGTTGGCGGGATCCGTTGATACGGCGGGCTTTTACGTGAGCGGGCATGACCCGGCGGGACGTCCCCGGGGTACTCTCAAGGCGGAAACGCGGGTTCGAGTCCCGTAGGTGCCACCACTGGCACCACGCACCGGCGAGGGCACGGAGCCGGCGATGCACGATGTCTTTTTGGCGATCCCGGATGAGTTTCCGGTGCTGCGCGCCGGCGATGTCTTGCTGCGCCAGATCGAGCCCGCCGACGCCGAAGCGTTCTATCGCCGAGGGTCGGACCCGGAGGTGGCGCGTCCGCAGATGGGGTCCGTGATGACCGAACCCGCCGATGCCACGCGCGCGATCGAGGAGATTCGCGGCGGCTTCACCTCGAAGCGCATGCTGCGCTGGGGCATTGTGCTGCCCGACTCACCCGACGCGGTGGGCACCGTTGGCTACAACGACTTCTTCGCGTTCCATCAGCGCGCGGAGATCGGGTAGGCCCTCGATCGGTCGGCCTGGGGGCGGGGCGTGATGAGCGCCGCGACGCAGGCGATCGTGGACTACGGGTTCGAAGCCCTGGGCCTGCACCGCGTCGAGGCCATCATCGCCGTGGGCAACACGCGCTCGGCCGGCGTCGCGGAGAACTGTGGGTTTTCGCGCGAGGGCACGCTGCGCGACTTCTTCCACACGCCCGAGGGCTGGGTGGACGCCTGGTTCTACGGAGCAGTCAGCGGCTAGTCGCCCTCGACGCCGTCGAGCGGCGTCACTGCTGCGTTGGCGATGACGCTTCGGAACGCCTCAAAAACGTAGGGCGCGATGCCCAGCGCGAGGCCGAGGATCGTGCCGCTGAGGACCCCGCCAGCGATCTGGATTCTGCGGAACCCCTGAAAGCTGTCACCGAAGATCCCACTCTGGAGGGCGAACTGCGAAACGCCAGCTACCACCTGGGTCACGATCGAGGTAGCGACGGTAAGTAGAAGCACCAGGGCGCCAAGAACGAGCAGCTGGTTCTGCGAGCCGGCCTCGGCATCAGCGTTCGGGATCAGCAACGAGAGCCAGCGTGCGAACGCGAAGCTGATCAGCCCGGCCAGAACGAACGGGATGACGTACGTGAGTTCCATCGAGGAGCTTTCTACCGCGGGAAGATCCGCGGGCTGGTCGCGGTGGGAGCGCGACTCGGCCGAGTGTGGGGCCCTCGTCGCTAAGGCCGCCAGTACGTCGTCGGGGTGCGCGCGAAGAGGGGGTCGAAGGTCGCGGAGCGAGCGGCGCCCCATGCCCACGTCGTGATCTGGCGAGGCGTGAACGTGCCGCCGGCGGGGACTGAGATGTCCAGGTGGGTTGACTGGAAGCACGTCGGGCCAGAGCCGTGTTGCCTGACCGGCTGCCCGGCGGGGTCGAACAGGCAAATGTCGATAGCGAAGTCCACGATCGCCTCGTTGGACAGGTTGCGGACCGTGTAGTTCAGGTTGGGGAAGCCCCACTGGTCGAACGTGAACCAGTGATCGATGACCTCGAACTCGCCAGCGACACCGCTGGCTGCAGGCGTCGAGGCAGGCGGAGAGGTCGTCGGATTGGGTGACGGCGTCGAAGTGCTGCCCGCTGGGCGAACCGCCGTCGAGGGTGCGTTGCTGGCAAGATATTGGTTGCTGACCCAGGTCTCGGTCGAGCCGCTGGCCGTCAGCGTCCAGCCGTCGCAATCGCCGGAACCGACCTGGACGACCTCGACACGCGTGCCTTCGGTCCAGGCACCGGCGATGCGGGCGTCGTTGCGGCAGTCAGAGCGCAGACTGATGCCGTCACCACCGGTATTGGCGACATAACGGGCGATTGGGCTCGTCGCGACTACTTCAGGCGTCGCGGTCGGTGCGGTGGCGGTCGCGGTCGTCGCCACCGTCGCGGTCGGGACGGACGTCCCTTCACGCTCGGCGCGCTCGGTGGCGAGCTGTTCCTCGCTCTTGCAGCCGGTGAGCGCGAGCACGAGCAGCAGGCCGACGGCCAGCCAGGCGAGTGGCGACGTGCGGAAGCGGCGGCGTGCGTTCATGGCGTCCCCCAGGTGCCTTCACTATCGACAGGTCCGGCCGGGGTTTTAGGGCCAGCCGCGGGCTGTGATCAGCGCTGATCGGATAGTGCGAGGGCGGATCGCGGGGATATCGGCAGCTCGAGCGCCGAAGCGTCCCGAGACTGTCCCGAAACGACGTGTCATACCGGCAGCAACACGTCCATGTCGCAACTAGCCGGGTCGACCGCTAGCGCGTAAGCGAGAGGAAGCCCTGGATCGCCACGTGCTCGCGCGGGACCTCGTCGCCGATCGGGACGTCAAAGCCGGAGGCGAGCCAGGTCTCCAGCGTCATCACGAGGTTCTCGTTCCAATAGACGAAGCCCGAAGGCAGCTCGCAGTCGAAGCGTGGCGAGGGCGCGCTGCCCGGTGCGACGTCCCAGTCCGCCGCGAGTGCTTCCGGGTCTGCGTAGACCCAGAGCACCAACAGCGGACCAGAGTCCGCACCGGCCAGGTTCGCTGACCAGAACGCGTGACCCTGGACCGCACTGCGCTCGCACAGTGGCGGGCGCTCGCCGACGAGCTGGAAGCCGAAGCCACGAGCCTCGGCGGCGGCGCGCACATCGGCGGTGCCGAACGGGAAGCCCTCGATGTCGCCCGCGACAGGATCAGGGGTGGTCGTCGAGGTGGGCTCGGGCGGGGCGGTCGACGTTGTACCCGGCGTTCCGGTCGGCTCGCCTGTCGAGGTCGGCGTCTCGGTCGCGGTGATGATCGTCGGGTTGGGCGCCGGGCTGGCGGTCTCCGTCGGTGCGACGGTCGGGTTCGGATCGTCCGAGTCGCCGCCACAAGCTGCGAGGAAGACGAGTGCGGCGCAGGCGAGGAGCAGCGGGGTTCTCATCGCTCAACGGTACCGCGGACCTCCGCTAGGAGTGGGGACGCAGGAGATGCAGCGCGTGCACGCTGGCGCGGCTAGACTGCGTGCTGATCGCGACGACGCGTCCGGACTGGGACGGGCGCTGGAGGAGGGCGGCGATGAGTTTCCTGGGGCGCCTCTTCGGCGGTGACATGCGCGTGGCCGAGCAGGCCGCCGCGCAACACGTCGAGCCACTGTCCTATCCCGCGACCTTCAGCTTCTCTGGCGAGGAGCTGACGCTGCGCCCCGTCGCCGAGGATGACCGCGCCGCGATGCTGACCTTCACGACTGCTCTCCCAGGGCACGATCTCCTGTTCCTGCGCCGCGACATCACGACCGACGAGAACGTGCAGGCGTGGATTCGGGACGCGCTTGAAGGTCGCTATCAGACCGTGATCGCGCTCCATGACGAGGCGATCGTCGGCTACGCCACGGTGGCCTCCGAGGGCATCGACTGGACGCGTCACGTCGCTGAGCTGCGCATCCTCGTCGAACCGGCGTGGCGCGGCCGCGGCCTCGGACGCTTGCTGACCGAGCAGGCGTTCGCGGCGGCTCGGGAGACCGGATACAAGAAGATGATCGCCCAGATGACGACGGACCAGGGCGGCGCGATCCGCGCCTTCCGCCGTCTGGGGTTCGAGCGCGAAGCGGTGCTGCGTAACCAGGTGATCGACCGCGCCGACGGCCTGCATGACCTGCAGATCATGTCGCTCAACGTCGACGCCTTCGAGGCGAAGCTGCACTCGATGCTGCTTGCGTCGCAACACAGCGATCTCGGCGTTTGAGAGGCGTGAGGAGTGGCTGACCGTTTCGATCTCACCGGCAAAGTCGCGCTGGTCACGGGCGGCAGCCGAGGCCTCGGGCGTGCGATGGCACTCGCGTTCGCGGAGGCGGGCGCGGACATCGCCATCGCCAGTCGCCGCATCGAATCCTGTGAGGCAGCGGCCGCGGAGGTTGAGGCCCTCGGGCGCGAGGCGTTGCCGTACGCGGCGCACGTCGGCCACTGGGACGAGCTGGACGGCCTCGTCGATGCGGTGGTCGAGCGCTTCGGCAAGATTGACATCCTCGTCAACAACGCCGGGATGTCACCGCTGTACCCCTCGCTCGACCAGGTGACCGAGGAGCTGTTCGACAAGGTCATCGGCGTCAACCTCAAGGGCCCCTACCGGCTGTCCGCCCTGGTCGGGAAGCACATGGTCGAGCGCGGCAGCGGTTCGATCATCAACATCTCGAGCACGAACTCGGTGCGGCCGAGCCCGGAGGCTGAGCCCTATGGCGCGGCGAAGGCGGGACTGAACGCGCTGACGCACTCGCTCGCCGTGGCGTACGGGCCGGCGGTGCGCGTGAACTGCATCATGGCCGGTCCCTTCCTGACCGATATCTCGAAGGCCTGGGACCTTGAGGAGTTCAGGGAGCGGGCCCGGCGCACGATGCCGCTCGGCCGGGGCGGTGAGCCCGAGGAGATCGTGGGCGCTGCGCTCTACCTCGCGAGCGACGCCTCCAGCTTCACGACAGGCGCAGTGATCGCCGTCGATGGCGGGGCGCACTGAGGGCGCGTGACGCCTGGCTCGCTACACTGATGTCATGACGAGCGAGGATCCGAAGGCCGTCTACCGCGACGCCTACGACCGCTGGCAGGAACAGCTGGACGGTGTGCATCGCCTGCTCCTGGACGGGGAGCGGCTGCCGCCAGACCGCATCAAGGGCCTGCTGAACCGCGAGGCGCGGGCGAAGGAGCGCTACGACGAGGCGCGGCGACGGCTCCTGGGGATCGACGAAGGCTGAGGACGAGGGGCGAGAGAGAGGTGGAGGGACAACAACACCGGGGACGGTCGTTCATCGAACGATCACACTCTCGGTAACGGTTGTTACCACCTGGTCCGATGCCGTTCGAGATAATGACTCAGTCGAACCCCGCTCGACCGATTCGGTAAGGAGCCGCGCCGATGGCCACCACAGCGCCCGGCCAACCGACGACAGGAACCGTCTCACCGGTACGTCGCCGGCTGAACGCGGTCTTCGGCAACGGCTACCCGCGCTCGTTCGCGATCGGCTCTGCTTTCTCCGTCGCCTGGTCACCGTGCATCGGTCCGATCCTCGGCGTCGTGCTGACGCTGGCCGCGGCCTCCGGCACGGCCTACCAGGGCGCGCTGCTACTGACGTTCTACGCGCTCGGCCTCGGCGTCTGGTTCCTGCTGTTCGCGGTGTTCTTCAGCTGGATCCAGCCGAGGATGCGATCGCTGAACCCGTACCTGCCGAAGCTGATGATCTTTAGCGGCGCGCTGTTCATCGTCATCGGCGGGCTGATGGTGCTGGGTGAGTTCTCCGAGCTGAACCGCTACTTCCAGAATCTCGGATTCCTCTTCGACTCGACCGCAGACGTCGAGGCCGACCTCAGCAGCGGCGTCGACGGTTCGCTCGGACCGGGCATCGCCTTCTTCGGCGGTGTGGTCTCGTTCCTCTCGCCTTGCGTGCTGCCGCTCGTGCCGGCGTACCTCGTCAACATCGCCGGCGAGTCCGTTATGAGCACCGGCGAGGAGAGCACAGCGGCGAGCCGGCGGCGGGTGATCATGCACTCCGTCGCATTCATCATCGGCTTCACGATCGTCTTCGCCGCCATCGGGGCGTCGGTTGGCCTCGTCGGCTCGGCCGTGCAGGATCAGCTCGACACGCTGACGCGCATCGGCGGGGTCATCCTCATCGTCTTCGGGATGCAGATGGCCGGTCTGATTCACCTGCCGTACCTCGACCGGACCTACCAGATCAACGTCTGATCGACGCGACAGGCAAGCATCGAGGGCGGGCGCACCAACAGATGCGTCTGCCCTGTGCGATACCATGGGGCCATGTCAATGGATCGCGAATTCGGCCTCGACCTGGACGCTATCTTCCAGGTGATCGACGAAGCAGACGTGTTCGTCGTGCGCTTCAGCGCTATCGAGCAGCGACTCCTCGTCGACTCGCGGGTCGATGAGGATGGCAAGCCCTATATCGCGATGGTGCCGCCCGCCCGTTCCGCCGAGGACCGATACCGCTATCTGCGGCAGCAGCGTCCTGACCTGCCGCTGCCGGAGCAGATCACCGTCATCCGCTGGCCGCGCGCCATGATCGCCATGCGCGAGCTCGGTGTCTGGGAGCGCATCGAGCAGCGGCTTTCCGATGCCGGTGGCGAGCGGGCGATCGCCGACACCGACCGCGTCTTCCGCGAGGGTCGCCGCCTCGAGCGGGCGGACATCTTGGCCGCGATCAAGGGCGGCGAGGGCTACGAGACGATCTGGGAGCGCGAGCCCGCCGCCGAGGACTAGTCGCGCTCGAGCGCCACACCCCTAGCCGCTGCCGCTCGCACGCGCGATCCTGCACGACGCAGCGCATGCTCAGCCGATGGACTTAGCGATGCCCGACGACATGCTTGAACACAGCATCGACCTTCGTTCCGACACGGTGACGCGGCCGTCCGACGGCATGCGCGCCGCGATCGCCGCCGCCGAGGTCGGCGACGACCTGCTCGGTGACGACCCGACGGTCAAGCAGCTCGAAGCGGCCTCTGCCGAGCGCATCGGCAAGGAGGCGGCCCTCTACGTTCCGTCCGGCACCATGGCCAACCTCGTCTCGTTGCTCACGCACTGCGATCGCGGTGACGAGGTGATTGCGGGCTCGGAGTCGCACATCGTCCACCACGAGGGGATGGGCAGCGCCGCCTTCGGCGGCATCTCCGTGCGAACCGTGCACAACGACGACCGAGGCAGCATCGACCCGGACGAGGTGCGGGCCACGATCCGCCGCGACGGCTGGCCCTCGACGGTGCTGGTCTGCCTCGAGAACACGCAAAACCGGCGTGGCGGGGCGGCGATCTCGCTGCAGGAGACCCGGGAGGTCGCCGCGGTCGCGCACGAGGCTGGCGCGCTGGTGCACATCGATGGCGCTCGCATCTTCAACGCCGCGGCCGCGCTCGAAACGGACGCCGCCGCTCTGGCCGCGCCCGCGGACACCATCGCGTTCTGCTTCTCGAAGGGCCTCGGCGCGCCGGTGGGCTCGGTGCTCGTCGGCCCGACCGAGTTCATTGACCGCGCCCGGCGCATCCGGCGACAGGTCGGCGGCGCGATGCGCCAGGTGGGCGTGATCGCCGCTGGGGCGCTCTATGCGTTGGAGCACAACGTCGATCGTCTCGTTGAGGATCACGCCAACGCGCGACGCCTGGCCGACGGCCTGGCGGCGATGCCGAACATCTCGATTGACCCGTCGACGGTTGACTCGAACCTCGTCTTCTTTGACGTGGGCGACGCCATCGATGGCGCCGAGCTCCGAACCACCGCCGCCGAAGTGGGCGTGCTCTGCAGCGGCACCGCTCCACAGCGGCTGCGCATGGTCTGTCATCTTGATGTGTCCGCCGAGGACATCGAGGTGGCCATCGAGCGTTTCGGTGCCGTCGTCGAGCGGCTCTCCGAGGGCGCGGCGACGGCTGCGTCCTGAGTGATGTCCCGACCTCGATCGCTGCTGCCAGCGTTGCTCGCGTTCACTACGCTGTTGGCGGCCTGCTCGGCCGCCACGCCGAGCGCACAGACGATCGATGTCGCCTCGAGCGTCCCGTTCGAGGACGGCGAGCGGTTCGTCTACTCACTGACCAACGACATCGGCGAGGTGATCGGTACCGGTACCTTCGAGACGACCGCCACCGGCGGTGGTCGGCTGCTGCTGCGCCAGACGTACATCGAGGCGGACACACCCGAGGGCTTCGTCCCGACCAGCGACGTGGTCATCGTCGAGGTCGACGCCGCGACGCTGCGCCCGTTCTCGGGCTCGCGTGACATCGTCTCCCGGGACAACGACGGGACGATCGAGGAAGAGACCTACCGCTGGTCATACGACCTTGACGACGACGGCCAGGTGCGCGTGACCTCGACGCGCACGCGTGGCGACGAGGTATCGGAGCGCGGGTTCGATGTCCGCGAGCACTACTACGACAACGAGAGCTCGCTCTGGCTCTGGCGCACGCTGGCCTTTGTCGAGGAGTACGACGAGTTCTACGTGTCGGTGAACCCAATCGAGGTGAGCCAGCAGACGGTCAACGTGCGCGTCCCGCTGACGCAGACGATCGAGGTGCCGGCCGGGACGTTCGACACCTGGCGCATCCTGCTGCGCAACGGCCGCGCGGTGCGGACCGCCTGGATCAACGCGGCGTCGCCTTACCAGATCGTGCAGTGGGACAACGGCGTCGTGATCTTCCGACTCGAAGAGTCGGGAGCGAGCACGCCTTAGGCGCGCGCGTACCTCGGACGATGGCTAGCGCGGAGGCGGCGCCTTGGGCGGGCGCGACATCCTTGGCAGTTCCGGCGCGTCCGGGGCGTGTCGCGCGGTGATCTGACCCATGCCCTCATTCGCGATAGCGCCGTCGGTCATCTCAATCACGCGGTCGACGTGCTCGATCACGAAGGGGTCGTGCGTCGCCGTGATCACCGTGACGCCACTGTCCGACACCTCGCGCAACAGCGCGAAGATCTGCGCGCCGGTCGTCGAGTCGAGTTCGCCGGTCGGCTCGTCAGCGATCACCAGCTGCGGTTCGTTCGCCAGCGAGCGCGCGACGGCGACCCGCTGCTGCTCGCCGCCCGACAGCTCATAGGGACGGTGGTCGGAGCGCTCGGTCAGTCCGACTCGTTCAAGGAGTTCCCGGGTGCGCTGCGTGCGCACGCGCAGGCTGGCGCCGGCGATGCGGAGGGCGAGTTCAACGTTCTCGGCGGCCGAGAGCAGCGGCAGCAGGCCGAACGACTGGAACACGAAGCCGACCTTGTGGCGGCGCAGCTCAGTCAGGCGGCCATCGCCGTAGCTCGACACCTCTTCGCCGTCGATGAAGACCTCGCCCGAATCGGGCTTGTCGAGGCCGGCAATCACGTTGAGCAGGGTGGTCTTACCAGAGCCGGAGCGACCGACGATCGCCAGGAACTCGCCTCGAGGCACTGCGATCGAGACGTCACGAACCGCCTGCACGGTCGAGCCGGCGCTGCGGAAGGTGCGGTTGACGTGGCGGACTTCGACGGCCGGCGTGGGCGCGTCTCCCTGGCGAGTAATCTTCATCGCCGCCATCGTGGGAGCCCTTCGTCTTCGGCGTCATCCTCGGGGCGGACCTCGACGTGGTCCTCGGTGATGGAAACACGCGCGCGGCGGTCGATGTTCAGGTCCTCCAGGTACTCGCGTGGAATCTGCAGACGGCCCGAGCGATCGACGACCGCATACTCCTCGACGACCTCGCCGCGGCCGCGCGCGTATTGCACATGCCGCACTGTCTCGGTACTCGTGCGACCGTCGCGCATCGCGATCACACGGTCAACGCGCTGCGTGATGGCGCGGTCGTGAGTCACGATCACCACTGTCACGCCGGTCGACTCGTTCAACTCCCGCATCACCGCGAACACTTCGTCGGCGGTCGCGCTGTCCAGCTCGCCGGTGGGCTCGTCCGCGAGGAGCATCGGTGGGTCGTTCGCGAGGGCGACGGCGATGGCGACGCGCTGCTGCTCGCCGCCCGAGAGCTGCTCCGGGCGGTTGCGCAGCTTCGTGGGCAGACCGACCGCCGTCAGCAGCTCGATCGCGCGCTCCCGAGCGCGCTTGCGGCTCCTGCCCTCCAGAATGAGCGGCACCTCGACGTTTTGCTGTGAGCTCAGGTAGGGCACCAGGTTGCGGCCGGTCTGCTGCCAGACGAAACCGACCTCCTGGCGTCGGTAGCGAACCAGGTCGTCGTCGTTCATCGTGAGCAAGTTGCGCTCGCCGACCGTGACGCGGCCGGCCGAGGGCTGGTCGAGCCCGGCGAGGATGTTGAGCAGTGTGGACTTGCCCGAGCCCGAGGCGCCGACGATCGCCATCATCTCACCGGGCGGGACGCGCAGATCGAGGCCTCGCAGGGCCACCACCTCGAGCTCTTCGGTCTTGTAGATCTTGAAGAGATCTTCGCAGTGGATGTACAGCTCGGTCGGCTCGGACTGCCGCAGTGTGGTCACGGTTAAGCGTCGCCAATCCGAAGGGCACGGTGGACCTGCAGGCGGAAGTAGAGCAGGACGACGGCTGCGATTGTGACGATAAACACGGATCCGAGGATACCCCAGACGAGGAAGATCTCGGCCCATGAGATCTCAAGCACGAACGGTGGCGCTACCTCGACGCCACGTTCGTTGGTGCCGAGGAAGTCCATCATCAGCCGCCCGATCCGCAGTCCGACGATGGTGCCGAGGCCCATACCGGCGACGATCACGAACAGCTGCTCGAACATCACGACCGAGAACACCTGCAGCCGCGAGAAGCCGAGCGTCCTCAGGATGGCGAATTCGAGGCTGCGCGCTTGCGCGGTCAGGTAGGAGTAGACGATGAAGCCGATCGCCGAAAGCAGCAACACCGCGGCGAACGAGATGGCGAGGATGCCGGCCCACCCGGCAGCCACGAGCGGGTCCTCCTGTTGCAGCAGCCGTTCTTCCTCAGCGTCGAGGATCTCTGAGGCGCCGAGCGCCTCGAGGTCGAGCCGAGTCGCCAGTGGTTCCGACGACGCGACCCAGATCTCGTTGAAGCGCAACGCCAGGCCGGGCGCACCCGCATTAGCCTCCACCGAGAGCCGGCTCGCCGAGGCGACGATGAAGCCCGGGCGCTGCTCGGTCGGTGTGAGCGTGGCGAACATGTCGAGCACGCCGGCCACCTCGACCTCGAGGAACTTGCTCGCGATGGACATCGTCGCCGTGTCACCAACCTCGAGACTGAGTCGGGCAGCCGAGTCGTTCGAGACATAAATCAACGTTGGCTCGTCGTCGGTCGCGGTCCTCAGCCCGCGGATCGCGGGTGGCAGCGTGCGGGTCAGCCACTGGTACTGAGTCGAGGAGGCGAAGCCGGGAGGCGGCTCCTCGAGGCTAGTGCGAGTGACGTCGTCGACCGGTACGGCCGACTGCCCCTCGATCACCTCGAACCCGCCCTCGGTGAAGTCGGCGACGACGAACCCGCCCCCAGGCGGAGCTTCGAGGATGCGAATCGCCGTCTCGAAGGGCCGCCCGTCCGGATCGGGCTCCGGCGGCTCCTCGAAGGTGCCGATCACCGGACCGAACTTCACGATGCCCTGCCCCTGCGCGACGCGGCCAAAGGGCGAGATCCAGAGCGACTCGAGGGTCAACGGCGCCAGCGGCTGGTCGAGACGACTGAGGCCGCCGAACCGGGTCAACGGCCGATCAATGTCAGCGAGGAACAGCCGCCAGCCATCGACGAGCACGCTGTCGTTGTTGAGGAACCCGACCGTCAGGTTCGTGCCACGCCCCTCCGCGCCTCGAATCCCGAGGCCGAACGTCACCGGGCCGCGGAGGTCGACGGCGCGTACCCAGATGCCGATCTGCTGGGTACCGTCCGGGATCTCGATCCGCGTTTGCGTGGCATCGTTCGCCCGGAGCGTCGCCAGGATCTCCTCGAACGAAGTGGCGGCGAAGTCGCCGCGGAAGAAACCGACGTCTTCGAACGTCTCCGCCTCGACCGCGAGCAGCTGCATGGCCTCCCGCTGGCCGTTCGCTTCCAGCGTGGCGCCCGTGCGGATCACCGGGCTGACCGTATCGCCGCGCACCTGAGCGGCGCGTTCTGCGAAGGCCTCGTTGGAGAGCTGGTTGATCTCACTCGGGTTGGTGCCTCGCACGTCGGCGCCCACGAGGAACGCGGCCCGTTCGATGTACGAACGATCGAGGGTGGCTGAGAACGTGGCGCCGAACATGCCGACGCCGGTGGCGAACATCAGCAGCAGCACGAGCCGCGTGTAGTGCGTGGGGTTGCGCACCAGGGAGCGCATGCCGACGAGGATCGCGGTACTCCTGGTCTGGGCGACGCCCCAGGCGATCACGCGCAGCACGAGCGGGAACAGTCGCAGGAACACGATGCCGACCGTGAGCATGAAAACGGCGGGTGTCGTCAGCAGGAACGGGTCCGCCTGCGTCTCGCCGAAGAGCGACTCGGTGAACAGCACTTCCTGCTGTGACAAGCGCCGGAACACGAACGCGAGCAGCAGCACGAGCGCCACGTCCAGGTAGTAGCGCAGGAAGAGTGGCGTTGGTCGTGGCCTTGCCGTGGCGCGTTTGAACTCGACGACGGTCGATCGGGTCGCGCGCCACGCCGGGATCATCAAGGACAGGAACGCCAGCAGGGCGCCACCGGCAGCGAGCAGGTAGGACGCGGTCGAGATGTTCACATCAAGGGTCGAGCCGCCGCTGAGCGCGGAGAACGCTGGCGTCGGTCCCAGCGCCGTGATCACGGTGGCCGCGATCGGCGGACCGAGGAGCGCAGCCGCGACCGCCAGCACAAAACCCTCCACGCCGTACTGGAACAACAGCTGCGCGGTGCTCGCGCCGCGGCTGCGCAGCGTCGCGATCTCGCCCGCCTGCCGCTCGATCAGCATGGTCGAGACCATCACCAGGTAGTAAGCGACGATCCCGCCGATCTGGAGTAGGAGTACGAGCAGCGGGATGCGCGTGAAGAACAACTTCTCATCGAAGGTCAGCAAGACCGTCGGCAGGGCGGTCTCGACGCGCGTGTTCACCTCGGACTCGGACAGGCGCCGTTCGAGACCATTGAGCGCCTGCGCGATACCGACGGCGTTGCGCGAGTTCAGCGCCTCCAGGTTCGTTTCGTACGTCGTGTCGTAGTCCCCCGTCATGGCGGGCAACCGCTGGAGCGCCGCACCGAAGAACGTCGCCTCCGGAACGATGAAGATGATCGTCTCCCAGGTGCGCTGACGCCCGTTGACGACGAACCGGTTGCCGCCCCAGAAGCGGTCCGCGAGATCGACCTCGGTGATCAGTCCCACGATCTCAATCTGGAGTGGCGGCAGGTCCTGATCCCAGAATGGGTGGAGGTCCATGCGATCGCCGACCGTCAGGTCGTTGATCGCAGCCGTCGTCCGGCCGATCACGGCCGGGATCACGCCCTCGGCGCCGGCCGGCGCGGCCGGGGCACCGACGCCCAGCGTCACCTCGACGAAGGCTTCGATCCCGGAGCGGTAACGCAAGTTCGCTCGCGGGCGTTCCGGGTTCTCACCGTCGACCGCGATGCCGGGTGCGGTGGGGAAGAACGTGGCGGACGTGCCCTGGCGCACCGAGCTCGCCGAGGCCGGTCCGAGCGTCCCGGCGACGATGGCATCCTGCCGCGCGTTGCTCGACTGATACTCGCCGGCGTCTACCGTCTGGTTATCGCGCTCGACCACCAGGTCCAGCGTCGTCGGGTCGCGCTGGTTCAACGCGAACTGCAGTCCGAGGTCACGGATGGCGTCGGAGTAGATCACCGTGGCGGATAGGATGGCGGCCGCGACGAGCGTGCCGACGGCCACGGACGAGAGAAGCCGCCAGTTGCCCAGCATGCGACGTGCGGCCAGCAGCGGCAGCGTTCGGAAGCGAATCATTCGCGGCATTCTAACGGCGCTGTCGCCACTCGGCGATGTCCCGAGCGGTGCGGCGGCGCTGCTGACGAGGTGGGAGTGGCTGCCAGCGTATACTCGCGCCGAAGACACGAGAACCCCTGCCAGGACGCGGCGAAGCGAGCAGTATCACGACCGCAGATAGCGACTCGGGCCAGGCCTCCACGAACGGCGCAACCGATACGGCCGTCGACAGCGGCCCGACGCGCCTCGTCATCCTCGACTCGCACGGCATCATCTTCCGCTCGTATTTCGCGCTGCGCGACGTGCTAACGGTACGGCGCACCGGTGAGCCCGTTGCCGCGGTGTTTGGGTACGCCAACAGCCTGCTGACGGTCCTGAACGAGCTCGAACCAACCCATATCATCGCGGCCTGGGACGCGTCATCGATTACGTTCCGCAAGGAGCTCGACGAGCGCTACAAGGCGACGCGCGCCCCGACGCCCGAGGACCTCGTCCCGCAATTCGACCGCGTCCGGGAGCTTCTCGACGCGTTCCGCATTCCGCTGGTCGAGCTCGCGGGGTACGAGGCCGACGACATCCTCGGCACGCTGGCCGACCAGGCCGCGGAGGCGGGCGTCGAGGTCATCATCGTGACGCTGGACAACGACATCGTGCAGCTGATCCAGCCGGGCGTGCGGGTCTACATGTACCGGCCGTACCAGCGTGACTATGTGATGTACGACGTCGAGGCGGTGCGAGAGCGTTGGGGCTTCGAGCCGACCCAGATGGTCGATTACAAGGCGTTGGTCGGGGACAACAGCGACAACATCCCCGGCGTGAAGGGGATCGGCGAGAAGGGCGCCAAGGCCCTGATCGAGCGTTACGGCACCCTAGAAGTGATGATCGAGCACATCGAGGAGATCGAGCCGAAGCGCACGCGGACGGCGCTCGAAAACGGTGTACCGGAGGCCGAACTCTCGAAGGAGCTCGCGACGATCGTGCGGGACGTGCCGGGTATCGAGCTCGATCTCGATTCGGCGGTGGTCAGCGAGTACGACCGAGACGCGGTCGTCGAGTTGTTCCGCGAACTCGAGTTCCGCTCGTTGATCAACCGTCTGCCAGCCTCCTCGGAGCCGGCGAAGCAGCGCACCGACGAGGCCGGCGTGGCTGGGGAGCACGACATCGTCACCACCTCGAAGGCGCTGAAGGCGCTGGTGAAGGCGGTCAAGAAGTCCGGTCAGTTCGCATTCCAGATCGTCGCTGACGATCCACACCCGATCCGCGCTGCGGACACGCTCGTCGGCCTCGCGATCAGCCCCGAGGCGGGGCGTGCCTCGTACGTGCCGTTCGGCCACATGGCGCCCGGCGAGACCGCCGCGCAGCAGAAGCTGCTCGACGACGAGGATGACGAAGCGGCGCCCGAGCAGCTCTCGCGTGACGAAGTACTCGAGGCGCTCTCGCCGCTGTTCACGGATCCGAAGCTGAAGCGGATCGCGCACGATGGTAAGCAGGGCCTGCTCGCGCTGGCGGAGAGCAGCGAGGGCGTTTGGACGGCCTCGATCGACTTCGACACGCAGATCGCTGCGTATGACCTGGGCGACTCGAACATGACGCTGCAGCGGCTCGCCTTCGACCGCCTGGGGGTCGAGGCGCCGGAGGAGCGTGACCTCCTCGGCAGCGGGCGCAAGAAACTTGCGTTCTCGCAGGCGGGCACCGCCGAGGTGGGCGCGTACGCGGCGCAGCAGACCGACCTGATTCACCGCGTCGAGACGCCGCTGGCTGCGGAGCTCAAGAGCAACGAACTCGACACTGTCTTCCGCGAGATCGACCTTCCGCACATCGTGCCGCTCGCCCGCATGGAGCAGTTTGGCGTCGCGATCGACCTCGAAGTGCTCTCGGACCTCGACGAGAAGCTCGTCACGCAGATCGACGCCGCGGAGCGCGAGGTCTACGGGTCGGTCGGACACGAGTTCAAGATCGGCTCACCGCAGGAGCTCTCGAACGTGCTCTTCGAGGAGCTGGAGCTGCCGAAGACGCGCAAGACCAAGACCGGCTTCACCACCGACGCGAACGCCCTCGAGCCGCTGCGCGCGGCGCATCCGCTGGTCGATGCGGTGTTGCAGTGGCGGGAGCTAACGAAGATCAAGTCGACCTATGTGGACTCGCTGCCCAAGCAGGTCAACGCACGCACTGGCCGCGTCCACTCGGTGTTCTCGCAGGTGACCGCGGCGACGGGCCGGCTCTCCTCCAACGATCCGAACCTGCAGAACATCCCCGTCCGCACGGAGGTGGGGACCGAGGTGCGGCGGGCGTTCATCGCGCGTGACTGCGGCGACGATCCAATCCTGTTGGCCGTCGATTATTCGCAGATCGAGCTGCGCGTCCTGGCGCACATCAGCGGCGACGAGGAGCTGCAGCGCGCCTTCCATGAGCAGCGTGACATCCACGCCTCGACGGCCTCGCGCGTGTTCCATGTGGCGGAGGACGAGGTGGATGCGGACATGCGCCGGCGCGCGAAGGTGTTCAACTTCGGCGTGCTCTACGGGTTAAGCGCCTTCGGATTGTCGACCCGCGAGGGGATCCCGCGTGAGGAGGCAACGGCGTTCATCGACGCCTACTTCGAGGCCTATCCGAGGGTCCAGGAGTGGCGCGAACGCACGGTCGACGAGGCGCGGGCGCGCGGCTACGCCGAGACGCTGACCGGCCGCCGTCGCTACATCCCCGACCTACGTGCCGGAAACCGAAACCCGCGATCGGCCGCCGAACGCATCGCCATCAACATGCCGGTGCAGGGCACGGCGTCCGACATCATCAAGATCGCCATGAACCAGCTCGATGGCGAACTGCTGGCGCGGCGTGAGGCCGGCAAGCAGGCCCGCATGGTGTTGCAGGTCCACGACGAGCTGATCTTCGAGCTGCCACGCGAAGAGCTCGAGGAGACGCGCGCGCTGGCGCGCGAGCTGATGCCGTCGATGGAGCTCGTGGTGCCGCTCGACCTCGACGAGAAATCGGGCGCGTCCTGGGGTGACATGGAGTGACGCCGCAGAGGATCGAGCCCGGTGCCTGAGCTACCCGAGGTCGAGACGATTCGCCGCGACCTCGAACCGCTGCTGGTTGGCCGCCGTATCGACGCGGTCGCGATCCACCCCGGCTCCGAACGTCTCGCGGTCACCCACGCACCGAGCGAGCTCGAACATGAGCTCGAGGGCCGGCGCGTAGCGAGCCTGGGGCGGCACGGGAAATACCTCCTGGCGACGCTTGACGACGGGCGGACGTGGGTGCTGCATCTGCGGATGACCGGATCGCTGGTGCATGCACCTTCGGACGCTGCGCCGGACCGTTTCGAGCGCGCGCGGCTGACGCTGGACGACGGGAACTCGCTGCGCTTCAACGACATGCGCAAGTTCGGTACGTGGCACCTCGTCGAGGACCCCGCCGAGGCGATGCCGCGTGTGGGGCCGGATGCGCTCTCTGAGGCGTTTTCGATCCAGCACCTGCGCGAGGCGCTGTCACGACGCACTGCGCCCGTGAAGACGGCGCTGCTCGACCAGAAGGTGGCGGCCGGTGTCGGCAATATCTACGCCGACGAGGCCTGCTGGATCGCACAGATCGACCCGCGCACGTCGTGCGACCGGATCGGGCCTCGACGTGCCGCGCGGCTGCACGCCGCGGTGCGCCAGACCCTCGCAGACTCACTCGGCGACCGCGGGTCGTCGTTCTCGGACTACCGCGATGGCCTCGGCGGCGAGGGCATGCACCACATCCACGTACACGTCTTCCGACGTGACGGCGAGGAATGCGAACGGTGCGGGACGACGATCCGCAAGACGCGCCTCGGCGGGCGGGGGACGCACTACTGCCCGGGTTGCCAACGCCGCTAAAGAGCTTTGCGCAGACTCCTTCCGGTGCGTGCGCTTGCCGCGTCTTCCGCGGCGGCGTAGCTTCGCTCGCGGGTGGGGAGCCTGATGACCAACGTTGCCTGCGCGCGCCCTCGAGGGGCGTCATCGTGATCTGGTTCGTCCTGGTGGCGCTGCTCGCCGTGGTCGTCGTCGTTGCGGCAATCTTCGGCGCCGCGTTCTTGATGGCGGAGCAGCTCACGCGGACGCGCCGGCGTCGCGTGCGCGGGACACCCGCGGACGCCGGGCTGCGGGCGGAGGAGATCCAGTTTCTCTCAGCAGACGACCTGATCCTCCGAGGTTGGTTCGTGGCCTCTCCGGGAGCACGTGCGACGGTGATCCTCGTGCATGGCGATGGCGAGCACCGCGCCAGCGGGCGCTACGGGCTGCTTGACTTACTCGGCGACTACGTGGCACGTGGCTTCAACGTCTTCAGCTTCGATCTGCGCGGCCACGGCGAGTCAGCGGGGTCGCGTTCCTCGCTCGGTGAGCGCGAGGCGCGAGATGTCGAGGCGGCGGTGGCCTGCGTGCGCCGGCAGGGGGGCGCCACGCCGATCGTTCTGCATGGCTTCGGCACGGGCGCGACGTACGCCATTGTGGCCGCGGAGCGGAGCCGCGAGGTGCGGGCCGTCATCGCGGATACACCGGTCGGCTCGATCAGACAGCACCTCAGCGAGCGCCGCTCGGGGCCGTCGAGGTGGCTGCTGCCGCTGTCGCTTCGCATGGCCGCGCGCTGGTTCGACGCCGACGTCAGCGTGCTCGCGCCACACAGCTCCTGCCGAGACCTCGACGTGCCGGTGCTGTTGATCCACGGCGTCCGCGACCCGCTGGTACCACTGGCGCACTCGGTCAACCTCGCAGCCGCGTCGCTGCACCACTCGACCGCGGTCTGGCGCGTGGAGGCGCCACGTGAGCACGCCGGGGCCTATCACAGCTCGCCCGAAGGCTACGTGCGGCGCTGCGTCGAGTACATCGACGCCGCGGTCCCGGGCACGATCGCCGCGCCGGCCGCCGGTTAACCCTCGATGGCCGCGTTGCTCGATGGCATCACCGACGTCCGCGGTATCCGCGTTGGGCACTGGACCGACCGGCGCTCGATCACCGGGTGCAGCGTCGTCCTCTGCCCGCCGGGGACGACCGGCGGTGTCGACGTGCGCGGAGCCGCGCCGGGGACGCGCGAGACTGATCTGCTGAGGCCGGAGAACCTCGTCGAGGAGGTGCACGCGGTGGTGCTGTCCGGCGGCAGCGCCTTCGGCCTCGACGCGGCGAGCGGGGTTATGCATTACTTGCGCGAGCAGGGAGTCGGCGTCCGCTTCGGCGATTTCTGTATCCCGATCGTGCCCGCTGCGATCCTGTTCGATCTCGGCATCGGCACGCAGCGCGCGCCCGACGCCGCGGCCGGCGAGCGGGCGGCGCGCCGTGCGACCGGGGGTCGCGTCGCCGAGGGCTCGGTCGGCGCTGGGACCGGCGCGACCGTGGCGAAGCTGGCCGGTCGCGACCGGCACCTCAAGTCGGGCATCGGCACGACCAGCGAGGCGATCGAGGGCGGCATCGTCGTCGGCGCCCTCGTGGCTACGAACGCGATCGGCGCGATCAGAGACCCGAGGACCGGTGAGATCGTCGCCGCCCCTCGTGCCGACGGCGGCGGCTTCGCGGATGTCGACGCGCTGCTGCGGCTGGGGCCGCTCAGCGTCGAGGAGCGCGCGGCGTACCGGCTCGAACTCGGCGCCGATGACACCTCCGACGCGGCGCCGCCCGGCGACGCTCCACAGCCCGAAAATACGACGATCGGCGTTGTCGCAACGAACGCGAAGCTGACGAAGGCACAGGCCTCGAGGCTCGCCAGCATCGCGCACGATGGTCTCGCGCGGGCGATCTGGCCAGTGCACATGCGTGGCGATGGCGACGCGATGTTCGCCCTCGCGACGGGCGAGGTGGAGGTCGACGACCGTGCCTACCGTTCGCTCGAGGCGATGGCGACGCTCGCCACGGAGCGCGCCGTGCTGCGCGGCGTACGGCTCGCGGAAGGCCTCGGCGGCGTGCCCTCGGCGGCGGAGTGGCGAAGGTCCTGACGGAGAACCGTACGAGCCTCGGCTACGCCCTCAACAATCGCTTGACGTGCCTCTATACTGGCGGGGCTCGCGCCCGCGACCACGTCGACCCCACGCGGCGGCGCTGGTCAGGAGCGGGAACGAGCAGCGCATCAGCCCTGGGGGCCTGCCCCCGCATTCCGCTTGGATCACCTCGACCGAGACGGAGGAACCTTCGATGGCAAAGCACGTGACGGTGCTGGACTTCCAGCGCATGCGTGATCGTGGTCAGCCGATCGCGATGCTGACCGCATACGACTACCCGACGGCGAAATTCGCCAACGCGGCGGGCATCCCGATCCTCCTCGTCGGCGACACGCTGGGGATGGTGGTGCTCGGGTACGACTCGACGATCCCCGTGACCATGGAGGACATGATCCACCACGGCGCCGCGGTCGTTCGCGGCTCCGACCGCGCGCATGTCGTGGTCGACATGCCGTTCGGCAGCTACCAGCTCGGCTGGAAGGACGCGCTCGGCAACGCCATGCGCATCATGCAGGAGACCGGCTGCGCTTCGGTGAAGCTCGAGGGCGGCCAGCGTTCCGCCGAGGCCGTGGGGCGCATCGTCGAGGCCGGCATTCCGGTGATGGGCCACATCGGCCTCACGCCGCAGTCCGTGAACGCCGTCGGCGGCTTCCGGGTGCAGGGCAAGACGCCGCGCGATGCCGTTCACCTCATCGCCGACGCCAAAGCACTCGAGGAGGCGGGGGCGTACGCGATCGTGCTGGAGCTGGTGCCGACGGCGCTGGCGCACATGATCACCCAGCGCGTGAGCATCCCGACCATCGGCATCGGCGCCGGCCCGTTCTGCTCCGGCCAGGTGCAGGTGCAGCACGACATCCTCGGGCTCTACGACGACCTCAGGCCCAAGCACGCGCGCCGCTTCGCCGAGCTCGGCGATTCCTACCGCGAGGCGATCACGGCCTACCGCGAGAGCGTCGAGGCTGGCACGTTCCCCACGGCGAAGGAGTCGTTCTACATGGACGACCATGCGCTCGAGTTGATCAAGCGCATGACCCCCGGTCCCGAGCAGGACATGAGCATGGCCGAGCGTGTGCTGCGCGAACTCGAGGACGTCTCGACCCGCAGCGGCTGACGCCGTCGAGGTCGGAGGCAGGGGGCGCGATGGACGTCGTCCGGTCGATCGCCGAGTTCCGTTTGGCCCGAGCGGCATTGCCCTCGGACGTGGGGTTCGTGCCCACCATGGGCTACTTGCACAGCGGACACACTTCGCTCATGGACCGCGCTCGCGCAGAGTGTGCTTCGGTCATCGCCTCGATCTATGTGAACCCGACGCAGTTCGGTCCGAACGAGGATTTCGAACGCTATCCGCGGGATGAGGCGGGCGATCTCGCGCAGTGCGAGGCGGCGGGCGTGGATCTCGTCATCATCCCCTCGAACGAGGAGATCTACCCAGACGGCGCGAGCACGACCGTGAGCGTCACCGCCTTCGCCGATCGCCTCGAAGGAGCGCACCGGCCTGGGCACTTCGACGGGGTGGCCACGGTCGTCGCGAAGCTGTTCAACATCGCTGGGCCGGACCGCGCCTACTTCGGCCAGAAGGACGCCCAGCAGCTGCTGGTGATCCGCCGGCTCGTGCGCGACCTCGTGTTGCCCGTCGAGATCGTGGGCTGCCCGATCATCCGCGACGAGGACGGGCTCGCGCTCTCCTCGCGCAACGCCTACCTCGGCGCAGATGAGCGCGCGCAGGCTCTGGCGCTGTCACGAGGGCTGCGACGCGCCGAGGGCGCGTGGAGCGGCGGTGAGCGCGAGGCCGAGGCGCTGCGCCGTCTCGTGCGGGAGGAGATCGAGGCGCAACCGCTCGCCGACCTCGAGTACGTCTCGCTGGCCGACCCCTCGACGCTCGATGAACGCGAGGGCGGCGTCGACGGCGAATCGCTGCTGTCGCTGGCGTGCCGCTTCGGCGGCACGCGTCTGATCGACAATACGGTGCTCGGCGCCGCCGCCGAGTAGCCTCGACGCTGCTAGCATTGGGGACAGGGAGCGCGCCACCGATCCTCGGCGCGCCTGACGGAGGTGGACGCTTGTCCGGTCACTCGAAGTGGTCGTCGATCAAGCACAAGAAGGCTGCGACCGACGCGAAGCGGGGTCAGCTCTTCACCAAGCTCGCGCGCGACATCACGATGGCCGCGAAGCAGGGCGACCCTGACCCGGAGATGAACGCGTCGCTGCGGCTCGCGATCCAGCGCGCCAAAGACAGCAATATGCCGAACGACAACATCGATCGCGCGATGAAGCGCGGGAGCGATGGTGGCGATGCTGACCACCTCGAGGAGATCGCGTACGAGGGCTACGGACCGGGCGGTACGGCGATCATCGTGGAGGCTGTGACCGACAACCGGAACCGCACCGTCGCCGAGGTTCGGCTCGCCTTCACCCGCGGCGGCGGCAACCTGGCCGAGACGGGCGCGGTCGCCTGGCAGTTCGATCTGCGCGGCGTGATCAACATCGACGCCACCGACGCCGACATCGACGAGGTCCAGCTCGTCGCTATCGAGGCGGACGCCCTCGACGTCGATGTCGCGGAGGATGGCAGCTACGTCGAGGTGATCACCGAGCCCTCGGACGTCCAGACGGTGCGCGATGCGCTGAGCGAGGCCGGATTCATCGTCGAGCACGCCGAGCTGGCGAAGCTGCCGAAAAACACCGTCGCGCTGGACGAGAAGGCGGCCATCGCCGCACTGAAGATGCTCGACCGCCTCGACGAACTCGACGACGTCTCTCGTGTCTATTCCAACGCCGACTTCCCCGACGTGGTCCTGGAGGCCGCGGCGGGGGACTAGCGCATGGCCAACGGCGACGCACCTCGTCGGGTCCTGGGGATCGACCCCGGTCTCGCTGTGACCGGCTATGGCGTCGTCGAGGAGCTGGCGGACCGCCCCGGGTCAGGGCGGCTGATTGACTTCGGCACGATCCGCAGCAAGCCCTCCACGCCACGCGCCGACCGTCTGGCGCATATCTTCGAGGGTGTGACCACGCTGATCGCTGAGCACGCACCACACGAGTTCGCGATCGAGCAATCGTTCGTGGCGCACAACGCGAAGTCCGCGCTGGCCCTTGGCGAGGCGCGCTCGGCGGCGATGGTGGCCGCTGCCAGGGCCGGGCTGCTCGTGCGCGAGTTCGCGCCGACGGAGATCAAGGAGAGCGTCGCCGGATGGGGCGGAGCGCCAAAGGAGCAGGTGCAACAGATGGTGATGCTGCAGCTCGAGCTTGACGAACCACCAACGCCGCACGATGCCGCGGATGCCCTGGCGATCGCGCTCACCCGCCTCGCCGAAGCCCGCTTCGAGGATGCGGCCGCCCGATGATTGTCTCAGTGCGCGGCCAGCTCGTGCGGTGGAACGCCGACGCCTCGACGGTCTGGGTCGACGTGCAGGGCGTGTCGTACGAGGTGCTGATCCCGGCCTTCGCCGCCGAGTGGATCGAGACGCTCGAGGGCGACGGCGATCTGCATCTCTACACCTACTACTACGCCTCGGAGCGCAACCCGACGCCGCAGTTGATCGGCTTCCGGTACCAGGCCGAGCGCGAGTTCTTCCGCAAGTTCATCGAGGTGCCGGACATTGGCCCGGTGAAGGCGGTGCGCGCGCTCACCTACCCGGTCGCGGAGATCGCGCGCTGGATCGAGGCGGAGGACACGGCTGCACTCACGCAGCTTCCCGGAATCGGCCAGCGGGGCGCACAGACCATCGTCGCCACTCTCGCCGGGCGGCTCGTGCAGGAGGCGCTGCTGCAGGATGGTGCGGTGAGCGAGGACGGTGCCGCGCAGCCCGTCGTCCCGGCCGCCGGCCTGCGCGAGGATGCCGTCGAGGCGCTGATTTCGCTGCAGTATGCGCGCCGGACCGCGGAGCGGCTTGTGACGGAAGCCCTCGTCGGGCGGCCGGATGTCGACTCGCTGGAGACGCTCCTGCGGACCATCCTCGAACAGCAGGCGCCGGCGTAAAGCTTCGCGGGGCGGACAGCACAATCCTCGATACCACGATGGTGATAGTCTCCGCCGGTTCGCCGCGCCACCTGCGCGCGGCACGGGGGAGGTTGAGCACATCGCGGTTGGATCACTGGGAACATTCGCGATCACGCCCGGTCGGCGCGCGGACGCGATGGCGGCGCTCGAGGGCCTTCGAGGCTGGGCAGAGGGTCTTGGCGCCTCGGCACGCGTTCGCCAGAACGTGGTCGCCGGTGAGGCAAGCGGGACGATCAGCTTCGTCACGCTGTGGGAGGACGCGGCGGCGCGCGCGGCCTACATGGACGCCTCGCGTGCGCAGGCGGAGAGCAACCCGATCCTGGCGGCACTCGACACGGCTGAACCGGCGTTGACGATCATCTCGCGGGCGTTCTTGCAGGAGGTGGATCCGCTGCCTGGCCTGCCGCCCGATGCGGCGGTGCAGTCGAACGCGGCGTTCCGCGCAGCGCCCGGACATGGTGAGGCGTTGCGCGAAGCCCTGACTGCGGCACGCGAGCGCGCGTCGGCGATGGGCGTCGAGGCGCGGAACTACAGTCTGCGCCAGGCAGGCGCCAACACCGGGCTCAGCGGACGAGCAGCGGGGTACGAGAGCTGGGCACAGCTCGCCGAATTCGATGCGCAAAACGCTGCCGACGGGGGCGGTCCGTTGGCTCAGCTGATTCGTTCCGCCAACGTCGTGCCGGTGATCAGCGGCGTCAGCGTCGCCGTTTAGTCCCAGCGCCGGTCGGAAGAGAGTCGGGGGGATCGCCCGGCTCTCTTCGCGTCTCCGATTGTCGAGGGCGATACGAACACCCGTTCGCACGGTAGAATGGATCGGCACGGCGGGAGGTCTGCGTGACGACGACCGAGGACACGGCCAGCGCCGTCGAGTCGCGGCCGTTCGAGCTCGTCTCGGACTTCCAGCTCACGGGCGACCAGCCGCAGGCGGTCGAGTTGCTGTCGGCGGGGCTCGACCGCGGCGACACGGCGCAGACACTGCTCGGTGCGACGGGGTCGGGCAAGACCTTCGCGATGGCGAACCTGATCATGCAGCATCAGCGGCCGACGCTCGTGCTGGCGCCCAACCGCACCCTGGCTGCGCAGCTCGTGGCCGAGTTCCGCGATTTCTTCCCGAACAACGCCGTCGAGTACTTCGTCAGCTACTACGACTACTACCAGCCCGAGGCCTACATCCCGCGCAGCGACACCTACATCGCGAAGGACGCGGACATCAACGAGGAAATCGACAAGATGCGCCATGCGGCCACGCGAGCGCTCTTCGAGCGTCGCGACACGATCATCGTCGCCTCGGTGTCCTGCATCTACGGCCTCGGCGCGCCGGGTGAGTACCAGTCGTTTGTGGCGAACCTGTGGGCCGGCCGTCACGTCAACCGCGGCTCGCTCGTGCGGCAGCTCGTGGCGATGCAGTACGCGCGCAATGACCTCAACCTGATCCGCGGCACGTTCCGCGTACGTGGCGACTCGCTCACGATCTTCCCCGCGTACGAGGATCTGGCGATCCGCGTCGACTTCTTCGGCGACGAGGTGGAGCGCATCCTCACCCTCGACCCGCTGACGGGCGAGGTGCTGAGCGAACTCGAGCGCACGGCGATCTACCCGGCGAAACACTTCGTCACCTCCGAGGACCGGCTGAAGCTGGCGATCGACTCGATCGAGGCAGAACTGGCCGAGTCGTTGGTTCGGCTCCGCGACGAGGGGCACATCCTTGAGGCTGCGCGCCTCGAGGAGCGAACGCGCTACGACCTGGAGACCATGCGCGAGGTTGGGTACTGCTCGGGCATCGAGAACTACTCGCGGCACCTCGCCGGTCGTGACCCCGGGTCGACGCCGTGGACGCTGCTCGATTACTTCCCGGACGACTGGCTGCTGTTCATCGACGAGTCGCACATCGCCGTGCCGCAGGTGCGTGGCATGTACGAGGGGGACATGTCGCGCAAGAAGACGCTGGTCGAGTACGGGTTCCGCCTGCCCTCGGCGCTGGACAACCGGCCGCTGAACTTCACGGAGTTCGAGAACCACCTCAACCAGGTCGTCTTCGTGTCGGCGACTCCGGGGCCGTACGAGCTGGAGCACTCGAGTCAGATCGTGCAGCAGGTGATCCGCCCCACGGGCATCGTTGACCCCGAGGTCGATGTGCGGCCCACGGCGGGTCAGATCGACGATTTGCTCGGCGAGGTGCAGGCGCGCGTGGAGCGCAACGAGCGCACCCTGATCACCACGCTCACCAAGCGCATGTCCGAGGACCTGAACGACTACCTGCAGGAGATGGGCGTGAAGTCCATGTACCTGCACTCCGAGGTGGACACGCTCGACCGCATCGACATTCTCCGCGACCTCCGGCTCGGCGTGTACGACGTGGTGGTGGGCATCAACCTCCTCCGCGAGGGCCTCGACCTGCCTGAGGTGTCGCTGGTCTGCATCCTCGACGCCGACAAGGAGGGCTACCTGCGCTCGGGCGGTTCGCTGGTGCAGACGATCGGCCGGGCGGCTCGCCATCCCCTTGGTCGGGTGATCATGTACGCCGACCAGATCACCAAATCGATGCGCACGGCGCTCGATGAGACGGACCGGCGTCGCGAGATCCAGCGCGCCCACAACAAGGAGCACGGCATCACGCCCGAAGGCGTGGAGAAGACGATCCGCGACATCAACGACAGCCTGCGCCGGGTTGCCGACGAGGAAGCGCCGTACACTGCCTCGTCGGAGCTGCCACGAGAAGAGATCACGCGGCTGGTCAAGGAGCTCGAACGGCAGATGAAGCAGGCGGCGAAGGAGCTCGATTTCGAGCGTGCGGCGCTGCTGCGCGACCAGGTCACCGAGCTGCGCCGCGAGCTGGTGGGCGGAGAGACGCCCGAGGGCCTGAAGTCGCTGGCAGCCCAGACGCGTCGACCCGACAAGCGAAGCTCCCGCGGCGGGCGCATGCGTCGAGGGCGCAACTAAGCCCCCACGAGCGACAGACAGTCCTGGTGCTACTGGTCGAACTGCCTCGGGAACGACGGGCGCGCGGCTGCGCCCTCGGGCGACGCCGCGGGCTCGACTGGCTCCTCGAATGGTTCTGGCTCAGGCTCGGCGACTGCGATCGGCACTGCGGCGGCATGCGCTGCGAGGCTGGCCGGCTCCTCGGTCACTCCGCCCGAGGGCTGGCCATCGGCGTCGAGCAACACGGTGCGTGACTTGCCGCCCTCGGCAGCGCTGATCACGCCACGCTCCTCGAGCTGGTCCATGATGCGGGCGGCGCGCGGGTAGCCGATGCCGAGCTTGCGCTGCAGCATTGAGGTGGAGAGCGTCCGCTGACCACGAGCCAGTTCGACCGCCTGTTGGAGCATCTCGTCGCCGCCCTCAGGCGCGGGCCGGCCGTCGAGGCCAAGCGTCTCCGCCTCGTACATCGCGCGCTCAGGCTCGGCGTCGTACTTCTCTGGCGTGATGTCGGCGAACCGATCGGCTGTCCAGAAATTCACCACCGCGGCGATCTCGCCGTCGGAGAGGAAGACGCCCTGCACGCGCTTCGGCTTCTGCGCGTCCGGCGGGACGTAGAGCATGTCGCCGCGGCCGAGCAATTTGTCGGCGCCGGCCTGGTCGAGAATGGTGCGCGAGTCCACCTGGGACGAAACGGCGAAGGCGATCCTCGTAGGGAAGTTGGCCTTGATCAGGCCTGTGATGACATCGACAGAGGGCCGCTGTGTCGCGACCACGAGGTGGATGCCGGTCGCGCGCGCGAGCTGGGCGAGACGGACCAGCTGGTGCTCGACCTGGTAGGGGGCGGCCAGCATCAGGTCGGCCAGCTCATCGATCACCACGACCCAATAGGGCAGCTTCCGATTGGACGCCTGCTTGTTATAGCCAGCGATGTTGCGCACGCCGGTCTTGGCGAAGCGGCGGTAGCGCGTCTCCATCTCGTTGATCACCGCCTGCAGCGTCCCGGCCACACGGTCCATGTCGACCACGATCTCGGAGAACGCGAGGTGCGGAATCTCGCCGAACGAGGCGAGCTCGACCCGCTTGGGGTCGATCATGACCAACCGCAGCTCCGTGGGCGAGTAGTTCATGATCAGCCCGGTGATGATCGAGTTGAGGCAGACCGACTTGCCGGAGCCGGTCGCGCCCGCGATCAACAGGTGGGGCATCGTCGCGAGGTCTGCCACCACCGGGTCGCCGGACACGCCCTGACCGAGGGCCAGCGGGAGCGCGGCCTTCTTCGCGGCTTTTTTGTAGAACGCCGTCTCCATGACGCCGCGCATCGACACCATCGAGGTAGTGAGGTTGGGCACCTCAATCCCGACCATCGGCTTGCCGGGCACGGGCGCCTCGATGCGCAGGGCGGGAGCAGCGAGGGCCAGCGCGAGGTCGTTCTGCAGCGCGGTGATGCGGTTGACGCGGATGCGAGTGCGCGAGACCTCGACCTGCTTGGTCTTGGGCGCTCCCTTCGCGTCGAGGATCGGCTTGCCGGAGGCGTTTCGCTCAGCCACGAGCTTGGTCTTGATGTCCCAGCCGGGCTCGACGCCGAACTGCGTGACGGCTGGCCCCTCGTTGATCTGCACGACCGAGGAGTCCACACCGAAGGAGGCGAGCGTGTCGACGATCAGCTGCCCGCGTAGCTCGTTGTCGACTGAGCCACCCTTGGTCGCGGTCGCCTCACGGAGGATCGTGAGCGGCGGCAGCTGCCAACCGCTGGCCGAGGCACGCCACTGCGACGCGGGCGTCTCCATGTCCATCGGGATCTGCGTGACGGGCGCGTCATCCTCCTCGTCGATCGGGGCCTGGGTCGCGGAGACGGCGGTAGCGAGGTTCGGCGAGGCTGGTCCGGCAATCGCCTCGATCGCCGCGTCGAGCTTCGCTTCGGCGGCGGCCCGGTCGGCGAACGGCTCGTCTGGCGGCATCGTCTCGACCGGCCGGTCGCCGAGGTGCTGCGCGCGGGCGACGATCGGCTCGAACGCTTCGTCGCCGGCGGTACCTCGCCGGTTCATCCCGAGCAGGAGCTGCGCGAGTGCGCGCAGGCCGCGCCCGACGGCGCGGTGGATGCCGAGGCCCCAGGCCCAGCGCAGCGCTGCCCAGGTCGCGCCCGGCGAGGCGCGCAGGCCGGCGAGGGCGGTGCGTGGCCAGAGCAGGGCGTAGGCCAGTGGAATCATCGCGAGCCAGAGCAGGGTGCCGCCGACGCCTGCCGCCAGGGCCGCTCCGCTGTCACCGCCTGCTGAAACCTCGGCGAGGTCGACACTGCCGACGACGGTCGAGGGGTGCCATCGTCCGAGGACGCCGGCGATGAACACGAGCACCGCCGCGCCGCCGAGGAGGTGGCGGGCGTGCGCGCGAGCCCAGTTCTGTTTGTGCAGGGCGAGCACGAGCCCGCTGCCCGCCAGCACGACGACGAAGCCGAAGATGTTGAGCCCGAAGAGCCGTACGAGGCTGTCACGCAGGTCGCCGATGACGCCCGCGAGCGGCAGCAGATAGGGGATCGTGGCGGCAGCAGCTACGACGAGCAGCGCGCCAATCGTTTCGCGTCGGAACACGAAGCGGACCAGGGTCATGATGTCGGGGATAGACGCGGAGGATCCACGTCGGCGGGTTCTTCGAGCCATCGCTCAAGCCTCTCGCACGCTTCGTCCCCGCCAGTCCGAAGCGCTGGGTGTCATGGTCGCCCGGTGCTCATACCTCCAGCATCACCGGGATCACAAGCGGACGCCGATGCGTCTGCTTGTGGAGATACCCCGCGACATCGTCCTTCAACGTGTCGTGGAGCTGCCTCCAGTCTACATGGCGTTCCTCGCCCCCGAGTGTGTCGATCACGATCTGGCGTGCGCCTTCGAGGAGTGCCGGTTCGTCATCGGCGCCAACGAAGCCGTGCGACATCACCTCGGGCGTGCGCGTGAGGTTGCCGGTGTGGCGGTCGACTGCGGCGACGACGACGAAGATGCCGTCGCTCGCCAGATTCTGGCGGTCACGCAGCACGAAGTCGTTGACGTCACCGATGCCGAGGCCGTCGACGTAGACATAATCCGCCGGGACGCGGTCCACGATCTCGGCGCCCTCGCCGTCGATTTCGAGCACGTCGCCGTCGGTCATGACGAACGCGTCGTCCTCGTCCATCCCGAGGTCGATCGCCAGCTCACGGTGCAGCACCAGGTGCCGGTACTCGCCATGGATGCCCACGAAGTGCCGCGGGCGGACGATGCGGTGCACGACTTTGAGCTCCTCGCGGGCGGCGTGGCCGCGGACGTGCACATCCGCGATGCGGTTGTAGATGACGTTCGCGCCGGCTTGGAAGAGCTGGTCGATGTTCTTCGACACCGATTTCTCGTTTCCCGGGACGGGATTCGAGGAGAGGATCACGGTGTCGCCCTCGGAGACGGTGATGTCGTGATGGCTGCCGTTGGCCATCCTCGTCAGCGCGCTGTTGGGCTCGCCCTGCGAGCCGGTGCAGATGATGACGGTCTTGCTGTCCTGGTGGTCGCGCATCTCGCGCGTGTTCATCAGCAGCCCGGAGGGCACGCGCAGGTAGCCGAGGTCGCTCGCCATCTTGACGTTATTCACCATCGACCGGCCGGTCACGAACACTCGTCGACCGTAGCGCTCAGCCGAGTCGATCACGATCTGCACCCGCGAGATGAGCGAGGCGAAGGTCGTCACGATGACGCGCCCCTCGGCGTTCGAGATCACTCGGTCGAGGGTCTCGGCGACCACCTGCTCCGACGGCGTGTGGCCCTCGACCTCGGCGTAGGTCGAATCGGCGCAGAGCAGCAGCGCACCCTCGTCGCCGACATTGGCGAGGCGTGCGAGGTCCGTGTGCTGCCCCATGACGGGCGTGTGGTCGATCTTGAAGTCGCCGGTGTGAACGACCGTCCCGATCGGGGTGTCGATAATCAGCCCGGCGGCGTCAGGAATGGAGTGCGAGACCGAGAAGAACTCGACCGCGAACGGGCCGACATTCACGGTCTCCCCGGGCTTCATCACCGTGATCGACGCGTCGTCGAGCAGCCGATGCTCTCGCAGCTTCACGGTCACGAGGCCCCTCGTCAGCTCAGTGCAGAAGATCGGTACGTTGAGTTCGCTCAGCACGAACGGGACGGCGCCGATGTGATCCTCGTGGCCGTGGGTGAGGAAGATCGCCTGCAACCTCGAGGGGTCGTCCATGAGGTAGCTGATCTCGGGGATGATCAGATCGACGCCCGGATGCTCGACGTCCGGGAACATCAGCCCCACGTCGACGGCGATCGTCGCGTCGCCGTACTCGTAGAGCATCATGTTGCGCCCGATTTCGCCGAGTCCGCCCAGGGGGATGACGCGCAGTACGCCGTCCTCGGGCGGGCCCAGTTGGCCGTCGCTCACAGCAGGCGCTCCTGGGGCTTCGGGTCGGGCTCGGCTGGCTCCCTGTAGTCGACTAGCTCGCTGCGATCGTCTGAAGGGGGCTGCGACCGCGGGACCTCGGCGGCTGCCGCTGGCTCCGGCGCACCGCCGGCCGGTGGCACGCTCGGCGCACCGTCGAGGAGGCTGCGGATGCGCGCGAAGTCCTCGTGCATCGTCGGACGAAGGCTCCCGTTTCGCAGCGCGGCTGCCGGGTGGTAGAGCGGCATGATCGTCCGTCCGTCGATCTCACTCGCGTTGCCGTGGATCTGGCTGATGCGAGCGCTGGGGAACCAGCGCGCCATCGAGAACCGTCCGAGCGTGGCGATCACTTTCGGGTCGATCAACTCGATCTGTCGCGCCAGGTAATCCTCGCAGGCTGCGGTCTCGGCCGGCTGGGGATCACGATTGCCGGGCGGCCGGCACTTCACGACGTTGGTGATGTACACCTCGTCGCGGGAGAGGCCGATGCCGCCGAGCAGCTCGTCGAGGAAGCGACCGGCGGCGCCGATGAAGGGCAGCCCAAACTCGTCCTCCCGCGCGCCGGGCCCCTCGCCGATGAACATGAGGTCGGCGGTGACCGGGCCAGAGCCGGGGACGGTATGGGTGCGTGTCTTCGCAAGCACGCATCGCGGACAGTCCGCGATCTCGAGGTAGAGGTCGTGGAAGCGTGCATCCACCTCGTACAGGGGCAGCAGGTCGGCCGGCGCATTGGCAGGCGGCATGTCGGGCATGATCGCCAGCCGGGCGGGGCCGGTCGCGTCTGCGTCGCGCGCGTCAGCCATCGGCTCGTGTGAGCGTGCGAGCGCCATCTCCGGGCTGCCTCTCCGAGGAGGTTCGGCCGGGGGAGGCGCGGTCGGCCGCAACGCGGGGAGCGGGGTGGTGATCATCGCAGCGAGCGTAGCATCGCGCCTGAATCAGTACCACCGCCTATGCAGATAAGCCGTCTGCGTCATCGCTCGCTCCGTCCGCGCCGCCTCGTTAGTCGCGCCGGACCAGCCAGGCGAGGCCGATGCCGACGAAGTAGAGGATCACCATCGGGCCGCCGACGAGCGACTGTGTCACCGGGTCCGGCGTCGGCGTCGCGATGGCGGCGAAGACGAAGCAAATCACGATGGCATAACGCCACCAGCCCCAGAGCTGCCGTGCCGAGACGACGCCCAGCTTGGCGAGCCCCATCACCACGATCGGCGTCTCGAAGACGATGCCCATGACGAGGAGCAGTCGGGTCGTGAGGTCGATGTAGCTGCTGATCGTCGGCACCGGATCGGCGAAGTCGCTGCCGAAGCTGAACAGGAACCCGTACGCGGCCGGCAGGACGACCCAGTAGGCGAAGGCCAGACCGCCCACGAATGAGAGCGACGCGCCGATGACTACGGGAATCAGCCAGCGCTTCTCTTGAGGCGTCAGCGCCGGGGTCACGAAACGCATCGTCTGGTAAATGATGACGGGCATCCCGAGCGAGATGCCGCCGAGGAGCACGACGCGGAAATAGTTCACCACGTTTTCTAGCGGGGTAATCGCCTGGAACCTGATGTCGGGGTTGCGCACCTCGGCGGGCACCTGCAGGAACTCGATGGCACGGATGCCGATCGGCGGTGGGATGAAGACGATCATCCCGACGACCACGGCGATCCCCATCCACATCACGCGGCTGCGTAGCTCGAACATGTGCTCGAGCAGCGTCATGGTGCCGCCAGATTGTGGTTCCGGCTCTGGATCGGGAGCGGTGGGCGGCGCTCCTGGCGGCGCCTTAGTCGCCATCTAGCTGCTCGTCCCGCCGCTGCCGTTGCGGCCGCCGCCCTTCGAGCGCTCGTTCGCCTGCCGTTCTTCGAGCGCCTTGAACGGATCGTTCGTTTGAGGGTCGGGAGTCGTCGTGGGCGGATCGGTGTCGCTCTGCTCGGGCGCGGACGCCCCGTCGCCGGCCGGCTCGCTCACGGTCGCCGTCGAAGCGGCGGGCGAGGGGTCATCGGCAGCCTCGGCGATGCTCTCGGTCGCGGCCTGGACGTCGCTACCGGCGGACTTCAACTCCTCGTCGATGTTGCCGAGCTCGCGGATGGATTTCAGATCTTCCGTCTCGGCCTTGATCTCGTTCTCGATCTCATCGACCGCAACGCGCAGATCCTTAGTCACCTCGGCGGTAAAGCGCCGGGCGATCCGGTACCACTTGCCACCCTGGCGGGCGATCTCTGGGAACCGTTCTGGTCCAACGAGTACGAGTGCGATGACGAGGACGAGCCCGGCCTCCATCGCACCGACGCCAAACAGACTCATCGCTACAGATCATACGCTGCGCGACGCCGGGCGGACTGCTGTGACGCCATGACGTGCGGCATCACGCCAGCCTCAATCTGCGTGCAGAAGTCGTGTGTTGGCGCGGTCGGGTTGGGCGGACGCGGACGCGGTGCGCTACTCGTCGATGCCCTGGTCCTTCAGGTAGTCGATGGCGTCCTGGACGGTCTGGATCTTCTCGGCGTCCTCGTCGGAGATCTCGAGTTCGGAAGAGTCGCTTGCGAACTCCTCCTCGATTGACATAATCAACTCAACGAGGTCCAGCGAGTCGGCGTTGAGGTCGTCGACGAACGAAGCGTTCATCGAGACCTGGTCCTCTTCGACCCCCAGCTGCTCGACGATCAGTCCACGCACGCGCTCAAAAACTGTTGCCACTGAGAGCGATCCTCCCTGGTGCCCGGCGCCGCCGCGCGGGTTGTTCCTGCTAGGTCGCCGGGGCGGAACCCGGCTGCTCGGCCGTATCGTCGCCCCCAGCAGCCTGAAGGGCTACCGCGCCCAGCACGCCATTGACGAAGCGGCCGGACGACTCGGATCCGTATCCCTTGGCGATCTCTACGGCCTCGTTGATCGCCACACGGAGCGGAGCGCGGCGAGTATCGAACAGCACTTCGTAGATTGCAAGGCGCAGCACGTTGCGGTCGACGATGGCAATGTCCTGCAGCGGGAACGCTGTCGCATGCTCCTCGATCGTGCGGTCGATCTCGTCACGATGCTCCTCGACGCCACGGACGAGGTCGGCGGCGAACGTCTGGGCCGCTTCGCTCAGGTTCGCTTCGGCGAGCTGACGCGCCAGCACGTCCTCGATGGCGCGGGCGCTCGAGTCCGCCTCGAACAGCACCTGCACCGCCAGGATGCGCGAGCGTCGTCGGGAGCTGCTGGCCATCGGTCGTCTCGTTCCTTGGTGCTGCGGTTAGCTCATCACCACGCCGCCGTCGACGTTGAACGTCTGGCCGGTGATGTAGCTCGCTGCGTCCGAGGCGAGGAACGCCGCTAGCGGCGCGATCTCCCTCGGTTCGGCGGTGCGCCCCATGGGGATGCGTCCGAGCAGGAACTCCTCCTGCTGCTCGTTGAGCCCGGCGGTCATGTCCGTGTCGACAAAGCCGGGCGCGATCGCGTTGACGGTGATGCTGCGCGTCGCCACCTCGAGGGCTAGCGAGCGCGTGAATCCGATGATGCCTGCTTTGGCCGCCGCGTAGTTGGCCTGACCGGGGTTGCCCAGCCGGCCGACCACGGAGGTGACGTTGATGATGCGCCCCCAGCGCGCGCGGATCATGCCCCGCAGAGCCGCCTTCGAGGTGAGGAAGGTACCCCGCAGGTTCGTTTCGATCACGTTGTCCCACGCCTCCTCCGACATTCGCATGACGAGCGTGTCGTCGGTGACCCCGGCGTTGTTCACGAGGATGTCGAGCTTCCCGAAGCTCTCTACCGCCTCCCCAACCACGCGCGTCACGTCCTCGGTGTTGCGGATGTCGAGGGCGGTCGCGCGACAGGATCCGGAGCCGACGTTGGACAGCTCCTCGGCGACGGCGATGGTCTCGTCCTGCTTCGAGCGGTAGGTGATCAGCACATCGGCGCCCGCCGCGACGAGCTCGGTGGCGATGGCGCGGCCGATGCCCGCCCCGGCGCCGGTCACGATCGCCGAACGACCCTCGAGGCTGGTGCTGACCGGTCCGTCGCTCATCCCCGTCCCCCTACGCGTCGTCCCCGCCGAGGTCCTCGACGGTGCCGATGTTGCTCGTTTCGATGGCGCGGTCGATCCGGCGCAGCAGTCCGCCGAGGACCCGACCCGGTCCGAATTCGATGACGCGGGTGACGCCAGCCGCCTGCATCGTCTGGACGCTGTCCAGCCAGCGCACGGGGCTCGTCACCTGGTCGGCGAGTTCACCAACGAGGCTACTCGCGCCCTGGAGCGGCCGCGCGGTGACGTTGGAGACGACCGGCACGTCAGGGTCGGAGAATGCGGCCGCGGCGAGCACCGGGCGGAGACCGTCCGCAGCGCTCTGCATCAGCGGCGTGTGGAACGCGCCGGCGACGGCGAGCGGCACCACGCGAGTCGCACCAGCCTCGGTCGCGGCATGCGAGGCGGTCTCGACGGCCTTGGTGGTGCCGCCGATGGTGATGTTGCCCGGGGCGTTGACGTTGCAGATGGAGGCGCCGGCGTCGCTGGCGATCGGGGAGAGCTGTTCGGGCTCGAGGCCGAGGATCGCGGCCATCGTGCCCGGCTGGGCGTCGCATGCGGCCTGCATCAGCCGGCCGCGCTCGCGGACGAGCCGGACTCCAGCGGCGAAGGAGACCGCGCCGGCAGCGATCAGCGCCGCGTACTCGCCGAGGGAGTGGCCCGCGACGAACGCCGGTCGGGCGCTGACGACCCCGCGATCGATGGCCGCGGCGAGTGCCGCAATGGCATGAACGACGAGCGCGGGCTGTGTGTGCTCCGTACGCATCAGCACGTCCTCGGGGCCCTCGAAGCAGATCTTCGAGACTTCATACTCGAGCGCCTCATCGGCGGCGGCGAACACCGTCGAGGCGATCGGCACCTCTGCGGCGAGGTCGCGCCCCATCCCGACGTGCTGCGCGCCCTGGCCGGGGAAGACCCAGGCGGTGTCGGCAGCGACCTCCGACGGGAGTTCCAGCGAGAACGTGGTCATCGAGTCCTCCGGGGCGGCGTGCAGGTCCGCTCCGCAGGCACTCTACGGGGCGTCAGGGAAGGTGTGTGACGGGCGCGCGGAGCAGCGCTACTCCTGGTCGTCGGGTGCGTCGGTGTCTTCTTCGTCCTGGTTCAGGACCTGGCGGCCGTTGTAGGTGCCGCAGACCCTGCAGGTCTGGTGGTTGATGTGCGGCGAGCGGCAGGTCGTGCAGCGCACGAGCTGTGGGACGTTGACCTTGTGGTGGCCACGGCGGCTGCGCTGCTTCGCTTTCGGGGTGCGTCGCTTGGGAAGGGCCATCAGTCGTGCTCCTGGTCGCGCAGCTGGTCCGCGAGTCCCGCGAGGGCTCCCCAGCGATGGTCGGTCTCGTCAGTCGGGCAGTCGCACCGCGCCTCGTTGCGGTTCTGCCCGCAGATCGGGCAGAGCCCCGCGCAATCGTCGCGGCAGAGGGGCTGCAGTGGGATCGCCGACTGTTCATATTGCCTCACCGCCTCGCTGAGATCGAGGTGTCGGTGCTCGTCGATCCGGAACTCCTCGGGCTTGAGGTCAGGAGTCGGCTCGCCCGTGTCTGGCCGGCGCTCCGGCACGTACTCTTCGTCGAAGGTGATCGTGATCACCTCCTCCACCGGATCGAGGCACCGCCCGCACTCGAGGGCGGCGACCATGTCCAACTCGGCATGCACGAGGATGCCCCGCACGCTGCGGATCAGCGCCACTTTGCCGTCGATGACGCGGGCGTAGTCGGCCTCCTCGACGGTCACGCGTTCGGCGTTCGCGACGTGACGGCGCGCACTGCCAACCGGCTCCAGGAGGAGGGTCGAGACATTGATCAGCACGTGAACCTCCGGAGATCCGATCGTAGCATCGGCACGACATGCGTTCGTGGCGTTAGGATCGGAGTATGCTCGGCGAAACGTCACTCACTGCGTTCGCCTACCTGCGCGGCACCGACGAGGTTCCGCTGCCCGATCAGCGCCGCGCCGTCGAACTCCTCTCCGAACACGAGGCCCGGCCGATCACCGCCATGTTCGAGGACGCCTCGCACGGCCGCGCTGAGTTGCTGCGGCTGTTGTGGACAGTCGAGCACACGCAGGCGCCCGGCGCATCGCTGGTCGTGAGCACGATGTTCGCGTTAGGCGACGACGTCACCGAGCGCGCGCTGCGGGTGTTGCAGCTGGGCGCAGTCGGCGCCGAACTGCGACTGCTGGAGGGTGTGCTGCCAGACGGCGCACTGCTCTCCGCCTGGGGGGAGCGCAGCGTATCCGAGCGACGCCGCGAGCTGGCGCGCGAGGGGATGCGCCGTCGCGCGCTCCGAGGCGAGGTGCTGGGTCGCACGCCGTACGGATACGCGGTCGAGGCTCGGCACCTGGTGCCCGACGAGCGCGAGGCGCCGATCGTGCGGCGCATGTTCGACCGCTACCTCGCCGGTGAGGGCGTGCGCCGCGTCGCCCGCGAGCTGAATGCCGACGGTGTGACGAACCGGCGAGGGCGTCCGTGGACGGCCTCCGCGGTGCGCCTGTTGCTGCGCAACCAGGTCTACATCGGCACCTATCGACGGCTGGATGTCTCGGTCTCGGGTGCACACCAGTCGCTGGTCCCGCGCGGGGACTTCGAGGCGGTGCAGCGGCGGATGACCCGTCGTGCGCCACGAGCGGTGCCACGGGAGCGACATCGCTACCTCCTCGCCGGGTTGCTGCGCTGCGGCTATTGCGGCGGGAGCATGGTCGGCGCCAGCCACTCGCGGAGCGGCGGCGAGGAGCCCTACCGGTACTACCGCTGCGGCTCGGCGGTGAATGAGGGTCGCTGCTCCTACCACTCGCAGCGGACCGAGCAGCTCGAGGCGGCCGTGCGGGCGCAGCTGATGAACGCGCAGGTTACCGAGGCGGTCGAGCCGCCTGTGACTAACGCGCCCGACGGCGGCGGGCCGAGGCCGGATCGAACACTCCTCGACGCACTCGAGCGCTTCGGGCGCGGCGAATGGACGTGGGACGAGCTGCAACGACGCATGCGGTCCCACGTGCTGGCGCGCCTCGCGGAGGAACGCGCAGATCTCGAGGGCCAGGAGCGCCCTGTCTCAGTCGCCGCCGCGCGGCGACGACTCGCGGAGGAGTGGGAGGCGCTCGGGGAGGATCAGCGGCGACGGCTGCTCGAGGGGCTCGTGCGCGAGATCGTCGTGACCGATGAGCGCATCGAAATCGTGGCGAACGCGACGGCGCCCGCGGCCGGTGCTTGACTCCAGCCTGAGGCTGCCCTGAACGCGACGGACCTCGGTGCTACGCTCGCGCGGCCATGCGCCCTCTCCCCCGACCGGTCCTCCCCGCACTGTTCACCCTCGGGCTGCTCGCAGCCTGCTCCGGCAACAGCGACGCCCATCTACGCGTCTTCGCAGCCTCGTCGTTGACCGACGTCATGCCGCGGCTCGTCGTGGCCTTCGGCGTCGAGCATCCGGACGCGTCGGTGCTGATCTCGTTCGGTGGTTCGCAGGCGCTTGCGACACAGATCGAGGAGGGAGCACCCGCGGATCTCTTCGTTTCCGCGAATGCTCGGCAAGCGGACCGACTCTCGGAACAGGGACTGACCGGCGACCGCCGTGACCTCGCGCGGAACGAACTGGTGATTGCCGTGCGCGACGACAGCCCGATCGAGGCCGTCGAAGACCTCGCGGCGGACGGGGTGGACATCGCGATGGGAGCGCCCGGCGTGCCGGTCGGCGAGCTGACGGTCGAGGCCGTCCGGGCATTGCCCGAGGCGACGCGAGACGCCATCGTGGGCAACGTGATCACCGAAGATCCGAACGTGCGCGCCGTGCTCAGCCGCGTCGAGATCGGGGAGGCCGACGCTGCGTTCGTCTACCGCACGGATGTCGCCTCCTCGCCTCGACTGCGCGCCGTCGGGCTGCCCGACGCGCCGTCGACGACGTACGTCGCGGTGACCGTGGCGGACCGCGAACCGCCGACCGACGAGGCCGGGCGCTTCCTCGACTTCCTCACCGGACCGGTCGCCGCCGCGATCCTCCGTGACGCCGGGTTCGAGCCGATCGCGAGCGCGGAGTGAACGAGGGCCGGGCGCGCCGTGCCCTTGGTGGGTCCTGGATCGTCCTCGCGGCGGCATTCGGCCTCTTCTTCCTCGTGCCGCTGGTCGGCCTGTTTGTGCGAGCGCTAAGCGATGGCGATGTGGGAGCGGAGCTGCGCAGCGGCGCGACCTGGGAGGCGCTGACGCTGTCGGTCGCGACCGCGACGCTGGCGACCGCGGTCGCGATCGCGCTGGGCACGCCGCTGGCCTATCTCCTCGCCGGCTCGACCTCGAGGTGGGCGCGGGCCGCAGCGACTGCCCTCGAGCTGCCGATCGTGCTGCCGCCGGTCGTGGCAGGCATCGCGCTGCTGACCGTGTTCGGGCGTCGCGGCTACCTCGGCGAACCGCTCGATGAGGCGGGCATCGCGATCTCCTTTACCACCGCGGCCGTGGTGCTGGCGCAGGTGTTCGTGGCCGCTCCGTTCTACATCCGCTCGGCCTACGCCGGATTCGTCGGCGCCGACCCGCGCTACGAAGGCATCGCTTACACGCTCGGGCTTTCGAGGTGGGAGACGTTCCGCCGCGTCACGCTGCCGCTCGTGTGGCCCGCGCTGGCGGCGGGCGCCGTGCTTTGCTGGGCGCGCGCCCTCGGCGAGTTCGGCGCGACGCTGCTGTTTGCCGGGTCGCTGGCGGGGGAGACGCGGACGCTCCCGATCGCCATCGTCACAGCCTTTGAGTCGCCGGCGGGGCTCGCCGGCGCGGTCTCGATCGCCGTCATCCTGGTCGCCTTCGCGGTGGCGCTACTGCTGATCCTCGTCCGCTTTACCTCGCCGCGCGGGGCCTACCGATGACCGTCGAGGTCGCGATCGACGGCCGGCTCGGGGCGTTCGAGTACGACATCGACCTCGAGGCCGGCAGCGAGCTGCTCGTACTCTACGGTCACTCGGGCGCGGGCAAGACGATCACACTGCGCGCCATCGCCGGCCTCAGTCGCCCCGATCGCGGACGCATCGCCATTGACGGACGCGCGGTGTTCGAGGCGGCGACCGGTGTCGACCTGCCGCCGCAAGCGCGGCGGACCGGCTACGTCGTGCAGGACCCGACGCTGTTCCCGCACCTCACCGTCGAGGAGAACGTGCTGATCGGCGTCGAGGACAGCGAAGCGGCCCGCGAGCGCCATCGCCAGCTCGAGCAGGTGCTGCATATCGGTGGGCTCGGCGCTCGGAGGCCGCACGAACTGTCGGGCGGACAGCAGCAGCGCGTCGCGCTGGCGCGCGCCCTCGTGCGGCCGACGGATGTGCTGCTGCTCGATGAGCCCTTCTCGGCGCTCGACGAGGAGCTGCGGCAGGGCCTCCGCGGCGAGCTGGTGCGGCTGCAACGGAGCCTCGGCGTGCCGATCGTCTTCGTCACGCACGACCTGCGCGAGGCGCACCTGATCGCTGATCGCATCGCGGTGATGGACGAGGGTCGGGTGTTGCAACTCGCGCCGCGCGAGGCGGTGTTCAGCGAACCAGCCACGCGCCGAGTCGCTGAGCTCACGGGCGTCCGCAACCTCTTCGAGGGCACGATCGAGGACGGCCACGTGCGCGTCGAGGGACTGTCGCTCCGCATCGCCGATGGCGTGACTGCCAGCGGGTCCGTGGACGTGGGCATCCGCTCCGAGCGCTGCAACCTTCGTCGCTTCGACCCCGACGACGAGCTGCCGCCCAACTGCATGGTCGCGAACGTGGTGGAGGATCTCGCATTCGGCAACACGCACACGCTGCGGCTGATGCCCGAGGGCGCGGGACCGGTCGTCGAGGTCGAGGTGGCGGTACGCCCTTACGAAGTCCTCGGCGTCGCCGAACGGGCCAGGTGGGTGGTCGAGCTGCCTGCCCCGGACTTGCAGATCATGCTTCGCACTCCGGCCGCCGCGGGGACGGAGCGATCCCGAGCGGCGTCCACGACGTAAGATCGACTCGCCAGGGAGCCGGGTAGTCGCCGGTGTCGCCTTCGGGCGGTGCGGGAGGAAAGTCCGAACTCCATCGGGCAGGGTGCCGGTTAACGGCCGGGCGGCGTAAGCCGACGGAAAGTGCCACAGAAACAAACCGCCATCCCGGGTTCGCCGGGGCGGTAAGGGTGAAATGGTGCGGTAAGAGCGCACCGGCGTCCCGGAGACGGGGCGGCCGGGCAAACCCCACCCGGAGCAAGGCCAAATAGGGGAACCATCGGGACGCCCGACCCGGTTCCCGGGTAGGCCGCTGGAGGTGGCGGGCAACCGCCGCCGTAGATGGATGACTACCGCCGCCTCGCCGCTGGGGCGTATCGAGGCGGTACAGAATTCGGCTTACAGGCTCCCTGGCAGCCCCACCCATCGACGCGAAGGGCGTCCCCCGGCGTTGAGCCCCACGCGGGAGGTCAGTCGTCCCTCGACATGATGACTTCACCGCGCATGATCACGCGGTCGACGTTGACGATGACGGCGATGCCCTTCATCTCCGGGTCGGCGTTGCGCTCACCCTCCGGGGCCGCGTCGTAGACCGCCTGGCAGACGGCGGGGTCGTCCTCGATGTAGGCGCGGCCATGGAACTGCCAGCCGATCCGCTCCGCCGGGTTGCGGTACAGGAACGCCATGCGCGGGCTCACAGGCAGGCGTTTGAGCAGCCCTGAGCCCTCGCGGTTGCGCACCCAGATCGCGAGCTGGTCGTCCGAGTAGACCTGCGCGCTGCCATAGAACGCCATCGAGGGCTGGCCCTCCCCATCGACGCTGGCAGTGATGACAGGCATGCGGTCATCGACGGCGTTGCCGATCCGCTCGCGCATCTCGTCAGTCAGCTTGATCGGCATGCTCGTTCCCTGTCCATTGGCGGTTCGTTCGGGCGTGCGCCGTAGTTTCTACAGCTCGGCTCGTGGCAGCAACCGGCCGATCGGGCAGGCTGCTCGCGACGAGCCCTCGACGCGGGCCACCCGTACGATGGCTGCATGACCTCCGAGGCGACGCGCACCCCCGCCGGTGACTGGCGAGATGGCCTGCCCGAAGGCACGGTGCGGTCCGATCTGCCGTCGGTCGGCGCGATCCAATTCGACTCGCGCGTGGTGACACCGGCTGATCTATTCGTAGCGATCGAGGGTCAGATCGCGGACGGCCATGACTTCGCAGGCGCCGCCGTCGAGGGTGGAGCCGCCGCCCTCGTCGTCGCGCAGGGCCGCGGCGCCGCGATGGCGTCGCTCGGCGTACCGATCGTTGAGGTGGCGGAGCCGCGCGCCGCACTGGCGTCGATCGCAGCGGCACACGAGGGATACCCGGGGCGCGAACTGGGGACCATCGGCATCACCGGCACGGACGGTAAAACGACGACCGCCTTCCTCGCGGCGGCTGGCCTCGAGGGCTGCGGGCTCGATGTCGGGCTGCTCACGACGGTGGAGACGCGGGTCAAAGGCGAGCGGCGTAAGAACCCGACGCGACTCTCCTCACAGGAAGCGCCCTACGTCCAACGAGCGCTCCGCGAGATGCTCGACGCCGGCTGCTCGCACGCCGTCGTCGAGACGACCTCGATCGGCCTCGAGTGGCATCGTGTCGATCATTGCTACTTCGATGTCGGGGTCTTGACGAACCTCGGCGCAGACCACCTCGACTTCCACGGTACCGTCGAGGCTTATCGCGACGCCAAGGCGCGGCTCTTCTCCTCGCTGGTGCGGGAGCACGGACAGGGGCAGCGCACCGCGGTGCTCAACGCGGACGATCCGAACTGGGAGTACTTCGCGGCGCGCACGCGAGCGCGCGTCGTCACCTACGGCGTGGAGAATCAGGCCGCCGATGTCGTTGCGGACGACCTCGCGCTCTGGCCGGACGGGTCGACCTTCACGCTGACGGCGGGCGATGACACGATCGACGCCAGTGCGCAGCTGCTCGGTCGCTTCAACGTCGCCAACGCCACGGCCGCCATCACTGCCGTCGCTGCGTTCGGCTTCGACGTCATGGCCGCCGCCGGCGGCGTCGCCACCGCCGAGGGCGTCCCCGGACGCATGGAACGCATCCCCGGGGCACCGTTCGAGGTCGTGGTCGACTACGCGCACACGGCCGGCGGGCTGCGCCAGGCCATCGGCGCGCTGCGGCCGCTCGTCGAGGGCCGCATCATCGTCGTCTTCGGCTGCGCGGGAGAGCGCGGCCGCGAGCGTCGCGCGGGGATGGGGTTCACCGCCGCGGAGGTCGCCGACTTCGCCGTGCTCACGGAGGAGGATCCGCGTTCGGAGCCGAGCGAGGCGATCATCGATGAGATTGCGCAGGCGATGGTGGATGGCGGAGCCCTCGAGGGGGAGCGCTTCGAGCGTGTTCCCGACCGCCGCGCCGCGATTGCGCGCGCCCTCGAACTGGCCGCACCCGGCGACGCTCTGTTGCTGGCGGGCAAGGGTCACGAGTCCTCGATCGAGCGGGCCGAGGGGGCGATCGCCTGGGATGAGCGCGCGGTCGCGCGCGAGCTGATCGCGGAACGCTTCGACGACGACGCGCCACCGATCTAAACGCGATTCAGACGGCGGGCTCGGCGCACCTCGGCAGCGGCGGCTGGGGCGGGTCTGCGGTAGAGTGCAGATTCGCCGGAGCGCACTCACGGACGAGGGAACGCCGATGACCACCAACATCCTCGACGAGCAGGCCATCGCCGAGCTTGTCCGCGACGACATCGCGAACCTATTGCACCCGCAGTACTACGCGCCCGACCACCAAACGCCCATCATCTTCGACCACGGCAAGGGTGTCTGGCTCACCGATGTGCGCGGCAACAGCTATATCGACGGGCTCTCCTCGCTGTGGAACGTGGCCGTCGGTCACGGTCGCGAGGAGCTGGCGGACGCCGCTGCCGAGCAGATCCGCAAGGTGGCATTCACCAACAACTACACCGGCTTCTCGAACGTCCCGGCGATCCGGCTCGCCTCGAAAGTGCTGGAGCTGACGTACGACAACATGGGCGGGGTCTACTTCACGAACTCGGGCAGCGAGTCGAATGAGGGTTCGTTCAAGACGGCGCGCTTCTACTGGAACCTCAAGGGCCAACCCTCGAAGGTAAAGATCATCGCGCGCGAGCGCGCCTATCACGGCGGCACCTTCGCCACCTCGGCGATGACCGGGCTGCCGCCGTTCCACAAGTACTTCGGTCCGTTCCCGGACGAGATCGTGCACACCGCGAAGCCGGACAACCTCGAGTGCGACTGCGAGCTGAACTCGGACGGCGAGTGCGCGCACTGGCTAGAGGCGGCGATCCAGCGCGAGGGCGCCGACACCGTCGCTGCCTTCATCGCCGAGCCGGTCAAGGGCGCGGGCGGGGTCTGGACGCCGGCCCCCGACTACTTCCAGAAGATCCGCGAGATCTGCGACCAGTACGACGTGCTGTTCATTGCGGACGAGGTGATCACCGGCTTCGGACGCACCGGCTACTGGTTCGCCCTGCAGCGCTGGGGCGTCGAGCCCGATCTGGTCTCGATTGCCAAGGCCATCACCTCGGGCTACATCCCGATGGGCGCCTTCATCGTCAGCCAGGAGATCATGGAGGCGTTGCAGGACCTGCCGCCCGACGCGCGGTTCATGCACGCCTACACCAACAGCGCCCACCCGACGGCCTCGGCGGTTGGCCTGCGCAACCTGCGCATCTTCGAGGACGAGAACCTGGTCGCGAACGCGGCCGAGATGGGCGAACGCCTCGGCGGCGGCCTGCACACAGCCTTCGACGACCACCCGCACGTCACGAACATCCGCTACCTCGGCCTCATGGCCGGCATCAGCCTCGTGCGCAACGCCGAGGACGGCGCGCCGTTCGACGCCGCCGAGGGCATCGGTGGCAAGGTGGCGACGCACATGCGCGAAGAGGGCAGCGTGATCACCCGCTTCGTTGGCGACAACCTTGTCTTCGCCCCGCCGCTGGTGGTGAACGCCGACGAGGTCGACCAGATCATCCGCGCGACCGCCGAGGCGGTGACGGCGGTCACCGGGGCGTAACGTAAGGCGCTCGCGCGGTCGTGATCGCTGCGGCCGGCCATCTCCTCGACGTTCGGAGCTTGGCGAGGGCGCTCGTTCTCGTGGGCATCGCCGTCAGCTGGTATCCGGTCTTAGGCTGACTCGCTCTCGCGGTGATCCTGACCGCTGTGCTCGTCGACCGCTTCCGTGGTCGACGAGAGGTCACCGGTAGGGCCTAGGCTCCGCGGTCTATCGTCTCCGTATGCGCGGAGCCACCCTCGGACTTGCTCTCGTTGTGTTGATCGCGGTCGCGTGCGCCTCGGACGATCGGCTTGAACTCGAGCCCTTCGAGGTACGGGGCGGGGTGCTGCTGTTTGCCAACGACGAGGAGCTGAGCACGTACGCGGCGTGGTCCGAGCGCCAGCACTTCGCCGTCCCGAGGGTCGAGGTGCCAGCGGGGCTGGCGCTCGTCAACGCGTACAGCTACCGGCCCGACGCTGAACTCGACCTGTCGCTGGTGTCGCTGTTCTTCGAGAATGCCGACGACCCCCGACGCTGGCTGTTGGTGAAGTTCGACGACCGAGCGGCGTTCCCGCTGCGCGCGCAGCGATCGACGCCGGTGGAACTTGGCGCCGTCGAAGGGCGGACCGCGGTGTATGTGAACGGCGTCGGCGAGCCGTGGCACGACCTCGTCTTCGAGAGCTGTCGCCTGGGCGTTGCGGTGAAGGGCCACGCCGATGTCTGGGCGCGCGAGGACATCGAGGCGGTGGCCCGGGCGATCGTCGAGGGCTGCGACGATCCTCGTGGGCCGACGGGCAATTGACGCGCGCGGCGCGCTCCCGCTACTGTCGGAGGCAGGAAAGGGGGTGATGCTAATGTCAGATGACAGTAGTCATCGTACGGTGGGTTTAGCCAGATTCCGTGTGGGGGTGGCTGACCAGTAACCCCTGATTCGAGTGACTATCCGGGCGTGCCGGCATTTGCCGGCGCGCCCTTTTCATTTTTCTGGCCTTCGCCGGACCGTTCCATGCGAGGAGAGCACCGGCCATGCCCTTTGACCTCGAACGTCACGAGCGCCTGCGCACCTCGCGCGAGCTGGGGGCTCACGTGGCGTACGTCGAGGAGTCGGCGACCACCATGGATGACGCCCGCCGGGGCCTCGATGGCGGCGACCCCTGTGGCAGTGCCTACGTGGCCGGCTACCTGACCGCCGGGCGCGGACGCGCGGGCCGCAGCTGGACCTACCCCGCCGGTCGCGGGCTCCACGTCACCTACTCGATCTGCCTCGACCGTCGGAGCCCGGAGGCCGTGGCGAACGCGCCGCTGCTGTCGGTGGCGGCTGCGCTTGCGACCGCCCAAGCGATCGAGGAGACCAGTGGGCTGCGGACCGAGGTGAAGTGGCCGAACGATCTGCTGGCGGGGGGTCGCAAGCTCGTCGGCATTCTCATCGAGTCGAGGCTTCGCGACGGCAGCTTCGAGGCCTTCGCAGGCATCGGCGTCAACCTGCGCGAGCCAGATCAGTGGCGCGACGACCTCGAGGGCCGCGCGACCTCGATCGAAGGCGCCGGGTTCGATCCGCCCGACCGCGAGACGATCCTCGCCGCGCTGTCGAGCGCGTTCGAGCCGCAGATCGATCGCCTGGCGAGCGACGCGAGCGGGCTCGTGGAGGAGTGGGCGGCGCGCCTGGTCACGATCGGGCAGCGGATCCGCTTCGATGCACCCGCAGGCGTCCTCGAGGGCGTTGCCGAGGGTGTCGCGCCGAGTGGAGAACTGCTGCTGCGCCTCGACGATGGCTCGCTGGAGCGACTCGCAGCCGGCGACGTGACGACGCTCGGCTGACGACAACCGATCCGAGGGCACTTGATCCGTGACCCGTTTGCCGTCTAGCCTCGATCGCACGATGAACCGACGAGAGATCCACGCGACGCACGTTCACGCGCATGCCCATGGGCATGGCGGGCCGTCGCGCGCCCTCGAGGTTCGGTAGCAGCACCACACCACGAACCATCGAATCCGCGCCGCGACGGCTCAGGCCGCGCGGCGTTTCTGTATGCCTCGCGCGCCTTCGCCACCTGCACCAGCGACGGACCAGCACGAGGAGCCACCTAGAATGCCGCTAAGCAGCATCGACGCGACGATAGAGCGCACCGAGACCAGCGAGGACGACGCGCGGGCGGCCGCGCCCGAGATGGACGAGGGACCGATGGCTGAGCGCGGCCTGCGCAGCAGCGGGATGCGGGACCTGGCGCCCGAGGAGATGCGCGCGTTCCGTCGCATCGAGCGCGCGTTCCTCGGCATCGCCGAGGGTGGCGGCTACCTCGAGGTGCGCACCCCGACGATCGAGCCGCTGCACCTCTACACGGCCGCAGGTGCGCTCTCGCCGCAGCTGCTCGACCGCGTGTACTCGTTCCTCGACTGGGACGGCTGGAGCGGCGAGCGGGTCGTGTTGCGGCCTGACGCCACCGTTTCGGTCGCTCGCTTCGTGGCCGAGCAAGAGGAGGCGGGACCGAAGCGTCTCTGCTACGTCCAGCCGGTCTACCGCTTCGACCCGGAGGCCGGCGACCGGCAGGTCTGGCAGTGCGGCCTCGAGGCCTTCGGCATCGCGCCCAGCGAGGGAGACGCCGAGCTGCTGCGGCTGGCGCTGGCGCTGCTCGATGCACTGGAAATTACGGATGTCAGCGTCGAACTCGGGCACGCCGGCCTCGTGCGATCGATCTTTGCGGCGATCGGGCTCGACGCCGCTGAGCGCCTTGACGCGTACGACCGGTTGCTGGAGGGCGAAGAGCGCATCACCGAGGAGCTGGCGATGGCGCATCCCGAAGCGGCGGCAGCACTGCGGGTGCTCGCGGCGGTCGATGGATCCACCGCGGCCTACGTCAACAACTTGCGCGCGACGGTCCTCCCGGTCGTGCCCGACGCCGAGGGGTCCCTCGACGAACTCGCCGCAGCCGCCGCGACGCTCGACGAGTCGGGCGTGCCCTACCGCGTGCTGCCCGGCACTGCGCGCAACTTCGAGTACTACAGCGGCGTCACCTTCCGCGTGAACTCGGGCGGCGCGACCTGCATCGTCGGCGGACGCTACGACGGCCTCGTCGAGGCGCTGGGCGGCGAGCCGACCACCGCCAGTGGCTTCGCGGCCGACATCGTGCAGCTCGCCGCACTCGCCGGCGGTGCATCGTGACCGGCGGCATCGTGAGCAGCAGTGACGCGCGCGGCGTGCGCATCGCCTTGCCTCGAGGCGAGTTCCGGGCACCGATCGCGGAGCGCCTCGATCTGGTCGGCCTCGACGTCGAGGGGTACGGCGAAGGCTCGCGAAAGCTGCGCCTCGATGTGGCCGGTCAGCCTGGGATGGTCGTGCGCGTCTTTGCCGACCGCGACATCCCGATCCAGGTGGCGATGGGGCAATACGACATCGGCATCGCCAGCCGCGCCTGGATCGACGAACTCCTCGTGCGCTACGGGCGCGACTCGATCGTTCCGGTGCTGCCGCTCGATCTGGCGTCCGAGCCGATCGCGGTCGGCGGTACGCGAACGCCTTTGGCCTCACTCGCCTCGGCGGGCGTAGTGCGCGTGGCGACGGAGTACCCGAACCTCGCGCACGCTTACCTGAACCGTCGCCGTGTGCCGGACTACCGCGTCTACGACGTGTGGGCACGCGCGGAGGCGTGGCCGCCCGACGACGCCGATCTGGCGATCGGCCCGCTCGCGGCGCTCGTCGAGGAGGGACTGCCGGTCCTCGAGACCGCGCACGAGGGAGGCGTCTGGCTGATCGCCAACCGAGACGCGCTTGCCACGCACGACCTAGCGGCCGCGCTGGAGCCCTTGCAGCGGCTGCCGCGCGGCGAGGATCGTGGCGGGATGGCCGCGACGAAGCCGCTGATCGGCGTGCGCCGCGCGCCCTCGGTCGCTGCGCCACAGCGCGACACGCTGCGTCTCGCGGTGCCGGATGGCCACGCGCAACGCCACACCGTCGAGGCGCTGTCCGCGGCTGGCATCGCGTTCGACGGTTACGACGAGTCCCGCGTCGTGCGCCGCCCCACCTCGACGATCGAAGGCGTCGCGGTGAAGGTGATGCGTCCCCAGGACATGCCGCGCGCTGTCGCCCTCGGGGCGTTCGACCTGGCGCTGACGGGTCGTGACTGGCTGGCCGCACACCTCGCGACCTTCCCGGCGTCGCCGGTGGTCGAGCTGTGCGACCTGCGCCGCTCGAAGTACCGCATGGGAGCGGTGGTGAGCGAGGACCTGCCGGTGGACAACATCGGTGAGGCGATCGCGTACTGGCGTCGCGACGATCCGGATCGCCCGATCCGTGTCGCGTCCGAGTATGCCGCGCTGGCGGACGAGTATGCGCGCACACGCCACCTCGGTCGGTACCAGGTGATCCCGATTTCCGGCGCGTCCGAGGGCTTCATCCCGGAGGATGCGGAGATCCTGATCGAGGGAACGGAGACGGGCAGCACCTTGCGCGCCAACCGGCTGCGTATGATTGACGTCACGATGGAGTCGACGAATTGCGCGATCGGCGCGCCCGAACGACCCGCGGGTCGCAGGGGTGAGCTTCGCGACGAGATTGTGGATCGTCTGGCTCGCGCCGCCGAGGAGACGGCGGCCGCTGAAGCGCGGGAGGCAGGCAGCTGATGCCGTCGCTCGGATCGCACCTCGTACGGGCACGCGTACTCGCGGAGCAGTTGGCGCTGCCGGAGATCAATGCCGATCGCGGGTCGTATTACCTCGGCTCCACGGCGCCGGACATTCGCGTGATCACGAGGCTCGACCGACGCGTCACGCACTTCTTCGAACTCGACGAACTGTCGCCACAGGACTCGGTCGCTCGCATGTTCGAGGCGAATCCGCAGCTGGCGCAGCCAGCGGGCCTCGAGGGGGCGATCGTGGCGTTCATGTGCGGCTACCTGACGCACCTGGTGCTCGACGAGTCCTACATCGAACACATCTACCGACCGATTTTCGGTGCACACTCGGAGATCGACGACGACCCGCGGAGCAACGTTCTCGATCGGGCGCTGCAGTATGAACTTGATCGACAGGACCGGGAGGACCAGAACGCGATGGGCGAAATTCGGACGGCGCTCGAGGATGGGGGCACGGCCGTTGGCGGCATCCCCTTCATCGAGCAGGACCACCTCGTGCAGTGGAATGATGTCAGCGCTGACGTCGCGAGCCAGGCAGCCGACTACAGTCGGTTCCGCCGAATGATGGAGCGTCATCTGGGGCTGGCGGGATACGACACTCGCGCCATCGACGAGTGCTGCGACGATCCGCAGGGCCTCGTCGCCGAGGCGTTCGAGATCTGCGGGCACGAGCGGGTGCGGCGCTTCTGGAGCACCGCGTCTGACTCGGCCGCAGCCAGCGTCAGGGCCTACGTCCGATGACCGCTACACCGACCGAGGCCACAACCGACGCATCGACTCGAGCGCTGCGCGTTGTCGAAGGAGCCGACGCCGCCCGCGAGAGCGTGCTCCGCCGTGTGCCACTGCTGGAGACTGAGCTGTCGGAGGAGGTGCGCGCCTCGATCGAGGAGCTGTGGGGCGAGCCGTTGAGCGCCCACGACCACGTCGCACGCATCATCGAAAGCGTGGCGGCGGAGGGCGACGCGGCCGTCACGCGCCTCTCGCAGCGGTTCGACGGCTCCTCGTATGAGGCGATCGAGGTCACCGGCGACGAGATCGCGGAGGCGTACGAGGCGGTCTCCGATGTCGACCGCGATGCCATCGAGTTCGCTGCCGAGCGCGTGAAGCGCTACCACCGCGAGCAACTCGCGCACGGTCCGACCAGCTTCAGTGAGCGCGGCGCCGGGATGATCGTGCGCCCGCTGCGCATCGCCGGTGTCTACATGACAGGCAGCGCCGCCGCGCTGCCCTCCTCGGTGATCCACACGGCTGTGCCGGCGGCGGTCGCGGGCGTCGAGGAGATCATCGGCGTCACTGCGGCGCGCGCGGACGGGACGGTGAATCCGCTCAAGCTGGTCGCGGCGCGGACATCGGGCGTGACGCGGGTCTTCCGCGCCTCGGGCGCGCAGGCGCTGGCGGCGCTGGCGTTCGGCACCGAGACGATCCCGCGCGTCGACAAGATCTTCGGGCCGGGCGGCCTCTTCGTGACGCTGGCGAAGCAGCAACTCTTCGGCCGCGTCGGCATCGACGCGCTCTACGGCCCGACCGAAACGCTGGTGCTGGCCGACGCCGCGGCCTCCGCGGAGCTGTGCGCCGCCGATCTGCTCGCGCAGGCCGAGCACGACGTGCTCGCGACGCCGGTGCTGATCACGACCAGCGCCGACCTCGCTGAGCGCGTGGCTGCCGAGGTGGAGTCACAGCTGCCCGAGCTCGAGCGGGAGCTGATCGCGCGCGCGGCGATCGAGCGGGGCGGGGCCGTCGTCGCCGCCGACCTCGACGAAGCGATCGCGCTCGCCAACGAGTTCGCTCCCGAACACCTCTGCCTGCTCACCGAGGAGCCGGAGTCGATCGTCGATCGCATCACCGCGGCGGGCGGCATCTTCGTCGGCGAGAGCTCGCCCGAGGTGCTGGGCGACTACACGGCCGGGCCGAGCCACGTCATGCCCACGGGCGGCTCGGCGCGCTTCGCCTCGCCGTTGTCCGTGCTCGACTTCCTCAAGGTCACCTCCACGATCTCGATGCAGGCTGAAGATCTGGCACGGCTCGGGCCCTTCGCCGCCGACCTCGCGCGCGCCGAGGGGCTGACCGGACACGCACGCAGCATCGAGCGACGGTTGGAGGGCCGCTGATGCCGCGTTTCGACCCGCTGGTCTCGATCCGCCGCGCGCTGCGCGAGTTGCCCGAGTACCAGGCGCTCGAGGACCTCGATGCCGTTGCTGCCGAGTACGGGCTCCACCCTGACACCGTGCTCAAGCTCGACGGCAACGAGAATCCGTACGGACCCGCGGAGGGCACGCTCGCCGCGATCGCCGAGGCGGAGCTGCACCGCTACGCCGACGCCGAACAGCGCGCGCTGCGCGCCGCCGTGAGCGCGCACATCGGCGTGCCGCCCGAGAGCATCGTCGGAGGCGCCGGCTCCGATGAGCTGATCGACCTCGTCTTCCGCCTGTTTATCGACGAGGGCGATCGCATCGTCACCGCCTCGCCAACCTTTGGCATGTACGCCTTCGACGCGAGCCTGCACGGCGGGGAAACGGTCGATGTACCGCTTCTCGAGGACTGGTCCTTCGACACCGAGGGCCTGCTTGAGGCGGCGAGCAGGGCGAAGGCCGTGTTTATCCCCACGCCGAACAACCCGACGGGCAACACGGTGCCGCCAGGTCTCGTCGAGCAGCTGCTGGACAGCGGCGCGCTGCTCGTCCTCGACGAGGCGTACATCGAGTTCGCGCGCGACGAGTCCCTGGTGCAACGGGCGGCCGCGGACCCGGCGCTGATCGTGCTCCGCACGTTCTCGAAGTGGGGCGGGCTCGCCGGCATGCGCATCGGCTATGCGGTGATGCACCCGGGCACCGCGGCGCTGTTCATGGCGACGAAGCAGCCGTACAACCTCAGCATCGCCAGCGAGACTGCCGCGATCGCGTCGCTGGATCACGCCGATGCCCTCGACGCGCGGGCCGAGATGATCGTGGCCGAGCGGGATCGCGTCGCCGAGGCGCTGCGCAGCCTCGGTTGGGTCGAGCCAGCGCCGTCTGAGACGAACTTCCTGCTCTGCCGCCTGACGCTTGGCGACGGTCGCGTCGTTCGCGACGAGCTGCGGCGACGTGGCATCTTCACGCGCTACTTCGACACGCCCCGGCTGGCCGATCACATTCGCTTCTCGATGGGCCTGCCCGACCAGAACGACCGCGTGATCGCGGCGTTCGAGGAGATCGGCGAGGAGCTGCGGAACGGAGGCACGCCATGACGAACGGAGAGCCCGTCGAACGCCGAGGCGAGGTGCATCGCGAGACGGCCGAGACCAACGTCCGTGTCGCGATCGACCTCGACGGCAGCGGCGTGGCCAGTGTCGCCACGGGCATCGGCTTCTACGACCACATGCTCACCGCCTTTGCTCGCCACGGCCGCTTCGACCTCACTGTCGAGGCGGCGGGCGACCTCGAGGTCGACGCGCACCACACGATGGAGGACGTGGCGCTGGCCCTCGGGCAGGCGCTCAGCGCCGCGCTGGGCGATCGTGCGGGCATCCAGCGCATGGGCGACGCGACTGTGCCGCTCGACGAGGCGCTGGTGCAGGTCGCGATCGACATCTCCGGTCGCCCGCACGCCGCGACCGACTTCGACTTCGTCGGCGAGCGCATCGGCGAAGCGCCGACCGAGATGGTGCCGCACGTGCTGTCGTCGCTTGCGACGGGGGCGAACCTGACGCTGCACGCACTCCAACTGGCCGGCACCAACGACCACCACATCGCCGAGGCGACGATGAAGGCGCTGGGCCGCGCCCTCGATGCCGCGACGAGCCTCGACTCGCGCATCGCTGGCGCGGTGCCCTCGACGAAGGAGACGCTCACGGCGTAGCGTCCGGGGGCGGACCCGCGAGGAGGCTCGGCATGAGGCTGCTGCTCACCGGCTTCGAGCCCTTCGGCGGCGAGCACGTCAACCCGTCCGACGAGGTGGTCCGTGCCCTCGCGCTTGCGCCGCCGTCTGCGTCGACCTCGAGGCGATGATCCTCGCGGTGCGCGGCCGCATCTCGTTCGAGCAGCTGCTACCCGAACTCGACCGCGGCGAATACGACGCGTGGCTTGGCCTCGGCGAGGCCGGCGGCCGGGCGCAGCTCTCGGTCGAGCGGGTGGGCATCAACGTACTGGTCGACCGCGGCCCGGACAGTCCGACGCACGAAGAGCAGACGCTCGTCGAGGGTGGTCCGGTCGCCTACTTCTCGCAGCTGCCGGCCGGCGACCTCGCGCGGCGGATCAGCGAGGCGGGGGCACCCACGGTCCTCTCGAACTCGGCGGGCACGTACATCTGCAACGAAGTGACGTATGTCGTGCAGCACCACCTCGCCTCGACCGGCCGTGTGATGCCCAGCGGCTTTATCCACCTGCCGTACCTGCCCGAGCAGATCTCCGGGAAGCGCGCCGGCGTGCCCTCGATGGCTCTCGCAACGCAGGTGCTCGGCGTGCGCGCGGCCATCGACTGCATCCGCGAGCTCGTCGAGGCGTGAGCGAACCAACCACCGCCGAACTGCTCTCGTTCGCCCACGACCTGGCCGACGCGGCCGACGTCATCTCGATGGCGTATCACCGCGCGGGGTTCGAGACCGAGCGCAAGGCTGACGGCTCGCTCGTGACGACCGCCGATCGTGCGGTGGAAGCGCGCTTGCGAGCATTGATTGCCGACCAGTACCCCTCCCACGCCGTGCTCGGAGAGGAGGAGGGGTTGGCCGCTGAACCGGACGCGTCTGCGCGCTGGATCCTCGACCCCATCGACGGCACGCACGGGTTCGTTCGCGGGATGCCAGTCTGGGCGACGCTGATCGCGCTCGAACGCGAAGGCGCGGTCGAGGTCGGCGTCGCCTCGGCTCCGGCGCTGGCGAGGCGCTGGTGGGCTGCTCGTGGCGCTGGTGCCTTTGTGGTGACGCTGCCGTCGGCGGCCGCTGGCGCAGAGCGCCTGACGGTCTCCTCGATCGACACGCTCGAGGAGGCGCAGCTGCTGACGGGCTCCTATCGACAGCTTCTCGATGTCTATGGAACGCCCGTCGAGGTGCTGATCGCCCGTGTCTGGCGCGACCGTGGCGTCGGCGACTTCTGGGGCCATGTGCTCGTCGCCGAGGGTGCCGCCGATGTGATGCTCGAGGGCCCGCTGAAGCCGTGGGACATTGCAGCGCTGCGCGTGATCGTCGAGGAGTCTGGCGGGCGGATCACCGACCTCGAGGGTCGCACGACGCTCGAGCCGGGGCGGACGATCACGACCAATGGCGCGCTGCACGACGCCGTCCTCGGGACGCTGAGGGGTGAGGCTTAGCTGGCGACGGCGGCTTCGGCCACCTCGAACTCGAAGTCCTCGATCACCTGGTTCGCCAGCAGGCGCTCACACATGGCGCGCACCTCGTCGCCGGCCGCCTCGTCGCTCGCCGCGTCCAGGCGGATCTCGATGCGTTTGCCGACCCGCACCGAGTCCACGCCCGCGAAACCGAGGTTGCCGAGGCCGTTCAGGACGGCCAGGCCCTGCGGGTCGTTCACGACCGGCTTCAGCATCACGTTGATCCGCGCGAGATAACTGGCCATGTTCTCTCGTTCCTCGCCTGCTAAGGCAGTGTTTCGCCGGTGATCCGCTGGTAGGCGGTCTGGTAGCGCTCGCTCATCGCCTCGACGATCTCGTCGGACAGCGCCGGTCCCGGTGGCTGCTTGTCCCAGTCGAGCCCGTCGAGGTAGTCGCGTAGCGGCTGCTTGTCGAACGACGGCTGGTTCTGTCCAACGACGTACTGATCGGCCGGCCAGAACCTCGAGGAGTCGGGCGTGAGCACTTCGTCGATCAGGACTGCTTCACCGTCGATCATCCCGAACTCGAACTTGGTGTCGGCGATGAGGATGCCGCGCTCGCGGGCGGCGTCCGCGCCGTAACGGTAGAGCGCAAGCGATCGCAGCTTGAGCACGTTCGCCAGCTCGGGACCGAAGGTCGCTTCCGCCTCGGCGTAAGTAATCGGTGCGTCGTGCTCAGGCGGCTCGGCCTTCGTCGTGGGGGTGAAGATGGGTTCGAGGAGCTGTTGCGACCGCAGCAGGCCCTCCGGCAGCTCGATGCCGCTGACCGAGCCACCCTGTTGGTAGTCGCTCCAGCCCGAGCCGGTGATGAAGCCACGCACGACGCACTCGATCTTCAGTACCTCGGCGCGGCGCATCACCATGCTGCGGCCGAAGTAAGCCGGGTCGCTCACCCCGTACTCCTCGGCGTTTGTCGCATCGAGGACGGCGACGAACGCGTTGGGGAGGACATCGGTGGTGCGGTCGTACCAGTAGGCGGAGAGGCGCGTGAGCACCTCGCCCTTGCGCGGCACCGGTGTGGGTAACACCACGTCGAACGCCGACACGCGGTCGGTCGCAACGAGGAGCAGGTGGTCGTCTGGCAACTCGTAGATGTCACGGACTTTGCCGGAATGGAGCTTCGGCAGGGAGAGGTCGGTGGTCATGATTGCGCTAGTCATCGTCGCTCCTGTACCTGTTCGATCGTATCTCTCGTTAGATCAGCTCGAGGCGTTCGAACGTTGCGTCCACGTGCTGGAGGAACGCCTGCGGGTCGAAGATGGCGTCGAGTTGTTCCGCCGCGAGCCGCGCCGTCACCTCTTCGTCGGCGTCGAGGAGTTCGCGATAGGGAATGCCCTCGCGCCAGGAGTGCATCGCGTGGCGCTGGACGATCTTGTAGGCGTCCTCGCGCTGCAGGCCGGACTCGGTCAGCGCCAGCAGCACCTTCGAGGAGTAGATCAGGCCCTGACTCGTCTCGAGGTTGCGCTGCATGCGCTGCGGGTAGACCACGAGTCCGTCGAGGATGCCGATCATCAGGTGCAGCATGTAGTTGAGCAGGCCAGTGGCGTCGGGCAGGATGATGCGCTCGGCGCCGGAGTGCGAAATGTCGCGCTCGTGCCAGAGCGTGACGTTCTCGAGGCCGGTCGAGGCGTAGCCGCGTAGCACGCGCGCGAGACCGGACACACGCTCGCACAGCTCCGGGTTGCGCTTGTGCGGCATCGACGAGGAGCCGGTCTGCGCGCCCTCCTCGAACGGCTCTTCCGCTTCGCCGATGTCGGTGCGTTGGAGGCCGCGGATCTCTGTCGCGAACTTCTCGAGCGACGCGCCGAGGCCGGCCAGTGTCGACAGGTAGAAGGCGTGGCGGTCGCGCTGGATGATCTGCGTCGTCGCAGCGGCGACGCCGAGGCCCAGCCGCTGGCACGCCGCCTCCTCGACGCTGGGCGGCACCGAGGCGTGCGTGCCGACCGGGCCGGACATCTGGCCGACCGACACCTGCTCGCGCGCCAGCGCGAAGCGCTGCTGGTGGCGGCGCAGCTCGTCGACCCACACCGCGAGCTTCATCCCGAACGTCGTCGGCTCGGCGTGCATGCCGTGCGTGCGGCCGATGCAGAGCGTGTCCTTGTGCTCGACCGCGCGGCGCGCCACCACCCCGCACAGCTCGCCGAGCTGCCCGTCGAGGATGGCCAGCGCATCGAGCAGCTGCAGGCAGGTGGCGGTGTCCCAGACGTCGTTGCTCGTGAGCCCGTGGTGGACCCAGCGCGACTCCGGACCGAGCGAGTCGGCGACCGAGCGGAGGAAGGCGGTGACGTCGTGATGCGTCTCGGCGATGTAACGGTTGATGTCGTCGACATCGATGGACGCGCCGCGGATCTTCTCGACGTCTTCTGGCGGCACGAGCCCATGGTTGCCCCACGCCTCGGTGACCGCGAGCTCGACGCGCAGCCAGGTCTCGAACTTGCGCTGGTCCGACCACACGGCGGTCATCTCGGGGAGGGCGTAACGGGGGATCATCGGCCTGGTCTGCCTCCAGCTGCGCTAGTCGTGCGCGAACTCTTCACGCTCGGGTGAGAACACCTCGATGAGCGTCGAGTCCTCGATGGCCTCGACGAAGTGAGGAAGCTCGCCAGGGATCATGTAGCTGCCGCCGGCCGCCACCTCCGTCGTCTCATCGCCCAGGCGGATGCGGATGCGCCCGCGGACGACGGTGCCCGCCTGGTCGTGCGGGTGGGTGTGTTCCGGCACCTCAGCGCCCGCCACTACTTCGACGCGCACGAGGGTCATCGAGTCGCCGCTGACAAGCGTGGTGCGCTCGACGCCGGGGAACATCTCGACGGCGCTGGTCGCCTCGGCGAGTCGAGCGTAGGCACGGGTGGTCATCGGTTGTGCTGCTCCTCTCGGTAGGCCTCGAGGGCGGTCGCGATATCACCATGGCTGAGGGCGAGGATCTGCGCGGCGAAGACGGCCGCGTTGCGTGCGCCCCAGGTGCCAACGGCCATCGTGGCGACCGGGACGCCGGGGGGCATCATCGCGATCGCATGCAGCGCGTCCACGCCGTGGAGGTCGGACGAAGCCAGCGGCACACCGATTACCGGCAGCGGGGTGTAGGCGGCAACGACGCCCGGCAGCGCCGCCGCGCCCCCGGCGCCGGCGATCATCACCTCGAGGCCGCGCTCCTGCGCAGTTCGCGCGAACTCGGCGACCCGGTCCGGCGTGCGGTGCGCAGACATGACGTGCTGCTCGTAGGGCACGGCGAGGCGGTCGAGGAGCTGACCGCACCCGGCCATCGCTTCCTCATCGGAGGTCGAGCCCATCAGCACGGCCACCAGCGGATCGCTCATCGCGCGGCACCTCCGCCGGTCATGGCTGTCCAGTTCGTCTCGCTCATGCGCTCGCCCGCGTCGCGAACTCTAGCGGCGCGTCGGCCGTAGCGCCGATATCAGTGCGGTAATGGGCTCCGGCGAAGCTGATGCGCTCGACGTTCTCGTAGGCCTGGCGGCGCGCCTCAGCCATCGTTGCGCCGCGGGCGACGACGCAGAGCACGCGGCCCCCGGCCGTCACGAGCTGGCCTCGATCGTCGAGCTGTGCGCCGGCCATGAACACCTGCACGTCGGCGTCGACATCCTCGACGCCGTGGATGGGGACTCCCTTCTCGTAGCGGCCGGGGTAGCCGCCTGACGCCATCATGACGCCAACGGTGGCCACATCGTCCCAGTCCACGGCCACGTCCGAGAGCCGGCGGTGCGCCACTGCGTCGCAGATCTCCAGGAGGTCCGAGCGCAGCTTCGGCAGCAGCACCTCGGTCTCCGGGTCGCCGAAGCGAGCGTTGAACTCGACGACGCGCGGTCCACGCTCGGTCACCATCATTCCCGGGTAGATCACCCCGCGGTAGGGCCGCCCGGCGTCGGCGAGCGCACGCACGATGCGCTGCGTGACGTCGGCGCGGATGCTGGCGGCCGTCGCGTTGTCGAGCCAGGCGGGCGGCGAGTACACACCCATGCCACCGGTGTTGGCGCCTCGATCACCGTCGAACACCGGCTTGTGGTCGCACGAGAACGGCATGTGCCGCACGGTCACGCCGTCGGTGAAGGCGTGCGCCGAGGTTTCGCGGCCGTACATGCGCTCCTCGATGAGCACGCGGCTGCCCGAGTCACCGAACACGCGGTCGGCCATCGCGGCCGTCAACGCCGACTCGGCCTGTGCGAGGTCGTCGCACACCACCACCCCCTTGCCGAGGGCCAGACCGTCGGCTTTGATCACCGGCGGGCTGGCGAGTCCGCGGACGTAGTCGAGCGCCTCGCCGAGATCGGTGAACGTCTCGGCACTGGCCGTGTCGATCTCGCAGCCCGCCATCAGCTTCTTGGCGAACGACTTCGACGACTCGATCTCGGCGGCGGCGGCGGTCGGGCCGAAGACGGGGATATCCTCCGCCTCGAGGCGGTCAGCGAGGCCGGCGGCCAGCGGGTCGTCCGGTCCGATCACGACGAGGTCCGCCTTGACGCGCTCGGCCAGCGCGACCACACCGTCGAGGTCGTCCGCGGCGACAGCGGTGACGTTCTCACCGAGCTCGGCGGTGCCGGCGTTGCCCGGCGCGATCCAGAGCTTCGCCAGGTCGGGCGAGTGGCTGATGCTCCACGCGATCGCGTGCTCGCGACCGCCGGAGCCGACCAGCAGTACTTCTTTCGCCATCAGGGACCCCCGCCCCTCGTCAGCCGTTCACTCCCACTCGATCGTCCCGGGCGGCTTCGACGTGATGTCGAGCACGACCCGGTTGACCTCGGGCACCTCGTTGACGATGCGGCTGGAAATCGTGGCCAGCAAGTCGTACGGCACGCGCGCCCAGTCCGCCGTCATCGCGTCCTCGGCGGTCACGAGGCGCAGCGCGACGCACTCGCCGTAGGTGCGGTAGTCGCCCTGCACGCCCACCGTGCGGGCGCCCGTGAGCACCGCGAACGCCTGCCACAGCTCGTCGTAGACGCCGGCCTTTTTGATCTCGTCCATCACGATCCAGTCGGCCCGCCGCAAGATGTCGAGGCGGTCCCGGGTGACCTCGCCCAGGATGCGAATGGCGAGCCCAGGGCCCGGGAACGGCTGCCGGAAGACCATCTCATCCGGCAGTCCCAGCTCCTTGCCCACCTGGCGCACCTCGTCCTTGAACAGGTTGCGCAGTGGCTCGACCAGCGTCAGCTTCATGTCCTTCGGCAGGCCGCCCACGTTGTGGTGCGACTTGATCTTGACGGCGGCATCGTTGCCGGTCGAGGCGGACTCGATCACGTCCGGGTAGGTCGTGCCCTGGACGATGAAATCGACCTCGCCGATCGAACGCGCCTCCTCCTCGAAGAGGCGGATGAACGTCTCACCGATGCGCTTGCGCTTCGTCTCCGGCGCGGTCACCTCGGCGAGGTCAGCGAGGAAGCGGTCGGTCGCCTGCAGGTGGCGCAGCGGGATCGACATGTGCTCGCGGAACGTAGCGACGACGCGCTCCGGTTCCTCGAGGCGCAGCAGGCCGTTGTCGACGAAGATGCAGGTGAGCTGGTCGCCGACCGCGCGGTGCACGAGGGACGCGGCCACTGCCGAGTCAACCCCGCCGGACAGCGCACAGATGACCAGGCCATGGCCGACGCTTGCGCGGATCGAATCGACGGACTCCTGGACGAAGTTGGCCGCGGTCCAGTCGCCGGCGCAGCCCGCGACCTCGAAGACGAAGTTGTGGATCAACTGATCGCCCTGCGGCGTGTGGACGACCTCCGGGTGAAACTGGATCGCAAGGTGGTCCCGGTCGTCCGCCATCCCGGCGACCGGGGCGTTGGCCGACTGCGCGATCGCGCGGAAGCCCGGCGGCAGCTCCTCGATGCGGTCGGCGTGGGACATCCAGACTGGCAGCGTGGAGGGCAGATCGCGGAAGAGCGGGCTGCCCGCCTCGGTCACGTCGAGCACAGCGTGGCCGTACTCGCGGGTCGTCGAGGGCGCGACGCGACCGCCGAGCGCGTGCGTCATGAGCTGCATGCCGTAGCAGATGCCGAGGACGGGGATACCGCTGTCGATGACATAATCCGGAAGCGTGGGGGCGTCCTCGTCGTACACGGAGGCGGGACCGCCGGAGAGGATGAAGGCCTTCACGTTGAGGTGGCTGAGCTTCTCGGGCGGTGTGTCCCACGGGACGAGCTCGGAGTACACCTTCGCTTCGCGGATGCGCCGCGCGATCAGCATCGAGAACTGCGAGCCGTAGTCGAGGACCACGATCGCCTCGGGCGCGTTGGGAGCGGGCGTCAGCATGTTCCCGGGTTCGCGGGCTTCGGCGATCTCGAGGTATGTCGCGACCTCGGCGTCGCCGGAAGTGCGGATGCGGTCCGCCGTTGCGGCGGAGTCGCTCGTATCGACCATCTTGACCCGTCTCGGGGAGAGCGCCGCTAAGTCAGCATCGTAGCCAGCACCTATAGTGCGGTCAACGAACCGACCGCGAGTGGGAAGAGCGGAGGATCCGCCATGGTCGAGGCCGCCGACACCATCGGACGCATGTCCGAGGCCGCAGCGAACCTGGTTGCCGTTTTGAACCCGGAGCAGAGCCGGCAAGCACTGTTCCCGATGTCCGATGAGACCGAGCGACGCACCTGGTATTACACCCCCAATTTGCGCAACGGGCTGCCGATGACGGATATGGAACCGCTCCAGCAACAGGTGGCATACCGACTCGTCGCGTCGGGGCTCTCGCAGGCCGGATTCACTACTGCGACCACGATCATGAGCCTCGAGAACACGCTCGACCTCTTCGAGGGCTGGCGGGCGTTCTCCGACCCGGAGCTGGGCGTGCGGGGGCGCGACCCGAACCGCTACTACATCGCGCTCTTCGGCGAACCCGGCGGCAGCGACCCGTGGGGCTGGCGCTTCGACGGTCACCACGTCGTCGTGCAATACACGATCGTGGATAGCGAGACGCTGGCGCCGACACCGCATTTCTTCGGCGCGAACCCCGCCGAGTCCGAGTTCGTCGGGCCGGGCGTCCTGCGCCCCCTCGCTGGCGAAGAGGACCTCGCGCGCGATCTGCTGTTCTCGTTCGACGATGAGGAGCTCGAGCAGGTCCTGATCTCCGAGGTGCCGCCGGACGACATCGTCCACACCAACAAGCCCGCAGTCCTCGACGGCGCGCTGCCGAAGCCAGGGTTCATCATGATGAACCAGCCCGACACGCCGGAGGCGCACGCGGCAGTGGCGACGCGTCGCGAGAAGCTCGGCCTGACGCCTGAGCGGATGGAGGCCATTCGCTATTCCACGACTGAGCCCCGCGGGGTGGCCGCTGCCGCGATGACGGTCTCGCAACGAGAGCTGTTGCAGGCGGTGATCGACCAGTACCTCGACCGGCTGCCAGAGGAGATCGCCGAGGCGGAGTCCGACCGCGTGGCGGACGTCATCGACTCGGTCCACTTCGCGTGGGCCGGCGGGTTCGAGCACGGCGAGCCGCACTACTACCGGTTGCAGGGCGAACGCCTGCTGATCGAGTACGACAACACACAGAACGACGCGAACCACATCCACTCTGTCTGGCGCGACCCGGAGGGCGACTTTGGCGTCGACCTGCTCGCCCAGCACTACGCCGAGGCGCACTGACCCGACCTCGCGTCGGTCTGCGCGCGGAGGGAGTCCACGCTGCCGACCCTCCCCTCCTCGGACGTCAACGAGGTCGTCGACTGGATCGCGGGCGGTGGCATCGCTGCGATCCCGACCGACACGGTCTACGGGCTCGCCTGCCTCGCGACCCACGCCGAGGCTGTCCATGCGCTGGCCGACCTCAAGGGCCGCGACGCTGACCAACCGATCGCCGTGCTCTTCGACAGCGCCGTGTACCTCGCCGCGCACCTCGAGGAGCCGGGAGCGCTCGACCGTGTGATGCAGCACTGGCCGGGCGCGCTCACGGCGATCGTGCGCGCCCGCGGAGACTCGTCGCTCGTACCGCCGGTCGTCACCGCCGAGGGCACGGTCGGTGTCCGCAAGCCAGACGACCCGCACGCGCGCGCCGTGATCCGCGCCTGCGGTGGGCTGTTGGCCGTGACGAGTGCGAATCGCCACGGCGCGGCTCCGGCAACCTCCGCCGAGGAGGTGCTGGCGATCTTCGGCGATGAGCTGCTGGTCCTCGATGGCGGACCGCGTGAGCACGGCCTCGCCTCGACCGTCGTCGATCTCACAGACGCAACACCTAGGGTCGTGCGCGAAGGGCCGATCAGCGCCGAGGCGCTCGGTATCGAGCCCGCCGCGGCGAGCGATGAGGAGGACACGTCGTGACGCCGAGCGACGCCGAGCTGATCGACTTCCCGCGCAAGATCGTGGCCGCCGGTGCATTGATTTTCGACGACGAGGGGCGGCTGCTGATCCTGAAGCCCACCTATCGCCCCGGCTGGAACATGCCCGGCGGGGTCGTGGATGGCGACGAATCGCCGGTCGACGCCTGTCGTCGCGAACTCCTCGAAGAACTCGGGCTGGAGCTGGCGGTCGGTCGGCTGCTGTCGCTCGACTGGCGTCCCGATCGCGGGCAGGGCGACAGCCTGCAGTTCATCTTCGAGGGCGTGACGTTGACCCCGGCGCAGCTTACCCAGTTACGCGTCCCCGAAGATGAGATCGCGGAGTACCGCTTCCTCCCGGTCGAGGAGGCGATCGCGACGCTGCCCGAGCGGATGCAGCCGCGCGTCTCCGCGGCGGTTGAGTCGCTCGAGCGGGGCCAACCGATCTACCTCGAGGCGGGGGAGGAGCGCTGATGGATGCCATGACGGCGTTCGAGGACCCCTGGGCGCACTTCGACGCATGGTTCGCCGAGGCGCGATCGACCGAGCGCTACCCCGAGGCCGTGAACCTCGCGACGGTTGACGCCGAGGGGCGGCCAGCGAACCGCGTCATTCTCGTGCGCAGCTGGAGCGCCGAGGGCTTCGAGTTCTTCACAGACCGTGAGTCGCGCAAGGGCTCCGAGCTGGCCGTGCACCCAGTCGCAGCGCTCTGCTGGCACTGGCCCAGCTCCCCCGCCGAGAGCCTCGGCCGCGAGGTGCGCGCGCAAGGGCGCGTCGAACTCCTTGGAGACGATGCGAACGAGGACTACTGGAACGCCCGTCCGCGTCCGAGCCGGGTCGCGGCGATGAGCTCGCATCAGTCGCACCCGATCGTCTCTCGTGCCGCACTCGAGCAGCGCTACGCCGAGGTCGACGCGACGGCCGGCGACGAACCGGCGCGACCAGAGCGTTGGGGTGGCTACCGCCTCGTCCCAGACCGCGTGGAATTCTGGGCCCACCACGACGACCGCCTCCACGACCGTCTGCTGTACGTCCGTGGCGACGAAGGGTGGACCACCTCGGTGCTGCAGCCGTAGGGCCGCCGCGGGAGAGAGGCTGTGGTCGCCCTGCGGTACGATGGCATCAAACAGGCGGCCCGACGTCGTGGTAGCGCCGAGGGAGCAGCGATGCGCATCGCAATCGGCTCGGACCACGCCGGATTCGAGCTCAAGCAGCTGCTGATCGATGAGCTGGGCGAACTCGGCGACGAGGTTCGTGACTACGGCACGGACTCGCTCGAATCGTGCGACTACCCGGACATCGCCATCCCGCTCGCGGAGGCGATCTCGGCCGGGGAACACGATCTCGGCATCCTGATCTGCTCGAACGGTGTCGGGCCCTCGATCGTCGCGAACAAGGTGCACGGCGTACGTGCCGCGCTCTGCCACGACGTGTTCTCCGCACGCCGTGCGCGTGAGCACACCGACGCGAACGTGCTCGCGATGGGCGCATGGGCAATCGGTCGCGGCGCCGCGAGCGAGATCGTGCGCGCCTTCCGCGGAGCCTCGTTCGAGGGCGGCCGTCACGAGCGCCGGCTGGCGAAGCTGCAGGCCCTCGACGACGAGACACGCCGCGCCGCCACGCCGTCGTCGACCGCCTGAGCGCGGAGATGCCATTCGCTGGTGTTGGACGCACGCTGCGCCTCGCGCGGGGTGCATCACGAACCGCGTGGCGGATCGCTCGTCGACGTGGGATCCCACCCTCGAGCGGTCGTGCTTCGATGCGTGGCGTCGAGGGCCGCCTCGAGATCGTGCGGGACCGCTACGGCGTGGCGCACGTCTTCGCGCAGTCGACGACGGACGCCTGCTTCGGCCAGGGCGTCGTCCACGCACAGGACCGCCTCTTCCAACTGATGAGCGCGCGCCTGCTCGCCAGCGGACGCATCGCCGAGGTGCTGGGTCCGGCCGGTGTTACGAGCGACCGGCTGATGCGCCGCATCGGCCTCGCGCGCCTCGCGCGGCGCGACGCCGAGGAGCTCAACGCCGAGCAACGCCCGCTCGTCGAGGCTTACGTGGCGGGTGTGAACGAGACGATGCGTGTGCTGGAGGAGCTGCCGCCCGAGTTCGAGTTGACCGGGGAGCCGGAACCCTGGCGGATCGAAGACGCGATGCTCGTCGGGCGCATGCTGATGTTCAGTTTCGCCTCCGACTGGCAAAGCGAACTCGCGCGCGCGGAACTCCTGGACGCCGTAGGGCCCGAGATGGCCTCGCTGCTCGACCGGCCGCCGGACGGATCCTGCACCGCCAGTCGGACGCCGGCGCCGCTGCGTGAGCGGCTGCGTGAGAGCTACGGGGCCGCCGTCCAGGCAGGTACACCGGCCGGCGGCGCGTCCAACGCCTGGGCCGTCACCTCCGCGCACACCTCGACCGGCGCGCCCCTGTTGGCTAGCGATCCGCACGTGGAGGCGCGCCTGCCCGGCATCTTCCACGTCACGCACCTCGTCGGGGGTGGTCTCGACGCGGTGGGCGCGGATCTGCCGGGCGTCCCCGGTATCGCGATCGGCCACAACGCGTCGCTGGCGTGGGGCATCACCGCCGGCCTCGCCGACGTTGCCGATGTCTACGTCGAGACGATGCGCCCCGGTTCGCCGGCGGAGTACATGACGCCCGACGGCTGGGCTCGCGCCGAGGTGGTGATCGAGACGATCGAGGTCAACGGGGGGCGCGCGATCGAGGAGCCCGTGCTGATCACCCGGCACGGGCCGATCATCGAGCCCGCCGCAGCTGGCGAGGAGACCTCGCTGGCGCTTCGCTGCACGGCCCTCGAGGCGGGTGACATCGTCGGACCGTTCATCGCGCTCTGGCAGGCTTCGAACATGGACGAGTTCGAGGCCGCGGTCGACGACTGGCCGGGCTCGACGTTCAACTTCGTCGTCGCGACCGACGAGGATCGCATCGGCTACCGGCTCGGCGGCAAGGTCCCGACCCACCGCGCGGGCGAGGGGCTGCTACCCCGTGACGGCGCTACCTCAGGGGGCCCGCCTCCGCCGCACCCAGCGCGCGACCTGCCGAGGTTGATCGACCCGCCCGAAGGCATGATCGTCTCGGCGAACCACGCGCCCGGCGGCCCGATCGAGCTGGGCGCCGACTTCTGCGAACCCTGGCGCGCGCTCCGTATCGAGGCACTCCTCGGTGCGTCGGCGGAGCACGACGTCGCCTCGTTCCAGCGCATCCACGTCGATGTGTACTCGGAGCCGATGTCGCGGCTGCGTGACGTCATCATCGAGGCGATCGGCGAGGCGCAGGCGGACGAGACTCGGGAGCTGCAGGCAGCGCGGGCGCTGCTGCTGGCGTGGGATGGGCACCTGGCGGCGGAGAGTTCGGCCGCCGCCATCGTTGAGACGACGTTCCAGGAGATCGCGCGCGACATCGCCCAGCGGCTCGCCGGGCCGGCAGCAGACCTCCTGCTCGGTCGCGGCGCGCGCGATGGCACGGTGAGCGCATCGTCGCCGTTCGCAGTGCGGCTGTACGGCACGATCATCGAGGCGCTCGAGGTCGCTGCTCCGCCGTGGTTCGCCGACCGCGTCGACCGTGATCGGCGCCTGGCCGCGGCGCTCTCGAGGGCCCTCGACACGATCCGCGGACAGCTGGGCGAGTTCCCGTCGCAGTGGCGGTGGGGTGCGCTCCATCCCTACCAACCGCCGCACACATTCGGGACGACGCCGCTGCTGGGGCGGATGCTGCGCCAGCGCGCCCGGCCGATTGGCGGCGACCTCAACACGATCTTTCAGGCCTCGTACACCGTGCACGCCGGCGCGGAACACCTCGGCTGGATGCCGGCCTACCGGCAAGTCATGGACCTCGCCGACTGGGACCGCTCGACGTTCCAGCTGCCGACGGGGAACTCGGGCGTGCCGGGCCACCGCCACTACGATGACTGCATCGACGAGTACCTCGATGGCCAACAGCGACCGTTGCTGTACACCCGGGAGGCGATCGAGGCGGCCGAGGCGGACCGCTACGTGATCGACCCGGCGGGGAGCGAAACGGGGAACCTCGGTGGCTGAGGCTGAAATGCTGGCACGCGTCGAGCAGCACCGCGGCGCCGTGGTTGCCGAGATGCGGGACGTCATCGGGGAGTCCGATGACGGGCTCTTCGCGTGGATGCGCTACCACCTCGGATGGGAGAACGCCGCGGGCGAGCCCATCGAGGCTCGCAGCGGAAAGATGCTGCGTCCGCTGGCGCTGCTCCTCGCCACCGACCTCGTGGGCGGCGATGTCGCCTCGGCAGTGCCGGCCGCCGCGGCGATCGAGCTGGTGCACAACTTTTCGCTGCTTCACGACGACATCGAGGACCGCAGCGACACGCGGCATGGCCGCCCGACACTCTGGACGTTCGCGGGAGACGCGCAGGCGATCAACACAGGAGACGGCATGTTCACGGTCGCGCGGCTCGCGATGCACCGCCTGCTCGACCGCGGACTCCCCGCCGAGCGGGTACTCGCCGCCACGCGCACCCTCGACGAGACCTGCCTGCGGCTGGTGCACGGCCAGTGGCTCGACATCGGGTTCGAGACGCGCGCGGACGTCACGATCGCGGAGTATGTCGCGATGGCCAGCGGCAAGACGGCGGCGATGTTCTCCGCCCCGTTCGCGATGGGCGCACGCCTCGGCGGCGCCAGCGACGAGGTCGTCGAAGGCTTCGCCGCGTACGGGGACGCGCTGGGGCTTGGCTTCCAGGCCGTCGACGACATCCTCGGCATCTGGGGCGATCCGGCAGTCACTGGCAAGCCGGTCGGCGACGACCTGAGCTCGAGGAAGCTGACCTACCCAGTGCTGTCGGCGATGGCTGAAGGTGGCGAGGACGCCCGCGCACTGGCGCGGCGCTACGCGCAGCCCTCTAGCGAGCCGGGGGAGGTCGAGGAGCTGACGGCGCTGGTCACCTCCGCCGGCGGGCGCGCGGCCACGGAGCGCTTCGCGGAGGAACAGCGGACCCGCGCTCTGGCCGCCTTGCGCGGTGCGGGCGTCGCGGAGACGGCGATCGCCGTGTGCGAGGCCTATGCCGATCTGATCGTGGAGCGAGACTCCTAGATGGTCCGTTGCTCGACCTTTGAGCGCCGCCTACGATCCAAGCGACCGGATATTCGGGGTGGAGGATCGGGGGCCCAATCGATGAAGAAGCGGACGGTTCGCGATGTCGACGTGGCGGGGAAGCGCGTCTTTCTCCGCGTCGACTACAACGTTCAGTTCGAGGGTGAACAGATCCTCGACGACCATCGACTCCGCGAATCGCTGCCGACCATCGAACACCTGCGAGCTGTGGGCGCGCGCATCATCATCTGCTCGCACCGGAGCCGGCCCGGCGGTGAGGTGGTCGACGAGCTGCGGAACGCCCCTGTGGCAGCACACCTGAGCCGTCTCCTCGAAACCGAGGTGCGCTCGATCGACGAGTGCGTCGGCCCGATCGCCCAGGCGGCCGTCGATGAGCTGGGCGAGGGCGAACTGCTGCTGCTCGAAAACGTTCGCTTCCACATCGGGGAGGAGGAGAACGACGCGGAGTTCGCTGCGGAGCTGGCGAGTCTCGCCGATGTCTACGTCAGCGACGCCTTCGGGACCGCACACCGGCCGCATGCCTCGATCGTGGGTGTGCCCAAGATCCTGCCGGGCGTGGCCGGCCTGCTCCTCGAGCGGGAGGTCGACTACCTGACCCGTGCCACCGAGGCGCCCGCCCGCCCGCTGGTGCTGATCCTCGGCGGGGCGAAGGTCTCCGACAAGCTGGAGATCCTCGATCATCTTTGCGACGTGGCTGACACGATCTGCGTCGGAGGCGCGATCTCCAACACGTTCCTCAAGGCGCAGGGCATCGACACCGGCGCCTCCCTCGTCGAAGACAACCGGATCGAGCAGGCGCTATCGGTGATGAGACAGGCGGCCGAGAACCCGAAGCTGCGTCTGGTGTTGCCGACCGACGTTGTCATCTCTGACGCACTCGGCGAGAGCGTACGCACCGTCTCCGTGAACCGCGTGCCGCCCGACTTTCGCATCCTCGACCTCGGCCCGCAGACCATCGAGGACTTCCGCGACGCGATCAACGGCGCGCACACGATCGTCTGGAACGGACCGCTCGGCTTCTTCGAGCGTGAGCCCTTCGACCGCGGCTCGGTCGAGATCGCCCGCATCATGGCCGCCGGCAACGCGACGACCATCGTGGGTGGCGGCGAGACCGCGGCCGCGGTCTCGAGGGCCGGTGTCTCGCAAATGATCTCGCACGTCTCGACCGGCGGTGGCGCCTCGTTGGCGATGATGCAGGGTGACGCATTGCCGGGCGTCGAGGTCCTGCAGGACGCCTGAGCGCTCGTCATGGAACTCGACCTCATCCGCCAACTCTCGATCCCCGCCGACACAAAGGTGGTGCTCTGCGTCGTGGACGGCCTCGGCGGCCTGGCGGGCCCTCGAGGCCGCACTGAGCTGCAGGAGGCGTCGACGCGGAACCTCGATCGCCTCGCCGGGGAGGGCTCGCTCGGCCGCACCATTCCCGTCGGCTACGGCATCACGCCGGGCTCGGGACCGGGCCATCTCGCGCTCTTCGGCTACGACCCGCTGGTCTATGACATCGGTCGAGGCGCACTGGAGGCCACCGGCATCGACTTCGAGCTGCAGCCCAACGACCTGGCCGCGCGCGGGAACTTCTGCGACCTCGACGCCGAGGGCGTCATCACCGATCGCCGTGCCGGGCGACTGCCGACCGATGTGACGGCGCAACTCTGCGAGCAGTTGCAATCCTCGATCGACCTGCCCGACGTCGAGACGTTCGTCCTGCCCGTGCGCGACCAGCGTTTCGTATTAGTCTTGCGTGGCGACGGCTTGAGCGAGCAGGTCTCGGACTCGGACCCGCAGGTCGAGGGGACACCACCGCTCGTGACAACAGCCCTCGACGCTGGCGCTGAGACGACCGCGGGCCTGATCCGCACGTTCGTCGAGGAGGCGACGACGCTCCTCGAAGGACGCGAGCGAGGCAACGGGGTGATCCTCCGCGGCTGGTCGACCCGACCCGACCTGCCAGCATTCGGCGAGCTCTGGAAGCTGCGCGCTGCGGCGGTGACCGTCTACCCGATGTACCGCGGCGTCGCGCGCCTCGCAGGGATGCAGGCGATCGAGGCCGGCGACTCGCTGCGCACCCAGTTTGAGGCCGTGCGCCGGCACTGGGACGACTTCGACTTCTTCTTCGTCCACTACAAGGGCACCGACACCGCCGGCGAAGATGGTGACTTCCTCGGCAAGCAGCGCGAGATCTCGAAGTTCGACGCCGAGCTGCCGGGGCTACTCCGCCTCAATCCAGATGTCGTGGTCGTGACGGGCGATCACTCGACGCCCGCTGTGATGGCGGCGCACTCCTGGCACCCCGTGCCCACGTTGATCTGGGGGCGCGATGTGCGCGCCGACCACGTGCACGACTTCTCGGAACCCGAGTGCGCGCAGGGCGAACTTGGTACGTTCCTTGCGAAAGAGCTGCTCCCACTCGCGTTCGCGCACGCCGGCCGCCTGGCGAAATACGGCGCCTGAGAGCGACCACCGAGGGCATCTACACATGCGCACCCCCATCGTTGGCGGCAACTGGAAGATGCACACCGATCGCGCTGCCGCAGCCGCGCTGCTGGCGGCGCTGCGGACGAACCTCGATGGCCTGGCCGGTGTCGAGGTGGTGATCTGCCCGCCGTCGGCGTGGCTCGGCGACGCGGCGGACGCGCTCGCTGGCAGCTCACTGCTGGTCGGCGCGCAGCAAGTTCACCCAGCCGCCGAAGGTGCATTCACCGGGGAGGTGAGCGCGCCCATGCTCACCGGCACCGCGGAGTACGTGATCGTGGGGCACTCCGAGCGCCGCCATGTCTTCCGCGAAACTGACGAGGAGACGGCGGAACGCCTGCGCGCGGTCCTCGACGCGGGCTTGCGTCCGATCCTCGCCGTCGGCGAGTTGCAGGTGGAGCGCGAGAGCGGCGACACGGCGGCCGTGCTGCGACGCCAGCTCACGACCGCGCTCGAGGGCGTCGAAGATGCCTCGACCGTGGTGGTCGCATATGAGCCGGTGTGGGCGATCGGTACCGGGCTCGCGGCGACGCCGGAGATCGCGCAGGAGACCTGCGCGACGGTGCGCGACATCCTGAGCGATCTGCTCGGCGCGGAGGCGGCCGAGGCGACGCGTATCCAGTACGGCGGCTCGGTGAACGCCGACAATGTCGAGGGTTACGCGACCCAGCCAGATATCGATGGCGCTCTGGTCGGCGGCGCGTCCCTCGATGCGGACGCCTTCGCCGCGATCTGCCGGACGGTGGCCGGTGCCGGCTGAGCGGCGGCTCGTGGCGCTCTTCGGCGCGACGGCCTCCGGCAAGACGGCTGTCGCCGTGGCTGCCGCGCAGCACCTCCCCTGCGAAGTGATCGCCGCAGACTCGCGCCAGCTGCGCCGGGGGATGCTCATCGGTACCGCCTCGCCCACGCCCGAGGAGCGGGCAGCCGCGCCGCATCACCTCATCGAGATCGCGGAGCCGGACGCACCGTGGACGCTCGCAGACTGGCTCGACGCCGCGCGTGTGGCGATCGAGGATGTCTGGGCGCGGGGAGCGACGCCACTCCTGGTCGCCGGGACGGGCCAGTACGCCTGGGCGCTCCTCGAGGGCTGGCAGGTGCCTCCCGTCGAGCCGAACCCGGCGCGGCGGAACGAGCTCGAGGTGCTCGCGGAGGCGGAGAGCGCGGCCGCGGTGCACGCGGTACTGGCCGCGCTCGACCCCGCCCGCGCCGAGCGGATCGATCCCGCGAACCTACGACGTGTCATTCGCGCAATCGAGATCGTCGAGGCGACGGGAGAGCCGGTGCGGCCCCTCGAGCGGCGCGCGCCAGAGTGGCCCTGGCGCGCGATTGGGCTGCAGTGGGAGCGCGAGTCGCTGTACGACCGCGCCGACCAACGAGCGGAGGCGATGTACGAGGCCGGGCTCGTCGAGGAGACGCGCACCCTTATCGAACGCTACGGCGATTCGTTCGAGGCGCTGCGCTCGATCGGATACGCGGAAGCGGCGCGGTTGCTGCGCGGCGAGCTGACGCCGGAGCAGGCGCTCGAACGCACGCGGACCGCGACGCATCGGCTGATCCGACAGCAGGGCACCTGGTTCCGCGCCGAGGACGACCGGATCGACTGGATCGAAGGCGCCGACGTGGCCGTCGCAGCCTCCGCGATCGTGGCAGCAGCGCGCGCCCCCGTGCGATGATCTATAGATGAGCGCGCACCCGACGGCCACGCTGCCGTTCTGGAAGATGCACGGCGCCGGCAACGATTTCATCGTCGCCGAGGCCTCGCCTGACCTCGACGAGGCCGCCTCGTCGCGCCTTGCGATCGCCATCTGCGACCGCCATGCCGGCGTGGGCGCGGATGGCCTGATCCTCGTCCGCTCGTCCGAGGTGGCCGACCGCCACATGCAGATTGTCAATGCAGACGGCTCAGACGGCGTGATGTGCGTCAACGGCATCCGTTGCTTCACGCGCTTCTGCCTCGATCGAGGGCTTGTCGACGCCTCGGATGGCCGCGTGGCGGTCGAGACGAGCGTCGGTATTGTTCACACGGTGGCCTCGCGGGATGAGAGTGGCCCGATCGTGACCGTCGAGGTGAACATCGGTCCGCCCGTCCTCGACCCGGCGGCCGTCGGCGTTGCGATCGAGCAGTCGCCGCCCGTGATGGACCTACCGCTCACCGTCCGCGACGAATTCGGAGAGACAGACCTGGAGCTGACGTTGGTCTCGATGGGCAACCCGCACGCCGTGGCATTCCTCGAGGAGACGCCCGACGACTACCCGTTGACACGCGTAGGTCCGCTCGTTGAGCGACACCCGCTGTTCGCGCACCGCACGAACTTCGAGGTCGTGCAGCCCCTCGATCGAGGGCGGCTGGCGATGCGGGTCTGGGAGCGTGGCGTCGGCGAGACGCAGGCCTGTGGGTCGGGTGCCTGCGCAGCGGTCGTTGCGGCCAGGCTGCGCGACCTCGTCGACGAGCGCGTCGAGGTTGACCTTCCGGGCGGAAGGCTCACGATCACGTGGCCAGGCGAGGGCGAGCGCATCACACTCGTCGGACCGGTGGAGCATGTCTTCACCTCGGAGTGGGAGTACTGATGGAGCGACGAACGCTGACAGAGACCGATGCGCTGATGCGCAACGTGCCGATGAGTTCGCGCGAGTGGCGCGAGTTGGTCGACATCGAGGACACGATCTTCGTCAACGACGCGGATGGCGCGCTCGCGCTGGCCTTCATCGAGGGTGAACCTCGCCTCTACTGGTCGTTCCCGGGCGTCGACGAGATGCGTAGCTCGTTCCCCGCTCTGTTCGAGGAGCTGCGGCCAGCGCTCGAGGATGTCGACGCCGATTTCATCTCGACTGACCTCGTCGAGTTCCTGAACCGCGACTGGATCCTGCCGGTGCTGCAGGACGCCGATTTCGAGTTCTTCTCCGAGTGGATGGAGCTGGTGCACCCGCAGCTCGACCCCGACACGATTCCAGACTTCCCAGAGGGCGTGACGATGCGTCGCGCGGGCGACGATGACCTCGAGCGGCTCGAGGAGATCTGGCTCGCGGCGCCGGGTGACTTCGGCGACGGTCTCGGCGCCTTCGACCACTACGTCGAGCAGTCCTCCTGGGCCGGCGCGCTGACCTCTGACGAGGACGGTGCGATCGTCGCCTTCGCGCTCAACGGACCGACCGACGCCCCCGAAGCGCGCATCTTCGCCGCAAGCGTGGCGCCCGAGGCGCGGGGCCACGGCTACGGTCGCGCCGTGTTGCAGGCGGCGATGTACCAGCTGGCAACGCAGGGCAGCGTTCGCGCGCGCATCCGCGTGCGGCCGGACGTGCCGCGTGGGCTACGCCTGGCCAGCGACCTCGGCTTCCGCCAGGAACGCGCGGGCCTCGAGTACCGCCGGATCAACGACGAGCAGGCGCTCGCGGAACGGCGCGAGGCGCGACGGGTCGCCGGGGTGAAGGTGCGCTTCGGCAGCTTCCGCTGAGCGCCGCTTCACCCTCAGGCGTACCCGCGCACCACGAGCCCTCGGAGGCCGGATGAAGCTCGCCCGCCGTGTCGAACAACTGCCTCCGTATCTCTTCGCGCGCATCTCCGAGCTGATCGCCGCGAAGCGTGCCGAGGGCGTCGACGTGATCTCGTTCGGCATCGGAGACCCCGATCTTCCGACGCCCGACTACCTCCTCGATCGCCTCGCCGAGGCCTCGCGCGACCCAGCCAACCATCGCTACCCGGAGTCGGACGGACTGCCCGAACTGCGGCAGGCGATCGCACGCTGGTACCAGACGCGCCACGGTGTCGAGCTCGACCCGGACGCCGAGGTCGTTCCGCTGATCGGCTCGAAGGAGGGGATCGGCCACCTCCCGCTCTGCCTGATCGACGAAGGCGATGTGTCGCTGGTGACGGACCCCGGCTATCCGGTCTACGAAATTGGCACCATGTTCGCCGGCGGCGAGACGGTCCGCCTACCGCTCAGCGAAGAGGATGGGTGGCTCCCGCGCCTCGACGAGGTGCCGGCCGATGTCGCCGCACGCGCGCGCATCCTCTGGCTGAACTACCCGAACAATCCGACCGGTGCGGTCGCGCCCACCTCGTTCTTCGAGACCGCGATCGAGTGGGCGCGCGAGCACGATGTCGTGATCGCGCACGACCTCGCCTACGCTGACGTCACGTTCGACGGCTATGTGGCTCCGTCGATCCTCGAGATCGACGGCGCTCGGGACGTCGCCATCGAATTCAATTCGCTCTCGAAGTCGTTCAACATGACGGGCTGGCGCATCGCCATGGCAGTCGGCAACGCGGAGGTCATCGACGCGCTCACGCGGGTGAAGACGAACCTCGACAGCGGCATCCCGCAGGCGATCCAGCAGATGGCCATCACCGCCCTCGACGACCCGCGCGACTCCATCGCGTCCCACAACGCCATCTACACGCGGCGGCGTGATCGCACCGTCGAGGTGCTGCGGGAGCTCGGGCTCCGCGTCGAGCCGCCTCGGGCGTCGCTCTACGTGTGGGCACGGTTGCCCGAGGGCGAGCACTCGAGCGCGGCGTTCGCCGCCCGGCTGATCGAGGCGACGGGTGTCGTTGTGACCCCGGGCGCGTCCTACGGCGATGCCGGCGAGGGCTACATCCGCATCTCGCTCACACTGCCCGACGAGCAGCTGGAGGTCGGCCTCGACCGGCTCTCCAGGTTCGCTCGCGGGGAGGCCGTCCTCGACGCCTGACGCCCGTCGAGGGGCGGCGCGGACGCGCTACACTCGATCTGGCCGAATCCGCCGACCGTATCTACGGGAGGGGCGCACTCGATCAGGCGCAAACGCGACCGCAACTCCAACGGAACGAACGGCGCCTCGCGCGCTGGCCGCCGCCGTTCGACTCATTCCACCGCGCCCCCCGAGGAACGCGCGTACCTGGTTGGTGTCGACATGGGCCGTCGCGAGGGCGGGCTGCCCACGGGCGAGTCGTTGCGCGAGCTGGCCCGCCTCGTGCGAACCGCAGGCGGACGCGTAGTCGGCACGACCGTCCAACGCCGCAAGCGACCCGACCCCGCACACTTCATCGGCAGCGGCAAGATCGACGACATCAAAGCGGAGCGAGGTGAGACCGGCTACACGATGGTCGTCTTCGATGACCAGCTCTCGCCCTCGCAGCAGCTCAAGCTGGAGGGCGCGTTCGGCGTCAAGGTGCTCGACCGTTCGGCGCTGATCCTCGACATCTTCGCGAGCCGGGCGCGGACCCGCGAGGCAACGTTGCAGGTCGAGCTGGCGCAGCACGAGTATCTGCGGCCTCGGCTGCGCGGCCAGTGGCAGCACCTCGAACGCACGGGCTCCGCGGCGGGTGGCGCCGGGATGGGAGCGATCGGCGCACGCGGCCCCGGTGAGACGCAGCTGGAAACGGACCGCCGGCTCGTCGATCGCCGTATCTCCAAGCTCAAGAAGGACATCAAGGCCGTCCAGAAGCAGCGCGCGCTACAGCGCAGCCGCCGTGATCGGCAGGGCGTGCCGGTCGTCGCCATCGTCGGTTACACCAACTCGGGCAAGTCCTCGTTGATGCGGACGCTCGCTGGCGCAGACGTCCTCACCGCCGACGCACCGTTCGCGACGCTCGACCCGGTGACCCGCCGCGTCGGCTCGCCACACGGCGACGAGGCGTTCCTCCTGACCGACACTGTCGGCTTCATGCAGAAGTTGCCCACGCAGCTGATCTCCGCCTTCCGCGCCACGCTCGAGGAGCTGAACACCGCGGACTTGCTACTGCACGTGGTTGACGGCAGCTCCCCGGCGGTGAGCGCGCAGGTGGCGACCGTGCTCGAAACGCTTGGTCAGCTCGGGTTGCAGGATCTGCCGGTGCTGACCGTGGTCAACAAGATCGACGCCATCGAGACGCCGCCTCACGATGCTGAGGACGCGATGGCCTTCGATCCGGCAACACTGCTGACGCCCGGCCTCGTCGTCGGCGACATCGTCGCCATCTCAGCCCTCGAGGGGTGGGGCGTCGATGTACTCCGCGACCGGCTGCTGTATGAGTTCTTCGGCGCGCTCACGCCGGAGCCAGCGGCCGTCTAGCGCCGCGTCAGCGCGCCCTGAGCCAGAACGCGTCCGGATCCGTCAGCCAGCCGTGTACGCCCAGATGCTGACGCACGACCGTCCGCACCTCCTCGCGCACCTGGTCCACGCTGCCAGCCGTGCGCCGCAGCGCCGCTTCGTCGCCGCCGGCCGCCTGTGCCAGTCCGGCGAACCACCCGCCCAGCCGCTGTCCCAGCGCGGTCGGCGCGGCTGCGGCCTCAAGGTAGGCAGCCGGCGGGTACGCGCCGCCCTCGAGGAAACACGCTAGCCGCTCGAGCGCACCTCGCGTTTCGCCCGCGACCACCAGCGACGCTCGCGCGTTGGCGTCGGGCAGCGCTCGCAACCCGGCGTGCGCTTCGAGCCAGAGCGCGCGGACCAGGCGGTCCGGCGCCTCCGAGGGCAACTGAGTTGCCGACGCGGCCAGCTGCTCCTGCAGGCGCAAGCGATCGGCGATCGGTTCTGAATGCCGAACACGCCAGCGCGCCTCAATCGAGCTTCGCGACACGCCCTCGACGAGTCGCCGCGCAGCCTCGAGCGTGAGCACCTCGAGGCGGCCCAGGCCGTCGATGGTGCGGACGACCGGGTCGCCGCGGTAGAGCGGCTGCGCGAGGTCAGAGGGCAGCGAGCGCGAGACGTCGCGTTCGACCACGATCCAGTAGCCGGGCGTTGCCGTGACCTCGAGGTCTGTCGGGGGATCCGTGAGCAGTAGGGCGGCGCGATCCGCGACTTCGTGCCACGGCGCATCCTCGAGGAGGGTCCGACCCTGGGCCCGCGCCGCTTCGCGCTGAGTGTCAGGGTCAGTCATGTCAGTCCGAGATCTGGCCGAGCTCCTGGAGTGCGGCCTTGACCTCCTCCGTGGTCGTGTAGGTCACGCCCTCGCGGAGCGCGTCGAAGCCATCGATCACGTCGTCCTCGATGTCGTTCGCGTAGCAGATGTCCAGGAAGTCAGAACGCATCGGCTGCGCCTCGGGCGCGACGCGGAAGATGTGCTCGACCACCTCGGCGTAACCGCTCCAGGGTGCGGGCATGCGTTGGCTCCAGTCTTCGAAGGTTCGAGGCTCGGATCGGATGGTTGGCTGAATCCCCGCGGCGCTTGCCGGCGGGAGGTCACGGTACCAGCGGCCACGGTTGCGCGAAAGCAGCGTCGAGAGGCAGCTCACGGCACCTCGGACGCTGCCAGCCGCACCGCCAGGCGCGCCACGCGGCGACCGAGAGCGTGTGCCTGCGCACGGTCGTCGTCCGTGACCTCGCCGTGGGCGGTGGCACCGTAGTAGGACCCGGAGCGCCGCATCCGATCGGACCAGGGCAGTCCGACGAAGAGCAGGCCGTGGCTCGCCAGCAGGTGAAACAGCTGCAGGAGGGTCGCTTCGATCCCACCGGAGGCGGACCAGCCCCCGGTGAACGCGGCTCCCGGTTTCCCGGCGAGGTCGCCACTTTCCCAGAGGTCCCCCGACTCGTCGATCCACGTCTTGAGTTTGCCGGTCATGCCCGACCAGTTCGGTGATCCGAGGATGAGCGCGTCGCACTGGAGCAGCTCGATCGGCTCCGCATCGTCCAGGCGGCGATCGACCACCTCGGCGCCATCGACCGAGGCGACGCCCTCCGCGACCGAGTGCGCAAGCTCCTCGACGATGCCGCCGCGGGAGTCATAGAGCAGGAGCACGCGGGCTGCGGCGGCGGCCATGTCGCTAGTCCGCTGGCTCCTCAGTCACGACCTGACGGTCGTGAGTCACGTGCTCGACTTCCTCGATCGCTGCCGTCTGTTCCTCGTCGGCCTCGCCGAGGAGTTCGGCCCGGGCATACTCGATCAGCGCCGCCGCACCGCCGGCAGCCACGAACCACTCGAGGCCCTGCAGCAACGCCAGCGTGTTGGCTCGCCGGTGGTTGCGTGCGCGCAGGTAGCCCCACGCGACGCCGGCGACGGCAGCCGAGATCGCCATGCTGAGTGTTCGCGTGGTAGGCATACTGACCGATCTATCCGCCCAGGCGGACTGTCTGAGACTAGGGCCCGACGCCCGTGCCTTCCTCGAGGTCGTCCGGCAGCAGCAGTGTACTGACGGCCTGGTCACCCTCGACGCGCAGCTGGACGAGGTCGCCCGGCGTCAGGGCGGTGCTTGCGGGGCCTATCGCGAAGAAGCGCTCGACGCGAATGAAGCGCACCTCGGCGAGCGCGCCGTCGGCTTCGACGGTGAGCGTACCGCCGACCGTACCGGCCTCGTTCGGGGGATCGAGCTCAAGCGCGCGCACCGTCCCGAAGCGCAGCACTCGGCCGTTGAGCGCGGGCAGCCCGCCGAAGCCGGTGAACCCACCGTCGGACCGGAGCGCGGGCTCGGCGATCAGTTGCTGGAACGCGGGGTCGACGAGGCTCAGCGTGCGCGCGCCTGGCTCGCTCGCGCGGTCGCCGAGGACGATCCCGGCAGCGCCGCCAGCCGCGGCGGCGCCGAGCAGCCCGATCACGGCGACCGTCATCAGGAAGCGGGTGCGCAGCGTCACGGCGCACTGCCGATCGCGACGATGCCGGTGAGAATCAGACCGTTCACGGTCTGTTGCCCGCCGACGTTGACGGTTCGCCCCTCCAGCGCGGAGGGGTCGTCCACCCGCGTGAGCTGATCGAACGAGGCGTCGGCCGGGATATTGAGTCGGAAGTCCTCACCGCCAACACGGATCACGACGAAGTCGCTGCCGACCTCGATCACCTCACCGGCGACGATCGTCTGGATCTCCGCGTCCGGGTCGTTCGTCGTGAGCTCGACGGCCAGCGTGTCGCGCTCGGGCTCGTGCTGGTAGACGAACCCGGCCAGAGCGCCGCCGCCGAAGATGACCACGATCGCGAGCAGGTAGATGACGAGTGAGCGAAAGCGGGGCACCGGCGCCTCAGTCGCCGAGCAGCGTGTCGTAGCCGAGCGCGCGCAGTTCCTCGACGTACTCAGTGCGCCAACCGGGCGCCGGGATGCGGCGGGAGCGCTGGCGGAACTCCGTGTGGTACCGGAGGTACTCCTCCTCCAGCCGCTGCCGCCAGCGGGTCTCCTCTTCGAACAGCTCCGGGTCGATCTCGTCCATTCCCTTTTCGAGGTCGTCACCGGTGAGTTCGTATTCGTCACGCCAGAAGTCGGCGATGAAGTCCAGTGACTCCTCGAGATCGCGCCGGCAGTCGAGCATGTAGCTCTCAAGCGCTTGGTTGGCGTCCAGCAGGGAGCCGTGCAACCCCTCGGCCGCGGCGCAGGACTCGCAGAGGGTGATCAGCTTGCGCGCGTCGCACTCCTCGCCACGGGGGCAGTTCTGGTGACGCGGCGCGTAGGCGTTGAGGGCGGTCTTGCGCGAGTAGCCGACGACGAGCGACGTCTGATCCTGCGCACAGCGCGCGCAGGTCTGCGCGTTCGCGAAGAGCGAATTAATCGTGCGTTCCCAGTCGATCTGCACCCACCGACCTCCTCGCCGTCCAACGATCGTACGTGGGCAGGGGTGCCTGTCAATGTCGGGTGGCGTACGCGCCGCTCGGGGCGTCGAGGGGCTACCGCGAGCGCTCGTATCCGCCGCTCTGGCCGGGCATCTCCTCGACGTCCACGCCGACGCGGCGGATGTTGTCGTGCTCCCCGGCGTCGAGGCCGGCGATGACCCGCTCGCAGATCCACTCGGCGAGGAGTTCGGCCGTGCTGTTCTCGATCGGCAGCGCGATCACGTCGCTGGCCGGGAATTGGTAGACGCGGTCACCGAAGCGGATCGTCCAACCCTCGGCCGCCTCCGTGATCTCGAGGAGCTTCGAGTTCCGCTGCAGGAGGAACAGGTGGTCGAGCGCCTCGCAGGCCTCGCGCGCGAGCCGCTTGAGCACGGAGAAATCGATCACCCAGTGATCGGCCGTGAGGTCACCCTCGACGCGGCAGCGCATGATGTAGTTGTGTCCGTGCAGCGGCTCCAGGTCGTCGCCAAATGCTGCCATGTGGGCCGCGGCGAAGCGCAGTCGCACGCCCTCCACGGTGACATGGCGTGACGGGTCGGGCAGCCGCGGTTCGCTGGTCATCGATCGAGTCCCGAGCGGGCTAAACGACCATCGAGGCGAAGATCTCGTCGGCGGTCTTCTGGGTTCCGCCGACACGCTGCTTCGCCTCGACGAGGCGCTCGTGCGCGGGGATGCTGTCGTCGTCCCGGTAGAGCACGCCGATGGGGATGCTGCTGCCTCTCGCGAGCTGCATCGCCGCGATGTAGTCGCCGGGATCATGATCCTCGGCGATCGGCTTCGCCAGCGGCTCGATGCCCTCCTTGGCGTTGCCCTTCAGCAGCGAGTAGGTGTCGTTGTAGGTGGTGCAGGGCGACTCCACATGGACGACAGCGAAGCCGGGGTACGCCATGGCGTCGAGGATCCCGGCGGAGAGATCCTTGACACGGGTGGAGAGTTCCGACACGACATAACGAACACCGGCCGCAAGGTACACCTCGAGCGGGTTCATCTTGTCGTCGAGCTTGCCGTAGGGCGTCGTCGGCGTGACCTCGCCGAACTCGGTCGTCGGCGACGCCTGGCCCTTTGTCAGTCCGTAGACGCCGTTGTCCATCACGACAACGGTGATGTCGAGGTTGCGCTTGGCCTGGGGACCGATGTGCTCGCCGCCGATGCTGAGGAAGTCGCCGTCGCCGGAGACGATCAGCACGTTGAGCTCGGGGCGGCTGGACTTGATGCCGTACGCGATCGGCAGGGTGCGGCCGTGGATCCCGTGAATCCCGAAGGGCTGCGGGCCCTCCTGCAGGTGCACCAGGTTTCCCGAGCAGCCGATGCCGGCAACGATGACCGTGTTCTCGATCGGCTCGGAGAGCTGGCTGGAGCGCTCCATCAGCGCGCCCTCGAGCGCGCGCTTCACGCCAAAGTCACCGCACCCGGGGCACCACTTGAAGTCGTAGTCAGGGTTGCGTTTGCTCATGAGCCTGCTCCAACCGGCTCGCCAACGCGAGCCAGGATTCGTGCCGTGAGATCGTCGGTCTTGAATGGCAGTCCCGTGTACTGCGTGATCGCTTGCGCGTTCACGCCGAAGCTGCGGAGGTGGCTGGCGAACTGACCGAGGTAGTTCAGCTCTGGCACCAGCACCAACTCCTTGGTCCGGAGCTCCTCCAGCAGTTCGACCGGCAGCGGGTTGATGAACATCGTGAAGTACCAGGCAAGGTCGTCACGCCCACCCTGCACGATGTTCTGGTAGGCGACGCGCGCAGGTCCCTTTGAGCCGCCCCAGGGCAGCAGGGCGATCGAGGCGTCCTGATGCTCCGCCTCGTACGTGCCGTCCTGGAGGGTCTCAAGCTTGGCGAAGCGGCGGTGCGTCATGCGGACATGCACCTCGGGCAGGTGCGTGGTGTCGCCGGGGTCGTCATGTTCGGAGCCGTTCGCCACGTAGGCGCCGGGCCCGCCCGGCACGGGGAAGGGCGACACGCTGTCGCCTTCGTAGCGGTTGTTGCCGACGTCGCCGGTGGAGACGGCACGGGACTCGGCGACCACCGAGGAGACATCGGGCCGTGCAATGTCCTGGAAGCGGTCGGCGATCGAGGCCTCGGAGAGCAGGACGACCGGGCCCTGATAGCGCTCGGACCAGTTGACGGCGGCGACGGTGCCCCAGAACGCCTCTTCGACGGAGCCCGGGGCGATCACCGGCAGGCTCATGTCGCCGTGTCCCGGGTTCATCGCCATCAGCAAATCGGACTGTTCGGTCTTCGTGGGCAGGCCGGTGGCGGGACCGCCGCGCTGCACGTCGACGACCACCAGAGGGATCTCCGCCATCCAGGCGAGGCCCAGACCTTCGCCCATCAGGCTCAGCCCCGGGCCGGCTGTCGAGGTCATGGCCTTCGCGCCGCTGTAGCCGGCACCGATCAGCGCAGCAATCGACTCGATTTCAGAGGAGGCCTGGCCGACGTACTTGCCTTCACCGACGAGGTTTTGCTCCATGAAGAGCAGCATGGTGGTGGCAGGAGAGATGGGGTAGCCGATGAAGCTGTCGACGCCGGCGGCGATCGCGCCGGCGCCGGCGGCCTGCACGCCCTGGACGATGATGCGCTCACCATCGTGCTCCGGCGGCGCGTCGAGCTCCTCGATGTTCAGTCCAGAGTCGGTGGCCGCATCCGCGCCCATGTGGAGCGCCTTGATGTTGCCCTCGATGATCGCCTCGTCGCCGGGCCGGCCGCGCGACCAGCGCTGCTCGATGAAGCGCTCGAGGAGCGAGAGGTTGATGCCGACCATATGCGCGACCGCGCCGATCAGGATGATCGTCGAGGCGAGCGGGTTGCCCGCGTCGCGAGCCATCTGGTCGGAAGGCAGCCCGAAGGTGCGACCACCCTCGGGCAGTTCGAACTCCTCCGAGTTGTAGACGACGATGCCGCCCTCGCGTAGCTCCTCGATGTTGTGGTCGTAGGCGTACTGGTTTTGCGCCACCAGCACGTCGAGGTAATCGCCGGACGTGAGGATCGGTTCTGTCGAGATGCGGGCCTGACCCCAGGCCGGGCCGCCCTTGATCTGAGATGGGTACGTGGAGAACGTCATCACGTGGTAGCCGTGCTGTGCGGCCGCGGAGGCCAACAGGTCAGAGCCACCGACCACGCCCTGGCCGCCTTCGCCGGCGAAACGGAGTACGAGGTTCTTGCTCATCCAGTGTTCTCACTCATGGCGTTAGCCCGACGATCTGGGGTCGTTTGAACAGAGGCGGGTGACCGTGCAGGCCCCCTCCCGATACGGATCCGGAGGGAACGAGGATTCGTCACCGCTGCCTTCACTCGCCCGACGAGCGCTCCGTTCCGCAGAGCGCCGCGGGCGTTCCCACCGGCGGCGTTCATCTCGATTGCTCCTCGATTATCGGACGCTATCGCGGGTATGCTCAAATCGCGCGGCGTCCACATCGATCGTAATCAACGCCCCCGCGCCGTCGAACTGGTCGACGGCACCGCGCAGTCAGACGATCGAGGGCCGAGGAGCAGCGGATCCATGGTCAAAGCCTACGTCCTCGTCGTCACCACTCCGGGCGAAACGCACTCGGTTGCGCTCGCGCTTAAAGAGACGCCGGCCGTCACCGAAGTGCACGAGGTGATGGGCCCCTACGACATCGTCGCGGAGATCGAGGTCGACCAGTTGACCGAGGTCCCGAACGTGGTCATCCAGCAGATCCGCACCATCGAGGGTATCCAGTCGACGACCTCGCTCGTCGCGTTCCCGGTGTAACGACTCGCTAGTCGCCGCCTGCGGCCTCGGCATCCGCCGCCGTCCGTGTCGAGCGCAGTCCGCGCAGCTCGGGTGCGCTGACGAAGACGAACACGGCGAACGCCGTGACCGAAAGCGCGCCGATCGCCATCGCTGCCGGAGCGCCGATCCACTCGGCCATGAGCGCCGCCGGGACAGCGCCCACCGAGGCGAGGAACCACGTCATCGACCACACGCCCATGACACGGCCCCGCAGCTCGTCGGGCACCCGCAGCTGCAACACGGTCATGCCCAGGTTCAGATACATCGAGGCGAAGAAAGATGCGGCGAACAACAAGCCCATGCCAAGCGCGATCAACACGCGGCCGCTGAACACTTCCTGCAAGCCGGAGAAGCCCGCGATCAGTCCGCCGAACACCGCTGCCGCTGCCAGCATCGTGGGCCCGGCGCGGCGACCACCGCCGATGCGGATGATCATCAGCGTCCCGAGGAAGCCTCCGAGGCCTGCCGCCGCCTCCAGGAATCCGAACCCGGCCTTTCCGATGTCGAGGATTTCGTCCGCGAAGATCGGTAACAGGGTGACGTAGCTCTGTCCGAAGACAGAGGTGAAGAACGACAGTCCGATCACGGCGAGGAAGAGCTGGTTGCCCATGATGTAGCGAATGCCCTGGAACATCCCCGCTGCCTCGCCGGTGGCCGCCGGCGCCTGCGGCTTGGGCCGCAGTGAGGCGATCAGGAACGCGGAGAGGGTGAATCCGATAGCGGTCACCAGGAACGCCTGCCCGGTTCCCATCACCGCCAGCATCACGCCACCGATCGCCCCGCCGACGATTCGCATCGTGTTCCAAATCGAGCTCTGGAACGCGATCGCGGAGGGCATGACGCGCATGTCGATCAACCTCGGCAGGATCGCTGCCTGGGCAGGCGTCGATAGTGCGGAGAGCGCCCCGACCACGACTTGCCATCCGATCACATGCCAGATGTTCACTTCGCCGGCCATGATGCCGAACGCCAACAAGAAGCTCAGCGCCGCCACGCCGACCTGGCTCGTGAGGAGGATCTTCTGGTGGTCGTAGCGGTCCGCCAGCAGTCCGGCCGGGACGCTGAGCAGGATCGTGGGTACGGCCGCCGAGATGCTGGCGATCCCGAGCCACGCCGGCGACAGGTCGAGGTCGAACTGCACAAAGACCGGGATGCCGATGAAGCGGAACGTCAGTCCGAACACCCGCGCCACCATCGAGACCCAGTAGCGCCGGTACTGCGGGTACGAGAACGCGCCGTAACGCCCGACTGGCTCCTCGGCGCTGGCCATCGCTATGCCTCGTGACCCGCGAGGAACGCGCCGACGATGTCGAGGAACTCCGGCTCCATGTCGGCGAACGTGTTGTGCCCGCTCTTCTCGAGCGTGATCGATCGTGCGGCGTCGACGGCCATGTCCATGTCCTGCAGCATCTGGGCCGTGAACGAGCCCTCGGGCTGACCGGAACGGCCAGCGCGGATCAGTAGCGTCGGCCGCGTGATCGCACGGAACTCATCCCAGAGGTCCGCCGGGCCCCAGTTGATCGAGACCCAGGGGTCGGACTTCAGCTGGATGCCCCCGTCGACCGCCCGCATGCGAGTCTCGGCGCTGAGCCGCAGCTGCTGCTCCGAGGTGAACGGTGCGTTCTGGGCCCGCATCCACGCCTCGACGTCGTCGTGCACGATGTGTGAGGGCGAATCCGGGTCGCCGAAGACTCCGATGATCTCCTCGCGGTCCCACTCCATCGCCGGCGGCATGTCATTCACGATCGCGGCCACGACGCGGTCCGGATGCCGCGAGGTGTAGGCGATCACGTTGTGGCCGCCCAGCGAGTGTCCGAGTAGGGCTACGCGGGCGACGCCCAGGGCGTCGATGAAGCCCTCGAGGTCGGCGACATAATCGTCGGTGCCGTAGCTGTGATCGGGGCTGTACTCGGAGTCGCCGTGGCCGCGCTGGTCCAGGGCAACGACGTGGTAGCTACCCGCGAAGTGCTCGGCCACACGCACCCAGCTCGCGGCGGAACCGCTCATGCCGTGCAGCAGGACGAATGTCGGCGCGCCTTCCTGCGGAGCACCCCAGTCGAGGTAGTGCAGGGCGAGCCCGTTGACCTCGATCGTCACGCTCTGGGCGGCGCTGGTCGTCGTCATCGCGGCCTCCGAGGCGGAATATTACGTGCGCGTGAGGGTAGGGCGGACGATACCAGAACGCTGCGTCAGCAGCCGCCCGAGCGGGCGCCCCTACAGGTCGATGATCTGCCGGATCTCGTTGTGGCCAATCATGTAGCGGCCGCGTTTGCCCCACTCGACCGCCTCGTCCATGGAGTCGACCTCGACGATGTAGTAGCCGCCTACGAACTCACCTGCGTTCGAGTAGGGGCCATCGATGACGTCCTGCTCGCCACCGCGGCGCCCGCGCACAGTCTTCGCCTCGTCCGGTGGCGCCAGGAAGACGAGCGCAGTGTGTTGCTCGTCGCGCAGAGCGGTCGTGAACTCCTCGTGGCGTTGCATCACGCGTTCGCGCTCAGCCTCGTCGAGGTGATCCCAGCCGGAGTCCAGGAAGTGACGGAAGGTGATCATGAACCGCATGTGTGCGCTCCCTTCGCGACAGCGACGAACCCGCCGGCAGCGTACGCCGTGTCGCGCGCGCCGCGCTAAGCTGCGGCAGCCCGAGGATCTGCGGGCGGGGCAGGGCAGGCAGCGATGGCCATCGACGATTTCCCGACCGGGGCGCTGGAGCGCTGGCACCACCTCGTCGTGGCGCGACGCGAGCAGATGGAGGCGCAGCTCGCTGCCATCGGCGGGCCGCCCGAGGACTGGTGGGGCGGTCGGGCAGGATCCTTCGCACGCGGCGTCGGCGACCCGCTGGGCCGCGTGCCGTTTGGCCTCAGCGCCATCCGCGATCGGCTCGGCCGCAGCGACACGCTGATCGACATCGGCGGCGGAGCCGGACGCTACTCGCTGCCGCTGGCGAAGACGCTCGCGGGCGTGACGATCGTCGAGCCTTCTCCTGCCATGGCGAACTTCGCCGAGGCGGGTCGGGTTGAGCTCGCGCTGGAGAACGTCCGTGTCCTCGAACGGGAGTGGCCGCCGCCGAGGAAGCGGGGCTGGCCCGACCTCGAGCCGGCCACGGCCGTGCTCATCGCCAACGTGCTCGGTCCCGACGATGACCTCGAGCGCTGGATCACGGCGGCGACGGCGCACGCCAGCGACTGGCTGTTCATCGAGCACGGAACCGTCGCCGAGTATGGCGTCACGCGCGAGGTGATCGAGGCGATTCACGGTGAGCCGCGTGTGCGCAGTCCCAACGTGGCGGACCTGCTGCCCGCGCTGCATGAGCTCGGCGTCTACCCGGACGTGCAGATGGGCACGCGATCGTTCGGCCGCTCGTACGCCGACCTCGACGAGGCGACTCGCTCTCTCGCGGAGGTCGCGCTGACGCCGAGGGACGATGCCACGCTGGCCGAGGTGCGTCGCATCGCACGCCGACGCCTCCGCCGGGGCGACGATGGGCTGCTGCGAGAGCCGGCAATGCAACGACCGCTGGCGTTCATGACCTGGCGGTTGCAGGACTGAGGCCACGCTCGCTCGTCGGTGAGCGGAGCCGCTACCGTAGCCGCGGCCGTCGCGCCCTCGACGGGCAGCAGGAGTAAGGACGAGACCATGGCGATCACGCTCGAAGCGGGCGACCGCGCACCCGCATTCACGCTGCAAGACCAGGACGGCAATCGCCACCGGCTGTCGGAGTACCGCGGCCAGACCGTTGTCCTCTACTTCTATCCGCGTGACGAGACGCCGGGCTGCACCAAGCAAGCCTGCAACTTCCGCGACCACTACGGCGAGATCCAAGGCCAGGGCGCGATCGTCCTCGGCGTGTCGACGGACGACGCGGAGACGCACCGCAAGTTCCGTGCGCACCACGAACTGCCGTTCCCGCTGCTCGTGGACACCGACGCGAAGGTCTCGACGAAGTACGGCTCGTGGGGCGAGAAAGTGCTCTACGGCCGCAAGAGCATCGGCATGACGCGCTCAACCTTCATCATCGGCCCAGACGGCAGGCTCGCCCGCGTCTGGAAGCGCGCCAAGGCGGCCGACAACGGCGAGGTCGTGCTGAGAGCGCTCACCGAGGCCTGATCGAGAGGGCGCAAACACCCTTCGAGCAAGACATAACTCGACTAGCGGCAATGCGGCAACACTGTAGTTGGCCTGAATCGCACTAAGCGGCGAGGTCGATCTTGTCGACGTGCTCGGCGACCACTCGACCGCCGCAGTGCGAGCACTGCAGCCCTCGATCGCTCTTCAGCGCCGTAGCAGCCAGCTCGCCGACCTCGGGCTTCAGCAGGTGAACATCGGACCGCCCATGGAGGGCGGGATGCGCCTCGAAGTCGCCGAGGTAGCGCGCGCACTGGAAACACCGCAACTCGCCCCGGTAGGTCAGAGTGTGCTCAGCCATGGTCTTCAGCCCCTCAGCTGCGGTTCCTGTACCCCTAGGGGGTATAAGGATGATACCCGGCAGGGGTATGCCGCGCAAGCTCTCCTAGCGGCTCGTGGCGCGGCGGCCGGAAATTGGCTCGGCGGTGGAAGCGCGGCAGGTTAGGCGGGGATCGGTCAGGGGGGGGATCGGGGGGGGGGGGGGGGGGGGGGGGCAAACTCCGTGGGATCGTAGGTCCGCGGCAGGACCGCGTTGGCGATCCTGGTCTGTTCGCGGCACGAGTGACCTCGAACGGTCGCGTGGCGACGGCCTGAGCCGAATGCGCAGCCCAGGGCAGCTGCGGGAGATCTGGCCGGGGGAGCCGCCGGAACGTGGCAGCACTACTTCGCACTATTCCTGTTATGTAACGACACGAGGTGAGGTCCACAGGGCGGTCGTGCTACTCATGGTGGTTGTGGCCTCGTACGTCCTGAAGACGGCGATCGACATCACCGGAATTGGCCGCGGCGCAAAGAAGTTCCTCTAGCGCGCCCACCTCGACGATCGCCCCCTGGTCCCCTCGCTTCGTGACTGTTCCTGTTATGTAACGCCCAGCACACCGCCGGCTATGACCCCGCCGCGTCGGCCTCCTGCGTGGCGTCGAGGTGTGCTGGCTCCGCCGAGGGGTGGCCGGCGGTGCGCCAGATGAACGTCGCGCCGCCGGCGAGGAGCGCCATGGCAGCGAAGACGAAGACGGCTTCGGTGCCGATCGTGTCGTTGAGGACGCCGCCGACGAGCGATCCGATGAGCACACCGACGCCGAAGCCAGTCGATCCGAGGCTCATCACCGTGGCCATACCGAGCTGGCGCCCGATCGAGACCTGGACGGCGCGCTGCGCCACGCCCTGGATCGCGGCGCCGAGGCCTGCGCCGGCGACGAAGGCGAACCAGATCACGATGTACGTCGTCGAGAACGCTACCGTTATGTAACCAGCAGCCATGAGCGTCACCCCGATCGCGACCATGACCCGGCGGTTGGCGCGGTCGGCGATGCGACCGAAGACTGGCTGCAGCAACCCGCCCAGGATCTCCTGGCCGGCCAGCACGAAGCCGACCATCGTCGCCGTCGCCAGGATCTCGCGCTCGAGGTAGATCGCCAGGAACGAGAACGCCGCGCCGAACGCGATCGAGTGACCGATGGCGGCGCCGAACAGTCCCTGGACCACCGGGTGTCCGAGCACCACCGACCACGGCGGCTGGGTCGGCGGTCCCGTGGCCTCCGCGGCGGCCGCCGCGGAGGCTGACACGCCGGCGCGACGCATCCGTTGCGGCAGCAGCAGCGCGATCGTGATCAGCGAGGTGGTCATGAGCACGGTCATCGAGATGAAGACGGCGTCGAGCCCCACTGGTCACGCACGACGCCGGAGACGATCGGCCCGACGCCGAATCCGAGGAAGTCGAAGACACCGAACGTGCCCATCCAGCGCCCCTCCTCGCCGGCCGGCGTCAGGTCGCCGATGTAGGCGCTGGCGAGCGAGAAGATCAGCGCGGAGCCGACCCCGGTGAGGGCTCGGAACGCGATCACGGCGTAGATGTCCTCGACGAACAGCCAGCCCAGCGAGGCGACGATGTATGTGCTGGCGCCGGCGACGATGAATGGCTTGCGGCCATAGCGGTCGGCGATACGGCCAGCGAACGGGCTGATGAAGATCTGCGTGATCGCGAACGCGGCGAAGGTCAGCGCGACGAGCGGGCCGGACGCCCCGAGCGCCTCGGCGTAGACCGGCAGAATGGGGGCCACCATGCCGATGCCCATCGAGGCGGCAAAGGTCGCCACGGCGAGCACGATGAACGGACGACTCAGCATCAGCTTCGGTCTCTTCGCGGGTAAGCACGGCCCGGACGGGCCGCTGTGAGGCGGTGATTCGGCGGGAGTCCAGGTCACGGTGCGACAAGCGCTCCGTGGTAAACTCAGCATATCCGCTGCCCACCACGGAGACAGACTGGAACGCCGCCCCGCAACGGAACCTGAAGACTCCGGGGCGGCAACCGCCGTGACCATCGGCTCCTACGATGGGCCACCGACGGCCAGCGACCGACCTCCGCGGCTGAAAGTGTGCGTATGAAGCCCGAGACCACGCGCAACGTACTTCTGGGCGTCACGGTCGCCGTGATCGGCGTGCTGCTGGTGCTCGTCGGCTTCCTCGCGAGGCTCGCCACAGAACCGGAGCAGACCGCCCTCCAACAGCCGGCCGCGAACGATCCAGGGATCGTCTCGAGCGCCGGTGATGGCGTCGGTCCCGATTTCATGCTCCTCGACGAAATCGTCGACATCCTCGCCGAGGACTTCGTCGAGCCCGATCGCATCGACGAGGACTATCTCCACTCCGGCGCCATTCAGGGCATCTTCGAAGCCCTCGACGACCCGCACTCGACGTACATCTCGCCGGATGACTACGCCCTCTCGCGGGACGACTTCGAGGGGACGTTCCAGGGCATCGGCGCGACCGTGGCACAGCAGGACGAGACCGTCGTGATCGTGCGACCGCTGCCCGACACACCGGCCGAGGCGGCCGGGATCCTTGCCGGCGACGTGATTCTCGCCGTCGATGGCGACTCCGCGATCGGCTGGAGCGTGCAGCAGGCGGTGATCCGTATTCGCGGGCCGCAGGGCACGTCCGTTGAGCTCCTCGTGCGTCACTCCAATGGCGAGGAGGAGACGATCACGATCGTGCGTGACGAGATCCTCGTCAGCTCAGTGACCACGGTGCCCCCCAACGGCATCCTCCAGGACCGCGACGGTGAGACGGTCTCCGACATCGGCTACATATGGATCCGGCAGTTCACCCGTCAGACACCGCAGGAGGTGCAGGACGCCCTCGACGAGATAGACGACGGAACCATCAGCGCGCTGATCATCGACGTGCGGTCGAACCCCGGCGGACTGCTCGACACGACCATCCAGGTGGCCGACATGTTCCTGGACGAAGGCAGCTCGATCCTCTTCCAGGTGGACCGCGACGGGAACGAGCTCACCTCAACCTCCCGTCCGGGCCAGGCCTCGGAGCTACCGATCGTGATCCTGCAGGACCAGTTCTCGGCGTCCGGTTCGGAGCTACTCGCCGCCGCGCTGCAGGAGAATGACCGCGCCGTCATCATCGGTACGACCTCCTTCGGCAAGGGCACGGTGAACCACGTACGCGAGCTCTCCAACGGTGGCGCCGTCTACGTCTCGATCGCTCGCTGGCTGACGCCCGACCGTAACCAGATCGAGGGCCGCGGCGTCGTCCCCGACATCGAGATCGAGCTGACCCTCGAGGACATCGAGGAGCGACGCGACGTCGCCCTGCTGCGCGCGATCGACTACCTCCGCAACAGCTAGGCGTCGACGCTGGCGACCACAACGTCGAGGCGCCTACCAGGCGCCTCGATTGCGTGACGGCCGCCGGTGAGCGTCGCTCGGGGCGGGCTTCACGCTCGGTGTTCTCCCGCATGCATGTCAGGATCCCCTGCACTACCCTGAAGCCCGTGGAATCGCGTGTGTTCGCATGGAGCGCAGGCGAATTATGTAAAGGACGAGGCACGGCCGTGGCCAAGAAACGGCAGCCGCGCGAGGCCAAAGGGCGCACCGTCGCCAGGAATCGCCGTGCCCGCTACAACTACGAAATCGTGCAGAGCTACGACGCGGGCATCGCCCTGCTCGGGTCCGAGGTGAAGTCGATCCGCGAAGGAAGCGTCACCCTGGCCGAGGGTTACGCCGGATTTCGGGACGGCGAACTGTGGCTGTACAATGTGTACATCGCCCAGTACGGGCCCGCTCGCGATAACCACGAGCCGACGCGACCTCGCAAGCTCCTGCTCCGACGTCGAGAACTCGACCGACTGAGCCAGGCGCTCGACGAGCAGCCGAGGACCACCGTGGTTCCGCTACGGATGTACCTTTACAACGGACTGGTCAAGATCGAGATCGGGCTCGCCCGCGGCAAGCGTCAATACGACAAGCGGCAGGCGATTCGCAAGCGTGACGCGGAGCGCAGTATGCAGCGCGCCGTCCGTCATGCCGTGCGGTAAGCCGCGGTCTCGATAAGCAACCGGTCCGTTCGACCGTCACCGGTCACCCATGGGGACGACAGGATTCGACAGGTGCGAGCGGACGCGGACTGCGAGCCGAGGACGTCACCAACCTCGTAAACTCGGTGGCAAAGCGTAATTGGCGAACGCAATCAACTCGCCCTCGCTGCCTAACTAGGTAGCGACGTGGACGTCGGTCGCCCCTCGACCGGCCGGCTGTCCGCGACGTATTGTCGAGGTGCCGCATGGCGTTGCGTCTCAGGGCGACGTGCGAAAGATTACTGAGACTGGCTGGCTTCGCTCTCGGTCGACGGGGGAGCGCCGGCGAGACTAATACCGGTCGACTACGCTCGTAGATGTTCGTCTTCCCGCGCACGCTGGACCGGGGGTTCGATTCCCCCGCGTCTCCACCACACACACTCCGCGCCCGTCTCGTACCGCAAGTGCGGACACCGCTTCACGGCAGTCATCGGCGCGACAAAAACGAGCCCACCCCTGCAGGGGTGGGCTCGTTGCGTACCGGGCGTTGCCGGAGGGCGCTCGAGGAGGCTACGAGGCCAGGCGCACTGCCGTTCCGTAGACGAGGATCTCGGCGGCGCCGCTGGCGACCGTCGAGGTCGCCATGCGCAGGCCAACGATGGCGTCAGCACCCTGTGCCTCGGCCTCGGTAGTGAGCGCCTCGAGCGCCTGAGCCCGCGACTCGCGGAGCAGCTGGGTGTAGGCGCCGATTTCGCCACCCACGATGTTCTTGAAGCCGGCGAGGATGTCGCGACCGATGTGCCTCGCCCGCACGGCGTTCGAGGTGACGAGTCCAATGGTTTCGGCGATTTCGCGACCGGGGACGGTGTCCGTACTGGTCATGAGCATGATGCCTGGCTCCTCCTCTAGGCAGACCTGATCGACGGCCTGCATCGCCGCAGGATACTCGCCGCTGCGTATACGCAACGCGCCCGCCTCGGTGGCGCTCGGTGCTGGAGGCCGTTCCTTACTAGATCGCGAATCTCATAGCCTGAATGGACCATTAAGGCCCAGAATCTCTGTGGAATCTGTAGATGCACTGCCAGACTGCACCTGCATCTATCTGAGCACGCCCTCGGTCAGCAGCTCGATGTACTGCTCCTCCGTGCGTCCAAGGAGGCCGCGCACGATCTCCTCGTTATGTTCACCGAAGAGTGGTGGCGGCCGCAGTGGCGCCGTGCGGCCGTCGATGCGGGCGGGCTGCGCGTGCAGCGTGTAGACGTGGGGTTCGCCCTCGCGCTGCACCGGCAGCAGGTGACGGCCGGGCAGCGACGGATCGCGCTTGACCAGGTCCTCGAGGTCCTCGACGACCGCCGCGGGTACGCCCGCCTGTTGCAAACGATGCATGGCGTCCCAGGCGTCGAGGTCGCTGGTCCACGTCTCGATCAGCGTATCGAGCTCGTCCTCGTTCTGTTTGCGTGCCTCGAGGGTGGCGAAGCGCGGATCGGTGGCGAGTTCGGGGCTGCCGATCGCGGTGCAGAGCGCGTGCCACTCATCGTCTGAGCGCACGGCGAGAGCGAGCCAGCGGTCCTCGCCGGCGCAGCGGAAGGCATTGTGGGGCGAGGCGTCGCGCGAACGGTTGCCCCGCAGCTCCGGGGCGCGGCCGGTGGCGCTCGCCTCCAGCAGGTCGGTGCCCAGCAGCCCGATCGTCGCTTCGACCTGCGCGAGTTCGATGAACTGCCCCTCGCCCGTGCGCTCGCGATGGTGCAGCGCCGCGAGGATGGCGCTGGCGGCGATGTAGGGCGCCGAAAAGTCGGAGTAGAGTGGCGCGATGCCAACGGGCGGACGGCCGGGCAGCCCCATGTTGGCGTTGAACCCCGAATAGGCGATGACGCCATTCCCGTACGAGCCATAACGAAGGTAGGGGCCACTGGTGCCCATGACCGGCATCGTGAGCATCACGAGGTCCGGACGCACCTGCCGCAGGTCCTCGTAGCCGAGCCCCCAGCGGTCCATGCGGTCGCCGGTGAAGTTGTTGGTGACGACATCGCACTCGGCGATCAGTTCCTTCGCCAGCGCGATGCCTTGGGGGCTGTTGAGATCGATACTGACCGAGCGCTTGCCGGTGTTGCAGTCGGCGAACACGGCGTTTGAGTTGATCGTTCCCGGTTCCTCGGGCTGCACGCCCACGAGACGGATCGTGTCGACGCGGGCCTCCGACTCAATCTTGACCACGTCCGCGCCCCAGTCCGAGAGGATCCTGGAGGTGGCCGGACCCGCGATCAGCCAGAAGAAGTCTGCGACGCGGATGCCGTCAAGGGGGAGCGCCGGGGTGCCGTCACCCGCCCCGGCGAGGCCCGAGCCGTTCAAGGCTGCGGTCGAACCAGCCTCGGGCGGAGCGATCGCGGCCAGTTCCGCCTCGATCGTCTCGTGGTGCTCGCCGGGCCTGGGCGCAGGGCCGAGGGTGATCCGATCGAGGCCGGAGAAGCGGAACGGCGAGCCGGCGTGGTGCAGCGGAGTGCCGCCACCGGGGCGCGGGCGCTGATCGAAGAAGTCACGGGTGTTGAGGTGCTCGTCGGCCAGCAGGTCGACGGCGTCGTTGACCGGCATCACCAACAGGCGTCGCCGCTGACCCTCGCCGAACACCACTGCCCGGTCGTGCCGGCGGCACAGCTCCGCGATCACGGTCATCAGTTCGTCGATGTGCTCGGCGCGCCACATCGGGTCCGCCCAGCGCTCGTCGACGAAGCGGTCGCCGATGCCGTTCTCGCGGGCCCAATCGGCGAAGCCCTGCCACAGATTCGGCGCGTTGATCGGGATCGTGAAGCTGACCCACCGTCCATCCGCGCACTCGAAGAGGTGTCGGCCACCGGCCAGCGAGGTGAGCCCGATGCGCTTCGGGATCTGGCCGTGCCAGGTGTACATGTTGGCGTTCGCCGTCTGCAGCGTTGCCATCGACGCCGCTTCCTGCAGCGAGACTTCGACGCGGCGGCCGGTCCTTCGAGGATCGCGATCGCGTCCCACGAGCGCCACCAGCGAGGCGGCGACCGCCGCGATCGAGCCCATGTGGTACGCCTGCTCACCGCCCGGGGCCTGCGGCGGATCCTCCGGCATGCCGTTGAGGTACATCAGCCCGCTGGCGGCTGCGGCGACGAGGTCGGAGCCGCGGTACTCACGCAGGGGCCCGTCGCCGAACGGTGTGATCGAGGTGACGAGGAGCGACGGGTTGGCGGCGCGGAGTGCTTCGATCTCTACACCCGCGGCGGTTGGCCCCGCGAGCACCGCGAGATCGGCTGTCGTGGCCAGTCGTAGCAGCTGTTCACGCCCGTCGAACGACTCGAGGTCGAGGACGACGCTGCGTTTCCCGGCGTTCACATGCTCGTGATAGAGACTCGTCCCTACCCCGGCGTCTCCGTGTGCCGCTGCGACCGGATCGTCGAGGAACGGTGCGCGTGCCCGGATCGGATCACCCTCGGGCGGTTCGACGCGGATCACGTCGGCGCCGAGCTGCGCCAGCATGCGGCCGGCGAAGGCGCCGGACTCGTCGGCGAGGTCGATCACGCGAATGTCGGCGAGCGGGCCACTGCTACTCGGCATCGTCACCTCGTGTCAGCGCGCGGTTGAGGCGGAGCATAGCGGGCCGGTCGCGCCGTGCGGCTCGCGAAACGGAACGGAGTGCTCCTTCGCTCGAGGACGAATTGGGACGGTTCTCATACACCTTCTTCACAGCTTGAGGGGCTTACTGAGATCGTTGCGTGAGCCGGTCGCCCGGTTCCCGCCGAGAACGGCAAACCTGGCGAAAGCCGGGGGCGCAAAAGTACGGGCCTACTCCCGCGAGCGCGGGCATGGTCGCCGGCTTGCCGAAGCGTACGAGGGCGATCCCGCGGCTCCGCCGCCCCCTCCCGCCAGCGCAGCCGGATCGTGAGAGACGGTGCGAGATGACTGCGATCGCCAGAGCCGAGCAGCACGATCACCTCCAGGCGGCGACGACTGACGTGGCATTGATCCTGGAGGCCGGTGTGCGCCCGATCGGTCCGGCCGAGCTGACCCGCGTCCGCGCGCGCCGGCGCTTCCTCCGCCTCGTGGCGCGCGAGTCTGGCGGTTACGGCCACCACGACCTGCCCGCCGCGTAACTCCGTCGATCAACAGGTCGATCAAGAAGTCGATCAAGGGGAGAGGCCGTCTCATGCAGCCGACCGTCGGTGTCATCGTCCTGCTCGCTCTCGGCCTCGGGGTCGTGGAGGCGCTTCGAGCCTGGCTACCCGGTAGCGCCGTCGGTGCGATGCTTACGGCGCGGATGCAGGGGAAACGCACCAGCGATCGCCTGCAGCGCTTCGGCGAGGCGCGCACGATCGCCTCGGCGACCGCGCCGCCGGTCATCCCGTTCCGATCGAGGGGTCACACGCCGGCGTCCACCAGATCCCCGGCCGCCGTTGCCGCGCCGGAGTCGATCCTCGAGGGCTTCGCGTTCGCTGCGGCCAGCTCGCCATCGATCGTGCGCATCGACTCGCTCCGCAACATGGCGCAGTTTGCCCGCGGCGTCAGCCGTGGCGACCTCTGGCTTCGCCTGAGCGACTTCGACACGTGGCCGGCACGGCGTGAGCGCCGCGACGCGCTGATCGAGGCCATTGCCGCTCAGCCCGAACTCGACGACCAAGCCGTGTACCAGGCCGGGATCGCGCTCGCGATCTGGGAGGACGATGGCGCGTACGGCGTCCACCGGTCCCGCAACCGCAAGCGCGTGCAACGTCTCCGCTCTGCCGCCTCGGCGGACGTGGTCTACCTGGACGACGTGCGGGCACGCCGCGAGCGCGCTGATGCCGCGGCGGACGATGGTTCGGAGAACGCGGTCGCCTAGCCCGACGTCGTGGTCAGCTGCTCAGACTCGGGTCAACAGCCGTTCAGAACGACGCGGGTCCGCGTTCGTCGACCCGCGTCTCGCGGTCGCGGCGCTCGCGGTCCTCGGGCGCGAGCTTCGAGGCCGTGACCTGGCTGGTCGTCTCTCGCAGCTCGGGCTTCGACGGGGGATCCCAGCGTGTGGCATCGCCCAGCGGCGTGAACGGGCGGCGCTCGACTGGCTCTGCGGTCCGGGGCCCGAGCCGCTCGACGCGCTCGTGCCAGAGGCTGCGATGCTCGCTCGCGACCTCGTCCTGCTCTTGTCTACGCGAGCGCATCCGGAAGAGTCGAAGCGGTTTCCACATGAGGATCAGCTTAGTGCCGCGTCCGTCAGGCTTCTGTATGAGGGCTGCAAGAATGGCGCGCGAGCGGGTACGGTGTCTACAGGCGGGCGGGGTTTGAAGGCGATCCACCGCCGATGATACGTCGCGCGCGTCTCCGTCCACTCGCACGCATCCACTCGCTGTTGCTGCTGCTCCTCGTCCTCGCACCGCTTGCGGCCGCGCCATCGCGTCCCGCGGCGCACGCCGCAACTCCGCCGGCGCATGCCGCCGAGGGCGCCTCGACCCACCGAGGTGAGCCGCTCGCGCCTGGGACACTGGCGATCGTTCGCGCCGATGGCGACTGCCTGCGTCTGCGTGACGCGCCGTCGCTCTCCGGGGAGCGGCTGACCTGCATCCCGGAAGCCCAGGTCGTCCGCGTTCTCACCGGCAACGTCGAAGCGGACGGGCACCGCTGGATCCAGGTCGAGTACCTGGGCGAGATCGGCTGGGCGGCGAACGACTTCCTCGAGACGCACTTCGGCGCCCCCGCCTGCGAGCAGGCGACGGCTGGTGCAGCGCCAGGACTGACCGGCAGCGTGCCCTCGAATGGCGGAGTGGGCCTCGCGCTGTGGGGCGGCGGGCGCGTCGAGGGCCTCGTCACCACGGCACTCGCTCGCGGCTGCACACCCGACTCGATCTGGGCGACGTTCGACGGCGAGCTCGTGGGCTACATCGTCGGTGCCCCCGACTTCGTCAACGAGCGCTGGGCATCGAAGTTCCCGAGTGGAGCTATTCCGAACGGCACAATCGTCCTGCTGCGCTGCCGCACCGGCTCTCAGCAGGCGATCACGCGTCTGCCGATCCCACCGGCGGAGGCCGCTGCCCCGACGCTGCTCACCGCCGTGCCACCACCGGACATCGCAGCCGCCGGGACCATCGTCATCGACGACGCCTCGGGCGCCGTGCTGTTCGAGCTCGGAGGCCATGCCCCCCTGCCGCCGGCGAGTCTGACCAAGATCGCAACCGCGATCCTGGCGATCGAAGGCAGTGACATCCACCGTTGGGCGCGCTCCGGGATTGACGCGAGGAGCCTCGTGGGGTCGAGCGTGATGGGCCTGCGCGAGGGGGACTGCTTCCTGGTGCAGGATCTGCTCTATGGACTGATGCTCGAGTCAGGCAACGACGCCGCGATCGTGCTCGCCGAGCACCAGGCCGGGAGCGTTGGGGCGTTCGTCAGCCAGATGAACACCCTGCTCTCACGCCTCGGGCTCAACGACTCGCACTTCAGCGACCCGCACGGCCTCGGCGACGACGAGCATGTCGCCTCGCCACATGACCTCGCCATGCTCGCGCGTTACGCCATGCGGCTCCCCGGCTTCGCCGACATCGTCGGGACGAGGGCGCGGACCGTCGAGGGCTCGCGGACGATCCAGCTCAGCAACCTCAACCGCTTCCTCGATCGCTACGAGGGTGCGGACGGCGTCAAGACCGGCTTCACGGAGGAGGCAGGGCGCACGCTGGTCGCTTCCGCCACGCGCGATGGGCACCGGCTCTACGCGGTCCTGCTCGACGACGACTTCCGCTTCACCGACGCCGAGAAGCTGTTCGACTGGGCCTTCGCCAACTATGACTGGCCCGACTAGCCGCTTCTGACGCTGATCTCGGTCGGGGATCCTCAGGTCTTCGCAAGAATCGCCCGCAGGTGCCTCGACGCGCCAAACGCCGAGGGGTTTCGCCGCGTTGTCTCTGTGAATGCACCCCTCTGTGAGCGGCGAGCGAGCATAGGAGCAACGAATGTTGAAGTGGATCGTGGCGGCGCTTGTGGTGCTGCCATTGTTAGGCGGCGTGGCCGTCGCCAGCGCGGCGCCGGTTCGAGATGCCGTCGCCGAGTCCGACCGCGCGAGGCCCCAGGAGACTGACCGTCCCGAGCGTAACGGCGTGCGCGACGGCGCAACCGACGACGCCCGCGTTGCCGGCCTCGTGGTCGGCGAGCAAGGTCAGACCTTCGAACTGCGCACGCACGGCGGATCGGTGACCGTCCACTGGACACCGGACACTGACTGCGCGCTCGATGGTTCGCCCGTCGACTGCGACGCGATCGACCCCGGACATGGTCTGGTCGCGGCCGGCGCCTTCGCCGGCGATAGCAACCAGTTCCACGCGAAGATCATTCGCGCGCGGACGGTCGACCGGCCCTCGCTCGATCGCATCACCGGCGAGGTCGTGCGCGACGGCGATGGCGAACTCGGCGTGCGCACGGGCGATGGCGAGATCGTGGTGCTCTACGGCGACGGCACGACCTGCCGCGACCGTGAGGGCGAGATCCGCTGCGAGGCGATCGAAGTCGGCGACCGCATCATGGCCGCGGGTGAGCTCGAAGGCAGCACCTTGAGCGCACGGCTGATCGTGCTGTTGCCGGACGATGTGGACCGCGAGCACGCTCGCGTGCATGGCGTCGTGACGGCTGCCCACGAGCGCTTGCTGCAGGTTGAAACGCGCAATGGCACCTGGAACGTGAAGTTCGACAGCGAGACCCGCTGCTCGCTTCGAGACGGGACCGTCATCGATTGCGGTTCGATCGAGGCACGGGCGCGTATCTTCGCTGCCGGCGAGGTCAAGGGTGACCACACGCTGGAGGCGAAGAGGATCGTTGTGCTGCCCACGCCGGACGCGGCGACCGATGTGCGCAGCGACCGCGCGGAGGCGAGCTAGCAGCAGACCTTCGCAAGCGAGAACCGTACGAAGGCGGGGCGAGAGCCCCGCCTTTGACGTTTGTGAGCCGGGGAACAATGGTCGCTGCTGCGCTGCACGCGCGGCTCCCTCCCGCCGATGATCATGCGGGGGACTAGACCTGATGAGCGACTTCGCTGCTGCGCCGCACTCGCATCCGCCTGCAACGCGCACGATCGCCAACCTGCTGGAGCTGCGCGCGGACGACCCGTTCGCGGAGCAGCGCCTCGCCGCCGTGATGGAGACCGACACGACGGTGCTGCAGCGCATCCAGCGCGCGTACTTCAACGACGACCGAGTCTCCGGCCAGCGTCCCTTTACGCCGCGCGACGCGATCCGCGCCTCTGGGTACCGCGCCGTGCATAGCGCGAGCGTGGGCGTGCTGCTCGTCGATGCCGCCGCCTTTTCCTCGACCGAAGCACGATCACCGGAGTCGTGGCGCTGGGCGTACGCCCGGGCGCTGACGGCGGCGGTGATCAGCGAGGCGACGAGCCGCGACTGCGACCTCTCCTTCGCGGCCTCGTTCGTCGAATCGGCCTGCCGTGTTGACCTCGGCCTGCTGGCCGCCGACGGTGGCGGCCGCGAAGAGCCTGATCCACCCTTGCCCGGCGAGGAGGCGCACGACCTCGCTGCCACCTGGGGCGTCCCGGCGCCGATCCTCGAGGCGCTCGACGGCGCTGGGGCCAGCGCCCACCTCTCCCGGGTCGTCGAGCTCGCCGATGTCGTCACGCGCAGCATCGGGCTCGGCGTGCCGCGCGCCACCCCGCTGGCGGCAGCGACGGTCGATGAAGCGGCGCAAGCCGTTGACGGCTACGTGGCGCTGCTGGGTGGACTCGACCGCTACCAGCGCCGGATCGACCACATGATGGCGGCGGCCAATCTCTCCGGCGCTCGCGCCGCCTGACTGGACGTTGGGCAGAAACGAAAACGCCCGGGCCGTCGCCCGGGCGTTTTGCCTCGTACCTCGCACGTCCGGCGCGCAACGGGGCGCACGCTGAGGACGTGACTCCGGTGGACTACCGGCCGCGGTACGGGAAGCGTGCCTCGACGCTCGGGCGGAGATCGTCGCGGGCCTCCCGATAACTCGGGGCCCCCCGACGGCCGTTGCGCAGCAAGCCGCTGTAATAGTGATCCAGCCGCATCTGGCCTCCCTTCGAGCGACCCGGGCCTACACCCTTGGCCGCCCACACTCGTCCTGGATGCTCCACGCGTGGAGAGGTCATAACGCCCAATGTCGTCGAGGGTTAACGCGATCACGAGGTGGGTCGACAGCGAGTGCGGCTCGGGCGGAGCTAGCTCCGCCGCCGGCCCCACATCAGCAGCCGCTTGAAGCCGTAGAAGAACGGCTCCACCTCGCCCAGCTGCGCTAGCACGACCTCCCGGTAGCGTTCGAGGAAGGCCTCGTACGTTGCCGGGTCGAGGCGGTGTTGATAGTCCGTGAGCAACGAACCCTTCACCCATTCGACCACCGCCGAGGCGTTGGGCAGGACGTGCGGGTAGATCCGCACCTCGACGCGCGGTTCGCGGAAGCCGACCGCGTAGAGCTGCTCGGCGTACCACTCCGGCGCCTGTACTGGGTCCTCGCGCACGTAGCCGTCGAGGGCGGTCGCGAACGGCTCCTCGCGCGCCACCTCGTGCGCCGTGCGGTGGGAGATGTGGTCGAAGTTGGCGGGGATCTGCACGGCGAGCTGGCCGTCGGGTGAGACGATCGAGGCGAGTCGTGGCCACAACGCTGTGTGGTCGGGCACCCAGTGCAGCGCCGCGTTCGAGAAGACGAGGTCCCAACGAGCCTCGGACGCGACCGACGCGTCGAGGAAGGCGTCGATGTCGTGTCGCTCGAAGCGGATCCCGGCGCTGGCGTGTGCCCGCGCCGCTCCAAGCATCGCCGCGGCGCGCTCGACGCCGAGCGTCTCCGCCGCGCCCAGCTGGCCGTGGAGCCAGGCCGTCAGCGCACCGGTGCCGCTGCCGAGATCGACGATGCGCATGCCCTCGCGGGGCTCGACCATCGCGGCGAGGTCGTAGAACGGCTGTGAGCGCTGCTCGCGGAACCGCTCGTACTGCTGCGGATCCCAGCCCTGCGAAGCATCGGTGGTCATGCGCACCCCTCCGCGACGCTAGCACGTCACGAGGGGCCGCCTATAATGGCAACCGACCGACTATTTCGACGCGCAGCGCGCGCGACCGCCGCAGCGGCGTGCAGCCGGAGTGCCCGTGACAGACCACCCGCTCGAACCGATCTTCCACCCTCGTGCCGTCGCGCTGGTGGGCGTTTCCTCGCGGCAACAGGGCATGTCCTCTGGCTTCCTCACTTCGTTGCTCGAGCAGGACTTCCAGCAGGACCACGGGCTCTACCCGGTCAACCCGAAGATGACGGAGGTCGCGGGCCTGCCCTGCTATCCATCGCTGCTCGACACGCCCGACCCGGTCGACCACGTGATCTCGCTGGTCCCCGCGCCGGCGGTGCCGGGGCTGGTCGACCAGTGCCTGGAGAAGGGCATCCGCTCGATCCACTTCTTCACCGCCGGCTTCTCCGAGACCGGAGACCCCGACCTGACGGCCATGGAGCGCGACTTCGTGGGGCGCCTGACCGGCGCTGGCATCCGCGTGATCGGGCCCAATTGCATGGGGCTCTACGTGCCGAAGGAGGGGCTGGCCTTCATGGGCGGTTTCCCCACCGAACCGGGCAACGTGATGTTGATCTCGCAGTCCGGCGCCAATGCCGGGGACGTGATCCACGGTCTCGCTCGTCGAGGGGTGCGCTTCTCGAAGGCCATCTCCTATGGAAACGGCGCCGACCTGCAATCTCACGACTTCTTCGACTACGCCGGCGACGACCCCGACACCGAGGTCGTCACGGCCTATATCGAAGGGGTGAAGGACGGGCGCAAGTTCTTCGAGGCGGTGCAGCGCTGCGCCGCACGCAAGCCCGTGATCATCCTCAAGGGCGGCCTCACCGGCGCCGGCGCGCGTGCCGCCAACTCACACACGGGCTCGCTCGCCGGCTCGCGCGACATCTTCGAGGCGCTCTGTCGCCAGACCGGTGCGATCCGCGCCGACAGCATGGACGAGCTCCATGACCTCGTCGTGGCCGTCAGCACGAGCACGCGCCGGGTGCAGGGCACCGGCGTCGGCCTCGTTGGTGGCGGCGGCGGCATCGCCGTGCTCTCCGCCGATGCGATCGCAGCCGAGGGCCTCGACGTCCCGCCCATGCCCGAGGCGACGAAGGAGCAGCTGCGCAAGTACGTGCCGATCGCCGGGACCAGCATCAACAACCCGATCGACATCAACACCGGCGGTGACACGCTCCAGCCGACCCTCCGCCTCGTCGCCGAGGCAGCCCCCATCGACGTCGTCTTCACCTCGCCGAGCTTTGGTCGTTTCGGTCCCGGGCCGAGCGGCGAGGAGGAGGCGGACGAGCTGCCGGCGGATGAGCGCCGCGAGCGGCACCGCGAGCAGGCGGCGGAGGCGGCCGAGCAGCTCCAGGAGTTGCAGGACGAGACCGGCGTTCCGTTCATCGGGCTGCTGCGTTCGCGCGGCGGCGCGAGCGACCTGCTCGACGAGTTTGCCGTCGCCGCCTACCGGCGGGGCATCGGCGTCTATCCCTCGATCCACCGCGCGGCGCGCGCCGTGTCACTGATCCGCCGCTGGCGTGCCCGCCGCGAGGGCCTGCCCTCGCTCTTCTAGCTCGGCGATGGAGCTGATCGAGCAGTCGCTCCAGCTGTTCCGCGGCGAGCTGGCGAGCGCCATCGAACACCGGGACCCTGCGCGCATGGTCGAACATGCCCGCGCACGCCTCTCCGCTGGCGCCCACGCGGTCGATGTCAATGTGGGCGTCGAGGGTGACGCACACGGACTGTTCTGGGCACTCATGCACCTCCGCCGGGCGCTCCCCGGCGCTCCGCTGTTCCTCGATGGGCCGGGCCCGGCCACGCTCGCGGTCACGCTCGAGCTCTGCGAGCGCGAGGGGGTGCACGGCCCGCTGGTCGCGAACGCACTACCGGTCGGCGCAGAGCCGACCGCGGACGAGACTTCAGCGCGAACGGCGCTGCTGCGCGCGGTCGTCCGCGCCCGCGCAGGGCTGGTGATCTCGCCGCGCGGAGCCGACAGTGAGGATCCGAAGGCGGACGCCGCGATCTTCCGGGCCGCCCTCGACGCGGCGCTGGAGGCCCGCGAGGCCGGTGTGCGCGAAACGATCTACCTCGACGCACTGGCGTGGCCGGCCGCCACCGATGCGGCACGGGCACGGCGCGCGCTGCGCCTGCTGCGCGCCTGGCGCAGCGTCGATGGCGTCACGCCGCTGGTGGCCGTCGACAACGTGACGACCGGTCTCGATGGTGAGCTACGCGGCGCGATGCGTCGTCTCTTCACCGCGGCCGCGATCGGGGCCGGCGCGGGAGCGTTAATTCTGCCCTGCGACGACCGGGCGCTGCTCCACACGATCGAGGAGCAGCGCTCCACAGACATCGCCGAATCGGACGACTGGCTCACCGAGGTCGCCGCCGCCGCGCACGAAGGACGTGCGCGGCCCTCGACGCCCGCGCCGGCGGAGGAGTTCCGGTCCGCCGCGGCGCTCCTGTTCGGCGAGCCGCTCGCGCGCTAGCGGCGGCCGAACGACCGTTCGAGCTGGTCGCTACTGAGATGCAGCGTGGTCGGCCGGCCATGCGGACAGGTGTGTGGCGCCGCGCAGTCCTCGAGGTCTCTGAGCAGCGCGCGTTGCTGCTCGGCGTCGAGTCGGTCCCCGGCCATGACGGCGGCGCGGCACGCGAGCGTGGCCACGGCACGGTCAGGGCCGGTCAGCCGCTCCTCCGCCAGCAGCTGGTCGAGGTACTCCTGCAGCGCCCGCGCCGGGTCGCGACGTTCGAGCGCAACCGGTACGGCGCGCAGCAGCACGGCCCCACCGTCCGCCGCGTCGATCGACCAGCCGAGGTCCGCCAGCACCTCGCGCTGCTCGTCCACGAGCGCCGCCAGCGGCCCGCCGAGGTCGACCACGACCGTCTCCAGCAGCGGCTGTGCGGCGATGACCCGCGCCTCGCGCGCCGCGCCGAAGCGCTCGTAGAGCACTCGTTCGTGCGCCGCGTGCTGGTCGACGAGCACCAGTCCATCCGGCGACTCGGCCACGAGGTAGGTCGAGTCGAATTGTCCGAGCGACCGCAGCGCCGGCAGCCGCTCCGCCAGCGGCAGCTCGGCGCCCCCGTTCGGGGCTGCCTGTGCGTGCGGAGAGGCCTCGAACGGTACGCCCGCGGGCGTGCCGGCCTCGGTTAGCACTCGCCGCCGCGCCGCCTCCAGCGTCTCCGGCGCGTCGCTTGCTCCAGCGAACGTCGGTGCGAGCGGTGCCGACGCACCGTCGAGCGCCGCAGTCACGGCTCGCGTCACCGCGCTGAACACCGCGCGCTCGTGGCGGAAGCGAACCTCCGCCTTCGTGGGGTGCACGTTGACGTCGACCTGCTCGGGTGGCACGGCGATGCGTAGCACGCCGCCGGGATGGCGACCGGCCAGCAGCCGGCCCTCGAACGCCCGCTCCACCGCGAACGTCAGCTCACGCGCGCGGATGGCCCGGCCGTTGGCGATCAGGTGCAGGTAGCGACGGTGGGCGCGATGCAGGTGCGGCGGGCTGATCAGCCCCTCCACCTCAACGCGCGCCTCGCCCTCGTCGTCCCACCACCGCAGCGGCGGCACCTCGACGAGCGGGTCGGCGAAGGCGCGTCCGTGCACGGCCGCCATCGCCTCGCGGAGCGCTACCGCATCCGGCACGCCCTCGCTGGCTCCCGGCGCGTCGAGCGCCACGCGACCGTCCGCGGTCACGCGGAAGGCGATCGTGGGATAGGCCAGCGCCAGCTCCGCCACCACGCGCACGGCGGCTGTCGCCTCTGCGCGCGCCGAGCGCAGGAAGCGGCGTCGCGCCGGCAGCGAGGCGAAGAGGTCGCGCACGTCGATGCGGGTGCCTTCGCCGGCCGCGGCGCTGCCCTGCCGCACGAGCCGTCCGCCGCGCAGCCGCACGCTGGCGGCGGCGCCCTGCGCGGGCGGTCGCGTCACGAGGTCCACGTCCGCCGCCGCGGCCACGGCGGCCAGCGCCTCGCCACGGAAGCCCAGCGTGCCGATCGCGAACAGCTCCTCGGCGGAGCGCAGCTTGCTCGTCGCGTGGCGCTCGAAGGCATCGGCCAGCTGCTCGGGCGGGATGCCGTGGCCGTCGTCGTGGACCTGGATGCGGTCGATGCCGCCGCTCTCGAGCAGCACCTCGACGTGCCGAGCCCCAGCATCCACGGCGTTCTCGACCAGCTCCTTGACCACACTGGCCGGCCGCTCGATCACCTCGCCGGCGGCGATGCGGTTCGCCACCTCCGGCGGCAGCACCCGGATACGCGACGGCGCGGCCTCAAGGCTGCGGCGCAGCTCGGTGGCCACGCTCAGCCCTCCATGGCCAGGCGCTCACGCGCGCGGCGACGCAGCTCGTAGAGCTGCTGCAACGCATCGAGGGGCGTCAGCCCGTCCGGATCGAGTGCGGCCAGCTCCGCCCAGAGTTCATCTGGCGGCACGAGGCCGTCGGCCACCGCGGTCGCCAGCAGCGGCAGTTGCGGGCTGGCCTCGCTCGCGCCGCGCTCGGCTGCGGGCGAGGCTTCGAGGCTCGTCAGTAGCTCCCGCGCCCGCGCCACGACCGCGCGCGGCAGGCCGGCCAGCGCGGCCACGTGCACGCCGTAGGAGCGGTCCGTCGCGCCCTCCACGATCTCGTGCAGGAAGACCAGCTCACGCCCATCGGGCCCACGCTCCTCGCGTACCGCGACCGAGCGGTTGGCGATGCGCGGCAACGTCCGCGCCAGCTGCGTCAGTTCCTGGTAGTGCGTGGCGAAGAGTGTGAGCGGCGTGCCGCCCGGTCGGTGATGCAGATGCTCGACGACGGCCTGTGCGATCGCCAGCCCGTCGTAGGTCGAAGTGCCCCGCCCGACCTCGTCGAGGATCACCAGCGAGCGCTCGGTCGCGTGGTGCAGGATCGCGGCCGTCTCCAGCATCTCGACCATGAACGTCGATTGTCCGGCGGCGATGTCATCCTGGGCGCCGACACGCGAGAAGATGCCGTCGCAGACGCCGAGCCGTGCGCTGCGCGCGGGCACGAACGACCCGCACTGCGCCAGCAGCACGATCAGCGCCGTCTGTCGCAGGTAGGTCGACTTCCCGGCCATGTTCGGGCCGGTCAGGACCACGAGGTCCGGGCCGTCCGCACCGCCGAGGTGTGCGTCGTTGGGCACGAAGGCGCCGCGCTCCAGGCGCGTCTCCACAACCGGATGCCGGCCGCCGTCGATCGCCAGGCCGGGCGTCTCCTCGATCGTGGGCTCGACGAACTGGCGTTCCGCCGCCAGCGCCGCCAGTGCGCTCGCGACGTCGAGCTGGGCCACGCCGCCCGCGGCGCGTTCGATCGCGCGACCGGCCGCGCAGAGCTGGTCGGCCAGCCGGGCCAGCACGCTCCGCTCCGCCGCAGCGAGTCGCTCCGCGGCGCCCAGGATCTCGACCTCGAGGTCGCTCAACGGTCCGAAGCGATAGCGCTGGCTGTTGGCCAGCGTCTGTCGCGGCTCGTAGTCATCCGGCATGCGCTCGGCCTGCGCGCGCGGGCATTCGAGGTAGTAACCGAAGACGCGGTGGTAGCCGACCTTGAGTGAGGCCACCCCGGTGCGCTCCCGCTCGCCAGCCTCGAGTCCCGCCAGCGCCTCGCGCGCCCCGCCCGACAGGCCGCGTAGCCGGTCGACCTCGGTGTCGACGCCAGTAGCGACGGTCGGCGCATCGCCAATCTCCGCCGGCGGATCCTCGACGATCGCAGCGACCACCGCGCTTGCCGTCTCCTCGAGCCCGCCGAGCTCGCTCGCCAGCGCCTCGATCGCGTCGCCTGCGGTCTCGCGTGCCGCGGCCTGCAGCGCCGGCAGCCGGGCGAGTCCGCGTGCCAGCTGCGCCAGCTGTCGCGCCGGCGCGCGGCCGGATCGCACCCGGCCGAGCAGGCGTTCGATATCGGGCATGCCGCGCAGCTCCGCTCGCAGCCGCTCCCGCGCCGCTGGCGTTGCGTGGAACGCCGCCACCTCGGCGAGACGCGCGCGGATCGGCGCGGCACGGCGCAACGGCCGTCCGAGGCGGGCGCGCAGCAGCCGGGCGCCGAGCGCTGTCAGGGTGCGGTCGACCGCCTCCACCAGCGAGCCCTCGCCGCGCATGCCGCTGAAGAGTTCGAGGCTGCGGCGGGTCTGCGGGTCGAGTGGCATCACCTCGGCCGGTCGCAACACACGCGGCGGTCGCAGGTGCGGTAGCGCCGCCGGCCATTGCCGCTCCAGCGCCGCGACGATCGCTCCCGCCGCGCCCAGGGCCGGCTCCTGGCCGGCCACCCCGAACGCCTCGAGGCTGGCCACGCCGAGCAGGTCGCAGAGCACCTCTGCCGCAGGCTCCGCGCGGAACTCGCGCTCGGGCCGTCTGGTCTCCAACGGCGCCGGATCGAGCCCCCGAGGCAGTTCGGCGGTGTCGCTCTCGGCCAGCAGCAGCTCGCGCGGCCGCAGCCGCGCCAGCTCGCCGGGCAGCGCCGCCGGGTCGATCGACTGCAACTCCAACTCACCGGTGGTCACGTCGTATGCGGCCAGGCCCCGGCGCGCCTCGCCGGCCACGCCGATGGTCGGCGCGAGCGCGACGAGCCAGTTGTGGTCACGCGCCTCCAGCAGCGATCCGGCGTCGACGGTGCCGGGCGTGACCACGCGCGTCACGCGCCGCTCGACCAGGCCCTTCGGCCCGCCCTGCGAGGGCGGCAGGCTGGTCTGCTCGCAAATTGCGACGCGGTGCCCTGCGCTCACTAGCTGGTCGAGGTAGCGCTCCAGCTGATGGTGCGGCACGCCGGCGAGGGGGATCCGCCCCTTGCCCCGCCCCATCGGCCGCGAGGTGAGTGCGATGCCCAGCACATCAGCGGCCAGCTTGGCGTCGTCGTCGAACGTCTCGTAGAAGTCGCCCATGCGGAACAGCAGCACCGCGTCCGGGTACTGCTGCTTGAGGTCGAGGTACTGCTGGCGCGCCGGTGTGCTCAGCGTTGGTTCCCATGCGCGGGGAGCGCTGGACTGGACCTGCGACCGTGCGGTGGGGGCGCCCGGTCGGGACCGCCTCAGTGTACCGCCTGCTTCGATCGCTCGCGGCCCTCGGTCGGCCCGCTAGCCGACGCTGCTGGCCGGGTCGTCCTCGAAGGCGACGAGCAGCGCCGCGCCGAAGGCGGCGATCAGGCCGATCGGCTTGGCGATGCTGCAGGGCGCGAGACCGGTTGCACAGGCGCCGAGGGCGAAGGCGGCGATCGCGGCCGGGATCAGCCAGGTGCGGTGGGCCAGCGGCAGCGGCATCGGGCGCTCCTTCGTGCTCGTAGCCTACAGCGCCACGATGCGTGGTGTGGGCGGCACCCCCTGGCGTTCGATGCCGCGCGGGGCGAGATCGGTGCAGGCGCCGCAGCGGATGCAGGCGGCCTCGTCGATGGCGCGTGCGCCGGGCGCACCGGTGAACGCCTCGACCGGGCAGATCGCCACCGCCGACTCCAGCGCCGGGTCCGTGGCATCGACCACCACGAAGCGCGTCAGGCCCTCGCAGTTGAGCGTCGAGCAGAAGTGGCTCTCGACGTGCTCGTCGTACTCGGCGTGGAACATCGAGAGCGTGTTCTTCAGAAGGTTCGGGCTGAGCTGCCCGTGCGCGCAGTTCGACTGCTGCAGCGTCGAGGCGATCAGCTCCAGGTTGTGCTCATCTTCGCGACGGCCGCCGCCGCCGATGATGCGCCGCCAGACCTCGGTCATGCGCTGGTTGCCGCCGTGGCAGGTCGTGCAGCGGCCGCAGGACTCGTCCTCGACGAACTGCGAGAACATTTCGTTGAGGTGCACGACGCAGTGGCGATCGGAGGCGAAGACGATACCGCCCGCGCCGAGCGCCGCGCCCAGCGCCTGGAAGTCGCTGCCGTCCAACGTGAGCCCGTCGAGGTGGTCGGCGGAAACGGCCGAACCGAGCGGCCCGCCGGCGAGGATCGCCTTCAGCGACCCGCCCTCGGTGATGCCGCCGCAGGCCTCCAGGACATCGCCGACCGGGGTGCCGAACGGCAGCTCCATGAAACCGGTGCGGTCGACGTCGCCGGAGAACGAGAAGAGGCGTGTCCCGGTCATCGGGTCGGAGCCAAGCTCCCGGTACCAGTCGGCGCCGTGGCGCAGGATGAACGGCATGTTCGCGTAGGTCTCCACGTTGTTGACGTTGGAGGGCTTCATGAAAGCGCCGGCCTGCGCCGGGAACGGCGGTTTCACGCGCGGCATGCCACGATCGTCGGAGATCGAAGAGAGCAGGCCGGTCTCGTCGCCACAGACGTAGGCGCCGGCGCCGCGAATCACGCGCAGGTCGAAACTGAAGTCGCTGCCGAGGATGTTGTCGCCGAGCAGCGCGGCCGCCTCGGCCTCCCGGATCGCCTGCTCGACGCGCGCGATGCCCAGCGGGTATTCGTCGCGGATGTAGATGAAGCCCGCCGGTGCGGCCGTCGCGAAGGCTGCGATCGTCATGCCTTCGATCAGCAGGTGCGGGTCACCGTCGAGCAGCACGCGGTTGACCCAGGCTCCGGGGTCGCCCTCGTCGGCGTTGCACACCATGTAGCGCTCGGCGTCGCCTGCTCCCGCGAGGAAGTTGAGCTTGACCCCGGCCGGGAAGGAGGCGCCGCCGCGGCCCACCAGCGAGGCATCGATCAGCGTCTGCCGCACCTGCACCGGGTCCATGTGGCGGTCGATCATGCGCGCCACGACGGCGTAGCCGCCCGTCGCGACGTAGTGCTCGAGGTGCTCCGGGTCGATCAGGCCGATGTTGCGCAAGAGCCGCCGTTCGCGCGGCTCCTGGGCGAAGAACGGATGGTCGCGCAGGTCCGGGATCCCGGGCCGGTCACCCGCGAGGACCCCGATCGCCAGCTCCGCGGCCGCGCCGACGCGGCCCGTCGCCTCGGCGAGGAGTTCCTCGACGCGGTCGGCGGTGACGGGTCCGTAGAGGACGCTGGATCCGTCCGGCCAGGTGACGGTGCAGAGCGGTTGCGCCCACTGGATCCCGTAGCCGACGTTGCGGCCGAGGTCGACGGCGAGGTTGTTCGCCTCGATGGCGGCGGCCAGCGCTGCCTCCGTGCCGCTGGCGCCGTTCGCCAGCGATGAGGTGTCGAGGGCCACGTCGATGCGTGGCCGGATCGGCGCGCGCCAGGCGGTGTAGTTCGTCTCGGCGCTCTCGCGTAGCGCCGCGAAGCGCTGGCCGACCGCGCCGCCGATCGCCGCCGGGCTAGACGTCATGCGGGTCGCCTCCGTCGCGCAGGTGGCGCGCCATCTCCACGGCGCGCGCGGCGGTCAGCGGGCCTACCACGCGGCTCTGGTGGTCGATCGCTGTCTCGATCCAGAGCTGCGGCGCCAGCTCGCAGGTGCCGTTGCACTGGCCGAGGACCATGCCGACGCGACCATCCTCGGTCTGGCCGTTCAGCTCGATCGCGAGCGTCGCCAGCATCGCGTCGCGGATGCCGCCGCCGTTGCGCATGCGGCAGGCGGGGCCGCTGCACCAGCGGACCGTGGTCGCGGGCGGTGGCTCGAACCGGAACTCGTCGTAGAAGGATGCCGCGCCGTAGACCTGGGCGGGGAACATCCCCAGCTGCCGAGCGATGATCTCCATCGCCTCGCCAGAGAGGTAGCCGTACTCGTGCTGGATACGGTGCAGGCTCTCGAGCAGGTCGCCGTGGTTGGGGCGTAGATCGCCGATCAGGGCGCGGATCTGCGCTCGGGCCTCGGTCTCGAGGGGCATGCCGGCTCCCGCTGGTCAGTGCGTGCATCCCGTCACGGATGCCGACGCCACTATAGGTGCGGCCCAGAACGCGCTCAAGACGTCGCGGCCTCGTTCAGCTCCCGGCCGCCTCCGCCTCGGGCACCGCATCGAGGACCGCGATCCGCGCCACGCGGCGGCCCACGCGAATCGAGTAGTTCTGACCACGGTCCTCCGGGTAGATCTGCGTGGTGTTGGCGAGCCAGAGCCCCTCGATCGGCGTGCGGTGCGGCGGGATCGACTCGTGGTACTGCGCGTCGACGATCGGCTGGCCGGCGCGGTCTTTGGCGAGCCACTGGCCCTGGATCCAGGAGCGATCGAAGTCCGGGTTGATGCGCCGGATGTACGGCTCGTAGCGATCGAGAACCTCCTCGACCGTGGCGTCAACGACCGGATCGCCGGGGTCCGCGTAGTTCGAGAAGTAGACGATGTGCTGGCCGCCGTAGCGCTCAGGTGGCGTGAAGTTCGTCTGCTCGACCGCTACCACGAACGGGCAGTCGTCGTCCGTCATGGTCAGCCAGTAGATGTCGGAGAGCGGGCGATCGAGGGCCAGCATGAGCACCGTCGCCCACTGATAGTGCACGCGCTGCAGCAGCTCGTCGTAGACCGGGCCGATCTCCGCGAGTCCGGGGACGAGACGCCGGAAGATCATGGAGGGCGTGGTGGCGATCACGAGGTCGGCCCGTTCGAGGACACCGTCACGCTCGACGCCCACTACGCGGCCGTCCTCGACGACGATGCGGTCGACCGGCGCATCGACCGCCAGCCGCGCACCGCGCCGCTGGGCATCCTCGACGAGCGCATCCACGAGGCGGCCGAAGCTCCCACGCAGGTAGCCGAGGCGCTCCGTGGCGAACAGCCCCTCATCGCGTGACGCGAAGCGGAGGTAGATTTTGCCCCAGAACCAGACCATCGCCACGTCCTCGGCGTGCTGCCCGAACTTCGCTCGCAACAGCGGGCCCCAGACGGCGTCATAGCCGCGCCGCCCGACCGCCTTCACGATCCAGTCGGAGGCGCGCTGGCCCTCGTAGCGTCGCCAGTCATGGACGCGGCGGAGCCACAGCGCCGCGAGGCCGAGGCGGATGCGGGTGAGCAGCGAGACGCGGTCGAAGCGCAGCAGGTCGAACGGGCCGTTGAACGGGTAGTTGCGGCCCTCCACCGCCAGTCCCACGCTCGACTCGATCCACTCGAGTTCATCGCCGAGACCCAGCTCGTCGATCAGCTCGATCACCGTCGTGTCGGAGCGGAAGAGATGGTGGTAGAAGATCTCGATGCGGCCGCCACCGACCTCGAAGGTGCGCACCTGACCGCCGAAGCGGTCGCCGGCCTCGTACAGCGAGACCTCGTGGCCTCGGTTGAGCAACTCGTAGGCAGCGCCGAGGCCGGCGACGCCGCCGCCGATCACAATCGCCTTCACAGCTGCACCTCGCTTCCCTCGGCCGGACGACCTTCCGCATCTGGATCATCCCCCATCGGGCCGCCGAGGAGGGTGCCCACCCCGAGCTGGCGTTGCCACAGCAGCAGCAGTCCGACGATTGAGAGCGGCACCAGCACGAAGATGTGGACCGCCAGCGCGTAGGCCGTGGCCTGTACCGTCGCGGCCGCGCTGGAGCTGCCGAAGACGACGACCGTCTCGCGCACGAAGAACTCGAACGGACCAATGCCGCCGGCGGTGCTCGGCGCGGCGATCGCGAGGTTGGCCGCGGCCGCGACACCGAGGTAGAGCAGCGGACTCAGATCGAGCCCGAAGCCCTCGCCGACGAGCCAGTACGCTGCCGCTTCGAGGGCCCATGAGACCGCGGTCATTCCGATGGCGAGACCCCAGGCGCGCGGACCGCGCAGCAGGGTGAGCCCGGCGATACCGCGCGCGGCCACGTCCGCCAGCGGAGTGGCGATCCTCGACGGGAGGTGCGCGATCATCGCGAGCAGCAGCCTCGAGGTCGGTTCGGGCCGCCAGGCCAGTGCCATCAGGACGAAGGTGATCGCCACGAAGCCGCCGCCGGCTAGCGCCGTGAGTCCGCGCAGGAGGTCAGAGCTCCCGGCGACGACGATCGTCACGATCAGGAATGCGGCGAGGATGAGCCCGTCGAGCGTGCGCTCGACCACGATCGAGCCGAGGGTGGTGGCGCCGGAGCCGCCGTGGCTGCGCTGGACCAGCAGCGCTCGCACGATCTCGCCGGTGCGCACCGGTAGGACGTTGTTGGCGGCGTTGCCGATCACCACGAGTGAAACGGCGTCGCCACGGGACAGCTGGAGGTGCGGGCCCAGGATCAAACGCCAGCGCATGGCGCGTACCCAGATGCCCAGCACGAACACCGGCGTGGCGGGCACGATCCAGCGCGGATCGGCGTCGCCGACCGCGTCGAGGACCTCGTCGAGGTTCACCGAGCGCAGCAGGAGCGCGAGGAAGAACAGGCTGATCGCCAGGCCGAGCAGGATGCGCCAACGCCGCATAGGCTCTCCGCTCGCAGCCCCACCGCCGCACGATCTTGCGGGCTGCGACGCTGTCGCGCCACTCCGCTCGGTTGCTCGTCGCGTCTAAGACGGTGCCGGGAAGAACACCTCACCGTTGAGCGAGCCCAACGAGGCTTCGTCGACGCGGTCGATCAGGAACGTGAGCCAGCGATCGAGCAGCGTGCCCCCGGCCAGGTCTTCGGCCAGGCTCGAGAAGCTCGTCTCACGGTAGCCCTGCTCGGGGAACCACCAACGATGCTGGTACGACTCTATGACGGCGTAACGGCCGCGCAATTGGTTGCCCGGCGGGAGCGTCGAGCGCTCCGCGACGAGGATCGCGCCCTCATCGAAGTCGCCTGAGCGGATCTCCTCAGCGTTCCGGTAGTCCACCGCCGCATCGCGCAGGTACCACGCCCAGGGCCACGCGAGCGACGAACTTTGGTCGACCACAACGCTGCTGGCGTTGCCGGACGCTAGCTCCTCGAGGATGCGGTCGCTCAGCACCGGCACCTGGGGCGTCGTCTGCGTGTAGATCAGTGGCTCGATCGCAGTGTCGCTATGGTCGAAGGCGAGGCCGAGGCTCGTGTAACCGGCGAGCGCGATCAACATGATCGCGATCGCGCCGCTCACGCCGGCCGCCGCCCAGCCGAGGGCGTTCGCGCGCGTACTCGAGAGCCAGCGCCAGAGCGCCGGCAGCGCCAGGCCGGTACCGCGGGCGGCGAGGAAGACGAGTGGCAGGGCGAGGTGCACGGTAAGCCACGGCATTTTCTCGCCCGCGAGCGTGAGCGCGACGAAGGTGGCGATGAACCACCAGCCGAAGAGCAGCGTGAGCGCGTCGCGTCGCCAGGCGAGCCACAGCCCGAGGACCGCCGCCGGCACCAGCAAGAACAGCTCGTAGAGCGGCACCATCATGAAGTAGTAGAACCAGGGCTGCGCGCCGCGGCGGACATCCTGCTGCTCGAGCCAGTAGTCGAGCGAGTTCCAGAATGGCCCCGCCACCCCCTCCGGGTTCGTGCCGTAGGTCGTGAACAGGAACAACGTGATGGTGTAGAAGATGGCGGCGACGAGGAGCCAGCGACGCCAGTTCCAGAGCAGCCCAATCCCGAGTGTGGCGTTGAGGAGCGCCAGCGTGATCAGCACGCCGAACGTTTGCTCCCGCTCCACGGTCACCTCGAGCGAAAACGCCTCGACGATCGGCAACGAGAAGGCGGCCAGCAGCGGCGCGACCAGCGTGCCGACGAGGAGGAGCAACTCCCCCTCGCGGGGTAGGCGCTGCGGGAACCGCAGCCGCGCTCGCGTCGCGGTCAGCAGCGGCCAGAGCGCGGCTGCCAGCCATGCCACCGGGAACAGCAGCGCCCCCTCGAGGGCACGTTGTCGCGTGGAGGCGCCCTCGTGGCGCAACGACAGCAGCGCGGCGGTGAGCGTGGTGTTGAGATACACCAGCAGCGCCGCGGCGGTGATGTACGTCGTCTCCTTCGCGGCGAACGAGAGCGCGAGCGCGGCGCCGATCAACAGCAGCCAGTGCAGCCGGCCATCGTCGCGGTAGCGCCAGATCGAGGCCACGATCAGCACGGTGAACAGCGCGACGAAGATGTCGTTGCGCGCGAACCGCGAGAAGTAGAGCAGCGAGGGTGAGATCGTCAGGGCGGCCGCGGCGGCGACGACGCCGATCGGGCCGAGCCAGCGCCGCAACAGGAGCGGGGTGCCCACGAGCGCCGTCCCGGCGAGCGCCATCGGCAGGCGTGACACGAACTCGGTGTCGCCGAATAGCTTGAACGCGCCGGCGGTGAGGTGGAACAGCAGCGGGCCGTGCATCAGCGGGTTGTGCTCATAGCCGCGGCCCTCCGACAGGTACCAAGAGAACGTCGCGTGCAGCGACTCGTCGTGGTGCATGGCCCGTGCGCCGAGGTCGATCACGCGCAGCGCCAGCGCGATCACCACGATCGCGAGCACGACCAACGTGAGGCGGTCAGGTCGACGCGGGCGGAGCGATTGGAGACGGAACGATCGGAGACCGCGCACCTACGGGCCGTCCTCGGTCGGCAGCTGGAGGATGCGGACCGTTCCGGCTTCGAACACCGCAGGCCAGGCCGCGAAGCGGGCGTCGAGATCAGGTCCGTAGGTACGGCGCTCGATCTCGCTCAGGTAGAGGTGCGTCACGCCGTAGCGGCGAGCGAGCATCAGCATCTCCTCGGTCGTGCCCTCTCCATAGATACGATCGATCGCTGCAATACGCTCTCCCAGACTCGCAGATTCACCGCGCCAGGTCAGCTCATGGCCCGGCCACTGCAGCACTGTCGGAACGCCGCTGTGCACCGAGATCAGGTTGCCGCCGCGGTAGCTCTGGACCAGCCCCTGCAGCACGACGTGCTCATCCGCGTCGAGGTTGCCGCGCACCCATTCCGCGGCCGCCGCGACGTTTGGGGTGCTGTCGTCGAGGTAGGCGGCAGCGTCGAGGCCGGGCGTCTGGTTCTCGTGTGCGCGTGCGAACGAGGCGAGCGGTGCGTAGAGCAGCGCGGCGACGGTGACGATGCCAGCAGTGGCCACCGCGAGCGCCATCGCGTTCCCACGTAGCCCCTCGAAGCGCTCGAAGCCCCCTCGGTCGAAGGCCAGCGCGAGCGCGCCGGCGCCGGCAAGCGCGAGCAGCAGCCACGCGTGGTACCAGAGCTTGAAGACGGTGTTGATGCGCCCCGGCAGCGGCTCGTCGACGCGGACGAGCTCGGTGACGAGCACGATCACGACGGCGACCAGCGCCAACCCGACGACGGTGCTGAGGGCTCGGTCGCGCCGTTCCTCGGCCTCGCCGATCACGCCGATCGCGCCGACGACTGCGAGCGCAAGGATACCGAGGACCCACCACCCCGATCCGCGCCCGGCGATCGCCTCGCGTGTTTCGCTGCTCAGGGTCGCGACGAGCCACCCGAGCGCCACGATTGAGACGGCGGCCAACGCCAGGCTGAGGGCGGCCACGCGCAGCCGCGGGCGGATCAGCATGACGCCGAGGAGCGGCAACAGCGCCAGGGGCAGCCAGAACAGTGCGAAGCGCGCCGGGTCCGACGCACCCTCGACCAGGGCGACGCTGGCGTCGGGCGAGTCGATGCCATTGAGGAATGGGTAGGCGAGCACCAGCGCACCGACGATGGGCGGCGCGAGATAGCGCACCACGACGATCGGTGCGAGCCAGGGCGTCCAGCCGGTGCGCAAGACAGCGACGAAAGCGGCAGCCGCCCAGAGCACGCCCACCGTGATGACGTCCCACGCGTTCGTCATCGTGATCGCTGCCAGCAGGATCGAGGCGACGACGAGCCGTCCCGGTTGGGCGATCCAGCGCCGCCAAGTGAGAGGTTCGCCGCCCTCGTAGGTCTGCGCGGCGAGCGCGATCCCGGCGACGGTGAGCGGCAGCACCATGACGTGGGCATGCAGGTCGCCGAGCACGAAGGAGAACGCGGGGAACTCCGTAATCGTGCCAGGGATGACCCGCGTCGCGCGCCACCACCACCAGAACTCGGTCGGCACGAGGCCCGCTGTCTCCTCCGTGCCGGGGAGACCGTCGACGCCCGCGCGGACCCAGAGGTCGTTCGCCAGGCCGTGGGCGGAGGCGATCTGTGTCGCGCCCTCGAGCGGGGCGAGCCAGAGTGTGGCGACGACGGCGATGCCGCCCGCGATCCAGGGCGTCGCGCGGCGCTTGCTCGTCGAAGCGACCAGGTCGCTGGCGAGGCCGAACACGGCCGCGACGAGCATCGCTGCCACGGCCGCCAGCCCGAGGCTGAAGGCGACGCCGGTGGAGACGCCCGCCAGCTGCGCGACCGCATCCACGGCGGTGTGACCGAGGTGGTAGTAGCTCAGCGGTTCGTTCGACAGCCAGGGGTCGGGCGGCGGCAGCGCGTCGGCGCCGCGCACGGCGTTGAGCAGCATCAGATCCATCGGCTTCTCGGTCCCGATCGCCTCGGGTGCCTGCGCGCGGATCAACGCCACGAGCGCGAAGACGCCGAGGAACAGCGCCTCGCCGGTCGCGATCAACCGCCAGCGGCCGCGGATCGCCTCGAGATCCGGGGGCCGCAGCCAGAGCGCGGCGGCGCTGACGGCGAGCAGCGCCAGCGCGACGCCGAGCACGAGCCAGACGCTGTAGCTCGCGAGGTCAGACCAGCTGAGCAGCCAGGCGACATAGGCGACGATCGCGAGACCGAGTGGCCGTGCGAGCAGCAGACCGCGGCTGCGGAGGCCCGGGAACAGCTGCAGCGCCGGCACGAGTCCGCCGGCGCCAATGACCGCCAGGACGAGGTACCAGCGCAGCGCCTCAGCCATGGATGTCCCGTTCGTTGGGGTGGCTGTCGATCAGGCCTCGGCGGTCGTGGGCTCGCCGAGAAGTGCGTTGACGAAGGTGGTCGGCTCGAACGGTGCGAGGTCGCCCTCGTCCTGGCCGACGCCGACGAAGCGCACCGGCAGACCGAACTCGCGCGCGATCGCGAAGACGATGCCGCCGCGCGCGGTGCCGTCGAGCTTGGTCAGCATCACGCTTGTCACGTGGGCAGCGTCGGCGAACGCGCTTGCCTGGGACAGCCCGTTCTGACCGGTCGTCGCGTCGAGGACCAGCAGCACCTCGTCCGGTCCGCGGCCGGACTGGCGCTCGAGCACACGGTGGACCTTCGCCAGCTCGTCCATGAGGTTCTTCTTGTTCTGGAGCCGACCGGCCGTGTCGATCAGCACCACGTCATGACCGCGGGCGCGCGCCGCCTCGATGGCGTCGAACGCCACGGCTGCGGGGTCGGCGCCGGCGCCCTGCGCGACGACATCGAAGCCGAGGCGGTCGCCCCAGCCCTGGAGCTGCTCGATGGCGGCGGCGCGGAACGTATCGCCCGCGGCGCAGAGGACGGTCTGCCCGTCTGCGATGTAGGCGTGAGCGAGGCGTCCGATCGCGGTCGTCTTCCCGCTGCCGTTGACGCCGACCACGAGCACGATGGCTGGCCGCTCGGGCGTCGGAGCATCCTCGTCAAGGCCCCAGAGACGGCCCATTGGTTCGGTGAGCGGGTCCTCGAGGATCGCCACCAACTCCTCGGCCAGGGCCTCGCGGACCTCGTCCGAGCGGCCTGGCGAGCGGGCGCGGACGCGGTCGAGCACTTCGGACGTGGTCTCAACACCGGCGTCGGCGCCGATCAGCACTTCCTCTAGCGACTCCCAGAGCTCGTCCGTGACGTCGCCACGCGAGAACAGGCCGCCGAGGCGGCCGAACATCGAGCTGCGCGTGCGTTCGAGGGCTCGCTCAGTCGCCTCGGTAGCCTCGGCTTCGTCCTCGTCGCGTCGCCGTCCGAACAGTCGCATAGCGTGCTCCCGGCCGTCGCTCGCGTGGAGCGGTCCCGGCCGTCGCTGTCACTCGCTGTGAGCGGTGGGTCCGTTCAGCTTACGACGCGCTCGGCAGCTCAGCGAGCTTGAGCGAGAGCACCGCCGAGGTGGAGTCCTCGCCCATCGACACGCCATAGATCGCGTCCGCCGCCTCGATCGTGCGGCGGTTGTGCGAGATCACGATGAACTGCGAACGGTCCTGTAGCTCCCGCAACGTCATGACGAAGCGCCCGACGTTCGCTTCGTCCAGCGCGGCATCGACCTCGTCCAGGACGACCACGGGCGCCGGATTCACCGAGAGCAGCGCGAACAGCAGCGCCACCGACGTCATGGCGCGTTCGCCTCCGGAGAGCACGTTCAGGTTGGCGATTCGCTTGCCGGGAGGCTGCGCGAAGATCTCGACGCCGGGCTCTGCGGTCTCCTCAGCCTCCGCGTCGGCTTCGTCCTCCGCCGAGGCGTCGCGCGCGGCCTCGACGAGCCGCAGCTCCGCCTGCCCACCGCCGAAGAAGCGCTCGAAGTAGTCCCCGAAGCGCTCGTTGACGGTGGCGAAGGTCTCGACGAAGTGGTCGCGGATGAGGCGTTTGAGGTCGCGAATCGCGCTGCGCAACTCCACCTCCGCAGCCTCGAGGTCGGCGATCTGGCCGGTGAGGAACTCGTGACGCTCGCGCTCCTCGCTCAGGTCCTCGAGAGCGTCGACGTTGACCGGGCCGAGCGAATGGATCTTGCGGCGAAGCTCCGTGATGCGAGTTCGCAGCTCCTCGATGTCGAGCTCTGCGCCGCCGCGGATCGGCTCCGGCTCGCCGGTCGCGCCGTTGGTCTCAGCGGCGACGGTCGCAAGGGCTCCTGCCTCGTGCGCCGATGTGGCGTCGTCGTCCGACTCATCCGCATCGCTCTCAGCGGGCTCGGGCGGGAGCGGGATGACGCTGCCGTCGGGCTGCACCTCCATGCGCTCCTGGGCGATCTCCTCGACGAGCGATTGCACGCGCTCCTGCCAGCGGCGCAGCTCGTTCTCGCTTTGCAGCAACTCACGCTCGGCGGTGAGCTGGGCGGTCTGCGCGTCGCCGCGATGGGCGCTCAGCGAGCGCGACTCCTGCTCCACCTGCGAGAGCGCCGCGTGCGCCGGTCCCACGGCCTCCTGCGCAGCCGTCCGAGCGATGCGGTTGTTCGCGAGCTGGCCCCGGCGGTCCTGCAACGAGAGTTCCAGGTCTTCATGCTCCCGCTGGAGCGTGTCCAGCTGCGTGCGTCGCTGCTCGCGCAGGTCGAGCGCGCGCTGCCGCGCCGCCTCGCGCTCTTCGCGCTGGGCGACGAGGGTGCGTCGCTCCGCCTCGACGTCGGCGAGCGACTGCGTGGCGTTGGTCACGCGCTCCGCCGATACATCGCGCTCGGCGCCGACCGCGGTCGAGCGGTCGCGCATCTCGGTAATGCGCGCGGCGACGATAATGAGCTCGCGCTCGGCGTCGCTCAGGCGCTGGCGAATCGCCGCGGCGGCCTGTTCCGAGTTCGCGTCTTCCTCGAGCGTGTGCTGGAGGCCGTTCGCCTCGGTCCGCAGTTCGCCTTCGCGGCGTTCGGCGACGAGCAGCTGCGATTCGATCTCCCTGAGCGCCGAGGCGCTCTGGTCGGCTTCGGCGCTCGACGGGCCGAGGATGCCGCGGATGCGCTCGACCTCGGCGGCGGCGGCTGCCGCGCGGCCACGCGGCGCCTCTACGGCCGCGAGTGCCGCCTCACGGTCCTCCGGTAGCGCTTCGAGTTCGCGGTGCAGGCTGAACTGCCCGACGGCGATCCCTCCGCTGCCGCCGTAGATAGCGCCGCCCGGCTGCATCAGCAGGCCGTCGCGGGTGACGACCGAGCCGAGGCCGCGTCGGAGCATCTTGTCCGCAGTCGCCTCGTCCTCGACGACGATCACGCGGCCGAGCAGCGTGTCGATCAGCGGGCGGTAGCGCTGATCGGTGCGCACGAGCTTCGCCGCGATCCCGATCACCCCGCGCTCGTTGAAGAGGTTGAGCGGATAGACGTGTGCGATCTCGTCCAGGGGATAGATCATCGCCGACCCGGCGCCTTCCTCGCGCAGCCGTTGCACAGCGGCGATCGCGTCCTCGCGTCGATCGACGACGACGGCCGCTACGTGCTCGGCCAGCGCCGCCTCGATCGCTCGTTCGAGACCATCTGGCACGCGGATCAGACGCGAGATCAGCCCGACGACGCCATGCAGCGCCAGCTCGGGATCCGCGTCGTTCGCAGCGTCGAGGACGGCCTGCGAGGCGGTGATGCCGCTCGGCGCGGTCTCGGCCAGCTTCTCGAGCAGCGCGATCCGGTCGTCGATCAGCTGGAGTTCTGCGCCGGCGTTCCGCTCGGCCTCGCTGGCCGCGGCCGCGGCCTGCTGCGCACCGTCGATGGCGCGTTCAGCGCCGACGCGACGCTCGCGCGCGTTCGAGGCGCTCAGCTCCGTCGAGCGCTGCCGCTCGCGCAGGTCCGCGCTGGCCGCGTGTGCGCCTTCGAGCTCCGTCTGCAGCTCCGCGATTCGGTCGCGCGCCGCCGTCAGGCGGTCGCGACGCAGCGCCTCCTCCGCAGCGATCTCCTCGAGGCGGCGACGGGCGTCGTCGCGCTCCGCCTCGAGGCGTGCGCGGCTGGCCTTGGCCTCGCTCAGCTCTCGCAGCGTCTCGCGGGCGCCGGCGTCCGCTTCGTCGAGCGCGGCGCGGTGGCGGTTGAGATCGGAGGTCGCTTCCGCGACGCGGGCGGTCAGCGTTGCGAGCAATGCATCGATCGAGGAATCGGCCTCATCTCCCTGAATCCCCGGCTCGGCGGCGAGCGCACGCTGCAGCTCCCCGCGGCGCTCGGCGATCAGTTCCAGCCGCTGGTCGGCCAGCGCGACGGCCTGTTCGAGGCGCAGCCCCTCCTCGGCCAGTTCGCGTTCGTGTGATTGCGCCTGGTCCAGTGACAGCCGCCGGTCTGTAGCGATGCGCTCGAGGTCGCCCAGCCGCTGTTCGGCGACGCCGAGCTGCTTGCGGGTGTCGGCGAACGCCTGGCCGCGCTGGTCATGGGTGGCCTGCGCAGCGGTCTGGCCCTCGCGGGCGGTCCGCAGCTCATGCTCGAAGTAGACCTCGAGCGCGTCGGCCAGTTCGCTGGCCAGCTCCTGGTAGCGTTCTGCCCGGCGTGATTGCCGTGCGAGGGAGCGCAGTCGCGGCTCGACCTCCTGGATGAGCATGCGCACGTGGCCGAGGTTGTCGCGCGTCTGCGTCATGCGCCGCTCGGAGAGCGTCAACTGGTGGCGGTGGCGGCGCACGTCGGCCGCCTCCTCGATCAGTTCGCGCCGCTCGCCGGGGCGCAGCGCCAGCACCTCGTCGACGAGCCCCTGCGACATGTGGGCGTAGGAGTTCTGGCCGACCTGCGCGCGCCGGAAGAGGTCGAGGACGTCCGACCGGCGCACGACCTGGTTGTTGATCAGGTACTCGTTGTCGCCGGAGCGGTGTGCGCGACGCGTGACCGACACCTCTTCGAAGTCGATCGGCATCCAGCCCTCGGAGTTGTCGAGGACGATCGAAACCTCGCCCATGCCGAGCTGGCGACGGCGATCCGAGCCGCTGAAGATGATGTCTTCGGTCTTGCGCGCGCGGAGCTGCCGCGCGGATTGCTCGCCGAGGGCCCAGCGGATGGCGTCCGCGACGTTCGACTTGCCCGACCCGTTGGGCCCGGCAATCACCGTCAGCCCGGGGCCGAACTCGAAGATCTGCCGATCAGCGAAGGATTTGAACCCCTGAGTGTCGAGACGCCTGAGGTACAACTCGGCCTCTTCCCCTACCCCACCGGCTCGTCTGATGACCCGTCGGAGACTGTCACACCAGCCCGCGAGCGCAAGACCTCCAGGGCCTGACGCGCCGCCTCTTTCTCTGCCTGCTGCTTGCTGCTCCCGTTGCCGGTACCCAGCACTTCGCGACCGAGGCGCACCTCGACGGTGAAGGAGCGATCGTGCTCCGGCCCGCTCTGGTCGATCAGCACGTACTCGGGACGGCGTTCGGTGGTCTGCGCCAGCTGCTGCAGTGCGCCCTTCGGGTTGAGGACATCGGGGTCACGTTCGAGCGCGTCGAACTCGTCGCCCAGCGTGCGCGCGACGAAGGCCCGGGCCGCCTCGAGGCCGGCGTCGAGGTAGACCGCACCGACCGTCGCTTCGTAGACCCGCTCAAGGTTGCCTTCGCGCTCGCGACCGCCGGTCCGTTCCTCGCCGCGGCCGAGGCGGAGCGCGGCGCCCAGTTCTAGACGCTCGGAGACGCGCGCCAGCGTGGGACCGCAGACGAGCTGCGCGCGCCACTCGGTGAGCCGCCCTTCCTGGACCGACGGGAAGCGCTCGTAGAGCGCGTCGGCGACGACGGCTCCCAGCACGGCGTCGCCGAGGAACTCGAGCCGCTCGTTCGTGTCCGTCGGGTCCTCCGGGTGCTCGTTGGCGTAGGAGGCGTGTGTCAGCGCCGTCAGGAGCAACTGGCGATCGTCGAAGCGGTGCTCGAGGAGTTGCTCCACGGGTGCGACGGCGGCGAGTGCCTCGACCGGCACCTGGAGCGCCGGACCCTGGGCGGCAGGGGCATCGGCAGGGGCACCCTCTGACGCACGTGCGCCAGTCGGGTCGGGCGAGGGCTGGGACACGGCGACCACGCCGAAGCCTCTCTCACCCTGCGCGCCCCGCCGCCGCGCACGATGTACTGTCCCGTCGACGGCATGCTCTGGGGAGAGTCCGCCGGGTCTGTGCATCGTAGAAACCGCGTGAGACAGTGTCAACAAACGAGCAGGGGTATAGGCGCCCTAACATTACCGCTCTGCGGCGCGTGGCGACGGGCCCACAGCGCCGTCTGCTCGACGCCGTCGAGAGCGTCGCGACTCGTCGAGGCCGCAACGTGTGGCTCGTCGGTGGGGCCGTCCGGGACGTCGCCCTGAGCCGTGCGCCCATCGATCTCGACATCGCCCTCGACGGTTCCGCCCCCCTCTTCGGCCGCCGCGTGGCACGGGAACTCGCCGCGCCGGTCGATGTCAAAGCGGAGCCACGATTCGGTACCGCCTCGGTCACTCTCGCTGGCCCCGGCGGTCCATCCAGGCTCGACCTGGCGCAGCTGCGACGCGAGCGCTACCCGCGACCGGGCCTGTTGCCAGTGGTGCAGCTCGGTGCGACGCTCGAGGCGGACCTCGCGCGCCGGGATGTCACGGTCAACGCCGTCGCGCTTGGTCTCGCCGGTTGCGACCGCGGGCGGATCGTCGATCCGCTCGACGGCCTGGGCGACCTGCGCCGCGGACGGCTGCGCGTGCTCCACTCCCGCTCGTTCCGGGACGATGCCACGCGCCTGTGGCGCAACGCACGCACCACCGCCGCGGCGTCGCTGACGCCTGACGCGCAGTCGCTCGCGTGGACGATCGAGGGTGCGCGCTACCTCGAAGCGATCTCCGGCGAGCGGCTGTGGGCGGAGTTCGGGCTGCTCGCCGATCACCCACGCGCTGCGCGTGCGGTCGAGCTGCTGGACGCCTGGGGCGTGCTGCGCTCGACGCACCGCGGGTGGCGGCTCGCGCTGGAGAGCCGGGCGGCCCTGGGCCGCCTGCGACGAGCGCCGGGCGTCGAGGTGCTGTCGGCGCTGCTGCTCGCACCGTTGCATGGACGTCGCGCGATCCTCGACCGTCTGCGGGCGCCGGCCACGGCACGCGCTGCCGTCGAGGGAAGCCGGCGGCTGCTGCGTGCGCGGGACACATCGGTCGAGACGCTGGCGGCACTCGAAGGCGCCTCCGGCGCGGCGCGCGAGGCAGCGCTGCGGCTCGGCGGTGCGCAGCAACGGTCCGTGCAGCGGGAGCTGCGCCGCTGGGAGCGGACGCGGCCGCACCTCGACGCGACGACGCTGATGCGCCTCGGTGTGACCGAGGGTCCCGTTGTCGGTGCGTGGCTGCGCCGCTTGCGCCGTGCCCGCTACGACGGCACGCTGGAAGATGCCGCCGCCGCGCGACGCCTCGTACGGCGCCAGCTCGAGGAGAGATCGTGAGCCAGCAGACCGCGTCCGAGGACCGTTGCGCGATCTGCGGCGAACAGGCCGAGGCGGCGCTCTTGCAGGAGTGCTTCCACTGCGGGCGCACCTTCCACCTCAACCCCTACAACAACCAGCCGGGCCAAGACTGCGGCGATGCGCTGATCGGCGAGAGTCTGGGGGTTCACTACCTCTGCGACATCTGCCTCGAGGCGGCCAACAACGAGGCGAACGCCGGGACCTCGTCGCCGGCCGCGGCCGTGCCTTCTCCACCGCCGCCCGCTCCGACCCGTGAAACGCCGAGGCGACGTTACCGGCGCCAGGATCCCTCGTGAGCCGCCGCCGCCGCGGACGCCGTCCGAGCCCGCCGCCGGCGAGTGCGGCCGCGACGAAGCCGCCGCCACCGGCCCCGACGCCCGTCGAGGGCTCAGGCGGTCACTCGTGGCTGTTCGTGCTCTTCATCGCACTGACGGCGGCGTTGATCGCTCGTTATGTCGTGAGTGAGTTCCCGAGCGGGGCGCGCGATACGTTCGATCTGCTGCTCGCTGTCGGGTTCGCGTTCGTGCTGGCGGCGTCATATCGACGCTGGATGCGAGGCGTGATCCAGCGCCGTCGCGAATCGGAGCAACGGCGTCGCTAGCCAGCCTCGACGACCCGTCGCGCGAACCACGTCGCACCGATCTCGGGCTGCTGTGCTAGCGGCGTGAATCCACAGCGCAGCATCCAGTACAGCCCGCGTCCGTTGGTGGCCGGCACGCGCACGTGTACTCGCGAGGCACCGTCACGCAGCCAGCGGCGCTCCGCCGCCAGCAGCGCGCGGGTCCCGAACGCGTGGCCGCGGTGCTCGGGCGCGATCGCGAGTGCCAGCACGGCGACCTCGCCTGGCTCGGGCGCATCCTCGGCGGCGGCCAGCATGCCGACCGTCACGCTTGCGGCGCGGATCGCCAACGTCTGCGCGCCCTCGGGCGGCTCGACCGCGCGATCGTCGAGGCCACGTTCGATCCCATCGAGGAGCCCACGGCGGATGCCGTCGTCGGCGGTGAGTGCTGCGAAGCTGGCGTGCACGAGCGAGACGCCGAGACCGCGGGTCCAGGCGCCGCTCGCCCGGCTGGGCCGTTCGCTCACGGCCGCAGCCACTCCGCAACGGCCGCGGGCACGTCGCGGGAGTGCAGCGTTCGCACCTCGAGCTCCGGCAGTGCGGCGATGAAGCGCGCGCCGTACCGGCGACGGTGGATGCGCGCGTCGAGGACGAGCAGCACGCCGCGGTCCTGCGGCCCTCGGATCAGCCGGCCGAAGCCCTGCTTGAAGCGCAGCAACGCGCCGGGCAGCGCGTACTCGCCGAAGGGATCCTCGAACTGCCCGGCACGGCCGGCATAGATCGGATCCGAGGGCACCGGGAACGGCAAACGCGCGATCGCGATCTGCGAGAGCGCATCCCCGGGCACGTCGACGCCCTCCCAGAACGCCGCCGTCCCGAGGAGCAGCGTCCTCGGCTGGTCCATGAGCATCCGCAGCAGCCGCCCCGGCGAGCCGTCGAGGCGTTGCGCCAGCACCCGGATCTCCGCCTCCGCGAGCCGGGGTTTCAGTTCGGCCTGTGCCTGCCGAACCGCGGCGTGCGAGGTGAAGAGCCCGAGCGTGCGCCCGTCCGCCGCGATCGCCGCGTCGTGCAGCACATCCTCGATCGCGACGTGGTACCCCGGCATGCCGGGCTCGGGCATGTCCTCGACGAGGATCACTAACGCCTGGCGGCGGTAGTCGAAGGGCGACGGCACGTCGAGTTGGTCAGCGGCCTGGAGACCGAGTGGTCCGAGGCTGTGCGAGAAGGAATTGCCTGCCTTGAGGCTTGCGCTGGTCACGAGCACGGAGTCCCGCTCCCCGAACAGGTCTTCGACGAGCGGCGGCCCGACATCGAGCGGTGCGAGGCTGACCCGCACATCGCCCTCGCCGAGGGCGACCCAGACGATCTGATCGCGGGCCACGGTCAGAACCGACTCGCGGATAGCGTGGCGCAGTACCTCGGTGCGGTCGAACGCGCGTGCTACGTCGAGGCCGAGCGGGTCATCCGGGTCATCGCCCCCGAGGCTGGTCAGGGCGTCGCCGATCGTCCCCAGTCGCTCGCGCATCAGCAGGAGCGCGACATCGAGGTGCGTGCCCGCCTCCTCGACGGCCTCCCACTCGGGAGATGAGCGCTTGGCATGTGTCAGCGAGACCTCCGTGCGGCCGTTGGAGCCGTCGTCGAAGTTGCGCGCGAAGGCGCGCAGCGCATTGGCCGCAGGCGTCATCTCGTCGCGCAGCGAGCGTACGGAGGCGCCAAGGTCGTCGCCGAGCGCCTGCAGCCCGGCTGTCGGCGAGAGCAGCAGATCCGCCTCACCGGAGCCTCGTACGAGGCGACGTGTGAGACCGGGGTTGCCGTGCCGGTCGGCCGTACCCAGGTCGTCGAGCAGGTCGCGCAGCTCATTGATCGACCAACTGCGCGTGTACTGCTGCGTGGCGACGCCTTCCAGGCGATGTGCTTCGTCGACGACGAGGTGGCGGAACGGTGGCATCGCCTGACTGCCGCTGACGGCGCTGGCGAGCAGCAAGGCGTGGTTGACGACCACCACGTGGGCGGCGGCGGCACGCTGCCGGGCGCGCAGCAGGAAGCAGCTGCCGTCTCGCACGTACGGACAACGGCGGGAGAGGCAATCGGTGTCGCCGGCGGAGACCTGCGCCCACGCCGGCTCCTCGGCAGAGGTCATGTAGAGCTCGCTGAGGTCCCCCGTCTCGGTGCCGGGCAGCCATGTAGCGATGCGCCCGAACAGGCGCGCCTCCGCCTCGCTGCGCGGCGAGATGTCGGCGCGGACCTGCGCCCAGCGCTCGAGACAGAGGTAGTTGCTCCGTCCCTTGAGCACCGTGGTGCGCAACGCGCCTTCGTCGATCTCGGCTACCGCCTCGACGATCGGGGCGGCGATCGGGATCTCGCGTTCGGCGAGCTGGTCCTGGAGGTTGCGCGTGTGCGTCGAGATCACGACGCGGTCGTCGTTGCGGGCGGCGTGCAGCAGCGCGGGGAGCAGGTAGGCGAGCGACTTCCCGGTCCCTGTCCCCGCCTCGACCGCCAGCTCGCCGCCATGGCCGAGGATCGTCGCGAACGCCGCGGCCATCTCCTCCTGCCCGTGTCGCCGCTCGAAGCCGGGCATCAGGTCCGTGCGGTTCGCCAGCTCCGTGAACAGCGCATCGATGTCGGCGTCAGTCAGCGGCTCGTTGTGGTCGGCCGGCACGAGCGCCGGGGGCGCCTCGGCGACCGGCGGCAACGGCAGAGCGGCGACGATGGCGGCGGCCTCCTCCTCGTCGATGCCGGCAAGCGCGTCACGACCGCCACCATGCGCGAGTGCGTCCTCGATCAGCCGCGCGGCTGGCCACTGCGCACGCGTGGCGAAGCTGTGCAGCTCGAGCAGCAGCGAGCGCGGCAGCGCCTCCAGGCGTTGCAGCAGCTCGATGAACACCTCGGCGGCGCCGACCGCGTCGGCCAGCGCGCGGTGCGCGACGGGCATCTCGACCCCGAGCGCCTCGGCCAGCGTGGCGAGGTTCAGCCGGTCGGCCCGGGGGAGCAGGATCGAGGCCAGTTCCCAGGTGTCGTACGAGGCGCCCCGCGGGATCAGATCTTCGGCCTCGAGGAAGTTGAGGTCGAACTGGATGTTCTGCCCGACGATCGGCAGATCGCCGATGAACTCGGCCAGCTGCGCCATGACGCCGGGCGCGGCCGGCGCCGAAGCAACCGCGATGTCGTCGATACCGGTCAGCTCCTGCACTTCCGGCGGGATCGGCTGGCCAGGATTGACCAGGGTCTCCCACCGCTCCTCGATGCCCGCGCGACCAAAGCGCACGACACCGACCTCGATGATCGTGTCGGTCTCGACATCGAGCCCGGTCGTCTCGAGGTCGAGCGAGACGAACGCATCGATGCGGTCGGGCGATTCGCCATCGGCCGGCGTGCCCGTAGGCTCGGTGGCTCTGGGCTGGGTGTCTGGCAAGCGGATCGCCTTCGCATCCGGGGAGGGGTCGAGGTCAGGTGCAGAGCATCGCCGATCGGGGGGTCAGGCGTCCTGCTTCGCGGCGTCGGAGCTGCCCGCCTCGAACTTCACCCAGCGCCCCGTGTTTGAGCGATGGACCGCCTCGAAGCGGCCGGCGTGCAGTTCCTCGAGGAAGCGCTCCGGGCTGTCGACGGCCTGCTCGAAGCCGGTCGAGAACGCGCCGATGCCGGTCACCGAATGCGCATCGCTGCCGCCAGTGCCCGGGATGCCGAGGATCTGCGAGACCTCGTAGGCGAACTCGTTCTCCTGCGGCGTGTTGGCTCCATTGGCCACCTCGATCGCGTGGACGTGCTTGAAGACCGGGAGTTGCTCGGCCGCCTGCTCCGCTGTCAGCTCGAACTTCACACCGGTGCGCATCGCGGTGACCGGGTCGAAGAGACGGCGGAACGGGTGCGCCACGACGAGGAAGCCACCGACCTGGTCGAGCTCTGAGCGGAGCTGTTCGGCGCGCCGGATGCCCGGGAGGTAGGTGCGCAGTCCGACGGCGATCATGTGACCCATGTCGGTCGAGACTTCCATGCCGAAGTTCACGAAAAGATCTTCGTGCTCCTCGCGGAACGCCTCCTGCTGGTGCGGCTCGATGACCTGGTCGTGTTCGGTGAGGTTGACCCCGGTCAGCGTGTTCTCGCCGGCGATGCGTACGAGGTCGTGCGGATCGAGCATCGAGTCCGATGAGGCCATGGTCGTGTGCACGTGCATCTCGACCACGGATGCCCGTAGCCCGTCGCGCAGTTCCAAGCGCTCCCCCGCGTCCTCCGCCGTGTCTGGGCTCGCCTTCGAGGCTGTCGCAAGGATAGGTCTGGCTCCCGGCAGCGGCCAGCGCGCGCGGCCTAGCCAGCGAGCAGCGGCAGCAGCCCACCGTACGAGGCGACGAACACCCCCGCGAGCGCCCACAGCGGCCACTCGAGGCGCCCTCGCACGAACCAGCCGAGCGCCAGTAGCGTGACCCCGGCGACGGCGATGCCGAGGCTGAATCCGGGCTGCGCGCCGGCGTGGTAGAGCCCGCCGAGGATCAATCCGACGATCGTCAGCACGAGCAACGCGCCGTTGACGACGATGATGCCGACGAGCGGCAGGCTCGCGCGTATCTCGGTCAGTCGCGAGCGCCACGCTGTGGTGCGCGCCATGACCGTCACGACGATCGCGGTCGCGGCGAACGAGGCGGCGGCTCCGGCGATCCAGCCGGCGAGCAGCGCGCGCAGCAGCTCGCCATTGACGTCGATCGTCGGCACGTCCGGGATCACTCGGCTACCTCGATCTCCTCGATCGTCAGCGCCGCCTGGCGACCCAGCGTCTGGGTGTCGAAGACGGTCGCGCCCGCCGCCTCGAAGTCGCGGCGGAGCCTCGAACGTTGCGCCCGCTCGTGGACGAACATGAACACCGCCGGGCCGCTGCCGCAGAGGTGCAGCCGCGGCGCGCCAGCGGCGCTGTAGCGTGCGTAGTGCGCCACGAGCTCCGGCTCGGTCCGCTCGATCACGCGTTCGAAGACGTTGATGAGGTCACGGGTCGGCGGAGGCGCTCGGCGTGCGAGGCGACGCGAGAGTCGTCTCGACGATTCGCCATGGCTGAAATCCTCCAGGTGCAGCGCGCCGTAGCGGGCCGCCGTCTTGCCCTCGATCGGTCCGGTCGGGGGGAGCAGGATGAGCAGGCGCAGCGGAGCGAGGTCAGGCAGCGGCTCGACGATCTCACCACGGCCGGTGCAGCGGGCCGCCCCGCCAGCGAGGAAGAACGGCACGTCTGAGCCCAGGCTTGCCGCCACCTCGACGAGTCGCTCGGCGGGCCAAGCGAGGTCCCACAGTCGCGCGAGGCCACGCAGCACCGCTGCCGCGTCCGACGAGCCGCCGCCGAGCCCGGCGGGCGAGGGGATGCGCTTCTCGACGGTGACGTCAACACCGTCGGTGCGCCCGCCGCCTCCGCGAGCGCTCGCGCCGCGCGGCCGGCGAGGTCATCCGTCGCGTTGATGCCGGCGGATCTCGGGCCGGTCAGGGTCACGCTGATCTCGGCTGCTGCCCGAAGCGTGACCGCGTCGCCCAGATCGAGCGTGGTCATCACGGTGTCGATGTCGTGGTACCCGTCGTCGCGGCGTGCCGTGACCTCGAGGGCGAGGTTGATCTTCGCCGGGGCCACCAGCCGCAGTGCGCGCTCGCCGACAGCGTCGCCGCTCACGCGAGGACCAGGGCCTCGGGGTGGCGTTCATGCAAGAGGTGGTACAGCCGCTCCCAGTCCTCGAGGCTGAGGTGCTGCGCCCGTAGCGTTGGATCGAGCCCCACCGCTTCGATCGCGGACCGTATGTCAGCGTTGGGGAGGTCGAGGGCGCTCGGCAGCGCGTTGTGCAGCTGCTTGCGTGGCTGGGCGAACCCCGCCCGCAGCAGGTGGAAAAAGACCTCGAGTTGCTTCTCGTCGAGATCGACTGCGGAGGCGGGCAGGCGGTTGATGCCGATCAGCGCCGACTGCACCTTTGGTTCGGGCCAGAAGGCGTCGGCCGGCACGTCGAGGAGATACTCGGGCTCGCCGTAGAGGCGGATCGAGTTCGAGAGCAGCGACTGTCGCCCCGCCGGCGCGGTGATGCGCTTCGCCACCTCGCGCTGGACCAGGACCACGATGCGCTCGGGCGGTATCTCCGCCTCCAGCAGGCGTCGCAGGATCGGCTGCGTGATGTAGTAGGGCAGGTTGCCAACGGCGACATAGGGCGCCGCCGCGCCAGCTTCCTCGAGCAGCTCCTCCGGCTCGAAGTCGAGCATGTCTGCCGCGAGGACCGTCAGACCGTCTTCGTTCAGCAGCCGCTCGCGGGTCAGCGCAGCCAGCTCCTCGTCGATCTCGACGGCAACGACGGTGCCGGCGCGCTGCGCCAACTCCTCGGTCAGCCCGCCCGGACCGGCGCCGATCTCGAGGACGGTCGAGTCCTCGCTCAGCTCACAGGCATTGGCGATGTTGCCCAGGATGAACTCGTCGATCAGGAAGTGTTGGCCCAGCGCCTTCCTCGGCGGCAGGCCGAGGCGGCGCAGGTACTCGGGCAGTTCGAGCTCGGCGCTCCCGCGGCGTCGAGGGGTCATCGCGGCGCCCTTTCTGCATGCCGCCGCTGCGGGGGCGTGTGGTGGTGGAACGGTCGTGCCCCGTCGTCGCATCGAGTCGCGGGCTTGCTCACGCTGGCCAACTCAAACCCGGCACTCCTGCGGCACCCGATGTGACCGACGTACCGCTGCTGCCTTCCGACCCTGACGGGGTTAGCCGGGCATCGCCGCGCAGGACCAGATTATCAACGCCGCCTGGCGCTCGCAGTCCCCTCGACACCGACACTCGGACGGGTATTCAGTCCCGCTAAAGCGGATTGCGGGTTACAGGGCACCGCTAACTCCCCACCTAGCACGACCTGACTTCGATCGTAACGAGCTGAGCGCGCTGCGAACAGGGACCGTCGAGGAACGGGCGCTGCGGTACACTCGGCGCATCGAGGTTCGTATGCGCGACGAACATCCCGCGCGCCCTCGACATGTCACAGTCACCCCGCGGTAGATCGGAGCGAGCGTGCAGGTTCTGTCGATCAGCCACCGCATGCAGAATCGCGAGCTGCACAACGCGACGATCTTCAACGCGCCCTCGATCCAGGACTTCGACGCGGTCATCGTCGACACCCACGCCATGTTCGAATCGATCCGCGAGGCGGCAGCGGCAGCCGGCGAGTTCAAGACCTACAACGACCTGCCGGTGGTCAACGGCGCCTCCATCGACGGCTTCACTGCCATCGCCGATGTGCTGCACCGCCGTCGCGAGGAGTTTGCGCAGGCCCTCGAGCGCGGCACCCCGATCGCGATCATCCCCGCGCCGGTCGAACAACTGACGAACATCGCTGGCTTCCAGGGGCTGGACCGCTACTGGTTCCTCCCCGCGCCGGAGGGCGTCGCCTGGAACGCTTCGACGATCGTGGGAGGCGAGGGCGGGAACGTCTCGATCAGCGACTATCACCATCCCTTCGTCGACGTGATCAACGCCGCGGGTGGCGAGTTGCGCTACCGCGCGCACCTCAATGAGCGCGCTGCTGGCTTCCCCTCGGACGCGCGGGTCTTCGCGCGCTCCGCCGGCGGTGCTGCCGTTGGCGTCGAGTTCCCGGTGCTGAACGGCCGCGTCATCTTCTTCCCCGGGCCGCGTGAAGCGGGCGCGCGCTGGCTGTCGCGGCGCGAGGGTGAAGCGATCGTCGAGGCGTTCCGCGACATCCTCGAGCGCGAAGAGGAGATGACCCCCTCCTGGGTGACGAAGGTGGCAGTGCCCAGCCTCGAGGGCCGCGTGGAGAGCCTGAAGCGCGCCGAGCAGGCGCTAGTGAAGGCGCAGGCCGAGGTCGATGCGGCGCAGGACGCCCGCGACGCGGTCGCGGTGTTGCGCGACGTGCTCTGGACCCGCGGTGCTCGCGCGCTCAAACGCGGCGTGACCGCCTGCGCGCTCGCGCTCGGCTTCGAAGTCAACGAAACCGACCAGGGCGACCTCGTGCTCTCGGCTGACGGGGTCGACATCCACGTCGAGGCCGAGGCCTCACGCGAGGCGATCGAGATGGCGCCGCACTATGCGCTGCGGGCACGCCTGGACGCGGTGATCGAAGACCGCGCAGTCGCGCCTCGTGGGATGGTCGTGGTCACGGGCCAACGCATGCTCGACCCGAAGCTGCGCCGCCAGGAATACCAGGACTCGCTGCGCGTCGCCGCTGAGTCAGTCGGGTTCGCCCTCGTCCGCACTGGCGACCTCTTCCGCGCCGCGGTCGTGGCGCTGGAGGGCGCAGAGGCCGCCACTGTAGCAGCGGTGCGAGAGCGCCTGGCGACGACCGATGGCGTCGTCGACCTCGATGATCTGATCGGCGCCGCAGACGGCGCAGAGGCCGAGGACGGCACAGACGTTGCGGACGGCGCTGAGGCTGCGGACGATGTAGAGGCTGCGGACGGCACCGCGAAGGGCGAAGACGCCGCCTCCGCTTAGCCTCCCGCGAGACGAGCTAGATGAGCGAGCGAACGACCTCGGTCGGCGCTTCGTAATCGACGCCATCCACCTCAAAGCCGAAGAGCTGACGGAAGTCGCGCTCGAACTTCGCGTAATCGGTCACTTCGTCCAACGTTTCGGTGGTGACCGAGTCCCAGATCGCCTGCACGGTGGACTGCACCGCCGGCGTCATCTCCCGGTCGTCGAGGCGGATGCGCCCCTCGTCGTCGAGCGCCGCTTCGGCGCCGGGCCCAATGTGGTCACGGAACATCCGCACGGCCTGGTCGATGGCGTTCTCGTGCGTGCCCTGCTCCTGCATCACGCGGAAGAGGATGCTCATGTACAGCGGCACGGCCGGGATCGCCGACGACGACTGCGTGACGATGGCCGTATTGACGCTGACGTAGGCGCGTCCGTTGCGGTCGGCGAGCGCGGTGTTGAGGTCGTGCGCCGTGGCCTCGAGGTGCTCCTTGGCACGGCCGATGGTGCCTCGGCGGTAGAGCGGCGCTGAGAGCTCCGGGCCGATGTAGGAGAGCGCGACGGTGCGAACGCCATCGGCGAGCAGCCCCGCCTCCCCGAGCTGGCCGATCCAGTCCTGCCAGTCCTCGCCGCCCATCACCTTGATCGTCGACTCGATCTCCTCCTCGTCGGCCGGGTCCATGGCCGCCTCGACGACAGCGCGGCTGCGAAGGTTAAAGGCGCGCCCCTCGTAGCGCTCGCCGATCGGCTTGAGGACGCTGCTCCAGTGCCCACCGTCGGGGCGGTTGCGTCGCGGTGCGGCGAGGCTGTAAACCAGCACGTCGATCGGCGCGAAGTCGTCGCGGAGCGCGGCGATCACCTCGTCCTTCGTCTCCTGCGCGAACGCATCAGCGTTGATCGTTTGGAAGTGGATGCCGGCGTCGGCTGCGAGGCGGTGCGCCTCCGCGAGGTTGTACCAGCCAGCGGTGGCCGTCTTCTCCTCGGTCGGTTCGCGTTCGAAGCACACGCCGAGCGTGCTGGCGCCGTAACCAAATGCGGCGACGAGCGTCAGCGCCAGGCCGTATCCGGTCGAGGAACCGACCACGAGCACGTTACCGAGCGACCCGGCATCGCTGAGCTGCTCGCGCACCTGCTCCACCTGGCGCCGGATGTTGGCGGCGCAGCCGTCGGGGTGCGCTGTCAGCGAGATGAACCCGCGGATGCGTGGCTTGACTACCTGCTCAGCCATCGGTCACTCCTCGCCGCGCACGCCTCGCGCGCGCGTGTCGCACCGACTCTACGCGTGCGGCATTCGAGGTGGGAACCAAGCCGCCGCGGTCAGTCGCCGCGAGACGCATCGACCCCGACCACGCGTCCGTCCGCGTCCGTCACGTAGCGACCGTTGGACAGGTCGAGCAGGACGAGCACGTTGTCGAACGGATCGCGTACGACCGCTACGCGCCCGACCGGGATGTCCTCCGGCGGGCGCACCACCACTCCACCGGCAGCCACGAACCGCGGTACCGCCTCGTCGACGCTCGCGACGAGCAGATTCGGTTCGAGTTCTTGACGTCGCGTCTCGAGCACGAGTTCTGTCGACGCCTCGGGCATCCCGAGGCCAGCCCAGTCGTCATCGCGCCAGCGCAACTCGTGGCCGAGCGCGTCGCGATAGAACGCGAGGCCGGCTTCGAGGTCATCGACCGGGATCTGGATCGCGTCGACCGCTCGGAAGAGCGGCTGCTCGCTCACCCGCGGCTGGCGCCGCCGGCGATCTGCTGCGCGTGGTCGGCGCTGTGCACGATGGCCATCCAGAACGCGCCTTCGACGTCCTTGCCGATGGCCTGCCCGCGCGTCGCGGCGTAGCTCACCTGCGTATCGCCGAGGCCCGTGGAGTTCGACAACACGTCGTCCGTCGCGGCCTCGAGGGCGGCGCGGCAGCTCGCGATGCTGTTGTCGAGTGACGTGAGGGCAGTCGCCGCGGAGGTGACGTCGGGCGGTCCCGGCGGCGAGATCTCGGCGCCGATGCCCGCTGCCGCCATGCCGGAGAAGAAGCCGACCGCGCCGATGGCGTGGTTGGCGGCCTCCTGTGGCGTCCAGGGATCACCGCTGGCGCGCGGATTCACCTCGTCGGCTTCCGGCGGCAGTACCGCAGCCTCCCAGTAGCCCTCGGCGCCGGTGATGGCATCGCGGAGAGCGGTCTCGCTCTGATCGATTCTGCTGGCCAGTTCCTGGACAGTGGTCATCTGTATGTCCTCCGGCGAAGGATCCTAGGGCAGGCGTCGAGGGTGGGCCAGCGCCGGCGGTTGCTAGTCGCGCACCTTGAGCACGGCCATGAAGGCCTCCTGGGGGACTTCAACTGAGCCGAGCATCTTCATCCGCTTCTTCCCGGCCTTCTGCTTCTCGAGCAGCTTGCGCTTGCGCGTGACGTCGCCGCCGTAGCACTTGGCGAGCACGTTCTTGCGCAGCGCCTTCACCGTCTCGCGCGCGACAATCCGGCCGCCGATCGCGGCCTGGATCGGCACGTCGAACATCTGCCGCGGGATCAGTCGCTTGAGATCGAGCGCCAGCTTGCGGCCGAGCGACGCCGCGTCCTCGATCGGCACGATCGTCGAGAGCGCATCAACGAGTTCGCCGTTGACGAGAATGTCGAGGCGCGAGACGCGCGCCGGGCGGTAGGCTTCCAGGCTGTAATCGAGCGCGGCGTACCCAGACGTACGCGACTTCAGCTGATCGTAGAACTCCGTCAGGATCTCCGAGAGCGGTACGTGGGACGTTGCCAGCACGCGCGACTCGCCCTCGTCGTCTGCGTGGTCCAGGTATTCGATGTGTTCGAACTCGCCTCGGTGCTCCTCGACGAGCTGCATCACCGCGCCGATGTAGCGGGCGGGCATCGTCACCGCAATGCGGACCCAGGGCTCGCGGATCTCCTTGATCGCCGAGGGGTCGGGCAGCGCCGCCGGCGAATCGACGCGGAACTCCTCGCCGCTCGTTGTCGTCAGCTCGTACTCGACCGAAGGCGCGGTCGCGACGAGTTCGATCGAGAACTCGCGTTCGAGACGCTCCTGCACGATCTCCATGTGCAACAGGCCCAGGAACCCGCAGCGGAATCCGAACCCGAGCGCCGCCGAACTCTCCGGCTGCCAATGCAGCGACGCATCGTTCAGCGTGAGCCGTTCGAGCGCGTCTCGCAGGTGGGCGTAATCGTTCGGCTCGGTCGGGAAGAAGCTGGCGAAGACCATCGACTTCGCCGGCCGGTAACCCTCGAGGGCTTCCTCGGTGCCTGCCCGATCAGTCGTGATGGTGTCGCCGACGCGGGCTTCGCTGATGCGCTTCAGCCCGGTCGCGACGTATCCGACCTGGCCCGCCTCAAGGCTCTCCGTGACCTCCAGCGCTGGATGGAACTGCCCGACCTCGACCGGCTCGAAGCGGGTGCCCTGCTGCATCAGGCGGAGCCGCTCCCGGCCGTCGACGCGCCCCTCTTCGACGCGCACGTAGGCGAGCACGCCCTTGTACGAGTCGTAGACGGCGTCGAACACGAGCGCGCGCAGAGGGGCACCGGGATCTCCCTGGGGCGGCGGCACGCGCTCGACCACGGCCTCCAGGATCTCCTCGACCCCGCTGCCGTCTTTGGCGGACGCGAAGATGATCTCGTCGTCGTCGAAGCCGATCACATCGACCAGCTCCTGCGCAACGCGTTCGGGTTCTGCCGAGGGCAGGTCGATCTTGTTGACGACGGGAACCAGCCGCAGGTTCATCTCCAACGCGAGGTAGACGTTGGCCAGCGTCTGCGCCTGGATGCCCTGCGTCGCGTCGACGACGAGGACGGCGCCCTCGCACGCGGCGAGCGCACGCGAGACCTCGTACGCGAAGTCGACATGCCCTGGGGTGTCGATCAGGTTGAGTTCGTAGTTCTCGCCATCGGAGGCGTCGAAGTCAATGCACACCGCTTGTGCCTTGATCGTGATCCCCTTCTCACGCTCGAGTCCATCGAGTCGAGGATCTGGTCCTGCATCTCGCGCGCAGCGACGGCGCCCGTACGCTCCAGCATGCGATCGGCCAGGGTGGACTTGCCGTGATCGATGTGGGCGATGATGGAGAAGTTGCGAATGTGTGAGGTCACATGACGATCGTAGCTGCCTCGGCGACGGCGCGCGATACGCCGAGGCACGGTGCCAGGCGTGCGAGTGCGACGCAAACGACAGACCCCGCGCACGGCGCGGGGTCTGCTTCATTTCGTTGCGCCGCGGATGCTTACACGCGGTGGCAGGCCACCCAGTGATTCGTTGATACCTCGCGCCACTCGGGCACGCGCTCACGGCACTCGTCGATGACGATCGGGCAGCGTGTGTTGAACACGCAGCCCGGCGGGGGGCGGAGCGGGGACGGCACGTCACCGGTGAGGATGATGCGATCGCGTGTGCGCTCCAGCTCGGGGTCGGTGATCGGCACGGCGGAGAGCAGCGCCTTCGTGTATGGGTGGAGCGGGTTCTCGTACAGCTCGTTCGAGTCCGCCAGCTCCATCATCTTGCCCAGGTACATCACCGCCACACGGTCGGAGATGTGCCGCACAACCGCGAGGTCGTGGGCGATGAACAGGTAGGTGAGGCCGAACTCGGATTGCAGATCCTCGAGCAGGTTGATGACCTGCGCTTGGATCGACACGTCCAGGGCGGACACCGGCTCGTCACAGACGATGAACTCGGGCTCCACCGCCAGCGCGCGGCCGATGCCGATGCGCTGGCGCTGTCCGCCGGAGAACTCGTGTGGGTAGCGCTTGGCGAACAGTGGGTTGAGCCCCACGGCGTTCATGATGAACTCGACACGGTCGCGTCGCTCGTCGCCCTTGTAGAGCCCGTGGATCGCCATCGGCTCGCCGATGATCTGTTCCACGCTCATCCGCGGGTTCAGGCTGGAGAACGGATCCTGGAAGATCATCTGCATGCGGCGGCGGAAGCGCCGGAGCTCGCGACCCTTGGTCTCGGTCAGCTCGACGCCCCCGAAGCGAACACTGCCGGCCGTTGGGCGGTGCAGCTGGAGGATGGCGCGGCCGGTCGTGGACTTCCCACACCCGGACTCACCCACCAGACCCAGCGTTTCGCCGCTCGTGACCTTGAACGACAGTCCGTCCACCGCCCGGACATCAGCGATCTTGCGCTGGATGAACAGACCGGCCGTAACCGGGAAGTACATCTGAAGGTCGGTGACCTCGAGCAGGGTCTCGCCCAGGGGGACGGTTGAGAGTTGGCGTGTTGGCGCTTCTGTTGTCATCGGGATCTCCCGCTCTAGCTGGCAGCCACGGCACTGGTTTCGTCGACCGTGCGTTCGTCCGTCCCCGGGTTGCGCCAGCAGGCGGCCATGTGGCTCAGCTCCTTCTCCTCCAGCGGCGGTGGGTCCGTCACGCACTTGTCGATGGCCCAGGCGCAGCGTGGCTCGAAGGAGCAGCCCTCGATCGGCTGGATCAACAGGGGCGGCTGTCCTTCGATCGTAGCAAGTCTCACCTTCTCGGTTTCGTCGAGGCGGGGCACCGATGCCATCAGGCCGACCGTGTAGGGGTGGCGTGGGCGCTTGAAGATGTCGACGGCGGTGCCGCTCTCTACGATCTTCCCGGCGTACATCACGTTGACGCGGTCGGCGTAGCGAGCGACCACGCCGAGGTTGTGCGTAATGACGAGGACCGCTGTGCCCAGCTCCTTGGAGAGGCGCGCCATGATCTCGAGGATCTGCGCCTGGATTGTGACGTCGAGCGCCGTCGTCGGCTCATCGGCAATCAGCAGCTTCGGGTTGCAGGAGAGCGCCATGGCGATCATCACGCGCTGGCGCATGCCGCCGGAGAACTGGTGCGGGTAGTCCCTGAGCCGAGTATCCGCCTCGGGGATGCCGACCATTTCCAGCAGCTCGACGGCGCGCGCTGTGGACTCGGCGTCCTGCAGGCCCAGGTGGAGGGTGATCGCCTCCTTGATCTGCTGTCCGATAGTGAGCACCGGGTTGAGCGAGGTCATCGGCTCCTGGAAGACCATCGCGATGCGGTTGCCGCGGATGCTGCGCATCTCGGCATCATCGACCTGGAGCAGGTCCTGTCCCTCGAAGATGATCGAGCCGTCGACGATGCGCCCTGGTGGGTTTTGAACCAGACGCAGGATCGACATCGCGGTCACGGACTTGCCGCAGCCGGACTCGCCGACCAGGCCGAGAGTCTCGCCCTCGTCCAGGTGCCATGTCACGCCATCGACAGCGCGGACGACGCCTTCCTCGGTGAAGAAGTAGGTCCGGAGGTCTTTTATCTCAAGCAACTTGGCCATGGGTTCCCTCGCGCCTCTCGCCCCCGCCGTCAGGTCCCTCGGGCGTTCCCGGTTAGGCATCCGTTCGGGCTTCTGTCACCGGTGGGCGGCTCCGAGCGTCGGACGCCCCAAGCGTGTGGCCGGTGTGCGCCCCGCCGCATCTTACGGCGAGCGTCGCAACTGTGGGACTGGTGGGGAAGAGGAGACTCGAACTCCTACGCCTTGCGGCACGTGATCCTAAATCACGCTCGTCTGCCAATTCCGACACTTCCCCACGTCGGTCTCAGCACGCCCCGCCACGGGCCGTTCGGCCTCCTGCTGATCCTTGTTTCGCTGGCTCGTTGGTGAGCCCCCGGGGACTCGAACCCCGAACCGGCTGATTAAGAGTCAGCTGCTCTGCCATTGAGCTAGAGGCCCGGCAGGAAACGTACCAGCGGGTCCGAGAGACTGTCAACGAAAATGGGCTCGTCGAGGGGTCCTCCGCTTTGACCTGCGGCGGGCGCACCCGTACGCTCTGTCACTGTTCGCGATCCGCGCCCGCGCGAGAGGCGTTTTCGGGCGGTTAGCTCAGCTGGCTAGAGCGCAGCGTTGACATCGCTGAGGTCACTGGTTCGAGTCCAGTACCGCCCACCATCTTCTTCCACACGACGCTGCCGCTGGCGCTCCCACATCAGGGTGATTCGCGGCGTGTGGCAACCGTCCGTCGCGCCTCGCGTTATCATCGATGCACGCATCGGCGCGGCTCCGGCCGCGTTCCAGATCGAGCGTCGACGGGGACACGTCGAGGCCGAGCAGCGACTGGCAGAGAACGGGGTACCTCGAGGGCGCGATGGCGCCGGCGAGGAGCTGAGAGCCCCGGAGTCGCGACGGCCATCGGTACCACCCCGGAGCCCGCGGGCGAACCCGCGGCGATACCGCCCTCGTTACGGGCGACTGGAGCCTTGACTTGTGCGCCCGCTCTGCGAGCGCGCCCGTCGAGGGAAGCCGGGTGGAACCACGAGTGCGCCTCTCGTCCCTGCGACGGGAGGCGCGTTGCGTTTTGGGGTGACTGACACCTCGGAGCGCGTGGTGGGCGCGGCCGGATGGCCCGCCCGGCTGGAGAAGCATCATGGCTGACGAGGCACCAGTGGCCTTCGACGATCTCCCCGCGGGAGAACGCCTCTTCCGCATGCGGCACTCGGCGGCGCACGTACTCGCCGAGGCAATGCTGGAGCGCTTTCCCGAGGCGAAGTACGCGATCGGGCCACCGATCGAGCATGGCTTCTACTACGACTTCGAGCTGCCTCGGCCGCTCACGCCCGAGGACCTGCAGTGGCTCGAGCAGCGCATGCGCCGCTCGCAGAAACGCAACCTGCCGATCGAAGGCGAGCAGATCTCGAAGGACGAAGCGCGCGCGATCTTCGCCGACCAGCCGTACAAGCTCGAGCTGATCGACGACATCGAGGACGAGACGGTCGGTTACTTCAAGCACGGTGACTTCGAGGATCTCTGTCGCGGGGGCCACACCGACAACACCGGCCAGCTGGGGGCCTTCAAGCTCACCCACTCGGCCGGCGCCTACTGGCGTGGCGATGAGAACAACACGATGCTCCAGCGCGTCTATGGCGTCCTCTTCCCGACAGCAGAGGAGCTGCAGGCGCACCTCGATGCCGTCGAGGAGGCGCAAAAGCGCGACCACCGTCGCCTCGGGCGGGAGCTCGATCTGTTTTCGACGCACGAGGAATTCGGGCCGGGCCTGATCTACTGGCACCCGAAGGGTGGCCGCGTTCGCAACGAGATCGAGAACGCTTGGCGCGAGGAGCATTACAACGGCGGCTACGAGATCGTCTACACGCCGCATATCGGTCGCGCCACGCTGTGGGAGACGAGTGGCCACCTCGACTTCTACGCCGAGTCGATGTACTCGCCGATGGATGTCGATGGCAATGACTACTACCTGAAGCCGATGAACTGCCCGTTCCACGTGCAGATCTACAACTCCTCGAAGCGGTCTTATCGCGAATTGCCGATGCGATTGGCGGAGCTGGGGACGGTCTATCGCTATGAGCGCAGTGGTGTGTTGCACGGCATGTTGCGCGTGCGCGGCTTCACGCAGGACGACGCACACATCATCTGCACGCCGGAGCAGCTCGACGAGGAGATCGACGGTGTCGTGCAGTTCGTGCTCAATCTGCTGCGCCTGTTTGGCTTCGACGAGTTCGAGGCGAGTCTCTCGACGCGACCGGAGAAGGCTGTCGGCGACCCGGAGGAGTGGCAGCGGGCCGAGGAGGTCCTGCGTCGCGCGCTCGACCGCGCCGGTCTCGATTACGAGCTCGACGAGGGCGGTGGCGCGTTCTACGGCCCGAAGATCGACATCAACCTCAAGGACACGCTCGGGCGGTCCTGGCAGTGTTCGACGGTGCAGTTCGACTTCAATCTGCCGGAGCGGTTCGACATGAGCTACGTCGGTGAAGACGGCGCGGACCATCGGCCGTTCATGGTGCATCGAGCGCTGCTCGGATCGATCGAGCGCTTCGTCGGGATCATGATCGAGCACTACGGCGGCGCGTTCCCGCTCTGGCTGGCGCCGGTGCAGGCCGTCGTCATCCCAATCGCGGACCGGCACATCGAGTACGCGCAGCATGTGGAGCGAGAGCTGCGTGCTCGACGCCTGCGCGTCGAGGTGGACGCGTCGGGCGAGCGTATGGGGAACAAGATCCGACGCGCACAACTGCAGAAGGTGCCGTACATGCTCGTGGTCGGTGACCGCGAGGTGGAGGCGGACCAGGTCTCGGTGCGAGACCGCAGTGGTGACGACCTGGGTGCGATGCCACTGTTCCAGGTGGGCGACCGCATGGTGGACGAGCGCGACAGTCGCACCGTGCAGGCCATCGTCGATGCCACCTAGTGCCATCACATGCGGGTTGGCAGTCTCACGCGCAGTGAACGTAACCAGCGCCGCCGCGCTAAGGTATCTTGCAGCGCAACTGAAGGGATCCGCCGTCCCGTTGTTCGGCACGGAGTCCAAACGAGGGGACATGTGATGAGCGTCGTTCGAAAGAAGCTACTGATCCTGCCCTTGATCGCAGTATTGGCCGTGGCGGCCGCATGTGGCGGTGGCGGTGACGATGATGGCGGCGGTGGCGGCACCTCGGGCACCGCCGTAGGCGCCGTCGGGGACTTCATCGAAGGCTGGGAGAATGCCTCCGGTCTCGTTCGCGACGACATTGCGGCCGGCCAGGTTCGCCAGTTGCTGGGTGGCGAGCTCTTCGCCGGCGTTGAAGGCGTCCTGAGTGGCGGCGCGTCACCGGGCTCGATCGGCGAGCTGGGCTCGACGCGGCGACTCGACCAGATCTTCAACGACTACATGGGCGTCCCCATCACCCCGGACGGGATCGAAGGCGAGCTCTTCCAGGTCATCACCTCCTCCGTGGCTGCGGACGAGGAGTCCGCCACCGTCCAGGTGAAGCTCCTGTACACCGCGAACGCCGCCTCGGCGCACGCCGCAGTCGGCAATATCGCCTTCGAAGATGTCGTTGCAGTCCACGAGGCCGTGATCAATGGCCCAGTGCGCACATTTGTCCTCGCCAAGGCGGACGGCGACTGGAAGATTGTCGAGATCAACGAGGGCTAACAGACGACCTGCCTCGGTCAGAGGCTCGCGAGCCCGCCACCGTCGGTGGCGGGCTTCGTTGACCGCGGGGCGCCCCTCGTGCCAGTCTGACGCGCGGAACGTGGCGACAGCGCGACGATCGCGCTCAGGCGGAGGCGGCATGTTCAAGCGCGTGCTCATCGCCAATCGAGGCGAAATTGCCCTCCGTGTTCAACGCACGTGCCGCGAGTTGGGCATCGAGACGGTCGCCGTCTACTCGGAGGCCGACCGCAACGCCCTGCATGTGCGTCACGCCGACGCTGCGGTGTGCATCGGACCGGGACCGGCGCTCGAGTCGTACCTCGTGATCGACAAGGTGATCGAGGCGGCCCAGCAGACCGGAGCCGACGCTGTGCATCCGGGCTACGGCTTCCTCTCTGAGAACGCCGACTTCGCTGATGCCTGCGAGGCCGCTGGCATCACCTTCATCGGTCCGCCCGGCTCAGCGATTCGTGCGATGGGCGACAAGATCACATCGCGGCGGCTCATGGAGGAGGCGGGCGTCTCGGTGGTGCCCGGCGCCAACGACATTGACATCGACGATCTGGAGGCAGCGCGCAGCGAGGCGGAGCGCGTCGGCTTCCCCCTGCTCGTGAAGGCCTCTGCCGGCGGAGGCGGTCGCGGGATCCGCCAGGTCGACAGCATCGATGGGCTGGAGGAGGCGATGCGCGCCTCAGGCTCAGAGGCGGCGACCACCTTCGGCGACGCGACGATCTTCTTCGAGCGCTACGTTTCGCCGGCACGACACATCGAGGTGCAGATCATGGCGGACGCCCACGGTCATGTCCGCACCTACGGCGAGCGGGAGTGCTCGGTCCAGCGGCGGCACCAGAAGGTGCTGGAGGAGGCGCCGTCCGTGGCGGTCGATGCCGAGCTGCGGCAGCGCATCTCTGAGGCGGCGGCGGCCGTCGCGCGGTCCTGTGGCTACCGTAACGCTGGCACCGTCGAGTTCCTGATGGACGAGCACGGCGAGTTCTACTTCCTCGAGATGAACGCCCGCCTGCAGGTGGAGCACCCGGTCACGGAGCTCGTCTACGGCGTCGATCTGGTCGCGCAGCAGCTCGCGGTCGCCGAAGGTGCGGAGCTCGACGAGAACGAGCCGGTGCCGGAGCCTCGAGGCTGGGCGATCGAGGCACGCATCAACGGCGAGGATCCCTACAACAACTTCGCGCCCTCGCTCGGAGTGGTCGAGCACGTCGACGTCCCGCAGGGGCCCGGCATCCGCTTCGACACCATGCTCTTCGACGGCCTCGATGTGCCGGTCTACTACGACTCGATGCTGGGCAAGCTCATCGTCTGGGCTGAGACGCGCGAGGCGGCGATCGACCGGCTCCGACGCGCGCTGCAGGACCTCGTGGTGACCGGCATCAACACCAACGTGCCGTTCCACTTGGCGCTGCTCGACAACGCAGACTTCGCCTCGGGCGCGATCGACACCGGCTGGCTCGAGCGTGAGTTCGTGATGCCACCCGAGCCCGATGACGATCGACGTGTCGAGGCAGCTCTGATCGCCGGCGGTATCGCAGCGACCCTGGTGGCTGGCTCGGCCAGGAACGGCGCATCCACGGGCGGTCGTTCGAAGTGGGTGAGCGCTGCGCTCGCCGCCTCCAAACGCGGAGTTCGCATCGAGGGAAAGGTGGGCGGGTGGCGTCGCGGCATCGGTTCCGAGTAGACGACGAAGTTCGCACGGTCACCGTCAACGACAACGGTGACCGCCTCGCCGTCAGCGTCGACGACGGAGACGAGGTGCTCGTCGACGTCACGACGTCAGGCGTGCCCGGGCACTTCTCGATGATCATTGATGGCGCACCCGTTCGAGCCTATGTCGCGCGTGACGGCCAGACATTGCGCGTCACCGTCGAGGGCCGCACGTTCGATCTGGAGCCCGCCTCGGGTAGTGCTCGTAGCCGCGGACCGCTCGGCGCCGGCGACCCGCCGGGCCAGGTCCGTGCCATCGGCGGCATCGTCGTCGAGGTGCGCGTGAGCGTGGGCGACCACATCGAGGCCGGTCAGACGTTGGCCATCATCGAGGCGATGAAGATGCAGAACGAGGTGCAGGCGCCGCGGGACGGCACCGTCACCGTGATCCACGCCATTCCCGGCGAGCGGATCGAGGCTGGCAGCCTGGTCATCGAATACGATCCGGACGAGGAGCCCGAGTAGCGTCGTTGGCTCGGTCCGCGTCTCGCGCGTGCTCGTTCTCCCTCGTTCGTTCATTGTGAGCGCCGATCCGCCGATGCTAGAATCAGCGGACTCAAACCGGGCTCAGCCCCTGAACTGCGAGGTCAATCGATCGCCAAAGAACTCCGGATCAACGACGAGATCCGCGTCCCCCAGGTCCGCCTGGTGCGCGAAGAGGAACAAGTCGGCATCGTCAGTATCGACGATGCCCAGCGCATGGCCGATGAGGCCGACCTCGATCTCGTCGAGATCGCTCCCAACGCCGAACCGCCCGTCGCCAAGATCATGGACTACGGGAAGTACAAGTACGAGCAGGCCAAGCGCGAACGCGAGTCACGCCGCGGCTCCCGACAGGTGGAGTTGCGTGAAGTTCGCATGCGGGTGAAGATCGGCAAGCACGACTTCGATTTCAAGTCCCGTACGGCCAGAAAACTGCTGTTGGGCGGCGACAAGGTGAAGGTCTCCGTGCTCTTCCGAGCGCGTGAGATCACCCACCCGGAGGTCGGGCGAGAGCTCCTCGATTCGTTCTTCGGGGTGCTGGAGGATATCTCGGACATCGACCGACCGCCCCGCATGGAGGGGCGCTTCATGTCGATGATCCTCGACCCCTCCAAGAAGCTGGCCAGGGCCACCGCGGAGGCGGCCGACCCGGAGCCGGCGACCGCCGAGGCGACATAGCGCACCCGCTTCAGTCGGGGCGACACAGGGGTAGCGACCGTGCCCAAGATGAAAACCCACAAGGGGACGGCTAAGCGCGTCAAAGTCACGGGCCGTGGCAAGCTGATGGTGCGCACCGCCGTCCCGAAGCGCCTCAAGCGCAAGCGCAGCCGCATGTACGCCCTGCGCCGCAACTCCGAGGCGCACGAGAGCACGCGCCGGGCGCTGCGCAAGAACCTCCGAGGATAATTCGAGTCGCTCGAGAGCGACCACCACCAGGACCTGAGACATGCCGCGAACCCGCAACCGAGTCGAGACCCGCGCCCGCCACCGCAAGGTGCTGGCGCGCAACAAGGGCCACCGCGGCAAGCGGCGGACCAACTACAAGGTCGCGCACGAGTCGATGATGCACGCCCTGCGCTATTCGACGAACGATCGTCGGCGGCGCGGTGCGAACTTCCGCAAGCTCTGGATCATCCGCATCAACGCTGCCGCGCGGCAGCACGGGCTCAGTTACAGCCGCATGATCAACGGCCTCGACCGCGCCGGCATTGAAATCGACCGCAAGATGCTTGCTGACCTCGCCGTCCGCGAGCCCGAGGCCTTCGCCTCGTTGGCGGAGCAGGCCTCGGCGGCACTCGCCGCCTAGCGCACGTCCGCCGTAGCTACGTCGAGGGCGCCGCGAGGCGCCCTTCTTCGTGCACCTATTATCCCTCGGCGGATGGGAGTGCACATGGGCCGCGCGATCGATCACGACATCTTGTACGACCTGCCAGCGCTGTCGACGCCACGGATCAGTCCTACTGGGCGGAGCGTGATCTACGTCCGTACCGACATCGATCGCGAGGCGCAGCGCGCTGAGTCGCGTCTCGAGGTAACGACCGGAGGAGGCGAACCTCGACGTCTGACCGCAGGTCCCCGGGACAGCGCGCCGCGCTGGTCGCCGGACGGCGGCACGATCGCCTTCCTGCGCGCCGCCGAGGAGAAGCAGCCGCCCCAGCTCTGGCTGTTGCCCGCGGACGGTGGCGAAGCGCGGAAGCTGAGCAGCCTCGACGGCGGCGTCGCAGCGTTCGCCTGGGCTCCCGACGGCGCGTCGCTTGTAGCCGTGTGTCGCGTTGATCCCGACGCGCCCGCGAAGGAGGATCGCGACGACGAGATCCCGCGGGTGAAGGTCGTGAGCGGGCGCATCCGCTACCGCGGCGACGGTGAGGGCTGGTTCGGCGCCGCCCGCGCGCACCTGTTCGGCGTCGATGCCGACACGGGCGACGCCCGGCGGCTCACCCGAGGCGATCACAACCACGCCCAGCCGGCCGTCTCGCCAGATGGAGCGACGGTCGCCTTCGTCTCCTCCGACCGCGGGCCGCAGCGCCACAAGCGGGAGCCGATGGGCACCGAACTGTGCCTGATCCCGGCCGTGGGCGGGCGTGTCACCCGCCTCCTCCGGAACGGCTGGTCGTTCGGCTCTCCGACATGGTCGCCGGACGGCAAACGCATCGCGTACGTCGCTGGTGAGCGCACCGAGGCCCAGCGCTACGTCGAGGCCGTCGAGGTCGCGACGGGCGAGGTCACGCGTCTTACGACGGACGAGCTCACCCCGACCGTAGGCCAGGGCGCCTCAGACCTCAGCTGGGTCGGTCGGCGCGTTGTCTTCACAGGTGACGTCCGCGGCTCGACTGGTGTCTACGCGGCCTCGGCGCGCGGCGTCGAGATGCTGCGCCGGCCATCGCAGACTGCGATCGGCCTGACGCTCTCGCGCGACGGCCGTCGCGGCGCCTTGCTGACCACCTCGACGGACCGACCGGCGGAGGTCGCCACGATCGATCTGCGAGCGCGTCGCGTTCGCCGCATCACCCACGCGACCGAGGCGTTCGTCGCCGATCACGACCTGGCCACGGCAGAGCCGTTCCGTATCCGACGTGGCGGCGACGCCGTCGAAGGCTGGTTGATGCACCCTCGCGGCTACGATCCGGCGAAGCGCTACCCGCTCGTGCTGTCCATCCACGGCGGCCCGGCCTCGCACTTCAGCCCAATGTTCGTGCCGATGCACCAGCAGCTATCGGCCGCCGGGATGCACGTCCTCTACATGAACCCGCGCGGCTCCACCTCGTACGGCTCACGTTGGGCCGCGGCCGTCAACGGCGACTGGGGCGGCGAGGACTACGAGGACCTGATGACCGCTATCGATACTGCCAGCGCGCGTGACGACGTTGACGCGAGTCGGCTCGGCGTCTACGGCTACTCGTACGGCGGGTACATGAGCGCCTGGACCGTGGGGCAGACCAACCGCTTCCGCGCCGCCGCGGTAGGCGCTCCAGTGATCGACCTCTCGACGAACTTCTACATCGACGACATCGGCGTCGCCCTCGCCGATATCGAGTGGCGTGGCACGCCATGGGACGAGGCGGAGCACCAACGCGAACGCTCGCCGCTCATCTACGCCGGCAACGTCGAGACGCCGGTGCTGCTGCTGCACGGCGAGGAGGACCTGCGCTGTCCGATCGCCGGCACCGAGGCGTACTACACCGCCCTCGCCTATCGAGGCAAAGAGGTTGAGTTCGTCCGCTTCCCCGGTGGTTCGCACAGCTTCCCGGGCACGGCGCATCCGGCGCTGCGTGTCGAATACTCACGGCGCGTGGTCGAGTGGTTCCGCCGACACCTCGGGCGGTCGCGGGCGCGCTAACGCGGCTCGCTGATGGCTAGGAGCGGATCGTTGCGCCGAACTGCTTCTCCAGGCGGCGGATGATGCGGTCCTGCTCCTTGTTCGCGTCTTCGGTGGTGAGCGTGCGTTTCGGCGCCTGATAGCGGATCGTGAACGCGATCGACTTCTTGCCCGCCTCCACCTGGTCGCCGCGGTAGACGTCGAAGACATCGGCGCGAGCGACGAGGCCGCCGGCCTCGATCAGCGCCTGCACGTCGCCGGCCGGCGTGTCGTCGTCGACGACCACAGCGAGGTCCTGGACGACCGGCGGGAAGCGCGAGACCGCGTCAACCGTGCGCCGCTTCTCGGTCCGCTCGAGGAGCCGCGCGACATCGATTTCGAAGAGTGTGACCGGTTGCTCGATGTCGAACTGCAGCAGTGTCTCAGCGCCCATGTCGCCGATCACGCCGATCGGTTCGCTGTCGACCTCGATGTTGGCGACGCGGCCGGGCGCCATGCCGTAGGCCTCAACTGCGACGTACGTCACGTTGATCCCGAGTGTCTCGAACGCCGCGTCGAGGATGCCCTTGGTGTCGTAGAAGTCCAGGTGGCGACCGGTCGGCCGACCCCAGCGATCGGTGTCCTCGCCGCTCAGCGCGCCCACAACCATCTCGCGCTCGTCCGGTAGCGGATCGCCCTCGCGCAGCGGCAAGTAGACCCGCCCGGTCTCGAAGACTGCGATCTCGCTCGCGCCGGCGCGGATGTTCCGGTCGACGACCTCGATCAGTGCATGGCGCAGCGTCGGGCGCAGCACCTGGCGGTCGGAGGAGAGTGTGTTGCGTAGCCGCAGTGGGTTGAGCGTGCTCAGGTCCTCCGGCGCCATCACGCGCGCGAGTACCTCGTCGGTCGTCAGGGAGTAGGTGACGACCTCCTGCAATCCGGCGCCGACGAGGGCGTCCCGAATCGCCTCCCGGAGTTCGAGGTCGGGCTCAGGCTCCCACTCGGCGATGCGCCCTCGAATGTTCGTCGCCGGCAGGCGGTCGTAACCGGCGAGTCGGATCACCTCCTCGGCGATGTCTTCCGCGATGGCGATGTCCGTGCGCCACCACGGTGCGCGCACTCGGAATGAGCCCCCGGCGTCGTCGCCGGCGCTGTCGAGGACTTCGAAGCCGAGCGTTCCGAGGATCGCCTCGACCTCCGTCGAGGGCACCTGCAGTCCGATCACGGTGTCGAGCCGCTGGCGGCTGATCGTCACCTCGGCTGGTTGGTGCGGTTGCGGGTAGGCGTCGACGACCCCACGGCGGGCGGTGCCGCCGCCGATCTCGACGAACAGCTTCGTCGCGCGAGCGGCAGCGTGGGCCGCTAGCTCCGGCGACAGCCCGCGCTCGAAGCGCGCGCTGGCCTCGGAACGCAGGTCGAGCCCCGTCGAGGTGCGGCGGATGCTTGTCGGATCGAACCGAGCCGCCTCGAGCAGCACGTTGGACGTGCCCTCTGTCACCTCGGTCGCCGCTCCGCCCATCACCCCGGCGAGGGCGATCGGGCCGGTGTCGTCGGTGATCAGCAGCGTGTCGAGGGAGAGCTTCCGTTCCTGCCCGTCGAGGGTGCGGAGCTTCTCGCCTTCACGAGCAAGACGGATGCCGACCGTGCCTTCGAGCGTATCGAGATCGAAGGCATGCAGCGGCTGTCCGAGTTCGAGCATCACGTAGTTGGTGATGTCGACGACGTTGCTGATCGGGCGCATCCCCGCCGCCGTCAGGCGCTCCTGCATCCAGCCGGGAGATGGCCCGACCGTGATCCCCTCGATCACGGCGCCAACGTAACGGCCGCAGAGGTCGGGGTCCTCGATCGCGATGGCGACGGCGTCCGAGGCGTCCGCGTCGCCCTCGTCGTAGCTCTCGTCAGGCAGCTTCAGCGTGCCGCCGACGATCGCGGCGATCTCGCGCGCCATGCCGACCATGCTCATGGTGTCGGCACGGTTCGGCCAGGTGTGAACGTCGAGGATTACGTCACCAAGGTAGTCCACCAGCGGCGTGCCGATCGGCGCGTCTGCCGACAGCTCAATGATGCCCTCATGCTCCTCGGAGATGCCGAGTTCGGCTTCGGACAGCACCATCCCCGAGGACTCGACGCCACGAATGCGGGCGCGTTTGAGCTTCGATGCCTTCCCGGTGCGCGGGTCGACCAACATCGAGCCCTCGCGGCCGAAGGCGATGCGCTGGCCCACCTCGAGGTTCGGCGCTCCGCAGACGACCCGCTGTGGGGCGTCACCGCCGTAGTTCACGGTCGCCAGGCGAAGGCGGTCGGCATCGGGGTGCGGATCGACGGCTAGCACTTCGCCGACGGTCACCAGTTCGCGGTCCCACTCGGCACCGACGCGCGTCACGCCTTCAACCTCCGTCGAGGCCATCGTCAGACGCTGCGCCAGGTCGTCGACGTCGAGGTCGTCCGGCAGGTCGACGTAGTCACGGAGCCACTTCAGCGAGACAAGCATCGGTCAGCGTGATCCCATCGGCGCGGCGACGCCTCGTGTGGTCGGCGGCGGCGCATCCCTGCTGCTAAAACTGTCGGAGGAACCGCAGATCGTTGGCATAGAAACTACGGATGTCCTTGACGCCGTAGAGCGGCATCGCGATGCGCTCCACGCCCATGCCCGCGGCGAATCCGGTGTACCGCCCAGAGTCGTAGCCCGCCGCCTCGATGATCTCGGGGTGCACCATGCCCGCGCCCATGATCTCGATCCAACCGGCGCCGCGGCACACGGAACAGGAGGGATCGTCGCCTGGACACACGAAGCAGTCGACCGACAGCTCGACGCCAGGCTCGACGAACGGGAAGTAGGAGTTGCGGAGCAGGATCCGCCGCTCCGCGCCGAACAGCTGACGCGCGAACTCCTGCAGCGTGCCCTTGAGATCGGCAATCGAGATGCCCTCGTCGACGGCCAGCAGCTCGACCTGTTGCAGCATCCACTCGTGCGTCGCGTCGGTCGCCTCATAGCGATAGCAGCGCCCGGGCACCGCGATGCGGATCGGCGGCTCGTGGTCCTCCATGTAGCGAATTTGCATCGGCGACGTGTGCGTCCGTAGCAGCAGTGGCTGCTCGACACCGTTCGCGGTCTCGACATCCTCGTCGACCCAGAAGGTGTCCCACATGTCGCGTGCCGGATGGTGCTTGGGGATGCGGAGGCGCTCGAAGTTGTACTCGTCGAGTTCCACCTCGCGCCCCTCGATCGTCGCGAAGCCCATGCGTCCGAAGATGTCCAGGATGCGGCGCAGTGTCAGCGTGCTCGGGTGGAGCCGGCCGTGCCTCTGCGGGCGTCCCGGCAGCGTCACATCGATCGCGCCGGCGTTCGAGCTCGCGGCCGCGACGCGCAGCTCCTCGCGCCGCTCCTCAAGGGCGCGCTCCAGTCGCTGCTTGGCCGCGTTGGCCGCCTGCCCAGTCTCGCGGCGCTGGTCGTCCGGCAGCTCGCCGATCGAGCGCAGGATCCCGGTGACCGCGCCCGACCGTCCGAGCACAGACTTGCGCCACTCCTCGATCGCGGCGTCGTCGCCGGCCTCTGCCAGGCTGGCGCGCGCCTGCTCCTCGACGACTGCGACACGGTCCAGGCCGCTCTCGGTGGTCACGAAATCGAGTCTACGTCGGCGCGCAGACGTGGGCGAGCGGGAATTTGATGCCGTTCCTTACGCCTCGGCGTGACAAATGGTGTCCCGGAAGCACTAATATGTGTGTAAGCCTCCCAGCACGGAGGGAGATTTCGATATGCTCCGCCGCTCACTGATCATCGTCAGCCTTGCCCTCGCCGCCCTCGCCCTCGGATCGAGCATCCAGGGTTCAGCCGATGTCGACGCGCAGGGGCCGCCCTCACACGTTGCGTCCGCATTTGGCCGCGCGATGATCGGCGGTCAGGAAGTATTCGTTCACGTCACGGTCGCCAGCGTCTCCGCCGGCGATGCCCAGGCTGCGGCCCAGGCGGAACTCCACCGCCGCGGCGCAGTCCCCGTGCAGTCTGCCGAATACAGTAAGAACGGTACCTGGAAGCAGTTCAGCGACAGCAGTGTGGAAAACCCAAAGGTCGTCCTGAGGTACAACCCGGACGACGAGGTTACCAACTACCAGGGCACAAGCTCGGACTGGACCGAAGTCGAGACATCTGCGTTCGAGTTCAGCTGGGGGGCTGACATCCCTGGCGATTGCCCGTCGCTGGTCGATGAGTGCGACGGGCCGCAGCAGTACAACGGGGCGAACGAGGCCGGTTGGCTGGACCTGGGCGGGGTGGAGAACAACAGCATCACGCTCGGGGTCACCTGGTTCAACTTCAAGGCGCGCGGCCGGTTCGGCGTTCAAGAAGCCGACATGGTGCTCAACACGCTGGCCGATTGGGGCGCGTACGACGCGCTGACCGTCGCTGCACACGAGCTCGGGCACGTGGCCGGCCTCGGACACTCCAGTGACTCTGGCGCGCTGATGTACCCCTGGTACCAGGACTTGCGGAACCCGTTGCTCGGTGATGACGACAAGGCCGGTATCACGGCGCTCTACCCTGCATCTGACGGTAGCGAGCCCGAGGCCGGCTCCTCCTGGTGCACTACTCACGACATGGAGCACAAGGCGTACGCCAAGAAGTGCGGCTGAGCCCAGCCTGCATCGTGACGTAGATCCAGCGCCCGGCTCTCGCCGGGCGCTGGTCTTATGTCGGGCGAACGCGTTGACACCCTCCCCCGCTCGCGGCCTACCATGGTCGTCCGACTCTGGCGTGCGGCGGGGGCCAATCGCCATCCATCCGAGGTTCGGGCGCACGGCGCTCAGCGAGCGCGGAGGGCTGCCGCATGAGTATCCGCGGGTACGTGCTGGTGGAGACCGAGGTCGGCCGGACGCAGACCGTCGGCGATGCCATCCGCCACGTGCGTTCCGATAACGCCACCATCACTTCCGTCGACACTGTGACCGGGCCCTACGACGTGATCGTCCAGCTCGAGGCCGATGACCTCGACCGCCTGGGCAAGGCCATCACCGAGGAGGTGGCCAGCGTCGACGGCGTCCAACGCACGACGACGTGCCTGTCCGTCAACCTCGGCTGACTGCTCGCCCGCGCTCCTCGGACAGCCTCCATGGCGACGCCATACCTTTCGCACCTCTTCCTCGAAGTCGGTGACCTCGATCGCGCCCGCTGGTTCTGGGTCGAGGCGCTGGGGCTGACGCTGCTCCAGGACCGCGGCGCCTACCTCCAGGTCGGTGACGCCGAGGGCTCGGGCTTCCAGATCGGTATCGAGCAGAAGCTCGCCGGCGTCGTCGAGCCGCGCGACCATCCGGAAATCACCCTCCGTGTCCACGACTGCGATGAGGTCGCTCGCCGCCTGGAGGGGCTGGGCGTGGCGATCGAGGAGGGGCCGGCCGATCAGCCATGGGGCGCGCGGCACGCCTGGTTCCGCGACCCGGATGGGCGGAGGATGTCCGTCTATTCGTCGGACGCGTCGATCATGGAGACGCAGCAATAGCCACGCCCGCCACCTCCGGTACCCGCACGCGGGGATACACTCGACGGCGCGAACGAGGAGCAGCATGGCCGACACCAGCGAGGCGTCCGGGAGCGTGACGCAGACCGACGGCAGCGTCGGTGGGCGCAGCATCCTGCCGGCCGACATGATCTCCGTCGAGGAGGCGCGCGAACGCATCCTCGATGTGTTCACGGTACTTCCGGCCGAGCCGACGCCGCTGCTCGAGTCGGTCGGCCAGGTCCTCGCAGAGGACATCGTCGCCGGCTTCTCGATCCCACCGCTCGCGAACACAGCGATGGACGGCTACGCCGTGCGCGCCGAGGACACCGCCGGTGCCAGCTACGACTCACCGCTCACCCTCGAGGTGATCGGCTACCTCGCCGCCGGCTCTGTCTACGACGGTGAGGTTGGCCCTGGGCAGGCCGTGCGCATCATGACCGGCGCACCGATCCCCGCGGGCGCCGATGCGATCGTGCCCTTCGAGGAGACGGACGAGGACGACGTCAACCGCGACCCGAGCGCCTCGCCGAAGTCGCCGGACGACACCTCGGTGCGCGTCGACGTGGAGGCGAAGCTCGACGCCAACGTGCGGCCTGCCGGCGAGGACGTGCGGGCGGGCGAGGTCGTGCTGCGCGCGGGGACCGTCCTACAGGCAGCGCAGGTCGGTGTACTCGCCTCGCTCGGCCTCGACCGGGTGGTTGTGCACCGCCGGCCGGTTGTGGCAGTCCTCTCTACTGGCGACGAACTGCTCCGCCCGGGACAGCCGCTCGAGCCGGGCAAGATCTACGACTCCAACGCCTTCGCCCTCGCAGCGCAGGTCGAGGCCTACGGCGGCGTGCCACGTGTCCTCGATGTTGCGCTCGATACCGTGGAGGCGCTGACGGCGCGCATCGGCGAGGGGCTGGCGGACGCCGACCTGCTCGTCACCTCGGCGGGCGTCTCGCGCGGCGACTTCGATGTGGTGAAGACGGTGCTGGCGGCGGAGGGCGAGGTCGGGTTCTGGACGGTGCGGATGAAGCCGGGTAAACCGCTGGCCTTCGGCACGTTCCACGCGCCGGGCGGCCGCTCCGTGCCGCACCTGGGACTGCCGGGCAACCCCGTGTCCGCGATGATGACCTTCGAGCTGTTTGGTCGGCCGGCGATGTTCAAGCTGCTCGGCAAGCTGCAGCACGACCCCGACGCGTGGCAGCGCCCGACGGTGCGCGCGGTCTCTGCGGATCGCATCCGCAACACCGATGGCCGGCGCTTCTTCGCCCGTTGTCACGTCGACCAGGACGCCGAGGGCCGCTGGACCGCCCGGCTCACCGGGCCGCAGGGCTCCGGCGTACTCACCTCGATGTCCCTCGCCAACGGCTACGCCATCTGCCCGGAAGACATCGAGGCGATCGAGCCGGGCGAGGAGTGCGACGTCATCCTGGTCGATCGCGAGCGGCCCGTGCCCTCGCCGAGGGCATCTTGACGATGGCGGTGCTCCGCGTCGTCGGTCCGCCCGGCTCGGGCAAGACACTGCTGATCGTCTCGCTGACCGAGGCGCTGCGCTCGCGTGGTTACCGTATCGCCACCGCGGTCGAGCGAGGCGAGCTCGAGTTGCCGCAACTCGACGAGGGGATCGCGCGCGACCTCGCAGCGGGTGCGGTCTCGACGGTGATCGTCCTCTCCGGCGGAGGACGGGTCACGCTGGAGCATCAACTACCGCTGAACAACCTGCGATCGGTCGTCGCCTCGATGGATCCGAGCGTAGATCTGTTGCTCGCCGAGGGGTTCGAGGACGACGACTACCCCGCGGTGGAGCTATCGCCGGCCGGCGCGCCGGCGGTCACGACGCCCACGGAGCGACTCCTCGCCGTCGTCGCCTCCGAAGATCTAGAGGGCTCGTTTGCGCAGTTCGGCCCGGGTGAGACTCATGGGCTCGCTGAGCTCGTCGAGTCGGAGTTGCTCGCCGATGCCGCCGTCGAGGACGTGTCGATGCAGCTGTCCGTCGATGGCGATGCGGTCGAAGGGACCGGCTTCGTGACCGACATGATCGCTCGCCCCGTGCTGACGATGATCGAGCAGCTCAAGGGCATCGATTGGCCTCGGGCGGTGCGCCTCAACATCCGCAGACGCCGTCCCCCCGACTGAGCGCGGTACCGCAGGACGCGTGCTAGTCTCGGCAGCCACCCCAGACCACGGCAGGAGAGTGACAGATGGCGGTATACGCAATCTTTCAGAGCAACATCGTCGATCAAGAAAAGATCGCGCGTACGGCGCGCAGGCCGCTCCGATGGTGATCGGAGCCGGTGGCAAGATCCTCGCGTTCGACGAGCAGTCCGAGGTTGTCGAGGGCGAACCGCCGGGAACGCGCACGGTGCTGATCGAGTTCGAGAGCCGCGACGCCTTCCGCGCCTGGTACGACTCCGCGGCGTATCAGGAAGTGATCGGCATGCGTCATGAGGCGGCGCCCGGCACAATGATCGTGGCCGATGCCTTCGTGATGCCGGTCAGCTAGTGGTCTAGATCACCGCCTCGAAGCCCTTGAACTCACCGCTGGGGTCCTCCCAGCGGTAGGTCACTTCGTCGACGCGGCTGTGCGGGGGCCCCTCGCGCAGCCGCTCGACGAACAGTCGCAGGGTCCACTCGTCGGCCTCCGCTACCACCTCGACGCGGCCGTCGGGCAGGTTTTTCGCGTAGCCCGCAGCGTTCAGTCGTGAGGCCTCGTAGACGGCGAAGGCGCGGTAGCCGACGCCCTGCACACGCCCCGAGGCCCGCGCTTCGATGCGTCGAGGCTCCCGCGTGGTCATCCGTCGATCAGCGAGCGAACGACGGCCTCCGTGTCCTCTCGCGGCACGTCGCTGCGCAGGACGGCGCGCCCGACCGCCTCGAGGAGCACGAACCGCTGCTGGCCGCGTTCAATCTTCTTGTCCATGCGCATCGCGTTGAGCACCGTGCCCGCGTTGATGTTGCTGGCCGAGGTCGGGAGCCCGAACGAGCGCAGGATGTCGCCGTGGCGATCGACGAGCTCCGGCGCGATCATTCCGAGCCGCTGAGCCATCCTCGCCGCGCCGATCATGCCGATCGACACCGCCTCGCCGTGCAAGAACTCGCCGTAGCCGGTCACGGATTCGAGGGCATGTCCGATCGTGTGGCCGTAGTTGAGGATGGCGCGCAGGCCATGCTCCTGTGGATCGGTCGAAACAATCAGCGCTTTGAGCCGCATCGAACGCGCGGTCACATCGGCTAACAGGTCCCAATCAGGGCTCGCACTGGCCAGGCCCTTCGCCTCCGCCTCGAGGGTCTCGAGGAGCGCCGGATCGAGGATGAACGCGTGCTTGATCACCTCGGCGAAGCCCTCCGCGTAGGAGCGCCGCGGCAGCGTCGCGAGCGTATCGATGTCGGCGATCACGGCCCGCGGTTGGTAGAAGGCGCCGACCAGGTTCTTCCCGCTCGGTAGGTCCACGGCCGTCTTGCCGCCGATGGAAGCGTCGTTCATCGCCAGCACCGAGGTCGGGAGCTGGACCAACGGCATCCCCCGCAGGTATGTCGCCGCCACGTATCCGCCGAGGTCGCCGACCACGCCACCGCCCAGCGCCAGCACGACATCGCGACGCTCCGCCCGCTCCTCGGCGAGCCAGCGGTAGAGCTCGGCTGCCACGCGCTGCGACTTCGACGCCTCGCCGGCCGGTATGAGGTATGACGCACCTGCGATGCCGGCCGCGTCCAGCGACTCGGCAATGGTCGCGCCGTGGCGCTCCCAGACGTTGTTGTCCGAGATGACGAAGGCGCGCCGATCGTCGAGGCCCAACATGCGCAGTCGGTCCGGCAGGCGGCTCAGCTCACCCTGGCCGACCCAGATCGGGTAGCGCTCGCCGTCGGTGTCGACGACCCCTGCCGGCGCTCGCGCCGGCGCCGGATCGCCCAGGCGCTCGAGGCGTTGCGGCCGCTCGATCAGCGTCGCGCCCTCTCGCGACCAGACGCGAATGATGCGGTCCGCCGCGGCCTCGAAGGTTCCAATGTCCTCGACGGCCCGGCTCTGCGCCGGAATCCAAACGTCGGCGTGGTTGTAGAACGGGCGGCGCTCGTCATCGAGCTCGCGCAACCGTGCCTCGACGTCCTCGCCGAGGATGGGTCTTGCTGGTGCGTCTTCGCTGGCGCGGAGCCGACGCGCAAGCTCGCTGGGCGTGGCGTCGAGGTAGCAGATCAGACCGCGCTCGCCGAGTGCGGCGCGATTGCGAGCGCTGAGGAACGCACCGCCACCGGTCGCGATCACGGCGTGCTCGGCCGTAGCGACCTCGGCGACGACCGCCTCCTCGACCTCCCGGAACGCACGCTCGCCACGCTCGCCGATGAGTTCCGCTGGCGTCGTGCCTTCGCGCTCGGTGACCTCGTCATCGGTGTCGAGGAAGCGCCAGTTCAGCCGCTCCGCGATCAGGCGGCCGATCGAGGACTTGCCAGCACCCGACAACCCGACCAGGACGATTTGCGTCGGCGTGCTCATGAGTTTCCTTGCGGGTGGCGCGGACCGACCGTCGCCATAAACGCTTCGTGGTTGCGACGCAGCTCCTCGATGTGGTCGCTGCCGAACTTCTCGAGCACGGCGTCGGCGAGCACGATGGCCACCACCGCCTCACCGATCACTCCGGCGGCGGGCACCACGACGACGTCTGAGCGCTCGTAGAACGATGTCGCCTCCTCGCCGGTGTGCAGGTCGGCGGTGGGCATCCGCTGCGGCACGGTCGAGATCGGTTTGAGGTGCCCGCGCACGATGATCTCCTCGCCGTTCGTCATGCCGGCCTCCAGGCCGCCCGCTCGGTTGGTGGCGCGCTCCCACGCTCGCTGTTCCCAGGCGTCCGCCGGCAGGATGATGTCCTGCGCCTTCGAGCCCGGAGTATGGGCCAGCTCGACCCCGTCGCCGATCTCCACCGCTTTGACGGCGTTGATCGCCATCACAGCCTGTGCCAGTTGGCCGTCGAGACGGCGGTCCCACTGCACGTGCGCGCCGAGACCGAACGGCAGTCCGCTGGCGCGCACCTCGAACACTCCGCCCATCGTGTCCTGCGCCTCACGGACACGGTCGACCTCCGCGATCATCGCGGCCTCCGCCGAGGGGTCGGCGACCCGCACAGGCGATGCGTCGACGGCCGCCCAGTCGATGCGGTCCGGCACGTTGGCTCGCGTGTCGCCGATGGCGACCGTATGCGAATGCACCTCGATACCGATCGCGCCAATCAGCGCGCGCGCCACGGCACCCACGGCAACGCGCGCCGCCGTCTCGCGCGCACTGGAGCGTTCGAGGATGTTGCGGACATCGTCACCGCCGTACTTTTGCGTGCCGGTGAGGTCCGCGTGGCCCGGGCGCAGGAGCGTCACCGGTTCGACCTCCTCCTCGACGGCCTCGGTCGCCATGCGCACGCGCCAGTTGGCGTTGTCGTGGTCTTTGTTGACGAGCCAGAGCGCGATCGGCGAGCCGATCGTCTCGCCATGCCGGACGCCCGAGGTGATCTCCGCGCGGTCAGTCTCGATCCGCTGCCGCTTGCCGCGGCCGTAACCGCCCTGCCGGCGGGAGAGGTCGGCGACGAGCTGCTCCTCCGTGAGCGGCAGCCCGGCCGGGACGCCCTCGACGATCGTCGTCAGGCCTTTGCCGTGGGACTCGCCAGCGGTGAGGAAGCGGAAACGGCCCATGATCGCGCTAGCCGCTCGTCGCGAGGGTGGGTGTCACCACCTCGAGTTCGCTGGCGTCGATCAGCGCGCCGATGTCCGGGTCGAGGTCGAACTCGCCGCGCTCACGGGTGCGCCACTCCGCGATCATCGCCTCGGCTTCGCCGCCTTCCCAGTTGGCCACGCTGGCCGCATCGCGCGTGACGCGGGTGGTGAGGACGCAGGCCAGGCCGGCGCTGCCATCGCGGTCGCGGAAGTCGGTGTGCACGTCGATCTGCGCTTCGACGAAATGCACATGCGGCACCTCGTACAGCAGCTGCTCCGCCATACGCACGGCCGCTCGGCGTGCGACGTCGAGGGTGGACCCGGCCTCGACGCGCTCGCCTTGTTCGACGCGGATGTCCGGCTCGGCGATGAGCGAGACGCGGACACGGTCGGGGTCGGCGGCGACGAGGGTGACCGAATGCAGTGAGCGCCAGACGGCGGGCGACGCCCCGCGCGGCGGCCGGGTGTCGCGCCAGGCGTCGAGGGTCATGTCGATCATCTCGCCGAGCGCAAGCAGGTCGCCGTCGGCAATCACCTGCCGCCATTTGCGCGCGGCGAACATCGCCTGCACGACCAAAAAGCCGAGCAGCGAGCCGATCACGAGAACGATCACTATGCCGAGGCCCAGGCCCATCGCGGTTGCGCGCTCCTTTTCGAGGCTCCGGCGCTAGCCGGTGGCGAGTCGGACCCAGTGTCCGCGGGTCAGCCCGTCTCGTCGAGCGCTCGTCGAGCCGCCTCGAACATTACGTCAAGTGGAGGCTCCGCCCCCGTCCAGCGACGCAGCGATTCTGCGCCCTGGTGGACCAGCATCGCCAACCCCTCGACGGGTCGCGCGCCGGCAGCCTCCGCGGCCGCGAGCAGCAACGTCTGCCGAGGCGTGTAGACGAGGTCGAAGACCGCCTGCCGCGGGTGGAGGAACCGCGCCGGCAGCGGACTATCGAGCGGTGCAGGCCCGTCCCGCATGCCGACGCTGGTGGCGTTGACCACGATTGAGGCGCTCTCCGCAGCCCCGCGTAACACCTCGTCGTCGGCGTCGAGCGCGATCACCTCGATCGGCAGCTCGCTGCCACCGAGGCTGCGCAGCTCCTCGGCGCGCGCAGGCGTGCGATTGGCGACCGTGACGTTTGCGGCGCCGGCCTGCCGCATGGCGACGAGGACCGCGCGAGCTGCGCCGCCGGCGCCGAGCAGCAGGACGCGCGCACCCTCGATCGTCACGCCGGCAGCTCCGAGGGCGCGCAGGATACCGGCGACATCGGTGTTGGTGGCGAAGAGCCGCCCGCCCTCGTTGACGATGGTGTTGACGGCGCCTACTCGCTCCGCCACGGCATCCGGGCGATCGACGAGGCGCATTGCCTCGACCTTGTGCGGCACGGTGACGTTTGCGCCCAGGACGGAGCCGGAGCGCAGGCGCTCAACCGCGACCGGTAGGTCGAGGGCGGGCGTGTCCCACGCCTCGTACGTCGCGTCGAAGCCGATCGCGTCGAGGGCCGCCTGCTGCATCGGCGGTGAAATGGAGTGGGCGACCGGGTGGCCGATCAGCGCGATCGTCGAGGGCACATCGTTACTCCGGCTGGCCGCACTCTGACGCGTTGAAGGCCTGAACATTCGCCAGGTGTTGCTCGAAGGTCTCGGCGAAGCGGTGCGTGCCGTCGCATTCGGGCGCAGCGACGAAGTAGAACGCGTCGCTTTCCGCGGGCTCAGCCGCCGCCTCGATCGAGCCGAGCCCCGGCGTGGCGATCGGGCCGGGCGGGAGGCCCGGGTTGCGGTACGTGTTGTATGGCGAGACCACCTCGAGGTCGTCGAAAAAGAGCGGCGCTTTCCAGTAGCCGTGCTGCTCGATGCTCGCCGCACCGCCATCGGCGACCGTCAGCGCGAACTGCACCGTCGGGTCGGCGTCGAGGGCGTTCCCGATCTCGAGTCGGTTGCTGAACGCTGCCGCGATCTCTGGCTTCTCGTCCGGCCAGACCGCCTCGCGCTCGATGATCGAAGCGAGGGTCAACAGCTCGTGGAGTGTCAGCCCGCGCTCGGCAGCGGCGTCGCGGATCTCGGACGTGACCTGTTCTTCGAACGCGCGCAGCATCTGCTCGAAGAAGCTCTCGGCCGTGGTCTCCGGCGTCACCACGTAGCTCGCCGGGAACAGGTAACCGATCAGGTCGGCGCTTTCCGGACGGTCGGCGAGCGCGGGCACGAGGTCTGACCAATCGAGGGCGAGCGCCGCCTCGATCTCTGAGCGCGTGCCGATTTCCTCAGCGACGAGGATGTCGACCAGTTCCTCGACGCGCAGCCCTTCGCGGATGGTCAGCAGCACATCGAGCGCGGGGCCGACGCGCAGCAGGCGGATGACCTCGGACGCCGGCGTGTCCAGGGCGAACTCGTAGCGCCCGGCCTGCAGCTCCGAGGCGACGCCGGTGAAGCCGAGCAGCGTCATGAACGAGCCGGCGTCGTTGATCACACCCTCCGAGGCGAGTTGGTCCGCGATCTCCTGCGCCAGCGCGCCCTCCACGATCGTCACCTCGACGGTCTCGTCCGAGGGCAGTGGAATCGCGGCGGCGACGCGGTCGCGGATCGCACCTGCGACGGACGCGGGAGCGTCGCGCAGCCTCGACACGCCCACGCTGCCGACGACGACGGCGTAGATCGCCATGGCCAGCAGGGCCAGGGTCAGCGGGTCGCGGAGTCTAGAGAGAATCGGTCGCGTCCTCTCCGCTCCCGTTCGCGCGACGGCGGTCGAGGAACTGTTGCAGCAGGATGGCCGCCGCCACGTCGTCGTTCGGTCGCCCGCGGGAGACGCTCGCGGTGCGGCGGTCCGCTTCGACCGACGTCAGCTTCTCGTCCTCATACTCGACAGGCAGCCCCGTCACGCGCGCCAACCGCTCGCCGAAGCGCCGTGCGCCACGCGCGGCGTCGCCCTCGCTGCTGTCGAGGCGCAGCGGCAGGCCCACCACGATTCCGCCGGCCTCTTCGCGCGCCGCGATCGCGCGGATGGCGGATATCGCGGCGTTCGCCGGCACGACCTCGAGGGTCACGGCCAGCCGCTCGTTCGGGTCGCTAATGGCGATGCCGACGTTCTTCGTGCCGGGGTCCACGCCAATCCAGCGCATCAACTCTCGGCCCCACTCGTCACTGCGTCGCGATCGGCTGACGCCTCGTCATCGCTGCCCTCATCCTCCTCTTCCTCGTCGTCCATCTCGAGGAGGGAGGCCGGCCCCTCGAGGATGATCGAAATGCGATCGGAGCGTCGTGGCAGCCAGCGCCAGGGGATGAAGTCGGGCAGCAGCCGAATCTCCGGCGGCGCTTCAAGGGGTACGGCGTTCGAGATCATCTCGGCCGCCTGCGTGGTCGTTGCGCCCGTCAGCGAGCCCTCGAGGGCCGTCGGATCGATCACGGGCGCGACGCGGCCCCGCACGGTCATCTCGATCACCAGCTGGCCGCCGAAGCTCGACGTCTCAGCGGCGACCGACACCTCCGTGGAGCCGGGTAGCAGCGCATCGCCCGGATCGAGCAGACCCTGCAATAGGAGCGCACCGAACTCCAATGCAGTCTCGGCGTCGAGGACGAGCGCGGAGACGATCGCGATGTATTCCATGAGGAACACGCGGGCCGGATCCCCCGGGTCAAGCAGGGGCTGCTCCGAGAGCACGGCGGTGTCAAGGGTCTCCGGGAAATAGGTCGCGCCGTCTGGGACCGAGGCCGCCATCTCTCGCTGCCCGACACGCTGCAGCACCTCGTCGCTGATCTCGCGTACGCGGTCAACGTCCTCGAACCTCACGGCGGCTACCTCGACGTTGGTGCCGCCCGCCGCCGCCGTGGGGTTCGTGGCAGTCACTCCGCGCGGCAGCGGGTCGCGGGCGGCCAGCACGCCAGCGTCAACGTTGCCCGGCAGACCCGGGAACACCGCAGTGGCAGCCACCGAGGCACTCTCGCCGGCCGGCACCTCGAGGTTCTCGTCGGTCGCGAAGAGAATGTTCTCGTCACTGATCAGCTGTAGCCCGGCCTCGATCATGCGGTCGGTCGTCGTGTCGTTCGTGAACGTCACCTCGACGACGGCGAAACCCTCGCCGATCTCAGCGGTGCCCGAGGTCGTCGTCGACACGGTCGTTGTGATCTCGATGCGCGAGCGGCTGACCGGGATCACCAGGCGCGCGAGATCCGGCTCTTCGGCGAGCGGGTCGAGGCGCGCCGAGACGGTCGTAGTCACCTCGCGCGAGACCGGGACGATCACGATCTCGGCGGAGGGGACGGCGTAACAGGCGACGATGCCGATCGCCCCGACCGCGACGAGGAGCAGAGCGCCGCGCACCCACCGACCGAGGTTCAGCCTCGGCACGGTGAACGAGCGCCCGCCGATCCTGAATCGGTGCTGAGACGCTCGCCGCACGCGTCGGATCGAAGTCGCGGCACGCAGGCCGTTGTCGCTGGCGTGCGCGCGCACGTCTCGCCGCGACGAGACGACGAGGAGGTCGATCCCCCGACGCCGCGCGTGCGCCGCAAGGTGAGGCCAGAACGCGGGCGCTCGCAAGGGCCGTGCGCCGCGAGGGACGATCAGCACAACCTCGAGGTCCATCGCCACATCGACCTGGCCGGTGATCGAGGCGACGTCATCGTCGGCCGTGGCGATGATCGCGGCGTCGAGCTGTGCCTGACGCCGCGCTGCCGCCTCCCGACGTGATCGTCGCCAACGTCCCCAGGCGCTCCGCATGTTCGCCCACGTGCGGACGCCGGCCGCGCGCCACCAGCGCCCGCTGCGGATCGCCTCGCTTCGCAGCCACTCCCACGAGCGGCGCAGCGCCTCCAGAACCTGGGTGCCGAAGTCGTCGTTCATGTCAGCTGGCGTCGCCACCGAGGACGCGCTGCGCCGTGTCGCGCGCGACCTCGAGGGCCTCATCGATCTTCGAGGCATCGCGTCCGCCGGCCTGTGCAAGCTGTGGCCGTCCTCCTCCGCCACCGCCCGCGATCTGCGCCGCCGCCCGCACGACCTCATCGGCGCGCAGCCCGCGCTCGACGACATCGTCGGTCGCCGCGGCGATGAACATCGGCCGCCCGTCGACCTCGGCCGCGAGCGTTACGAAGGCGCTGCCGAGCTTCGAGCGCAGCCGGTCGACCATCGGCTTCATCGCGTCGGCGGAGTCGACGACCACCCGTGCAATCACGACGTGCGTCCCATCGATCTCGACCGCGGAGCCGACGAGGTCGTCCGCCGCGCCGGAAGCTACGGCCAGTTCCGCCTCGTCAGCGCGCCGGCGCTCGGCCGCGAGTTGCTCCTCGAGCGCGTCGATGCGCGCGAGCACCTCGTCGTCGGGCACGCGGAAGCGGTGGGAGAGCTCGGTGACCTGATCGCTCCGCGCTTCGGCGTAGGCCTCCGCTTCAGGGCCGGTCAGAGCCTCGATGCGGCGCATGCCGGCGCCGATCGAGCCGTCGGCGACGATCACGAGGATGCCGATCTCTCCGGTCGAGCGGAGGTGCGTTCCGCCGCAGAGCTCACGGCTGTAACACTCGGCGCTGTGCTCGTGGCCCATCCCTCGGGCCTCGCAGTACTCGACCATACGCACCCGCGCCGTGTAGCGATCCTCGAAGAAGGCGATCGCTCCGCGGTCGATGGCCTCTTCGTAATCCAGCTCGACCGTTTCGCTGCGGATGTTCTCGCGGATCTTTTCGTTCACGAGTCGCTGGATCGAGCGCAGCTCCTCGGCCGTCGGCGCCTCCGGGTGCGTGTAATCGAACCGCAGCCGGTCCGGCCCAACGTACGAACCGGCCTGCCGCACGTGGCTGCCGAGGATCTGTCGAAGCGCGGCGTGCAGCAGGTGGGTGCCGGTGTGATTGCGTTCGCTGCCACGCCGCCATGTGCCGTCGACCGCCGCCTCGGCCGCCTCTCCGAGGGCGATCGATCCTTCGGTGACGCGCCCGCTGTGGACGATCGCATCGCCGTACTGCTGCACGTCCTCGACGGCGAAGCGTCCGCCCGGCGTCACGATCTCGCCGCGGTCGGCGACCTGGCCGCCACCCTCGGCGTAGAGGGCGGTGGTATCGAGGACCAGCTCGCCGCTCTCGTCGGCTGCGAGTTGTTCCACGCGGTCGCTGCCTTGCGCGATGAACGTCACCTCGCCCCGCGCGGTGAGACCGTCGTAACCCGCGAACGTCGAGGTCAGCTCGAGCGACGCGTAGCGCTGGGCGCGGTCTGTGTCGTCGACCGTGAACTCGGCGCCCTTCGAGCGCTCGCGCTGAGCCGCCATCTCGGCTTCGAAGGCGGCCTCATCGACCTCGTAGCCACGCTCCCGCGCGACCTCGATGGTCAGCTCGGGCGGCAGGCCGTGCGTGTCGTAGAGGGTGAACATGTCGCGACCGGGAATGCGCTTTGACTCGCGCTCACGCTCGAGCACGTCCTCGAGCAGCTCGAGCCCGCGGTCGAGCGTATCGAGGAAGCGGCGCTCTTCGATGCCGACGAGACGCTGGATGAACTCGCGCTGGTCGGCCAGCTCCGGATTCGCTTGCAGCGAGTGTTCGATGGCCGTGCCGACCAGCTCCTCGAGGAAGGGTTCGTGCCGGCCGATGCGATTGGCGAAGTAGATAGCGCGCCGCAGCACCCGCCGCAGGACATAGCCGCGGCCCTCGTTCGAGGGCAGCACGCCGTCGTTGATGAGGAAGGAGATGGCGCGCGCGTGGTCGGTCATCACCCGCAGCGCCTGCGCGACTTCGTGGTTCTCCTCCGGGTCGTAGGTACGTCCTGAGATGCCCTCGGCAGCAGCGACCACCTCGCGCAGCTCATCCGTCTCGTAGACGGCACGCACGTCCTGGAGCACGGAGGCGAGGCGTTCGAGCCCGGCGCCGGTGTCGATGTTCGCGGCCGGCAGGTCGGTCTGCACGCCCTCCTCGTCCTGGAAGTAGGTCATGAAGACCAGGTTCCAGATCTCAAGGAAGCGACCGCACTCGATGTCCGGATGGCACTCGCCAGCTTCGCAGTGGCGGCAGCCCTCGGTCGGTCCCCAGTCGTAGTGCAGCTCGGAGCACGGCCCGCAGGGGCCGCTGTCGCCGGGCGGACCCCACCAGTTCCCCTGCGCAGCGGTGTAGCGCGAGATGCGCTCGGGCGGGACGCCGCGCTGCTCCCACAGTTCGAACGCCTCGTCGTCAGTCAGGAAGACGGTGGCCCAGAGTCGTTCCTCCGGGATGCCGAGGACCCCGGTCAGGAACTCCCACGCCCACTCGATCGCCTCGGGCTTGAAGTAGTCCCCGACGGAGAAGTTGCCCAGCATCTCGAACATCGTGAGGTGGGTGTCGTCGCCCACGTCCTCGACATCCGTCGTGCGGAAACAGCGCTGGATCGAGGTCAGCCGCGGCGCCGGAGGCTCTTCGAGGCCCATGAAGTACGGCTTGAACTGAACCATGCCGGCATTGGTGAAGAGCAGAGTCGGATCGCCGTGCGGCACCAAGGAGGACGAGGGAATACGGCGATGACCGCGTGCCTCGAAGAACTCGAGGAACGCCGCACGGAGTTCGTCGACGGTCACGGTCTCGCCCTCTCGCCCCGCTGCGTACCAGTATGCGCGGACTCAGCCTGCCGGACCATGAGGAGGTCTACCCGGCGTCTGCTGATCACCTGTAGAGACGGGACGGTTCCGAGTGTAGAATGTCGTTCAGAAACGGGTCAATTTCAGGCGGTCTCCACGCCCGTACCGCCATCGGAGTGTCTTCACACCGTCCATGGTCGACGACCCCGTTCCTGATCAACCTCCGCCAGCCGACAAACCCGACCGCTCGAGTGTGCCGACGAGCCGCGTTGTGTCGCGCCTGATCGCTTGCCGCTGATGGCCAGCGAACGCGCGCCCCTCGCGCAGCCGATGACGGCGGCCGCGGCCAGCCTCGAGGACTTCAGTGTCGTCGTGCTCGCCGCCGGGCGCGGAACGCGCATGCGTTCCGCTCTGCCGAAGGCGCTGCACCACGTCGCCGGTGTGCCGATGGTGCGGCTGCTCTGCGACCTGGCGCGCGACGCCGGCGCTGGAGAGATCGTCGTAGTCGTGGCCCCCTCGACCGAGGCGGAGATCACCGCCGCCGTTGGCGATGGCGTCGGCGTCGCCGTGCAGTCGGAACCTCGAGGCACCGGCCATGCCGCCCTCGCTGCGCGCCCCGTGACCGCGCAGGGGCACGTGCTCGTCGTCAACGTCGACCTGCCGCTGCTCAGCCGGCGCACCTTGCTCGAGCTGGCCGGCCGCCACCTCGCCTCGACCTCCGCACTGACGTTCCTCACCGCCTACCTGGACGACCCGAGCGGCTATGGACGTGTCGTGCGCCGCAGCGGCCGCGTGCACGGCGTCGTCGAGGAGGCGGATGCCGATGCAGCCACGCGCGGCCAGCCCGAGGTGAATGCGGGTGTCTACGCTGCGGAGGCCGACTGGCTGTGGCCCACCCTCGAAGCGCTGCCCGCGGCGCCGAACGGCGAGATCTACTTGACGGACATCATCGCCCGCTCGGTCGAGAGTTCTGGGGGCGTCGAGTCTTACCAGGTGATCGAGGCCGCGGAAGTGCAGCAGGTGAACGACCGTGTGCAGCTTGCCGACGTGGAACGCACGCTACGAGAGCGCATGCGGCAGCGGCTGATGGAGTCCGGAGTCACGCTCGTCGACCCGGCCACGACCTACATCGACGCGCACGTCGAGGTGGCCGAGGACACGACCATCCTGCCCGGCACCCATCTGCTCGGCGAGACCTCGGTCGGGTCCGGGTGCCGCATCGGTCCCAACGCCATCGTCCGAGACACCACGATCGCCGACGGTTGCGAGATCGGTGCATCCACCCTCGAAGGAGCGCGCATCGGCAGCGGCTCAGACATCGGGCCGTACTGCCATCTCCGTCCGGACGCCGTCGTCGGCGAGCGCGTGCACCTCGGCAACTACGTCGAGGTAAAGGCGACATCGATTGGTGACGAAACTCAGGTAGGACATTTCTCCTATCTCGGCGATGCCGAGATCGGCGCCGGGGTCAACGTCGGTGCGGGCACGATCACCGCAAACTACGATGGCTCCGCGAAGCACACGACGGTGATCGAGGATGGCGCCTTCATCGGGAGCGACACCATCCTCGTCGCGCCGGTCGCCGTACGGGCCCGCGCCCGCACGGCCGCGGGCGCGGTCGTGACGAAGGACGTGCCCTCGGGGGAGCTTGCCGTAGGCATGCCCGCCGAGGTGCGAGGGAGCGAAGGGGGGTCACCGGCCGGTCCAAGCGAGCGTTAGCTCTGCGCGGATCGAGCCCTGCCAGGTTTGGATACCAGCTCACTCGTTGCCATCTTCATCCTGCTCGTCGCCGGCGCGCTGCTCGTCCTGATCGCAGCCGCGGAGGCCGGCATCACGTCGATCAGCCGCAGTCGCATCCGCGTCGGTCAGGCCAATGGCCTGGGCGCGCTGCTCGAGAGCTACGTCGACCAGCGACAACAGTTGCTGCGCGTCTTCAGCGTCGCCTCGACGACGATGATCGTGATCGGCACCGCGACGCTGGGCTTCCTGCTGCTCGTCGATTCCTCCATCACCGGCGTCCGGCTTGTGGTCGTCGCGGGCGTCTCGCTCCTGGTCGTCGCGCTGCTGCGCCAGACGACGCGTTCGGTGGTCCAGCAGAACCCGGAGGCGTGGGCGGTCCGCCTCGCACGCCCGATCGCCTTGGTGCGCATCGCCTTTATGCCGCTGGCCTGGTTGATGAACGCCCCGATCGACCTGGCGCTGCGGGTGACGGGGCGCGCCAACGGTCATGCCCCCGTCGGCATCGCCGAGGAGCTCGAGGGCCTGCTCGACGCAGCGGACGGCGACGGAGCCCTTGCCGAGGAGCGGCGGATGATGCGAGGCGTGCTCGAGATGTCGGGCCAGACCGTCCGTGAGCTGATGACCCCGCGCACAGACCTCACGGCGGTCTCGACAGAGGCGTCCATTGGCGACGCCGTCAGGGTGATCGCCGAGTCAGGGTTCAGCCGCATCCCGTTGTACGAAGAGTCGCTCGACCGTATCTCCGGCGTGATCTACGCGAAGGACTTGCTCGCGTATCTGCGCACCGGCGACATCTCGCCAAGCCTGACCGATATCGCCCGCCCGCCCTACTTCGTCCCGGAGACGAAGCGCGCCAACGAACTCCTCGCGGACCTGCGACGCGACCAGGTGCACATGGTGATCGCCGTTGACGAGTACGGCGGCACCGCGGGCGTCGTCACGGTGGAGGATCTCGTCGAGGAGATCGTGGGAGAGATCGCCGATGAGTACGACACCGAGGAGGTCGACGTGCAGTCGATCTCGAAGGACGAGGCGATTGTGGATGCCCGCCTCACCATCGACGAGCTGAACGAGCTGTTCGCCGTCGATATCGGCTCAGAGGACTTCGACACCGTTGGCGGCCTCATCTTTACGCTGCTCGGACGCCTCGCCGCCCCCGGCGACGAGGTGCGTGCCGGCGGCGATGACGACGAGGAGAGTGGGACGGGCGCGCTTGAGTTGCGGGTGCTCTCGATCCTCGGTCGGCGCATCAAGAAGGTGCGCGTTCGCCGCGCCGAGCCGATCGAGCAGCCTGAGACCGCTGAGGCGGTCTGAGCCACCCCCCGTTGTAGATTTGGTACAGACCGCCACTTGACGCGGTCGATACCCTGACCCTTCGATGAGCGAACCGCACACAGATGCTCTTGGTGATGACCTGGCCTACTGGGTGGCGCTGCACCGCGTCCACCGCCTGGGCAGCGTGCGCTTCGGCGTGTTGGAGCGCGGGTTCGACAGCATGGAGCACGCGTGGCGGGCGGAGCGAAGTGAGCTGCTCACCGCCGGTCTCGACGCACGGACAGCGACGGCGCTGATCGAAGCCCGAGGGCGCATCGACCCGGCGGCCGAACTCGAGCGACTGAGCGAAGCGGATCTCGAACCGATCGCCCGTGTCGATCCGCGTTACCCCTCGAGGCTGCGCGAGATTGACGATGCGCCACCGCTGATCTACGTCCGCGGCGCCTGGCAGCCGGAGGATGAATGGAGCGTCGCCATGGTCGGGACGCGTCGCACGACGGCGTACGGCCGGCAGGTGGCAGCCGAGCTCTCGCGTGACCTCGCAGGCCACTCGGTGACCGTCGTCTCCGGTCTCGCACGCGGCATCGACACCATCTCCCACACCGCTGCTCTCGAGGCCGGCGGGCGCTCCGTCGCGGTGCTGGCACACGGGCTCGACCAGATTTACCCGCCGGAGAACCGAGGCCTGGCTGGGCGCATCGTCGAGCAGGGCGCGCTGATCACCGACTACCCGCTGGGGACGAAGCCCCGGGCGGAGTTCTTTCCTCGACGCAACCGCATCCTGTCGGGCCTCTCGCTCGGGACCGTGATCGTCGAGGGCGACTACAAGTCCGGCGCGATGATCACGGCGCGGCTCGCGGGCGAGCAGAACCGCGACGTTTTTGCGGTACCCGGGTCGATCTACGCACCGCAGTCGCGCGGTCCACTGTCGCTGATCCGCGACGGTGCGCGGCCAGTGACCAGCGTGGAGGACATACTCGAAGCCCTCAACCTGACGATGATCGGGTCACAGCTCGACTTCAGCCGCGCGGCGCCGCCGGCGAACGAAGAGGAGGAACGCCTGATGGCGGCCCTGACGCACGAACCGCGCCATGTGGACGAGGTGGCTCGTGAGAGTGGATTGGCCGCAGGGGAAGTGTCGGCTACGCTCGCATTGCTTGAATTGAAGGGGCTCGTGCGCGATCTGGGCGGCATGCAGTTCGTCCGAGTGCGCGAGGCGGCGGCGGGTTACGGAGGTTCCGGGGACGGCGATCACCTGACGAGCCGCAGCGGCGGCACGTCCGATCCCGGCCCGGGAAGCGAGGAATCCCGTTGACCACTGATACTGATCGCAGCGACGACGCGACCCAGGGCGACGCCGTCACGGACGACGCCATCCCCGGTAACGATGGCATCACGCGCCTCGTTATCGTCGAGTCGCCGGCCAAGGCGCGCACCATCGCGCAGTACCTCGGTCCCTCCTACATCGTCGAGTCCTCGATCGGTCACATCCGCGATCTGCCGTCGTCCGCGGCGCAGATCCCGAAGAAGTTCAAGGGAGAGTCCTGGGCCCGCCTCGGCGTGAACATCGAGAAGGACTTCGAGCCGCTCTATGTCATACCGCCCGACAAGACCTCACAGGTCACGAAGCTGCGCAAGCTGCTCAAGCAGGCCGACGAGCTCTACCTCGCCACTGACGAGGACCGCGAGGGGGAGGCCATCGCCTGGCACCTGAGCGAGGTGCTGAAGCCGAAGGTCCCCGTGTACCGCATGGTCTTCCACGAGATCACTGAGCAGGCCATCGCCGAAGCGATTCGCAACCCCCGCGAGATCGACCAACCCGTGGTGCGCGCGCAGGAGGCGCGGCGCATCCTGGACCGGCTGTTCGGCTACGAGGTCTCGCCCGTGCTCTGGAAGAAGGTCAAGCCACGGCTGTCAGCCGGCCGCGTGCAGTCCGTCGCCGTCCGTCTCGTCGTCGACCGCGAGCAGGAGCGCATGGCGTTCGTCAGCGCCTCCTACTGGGACATCGACGCCGATCTGCGGACGCGCACTAAAGAGCCAGCGCAGCTGCGGGCGCGCCTCGTTGAACTCGACCGCCAGCGCATCGCCAGCGGTCGCGACTTCGAGGCCACCTCCGGCGTCATGGCCGAGGGCAGCGAATCGCGTCTCCTCGACGAGTCGTCCGCCACTGCCCTCGCTGAACGCCTCCGCACCGCGACGTTCGCCGTCACGGACGTCACCGAGCGCCCGTACACGCAGCGACCTCCGGCGCCGTTCATCACGTCAACGTTGCAGCAGGAGGCCGGGCGCAAGCTGCGCTACACCGCGCAGCGCACGATGCAGGTGGCTCAGCGGCTGTACGAGAACGGCTACATCACCTACATGCGCACCGATTCCACCGACCTCTCGCAGCAGGCGGTGACGGCGGCGCGCGAGCAGATCGCCTCGCTGTATGGTCGGGAATACCACCCCGACCAGCCTCGTCGCTACACCACCTCGACCGAGGGCGCGCAGGAGGCGCACGAGGCGATCCGGCCGGCCGGCGAGCGCTTCCGGACGCCGGAGAGTGTGCAGGGCGAGCTCGACCCGGACGCGGCGCGGCTCTACGACCTGATCTGGAAGCGCACCATTGCCTCGCAGATGAGCGACGCGAAGGGTGTGCGTACACAGGTGCGCCTCGACGCCGACGCGGGCGACCTCGGCGTCGCGACCTTCCACACCTCGGGCAAGGTGATCCAGTTCCCGGGCTTCCTGCGCGCGTACGTCGAGGGTTCGGACGACCCTGATGCGGAGCTCGAAGACCAGGAGCGCATCCTGCCCCAACTCGAGGTTGCCCAGCCGTTGGACGCGACGGACACCGAGGCCAGTGGGCACGAGACGCAGCCGCCGAACCGCTGGACAGAAGCGAGCCTGATCCGCGAGCTCGAGGAGCGCGGTATCGGGCGGCCGTCCACCTACGCCTCCATCCTGCAGACGATCCAGGACCGCGGGTACGTCTGGAAGAAGGGCTCCGCCCTCGTCCCCAGCTTCACCGCCTTCGCCGTGGTTCAGCTCCTCGAGGAGCACTTCCCGGTGCTCGTCGACCTCGGCTTCACCGCGCGCATGGAGGAATCGCTCGACGAGATCGCGGAGGGCGAGCGTGAACCGAAGCCGTGGCTGCATGACTTCTATTACGGCGATCCGAACGCCCCTGACGACGACCCGATGGGTCGGGAGGGGCTGCACGGCACGATCGAGGGCGGCTGGGAGGCCATCGACGCGCGCGCCATTTCATCGATCCCGCTCGGGCTCGACGAGGACGGGCGGCTGGTCGCCGTACGCGTCGGCCGCTACGGGCCGTACGTGCAGGCCGGGGATGAGGAGCTGCGCGCCGAGGTGCCAGAGGACCTCGAGCCGGATGAGATGGACCTAGCATTCGCGCTGGAGCTGCTGCATCAGCGCAGCCTTGGCGACCGCCAGATTGCCACGTGGGCCGAGACCGGCGAGCCGGTGTACCTCAAGACCGGCCGCTACGGCCCCTATGTCCAGGTCGGCGAGAACCCGGAGCCGGTCAAAGGCAAGGCGAAGAAGGACGCGCCGAAACCTCGCAGAGCGTCGCTCTGGCCCGATATGTCGATGGAAGATGTGACCGAGGCGCAGGCGCTCCAGGTGCTCGCGTTTCCGAAGGACCTCGGGCAGCACCCCGAGAGCGACGAGGCGGTCATGGTTCAGGACGGTCCGAACGGGCCGTATGTGAAGGCCGGCAGCGAGAGCCGGAGCCTCGAGGACCACGACCACATGCGGCGCATCACGCTCGACGAAGCGGTGGCACTGCTCAAGGAGCCGCGCCGCCGCCGCGGTCAGCCCGCGCAATCGGTCCTCAAGGAGCTGGGCAAGCACCCCGACTACGACTCGCCGATCACTGTCCGCGAGGGGCGGTTCGGGCCCTACGTCACAGACGGCACGGTCAACGCGTCGCTCCCCAAGGGACGCGAGCCGGGCGGCGTGACTCAGCAGGATGCCCTCGACTGGCTCGCCGCCCGCGAGGAGCGGCTCCGCTCCGAGGGCAAAGACCCGCGCGCGAAGAAAGCGCCGGCACGGCGGCGGACTTCGCGTCGGCCTCGACGGAAACCGCGCGCATCCTGATGGCGCGTGCCCGTGTCGGCAGTGGGGTCGAGCTCGACTACACCGTGACGGGCCGCGAAGACGGCGTGCCACTGCTCTTCATCCACGGCGGATACGGCGGGCCCGCGACGACGATCTTCGGCGCCGCGACCGCCCTCGAGGGCGTGTTCGGCGACGAGGTGCGCCTGATTCGCTACTCCCGTCGCAACGCCGGTGCGTCCGAGTACGTGCTCAGCGAGTTCGACCTGCCGGACATCGCCACCGACGCCGCCGGCCTGCTGGACCACCTCGAAGTCGAGCGTGCGATCGTCGTCGGCTCCTCGGCCGGCGGCCCCGTCGCCCTCGAGTTCGCGCTAACGTGGCCGGAGCGCGTGATCGCGCTCGGTCTCCCGAACACGGGGCCGGCGATCATGTGCGAAGCGCCCGAGGGCCTGCCCGACGAACCGCCGCCCAGCGTCCGCGCGCGTCTCGACGAGGTGGCACACCGCATGAGCATCGTTCGGGACGTCGAGACGCGCGGCGTTGAGGCGGCGTTCGACGACCGGGCTGAGCGGATCCGCCACGAAGCGCAGCAGTCGGCCGAGAATATCGCTCGCATACGGGGTGTCGATGAAGCCGAACTGACGCAGCGCCTCGCCGAAACCTCGGACGAGGAGCTGGCGTGGCTCTGGTACGGCAGCATCCTCAACTGGCGCGCCACCGCGGAGCACGACCATTGGTCGCGCCTTGGCACGATCGAGGCGACGACGATCGTCATCCACGGCGACGCCGACGCGGTCGTGCCCTTCGAGTATGGCGAGATGTTGCGCGACGGCATCCCGAACGCCGAGTTCCACCGCATCGCGGACGCACCGCACGGCATTACGCAGCACCCGGAGGCGCAGTCCATCCTCCGCGACTGGGTGGCGCGGGTCACCGGCTAGCGGCTAGCCTTTATGTGAACTCCGGGCGGGGTATCCGGGGTCGACCATCACCTCAGTGCCAGCCGAAACGCCGCCAGCGCCGACGCAGCAAGACGCCGCGCAGGCCCTCGACGCCTACCTCGCGCATCTGACCGAGGTGAAGCGGCGCTCGCCGCACACCGTGCGCAATTACCGCACCGACCTGGCCGACTTCCTCGCGTTCCTCGAAGAGATGCGCCGCGACTATCGCGACGCCGGTCGCGAGGACGGCCGCGCCTACCTCGGCGCGTTGCGCATCCGCGACCTGTCCGAGGCCTCGGTGCGACGTCGAGCCGTGACCATCGCCGGCTTCTACCGCTGGCTCGATCGGGAGGGCTACGAGTTGCAGGCGCGGCCCGGCGACTCGATGCTGCGCCTGCGCTACCCGAAGGTGACGAAGCGCCTGCCGCGCTACCTCAGCCAGCAAGACGCTGAATCGCTGGTCGAAGCGCCCGAGGACGAGACTCCCTTCGGGCTCCGCGATCGCGCGATCCTCGAGCTGCTCTATGGGGCGGGCTTGCGGGTGAGCGAGTTGGTCGGCCTCGATGGCCTGGACATCGACCTGGCGAACCGCCAGGCGCGTGTGCTGGGCAAGGGTGGACACGAACGCGTGGCGCTGTTCGGTGATCTGGCCGCCGATGCGCTGCACCGTTACCTCGAGGATGGCCGGCCGGAGCTCGCTGCCGGCGTCGAGGCCGCACTGTTCCTCAATCGCTCAGGCGGCCGGCTCTCGGCGCGATCGGTGCAGACGATCGTGCGCCGGATGGGTATGCAGGCGGGCATCGCACAGCGCGTTCACCCGCACCTGCTGCGACACAGCTTCGCCACGCATATGCTGGAGGGCGACGCCGACCTGCGGGTCGTCCAGCACCTGCTGGGACACGCATCGGCTGACACGACGCAGATCTACACCTCGGTCGCGCAGCGTCGCAGCGCGGAACTCGTCGGCAACGCCCTCGAGCGTGCGCGGGAGGCCGAGGCGGCGACGCCCAGGCGGCGTTTCGGTCGCGAGGCCGATGGGGGCAACGATGCGGGTCCTGGTGCTGAACGGACCGAACCTCAACCTCCTCGGTGAGCGCGAGACCGGCATCTACGGCGACGAAACGCTCGATCGAGTCAACGACCGCCTCCGCGCCCGCGCCGGCGAACTCGGCATCGACGTCGCGTTCGAACAGTCCAACCACGAGGGCACGCTGATCGACCTCATCCAGTCGCACCGCGACTGGGATGCCATGATCCTCAACGCCGCGGGGTACACCCACACCTCGGTCGCCATCGCCGACGCCATCGCCGGTGCCGCCTTGCCGACCGTCGAGGTCCACATCTCGAACGTCTACGAGCGCGAGGCGTTTCGCCATCACAGCTACATCGAGGCTGTGGCCATGTTGACGATCGTCGGGCACGGCACCGACGGCTACATCGAAGCGCTCGATGCGATCCATGAGCGCCTCGGCGGGAGCGATACATGAGCAGCGTCGCCCGCATCGACCGCCTGCGCGCCCGCTTCGATGAACTGGGCATCGACGCTCTGCTCGTGACGACGCCATCGAACCGACGTTGGATCGCCGGCTTCACCGGCAGTGCCGGTGTCGCGCTCGTCACGCGCGAGGCGGCGCGCTTTGCAACCGACTCGCGCTACTGGGAGCAGGTCGGACGCGAGTGCCCCGAATATGAGCTGGTGCAAGTCGCGGGCGCGACCACCGGCGCAGCGCCGACCATTCTTGAGGCCACGGGCGGCCTCCGCGTTGGCTTCGAGCCGTCCGGTATGACCGTCGCGGAGCACGAGGTGTGGCAGCGCGCGGTCGCGGACCTTGAGGGGGCATCCCGTCCGACGCTGGTGGCCGCGCCGCGTGCGATCGAGGACCTGCGGATGGTCAAAGAACCTGACGAGCTCGACGCGTTGACACGTGCCGTGCTGCTGGGCGATGACGCCTGCCGCCAGGCGATGGATACGATCGAGCCGGGGATGACCGAGCAGGACGTGGCGTGGGCGATCCAGACCTACGCGATGACTCACGGCGCGGACGACCTCTCGTTCGGCACCATCGTGGCCGGCGGCGCACACGGCGCGCTGCCGCACTGGCGCGCCTCGGACGCCCCGCTCGAGGCCGGTACGGGGGTCGTGATCGACATGGGCGTGATCGTCGACGGTTACTGCAGCGACCTCACGCGCACCGTCTTTCTCGGCGAGCCGGACGACGAGTTCCGCCGCGTCTACCACACCGTTCTCGAGGCGCAGGTCACCGCCGAGGAGCAGATCGAGGCCGGCATGCCAGGGCTCGAGGGGCACCGCATCGCCGCCGATGTGATGGCGGCGGCCGGCCACGCTGAGCACTTCGGCCATGGTCTCGGCCACGGTGTCGGGCTGGACATCCACGAGGATCCTCGGCTGGCACCGACCTCGGATCAGGTTCTCGAGGATGGACATGTAGTCACCGTCGAGCCGGGGATCTACATTCCGGGCTGGGGAGGCGTGCGCATCGAAGATCAGTGTGTGATGGAGGCCGGCCGCTTGCGGCCTATCTCCACCGCACCGAAGCTCGATCTCTGAAATCTCCCGCTGACTCAACGGGCCGAACGCCGGACCCGCTGTTGCACTGAAGGATGGGCGTGTGATTGGTACCTCCGACCTGAAGAAGGGCATCTCCGTCGAGGTCGACGGCACGCTCTACCAGGTGATCGACGTGCACCATGTGAAGACGAAGAAGTCAGCCGTCTACCACGTCAAACTGCGCGACCTTCGAGGCGGCCACACCGTCGAGAAGTCCTTCAACGCCGGCGCGAAGCTGGCCACCGCGCGCGTCGAGCGGCGGCAGATGCAGTATCTCTACGGCGACGCCGACCGCCACACCTTCATGAACACCGAGACCTACGACCAGGTCGAAGTGCCGTCGGGGATCCTCGGCGATGCGCTGAGCTACATCACCGAGAGCGCCATCGTCCAGCTCGTATTGTTCGGCGAAGAGGCGCTCAGCATCGAGCTGCCGGCCGCCGTCGAGCTGACGATCACGCAGTCCGACCCGGGCGTGAAAGGCGACACAGCCACCGGTGCGACCAAGCCGGCGACGGTCGAGACGGGCCTCGTAGTGGCTGTGCCGCTGTTCATGAACCAGGGTGACACCATCAAGGTCTCGACCTCGACCGGCGAATACCTCGAACGGACCGCCACCGCCTAAGCGGCGTCGAGAGGACCGAGCCGGGCGACGCGAGGGGGGGGGGGGGGGGGGGGGGGGGGGGGAGCGCGCAGCGATGCCACCCGAAGTCCGCGCCGTCTGGCAGGTCGTTCGCTATCTGCGGCAGCTCGTCGAGGCTGACCCAGCGCTCTCCGATCTCTGGATCGGCGGCGAGGTCTCCAACCTGACGCTCGCGGCGTCCGGGCACATGTACTTCACGCTGAAAGACCAGGGCACCCAGCTGCGCTGCGTCTTCTTCCGCGGTAACAACGTCAACCAGCGCGATCGCGTCGCCGAGGGTGCGGCGATCGTCGTGCACGGCAACGCATCCGTGTACGAGGGCCGTGGCGAGTTGCAGTTCAACGTGGACTTCGTCCAGCCCGCCGGGACCGGCGCGCTGCAGGCCGAGTTCGAGCGGCGCAAGGCGCAGTTCGCGGAGGAGGGGCTGTTCGCGGAGGAGCGCAAGCGACCGCTGCCGCGCTTCCCACGACGGATCGGCGTCGTGACTTCAGCGGGGGGCGCGGCGTTCCACGACATCCAGTCCGTGCTCGAGCGACGCTGGCCGATGGCGACCATCGTGTTCCGCCCAGTGCAGGTGCAAGGCGACGAGGCGGCGGTCGACATCGCCGAGGGGATTCGTGACATCGCGCCCCTGGACCAGCCCGAGGCGTGGCCGGAGCTGCTGATCGTCGGCCGCGGCGGCGGGTCTGCCGAGGATCTCTGGTCATTCAGCGAAGAACCGGTCGTGCGAGCAGTGTTTGGCGCTCCCGTCCCGGTGATCTCGGCCGTGGGGCACGAGACCGACACCTCGCTCGCCGACCTCGCCGCCGACGTGCGCGCCCCCACCCCCTCCGCGGCGGCGGAGCTGGCTGTGCCGGACCGTGCCGAGGTCAGTCGCGCGATCGGCGAGCTGCAACACCGCGCCGAGGTGCGACTGACACGTGCGGTGGCCGCCGCGAACGAGCGCGTCGACGGCCAGCGCCGCACGCTGGCTCAACGGCTGCCCGACCTCGTCACGCTGCGCCAGCGCCTCGACGCGCGCCGCTCGTCGATCCACGGAGCGGTCGCCGGCAGCATCGTCGCGGCGCGCAGTCGAGCGGCGACGCTCACACGGCAACTCCAAACGCTCTCGCCCGAGGCGACGCTGGGCCGCGGCTATGCAGTCGTGACCGACGCACACGGGCAGCCGGTGCCTCGCGCTGACGGCGTTCGCACCGCCGACCGCGTGCGCATCGCCTGGCAGGACGGCGGCCGGGACGCGCGTGTAGAGTCGGACATATGACCGCCACCGCAGACGATCCGGCAACGAGTGACGACGCCGGCGCCGAAGATGACGGCTTCGAAGCGCTCTATACGAGGCTCGAAGCGGTCGCCGCGCGCCTCGAGGGGGGCGACCTGACACTCGAGCAGTCGGTCGCGCTCTACGAGGAAGGCATGACGCTGGCTGAGCGCTGCCAGACGCAGCTCGCCGACATCGAGCAGCGCATTGAGCAGCTGCGCCAGGGCGCCGCCGGGCAGTGACCGTTCACCAGTGACCACGTCCCCGTGACACTCCGCATCGGCTGGTTCACCACCGCCCGTGGCGCCGGCTCCCGCGGCATGTACGAAGCGGTTCGAAGCGCCATCGACGGCGGCTCGCTGGATGCCCAGATCGCTTATGTCTTCTGCAACCGGGAGCCCGGTGAGAGCACCGAGACCGACGCCTTCCTCGACGGCGTGCGGGCGCGCGGTGACGAGGTGCGGACGCTCTCGTCGGTGAGTTTTCGCCGCTCGGTCGGCGGGGAGCGTTCGAGGCCCGGCGAGCCGCTGCCGTCGTGGCGCGTGGCGTTCGATGCCCGGGTCGCAGCGCTCCTCGATGACCGGCCGATCGACATCGGTGTGCTGGCCGGGTACATGCTGATCTTCACTGCGCCGTTCGTGGGGGCGCATCCGATCCTGAATCTGCACCCGGCGCTGCCGACCGGGCCGATCGGTACCTGGCGCGAGGTGAACCGCGAACTGATCCGTACTCATGCCGAGGAGAGCGGCGTGATGGTGCACCTCGCGATCCCGGAGGTCGATGAGGGGCCGGTTGCCGCCTTCTGCCGTTACTCGCTCCGCGGCCCGGAGTTCGATCCACTCTGGGGTGCGCTCCCGGACCCCTCGGCGATGAGCGACGACGAACTGGAGGGCAGCGAGCTGTTCGCGCGCATCAGGGCGACCGGAGTTTCGTACGAGCAGCCGTTCCTGGTCGCCGCGTTGGGCGCGTTCGCCGACGGTCGCGTGCACGCAAAGGGGGCGCAACTCTTGGACGCTGCAGGCGTCCCGGTCGACGCGGTCGATGTCTCGGACAATGTCGAGCAGCGGTTGGCGCTGGCGGCGGCTGACGCCGAAGCGTAGGCTGCGACGACCCGTTTCCCCGAGAACTCGTCCGAGTGGGGAGGTCAATGTGACCGACCGAACCGACGCGAACAACTCTGAGCAGCTGCCCGAGCCGGCGATTCCGCGTCGGCGGGCGCTGCAGCTCTCGAGAAGCCGCCTTCGCGTGGCCTCGCTACGCGCGCTGGCGCGTCGGGCGCTGCCGGTCGTGGCAAGCGTCGCGACGGCCGCGATGGCAACCATTGCCGCGGAGCGGGCGCTCGCACGCGCCGTCACCCGGGTCGTGCCGCGCGAGGCGACCCCACCGGCAGCGATCGCCACCAGGCGCCGACGCATCGTCGTGACCGAGCGGATCCAGATCGAGCGCTACCGGGTCCGCCGCTAACCCGCGTCGAGCGCTGTGAGCTCTGAGCGTCTACAGAAGCTGATCGCTTCCGCCGGCATCGCCTCGCGACGAGCCGCCGAGGACCTGATCCGCGATGGTCGCGTCCGAGTGGATGGCCAGACCGCAAGCCTCGGGCAGCGCGCAGATCCCTCGGCGCAAGTCGTTACCGTCGATGGACGGCGAGTGGAACCGCCCGAGGTGCACCGCACGCTGATGCTGAACAAGCCCGAGGGAGTCATCGTCACGCGGCGCGACGATCGAGGCCGCCAGACGGTCTACGACCTCCTCGACGAGCCAGCGGCGAACCTGCGGTATGCGGGGCGGCTCGACCGCGACAGCTCGGGACTGCTGCTGTTCACCACCGACGGGCAGCTCCAACACCGCATCACCCATCCTCGCTACGAGCTGGCGAAGGTCTATGAGGCCACGCTCGACGCCCAGCCCTCAAGCGAGGTGATCGAGGCGCTGCGGCGGGGGATCGCGCTCTCGGATGGGCCGACCGCCTCCGCGTTCGTCAGGCCGCTGGTCGCCGATCGCGGACGCCCGCGCCTCGAGGTGACGATCCACGAGGGGCGCAATCGCCAGGTGCGCCGCATGCTCGAGGCCGTCGGCCACCGGGTCGTTCGGCTGCGACGCACGGCGATCGGTCCAGTCCGCCTCGGACGGGTGCCGAGCCGTGGTTCGCGTGAGCTGAGCGCGAACGAACTCGAACGCCTGCGCACCGCCGTGGGGCTCGACGGCCGGCGCGGCCGCTAGACCCAGCGATCGGACGCTCGATATCATCGGATCACCACGGCGGCCACGGAGGGCTCTCGCCTATCTCGGACGACTCGCTTCTGCGTTGTATCGCCATCGATGGCCCGACCGCCGCTGGTAAGAGCGTCGTCGGCCGCGTCCTGGCTGACCGGCTCGAGCTCGGCTTCTTCGACACCGGCCTCATGTACCGCGCCTGCACACTCGCGGTGCAGCGCTCAAACGGCGATCCAGAGGACGCTGAGGCGGTCACCGACCTCGTGCGCTCGCTCGACCTCGACATGCGCTGGCCCACGCCGACCGATCCGCACGTGCTCCTTGCGGAGGAGGACGTGACCGCGCTGCTGCGCGAGCCGGAGATCGAGAAGGCGGTCTCGCTGGTGTCCAGGATCCCCCAGGTGCGCGACGAACTGGTGCGCCGCCAGCGGGCGATCGCGGCCCGCGAACCGGTGGTGATGGCCGGGCGCGACATCGGCACGCGCGTCCTCGTGGAGGCCCGAACCAAGGTCTTCCTCGACGCTTCGGCCGAAACACGCTCCCGCCGACGACTGGGCGAGGAACTCGACGCCCGCCGCGACACGACGTTCGAGCGGGTCCTCGAGGAGACGCGGCGTCGCGACGACCTGGACGACACCGGCCAGCGCGCCATTCGCCGCGAGCAAGCGGCCGCTGATGCGCTCGTCATCGACACGGACGCGCTCGGCATCGACCAGGTCGTCGATCGCTGCGTCGAGGCCTATGAAGCCGCGAACGGCGGGGAGGGGAACCGGGAGGCGTAAGCTCCCCGCAGGACGGAGCCCGGATGCTCTTCAGCGGACTCAAAGCGCGGATCTCGACGTTCGCCTACTGGTGGACCAACGTGCTCACGCGCTTCGTGTTCCGCTGGTTGTCCGGGCGCGAGATCGTCGGGCTCGAGCGAGTTCCCGAAGAGGGCCCCGTGGTCTTCGTGGCCAATCACGTCCACCTCATCGACCCGCCGTTTGTGATGAGTTTCGCGCCGAGGCGCGTGCACCCGATGGCCAAGCGCGAACTCTTCGAGACGCCCCTGATCGGCTGGTGGTTCTGGGTCTACGGTGCGTTCCCCGTGCGGCGCTTCTCGGGCGATCTCGGCGCGCTCCGTGTGGCCCGCAACTACCTGCGCAACGATGAGGTCGTGTTGATGTTTCCGGAGGGCACCCGCTCGCGGGACGGCGCGGGCATGAAGGCGGCCCTTCCGGGCGCCGCCATGGTCGCGCTGCTGGCACGAGTGCCCGTGGTCCCAGTGGCGGTGAGCGGCACGGATAGTGTGCGCATCCCTCGCGTGTTCTTCTCCTGGCTGTGGGGTGACCGACCGCAGCTCCGCATGGAGTTCGGCGAGCCGCTAGAGCTGCCACAGGAGGGCCCCGACGGCGCCTCGGCGGAGGCGGCGACAGACCTCATGATGCGCCGCGTTGCCCATCTGCTACCAGATCGCTATCGGGGCGTGTACGGCGCCGATACGGAGGGTACGATCGTGGTCAGACGCCAGGCGCGCGCCAATCGAGGCGACGAGCCTGACGACATCGAGGCTGGCGCTGACTGAAGCGCCAGCCAACGAGATTCGGGCGGGGCGAACGCGGGCGGGGATTCTCCGAAGGGTTCGTCTATGTGCGGCATCGTCGGATACACCGGTCAGCGCCCCGCGGGGCCGATCATCCTCGAGGGCTTGCAGCGACTGAAGTACCGCGGCTACGACTCCGCCGGCCTCGCGCTGTTCGATGGCGACGACCTCTACATTGCGCGCGCAACGGGAAGCCCGGACACACTGGCGCAGCGCGTCGAGGGGACGCTACCGCCCGCGGTTGCAGGCATCGGGCACAATCGCTGGGCCACCCACGGCGCGCCCAGTGACCGCAACGCGCACCCACACCTTGATGGCGCCGGCCGCGTCGCCGTCGTCCACAACGGGATCATCGAGAACTACGAGCAGCTGCGCGAGGAGTTCTATGAGCGCGGCGTCAGCTTCACGTCGGACACCGACACGGAGGTGCTGGCGCACCTGATCGGTGACGGCCTCGAGCGCGGTCAGGATCTAACTGACGCCGTACGAGGCGCCACAGAGCGCGCCATCGGCGCGTACGCCCTCGTAGTGATCGACCGTGACGATCCCGGCCGGATCGTGGCCGGTCGCCTCGGTCGCGCCGGCGGTGGCGTCGTCGTCGGACACGGCGAGCACGAGCGGCTCGTCGCCTCGGACGTCGGCGCGCTGCTCCCGCACACGAGCCGTGTGACGTTCCTGGAGCCGGGCGAGCTCGCCGACATCCGGCCCGAGAGCGTGCGCTATTTCGACGCTGCCGGTGCAGTCGTGGAGAAGACCATCGAAGAGCTCCCATTCGACCCGGTCTCTGCCGAAAAGGGCCCGTACAAGCACTTCATGCTGAAGGAGATTCACGAGCAGCCCGACGCGGTGCTGAACGCTCTGCGCGGGCGCTACGTGGACGGCCGCGTCCGTCTCGACGAGTTGACCCTGGACGAGGCGGCGGCGCAGCGTCTGACCCGCGTCGTGCTGGTGGGCATGGGCACCTCGCAGCACGCGGCGATGGTCGGACGCCACTACATCGAGCGCTTTGCGCGGCTGCCGGCCGAGGTTGATAACGCGGCGGAGTTCCGATACCGCGAGCCGGTCCTGGACGACCGCACGCTCGTCGTGTCAGTCGCACAATCCGGTGAGACCGTTGACACACTCGCTGCGATGGACGAGGCCTCGCGGGCGGGCTGCGCGCAGGTGACGCTCTGCAACACCCCGGGCGCCCAGTCGACTCGCATCGCCGACTCAACGTTGCTGATGCGCGCCGGACCAGAGATCGCCGTCGCCTCAACGAAGACCATGGCCACCTCGATGCTGCTGCTGCACGCGCTGGCGCTTCGCCTCGGACGCCTGCGCGGCGTGCTCCCGGACGAGGTGGAGGCGGGACAGGTCGCGGCGGCGTTGCATCTGCCGGTGGCGATGAGCGAGATGATCGAGCGCTCCGAGCAAATCGACCGCGTCGCCGATCGCTACGCCCAGTACGACGACTTCCTCTTCCTCGGCCGCGGTCTCGGCTTCCCGATGGCCCTCGAGGGGGCGCTCAAGCTCAAGGAGGTGAGCTATATCCACGCGGAGGGCTACGCCGCTGGCGAGATGAAGCACGGCCCGATCGCGCTGATCTCGGAGGAGATGCCGACCGTCGCCATCGCGCCGCGCGACGAGGTCTTCGACAAAATGCGCTCGAACATCGAGCAGGTCCGCGCGCGCAACGGCGACGTGATCGCGATCGTCAATGACGGCGACCACAGCCTCGACGACCTCGCCACTGACGTGATCGCGCTGCCCGAGGTCGACCCGCTGCTGTCGCCCTTCGTCACGATCATCCCGATGCAGCTGTTGTCCTACGGCATCGCCGTGAGGCGTGGCACCGACGTGGACCAGCCGAGGAATCTCGCGAAGACCGTCACTGTCGAGTAGCGCGTCGACGATCGAGGGTTAGCCCTCGTCGGTGTCCAGCGCCGCCTGCGCCGCCGCCAGCCGGGCGATCGGCACGCGGAACGGCGAGCAGGAGACGTAGTCGAAGCCCTCGGCGTGGCAGAACGCGACCGACGAGGGGTCGCCGCCGTGCTCGCCGCAGATGCCGATCTTCAGCCCCGGCTTGGTCGCGCGCCCCCGCTCGATCCCGAGCTTCACCAGCCCGCCGACGCCGTCCTGGTCGAGTTCGACGAAGGGGTCGACCGGCATCACACCGCGGCGCAGGTACTCGGACAGGAACCGCCCGGCGTCGTCGCGGGAAAGCCCGAAGGTGGTCTGTGTGAGGTCGTTCGTTCCGAACGAGAAGAAGTCGGCGTGCTCGGCGATCCGATCGGCCAGAATGCATGCGCGAGGCAGCTCGATCATGGTCCCGATCATGTACTCGATACGCTGTCCGCGCTCCTCGAAGACCTGCTCGGCCACCGTGACGGTGCGTTCACGGAGCTGACGCAACTCCTCGTCCATGCCGACCAGCGGGATCATGATCTCTGGCGAGACCTCCACGCCCTCCGCGTCGAGCTCACAGGCGGCCTCGATGATGGCGCGGACCTGCACCTCGTAGATCTCCGGGTAAGTGATCGCGAGCCGCACACCGCGGTGGCCCAGCATCGGGTTGAACTCGCGTAGCGCATCCACGCGCGCCTCGACATCTGCCACCTCGAGGCCCAGCGTCAAGGCGAGCTCCCGGCGCTCCTCCTGCGTCTGCGGCAGGAACTCGTGCAGCGGCGGGTCCAGGAGGCGGATCGTGACCGGCAGCCCGGCCATCGCGCGCAGGATCCCGATGAAGTCCTCGCGTTGCATCGGGAGAATCTTGTCCAGCGCCTCACGGCGCTCGGGCTCGGTGGTCGCGAGGATCATCTGGCGTACGGCCAGGATGCGGTCTGGACCGAAGAACATGTGCTCCGTGCGGCAGAGACCGATGCCCTGAGCCCCGAACGCCCGCGCGCGCTCGGCGTCCTCCGGCGTGTCGGCGTTGGCCCGGACGTCGAGGCGGCGCGTGTCGTCGACCCAGCGCATGACCTCCTCGTACTCCGGCGGGAACTCCGCCTCAGCGAGCGGCAGCGCGCCGAGGATCACCTCGCCGGTCGAACCGTCGATCGAGAGCGTGTCACCTTGCGCGATCGTCACGGAGCGGCCGTCCGGAGCCTCGACGCTGAAGGTGCGGCTGTCGTAGTCGATGCGAAGCGCGCCGCATCCGGTCACGCAGCACTTGCCCATGCCGCGAGCCACGACGGCGGCGTGCGAGGTCATGCCGCCACGCGCGGTGAGGATGGCCGCGGCGTCCTTCATGCCCTCGATGTCCTCGGGGCTGGTCTCGTCGCGTACGAGCACGACCCGCTCGCCGCGGGCGGCCCAGTCGACGGCATCGGCCGGTGTGAAGACGACGCGGCCGACGGCCGCACCCGGCGAGGCCGGCAATCCTGTGGCGATCACGTCGCGCGGTGCACCTGCGGCGAAGATCGGATGCAGCAGTTCGTTGAGTTGTCCCGGGTCCAGGCTGCGCAGCGCCTCGTCCTCGGTCAGTAGACCCTCGGCCACCATGTCGGCCGCGATCTTCAACATGGCGCGGCCGGACCGCTTGCCGCCGCGAGTCTGCAGGATCCAGAGCCGCTCCTGCTGGATCGTGAACTCGATGTCCTGCATGTCGCGGAAGTGCTGCTCAAGCGTTTCGCACGCCTCGGCTAACTCGCCGAAGGCCTGCGGCATCGTCTCCTCGAGGGAGGGCGGGTTGTCCGGCTGTCGTGCCGCGATCGTGATCGGCTGCGGCGTGCGGATGCCGGCGACCACGTCCTCGCCCTGTGCGTTGACGAGGTACTCACCGAAGAGCGCGCGCTCACCTGTCGAGGGGTCGCGTGTGAAGAGCACCCCCGTCGCGCAGTCATCGCCGAGGTTGCCGAACACCATCGCCTGCACGTTGACCGCGGTGCCCCAGGCGTCCGAGTAGCCGTTGAGTTTGCGGTAGATCCGCGCGCGCGGGTTGTCCCACGAGGAAAAGACAGCGCCGATCGCACCCCAGAGCTGCTCCCAGGGGTCGGTCGGGAATCCGTCCCCGGTGCGTTCGAGGATCAGGGCCTTGAACTCCGAGACCAGTCCGCGCAGATCGTCGGCTCCCAGTTCGGTGTCGATCTCGACGCCGCGCGCCGCTTTCTTAGCGTCTAGCAGCTTCTCGAATGGATCGCCGTCGGTCTCGTCAACCTTGGCGACCCCCATCACGACCTCGCCGTACATCTGCACGAAGCGGCGGTAGGAGTCGTAGGCGAAACGTGGGTTCCCGGTCGCGCGTGCGAGGCCCTCGGCGGTCTCGTCGTTGAGCCCGAGGTTGAGGATCGTGTCCATCATCCCCGGCATGGAGACGCGGGCACCGGAGCGCACGGAGACGAGGAGTGGGTTGTCAGCGTCGCCGAAGGAGGCTCCGGCGATTCTCTCGACGTGCGCGAGGCCCGCTCGGACGTCTGGCTCGAGACCATCGGGATAGGTGCGGTCGGCGTCGTAGTACGCGTTGCAGACGGAAGTGGTGATGGTGAAGCCGGGCGGCACCGGGATGCCCAGGCCACTCATCTCGGCCAGGCCCGCACCCTTCCCGCCGAGGAGGTTGCGATCGCTTCCAGAACCGTCGGCTTGCCCCCCGCCGAAGCGGTAGACGAGCTGCGATGAGAGACCGGCGGCGTCGGTCTCCGGCAACACCGTCGTCACCAGGCATCGTCCTTCCTCGACGGACAGCGGCTGGCGGCCAGCCATCTGTCGAGCGTCGCGGTGGGTCCGCGCCGCCGGAGGGGGAGAGTTTCGTTGGTAGCCGTCACCCCGTCGGAGCACTGCCCCCAGCCGGTGATGGCCGACGACCGCCATCTGGACGTCCGGTCGCGGGCATCATTATAGGAGTCTGGATGCGTAGCGGTGTGTATGAAGCTTGTCCGGCATCCCCCGGTGCGCCAGACTGGCGGTATGGCGTCCGAGGACCTCGCGTCGATCCGCCGCCGCCTCGAGGATGCTGAGTCGCGGCTATCTCCGCTCGCGGCGCGTGAGGGCGTATCTCGCGGTCGTGACGTCGAGGAAACCCCGGAACCGCTGCGGCTTGGCTACCAGATCGACCGCGATCGCATCATCCACACCCGCGCCTTTCGCCGCCTAAAGCACAAGACGCAGGTCTTCGTCGCTCCCGATTCCGACCATGTCGTCACGCGTATGACCCACACCATCGAGGTGCAGCAGGTCGCGCGCACGATCGCCCGCGCGCTGGCTCTGAACGAGGATCTGACCGAGGCGATCGCCTTTGGGCACGACCTGGGTCACACCCCATTCGGCCACGCCGGCGAGGAGCAGCTGGCCGATCTGATGCCCGACGGCTTCCGCCACAACGAGCAGTCGCTGCGCATCGTCGAGAGCCTGGAGCGCGACGGCCGAGGGCTCAACCTGACGTGGGAAACCCGCGACGGCATCCTCAAACACTCCAAGGTGCGCGAGTCCATCGCCGCGGAGGCATGGGGCACGGCCGAGACGCTCGAAGGACAGATCGTGAAGTTGGCCGACTCGATCGCCTACCTCAATCACGACATCCACGACGCCATCCGCTCTGGCCTGCTCGACGAGAGCGACCTTCCCGACCGTGTGCGCAGCCGTCTCGGCGCGACCCACTCCGAACGCATCAATACGCTGGTGACCGACTGCGTGCGCGCCTCCCTCGCGACGTTCGAGGGCGCGACACCGTCGATCGTCCTCGGGCCTGACACGCTGGAGGCAACTGACGATCTGCGGTCGTTCATGTTCGAGCGGGTTTATCTGCACGAGCAGACTCTGCGCGATGCGGAGATCGTGCGCGCGGTCGTCCGCGCGCTCTACGAGTATTATGTTGACCATGCGGGCGAGGTCCTGGGCTGGGCCCTCCCTGATGATCCGCCGTGGCGACGCGCTGCCGACTATGTCTCTGGCATGACTGACGGCTTCGCGATCGGCCGTGCACGCTCACTCGGGCTCGTCGAGTAGCCGCGCCTCGACGCCACGAGAGGCGGGACCGGGGCGCCTGATACACTCGCCGCGGCGGGGCAGCGGAGGCCTGGAGACGAGACGCAGACGGCGTACGCCACTCCTCGCGGGCATCGCGATCGTGCTCATCGCGGCGGCGCTGATCGTGTCCCTGATCGCCTTCGATGATCCCGACGGCGCGACCGTGGCGGTACCCACACCGGCGGCCACCGCAGGCGTCGACGAAATCCCCGCCGGCATCATCGCCGTTCGGCCCGCCGTCACCTCTCACCTACTCGCGCGGCCCTCGCGAGAGGCCGCGATCGTGGCGATCGTGCCGGAGCGTCGCGTCGCCGAGGTGACCGGTCGCAGCGAGGATGGCGAGTGGCTGCGGCTCATCTACCCGCTCGGATCGAATCTCCAGGGTTGGATGCCACTGGCGAACGTCGTCGAGGAGCAGGGTGATCTGGCGGCCGCGCCGGTGATCGCCGCCGACGCACCCGGCGAGGCTGGCGTGCCCGCGGTCGACCCCGCCGATCTACTGCCCGACCTGACCATCAGCGATGCGACCGTGCTGCCCAACGGGCGTCTCCTGGTGCGCATCGACAACATCGGCGCGAGCGCCATCGAAGGCTCGGTCGGTCTCGAAGTGACGGGCGCGGAGGGTGGCCTCCTCGGTGTCTTCACGGTCGAGAATCTGTCACTGGCGCCGGGTCGGTCAGCGACCGTTCCCACGACCGTGGAGGTGACCTCCACCGGCGTCTACCAGATCGAGCTGGACCGCCTGAACCAGATCGAGGAGTCCGGCGAGTTCAACAACACGCTGCGCAAGCTGCTTGCCGCAGTGCGCTGATGCAATCGTGGCGCGCCATCATCGTTTCCGCGGCCGGGGCCGTGGCCATCGTGTCGGTGATCGTCGCCATCGTGCTGCTGGCGAGCGACAACGGAGCCGGGACGCCGCCGCCGACGCCTGCGGCTACCTCCACGGCGGTGCCCGCGCGGCTCGGTGTGGCGGTCGACCTGCGCTCGGCGCCGTCCAGCCGCGTCGCCATCGTCGCCAAGCTCGAGGCTGGGTCGGGGGTCACGGTCACCGGCCGCGACGACTCGGGCGACTGGCTGTTGATCGAGGTGACAGGCGAGCCGGGACTGCGCGGCTGGGTCCCGCGGAACGCCGTGATCGGAGCGCCCGACATCGAAGACCTCGCCGTCCTCGCCTCCACACCCACGGCCACCGCCGTTCCGACGGCAACCCTGGTTCCTGCGCTGCCCGACCTCGTGGTCGCTCTGGCAGAGGCGCGCGACAACCAGCTCGTAGTGACACTCGCGAACGAGGGCACCGCAGACGTCTCTGGCACGATCCTCATCTCGCTCAACGGCGCGACGCCCAAGCCGATCGACGTCAAGGCCGGTGAACCGCTGCTCGCGGGTGACGAGCTCGAACTGCGCTACGAGGAGGAGTACGTGCAGCGTCGAGGGCGCGTCACCATCGAGGCCTCGATCGATCCGCCGGTCGAGGAGCTGGACAACGCCAACAACCGGCTTCAGATCGTGATCGAGCCGGACGTCCCGAACGACCTCGGCATCACGAACGCCCTCCTGATCCAGGGACGTGGGCTCGTCGTCTCCGTACGCAACAACTCAACGATTCCGATCGTCGGGCTGATCGCGATCGACGTGCGCCAGCGGCCGGAGGGCACGTTGCTCGGACGCCGCCGCCTTGAGGTGGAGCTGCTGCCGGAGGAGATCATCGAGGTCGAGTTCGAAGCGCTCGACGAACTCGACTTCACCCGAGCGACCATCCAGCTGGCCTCGGATGCGCTCGACGACGCGCAGTTCGCGAACAACACGTTCCCGCGCTAAGCCCCGCGTAACCAGACGGCCTCGGCGGTGTCTATATAGATGAGCATGACCGCCATTGATGATGTGAAAGCGCGACTCGACATCGTCGAGACCGTGCAGAGCTATGTCCCGGAACTCAAGAAGAGCGGGCGCACCTTCAAGGCGCGCTGTCCGTTCCATACGGAGCGGACGCCTTCGTTCGTCGTTGACCCGGAGCGATCGACCTGGCATTGCTTCGGCGCCTGCTCGACGGGTGGCGACGTGATCTCCTTCGTGCAGCGCGTCGAGGGCCTCGAGTTCCCGGAGGCGCTGCGGCGCTGCGCGGAGCGCGCCGGCGTCGAATTGCGTCCGCCGAGCCGTCGTGAACTTGAGGAGCGCGAGGAGCACGAGCGCCTGCTGCGCGCGAACGAGGCCGCGGCGGTGTTCTTCCAGTCCGCCCTGCGCGAACCCGGAGGCGCCGAGGCGCGTGCGTACGCTGAATCGCGCGGCCTCGACGCCGAGGCGCAGGATCGTTGGCAGTTGGGCTACGCGGCCGACGAGTGGGAGGCGCTCAGCGACCACTTGCGGGCTCGCGGGTTCAGCGAGAGCGACATCATCGAAGTCGGATTGGCGGTCCGCCGCGAGGGCCGCGACGGTAGCTACGACCGCTTCCGCGGGCGGCTGATCTTCCCGACGCGCGACCAGCGCCGCCGCCTGATCGGCTTCGGCGCCCGTGCGCTCAAACCGGACGACGAGCCGAAGTACCTGAACACGCCGCAGACCCCGCTCTTCGACAAGAGTGGGACGTTGTACGGCATCGATCGCGCCTTCGACGCGATTCGCCGCGCCGATCTCGCGGTCATCGTCGAGGGCTACACGGACGTGATCGCTGCGCACCAGGCTGGCCTCGACCACGTCGTCGCCTCCAACGGCACGGCCATCACCGACCGCCAGATGACGCTGATCAAGCGCTACACGCAGAACCTCGTGCTGGCGCTGGACGCAGATGCGGCGGGCTCCGAGGCCGCGCTGCGCGGCGTCGAGGTGGCGGCGGGCGCTGCCGACACGGAGTCCGTGGCGACCGTCGATTGGCGCGGGCTCGTCTCCTACCAGGACGTGCTGCAGGCCGACATCCGCATCGCCTCGCTGCCGCCGGGCGAGGACCCGGACTCTCTGGTGCGCCACGACCCCGACGCCTTCCGCCAGCTAATCGACGAGGCGAAGCCGGTCGCGGACCACTTGTTCGATGTCGTCAGCGACGCCCTCGGTCCGGAAGACGCCCGCGGGCGGTCGAACGCGCTCCAGACGCTGGCGCCCACCGTTGCGGCCATGCGCGATCCGGTCGTGCAAGCGCACTACGTGCAGAAGCTGGCTCGTCTCGCCCACGTCGAGGAGCGCACGGTGATGCAGCTCCTCGGGCGGCAGCCGCGGGATTGGCCGGCGGCGCGTCCACGACCTGTGCCGACGAAGGCCGATCTCCGTGCCGCCACCCGAGCGCCACAGATGACTGCGGACGGTGAGCAGCAGTTGTTGCAGCTCCTCGTGCAGAGGCGCGAAGCACGCGGTCCCGGCGGCGAACTCGACGCAAATCTGTTTGAGGATTCGACGAATCGCCACCTCTTTGAGGTTTGGCGATCAGACGTTGATCTCGCCGAACACCTTGTTGACCACGACATCTCGCTCGTGGAACGCCATGAACAAGTCGCAAGCGTGGCGCTTCCGGATTACGAGCCACGCCACGTCGGCGACATGGTGCAGACCATGGCACAGGCGCTGCGCCACCGTCGCGAGTCGTCGAGGCTGCTCGAGGCGTTTCGGGAGCATGTGAGTGACGAAGAGACCTCGGCGGCAGCGGCCGCGGAGGCGATCGTCGAAGCCGGGCGGAGTGAGCCCGGTTCGACCGACGAGGAGACGGCACTGAACGAGATCGACGCCCACACGGTCGAGCTCACGGCGCGACAGATCGCGTTGCGGGCGCAGACCAGAGGGCGAGCCGGGTCGGACGATGACCCGGCCGAGGAGCAACAGGCGCCGGTGCGCCGACCCGCGGTCGCGGGCGGCGAGCCGAATGTGGAGGGTTCTGGATGACCACCGAGAGTTTCGCCAGCACGAGCATTGCTGAGGCCGACGCCGGCTTCGAGGCGCTGCTGAACAAGGGACGGCGCTCGGGCACCGTCACGGCCGAGGATGTCCTCGACGCGCTGCCGGAGACCGAGCGCAGCCGCGAGCAGCTGTCCTCGATCATTTCGCAGCTCTCGGAGAACGGCATCTCCGTGCGCGTCGATGCGGTCGCCGGCCGCGAGGCGGGCACCGTCGTCGACGAAGCGCGCCGCATCGTCGACGAAGCTGCGGGCATCGACGACCCGGTGCGCATGTACCTCCGCGAGATCGGCAAAGTGCCGCTGCTCACCGCCGAGGACGAGAAGCGCCTCTCCCGCGCGATCGAGGAGTGGCTACACATCGAGCAGATCCAGGAGGACTATCGCGAGGAGCTCGGCGAAGAGCCGACCTGGGGCGAGGTCTTCGGTGACTTGCTCCGCCAGTTCCAAGCGGAGCGCCAGATCTACCAGTCCGTGAGCCGCTACCTGAAGCTGCCTCGACAGTCCGTGTCGGAGCGCATCGGCGACCCGAAGTTCCGTGGCTCGGTCGACCGCGAACTCGACGAGGGTTCGCACCGGCGGCTGATGAAGGACATGAAGTGGGACGACCTGCGGGCCCACATGGCGCTGATTCGCCTCTCGATCATCAGCCACATCATCCGCCCTGAGCACGTCGGCTGGGCCGCCGAGGTCGCGGGCGGTGAGTCGAAGCTGTTCCCGCCGCCAGAAGGGCTGGCCGAAGGCCTCGACGGGCAGCACCGCGGTCCGATGCAGTACTACTTCGAGAAGCTTGTCTACGACGGCAAGCGCTCAGAGCGGCAGCTGACCGAGGCGAACCTGCGCCTCGTCGTCTCCGTCGCGAAGAAGTACATCGGCCGTGGCATGTCCCTGCTGGACCTGATCCAGGAGGGCAACATCGGCCTCATTCGCGCCGTCGAGAAGTTCGACTATCGCAAGGGCTACAAGTTCTCGACGTACGCCACATGGTGGATCCGACAGGCGATCACCCGTGCCATCGCCGACCAGGCGCGCACGATTCGCATCCCGGTGCACATGGTCGAGACGATCAACAAGCTCGTCCGCATCCAGCGTCGCCTCGTGCAGGAGTTCGGCCGCGAGCCGACGTCCGAGGAGATCGGCGCTGAGCTGGACCTGCCCGCCGAGCGCGTGCGCGAGATCATGAAGGTCTCGCAGGAGCCGGTCTCGCTGGAGACGCCGATCGGTGAGGAAGAGGACTCCCACCTGGGCGACTTCCTCGAAGACCCGACGGCTCTCGCCCCCTCCGATGCCGCGTCGCATCAGCTGCTCAAGGAGCAGGTGACGGACGTACTCTCCAGCCTGACGCCGCGTGAGCGGAAGGTGCTGGAGCTGCGCTTCGGCCTCGAAGACGGCCGTTCGCGGACCCTCGAGGAGGTTGGCCGCGAGTTCAGCGTGACGCGCGAGCGCATCCGGCAGATCGAGGCGAAGGCGCTGCGCAAGCTGCGGCACCCGACGCGCTCGAAGAAGCTGAAGGACTACCTCGACTAGGTCTCACCAGCACGGCGTGATAGCGGCCCGACCTCGCCTCGGCGGGCTCGGGCCGTGGACGCCGCGCGTCTGGGCGCGCAAGATAGCGGTCGCGCCAGCCGGCGCAACCCGAGGCCAGCGAGGAGTGCGAGATGCCGATCTACGAGTACCGCTGCAAGAAGTGTGAACAGCGCTTCGAGCTGGTGCGTCGCCTCGCTGACCGCGACAAGCGACCCAAGTGCGACAACTGCGGCTCACGCGCCACCCGGCGCATCCTGTTGCAGCCCTTCGCGACCGTCTCGAACGCGTCCCCCGATATCCGTATGGGCGAAGGCGACCCCGAGGACTTCGACATGGGTGGCCTGCCAGACGACTTCGACTTCTAGACGTCGCGTCAACGAGACCCAACACGCGATACCCCAGCACACCTCGTACCGGTGGCGGTCCGCCCCGTTCGTCACGCCAGCGCACGTAGGCCCAGCCGACGCCGAGGATGGCGAGCCCCTGCACGATCGTGGCGACACCGACGGCGAGCGTGACGTCGAACCAGAAACCCTGCGGGAACATCTGGATCAGGTGGTCACGGGCCGGACTCAGCTTCCACAGATCGTTCGAGAACGAGAGCAGGTGGAACTGGGTGAACAGCCTGTCGAAGCCCACCAGGACCCCGATCGCGGCGCCCGCCAGCAACGCGACCGTCGCGCCGCCGGAGATCATCGCCTGCTGCGCCAAACGCCGCAGCGGACGTTCGCCGCTCCAGAGGAACACCGCGGCGACGTAGCCGACGATGTAGACGAACGCGATCTCATGCAGGCGGAACGTCGCGCGCATCAGGTCGCGTACGTCGCGCATGTGGAGTACCTCGCGCTGGTTGAACAGCGGCACGATCTCCCCACCGTCGGCGACGCGGATGTCGAGGGCGTCGGCATCGTCGTCGCGGAAGTAGCCGATGATCTCGCTGGCCGCGCGGTCCAACTCGGAGCGCTCGATGCCGGTGACGAGGTCCGCGTCGTACTGGCTGAACGAGTATTCGTAGACGCGCTGCTCCGTGGCCGCGACCCGTACGTTCGAGAGCACGAGGAAGATCGGGATGGCCGCGATGAAGATGAGGGCGGTGGCCGGTCGGAGGAGACTCACCGGCTGATTATACTCGTCCGGTGACCGCCACCTCTCTAAGCCTCGACTCCCTGCTCGCGCTGCTGGAGCTGCCCCCGAGGGCGCTCCAGGCGTTCGACCCCGAGCATCCGCAGTTCAGCGCCGCCCGTCCGCTGTTGGTATTGCCCGAGGAGTTCGACGCGGCTCGCGCGGTATTGGCGGCGCGACTGCCCTTCGACCACGCCGCCCGCGCTGTGGTCGGCGAAGAGGTGGTCACGACCACCGTCGACGCCCTGCCTGGCGACGCTTCCGCCTGGCTCATCGACCCGGCGCCGCCCGAATCCGATCTCGCCTCGATCGAGGGCCTACGAGGCGTCATGGAGCGGCTCTTTGGGCCGGACGGCTGTCCCTGGGACGGGGAGCAGACGCACGAGTCCCTCCGCAAGTACTTCCTCGAGGAGGCATACGAGGCAGTCGACGCGATCGACCGCGGCGACCTCGACGGGCTGCGCGAGGAGCTGGGCGACGTGCTGGCGCACATCTTCATGCAAACCGCCCTGGCGCAGCAGTCCGGCGCGTTCACCGCCGAGGATGTCGCCGACGCCGCTGCGCGCAAGATGGTGCGGCGTCATCCACACGTCTTCGGCGACGGGGTCGCCGGCTCGCAGGAAGAACTGCTGCGTCGCTGGGATGAGCTGAAAGCGGAGGAGCGCGCCGAGGATGCCGCCAACGGTGAGGTGGCAGCCGACGATGTCTACAGCTCGGTCCCCCTCGCCACGCCCGCCCTCACGCGCGCACAGGACCTGCTCGGGCGCGCGCAACGCGCAGGCGATGCGGCCACGATCGAGCCATCCGAGGCGCGTGCGGAGGTGGCGGCGGCGCTGGGCGCGCTCTCCTCGACGCCGCCTGTAGAAGAGCTGGGCGCACTGCTCTGGAGCGTCATGGCACTCGCGCGAGCGTCAGCAGTGGATGCGGAGGAGGCGTTGCGCCTGGCCTCGACGGCCTTCGTCGCCGAGCGGAGAGCGGGTCAGGCATCGCGCGGCCACTCGGCCGGGCCACAGTAGAAAATCAAGCGCCATGCTAGAATCGCGCACGCGGCGCGATCCTTCGCGGAAGCGCCACCGGACGCGGATCTTCGCCCGTTCTCGCGGGCTCGAATTGGAGCAGTAATGACCGCAACCTCAACGATCACCCGCAAGAGCGCAGCGATGGCCGACTCGGTCGTCACGCCCGAGCGCTTCGAGGCGGGCACGGACACGTTCACTGGCTGGATGGACACCATCGAGCTGAACAAGGAGCGCTTCCAGCGCCACTACGACGAGTTCGAGCTCCCGGACGCCGATGTCGCCCGCTTCAAGGAGCTGATCGCGGCGCACGGCCTGCGCGCGCTCTGCCTCGGCGAAGACTGGTGCCCGGACGTCTGGCGCGGCGTCCCGGTGCTGGCGAAGGTGTCCGAGGCGACCGGCCTGCCGGTCAGCTTCCTCGCCCGTGACGAGAACAAGGACATCATGGCCGAGTTCCTCAAGAACGGGGAGTTCGAATCGATCCCGACGATCGTCTTCTATGACAGCGAGTGGAACTACCTCGGTCACTGGATCGAGCGTGCCGACTCCGCCAACGAGGAGATGGTCGGCCTGCGCGGGATGCTGGCGGGCAAGGAGCGCGGTACACCCGAGTTCGACAAGGCTCGCGACCAGTACCTGGACAAGACATGGGAGCTCGCCGAGGGCTGGCGGCAGGCCCAGGTCACCGAAATGATCGCGCTGATCGAGGAGGCCGTCGCCTAGCGACGCCGCTCCTTCAGAGCACGAGATCAACAACGGCCGCCCATCGGGCGGCCGTTTCTCGTCCTGGCGCGTTCGTTCTACCCGGTGCGCGCCTGCGCTCGCTCGGTCGCGGATGGCTCCTCGCGCAGCGAGACCTCGGGCGGCGGATCGAGTTCGAGCGGAGGCTCGGGCGTGGCTGCGGCCGCTCGAGGCGCCGGCTGGCTCCGAGGCGTCGCGCAGTAGGGGCAGTGCTGCCACGAGAACTGGAGCAGCTGCGAGCAGTTGGAACAGGGCTCCCGTAACGGCGTCGCGCAGTGCGCGCATACCATGAACTCGTCCTGCACCGGTCGGCGGCAGTTCGGGCAGGCGCTCACGGCGTGCAACTCCGACAGGATCGCTTCCTGTTCGAGCTGCCGGTCATAGGCCTCGACGAGGGTGTCGCCGGGTCGGAGTACGAAGTAGACCGGGAGGCCGATGAACGGGAACGCCAGCGCAATCACGACGGCGGTGACATGCGAGATCGGGTCGCGTGTGCGCGAGCGGATGTCGCGGTAAACCCAGAGCACCGAGGCCAGCCAGATAACGACGAGGTAGCCGCCAACGATGGCGCCGCCCATGCGAGCCGTGGCCTGCCAATCGCCGCCCGGCCAGCTAATCAGGACGTCCACGCGTGCCCTTTCACCCGTTCCCGCCGCTCTCAGGCTAACACGGGCCAGAGCGACGATCGTCGACGTATTGGCAGCCGATAGCGAGCTGTCAGCGCCTGTGGATGACCCGTGGAATGGCACTGGGATGCGTGCCGTACTGCATGCCCGCGCGAACTTACAATCGAGGTATGACGACCGCTCACGACGTCCTGAATGAGGCCCAACTGCGCGCGGTGCAGCATCCCGGCGGGCCGCTGATGATCCTCGCCGGCCCAGGTTCGGGTAAGACGCGTGTGATCGCCCACCGCATCGCTCACCTCGTCGAAGACCGCGGTGTCGAGCCCTGGCGCATCCTTGCCGTGACGTTTACGAACAAGGCGGCCCGCGAGATGCGCGACCGCGTCGAGGGCTTGCTGGACGAGCGTGCCTTCGAGCTCTCGATGGGCACCTTCCACGCGACCTGCGCCCGCATCCTGCGTCGCGACGGGCCCAACATCGAACTGCCGTCGGACTTCGCGATCTTCGACACGGACGACCAGATGTCCCTCGTCAAGCAGATCATGGCTGCGGAGCACATCGACCCACGTCGCTTCACACCTCGCTCGGTGCTCTCGGCGATCTCGAGCGCCAAGAACGAACGTCTCGACGCTGAGAGCTACCAGCAGCAGGTCCCCGACTACTTTGCGGAGATCGTGTCGCGTGTCTACCTGCGCTACGAGGCGGCGTTGGTCGCCAACGGCGCGGTCGACTTCGACGACCTGCTCGGCCACACGCTGCGCCTGCTCGAGGAACACGAGGAGGTACGCAACCGCTATGCGGGGCGCTATCAGCATGTGCTGATCGACGAGTTCCAGGACACGAACCTCGTGCAGTACGAGCTGGCGCGGCGGCTGTCGTCGATCCACCACAACATCACCGTCGTCGGCGACCCCGACCAGTCGATTTACTCGTGGCGCGCCGCCGATGTGCGCAACCTCATGCACTTCGAGCGCGACTTCCCCGGCGCGACGACGGTGTTGCTCGAACAGAACTACCGCTCGACTGGACACGTGCTGCGGGCCGCCCACGCCGTGATCGCGCGTGCCGAGGGCCGGCCCGAGAAGGAGCTCTGGACCTCGAATCCCGACGGCGAGCAGGTCGTCGAGTACGACGCTCCTTTCGGAGAGGACGAGGGGCAGTTCATCGCCTCGGAGATTCGCCGACTGGAGCGCGTCGAGGACCGCACGCCGGGCGATTTCGCGGTGATGTACCGGACGAACGCCCAGTCGCGAGCGGTCGAAGAGGCCTTCATCCAGCAAGCGATCCGCTACCGCATCGTTGGCGGCACGCGCTTCTACGACCGCCGCGAGGTACGCGATCTGATCGCCTACCTGCGCGTGATCCACAACGAGCAGGACTCGATCGCGTTCGACCGCATCGTCAACGTCCCGACGCGCGGCATCGGCGCGAAGACCGTCGGCGACGTGCTCGCGGCCGCGACCGATCTCGGCCTCTCGCCCATCGCCATCGCGGCTCGCGGCGCACGGGGCGACGACGCTCCGGGCATCCCCTCGTTCCGCGGCGACATTCGCAACGCGCTCGAGCGCTTCGTCGAGTTGCACGAACGGCTCACGACGTATCGCGACACCACGACCGTGGCCGAGTTGATCGACCGCATCATCACGGAGACGCACTACAAGGACTATCTCGATCGCAGCGACCCCGACCACGCGGAGGTGCGTTGGGAGAACGTCCAGGAGTTGCGTTCCGTCGCGGCCGAGTGGCAGTCACTCGACGGCGACACCACGCTCGCCGAGTTCCTCGAAGAGGTCGCGCTCGTTTCCGACATCGACGACCCCTCGTCCGATGCGCCGGACGCCGTCACGTTGATCACGCTGCACTCCGCGAAGGGGCTCGAGTACCCGGTCGTGTTCCTTGCCGGCATGGAGGAGGGTCTGCTGCCCCATTTCCGTGCCATCGACGACCCGACGCAGATGGAGGAGGAGCGCCGCGTCTGTTACGTCGGTATGACGAGGGCGCGCGAGCGGCTCTACCTCACGCGAGCGCGGCGGCGGTTCCAGTACGGCAGCGTGCGCGCTAACCCGGCCTCGCGCTTCCTCGATGACATTCCCGAGGAGGAGATCACGCACCCGGCCGGGAGCGCCGGTCGCGGCGACACGCTGAGCCCTCGAGGCTTGCGCGCGGCCGCGGCGGCCCGCCAGGACGCGGCGGACTCGGAGGCACCGGTATTCCAGCCGGGCGACCGCGTGCGGCACCAGACGTTTGGCGCCGGGGTCGTGGTGTCGTGCGAGATCGTGCCGGGCGACCAGCAGGTCGTCGTGGCGTTCGAGGGTCAGGGCGTGAAGAAGTTCTTGCTCTCGTTCGCGCCATTGAGCAAGGTCAACGCTTAGGCAGTGCCGTCTGAGTCGCCGTCATCACGACCGTTCTCGCGTCCACCGCGACGCTCCGCGAGAGCGAGCCTGAACTCGATCTGATCGAGGACATCGCCCCGCGTCACGAGGCCGAGCAGCCGGCCGTCCTCGACGACCGGCAACTGGTGCACGTCGTGCTCCTGCATCAGCCGCATCGCTTCGACCATCGCCGTGTCTCGGCGCACGGTGATCACGTTCGCGGCGGGCACCATGGCGTCGGACACGCTGGTCGCGGGCCAGTCGTCGCGCGGTACGTTCGTGACATCGGTCGTGGTAATGAGTCCGCTGATCCGCCCGCCGCTGGCGGCGAAGACGGCGCGTTCGGCCCGCCCCAGCACCCGACGGTCGACGACCTCTTCCAGCGTCCACGAGTCTTCGATCGCCTCCGGCGCGCCGCGCATGACCTCGCCAACCTCGACGTTCTTGACCGCACTGTCGATCAGCACGCGCTGGTAGGCGCTGTCGGACGCCCCCTTCAGGAAGAGGGCGATGAAGACGTACCAGAGGCCGGTCAGGCTGCCCGTCGCGAACACCACGAACACGCCGAGGGCAATCAGCAGCCAGGCGATCAGATTGCCCATCCTCGAGGCCGCGCGCGTCGCCCGCGTCAGGTCGCCCGTCCGCGACCACACGATCGAGCGGAACACGCGGCCGCCGTCGAGCGGGAAGCCGGGCAGGAGGTTGAACAGCCCCAGCACGAAGTTCACGAACGCGAGGTAGGCCGCGATCGACGCGATGTCGCCGGGGATCACGAGCGCCGCGCCGCCGAACACGACCGCGAGCGCCCACGACATCAGCGGCCCGGCGATGGCGACGCGGAACTCCTGTCGCGCCGACTCCATCTCACCCTCGAGGTTCGAGACGCCGCCGAAGACGAAGAGGGTGATCGAGGGCACCTTCATCCCGTAGCTCTGCGCGACGAAGGCGTGCGATAGCTCATGCAGCAGGATCGAGACGAAGAACATCACCGCGGAGATCGCCGCTGCGATCCACAGCTGCTCGGTCGTCCACAAGGGGAACAGGTCCTCGTAGAGGTTTTCAGCCAGCGACCACGTCACGAGGGTGGCGATGAAGACCCACGACCAGTGCACGCGCACGGCGATGCCGCGTATGCGGCCGATGAGGAGCCCGGACTGTAGATCCATAGATTGAGGATACTTCGCGGCGGTGGACGGCCGAGCGGTCTGGCGTCGGGTTGCTAGCTGCCGATCAGGGCCGCCAATGCCTCGTCGTCTACGGCATCGCGCATCAGTGTGCCGATGCGGTCGAGCTTGAGCGCGCCGGCGAACGCGGAGGAGCCGAACGTGTCCTCGACGTCGCGCAGTGTCTCCACGGTGCCGCCAGGGGCGAGTAGGAGCGTCGTGTCGCGGCTGGCGGCGACGCGGTCGACGACGTACGGGCTCGGTTCGCCACCGCCCGTCAGGATCAGACAGGCCGTCGAGGTGCTCATGGCGGCCAGAACGATGTCGACCTTCTCCGCGCGCGTGATCACCGCCTTGTGGTCGAAGCGCTCGAAGTACGGCGCGTTCGCGTCCGCGGCAATCGGGCCCGCCACGATGTTCTCGCAGATGGCGGCGTCGCCCTCGACGCTGCGCGACAGGACGCTCGAACCGGTCGCCTCGATCAGCCGGCCAACGGTCGGGGCGGCCAGCCGGCGATCCTCGGGGATGCTGAACGGGCCGCCGTCCAAGGCGTGCGTGACGAACAGCGCCGCGCTGGCGTGGGCTGCGGGGTCCGCAGTGACCTCTACGAGCGTCGCCGAGAGATCCGCCGCCAGCGCGGACGCGTTGGCGCCGATCGGAGCCTCCAAGATCGTGACGGCAGCGCCGAGAGAGAAGTCGGCTGCATTGATAGGCTCGCCGCTCGCGTCAGCGATCTCGAAGGCCGCGAACGCCGCGGCATCCGCAGCGGCAGCGTCGTCCCCGGCGAGGCGTTCGAGGCGTACCGCGCGACCGGCATAGGCGGCGCGATGGGCCAGCCCGGCGGCGACGGTGCTGGCTCCGACCCCGGGGGCCTGCCCTGCGACGAGAATCACGGCCACGCTGTCTCCTCGGGCGCGCTGGGTCTGGCGACGCTCAATGTACCGCAACGCACGCAGTGGGCCAGTCTGGCGGGCGCTCGGTGCGTGGCCGCTCAGACGCCCAGGGCATCGGCCAGCGCCGCGAAGTCCGGCACCGTCAGATCAGGTAGATAGCGCTCTTCCGTGTCCTCGAACGGGAGGCCGTAGCGGTCGATGTAGGCGGCGCGAAAGCGCAGGCGCGCGCGCCGAGCACGTCGAACGAGTTGGCCGACACCATGATCAGCTCGCCGGGCTCAGCGTCCAGCTCGCGCGCGGCGCGTCGATAGACGGCCGGCGAGGGCTTGAAGGCACCGACGAGCTCCACGGACAGCACAGCGTCGAAGTCGTAGCGGATCCGGTTCGCGACGAGGTGGTCGAGAAACCAGGGGTTCCCGTTAGATAGCGCGACCAGCTGGAAGCGCGTGCCGAGTCGTTCGAGCGCCGGCCGCACTTCCGGGAACGCGTCGAGCTCCTGCCAGTGCTCCATCCACGACGCAATCTCCGCGCGCGAGGGGTCGAGGCCGTTCGCGCGGCACACGTAGGAGAACGCCTTCGCCGCCGTCTCGAGGTAGCCCGAATGACCCAGTTCGAGCAGCGAGTCCTGATACTGCTCGATGCGCTGCCGGTAGCGCAACTGTGACCAGAACGACACCGGGTCGACATCGCTGCCGCGCTCCTCGAGGAATCGAGCGAGCGACGGCGTCAGCGAGCCGCCGAGATCGAGCACGGTGCCGAACAGGTCGAACGTCAGCGCCCGCGCGCCCTTGAGGTCGGGGTGCTCAGCCATCGCCGCAGTCTACCTCGGCGCCCGCTCCCATCAGATCGACTACGTCCGGTCGATGGAGACCGTCCCCGCTGCGCCGTCGACCGTCACGAGGTCGCCGGTCCGGATCACCTCGGTGCCCTGCTTCGTGTTGGTCACGGCCGGGATGCCGTACTCGCGAGCGACCACTGAGCCATGGGACAGCGGTCCGCCGAGGTCACACACCAGTGCCGCGGCCGGCAGGAACAGCGGCGTCCATGGCGCATCGGTGTACGGCGCGATCAGGATCTCGCCCTCCTCGATGTGGGTGTCCCCGGCGACGCTCATGATCACCCTCGCGCGCTCCGTCACGACGCCGGGGCTCACCGGGATGCCGGTGAGCTCCGTGACGTCCGTCGAGGCGGAGCGCTCAGCAAGCGGCACCGGCCGGCCGTCGAAGAACTCGGGCAGCTGGATCTCTTCTTGTCGCGCGTAGTCAGCACGTCGTCGTTCCACGACCTCGGATATGTCCGCCAGGGCGTCCGGCGTCCGGACTAGCGACTGCAGCTCGTCGAGCGGGAGGAAGAACACGTCGTCGGGCGCGCTGAGCAATTCGCGCTGATGTAACCGCTGCGCCAGCTCGCGGATGATGTCCTTGCCGCAGCCCACGTCGCGCACTAGCTGCGACTTCGACCGCTCGCCCATCGCCAGGAACGTGTGTGTGAGCGTCAGCACCTCACCGAACTGCGCCCGCGTCGCGTCATCGAGGTTCGCCTCGAACGCCTCCTGCGCGGCCATCCGCGCCGCCGCCTGCCGCTCGGTGATCTTGTCGGGGTCACCGGAGGTCATGCGCGCCAGCCCGCGGATCGCGGAGATCACAAAGCGGGGATCGTGCCGCCAGCTCGGCATCGAGAGCTCGAGCTCTCGCTCGCCCCGGTACCCGTATTGCGCCAGGAACGACTGCAGCTCTGCGGAGAAGGCACGACGGTCGCCTTTCTCCGAGTCGTTCAGCGCCGCCGCGATCTCCTCTGATGTCATCTCGAAGAGCTGTGTCAGTTCCTCGGAGTCGACCAGGAGTCGCGACAACCGCCAGAGCTCGTGCGCCGGCTTCGCGCTCTCAATTTCAGCCAGCCCGGTGCACAGCGTCGCGACGAGGCCGGCATCGGCTGCGCCGGTGACCGCCTCGACGAACTGGGTCAACCCCTCGAGGGCCGGGCTCTCCATCGCGCGGTTGAACAGGTGCAGCTCGGCGCTGCGTCGAGATCGCTCGATCGTCTCGTCGAATGACGACAGCAGCTCCTCATCGCTGAGCACCGTCAGGTCACGGGCGAGGTGATTCGCCGTGTAGGACGCGACATCGGCCTCATACTCGATGGTCGCCTGGATGTGCTCCGGGACCGCGGCTTCGAACCGTGCTCCCGCCTTGAGGGAGAGCGCTTCTTCCTCCGGCGACAGCACCCTCGGCGGCGCGTCAGGGTCGCGCTGCTTGCCCATGTACTGCTCGTCGACCGCCTCGGCGGAGGTCCCCGGGATCAGGTCTGATGCCTTGCGAATCAGCGACAGGTTGAGATGCGCACGGCCGTAGAACGTCCCCACGCAGTAGTGCTGCCGCGACCCGTCGATACCGAGGTGCTCGCCAAGCCCGAGGACATCGTCGAGGAGGTACTGGAAGCCATGGTCGGCCGCACCGACGACAGTCGAGATCGTGAGCGGTGTCAGGACACCCGGCAACACCTCGCCGGCGTTCGCCGATGTCCAGGTTGGATACTCATCCCAGATCTCCGAGTCGAACTCAGGTACCCACGCATCGGCGCTTGCAGTCACAACGATCCCCCCATCGAGGCGCCGCTCGCCTCGGTCGCGGTTATAGCACGCGTGTTCCAGAGTGGACGACCGCGCCCTGCGGCCGTCTTTGATATCAAGGCATCAGGACACTGATAGGCAGACGCCGGGCCACGGAATCTACGATCGACTCGTCAACTCGCGGTCGCGAGCGACGACCGAAGCGGCCATCGGTGCAGAGCCGCTCCTTACCGCCGCCGCAGCGCGACCAACGATACAGGGGGACTCGGTGACCGCTCGGCGCGTGGTCCATCCGCTACTACTGACCTTCGGCGCTCTGCTGTTGGTTGCGGCTTGCACCGGCGGGTCGCCCGAGGCGGAGTCGCTGGCGATCAGCCAGCACGCGGCGCCGGAGAGCATCGTCGAGGACCCTGCGATCGGGGCCGCCATCACCGACTCGCCTCCGGTGCCGTCGCTTTCGTCGACAACTGAGACTGCCGGAAACTTGATTCGCAATCCGGGATTCGAGGCCGGGCTGATCGAATGGCGCTCGACGCGCTTCATCAGCCCGGCGGACAGCGCCACGTATCACCCGGCCGTTGGTCGGAGCATCAGCGGTGCGACGAGCGCCGCCGGGGTCGAGGCTCAGCCCGGCAACCTGGGTCGCTTGTACCAGGACGTCACCGCTCGGGTGGTCGTCGGCCGAACCTACGAGATCGGCGGCTGGATCCGAACCGAAGGTGTCGAGGGCGAGGTCGTGATCGGTCTGGACTACGTCCGCGCCGATGGCTGGACACCGGGCGCGGGGAGCTACGTGCGGGAGGTCGGCCGCCTCACCGGCACGCGCGACTGGACCTACTTCGAAAGTGACCCGTTTGTACTGCCTCCGGCGCCGCCGGAGGCCGGTGCCAGCGCCCTCTGGTTCCTCTTCGATTTCAACAATGGCTCAGGTACGGCCTGGTGGGACGATGTGTTCCTGCGTGAACTGGACCACGCTGCCGCAGCGTCAGGCTGCCTCAACAGCGCGAGTCTGCTTACCGCTCGGCGATCTGCGGACTGGTCGACCTCGGCGCTTCACGATCACGGGCTCCACGCCCCGGTACTCGAGCCGCGACTGGCGCTCGCAGCCGGTCAGACAGCGTTCGCACAGGATCGAGCGAATCTGCGCGGAGATCACAGCCGGTTGGCGACGAGGGTCGGCCAGATCCGCGGGACCAGTGCGGACAATGCCGAGGTCCGGATTCTCGATGGGCCGTGGTGTGGACCGGACTTCGTCTGGTGGCTCGTCGAGTCGCGTCAAGCCGCCGTCGCAAACATCGCTGCCCAGATCGATGACGGGTTCGAGCGGGGTACCGTCACGGGCTGGATCGCAGAGGTGGACCAATATTCGCGCGTCAACCTCGCCTCGAACCGAGGCGAACTGGGAGGCCATGCTCGGCTAACCGGCCCGCGGCTCGTCGAGGAAACGGTCGTGGTCGCACCCGGGTTCCGCGGCCTTGTCGCCGCGTTCTGCGGACCAGACGAGGTCGTGACTGGCGGCGGCTACGAGGTTCAGGGTGACGGGCAGGAGTGGGCCGCCACAGGCAGCTACCCTCGGTGGTCCAACTTCTGGGGCTGGGCGGCGGAAGGCTGGAACCAGGGAAGCAGAACCATCAGGCTCACCGCGATCGCGATGTGCACCTCGTCGTGAACGCGGTCGCGAGGTCTCGGTGATCGATCATTGCTGGCTGTCGAGTGCCGCCTGATAGCGCTCGGAGATGTCGGCCTGGATCGCGCGATCAGACTCGCTCCAGGATGTCTTGATGTAGTCGAGGATCGCTTCCACCTCCTCCTCGGTGAGCTGATCTCCGAAGCTCGGCATGCCGGGAGGCTTCCCCAGGAGGACGACGTCCACGAGCTGGGCGTCAGGGTGGTGGAAGGTGTGCCCGAGCTGGTTGTGTAGAGGGGCGACGCCATCGTTCCCGTTGCCAGCCAGGTTTCCATGACACGACTGGCAGCGCTGAGCGTAGAGCACGGCTCCCTGCGGCAGCTGCACCTCTCCGCCCCCGGACATGGTGCCGGACTCCCCGCCGCCGCAGGATGTGAGAACGACGCTCGCCGCAAGCAGGGTCACAGAAACGAGCGTACGCAACACCACATCCGGTCCGTTTCGCTGAGTTCACCGTTCTTCTGCGTCGCGATCCTCTGCGGCGAACGATCGGTGTGCTCGACGTCCGGGTGCATTTAAGCCGACACAACTGGTTTGGAAGCCGCCTCTTACCGCTTTTACCTGAGTTCCGATGGATCCAGATGCCGGGAACACCAGGGCGCCCCATCAACCGATCGACAGCTCGTTACGCCGCATGCGTGTGTCAACTCGCTGCGATTGGGGGTTCGGGTGCTGACAAACCCGCTTTCGAAGCGAATGCTTGCCGCCGCGGCGGCCGTGGTTGTCGGCAGCGCGCTTCTGGTGCTCTTCGTTGCGCGCGGCGCTCAGGCTGGTGTACCGCTCTCCCTCGCCCTACCGCTGTCGATCTTGCCGCTACTGAGCATCGTCTTGACGACCCGGGCACTGTGGCGCGCGACCACTATTGCCCCACATCCGACGGCACCTCATCTCCGCGCTCATGGACCGCTCGAGGCTGGCCAGACCATCATTCTGCTCACCCTGCTCCTGCCTGGACTGTTTGGCTTCCTGATCCTGGTGGTCCTCGCCGGGCAGCTGGTCACCGATCGGCGTGACCTGCAAAGCGACGTTGACCGCGCCGCGCTGGCCGCCGCACTGGACCTGCCGAACGCCGCGGTGGCGATCGCCTCCGGTTATGAGTGGCTCGAGCGCAATGCTGTGGATACGACCGACCCGGAAGTCACGGTGACGATCACCACGCCCTACCAGGGCAATCCGAACCGCGTCTACGTCCATGTCGAGCGGCCGATTCGGTCCTCGTTGAACTTCGGAGTGATCCCCTCCGTGACGGCCAGCGCCGTGGCCGAGAAGGTCTCTGGCGATGGCGGCAACTACGCTATTTTCGCTACGGAAGACAGTTGCGGCGCGTCTGATCCGCTTCAGCTATCGGGTTCAGTGAACATCTTCGGCGGCGCGGTGCACTCCAACAGCAAGATCAAGATCAACGGATCGAAGAACGACTTCGATGGCGATGTGACGTTCCAGTGCACGATCCAGGTCAGCGGGTCGAACAACACGTTCAACCCCGACTGGGAAGACATCAACTCCGTCCTCCCCGCTCCACTTGACCTCGACTACAGCGACTTCGTTTGCGACATAGAGGTCGATGGCGACATCGACCTCAAGAGCGACGATGCCTACTGGAACGACCCCAGCATCCGGACGCAGCTCAAAACTGGCACGTACTGTGCGACGGGGAAGCTCCAGCTGTCGGGGTCAGATATTACGGGCTACGCCACCCTGGTCGCCAAGGGTGAACTCCAAGTGTCCGGTAGCGATTTCGACCTCCATCCCGATCCCACGATCGCGGCAGCCAGCGACCCGCAGGACGACACCAGGGGCATCCTGCTCTTCTCGTACGCGAACTCGCCCTCGGCGATGGACATCTCCGGTAGCGGCGGCGAGTGGGAGGGCATCATCCACGCGCCGCGCGGCACCGCAAAGATGCAGGGCTCCAGCAACCTGACCGTGACCGGCAGCATCATCGCGGAGAAGGTGCAGGTCTCCGGCTCCGACTTCACGATGCAGGCCTCTGTCGACGGCGGTAGCAACGTCGACTACATCTACCTGGTTGAGTAGCCGGGCCTCCCGAGCAGCCTCGTTTCGTGCGCTCAGTGCCACTGACCGCCAACTGCACGTCGTGCGGCGATAGCCAGCACCGCTACGGCGTGGCATGGAAGAGACTCACCCCCAAGAGTGAGCACCCCCGGTGCGATCATCCGGCGCCCTCACGCACGAGCGCATCGCGTGCAGGCTGTATCCTATCCGGCGCGGCGGCTCTTGCTGACGGCGCCGTCAGGCCGATTCGACTGAAGTGACTGGGAGCAAGCTATGACCGTCTTCGTCCCCGCCGAGACCCCCCGAGGCATCAACCTCGCGGGCGTTGCACTCTTCCAGAACGAGGAGGCGCACGAGGCCTTCCGCGTGCTCCGCGAGGAGGCGCCGGTGCACTGGAACCCCGGTACCGAGTGGATCAATGGCTTCTGGTCGCTGGCGAAGTACGAAGACATCCTCTATGTCTCCCGAAACCCCGAGCTCTTCATCTCCTCCCGGGGCATCGCTGGCTCCGGCCTGCGCAACCCCGACCCGACGCAAGCGATCAGCGGATCGGCGGGCGGTGATGCGAGCATCATCACCATGGATCCGCCCCGGCACGTGCGGATGCGCCGCCTGGTGAACAAGGGGTTCACGCCACGAGCGGTGAACGCGATGGAGCCGAAGATCCGCGAAATCACACGCGAGATCCTGGACCGTGTCGAGGCTCAGATCGAAGAGAGCGGTGACCCGGAGGGGGACTTCGTCCTGGAGGTCTCCTCCCAGCTCCCGCTCGCGGTGATCTGCGGAATGATGGGGCTGGACTCGGACGTCTGGCCGCTGATGTTCGAGCTGACCAACTCGATCCTCGGTTCCGGCGACCCTGAATACCAGGCGCAGAACGTCGAGGCCGATCAGGTTGGCACCGCGGAAGCAGCCCAGGCGACCGCCACAGACGGCATGATGCGGATGATCGGCTACTTCCGTGAGCGGCTGGAGGAACGCCGGCTCGATCCGCGGGAAGACGACATGGTTTCGCTGCTCCTCGAAGCGGAGATCGATGGCGAGAGGCTGGACGAGGGTGACATTCTCGCCTTCTGCTTCCTGCTGGTCGTGGCGGGGAACGAGACAACGCGCAACGCGATCTCGGGCGGTCTCATGGCGCTGTGTCGGCATCCGGAGGAGATGGCGCGTCTACAGGCCGACGCAGAGCTGATGGACTCGGCTGTGGAGGAGATCATCCGCTGGACGTCACCGCTCCACCACATGAGCCGCGAGGCGACTGCCGACACCGAGATCGGCGGCCACAAGATCAGCGCGGGCGAGAAGGTGATCATGTGGTACCCGTCCGCCAACCGCGACGAGGATGTCTTCGACGAGCCGTACCGGTTCGATGTCGCTCGCTCACCGAACGACCACATCGCCTTCGGCATCGGCGAGCACTTCTGCCTCGGCGCCGGCTTCGCGCGCAAGGAGATCAAGGTGATGTTCGAGGAGTTGCTCCAGCGCTTCCCGGACATCCAGCTCACCGGACCACCGGACCTGTTGCGTTCCAATTTCATCAACGGCATCAAGCACCTCCCCGTTCGCTACCGGTAGCGGACGGACGGCCATGCCTGGAGGCCCCATGTCCGAGTCCCGTCGCGTCGCAGTCGACCAGCTCGCATGCGAAGGACATGCCCGCTGCATGGAGACTGCTCCCGAGGTCTTCCGACTAGACGACGATGATGTGTCGCAGGTGCTCCAAGACCCCGTCTCGCCTGAGCTCGTGGAGCAGGTGGACGAGGCGATCCGGCTCTGCCCCCTCCAGGCGATCCGCTGGATCGATTGACGACACTCCCCGACGACAGCGAAGACTTGAGGCTCCCGCGACGAGGGAGCCTGGCTCAGTTGTTTTGCTGGCCTGATCAAACGAGCTGAACGAGCCGGGCGCGGCGATTTCAGCCTCTGCGAGAGTGGATCGACCATTTCAGCCACGGAACCAGACGCTTCCTATCGCCTTGAGATGAACCATCCCGAGATGTGGGTGGCCATTAGGTGACTGACCGTCAGCGATGCACAGCTGAACGGGCTGCGCTCAAGCCCCGGGGGGCGGAGAGCAGATGGAGGCCCCGCCAACCGAGAGGCGGGGCTCTTCAATGTGCACGCGCCCCCGAGGTGCGAGCACGAGCGGCCGCACGATGATGCAGCTCCCGCCCCTCGACATCGTTCACGTTTCGAAGAGAGCCCCCGGAGGGGCACGGCCCTTAAGCCCTCCTTAACCCCTCCGCCCTAGGCTCGTAGGGCTGGCGGATCTGATGGAGTGCGGCATGGCTACACCTGACACCCCTCGGCACGAGGATTCTGGCGCAACGACCGGGCGACGTTGGCCTGTGCTCGTCGCCGGCCTGCTGATCGCCGGCATCGTCGCGTCCGGCGCCTGGTACGCCATCGGTCGCGACGGGAGCAGCGAGGGTGACGGCCGCGCCGTCGAAGAGAGCGCGCCGTCCGATCCGAGCGCTTCAGTTGAAGCGGTGGAGACAGCCGAGGCGCGTGACGATGGCCTGATGGGGGCGCCTGTCCCGCCGTCTGTTGCGCAATCGGCGGAGTTCGACGCGGACCTCCTGAGCCAGGGCGGTGGTCGCTTCGATCCGCTCGATGACCCCCTCATCGTCAAGGCCGACGAGGCCTCGTGGATGTCCGACGAAACGCTCGTCCTCGGCGCGGTGCAGAACGGCGAGGCGCGAGCCTATCCGATCGCGATGATGCGGTATCACCACGTCTCGAACGACGTGCTGGGCGGGGAACCCTATCTCGTCACCTTCTGAATCGCCTGCTCATCCGGGGTCGGGTTCGACCCCGTCGTCTCAGGTGAGCGCTACCTGTTCCGTGCGTCCGGGCTCTACAACGGTGTCTTCGTCATGGTTGACGATCAGGGCGGCAGCGCATGGTCACATCTCGACGGCTCCGCGCTGAACGGTCCGCAGGCGGGGGAGCAGCTCGAGGTCCTGGCGCTCCAGACAACGACGTGGGGCGCCTGGCTCGAAGAGCACCCGGACTCGACGACCGTCGACATCGACACCGGCTACCAGGCCCAGTACGGCGATGTCGGGCTCGGCAACGCAGGGCTCCGCGGTGGCTTTCTCGCGACGCTCGACGAGATTGACCCACGGCTGCCGGAGAGCGAACTCGTGATCGGCGTCATCGCCGGCGACGGCGCTGAGGCGTTCCCCATCGAGCGCGCCGCCCTCTCTTCGCCCATGCAGGACGTGGTCGGAGGCGTCCCCGTGGTGGTCCTCGAAGACTCGCAGGGCATTCCGTCGCTGGCATACCACCGCCTGCTCTCTGACGGGCGCGTGCTCGATTTCGAACGCCGCGGGGACGCGATCTACGACGTGCAGACGGGCTCCCGCTGGACCTCGTCCGGCCTGGCCGTCGAGGGCGATCTCGCCGGCGTGCAACTGGCCTTCGTGACCTCGTTCTTTACGGAGTGGTACGGCTGGGCGGCCTTCCATCCTGACTCGACGATCTTCGGCGAGGCTGCCTGAGCGCGAAGGGCGGGTCGCAAGCACGCGCACCATCGTTCCGATGCGGCAGCGAACCAGGGACGTGCGAGGGCTCAAGCGGTCAGCGCCAGATCCTCGACGTTGGGGCGTGGTGTTCCTGAATTCAACTCCAAGTAGAGCGGCTCCAGGAGGGCCAAGATCTTCAGGTCACGGGCTGTCGCCCAGCAAATCCAGAGTCTCGGGGGTGCCACCACTCAATCGCAGGTTCGCCGACCTGCCAGCACCAGTAGGCCGCTGTCCCATCGACGACCGTCGGGAAGTCCAGCAAGCCGTCGCTCGCGCTCTTGACCTCGATCCCGGCGGCGGCGATCACGGCGAGGTCCTCGCGGGTGAGCGGAGCCTCCAGCCCATCCGGGGCTATCGCCTGGACGGCGGCGAGTACTGCGCGCGCCTCATGAAGGCTGAAGTCAGACACTGCGCGTCACGAGTCGCTCGCCAGTGCCTATTCGTCGCTCGTTCGGCGGCCCCACATCGTTCCGATTGCAGCGCCGAACACCAAGCCCAGTGCGACTCCCAGGCCGATGTTATCGATCATCACTCCGAGCACCACGCCGAAGGTGAGCCCGATTCCCGCACCAAGTCCTGTGCTGCGTTGCTCCCGGTTTGTCATGATCCTCCTAAGTTCCGAGGGAGTGTACGTCGCAATTCCGCGCTGGCAGTCGTACCCATGAGCCTGTTGAGTCGCACCGAGGGGTGGTCATGGTCGGTTGCTCGCGCGCGTCGTCGCCTCATGGCCTTCCTGCCGTGCAGCGGCGTCACGGCGCTACCATGCCTCGGCGGCGGGACGCGGGAGAGCGACGAAGAGGTTGGCAATCGAGCTCGTGCAGGGCGACATCACCCGGCTAGCAGTGGACGCCATCGTGAACGCGGCCAACGAGGCGCTGCTGGGTGGCGGCGGTGTGGACGGTGCGATTCACCGCGCCGCCGGTCCGGAGCTGCTTGCGGAGTGCCGTGCGATTGGTAGTTGCCCCACCGGTGAAGCGCGCGTCACGAGCGCCTATCGCCTCCCGGCGAAGTGGGTGATTCACACTGTCGGGCCGGTGTGGGCGGGTGGCGACCGTGGCGAGGACGAGCTGCTGCAAGCCTGCTACCGGAACGTGCTCGCCGCCGCTTCTGACCTCGGCGCGGCGTCGATCGCCTTCCCCGCGATCAGCACAGGACTCTATGAGTTCCCGTTGAATCGAGCAGCGCAGATCGCCGTGAGCATCGTCGCTGCCGAACTCCAGGGCCGCGACCGGCCTCCGGACATCACGTTCGTCTGCTTCGACGAGGGGAACTACGAGGCATACCGCTCTGTCCTCGCCTCCGGGTGAGCGCTCGGCTGCCGCCACATCACGCTGCGAGGTCTGCGGTTGTTCCGGCGGTGACCTCACCCCGCTCCGTGCGCGACGACGTGGATCACCTCGAGGTCGAACTCTCGCCTGGCCAACACTGTTCCGCTGATGTCGCGGTCCGCCTCGGCGGCCGGCAAGCCCAGTTAGGAAAATGCCACGACGCCGGCCCAGATGGTGCCGGCCAGCGCCGCGCCGTAGCAGCCCACGGCGACAGGGGTCGCGTACCGTCGCAGGCCGACATCGATCAACGTGTGGCGGAAGCGGTGCGCCCAATGCGCGAACGTCAGGAACGCCACGCCGAAGACGACCAGACGCCCGAGCGGGTTTGTGAGCACATCGTGAAGCCGGTCGAAGTCGACCGCGTCGGCGGGCAGGAGCAGTCCGGTGACGATGATGAGCGCTGGCGTGACCATCGCCGTGACCATGCCGCCCGCCGAGAAGATCGACCAGAACAGCGGCTCGTTCGATGCGCGCATGTGCCCTCCCGCCCTAGATCAAGAAGATGGTGATGATGACGGCGGAGACGCCGAGCCACGCCAGTACATGGGCACCGATCAGCAGCAGCGGCGGCACAAACTCCTCGCCACGGCGCACGCGGATCGCCTTCGGTACCGCCTGGAACCACGTGAGCGTGTGGAGCAGCGCGAATGCCAGCGCCACGAGGTGGAACGCGATCGCCAGTGGCGAGGTGAGATCGTCGCGGAATGCCTCGTACGCGCCCTCACCATCGTGCACGTTGCTGACGAGCACGAGCATCACCACCGTGTAGACCGCGAGGAACACGGCCGACAGCTCGCGCAACATGAAGATGCGGTACGGCCAGCTCTGGAGGTACCAGACACGCGAAGGACGACTGACGTGCGGGTTCGCCATCGCCTCGACCTACTTGCGACCGCTGCCGAACGGCAGGAACGACGTGAACCAGCTGACGGTGCTCTCGAGTTTCGCGGACTGGATCGCGCCTGCCGGGTCCACGTGCTTCGGGCAAACGGAGCTGCATTCGCCGACAAACGTGCAGTCCCAGATGCCCTCGTCGGACCAGACGAGCGCGTTGCGTTGTTCGTTGCCCTGGTCCCGCGAGTCCTTGTTGTAGCGCTGCGCGAGCGCGAGCGCGGCGGGGCCGACGAACTCCTGGTTCTGCTGGTACACGGGGCAGGCCGAGTAGCAGAGCAGGCAGTTGATGCACATGCTGAACTGCTTGAAGTCCGCGAGCTGGCCCGGCGACTGCCGGTATTCGCCCTCCTCGAGCGGCTGCTCCTCGTCGCGAATGATCCACGGCTTGACGCTGCCGAGCTTGTCGACAAAGTCGTCGAGACTGACGACAAGGTCACGCTCTACGGGGAAGCCGGCGAGCGCCTCAACGTAGATCGGTCCGGGGAGGTAGTCACGCAGGAAGGCGGCGCAGGTGAGCTTCGGAACGCCGTTCACCATCATGCCGCATGACCCGCAGACACCCATCCGGCACGACCAGCGGTACGTGAGCGAGCCGTCGTCCTCGTCCTTGATGTAGTTGAGGGCGTCGAGGAGCACCCACTCTTCGCGGTAGGGCACCTCGAACCGTTCGTACGAGGGTTCGGTGTCGCGCTCCGGATGGTAGCGAGCGATCTCCAGCGCGATGGTTCCCTGTGCGGCAATGGTCGTCAACGAGCCAACCCTTCCGATGTCGCCAGCTCAGTCCTCGTGATCGCGCCCGTATACCCGAACCTCTGGCGGCCAGGTGGTGATGGCGACGTCTCGGTAGTCAATCCGCGGCGCCTCATCCGTGCGGAACGCGAGTGAGTGTTTGAGATAGCGACCATCATCGCGCTCAGCGTAGTCCGTCCGCTGGTGCGAACCTCGCGATTCCTTTCGATCGAGCGCCGCGTGCGCCACCGCCTCGGCGATCTCAATCATGAACTCGAGCTCAAGGGCGGTCGTCAGCTCCGTGTTGAAGCTCAGGCTGCGATCGTCGAGGTGCACGCCCGCGAGGAAGCGCGCCTTGATCTCGGCTAGCTTCTCGGTCGTCGCCCGGATCGAGGCTTCGTCGCGATAGATGCCACAGCCGGCCTCCATCGTCTGTTGCAGTTCCGTGCGTAGCGTCGCGACCCGCTCGTTGCCGTCGTGGTTGTTGATGAACTGGCTCGAAATGCGCTCTTGCTCCGTCTGGGCCTGCGCGTCCAGGGCCTCCGAGTCGAAGTCGGGGTGTTCGCGCGCCCAGTTTGCTGCGTTGTGACCGGCGCGCGCGCCGAACACGAGCAGCTCCGTCAGCGAGTTGGAGCCGAGTCGATTCGCGCCGTTGATCGAAACGCATGCGCACTCGCCCGCGGCGTAGAGGCCGGGGAGCTCCGTGGCCGTTTCGATGTCCGTGTCGATCCCGCCCATCATGTAATGCACGACGGGCCGCACCGGGATCGGCTCGTGGACGGGGTCGACACCGCCGTAGTTCTTCGCCAGTTCGCGCACGAAGGGGATCTTGGACTCGATCGTTTTCTCGCCCAGGTGGCGCACGTCGAGATGCACGTAGCTGCCCAACGGCCCGTCGAAGACGTGGCCCCGCTGCTCCTCCTGGATGAAGGCCTGCGACAGGCGGTCGCGGGGCCCAAGCTCCATCGCGCGGAGCTGTGGATGCCGCTCATCATCGACATCGAACGGTTCGCCGAGGTCGTAGTCCTTGAGGTAACGCTCACCCTCGGCGTTCAGCAGGATGCCGCCCTCGGCGCGGGCCGCCTCGGTGATGAGGATGCCGGTCCCCGGGAGGCCGGTCGGGTGGTACTGGACGAACTCCATGTCCTTCAGCGGCACGCCTGCCATGTAGGCCATGCCCATGCCATCGCCGGTCTTGATGGCGGCGTTGGTGGTGAACGGGAAGATGCGGCCGCCACCGCCCGTGCAGATGATGACGGAGCGCCCTCGAATCGCACGTACCTGCCCGGTCAACAGTTCGATGGCCACGACGCCCTGGCAGCGACCGTTCTCGACGAGCAGACGCGTGACGAACCACTCGTCGTAGCGCTTGATCGAGGTGTATTTGAGCGAGGTCTGGAAGAGCGTGTGCAGCATGTGGAAGCCGGTCTTGTCGGCGGCGAACCAGGTGCGCTCAATGCTCATGCCGCCGAACGGCCGCACGGCAACGCTGCCGTCTGGCTCCCGGCTCCAGGGGCAGCCCCAGTGCTCCAGCTGGATCATCTCGTTCGGGGCCTCGCGAACAAAGGCTTCGACGACATCCTGATCGGCGAGCCAGTCCGAGCCGGAGATGGTGTCGCGGAAGTGGTCCTCGAGGGAGTCGTCAGGCTTGATCACCGCGGCGGCGCCACCCTCTGCGGAGACCGTGTGGCTCCGCATCGGATAGACCTTCGAGACCATCGCGATGTCGATGTCCGGGTGCGCTTCCGCGGCGGCAATCGCAGCGCGCAGTCCCGCGCCACCCCCGCCCACGATCACGATATCGTGCTCGTCTGCCAAACCCGCCCCCGTCGACGGCACCGCCGAGTACCCAACGATGCGCCAATTATCGTCCGAGATCACCCGCGCAGACCCTACGCTGCGACTCACTAGCAGACAAGCAGCAATGAGCCGGTGACAGCGTCGCAGCGGGATCGTCTGAATGAGCGCAAAACGGCGGCAGCGAAGGCTACAAATCACCTCTGTGTGGTGATGCTGCCGTCGGGAACGGCGGAGTGACAGTCATCAGATCACCCTGCGTACCCACGATCGCCGGGCATGGGTTGCACCTTGGTTCCGGCAGCAGCGAGGAACTGGCGGATCTGGGAGGCGTGCTCAAGAACGTGCAGCGGAAGGCCGCCGACGATCACCCCGTACAACATGCCGTGGTATCGATGGGCGCCAGGCAGTGGCCGGGCCGCCGCGTCTTCGGTGAGCGCGTCAAGCGTTTGGCGCGCCCTCCCGCGGCAGTAGTCGATGTAACCGAGGAGTTCGGCCTTGGTGAACATACGGTTCGGCGAGGCGTAGGTGTTCTCGTCGAAGGGAGGTGGCGGTTCCCACGGCTCGAACTCGGCGGTGAGGTCGTAGTCGAGGGTCAGCAGCGCGTGGTACGCCAGGAACCAGGGGGCTGAGCCGTGCAATCCCCCGTGCGGTGTCGGACCCGTGGGCGCCTCGTCCGGCCACAGGTCCGTCTCCCAGAGGTCATCGGGACAATCCGTCAGCGCCGCCTCCATCAGACGCAGTGCGTCCTCGAAGTTGCTGGCCATGCTCTGCACAAACGGATTCGCCACGTCTTAGATATAGCGCAGATCGAGCGACAGCACGGATGACCTGACCTTGCTCGATCCTGTGCTAGCCCTGCGGCGCCTCGGCGCCGGTCAAGGCATCCTTCCAGAAGGCCGTCATCTCCACGCGAAACAGCTTCTCCTCACCTTCATGACTGCCGATGCGGGCGCCGACCTGGCCGTAGCCTGCCTTGAGTGCGTAGACCATCAAGTCGCGGTCGACCAGCTCCGGGTCGGGCTCGCTCTCCAGTGGGTGCACGAAGGCACCGTCGTCGGCGATGTAGGCCGTGGGTGCGGCGGGCGAGACCTTGGCTTCGTCGATGCGGGCGATCTCAGTGCCGCGATCGAAGCTGTGCTGGGCACCACCGACGAGGCGCACGGTCGCGTCACCGCCAGTCAGGTTCACCGTGTGGCAGTACGCCTGGACCTGCATCGGCGAGCACCACTCGTCGCGGTCGCCCATGAGCACATGCACGCGGGTCGAGCCGACGCGCGGATCACGGAACTGATGGCCGCACCAGGGGTAGGCCGCGCGCACCGAATGCAGACCCACTCCAGCGCCGAGTACGACGTCGGCGAAGCGCCGCGTCGCCGCCATCAGGACGGCACTCCCGCCGCGGCTGTGTCCCTGGGCACCGATTCGATTGGCGTCGACCTCGGGCCGCTCGGCGAGCACCCCCCACGCAGCGAGCACGTCGTACGCCGAGGCCGCGAAGGAGAACTGCGTCTGGTTGGCGACGGTCGAGCTGACGCTGCGCTCGCCAAAACTGTCGAGCACGAAGGCCGCGAAGCCCGACCGGGTCAGCGTCTCTGCGTGCATCAGATGCGCGTCGCCGACGCCGAGGCTTCCCGGCGCGACGATGACGGTCGGCAGGGAGACGGAGGGTCCGTCGGGTGGCACGAAGAGCTGCCCGTCGACGTTAAGCGTCGGCATATCCGCCGGCCGACTCAGGGCCTGGTAGTAGTTGAGCGGCGAGGCGGACGGCACCGTGAGGGGGAGACCCGCGGAGCCGTTGCCAAGCACCACCTGTCGATCGCGAAAGCGGGAGAGCGGAGTGTCGGTCATCGCCGGTCCCTCCTGGACGGGCGCGATTGTCTCACCCGTGTCGCTTGCTGGCCGGGAACATGTTGCCACCGGCGGCTCTGACTTCGACGAGCTAGCCAGTCCCGAGGATCTCCGCGGCCACACGCCGACCAGATTCGATCGCGCCATGCACAGTCGCGGGACGCGTCGGGTTCGTCGCTTCGCCGGCGAAGGAGAGCGCCCCGATCGGCGCGCCGAGGGCCGCACGAAGGCCGAGGCCGTGCGGCGGCATGCCCGAGTAGCCCATCAGCGTGTAGGGCTCCGCCCCCCAGGCGATGAAACGCCCGGCTTGGACCGCGCCTGTGAGCGATTCGCCGAGAATGTCAGAAAGCTGACGCGTGGCCTCCTCGATCGCCTCCGCCTCAGACATCGACTCGAACGAGGCGGCATCGCTGCCGCCGAAGAACGCCGTAAGCACCGGATCCTCATGGGGCTGACCCTGTCCGGGGCGCCACCACAGCTGCGTGTCGTGGGGCGCAAAGAGGAAGGTGAGGTCCGGTGGCCAGCGCACCCGGTCGAGGCGCAACACCACCTTGTTGATGTGCCCCGGCACGAGGCGGAGGATCGCGTCACGCTTCTCAGCGGGCAGCTCGGGGTCGAACTCGATTTGTCCGCGCTGGAGCACGCCAAGCGGGAGCGTGACGACGGCACGGTCGTAGCGCCGTACGGAGCCGCTCGTCTGCACCTCCACGCTGCGCTCGCTCCAGCGGACACGGGTGACCGGTGACTCGAGGCGGATGTCGAGGCCCGCGGCTGCGTCATGCATGAGCCGGCGGTAACCATCCAGGAGCCTCCAGTGCTGCAATCGGCCGTCCCCCGCGTACGTCGCTTCCTCGTGGCGGTAGATGCCAAGCTCGTCGAGGTCGGACGAGGAGCCCTGGGCGGTGATGTTCGCGATCATCGATCGCTCCTCGATGCCCAGCGGTGCTCCGAAGCGCTCCTCCCAGCCCTCGAGCAGCTGGTCGAGCGAAGCGTCGGGCCGGCCTGCGCTGACCCACTCTCGCCCGAGGCGGGCCAGCGCGCCGCAGAGTTCGGCGCCCACCGCTTCGCGGTACGCGTCGCCGTCGAGGAGTCGGCCATCGCGGACGAACCAGTTGGCGTAACTGTGCGCGTCGCCCGTGGTCGCGGCATCGAGTTCCCGTACCCAATCCCAGGTCGCGACCGATTCGCCGTGAATGAACTCGGCCCCTAGTTCGACAGGGTGCGAGGCGATCGAGTAATCGGTGTGCGCCCGACCGCCGATTCGGTCGCGCGCCTCGAAGATCGTGACCGTCGCGCCACCTGCCGCGAGTTCGCGCGCGACGCTGATGCCGGCAGCGCCAGCGCCAATGACCGCAACTGACGCCATCGTCTCTCCTCTTCCGCCCGGTGATTCCGATTCTGGCCGCGCCACCGTCGGCGCTGGGAGTGTCTCAGAATTGGCAAATGCCAAATCACCCTCGGGCGTCGGTCGATTACGCTTCTGCTCCCTGGTCGGAGGCTACCGCGCCCGAGTGGCTGGCTGTCACCGCTCCCGCGATCTGCGTCTCGCGCGTACGCGTAAGCTGATGCTTCTGGTCCGTGGAACGGCTCAATGTCCAGTTCTCCTCAAGCAACTCAGGGAATTGCGCCACTTGCCCTCTCCCTTGCCACCGTTGCCCCACTACGCGCCGTTCAAGGCTGGCGACTTCCGCTGGGCGATGGGCTTGGAGCGGCTCGATCTTCGCCAGTGGATCGAGGTCGACGATCGCTCCCAGCTGGAGCTTGCCGAGAAGGAGCGGCTGCTCAACGAGCGGCACAGCGAAGTCTTCGACGCTCTGCCTGAATCTCACGCGGGCTCGGCGGAGGTCCTCGAATTACTCATCGACCACCTGCCGGCGCAGTTCCCGGACGTCTACGCTCGCGAGGACGATGCCATCGTGCATCTGGCTGCCGGGGGACGTCGGTGGCGGCTGGACGACGAAACGCTGCACCCGTTGGACTTAGCGGGGCGGCTGGTCCAGGAAGATCTCTGCCTGATGCGCGAGGATGCCGAGAGCGGCCTCTATCGCCTCGTCGCAGCATCGCTGTGCTTCCCGACCGGCTGGAACCTGGCTGACAAGATGGGGCACTCGCTCGGAACGATCCACGGGCCTATTCCCAACTACGACAGCCAGCTTGGACCAACCATGGACCGCTATTTCGCTCGTATCACCGTCGAGCATCCGGTGTGGCGGCTGAACTGGAACCTGATGAGCAGCCCGGAGCTGTTCCTGCCGCGCGGGCACATCCTGCGTGGCGCGCGGGAGGAGATCACGCCAGACAACGCCGGCGATCGCCTCTGGCTTCGCGTGGAGCGGCAGACGTTACGGCGCCTCCCTCGAAGCCACGACATCCTGTTTACGATCCGGATCCACATGCGCCCGCTGCGGGATGTGCTGCATCGAGCCGGGGAAGTCGCTCGGCTGACGGCGGCCGTCCGCGCAGTGCCCCCCGAGGTGGCTCGCTACAAGGGGCTCGAGCCCGTACGCGACGCGCTGCTCGGCTGGCTGGCGCAGGCCGAGGCCGGCCCGATCTCTGCTAGCTGAGTCCCCGCTATGGTCGGGCCACGACCAGGCCAGCGCTGATTGTGGCTCAGCCGCCTGAGGCCGCGGAGGCGGCGCGCTGGACGCCTCCGTCAGCCGTCCCTATCGCCCGGTCAGTCGATCTCGAATAGGCGTGCCGCGTTTCCGAAGAGCCACTTCTCCTTGACGGAGTCCTTCAGAGGCAGTGCCAGGTATGCATTCACCATCGCGGCGTATGGCTCACCGAGTGTCGATGGCGACATCGCTACCAGCACCTTGTCCTGGATCAGGGTGTTGCCAAACTGCATGAGCATTTCCCACCCCGACCCGGCAACCCCAAAGTACTTTGGGTGATGGGCCGCCGTGTCCATGTAGAGGTTGGGGTGGCGACGAAGGAGCGCCACCAGCTCGTTCACCCATGGCCAGCCTCCGAGTCCAGCGATGATCGGTGTCTCCGGGAAGTCACCCGCGATTTGGTCGAGATGCTTAGGGTGTCCCAGGTCGTACGGACGATCCGTCGCGTAGTTCATCGTGGCGTAGATGCGGATCGGGAGCCCGAGTTCGGCGGCCTTCGCATAGAGCGGGTAGTAGCGTCGGTCACTCGCTGGGATCCGCTCCTCGAGCGGCTGCAGCATCAGTCCGCAGAGGTTGTCCTCGCGCACGAGACGCTCGAACTCGCGCACGCCGAGCATGCCGTCGAATGGGCTGATCCGCGCGAATCCCATGAATAGGTCGGGGCGCTCCCGCACGGCGGCGACCGTGATCGGATTTGGGTGCGACATGAAGGCCTTGACGACGTTCGAGGACTCGAGCTCATCGCAGAACTCGCTGAAGCTCGGACTGTCCGCACCGTCACTTGACCCGGTGTCTTGCCGCGCTCCAAAGATGTTTCGGTAGTTGTCGAAACCCCAGCCCTCCCGACGCTCAGGATCGCGCCCCATCCACGTCAGTCCCGAGCCCTCGGGATGCCGGGGCGGCGTGACGGAGCCCCACTGTTTGACCGCGGAGGTGGGGGCACTGCACTCGAGGTCGATCACTCGGACCATGGGCCGTCCCGTCCTCCTGGCATGGGCTTCGCGGTCGAGTATCGCGCGATCTGACCCTCGCTGTGCACGACCCGCGAACGCGCTCTGCTGAGCCCGATGCTCAGTACACTGCGGCTGGCCCCAGGGCGGCGAGCCAGGACTCAGCATGCGGCGTGGTAATCGGCTTCGAGTTGTCGAGCTGGGCAGCGGGATCGCAGCGGCGTTCGCTGCCAGGCTCCTGGCCGACTTCGGCTCAGAGGTGATCAAGGTCGAGTCGCCCGACGGCGACCGTTCACGTCGCAGCGGTCCCTTCCGGGGCGACCACTCTGACCCTGAAGCCAGCGGTATGTATCTATACCTCAACCACGGAAAGCGCGGCGTTGTGCTCGACTGCGAGACCGCGGATGGCGCAGAGCGCCTCGGGCGTCTGCTAGTTGACGCGGACGTTGTCGTTGAAAACCTGGGAGCGGGAGCGTTCGCCCGCCTCGAAGGGCGACTGCCGTCCCTACCGAGCCGTCTGGTCGTTTGCTCGATCAGCCCGTACGGGCAGGACGGACCAAAGGCCAAATTACTGGGATCCGAGCTCAGCGCTTTCGCCTCGAGCGGCATGATGTATATGACCGGGCTCGCCGACCGACCCCCGGTGAAGCAGGGGTTGCATCAGGCAGAGCATCTCGCCGGGGTGAACGCTGCGGCCGCTGCCCTGGCCGCCGTCAGACTGGCACGACACGAGGGCATCGGGCAGCGAATCGACGTTTCGCTGCAGGAGACGATCGCACTCACGGGCTTCCCCGCGCTCAACGTCTACACGCACACCGGGGCGGTCGTGAAGCGCGCGCCATCGACGCTGGCACAGTTGATGACCTCGCAGGCGATGCGCGCGAGCGACGGTTGGGTGATGCCGTCAGACGCGGGCATCGACGTGTGGTGGGAGGCTTTCGCCGGATACCTCGACCGGCCGGAGCTACTCGAGGCCCCGTTCGACAGCTCCGCGGGGCGCCGGGCGAACCACGCGGCTCTCGATCGGATCACGGGCGACGCGTTCGTGCAACGCACGAAGCATGACCTCTTCCACGCGGGGCAGGCGTTCGGCCTGACGATGAGCTCGATCCAGACGTCCGCGGAGATCGCAGCCTGCCCGCACCTCGAGGAGCGCGCGTTCTTCGTCGAACATGAGCAACCTGTCGCCGGTCGGGTGCGCATGCCCGGACCTGTGCCGATGATGTCCGGCGCCACTCCCCGCGATGGAACGCGATCCGCTCCCCGCCTCGGCGAGCACAACGCCGAGGTCTTCGGCGAGGAAGCGGATCAGCAAGTGCCCGCGCGCGCGGTGACGCCCGTGCACGGGGGAACCCCCAGGCCGACCGCTGGAGGGTGTTCGCATCCTCGAACTTGGCATGGTCTTCGTCCTGCCGCTGGCGATCACACCGCTTGCAGCCCTTGGCGCGGACGTGATTAAGGTCGAAGCCGAGATCCGACCGGACAGCGTGCGCTGGGGTCCGCAACCGGGCAACGAACTCCACCGCGACTACTACAACGTCGGCGGCAACTTTCATCACCTCAACCGCAACAAGAGGGCAGTAGCGATCGACCTGAAAGCGGCGCGCGGGCGCGAGCTGTTGCTGGACCTCGTCGCCACCAGCGATGTTGTCGCCGAGAACTTCACACCCAGGGTGATCGCGAATCTCGGCCTGAGCTACGAAGACTTGAAAGCAGCGAATCCGGAGATCATTCTGCTCTCATCCACCGGCTTTGGGCAGAGTGGGCCCTGGCGAAACTACAAGGCGTACGGACCGATCACCGAAGCCGTCGACGGGCTCATGCATCTCAGCGGTCACCCCGAGCAGCCGCCGATCCGAGGAGGCGCCGGCGGATGGGGTGTCGCCTTTACCGATGTCGCTGGCGCCTACTACGGGACGTATTCGATCCTCGCGGCCCTCGAACATCGCGACCGGACGGGCGAGGGGATGTGGCTCGACCTGTCGCACTACGAAGCAGGCGTAGCGACGGTGCCTGAGGCGATGCTGGAGTATGAATTCAACGGTCGCGTCCTCGATCGCATCGGCAACCGAGACGCGGCGCGCTGTCCGCAAGGCGTGTATCCGGCGGCAGCGGATGACTCGTGGGTCGCGATCTCGGTGGCGTCCGATCGAGAGTTCGCCTCGATGTGCGGCATCCTGGGGATCGAGGTCGGCACCTTCGCGACGACCACGGCTCGCCGAGCCAACGAGGATGAGCTCGACCGAATGATCGCGGACACGACGGAGACCTGGGACGCACATCAGCTCACGAAGGCGTTGCAGGAAGCAGGAGTCGAGGCGACCGAGGTGGCAAGCCCGATGGAGGTGTGGGGCGACCCGCAGCTCAAGTACCGAGGCTGGGTCCAGGCCACGGCGCCACCGAAGTACGCGCCGGAGATCGGCGTACGGCCGTTCCCGCGTAGCGCCTGGAGAATGTCGCATAGCGAAGCCGAGACAGCGCCCGCGCCGGCGTTCGGACAGCACACCCGCGAGGTGTTGACCGAAGTCCTCGGGCTCGATGACCGAACGATCGATGCTCTGTACGAGGAACGCGTGCTCGCCGAGCAACCGCGCGATGGGCTGGTCAATCCTCGCCCGCTCGCCCTCGGCGAGGCGCTCGCCGAGGGCCGTCTCCGCGAGATCGATGGTCGTTACCGATCGCGATTCTGAGAAAGTAGCAGAGCGCAGTTTGTGTGCGCTCTGGTGAGCCTTCCACGCAGACGTCACGCTCGAGGAGCTGCGAGCGTTCACGGCAATGTCCGCGCGGGCGGCCGGTCCAGGAGTGCCGAAATCACACCAGAAGTCATTTCAGACTTGGTGCCCGCCTCACAAGCTCGCCCACCGAAGCCGACCATGGCATCGCATTCGTGATTGGCCTAGGGTCAGGCCGCGACAAGAGGAGGCAGCAGATGTCTGACAACGAGAACAAGGCAGCTGTCGGACGCGGCATCGAGATGGTGAACGAGGCGGTGCGCTTTCGCCAGGAGCATCCGGACGACGCAGCGGGGATTCAGCGCAACATTGAAGCGATCGTGGCGCGCCATCTGAATCACATGGGCGACGGCTACACGAACACCTCACCCAGGACTGGATTGTGGACCGAAGCCGGGTTCCCGGATCGGCAGTTCACAATCGATGAGCAAATCGCGGAGGGGGACGCCGTCTGGACACGCTACACGGTGCGCGGCACACACCTCGGCGAGTGGGAGGGTCACGCACCCACGGGGAAAGAATTCAGCGTGACCGGGGTCCTGATCCAACGCCTCGAGGACGGCAAGATCGCCGATGACTTTGACTTCTACGATCACGCGGGGCTAGTGGCGCAGCTTGGCGTCACTGTGGAGAGCTGAACGCGCCACCAAAGCCGATGCGACCTAATCGATGTTGGCGTGCATGGGAGAGGCGTCGAATGTGAACGCCGAGCTGGAGCAGTACGCCAACCAACTCACTCGTCTCCTGGAGCGCGTGGCGCACGAGGTCGAGCAGCTGAGCGTGGCGGAGTTGAACTGGCGTCCGCCCGCGCCTGAGACCAGCAGCGTCTACGTGATCGCCTCACACATTGTCGGCATGCTCGAAGCATGGGTCCTGGGTATGGCAGCCGAGCACGAGGTAGTGCGCGATCGTGAAGCTGAGTTCTCGTCGTCCGGCGTCGAGCCCGCCGCGCTAGCCGAGGCGGCTCGGGAGTTGTCCGGGCGTGTGCAGGCGGCGCTCAGCTCGCTGCCTCCCGAAGCGCTTGACGCTGCGCGGAGCCCGGATCCGACACTCTGGGGCACGGGCACAGCCCGCCCGATCACGGTGCGGCAGCTACTCGCGTTGTCGAGCGGTCACGCGTACACGCATCTCGGCCATCTCGAGATCACAAGGGATCTCGCCATCACGGCCAAAGCGCGCTGAAGACGCGCGCTCAGGCTCGTGAACCAATCGCCGCGACCGATTCGTGAGCGCTGAGTAGTCGCTATCATCACGTTCGCCATGCCTAGTGAACGTATCCAACGACAGATCGACGCCGCTTTAGACGAGGCCGAGTCGGCTCTCGCCGGGCGGGAATGGGAGATCGTGCGTGAGCGCGCCGCGTTCGCTCTGATGCTCAATCCTGAGAATGAGGATGCTGTCGGCCTTCACGACGCTGCGGATCGTGGCCTGCAGTCACGAGAAGGCTCAAGTTCTGGTGCTTCGGCCAACGCGCAACCTGCCCCAGCCGCACCCCAACTTCCAGACTCCTTCGCCGGAGGCCGGTACCGCGTCGAGCGCTTCCTCGGCGAGGGCGGAAAGAAGCGCGTCTTCCTCGCGCACGACACCACTCTCGACCGCGACGTGGCGTTCGGTCAGTTCCGTACGGAGGGCATGGACGCCGCCGGACGCGCTCGCGTCACGCAGGAGGCACAGGCGATGGGCCGCGTTGGCGCGCACCCGAACCTCGTCACCATCTACGACATCGGCGAGGAGGCAGGCGCACCGTTCATCGTGCAGGAGTACGTCTCGGGTGGCTCCGCCTCAGACCTCGTGGGCGATGAGCCGCCACCGCTCGAACAGACACTCCAACTCGCGTCTGATGTGTGCGAGGCGTTGAGCTTCATCCACAACCAGAACCTCGTGCACCGCGACATCAAGCCCTCGAACGTCTTTCTTACTGAGGACGGCTCGGCCAAGGTCGGCGACTTTGGCCTCGCGGTGGGCCTCGACCGCACTCGCATCACCATGCCGGGCGGGATGATCGGCACGCCCAGCTACATGCCACCGGAGCAGGCGCTCGGCGGCGACGTGACGCCGCAGTCAGACCTCTACTCCCTCGGCGCGATGTTGTACGAGCTGGTCACCGGACGACCACCGTTTTTGGGCGATGACCCTACCTCGGTGATCTCGCAACACATCAACACTCCGCCCGTCGCCCCGAGCTGGCACAGCGAGCACTGCCCACCCGACCTCGAAGAACTGATCCTGCGCTGCCTAGCGAAGTCGCCAGATGACCGTCCCGAGTCCGCCCCCGAGGTCCTCGATGCCCTCGCTCGCGTGGATCCGGAGGCGAGAAGCACGACGCACTCCGACTCCGGAGCGAACCCTCTCGACCGGCTGGCGCGTGGCGTGTTCGTGGGGCGAGAGGCAGAGTTGACGCGGTTGCGTTCAGCGTTCGACGAAGCCTATGCGGGGCGGGGCAATCTCGTGATGCTGGTTGGCGAGCCCGGTTGCGGGAGGACGCGCACGGTGCGGGAAGTGGAGACGTACGCGCGGATGCGCGGCGCACGGATCCTAGTCGCGCAGGTGAACACATCGGAAGGCATGGCACCGTACGGGCCATGGATCGACGCCGCGCGCGGCTACATCGAGACCAGCGACCGCTCTGAACTCCCCATTGATCCGGGCGTCGCGGCCGAACTGCAGCCGATCATCCCTGAGCTGGCCCAGTTCGCGGGGACCGTCGCCGACTCGGTGCCGAGCGCCGACCCCGAAACCGCTCAGTTCCGTATGTACGACGCTTACACGCGCTTCATCGCCTCGATCTCCGGTGAGACCCCGCTGGTCGTCGTCTTCGACGATCTGCACTTGGCGGACCGCCCGAGCCTATCGCTGCTGAGCCACGTCGCGCGTTCGCTCCCACAGATGCGCGTGCTGCTCGTCGGAACGTATTGCGACACCGCTGTGTCCCACGCTCACCAGTTGTCCGAGGTGCTCGCCGTGTTGCGGCGCAATCCCGGATACGAGCGTGTGCGGCTGCGGGGCCTCGACCCGGATGACGTTGCGCAGGCGCTGTCTGAGACGATTGCAGGCGACATCCCGCTTGCGCTGGCGGAAGCCATCCACCGGCGCACCGAGGGCAACCCGCTGTTCGTCCATGAGGTCCTGCGCCATGCCACGGAGGAGGGGCGTCTCGCCCCCGGCGACTGGGTGACCGCCGCCGATTCCCTGGAGCGTCAGATCCCGGAAGGCCTGCGAGACGTCGTCGGGATGCGTCTCGAGAGGCTATCTCCCCGGACTGGCGAGCTGCTCGCGACGGCAGCGGTGATCGGGCGGGAGTTCGAGCTCGAAGTATTGCTAGCCGTGAGCGAAGAGAGCGTCGACGACCTCGCCGTGGTTCTCGAAGAGGCTGCATCCGCGCTCGTGATCGAAGAGATCTCCCGGATTGGCGGCGCGCGTTATCGCTTCACGCACGCTCTGTTCCAGCAGGTGCTGTACGAAGACCTCGTCGCACCGCGCCGGATCGGCCTGCATCTCGAGGTGGCCCGCGCTGTCGAGGCCCAGCACTCACATCATCTCGATGAGCGGTCAGCTGAGCTCGCCGAGCATTACAGCCACTCGTCGGACCGCGCGGACCTGACGAAGGCGGTCGACTACGGGCGGCGAGCGGCGAGGCGTTCAGCCTCTGTCTTCGCGCACGAGGAGACTGTGCGCCTGCTCGAGCAGGCCTTAGCGGTGCAGGCGGTGCTCGATGCTGGTGACGGCGTCGCGCGTTGTGCACTGCTACTCGAACTCGGTAGCGCACTGCTGGCGGCCGACCAGCCCAGCCGGGCAGAAGCGGATGTAGCGGAGGAGGCATTTACGCTCGCGGAGAGCGCGGGGATGGACGATGACGCGGCGGCAGCCTGCAGCATCGCGCTCAAGGGGGATCGCGGCGGTGGGCGGGGTTCCGATGATCCAGTCGGGGCGTGGCCAGAAGTGGATTGCGCGGGCGGAACGGCACATTACGGATCAGTCGCTCCAGGCCCTTCGCAAGGTCAGCCTCGCCTTCGCGGAGACCGGAAAGCAACGCTCGAAGGACCTCCGGCGCGCGCTCGACACCGCGCGCGACCTCGGCGAAGCCGAGGCGTTCCATTTCGCCGCGTGGGCGTGCCTCTCCGGAGCCTCGATGGATCGAACGGACGAGGACGCACTGATCGACGAGGTGCTCGCCCGAGCCGACGATGACATCTGGACCGGCTGGCGAGCCTGCAGCGTCTCGACCGCCGCAGCGACGTTGACCAAGCGCTTGGATCGCGACGGAGCGGACGAGCTGTTCGGCCGGATCGCCACGATGTACGAGCGAGCACCTGGCGCGATTGTCACAGGTCACTGGACGGGCAATGAGGTCGGAAGGCTCGCGTCCGACGGGCAGCTCGAGGAGGCGGTGGAGCTGGCGCTGACGCAGCCAGTGGAGGCGGGCGGAACGTGGGTTCGAATGATGATGACGCGCCCCCTGCTGCTGCTGGGACGCGCTCGCGATTACCTGGGCGTCGAGGGCAGGACGCCGGGAGTATGGGACGCGCATATCTACGCGCGAGCGGGCATGGATGCGGAAGCAAGAGCGGCGCTCGCCGCGGACTCGTTCGACGCCCTGCCGCTCGGGGCCGCGCTGATGGCGCTCGATGGCGCGCTCCTCCTTGACGACCGAGACAGCATCCGCGCTCTGACGGAGCGGGTGCTGGAGGTCTGGGCGCCTCTGACAACGCTGACGTGGGAGACCGTCACCGATCGGCACGTGGCAGAGGCCTTCGCCTACCTCGGTGAGCCCGATTCGGCACGCGAACGATACGAAGCCGCCATCGAGGTAGCCGAGGGGATGCGCTGGCGTCCGGAGGTCGCGTTGGCGCGCTTCGGTCTCACCAACCTGCTGTTCGAGCACGACCCTGACGTGCGCACGGAGGCGTTGGAGCACCTCGCCTTCGCCATCAATGAGTTTGGTGAGATGAAGATGGCGCCCCATCTCGAAGAGGCGCTGCGTTTGCGGCTCCAGCTACAGGGCGCCGAAGCCGCCGACGCTCAGGCCTCTCTCGTCTCGCTCACGACGAACGTCGAGGCGCAGCGCCCGGATGTCGGCTCTGCTGTCGCACCGGACGGCACCGTCACGCTGCTCTTTTCCGACATCGAGGACTCGACGGCGATGAACGTCGAGCTGGGCGACGACGCTTGGCGCTCCCTGCTCGACGAGCACGATGCCCTCTGCCGTCGCGCCATCGCTGCACACGACGGTTACGAGGTGAAGACCGTGGGTGACGCCTTCATGGTCGCGTTCGGCTCAGCACGCGCGGCGGTGCGCTGTGCGCGAGAGATGCAGCAGGCGATGACCGAGCGTAACGGGGACGCCGAGCACTCGATCCGCATCCGCATCGGGCTGCACACCGGAGAGCCGGTTCAGCAGGCCGACGACTTCTATGGCACCGATGTCGTACTGGCGTCCCGGCTCTGTTCCGCCGGGGACGGCGGCGACATCCTCGTCTCGCCGCTGCTGCGCGACCTCGTGGCGTCGAGCGGGGAGTTCGAGCTGACGGCGCGCGAGCCGGTGGCGCTCAAAGGGCTCGATGGTGAGTACGTGACGTACATGGTGGGGTGGGCGTGATGGACGCGCCACAGGTTCAGTACGCGCGCACGAGCGACGGCGTGAACATCGCATACGCAGAGATCGGCGCCGGGCCGGCGCTCATCTACCCCACACGCCTTGTCGGCTTTCAGCAGCAACTGGAGCTGCCAGAAACGTCACGCTGGCTAGCGCGCTTAGCTGAATCGAATCGGCTCATCCTCTTCGACTTCCGAGGGTTCGGACTGTCGGACCGGGTTGTGGAGGCGGTCTCTCACGACAAGATGCTGAAAGACTTGGACGCCGTGCTGCAGGCTGTTCAGCCGGACAGGTTCAGTCTCTTCGCCGCCGATCTCGTGCTCGCCACCGATCGCGATCCGGTTCGCCGCGACTCGGCCTGACGGGCTCGACCGGCTGGTGATGTGGATTCCGGGTGCGAGAACACCACGGCCCGGTGAAAGCGCTGACTACGACTACTTCGTGCGAGCCGTTGAGGGCGCCCGCGATGCACCTCAGCAGGAACTCGAAGCGATGATGGTGAGACAGTTCCGCGCCTTCGGGATCCCGGAGGATTGGAAAGCTGCCGCCGATCTCGACACCGGTGTCCGTGTCTGGCAGTCGGACGTCGAACTGATCGTCAGCGGATACGACTACTCGACCGATCCGCCGTCGATCGAGGCGAGGACGCTCGTCCTTCACCGGCCACGGCTTGCGTTGGTGCCCGACGCGGTGGTGCGGGAGGTTGCCGCCGGTATCCCGAACTCCCGCCTGGTTCTGTTCGACGGCGAGAATCAATACCCATGGTTCGGCGACGCGGACGAGATAGCGGACGCCGTCGAAGGCTTCCTGGGAGAGGCGGCGGAGTCCGCCGATGCAGCGTCTGCGTCAGGCTTCCAGACCATCCTCTTCACCGACCTCGAAGCGAGCACGCCGCTGACCCAGCGCCTCGGCGACGAGGGTGCACAAGAGATCCTCCGCGGCCACAACGCCACGGTCCGGGGAGCCCTCGACGAACACGGTGGCCGTGAGGTGAAGCACACTGGCGACGGCATCATGGCCTCGTTCCCGTCGGCGGTCGCGGCGGTAACCGCTGCGCTCCAGATCCAGCAGGGGCTCGCGGGTGGCGAGGTGCGCGTGCGAGTCGGGCTCAAGGCCGGGGAGCCCATCGCCGAGGACGATGACCTGTTCGGCCTGAGTGTGATCAAGGCGGCCCGCATCGTCGACCGCGCGGAGCCGGGGCAAGTGCTGGTCAGCAACGTGGTCATGGAGCTGTGCGAGGGCAAGACGTTTGAGTTCACCTCGCTGGGGGCGGTGAGCCTGAGGGGGTTCGACGAGACGGTGACGTTGTTCGAGGTGACGGCGTGAGTCTCAACCTCCATCGGAGTCGCGATGAGGATGAGCCGACCGGACAGGGCCGTGTCCTCCGGACTGGCCCAGTGTGGCGTCGCGGCCCAGGTCAGCTTCGTGATCCTGCTCACCGCCCGAGAGGGGCACCCCATGGCGAAAGTTAGCTTGCAGCAGATCAGCGGAGTCTGCGCCATTCTCACAGTCACTGTAGTGATCGTCGGTTTCGCCTTGTTTGCATCCACGGATGTATCCGACACCGCGCCCACGGTCGAAGTACTGCCCGCGGTCGACGACGATCGGGCGATTGTCGCGACTGCCACCTGGTTGATTATCTTCGCGACGATTCTCCTGTTGGGGACCGTGCCGGGTCTCTTCCGGGTCTTGCACCACGCAGGCGAGATCATGTGGATTGCGGTCCTTGCCTCCGTTATCGGAGGTGTGTTCCTGACCCTCTCGACTGTCATCGAATTGGCGGTCATTTACGAGCTCGCTCCGGCTTACGTGGAAGCTAGTCCCGATGCCCGAGCCGACCTGCTGGTCCTGGGCGACACCCTGTTCTCAATCACTCAATGGTCTCGGGCTCTGGGAGACACGATCTTTACTGGCATCGGGAGGCTCTTGTTCTCCTTGGCCATCCTTCACACTGGTTTTGCGCCGAAGTGGATTGGGTGGCTCGGTCTGATCGGCGCCGTGGGCCACTGGTTTGCCCTACTAGCCCCAGCGTCAGAAGTCTTTGAACTGGTCTGGTTTGTCGGCGAGATCGCGTTTTTCCTGTGGTTGATCGCTCTCGGAGTGGTTCTGCTGCGGAAGTCCGAACTTCCAGCAGCGACAGCCTGAGAGGCGACTGTCTCGCGACGGGCATCGGGGACTGGGGCAAGCCGGGTCAGGTGCTTGTATCGAACGCCGTGCGCGAGCTGTCAGGCATTCGATTCGAGTTCACCTCGGTCGGTCAGGCGGACCTTCGCACCACCGCCCTCCGGCGATGTCATCGAGGTCGGGCTTTCCTTCCGCCTGGCCCGTGTCCAATGACGACCTGCACGCGTCTCGGTCGTGATCGTTAAGCGCCTGGAGTCAGAGGCGGAGACGGACGGCATGCTCGTCTCAGACGTGGTGCGGCAGGGCGATGGCGGGCAAGGACTTCGAGTTCGAGGATCGCGGCGAGGTCGAGTTGCAGGGCTTCGACCAGCCGGTTCGGGCTTAGGCCGTTCGATGGACTGGCGGATCGCCTCAGCTCAAATTCCGCGGGCCTGACCGAGTCCTCCCTCGACGGACTCGGGCGCGTGCCTTCGATGCGAGCCGCGTAAACGACACCACCTCATCCTGACGCGCGGGCTCGGGCCAGTGCCCAGCGCGTTTCAGCATGTCCACTCAGTCACAGATCGATCTAGCTATCATCTCGTCTCGTGTCGCATCACCAAAGTTGAAAAATTGGGCGGGCGATCTGACGCTGATCCCGCCGCCTATCGAACAAGAGGGGTGGGGTCACGGCCGCACCTCACGGTCTCCCCAGACCCAATACAAACGGGAGGGAGCCCACACGGTCGCCTTCGCAGACGCAGATCCGGGGGCGTCGCATTACGCCGTTTTGTGGTGTGGGCTCTGTGCCCTGACCGCCGTCGGCGGAGTCGTTCCGGGCGCGGACAGCGCAGAGGGATGATACTAGGAGCATGCATGCCGAGCCGCGCTACTGGTGGCACTGGTGGGCTGTGAACGTGCGGTGGTGGTGGCGCGACATCCGCGTGCTGGTTCGCGAGACGATTCGCGAGTTCGGCGCCGACCAGTGCCCTCAACTCGCCGCCGGTATCTCCTACTACGTGCTGTTCTCGATCTTTCCGCTCGCATTGCTGTTCCTCGCGATCAGCGGTCTCGCACTGGCGAACGAGAGCCTGCGCGAAGACCTGGCGAACAATCTATTCGACCTGCTTCCGCTCTCCGAGGGGGAGGGCCGCGAGGACCTGGAGAGCGCCATCAGCGGTCTCACCACCGGCATCTCGATTGTGGGGCTGGTCAGCCTCGTCGGCCTCATGTGGTCCGCCTCGGGCATGATGGGCGCGCTGCGGCGAGCGCTCAACCAAGCATGGGACACGGACTACAAGCGTCCGTTCCTGCACGGCAAGCTACTGGATTTCGTGATGGTGCTGAGCCTGGGCATCCTCATGGGCCTGTCGGTCGGCGCGACGATCTTCCTCCAGGTTGCACGTCGTGTGAGTGATGACCTCTCGGACGCGCTTGGGCCCCTGGGCTCCGGCGCCACGCTCAGCCTGGAAGTGGTTGCGGTGCTCGTACCGCTGCTGCTCACCTTCGTCACGTTCATGGTCCTGTTCAAGTTCGTTCCCAGCGTGAAGACCAGGTTCCGCTCGATCTGGCCCGGCGCGCTGCTGGCGGCCGTGCTGTTTGAAGCGGTGAAAAATGGCTTCGCTTTCTACCTGCAGAACTTCGGTAACTACGACGCTGTATACGGATCCCTCGGTACCGTCGTCGCCTTCCTCCTCTTCGTCTTCGTCAGCGCGAACATCATGCTCCTGGGAGCAGAGATGGCGGCCGAATGGCCACGCGTCATTCACGGGTACTACGACAAGGTGCCAGAGAGCGACGTGCGGACGCCTGAAAGCGCCGAGCCGCGCGAATCGTTCTGGCGTCGCTTGCAGGCAGCGTTGAGGGGGCTGTTCCGCGGTGACGAGCGAGCCCCAGAGCACATCGAGAACACAGCCGGCTGGGAGGTGCGCCAGCAGCGCAAGGCCGACGAAATCGCCGAGCGAACCAGCCCGAGGTGAGCCTCGACAGGGCTGCCTCGCGCCGCCGGGTCACTCTGGCGGGTCAGATGCGACCGACAAGTGCATCTCTCCCCCACCTCCAAGCGCGGCGCCGACCTGGAGCGCGGCGACCTGCAGGTAGTACGTGACGCCGGGCTCGACCGGGGCGACGACTTCTGAGGTCAAGGGTCCTGCGTCGTCGTTGCCTGCATCGTCGTTGCCTGCGTCGTCGTTGCCTGCGTCGTCGTTGCCTGCGTCGTCGTTGCCTGCGTCGTCGTTGCCTGCGTCGTCGTTGCCTGCGTCGTCGTTGCCTGCGTCGTCGTTGCCTGCGTCGTCGTTGCCTGCGTCGTCGTTGCACGCGACCTCGGTCAGTTCGGTGCCATCGGCGATCCAGACGGAGAGCACTGTGTCGTAGTCGCTTCCGGCGGTCGTCACCCGAATCTGTCCAGCGCGCTCTGACGAGAACCGGTACCAGACCGTCGCGCCCACTCCGAAGAAAGCACAGCTCGGCCGGGGATCGCCGCTGGGGGCGAAACTCGTGTCGGCCACGGTGTCGAAAGGCAGCGACGTGATCACTTCGGCGGAGTCTACCGCTACGTTCCCCGGGAGCCCGCCGTCGGCCGGAGCGACCGAGAGGTGCAGCTCGCCGCCGGTCGAATGGCCGCCAATCTGCAGGTAGTACCTCACGCCAGCTGTGACCGAAGCGACGACTGCGGAGGTCAAACGCTCTGCGTCATCGTTGCAGACTACCTCGGTCAGTTCACCGCCGTCGTCGGTCCAGACTGACAGTACCGTGTCGTAGTTGCTGCCACTCGTCGTCGCGCGGATCAAACTATCAAGCTCTGGTGTGAACTCGTACCAGACCACCCCGTTTAGCCCGAAGAACGCACAGCTCGATCGGTGTTGTGCACTCGGCGCCAGGCTCGTGTCCGAGACCTCGAAGAAGGGCAACCCGGCGATCGTCTCCGCTGTGGCGGGCCCTGTGTTTGCGGGAATCTCCCCTTCGATCCGATCAACCGCGAGCCGCAGCTCTCCTCCAGGCCCGATCGCAGCGACCTGCAGGTAGTACGTGACGCCGGGCTCGACGCGAGCGATGACCGCAGACGTGAGGAGTTCCGAGTCGTCGTTACACGAGCGTTCGACGAGTTCGGCGCCCTCGAGGACCCAGACCGAGAGGACGGTGTCGAAGTCACTGCCTTCCGTGGTTGCGAGGAGATGTCCCTCGAACTGTGGCGTGACCCGGTACCACACCGCCGCGGTCAGCCCGAAGAACCCGCAGCTCGGCCCTCCGTCGGGCGCCTGGCTCGTGTCCGCCTCGGTGACAAAGGGCAGCTCGCTAATCTCCTGCGCTGTTTCCGGGGCAATATTCGCGACCGGCGATGGCCCCTCGCCGCCGCTATTCGGCGTCGCACTTGGAGTCGGCGTGGACGTGATGGCGGCAGTCGGAGTGGAGGTACTAGTGGCAACGTCGTTGGCCGTGTTGCCTCCCCCCGCTACACGCGACCATAAGCACGCCCAGCACGAACGCGGCAGTTGCACTTCGGACCGGCACACTAGAGCCTTCCAGGCAATGACCATGAGATTACACGTAGCATAGCGGCCCGGGAAAGCCCCTTGAACGGGGTGGGGCGCTCGCATTTGACGAGGCTCTTTGGAGACCGGGGAAGTCAGGTACTCGTAATGTTGCTCGAAGCCCTCGACTGGGATGATGCGCGCGATCTAGAGCCGCTGCTCGGAGAGATCGAAGCGCACCCCAGCGGAGTCCGCGCACACTTGAGCGAAGGCGAAACTGGGATCCTTGAACTCATCGCCACGGGCGCGACGAACGCGGAGATCGCCAAGAGACTCGGTATCAGCCCGAACACGGTCGCTCATCACGTGAAAGGCATACTGGCTAAGACGAAGACGACGAACAGGGCGGCAGCAGTGTCCTATGGCGTCACGCGCGGGGTCATCGATACAGCGTCGCTAAACTGAAGGACTCCGGTCAGTCGCGGCTGGAGGATACAGCGAAGGCGAGTGGCCACGCGACAGCTGCTCCTCGGCTCGGGGCTCGTGACGCCGTGCACCAATTGTGAAATGGGTTCCCGCAATATTTTCGGGACCCCCGGACCCAACAAAAACAGGCACCCCCACCCTCACGGTCGCCTTCTGACTAGCAGCGATTCCAGCCTCGCACTATTGCCCTTATGTACCTGGCGGATTGTGCTGAGAGGTGTGGTGGGGCTGGAATGCCGGCTGGAATGCCGGCTGGAATGCCGGCTGGAATGCCGGCTGGAATGCCGGCTGGAATGCCGGCTGGAATGCCGGCTGGAATGCCGGCTGGAATGCCGGCTGGAATGCCGGCTGGAATGCCGGCGGGGTCGCCTCCTCTCGTGACCCTTTGCCAGCCGACGGGGCTAGCCCCGGATTCTTAGCGGGAGCCGACTCGCTGGCTCCACTGGCCTGTCTCTACTTCCCTTACCGCCTAGCGGATAGCGATGTGTCCGTGCGCGCGCCTGTCGGCGCGCGTTCGCCCCCATGCTGGCTGGCTGGCTTCGTGGTGCGAGATCTTGCGGCGTTCGGGACGATTTACTCCAGGTTGAAGTACGAGCGCAGGTGGTGATGATGCCCGTTCGGCGAATCCAGATCCGGGCACTCAGCGCGCAGAAGGCTACATAGAAGGCTACAAATCGCCTCGTAGCGGGGGCGTTGCCACACAAAACCCGCATGAATAGTGGTGCTGAGGGCCAGAATCGAACTGGCGACACCGCGATTTTCAGTCGCGTGCTCTACCGACTGAGCTACCTCAGCGCCTTCGAGAGGATAGCGAAGGGGCTGCATAGCGGCCACGGCTCGCGGCCGCCAGATCGGGGCTACGTCCGCCGCGGCGACCTCTTGCTACGCTCGATCGATGAGCCCTGCGCGGTCGCTCTGGCTGCTGGCGGTCGCTGCCCTCCTGACCGTTGCTTGTGGCGGCGAAGGCGGCGTGTCCGCGACGCCGGAGGGCACTCCGACGCCCGCCGCTCCCACCTCGACGCCGGCGACCGATCGCGATGGGCCGTTCCGCATCCTCGCGCTGGGCGACTCATACACGATCGGCGAACGCGTGCCGCGTGCGGAGAGCTGGCCGCTGCAGCTGCGCGCGGTGCTGCGCGCCGATGGCGTCGATGTCGACGAGCCGCTGGTCATGGCCCGCACGGGGTGGACCACCGACGATCTCATCCGCGCGACCGAGGCCTCCACGCTGCCGGAAGGGCCGTACGACCTCGTTACGTTGCTGATTGGCGTCAACAACGAGTTCCAGGGCTGGCTCGTCGAGGACTTCCGGCCGGAGCTCGCGCTCCTGATGGCCCGTGCGCTGGCGTTCGCCGGCGGTCAGACCGAGCGGGTGATCGTGATCTCGATCCCGGACTATGGCGTTACGCCCGCCCTGGTCGGGCTCAGCGCCGAGGTCATCGGAGCGTCCATCGATCGTTACAACGCGGTCGTAGAGGAGGAGGCGCAGCGCTTCGGCCTCGAGTACGTCGACATCACCGAGATCTCGCGCGAGGCGGCTGATGACCTGAGCCTGATCGCGCCGGACAACCTGCATCCGTCGGGCGCGATGTATGCCCGTTGGGTGGAGTTGTTGGCTCCGATCGTCGGCGAGCGCTTCGCAAGCCTCGGCGCGCTCTCTGGCGGGTGGAGCGCCTCGCAGCTCACGCACTACGAGAACGAGGTGGCTCTGCGTCGCCATCCCTAGCGGAGTTCAGTCGAGGGTGCCAAGCCACTCGACGAGCGCGGCGTTCACCTCGGCGGCCTTCTCCTGCTGCACCCAATGGCCGGAGTCCGGGATCAGCACGATGTCGTGAATGTTGGGCACCGTCTCGCGCATCTGGTCCTGCATCTCCGGACCGAAGCGTGCGATCACGCCGTCGTTTTCGCCAGCGATGAAGAGCGCCGGTTGCATCACCCGCCGTCCCTCGAGCTGCGGAGTCGTCTCCCAGTTGCGGTCCATGTTGCGGTAGAAGTTGATGCCGCCTCGGAAGCCCGCCCGGCTGAACTCGCTGACGTAGTAGTCGAACTCCTCCTGGCTGAGCCACGGTGGAAGCCGGTCGGGCCTCGCCGCGCGGCCGATCCACCCCCCGGCGGAGCGCAGAGGATCAGTGATCGCGGGCTCGCCGCTGGCGTCCTCCTGACGTCCGTAGAGTTGGCGCAGGATGCCCTCGGGGTCGGAGTCGAACTCCGCCTCCGCTACGCCGGGCTCCTGGAAATAGAGGATGTAGAAGAAGTTCTCACCCATGCGCTGGCGCATGCCGTCCGTCGGGCGAATCGGGGAGCGCCCGGCGTACGGCACGCTCATGCCGCACACCGCCGAGACGCGCTCGGGCGCCAGCAGCGCGAAGTTCCAGACGAGGATCGAGCCCCAGTCGTGGCCGACGATGACCGCGCGCTCCTCGCCGAGGGCATCGAGCAACCCGCTGAAGTCGGCGAGGTGGTGGTGGACGTCGTAGTCCTCGACGGCGGCAGGCGCATCGCTGCCCCCGTAGCCGCGCAGGTCGGGCGCGACGACGTGATAGCCGGCCTCGACAAGCGCCGGGATCTGGTGTCGCCAGGAGTACCAGGACTCAGGCCAGCCGTGCATCAGCACGACGAGGGGCCCGCTACCGCTCTCGGCGATGCGGAGGCTGATGCCGTTGGTTTCGACCTGTCGGAGCGTGGGCTCGCTCGCGCCGTTGGTCATCTGGTGGCTCCTGCTCCCGCCGGGCCGCTTGCCGGCCGCGCGAGGATAGCGGTTTCAGCGCGTCGCCACGCGCTAGTCGGTGCGCAGCTCTTCCTGCTCGACGCATCCGCCGTCCTCGACGTGGAACACGCGCGTCGCGACGCGATCGAGGATCCAGCGGTCGTGGCTCGCGCAGATGATGGTGCCGTCGTAGCCCTCCAGCGCCTCGACCAGCGCGCGGCGGGTCGAGAGGTCGAGGTGGTTCGTCGGCTCGTCGAGGAGTAGCACGTTCGATGGCTGGATCAAGAACTTCGCGAGCGCGACCCGGCTGCGCTCGCCGCCGGAGAGGACGGCCACCGACTTGAAGACGTCGTCGCCACGGAAGAGGAAACGTCCCATCACGTTGCGCAGCGCACCGTCGCTCTGGTCTCCCGCCACCGATCGCACCTCGTCGAGGACCGTCCTCGAGGGCTCCAGCGCCTCGTCCTGGTGCTGGTCGTAGTAGCCGAGCTGCGCCCGCTGCGACCAGGCGATGCTGCCCTCGGTCACTTCGAGCTGGCCGGCGAGGCAGCGCAGCAGCGTCGACTTACCACCGCCGTTGGGCCCGACGAGGACCGCGCGCTGCCCGCGTTCGATCGCAAGATCAACGTCGATCAGCACCGGCTCGTCGTCGTAGCTATGCGTCAGACCCTCGACGTGCAGCACTTCTCGTTCGATGCGACCGCTGGACTGCAGCCGGAAGCGGACCGACTGCTCCTCGGTGGAGCGTTCGATGCGTTCGACGCGCGCCAGCTGCCGCTCGCGGCTGCGCACCTGGGTGGCCTTCGTCGCTTTGGAGCGGAAGCGGTCGATGAACCGCTGCTGGCGCTTCAGCTCGCGCTCCTGCCTCGACGCCGCCTGGTCCTGTGCGTGCAGACGCTCCGCCTTCTGTCTCTGGTAGGCGCTGTAGTTGCCCTCGTACGAGGTCAGGCCACGGTCGCGCAGTTCGAGCACGCGCCCGACGACCGCGTCGAGGAACTCGCCGTCGTGAGTGACGAGCAGGATCGTGCCGCGATAGTCGGCCAGTTCCAGAGCCAGCCAGTCGCGCGCCGCGGCGTCGAGGTGGTTCGTCGGCTCGTCGAGGAGGAGGTTCAGCGGGCGGTGCACGAGCACCTTCGCGAGTGCGGCGCGCATCTGCCAGCCGCCGGAGAACTCGCCGCAGGCACGGTCGCGGTCGTCGGGCGCGAATCCGAGGCCAGCGAGCACACGCGCGATGCGCCGGTCGACGCGGTACCCGTCCAGGGCCTCGTAGCGCTCGAAGAGCGTGCTCTGGCGGGCGATCAACTCGTCGAGTTGCTCGCCGCCCCCTTCGATCTCAGCGGCGATGTCCACCAGCTGGCCCTCGACGGCGCGGGCCTCGGGGAATGCTGTCCAGAGCTCGTCCAGCAGGCTGCGGGACGACTCGAGCCCGGCGTCCTGGTGATGGAAGCCGAAGTCGCCTCCGCGGTGCCCGGCGATGCCGGTGTCGGGGGTCTCCTCGCCGGCAATCAGGCGCAGCAGCGTCGACTTCCCAGCGCCGTTCGGCCCAACGAGACCGACGCGCTGCCCATCGCCGATCGTGAACTCGACATCGCGCAGCACGTGGTCGCCGCCGTAGGCTTTGGTCAGGGCTTCGGCAAAGAGCATGCATCGAGGCTACGTCGGCCGCCCGGGAGCGGCCAGCAACGGCGGACGGAAGGCGAGCATGGCTGAGCGCTACGACGTGGCGGTCATCGGGCTTGGTGCGATGGGGAGCGCCACGGCGTACCACCTCGCCCTCCGTGGTCGTCGCGTCGTCGGGTTCGATCGCTACCACCCCCCGCACGAGCTCGGCTCGTCGCACGGTCACACGCGCATCATCCGCGAGGCCTACCCGGAGGGGGCCGGCTACGTCCCGCTGGTGCAACGCGCTTACGAGCTCTGGGCCGACCTCGAGACGGCGAGCGGCGGCGACCTGCTCGCCATCACCGGCGGGCTGATCATCGACAACGAGGGCGGGATGTCCTCGCGTACCGCGATTCATTCGGCTGCTGTCGGCAACATCGCCATCGAGCAGCTGACGGCCGCAGAGGTGACGAGCCGCTTCCCCTCGTTTCGCCTCGACGCCAGTCAGATCGCGATCTTCGAGCCGCGCGCGGGCGTGCTGTCGATCGACGCCTGCATCACGGCGCACCTCGACGCGGCGGCGCGGGCCGGCGCGGAGCTGCGCTTCAATACTGCCGTCGAGGGCTGGGCCGCGAGCGACGAGGGCTTCGAATTGACGACGAGCGATGGCGTCGTGCAGGCGGACCGCCTTGTCCTCAGCGCCGGTCCGTGGCTTCCTCAGCTCCTCGGGCGTCCGGCGGCCGCACTGACGGTGGAGCGCCAGGTCCAGGGCTGGTTCGATCCGATCGACGACGGCAGCGGGCCGATCAGCATCTGGCCGGCAGCGAACGCCGGCGCCTACACGATCCCGGACCGCGGGCACGGAGTGAAGGTGGCGGCGCACCATGGCGGTGTCGCGACCACACCCGAGGACGTCGACCGCGCGATCCACGAGGCCGATATCGAGCCGCTGCAGCGCTTCATCCAGCGCCAGCTGCCCGGTGTCACATCGACGCTGCGCGACGCCTCGGTCTGTCTCTACACCGACACGCCCGACGAGGACTTCCTGATCGACGTGTTGCCCGACGACGAGCGGATCGTAGTGGCCAGCCCCTGTTCGGGCCACGGGTTCAAGTTCTCGTCGGCGATCGGCGAGGCGGTCGCAGAACTGGTGGTCGACGGGGCGGCAGCGCACTCGCTCGAGGCGTTCCGCTTCGATCGTGAGACGCTCGCGACGGCTTAGCCAGCCGACGCTGCCTCGAACGCGACGACCGCTGCACCCAGCAGTCCGATCTCATCGCCGAGTTCCGTGCGCGCAACCGGGAGGCGCGACTCGTAGCGCGGCAACACCGAGGCACGAACGGCCGCGAGCAGATCGTCCCAGCGAGCGTCGAGGCCTGACATGACACCACCGCCGAGGGTGATCAGCGCCGGGTCGAGCAGGTTGAGTAGGCTGGCGATCCCGGCTCCGAGCGCGGCGATCGCGTCATCCACCAGCTCCCGACCGAGAGTGTCTCCGGCCGCGGCGGCGGCCACGACCTCGGCGGCGGTGGGCGTCGGCGCGAGGCTGCTGCTCTCGCCGGAGGCGATGCGGCCGGCGGCGAGGTGAGCCAGCGCCGTGCCGGACGCTGTGCCCTCGAGACAGCCAGCGCACCCGGCGGCACAGGCGGGACCGCCCGGCCGCACGATCATGTGTCCGAACTCGCCCGCGCCGCCGCTCGCGCCGGTGACGGGTCGACCACCCGCGACGATGCCGGCGCCGATCCCGGTACTGACGGTGATGTACACGAGGTCGTCGAGGCCCACCCCGGCCCCGAACCGCCGCTCGGCGAGCACGGCTGCGGTCGCATCGTGGGCGACCGTCACCGGGAGGCCGGTCATCGCCTCGAGCGCGCGTCGCATCGAGCGACCGTGCCAGCCGGGCAGGTTCGGCGGGTGGTCGTAGCGTCCGCTGGCGGGCTCGATCGGCCCTGCCGTCGCGACACCGATGCCGAACGGATCGCCGGGTGCGATGGCGCCAACGGCGATCAGCAACGCGCCCAGGCGTTCCGCAGCGTCCTCGATGCCGCGCTCGGGCTCGGTCGCCGTGGACTGGCGAGCGTGGATCACGCCGTGGCTGTCGATGAGCGCCGCGCGCATCGAAGTGCCGCCGATATCGGCAGCGAGCACGAACCTGGCGCGCTCCGCGGTCATCGGGCACTCACCGGGCGAGCACCGCGATCAGCCCTCGACGAGCCGCCACTGCACGAGGGTGTACGGCTCGCCGTCACCCTCGTGGTCTTCGAAGACCGCCTCGACTTCGCCGCCGATCGGGACATCCTGCTCGGGGTCGCCGAGCAGGTTGCCGACCATGCGCACGTTGCCCGCGTCGGGCAGCTCAACGAGCACGACGAGGTACGGCAGCCGGTCTGCGAGCGCCGGGTGCACGGGGTACCAGGCGCGCTCCCACGAGTAGATGACACCGCGGCCGGAGACCCGCTCGTACGTCAGGTCATCGAAGGAGTGGCAGTTGTAGCAAATGTGCTCGGGGCCCCATTGCCAGTTCTCGCAGGCGTTGCAGCGCTGCACGAGCAATTCGTGTCGCTGTGTCGCCTCCCAGAACTCGGTGCCCAGTCCGTCGATGTGGGGCCCGGGCGCCGGCATGCCCTCCGGCAGGTAGCTCTCGGTCGTCGTCAGTGCGGCCATGGCTACGCCACCTCCTTCGCGAGCACGAGGCTGCTGACCGGTTGCACCATCGGCCCGGAGCAAACCATCGAGACGTTCACGTCGGGGACCTGGCAGGTCGAGGTGCCTCGCACCTGCCGCACGGCCTCTGTGATCAGCTCCAGGCCGTGCATGTAGCACTCGGCGAGGTTCCCACCGCTGGTGTTCAGCGGCAGATCGCCGTCCGGTGCGCGGAAGCGCTCGGGGGTGAAGAACTCGTTCACCTCGCCCGGCTCGCAGAAGCCGTGCTCGACCATGCTCATCATCACGCCGCCGGTGAAGTTCTCGTACGACTGCAGGACGTCAACGTCGGCGGGCGTGACCTGCGCCTGCTCGTAGAGGTGCTTCGCCACCTGTTTGAAGTTCGAGGTGGCGTAGTCAGGCGCGTTGTGCGCCGCAGCACCCTGCCGGTAATCCGACCCCTGCGATGCGCCGAGGATGTAGGCCGGCGTCTGCTGGAGGTCCCGGGCGCGCTCGGACGTCGTCAGGATGACCGCCGCCGCGCCGTCGTTCTCCATGCAGCAGTCGAAGAGGTGGAACGGCTCCACGATCCAGCGTGACTCGTCGTAGATCTCCTCCGTCAGCTCACGTCCGCGCATGACCGCGCGTGGGTTGTGCTGCGCGTGGGCGTACGAAGTGAGCGCGATGGCGCGGAGCGCCTCCTGGTCCACGCCGTGATCGTGCATGAACCGGCGCACTCGCATCGCGAAGGACTGCGCCGGTGACATCAGGCCGTACGGCGCTGTAAACGCAGCGTCGCCACGGATCCTCGACACGGCCGCGCCCTGGCCGAAGCGGCCGAACTGGCCCTGCGCCAGCGCGCGGTAGACGACGACGGTCTTCGCGTACCCCGCGACGATCGCCGCGGAAGCGTTCGCGATCGCTCCCGACCCGCCGCCGCCACCGCCGCCCCAGAACATGTTGCTGAAGCGGTACTCCGGGATGCCAAGCGCCGTCGCCAGGCGCTCAGGCGAGTTGCGGTCATTCGAGTACGAGGCGAATCCGTCGATCTCACGGACATCGATGCCGGCATCCCCGGCCGCGCCGAGGATGGCCTGGAGGCCCATCTTGAACTCGGCGTCCTCGGCCTGACCGCGCTTGAAGTAGGTGGTTTCGGCCAGGCCAGCGATGGCGACCTTGCCTCGGATCGTGTGCTCCTGCGCCACGGGAACTCCTTCTATGCCACCGCTGTATAGCAAGAACGCCACTCAGGGGCGATGAGCGGGGGCGCTCAGACGTGATTAGCACCTCCGTAACATCTGTCCGCGGGCCCGTTGTTACGATCGTCGTCCCCACTTCGACTAAAGGAGCGAGAGCGTGCACACGCTGGCCCGACGTCTGTCTGAGGTCCGATCGCGGCCTCTCGCTTCCCTCTTTGCGCTCGTCGCGGTGACAGCCCTGCTCGTCGCCGCCTGCGGCGGCGGCAACGCCGAGGACTCCGCCTCGGGCGTGACGCCCGCTGGCACGGCGGCCACACCGAGCGGCGGGGACGCCTCGACGGTCTCGACCGACGAGGGCGACCGCGGCGAAGAGATCACGCCCGAGGAGATCCTGCGGGGCTTCGGGCTCGACCTTGGCCTGCAGCTCGGCGGGCAGATCCCGCACTTTGATGGCCTCACCGACTGGTTGAACAGCCCGGAGCTGACCTCGGAGGGGCTGGTCGCGGACGGGCGCGTCGTGCTCGTTGATTTCTGGACGTACACCTGCGTCAACTGTTTGCGCACACTCCCGTTCATCAAGGACTGGCACGAGAAGTACGCCGACCACGGCCTGGTCATCCTCGGCGTCCACGCGCCCGAGTTCGAGTTCGAGGAGAACCCGGCGAACGTGCTGAACGCGGTCCAGCGCCAGGGGATCGAGTACCCGGTCGCCCAGGACAACGAGATGCACACGTGGACCGCGTTCTTCAACAACGTCTGGCCTGCGAAGTACCTCTTCTCCTCGGGCGGCGAACTGCTCTACCGGCACTTCGGCGAGGGCGACTACCGCGAGACCGAGATCGAGATTCGCGCGGCGTTGACCGCGGCCGGCGCCGACCTCGAAGGGATCGAGGTGGGCGGCGTCGAGGAGCCGGAGTTCGACCCGGCGGTCACCGGCATCACCCGTGAGCTCTACGGCGGGTATCAGCGCAACTTCTCAAACGCCGGCATCTACGCTGGCCAGGAGGAGTACTACCGCGGCATCGATCGCGAGGCCGATTACATCGATGACCGGCCGCACGGCCATCAGCAGTGGTTCCTGCAGGGCCTCTGGCGCAACGAACGCGAGTCGATTCAACATGCACGAGCGACGGAGAATCTCGAGGACTGGCTGGCCTTCCGCTTCATCGCGCGTTCGGTGAATCTAGTGATACACCCCGGCGAGGGCGGCGACGGGGCCTACGAGGTGGTCGTCGAGCTCGATGGTCGTCCGCTGGACGCCGACGAGGCCGGCGCCGATATCCGCTTCGACGACGACGGTCGCAGCGTGCTCACGGTCGATGAACCGCGGATGTACGCCGTGGTTGAACTGCCTGAACTGGGCGACCGCGAGCTGAAGCTGTTCTCCAACTCCGAGCACTTCGGTATGTTTGCTGTCACCTTCGGCGCCTACCTGGAGGGCGCGTAATGCCTCGCTTGCTCCTCGCCGCAGCGCTCCTCGTCGCGGCGCTGATCGCCGCCTGCGGCGGTGGCGACAGCGAGGGGCGCGACGCCGAGGCCTCGACGAGCGGTGTACTGACGCCGCTGCCCGAAGGTGAGGCGGCAACGGCGCTCTCTGGCGGCTACCCGGTCTACCGCGACGACGACACGGGTGTCCGCGCCATCCTCGGCACGCCGGACCTCGGCGTCGGCACACACCGCCTCGGCTTCGTATTGACAACCCCCGAGGGCCTCGTGCGAGTGCCGGTGCTCAGCGTCGAGTTGTACCGCATGCCCGACGGACCGGCCGGGGAAGCGGAGGGGCCCGTCGAGGTCGGCGAGGCGCGCTTCTTCGAGTTCCCGTTTGGTACGCGCGGCGTCTACAGCGTGCCTCTGACCTTCGACCGTGCGGGCGATTGGAGCGTCAGCGTCAGCGTCCCGAGCCCGACCGGCGCATTCGTGACCACGCACTTCGCATTCGAAGTCGCCGAGGCCACGCACGCGCCGGATGTCGGCGCGGCCGCGCCGGCCAGCGTGACGCGCACCGTCGGCGCGGTCGGCTCGCTCGACGAGCTTTCAACCGGGCACGAACCGGACGCGGCCCTCTACCAGCTCACGATCGCGGAGGCGCTTACGACCGATCGTCCACTCGTGATCGTCTTCGCGAGCCCCGCGTTCTGCACGAACGCCCTCTGCGGTCCGCAGGTCGAGGTACTGAGCGAGCTCGCAGCCGAGTACCGGGACAAGGTGAACTTCGTGCACGTGGATCTCTACGAGAACCCGCACGAGATCCAGGGCGACCTCAGCCGCGCCATCCGCACGCCGGTCCTCAAGGAGTGGGGCATCACGACTGACGAGTGGACGTTCGTCGTAGGCGCCGACGGGCGCGTCGCCGCCCGCTTCGAGGCGTTCGTCACGCACGAGGAGCTCGAAGCGTCGCTGCTGGGAGTACTCGGAGCCGGGTCCTAAGCTCTACCTCGCGGCGATCGCTTCGATGGCCGCCGGCACCTCGTCGATGACGCGCACCACGGCATCGAAGTCGGATCCATCCTCGTCACCGGTCGCGTCGACCAGCACGGTCCGCGCACCTCTCGATGCGGCGAGTTCGAGCTGTCCCGGCGCGTCGTCGACCACGACCGCGCGCCGAGGATCGACCCCAGCGAGCGCGAACGTCCGGTCGTAGAACTCGGGCGCCGCCTTCCAGATACCGACGAGGTCAGGCCCGGATGGCACGCCGAGCAGGTCGAGCGCGTCGATGCTGCGGAAGTAGGCGACGACTCGCCGCGACGGGTTGCCGGTGGCGGTGTGCACCGCCCAGCGGCTCGACAGCGCCTCGACGGCTGCACGTGCCCCAGGAAAGATCGCCACGCCCTGGTTGGCGACGTGGACCTCGATCTCTTGCCACAGGGCTTCGGAGCGGTCATCCGAGGGCCGCGCCACGTTGAGGTGATCGCACATGGCGGCGATGATCTCGATGCCCTCGCGACGTTGGCGATACGCCGGGTCGGATCCCCACTCGGTGTTCTGGGCCCAGACGCCAGGGAACACGGCGCGGTTGGCGCGGCTCCAGTCCTCGACCTCGCGACCCAGCGCAGGCGCCAGCAGGTCGCCGATGTACCGGTCCCACTGCGCCGGCAGGTGCTCGAAGTCGGTGATCACCCCATCGACATCGAGGAAACAGGCCTCGATGGCCACCACTCAGGCCGCCACGACCGGCGGCACCTCGGCGGTACAGAAGGGACAACGCAAGGCACGCTTCGAGATCTCGGGCACGCAGAAGGGGCACTTGCGCGTGGTCGGCTCGGGCGTCTCCTCCTCCGCGTAGCGCGAGATCACATGGTTGGTCGGCGCCACGACGAAGTAGAAGACCACGATCGCCGTGATCGCGAACGCGATCGTGACGTTGACGAAGTTGCCATACGCGAACGCACTGCCATTGAGCGTGAACACCAATGCCGAGAAGTCGGCGTTACCTCCGATCATGGCGATCAGCGGCGTGAGCATGTCCGCTACGAGTGAGTCGACCACCGACTTGAAGGCGATGCCCATCACCACGCCGACGCCGAGGTCGATCACGTTGCCTCGCAGCACGAAGCGCTTGAACTCGTCGATACCCACCGCGTCCTCCATTCCCAGACCGCCTTCGGCGGTCGCCTCGACGATACGACGGGCGCGGGCGGTGCCGCGAGGGCGCTCGGACGGTCTCCCGGTTCGGCCGGCAGACGGGAGGCTCATGCGGCACGAAGCTACGCGACGGGCTAGCCTTGGGCCGCAGCACCGGCTCCGCGGCCCGCCGGGCCCGGCCATCGCGTTGGAACGGACCAGAGGGCGTGGAGTCAGGCGCGATCACAGCGCTCGGTGCGATTGGCCTCGCCGTCGCCGTCACCAACATGCTCGCCCGGCGTTTCGCACTGCCGGCGGTGCTCATCTTGCTCGTCATGGGCGCACTCGCGGGCCCCTCCGTGCTCGGTCTCGTCGACCAGGAGGACGTCGGGCCGGTCTTCGAGCTGTCAATCGAGGTGCTCGTCGCACTGATTGTGTTCGAGGGTGCGTTCTCGATCGATGTGAGCTACCTGCGGCGGGTCGGCGGCGTCGTACGCAACCTGCTGACGTTCGGGCTGCTTGGCACCTTCATCGCCGGTACGTTGCTGGCGGGCGTCACCGACCTGCTCCCGTGGAAGACGGCGCTCGTCTTTGGCGCGCTCGTGACCGTGACCGGACCGACCGTGATCGCCCCACTCGTGCGCCGCGTCCGGCTCAACGACCACGTCCGAGCCGTCTTGATGGGCGAGGGCGTCCTGATCGACCCGCTCGGCGCGATCCTCGCGATCGTGATGCTCGATGTTGCGATCTCCGGTCTCGACGCCGATCCGTTCCTCTTCGTCCCGACGACGCTGGCCGGTGGGGCGCTGATCGGCGCCGCCGGAGCGGCCGCCGTCCGAGGGGTCCTGCTGGTCAACCGCGACCCGCCGGTGCGCGACATGACCCTGCTGCTGCTCGGGATGAGCCTCGCGACATTCGCCGTCGCCGCCGAGCTGGTCCCCGACTCGCAGCTCGTCGCGATGGCGGTCATGGGCGTGGCTCTGGCCGGCATCGGTGTGCCTCACGCCGAGGAGGTACGGGAGTTCGAGGACGACCTGTCGCAGCTCCTGATCGGCGCGATCTACGTGCTGGCCGCGGCGACCGTCGACCTCGAACTGCTCAAGGATCTCTGGCCGACGGGGTTCGTGGTCGTGGCGGTGCTGATGGTGGTCGTTCGCCCTGCGGTCGTCTGGTTCTCGTCGGTGGGCTCAGACCTCGAATGGCGCGAGCGGTTGTACATCGGGCTGATCGGCCCGCGCGGGGTGGTCGCCGCGGCTCTGGCGGCGTTCGCCGGGGAACGCCTCGGAGAGGGTCTGGGCGGTGCGACGTTGACGGCGCTCGTGTTCCTGACCGTGTTCATGACCGTTGCCGTACAGTCCACCTATGCCGCCTATCTCGCTGGTCTCCTCCGGGTGCGCGCGATGCGCGCAGTGATCGCGGGCGCGGGCGCCCTCGGACGCCGGCTTGGGCAGCAGCTCTCCGCAGGTGGATTCGACGTCGTGCTCGTCGATACCGACGAGGAGGCGATCGCGCGTGCGCAGGCCGAGGGGTTGACGGCCGAGCTGGGCGACGCGACCGAGGTTCGCGCCGTCGAGCAGCTCGACCTCGAGCACGCGACGATCGCCATCGGCGCGACCGACAGCGACCAGTCGAACCTCCTCTTCTGCCAGGTGGCCCGCTCCGCGAACGAGGAGACGCAGGTGTTTGCTCGCGTGTCGCAGCCGGGTGCGGTCGAGGCCTTCGAGCAGTCGGGGATCCGCACGATTTCCGAGGTCGAGACGCTCGCGCAGGGGATGCTCGACCTGATCGGCGCTCCGGTGCTGCACGATGCGTTGCTCCCCAGCGCCGGCGGCCGCATGACCGTCGAGGTGCCGGTCGGTTCGGGCCTCGACGGTCGCAAGATCGCCGAGCTTGGATTGCCGGCGCGCGTGCTCGTGCTGCTGGTACGGCGCGGTAGCGAGGACATCATCCCCGATGGCATGACGCAGCTGCGGCGTGGCGACCGTATTCTGCTCTTCGGCCACTCCGACCTCGTTCCTCGCGCGCGCGAGCGACTCGTCACCGTGGAGTAGTCGTACCGTCGAGTAGCAGCAAGGGCTACGAACGCCCAACGCTCGAGGAGGCCGCGTGGCGACGACTCCAGCATCGCGACTCGACGTACCGATCGAGCACCGTACGCTCGACAACGGGCTCCGGGTTGTTGTCTCCCCCGACCACTCCGCGCCGGTCGTGTGCATCAACGTCACCTACCACGTCGGCTTCCGCCTGGAGCCGCGAGGCCGCACAGGCTTTGCGCACCTCTTCGAGCACCTCATGTTCCAGGGCTCTGAGCACCTCGGAAAGATGGAGCTGATCGGCCTGGTCGAGGCGAACGGCGGCGTCCTCAACGGCACCACCCGCTACGACTTCACGAACTACTTCGAGGTCATGCCGAAGCACGCACTCGATCTGGCGCTCTGGGCGGAGGCGGACCGCATGCGCGGCCTGCGCATCACGGAGGACGAACTCGACAACCAGCGCGACGTGGTCAAGAACGAGATCCGCGTCAACGTCCTCAACCGCCCCTACGGCGGGTTCCCCTGGATCGATATGGCGGAGCGCGTCTTCCAGAACTGGCACAACGCGCACAACGGCTACGGCGACATGGAGGATCTCGATGCCGCCAGCCTCGAGGACGCCGAGGCGTTCTTCGACGCCTACTACTCGCCCTCCAACGCCGTGCTCGTCCTCGTCGGCGACATCGAGCCGGCGGAGGCGTTCGCGCTGGTCGAGGCTCGGTTCGGTGACATCGAGGGTGGCCCCGCGCCTGAGCCCCCCGACACGACCGAGCCGGAGCAGACCGAGGCGCGCTGGTTCGACAAGACCGACCCGCTGGCCAACCGACCGGCGCTCGCCCTCAGCTACCAGACGCCGACGCGCGGCAGCGACGAGTTCTTCGCGATGGGGCTCCTCGACGAGGTGCTGCTGCAGGGGGACGACGCGCTGCTGACGCAGGAGCTCGTCAATGGTCGGGGCATCAGCTCGAGCGTCGAGGGCGGCATCAACTTCCTCGGCTCCATGTATACCGGCCAGACCCCGCTGCTCTGGAGCGCGATGCTGTTGCATGACGAGGAGACACCCCCGAGCGAGATCGTGGAGATCGCAAGCGAGGTGATCGAGCGTGTGCGGACGCGTTCCCTCGAGACCGACGAGCTCGCCCACGCGATCGTCAAAGCGCGGGCGCGGCTCTACTCGCAGATGAGTTGGGCTGGCTATCCGGGAATCGGTCTCTCGAACCTCCTCGCCGCCTACACGCTCCTCGACGGCGACCCCACGCTCATCAACACCATCGAAGATCGGTACGCGACGATGACGCCCGACCTCTTGCGCGCGACTGCCGAAACCTACCTCGCGCCGACGCGTCGCAACGTGCTGGCGCTGACCGCCGGCGGCAGCAACGGCGCGCCCAATGCCTGACCTCGACGGAGGGCGTCCGCAGCCCGGCCGCGCTGCTCCATTCGCGCTGCCTGAGCTGCACTCCCTGGCGCTCGACAACGGTCTGCGTGCCACCTTCGTCGAGGCCGGCACCGTGCCGAGCATCTCGCTCCGTCTCGTGTTGCGTGTCGGCGCGATCGACGCCGGGAGCGCGACCTGGCTTGAACGGCTGCTCGCCGAGTACCTGCGCGAGGGGGCGGGCGACCTCGACTCCGTAGCGCTCGCGAGAGCCGTGGCCGGACTCGGCGGACGGCTCAGCGTTAGCTCCGACGCCGACACGACATCGCTCAGCATGACGGTGCTCGCTGAGTACGCCGACGAGGCCGTGGCGCTGCTCGCTGATGTGGCGGCTCAGCCGCTTCTGCCCCTGTCGGAGCTCGAACGGCTGCAGTCGGACCTCGAGCGCGACCTCGATGTGGCGAGGGCTGAGCCCTCGGCGCTCGCCACCGACCTGTTTCAGCGCGCGCTCTACGCAGACCATCCGTACGGCCCGATCCTCCCGGCGGGCGAGCTCGGTCGGCTCGACCTCGCTGCGGTGCAAGCGCTCTACGACGGCAACGTCGGTCCGAGCCGTGCGCACCTGCTGGCCTCTGGGCAGCTCGACGCAGAGCGTCTTGCGGCGGCCGTGCAGGCCTCGTTCGGCGGATGGTCGGCCGACGCGCCGGACTCGGCGCCCGCCGTCGAGGCTGCCTCGGAGCGTCTGATCCATGCGATCGACAGACCGGGCGCCGAGCAGTCGACGGTCATGCTCGGGCTGCCGGTGATCTCGCCGACTCACGCGGATTATGTCGCCTTCGTCGTCACGAACGCCCTGCTCGGCGGTGCATTCAACTCCCGCATCACGCGCAACATTCGCGAGGACAAGGGCTACACCTACTCGCCGCGCAGCGCGATTACCGCACACCGCTACGCGACCCACTGGGCGCAGGTCGCGGATGTGACGACCGACGTCACCGGCGCATCGATCGCGGAGATCGTTGCCGAGATCGACCGGCTGCGGGCCGAACCGGTGCCGGTCGACGAGCTTGCCGGCATCCAGGCCTACGTCGCGGGCACCCAGACGATGCGGTACGCAACGCCAGCCGGGATCCTGGCGCAACTCGCGTTCCTCGACCTGCATCGGCTCGACCGCAGCTACGCCGAAGGCTTCGTCGAACGTGTTTACGCCGTCGACCCGGCCGAGGTGCAACGCATCGCCGTGGAGTATCTGCGGCCCGACGAGATGACGATCGCCGTTGCCGGAGACCTGGCCTCGATCCGCGACCAGCTGACGCCGTTCGGCGAGATCCGCGGGCCTGACGGCGCCTAGCGCTTCGCGTCGGCTTGCGGCGGTGCGCGCGCGTTCAGCGTCTCGCGCATGAGCAGCGCCACGATCGTTGCGCCGAGGAGGCCGGCGCCGCCGGTCGCGATCGCCGCCGCGCCGAGGCCCGCCGCGAACACGATGCCGGTGATCAGAAACGGCCCGCCCGCGGACCCCGAATCGGCGATGAGACGCCACACGCCGAGGAACTCGCCACGCCCCTCGGGCGGCGACAGATCGGCGCCCAGCGTCTGCACAATGCCGCTGCCGAAACCGTTGCCTAGCCCTCCGATCAACCCGACCGCGAGCAGCGCGGAGAACCCATTGGTCGCAGGCAACAGCGCGATCGAGCCGCCGAGGATCAGCAGGCATGGCACCGCCGCCCACTTGCGGCCGAGACGGTCCATGATGATCCCAGCCGGGTAGAACATGAACATGTCGACGCCGGAGGAGAGCCCGAACACCAGGCCAATCTGGGCCTCGTTCAGCCCAATCTCGTCGCCCCAGAGCGGAATCAGCACCTGCCGGCCCATCCGCAGCAGCTGCAGGATGAACACCGCCGCGCCCGCGGTGATGAGCACGCGCGAGTGCTGGCGCAGCAGCCCGCCGATGCGCCGATGCACGCTGAGTTCACTAACGAAGCGGCTCGGCACTCCAGCGCGCGGCACGACGAGGAACAGCATCGCCGCGGCTGCGAGGCCGAGCGCAGCCTGCGTGTAGAAGGCGGCTTCGAGACCGAACACGGTCGCGAGCACGCCGCCGAGGATGGGCCCCACGAAGTTGCCGATGCGGTTCGTCCCGCCAACGAGGGCGAGCGCGCGACCTCGATGCGCGATCGGCAGCTGGTCCGTGACGTAGCCGAGGCGAGAGACGTTCCAGAGCGAGAACGCGCCACCCATCAGCAGCACCATCACCGCGAACTGGGAGACCGAGCCGCTCAGCCCCGCGATCAGCGCGAACACGCCGACGCCAGCAGTGCCGACCATCATCACAGTGCGGTTGCCGAGCCTCGTCACCCCGATGCCCGCCGGAACGTCGAGGACCATCGTGCCGACGCCACGCAGCGCGAAGACCGCGCTGGCGAGACCGACGCCCGCGCCGAGGTCCTTCGCGAACAACGGGATGATCGGCAACACGGCGCCCTGGCCGACCGCGTACAGGAAGGTGGGGACGTAGACACGCCACAGCAGCGAGCGAATCTGGAACGTGGGGACGCCCCGCGGAGGGCTCTGACCGGAACCGGGCGGCTGTGCACCACCGTCGAGGTCACTCATTGCGGCATGCTACGCGGCCGGACGCGTATCATCCCGCCGATGACCGCTACCGAGGCACTCACGCAAGACGCACCGCTTGCCACGAGCATCGAGGCGCTGCGCAGCGGTGCGACCGACCTCGCGACCCACGTCGCTGCGATCTGCGATCGACTTGAAGCGATCGAAGGCCACGTGCGCGCCTACATACCGGAACCCGGTCGTCGCCAACGGCTGCACGATGCTGCGGCGGTCCTCGAACGGACCTGGCCGGTGCCCGAGGCGCGTCCGCCGCTGTACGGCGTGGCCGTCGGCGTGAAGGACATCATCGCCGTGGACGGGCTGCCGACGCGTGGCGGTTCGATGGTACCGCCGGAGGCGCTGGCGATGCCGCAGGCCGCGGTGGTGACCGCGCTCCTGGAGGCTGGCGCGCTGGTGATCGGCAAGACCGTGACGACGGAGTTCGCGGCGCTGGATCCCGGCCCCACGGCGAACCCGCATGACCCTCGACGCACGCCCGGCGGATCGAGTAGCGGGTCCGCGGCAGCCATTGCGTGCGGCACGGCGCAGCTCGCCCTCGGCTCGCAGACCGTCGGATCGGTCATTCGCCCGGCCGCTTTCTGCGGCGTGGTGGGGTTCAAGCCGAGCTATGGCCGCATCCCGACGGCGGGCGTCCTCTACTACTCGCGCTCGGTCGACCACGTCGGTCTCTTCGCGCAGGACGTCGAAGGGCTCCGCATCGCCGCAGGCGTGGCGATCCCGGACTGGAGCGAGCCGGCCGACGCGCCCCGCCCGGTCCTCGGCGTGCCCGAAGGCGCCTACCTCGAGCAGGCCGACCCGGCGGGCCGCGCAGGCCTCGAGGCGGCGCGCGATCGTCTCGAGGATGCGGGCATCGAGGTGCGTCGCGTGCCCTTGCTCGATGACATCGAGGAGATCAACCGCCGGCACAACGCTCTGACGCTCGCCGAGTTCGGCAAGGAGCACGCGGACCGCTTTGCCGAGTACGGCGGCCTCTACCGCCCTCGCAACGCCACGAACATGGATCGTGCGCGCGCGCAGGCGCCCGACGCTGCCGAGGCGGGGCGATCCGGGCGGGCCGCGCTCCGCGAGGCGCTGCACGCGGCAATGTCCGAGCACGGAATCGACCTCTGGGTGAGCCCGCCGGCGACCGGCCCCGCCCCGATCGGCCTCGACGCGACCGGCAACCCGATTATGAACCTGCCGTGGACGCACGCGGGCACGCCCACGCTGACGCTGCCCGCGGGGCGCTCCGACGGCGTTCCGCTCGGGGTACAGCTGAGCGGCCGCTTCGGCGCCGACGAGACCCTGTTGGCCCAGGCCGCGCAACTGCAACCCTTGCTCGGTCTCGACTGGTCGTGACGCTGCCCCAGGCCGCCAGCGAAGTCACGCCGGCGTGGCTCAGCGACGTGCTCGGTCTCGACGTGGCCGCCGTCCGGCCGGAGCACATCGGTCTACTCGAGGGCGTGAACTCCGAGGTGAGCCGCCTCTACCTCGAAGTGCGGGACGCACCGGCAGCGCCCGCGACGTTGGTCTTCAAGGTCCCGGCAGCGAGCGAGGGCGCGCGTGGTGTCGCGGCCTTCCAGCGCTGGTACGAGCGCGAGGTTGGCTTCTATCAGTACTTCGCAGCGCATACGCCGATTGCAACGCCGACGGCCTACCTCGGCCGCGCCGAAGCCGACGGACGCTACGTGCTGCTGCTCGAGGACCTGGCTGCCACGCCGCAGGGTGACCAGATCGCTGGTTGCAGTATCGAGGCGGCCCGCGCGGTCGTGCTGGCGGCCGCAGATCTGCACGCGCAGTTCTGGGAAGCGCCCGCGCTCCAGGCGCACGACTGGCTCCCTGCGACGACCGTCGGGCTCGACCGCGCTGGCGCAGTGGCGGGCGCCTTCGCGCGAGGGTGGGCACAACGCCGTGACCGCTCGCCCTCGGCGTTACGTCCGCTGATCGACGCGGCGGTCGAGGGCTACGCAGACCTCGTCGCGCTCGCTGCGTCGCCGCCCGTCACGCTGATCCACGGTGACTACCGCCTCGACAACATGTTTCTCGCGTCCAACGGCGACGGCCTGACGGTGATCGACTGGCAGTTCATCTCGCGCTGTCGCGGCGCGTACGACGTCGCAAACTTCCTCGGGTTGAGCCTCGACCCGGCGGAACGGCGCACGCATGAGCGAGCGCTGCTCGAGGCCTACCGAGCACGCCTCGCGGCAGCAGGTATCGAATACACGAGTGAGGCGATCGAGGTTGACTACCGGCTCGGCTTGTTGCTCTCGTACGCGGTCTTCGCGATCGGCGCAGTCGGTCAGGATCCCGCTTCGAGGGCTGGACGAATGCACGAGGTCGGCCTGGAGCGCCTCGGCGCGGCGATTGTCGACCACGGCATCAGCGGATTGCTCTAGCGACCTGGCGACGACAAGTTGGGCCTTCGCGACGCAAGAAATCGCCCGTCCGGCCGACCAAGACACCACGTAGGATCGCGGCGGAGCAGGAGGCGTCGTATGTCCTGGGTTCGCACCGTCTACCCGAAGGATGCCGAGGGCGAGATCCTCGAGGCATACCGGGAGCTGACCGGGCAGGAGCACCCTCAGGGGATGGCGCACGTCATCGCCTCCACCAGCATCCGTCCGAAGATCATGCTCGCCATGTCGAAGCTCAACGACGAGGTGAACTTCGAGAATCACAGCTCCGGCCTGACGCGCCTGCAGCGGGAGCTGATCTCCTCGGTCGTCTCCAACATCAACGAGTGCCGCTACTGAGCGAACGCCCACGCCGAAATGGCGCTCCGTGCCGGTGGCACGGAGACCCTGACTCAGCAGCTCAAGTCGAGCTGGCGTCGCGCCGATGTGACCAAGGCGGAGATGGCGCTGATGGAGTTCGCCGAGCTCCTGACCGTGCAGCCCTCGAACGTCCGCGAGAGTGACATCGAGCGACTCCGGGAGGTGGGCTGGACCGACGAGGACATCGTCGACATCGTCCACCAGACGGCGCTGTTCAATTACATGAACCGTGTCGCCGATGGCCTCGGGATCGAGCTCGAGCAGTACATGGAGGTCGTCGAGACGCGCGACGGCGACGTCGTCGATGTTTCGAAGTGGGGTCACTACGCGGAGGCGGCCGAAGGGGCGGCCGGCGGCACCTAGTCCGTACCCAGCAGCAGCGACGAAGGAGAGCAACGCATGAGCCCAGCCCTGGAGGGAGTGCGCATTCTCGACATGACGCAGTACGAGGCCGGGACCTCCTGCACGCAGTACCTCGGCTGGCTGGGCGCGGACGTGGTCAAGATCGAGGCGCCGACGGGAGACCCCGGCCGCTATACGGGGCTCGGCATGGGTCAGCTCCCCGGGGACCCGCAGTACTTCCTCAACTACAACGCCAACAAGCGCAGCGTGGTGCTGGACCTCAAGAGCGAACGCGGGCGGCAGCTGTTCTTCGACCTCGTGCCCCACTTCGACGCCTTCGTGGAGAACTACGGGCCGGGCGCCGTCGAGCGCCTCGGCATCGGCTACGAACGGCTGCGCGAGCTGAACCCGAAGATCGTGTACGGGCGGCTCAAGGGCTTCGGCCTCTCCGGGCCGTACAAGGACTACAAGTCGTTCGACTGGGTCGCGCAGGCCTCGGCCGGCACCTTCTCGACGACCGGTGAGCCGGACGGCCCGCCGACGCGGCCCGGCCCGACGATGGCGGATTCGGGCACGGGCGTGCAGATGGCGCTCGCCATCCTCGCCGCCTACATCGAGGCACAGCGCACGGGCCAGGGCCAGCTCATCGAGCTCTCGATGCAGGAGGCTGTGACGATGTTCATGCGAACGCTCGGCCTGATGAACTGGGGCATCGAGCCGGCGCCGCGCACCGGGCTCCGGCAGGGAGGCGGCGCGACCGCGACGTACCGCTGCAAGGGCGACGGGCCGAACGACTGGGTCTTCATCATGCCCACCACCACGCGTATGTGGGATGCGTTCTGCATCGCCACCGGAATCGAGGAACTGCTGCTGGATGAGCGCTTCGCCTCGTGGCAGAGGCGCGTCGAGTACCGCGACGAGGTGTACGAACTGATCGCGAACTGGACACGCCAGCATGACAAGCGTGACGTCATGAGGATCCTCGGAGAGGCGGGCGTGCCCTGCAGCTACGTCTTCGACACGCTCGACCTGTTCACCGACCCACACCTGACGGAGCGCGGCCTGGTGCAGGACGTCGAGCACCCGGTCAACGGCACGACGAAGCTCATGCGCATGCCTGTGTTGATGGACGGCGCGGCCGAGATCACATATCCGCCGCTCCTCGGCGAACACACGGACGAGGTGCTGCACGACCTGCTCGGACTCGACGAGGCAGAACTCACCGCGCTGCGTGACGATGGCGTGACCCACGGCGACCTGCTCGCGCCGCCGCGGTAGCCCTCAGCTCGCCCTGAACGACGCAGCCAGCGCCGCGAGTCGCGCCCGGGCTTCGTCTCGCATCGGAGCGAAGTGGCTCGGCGCCAGGACCTCGAAGTCAAGGCCGGCGAGGCGCTCCAGCGAGGCGGCGGCCTCGCCCCTGTCACCGAAGATCAACGGCGGCGTCAGCTCGCCTCGGCGCACCTGCAGCGCATCGGCGCTAAGCAAGACGCCCAACTCCTCGATCAGCAGCGCGACGTGCCCGTCAGTGTGCCCCGGTGCGCTCACGACTCGCATCCCACCGAGCACCGGCAGCACGTCGCCATCCTCGAGGTGCGCATCGATCTCGCTTCGTGGTTGCACGAAGCGAGAGAGCAGCCGGTGGTAGAGCGTTGTGACGACGGCCGGATCCATCATCGTGACCGGCCGCTCGCCGCGGATCACCGCCGCCTCGGTGCGATGCGCATGCCGTCTGAGGTGGCCGTGACCGTCGAACGAGGCGAGCGAGCCGACGTGGTCGAAGTGGGCGTGCGTCAGCACGATGCGATCGACGTCGGACGGATCGCGACCGAGCTCCTGGATCGCCCGCAGGATGCGCCCGCGACTCCAGCGCGGTCCCGTATCGACGATGGTGATGCCCGCGTCGAGCAGCAGGAACACGCCCGAGGTGGGAACGCCGAGCCGGTGAACGCGCGGTGCAATCTCGGTGAGGTCCAAAGCGACGCCCTCGAGGCTACGTCCCGAGCAGCCCCACGACCTCGCCTGCGGCGTTGAGATCGATGTCGTAGGCATTGGGGTTGGGCGGCAGCCCAGGCAACGTCATGATGTCGCCGGCGAGGCAGATGATCTGCCGCGCGCCGGCTGCGATGCGGAATTCGGTCACGGGGAAGGTGTGACCCTCGGGCGCGCCACGTAGCCGGGGGTTAGCCGAGATCGACAGATGCGTCTTCGCGACGCAGATCGGGAACTCCCAACCATTGTCCTCGAACCGCCGCGCCGTCGTGCGTGTGCGAGGGCCCCACGAGACGTTGGCGGCCATGAACAGCTTCGTCGCCAGCGCCTCGACCTTCTTCAGGATCGGTTCCTCGTCCTTGTAGAGCAGCTCGATCGCGGCGTCGCCGCTGTCGGCCGCAGCCGCGACCACCTCGGCGAGCTCGATCATGCCAGCGCCGCCCTCGGTGTAGCCCTTCGCCTCGATGGCCGCGAGTGCGCCCGCTTCGAGGGCTGCGCGCTTCACCTCCGCGATCTCGTCGGGCGAGTCGTCGGGGAAGCGGTTGATGGCGACGACGGCGGGCAGCCCGTACCGGTTTACGATCTGGATCGCGTGTCGCAGGTTGGCGCTGCCGTTCTGCACGGCCTCGACGTTGGGCGTGGCCATGTCGTCCGTGGCGATGCCGCCGTGCCACTTCAGCCCGCGCACGGTCGCGACGATCACCGCCGCCGAGGGCTCGACGCCGCCCTGCCGGACCTTGATGTCCATGAATTTCTCGAACCCGAGATCAGCGCCAAAACCGGCCTCGGTGACGACATACTCGCCGGTCGCGACGGCGAGGCGGTCGGCGATGATCGAGGAGCAGCCGTGCGCGATGTTGCCGAACGGGCCGGTGTGCACCAGAGCTGGCGTGCCCTCGTTGGTCTGCACGAGGTTCGGCTCGATGGCGTCCTTGAGCAGGACCATCATCGAACCAACGGTGTTGAGCTCGCGCGCCGTGACCGGCACGTTGTCGCCGGTCCAGCCGACCACGATGTCGCCGAGCCGCTGGCGCAAGTCGGTAAGGTCCGCCGCGAGGGCCAGGATCGCCATGATCTCGGACGCCGCGGAGATGTCGAAGCCGGTTTCGCGCAGTGGCCCGTCGATGCGCCCGCCGATGCCCGTGACCACCTGGCGCAGCGCGCGGTCCTCGGCGTCGGTCACACGCCGCCACGTGATCTGCTCACCGTTGAACCCGGCGATGTCGCCCGCACGGGCGGCGTTGTCCGCCATCGCTGCGAGGAAGTTGTGCGCAGACTCGATGGCGTGGAAGTCACCGGTGAAGTGCAGGTTGATGTCGGTGGCGGGCTGTGCCGTCGCCAACCCACCGCCGGTACCCCCGCCCTTGCGTCCAAACAGCGGGCCTAGCGAGGGCTGGCGGATGGTGAGGACGGGCCTCTTACCCAGACGTCGTAGGCCGTCGACGAGCCCGATCGAGGTCGTGGTCTTGCCCTCGCCGGCGGGCGTCGGGGTGATCGCTGTGACGACGATCAGCTTGGCCGGGTCGTCGGTCGTTGGGAACTGTGCGAGGGGCACCTTCGCCTTATCGCGGCCGTAGGGGTGTAGCTCGTCCCAAGAGAGCCCCAGATCAGAGGCTATCTCCGCGATTGCGCGCACGTGCTGCTCCCTCCGCGGGGTCGGACCGATTGCGGGCCACCCCTCGGGCGTTGCGCGCGAGTATAGCCGCGGCGCACTCTAGGATCGCGCGCCCGCGCGGGCACCGGCGCGATATCCTGAGGTCGGTTCGACCCCTGATCGCTCGGTAGAAGGGCCGCCGATGCGTCTCCCTCGTCTTACGCCTCGTCCTCGAGCGCCGCTGCCCGCCATCGGCGCGATCGCGTTGGTGCTCGTCGCCTGCGCGCCCGACGACACCCCCGGTGCAGTGCACATCCTGACGGCGGACATCGACGTCAACGGCGTGATGGAGCGCTACATCGACCGCGCGCTCGACCACGCCGAGGAGAGCGAGGCGGAGGCGGTGATTCTCCAGATCGACACGCCTGGCGGGCGCATCGATCTGATGAAAGAGATCGTCGGCCGTATCAACCAGTCGACCGTTCCGGTCGTGACATACGTCTCGCCGAGCGGCGCTGCGGCAGCCTCCGCCGGGACCTTCATCACGATGGCCGGGCACGTTGCCGCCATGGCGCCCGCGACGACCATCGGAGCGGCTACGCCGATCACCGCAACGGGCGGGGACATCGAGGGTGCGCTCGGCCGCAAGGTCACGAACGATACCGTCGCCTTCGCGCGCGGCGTCGCTGACCTCCACGGCCGCAACGCCGACTGGGCGGAATCGGCCGTCCGCGATGCCACCTCGGCCTCCGCCAATGAGGCACTTGAGCTGGGCGTCGTCGACCTCGTTGTCGCGGACCTCGAGTCGCTCCTGATTGCGATCGAAGGCCGCGAGGTGCTCATCAACGGCGAGCTCGTGACACTCGCCGTCGTCGGCGCGCCGCGCGTGAGCAACGGGCTCAATATCTACGAGCGCGTGCTCAACGTGTTGAGCGACCCCGTCATCATCTCGCTGCTGCTCCTCGCAGGGATCGCGGGGATCGCCATCGAGTTCTTCGCGCCCGGCACGTTCCTGCCAGGGACGGCCGGAGTGATCGCGCTGCTCGTCTCGTTCCTCGGCGTGGGCGCGCTGCTACCGGGTGAGGCGGCGGTTGCCTTCCTGCTGGTCGGCGCCGCGTTAATCGTCCTCGAGTTCTTCGTGCCGAGCGGCGGCATCCTTGGCACGGGCGGCGCGGTCGCGGTCGCGCTGGGGCTCAGCATCGTGGTCGGTCAGACCTCGACGGAGCTGTCGTTCGTACGACTGATCCAACTGACCGCGCTGGTACTCGGCAGCCTGATCGTCCTCGTCGGGGGCGGGATGCTCTTCCTCGCCAGCCGTTACATGGCGCCGACGAGCGAGTCGGGCACACGCGAGTACTGAAGCCACGCGGCATCAGCACTCGCGCCGGTGCCGCGCGCTACGTCGAGGTCTGCTCCGTAGGCGCCGAGGCCGCGCCACCACTGGCCGCACTCCCGCTGGCCGCGCTACCGCCGCCGGCGCCGTTGCCGCTGCCCAGGCTCTCGATCGCGGCGCCCATCGGACCCGCAACCTGCGCCAGGTCCATGGGGATGATCCACTTGGTCGAATCGCCTGCGCCGAGCTGCTTCATCATCTCGAGGTACTGCAGGGCCATGGTGTTGCCGTCGACGCCGGAGGCCGTCTCGTAGATCCGCTGCAGGCCGATCGAGAACCCTTCGGCGTTCAGAATTGCTGCCTCACGGCCGCCTTGTGCGCGCAGCACCTGCGACTCCTTCGAGCCTTCCGCCTCGAGGATCGCGCTCCGCTTGTTGCCCTCGGCGACGTTGATCGCCGACTGTCGCTGGCCCTCTGACTCGGTGATCTCGGAGCGCTTCGTGCGGTCCGCTGTGAGCAAGCGCGTCATCGCGTCCTGGATGTCGTGTTGCGGAGTGATCTCGCGGATCTCGATCGCCTTCACCTCGACACCCCAGCGCACGACCTCCTCCGCCATCTTCACCTGCAGGCGCCGGTTGATCGTCTCGCGCTGCGACAGCACCTCCTCGACGGTGATGTCGCCGATCACAGCACGTAGCGTGGTCGTGGCGAGGTTGCGTACGGCGCGAAGATAGCTCTGGACATTGATCACCGCGGCCTCGGCGTCGACCACGCGCATGTAGACCACGAAGTCGATGTCGACGAGGGCGTTGTCTTTCGTGATCGAGGATTGCGCCGGCTCGTCGAGCACGAGCTCACGCATGTCAACTTTGACGCCTCGGTCGACAAATGGAATCAGGATTACGAGCCCAGGACCGCGAGTGCCCGTGTAGCGCCCGAGGCGGAAGATCACCGCTCGCTCGTACTGCTTCACGACGTTGATGAAGAACATGAGTCCCACCCGTTTCTATGCGCGCTCAGTATAGGGTCGTCGGCCGAGCGCTATTTGCGACGCCAACGCTCCTGCCTCGTATGATGCGCGCGGCCGTCGAGGGCTGCCCCAGCGCTGCTGCCCTCTTGACGCTGCACCGAGGAGACGTGGATGACGTTTAGCGCCAGCTTCAACCCCAGCGGTGGGGCCGCGATCGTCGGGCTCGGCATGACCGAGATGACGCGTGAGTACACCTACAACGCCTCTGGGCTCGCGGCGATCGCGATCCGAAACGCCCTCGACGATGCGGGACTCGGCAAGGACGACATCGACGGGCTGCTGGTCAACGCGGGCGTCACGAACAGCGTTTCGACCGGCCTGCAGTCGTTCCTCGGCTTCCGCAACCTCAAGCTCGTCAACCACATGAACGGCCAGGGTTCGACCGCTGGCCAGATGGTGCAGTTCGCCTCCTTGGCGATCCAGGCCGGCCTCGCGAGCCACGTCATCTGCGTCTTTGCCGACGATCCGCTGAAGACCGGCATGACCGCAGGCGCGGCCTATGGCAGCGGCGGGCCGCCGAGGAGTGGCATGGGGAGCCTACCGCTGGCGCATGGCCTCTTCGGCGGCGCCAACACGCAGTACGCGCTCGCCGCGAGGCGTCACATGGCGCTCTACGGGACGACGCACGAACAGCTCGGTGCGGTCGCCATCAGCACCCGCGCCTGGGCGGGGATGAACCCGGCGGCGATGCAGCGTGAGCCGATGAACCTCGAGGACTATCTCAACTCACGCTGGATCATCGAGCCGTTCCACCTCTTCGACTGCACGCTCGTCACCAACGGCGCGGTCGCGGTCGTCGTGACGGCGGCCGACCGCGCGAAGGACCTCGCCCAGCCGCCCGTGTACGTCACCGGCATGGGCCAGGGGCATCCCGGCAACCCTCGACGCGCGGGCTACGAGAACGAGGTGCACACCGGCGCCGTGCAGGCGAAGGAGACAGCGTTCGCCATGGCCGGCATCACCGTCGACGACATCGACGTGCGCGAGCTGTACGACTGCTACACGTACACCACGATGGTGACGCTCGAGGATTACGGGTTCTGCGAGAAGGGCGAGGGCGGCGCCTTCGTCGAGGACGGCAAGCTCGGCCCCGGCGGCTCGCATCCGACGAACACCGGCGGCGGCCAGCTCTCGGGCTACTACATGTGGGGCATGACGCCCGTCTCCGAGGCCGTGATCCAGGCCCGCGGCCAGGGCGGCGAGCGCCAGGTCGAGCAGCACGACACGATCCTAGTCTCGACGCAGGGCGGCATCCTCGATCACCACGCCACCCTGATCCTCAGCCCCGACGAGACGGCCGGCACGGGAGGACGACGATGACATCCGAGGCGCCGCGCAAGCCCCTCCCGCTCCCCGACGACCAATCCGCGCCGTTCTTCGAGGGCGCGCGAGAGAACCGGCTGGTGATCCAGCGCTGCCGCGACTGCGGCACCTACAACTGGCCGCATCGCGACATCTGCCAGGAGTGCCTCGCCGACGACCTCGAGTGGACCGAGGCCTCGGGCAAGGGCACGGTGCACTCGTTCGGCGTGATGCACCGCGTCTACCACCCGGCGTTCGCCCGCGACGTGCCGTACAACCTGACGGTCGTGGAGCTCGAAGAGGGCCCACGCGTCAACACGAACCTCGTCGGCATCGACAACGAGGCGATCGAGGTGGGGCTGAGTGTCGAGATCGCCTTCACCGAGGTGGACGACGGCGCCTACCTGCCGCTGTTCAAGCCGGCGTCCTGACGATGCGTGAGATCCGCCCAGTGACCGAGGATGAGCTACCGCAGTTCTATCGGCACGCAGCGCGCCAGCTCGGTCTGCCGATGAGCATGTTCGGCGGCATGAGCCCTGACTGGACGCTCGCCGCCTTCGAGGACGGTCAGATCGCGACGACCTATGCGTTCTGGCCGCTCCAAATTCGGTTCAACGGTCCACCGATCCCGATCGCCGGCGTGACCATGGTGTCGACCCACCCCTCGTACCGCCGCCAGGGCAACTTGCGCGCCATCACGAAGCAGCACTTCGAGGGCATGCACGAACGCGGCGAGGTGGCGTGGGCTGGGCTGCACCCGGCACTGATGGCGATTTACGGGCGTTACGGCTACGGCACCGTCAATATCCGCCACGCGTACACGGTCCCCCCGCAGTACATCCGCTTCGCGCACGAGGTCGAAGTGCCGGGTGAACTGCGTGAGGTGAACGTCGAGGAGGAGTTCGGGCTGCTCGTCGACGTCTACCGGCGCTTCCGCGAGGAGCGCAACGGCCTCGTCCATCGTGGCCGAGCGATGTGGGACGCCGGACCGATCAGCGACCCACCGGCGAATCACCAGCAGACCATCCTCGCCTACGAGGAGCACGGCGAACCGCTCGGTTATGTCGTGTACCACAACGGCCCCGGTTCGGGCGTCCAGGGCCCCGGCCCGTCTCAGTACGTCAACGTGACCGACCTCTTCGGCCTCGTGCCCGCCGCTCACGCCGCGATCTGGGGCGCGCTCGCCGCCTACGACAACGCCGCCGAGGTGCGCTGGAACTACGCGCCCGTCGATGACCCGCTGCCGAACATGCTGGTGGAGCCTCGGATGCTCGACATCCGCGCGAGCGACGGCATCATGGCGCGCCCGGTCTCGGTCGAGGAGGCGCTGGTGCAGCGCCCCTACCCCGAGCGCGCCCAGCTCCGCTTCGAGCTCGTCGACGAGTTCTGCGAGTGGAACGCCGGCCGCTGGGAGCTGGAGACCGACCCGGAGGCGTCCTCGATGTCACGGATCGACGGTCAGACTGTCGACCTGACGTTGACGCCGGACACCCTCACCGGCATGGTCTGGGGTCGCATCACCGCCACCGACGCCGCCCGCGCTGGGCTGATCGAGGTCCACGACGAACGTGCCCTCGCGCGCTGGGATGCGGCACTGAAGACGAAGCACGTCCCGTACGAGGCAGAGCACACCTGGTAGCTGTCTGCCCTACTCACCTCGGCGGAGGACGCGCCCAACCCGGGCATGTGTGTGCTCGCCGTCGCGCACCACAGCCTCGCCGTTGACGAAGACGAACGGCATCCCCTCGGGAGCGCGGCGCGGGTCCTCGTACGTCGAAACCTCCGCGACGGTCTCCGGATCGAACAGCAAGAGGTCTGCGTAGGCGCCCTCCCGGATGATGCCGCGGTCGGTCAGCGCGAACTTCGCCGCGGGCATGCCAGAGGCCTTGTGCACCGCTTCCTCGAGCGTGAGCACGCCCTCGTCGCGGACGTAGTAGCCGAGGATCCGGGGGTAGCTGCCGAAGTGGCGCGGGTGCGGTCGAGTACCCCAGCCGATGCCATCGGTGCCGATCATCGTGCTCGGGTGACGCATCACGGTGCGCACGTCCGCTTCGTCCATCATGAAGGCGATGGCGATGACGTTGCCGTCCTCCTCGTCGACCAGGCGCTTCGCAGCGTCCTCTGCCAGCAGGTCCCAGCGCTCCGACAGGTCGGCCACGCTCAGCCCTTCGAGGTCAGGCTGACCGGGGACGGCTGCGAGGAGGATGTCCTCGCCGGTCATGCCGCCACTCGTGAAGAACTCGTTCTGCACCATGGCGCCCAGACGCGTGGAGCCCGCGGTGTACGGATACTGGTCGGCGTGCACCTCGACGCCGCGGTCCTGCGCCGCCTCGATCTGCGCCAGCGATTCGGTCACCCGACCCCAGACGGACCGTCCCGAGGCCTTGTGGTGCGAGATCTGGACAGGTCGCCCGAGCGCCTCGCCGATCGCGATCGCCTCGGCGTGCGCCTGGAGCAGCGTCTCGCCCTCACCTCGGACGTGCGAGGCGTAGAGACCGCCGAGGTCGCGCAGCGGCTCGGAGACCGCGATGATCTCCTCCGTCGAGACATAGCGGCCGGGTTCGTAGATCAGTCCAGTCGAAACGCCGACGGCTCCGGACTGGAGCCCCTCGCTCACCACGGCGCGCATCGCCTCGATCTCCTCGTCCGTCGCGGGGCGCTGCTCGGTCGAGCTGCCGATCACCCCGCCGCGCAGGGTGCCGAGGCCGATCAGCTGCGCCACGTTGATCGACGGCGGCTGCGCCTCGATCGCTGCGAGGTACGCGCCATGGTCGTCCCAGCTCGGCACGACCGCCGGGTCGACGCCCGCCTGGCGGAGGTTCCCCGTCGGCAGACGCTGCGGGACGACGCCTGACCCGCAGTTCCCGTTGACCACCGTGGTCACGCCCTGCATCGACTTGCCGGTGACGTCGGGCTCCGCCAGCACGAGGATGTCGTCATGCGAATGCACGTCGATGAACCCCGGCGCGACCGCCAGCGAAGAGGCGTCGATCGTCTCGGCCGCGGTCGCGTCCGCTTCGATCGCCCCGACTGTGGCGATGCGGTCGCCGCGCACGCCGATGTCTGCGCGCTCGCCCGGCGCGCCCGTCCCGTCGAGCACGAGTCCACGGCGGATCACGATGTCGTAGTGCTCTGGCATCTTGTCCCTTCGACTACGAGGCGGGCCGCAGCTCCGGATGCTTAAGGCCCGTGCCCGTGTTGAACAGGACCACACGTTCATCTCGGTCGATCGTGCCGTCGCGAACGAGCCTCCGTAGTGCGGCGAGGGTCGCTCCGCCTTCTGGACAGGCGTCGATGCCCTCGATCGTGCCGAGGGCGCGCACGCCCTTCACGATCTCCTCGTCTGGTACGGCGACGGCGACGCCAGCGCTCTCACGCAACGTCGTGAGGATCAGGTCATCGGCGAAAGGGCCCGGCACGCGGATTCCGGGCGCGAGCGTCGTCGCGTCGTCCCAGAACTCGGCGCGATCCGCCCCCGCGTCGAACGCCCGCACGATCGGCGCGCAGCCCTCGGACTGGACCGCCACCATGCGAGGGCGCGATGAGCCGACGAGGCCCATCGCCTGGAGCTCCTCGAACGCCTTCCACATCGCGACGAGGCCGGTGCCGCCGCCAGTGGGATAGATGATGACATCAGGCAGTTCGCCGCGGAGCTGCTCCCAGAGTTCGTAACCCATCGTCTTCTTGCCCTCGGCACGGCCCGGCTCTTTGAACGTCGAAATGTCGAACCAGCCGGCGTCGGTGCCGCGCTCGCGGATCAGTGTGCCAGCGTCGGCGATCGTGCCATCGACGAGCATCAGCTCCGCGCCGTACGCGCGGACCTCGTCCATCATCGCCCGAGGCGTATCGCTGGGCATCGCCGCGTGCACCGGCAGTCCGGCGCGCGCGCCGTAGGCCGCGGCTGCCGAGCCCGCGTTCCCGGCGGTCGGCACGCCCAGCTCCTCGACGCCCCGTGCGAGGGCGATCGAGACGGCGACGGACATGCCGCGAGCCTTGAACGTGCCGGTCGGGTTGCCACCCTCGTCCTTCACCAACAGGGTGTCGAGGCCGAGCCTCTCGGCCAGCCGCGGCGCCTCGAGGAGCGGCGTGTAGCCCTCGCCGAGCGAGATGATCTCGTCCTCGTTCACCGGCATCACCTCGGCGTAGCGCCACATGCTGGCGACGCGCCCTCCGACGGCATCGAGCGACAGCGAGGCGGAGGCGCGATCGAGGTCGTAACGCGCGAACAGCACCCGCCCGCAGGCGCGGCACACGGTCTGCAGTTCCTTGGCGCTGTGCTCCTCGCCGCAGATCGAGCACTCGTAATGAGTGAGCGTCGAGGCGATGCCGCCGCCGGTCACGCCAGCTCGTCGCGGTGCGCGTGTCCGCCGACCATCACCAGCGGCATCTTGGCCTGGTCCTGCAGGATCGCGATGTCATCGAGCGGGTTGCCGTCGATGACGAGCAGGTCGGCGAACTTGCCTGCCTCGAGCGTGCCGACGTCGTCCGCCGTGTGGATGCACTCGCTGGCGACCTGCGTGGTCGCCACGATGGCGTCCATGGCCGACATCCCGATCTCGGTCATGAACTGCAGCTCTTCGGCGTTGGTCCCGTGCTTGCCGACGCCCGCGTCGGTCCCCATCGCGATACGCACGCCCGCCTCGCGCGCCGCGCGGATGCTCTCGCGATGCACCTCGAGCACCTCGTGCGTCTTGCGCAACGACTGCGGCAGAACCGAGCCCGGGTTCTCCTTCTCACGGATCAGCACCCCTCGAGGCGCATGCAACGTCGGTACCAGGAACGTGCGGCGCGCCTTCATCTCGTCGATCACCTCGTCGTCGAGGAAGATGCCGTGCTCGATCGACTCGACGCCGGCGACCACGGCGTTGCGAATGCCCGCGGTCGCCTGCGCGTGCGCCATGCATGTCTTCCCGTGCTGTGCGGCCTCGTAGACCATCACCGCGATCTCCTCGGCGGTGAACTGAGGCGAGCCCGGCTCGTCCGACGGCGACATGACGCCGCCCGTCGCGTGGAGCTTGATGAAGTCGGCACCGGCTCGCAGCACCGTCCGCGTCGCCCGGCGCACCTCGTCCTCGCCGTCGCAGATGTTCTCTGGCCACTCGACGCCGTTGCCGCGCGCCATGCGCACCCCCGAGGGCATCGTCGCGTCGCCGTGACCGCCCGTCTGCGAGAGCGCCGTGATCGCGATCTGCATCCGCGGCGCCGCAATCAGACCTCGCTGGGCGGCGAGCTTGAACCCGGCGGGCGACCCGCCGGCGTCGCGCACCGAGGTGATGCCAGCGTCGAGAGTGATGCGGGCGTTCTCCGCCGCCTCGAACGTGGCCAGCGTCGGCGGGGTCAGCGCGCGTTCCTGCATGGTCTTGCGGCCGGAATAAAAGTGAACGTGACTGTCGATCATCCCGGGCATGACCGCCATGCCGCCGACATCGCGCACACTCGCGTCCGACGGCACGGCGGCATCGCTGCCTGCCTCGACGATCCGCCCCTCGTCGTCGATGACGACCGTCGCGTTGGCGACGGGATCGCCGCCACGGCCGTCGATCAGTGTCGCTCCGGTGATCGCCTGCATTCGTCGCTCCCTCGCGCGCGCCCATGTGCGGGCCGGTCGCCGCCTCGACGCTCGCGGATTCTACTTCGCCGAGGGGCTCGTGTAGGATCCGCAAAGGTCACGGAAGGATGGGTCGCCCGATGGTCGACTTCACCGATACGACGGAACAGGCCGAATGGCGCGCCGAGGTGCAGGCCTTCATCGACGAGCACCTCCCCGAGGTGCTGGCCGAGGACGCGCTCTACCAGGGCAGCCTCGGCGGGATGAACCGTGGCAAGCTCTCGCGCGACGAGTCTCGCGACCTCATGAAGTCCTGGCGGCAGGCCGTGCACGACCGCGGCTGGATCGCTCCTGCCTGGCCCAAGAACGTCGGCGGCGCGGATATGTCGCCGATGGAGCAGTTCATCATGCGCGAGGTCTTCACGGAGAACCGCGCGCCCATCGTCTCCGTCCCTGACGTCGGTTCCACGGTGCTCGTGCACGGCTCCGAGGAGCAGAAGGAGGAGTTCCTCCCGCCGATGGTGCGTGGCGAGATCCAGTGGTGCCAGGGGTATTCCGAGCCGGGCGCCGGTTCCGACCTCGCCTCGGTGCAGACGCGCGGCGTACGTGACGGCGACGACTTCGTCATTAACGGACAGAAGATCTGGACCTCGGGTGCGGCCACCGCTGACATGATCTTCGCGCTGATTCGCACCGATCCGGACGCGCCGAAGCACCGCGGCATCACCTACCTCCTGTTCCCGATGGACTCGCCGGGGATCACCGTGCGCCCGCTGGAGCAGATCACGGGCTCGATGTCCTTCAACGAAGTGTTCTTCGAGGACGTGCGCGTCCCCGTTCGCAACGCCGTCGGCGAGATCAACCGCGGGTGGTACGTCGGCGCGACGCACCTCGACTTCGAGCGCTCCTCGATCGGCTCCGCGGTCGGCTTCGCCAACCGGCTGGACGACCTGCTGACGTTCCTCAAGGACGAGCGGGACGCTGGCACTGGCCGCACCAACCTCGGCGAAGCGCCGGAAACGCGGACGAAGCTCGCGGACCGCTTCATCGAGGCGAGCGTCGCGAGGAACTTCTCGAACCGCATCATCACGATGCAGAACCGCGGGCTGATCCCGAACTACGAGGCCTCGGTGCAGAAGCTGTTCTCGAGCGAGCTGCACCAGCGCATCAGTGCGACCGCCGTCACCGCCCTCGGCCAGTACAGCCTGATCTACGACGAGAGCGACGAGCGCGCCCCCATGCGCGCGCGCTGGGGCACCTACTACCTCGCTACGGTCGCCGAAACGATCGGCGCCGGCACGTCCGAGATCCAGCGCAACGTCATCGCCACCCGCGGCCTCGGCCTGCCGAGGGGTTAGCGCACCCTTCGAGGCTCGGGCGGCCGCGCTTCCGCGATTGCGGCGGGGCCGCTACGCTCGCGCCTCCACGGCTGACCAGCGTTTTGAGGTGTGCGATGACCTTGGCTGCGGAGACGGCGGCGATCGTCGGGCGGTCCATCGAGGAGGCAGACACGCCGGCGCTCTGGGTCGACCTCGAGGCGCTCGACCACAACATCGCGATGATGGCCACGCGGGCCGCCGAGTCCGGCGTCGACTGGCGTCCCCACGTGAAGGCGAGCAAGTCGCCCGACCTCGCGCGACGCCTCGTCGCTGGCGGCGCGGTCGGTATCACCTGCGCCAAGGTGAGCGAAGCCGAGGTGATGGCCGCTGGCGGCCTCGACGACATCCTGATCGCCAACGAGATCGTCGGCGCGACGAAGATCGCTCGGTTGATCGACATCGCCTCGAGCGTGCGCATCTGCGTGGCGGTGGACGACCCAACGAATCTGCGTGCGATCGCCGAGGCGGCAGCGGACGCCGGCGTGAACGTCGAGGTCCTCGTCGACATCAACGTCGGGCTCAACCGCTGCGGCATCACGCCCGACGAGGCGCCGGCCCTCGCTCAGCTCGCGATCGACTTCGATGGCGTCTCGCTGCGAGGGCTGATGGGCTACGAAGGCCACGTCATGGGCATCCCCGACCTCGAGGAGAAAGAGGCGGCGTCGCAGGCCTCGGCTGACGTACTGGCCGAAGCGCGGGCCACCGTCGAGGCGGCGGGCATCGATGTGCCGGTGCGCAGTGGCGCCGGGACCGGCAACTACTGGATCGCCGCGCGCCTGGGCGCGCTCACGGAGATCCAGTCCGGCGGTGGCGTGCTCCTCGACCTCAGCTACGCCGAGTCGATGAAGGTGCCCGACCACCGGCCAGCACTGTTCGTGCAAGCGCAGGTGATCTCCACGGCACGCGCGGGTCGGGCGACCGGCGACGCCGGCTGGAAGACCACGGGCCGCCACACCGGCCTGCCGAGGGTGATCGCACCGAGCGGCGTGACCTGCCTCGGACTGAACGCCGAGCACACGGTGCTCGAGCTCGACGAGGGCATCGAGCTTACGCCCGGTCAGCGCTTCACGATGATCCCGCACTACTCCGACTCGACAGTGCTGCTGCACCGCCAGCTCTACGCCGTTCGCGATGGCATCGTCGAGGCGGTCTGGGACGTCGCCGGCGCCGGGATGCTGCAGTGAGCCTCGACCCCTCGGCGTACGAGGCGGCGCTGCCTGCGATCGACGGCGAGCGCGCGGTCGCAGGCCTCGGCGGGCCGGTGGTGATTCGGCGCGACGGTTACGGCATCCCGCACGTCGAGGGGGGCAGCGAGCACGATGCGTGGTTCGGCATGGGCTACGCGAGCGCGCAGGATCGGCTCTGGCAGCTGGAGTGGTACCGCCGTCGCGGTACCGGCCGCTGGGCTGAAGTAGTCGGCTCGTCGGGCGTCGAAGCCGACCAGCTGTTCCGTCAGTTCCGCCTGCACGATGCCTCGACGGCGGACGTCGCGGCGATGAGCACCGAGACACGCGCGATGTTCGAGGCGTATGCCGACGGCGTGAACGCGTTCGTTGCCTCCGACGAACCACTGCCAGTCGAGTACGCGCTCGCCGGGATCGAATGCGAGCCGTGGGAGCCGTGGCACTCCGTGCTCACGTTCAAAGTCCGTCACGCGATCATGGGCAAGCGGCTCACGAAGCTGGCACGCGCGGAATTCCTGCGGCGGGTCGGCCTCGACACCTACGTCGCGCTCGAGGGCATCGAGCCGCCCGGACACAGCGTGATCCTCCCGCCCGGCGGCGCCGTCTCGAACGTCATCGCGCAGTCCTCGGAGCGCCTCGCAGCGCTGGCAGCGGACCTCGGCACACTCGGATCGGACGAGGGCGGATCGAACTCCTGGGTCGTGCACGGCAGCCGCACGACGACCGGGTTGCCTGTGCTCTGCAATGACTCACATCGACCGCTGGATGTGCCGAACGTGTACTGGCAGGTGCACGTGACCTGCCCCGAGTTCAACGTGGCCGGCGGGGCGTTCCCGGGCTTCCCGGCACTGCCTCACTTCGGGCAGAACGGCACGGTCGGCTGGAACATCACGCACGGCCAGGCCGACTACCAGGACCTCTACCTCGAGCGCTTCAACGCTGACGCCAGCGCGACGCAGGCGGACGACCTCGACGGCGGTTGGGCCAAGGCCGATGTGCGCGGCGAGACGATCGAGGTGCGCGGTGGCGACCCCGTCGTCTTCCGCACGTGGGCGAGCCGCCATGGACCGATCATCGACGGCGACCCCTCGACGGGTGTGGCCATGGCCCTGCGATACACGGCGACCGATCGACCGAGTACGCAATGGGAGTGCCTGCGGCCCATGCTCAGCGCAGGCAGCGTCGAGGGCCTCTTCGAGACGCAGCGCGGCTGGGAGGAGCCCGTCAACGCCCTCCTCGCCGCAGATACCGCCGGCGAGATTGGCATGCTCTATCGCGGTCGCGTTCCGGTGCGCTCCTCCGACGCTGGCCGGCAACTGCCGGTGCCGGGCTGGGCCGGCGATCACGACTGGGTCGGCGACGTGCCGTTCGAGGAGCTGCCCTGCGTGATCAACCCGCGCGAGGGCTTCATCGGCACGGCCAACCAGCAGCCATGGGACCGCGACGAACCCTACCTCGCCCACGAGTTCACGACCCCCGGTCGCGCCGAGCGCATCGCTGAGGTGCTCGGCGATCGCACCCGCGACCCGCTGACGCCCGAGGCGATCGCGGCCTTACAGGGCGACGTCACTTCCGTCCGGGCGCGCGACTGGGCTCGGTTCCTCCAGGCTCAACCACCCCTCGATGGTGACGCCGAGCGTGCACGATCGCTGCTCGCGGCGTGGGACGGCGACCTCCGGCCCGACAGCGCCGCGGCGTTGCTCCACGCCCATGCCCGGCGCGAGCTGGCCGCCGCGATCTTTGCACCGATCGTTGGCGACGAAACCTGGGCGTGGTTGCAAAGCGGAACGAACACGGGTGCTGCTCGCCTCGTCGGTGGCTGGCTCTTTCACGTGGCCTCGACGCTCGCAAACTCGTCCGGCACGCCTGACGGCCGCGACTGGGCGCCAGTGCTGCAACGGGCCCTCGACGCGGCATGGGCCGCCACGGCTGCGACCGCTGACGGCGACGACCCCGCCGCATGGCGTTGGGACGCCGTGCACAGCACAGCCGCGACGCACACGCTCTCTGCCGCGCACGGCGGTGAGGCACCGACGCTCGACCCGCCCTCTGCGGCGGTCGGCGGCGACGGCGACACGCTGCAGGTCTCTGGCGCCAGCAGCGTCGCGGGCGCCAGCTTCGCGATCACGGGGCTCTCCGTGTACCGGCAGGTCATCGACCTCGCCGCGCCACTCGAGGCGACGTGGGTCATCCCGGCCGGCGCTTCCGGGCATCCGGCCTCGTCTCACTACGCGGACCAGCTCGAGCAGTGGCGTGTGCACGAGCGTGTTCCGATGCAACTCGATCCGATCGCGGCGCAGGCAGCAGCGGAGCACACGTTGACGCTGACGCCAGAGCGATCGGGCTAACCGCAGCGCATTCGTAGCTGTGATCTGTCGCATGCGAGGTGCGTTCGTTAGGCTGGGCGCTGCTCAGCGTGCATCCTCGGGCAGTCACGGCGCTGCCGTTAGGCCGAAGGAACATCCATGCCTCTCGTTCTCGGGATCACCGGTTCGATCGCGACGGGGAAGAGCCTCCTCTGCGAGCACCTCGTGACGAAGCACGGCGCGATCCATGGTGACGCAGACCGGCTCGTGCACCGCATGTACGACCCGGGGAAGGACGGCTTCGACCGCATCGTCGCCGAGTTTAGCGACGAGATCGTCGGCGAGGACGGCTACATCGACCGCAAGATCCTCGGCGGGATGGTCTTCGGCAAGCCGGAGCGCATGGGCGCACTGACGAAGGCGATCGGCGACATCGCTGCGGAGATGAAGCAGACGATCGACCGCTGGCGCGAGGAACTCGGCGACGAGGACATCGCGATCCTTGAGGCTGTGAATCTGATCGAGGCGGGCTACTCCGCGTGGACAGACGCCACGTGGCTCGTCGCCGCAGACGACGAGGTGGCGCTACCGCGGCTGATGGAGCGCAACGCGTTCTCGCAGGAGGAGGCGGAGCAGCGCCTCGCCTCGGCACGCAGCTGGAAGGAGCGCGAGCCCGCCTCTGACCGCGTGTTCCTGAACAACGGCACGACTGAAGAGTTCCTAACCTCGATCGACGAGGCGATCGAGGGGGGGGGGGGGGGGGGGGGGGGGCAACGACAGTTCCTCGATGGCTCGCTGCCGCGCTCCCGCTTCCACCAGTGGTGGGAGGACACGAAAGAGGAACGCGAGGCTCGCGCGGCCGAGATGCGGAAGCGTCGCGAAGCGGCCGAGGCGAAGGCGGAAGCCGACTAGCTCTCGAGGCGCACGATCCCTGTGTCGCCGTCTACGGTCACCACCGTGCCGTCTTCGATGCGCGCAGTACCAGCCTTCGTTCCCACGACTGCTGGGATCCCGTATTCGCGTGCCACCACCGCGGCGTGTGACAGCGGCCCGCCTGCGTCGGTGACGATCGCCGAGGCGACGGCGAACAGTGGTGTCCAGGGCGGCGCCGTCGCGTAGGTCACCAGCACGTCGCCGCGCTGCAGCTTGTCCACCTCGTCGAGACTGCGGATCACCCTCGCCACGCCACGAGCGAGTCCCGGACTCGCGGCCAGGCCAGCGACCTCTCCCGGCCCGGCCGGCTCGGGCTCGTCCGGTCCCATAAAGCTGCGCAGGCGTTCGTCGACCACGACCTCGCCGCTGCCGATCGTGCTCGGCGGCAGCGTCTGCAGCCAGCGCTGACGTTCCGCCCGCCGTTCGATGACGCTCTCCTGGAAGCGTAAGGAGGGGTCCGCCGCGGCGTCGTGCAACTCGGCCACGAAGACATAGAACACGTCCGCTGGCGCGTCGATCGTTCCCTGTGCCACGAGTCGCTCGCCGATTGCCAGGAGCGGGGCGCGTTGCGCTGAGAACGCCCGCTGATCGATGTGGTAGTTGTGATCCTCGAGGAGGATCGTGCACTGCTGCCCGATACGCACCAGCTCCAGGAAGTCGATGACGCGGTCGTCGTTCGCCAGGCGCTCTTGCACCTCTTCAATGCGCCGGTCTCGCTGCTCGATCACGCTCTGGTGCAGCGCCGCTGGACTCTCCTCGTCGGGCGTATCGAGGTAGCGCTTGAGCAGGAACACCACGAACCGCGGGTCCTCGCTCCAGGTCTCGAACGCCAGCTCGCTGAACGACTCGTTGCGATGCCCGTAGACCTCGAGGTACAGATCGAACAGCGCCCGGAACGCGGTTCCGTCCTCGACGCGTCGAGCCCGGCGACGAACGCGTTCGACGAGGCTTCGCGGAGCAGCTCGGCGACCGCCGGGCGGGAGAGCGCCTCGCGCGAGAGGTCCCAGAGCTTGAGCGCGGACTCGAGCGACTGGTTGTGGACACCGCTGATGAGCTCGTTCGTGGCGCGGCGAGCCAGCTCGCCGTAGAGCTCCTCGCAGAAGGCGAGCAACGGCTCGTCAGCGTCCGCCGCGCGACCCCACGAGAGGGAGTGGAGTTCTCCCAGCCGTCGCGCCATGGCGGCAAGCTCATCAAAGCGGGCCATCAGCTCGGCCAGACTCTCCTCGTGCGCGGCCCAGCGGAGGAACCCATGGAACAGCGCCTCGACCTCGGGGCGTTGCACCTGCTCCCACTCTTCGAGGTGGTGTGAACGGTGTCGCGCCATGTCGAACTCGACAACCGTCTGGAAGAACTTCACCTCTTCCGCAGAGGGCGGCAGCGTGCGGCCGAACGCGTAACCGTTTGCGAAAATGCGTTGCCGGCGAAAGAAGCGGCCCGTCGCGGCAGCACCCTCGCCCATCCCCTGGCTCTTGTAGCCGATGAAATCCTGCGCGAGCGGGGTCAGTGGCGTGGGCTGGTGGAGTTGGTCCCAGCGCCAGCCCCATTGCTCCATCTCCGGGTCGGGCCACTCGACGGGGAACGGCGTACCGTCGGGCGTCTCGTACTCACGCAGGGCCAAACGAGCCTCCTCGGCTCATCGCATCTGTGGTGAGGCCGGAGACTACAGGCAGCCCCGCGCTGCGAGCAATCGAGGGCATGTGGATCCTCCCTGTGACTCGCCGAGCCTATGGGAGTCGTTCGCCGACTGCCTCGTCGGCACGCGTACACGCTTGTGCAGGCGAGCTGGTCAGAGCGCCGGCATGACCTCGTGGGTGAGCAGGCGCAGGCTGCGTTCGACGCGGTCATGCGGCACTAACCCGCCGGCGTTGAGCTCCGCGCAGATCCCGACCAGGCCGAGGTCGTCACGCAGCTCGGCGAAGCGATCGATCAACGCCTCGGGCGTGCCGAAGGCCACCTTCGTCGCCAGCGTCTCCTCGTACGTCACGCTCTCGAGGCGTTCCGCTTCGGCTCGACGCGCCTCGACCGGTCCGCCGCCAGCGCGACCGAGCGCCGTGCGCGAAATCACCGCCTGGCGTTCGAGGAAGTACTCGGTGCTGGCGCGCGGCTCCTCGATCGCCTCGCGCTGGGTCGGCGCCGCATAGACCGGGATGCGCAGGAGAACATCGCCGTCGCCGTTTGGTCCCGACGGGTGACCGCCCTCGCGCCACGCCGCACGGTACGTCTCGAGGTGCTCCCGCAGCTGTGGCACATCGTTGCCGCGAAGGCCGACGAAGATGGGGAGACCGAGCTGGCCGACGAGCGCGAAGGTGTCGGCACTCGTGGCAGCCATGCGCAACGGTGGATGCGGCTGCTGGTGGGTCCGAGGTGACACCGCGATCTCGTCGAAGCTGTAGAACTCACCGTGGTGCGAGAACGGCTCACCCTTCCAGGCCTCGAGGATGACCGCCAGAGCCTCGCGGAAGCGCGGCTGGCTCTCGCCGTACTCGATGCCGAGCGCGTCGTAGGAGCGCGGCGAGCCGCTGCGCCCGATGCCGAAGTCCAGCCGTCCCTCGCTGATCTGGTCGAGCGTCGCTGTCTCCTCGGCGATACGCAGTGGATGACTGAGCGGCAGCACGCGCACCGCGACACCGATCCGCAGCCGCTCCGTGCGCGCCGCGATCGCGCTCCCGACGACGATTGGCTCCGAGAGCACCGACCGCCGAGGCGAGAAGTGCATCTCTCCGAGCCAGACGGTGTCGAGGCCCCATTCCTCCGCGGCATCGACGAGATCGAAGGCTTCGTTGAACACGCGAGGCTGGCTCTGGCCCTCGCGAGTCTCGAACTCCATGAAGATGCCGAACTCCATGGCCGCCCCTTCCGACACCACGCGCAGCCTAACAGCGCCGCAGCGCCGGGAAGAACAACTCGGACCGCGGAGGTCGCGTCGGAAACCACCTCCCCCGACAGGTCGTCTGCTCTTCCGGGAGACCGTATCGTTAGCCGCGACGGTGCCGGGGTGGCGGAATTGGCAGACGCGACGGACTCAAAATCCGTTGTCCTTCGGGACGTGTGGGTTCGAGTCCCACCCCCGGCACCAGCACCAGGCTCGACCGACGCGGCCGCCGAGGGCGGTCGAGGGAAGCGATGGCCACAACCGAGACCAGCGCCGCACGCCACTCGCGCCTGGAGGTGCTGCGCGTCGCGCTCAGGCTCGGCCTCACCTCGGCTACTTCCACGATGAGTACGTGGTCAGGCGTCGCTGGCTCGGCGAGCGCGCCTACACGGACCTCGTGGCTCTCTGCCAGGTCTTGCCCGGCCCGGCGAGCAGTCAGGTCGGCATCAGCATCGGCATGCTGCGAGCCGGGTTGCTGGGCGGAGTCGCCGCCTGGGTCGGCTTCACGCTTCCTTCGGCGATCGCGCTCGTCGCGTTCGCGTACGGCATCGATGCCTTCGACCTCAGCGACGCCGGTTTCGTCCGAGGCCTCAAGCTCGCCGCCGTGTCCGTCGTCGCCGTCGCCGTCTGGACGATGGCCGGTCGCCTCGCCAGCGGTCGCGTCCGGGGCTCGATCGCGGTGGCCGCTGCGCTCGCGATGCTCGCGTGGCAGCACCCGGTGGCGCAGCTCGGCGTGATCGCGGGCGGGGCCGGCGTCGGCGCGCTGGTGTTGCGGCATGCCGTCGACGACAGCGGAGGAGCCGACGACGCGGTGCGGTCGCCCCTCGGGCGGCGGGGTGCGATCGCGGCGGGCGTGATCTTCGTCGCCTTGCTCGTCGCCCTCCCGGTGCTCGCGCAGGCGACCGAGGACGGCGCCATCGAGATCGCAGACGCGTTCTATCGCACCGGCTCGCTGGTGTTCGGTGGCGGACACGTGGTGCTCCCGCTGATCGAGCGCGAGGTGGTGCCGGCCGGCTGGATCTCGGAGGACGACTTTCTCGCCGGTTACGGAGCCGCCCAGGCCGTGCCGGAGCCGCTGTTCTCGTTCTCGGCCTACCTTGGCGCGTCCTTCGAGGGCGCTCCCGGCGGCGTCGGTGGCGCATCGATCGCCCTCGTCGCGATTTATCTCCCGAGCTTTCTGTTGCTCCTCGCCGTGCTCCCGATCTGGACGCGGTTGCGCAGCGACGTCAGGTCACGCGCGGCCCTCGAGGGTGTCAGCGCCGCCGTCGTCGGCCTGCTGGCCGCCGCGCTGTACCAGCCGTTGTGGACCAGCTCGGTTGTCGGCGAGCGGGAATTCGGCATAGCGCTGGTGACGCTCGGCTTACTCGTCGTCTGGCGCTCGCCGCCGTGGGTCGCCGTGTTCGCGGCGGCCGTAGGTGGCCAGGCGTTGCTCTAGCGGGCGGCCGTCGAGGGTGAACCCCGACGCGAGTGACCTCGAGGTGACCTAGACTCGGAGTCCATGAGCCTTCGCCGCCTCCCCGCCGCGCGCGTCGAGCACTCTGGCCTCTGGGTCTTCGCCCGGCACCACTTCTTCGTCTCCTCGACGCGTTCGTTCACCCTCGACGACGGCGCCTACCGCCGCGCGCGGAGGGCCCGGGAGTCCGATGGCGCAGCGCGGATTCTCGAGGATGGTCAGCGCGCCCTGTGGTGGACCCTCGATGGGTTCTACTGGGCCGACGAGGACCTCGACGCCGAGGCGGTCTCGCTGCTCGTCTGGGACCGCGAACGCCGCCAAGATGCGCGCCTCGACCGACTGCGCACGGCGCGTGCCCGCGCGGAGGAGGTGGCGACGGCCCGCCGCACCCGCATCCCTGACGATGTCCGGACGTTCGTGTGGGAGCGTGACGACGGCCAGTGCGTACATTGCGACGCCGAGGACGATCTGCAGGTCGACCACGTGATCCCGGTGGCACTGGGTGGCGGCAACAGCGCTGAAAACGTCCAGCTGCTCTGCGGCGACTGCAACCGGGCGAAGTCCGACCGCATCGCCTGACCAGCGGCGGGTCGAGGCGATCGTCGAGGCGGCGCCGACGCGCCGGCGCCGACCATGCGACGCGCCGGAGCGGAGGCTGGGCGCGCCAGCGAAGGTCGAGCGTGACTTCCGACGCCTCGACGCCGCCCGTCGACGATCAGCATCGCAGGCAGTGCGCCCCCGAGGGGACGCTCGCGCCGTGCCTGCGACGCCATCCGCAGCCCGGGCGTTGCCGCCCCGTGGACTGCTCTCCACAGTGGTACGCGCGCGTCCGTAAGGAAGCGATCCGAAGTTGTGCCGAAAGTCGGGAGAAGGCGCGTAAGAACGCCTGAGACGGAGCCTTAACGAGCCGCTGCCACGCGCTCCCGGAGCAACGGCAACACGTCCGAGGCCACGCGCTCGCACTCCTCGACGTGCGGGAAACCGCTGAGGATGAACTCGTCGATGCCCAGGCGCCAGTACTGCTCCAGCTCGTGGGCGACCTGCTCGGGTGTGCCCACGATGGCGGTTCCGAGATTGACGCGCACGAGCGAGATGCCGTTCCACAACCGCTCGCTGACACGGTGTGCCTCGTGCCGCTGCGCCTGCGCCGCCGCACCGACCATCGCGGTGCCTGCCACCGCCGCGCCGCGCTGCTCGAGGACGCGATCGGAGGCATCGGCGATCAACGCCTCCGCCGCACGCCAGGCCTCCGCCTCGTCATCGCGGACGACGAGGTGGGTCCTCAGGCCGAAGCTCAGCGTGCGTCCGGCGGTCGCCGCTGCGGCTCGGGCGCGGTCCATCAAGGTGGCGGTCTGGTCCAGCGGCTGGATCCACATCAGCAGCCAGTCGCCCTGCCGCGCCGCGAGCCCGAGCGCCGCCTCGGAGGCTCCGCCCAGGTACCACTGCGGCCCGGGTGTGGTCGTGCCCGGCGATGCGATCGCACCGCGGAGCTGGACCGTGTCGCCCTCGAAGTCCACTGGCGCGCCCGGGGTCGCCCACAGGGCCCGGCACGCGGCGATGAACTCCTCGGCCTGCTCGTAACGCCGCTCGTGGTCGCTGGTGACGCCGAGGCGCTCCATGTCGCCCTGGATCCCGCCGGGCACGACGTTGATGTCAATGCGCCCGGCCGAGATCTCGTCGAGCGTTGCGGCCATGCGAGCGAAGAGTCCGGGCGCAATGAAGCCTGGGCGGACAGCCACGAGCAGGCGAATGCGTTCGGTCACTGCCGCCAGCGCGGTGGCGGTCGTCCACGTCTCTGCCAGCGGCGCCGCCTCCTCGAACAGCCCGTTGCTGAAGCGCGTCGGGATCAGCAGCGAGTGGAAGCCCTGCGCCTCCGCGGTCTCTACCACCCGGCGCAGGTACGCGAAGGAGGGCTCGCGCTCGGCACGGTCGGTCCCAATGTGCGAGCCGTCGCCGTCGATCGGCACGAACCAGTCGAACAGCGGCTCCGGGCGGCCCTCGAGCGCTGCGCCGCCGCCGTTACTGGTCAAGGTTCGATGGCCCGTCGACGATCGAATAGGCGGTGGCACGTTCGACCGGTTCGAGGTGCCAGATCTCGGGCGTCATGAGATCCCCCCATGCACCGAACATGGTGCCCGACGCAGCATGCGCGAGCGCGGGCCCGCTCGCAAACGGAGCGCGCAGGATCTGCTGGAAGAGGCGAATGGAGTAGGCTCAAAACAGCGCCACTGCGGCGCGGATGCCGGGTAGTGTAACGGTAGCACAGGAGCCTTTGGATCTCCTGGTCGAGGTTCGAGTCCTCGCCCGGCAGCCAGCCTCACCAGCCTCAGTCCGACTACGCCCCACCGCGCCACTCGGTTGCCCGAACGCGCGGCCGTCGCCACACTGGAGATGCTCGCGAGCACGCGTTCCCCGATAGCTCAATTGGTAGAGCGAGCGGCTGTTAACCGCTAGGTTCGTGGTTCGAGTCCACGTCGGGGAGCCATCCTTTCTTCCCACTTGCCGCCGTCGACTCTGACAGATCTTTCAACGCTGAGCCGCAGCAGCCTACGGCATGACATCCGAAGAAGATCCCACTCGCTAGTTCGCCGGCTGCGTTTCCGCGCTGCCCCGATACGCCGCCGCCAGTCCCGTGCCGTCGCACGAGGGACATTCGGTCTGCGCTGCGCCGCCACCCACGTCGGTGAGCGGGATCTGACCAATGCTGTCGCAGACCGGGCAAGCGGATGAGATGCCACTGGGGATCCCGGCCCGCTCGTAGATCTCCACGCCGAGGCGTGCGTCCGTCCACAGCTCGCTCGCCACGCGCCGAGCGATATCGTTGAGCGCGAACTGCGACCGCGTCAGCTCGGTATCCGGCTCCGGGTCGAAGTCCGCGAACCCCGGCTCGCCTTCGATGGCGACCGTGATCGTGTTGCCGGCGTCGACCCAGAAATAGCGCGCGGCCGCGACGCGAGGATTCGCGGACCGATGCGCCTGGCACCAGCGCATCACCGCGCGACCAAACTCCTCGCGAGAGGTGGTGTCGCGACGTTCCCAGCGTGAGTAACTCAACTGCATGGGAGCACCCCCGTCCTGGCGCGCCCACGCACCCGTGGTGCGCGTCGGCACCAGCCTACGCCCCGCCGGCAAGGGCGATCCAGGGCGGTAGTCTCGCTCCGGCGTCCCTCTGCTACGCTCCGGGCCGCGCAGCCTCGGACGCTCGCGTGTGGACAGGAATTCCCCATGACCAACGAGATTTCAGCCGCCGATCCGTTCGAGCGGCAGCGCATCGCCGTGCTCGATTCGGAGATGTCGTACGTCGACACCGGCCCCGGTGCCCAGGGCGGCGATCCCATCGTGTTCCTGCACGGCAACCCGACCTCGTCGTACCTGTGGCGCAACATCATCCCGCACGTCCAGGACCTGGGCCGCTGCCTGGCGCCGGACCTGATCGGCATGGGCGCATCTGGCCCCTCCTCGGACGGCAGCTACCGTTTCGTCGACCACGCGAAGTATCTCGACGCGTGGCTGGACGCCGTCGGTGTGAGCGAGAACGTCACGTTCGTGATCCACGACTGGGGGTCGGCGCTCGGCTTCCACTGGGCCAACCGGCACCGCGAGGCCGTGCGCGGGCTGTGCTACATGGAGGCGCTGGTGCGCCCGATGGAGTGGGAGGACTGGCCGCCGGCGGACATTTTCCGGCGCATGCGGTCGGAGGAGGGCGACGAGATGGTGCTCGGCGGCAACTTCTTCGTCGACGTGATCCTGCCCCGCTCGGTGCTGCGTGGGCTCACGGACGAGGAGCTGGACGTCTACCGGCGTCCCTACCTCGAGGCGGGTGAGTCACGTCGGCCGACGCTGACCTGGCCGCGCGAGATCCCGCTCTCCGGCGAACCGGCGGATGTCGTTGAGATTGTCGGCGCATATAGCGAGTGGCTCGCTGAGACGGATGTCCCGAAGCTCCTCGTCAAGGCGGAGCCCGGCGCGATCCTCAACGGCCCGCAGTTGGAGTTCGCACAGGGGTTCGCCAACCAGACAGAGGTCAGCGTCGCCGGATCGCACTTCATCCAGGAGGACTCGCCGCACGAGATCGGCGCGGCGCTGGCGGAGTGGTATCCGACGACCGGCTAGCGGCCTCGATTGCCTCGGGGTTCGGCCGGCTAGCTCCCGTCGTCGCGCAGCTCGCGCTTGAGGATCTTGCCGGTGCCGCCCTTCGGCAGCTCGTCGATGAACTGCACGGAGCGCGGGTACTTGTATGCGGCGAGGTGCTCGCGCGAGTAAGAGATGATCTCTTCCTCCGTCGCCGTCTGACCGGGGGCGGTCACCACCACGGCCTTGATTTCCTCGCCATACTGCTCGTCCGGAATGCCGATCACAGCCGCCTCGGCGATCGCCGGGTGGGCGAACAGAACCTCTTCGACCTCACGCGGGTACACGTTGTAGCCGCCGCGGATGATCATGTCCTTGACGCGATCGACGATCGCGTATGAGCCGTCCGTCGGGTCCTTGATGCCAATGTCGCCGCTGTGGAACCAACCGTTGCGCAGCGTCTCCTCGTTGGCCTCGGGGCGCTGGTAGTAGCCCTTCATGATGTTGTGGCCGCGAATGCAGATCTCGCCACGCTCTCCGTCTTCGACCGGCTGGTCTTGCTCGTCGAGGATCGCCATCTCCACGCCCCACACCGGGTAGCCGATCGAGCCCGCCTTGCGCGGCTTCCACGGCACGTTGAACGACGCTACTGGCGATGTCTCCGACAGCCCGTAGCCCTCGAGGATCTCGACGTCGTACTTCTTCTCGAACGCGGCCATCACCTCGACAGGCATGGCGGCACCGCCAGTGAGGGCGTGCTTCAGGCTGGACACGTCGTAGGCGTCGGCTTCCGCGTGGTGCAGCAGCGCAAAGTACATCGTCGGCACGCCGGCGAAGACCGTGATGCGGTGGTCCTGGATCAACTGCAGCGCGTCGTCCGGCGTGAACCTGGGCAGCAACACGATCGAGCCGCCGAGGCTGAACATCGCGTTCATGATCACGGTCTGCCCGAACGAGTGGAAGAGCGGTAGCGTCGCCAGTGCGATGTCGTCGGCCGTCACGTCCATCAGCCGAGGCGTCACGACCGAGCAGTTGAGCATCAGGTTCGAGTGCGTCAGCTCGGCACCCTTGGGGCGTCCAGTCGTGCCGGAGGTGTAGAGCATGACCGCGGTGTCCTCCGGGGACGCTGAGTGGAGGTCGTCGAGAGGAGCGGCCGCGGCATATTCGTTGATCGTGGGTGAGTCGTCGCCATCGCACCACACAATGTCGACGCCGGCCTCTTCCGCCCCGGCTCGGGCGGGGTCACCGAACATCGGGTGCGCGATCAACAGCTTCGAGTCGCTGTCCTGGATGTGGTAGGCGACCTCCTCGGCAGTGAGGAGCACGTTGATCGGGACGACCGTGAGGCCGGCGTAGAGCATGCCGAAGTAGGCCATCGCGAACTGCGGGACGTTGGGGCACATCAGCGTGACGTGATCGCCGGGCTCGAGACCTCGTTCGTGTAGCGCGGTCGCGACGCCGCTGGCGGCGCGGTCAAGCTCGCCGAAGCTGATCGGTTGGCCCATGAAGTGGATCGCTGGCGCGTCCGGCTGGTCGTTCGCCGATCCGCGCAGAATCATTCCCAGGTTGAGCATGACAGCCCTCCTCGCAGTCGCATGGCAGCGATCAGCAGCGCGCTCGACGCCGCGACGAGGAGTCTAGCAACTCCGAGTTCGGATCAGCCGTTGCCCGCGAGGCCTCGAGCGGCTCAGGCGAGCCCCGAGGGCTGCGTGAGCGCCTGCGCCAGCGCGATCAGGCCGGGCAGGGCGAGCAGCCCCAGCGCCGCGGCGACGACGCGGATGCTGCCGCTCCGGGTCCGGACACGAACCGTGGGCGCGCTCTCGTCGGGTTCCTTCAGATAGTCGACTGGCAGGTCCGATCGGATCGAGCCGCTGCGCGTCTCAGCATCCATCCAGAAGGCCGCGTTGCGGGCCACGGCCAGCCGTACCGACCCGCTGACGAGGTCGAGGTTCATCGCGCCGCCGATCCCGCCGCGATACTCGATGCGGCCGGAACCGTTGGTAGCCTCAACCTCGCCGTCGATGTCTTCCATCCGCAGCCGGCCGGAGCGCGCGTGCACCTCAACGTTGCCGGTGGCGCGCTGGACGGAGATCGAGCCGCTGCGCGTCTTCACGTAGACGTCGCCCTCGACACCCTCGATCTCGATCTTGCCGGAACGGTTGCCAACCTCGACCCGGCCCTTGATGTCGCGTAGTTCGACGCCGCCTGAGCGGCCCTCGACTTTGACGCCGCCCACGATGTCGCTCAACTCGATACGCCCGCTCCGGGTGCCGACGAAGACGGCCTCCTCGAGGCCGCTCAGGCGGGTGACGCCAGAGCGGGAGAGTGCGCGCACGCGTACGTGCCGAGGCACATGTAGTTGCATGTCAACGCGAGTTCCCATGCGTGGAAGATGAACGGAGATGTCAAAGATCGAAAGCGCGGTCTGCTCGTCGTAGACCGGGGGACCGATGGTCACCTGCGTGCGCGAGGCGGTGATCGGCAGCTGGATCGCGTCGAGGCGCTCCTCGCCGTCACGCTGGCTGTCAGCGTTCACGACGAGCTGGCCCGTGAACGTGATGTCGTCTCGATCCTCGGCCACGACGACGATCTCGCCGCGGCGGTTCTCGACCTGCAACTCAACGCCCTGGTCGACCTCGAACGTGTGCTCGATCGTTCGGTAATACTGCATCGCTGAAGATCCTGCCGCCCCTCCGGTCAGTTGCTGGCCCTCGGCGTCAGCCGCCAATCCAGCCCTTCATGCTTTGCCTCGAGCCGCGCCCGCGACGTCCCCGTCGCCGCTCGCCACGCTCGCGCCGGCCCGCCTCGTGCGAGACCAGGCGGGTGAGCCAGGTGTTCAGCGACACGCCCGAGGAGTCGGCGTGCTGTGCCGCCATCTCCTTGAGCTCCGCTGGGAGGCGCAGCGTCAGTCGTTCGACCTCGCTGTCATCGAAGGTGATGTGCAACGCACCCTGGTCGTCGGCCGTCTCTTCCGGCGTCGGCGTGTCGACCGTGAGGTCGAGGCCGTCCGCGCCGTAGCCCAGCGAGACGCGAACCGCGCCGTCGGCGGCCTCGTTCACCTCGTTGACGGCCTGGCTAATGATGTCGTGGACGGCGCTCCGCACGCTGTCGCTGCTCGCCTCGAGCACGTGCTGGAAGCGGTCGCGCTCGTCTGTGTCCTGGATCAACTGCAGCGCCGAGTCGAACGCCTCGATCACCGGTCTCACTTCGATGCGCATGATTCACACTCCCCGGCCGGCCGCGGACGGCCACGCGCCGGCTGGCGCGCTATGCTCTCTGAGCAAACCGCTCCCCGCCGGAGCCGTCGCGTCGTTCGTGACGTCATTCTGACATCATCGTGGCGTCATGTCAAGTGGCTTGTGCATTTTCTGGTCCACCACCGCTCTTCCGCCTATGATCCGCCACGCCGCCCGCCGGACTCGCGGCGCGCGCGACCGGAGGACGGCAGCATGACCCAGATCCCAGCCCACCTTGGCGAGCTGAACGACGAGTGGCTGACGCACGCCATGCGCAGCAGCGGCTACATCGGAGCTACCGGCGAGGTGACGGGACACACCGCCTCCCGGATCGGAGAAGGCACCGGCTTCCTCGGAGACCTCGCTCGCATCGAGATCAACTACTCCGGCGCCAACGATGGCGCACCCACCACGATGATCGCCAAGTTTCCGACCGAGAAGCCCGAGAACCGAGGCTTCGGTGTGATGCTCGGAGCCTACGAGAACGAGATCCGATTTTACGACGAGCTTGCGGCGCAGATGCCCGTCTCCGTCCCCGACTGCTACTTTGGCGCGCTCGACCCCGAGGCGCGCAGCTCGGCGGTCGTGGGCAAGGTCGTGGGCTGGCTGCCTTCGGCGATCACGCTGCGGCTCATGGACCGTCTCACACTCGCCGCCGGCAGCAGCGACCGCGGCTTCGGCCTGCTGATCGAGGACCTCGGCGATCGCCGCGTTGGAGACCAGGCTGGAGGCTGTGGCCTCGAGGAGGCCGAGCTCGCGTTGACCGCCCTGGCGGCGATGCATGCCACGTTCTGGGAGAGCCCCGTCCTCGATCGCCCCTGGGTCCGGCGGGCGGATGACACGCCGGGCCTGGTGCATGGCCTTTTCCAGCGCGCCTGGCCCGTCTACGAAGAACGCTTCGGCGCGCTGCTCACGCCCGAGGTGCGCGAGCGCACCGACTGGGTGGCCGAGCACGGTCCGCAACTGCTGCGGCGGATGGGTCGCGCTCCGCTGACCCTCGCACATGGCGACTATCGCCTCGACAACCTGATGTTCCACGACCCGGGCACGGGGTCGGAGGAGATCACGATGATCGACTTCCAGGGAGTCACCGCCTCGAACCCGATGGCGGACGTCGCCTACTTCCTGCTCCCCAATGTCCACGCGGAGGTCGCCGAGGAGCACGAAGATCGATTGGTCAAGACCTACCACGATGCCCTCGTCGCCGACGGGGTGAACAACTACAGCTGGGAGCAGTGCCAGGAGGACTACGTCCTCGCGCAGCTCTGGCTGGTGCACCGCGGGGTGATCCTGATCGGCACGCTCGACCTCTCGCACGAGCGTGGCATCGAGCTGGTCGAGCACGCCGTCGAGCGCTCGCTGCCCAAGGTGAATGCGATCGACGTCTCGACGATCCGCATCTGAGGCAGAGGACGCCCCCGACGCATGCTCTCCTCGTCGCGACGCGCCGGAGGCTCGCGTCGAGGGCTATGCTGGTGACGTGAGCGAAATCCGATACACCGACCGCCCGACCCTGCGGCGTCCGCTGCTGATCGCTGCGTTCTCCGGCTGGAACGATGCCGGCGACGCGGCAACAAGCGCCGTGAAGTTCATGCAACGCCGCTGGCGCGCCGACACGTTCGCAACCGTCGACCCCGAGCACTTCTTCGACTTCACGCAGGCGCGACCGCTCGTGCGGCTGCGCGAGGGCAAGCGCGTGATCGAGTGGCCGTCCAACACGTTCTCGGGCCATGTCCTCGAGGACCACGACCGCGACATCATCCTGCTGAACGGCACGGAACCCCACCTCTACTGGCGTCACTACATCGAATCGATCCTCGAAGTCTGCGAGGCCTACGAGATCTCGGGCTTCGTCACGCTGGCGGCTCTGCTCGCCGAGGCCAGCCACGCGCGTCCCGTACGCGTGACGGGATCCTCGACGGACGACGACCTCGCACGCATCTTCGAGCTGAGCGAAAACACCACCTCCCGCTACGAGGGGCCCACCGGCATCGTCGGTGTGCTCTCGCAGGCCATCCGCGACACCGATATTCCCAGTGCGTCGATGTGGGCGAACGTACCCTTCTACGTGCAACGGTCGCCAAACCCGAAGGGCTCGTTGGCGCTCCTCGAGCGGGTCAACCGCGGGCTCGAGCTCAACCTCACGTTGCACGACCTCGAGGTCTTCGGAGCCCGCTTCGACGCGCAGGTGCAGTCCGACATCGCCAGCAATCCGGAGGTCGCCGAGCTGGCCCAGCGACTCGAGGACGAGGAGCCCGACGAGTCCTCGTCACCGAACGATGACGATGAGCTGCCGGACCCCGGCGCGATGGTCGACGAGCTCGAGCGCTTCCTGCGCCAGCAGCGGGATGACGCGAAGGAATAGGCTCCACCACCCGCCGCACCCGTTTGGTCGTCCCCTCCGGCAGTGTTATCCTGCCCTGCAACAGCCGAGTGCGTTGTTTTAATCCGGTCCTGCGAGGCCGGGAAGGGGCGCCGCCATGACCGCCGCATGCGGCCGGGGCGACACGTCGAGCGCAAACATCACGAGCGGTCACGCCGCCGTGACGCTCGTTGGTTCCCTCGTTTCCTCCCCCGCCAGGGAGGTTTTTTTCACCCTCGGTCGGCCGTCCCCGGAGTCCCGGCGATGACCGCGCCCGTGCTCGACGAGCGGGGCCTGCGCCGCGTCCTGGGACGGATGGCTCACGAGATCGTGGAGGCGGACCCCGGAGTCGAGGACCTGGTGCTGCTGGGTATCCAGAGCGGCGGCGCGAGACTCGCCGAGCGTTTGGCCGACGCGATCGAACAGTTCGAGGGCACACGACCGCCCACCGGCACCATCGACGCGACGCTGCACCGTGACGATCTCGCTCAGCGCGGCCTCGACGCCACGCCGCGCCCGAGCACGATCCCGGACATCGAGGGGCGCGTCGTGGTGCTGGTCGACGACGTGCTCTACACCGGCCGCACCGTGCGCGCAGCGATGGACGCGCTCAACGACTTTGGACGCCCGCGCGCCGTGCGCCTCGCGGTCCTCGTCGACCGCGGCCACCGCGAGCTCCCGATCCGTGCCGACATGGTCGGCAAGAACATCCCCACATCGCGTGATGACGACGTGCGCGTGCTCCTCGAAGAAGCCGACGGCCGTGATGCGGTCGTTCTGGTGCCGGGGAAGGTGCCCTCATGACCACATCACGCTCTGAAGTGGCCACCGAGAAGGGCGCCGAGGATGCAGCTGACGCCGAGTCGACCTCACCCTGGCGACACCACGACGTCCTCGACCTCGACGACTTCAGCACCGCGGAGATCGAGTTCACACTCGACCTCGCCGACCGCATGCGCGAGGTGCTCGACCGGCGCATCGCGCGGGGACCCGCGCTCCGCGGGTTCACGGTCGTCAACCTCTTCTACGAACCCTCGACGCGCACGCGTGCCTCGTTCGAACTGGCCGGTAAGGTGCTCGGCGCGGACGTCATCAGCGTCAACGCCGACACGTCCTCGGTGCAGAAGGGCGAGTCACTCGTCGACACCGTACGCACGCTGCGCGCGATGCGAACCGACGCGATCGTGATGCGCCACCCGATGGCAGGCGCTCCCTACTTCGCGGCCCAGCACACCGATGCTGCCATCATCAACGCTGGTGACGGCGCCCACGCCCACCCAACGCAGGCGCTGCTCGACCTCTACACGATGCGCAAGCACCTCGGCGACCTCCACGGCAAGCGCGTGGTCATGATCGGCGACATCGCACACTCCAGGGTCGCGCGCTCCGGCATGTGGGGCCTCGCGGCGATGGGTGCGCAAGTGGTGGTCTGCGGGCCGCCGACACTGTTGCCGCTGGGCCTGCGACCGGGCGATCGCCCAGCACACGCCGAGTCAGCACTGCCGCCCGTCATCGTCGAGACCGACGCCGACGTGGCCATCGAGGGCGCGGACGTCGTCATGGCGCTCCGCCTGCAGAACGAGCGCCAGGAGGGCGGTCTGCTGCCTTCGATGCATGAGTACGCCGCGCACTACCAGGTCACCGAGGAACGCCTGGCGCGAGCGCGACCCGAGCACCTGCTGATGCACCCCGGACCCAAGAACGAGGGCATCGAGATCGCCGGCCCGGTCGCATCGGGCCGCCATTCGATCATCGAAGAACAGGTCACCAACGGAGTCGCGGTCCGCATGGCCCTGCTCTACCTGCTCTCTGGCCAGACCGAGCTTCCAGCCGCGAGCGGAAGCGCCTCATGAGCACCATCGCCATCCACAACGGCCGGGTGATCGACCCCAGCCTCGGGCGGGACGGGGTTGCCGACGTGGTCATCGTCGACGGCCGCGTCAGCCGCGTCGGACCGAACGAGGGCGACATGGTCATCGACGCCGAGCGCATCGATGCGAGTGGCCTCGTCGTCACGCCGGGCTTCGTCGACCTGCACACACACCTGCGCGAGCCTGGCTTCGAATACAAGGAGACGATCGCGTCGGGGACCGCGGCCGCGGCCGCGGGTGGCTACACCACCGTCTGCGCAATGCCCAACACCGACCCACCGCTCGACTCGCGCCCCGCCATCGAGTCGGTGCTGCGCGAAGTCGAGGCCTCGGCGGTCGTGCGTGTGCTGCCGATCGGGTGCATCACGCGAGGGCGTGCCGGCCGCGAGCTGGCGCCGGCGGGTGAACTGGTGACTGCTGGTGCGGTCGCGCTGAGCGACGATGGCGACGCGGTGAACGACGCCCGACTGATGCGACACGCGCTCGAATACTCGACCCGCTTCAACCTGCCGGTCGCGCAGCACTGCGAGGATGCGAGCCTGGTCCGCGACGGCCAGATGCACGAGGGCTGGGTCGCGACGAGGCTGGGCCTGCGCGGCCGGCCTGCGTCGGCCGAGGAGACGTTCGTCGCACGCGACATCGCGCTCACCGAGCTCACCGGCGCTCACCTCCACGTCTGCCATGTCTCAACGGCCGGCTCCGTCGCGTTGATCCGCGCGGCTCGCGAGCGCGGAGTGCACGTCACCGCCGAGGTCACACCGCACCACCTCACGCTCACCCACGAGGAAGTGGCCTTCGGCGAGAACTACACGTCGCTCACCTACAACACGAACGCGAAGGTCAACCCACCACTACGGGAGGAGCGGGATGTCGAGGCGCTGGCCGAGGCACTGCGCGAAGGAGTGATCGACGCGGTGGCTACTGACCATGCGCCGCACGCCGTCATGGACAAGGAGATCGAGTTCGACCTCGCCGCGCCGGGGATGACGATGTTGGAGACCGCCCTGGGCCTCTGCATGCGTCTGGTACACGACGGTCGCCTCGACCTCTCGACGTTGATCGAGCGGCTCACGGCTGGGCCCGTTCGAACGTTCCGCCTTGAGCGCCCCGGGCTCGAAGGCATCGGCACCCTGGCGCCGGGCGCTGTCGGAGACGTAGCGATCATCGACCCGAACGAGGAGTGGGTGGTCGAGCCCGAACGCTTCCATTCGACCGGCCGCAACACCCCGCTCGCCGGCACGACCCTGCGCGGACGGGTGCTGGCGACCATCGCCGGCGGCGCCGTGGTGCACCAGACCGAACGAGTGGCCGCACTGTCATGAGGGCACGCTGATGACCACGCCGCCCGACGTCGCACCGAGCGTCGACGCACGCCCGCCGGCGCGCCTCGTGCTCGCGGACGGCCGCAGCTTCGAGGGCGTCGGCATCGGCGTCGACGCGCACGCCACCGGCGAAGTGGTGTTCAACACCTCGATGACTGGCTATCAGGAGGCGCTGACCGACCCCTCGTACGGCGGCCAGATCCTGATGATGACCTACCCGATCCAGGGCAACTACGGGACGAACGCGGCGGCTGACGAGAGCCGCGAGGTCCAGGTGCGGGGGTTCGTGGTGCGCGAGTTGACCGACCAACCCTCGCACTGGCTGAGTACCGCGACACTCGACAACTACTTGATCGACGCCGGAGTGTCAGGCATCGCCGAGATCGACACCCGCGCGCTGACGCGCCATCTCCGCTCGCAGGGCGTCGTGATGGGCACGATCACGCGCGACGAGACCGTCGAGGAGGCGCGGGTGCGACTTTCCTCGGAGCCGGACTATGCCTCTGGTGATTATGTCGAGCTTGTCTCGACGAAAACGCCGTACGACTTCGTCGAAGCACCGCATCGCGAGCCTGCCTCGGGACACCGCATCGTCGTCGTCGACCTCGGGGTGAAGCACAACATCATGCGCCTGCTGCGCCACCGGGGGCCCGAGGTGACAACGGTGCCGCACACAACGAGCGCCGAGGACGTCCTCGCGCTGAAGCCCTCGGGCGTCCTTTTCTCACCCGGTCCAGGCGACCCCATGCTCCTCGACCACGTCGTGACCACCGCACGGGGACTGATCGGCCGGACGCCGATCCTCGGGATCTGCTTGGGGCATCAGGTGATCGGGCGCGTCTTTGGTGCGTCGAGCTACAAGCTCAAGTTCGGCCATCGCGGCGCCAATCACCCCGTCCGAGACGAGTTGACCGGTCGCGTCTACGTGACCGCGCAGAACCATGGCTTTGCCATCGATGGCGACGGTCTCGACGGTGCCGTACAGGTGTCGCAGGTGCATCTCAACGACGGGACGGTCGAGGGTCTTCAGCACAGAAGCGAGCCGGTGTTTACCATCCAGTACCACTCCGAGGCGTCGCCGGGACCTCATGACACTGAGTTCCTGTTCGACCGGTTCGTCGAAGCCGTTCGAGAAGACGCCTAAACGAGGACGAGATCATGGCAACCGAAGTACGCCGAAGCACGAAGAGGGACGCCTCCCAGATCGCCGAGATCATCAGCGAGCTGGTGCAGGAACCCAATCCCGTTACGTTTAACCGCCCCTGGACCGCCGAGGAAGTCGAACAGTGGATGGACCGCCAGGGCGACGAAGGCGCGATCTTCGTTGTCGATGACGGTCGCCAGATCCTCGGCTTCTGCGCGCTCGACTTCGACTCGTCCGAGCCTGACGAAGCCTCCTTCGGGACGTGGATGCGGCAGCGCAACCGCCGCCAGGGACACGGCACCGAGCTGGCCGAGGTAGCGCTCGGCTTCGCGCGGGAGCACGGCTACAAGCGGATTCGCGCGCGACTGCCGGAGGACAACGAACCGGCGCTCTCGTACCTCTCCTCGATCGGGGCGCTCGTGCCGTTGACGAACCCGGGCACCGCGTTCGAGCTGCCGATCTACCAGGAACAGGACGAGGACTGATGGCGCTTCCCGAACTCGCCGTCGACTACGCCGCGCAGCGCGAGCACGACTGGACCGACTTCACCGGCCGCAGCGGGCCTCCGCAGGACTATTGGGCCCACTGGGAAGAGCAGTCGCACAGCTGGAAGGTGCCGATCGAGTTCCTGCAGCCCATCGGGCTCGACGCTCCGGACGCGTTTAAGCCACTACAGCCGCTGCTCGACACCCTCGAGGAGCTGGACGAAGTCGACGTGCCACCGGTCGAGTGGATGCACCTGACGTACGTCCACGTCGGCTTCCTGCGCGCCACCGACATTCTCTGGTCGCAGGTCGAGTCGTTTTATGCCAACGCCGCACCCAGGATCCGGCGGGTCGAGCCGTTCACGTTGGAGGTTGGAGGGATCTCCGTCGCCGATGACGAGCGTGTCTACATTGGCATCGACGACGGCGGTTCGTTCCGTGAGCTCCGCCAGCAGATCCGGAACGGCGTGCCCAAGGTGTACGAGCGGTTCCGCGACGATCCGGTCTTCTCCGCCGAAGGCGGCGATGCATTCATCCCACAGATCGACATCGGCTTCCTCACCGGCCGAGGCGACCGTCAACGAGTGATCGACGCCCTCGAGCCCCACCGCGAGCTCGCGGTCGGACCGATCGAGCAGACCATGATGAAGATGGCGCGCGTTCCGATCCAGCCACATGCGCACTACGCCGATCTGGACGTCGTCGCGGAGATTCCCCTCCTCGGCGCGAAGCACCGCGAGAGCTACCACAACTGACCGCCAAAGCCAGGCCCACGCCCGCGAAGCCGTCCTCGGTGCTCATCATCGGCAGCGGTCCGATTGTGATCGGACAGGCTGCCGAGTTCGACTACGCCGGTACCCAGGCGTGCAAGGCCATGCGCGAGGAGGGCATCCGCTCTATCCTCGTCAACTCAAACCCGGCCACGATCATGACGGACGACGGCATCGCCGACGTGATCTACATCGAGCCACTGACCGTCGATGTCCTCGAACGCATCATCGATCGCGAGCGCCCCGAGGCTCTGCTGCCAACGCTGGGCGGCCAGACCGGCCTCAACCTCGCGATCGCCCTCGCCGAGGCAGGGGTGCTCGACAAGTACGACGTCCGACTGATCGGCTCGACGGTCGAGACGATCAAGCTCGCCGAGGACCGCGAGAGCTTCCGCGACCTGCTCGACGCCATCGGCGAGCCGACACCGCCCTCGGCGATCGTCGAGTCATGGGCGGATGCCGAGGTGGCCGTCGAGGAGATCGGCCTGCCCGCGGTGATCCGCCCCGCCTACACGCTCGGCGGCACGGGCGGCGGCATCGCGCACTCGCCTGAGGCGTATCGCGCGCTCGTCACGACCGGCCTCGCCGCGTCCCCCATCACCCAGGTCCTGGTCGAACGCTCGCTCCTCGGCTGGAAGGAGCTGGAGTACGAGGTGATGCGGGACGCCAACGACACCTGCATCACGATCTGTAACATGGAGAACCTCGACCCGATGGGCGTCCACACCGGCGACTCCATTGTCGTCGCACCCTCGCAGACGCTGTCCGACACCGAGTACCAGGCGCTCCGCGACAGCGCACTCAAGATCATCCGGGCGCTGGGCATCGAGGGCGGATGCAACGTCCAGTTCGCCCTCGCGCCGCGACCCGACATCGTGCCCTGGGACGACACCGAAATGTCCGAGGAGCTTGCCTACTACGTGATCGAGGTCAATCCGCGTGTGTCTCGTTCCTCTGCGCTGGCGTCGAAGGCGACGGGCTACCCGATCGCCCGGGTCGCTGCGAAGATCGCCGCCGGCAAGCGCCTCGACGAGATCCCGAACAGCGTCACGGAGCGCACGACCGCCGCCTTTGAACCGGCCCTCGACTACTGCGTCGTCAAGATCCCCCGCTGGCCCTTCGACAAGTTCGCCTCCGGTGATCGCGCGCTCGGTACGCAGATGAAAGCCACCGGCGAGGTGATGGCGATCGACCGCACGTTCGAGGCGGCGTTGCAGAAGGCCATCCGCTCCCTTGAGGTCGGTGGTCGTTCCCTGCTCTGGGAGGACAGCTCGTGGGGTGATAATCCGCCGCTCAACGCCACAGACGAGCGGCTCTGGGCCGTGCTCGCCGCGATACGTCGAGGCATCGACGCACGCGAAATCTCGCGCCGCAGCGGCATCGACCCCTGGTTCGTCGAACGCCTCGGTCGCATCGTCGCCATGGAGCGGCGGCTGCTGACGGAGGAGTTGACGCCGCGCCTGCTGCGCGACGCGAAGCGCCGCGGCTTCGGCGACGTGCAGATCGCCACGCTCGCCGACCGGCTGCCCGAGCAGGTGCGCTCGCTGCGAGACGAATGGGGACTGCGCCCCGTCTACAAGATGGTCGACACCTGCGCCGCCGAGTTCGATGCGGCTACGCCCTACTTCTACTCGACCTACGAGGAGGAGAACGAGGCGCTACCGACATCGGCCGAGAAGATGCTCGTGATTGGTTCCGGGCCCATCCGCATCGGCCAGGGCATCGAGTTCGACTACTGCTCTGTCCGCGCTGCGTGGGCGCTGCAGGATGCCGGCATCGAGGCGGTGCTGGCCAACTCCAACCCGGAGACAGTATCCACCGACTTTGACACGTCCGACCGGCTCTACTTCGAACCCCTCGACGAGGAGTCCGTGCGCGACCTGCTTGAAAACGAAGCCGGCGACAGCGGCGAAGCGCCGGCCTCGATCGTCCAGTTCGGCGGCCAGACGGCCGTCAACATGGCCGCCCGCCTGCAATCGGCCGCCCTGCCGATCGCCGGCTCCTCCGCCGACTCGATCGACCTCGCAGAGGATCGAGGGCGCTTCGAAGCGACACTGTCCGAGCTGGACGTACCGCAACCCCCCGGCGCAGCGGTCACGAACCTCGAGGAGGCGCTCACCACCGCCGAGGCGATCGGCTACCCGGTCCTCGTACGCCCCTCCTACGTGCTCGGCGGCCGAGCGATGGAGGTCGTGCAGGACGCCAACGAGCTCGTGAGGTTCTTCGCGGCGGCGCTCGCCGAGAACGCCGTTGTGCTTATCGACAAGTACCTCGACGGCCTGGAGGTCGAGATCGACGCCGTCTGCGACGGCGAGGCGGTGCTGATTCCGGGGATGATGGAGCACATCGAGCGCGCCGGCGTGCATTCGGGCGACTCGATGGCCGTGTACCCGCCCCAGAACGTCACCGAGGCGCAGCGCAACGCCATCGTCGACTACACCACGCGTATAGCGGGCGCTCTCGAGGTCCGCGGGCTGATGAACGTGCAGTTCGTGATTGCACCCGACGCGCAGCCCGACGGCCCCGGCGTCTTCGTGATCGAGGTCAACCCGCGGTCTTCGCGAACGGTGCCGTTCATCTCGAAGGTGACCGGCGTGCCCATGGTGGAGCTGGCGGTGAAGGTCATGCTCGGCGAACGCCTCGCGGACCTCGGCTACCAGAGCGGTCTCTACCCGGAGCGCGACCTCGTGGCCGTCAAGGCGCCGGTATTCTCAATGTCGAAGCTGACCGACGTCGACACCTTCCTCGGCCCTGAGATGAAGTCGACAGGCGAGGTCATGGGCGTCGATCGCACGTTCGACGCTGCCGTGCGCAAGGCGATGATCGCGAGCAACCTCGGCGTGCTGCCGGAGACGCCGTTCCTGCTCTCGCTGTCCAACCAGACGAAGACGGCGGCCGTGCCGCTGATCCGCGCGCTGCACGAGGCGGGCTGCCCGCTCTACGCCACCGAGGGCACCGCGGCGCTGATCGAGGGGCTCGGACTGCCCGTCCAGAGCGTGACCAAGCGACTGAACGAGGGGCATCCCAACGTCGTCGACGTGATCCGCGACGCCACCGTGCGTGCCGTGATCAACACCCTAGAGGGCGGCCGTACCGAGACCCGGCGTGACGGGTTCGACATTCGCCGCAACGCGACTGAGATGCACATCCCGACCTTCACGTCATTGGACACCGCCCGCGCGGCGATCGAGTCGCTGAGCGCGCCCGGCTCTTACGACGTGCGACCGCTCATCGAGTATCGCGACGGCCACGAGTGACCGCGGCGCGCGTCGGTGACGGACTCGACGCCATCCTCTTCGACCTGGACGGTACGCTCGTCGACTCGCTTCCCACGATCGCTCGCGCGATGGCGGCCGCCTGCCGTGAGCACGGCTACGAAGTCGACGCGGAGGCGGTGATCCCCATCATCGGCGCGCCAATGGCCGACCTGGCGGAGCGGGTGACCGGTGCGCCTCGTGCGGTCGCCGAGGCGATCAACGATAGCTATCTCCGCATCTACCACGGCGAGTACATCGCCCAGACGCCGGCACACGAGGGCGCGCACGACCTCCTGCGAGCCCTGCACGCGGCCGGAGCACCGCTGGGCGTCGTGACCAACAAGAACGAGGCCGGCGGCCGGCGCATGGTCGAGGTGCAGGGCTGGCAGCCCTACTTCGCCAGCATCGTCGGCCGCGACACCGCAGCCGCCCCCAAGCCGGCGGCGGATCCCGCGCTGGCCGCGCTCGCCGAGTTGGACGTCGAGCCCGCGCGCACGGCACTGGTCGGCGACACCGAGTACGACATGGCCTGCGGCGCGGCCGCAAACCTCGGGCGCCTGATCGGCATCGTCGACAGCCGATCAGCCGAGCGGCTGCTCGAGGCCGGCGCGACGGACGTCGTCGCCGATCTCACGGAGGTCGGACGTCTGCTCCTCGATACGGTGCCCGCCTCTTGAAGCGCTACATCGTCGAGGTCGTCGAGCAGGCACGCCTGTACGGCGATACGCATGTGCTGTGGATGCGCCAACCGTGGGTCGACGACGCCTGGCATGACGGCCAGTTCGTCATGGTCTACATCGGCGAGGGCGACGACCCGCTCCTCGGACGGGCGATGTCGATCCATCGCACCCGTCCCAGCGCGGACGGCGCCGAGTTCGCGATTCTCTTCGAGGTCGTGGGCACGGGCACCGCATGGTTGGCGAGGCGTCGCGACGGCGACGAGATATCGATCGTCGGACCGCTGGGCCACGGCTTCCACCCGCGCGAGCGCGTCGAGAAGATGCTGCTCGTGGGCGGTGGGATCGGCTCCGCGCCGCTGATCGGCTTCGCGGAACGACTCGTCGGGGAGGGTCGCGAGGTCACGCTGATCCTCGGTGGTCGCAGCGACGCACAGATCTACCCGGCCGACCGGCTGGCGCCGGCGATCGAACTGGTCGTGACGACCGAGGACGGTTCGCTCGGTGAACGAGGGCGGGTGACCGCGCCGTTCGAGCGGCTCCTTGGCTGGTGTGACCAGGCCTTCGCCTGCGGTCCAGACCCGATGTTCGAAGCGCTCTACCGCGTCGTCCGCGACAGTGGCACGTCCAAGCCTGTGCAGGGACTGATGGAGGCGCGCATGGCTTGCGGCTTTGGCGTCTGCTACTCGTGCGCCATCTTTCCGCGGCGCGGCGGCGTCAAGCTGGTCTGCAGCGACGGACCGATGTTCGACCTCCGCGACGTCTACGCCTAACGTCAGACCCCCGGACGTCGAGGGAGTCGCCGATGCGCTCGCTGTTCCAACTGCACGTCATCGTGGTGGTGATCGCCGCCGTCGTTGGGCTCGTGGTCGGATCGAGGTTCATCGAACCGACGATCCTCGGCGCGTTTCTCGGGCTCGGCGCGGGACTTGGTGGAGGTGCCTTCACCGCCGCCATAGCGACAGGCACAGACCTTGCCAGCCGCAGCGCTGGCGGCGCGGGCACGCCAAGCATCTGGGACGACGAGGACGTCAACAACGCTCCGCCGACCTCGAACGGATCGAGCTGAGACCGGACGCGGTTGCGCCGCGCGACGGCGTAGGGCTCCCTATGTGATCTCGTTGAGCATGCCGTCGAGCTGAATGTACTTGTCGGCCAGCGCCCGCATCTCGATCGACGCGCTGCCGGCGAACGCGACCACTTCGACACGGACGCCACGGGTCTGGACCGCCTCGACCGCGCGTGAGAAGTCAGCGTCGCCGGACACGATGCAGAGCACATCGAGCCGGTCGGCCATCTGGAGCATGTCCAGCGCCATCTCGACGTCGAAGTTGCCCTTGATCGACCCGTCCGCGAAGCGCTTCAGCGGCTTCGTCGTGATGCGGTAGTTGTACGGCACGAACGGCGCGACGAACTTCTGCTGCTCCATCGGCTCGCGGGGGTCGTCCGACACCGGTGAGTACGCCGTCGCCCGCACCAGCTCCCGCCCCGCGGAGAGGAGGTCGAGGAGCTTGCCCATGTGCACCGGCTTCGACCCTGCGTCCACGCCGTACATGACGTTCGGCACGTCGACGAAGATCCCCAGGCGCGGACGGTAGCCCGCCCGGTCCGTCGCCTCTGCGACCGCCGTCAGACCGGCACGCAGTTCGGTCAGCATGGAACGCTGATCTTCGACCAGGCTGCGGAGCTCCTGGAGTTCCGCCTCCACGGCGGCTGGCAGGTCCTCGGTCCTCGCCGAGGTGCGGGTGCTGCGCGTTGGTCGCGCTGGAGCCGCCGGCACGGGCGTCACCAGCTCGGCCTCGGGCGCCAGAGGAGCCTGAGCCGGCTCGGCGGCCGCTTCGGGCTCCTCGACCGCCACCGGCGCCTCGGCCCGGGCCCTCGAGGTCCGGCGGCGCGCTGGCTGCTTCTCTTCGGCCGGCTCTTCGGTCTTGGCAGCGGCGGTGCGCCGCCTGCGCACCGGCTTCTTCTCCTCGGCGGCCGGCTCTTCGGCCTTGGCTCGCGAGGTGCGCCGCCGCGTCGGCTTCTTCTCCTCCGCCGTGGCGTCGTCCTTGGGCGTCGTCGTGCGACGGCGTCGCGCGGGCTTCTTGTCCGCGTCGTTGCCGTCGGCATCGTCACCCGGCTTGCGGCGCCCGGCGATCATCGAATCGACCCGACGACCACCTCGACGGCGGCCGGAAGATCCGCCGTCGCCGCTGTCCATCAGGATCTCGAGTAGTCCAGAGCCTTCGTTCATGACACACCAGCCTCGCCTGCAAACTGCAATACAGAACAGCGCGCGGCCACTTGCTCTGCTAGTCCGATAAATGCTCGGGTGATCTCGGAGTCGGGGTGGCCCACGATCACCGGCACGCCGGTGTCGCCACCCTCACGGATGCGAGCGTCGAGGGGGAGCTCACCCAGGAACTCGACCCCCAGCTCGTCGGCTGCGACCTCGGCCCCGCCCCGGCCGAAGACCTCGCCGCTCATGTTCTCGATGATGCCGAAGACCGGCACGGCGAGCCGGTCGAACATCCCCACCGCCTTGCGCGCGTCCTCGAGCGCCACCACCTGCGGCGTCGAGACGATGACTGCGCCGGCGATCAGTGCCTCCTGCGCCATGCTCATCGAAGCGTCCGACGTGCCTGGCGGCAGGTCGACGATCAGGTAGTCGAGCTCGCCCCAGTCGACATCGTGCATTAGTTGTCGCACGCCCGTGCCGATCATCGGCCCGCGCCAGACGACCGGCGTGCCCTTTGGCAGCACGAAGCCCAGCGAGACGGCCAACACGCCATGGGCCTCGACCGGCCGCAGGCCCTGGTTGCCGTCCGCCTGCAGCCCGCCGTCGATGCCCATCATGGTCGGAATGTTCGGTCCGGTGATGTCGGCGTCGAGCAGCCCGACCGACGCCCCGAGCTGGGCCAGCGCCACTGAGAGGTTCACCGCAACGCTGGATTTGCCGACGCCACCTTTGTTCGACGCGACCGCAATGATGTTCTTCACGCCCGGGATCGGCTGCGGCCCTTCGCCCCTTGCCGCCGTCCCACGGACCTCGGCGCCCCAGTCGATCGCCACCTCACCGATACCAGCGACCGGCTCGAGTGCGGCGTGCACGTCGCGGTCGATGGTTTCGCGGAGGGGACAGGCGGGCGTCGTCAGCACCAGCTCGAACGAGACGTTCGAGCCGTCGATCTGGAGGTTGCGAACCATCCCTAGCGAGACAATATCGCGATGGAGCTCGGGGTCGTTCACGCCACGTAGCGCTGCGAGCACATCCTGCTCGTCAACCACTCGTGAACCCACTTTCTTCGGAGTCTTCTTGACGTATTACGCGTGTTCGGCGGCCAGAAACCCGTCTAGATGAGCCTGTGTTGACAAATCTATCGAGAAATACGCCCTGGCGGGGAACCTCGGGGCCGTTTTGAGCGTTCTGTCTACAACGACCGGAAGCTCGACGCGGGTCGAGCGGGCTATGAAGAGCCCTGGCCGTGGATCCGAGTATATCGGGGCTCCACGGCAGGCGGAATGGCATTCCGGAAGGTGTATTAAGGAAGTTTAAAACTTTTTTAGTACAATAACGTTGACGCAGCCGGAGATGCTGCGGACAATATCTCGGCGATTCGGGCGTGTGGGCCCGAGATCCGAGCTCGCCGGCCGATGTCGGTGGTTCGGATGAAGCGGAGGCGACGACAGGCCACACACTGCGGGGTGTCGTCATCGCAAGGATGGATCAGCTCAGATGAGTGGCGCAGCGACCAAGACCAAGAGCCGCAAGACCACCGTGACCGCGCGCCGGTCGCGTAAGAACTGTGTGCACCACTGGCGTATCGAGGCCCCGAACGGGCGCGAGAGCCAGGGTGTCTGCAAGCGCTGTGGTCTCGCCAAGAACTTCTCGAACTCGAACGAGAGCGTGATGTGGGAACAGACCAACACGCTACGCGCGGATCTCCGCGATTCCTCGAGGTTCTCGAAGCGCTCGGAGATCGTGCTCTCGGACGATGCCGTCCGCTAACCAAGGCACGGCACGGTTCACAACCAAACGACGCCCCCGACCCCGGGGGCGTCGTTCTGCGTGCGCCCGCCAGCGAGCCCGCGCTGGCGTCACGGCGTATCATCGACGGAGCACAGCTGCCGAGGAGCCGTCGATGGACCTGAGCGTCAACCTGGCGCCGCACCACAAGATCGAGCTCGCGCTGCGCAATCCCGTGATCACCGCCTCCGGGACCTTCTCGAACGCTCTTGAGCTTGCTGCCCACCACGACATCGACCGCCTGGGCGCCGTTGTCTCGAAGGGCACCACACTGCGACCGCGGCGCGGCAACCAGACGCCGAGGACCGTCGAGACGCCGGCAGGCATGCTCAACTCGATCGGCTTCCAGAACATCGGTGTCGGCGCGCTGATCAAGCGTGTCGCGCCCACCTGGGCGCGCTGGGACGTCCCGGCGATCGTCAACATCATGGGCGATACCGTGCCCGAGTACGGTCAGCTCGCCGCTCGCCTCGACGGCGTCGCTGGCGTCGCGGCCCTCGAGGTCAACGTGTCATGCCCCAACGTGGACCAGGGCGGGCTCGAGTTCGGCCAGGACCCGCAAGCGGCCGCCGAGGTCGTTCGCGAGGTAGCGGCGAACACATCGCTTCCGATGCTGGTCAAGCTGACACCGAGCGTCGAGGACATTCGTCCGATCGTCGACGCCGTCGCTTCGGCCGGCGCCCACGCCGTCACGATCATGAACACCATCCCCGCGCTCGCCATCGACATCGAACGGCGGCGGCCGGCGCTTGGCACCACGTTCGGCGGGCTCTCCGGGCCCGCGATCAAGCCGATCGCTCTGCGCAATGTCTTCCTCGCCGCCTCAGCGAATGAGATTCCAGTCGTCGCCTCGGGCGGCGCGATGTCCGGCGAAGATGTCGTCGAGTTCATCATGGCGGGCGCGGCCGCCGTCCAGATCGGCACCGCGACCTTCCTCGACCCGGCCGCCCCCTGGCGCATCCTCGACGAGCTTGAGGCCTGGTGTACGGCCGAGGGTGTCGAACGCATCGATGACATCCGCGGCGTCGCCCGCCGCATGGACTGACCCTCCGATGCTGCGCGCCCTCGGCCGACGCCGCGACGCCCTGCGCGCGACCGTCATCGCGGCGCCGCTGGCGATCTTCGCCGCCGCCGTCTGGTTCATTGTCACGACACGCATCGTCCGCATCTGGGGTCCGGACAGCGCTGCACCTGCCGCGGGCGTCGTCGTGGCTGTCCTCATCGCCGCCACGATCTGGCGCTGGGCGCGTACCGACGAGGAGCAGGCCGCGCTCGCCTCGACGCTCTGCCCGCGCTGCCGCGGCGCCCTGAACGTGCGTCACGAACACGCTCGATCCGGCGCGCTGGCTCAAGGGCTGACCGAGTGGCGCTGCACTTCGTGCGGCTACGAGCACTCGGAGGCGTTGACGTGCGAGCTGTGCGCGACATAGCTTCAACCGAGGGCGCACGCGCGCCCTGTCACCGCCTCGGGGCGTAGCTCAGCCTGGCAGAGCGCTGCGTTTGGGACGCAGAGGTCCGCAGTTCAAATCTGCGCGCCCCGACCACCAATCCTCAGTAGCCACGCGCGTCTCAGCCTACCCGTGCGCCCTGAGACGCAACTAAGACGCAACTATCTACCGGCGATCGCTTCTCCGAACGCGCGGTCAAGACGCTCAGCCGTGGCCTTTCGTTGGTCCTCAAGCACGTGCGCGTACACGTCCGCCGTCAGCGAATATGTCGAGTGTCCAAGCATTTCCTGGAGGTCCTTCAGCGACCCCCCGGCGCTCAGTAGACTCGTCGCGGCGCTATGTCGGAGGTCGTGGAAACGGATGTGCGGGAGTTCCGCTCGCTCGAGGGCTCGGTTCAGCGCCTTGCGGATCGTCGTAGCGCCGGTTGGCCCGCTGTCGGGCGACGCGAACACCCGATCCTCGTCACGCCAGTGTTGGCCAAGCTCGAGACGCTCAGCATTCTGAGCAGCCTTGTGGCGTCTCAATTCCTCGATCAAGACGGCGGGCACCGAGATCGCGCGACGGGATCGCTCACTCTTGGGTGCACCTTCGATGTACTCACCGCCGATGCGCGAGCCGGTCCGGCGCACCTGTAGCTCGTCCTGGTCAAGATCGACATCACTCCAACGGAGCGCAATCAGCTCGCCGCGCCGTAGTCCTAGCGTTCCCGCTGTCACGAACAGCGTACGCAGTCGTTCGCCGGATAGTTGTTCGAACAGCAGGACGAGCTGGGGTATTGCGAGCGCGGTCATCTCTGGGCGGCGCACCGTCGGAACCTGCGCCAGAGCCGCAACGTTTCGGTCAGTCAACTCCTGGCGCTGAGCGTGAGCAAGCGTCGAACGCAAGATCCCACGAACGTGGCTCGCATGTCGCGGTGATATCCCCGCGGAGATCATGTCGTCCACGACCTTCTGGACGTGAGGGACTCGCAACTCGGTAAGCCTGCGCCACCCAAGCGAAGGGCGTAGGTGCAGCTCGATGGCGCTGACGTATGTGCGCGTCGTGGCCGGTGCCCACCCGCGAATCGACGTACCGTGCTCGAGGAACGTGTCGAGTGCGTCGCTGACGGTGTAGCTCACAGTGGACGGGCTCAGATCGCGAAGGCGCTGTAGCTCGGCGAGCACCTCCGCCTCGGTCTGACCGAGCTTCGGCGTCCGCTGGTAATGCCGTCCGTTTATCACCATCCGTACCGCACGTTTACCACTCTTCGTGCGTACGACTGATCCCTCGCCTCTGCCCCGTCTAGCCGTCGTCTCGACCTTCCTCCTCTGGGACCCACTCGTCCTGATACCCAGAGCTACCGCTCAGCCACTTGCGCCCGTCCCAAAGCGGCGGCGGAACCTCAGCGGTCGGGAGCGTGTCCGCGAGTGGGCTGCGGCTGGGGTCGGAACGCCCCGGTGGGCCGCATCAGCGAACGCCCAGAAGTGCTTCAGCGAGGACAACGGGCTTAGCCCCACCAGCAAGTCGAGTGCGATCTCGTCTTGGTCGTCCTCAGGTGTCTGGGTGAACCGCCCCGGGTTTAGTGGAGACTCGGTTCATTGAGTCCCGGCACCTGCCGAGACCAGCTCACGTTCCTGGTTGCGCTCGTACTCGGCGGGTGGCAGGTAGTCGAGCGCACTATGCAACCGCCGATGGTTATACCAGTCCACCCACTCCAGCGTCGCCAGCTCGAGGTCGTCGAGTCCGCGCCACGGTCCCCGGCGGTGCACCAACTCCGCCTTGTAGAGCCCGATCACCGACTCCGCCAGCGCGTTGTCATAGGAGTCACCACGACTCCCGACCGAGGTCACGGCCCCGGCCTCGGCGAGCCGCTCGGTGTAGCGGATCGAGAGGTACTGCACCCCACGATCGCTATGATGAATCAGCCCGTCGAAGGGTCCGTTCCGCGCCCATAGCGCCTGCTCAAGGGCATCGAGCGCGAGTTCGGTCCGCAGTGAGCGCGATGCCTGCCAGCCGACGACCGAGCGCGAGTAGACGTCGATGACGAAGGCGACGTAGACGAAGCCCGACCAGCTGGGCACGTAGGTGAGGTCGGCTACCCAGAGCCGGTTGGGGGCTGGTGCGTGGAAGTCCCGCTCCACGAGGTCCGCCGGTCTGGGCGCGCTCTCGTCCGCCACGGTCGTCCGTTTGACCTTCCCACGTACCACCCCAGAGAGACTCAGCTCCCGCATCAGCCGCTCCACGGTGCAGCGCGCGACGGGGATGCCCTCGCGGTGCAGCTGGCGCCAGAGCTTGCGCGCACCGTAGACCCCGAACTGTTCGGCGTGGACGTGCTGCAGCTTCACCTTCAACGCCTCGTCACGCACCCGCCGCGCCGAGAGCGGTCGGCTCCGGGCGGCGTAGTAGCTGGACGGGGCGACCTGCAGTTCCCGGCAGATCGGCTCGACCCCGAAGCGTTCGCGGTGGGTCTTGATGAAGCGAGTCATTTCGGCAGTCGCGGGTCGAGCTCCCGCGCGAAAAAAGCCGAAGCGGCCTTGAGGATCTCGTTCGCCCGGCGCAGCTCACGGTTCTCGCGCTCGAGCTCCCGCAGCCGCGTCTGCTCCTCCGTCGTCTGCCCCGGCCGTGCGCCGCCGTCGACCTCAGCCCGTCGCACCCACTTCCGTAACGTCTCCGGCGTCATCCCGAACTTCGAGGCGATCGAGCTGATCGTTGCCCACTGCGACGAGTGGTCCCGCTCGTGCTCGAACACCATCCGGACCGCCCGCTCGCGGATCTCCGCTGGGTATCTGCCTGGTCGTGTCATCGCTCCATCCTCTCAAGGACTGGAGCCTCCAACATTCCCGGGGCGGTTCAGGGTGTAGATCAGCGCCAACTGGTACAGGAGCCACGAGGACCAGTTGGGCATCAGTGGCCGGAGCTTCGCGACGCAATGCGCTTGGTCACGGGTGAACTCGACGACCGGGCCTTCGGTGATCGATGCAACCTCGGCCAGGACCGGCAGCACCTCTCGGGCCTCCTCGATAGGTGCATCTCGCAAACGCCACGGCCCGGACAGATCGCGCCCTTTGAGATCCTTCACGATCCGCTGCACTGTGCGTTGCCCCGTTTGCCCAGACAGCTCCTTCTCAAGCTGCTTGTGGATCTGCGCCGGCGACCAGCCCTCTACGAACAATTCCTCGATTCGACGCTGCGCCTCCCCCGAGCCACGGGTCGGACGGTCACTCCCCTCACGGCGGGACAGTAAAGCGTGCCCAAATCTCGAGGCGGCGAGCCGCCCCTCCTCGGGCGTTCCGGCGGCGGCCGACCATGCGGGCAAGATCGGCGGATCGCCGTCGATGATCGGGCCTGCTGAGTAGATCGTCGGCCCGAAGTCGTCCGGCTCGCGCTGTTGGCGCAGGCTGCGCTCCTCGCCGAGCATCACGCGTAGTGTCGTGACGCCGTTGGCGATGTTGAGCAGCGGCCAATTGGCCCCGCGGCCATGGGCGTGCATCTCCGCCAGACCCGGCATCAAGTAGCGTCCGTGCCCGCTGATCTGTGTGGCATTCGCGTCAATGCGGACTGATCCCTGTGGGCCCACTTCGGCGATGCGGCCACCCTGAACCAGCACTGTCTGATCTTCGAGGATGCGCTCGGCATCCATCGGAACCACGTTCACACCGACGAACGCGACAGCGGCGTCGGCGGCCACTTCGACTGGGTCGCGCGCCTCGTTGGTCATTACAGGTCGCTCACCTCGTACAGCGGCACCGGCTCGTCGAACCCCTTCAACTCCGCGCTCCCGACCGAGGCGAAGTTGAACCCCTTGCCGAGCAGCAGTGGCCGCACCACATCCGACACCAGCACCTGCCCCGGCTCGCCCCAGTCCCCGATGCGAGCGGCAAGGGTCACCGACAGGCCAAAGAGGTCGTCGTCTTCCGCGATCGGCTCGCCCGCGTTGAGGCCGAAGCGCACGAGCAGTTCCTCGCCGTCGTGCGTGTCGCTGTAGGTCTCGATGTCACCGCGCACCGTAAGGGCGCAGTTCACGGCATCGGCGGCGGAGCCGAAGGCGGTCATCATGCCGTCGCCGGTGTGCTTCACCTCGCGCCCGTTGAACTCGCTGATCGCCTGCCGGACGGCGGCGTCGTGTGCTCGGAGCATTTCCCTCGCTCCCTCGTCGCCAAGACGCGACTGCATCGCCGTCGAGCCGGCGAGGTCCGTGAACAGGATGGTCCGGAAGCTCCCGGGGCTATCCAGCCCGGGTGGGCGTCCGGTGAGGAACTCCAGAACGAGTGGCAGCACCTCTGACTGATCGCCCGCGAAGATGTCCGGCTCAGATCGGCGGAAGCCGTTCAGCCGCGCCCCCGGGATGATGGCCGCCAGGTCTCGTGCGGGCGAGGTGTACTCGAACGGGCTTTCGGTGCTGTATCCGATCAGCACGGGACAGCGAACCTCCGCGGCGCGATTCCGCAGGTCCTCTGGGAAGTTGCCCAGCTTTGCCCTTCTCTCCTGCTCGAACTCTGGAGCCATGATGTCCCGCGCCTGCTCGCGGTAGCCACGCCAGAGCAGGATCGTGTCTTCGACAAGCGCGGGGAACTCGCCCAGTGAGTCCCAAAGTGCGGTGATCGGCCTCGCCGCTTGATACCCCGGATTCCAGAGAACGAACGACCGCACCCTCTCCGGGTGATCCAGAGTGAACCTGATCGCGCTTCCAGCGATCGGACCGACGGGGCTGAGGATCGAGATGTCGGACTCGCCAACAGCATCGAGCACCGCCTCGATGTCACGTTCGTGGGCTTCCCGATCGCGATCACCCGACGAGAGACCCCATCCGCGTGGATCGAAGCGGATGACGCGAAGGTGCTCGGCGAGTGCAAGCAGGAACGAAGCGATCTCCGGGACCTGCCATTGGAGTTCGATGTTGCCAGGTGTGATCGGCAGGACAAGCAGTGGTGGCCCCTCGCCGTGAACCGTATAAGCGAGACTCACACCCTCGGGCGAGTGCGCGTACTGAACTGCCGGTGCCTGATTCAAGCACTCACCTCGAACAGTGTGACTGCGTCATCGAAGCCTTTGAGGCTCACCGCACCCAGCGGGGCGAACTCGAACGTTGAACCGCCCCGGGAATGTTGGAGGCTCCAGTCCTTGAGAGGATGGAGCGATGACACGACCAGGCAGATACCCAGCGGAGATCCGCGAGCGGGCGGTCCGGATGGTGTTCGAGCACGAGCGGGACCACTCGTCGCAGTGGGCAACGATCAGCTCGATCGCCTCGAAGTTCGGGATGACGCCGGAGACGTTACGGAAGTGGGTGCGACGGGCTGAGGTCGACGGCGGCGCACGGCCGGGGCAGACGACGGAGGAGCAGACGCGGCTGCGGGAGCTCGAGCGCGAGAACCGTGAGCTGCGCCGGGCGAACGAGATCCTCAAGGCCGCTTCGGCTTTTTTCGCGCGGGAGCTCGACCCGCGACTGCCGAAATGACTCGCTTCATCAAGACCCACCGCGAACGCTTCGGGGTCGAGCCGATCTGCCGGGAACTGCAGGTCGCCCCGTCCAGCTACTACGCCGCCCGGAGCCGACCGCTCTCGGCGCGGCGGGTGCGTGACGAGGCGTTGAAGGTGAAGCTGCAGCACGTCCACGCCGAACAGTTCGGGGTCTACGGTGCGCGCAAGCTCTGGCGCCAGCTGCACCGCGAGGGCATCCCCGTCGCGCGCTGCACCGTGGAGCGGCTGATGCGGGAGCTGAGTCTCTCTGGGGTGGTACGTGGGAAGGTCAAACGGACGACCGTGGCGGACGAGAGCGCGCCCAGACCGGCGGACCTCGTGGAGCGGGACTTCCACGCACCAGCCCCCAACCGGCTCTGGGTAGCCGACCTCACCTACGTGCCCAGCTGGTCGGGCTTCGTCTACGTCGCCTTCGTCATCGACGTCTACTCGCGCTCGGTCGTCGGCTGGCAGGCATCGCGCTCACTGCGGACCGAACTCGCGCTCGATGCCCTTGAGCAGGCGCTATGGGCGCGGAACGGACCCTTCGACGGGCTGATTCATCATAGCGATCGTGGGGTGCAGTACCTCTCGATCCGCTACACCGAGCGGCTCGCCGAGGCCGGGGCCGTGACCTCGGTCGGGAGTCGTGGTGACTCCTATGACAACGCGCTGGCGGAGTCGGTGATCGGGCTCTACAAGGCGGAGTTGGTGCACCGCCGGGGACCGTGGCGCGGACTCGACGACCTCGAGCTGGCGACGCTGGAGTGGGTGGACTGGTATAACCATCGGCGGTTGCATAGTGCGCTCGACTACCTGCCACCCGCCGAGTACGAGCGCAACCAGGAACGTGAGCTGGTCTCGGCAGGTGCCGGGACTCGAACCGAGTCTCCACTAAACCCGGGGCGGTTCACGTCTTGCCCTCGCATAGCTCCAATGAACCGAGTCTCCACTAAACCCGGGGCGGTTCACGTCTTGCCCTCGCATAGCTCCATGACGACGTTACTGACCAGCACCTGACCCGGCTCCGCACGGTCGGCGATGCGCGCCGCCTTGATCACGCTCAAGCCGAACAGGTCGTCGTCCTCTGCGATCGGCTCCCCGGCGTTCAGCCCGACGCGCACACGTACCTCGCCGCCCATCAGCTCGCGCTGGATCTGCAACGCGGCGGTGACCGCGGAGACTGCCGAGGGGAAGCTGGCCATGATGCCATCGCCGGTGTGCTTCACCTCGCGGCCGCCGTGCTCGTCGAGGGCTCCTCGGACGGTGGTGTTGTGGCCTCGGAGGATCTCCTGCGCGGCCTCGTCGCCGAGGCGCTGGGTCAGCGGCGTGCTGGCTTCGAGGTCGGTGAAAAGGATGGTTTGGAAGCCGCCTGGGGTAGCGCCCGTCGTCTCATCGGAGCGAGACGTTGGGATCCCCGCCAGGAATGCCGCAGTGCGCTCCTGAAACGATTCGTCAGGGCCGTAGAGGAACAACTGAGCGTCGGGAATCGACGCGGCCACCTCCTTCCCCAACTCGACATCGACGAAGAGGTCGCTCGTTGGGACTGCTACGAACGTGGGATGTGCGATCAGAGCCAGCAGAGCAGTCACGTCATGCGCCGGGAACGCGTCGAGGTACGCGAGGTATGCCTCCTGCGTGCAGGTCTCTCGGAAGAGTGCAGCCTGCTCGTCTGCTTCGGCACCGCTCAGCCCCAGGACCACGCGAACGAACATCTGAGAAGCGACAGTCCAGTCGCCTTTTAGCCCTTCAAGGTATCCGGCGAAGTGCTCGCTCCCCACGTAATCCGCGCCACGGGCCCACGGCCGACACAGACAGAGCGCACGCACCCGCTCGGGATGCTCGACGGTGTACCGCACCGCGACCGGCACTGTCTCGATCTGACAACCCCGATCCGAGGTGGTCGTAGAAGACGATCGTGTGTCCGCTGAGCGCGTCCAGCCACGCGGCGGAAATGGCTGAACGATTGAAGTTGCTCCCTACGAGGGTGCCTAAGTGCGACGATGGCTACGGGCCCGCTGCCAATCACACCGAACGCACGTGGCGGCCGCTGGCGGTCTGCGCGTATCGGACGTCGAAATCCATCACGCCAACCCCACCGCATACGTCACCTGCTCAGCGTCAGACTGCGTTCGGTTCATGGCGAGCGTGATGATAGCGGGCTACGGGCGCCATACGCTCCGATGCCGAGCGGCGCGACCCGAATCGCAGCGGCTCCCTGCGTCCAGGAGGGCCCGACTCAGCGTCGCGACGAGACGCGGCATCTCGCTGCTGGCTACGCGCAGCTCGTGGCTCGCGCCTTAGCGGCGGTGCGTGATCGGCGGGTGTGACCCGGGGGGCCTGCTCACAGGTTCGTAGGGATCCGCATCCGCGGCTGAAACTGATTCTCGAATCGGGGGGCGACACCTACGCCGGGAAACCCTCGTGCTCGGTCAACGCGCGCAGCCCTCGGTAATGGTCGCCATCGTGAACTGGCTGAAACGCGAACCACTGGATGCAGTTGAAGTCACCGAAGTACATGTGCGGAAAGGTCGCGTCGAGGTTTGCCCCGTCGCCGACTTTCGTCGGCAGCGCCGCGAACTCGACCGAGTGCTCAATGAATCGGTCCAGCAGCTGCCGGTAGTCTTCGTCCTCCTCCGGCACCGTTTCATGAGTCGTCACGTCGCCCGGTGTGTCGTACCGCCCGTCGCGGACCTGCTTCCCGTCGCAGAGCGCGCTAATGATGTCCAGCACCCCTTCCGACGACGCGAGTTGATGCCGCATGATCTCCGCTGCCGACCACGAGTCGGGCGACGGGCTCCAAGCCGCCTGCTTCGCCGTCAGCCCTTCGGCCGCCTCAATCAGCCGCACCCGCCTCGACACAACGACCGGCCAGAGGCCCATCCAACCACGTTCCGCCTGCTCCTCGATGTAGCCGCGGACGCGCCTCGCCGTCTCGTTGTCTAAGGCCACAGGGGGTTTAGCTCCTGCTCACATGCTCAGCGTCGGACTGCTCTCGATTCATGGCGAGCGTGATGATAGCGGGCGGACGCTGATCAGGCGGCGTCGGCGTCAGGCTGCCGCTGTCGTGCGGCGAGCCCTGGATCGGCGGGTGTGACAGGGGCCGCCGCCCTGGATCTGGGTTCACGGCCTCCGGGCCCAGCGATTTTGATCCGACGCAACAGCGCCACGCCCAGCGCGAGCGCGCGCCCGAGCGACGGCGGCAGCTATCATCGCGCTCGCCATTAACAAGCGGCGCGCTGCTCGCCGGCGGTGCGTCACACGATCCCGCTGATGCCTTCGCTGCCGGAGGGGATCTCCAACATCTAGCGTGAAACTGAGCGGAGAGGTGTCAGGGTCGGTCGCGACGAGGAACCCAGCGGCTGCCGCGCACTGAGACGAGCGAGGAGCCGCGAGCCCGCTAGGGACGCTGTGACGCAACATGTTGAATCGCTGCCACGCCGAGTCCGCCAGCTCTACGCGGTCGGCAGCACGGCGGGCAGTGCGATCACTCAGACCTGGGCGCTCTGGCTCATCTACTTCTACGCCCCGCCGTCCGAGGAGACATCAATCGTGCTGCGGGTGCCCGAGGTCGGCGGCCTTGACGCTCGCGTGGTGCTCGGGCTGGTCCTCACGCTAGCGCGGTTGATCGAAGCCCTCGATGACCCGTTACTCGGGTACTGGACCGATCGTGCACGCACACGGTGGGGCCGCCGCATCCCGTTCGTGCTCTTCGGGACGCCGTTTTGGTGCCTGACCTTCGTGCTGCTGTTCCTGCCACCCGTCGCCGGGGCCTCAGGCGTCAATCTCGCGTTCCTCTTCATCACATCGATGGCGTTCTTCCTCACAAGCAACATCGCCGGCGCGCCGATCGAGGCGCTCCTACCACACCTCGCCCGGACCAACGACGACCGTGTGGCGGTGGCCACGTTGCAAGTGATCTTCGGCGTGATCGGCGCCGCGATCGGGCTCTCGCTCAGCGCGCTGCTCGTGCAGCTTGTGGGGTTCGCCGGGATGGCGATCACGATCGCCGCCATCGCGCTGGCGACGCGCTACGTCTCCCTCGGTGGCGTCTGGCGTCACGCCCTGCGTGACAACACGCCATCGGAGCCGGGCTTCTGGAAGGCCGTGACCGGCACGTTCAGCAACGCCCACTTCATCGCCTTCCTCCCGAGCTTCGTCTGCTTCCAGGTCGGGGCGCAGTTGCTAGTCGCGATGCTCCCGTTCTACGTGGGCGCGATACTGCCGGAGGTCGAGGTGCTCGGCTTTAAGGGCGCGGACGACGAAGGCATCTTCACGTTCCTGCTGACTGCGGTCATCATCGCCTCGATGCTGGCGGCTGTGCCGTTCTTTGCAGCCGCCGCCAGCCGGTACGGCAAGGCGACGGCGTACCGCTTCGCGATGCTCGGCTCGGCGGCCGCCTTCCCGCTGTTCGCTTTCGCGGGGTCCCTACCGCTACTGCCTCCGCTCGGGCAGGCGATCGTTGCCGTGATGGTGGCGGGGGCGCCGACCGCCGGCGTCTTCCTCTTCCCAGGCATCATTACCGCAGATATCACCGATCACGATGCCGGGAACACGGGATCGCAGCGCGCCGGGATGTTCTACGGCGCGCAGAACCTCGTCGAGAAGCTCGCGTCCTCGGTGACGCCGTTGCTGTTCGCGCTGCTGCTGCTTGCGGGCGACTCAGCGTCCGACCCACTCGGCATCCGCCTTGTCGGCCCGGCGGCGGGACTCTTCGTGCTCCTCGGCTACCTCTCGTTCCGCCGCTACCGGCTCGAAGTTGCAGGGGAACGGAGCCGCGCACCGACGAGCTGAATCGAATCGGAACGGTTCGATGCGAGCGCATCTTGGATCGGCAGGTGTGACCCGAGGGGCCCTCTGGAGCTAGGCATGGGGAGCAGCAACGGGAAGCCGTCGGTCTCGACAGAGCCGCCGAGCCTATACTACCGACGCGGATCTTCCGCTCTGAAACCCCCTCGACAGCTACGCCCTCTGTCACACGAGCGGAGACAATTATTCCTGATTTTGATCTTGTCGTTGATGGATCAGCAGTAGCGGTTGGCCTGGTGCGCGTACTGCTCATCGTACTCACCTCGTTCGTCGCATATTTCGCCGTGACGAGGGCTGCATGGAAAGCACTCCAAGCCCGTATTCCGTTGATAGACGAGGAGCGTAGCCAGCGATTTGATGCCCGGGCAACGACCATCACCGGTGCTCTGAATCAAGTCATCAAGGTTGCCATAGTAATGCTGGCGCTGCTAGCTATCCTGGCGGAGGTCGGAATACAGATCGCACCCATGTTGGCAGCCGTCGGCGTCGTTGGCCTGGCGCTCGGCTTCGCCGCGCAAGGGATCGTCCGTGACTACATAAACGGCATCTACATCCTCGCCGAGGACTGGTACCGGGTCGGAGACTGGGTTAAGATCGATGATGATGAAGGGGAAATTGAAGAAATAAGCCTGCGCCGAACCGTGCTTCGCAACATGGACGGCACAATTATGATCCGCCCCAATAGCAGCGTCATAACAGCCAGCAACATGACTAGAGACTTATCTCGACTCAACATGAGCGTGCGCGTCGCTTATGGGACCAATATCGAAGAGGCATTCGCCGCGATCAACCTCGTCGGCATGGAATTCAAAGCGGATGAAGTCTGGGGCCTAGACCTGCTGACTGCGCCCGCGGCCATCCGGATTAGCGATCTGGGTGAATCAGCCATAGAGATACTGATCCGGGCGGACACCAAGCCAGGCACCCAGTGGGGCATCACCGGGGAGTTCAGGAAACGCCTACTTGCCCGGTTCGAGATGGATGGTATTGCGATCCCCTTCCAGCACCTTACGGTCTACTTCGGGGATCGCCAGGACGGCCCACGCTCTCTACCAGAGGCAGCAAGCCCACCTGCACCACCCCCCGCCGACTAGCGCGACCTGTGCCCCAATCGCCCTTTGGATTGCCGCCGGTCTGGTCGGAATGCTTGTTTTTCTCGTGATACACGCGATCTGGATCGCGCCGATTTGGCAAGTCGCGGTGCTCGCCATGCCGATCGCCGGCGGCGGGGGGATCGGGCCGTCCGGCGACCCCTTGCGAGCCGCACGGGTGACGCGCTTCGCTCCACATCCACGCGGAGATCAGCATGGAGGAACTCAGAGCCATGCAAAGAGGCGAGGGTGACCCCACCCCCTCCGATTAGTGGTGGGTCCGGGGGAAAACACCCGGGGCCACCGTAGCGCCTCGTAATCCAGCTACGATCCACGCATGACGCTGAACCGTCGCCAGGCCGAGTTCGCGGACCACGTCGCCGCCGGTGCAAACGGCGCTGAGGCCGCCCGCCGCGCCGGCTACAGCAGCCGCAGAGCTGCCGTGACTGGCACTGAGCTGATGCAGCGTCCGATGGTGCTCAGCAGCCGCCAGGAGATGCTGCGCGACGCTGGCTACGACCCGCGGCAGTCGGTCGCGGACCTGATGTCGATCGCGACGACGAGCGAGCGTGACCGTGACCGCATCCGGGCGCACGAGCTGCTGCTGAAACTGGCGGGCGCGTTCGAGGCCGACGATGGCGACGCTGACCCGCGCATCAGTATCAGCACCGAGCGGCTGCTGGCACTGGAGGCGATGCTCGTGGCCGGTGGCCGCGGCGCGGTTGCCTGACGGGCAGAGGTCACTAGAGGTCTGGCATGACTGACAACAACGAGCGGACAGTAAAACCAGATCATTCGTCCGTGCTGCCGACAAACGGCCCACGAGGCTGGACCGCTGCACTCTCGGGGGTCGTTTCCCTGGGCCTGGGCGTCACTTTCTTCTGGGTAGTTTTCAGTGTCGCCAGCGGGTTCGTAAGGTTCGTCGTGGTGGTGCCAGCCCTTGCTTTCTCGCTGGGAGGCATCCGGCTGCTTCTGATTTGGCGTGAGTTCGAGCCACCGGGAGGTCTCCATGAGCGGTTAAACGCCGCTAACCCCCGATTGCGGAAGTGGATCTGGAAGGTCGCATTGATCGCTGTGGTGATGGTTGCGCCGTACTTGCTTGCTACCGGAGGAGGACGGCTCTTCGTGAGGGAGCACTGGCTGCTGGGCCTAGCCTACGGAGCGTTGATGACCGCGTTGACCGTCGGACTGGCGACACAGGCTCGTCTCGATGAGCGGCTAGCCGTTTGGCCGAAGACCTACCTGTTCGCGATCTTTGTCGGGCTCGTGCTCCTCACGATCGGGAGCTTCGCCAGCTTGTCGTTCGCGCTGGCCGACGGAGGCATCGTTGAGTATCCGATCAGCGCGAGCGAGCTGCATGGCGGGGCACTTGCGGACGCTTACTTATGGCACTTCGCTGACCTCGTCCCCGTACTGGGCATTCCAGAGACTGAACCGCCCCGGGAATGTTGGAGGCTCCAGTCCTTGAGAGGATGGAGCGATGACACGACCAGGCAGATACCCAGCGGAGATCCGCGAGCGGGCGGTCCGGATGGTGTTCGAGCACGAGCGGGACCACTCGTCGCAGTGGGCAACGATCAGCTCGATCGCCTCGAAGTTCGGGATGACGCCGGAGACGTTACGGAAGTGGGTGCGACGGGCTGAGGTCGACGGCGGCGCACGGCCGGGGCAGACGACGGAGGAGCAGACGCGGCTGCGGGAGCTCGAGCGCGAGAACCGTGAGCTGCGCCGGGCGAACGAGATCCTCAAGGCCGCTTCGGCTTTTTTCGCGCGGGAGCTCGACCCGCGACTGCCGAAATGACTCGCTTCATCAAGACCCACCGCGAACGCTTCGGGGTCGAGCCGATCTGCCGGGAACTGCAGGTCGCCCCGTCCAGCTACTACGCCGCCCGGAGCCGACCGCTCTCGGCGCGGCGGGTGCGTGACGAGGCGTTGAAGGTGAAGCTGCAGCACGTCCACGCCGAACAGTTCGGGGTCTACGGTGCGCGCAAGCTCTGGCGCCAGCTGCACCGCGAGGGCATCCCCGTCGCGCGCTGCACCGTGGAGCGGCTGATGCGGGAGCTGAGTCTCTCTGGGGTGGTACGTGGGAAGGTCAAACGGACGACCGTGGCGGACGAGAGCGCGCCCAGACCGGCGGACCTCGTGGAGCGGGACTTCCACGCACCAGCCCCCAACCGGCTCTGGGTAGCCGACCTCACCTACGTGCCCAGCTGGTCGGGCTTCGTCTACATCGCCTTCGTCATCGACGTCTACTCGCGCTCGGTCGTCGGCTGGCAGGCATCGCGCTCACTGCGGACCGAACTCGCGCTCGATGCCCTTGAGCAGGCGCTATGGGCGCGGAACGGACCCTTCGACGGGCTGATTCATCATAGCGATCGTGGGGTGCAGTACCTCTCGATCCGCTACACCGAGCGGCTCGCCGAGGCCGGGGCCGTGACCTCGGTCGGGAGTCGTGGTGACTCCTATGACAACGCGCTGGCGGAGTCGGTGATCGGGCTCTACAAGGCGGAGTTGGTGCACCGCCGGGGACCGTGGCGCGGACTCGACGACCTCGAGCTGGCGACGCTGGAGTGGGTGGACTGGTATAACCATCGGCGGTTGCATAGTGCGCTCGACTACCTGCCACCCGCCGAGTACGAGCGCAACCAGGAACGTGAGCTGGTCTCGGCAGGTGCCGGGACTCAATGAACCGAGTCTCCACTAAACCCGGGGCGGTTCAGCGCGTCTAGCCGGATCGGCCGAGTCAGGCGGCGTGCTCGCACTCGATCACATCCCTCCGTGTAGGCGACATGCCCGCCGGCGCGCCTTCATCGACGGTCACCCGTTGGCGTGCGTTGATGCGCGGCGGCACCCGCGCGTCTGCGACGCGTACGAGCTCCTGCGCCTTCGCCAGGCCCGCCGTGCGCGACTTCTCGGCGGCACCCGCTTGGCGCAGCCGCACGGTTGCAAACGTCGACCGGGGTGATCGTGCGCAGGTGCACAGAGCGCTCGTGCGAAGTCGCAGAAGGTCAGCGGCGTCTCCTGGTGGTCAATCGCATCGGGTGCCGCCTACCGCCCGGCCGCCTCGGTGACGTGAGCCGCCTTTGCTTGAGTGTGGAGTCGCCTTGGCGGTCGTTGAATACGTTCGCTGTCTTGTCCACCCGGTACCGCTAGTCCCACGTCTTGAGGGCGGGGCCCACCTCGTCTCCAGAGGTACTGGACAGTGGCTCGAGACGATGTCATGCCGCGTCCTCCCTGGACTCCGGGCTCTTCGCGAGAGGGGGAGTGGGCCGACGCGCTTCTCCTGACGGAAGCGCGCGGCCTTCAAGTATGCCTTGAAGCACCAAATCCGGAGCACTCGCCCACCCGCTCAGCCTATCGGTGGGTCGTCCGGCGTCCGTCGATGCCAGTCCGTGGATGACTCGAAAGCGCAACCTGCACGCGATGAGCAGCGCCTCCTCGAACGGTCTGGCGACTAGCTGCGTCGCCAGTGCCAAGCCGTCCCCCCCTGCCCGAGCGGAACCTGATGGTGGGGAAGCCTGTCAGATTGAAGGATGCCGTGTAGCTGAGCGAACCCGCGTAGCGTCGCGAATCCCCAGAAGAGTTTTCCGGGGCCTCGCGTGGCCCCGGCGGTCACCTCGAAACAGGGCAGAGTAATAGGTCCACGGACTCGAACAGGGAAGAGAGTCGGTCCGAAAGTCTCTCTGCTCTTCGTGGGCTCGCGAGTACTGCGATGCGTTGATCTGCTCTCCGAGTTCCAGCTTCTCCCGGGGAGGGCCATATTCGTTGGCCTCTCCGGGTAAAGCCCGAGCTCCGAGGAGCCCCTGCGGTCGAGCTGCGCGGCGCCACTGCGACCGTAGCGATTGCGTCGCAAATCGCTCACCGGCGTGGACAAAATTCTGCGTCGTCCGAGGCCGGCCGTCCCGCATTCGCATGCGGCACCCGGGCGACTCGGTCGGTGAGACCTCAACGCCTGACAGCTCGCGTTACAGGTGACGTCGACCTCGAGCTTGAGAGGTTGACACGCTGAGCGACACTGAACGGGACTCGTCGCAGGCTGGGCGTGGCTGAGACGTTGAAGTGTCACCAAACCACTCGACCCAGTCAGCGAAAGCGGCCGAAGCAAGGTTTCGAGCTCCACGCGACGGGAAAGAAGGCTTCAGTGACGACTCAAACAGTACCAAGTATCCAGCGGGTAATATACGACGACAAAGAGTCAGCCGGCTATGGTCACATCGGCGAGCCTTACGCTCGCTATCGCCGCCAGCTCCCTACCATTTTTGGCAGCGGCTCTCACCAGTATCAAGTGATCGATAATTGGGCGCGACGCCCGCGCGGGACCCAGTTCGGTGACGTTCCCGGAGTAGCCGTAGACGCCAACGACAACGTCTTCGTCGCGCATGCGCGTACGATCGACATCTACGATTCCGATGGTTACTTCTTGGACTCATGGGGCGAGGGTAACTACGCCGCGCACGCCATCACAATCGACCGTGAGGGTAGCGTCTGGCTCGCAGATTCTGGGGGCCATATGATTCGTAAGTTTACCCCAGAGGGACGTCCTCTCCTCACCCTTGGCACCCCGAATCAGAACGCGCCTCGGATGAGTGGACTTCCGTTCAACAAACCCACGCGCGTCGCGGTAGCCCCCAACGGAGATCTCTACATCAGTGACGGATACGGAAACGATCACGTTCACGTCTTCGCGGCTGACGGCGAGTTTCGTTTTACGTTCGGCGGCAGTGGCAGTAAACCGGGACAGCTGCACACTCCTCACTCCGTCGTGATCGGCGATGACGGCCGTGTGTTTGTCTCCGATCGCCTGAACAACCGGATCGCCATATTCGATCTAAAAGGCACATACATAAGTGAGTGGCGAGGTGTGCGTCATCCAGACGACATCGCTATAGGTCGCGACGGCACTGTTTGTATAGTAGAACTTCAACATCGGATGAGCATCTGGAGTCTCGAGGGAGAGCGTATTACTGGCTGGGGCGACGAGGGCTGTGTGTGCGACGCGGGCGAGCTTCCGTCGGTTGAGCCCTGTCCTGCGGAGAGTCTGGACGCCGGCATGGTGATCGGGCCTCACGCTGTCGCGATGGACTCGCAGGGCTCGATCTACGTTGGGGAGCTAGCCGACGGTTACCGCGGCATCGATCGCGGGTCACGCTCGCTGCAGAAGTTTGTGCGAGTGGTCTGAGCACGCCGAGGAGAACGGGAATGGCAGCAAATCTTGTTGGGAAGGTCATCTGTGTGACCGGCGGCGGTCGCGGCATGGGCCGTGCAATCGCCGAGCTTGCGGGGCGCGAAGGTGCATTCGTGATCGTCGCCGACTACGGCGGCTCAGTGGACGGTAACGCTGATCTATCGAACACGACAGCTGAGGAGGTTGCGGCGGGGATCCGCGCGGCTGGAGGTAAGGCGTTCGCCGTGAGCATCGATGTCGCGACAATGGCCGGGGGGCGCGCTTTAGTAGATGCGGCGGTCGATCACTTTGGTCGTATCGACGGTATCGTATGTTGCGCAGGCATCCTGATCGAAGCTCCCTTCTTAGAGCTACAGGAAGCGGATCTAGACCGCTCAATCGGAGTACACATCAAGGGTCACTTCACGTGCGCTCAGTCCGCGGCGCGCCGCATGATCGAGCAGGGAGGCGAGGGTCGGCTGATCTTCTTCGGGTCCGGCTTCGGCCTTGAGGGCTCCGCCGAGCGGCCGGCGTACCGTGTTGCGAAGGCGGGAGTTGCGGCGCTCTCGTTGATTACAGCTGAGTCTTTGGCGCCATACAACATCACGACCAACTGCATCATGCCCAGGGCGGCCACACGCATGACAGACTTCGTGTTTCTGAACGCCGACCCTGCGCATGAGGGTCCGCTGCCCAGCGAGCAGGGCAAGGAGACGCCCCTCAACCCAGAGAACGTCGCACCGTTCGTCTGTTACCTGCTATCTGACGCCGCCGCAGGCATCAATGGCCAGTTTTTCGGTGTGGCTGGGCACGCCGTTGGCCGGATCACGTTGCCGCAGCGAGATGCGGTTGTGTTAGAGCGCGACTCTAGATGGACCGTGGACGACCTACTCGCCGCAGTCCCTGGAGCGTTTGGTGAAGGCTTGGATCAGCCCATGACGCTGGGTTCTCCAGGCCGGATTGGGCCGGCCGCGCCGAAATGGCGTTAGCTACGCTCAGTCCGCCGCCAGCGCCCACTGAACGCCGCGGTTCCCCTAGCTGATGCCGAGTAACAGATGATCGCGAGCGCGCGAGAACTACTGGAGGCGACGCCCGAAGAGGTCGAGATGTCGTCAGAGCGCTTGCAGCGGCTAAGTCGCGTCATCAAGGGATATGTCGATAGCGGCCGCTACCCCGGCGCGATCACGATGATCGCCCGACGCGGACGTGTCGTGCACTTCGAGACTCACGGATTCGCCGATATCGAAGGGAAGCGGCGGATGGAGCACGACACGATCTTCCGCATTTACTCGATGACGAAGCCGATCGTCAGCGTGGGGCTCATGACGCTATATGAGGAAGGGCGGTTCCAGCTAGACGACCCCGTTTCGAGCTACCTACCGATCTTCGATGGAGCTCGAGTACTTGAGAGCGGCACCGCCGAGCAGCACACGTTGCGCCCGGCCCGGCGAGCAATGACGATCCGCGACCTCTTGACACACACGTCGGGCCTCGTCGCAGCTGGCGTCTCGACAACCGTTGGCCAACTCTACCAGAAAGCGAGGATAGGCGGCCCTCGCGGGCTGCACTCCGACGAGACACTTGCAGACGTCATGAGTAGGCTCGCTGCCCTGCCACTGAATTGCGACCCTGGAACACGGTTCAACTATGGGATCTCGAAGGATGTCGTCGGACATCTCTGTGAGATCCTATCCAGCCAGTCGCTAGATGTGTTCCTCCGGGAGCGCATCTTTGGCCCGTTGGGCATGACGGACACTGGTTTCAGTGTGCCAACGTCGAGCCTTAATCGCTTCGCAGCATGCTACCGGCGACGGGACGGCTCGGTGCCGATGTTCGAGTTAGACGACCCCCCTAGCAAGAGAAGCCCTTATGTCGGTCCGCGGCGGTACTTCTCTGGCGTCGGGGGGCTAGTGTCGACGGCGACCGACTACATGCGTTTCGGCAAGATGCTCGCCGACCGGGGTGAGCTCGATGGGACACGCGTTCTCGGACCGCGCACACTCGAGCTGATGACTATGAATCATCTGCCAGGCGGACTCGATCTGAAGGCGATGGGGCATGGTGGGGATACCATTCAGCCCACAACTCCCGAAGGCGCGCCGCGTCAGGTCGTGGATAACACGTTCGCGGGCGTTGGTTTTGGGCTTGGTTTTGCAGTACTTCTCGATGGCGCGACCGCCCAGCAGCCGGGGGCGGCGGGTGAGTACTGGTGGGGGGGTGCGGCCTCGACCGCGTTCATCGTCCAACCGGCGGATGACCTTGTAATGCTACTGATGGCTCAGCTCCTACAGTACGGGGAGTACCCTATCCGTAGCGAGCTAAGAGCCACAACCTATCAAGCGATCTTGGACTGAAGCGCGGATCTCCACGTTCCCAGACGGGCGCCCACAGGAATACGAGCCTACAGTCACAGACCTGTCGCACTATTCACAGGCAGATGCAACGGGCCGCGCAGGATAAAGTCTCGTCTGGCAGCGCGCCCCGACCGCAGCCCTCACCACAATCTGCCAAGGACATAAGCCCCACAGTGCGAAGTACCGACCGTGAGGGTGAGGCATGATTAGTGTTGGGTCCGGGCTTCGTTCATGCAACACAAGGAGTGGAGGGCGGGGTCACGCTCGCCTTTCTCGAGCGGATAGATCCATATGCGCGACGGCTACGAGCGAGCTTGGGCGCTCGCAGGATCGCGCGGCGCCTGCAATCCGAGCGACGCGTGACAGCCGGGAGGGCATCAGCGCGTTTCTTGAGAAACGCCCGCCTCAATTCGAGGGGTACTAGGCCCAACAACGACGGCGCCGGCGTTCGACGGCAGCCTGCCGAAGGACCACCCGATGCCTATGAACCGCCCCGGGTTTAGTGGAGACTCGGTTCATTGAGTCCCGGCACCTGCCGAGACCAGCTCACGTTCCTGGTTGCGCTCGTACTCGGCGGGTGGCAGGTAGTCGAGCGCACTATGCAACCGCCGATGGTTATACCAGTCCACCCACTCCAGCGTCGCCAGCTCGAGGTCGTCGAGTCCGCGCCACGGTCCCCGGCGGTGCACCAACTCCGCCTTGTAGAGCCCGATCACCGACTCCGCCAGCGCGTTGTCATAGGAGTCACCACGACTCCCGACCGAGGTCACGGCCCCGGCCTCGGCGAGCCGCTCGGTGTAGCGGATCGAGAGGTACTGCACCCCACGATCGCTATGATGAATCAGCCCGTCGAAGGGTCCGTTCCGCGCCCATAGCGCCTGCTCAAGGGCATCGACGCGCGAGTTCGGTCCGCAGTGAGCGCGATGCCTGCCAGCCGACGACCGAGCGCGAGTAGACGTCGATGACGAAGGCGACGTAGACGAAGCCCGACCAGCTGGGCACGTAGGTGAGGTCGGCTACCCAGAGCCGGTTGGGGGCTGGTGCGTGGAAGTCCCGCTCCACGAGGTCCGCCGGTCTGGGCGCGCTCTCGTCCGCCACGGTCGTCCGTTTGACCTTCCCACGTACCACCCCAGAGAGACTCAGCTCCCGCATCAGCCGCTCCACGGTGCAGCGCGCGACGGGGATGCCCTCGCGGTGCAGCTGGCGCCAGAGCTTGCGCGCACCGTAGACCCCGAACTGTTCGGCGTGGACGTGCTGCAGCTTCACCTTCAACGCCTCGTCACGCACCCGCCGCGCCGAGAGCGGTCGGCTCCGGGCGGCGTAGTAGCTGGACGGGGCGACCTGCAGTTCCCGGCAGATCGGCTCGACCCCGAAGCGTTCGCGGTGGGTCTTGATGAAGCGAGTCATTTCGGCAGTCGCGGGTCGAGCTCCCGCGCGAAAAAAGCCGAAGCGGCCTTGAGGATCTCGTTCGCCCGGCGCAGCTCACGGTTCTCGCGCTCGAGCTCCCGCAGCCGCGTCTGCTCCTCCGTCGTCTGCCCCGGCCGTGCGCCGCCGTCGACCTCAGCCCGTCGCACCCACTTCCGTAACGTCTCCGGCGTCATCCCGAACTTCGAGGCGATCGAGCTGATCGTTGCCCACTGCGACGAGTGGTCCCGCTCGTGCTCGAACACCATCCGGACCGCCCGCTCGCGGATCTCCGCTGGGTATCTGCCTGGTCGTGTCATCGCTCCATCCTCTCAAGGACTGGAGCCTCCAACATCCCGGGGCGGTTCACCTAAGAGCGGTGGGCAGACCGGGTCGAGAGATTATGCTCGGCGCCACGCCAATCTTTCCCTAGGAAGCGAAGCAGGCAAATCGACGTCACCGACCTACCGCGTTGCGAACGCGCAAATGAAGCACGCCGCGCAGGTTGAAATGTCGTTTGTATGGCACCTTGCCGAGCTGAGTAATCGCTTCTATGCGGGGAAATTCCGCCAACAGTCCACGTACCGCCGCCCTCGTCTCCGCACGAGCTAGGTACTGACCAACACACACATGCGCCCCGACGCCGAAGGCGAGGTGTTTGGCGCCCGTACGCGCTATCTGAAACTCGTCAGGGTGCGGCCAGACCGCCTCATCACGATTCGCGGAGGCGATCACGGCATACACCATCTCCCCCGGCTTGAAGGCGTGCCCCCCTAGTTCTGTGTCCTCGATCACCATTCGACTCACAAACTGCACGCTGCTGTCGTAGCGGAGTACCTCCTCGACCATTGAGTCTAGCAATGAGGGATCGGCGCGAAGCGATCTAAGCTGCTCCGGGTGGCGGAGTAATGCCAGGACGACGTTTCCGATCAGGTTGGTGGTTGTCACATTCCCGCCAACCAACAAGAGCTGGATGGTTGCTAGCAGCTCGTCCCCCGTCAGGGCGCCTCCAACGTGGTTCGCTGCGAGTCGACCGATAAGATCAGCGGTTGGCGCGTCTTCGCGTCTCGCGATTTCTGACGTCAAGAAGTCGCGAAACTCGATCACAGCTTCGTTTCTACCCTGTATCTCCTCTACGCTCGATTCGGGCGTGAATGGGAGTCCGGACGCCTCCGACCAGCGTTTTAGATCGTCCCGCCGCTCAAGCGGTATCCCGAGCAGCTCCGCGATCACCGTCACCGGCAATGGAACTGCCAGCTCGTTGATCACGTCGTAGTCGCCACGCTCGCAAGCTCCGGCGAGATATCGCTCTGTCGCCTCTTGAAGGTGTGGCTCAAGCTCAGCGAGCCTCCGTGGCGCAAAATCCTGGTCGAGCATGTGCCGAAGGCGCCTGTGCTCGCTACCGTCTGTCGACACCATCGTTTGAGTTGTCCGAGGGACAACCAGCTCTCGGTGCTGACCCGCCGAGGCTGTCCCGGTCGCAGGTGAGTCGGGTTGCTCTACGCGGGCCGCGTTCGAAAATGTCGCCGATCGCCGTAGCACCTCTCGAACATCGTCGAATCGCGTGACGATCCAGCCATCATGCTGCTCCGACCAAATGATCGGGGCCTCTCGGCGCATCCGTGCGTACACCGGATGGGGGTCCGATACGAACCGAGAGTCGAAGATGTCGTACCCGAGATCCTGTGCGATCACACATTCGCCTCCTGAGAACTGGCGACCTCGCAACGAAACGCGACAACGACGCGGATTTGCCGTCGCTACGGCGGGTCGCTCTGGTCTCCTCGAGCTCAACGTCGACGTAGTGAATCTTATGCAAGTTCAGCGCTTGGCGTTGTCCGCGGCCCCGCGAGCATCACATGCTTATCGGAGGCCACTCATTCGACGATCTGACGTACGAACAAGTCTCCGGGCGTGGGGTGATCTACTCCTGGGAGCGCTCCTGGTATCCCGTGCACCCGGCGCTGGCCGAGCGGCTGCCGTATATCGTCGTGCTGGTCGAGCTGCTGGACGCGGGCAACGTGCGCATGGTCGGCAATCTCCTTGGCGACCCCGGGCAGGAGGTGCCGATCAGCGCCGACGTCGAGGCGGTGTTCGAGGACCACGAAGACATCGACGAGCCATACACGCTCGTTCAGTGGAGGCTCGTCGAAGGCTGAGCCCTTCGTTGAGGCCGGCGCGACGTAATCTCCCGATGCGTGCCCCCACATGGATGACTGTCGCGTTCCCGTAACCCTCACATGGAGCCCACGTGCCTCATGGATGGACTCGGTCCCGACCGGCTCGATCTCGCTTTACACGCGTTAGCTCGGCGAAGGCGCGGGTGGTCGCTTCTCAATCTGACGATGTCACCCGCGGTAATCTTTCCTTCTGCGGCGCATCTGTAAGACTTGCGCATGCTTGTTACGGGCTGCCATGAAAACGCAAGGGCCGAGAAACTCGGCCCTCACGCCCCAGAAGGAACTGGCACGCCAACGATCGGGGAAGACGCTATCACAGCCCGTAGGTGTCCCACGCGCACGCCGGGTGAGTCAGGCCCTGGCTTTCTCAAGCGGTCATTTTCAAGCGTTGCGAGCCGTTCGCTCGCCGCAACCGATGTCTAGTCACGATACGGTGCGCGCAGCAAGATGATGGCGCGGCTAGCCGCGATGTTGCCGGGCCGACATGAACAGAGTCCGCGACTTCGAGCTACACTCGCGGCTGCTTGCCTTGACAATTTGGCATGGCGGGAAGGCTTTAGCGACCTGCGACGCGCGCCATCGTAGGAAGGACTCGGCAGATCCGGAGGAAGTGCATGTCCAACATCGAGACCCAGGACGGCGATGTACTAGTGAATGTAGACGAAGGCGTGATGCTCGTCACGCTAAATCGTCCGGAGAAGATGAACGCCATGGGCGGGAGCCTGATCGCTGATCTGTTGGCGGCGATCGGAGCGGCTTCCGAAGACGACGACGTCCGAGCCTTAGTGCTGACCGGTGCTGGACGTGCATTCTGCGCAGGCGCCGAGGTCACTCAGGATCGTGATCCCTCGACCGGACGTTCGACGGTGTCCAGATACCGGCGGCTCGATCATCGTTCGAGTTCGGCGGCCACTGCAGAGGCGTTCGCGACCTCTGACGTCCCGATTATTGGAGCGATCAACGGCCCCGCGGTCGGAGCAGGGTTTGGGATCGCAATGTGCTGCGACGTTCGTTTCATGGGTGCCAGCGCGCGGCTCGGGCCGATCTTCATCAAACGTGGATTGGCCTCAGATTTCGGTGCCTCATATTGGCTTCCACGGCTGGTGGGCCCAGCGCGAGCTTACGAGATCTTCTACGACGGAGGGCCCCTCCCCGCGGATAAAGCGCTCGAACTGGGCGTTGTGCAGCGCGTTTATCCAGACGCTCAGCTCCTTGGAGAGACGCTCGCATATGCGAGGAAGGTGGCGGCTGGTCCGCCGCTTGCGACGACGTATATCCGTCATCTGGTCGCGCGCTCGCTTGATACGCCACTTAGAGAGTTCCTCGAAACCGAGTGGTCCTGGCAGTCGAACCTTCTAAAGACAGCGGACGCAGCCGAAGGCTTCAGCGCGTTCGTTGAACGCCGGGAACCGCATTTCGAGGGGAAGTGACACGCCGGTCGGCGGGGGATGCGCCCGCGATGTCGAGACGCGTTGCATCAAAGTGACGGCCCCGCTACGCGGTTGGACGCAGCCCATGCCTACGAAGAAGAGAAGGATGACGATGAACGGCCCCTCGTCCATGAGGCTCACACTGACTCGGAAAGGTTGACCAGAGACGAAGACCGAGCTCCGGTTCCGGCGCGAGAGGAGCCGAAGGGATCGGCGGTCCGAGTTGTTCGCCCCGGCGCTCTGCCGATGAGGGCCAGTACGGAGGGATTCCGATGGCACAAGCGAGTGATGTCGAGGCGACGGTGCGCGCTCTCTTGGAGGCGGCCGGGATTCCGGCGAGTGCTGAGGAGTTGGCGAAGTTCGTCGAGATGTACCCGGCGCTGCGCGCGTGGGCAGACCGTCTGTATGGCGACGAGTGGCGCACTGCGGAGCCAGCGCTGTCGTTCACGCCGATTGCACCTGGTCAGCCGGGACCGAGCGATCTAGGTGGCCCTGAGGCCGAGGCGTAGAGAGCAGTGACGCTTCCGCCGACGATCGAACGGGCCGCTGCCGCGCTGCGAGCTGACGAAGTGACCAGCGTTGAGCTGACGGAGGCGGCGCTGGCCCGCGTCGCCGCGCTGGACGGCCAGCTGGGCGCGTTCCTGGCGGTGAACGAGGGCGCGCGAGCGCAGGCGGCTGAGGCTGATGCCGCCTTCGCGGCCGGCACCGATCGAGGGCCGCTCCAGGGCATCCCGTTTGGGATCAAGGATTTGCTCGCGACGCGCGATCAGCCGACGACGGCGAATTCGCTGATCCTCGACCCAGCATGGGGTGACGGCTTCGACTCAGTGGTGAGCGAGCGCCTACGCGCGGGCGGCGCTGTGATCATGGGCAAGCTCGTGTTGTCCGAGTTCGCGATTGGCGCGCCGGACCCAGAGAAGCCGTTCCCGATTCCGCACAACCCGTGGGACCTCGAGCGGACACCGGGCGGGTCATCCTCCGGCACGGGGATCGCTGTCTCGACCGGGATGGTGCTTGGGGGCATCGGGACCGACACGGGGGGCTCGGTCCGCGGCCCGGCGGCGTTCAACGGGCTCAGCGGGCTCAAGGTGACGTTCGGACGCGTACCGAAGTGGGGCTGTGTACCGCTCGGGTACACGCTCGATTCGATCGGGCCGATGGCTCGATCAGCGTGGGACTGCGCGGCGATCCTGAACGTGATCGCCGGCTACGACGCGCGTGACTTCACCGCGTCAACTGAGCCTGTCGATGACTACGTGGAGGGGATCAGCGCAGGCATCGGCGGGCTGCGCGTTGGCGTGCCGACCGGGTACTTCTTCGATCACCCCGAGTTGCAGGACGGCCAGAAAGAAGCGGTCGAGGCGGTGATCGCGAAACTCGAGGACCTGGGAGCAGATGTGCGCGAGGTGGACCTCCCGCACTCCGACCTCGCGAGGGAGGCGAACACGGTCACGATGCTGAGCGAGGCGCTGGCCTATCACGGACCCGACATGGGCAGCGAGCGATGGAGCGAGTACGGCTCGAGCACGCGGATGAGGGTCGGGCGGGCGGCGCTGTTCTCCGCCTCGGACTATGTACAGGCGCAGCGTTTCCGCAGTTGGTACGCGCGGGAGGCCTCGAGGGTGATGGCGGAGGTCGACGTGCTCGTCACGCCGACAGGCCCGGATACTGCGCCGCTGGCCTCGGCGATGACAGACCCGGCACTATCGTTCACGCAGCCCAGCTTCACGGCGCCATTCAGCCTCCTAGGGTACCCGGCGCTGGCGATTCCCGCGGGCTTCTCCGATGGAGGGCTGCCGTTCTCCGCACAGATTGTGGGCGCGCCGTTTGCTGAGGCGCTCCTGTTACGGGCTGGGCACGTGTACCAGCAGGAGACAGACTGGCACCTCCGGGTGCCGCCGATAGTCGAACAGAGTGCGGTTGACTAGGCACCCCGGGCAGCCGCACCCGAAGGGCAGTACGAGCCTCCTGCAGGTCGGAGCCCCCTCCCCCCGCCACCCAGGTAATATGCGCCCCTCGGTCGAGAGGGGACCGTAATGCTTCTTGGCATGTCTCTGAGGCGATCTTGCTGTGCCTCGGGCTGGTTGTCGGTTGTGGGGATGACGACGCCTCCGGCTTCGATCTCGCGCGGTGGTGCCCCCTAGGCGACGAGGTGGACCGGCAGGCGAGCACCGGAATGGTCGAGTCAACCCTTGTCGATGGCTGGGTCGATGCTGCCCCTCCGGAGATTGCCGATAGCACCGAACAGGCTCGTCGCTGCCTCTCCATGAGACCGGAACAGGCTGCGGCAGACCCGGAGTTCGCCAGCTCTCGCACAGAGCTGACGACTGCGTTTCGCTGCTCCTCGGCGCTCCCCTGAACCTCCTGTAGTAACATCCCGGGACTGCGCGCAATCGAGCGTTGGGAGGCCGAGCCGGATGGAACAGACCGATTCTGACCAGGGCTTTGAAGGAGTCATCGGCCGATACGCCAGCGAGTCGATCCCCTCATGGCCACGACCCGTAGAAGCTAAGCCGGGTAGTCCAAACTTTCTCGTGATCGTTTTGGACGATGTCGGTTTCGCCCACTTGGGTTGCTATGGATCGCCGATCGAGACCCCGAACATGGACCGACTCGCTCGACGAGGCCTCCTCTACGCTAACTTCCACGCTCCACCCATCTGCGGGCCTTCGCGAGCAAGCCTGATGACCGGTCGGAATCACCACGCCGTTGGAATGGGACACAATCCCAACTGGGATTCGGGCTTCCCGAACGGTAAGGGGGCCATCTCGCCTACTGCGGCGACAATGGCGGAAATCTTGAAGTCGAACGGATATAGCACTTTCGCTATCGGCAAGTGGCACCTGGCTCCCCTTGCTGAGACATCAGCGGCCGGTCCCTTTCATAACTGGCCTCTGCAGAAAGGCTTCGAGCGATACTACGGCTTCCTCGACGCGCTTACCGATCAATTCGAGCCCGATCTCTCGGAAGACAACCACCGTCGGCCGCGTCCGATTGGTACTGAGTACCATTTAAGCGAAGATTTGGTGAACCAAAGCATCGCGATGCTCCGCAATCAGCGATCACTAATGCCGAACAAACCGTTCCTGCTTTATCTCGCCTTTGGTGCGTGCCACGCGCCGCTGCAGGCGCCTCCTCACTGGATCGCAAAGTACCGCGGACGATTCGACCGTGGATGGGACTCAATTCGAGAGGATGTATACAGACGCCAGATTGACTTGGGCGTGATCCCACCCGACACAGCACTTGCGCCACGAAACGATGGCGTGCGCCCTTGGGACGATCTGCCTGTCGACGATCAGCATGTCGCCGCCCGCCTCCAAGAGGCGTTCGCGGGAATGCTCGACCATACTGACGCGCAAATCGGCCGGCTCGTGGAGTACCTCGACGCTACCGGTGACTTCGAGAACACGGTCACGATCCTAGTGTCGGACAATGGCGCTAAAGCCGGTTCGCCCCAGGGCAAGTTCATTGACAACTACAATCCGGTCCAAGTAGATGCTTCCGCGGGCCACGGGAACATCGAGAAGATCGGTGGACCTGACTCTCATTCGGTCTCGGCGCGTGGTTGGTCTCAAGTCGGCAACACTCCGCTTAAGCGGTACAAAATCAACACTCACGGAGGGGGCGTTCGCGTCCCGATGATTATGTGCTGGCCGGCGCGGATCGATGACGCTGGTTCCATCCGAAGACAGTTCCATCATATGATCGACATCACGCCAACAATTCTAGATATCATAGGCGTCGAGGCACCCATTATATACCAAGGGATCGCGCAGATGCCGCTCCATGGTACGCCGATGACGTATACTTTCGACGACGACAATCGACCCACCACTAACCGCACTCAATATTTCGAAACGGCGGGGCATCGCGCTATCTGGCAAGAGGGCTGGAAGGCGGTCGCCTACCATGACCCCGACGCCGATTTCGAAGAGGATCAGTGGGAACTCTACCATCTTGATGCCGACTTCTCTGAAGGACAAGACCTAGCTACGGAGCATCCGACAAGGCTTCAGGAGTTGCGAGACAAATGGTGGAGTGAAGCCGAACGTTATGATGTCATGCCGCTAGACACGAAGCTTGACGGTCGGATCTCCCTACCGCCATCACCCGGCACGCCTGCCGAGCACGTCCGATTCCGTCTCTATGCAGGTATCGATCACATTCCAACAAACGCAGCCCCGGACACTCGCAATCGATCCTATAAGATCAGTGCCGCCATTGAGCGCACCAGTCCGGATGACGATGGAGTCATTGTTGCGAGGGGGGGTATCACCGGTGGTTACAGTCTATACGTTCAGAATCGTCGACTTATTTTCGAGTACAATCATGCACCGGGCCGCTACCGAGTCGTCTCTCGATCGGAGGTCGCAGTAGGTCGAAGCGCCGTCGCGATCGACTTTGCTAAGACTGGCGATCTTAGCGGGGAAGCGAGCCTGTACATCGACGATGTACAAGTTGGTTCGGGGGTGATCGCGCGTACACTTGCGGGCTTGGTTGCGATCGAAGGTCTCGATATCGGCCAGGATTCGAAGACCTCGGTGAGTGATCATTATCGTGCGCCGTTTCCGTTTCAGGGGACGATTCATTACGTCGACTTCGAGCTCGGCGACGACCAGAGCGAGCCTTCTTAGCCACCGATAAAACGCGCTGTTATCGCGATCACGATGCACTTCACTGCAATCTCAAAGGGTACCGCGTGATCGCACAGGATCTCGAATACGACATCTTCGATCCCCGGTTCGTCTGCCGGCCGCGTGTCGTTACGCTTACCCCTCCGTTACACCTACACCACGCGCGAGCTGATTGGGCTGGGTCGGACCGGGAATCGATCGCTCGGTGGCGACGGCCCCGCGCGTGATTCTTGAACCGTGGGGCTCCCCGCCGTTACACAGCACGCGAGCTGAGTGTGGTGATCGCGGATCCGCCGCCGGGATGAGGATGTCACGACGCGGTGGCAGTTCACACCCGCTCGACAGGAACGGCTGCGCGTAGAACTCACTGCGATCATCCTTCGTCGTTCGGCATGAACGGGTTGCTCAGCAGCGGCCCAAGCGAGCGTGGGAAGACCTCAAACATCTCATCCGCCGTCCAGCTGTCACCGCGAGCGAACGCTCGAGCCTCGATCACCGGCTGGGTGTAGAGCCCCACCTCACGACCCCGGATCGCGAAGTCGCGACCGTTGACGTTCTGTGCTTCGTCCGATGCCAAGTAGACAATCAGCTGGGCAATTGAGTTGGGGTCCATAGCCGCCATGCCCCCGGCGCTAGCACGAGACTCACCGCGCGCCTCGGCCGCCTGGCGCGCAGCCTCCATCTCGGGCGACAGTGTGAGGCGGGTTGCCGCCGCCGGGCGGATCGCATTGCAGGTCACGCCGTATCGCCCGAGGTCACGCGCGACAGTCCGGGTGATCCCGATGATGCCCTCTTTCGCTGCCGAGTAGTTCGTCTGCCCGGCGTTCCCGAGCCCCGAGCTGGAGCTCGTATTGATGATCCGGCCCGCGCGCTGCTGTCGCATGACCACGGAGGCGTGCTTGATCATGTTGAAGGTTCCCGTGAGGTGCACCGCAATTACGATGTCCCACTCTTCCTTCGTCATGTTGAACACCATGCGGTCGCGCAGGATGCCCGCGTTGTTGACGAGGATATCGAGGCCGCCAAACTCGGCGAGCGCCTGCTTGACCATCTCGGCACAGGCGTCGAAGTCGGAGACATCCGAGTAGTTCGCCACTGCGCGACCACCGCTGGCCACGATCTCTTCTACGATCTCCTGCGCCGGAGCTTGGTCGGCCCCCTCACCAGCGGTCGATCCGCCGAGGTCGTTGACGACGACCGCCGCGCCTTCGGCCGCCAGCGCCAGCGCTTCGGCGCGGCCTATGCCTCGGCCCGCCCCAGTGACGATCGCGGTCTTGCCATCCAGTCGAGCTGCCATGTTCGAGCCCTCCTCCGCTGGCGCGCGCCTCGAACGCTCGGCGAGGTTGAGACTCGGCGCGCTACTTGGCTGCCTCCCCTCTATATCATTCCCATCGTTCACGGTGCCACATTGGTTGATGACGTTCGGCAAGTGCCGTCAGCATTCTTCCGGCTGGTGGCCAGCCACGTTCGTAGTGGGAGCCGACGACTTCCTCGCCGTTTAGGCGGGCCGAACCGCGCGGTGTCAAGTGCCTCCTGGCAGCGCCATCATCCACTCAGCGTCACTCCCCGCGCCTGGCGAGTCCCCCCCCCCGATTGAACAGATGGAAACCGGAGGCGAACCGACAAGAGGCGTCGTAGCCCACGCGGGGGCAAATCCGAGTCTTGTGGTCCCACAGCTTCACGCCCTTCGACGACCTCAACGTATCCGACCGATCCAGTGGCCGCTCGCCGCGTGCTGGCGTCCGCAAGCGCGAGGTCGGGGACTACGGCATCGTGGAGTGCGAGATTGGCCTGCGTAATGATGACGGACAGGAAACACTCCCGGCAGCGCCACGGTGGTGCTTCCGCTGGGGGACGGTAAGCCGATCCCCTATCCGTTCGTCCTACCCGTTGAGAGCTGATGCTTCGGTCGATGCTGCAAAAGCATCTCTGAGTAAAGAGTTGGATCGTGTCGGAGGTAGAGTTGCGGGACGGAGCAAATCACTCTCGCCCCGCCACGAGGAGTGAACCGCCCCGGGTTTAGTGGAGACTCGGTTCATTGAGTCCCGGCACCTGCCGAGACCAGCTCACGTTCCTGGTTGCGCTCGTACTCGGCGGGTGGCAGGTAGTCGAGCGCACTATGCAACCGCCGATGGTTATACCAGTCCACCCACTCCAGCGTCGCCAGCTCGAGGTCGTCGAGTCCGCGCCACGGTCCCCGGCGGTGCACCAACTCCGCCTTGTAGAGCCCGATCACCGACTCCGCCAGCGCGTTGTCATAGGAGTCACCACGACTCCCGACCGAGGTCACGGCCCCGGCCTCGGCGAGCCGCTCGGTGTAGCGGATCGAGAGGTACTGCACCCCACGATCGCTATGATGAATCAGCCCGTCGAAGGGTCCGTTCCGCGCCCATAGCGCCTGCTCAAGGGCATCGAGCGCGAGTTCGGTCCGCAGTGAGCGCGATGCCTGCCAGCCGACGACCGAGCGCGAGTAGACGTCGATGACGAAGGCGACGTAGACGAAGCCCGACCAGCTGGGCACGTAGGTGAGGTCGGCTACCCAGAGCCGGTTGGGGGCTGGTGCGTGGAAGTCCCGCTCCACGAGGTCCGCCGGTCTGGGCGCGCTCTCGTCCGCCACGGTCGTCCGTTTGACCTTCCCACGTACCACCCCAGAGAGACTCAGCTCCCGCATCAGCCGCTCCACGGTGCAGCGCGCGACGGGGATGCCCTCGCGGTGCAGCTGGCGCCAGAGCTTGCGCGCACCGTAGACCCCGAACTGTTCGGCGTGGACGTGCTGCAGCTTCACCTTCAACGCCTCGTCACGCACCCGCCGCGCCGAGAGCGGTCGGCTCCGGGCGGCGTAGTAGCTGGACGGGGCGACCTGCAGTTCCCGGCAGATCGGCTCGACCCCGAAGCGTTCGCGGTGGGTCTTGATGAAGCGAGTCATTTCGGCAGTCGCGGGTCGAGCTCCCGCGCGAAAAAAGCCGAAGCGGCCTTGAGGATCTCGTTCGCCCGGCGCAGCTCACGGTTCTCGCGCTCGAGCTCCCGCAGCCGCGTCTGCTCCTCCGTCGTCTGCCCCGGCCGTGCGCCGCCGTCGACCTCAGCCCGTCGCACCCACTTCCGTAACGTCTCCGGCGTCATCCCGAACTTCGAGGCGATCGAGCTGATCGTTGCCCACTGCGACGAGTGGTCCCGCTCGTGCTCGAACACCATCCGGACCGCCCGCTCGCGGATCTCCGCTGGGTATCTGCCTGGTCGTGTCATCGCTCCATCCTCTCAAGGACTGGAGCCTCCAACATTCCCGGGGCGGTTCAGAGATAGTCATGGCACGTCAGTGGGCGAGGGTCGAGATCACCGAAGAGGGCATGCGTGAGGGCATGCAGATCGAGGATTCGAACATCTCGGTCGAGGACAAGATTCGGCTACTCGACGCACTCTCGGAAACGGGGCCTCAACGATCTCCGTTGGCTCGTTCGTGAGCCCGCGGTACACGCCACAGATGGCGAACATCGATGAAATCGTCAGTGGCTTCCGCCCGAGCGAGCGCGTGACCTATACCTCGCTGGCACTGAACGAGCGAGGCGTGCAGCGCGCCCGCGGGCACAGTCCCCGGTCGAGTCTCTCGTTCGCCGTCTCTCGACGGACCCCTCGGACGTCGAGTCCGACGACATCCACATTCCGTCCTTCCAACGCGGCTACGTCTGGACAAAACCGCAAGCAGATCGCTTCATCGAGTCGCTGCTGCTTGGTCTTCCCGTGCCTGGAATCTTCTTGTGGAAGGATCCGAGCAGTCAGCGCCTTGCGATCATCGATGGATCTCAACGGCTCCGAACATTGAAGTTCTTCTACGACGGAGTCATCCGGGGACGCGAGTTCTCGCTAGAGCGCGTGCATCGATGATCGTCACACTTGAGCATGAGCTCGCCGGAACGCAGCTTCAGAGTGGCCCGATCGCCTCGTTCTCCGCCTCGCCGGCAGCCGTCAGCAGCCCGGCGCCGACGTTGGGACGTCACACTGACCAGGTGCTTCGCGAAACGGGTTACGGCGTCGAAGAGATCAGCGGCCTCTGCGCCGAGGGCGCCGTCGCGTAGTTGCGGATGACACGCCGCCTCGACGGCGCGCGTAATATGCGCACGAAGGGTCAAGGTGCCGGAGCCGCAGCCCGCATCCGCGGGACCTCGGCTTCGAAAGACCGACCGGGGGACGCCGTGGACTTTGGTTGGACGCCCGAGGAAACCGCGATTCGAGTTCGCGCGCGGCAGTTCCTGGACGCGAACTGGAGTCGCCGTGGGCTGAACGGACGCCTCGACAACGATCGCGAGACCGTGCATGAATTCGAACGCACCCTCGCGGAGCACGGCTGGCTCACTATGGCCTGGCCGTCCGAGTACGGGGGGCAGTCCGCGTCGTACATGGCGCAGATGATCTTCAAGGAAGAAGCAACGATCCGAGGCGCGCCAAATGGCGGAAGCGGCGCGGCAATGGTCGGGCCGATGCTGATGATCCATGGCTCCGAGGCGCAGAAAAAGGATCACCTCCCGAAGATCGCGAGCGCCGAGGTCACCTGGTGCCAGGGATTCTCCGAGCCGGGAGCCGGATCAGACCTCGCCTCCTTGCAGACGCGCGCGGTTCGCGACGGCGACGAATACGTCATCAACGGTCAGAAGATCTGGACCTCCGGTGCCCAGCACGCCGACTGGATACACATCCTCACCCGCACCGACCCTGCGGCGCCGAAGCATCGGGGGATCTCCTACTTCCTTGTCGACATGAACACGCCCGGCATCACCGTGCGCCCGCTCGTCCAGATGCACGGTGCCGCCGGCTTCAATGAGACGTTCTACGAGGATGTTCGCGTCCCTGCCTCGAACATGGTTGGGGACGAACACCGCGGCTGGTACGTGGCAACCACGCTGCTCGACTTCGAGCGATCCGGCGTCGACCGCATGGCGACCACCCAGAACGCCTTCGAGCCGCTGCTCGCGTTTGCGACGGAGGCGGGCAGCGCCGGCGAGGGGCGTCGCATCGCCGACCGCCAGACAGACCGCCTGAACCTCGTCGACACGGCGATCGAGCTCGAAGTCTCCCGGCTTCTCAGCTACCGCGTCACCTGGATGCAGTCGAACGGCCTCGTGCCCAACTACGAGGCCTCGATCTCCAAAGTCCACAGCACTGAGCTCCTGCAGCGCAACGCCCGCCGAGGTATCAATGCGCTCGGCCTACACGGCGCGCTCTCACCCGACTCAGTCCACGCAGTCCTCGACGGTCTCTATTGCCAGATCTACATGCAGACCACGTCCCGCACGATCGGCGGCGGCACGAGCGAGATCCAGCGCAACATCATCGCAACCCGGGGTCTCGGCCTTCCTCGAGGCTGACGCCGGCACCGCCGAAGTTGCGCCTCAGAAGACCGGCGCAGAAGGCCCTTCCGCCGAGTCTGCGCCTTGGGTAGTAGCGCTGCTTCACGGCACGGTGGCTCTGCTCGGTGTAGTTGTTGAGGTACTGCGTCGTTCGGTGCCATGCCTTTCGTCCGATGATCCAGTGGATCGCCCGTCGGTAGGCCCGGTGAAGGTCTGTGGTGATGCGCCGCGGCCTGGCCTCGGCTACTTCGAGCAGGCGCCGGAGGAACCGACGCGCGGCGTGCTTGTCGCGACGCTCGCTCAGCATCGAGTCGATGAGATCGCCTCGGTGGTCAATCGCGCGGTAGAGGTAGCACACCGTCCACCGACCTTCACGTACGTCTCGTCCACGTACCAGGAGACACCGACCCGACCGCGCCGCTTGGCGAGCAGCCGTTCGGCGAGCAACGGAGCGAACCGAAACTCCCAGGCGCGCACCGTCTCGGCTCGGCTTCCAGTCAGTCGCCGACTGAATAAACCCACCCTTGTCGGCCCGACCGAGGGTCACAGCGGTCCAATCTCGTTGAAACCCCCTGCTCGTAAGCAGATGGTCCACGATCCGAACAAGAAACCCGCCCCGCGGCGGGTCCATATATAGGGTGCGTTGCCTTGGAGCGGGAGAAGGGATTCGAACCCTCGACCCTCTGCTTGGGAAGTATCTGGGGGTTAGCGCTGTGCTTTAGGAGTGGGCTGGCTCGAAAACTCGTCCAGTTATCTGCTCTTGGATCTGTCGTCGCGCGATGATCGCTCGTCGGTCAGCAGAATCTGCCAAAACCCCTCACCGCGACCCCGACTCGCGGCGCACCAACACCACCCGCGCTCGTACTTCAGCCGCTGAAACATCTCCGTCCCGGCGCGGCATTCAGTGGGCGCTGGCGGCGGATTGAGCCTAGCTACCGCCAAGTCGGCGCGGCCGGGCCGATCCGGCCCGCCGAACCCAGCGTCATGGGCTGATCCAAGCCTTCACCAAACGCTCCAGGGACTGCGGCGAGTAGGTCGTCCACGGTCCATCTAGAGTCGCGCTCTAACACAACCGCATCTCGCTGCGGCAACGTGATCCGGCCAACGGCGTGCCCAGCCACACCGAAAAACTGGCCATTGATGCCTGCGGCGGCGGCGGATAGCAGGTAACAGACGAATGGTGCAACGTTCTCGGGGTTGAGGAAGGTCTCCTTACCCTGCTCGCTGGGCGGCGGACCCTCGTGCGTGGGGTCGGCGTTCAGAAACACGAAGTCTGTCATGCGTGTGGCCGCTCGAGGGATGATGCAGTTGGTTGTGATGTTGTATGGCGCTAGCGCACTCGCAACGATCAACGAAAGCGCCGCCACACCGGCCTTCGCAACATTATACGCTGGCCGCTCGGTCGACCCCTCGAGGCCGAAGCCGGACCCGAAGAAGATCAGCCGACCCTCGCCTCCCTGCTCGATCATGCGTCGAGCCGCAGACTGGGCGCACGTGAAGTGACCCTTGATGTCCACTCCGATTGCCCGGTCCAAGTCCGCCTCTTGCAGCTCTAGGAAGGGCGCCTCAATCAAGATGCCTGCACAGCAGACGACACCGTCGATACGACCGAAGTGATCGACCGCCGCATCGACCATGGCTCGCCCCCCGGCCATTGTCGCGACGTCGATGTTCACGGCAATCGCCTCACCTCCGGCCGCGTGGATCCCTGCGGCAACCTCCTCGGCTGTCGCGTTCGAAATATCAGCGGTGCCGTCGACTGAGCCGCCGTAATCGGCGATCACCACGCGCGCACCTTCCCGCGCGGCAAGCTCGGCGACTGCACGGCCCATGCCGCGACCGCCGCCGGTCACACAGACAACCTTCCCCAGAAGATTCTCCGCCACTGCCGTCCTCCTCGCCGTGCTCAGCCCGACCGCACGAACTTCTGCAGCGAGCGCGAGCCGCGGCCTATGCCTCGGTCCGCCCCAGTGACGATCGCGGTCTTGCCATCCAGTCGAGCTGCCATGTTCGAGCCCTCCTCCGCTGGCGCGCGCCTCGAACGCTCGGCGAGGTTGAGGCTCGGCGCGCTACTTGGCTGCCTCCCCTCTATATCATTCCCATCGTTCACGGTGCCACATTGGTTGATGACGTTCGGCAAGTGCCGTCAGCATTCTTCCGGCTGGTGGCCAGCCACGTTCATAGTGGGAGCCGACGACTTCCTCGCCGTTTAACCGGGCCGAACCGCGCGGTGTCGAGTGCCTCCTGGCCGCGCCATCATCCACTCAGCGTCACTCCCCGCGCCTGCTCGCACGTAGCGACCCCCGGAGAGGTGCGGGTTGCCAGCGAGGGGGTGGGTGCAAGACGGGGTGGCTGAGATGACCACGTCCTCCGGTCTCTGGAGACCGATGCCGAGCTTGGTCAGCGCGGAGAGCGGGATTGCGCCTAGAGGCATCGGGCAGCCGGTCTGTTACGTGTGCCCATCATTGGTCCCATCTCATTGCCCACGCCCGCACCGGCTGGTCGAAGCCCTTCAACTCCACCTCGCCGCGATCCTCGAACTCGAAGTCCTTGCCCGCGACCGCCTGACGCACCACGTCCGAGACGAGGATGCCGTCGGTCTCTGCCCCGGACTCCAGCCGCTTCGCGATCACGACCGATGCCCCGTGCAGGTCGTCGTCCTCGACGATTGGCTCTCCTGCGTTGATGCCGATGCGCAGCCGGACCGGTACATCTGAGTCGGCGAACCGACGGTCCCGGGCAGCGTCGGGCTACCCGACGCAAGAGTTCGATTACTACCGCTCACCCTTCTTCGCTGCGCGGGCTCGGCGCGCCGCACGCGCCCGGAAGTGAGCACGCAGCGCAGCCGCCTGCTGCTCGACCAGCCCATCCCGCGGCGAACTATCGGGACCCGCGATCCGTTGACGCTGAGCTCGCGAACGAATCATGTCTCGTTCCATGAGGCCAGATTAGCACAAATGTTCGCTCAACCCTCAGTGCTCATGATGAAGCATCCGCCCACGGCCCACGCTTGATCGGCGAATCGACGCTGCCGAGCGGTGAGCACCATGACCAGATCTTATGACCGCCGACTGATCCGAGGCTGACAGCATTTGACAGCAGATTTGACAGCAGAGCGGGTGGACTTCCTGGGCAGTGTCAGATCTCAGGGCGCGTCGACCCTTAGGCGCCACAAGGCGACGTCGCTGGTGGTCTATGCTGCAGCCAGTTCGCTGATCAGCGAGTGCCAGCGTGTGAGGAAGAGCCGTCGCTGCTCTGTCAACGCGACATGGGCGCCACCGCGGCGGCGGACGCGGAAGTACTGTCGCAGCTCATCGAACGCGCTACAGAAGCGCGACGCGGACTCGAAGCTCCCGAAGCCCTGCATCGGGTAGTAGCGCTGCTTCACCGCTCGGTGACTCTGCTCGGTGTAGTTGTTGAGGTACTGCGTCGTGCGATGCCAAGCCTTGCGGCCGATGATCCAGCGGATCGCCCGTCGGTAAGCGGGGTGCAGGTCGGTCGTGATCCGTGCGGGCTTGCGTTCGGTGATCTCGACCAGTCTCCGCAAGAACCTCCGCGCGGCATGCTTGTCTCGACGCTCGCTCAGCATCGAATCGATCAGTTCTCCGTCGCCGTCGATCGCTCGGTAGAGGTAGCACCAGCGCCCAGCGACCTTCACGTACGTCTCGTCGAGGTACCAGGACTCGCCGGCTCGGGCTCGTCGCTTGGCGCGGAGCTGGCCGGCGAGCAGTGGGGCGAATCGAAACTCCCACTCCCGGATGGTCTCGTGCGTGACCTCAACACCGCGCTGGAGGAGCATCTCTGCCACGTCGCGGAAACTCAGCTTGTAGCGCAGACGCCACAGCACCGCGAGGAGCACCACGTCGGTCGGGACCTGAAGATGGTTGAACGGCGTGCCGGTTCGCTCGTTGAAGCGACGCTTGCACGAGCGGCAGTTGAACCGCCGGTAGCCGAGCGTCGTGCGCGCCTGGCGTCTGGTCGTGGCGGCGGATGCACAGTGCGGACAGTTCACCGATGTCTCCTCGTCCATGCTCAGACGAGGCTAAACCTCACAGTTCGAGCCCTCAGATCTGACGCAGTCCAGATGTAGCGGTCGCGAGCGGACTCGTAGCGGAAGTGCTGCTTGCCGTAGGGCCGGCTAGTGAGCCCGTCGCGCCAACGCGAGGCGGTGGACACGCTCCAGCACCGCCTGGGGCTGTCGAAACGGTGGGCTTGCCGGGTCACCGGCCAGCACCGCTCGACTCAACGTTCGCGTACCGCGGCGTGGTCGCAGCGACGACGCGCTGCGCACTTTGCGTCAGCTCTCGGAAGGTAGAGCCACCAGACGAGGCCGGTCGTGAGCGCCGCCAGCTGTACGCCTTCGTCGAAGGCGTAGCGCAGCAACTGCTCCTGGTGTTCGTCGAGGTCCGAGCCGACTCGCTTCACCTCGATCAGGACGAGATTGCGCCCCTGCCCCCGGAAGGGAGTAGTCCACCCGCCCGCCTCGAACCGAGTGCTCGCGGGCGACGTCGTCAGAGCCGAACGTGTCCCGGCCAGCGCGCCGATGACGGGATTCACCGCTATCTCGCGCGTGGCCCGCTCGCCGCTCTGCGTGTCATCGATCTTCGCCAGCCGCGCGACCAGCGTTTCGAGACCTGTTTGGGTTCGGGATGGCACGGAGTCTACCGCGCGGCGCTCGCAGTTCGAGACAACGCGGCTGGGCGGTTCGCTCTCGTTGTCGGCCTCGCCGGCGCGGCAGTGGTCGGCGGGAGCGGTCGACGCTCTTCGCGTCGACCGCTGTATGCTTCGTGCCATGAGTACGCAAACGGCCCCGCCCGCGCGTCTACGCCGCTGGCCCCTGCTTGCGCTGCTCACCGGCGTGGTGGTGTTGACCGGTTGCATCCGCGTCGAGCTCGGGATCCGCCTGAACGATGACGGCTCAGGCGATATCTCGATCCTGAGCGCCCTGAACACCGAGGCCATGAGCGCCTTAGCAGGGGACCTCGGGGCCGAGACGGGGAACCCCCTCGGCGACCTTGACGGATCCGACCTGCCGCTCGGCGCCGCAGTCGAGGAGTATGACGAGGACGGTTTCGTCGGGGTGCGCGCCACGTTCCCGTTCGCGGCGGGCGACGATGTCAAAGACACGATCGATGCCTTGTTGTCGGATGCCGGCGACGGTCTCTCCGGCGAACCGGCAGGGCTGGATGGCCTCTTCGAGCGCTTCGACCTGCGACGCGACGGCAGTGGCTGGCGCTTCGACGCCGTCGTGCCGCCGCTGAACCCGGAGGCGCTGTCGGGCGGCGACGGCAGTGCCCTCGGCGGCGAATTTGCCGAGCTGCTGCTGGAGGACGCGAGCTTCACGATCCGGCTCGAGCTGCCCGGCGACGTCGTGGAGCACAACGCCGACGACGTCGACGGCGGCGCGCTGGTCTGGAGCCTCGACTTCTTCTCGGATCAGCCGCGCAACTTGACGGCCCTGACGGGCGGTGGCGGGTCGGGCGGCGCGACTACCACCGTGATCGCCGTGGTCGTGGTCGCGCTGCTGGCCGCAGCCGCGATCGTCTGGTTCAGGTCACGCACGAGGAGCCCAGCTGACGCTTGACGGCGTCCGCCGGCGGAATCCGTGGAGTTCGCGCGGCCACACGGATCGCCCTCCGCGCTGGGGACTATTGGGAGAACGTCCCGCGCAATCCCTGGCTGCTCGGGCACCCGCATGTTGTCAGAAGGTCTCGCCGCCGGCCCGAGCCACCTCTTGATGAGCACGTTGAATTCACCTCCGCTTTCCTTTCGCCGATCGCCCGGTCCAGCTTGCCCTGTAACTCGTGATCGCTCCCGGATGCCCACCCAACACGGGCGTCGAGCAGCACCGCGGGGCCGATGAGCGTCAGCCTGCCTGTACCGCTCCTGGTTTCTTGGACACTTCGTCAGCGGTAATCATGCGGCCGCTCCGGTACTCGGCGAGGCCACGGCGCACGGCGACGGGAGTGCGGTGACCGTGGCGCTCGACGAGCCACGCCTGGTTGTAGCGGTCCTGCGAAAGACGGTCTGGAGCGGATGCCAGGAAGCGCCGCTCGCCCTGGAAGTGGTGGCTGAGGTACTGGCTGCCGTGGTCGTGGCGCAGGCTGAGCCCCGAGGCGACGCCCGCCCCGACGACGCCACAGCTGCCCACAGCCCCTGGCGCAGCGGCTCCAGCGCCTCGCAGCGCGTGCCCGGTCGAGAGCGGTGTGATGCCGACTTATTCCTGCGTGCCGTCGTCCATGGCGACGTCTCTCCTCCATTGCGGTTTCGCCAGGCACCGGCCCGGTATCCGGGCGGGGCGGGCACAGCCGGGACGCACCCATCGCCGGTTGCAGGGGGGCGGGCGTGACCACAGCCACCAGCCAAGGCAGCACGTGCCTGTACGTCGAGTTGCAGGAAGCACAGCCTCCCGTGGGACGGCAAAACCTCATGCGGCCCACCGATACTCATGATGCAAGCCTCCTAGCACCGGCTTGCTGACGACTTGCTGACGACTTGCTGACGACTTGCTGACGACTTGCTGACGACTTGCTGACGACTTGCTGACGACTTGCTGACGACTTGCTGACGACTTGCTGACGACTTGCTGACGACTTGCTGACGACTTGCTGACGACTTGCTGACGACTTGCTGACGACTTGCTGACGACTTGCTGACGACTTGCTGACGACTTGCTGACGACTTGCTGACGACTTGCTGACGACTTGCTGACGACTTGCTGACGCGTCCGCTGCTGCACCGGCGAGCGTCCCTCCGGAGAGTCGAGCGCCAATGATCGATGCGGCCGCATCGCGTTGTAGCTGGTTGCGCTGGAGCGCACTATGCAACCGCCGATGGTTATACCAGTCCACCCACTCCAGCGTCGCCGTACTGACCAAGCACCCGCCGGAGATGTTGTTCGTTGACCGCGATGACATGGTCGAGATCACTCGCGCCTGAGCGTGCCGATCACGCGCTCGGCGATGGCGTTGGCATTCGGTGCGCGCACCGGCGTCAAGATCGTCTCGATTCCGATCCGTCGAGCTCGAGCGATGAAGTCGCCGCCGTAGCTACGGTCGCGGTCTCGGATGAGGAACCATGGCTGCTGACCCCAGGCGGTCGCCTCGATCATCTGCTGCCAGATCCAGGGCGCGTTCGGATGCTCCGTGACGTTCCAGTGCCGGATGCGGCGCCGGTCGTGGTCGATCACGATGAGCACGTAGAGCGTGCGGAAGGCGAGCGTCTGGACCGTGAACAGGTCAGCAGCGTCGATCACGATGAGCACGTAGAGCGTGCGGAAGGCGAGCGTCTGGACCGTGAACGTCGGCGGCCCAGATGCTGGACGCGTGGTTGCGGAGAAACGTGCGCCACGACTGGCTCGGGGGTCGCCGCAGCGCTTGCCGGCGGTAGCGACTCACGGTGCGGGCGCTGACCTCGAAGCCAAGGGCACGCAGCTCGCCGACGATGCGGACGGCGCCCCACCGCGGATGCTCAGTGGCGATGCGGACGATCAGCTGTCGCAGCTCTGCGGGAATCCGGGGTCGTCCGGAGCGGCGACGACTCTTCCAGCGCCAGTAGGCGCGCCAAGCAGAACGATGCCAGCGCACAACCGTGTCCGGCTCGACCATCACGAGCGTGCCTCGCCAGCCGGACCAACCACGTGCCAGCAGTGACCAGAGTCGGCGGTCGTGGCGACGGAGCCGCGGTCGACGACGGCCCCTTGTGTAGACGGCGAGCTGATGCCGCAGCGCCAAGTTCTCGAGGACGAGATCTCGGCGGGCGCGGACCGATGCGAAGAGTGCTGCGACAAGCAGACGGAGGTAGAGCACAGACGAGCCTCTCGTGGCTCGCCGATACTCTGCTATCTCAGGACAGACCTGCACCTATCAGGTTTTGCCGTCCCACGCGCTCTCGCCGCGCATCCTCTCGCTCAGGCAGCGCGAGGACCAGCTCGCCGCGGTGCGCGAAGACGCGGCGCGGCAGCTGGAGGAGCGCCGGGTGGAGTTGCCGACCTCGGATGAGATCCGGGCGTACGTGGCGGACTTCCGGGAGTTCCTGGAGAAGGGAACGTCCCCCGAGCGCAAGGCGCTGCTCCGTAACTTCGTGCAGGGTATCGAGGTCTCGGGCGACGAGGCCGAGCTGACGTACACGATTCCCATGCCGGCCGGGGGCGTAACGCGCGAGCGGGCGGCGGTTCCTGATTTCGTCCAGTCCGGCCCCACCAGACTGGACAAAATCGAGAACCTTCGTCCTGAGGTTCCGTTTGGCGCTGTAGCCGCGTAGGGCGTCTTGTCGGCCCCGCGACTCGCCACACCGGGCCGGTCAGCGGGTGATCGGGCTCACGGGTGGCTCCCGAGCACGGCGAGGATGGCATCTCGGAGAGTTTCGGCCTCGACCCGCGCACCCTTCGCCCAACGCCGTCGCCGGTCGCCTCGCTTCGTCGAACATATGGACCACAGAGCGCGAAGAGTGTCGTCAAGGCTCCGCCCCTTGACGGTCTCGGCGAGGCGGTCGGCGCGGCGGAGTACGTAGCCATACTCCGCATACTCGGAGCCGTCGGCACAGTGCGAGACGCGGTGGCCGTCGCCCTCGCCGTCCTCCGCGCCGTGCAGGTGGAACAGGGTGGCGCACCTGTTCGGACAGAGGGTCGCCGCGAGGCCGCCGCCGCGCACCGTGAGGTACGGGGCCGTGCGCCCCTCGAAGGATCGTTCGTCTCCGCCCACGGCCGGGTCGGTCACTGATGCCCTCCTTCGTTCTCAGCGTAGCGGGTGACCACTCACGTCGGTCGACGACGCGGCGTACCCAGCGTCGACCACGATATAGGATGTCGCAGGCGGCGCTCGCGGCAAGCAGCGCGTTCAGCTCGGCCAGGCTCTCCACGCGCGGGACCGGCACGAGGTGGCGGCGGCGGAAGCGGCCGACCTCGCCCCCCACGCCGCCCTTCTCGTGCGCGCCCCCGGCGCCGGGCTCGCAGAAGAACGCGTCGAAGCCGAAGTGCGAGTGCAGCGCGCTGAAGCGGTCGCTCTCGACACGGTCGCGCCCGGCGAGCACGCGCACCACGGCCGCCTTGAGGTTGTCGTAGCGGATCCGCCGCGGTACCCCGCCGAGACGCTCGAAGGCGACCGTGTGGCCCTCGAAGAACGCCTCCTGGCCCTCGCCCGGGAAGCAGATAGGCATGAGGTCCGGTCTCCTCCTCACAGCGGATACGCGTCTCCGCCGGGAGCACGGCTCTCCACGATCTGCTCGCTCAGCGCCTGTCGGCGACGGCGCGGGCCGAGGGCGCCCGCTCTCCCCACTCGTAGTAGCCCGCTGTCGAGACCGCGAGCACCCGGCAGGCCACCGCCACGACGACCCCGTCGGCGGCAAGCTCACCGACCAGCCGGTATCTCCATTTTGGGAGGACGTTCTCGCGCGCGAAGAGGGCGGCGGCGCGCTTCAGAATCTCGTTCTCCATCTCCAGGGTGCGGTTGGCCCGGCGCAGCCGCACCAGCTCCGCCCGCTCGTCGCTCGTCAGGCCCTCTCTGTGGCCCTCGTCGACATCGGCCTGCCGCAGCCAGCGGTGCAGGCACGACCCGGCGATCCCCAGGTCCGCAGCGATCCGCGCGATCGGTTTCTCCCGCAGCCGGGCCAGTTCGACAGCACGACGGCGGAACTCGGGTGGGTAGGCTCGGGACATCCAGGACTCCTCCCTGAGCGACATCGTCACCTCAGGCTAGGTGTCCGGGAAAGCGGGTCAGGCTCCTCTCATCTCCCAACCCCCAGCTGCCAACCCCGACTGCATCCTGCAACGGCCAACAGCGTTGTATTCCAGTCCGCGTCCCTGCATTCGCCGATCGGCGCGGGATGCTACCACGAGCGACGTACCACAGGGCTGTCGGGCGCCATTACCACCACGTGGGCTATGACCCCTGTCCGCTAGCGCGTAGATGGCGTCGAGCGAGACATTGCGCTCCCCTCGCTCGACGGACCCGACGTAGATCCGGTCGCTCGGTCGCTGTAGACTGCGGACGAAGTGTTCCAGAGAGGTGGTGGCTCCAATCATGGGAGGCACGGAACACAACGAGCTCACGCTGCGCGAGAGCTACGTGATCGAGGCCAGAGGCACCGAACCGCCCTTCAGCGGCGAGTACGATGACTTCTACGAAGCCGGCAGCTACGTGTGCCGCCGCTGCGACGCCCAGCTCTACCGCTCCGCGGACAAGTTCGACGCTCGCTGCGGCTGGCCGGCCTTCGATGACGAAATCGCCGGCGCCGTGAAGCGTCTGCCTGACCCCAACGGCCAGGGCATCGAGATTGAGTGTGCGAGCTGCGGCGGCCACCTCGGCCACGTGTTCCTGGGCGAGAGGCTCACAGCGAAGGACACGCGTCACTGCGTCAACTCGCTGTCGATGAAGTTCGTCCCGTCGAAGTAGCCCGAACCGGCGGAGCTAGCAGCATTGAGCCGAGCGACGGGGCTCAGTTCCGCGTGGGCTCGAACGGCAGTGTCAGATCTCAGGGCGCGTCGACCCTTAGGCGCCACAAGGCGACGTCGCTGGTGGTCTATGCTGCAGCCAGTTCGCTGATCAGCGAGTGCCAGCGTGTGAGGAAGAGCCGTCGCTGCTCTGTCAACGCGACATGGGCGCCACCGCGGCGGCGGACGCGGAAGTACTGTCGCAGCTCATCGAACGCGCTACAGAAGCGCGACGCGGACTCGAAGCTCCCGAAGCCCTGCATCGGGTAGTAGCGCTGCTTCACCGCTCGGTGACTCTGCTCGGTGTAGTTGTTGAGGTACTGCGTCGTGCGATGCCAAGCCTTGCGGCCGATGATCCAGCGGATCGCCCGTCGGTAAGCGGGGTGCAGGTCGGTCGTGATCCGTGCGGGCTTGCGTTCGGTGATCTCGACCAGTCTCCGCAAGAACCTCCGCGCGGCATGCTTGTCTCGACGCTCGCTCAGCATCGAATCGATCAGTTCTCCGTCGCCGTCGATCGCTCGGTAGAGGTAGCACCAGCGCCCAGCGACCTTCACGTACGTCTCGTCGAGGTACCAGGACTCGCCGGCTCGGGCTCGTCGCTTGGCGCGGAGCTGGCCGGCGAGCAGTGGGGCGAATCGAAACTCCCACTCCCGGATGGTCTCGTGCGTGACCTCAACACCGCGCTGGAGGAGCATCTCTGCCACGTCACGGAAACTCAGCTTGTAGCGCAGACGCCACAGCACCGCGAGGAGCACCACGTCGGTCGGGACCTGAAGATGGTTGAACGGCGTGCCGGTTCGCTCGTTGAAGCGACGCTTGCACGAGCGGCAGTTGAACCGCCGGTAGCCGAGCGTCGTGCGCGCCTGGCGTCTGGTCGTGGCGGCGGATGCACAGTGCGGACAGTTCACCGATGTCTCCTCGTCCATGCTCAGACGAGGCTAAACCTCACAGTTCGAGCCCTCAGATCTGACGCAGCCCTCCGCGCCCGCCTGTACGTCGACGATGCACACAACGCACGCTGCATGCAGGGCTGCCTCTCGTGCGTGTTGAGCTACGAGGCGCAGCACTTGGTCGAAGTCGGCCTCGATCGCCCGCGCGGGCTCGCGCTCCTCGACGCGTCCCTCGCGGGAGACTCCGTCACCGCGCCCGAGATCAGCCCCGCGCCAGCTGATGGAACCCCGACACCGCAGCGCGATGCAGAGGAACGTTTCGCCCGCGCTGCGGTGCGCAGACGCGAGCGATCCAGGAGGCGGGGATCCACAAGGGGCTGAAACCGGAAGGACCGCGAAGTTCGTCCGGGAGGCATACCCTGGCGGGCGAGACGCTTCACCCATGGAGGTGGTTGGTGACTAGTTTCCTTTCGAAGCTGCTTGGCCGGGCAGAGGATGTGGTTTCGCCGGAGTCCACCGGACTAGAGCTGCTGACTCCCGAGCCACGTAGGAAGTCTGCGCGGCGGGAGCCACCGGCACAACTCGATTGGTCGCGCGCAGAGTACATCCCAATGCCGCCTTCCCCACCGACCTGGGAGATGGACGGTCGTGACGACTTTCCCAGCTAGTCCATACTCAGTGCAGCGAGGGGGAGGACCTGCCGTGCCAGAACCACTTGAAGGCATCAGAGTCGTGGAAGTGGCCCGGGCGCTCCAGGGACCGGTCGCCGGGCAGTACCTCGCGGACATGGGCGCGGGCGTGATCAAGGTCGAGCCGGCGCTCGGTGACCCGAATCGTCGCTTCCGCATCGTGGGCGCGGAGGACGCCGAGAGCGGATTCGGCACCCAGTTCGTGAGCGCGAATCGGGGGAAACGCTCACTCTGGCTGGACCTGCGCGACGAGGCATCGCTGGAGGTCGTGCGCCAGCTCGTCGATCGCGCCGACGTCTTCCTCAGCAACTACCTGGAGCCCTCGCTCATCGCGATGGGCCTCGGCTACGAGCAGTTGCGCGCACGGAACGAGGAGCTCGTGTACGCGCTAGTCAACGGCTACGGTCCGCTCGGCCCCGACGCCGCGAAGCGCATGCTCGACGGCGCCGCCGCCGCCCGCGGCGGGCTTTACAGCGTCACCGGGCCACGCGACGGTGCCCCAATGATGCCCGGCTCTGTGATCGCCGACCTTGCGGGCGCGATGCAGCTCGCCCTCGGCATCACGACCGCGCTCGCTGCGCGGGAGCTGCACGGCGGAAGCCAGCGCGTCGACACGTCGGGGCTCGGTGCGCAGCTGTTTCTGCAGGCGTACGAGATCGACTCGGTGTCGCTCAGCGGCGACCTACTGACGCGAGCGGGGGCGCATAACGCGAACATCCACGGCACGTACGGCCTCTACGAGACCACCGACGGCGCGGTCATGATTGCGTTCCTCTCGGACGAGCCGACGTGGATCGCGTTCTGCGAGTTCGCCGGCCTCGAGGAGCTGCTGTACGACGAGCGCTTCGACACCGCTGACAAGCGCGGCGGGCGAGCGTCCGATGATCCGCAGGGCGCGAGGGCGAACGAGATCCGCCCTTACCTGCAGCGGGCGTTCCGGGCGAAGACCACGGCCCAATGGACGAAGTTCCTCGCCGGCCATCCGCGGCTCGTCTGGGACGTCGTGCAGGACTACAGGCAGGTTCTCTCCGACGAACAGGCGCTCGCGAACGGCTACTTCATCGAGCAGGAAATCCCGACCTTCGGCAAGCGCCGGCTCGTGGGCAACACGGTGCGCGTCAACGGCGAGATGGCGCCGCAGAAGCCGGCGCCGCCATCGCTGGGGCAACACAACGAAGAGATCCTGTCCTCGCTCGGGTACGATCCGGCCGCGATCGACGAAATCACCGCCGCCGCTCGTGCCGCGGCGGTGCGGCGGCTGAGCGGCTGACGGCTGAGCAGCTGACTCGGGCTCCGTCAGAACTCAGACCACCGATCCGCTGCTAGCGTCGGAGTGAACGACGACGCTGGGGAGGATTGCCTGTGATGTGCCCGCGCTGCAGCTCGAGTGAGACTAGTTCGCGCAGCCGACGCACCTCGACGCCGTCGACGAAGAGCTGGGTGCTGCGCCAGCCGGCGACCAGGCCGAGCAGGCGGTCCAGCGTCGGCAGCCGATCGGAGTGGACCGGCACCAGGTGCCGGCGCACGCCGTGCGCCTCGGTGAGGCGGGAGCCGGGGACCGACGCGGCCAGCGCCTCGGCCGCGGCGTAGCGTCGAGACGACGACTTGGCGAAGGCGATCACGTAGCGAGATCTGCGCTCGTCCATCGCTGAGCATGGACGCTCGACGCTCCCACCAAGTCAAGTCGTACCGACCGGCGACCAGCGGGACTCGTGATGGGGTGCGGGCGATTGAGAACATGTGTGCTACACTCGCGCCGATGCAAGTAACTACTCCTGGTGATCAGCCTGGGCAAGCCCATTCCGAGAGCGGAAACTCGTCCCGTGGTGGGCTTCTCGAACAGCAGGCCGCCGCGCTGCGAGGCCCGTGGGACGGCAAAACCTCATGCGGCCCACCGATACTCATGATGCAAACCTCCCAGCACCGGCTTGCGTCCCTCCGGAGAGTCTAGCGCCAATAACCGATGCGGCCGCATCGCGTTGTAGTGCTGGACGTACTCACCAAGCACCCGCCTCCGATGCCGTTCGTTGACGGCGATGACGTGATCGAGGCACTCGCGCCGGAGCGTCCCGATCACCCGCTCGGCGATGGCGTTGGCGTTCGGCGCGCGCACCGGAGTCAGAATTGTCTCGATCCCGATCCGTCGAGCGCGTGCGATGAAGTGCTCGCCATAGCTACGGTCGCGGTCTCGGATCAGGAACTGAGGCCGCTCACCCCACACCGTCGCCTCGATCATCTGCCTCCAGATCCAGGGCGCGATCGGGTGCTCCGTGACGTTCCAGTGCCGGATGCGGCGCCGGCCGTGGTCGATCACGACGAACACGGAGAGCGTGCGGAAGGTGAGGGTCTGCACCGTGCACAGGTCAGCAGCCCAGATGTTGGACGCGTGGTTGCGCAGAAACGTGCGCCACGACTGACTCGGCGGTCGCCGCAGCGCCTGCCGGCGGTAGCGGCTCACGGTGCGAGCGCTCACCTCGAAGCCAAGCGCACGCAGCTCACGGCGCCCCACCGTGGATGCTCAGTGGCGATGCGGACGATCAGCTGTCGCAGCTCTGCGGGAATCCGGGGTCGTCCGGAGCGGCGACGACTCTTCCAGCGCCAGTAGGTGCGCCAAGCAGAACGATGCCAGCGCACCACCGTGTCCGGCTCGACCATCACGAGCGTGCCTCGCCAGCCGGACCAACCACGTGCCAGCAGTGACCAGAGTCGGCGGTCGTGGCGACGGAGCCGCGGTCGACGACGGCCCCTTGTGTAGACGGCGAGCTGATGCCGCAGCGCCAAGTGCTCGAGGACGAGATCTCGGCGGGCGCGGACCGATGCGAAGAGTGCTGCGACAAGCAGACGGAGGTAGAGCACAGACGAGCCTCTCGTGGCTCGCCGATACTCTGCTATCTCAGGACAGAGCTGCACCTATCAGGTTTTGCCGTCCCACGGCAGGTCGCATGAGGTTTTGCCGCCCCACGGCCATCTGTGTGTCGGGCCGACGTGAGGCGGGCCTCGAACCTAGCGCGGATTGACATGATCCGAACTCATGTACTAAACAGGGGTCATGAATAGATATCACGTTGAAACGGTGACCCAGGTCAGGGTTTCAGTGTGATCCTGAGACGAACGGACGTGGTTGCAGTGGCTCTGCCGGCCATGGACCACTTCTGCGAGCAGAGGTACGCGGCATGAGTCAGAGGGTTGGAAAGACCTGGCCCAGCCGGCGGTCGCAAGTTGGACAGAATAGCGCAACGCTGTACCGATCGCCGGTCCCTGCGATTGGGTGACGCTCCTCGCTGCATGTGACATCGCGTCCGCACTGTCGGCAGTAGCGCTCGTACGCCATAACCATGCTCCGTTCTCGTACTCACCGTACATCAGGCGGTGACGGCTCAGGTGAGTCTTGCCTCATGCGAGGCGCTCGAGTATCGCTGGCAACCCGGTGGGTCGCCCTATAGGCCAGGGCGGCCTGTGGGGCCGTAATACTCCGTCGGCGCCACCAAGCTAGCCCTGCGTGAGCTGGCTCGGCGGGTGCAGCGCCTCGAGGCAAAGTGTCGCCGCCTCGACGCCGTGCTCGAGCAGCTGGTCGCCACCACCGCGCCCGCCCTCGTCGCCTGCTTCGGCGTGGGCACCGACACGGCCGGCGCTCTGCTCGTCTCCGCCGGCGACAACCCGCAACGCCTCCGCAGCGAGGCGGCATTCGCCCATCACTGCGGCGTCGCCCCGATCGACGCCTCGTCGGGGCTGACCATCCGCAAACGACTCAACCGCGGTGGCGACCACACCGCGAATCAAGCGCTCTGGCGAATCGTCATGGTCCGCATGGTCCACGACCCCCGCACCCGCCGCTACGTCGAGCGGCGCACGCGCGAGGGCCGTTCCAAGCGCGAGATCATCCGCTCGCTCAAGCGCTACGTCGCACGGCAGCTCTATCGCCACCTCCCGCGACCCGAGTCGCTCGCTTGACAGGCGATAGGAGCATCAGAACCCAGCGCGCCGCACCCAGATGCGCAGCGTCTCTGGCGTCATCCCGAACTTCGAGGCGATCGAGGTGATCGCCGCCCACTGCGAAGTGTGCTCGGCCTCGTGCTCGAGCACCATGCGGACGGCCCGCTCGCGCATCTCTGCTGGGTACCTGCCTGGTCGTGTCATCGCTCCATCCTTTCAAAGGGTGGAGCCTCCAACTTTCCCGGGGCGGTTCACACAGGTATATAATTCCCATACATTGACGGCGTGAAGATGTTCTCTCAAGGCGAAGTTAGCGGCGCGCTCAGGTCTCGGCGGCAGAGTCTGCGGCAGCTGCGTTGGCTCGCCCCGCTGACAGTGCTCGTGCTGGGGGTCGTCTCCTGTGGCGGACAGGATTTCGAAGCGGGCCCCCTCGGCGCCGTGGAGGTGGCCCCCGGCGAGGCCATTCAGATCCGTTCGATGCAGGTCCTTACAGGACTTGGTGACCTAGGCATCCCAAGCCAGCGCGGCGTGGAGCTGGCGTTGGCGGACTATGGCCTTATCAAAGGGCACGCTGTCTCGATGGGCGCCGGGCTCGACTCTCTCTGCACCGAGGAAGGGGGCCGAGCCGCCGCCGACACGGTAACTGGCGACCCCCGAGTCGTCGCCGCCATTGGCACGAGCTGCTCGGTCGCCGCCGCCGCCGCTTCACCGATCCTGAGCGAGGCCGGTCTGGTGATGCTCTCCCCCCTCAACACGAGTCCCTCACTGACCTCCGACCTCCGCGGCAATGCCGGTTCCAACTACTATCCTGGCTACTACCGGACGACCAGCAACGACATCTACGAGGCGCAGGCGGTCGCTCAGTTCGCATACAACGAACTCCGCCTACGTAGGATGGCCGCCATCCACGACGGCGACCCGTACACCTCTGGCCTCACCGACGCCTTCACCGCCGCGTTCGAGGGGCTCGGCGGATCGGTCGCCGTCGCCTCTGTCAGCAGGGGTGACACGAATATGACCTCCGTCCTCACTCAAATTGCGGCGGACGGTCCGGACGGCCTCTTCTTTCCGCTCTTCCAAAAAGAAGGCGCCCACATCGTCCGGCAGGTCGGCCAGATCGCTGGACTTGAGGACGCGACGCTGATCGGCGGCGCAGCCCTGCTGGCCCCCGAGTTCCTCGCCATTCCCGAGTCGGAAGGCATCTACCTTCCAGGTCCGGACTCGAACTTCGACGGCAACACCAACGAGGTGACCGGTAAGAGCAGCGAGGCGCTCATCGCCGAATATCAAGAGCGGTATGCCGAGGCGCCCACATCCGTCTACTTGGCCCACGCCTACGACGCCGCCACGCTGCTCCTCCGGGCCATCGAGGAGGTCGCGGTTGGTAACGGAGATACGCTTTACATCGATCGGGCCAAGCTCCGGGAAGCGCTGACCAGCGTCACTGGCTTCAGTGGCATCATCGGGGTCATCTCCTGTGACGAGTTCGGCGATTGCGGCGTCGGCAGGGTTCAGATATCGCACCACACCGATTCCAGCGTCACCGACATCGCGGCACTCCCCGTCGTCTACCGCTTCGCCCCCTGACCGCCAAACCCGCGCCGACGCGGCGAGAGCGCGGCAGTCGGTCCAAACGCTTCTGAGCGCATCAGAGGGACGCGGCGCCGATGGGCCGCCCCGAGCAAGCGCGGGCTCTGATGCTCCTATCGCCTGTCAGAAGTCAGGGCTCGCTGGCCTCGGCGAGCCGCATCCGCGGAATGGTGAGGGGACGCTGCTGGCGTGTCCAGACTGTACAGCCACGGCCACGACGAAGCGGAAGGGGCGCACCGCGTTCGGCTAGCGGGTCAGGCTCCCGTGGGGCGGCAAAACCTCATGCGGCCCACCGATACTCATGATGCAAGCCTCCTAGCACCGGCTTGCTGACGACTCGCTGACTCGGCGTCCGCTGCACCGGCGAGCGTCCCTCCGGAGAGTCGAGCGACAATGATCGATGCGGACGCATCGCGTTGTAGTGCTGGACGTACTCACCAAGCACCCGCCGGAGATGTTGTTCGTTGACCGCGATGACATGGTCGAGATCACTCGCGCCTGAGCGTGCCGATGACGCGCTCGGCGATGGCGTTGGCATTCGGCGCGTGCAGCGGAGTCAGAATCGTCTCGATCCCGAGCCGTCGAGCGCGTGCGATGAAGTCTCCGCCATAGCTACGGTCGCGGTCTCGGATGAGGAACCCTGGCTGCTGACCCCAGGCGGTCGCCTCGATCAGCTGCTGCCAGATCCAGGGCGCGATCGGGTGCTCCGTGACGTTCCAGTGCCGGATGCGGCGCCGGTCGTGGTCGATCACGATGAGCACGTAGAGCGTGCGGAAGGCGAGCGTCTGGACCGTGAACAGATCGGCGGCCCAGATGCTGGACGCGTGGTTGCGGAGAAACGTGCGCCACGACTGGCTCGGCGGTCGCCGCAGCGCTTGCCGGCGGTAGCGACTGACGGTGCGGGCGCTCACCTCGAAGCCAAGGGCACGCAGCTCGCCGACGATGCGGACGGCGCCCCACCGCGGATGCTCAGTGGCGATGCGGACGATCAGCTGTCGCAGCTCTGCGGGAATCCGGGGTCGTCCGGAGCGGCGACGACTCTTCCAGCGCCAGTAGGCGCGCCAAGCAGAACGATGCCAGCGCACCACCGTGTCCGGCTCGACCATCACGAGCGTGCCTCGCCAGCCGGACCAACCACGTGCCAGCAGTGACCAGAGTCGGCGGTCGTGGCGACGGAGCCGCGGTCGACGACGGCCCCTTGTGTAGACGGCGAGCTGATGCCGCAGCGCCAAGTTCTCGAGGACGAGATCTCGGCGGGCGCGGACCGATGCGAAGAGTGCTGCGACAAGCAGACGGAGGTAGAGCACAGACGAGCCTCTCGTGGCTCGCCGATACTCTGCTATCTCAGCATCGAACCGCACGGATCAAGTTTTGCCGTCCCACGGGCCGGAACTCTCAAGACTGGCCCTGTCGGGTCGACAGCGCCGTTTCTCACAGCCGCACGAACATCGGCATGACGACCCGCTCGTGCGAAAGCGGATGCGCCTCGTTCTATGTGGCGCTGTCGTTCTGAGGGTAGACAGGCTCCCTGACGACGAAGGGACTCGGGGACGGTCCCTGAACCGATAACCCGGCGAGGGTCAGATAGTTCGAGTTTCGGTTATGGCCGGACCGTACTGCGAACTCACAGGGAGTTGGTGAGCCCGACCGGAACCGTAGACAATGCGGGGCCAACAAGGGTCGCCCCGGGGGCAGTCGCCGGGGAGGCGATAGTCTGTCGCCGCCACTCCAGGGGACGCTGTTCTGGCGTGTCTCGAAAGTCCGGCAGAAGGAAGCGGCTCAGCCTGTACGACCGTGGCAAAACCGCTTGTCCGATCTGCCTGACGGGTTTCACCCATGACCGGGCGCGGCTACGCGTTCGGACTGCTCTGTAGCTGACGCCCGACCGCGAGGGAGCCGATATGTCGATGCGAGACTGGTCCCGGCGTGCTGTTCGAAGCGCGACGGCCGTGGGGGTGCTGCTCTTCGCAGCCGCGTCGTTGGCGTCCTGCGACGTAGCCGACACCGATCGGGTGGCCGGGGTAGACCTTGAGGCGGCCACCATCCTGACCGAGCACACCGACACCGGTACGGCCACGCTCAAGGACGGCGAGTTCCGGGCGCCGGTCGCGCCCGGCTCGGCCAGCGAACTCGTGATCCGCCTCAGCCAGTGGACCCTCGGCGACCTCGACGGCGACGGCCTCGCGGACGCCGCCGCCATCACGATCGAGTACCCGGGCGGCAGCGGGAACTTTCGCTACCTGCACGCGCTGCTGAACGAGGAGGGCGAACTCCACGACGCCGACACCGTCTTCCTCGGCGACCGGATACGCGTCGCGGGCCTCTCGATCCACGAAAGAATCATCACGGTGGCGGTCATCGAGAGGCCGCCCGACGCGCCGTTCTCCGAGGTACCTTCCATCCTGGTCATTCGCCGGTTCCGCCTCGCGGGCGAGGCACTGGAGGAGATCGCGGGCATCAGCGGCGCTGACGCGTTCGCGTGTAACGACAGCCTCCCCGACGCCGCGCTCGTGATCGTGAACTCGCCCGCGGGCGGCGGGGAGGTCGCGAACGGGTTCACGGTCCGCGGCTGCTCGCGCACGTTCGAGTCGAACGTGCAGTGGCGGCTGCTCGACCGCGAAGGCGAGGAGCTGGCGAGCGGCTTCGCGATGGGCGGTGGAGTGGATGGCCCCGCGCCCTTCGTCTTCGATGTCGAGTACGAAGCGGCCGAGCGCCAGATCGCGCACCTTGAGGTGTTCGAGGAAGACGCGTCCGGGGGTGAGGGCTTCCCGCCGCCTCGCGCCGTCGTGCCGCTGGTGATCGCCATCAAGGTCCGGCCCGCCCCGGACGCCGAGGCGCGGCTGCGCCCGTGGGACGGCAAAACCTCATGCGGCCCACCGATACTCATGATGCAAGCCTCCTAGCACCGGCTTGCTGACGACTCGCTGACTCGGCATCCGCTGCACCGGCTTGCGTCCCTCCGGAGAGTCGAGCGCCAATGACCGATGCGGCCGCATCGCGTTGTAGTGCTGGACGTACTGACCAAGCACCCGCCGGAGATGTTGTTCGTTGACCGCGATGACATGGTCGAGACACTCGCGCCTGAGCGTGCCGATCACGCGCTCGGCGATGGCGTTGGCATTCGGCGCGTGCACCGGAGTCAGAATCGTCTCGATCCCGATCCGTCGAGCGCGTGCGATGAAGTCCCCGCCATAGCTACGGTCTCGGATGAGGAACCCTGGCTGCTGACCCCAGGCGGTCGCCTCGATCATCTGCCTCCAGATCCAGGGCGCGATCGGGTGCTCCGTGACGTTCCAGTGCCGGATGCGGCGCCGGCCGTGGTCGATCACGACGAACACGTAGAGCGTGCGGAAGGTGAGGGTCTGCACCGTGAACAGGTCAGCAGCCCAGATGCTGGACGCGTGGTTGCGCAGAAACGTGCGCCACGACTGACTCGGCGGTCGCCGGAGCGCCTGCTGACGGTAGCGGCTCACGGTGCGAGCGCTCACCTCGAAGCCAAGAGCACGCAGCTCACCAACGATGCGGACGGCGCCCCACCGTGGATGCTCAGTGGCGATGCGCAGGATCAGCCGCTGCCACTCGGCGGGAATGTGGGGACGCCCAGGTCCGCGACGACTCTTCCAGCGCCAGTAGGCGCGCCAGGCAGAACGATGCCACCGCACAACCGTGTCCGGCTCGACCATCACGAGCGTGCCTCGCCAGCCGGACCAACCGCGTGCCAGTAGTGACCAGAATCGGCGGTCGTGGCAACGGAGCCGCGGTCGACGACGGCCCCGAGTGTAGACGGCGAGCTGATGCCGCAGCGCTAAGTTCTCGAGGACGAGATCTCGGCGGGCGCGGACCGAAGTGAAGAGTGCTGCGACAAGCAGACGGAGGTAGAGCACAGACGAGCCTCTCGTGGCTCGCCGATACTCTGCTATCTCAGGACAGAGCTGCACCTATCAGGTTTTGCCGTCCCACGGGCACCTGAACACACCGGCCGTGGAGGCGGTACGGCGCTTGCTCGATGCCGGCTACACGCTGGTGGGACAAAACGATGACGGAACGCGGCACTTGGAGAGAGAGTTTGGGAACAAGATAGCGTCACGTCTGTTGGGAGAGTACTTCATACCGAAGAGCATGCCGGGGGGTATCGCGCCTTCATCAAGCAAGGGAGGTTCCTCGCCACGGCACCAGCGGCGATCCAATCTAGCCAACTGGCCGCCGCCCGCGATAACCTGATACGGAGAGACGGCGCGAGCCGTCGGCATGGAACCGCGGGAGGCCTCGCCATGAACGAGGTACCGGCCAGTACACAAGCGCGTCTGGACGAGATGGCGTCGAAATTTGATGTGCTGGCGGAGCGCCTTCTCGGCTACCCCACCAACCAGAACTTCGACTACTCGGCACTGCTACCGTTCCTGAACTACTCCGTGAACAACGTGGGCGATCCGTTCCACGGCAGTAGCTTCGGCACCAACACCCACGATATCGAACGCGATGTGATCCTGCGCTTCGCAAGTCTGCTGCGCCTTCCGCACGATGAGGCGTGGGGGTACGTCACCAACGGCGGCACCGAGGGAAACATGTACGGCCTGTACCTCGGTCGCGAGCTGTTCCCGGACGGGATCGTCTACTTCTCCGAGGACACCCACTACAGCGTGCTGAAAATCACACGCGTGCTGAAGGCACGCAACATCATGATCAAGAGCCAGCCCAACGGTGAGGTCGACTACGACGACCTCTACGAGACGATCCGCATCAACCGCGATGTGCCCGTCATCTTCATGGCCAACATCGGCACGACGATGAAGGGCGCGGTCGACGACGTCGCCCGCGTGCGCCGCATCTTCGACGACCTCGCGATCACACAGCACTATATCCACGGCGACGCCGCACTCAGCGGGATGATCCTGCCGTTCACAGACGACCCGCAGCCGCACACTTTCGCCGACGGCTTCGACAGCATGTCGATCAGCGGCCACAAGCTGATCGGCGCGCCGCTGCCCTGCGGGGTCGCGCTGGCCCGTAAGAACCACGTAACGCGGATCGCCAGGTCGATCGAGTTCCTCGGTGTGATGGACACCACGCTGTCGGGCTCGCGCAACGGGTTCGCCCCGCTGATGCTGTGGCTCGCCTTCGAGCGCTACGGCGAGGAGGGGTTCCGTGATCTCGTCGCCGGGATGCTCTCCGTCGCCGCGTACGCGGTCGAGCGTTTCAACAGCCTCGGCATGCCCGCATGGCGCAACAAGAACTCGGTGACGGTCGTGATCCCGCGACCGCCACCGGAGGTCGTGGATAAGTGGCAACTGATTCCCCTCGATGACATCGCGCACGTGATCACGATGCCGCATGTCACCCGCGAGGCGATCGACCAACTTGCCGCGGACTGCCTGCGGGCCCAGTCCGTGACGCAGTCCGCCTGACTCGCCCGTCGCGGGCACCGCCCCTGGGGAAGGGACGCCATGCAGCGAATCATCATCGGCACGAAGAACGAGGTCGGCGTGATTGCCGGAATTACCGAGGCGCTGGCCGCGCGAGGCATTAACCTGCGGACGCTCGATACAGAAGGCGTCGACGATCACGGCACGATCATCATCACCACCGACGACGATGACGGCGCACTGGTCGCGCTGGCACACGCGGGCTACCGGGCCGTCGCGGACGATGCGCTGATCGTGCGGCTGCCCGACGAACCGGGAGCGCTCGCGCGGCTCTCAGCACGGTTCCGTGACGCCGGCGTGAATATCCAGAGCATGCACATCCTCAACCGTCACGGCGGTCACGCGACGATCGCGCTGAGCGCCGACGATCCCACAGTCGCCGCCTCGCTTGTGGACGACGAGTCGCTCATCTGAGGCTTGCTCGCCGGGTCACGACCGCGCCGCCTTGAGAGAACCCCCGGAAAGCGGCATAGTCGCGCCGCCCGGGCGTCTGCGCCTAGTGGGGGAGCGGCCGTGGGACGGCAAAACTTGATCCGTGCAGGTCTGTCCTGAGATAGCAGAGTATCGCCGGATTCGCGGCCAGCCTGTGGGGCACGAAAACCTCATCCGCCGTATCCGCGAGGCGCGCCGCTGACTCCGAAACGCTGAAATCATGGGCTGGATGGAATATTGCCGCCCCACGGGGGTGCAGGTCGGTCGCTTGATCCGTGCGGGCTTGCGTTCGGTGATCTCGACCAGGCTAAACCTCCTCGAGCAAGAACCGATGACGCGCTCGGCGATGGCGTTGTCTCGCATTCGCTCGCGTGCACCGGCACCGGTCGAATCGATCAGTTCTCCGTCGCCGTCGATCGCTCGGTAGAGGTAGCACCAGCGCCCAGCGACCTTCACGTATCGTCTCGATCCCGAGCCGTCGAGCGCGTGCGATGAAGTCTCCGCCATAGCTACGGTCGCGGTCTCGGATCTGATGGAGGAACCTTGGCTGCTGGAGGCTGTCGCCGGCGATCTGCCCTCTCGGGCGGGGGACCAGATCCAGGGCGCGAATCGAAACTGCTCCGTGACGTTCCAGTGCCGGATGCGGCGCCTCGTGCGTCGACCTCACGACGAACACGTAGAGCGTGCGGAAGAGCTGAGCGGTCTGGACCGTGAACAGTCGGCGGCCCAGATGCTGGACGCGTGGTTGCGGCAGAAACGTGCGCCACGACTGGCTCGGCGAGGCGCCGCAGCGCTTGCCGGTCGGTAGCGACTGAAGATGGTTGCGGGCGCTGCACCTCGAAGCCAAGGGCACGCAGCTCACCGACGATGCGGACGGCGTTGAACCACCGCGGATGCTCGAGTGGCGATGCGCGATCAGCCGCTGTCGCAGCTCTGCGGGAATCCGTGGGTCGTCGCGATGCACAGCGTCCGCGGACGACTCTTCCACCGATGCCAGTAGGCTCGTCCATGCTCAGACGAGGCTAAACCTCACAGTTCGAGCCCTCAGATCTGACGCAGACGACGATCTTCATCTCTTCGGTGATTTCCAGCGCGCGAGCATCGAGGGCGCCTCGGAACAGGCCAGGGAAACAGAGCATGTTGTTGATCTGGTTCGGGAAGTCCGAACGACCGGTCGCGCCAAGCAGAACGATGCCAGCCGCACCACCGTAATGTCCGGCTCGACCATCACGAGCGTGCCTCGCCAGCCGGACCAACCACGTGCCAGCAGTGACCAGAGATCGGCGGTCGTGGCGACGGAGCCGCGGTCGACGACGGCCCCTTGTGTAGACGGCGAGCTGATGCTCGCAGCGCCAAGTTCCGATCACGAGGATCGGCGGAGATCTGCGCCACGACTGGCTCGGGGGGCGCCGCAGCGCTTGCCGGCGGTAGCGACTCACGGCGGGCGCAGGATCGGACGGGGTCGATGCAGTAGTGAGCCGCGGTCGACGACAGAGTGCTGCGACAAGCAGACGGAGGTAGAGCACAGACGAGCCTCTCGTGGCTCGCCGATACTCTGCTATCTCAGCATCGAACCGCACGGATCAAGTTTTGCCGTCCCACGGGTCGCCTCTGCGTGGACAACCGGACATGAGTAGCCGACTGAGCGGGCCTGTTTACAACAACGGTCGTCCATGTTCGGCGATCTCGGCATCGCGTTCGATCCTTCGCCGCGCCTCTCCCGAGCAACCAATGAGGCCCAGCTCGTGCTCGTAGCGCTCGCGCTCGCTGCGCGCGTTGAGCACGTGCTGTCGCGAGTAGCGGCCACTCATGTCCTGCACAACGGCGTGGTTGCGCTTCCATTCCTCATACAGCGCTGAGCACCGCTCTGTGTGCTCATGTCGTTCTGCGAACCGCGCCTGCTTTGCCATTGCCCGTCCAGGAATCAGGTACAGCGCTCACGCTAGTGCAACCGTGCGGTCAATAATCCGATACTGGCCGTAAAACCGTGCAGGAACGTCTGCCCGCCCACTGGTCCCAGCTCACCGTTGCAAAACAGACCGGCCGTCGGCAGCGCGCCCAGCGTCTCGGTGAGCGCTTGGGCGTCGTGGTGCGGGACGCCAAAGAGCGACTGCCCCCGCCCGTTACAGGCACAAAGCAGCGCCCCGAGCACCGTCCGGTCCGGTGCTAATTCTGCTCGGAAGGCCGCCAGCTGGGTGCGCAGGTCGTCATCGGCCGCGGCGGCGTCGCGGAACTGGAACTGAATCGTCTGGCCGATCCGCGGCACGGCGCTGATCGCGATCGCCCCGCTCTCGCGCTCAAAACCAATGATGTTGCGGATGAGATAGTCGCCCCGACCATGCTCGTCGCGGTACTCGTCCATGGCCAGACCGACCAGCAGGTTGCGCTGGGCGCGCTCCCGAGTCTCGTCGTCAAGCTGGTCAAGGGTCTCGCGGAGCACATCCACAGCCGGGCGTCCGCCAATCGTCCTCACGAGATTGGATTCGCAGTCTGTCAGCGTCCACGACTGACCGATGGGCTCGGCGCCCTGGGCGACCAGCGCGTGAACCTCGATCTCGCCGGCGATTCCGAGCAGGACCGCACCGCGCGGGTAGACACCGTCTTCCAGAAAGACCGCGATCCCGTCTGTTCCGCTGCGCGACGACGCGATGCCCCCGAGCACAGGGGTCCCGGGCGCGCGATCGTCGACCGAACTGATCCAGTGCTCGACGTGCGTAGTCGGGTCGGCGAAGACGAACCACGCCTCGGCGCGAGCCGCCTCGACCGACTCGAACAGGTCACCCGGATCTACACCGTCGACCAGTGCGAGGGGGGTGAGCACCACGCCCGGCAGGTCGAGGGTCATCACGGAGATGGCAGGCTCCTGTTCGGCTTCGGTCGAGGGTCCGATCACGCCCTGCCCACTGCATCCGATCAGATGACGGGCCCCCGTCGCTTCGCGAATCCTCCGGAGCACGTCTCCGTAGTGAGCGGCGAAGTGCGAATCCACGAAGACGACTGCGAGATCGGGCTCGCTAACGTTCAGGGCTTCGCAGACGGCATCCGTCACCTGCTCCCAGGTGCCACCGCTCTGTATCGATGCACAGGCGCTTGCTCGCGCCGCCGTCCGAGCCTCGGCGAGCGTAGCGGCGGTCGCGCCCGTGACTGTCCCACCGCGTGGCTTCACCTGACCCCTCGCGTTCGCCTCGTCTTTGCGGGCTCGATCGTTGGTTCGTAGTCCCGCTGAAACAGGTCTCCGTTGCAGCGGCGACGCACCTCCGCCACAACCCAGGTGTGGCGGGCCCCTGCGCGCGACGAGACCCATGCGCGCTTGTCTCTTAGACGATCTTACGTCGTCCCGGAACCCAGCGTTTGATGAAGGCGACAACACCCGAGATCCCCATCGGCGGAGGTACGCTGCAGCCACAGCGGAGCGGAGGTTTACTCATGACGGCGATACGCGCACTCGCAGAGATCGTGTTCATGGTGGACGACATCGAGCGATCGCTTGCGTTCTACCGCGATACGCTCGGGCTCGAAGTCTTTTCACCACCGGAGCTAGCAGCGAAGTTCCTCCTCGTGGGTGAACGGGGCACCGGGGTTCCCCAGCAGATCGTGCTGTCAGAGCGGCCGCCGGGACGATCGCGCGCGGCAACCCGAAAGTCGGAGGCTGACGTTCACCACATCGGGCTGGAGGTCACCCGGCAGGACTTCGATGGGTTGCGCGGCCGCCTCGAGGCGGATGGCTTTGAGGTTCGCAGCGGCCAACACCCCTTCATGGAAGTTGAGGCGTTTTATATCGACGATCCGGACGGAAACGAGGTGGAGATCGTGACTGCTCGCGGTGGATCACCCGCCTGAGAACACGTCACCGCCAGTCGAATCGAACACGGGCTACATCACGTTGATCCTGGATCGGCGCACGGTGCGCTGCCGCCGTTGAGTCGGAGCGGCATCCTTGAAATGAGGTGCGAGCTGCCCGCGCCCGCCTCGAGCTATGTGATTAGCGGTCGCTGTGACCCAGTGAGCGCCCCGGCGCGACCCGGTCGCGGACGAGCTGCTTGATCTCCTTGGGCTCGGGATGCCGGGAATGCAACGCTGCTGGCCTGCTGCGATGTCATCATCGCTACCGAGAGCTCCACGATCGGTGTGAGCGCGCCGGCTGTCGTGGAGGCGAGCGGGCTGGGCACCCACTCTCTTCAGGAGATCGGCTCGATGGCATTACAGGCGCGCAACGGCAACGTCGACATCGTCGTCGAGGATGACGCCGCCGCAGTCGCGACCGCGAGGAAGTACCTCGGATACTTTCAGGGCCCGATTGAGCCGGGAGAGGCTCCGGATCAGCGCCGGATGCGGCCGTGGGACGGCAAAACCTCATGCGGCCCACCGATACTCATGATGCAAGCCTCCTAGCACCGGCTTGCTGTCGACTCGCTGGCTCGGCATCCGCTGCACCGGCTTGCGTCCCTCCGGAGAGTCGAGCGCCAATGACCGATGCGGCCGCATCGCGTTGTAGTGCTGGACGTACTCACCAAGCACCCGCCGGAGATGTTGTTCGTTGACCGCGATGACATGGTCGAGACACTCGCGCCTGAGCGTGCCGATGACGCGCTCGGCGATGGCGTTGGCATTCGGCGCGTGCACCGGAGTCAGAATCGTCTCGATCCCGAGCCGTCGAGCGCGTGCGATGAAGTCTCCGCCATAGCTACGGTCGCGGTCTCGGATCAGGAACCCTGGCTGCTGACCCCAGGCGGTCGCCTCGATCATCTGCTGCCAGATCCAGGGCGCGTTCGGATGCTCCGTGACGTTCCAGTGCCGGATGCGGCGCCGGTCGTGGTCGATCACGATGAGCACGTAGAGCGTGCGGAAGGCGAGCGTCTGGACCGTGAACAGATCGGCGGCCCAGATGCTGGACGCGTGGTTGCGGAGAAACGTGCGCCACGACTGGCTCGGGGGGCGCCGCAGCGCTTGCCGGCGGTAGCGACTCACGGTGCGGGCGCTGACCTCGAAGCCAAGGGCACGCAGCTCGCCGACGATGCGGACGGCGCCCCACCGCGGATGCTCAGTGGCGATGCGCAGGATCAGCCGCTGCCACTCGGCGGGAATGTGGGGACGCCCAGGTCCGCGACGACTCTTCCAGCGCCAGTAGGCGCGCCAAGCAGAACGATGCCAGCGCACCACCGTGTCCGGCTCGACCATCACGAGCGTGCCTCGCCAGCCGGACCAACCACGTGCCAGCAGTGACCAGAGTCGGCGGTCGTGGCGACGGAGCCGCGGTCGACGACGGCCCCTTGTGTAGACGGCGAGCTGATGCCGCAGCGCCAAGTTCTCGAGGACGAGATCTCGGCGGGCGCGGACCGATGCGAAGAGTGCTGCGACAAGCAGACGGAGGTAGAGCACAGACGAGCCTCTCGTGGCTCGCCGATACTCTGCTATCTCAGGACAGACCTGCACCTATCAGGTTTTGCCGTCCCACGGGCCGAGATGAAGTCGCCCAGCTCGACGACCCGCAGGCCCTCGAGCGCTTGATCCGCCATCGGCGTGAGCCTCCGTCCGTACCGTTCCGGCGCGGGGACCTAGGTGTCGCTGAACTGCGGCCGGCGCTTCTCGGAGAACGCGGTCGGACCTTCAACGGAATCCTGCATGCCCTGCAGGTTCTGCTCCAGCGCACGCCCGAAGGCATCGGCCTGCAGCGGGTCGAGGTAGAACCCGCGGTAGAGCGCTTCCTTGTTGTTGCGCACCGCCCGCGGCGCCATATCCAGTGCGCGCTGCGCGTACTGCATGGCGGTGTCCATCAACTCCTCCTGCGGCACCACGCGCTGCACCCAGCCGAGCTGATGGCAGCGCTGGGCGTCGTACTGCGTGTCGCCCCAGAGCATGAGCTCGAGTGCCGACCCGAGGCCGATCTGGCGCGTCAGCGGGATCATCCAGCCGGCGCCACCCATGTTCCACCGCACCTCGGCGATGCCGACCCGGGCGTGGTCGGCCATGACGCGAATGTCGCACTGCATCGCGTACATGAATCCACCGGCGATGGCGTAGCCGTTGACCGCAGCAATCGTAGGCTTCCAGAGGTTCATGCCCTCGGCCAGCGGGCCGATGTTCTTGCCCGTGCGCGGGGCGCGATAGCCGGTCGGCGCGCCGCTCTCCGCCTGTGCCTGCCGTGTCTCCGAGGTGGCGATCAAGTCGGCACCGGCGCAGAAGGCGCGGTCGCCCGCTCCGGTCAGGATCGCGACCCGCGCGGTGGGGTCGTCGCGGAACGCCGCGAAGGCGTCGTAGAGCGCCTCCCCCAGGCCGTCGCCGATGGCGTTCATGCGGTGAGGACGGTTCAGCGTGATCACGTAGATCTGTCCATCCTCGTGGCGCTCGGTCTTCACGACCGGGCCGAAGGTGGACTGCGGTGTGTCGCGGCCGTGCTGCGCCGGGTCGTACGCCTGCTGCTCTGTGTCGGCCATCGCTGCGCTCCCTGACTGCCGTCGAGGCACCCTCGACGCTCCCGCGTGACGCGTGCCATGGTAGCGACCACACGCCGACGCGACGAGGGCGGCGGGTGAGCGCCGGGAAGCGCGGCGACGTCAGGCCTGGGTGCGCTCGCGCCGCTTGCGGACGAGCTTCACATCGAGCCGGTAACCGAGCGCCTCGGCGAGCGTCGCGAGGCGGTCGATCGAGGGGCTCTGCGCGCCCGATTCGAAGCGGTTGATCACGGGTTGCGAAACGCCGGCCCGCTCCGCAAGATCCCGCTGCGACATACGTCGGTCGAGCCTCGCCTTGATGAACTGCCGAATCACCGCATAGCGAGGAGCGAGCCGGTCAACCTCGGCCTGCAGGCCAGGCCGTTCGCGCAGCATTCGTTCCCACACTTCCGACGCTTTGAAGGGCTTGATCGCGCACAGTTTCGCCGGGTAGTGCGCTACTTGAAGCGCTGGAAAGACGAGCACTTCCCCTCTGATGGCTGGGCCGCGCCTCCAGGCATTGCTCTGACGGTCGCCGCGTACCACGACCTTGAGACCAGGTTCCTCGACAGCCTGACAGGCAAGCCCGACGATCTCGCCGCACTCCGAACGCTCGTTTCGGCGATGCTCGTGCGCTTTCAGGACCGCTGGGATGCCGACGAGCAGAAGCTAGTTCGGCGGATCGCGATTCTTCGCCCGGTGCCCCCCTCTGATGACCTGCTTGGCCGCATGACCGCGAAGCAGATGGGCGCCCTCGAGGGTGAGTTGATCAGATTGCAGGACGCCCTGAGCGAGGCCGCCGACGCCGTCGATCCGGTCGAGGCCTGCAAGAGACTACAGGAAGCGTTCGGGGACGATTTCCCGGTGCCGGCGAAGAAGGACACGGCGTCGCAGCATGCCCCTGCGATCGTCTCGTCGAGTAGCAGCGCCTGAACTGGGGGCGAGCCACGGATCGTCACGACGCCATCCTGAGCGAGTTCGAGAAGCTCGGCCTCTTGAAGGCTCCCCACCGGGTCGATCCGGGCGGTTCGGCTGTTGCCGCGCTCGAGGGCCAGGCCGACGTCGAAGAGCATGAGGTCACACTGCGCCTGGTCCTTGACCGCGACTTTTCACTTCGGCTACCGCAGTGGTTCCTGCAACCATCGAACGCGCTCGGCACAATCCCGCATGTGGACGAGAACGGTTTGATCTGCGTCGCCGACCCTGAAGGGCTGGTGCTGGACCGGCATCGACCCGTTGCAGTCATCCGCGAAGCCCTCATGAAGGCGATGGGCGTGCTCGAGGACGGGGTCAGCGGGCGCAACCATGCCGACTTCGTCGACGAGCTCGAGTCGTACTGGCGGCGCCTTCCTAAGGCGACCAGCGTGACATCCGTGATGGAGCCCACGAGCAACGTCCACGATCTCCAGATGGTCGTGAGCCACGAGGGTGAAGTACCGCTGGTCGGCGCCACTCACGACGATGTCGTCGCCTTCAATAACGGTGCCGCACTCGGGGGGAAGGTAACGCTGCGTGGTGGTCTCTACCTCCCTCTCGAGCCCGGTTCCACGGTGGTCCCTCCCGCTGTCCCGCCACATTATTCGAGTGCGGCCGGTTTGACGGTCTGACGGCTGCGGTCGAGCCTTCCGCTGGGGCGGGAGGCCGAAATGCTGATCTACCTGCAGCTCGTGTTGTGGACGTTACGCCGAGCGGCTCTCGCGCGTGGGGATCTACTGCTCGAGAACCTCGCGCTTCGCCAGCAGCTGGCGATGTACGAGCGGCACCCGACGATCCGCGATGGCGACCGCGCCTTCTGGAGCCTCCTCGCGGGCCGGTGGCCAAACTGGCGCAGAGCGGTTGTTGTCGTGAGCCCCGAGACGGTCGTGCGCTGGCACCGCGCTGGCTGGCGTCGCTATTGGCGCTGGAAGAGCAGGGGCCGGCGGGCCGGTCGTCCTCGGATCCCCGAGGAGGCGCGTGAGCTGATCGCCCAGATGTCGCAGGAGAACCGCTGCTGGGGTGCGCGTCGAATCCAGGGTGAGCTACGCGCCCTCGGCTACGAGGTGAGCGCCGAGACGGTGCGCCGCTACCGACTCCAGGCGCTGCGCCGTCCGCCGTCGCAGCGCTGGCAGACCTTCCTTGCCAATCACCGCAAGGAGATCTGGGCCACCGACTTCTTCACGGTCCCGACCGTGCTCTTCCAGACCCTCTATGTGCTGTTCTTCGTCTCGCACGACCGCCGCCGCATCGAGCACATCAACGTGACGGCGCATCCGACGGCTGCGTGGGTGTGGCGCCAGGTGATCGAGGCGACGCCATGGGGCAGCCGGCCGCGTTTCCTCATTCGAGACCGCGACCGCTCCTACGGCGGCGACCTCATCGCGAAGGCGAGCGGCATCGGCATCGAGACGGTGCTGACGCCGATCCGGGCACCGCAGGCGAACGGGATCGCAGAGCGCCTGATCGGGACGCTGCGCCGCGACTGCACCAACCACATCATCCCACTGAGCGAGCGCCACCTCCGCAGGGTCCTGCTCGAGTACGTCGCCTACTACAATGCGACGCGGCCGCATCAGACGCTTGGGCAGGAGACGCCAGAAGGTCCGCGGGAGGTGCGGCTCGCCGGGATGGTGCGCGGAGACGAGGTGCTGGGCGGGCTCCACCACCGCTACGAACGAGTCGCTGCCTAGGGTTCCGAGTTTTGTGGCAGGACAGCCGGATGCGGCGCCGGTCGTGGTCGATCACGATGAGCACGTAGAGCGTGCGGAAGGCGAGCGTCTGGACCGTGAACAGATCGGCGGCCCAGATGCTGGACGCGTGGTTGCGGAGAAACGTGCGCCACGACTGGCTCGGGGGTCGCCGCAGCGCTTGCCGGCGGTAGCGACTCACGGTGCGGGCGCTGACCTCGAAGCCAAGGGCACGCAGCTCGCCGACGATGCGGACGGCGCCCCACCGCGGATGCTCAGTGGCGATGCGGACGATCAGCTGTCGCAGCTCTGCGGGAATCCGGGGTCGTCCGGAGCGGCGACGACTCTTCCAGCGCCAGTAGGCGCGTCAAGCAGAACGATGCCAGCGCACCACCGTGTCCGGCTCGACCATCACGAGCGTGCCTCGCCAGCCGGACCAACCACGTGCCAGCAGTGACCAGAGTCGGCGGTCGTGGCGACGGAGCCGCGGTCGACGACGGCCCCTTGTGTAGACGGCGAGCTGATGCCGCAGCGCCAAGTTCTCGAGGACGAGATCTCGGCGGACGCGGACCGATGCGAAGAGTGCTGCGACAAGCAGACGGAGGTAGAGCACAGACGAGCCTCTCGTGGCTCGCCGATACTCTGCTATCTCAGGACAGACCTGCACCTATCAGGTTTTGCCGTCCCACGAGCCGACCGGATGCTTGTGGTAGAGCCAGTCCATCAGGCCGCGGACCTGCTCACGGTTCCAGACGTACCCGCGCTGAAACTCGGGGAGAGCGACGCTCCCGAGGTCGATCTGGTCAAGGATCGTGCTGACCTTCATTCATGCGCCCTTCCAGTGCAGACGCAGAATACAGCGAGCGGGACAGCTCGAAGCTGAAACGGCTAGGATTCATGTGATCGACCCGCCAGCAGACGCTCCAGCCCCTCAGGGTTGGGTCGCTAGAACGACCGCCCATGGCTCCCTCGCCGACCGTGACCCCGGACGAGTTCGTCGCCAAGTGGGCGCCGAACGCCGGGCGGGAGCGGTCGTCGTCACAGGAGCACTTCATCGACCTCTGCCACATGCTCGGCGTCCCTACACCGAACGACGCAGACCCGACCGCCAAGGATGAGTACGCCTTCGAGAAGGGCGCTTCGAAAACCGGCGGAGGCGACGGCTGGGCCGACGTATGGAAGCGGGGCTACTTCGGCTGGGAGTACAAGGGCAAGAAGCACCCCAACCTCCCCGCCGCATACAAACAGCTGCTCGACTATCGCGAGGACCTCGAGAACCCTCCGGTGCTCGTCGTCTGCGACATGGACCTGATCGAGGTCCACACCAACTTCACTAACACCGCCCCGCAGATCCTCGAGGTGCGCCTCAGCGACCTCACCGACAACACCGAGGAGGCGCTACGCATCCTGCGCTCGGTGATGTCCGACCCGGAGGCGCTGCGGCCGGGCCAAACGCCTGAGGAGATCACCGAGGCCGCCGCCAGCCAATTCGCCGTGATCGCGAGGTCGATGCAGGACCGCGAACACGCACCCGAGGATGTCGCACACTTCCTGAATCGCGTGTTGTTCTGTCTCTTCGCCGAGGACGTGGGCCTGCTGCCGGAGCGGATCGTGACTGAGCTGATCGAAGGGCGGTGGCGCGACCCGGTTAGGTTCGCGGAGGGCCTCTCAGAGCTCTTCCGCCACATGTCGTATGGCGGACACTTCGGCGTCCACGAGATCGCCTGGTTCAACGGGGGACTGTTTACCGGCGACGAGGTCCTCGAGTTCACACGCGAAGAGCTGGGAACCGTCGCCGAGGCGTCAGGTCTCGATTGGTCGCGCGTGGAGCCGGCGATCCTCGGCACACTGTTCGAGCGCGGGCTCGACCCCGAGAAGCGCGCACAGCTCGGCGCTCATTACACCGACCGCGAGAAGATCCTGATGGTCGTCGAACCAGTCGTCATGCGGCCCCTGCGCCGCGAGTTCGAAGAGATGCAGCAGGGCATCGAGACACTGGCCGAAGGCCAGTCGCAAGCGCCACTCACACGAGACGGGCGACGGCGAGCCAACCTCCCGAAGTGGGAGCGTGACGCGCAGGCGCTCTACGGGGCCTACCTCGATCGCCTGCGCGCTGTCCGAGTACTCGACCCCGCCTGCGGCTCCGGCAACTTCTTGTACGTCACGCTGGGCCTGCTCAAGGACCTTGAGCGCGACGCGATGCGCTGGGGGGCCGAACGCCTTCGCCTGATCGGTCAGTTCCCCGAGGTGGGACCGCAGAACATGCTCGGCATCGAGATCAATCCTTACGCCCGTGGGTTGGCAAGCGTTTCGCTCTGGATCGGCCATATCCAGTGGATGCGCAACAACGGATTCGGCTACCCGCGCGACCCAGTCCTCGGTGCCCCCGACAACATCGAGCAGCGCGACGCCATCCTCACCCAAAAGGACGAGGAGAAGCCCATATCGGCGGAGTGGCCACAGGCGGAGTTCATCGTCGGCAATCCACCGTTTCTGGGTGACCGTCGCATGCGTGAACAGCTTGGCGACGAGTATGTCGATCGTCTCCGGTCAGCGTATCTACAACGAGTCCCAGCTGGTGCCGACTTGGTCTGTTACTGGTACGAGCAGGCGCGTTCCCACATCGAGGGTGGATTCGCACGCCGTGCAGGCTTGCTCGCGACTTCGAGCATTCGGAAAGGTCAGAACAACAAGGTTGTGAAGCGAATCAGCGAGTCGGGTGCGCTCTTCGAGGCGTGGTCTGCCGAGGACTGGGTCGTCGAAGGAGCCGCCGTCGAGGTCTCGATCGTTGGCTTCGACGATGGGAGGGAGTCGCTCAAGAGGCTCGACGGCGAGGCAGTAGATCGCATCAACTCTGATCTCACGACCGGGTCAGACCTGACTCAGGCCGTGAAGCTGCGCGAGTGCCGCGGCTTGGCCTTCATGGGCGACATCAAGGCCGGCTCGTTCGAGATGGACGGCGACGATGCCAGGAGAATGCTGGGGCGTGCTGGGAATCCAAACGGTCGACCGAACGCGGACGTCATCAGCCCTTGGATAAACGCCGAAGACCTTGTCCGCCGTCCCCGCGACCGATTCATCGTCGACTTCCCCGAGGAACTTTCACTCCCCGAAGCAGCCTTGTACGAAGCTCCGTTCGCCTGGATTAGGGACACGGTCCCGGATCAGCGGGTCAGATTCGGTAAGGAGACATGGTGGATCCACTGGAATCCTCGCCCTGCCCTGCGCAGCGCATTGGGGCACCTCGACCGCTACGTTGCTATCCCTAGGGTCTCTAAGCACCACGCTCTGAGGTGGCAGAGCACAGTCGTGCTGCCAGACTCGGCCGTAGTCGCTGTATCTCGCTCGGACGACTACGCCTTCGGTGTTCTGCAGAGTCGCTCTCATGAGTACTGGGCGCTTCGCAGGGGGTCCAGCCTCGAGGATCGACCGCGCTACACCCATACCTCGGTTTTCGAGACGTTCCCGTTCCCCTGGCCGCTCAACACGCCCGACGATGGGCTCACCGTCCCGCAGCAGGCGCACCGCGATGCGATCGGGGAGGCAGCACGTAAACTGAACGAGACGCGGGAGCGCTGGCTGAATCCGCCCCAGCTCGTGCGCGAGGAGCCGGATGTCGTCGACTCGCTGCCGCCTCGGCTGCTGCCGGTGGACGATGAGGCGGCCGAGGAGCTTAAGACGCGCACGCTGACGAACCTGTACAACAGTCGGCCTGCGTGGCTGGAGCATCTGCACGCCACGCTCGACCGCGCGGTGTTCGATGCCTACGGATGGGACGACGACCCGACGGACGAGCAGATCCTCGAACGGCTGCTGCGGCTGAATCTCGAGCGCGCGGCGGCGCAGGACACCGAGTAGGCGCCGTGGGTGGCGTCACGCTGATCAGCGGCCCGCCCCGCAGTGGTACGACGGAGCGCGTCCTCGAGCGCGTTTCGGCGCGTTACGGGGAGGATCCGTTCGCCGAGACGCTCGTGCTGGTGCCAACAGTGCGACACGCCGACCGGTTCCGGCGGCGGCTGGTTGCCTCGACGCGCGTCGCACTGGGGCTGAGGGTCGAGACCCTGGCGATGTTCGCCCGAGGGGTGGTGCAACCGGGTACCGGATCGTCCGAGCGCGTTGCCCGAGAGCTGCTGTCGAGGGTAATCGCCGAACAGGTCGAAGCGGGGGGGGGCAGCGCCGTGGGACGGCAAAACCTCATGCGGCCCACCGATACTCATGATGCAAGCCTCCTAGCACCGGCTTGCTGACGACTCGCTGACTCGGCGTCCGCTGCACCGGCGAGCGTCCCTCCGGAGAGTCGAGCGACAATGATCGATGCGGCCGCATCGCGTTGTAGTGCTGGACGTACTCACCAAGCACCCGCCGGAGATGTTGTTCGTTGACCGCGATGACATGGTCGAGACACTCGCGCCTGAGCGTGCCGATGACGCGCTCGGCGATGGCGTTGGCATTCGGCGCGCGCACCGGAGTGAGAATCGTCTCGATCCCGATCCGTCGAGCGCGTGCGATGAAGTCCCCGCCATCGCTACGGTCGCGGTCTCGGATCAGGAACCCTGGCTGCTGACCCCAGGCGGTCGCCTCGATCATCTGCCTCCAGATCCAGGGCGCGATCGGGTGCTCCGTGACGTTCCAGTGCCGGATGCGGCGCCGGTCGTGGTCGATCACGATGAGCACGTAGAGCGTGCGGAAGGCGAGCGTCTGGACCGTGAACAGATCGGCGGCCCAGATGCTGGACGCGTGGTTGCGGAGAAACGTGCGCGACGACTGGCTCGGCGGTCGCCGCAGCGCCTGCTGACGGTAGCGACTCACGGTGCGGGCGCTGACCTCGAAGCCAAGGGCACGCAGCTCGCCGACGATGCGGACGGCGCCGCTGCCAGCCTCACGCAGCTCGTGGCTAGCGCCTCTGACCTGACCCCGTGAGACGAGACCACCGTTGATGAGAGTCCTTTGGCCCGCGAAGGTGGGCGGAGGAGGACATCACGGTGAAACGACGCAGGCACACGCCTGAGCAGATCGTGCGCAAGCTGCGGGAGGTGGAGCGGCTGCTCGGTGAGGGGCAGACGATCGCGGAGGCGGCGAAGCGGGTCGAGATCTCGGAGCAGACCTACCACCGCTGGCGCAACCAGTACGGCGGGATGAAGGCCGACGACGCCAAACGGCTGCGCGAGCTGGAGCGCGAGAACGCGCGGCTGAAGCGGATCGTCGCCGACAAGGAACTCGATATCGACGCGCTCAAGGAGATCGCCCGGGGAAACTGGTAAGCCCGTCGCGCCGGCGCGAGGCGGTCTGCATGTTGCAGGACCGCCTCGCGTTGTCGGAACGGCGGGCATGCCGGGTCACCGGCCAGCACCGCTCCACGCAGCGCCGCCTGCCGGCGCGCGGCCGCGGCGACGACGCGCTCAGGACGGAGTTGCACGCCTTCTCGCGTGGCCACCCCCGCTGGGGATACCGCCGCGCATGGGCGACCTTGCGCGAGGAGGGATGGACCGTGAACCGCAAGCGGGTGCAACGGCTCTGGCGTGAGGAGGGGCTGCGCGTCCCGCTGAAACGACGCAAGCGTCAGCGTCTGGGGGACTCGGCTCAGCCCGCCAGGCGGCTGAGTGCTGAGCGGCCGAACCACGTCTGGGCGCTGGACTTCCAGTTCGACCAGACCGCGGACGGGCGGGTCCTGAAGCTGCTCAACATCGTCGACGAGCACACGCGGGAGGCGCTGGCGGTGGTGGCCGCCAGGCGCATCAACGCCGACGCCACCGCCGCCACGCTCGACCGGATCGTCGCCGGGCGCGGGACGGCGCCGGGGTACATCCGCTGCGACAACGGGCCCGAGCTCACGGCCAACGCGCTGCGCGACTGGTGCCGGTTCAGCGGTACGGGCAGCAGCTACATCGAGCCCGGTGCGCCGTGGGAAAACCCATTCGTCGAGTCGTTCAACGGCCGGCTGCGCGACGAGTTCCTGGCCGTCGAGCAGTTCGACAGCCTGCTCGAGGCGCAGGTGCTGATCGAGGACTGGCGGATCGAGTACAACACGAAGCGCCCGCACAGCAGCCTGGGCTGGCTCGCCCCGGCTACCTACCCCGAGCGCTGGGAGGCTCAGCAACACGCTGGACTCTCATAAGCGGTGGTCTCGCAAAGGGGGTCCGGTCACCTCAGCTGCGGGTGCGTGGATCGGCGGGTGTGCCGGGGTGCCCTCTGGAGCTAGGTTCACGGGGTGTCGCATCCGCGGCTGGAACCGATTCTCGAATCGGGGACGCGCCGCCGAGTACCACGTCAGAGGACCGGCATCTCCCGTTGAAACGATGTCGCGAGCTGGTAGGCGTGCCCAATCCGCAGCGTCAGCGCGTCGCTGAACAGCGCGGTGCTAATCATCAACCCGGTCGGCAGTCCATCCTCATCGAGGCCGTTCGGGACACTGATCGATGGCTGGTGGGTGTTGTCGAACACGTATGTGTTGTCAGATTTCGAGAAGGCTGCCGGCGGCTCGCGAACGGTCGGATCCTCGGCGATCGGCCCCGCCACTTGCGGCGAGGTGGGACAGAGGTAGCCGTCGATGCCGTCGAGGGCGGCCTCGAATCTGCGTTCGATGAGCTTGCGTTGGCCGAGCGCACGCACCACTTCTGGGCCGGTGATGTCGAGACCCCTCAGCAGCAGCGACCGCACCGGCTCGGCGATGCCGCCGGGGCGCTGGCGCAGAATCTCCTCGACGTAGCTGGCGGCCTCGGCAATGAGCAGGCCGCGCAGCGGGCGGCGCCAATCCTCTTCGCCAGCCATCGGCTCGACCGTGGTGATTTCGGCGCCGAGATCGCGCAGCACGTCGAGCGATGCGTCAAAGTTGGCCCGCACCGGGGCATCCGCGCGCTCGGTCAACGAGGGAATGACCGCGAGCGTCAGGCCCTCCAGGTCGCCATCCGCAACGGTGGTCAGCCCAGCGGCGAAGTCCTCTGCGGGCCGAGCGACCGAGTCGAGGTCGCGCGGATCGAAGCCTTGCAGGGCGCTCAATAGCAGCGCACAGTCCTCGGCGCTGCGCGCCATCGGGCCGGCGTGGTCGAGCGTCAGCGAGAGCGGCACGATGCCGCCGCGACCGACGAGACCGAAGGTCGGTTTGTGCCCGGTGATGCCGCAGAACGCGGCCGGGATGCGGATCGAGCCGCCCGTGTCGGAGCCGAGCGCGCCGAGCGCCTGCCCCGCCGCCAGCGCCGCCGCGGATCCACCCGAGGATCCGCCGGGGACACGCTCCAGCTCCCACGGGTTGTGGGTCGCGCCGTGCCAGAAGTTGTTGGTGGTGCCGCCCAGCGCCAACTCGTGGGTGTTCGTCTTGCCGAGGATGACCGCGCCCGCGGCGCGCAGGCTGGCGACGGCGGTCGAGTCCTGAGCCGGCACACGGTCGATGAAGGCGTTCGTACCGGCGTTGGTGACGACGTTGGCGGTGTCGTAGAGGTCCTTCACCGCGATCGGGATGCCGTCGAGCGGACCGAGACGTGACCCGTTCAAGGCGCGATCGGTAGCAGCAGCCGCCTCGGCGATCGCGCTCTCGCGCATCAACCGCACGAAGGCGTTGACACGATCGTCTGTCGCTTCGATGCGATCGTATGCGGCCTCGGTCAGCTCGAGCGGAGACAACTCACCAGCGTCGATGCGACGGCCCGCCTCGGCTATGGTCAGTTGTGTGAGTTGCCCGTCGCTCATTGCTGGCCGCCGCCTCTCTGCGACGGCATCGTAGCAGCGGGGTTGCACCACCCCGCCGACGCTGCCAGGGATGCCGATGGCAAACTCGAGTCCGCTGAGGCCGATCGGTGAATCGAGGTCCGAGCGGCCCCCGAGCCGCGGCGTTACCGCTTCTAGGCCGGCGCGGCGCAGCCGAGCTGTTCGGCGAGATCCACGAAGCCGTTCGCCACGAGGTCAAACTCCGGATCCGGCGTCAGGTCGGGCTGCCCGTCCGGACCGTACTCGTCGGGGCGCGGGATGAACGCGGTGTGGAAGCCCACCTTCGCCGCGGCACGCAAGTCGCCCTGGTGGGCGGCCGTCATCATCACCTCGTGCGGTTCGAGACCCAGCAGCTCCGCCGCGCGCTGGTAGCACCGCGGATCAGGCTTGAACGCGCCCATCAGCTCCGCCGAGAGGATGCAATCCCACGCGAAGCCACCGTTCTTGGCCATGTTCGTCAGCAGCGCGACGTTGCCGTTCGACAGCGTCGAGACGACGTACTTCGTACGCAGCCGATCCAGGCCGACTGGCACGTCCGGCCATGGCCGGAGGCGATGCCAGGCGCGGTTGAAGTCGGCGACCTCCTCCTCGGTCAGGCCGTCGATCTCGCGCTCCGCGAGCAGTTCGTCGAGCTTGATGCGATGCAACTGGTCGACGGGCATCCATGGCAACTCGCCGTCGCGCACGCGTAGCATGCCGCCGCGGTAACCGTCGAAGCGCCACTCGTCGGCGAAGGAGGGCCAGTCGGTCTCGAAGCCCTTCCGCGCCGCAAGCTCCTCACCCTCGCGGATCACGGAGGCACGCCAGTCCGTCACCGTGCCGAAGACATCGAACGTCAGTGCCCGCACGTCCTCGAGGCCCATCGCACACCCCTCCCGCAGCTGCCGGCGCCCCGGCGCATGCGATGGTAGCGTGCGCCGTGGATCGCTGTCGTTAGGCCCCGCTTCATCCGCGCTGCCACGGGTGGTGTGTTCCCCTGCCGGTCTTGTCCTCGGTGCTAGACCGAGGACCTGGGGGCGCTGGCCGCTGGTAGCTAGGGGCCGACCTGGTCAAGTAGCGATGTCGGTCCTATCGAGGCAGGTTCAGAGGGCTGTGGGGTCGTTGAGAGATCTCGGGGGGCTCATTGACATCAAGATCGGGCCGGCGAGCGTGACGATCCACTCGCCGTCCACCGATGCCACCTCGTAGCTCACGAAGACAACGCATTGCGACGCGCACCAGTAATGCAACTCGACCACGGCGCCCTCCGGGAGCAGGTCCAGTGAGTCGATTATGATCACCGCGGCGCCCTCAGGCGTGTTGTCGAACAGCTTCTGGATCAGCCCGTCTGGGTCGTCGACATACTGAGCAGTGGCGCCAATCTCGTTGACCGTGGCCGCGATGCGTTCGAGTTGCAACGGCTCCAGCGGTTCGCCGCCGAGCCCGCCCAGTGCGTTACCAACGTACACGTCGGTGAACGGCGGCGCTTCATTGAAGCCGTGGTCGACTGTCAGCAGTTGTCGCACGGCGGCGGCGAGTATGTCTGGCACGTCCCGGGCGGCGAGCATGTCTCCGGTGTCGCGCTGCTGCTGCGTCGGCGGCTGCCCAGAGTCGTCCCGGTCCTCGAACGGCCGCTCGATCGACGCGGCGGTCACGATCCCGTCGTCGAGCCCGAACGTCACGCGCCCGATGATGAAGTCATCGGTCAGCGCGAACTGTTCCCCGTCCTCGCGACCGACGCGCCAGCGACGACCCTCGGCCTCCGCGAGTGCGGCCGCCGCGTCTCTCGTCAGTCCAATGAACGGCGCCCGTGGGACGGCAAAACCTCATGCGGCCCACCCGATACTCATGATGCAAGCCTCCTAGCACCGGCTTGCTGACGACTCGCTGACTCGGCGTCCGCTGCACCGGCGAGCGTCCCTCCGGAGAGTCGAGCGCCAATGATCGATGCGGCCGCATCGCGTTGTAGTGCTGGACGTACTCACCAGGCACCCGCCGGAGATGTTGTTCGTTGACCGCGATGACATGGTCGAGATCACTCGCGCCTGAGCGTGCCGATGACGCGCTCGGCGATGGCGTTGGCATTCGGCGCGTGCACCGGAGTCAGAATCGTCTCGATCCCGAGCCGTCGAGCGCGTGCGATGAAGTCTCCGCCATAGCTACGGTCGCGGTCTCGGATGAGGAACCCTGGCTGCTGACCCCAGGCGGTCGCCTCGATCATCTGCTGCCAGATCCAGGGCGCGTTCGGATGCTCCGTGACGTTCCAGTGCCGGATGCGGCGCCGGTCGTGGTCGATCACGATGAGCACGGAGAGCGTGCGGAAGGTGAGCATCTGGACCGTGAACAGATCGGCGGCCCAGATGCTGGACGCGTGGTTGCGGAGAAACGTGCGCCACGACTGGCTCGGGGGGCGCCGCAGCGCCTGCTGACGGTAGCGGCTCACGGTGCGAGCGCTGACCTCGAAGCCAAGGGCACGCAGCTCGCCGACGATGCGGACGGCGCCCCACCGCGGATGCTCAGTGGCGATGCGGACGATCAGCTGTCGCCACGACGGCTGAAGTACGGCTTCTGAGGCGAAAGATGAACCGAACCGAGCTGCTGGAGATAATCAGAACCGGGGAGAACTCCGGCGTCGAGTTCAAGCAGGATGTTGAACACGCCGATTCTCTCGCGAAAGAAATGTCCGCCCTGTTGAATTTCGAAGGTGGCTACATCTTGCTTGGGGTGGACGACGACGGAGACGTTACTGGCCTGACGCGAAACCGTAAGGAGGTGGAGCTTTGGGTTATGAATATTGCACAAAACAACATCCAACCGAGCGTCACCCCTTCGTGGTCATCATTGACCCTGGACGATGGTGTGGATGTCGGCGTCATTCGTTTACAGGCGGATAGCCCGGACAAACCGTACAAGGCCAAACGCGGCAATGCCTGGCAAACATTCGTGCGCGTGGGCAGCACATCGCGGGAAGCACCCCGGGAAGAAGAAAGGCGGCTGTACCAAGCGTCTTACCTGATGCGCCATGACATTCAGCCTGTGCTCGACACCGGGTTCGAGAGCCTCAATCGGGCCGCGCGATCGGTTTCTCCCGCAGCCGGGCCAGTTCGACAGCACGACGGCGGAACTCGGGTGGGTAGGCTCGGGGCATCCATGACTCCTCCCTGGGCGACATCGTCGCCTCAGGCTAAGTGTCCGGGAAAGCGGGTCAGGCTCCGTCAGTGCGGCCGGAACGCCGCGAACGAACGAACCGGTCAAACCAACTGTGAGTTTCCGAGCGGCTAGCGCCGCCGCTCCGTATCTCGCCGCGACTGCCGCAGCTCAGCCGTGAGCTGCCAGAACGCTTCGCGCTCGAGCGCGAACGCCACGACGGCGTGATCGTCGCCAGACGGCACCGCGAGCCGCGCCACGGCGCCGCCACTCTCGATGTACGCCAGCAGCGCGCGAGCCTCGTCGAGGAAGTAGTCACGCTGCTCAGCCATCGGTACGCGGAGCACCGGCTGATCGTCTCGAGGTCGCCCACCACCCGCCATTCTGCGGAGCATGCAGTAATCGAACAGATGTTTCAAGGACGGCACGGCACGCTCCAGGTGAGGATGCCCCAACCACAACAGTGAGCCGCGTGTAGACTGCGAGGCATGTCCGACTTAGCCGAACTGGTCGAGCGGCTCGCAAGCAGCGAGTCGCTGTCTCAGAGCGTTGAGGAGGCTACGCGCCAGGCCGCGGTGCTACCGGCGCTGGATGCTCTTGGCTGGGACTGGCGAGACCTCGATGAGGTAGCGCCCGAGTATGTCGTGCGCGGTGGCCGGGTCGACTACTGTTTGCGGTTGCATGGCCAGCCTGCGGTGCTCATTGAGGTGAAGCGGACCGGTAAGGATCTGACGGAGCACCAGGAGCAACTCCTTCGGTACGCGTTCGCGGAGGGTGCGCCACTCGCGGCCCTCACCGATGGCCTCCTGTGGTGGATGTATCTGCCGACTGAGACTGGAAGCTGGGAACAGCGGAAGTTCTTCACGATCGACTTTCGCCGCGTGCCCCCGGCTCAGGGCGCTTCGTCACTCGCGCGCTTCCTAAGCAGAGACGCTGTCGCCACCGGACGAGCAATCGAGGAGGCAAGGAGCGAGTTCGCGAGCCAGGAGCGAGACCGTAGGGTCCGCGTGGCTCTTCCCGAGGCGTGGGCTCAGCTTCTCAGAGGTCCCGACGAGTTGCTCGCCGAACTACTCGCCGACGCCGTTGCTGGCATCGCTGGCCACAGCCCCGAACCCGAGTCTGTTGCGCAGTTCCTATCGGACTTGCCCAAAGCTGCTGCCGCCCCCGTGCAACTCGACCGCGCGCGACCTCCGATGCCCGTGACTCCCTCCACTAGGACAGGAAGCGAAAGCTACACCGGTCGACAGCCGATTGCGCTAACGCTCGATGGGCAGCGTCGCGAAGTCTCTACGTGGCGCGAGGTCTTGACCGCGACGTGCGAACTGGCAGCGGCGAGCGCTGGCAGTCGATTCGACACGTTGGTGCTTCCGATACGGGGCGCGAAGCGCAACTACTTCTCGCCGGTTCCGGAACGGCTGAGCGCCCCTTTAGCCATCGAGGGAACCGACCTCTCCGTAGAGGGCAAGCTGAGCGCGAACAACTGCGTGCGTCTCTCGCGGAGGGTCGTTACTGCGGTCTTCGGTGACGAAGCGCTCCTGACGGTTGAGGCCTCCGCCCTCTAGGTACCCGGGCTCCGTGAAGAGCCTCACGATGGCCTTCTACGCCGGCCGGGCGATCCTCGAACCGCGCATGGAGAACCCGACCATCGTGGTGATCACCGACCGCAACGACCTCGACGACCAGCTCTTCGGCACGTTCGCTCGCTGCCACGACCTGCTCCGCCAATCTCCGGTGCAGGCGGAGAGTCGTGACGACCTCCGGGTGACCGGACCCCGTTTGCGAGACCACCCGTGGGACGGCAAAACCCGTGGGGCGGAGTCTCTGTGTCAAGCGGCCTCGGTAGCGCAGGTGCGAGCATCGGCCACCATGCATCGGTAAACGACGTCCGAGAGTCGGCGTTTGAGGCAGCGCAGCGCCTCGTTCCGACTCTTGCCAGCGGCGAGTTTGCGACGGAAGTAGCCGTGGCCTTCGGTGCCCGGCATGCGCGCCTGGGTGAGCGCCGCGATGTGGAGCGCCCGGTTCAGCTGGCGGTCTCCACCGCGGCTGAGGCGATGGCGTTGGACCTCCCCGCTCGACACCTCAAGCGGCGCCGTCCCCGTGTAGCTGGCGTAGTGCGCGCGCGAGGGGAAGCGACTGACCGCTCCGCTGCGCCCCACGATCTTCGCCGCCAGGATCACGCCGACGCCGGGGATGCGCGTGAGGGCGCTGCCTTGTACGCGCAGCGCTGCCTCGAGGCGGCGGCCGTTCGCGACGAGGTTGCGGTCCAGCACCCGCACCTCGCGCACCAGTTCGCGGGCCATACGCAGCCGCTCGCGATCCGCGGCGCCCGTCGGACGCAGGCGGCGTAGGAGCGCCTGCGCGCGATCGGCGGAGAGCCTGGAGGGGCCCCCACCCGGTCGTAGCTCGCGCAGCAGCCGGTGCAGCCGGTTGACCACGCGCGTGCGTTCCTGCGTGAGCTCGTCGCGGCGGTCGGAGAGCAGTCGCAGCACCGCCGTGTCGTCCTCCGCCCGCACGGTACGCAGCGCCGTGAGGGGTTGGGCGGCGAGCGCAATGGCACGCGCGTCTGCGGGGTCGGACTTCCCGCCACCGGAGAGCAAGCGCACGCGCGCCACCAGCCGCGCCGGGACATCGACGACCGACTCGCCCTCCGTGAGCAGCCACTGGCTGAGGCCGTGGCCGAGACCGCGGGCCCCCTCCACGGCCCAGCGGCGCTCGGGCCACTGCCGCGCCCAGCGCAGCAGCCGTCTGTGCGCACGAGCTTCCACCCGGAGCTGGCCGAGCTCGCGGCCCGCGGGGTCGACGGCGAGGGCGGTATGCGAGGACTTGTGGGGGTCGACGGCGATCACGATCATGAATCGCTCTCCCTGTCGTAGCTGAATTGCGGTGGGGAGGGCGGTGGACAGGCCGACTTCGGGAGCACCCGCACGCCTCTGTCGAGTCACACCGCGGCCGGACGGTGGCCGGCGACACTCCGCCCCAGAGCCAGTCCTGCTCAGCAGCACGGCAGCAAAACTTGGAGTCAGCCGACCAGCGTCCTCAACACCTTAGGGCCGCAACCCCCGGTGTCTGGCCGGATTCAAACAAGTCGGCAAAACTAGATCGTGAGCGATCCAGGGAGCTTCCAGGAGAGACTCAGCCGATCCTCCTCCTGGGGGGCCAGGCTCAGTCAGGATCGCGCGGATGAATATTGCCGCCCCACGAGTTCCTACGCCAAGCGTGTGGGGCGGTGTCCAAGATATGCGGGCACCCTAAGGGCCGTCCACGGGACGGGTATGGCTGTCGTCGCCGGAGAGCCACGCGCCAAGGCTCCGTCAGAACTCAGACCACCGATCCGCTGCTAGCGTCGGAGTGAACGACGACGCTGGGGAGGATTGCCTGTGATGTGCCCGCGCTGCAGCTCGAGTGAGACTCGTGGGACGGCAAAACCTCATGCGGCCCAACCGATACTCATGATGCAAGCCTCCTAGCACGGGCTTGCTGTCGACTCGCTGGCTCGGCATCCGCTGCACCGGCTTGCGTCCCTCCGGAGAGTCGAGCGCCAATGATCGATGCGGACGCATCGCGTTGTAGTGCTGGACGTACTCACCAAGCACCCGCCGGAGATGTTGTTCGTTGACCGCGATGACGTGATCGAGGCACTCGCGCCGGAGCGTCCCGATCACCCGCTCGGCGATGGCGTTGGCATTCGGCACGCGCACCGGAGTCAGAATCGTCTCGATCCCGAGCCGTCGAGCGCGTGCGATGAAGTCCCCGCCATAGCTACGGTCGCGGTCTCGGATCAGGAACCCTGGCTGCTGACCCCAGGCGGTCGCCTCGGTCATCTGCCTCCAGATCCAGGGCGCGATCGGGTGCTCCGTGACGTTCCAGTGCCGGATGCGGCGCCGGCCGTGGTCGATCACGATGAGCACGTAGAGCGTGCGGAAGGCGAGCGTCTGGACCGTGAACAGGTCAGCAGCCCAGATGCTGGACGCGTGGTTGCGCAGAAACGTGCGCCACGACTGACTCGGCGGTCGCCGGAGCGCCTGCTGACGGTAGCGGCTCACGGTGCGAGCGCTCACGTCGAAGCCAAGCGCACGCAGCTCACCAACGATGCGGACGGCGCCCCACCGTGGATTCTCAGTGGCGATGCGCAGGATCAGCCGCTGCCACTCGGCGGGAATGTGGGGACGCCCAGGTCCGCGACGACTCTTCCAGCGCCAGTAGGCGCGCCAAGCAGAACGATGCCACCGCACAACCGTGTCCGGCTCGACCATCACGAGCGTGCCTCGCCAGCCGGACCAACCGCGTGCCAGTAGTGACCAGAATCGGCGGTCGTGGCGACGGAGCCGCGGTCGACGACGGCCCCGGGTGTAGACGGCGAGCTGATGCCGCAGCGCTAAGTTCTCGAGGACGAGATCTCGGCGGACGCGGACCGATGTGAAGAGTGCTGCGACAAGCAGACGGAGGTAGAGCACAGACGAGCCGCTCGTGGCTCGCCGATACTCTGCTATCTCAGCATCGAACCGCACGGATCAAGTTTTGCCGTCCCACGGCGAAGGAGCGCGCATCACGGAACTTGACACGGACCGGCCTTCTCATGGAAGTCCGCTGCTCTGCCACCGTGAGGATCCCGTGATCGATTGACGCCTCGGGCACGTTTCAGTCCTCGTCGTGCCAGCCCAACGTCCACACGCTCCAGCCGGTGCGCGCCGCGATCTCATCGGCGGCCCGGCAGTAGACCTCGGCATGGGCGAAATGGTCCGCGCGGCCGTGCTCGGACCAGCGCGCGACCCAGTTGCCCCGGGCATCTTGCTCCAGCGTGCGCTGGGGCGCCAGCAGCTCCCGGTAATAGGCGCCGCTACCGTCCGCGACCCGGCCCCCGAGCCGGCGGGCGGCGCGGGGCAGCTCGGTGGTGCCCGCGCGTCGCAACAGCGAGCGGCAGTAGGATGCGTGCGCACCGGTCGGGTGTGGGCAGACACTCGGCCTAGGATGAGGCTTGTGCCGTGCTTACGTTCCTCGCAGATCGTCACCTCTCCACGCACATAGCCTGTCTCGATCCCGGTGTCGAACGCCGCCGCCTCGCAGGGGTCGTGGCCGTGGTGGTTCTCGCCCTCGTCATCGCCGCCGGCGCAGCATGTAGCGCCCCCGATGCTGGATCTCCGACGGCCCCACTAGGCGGGGCCGTGGAGTCCGAATCGGCGAGGGTGGAGCGCGGGGCAGCCGCTGACTACCGTACTCTTGTCTGCAGTGCGATTCACCAAGTGTACGGGCTCGGCGACGTTCCGGGCTTCGCCCGGACTCTCTTGCGGGCTGACTACCTGTGGGAAGGCGTCCTAGCGGCCCGTTCCAAGGAAGCGCTCACCCCGCACTTCGAATACACGGCTGCGTTACTCAGGGTGGTGGGGGCGATACGCGGCGGGAATGAGGAGCCGGACTATGCGCGACTTAGCGCCGCGCACACCGCGCTCAACAGCGCCGACCCGCACTACGTGGCCGTATGTAAGGCGACAGGTAGGATGCCGTAGCGGCTCTTAGGACGCGCAGTGATTGTTAGATACGGCATCGCAAGCGAGGATCGCCCGTGACCTCGACCCCGGCCTTCTCCGCCGCCGAGTTCGCCGCCAAGTGGCGCGAGAACGCGCGCCGCGAGAACGCATCGTCGCAGGAGCACTTCATCGACCTCTGCCGGCTCCTCGGCGTGCCGACGCCCAACGAGGCCGCCCCGACGGGCGAGTGGTACACGTTCGAGGCGGGCGCCGAGCGCACCAGCACGGGCCGATCGGGCCGCGCCGACGGAAGCCCGGTCTCCGTGGCCTCGCGCTCGAGCTCCTGCTCGATTTCGGGGAGCGTCGCTCCCGCCGGTGCGTTGAACGACCTGGGTCTCGACGACCTCACCTGGGTAGTCGATGACGACCTAGATCGGGACGACGTAGCCCAGGCCGCTACTGACGTTCGGACGGCCATCGAACAGCACGGAGACGACCGGAGCGGGGCGGCAGTCAGCGTCCGGTGGCTCGCTAACCTCCTGGAGGCCATACGTGATCACAAGGCGGGCTGTCGAGCGCCAATGACCGATGCGGCCGCATCGCGTTGTAGTGCTGGACGTACTGACCAAGCACCCGCCTCAGATGCCGTTCGTTGACGGCGATGACGTGATCGAGGCACTCGCGCCTGAGCGTCCCGATCACCCGCTCGGCGATGGCGTTGGCGTTCGGCGGGCAGCGGAGTCAGAATCGTCTCGATCCCGATCCGTCGAGCGCGTGCGATGAAGTCCCCGCCATCGTGAGGCGGCAAAACCTCATGCGGCCCACCGATACTCATGATGCAAACCTCCTAGCACCGGCTTGCTGTCGACTCGCTGGCTCGGCATCCGCTGCACCGGCTTGCGTCCCTCCGGAGAGTCGAGCGCCAATGACCGATGCGGCCGCATCGCGTTGTAGTGCTGGACGTACTCACCAAGCACCCGCCTCAGATGCCGTTCGCCTCATACCCGCACCCCCCGAGGGGATCACCGTCCTCGACTTCACGCGTTATCAGAACGGTCCGCATGCGACCGTGATGCTCTCGGACATGGGCGCGCGCGTGATCAAGGTGGAGCGGCCGCACGAGGGGGATCCGGGCCGCTGGCTCGGCCGGCAGGAGGCGCGTACGTCGGCGCGTTCCCGGACGCCGTGCTCTACGCGCCCTAGCCGCTGCCGTCGCGCTCGCCTCGAGGCCATGCGCACGCTACCGTGCACGCGATGAACGACGCCAGCGGACAGCCGGTGATCATCGAAGTCGCACTCAACGGCGGCAAGACGCGCGAGGCGCAGCCGCACGTGCCGCTGACGCCGGGCGAGGTGGCGCGCGACGGTATCGCCTGCCTCGACGCCGGCGCCACGATCGTCCACAACCACACCGGCGACCCGGTGGTCGGCGGCAGCGGGACGCACGATCCGGCGCCGTACGAGGAGGCGTGGCGCGCGATCCTCGCCGAGCGGCCCAACGCGATCCTCTACCCGACGGCGGCCGGCGGTGGCGCCCACACCAACGTCGAGGAACGCTACGGCCACGTGCACGCGCTGGCGGCGACCGGCGTGCTCGGGATGGGCCTCGTCGACCCGGGGACGAGAAACGTGGGTGGCCTCGACGCCAACGGTCTGCCGCGCGCGGTGAACCTCACATACCAGAACACCTTCGCCGACGCGCGCTACATGTTCGACGCCTGCCGCGACCTCGGCGTCGGCGTCAGCATCTCGATCTTCGAGCCGGGCTTCCTCCGCGTGGTGCTCGCCTACCACCGCGCCGGGGCGCTGCCGCCTGGCGTGATGGTCAAGCTCTACTTCGGCTCCGGCGAGTTCTCGTTCGGGCTGCCGCCGACGGTCCCGAGCCTCGAGGCCTACCTCGCAATGCTCGAGGGCACCGATCTTCCGTGGCTCGTGTCGGCGCACGGCGGTGGCGACGTGGTCGGCTGCGGTCTCGCGCGCGCAGCGTTCGAGCGCGGTGGACACGTCCAGGTCGGGCTCGAGCCCTTCGGTGGCCCGCGCACCCCGACCAACGTCGAGCTGATCGAGGAGGCCGTGACGGTCGCCTCCGAGGTCGGACGCCCGATCGCCAGCGCCGACGCGACCGCCGCGATCCTCGGGCTGCCGAATTACCCCGTCGCCCCGACGCGGCCCTGAGGCGCGGCGTCGGCAACGGTCGCGCGCGGCCAGCGGGGAGACGGCGGTGAAGCGCCAGGAGATCCTGCTCGGCGACCCGTTCGAGGAACGCATCGGCTTTGCGCGCGCCGTGCGCGTCGGACCGTTCATCGCCGTCGGCGGCACAGCGCCGATTGGTGAGGATGGGTGTGGGGCACGAAAACCTCATCCGCCGTATCCGCGAGGCGCGCCGCTGACTCCGAAACGCTGAAATCATGGGCTGGATGGAATATTGCCGCCCCACGGGGGCAACTTCTGGGTGCTCGCACCTCCAGACATACGATCGGGCAACTGGAGGACCAGCGCCGTCCCCGGAACGCCGTATTGGTTCCCGCCAGACGGTAATCTGTACGTGGCCACCGAGGGCCCAGCTATCGGCGGACAGCCAGCTCCGGCTACTCCTCGAAGCGCTGGATGATCCGCTCCACAAACGGGCGGTCGTCGGCTTCAACCTCGGAAACCCACTCGTTCAGGTAGTCCCTAAGCGAGGACTTGGAGGCAGGAAACCTGCGTACGGCGTTCCAGCCGGAAGGCTCTTCCTCGAAGAGCGGCAGGAGTTCCCGGGCGACGACGGCGTTCTTCGCCCGCAGCTCGCGGCAAGCCCTCAGTTCTTCCTCGTGAGATGCCAGCCAACTGGATAAGGTCTCCCCTGGAAGCAGCGCCGTCTCCTTCAAGTAGTTGCGGTCCTCGTTGTCGGCGTACTCGGCGAGAGAGTCAGCGTACGTGATCCAGTGCGGGTAAGGCGGTTCGGTGCGCCAGGCCTCAGCCATGCGACGGAGGGTGAACAAGGAGGCCAAGTAGCAAATCGCCTCGTGGAACCAGTTGTTGGTGTCTCCCTCAAGGTCCTCGTAGCCGCTCAGAACATGACAGAGCTCATGGCTGAACTGATACGAAAACTTGGCCCACTTTCTACCGCGGGCTGTGAGCAAGATGCGGATGGGGCTGTCGACCGGGGGGTCTCCAGACGCACGCCGCACATAGGTGATTGGATCGCGCCGCGCCTCCGGTGCTGGGACAACGTGCAACGTCTCTTCCACAGGGGCCCGGAACGGCTTGCAGATATGCTTCGCCACATCCTCCAGAACCGCTTTGACGTCGACAAGACGCCCCTCGTCCCAGCCGCTCTGCTGTACAACGATGTCCATTGGACTGCCTCTTCGCAATTCGAGCTCGTAGGGAAAGCCTAGCGGTCGCACTCGCGCAGGAGGCGTTCCTGTGGAGGCGCTGGAGGGGCGGCTGTCCTCGCCATCGGCGATCTCCCAGCGGGGGCTCGGTGCCGTCGAAGCACGGCCGATGCATTCGTCGGACGCCGGAATGCGAAAGTCAGAGGAGGATCAGTCAGACGCCGCTTGGTTGGCATCAGTCTCGGTCGGTTCGTCTCGCGCGTATTGCACGGTGACCGAGGTGGCGAGCATAACGGCGATTAGAGCGGACAGCGGTGCGAATACTCCAACGTGGCCGACAGCATGAGAGGTCGGATGGCGAGCGAAGTGGTCCGGCGGGGTGGTGCCGGAGTCCGGCCCCCATGTGGTGAACGCGCGCAAGAGCGGGCGGAGGGTGAGGGTCTCGGCAGCAAGCTGGAGGGGCAGATCGTCGAAGTCGTCTTCGGCTCGTTCCTTGGCTTCGTCACGACCTCCCCTGCCATGGAGCGCGAGGACGACGCTGTCGACGATGTTAGATGCGTGGGACTGGGCCGGCCCGTCGAGGCCGAGACGTAGAGCCTGGATAGCGCTACGGCATTGCACTGACCACTCGTGGGTGATCGAATTGAGTCCAGCATGGCAGTCATCAAGAACATCGTCCCTACGCTCGGTGAGGATGCAAAGCCGTTCCTCTGGTCCGTCGGCTTCGATGAGAGCGATAACGATCTCCGTGCGAGGGATCCAACTGAGGGGGATTCCTTCCTCAAGGGCGACAGCGGCCACGACAGCTAGGTCCTGAACGTCGTGGAGGTTGCCGGGGATCCACTTGCGCAAATCGAACGCCGGGAGCTTGAAGGTGATGCTCTCGGCGGCAGTGTCAGATCTCAGGGCGCGTCGACCCTTAGGCGCCACAAGGCGACGTCGCTGGTGGTCTATGCTGCAGCCAGTTCGCTGATCAGCGAGTGCCAGCGTGTGAGGAAGAGCCGTCGCTGCTCTGTCAACGCGACATGGGCGCCACCGCGGCGGCGGACGCGGAAGTACTGTCGCAGCTCATCGAACGCGCTACAGAAGCGCGACGCGGACTCGAAGCTCCCGAAGCCCTGCATCGGGTAGTAGCGCTGCTTCACCGCTCGGTGACTCTGCTCGGTGTAGTTGTTGAGGTACTGCGTCGTGCGATGCCAAGCCTTGCGGCCGATGATCCAGCGGATCGCCCGTCGGTAAGCGGGGTGCAGGTCGGTCGTGATCCGTGCGGGCTTGCGTTCGGTGATCTCGACCAGTCTCCGCAAGAACCTCCGCGCGGCATGCTTGTCTCGACGCTCGCTCAGCATCGAATCGATCAGTTCTCCGTCGCCGTCGATCGCTCGGTAGAGGTAGCACCAGCGCCCAGCGACCTTCACGTACGTCTCGTCGAGGTACCAGGACTCGCCGGCTCGGGCTCGTCGCTTGGCGCGGAGCTGGCCGGCGAGCAGTGGGGCGAATCGAAACTCCCACTCCCGGATGGTCCTCGCCGCTCGCCTTGCCGGTCCGGCCGCGGCTGCGCTTCGACTCCTTACGTGACCAGTGACCCGCGGTAGTGCGCCTCCATCGAGGCGTTGGCGTTGACGATCTCCTCGACGGCGGAGGCCACCGCTTCCCATCGGTCACCCGGGATCGCGACATACATCTCGCTGTCCGGCAGCCCGGTGTAGGTGCGGTTGCCGATGCAGCCGAAGGAGAGCGACGCGCGATCGCTGTTCACGGCCTGGGGCACCACCGCGCAGCTCGGGCGCGGGACAATCGTCGCCTCCGGGTCGCCCGCGCCCACGCGGATCGCCGCCTCGAACAGGAGCATCGCTCGGGCCGGCTCGGCCGCGACGATCACGATGTCCGGCGTGAACGCTCCCGAGTCGGCTGGCCCGTAGGCGACGACCTGCGGCCTGCGGTCGAGCGTGGGGATGCCTGCGACGTCGTCCATCTCGATGTAGCGATTCTCGACCATCAGCCCGATCGTGTCCTCGAGATCGCCCACAGCCGCCTCCGGCGGGGTGAGGTTGTGCGTGTACAGCCCCACGGCGCAGCCCTGGTCCTCGGCGGTGGCGTAGAAGACGTGCCCCTCTTGCGCTCGCTGCCAGAACGAGCATCCCGCCGGCGCCTGCCCGTCGCCGTAGTGCTCCACGCCGGCGGGCGGCTCGGAGAAGAAGCCGATCCCGATCGGCGGGACGCGGAGCGTCAGCAGCTCCTTCACGCTCGTCTGCTGTGTCATCTGGCTCCTTCACATTCACTGCTTGGCGACGGTCTGCGATCGAACGTTGGGAGGCTCCCCCGCCCCGCGCTCCTAGCCGAGCGGGGACATCCTAATACAACCTCGGAGTCTACTCCAAGGTGACGCGCCGCCCTCCGTGACCGACCGCCTGCGTCGCGCAGTCGTTCGGGGTTGGAGCGGTAGCGGCGGATGTAGGCCCACTCATCCTGGAGCGTGCGGATCAAGCGTTCCGCCTTCCCGTTCGTCTGCGGACGGTGGGGCCTGGTCAAGTGCGGCCTGATCGCCCGGCCGGCGGACCTACAGGGTGAACAACACCTCGAAGGTGGTACGGCGTGGGACGGCAAAACCTCATGCGGCCCACCGATACTCATGATGCAAGCCTCCTGGCACCGGCTTGCTGACGACTCGCTGACTCGGCGTCCGCTGCACCGGCGAGCGTCCCTCCGGAGAGTCGAGCGACAATAATCGATGCGGACGCATCGCGTTGTAGTGCTGGACGTACTCACCAGGCACCCGCCGGAGATGTTGTTCGTTGACCGCGATGACATGGTCGAGACACTCGCGCCTGAGCGTGCCGATGACGCGCTCGGCGATGGCGTTGGCATTCGGCGCGCGCACCGGAGTCAGAATCGTCTCGATCCCGAGCCGTCGAGCGCGTGCGATGAAGTCTCCGCCATAGCTACGGTCGCGGTCTCGGATCGGGAACCCCGGCTGCTGACCCCAGGCGGTCGCCTCGATCATCTGCTGCCAGATCCAGGGCGCGTTCGGATGCTCCGTCACGTTCCAGTGCCGGATGCGGCGCCGG